>JBFWWI010000001.1:0-1057500 GCA_050246275.1 Pyrinomonadaceae bacterium
CTCTCAAACGGCCCGGCCGACATCCGCGCGAATTGAAACCGAAGCGGCCCGCCGCTTCGCTCCCAATTCGCCAAAGGGGACATTTGATGTGCTAGCAAAACCGGACATCTTCATTTGCTATCAACAGAAGTCATATTATCGCGATCGCATGGAAGGAACTCTGTCGCGGGGCGCAAAAAAGGACGGCATAGAAATGCCGCCTTTCAAGGTTCCGCTTGGCACAAAAAGGTCAGTTGCCAGCAACGAAGTCGATATCAGCTAAATCGGAATCGAGGGTAAATGCCCGAGTTCCGTTAGCGAACTGGTAACGTCGGTGCGATACGCTCAAAACGTAAAAGTCCGTCAACGGCAGATCCTTGAATGAATATCGTCCGAAGGTATTCGACATAGTGTAGCGAACCTCGCCCGTATTAACGTTTTGGATCATCACGGTCGCTCCGTAGAGTCCCGTACCTTTAGATGTAGCTACTCGGCCCGCCACTGAACCTGGAGCTGCTGACGGGGCAGTAAATGGTTCGAAACAGAACGTAATATGGCTGAGCCCGTTGCCGGTCGTGCCAGGAGTAACAAACGGACCCGTGTCCCCTGCGGACAGGTTAGGGTAAGTATAAACATTCGTACCGCCCGCACCGCCTTTGACGATCACGGCAGCGACCAAACGATTCAAAGCCGAAACCGATGTCCAGTTCAGCTTCCAGTTGCTCATGGTCGTATTGTTTACAATGGTGATCTCGATCGAAAGGGCAGGATTTGAATCGAGCGGTAAAGATTGTGTTCCGGGCACCATCGACGTGAATTTCAACTCTTCACCCGTGACTATATGGTCAAATGCCGCCAAATTTCCTGGATATTGCAATTTGTAGGCGAGGTCTTTACAGTCTACATTGCGCGAAGTAGGTAGAAAAACAGGTGGATTTAGCGGCATTTTTGTGAATGCCGAGTCATCCTTTGGTGCAACGTCCTGGATCAGGCGCGATCGTTTTTGGGCAAAGGTCGAAGTCGCAAGCAGAGCGACCATAAAAAGTACTGTAGTCAGCACCGTCAAATAACGGTTCGATAAAGGTGGGGTTCTCATAATTTTTGCTACTCCTAAAATTGGAAACATCCTTGGCGCACAAGAACTTAGTTGCCTGTCCAACAAGGACAAATCCGTACAAGAAAGTTCCAGGTTCTTAAGGTGAACAAAGCCCGCCGTACTGAATGACGGCGTTTAACAAAGCATTTGCGTAGAGTATACACCTAATTTGGCAATATTCCAGAAAAATCGTCCAGATAAACAAAAAAAGCCGGCTCCGAAGAGCCAGCGGTTATTTTCTTTGACTGAATACTTGCCTACCTGAGTACCTGGAAGTCCACGCCGGCAACATTCTCCGTCAATGTAAAAGCCCTGACGTTGTTATTTATGACAACTCGACGAGTCGAATTTGCCGTTACGATATAGAAATGGGTGGTCGGCAGGTCACGGAAAGTGAAGTATCCAAATGAATTAGTAGTGACGAATCTGCTGTAGCCCGTTCCCGCATCGTAGATCGAAAGGCTGACACCTTTCACTCCGCGTCCATCCGAGTAAGCAACGCGGCCCGTAATGTCAGCGTTAGAGGCTGTCGGAGCTAGCGGCTCGCTCGTGAACGTGCAATCTACCTGTTCACCCTCTTCGGCGATTATTGTCGCACGCCGGTTGGTGAGGTCGACGGTCGAATTTACGATATTCGGCTTGCCGGCTCCCGAGTTCTCTACACACGATATCGACGTAAGCCTCCACCCCAGTACTGGAGCTTCAGTGACTGTGATAACGTTGCCGGAACCAAAGGAGGTTACGTTCGGATCGACGAACTGATTGTCCGGTTGAAGCACAAAGTTGGCAGCTGCAAGATTTGCGGCATCATATGGAAAGGCTGCCGTCGGCGTGGATTCCCCCGACGCTGCTGAAGTGCGTTTGATGATAGCGACGCGAGCCGGTGCTGGTGGTTCCGGAACCGGCGGGCTCCCGTCAAGAATGCTGTAAGCGATCTTGTTCGGAGATGAACCGTCGAGACCTCCGATAGCATTGTCAGTGCTGGTAGAGGTTATTCCGTTAGCTACCGCCGCAGGGGATGCGTTAGGATTGGCCGCAAGATAAAGCGCGGCCACACCGGTGACATGCGGCGAAGCCATCGAGGTGCCGCTCAAATATCTGGTATCGAGATCCCCTGACCACCATGTTGACAGAATGCCGGTGCCCGGGGCCCATACGTCAACACATGACCCAAAGTTGGAATATCCAGCCTTGGAATCGTCCGAGTTTAGCGCCCCGACTGTGATCGCCGATGGAACCCGACCGGGCGAATAGTTACAAGCGTTTAGATTGGAATTTCCAGCCGCTACGACATACGTCACGCCTGCATTGACCGAATTCTGGATGGCCGTGTCGGTCGCCGAAGATCCGGTGCTGATGGTGATACTGATGTTGGCTACAGCCGGCTTGATGTGGTTTGCCGTTACCCAGTTTATGCCCATAATGAGGTGCGAGACGAGGCCCGAACCGGAGCATGGAAGGACGCGAACGCCGTGGAGTCGAACATTTTTCGCTACACCGTAAGTCGCACCGCCTATCGTTCCGGCAACGTGTGTCCCGTGACCATAGCAATCGATTCCATTCTGTCCATCGCTCAATGCGTCATAATCGGCCGTGGCTCGGCCGCCGAAGTCGGCATGCGTGGGGCGAATCCCTGAATCGATGATGTAAGCGTTCACATTTGAAGCGCTTGTGTTCCACGAATACTGCGAATTCAGCGGAAGCGACCGTTGATCCATGCGGTCGAGCCCCCAGGAGGCCGCGGTTTCAACCGACTCAGCCTGTATCTCAGCGTCCTGTTCGACAAAGGCCACACGATCGTTTTGGCTGAGTGCGATAGCCGCCCGCTCGGGTAACTCGACAACAAAACCTTTCAGTGCGGAAGCATAAGTCGCTTTTACCTCACCGCCATAAACGCCTGTAAGATGGTAGGCCTCGGATTCAATGGCCGGGTCTGAGGCAAATTTGTCCACATACTCATCATTCAGAACAACGATGTATCTGTCTTTGACACCGTTCTCCGATCTTCTGAATTTTCCTTTTTGGCCGGACGTGGTTTGTGGAAGTAGGAATGAGCCTGTCACACCGATAAGAAAAAGTGTGAAGAAGACAAGTAACTTTTTCATCAGATATCTCCTGATTATTTGGGTGGTATTTTTGCGGAGGATTGCGTAGGGCGACCGTTGTGAAACGGTGAGGCGGACTTGTCGCCCACAATCAATGTAAGTCGGGCATCAACAAACGTCAACAAGTTTTGTCATTCTGGTGATTCAATCGGTCAAAATGACAGGAAAGGTGTAGGTCGGGGCTTACATTGTATTGGAATATTCCAGAACGGAAAGAGCACTGGGTCGAGTTGTTCCGGTTCTGTTCTACAAATAGCCCATTTCCGAAAACTGGCGGATTTACATACAATTGCAGTTTCGGTCAAATTCGATCAAATACGGCTATCTATGGAAAAGATAATTAAGGAACTGGTGGGTAAGAAAACCGATGTGTACTGCGGGAATGCAGCGGTATTTCGCGGCACGCTCGAAGGGTTTGAGGACGGGATCGTCAGGTTAAGGGACGAGTCTGAGCGGCTGTTGCACATAGATGCCTCGAAAGTCATCGCGGTAAGCGAAGGTGATGAGCCTGCGTCGCGCCCAGGGTTTATAGGAAAGTGAAAAGCCCCTGGTGTCTCACCAGGGGCCTGATATGACCAAACCTATTAATTTATAGGCTATTTGTCATCGACCTCTGATGGAGGTTCGATCTTTTTTTCGACTTCCAGGCTCAATCTCCGAAACCCGACGATCCTCTTTTCCCAATATCCTGCAAATTTTGAGTAGGTTATCCCTTTGCTGGATGAGGCGTGATAAAACCCGTTTTCGTCTGCGACGATTCCCATGTGCCCGAGCCCGTTCAAAAAGACAAGAGTGCCAAATCGGAACCTTTCATCGCCGGAAACAGGCACAGACATAGACCAAAGGCTCCTGGCGCTCTGACGAGTAAACTCCATTCCAGCATCGCCAAAGACCGCCCAAACGAAGCCAGAGCAATCATATCGATTTGGGCCTGCCGAGCCATATAAGTAAGGAATTCCAAGTTTCGAAAAGATCGAACGCTGCATTGCGGACGTTACGGAAGGTGCGAAGATCGACCGGTTCGCAAGTATCGAAGCGGAGCCGATAGCACTCGAGGATACTGTTTTCTTTACTTTAGAAACTTCCGGGTTTGTGCGTGTAACTTGAATGTCTTGAACCAGTGGCGGACGGTTGATGGGCCTGGACTCTGTACTTGAATTGATCGGTTTATCTGTTGCAACGGATGTCGGTGCGTTTAACGGGCGGCTCGAAATTGTCTTAACAACCCTATCTCTATCCTGAGCCAAACTCTCGGCGGCAAAACCCGTGACAATAAACGAAAATATTGCGGTCAGATACCAGATCTTCTTCAAATTATTCAAAACGTAGAACTCCAGATTTATTGATTTTTGGCAGGCAGAGGTTTGGGCGGGGCAACGCCGATCAACAAACCCGATGCATGATCAATGAGACCACGCTAAACCGTCTCAAATTGTATTTAATTTGACAGGCTATTTTGAAATGTCGTCTGACGGCAGGGCATGCGCAGAAACTCGCAAGAACCGTCCCCGACTTAAAGCCAAGTCAGAGGATAGCATCGCGAGGCGGGGAATTGCAAAGCCTCAGATCATATTGACCGAGCCGGAACAGCTTCCTGCACCAAAGAGGAGCGGCTGCCGGTTTTGGGGACGTGGCTGAATTCTCGATTACGGACCACGCCGCCAATCTAGCCGCCCCTCTTCAGGGCAGGTCTAGCGGGACGCAGACCTCCCCCAACGGGAAGGCCTCTCTCACTCATTCGAGTGCCGCCCCGATCCTCCGATGCCCGCCATCCGCGTCCCTCAGTTGTCCTTGTATGCCATCAAATACGGCGAATTGCACAAGGGTTCCAGAAAAATTGAAAAGTCAATAATAGGCTCACCAAGTCACGCGAGGGGTTCAAAAAAAAAAGGGACCGCAGCCCAGGAAACGGGCAGCGACTGAAAACGATTGGCGCAGTAGGTTCGATGACAAACCAGGTTACGACACACCGGGACGAAACTCTAAGGTGATAATGGCCCGGAATTGGGCCTGGGTGACGACCGTGATCGTTGAAGAGTAGAAGGCGAGCCCCTGAGTATAAATGACCAAGTCAAAAGGCACGCGGGTCACACGTGCCTTTGCAAATCAAATTGGGCTCTTAACCCGGGCCGAACTCAGGCTGAAAACGAGGTGCCGCAGCCGCAGCCGCCGGTCGCGTTCGGATTCTCAAATGTAAATCCCGAACCCATCATGTTCGAGGTGTAGTCGATCGTAACCCCGTTAAGGTATTGAGCCGAGAACATATCTACAAAAAGCTTGATCCCGAATTTATCCAGGATAAAGTCTCCCTGTTTCGATTCCTCTTCGATATTCAGACTGTACTGGAAACCAGAGCAGCCGCCCGGCACGACGCGTACGCGAAGGCCGGCGGTATCGGGAAGGTCGTCTTCGCCTGCCAGAAACTTCTTTATCTCTACCGAAGCGCTCTCGGTAACATTCAATTCGACTGATGGTGCAGCAACTGCGGACATATTGAAAAGGTCTCCCTAATAAAATTCAGGACTCGCCATAGCGAATCCTTACATTAAAATCAATATTAGCCCAAAAATGGGGAATGCGCAAGTAATTCAAAACCTAGCGACGCCTGAATCTTTGGTCGTTATACTCGACAAAATTCGCGCCGACCAGAGTCGAGAGTCCCGGTTTTGCGGCCTTTACCGGCGGCGTCCAGGTCATAAGCGGCTGAGACCGGTCAGAGCCGTGAACATCGCGCTTCCAGATCTCGGCCATTCGAAGCATCATCTTCGCTCCCGAGCCCAGGGCTGCCTGACAACCCCTCAGCTCTACCCACCCGTATTCTTCAAGTAAAGGCGTGAGGATTTTCAGATGATCCTCGTATTTCCCGATGGTGTCGGCATCGATCTGATCGCGTCCGAGGTGAATATTACCCTTGTTGTATGGGGTTTCGTACTTATCGGCATAGTGCGTCGCACCATGGCTCCAAATGCGAAGCACCGTTATCTTGGCGGAACCGGCAAGGACTCTGACCCCGTCAAAAAATTCCTGACAGCTCTTTCCGGAGAGATCTAATGGCGTATCAATATTGTTCTTGACCACACCCGCGATGTCACCGCCGCTGATGGCGTCTACAACAATTCCCATATTTACCTCGTTGGACGGCCGCAGGACGAACGCCCCGCTTCGATCCTAGTTTTCCCCGTAATTGGGGCTGAGCATCGACTTCGCTCTTCCAAGATTCGATCCCTCTCCTGCCATCACGGTGTTCATCGTGCCGAAGAAATTATACTCGCCGCACTTCTCTAGCAATTCGCCTATCGTTGAATCAAATGGAGGCGGGAACTTTTTGGCAAGCTTGCCAAATCCAAGGAAAAGCTGATCGAAGGCTGCTGCTGCGGCAGCAGGGTTGTCGATCATAACGTTATCATCCTTTAGGACGCTGATCGCCTCGTAGATCTGCTGAACTGCTTGAAAGTCCTTATAAACCTTTTCCCCTTTCTCGAAGTGCCCGATGATCGTCGTTAAGTAACCGCTGGCCTCGACCATTTTTTGGAAACCGGCAGAATTCTTATCCTGAAGGAAGGTAGCGCTTTGAAGTGCAAGGTCGACCCTCTTTTGGGCAACTCGTGCCGCCGCCAATAGGTCCTTCTTGTCGCCGTTGGCACCGAGAGCGGTCGCCCAGATCTTCACTCGTGTCAATGATCTAGCAAATAATTCATCTGACATATATAGCTCCTTATGTAAAAGTGCACGTCGCCGAGCGGGTCGATCCGCAGAATTTTCGGCGATCGGAACGCTACGCGGATTCCTTAGGGAAAAAAGCTCGATAATTTTAAGGTTGTATGGACGAAAGGAAGAGGGTGAGCTTACACTTAGAGGCTACGTCCAAAAACTCATTTTCAGTAGCCAGGCAAGGAGTGTCCGGAAACCGCAAAAGCACGATCCGGACAATGTGTTCGAAACTGCGGACTTCTATTGGCGTAAGCCTGCTCGCGAGATCACGACCAATTCGGGCTTCATGGCTTCGATCGAGACGTGCCGCGCGACTTCTTCTGCAACGTTGCGGAACGCCTCGGACTGCGCAGAGTCAGGTGACGAGACCACAACGGGAACGCCGCGGTCTCCGCCCTCACGAACCTCGAAGCCGATCGGGACTTGTCCCAGAAAGTTCAGGCCGTATTCGTCTGCGAGCCGTTGACCGCCGCCTTGACCAAAGATCTCATAGCGGTTGCCTGTATCCGGGGCGATAAAATAGGACATATTCTCGATAACACCAAGAATCGGGACGTTGACCGTCTCAAACATCTTGACCGCGCGTCGAACGTCGGAGAGCGAGACTTCCTGAGGCGTGGTGACGAGGACCGCTCCTTGGACAGGAACTAGCTGAGCAAGGGAAAGTTGGACGTCACCCGTTCCAGGCGGCATATCCACAATGAGGTAATCAAGCTCGCCCCAATTTACGTCGGTTAGGAATTGGCGGATGACGCCGTGAAGCATAGGCCCGCGGAGGATCATCGGTTTGTCAGGCGGCACGAGTACCGCCATCGAGATCATCTTGATGCCGTGCGCTTCGATCGGCTGGAGCTGACCATTGACCACCTCGGGCTGGTCATACCCGGTGCCAAGCATCATAGGAACATTTGGCCCATAGACATCGGCGTCCATTATTCCGACCTTTGCTCCCTGCGTTGCGAGTGCGACCGCGAGGTTTACCGCGACGGTCGATTTACCGACGCCACCCTTTCCGCTTGAGACGGCGACAATATTTCTAACTCCGGGAATCGCGACGTTATTTGCAATGCCGCGGCCTTGCGGTACCTCAGCATCCATCGTGACCTTTACACTCGAAACGCCCTCGAGAGCACTGACGATCTCATTCGCCTGCGTTTCCATCTCTTCCTTGACCGGGCAGGCAGGCGTCGTGAGCACGATCCGAAACGATACATTCCCACCGTCGATCTCAAGATCTTTGATGAACCCAAGCGTGACTATGTCTTCTCCAAGATCGGGGTCGATGATCCGTTTTAGAGATCCAAGAACGAGTTCTTCTGATAATTGGCTCATTGTGATAGTGAACTTTCCGGTATTAGACTTAAACTCATATTGTAACAAATTAGGCGGCTGCATTGTCCAAGACAAAACAATTTGAATCATTATGTACAGAAGCACAGACCTGCACAGTATGCCCGGATCTCGCTCTTAGAACAGCCGTTTTGAGTGAATTGAACGGATCGTTGAACCCGAAAGTGATGTTCATAGCCGAAGCTCCAGGCCGGCAGGGAGCCGACCGAACACGAAGGCCGTTCTATGGAGATAATTCGGGAAGGAATTTTCAGATATTGCTTGATTCGATCGGTATGGTACGGGAAGAGATCTTCATAACCAACGCAGTTTTGTGCAGCCCGCGAACAGAGACTGATGCCAACAGGAAGCCGACCCGTGCCGAGATCAAGAATTGCTCGTCATTCTTAAGGCGGACAATTCGGTTAATAGATCCAAAGGTGATCGCTACCCTTGGCGGCGTCGCACTCGATGCCATAAGGGCGATCGAGCCGCACGATCTGAAGTTGAAGAAGGACGCGGGTTCTGCGATCGAATGGTATGGCCGCAAATTGGTCCCGCTGTATCATCCAAGCCCGCAGGTGGTCGCTGCACAGCGGGGCCTGGAAATTCAACTCGCTCATTTCAGAGTGCTTTCCGAACTTATATACTAGAAACGAATGAACATTGAGGCTTACAACCACATCCGTTCGGGCGGGTTAGGTTTTATTGAGCAGAAACGCGGGCTGGTTGCAGTGTGGGGCAAGGAGGCCGTGCCGTTTTTGGACGGTATGATCTCGAACGATATGAAGACCCTCGGCGAGGGCGAACAGATGTTGGCCGCGTTCCCAAACGCTCAGGGGCGGCTTTTGGCGGTCGTGCGGACGCTTCGGCAAGGCGATCGGTTCCTGATCGAGACCGAGGAAGCAACGCGCGAGAAGGTGTTCAACAACCTGTTCCGGTTTACTTACGCCGGGGACTTTTTTGTCGAGAACCTGTCCGATCAGTATCGGTACTTTGAGCTGTTCCAGGGAACGCAGGCGCACCCGCCTGCATCGCCGCCTGGCGGCGAGACTGAGGTAGTCGGCGCAGGTGACTCCCGTACTTACGAAGTAGTGGTGGCCGCGTTTCGCGGACGGGGCGGTTCTCTCGGGGTTTTCATAGATGGCGTTCCCGATGGGGTCCAGATCGATGAAGCGACCTACGAAACCCTCCGCATCGAATCAGGCATCCCGCTTTACGGCGTGGACATGGACGAGACCACCATTGTGCCCGAACTCGGCCTCGATGATCTTATCTCCTACAACAAAGGCTGCTACATCGGCCAGGAGATCATCGCCCGCATCCACTTCCGCGGGCACGTGGCGAAACAGTTGACGGGTTTGATCCTTAGCGGGGATCTCGGCCTCGCGACCGATGCTGGCGGGACGCCCACGGTCCAGTCGATGGAGTTGACGGCGTCCGACGGCAAACCCGCCGGACGCATCACATCTCTCACCTATTCGCCCAAGCTCGAAAAAACGATCGCTCTTGGATATGTAAGGTACGATTATTTGGCGGAAGGAACTGAGCTAACGGTCGGTGACGCCGAAGGGACCGTCAAGGACCTTCCCTTTGTGGAGTGAGCAGCGATGAAGCGAGGATCTTTCACCTATTACTAACTTTCGTTTTGCTTGCACTCTCGTTCCAGGTTCGATCTGAGCCGGTGGGGGAACCGAGTTGCTCGATAGTATTCTGATCTTATCCAAGATGCCTTGATATCGAAAAAGACGTATCCACGAAAGACGAAGAGAGGAAATAACAAAAAGATCGAATTGCGGTGAGGAATGAACATAGCCCAGATAAATAACGAAGAATTGGACATTGACCTACCGAATGCGAAGCTGGCGTATTCGATAATCCAGTCGCTCCTTCAGGCGAACGAGAGCTTGAGCGATCTGCTGGTGGTGATGGCTCACGCGCTTGATGAAGACGTGACGAAGGCTCTGACACTCACCGGCGAATGGCAGAAATATCTCGAATCAAAACGCGAGCTTGAGAGAACCAAGGAACAGATCGAGAAGTTTACGGAAGCGTTAAAAACGTTGGAGGCGGGCCACTAACCACTATCCACTTGTCACTATCCACTGAATCAAACGGATCTTCCGTGAAATAGTGGGTAGTGACAGTGAAATTCGGATGTACGATCTCATCATCATCGGAGCGGGCCCTGCGGGGATATCGGCGGCGTACGAGGCGAAGCGAGCGGGGCTGGATTATGTCGTGATCGAGAAGGGGTTGATCGGGAATACGATCTACCACTATCCCGTTGGGCTGACGGTATTTTCGACAACGAACGAACTTGAGCTTAATGAGAGTGATCTGAAGCCGGCTCGGGAGA
Organism: Pyrinomonadaceae bacterium; assembly: GCA_050246275.1. Lineage (GTDB taxonomy): Bacteria > Acidobacteriota > Blastocatellia > Pyrinomonadales > Pyrinomonadaceae > OLB17. The sequence continues at coordinate 10,580 of JBFWWI010000001.1, forward strand.
AGCCGACGCGTGAGGAGCTGTTGTCGTATTACGTGCGGTTCGTTTTGGATAACAAGTTGAATGTGCGGACGGAGGAAGAGGTCAATGCAGTCGGTAAGTGTGAATTCGCAAATTCGCCACGGCGCGAGGACATCGCCTACAGAGTTTTGACGAATAAGTGTTTCTACGATGCCAGGTCCGTTCTGTTCGCGATGGGAGCGATGGATCATCCGCGGAAGCTGAATGTTCCGGGTGAGGACTTGCCAAAAGTGTATGACCAGTTTCGCGAGACTTATCCATGGGTGCGGAAGAATGCAATGATCGTGGGCGGCGGGAATTCGGCAGGCGAGGCGGCATTGTTTCTGGCTCAGGAAGGTGCCGAGACTACGCTGGCGATATTTCGATCGGACTGGGAGAACAATGACCCGAAGCAGGGCTGTATTAAGTATTGGGTAAAGCAGCCACTGGAGGAAGAGCTGAAGGAGCATTGTCTGAAACTGTTCTTTCTGGGCAAAGTCATCGAGATCCGCGAGGGCGAGGTTGAGCTTGAGAGCGAATCGGGCGAGCGAGTCGTTATCCCGAACGATGTCGTATTCGTGCTGATCGGGTCGGATGCGGACCTGACGATGTTGAGATCGCTCGGCGTCGAAACCGAATCGAACAAGCACGGCGAGGTTCCGGTTTACGATCCGGAAACCTTTGAGACCAACGTACCCGGCATCTACGTCGCCGGCCATTTCACCAATCATCGCCATATTAAACCTGCGATCGACGCTGCGAAGACATTGATCCCGAAGCTGGCGGAGAAGTTAAATGGAAAGTGGGCAGAACATGAACTGTAATGCCCTGATCCGTTTTTACTTTCTTCTTTCGTGGTTTTTGTGGACTAGATCTGAAAACATTTGTCCACGAAATGCACGATAGAAGAAAGAAAGAAAGAAAGAAAGAAAAGAAAGCAAAAGAGGCCGCCTTCGCAGGTGGCCTCTTTCGCGACTGGATCCAAGTTAGTCTACTTCTCTCCCGGCTTCTTCGTGCGGATCATCACCTTCTGCCCTTCTCCGCTGAATTTCTCGGAGATGTTCGCCGGGTTCAAGTCGTATGAAGCAACATCGAATACATCGCTCTGCTTGCCCGCGACCGAGGTCGTCCATTTGTATGGAAGCATCAGGCCGTTGACGCTGCGGTAGTCGGCGAAACGTACGATATGCTCGGCACCCGCGTTGGTCCATTCGCCCGCTGCCTTACGTTCGAATGTGGCGACATCCCTAGTAGCTTTAGGAGCCGTCCCATCATCAGCCTTTCGCATCTTGACAATGATCGGCTGGGGATGTGCGACGTAGCTCATTCCGAGCGGCAAGTACGATGCCGAGTCGAAGAAAAGCTTCACATTGGCTCCGCCGAAAGATGCGACGACGGTCTCGGCAGAGGTACCGTCGAGGTTGGTCGAACCTGCGTACGAATAAGCAACATCCATTCCTTCAGGTGCGGTCAGCAGGAGCGAAAGCACAGTGCGAAGGAGTTCGTTGTCATGTGAGGCATCTCGGCCTTCATCCATTTTCTCGCGGAGCAAGACCTTGTCGCCGCCCTCGGTGGTAAATGTAGCGTTGCCATCACCGCCCTTAGTGACGATGGTGAACTTTTTGCCGTCGTCGGTCGTGACCTCTTTCACGTCTTCGCCTTCTTTAGCAGTCCACTCGCCGCCGTCTGCCTGCTTGCGGACAAAGACCTTAGTATCTCCGCCCGCAGCTCCGGGTGCTCCTTCGACACGGCGGACGATCACTTTCTTGCCGTCATCGCTGGTGAACTCGCCTTCATCGCCCTCGGCCACGATCTTGTGCGGGCCGTCGCCGGGACTTCCGACAACAACGACATCGACTATCTTATCGACGAGAGCGGCACCATGTGCAGCGTTCGCGTCGCCTATCTTAACGCTCTTCATAAGACGGTTCGGGGATTCGAACACGATCTCGGTCTCGCCCTGTTCGAATTTCTCCGCACCGTTTATGCTGATGGTCTTGCTGGTCTGGCCCTTGATGACAAAGGCCCTGACGCTGCTGATCGCCGAGTCGCCGCCAATCGCGGTGCGCGCTTTTGCGATTATTTCGAGTGCCTTCTCGTCGGACATGTATCCGGCGAAGATCTTATCTACCACGGCTCCTGCGCCGACGAATGTGAGCGACACAAAAAGTGCCGAAACGATGAATCTTTTCATAATGCCTCCGATTGCTTTTAATTCTTAAATCCCTAAACTAAGCGACCGCAAATGCCGTTAGGAAGCATTCAGCAGTCGTTCGTCGTCATGAACGAATATGCGGCAAGCCGCAGGTCTGATGGTTAAGAGGACGCAAAGAAATTGTTAAGAATGTAAAATGTGCAGAAAATGCGTTGTTTGCAACTTCACGCCGGGGCATAATGACACTCGTGAAGACCAACTGGCTCACATATTGGGTGGTCGCGGGCGTGCTCGGTGTGCTGACGTTGTTTATTTTCCTGCTGTATAACTGGCAGCTGGCCGCGAGCGTTGCCGAACGCGAACAGATGCAGCGCAGGGTCGAGGTGGACACCAAAGCCTTTGCCGATGAATTCAACCGCGAGATTCAGGCGGCGTTTTTCAATTTTCAGGTCGATCCGGCAAAGATCGCTGTCGGTGACGCGTCGGAGCTTGATGAGCGTCACGCTTTTTGGCAGTCGAACACGGCTTATCCAAACTTGATCCAAGAATTTGTTGCCTATACTCCCGAGGGTGGCACGTTCCGTTACAGCACGGGAAAAATTCTCATCCCCGTACCGCCTGAAGAGCAGACGAATAAACTTCGCGAGGAGATCGAGAATAGCGACGGACTGGGCCCGATTCTTGACGACCCCTATACTCTTGTGGTCCCCCTGCACGCGGTGAACGACAGAGTTGAGAAGATCATGATCCGCCGCAAGCCGGACGAGTTAGCCGATCGGACGATCGATCTGCCAAAGCCCGATGGGTATTTGATTGTCCGATTGAGCGAGAGCGTCATCAAAACGAAGATCCTGCCGGAACTTGCCGCGAAGCACTTTCCTTCGAACGAGTACGCGGTCGCCGTAGCGGACCGCGCCGGGAACGCAGTTTTCCAGACTGCGTCCGGGGCGTCAGCCGACCCGGACGCGAAAGCCGCACTTTTCGATCTGACGCCGGACAGCATGATCTTCTTCTCGAATCGAGAACTGCTGCCTCGCAGGCAAAAGGCCGATGAAGCGGCGAACATAATCCTCGACCAGCGGGTCGAGCGCCGAACATCCAGCACGGAAGCGAACGGATCGAAGGGTGAAACTTTCACGATCGAGATGAAGGAAGCCGGTGAACAACGTCGGACAGCGGTGATCTCAAGCACGACCGCCGGCGGTGCTCCGTGGCGGCTGAATGTTCAGCACTCTTCAGGGTCGATCGACGCGTACATCCAGGGCGAGCGATACAAGAGCTTCGCGATAGGTCTCGGTATCTATTTGCTGCTCGTCGGCAGCATCATCGCGATCGTCTTTTCGTCGCTGCGTGCAAAGGCATTTGCTCAACGGCAGATCGATTTTGTTTCGAACGTTTCTCACGAATTTCGCACGCCACTCGCTGTTATCTATACGGCCGGCGAGAACCTGGCGGATGGAATCGCACGCGACAACGATCAGGTGGCACGCTATGGAGATCTGATTAAGGGCGAGGGTAAGAAGCTTTCCGGAATGGTTGAGCAGATACTTGAGTTCGCCGGTGCCCGCTCGCGAAAGAAGCAATACAACCTCTCAGCGGGTGATGTTTCAGCCGCGGTCACGAACGCACTCGCTGACTCGAAACCGTTGCTAAAAGAAGGTGGGTTCGAGGTGAAGACATCGGTAGCTGATACACTTCCAAACGCTCAGATCGACCGTGAGGCTATAGAAACTGCGGTGAGAAATCTTATCCAGAACGCGGTCAAGTACAGCAACGGTACGCGGTGGCTCAAGGTATCGACCGAGAACGGCGGCGGGTCGATCAAGATCGTTGTCGAAGATCGGGGGATCGGCATTTCGGCGGGAGACAGGAAAAAGATCTTCGAGCCGTTCTATCGCGCAAAGGATGTTGTTGACGCCCAGATCCACGGTAACGGCCTCGGGCTTTCACTGGTCAAGGAGATCGCGGAAGCTCACGGCGGCAAGGTGTCGGTCGAGAGTGAGATAGGGAAGGGATCTCGATTTTTGATCGAAGTGCCGCTCCCATAGCTACCCTTCTTCCACTTTTGATAAGCCTTTGTTTTGATTTTGGTACCTTTAGGTATATCAAGAACTATCCGCGAAAAACACAAGAAGCACGAATTGGGAAGATCGCACGAAGTAAAAGATCGGATGCGCGTTTTGCTCGTCGAAGATGAAGAAGGCCTGATCCTGACGCTGACCGACCGGTTGCGGAGCGAGGGATTTGAGGTCCTGTCGGCGAACGACGGTGAGAAGGGCCTGGATGCGGCGGCCTCACAGACATTCGATCTGATCCTGCTCGACGTGATGCTGCCGAAGAGGAACGGCTATGACGTCTGTCGGGATCTTCGTCAACGGGGCATTGGTACGCCGATCCTTATGCTTACCGCAAAGGGTGAGACGATCGACAAGGTGGTCGGGCTGAAGCTCGGCGCCGACGATTACCTAACCAAGCCCTTTGAATTCATAGAACTCCTTGCCCGTATCGAGGCGTTGCTTCGGCGCTCTCCGGCGAATGCGGATGGACAACTGGCTGATGCATTTAGATTTGGCGACATTACGGTGGACTTCAAACGAGCGACGGTAATGAAGGCAGATTCGCCATTGGAGCTTTCGGCAATGGAATTCAAACTCCTTCAATACCTTATAGCGAATCGCGGACTAGTGCATTCCCGAGATCATCTGCTCGATGAGGTCTGGGGGTACGACGCGATGCCAACCACAAGAACGGTAGATGTACACATCGCCTGGCTGCGGCAGAAGCTCGAACAAAATCCGCGGAAGCCGCGTTTCATACTTACCGTCCACGGAATGGGTTATAAGTTCGCTGAGTAAGGAACCACATAAAGGACGACCGCGGCGTAGTGAAAGATGCTTCCAGCAAGGACAAAAACGTGAAATATCGCATGATGGTGGCGAATTCGCGGCCATGCAAAGAATACGACGCCAATCGTGTACGAAAGTCCGCCGGCAACCGCGAGCATGACCGCCTTGGTCCCAAGCGTTTCAAGCATCGGCTGCACGGCGAACACGCCCAGCCACCCCATCACCACGTACGAACCAACTGAAACGGCCGGGAATCGGTGTTGCAGAAGTAGCTTGGCTATGATGCCGCCCACTGCGAATGTCCATATCAACGCAAGTAAGCCTTGTCCCCGAGTTCCGTCCAAAATGATTATCCCGAACGGCGTATAGCTTCCAGCGATCAGCAGGTAGATGCAGCAGTGATCGACCAGTCGAAGTTTGTGTTTCAAGTTGGGCGAGGTCGTGCCGTGATAAATGGTCGAGGCGGCGTAAAGAATTATCAGCGACAGGCCGTAAATCACGCATCCGGCGATAACCAGTGGATCACCACGAAGGCCTGCGAGGATCACTAGGGCTGCAAAGCCCGCAATGCTGAGCGCAAGCCCAAAGCCATGTGTGACCGTGTTCGCAAACTCTTCTACCGAAAGCTCTTTCAGGATCGTTCTGTCTCTCACTCGATTACATTAGCAGAAAACTCAGCGATCGGATGTAATATTCGTGTGTCGGGCGATGGTGCTCACATCGGATCACTGTGCTGAACTACGAAGTTGTAAACGGGTTCCTTTCGCCAAAGGCGATCAATGGCGCGAACGTCTAGCCCGTTGCTTGTATGTCCACATTGGAAATGGGCGTTCAGCTAAAACTCTGATTCGCTAGTAGCCCGAGAACGCCTTGCGACTCCGGTTTCGTACGCGGCGTCCTCGACCTTGGCGGCGACGGCCTCGCCGACACGGCGGTCGAATACAGATGGAATTATGTAGTCGGGGTGAAGTTCGTCAGGCCCGATGATCTCGGCGATAGCATTGGCAGCCGCGAGTTTCATTCCCTCATTTATTCGGGACGCACGGCAATTCAGTGCTCCGCGAAATATGCCCGGAAAACAGAGCACGTTGTTGATCTGGTTCGGATAATCCGAACGGCCGGTCGCCATAACTGCGACGAGCCCTTCCGTACGCTCAGGCATAATTTCGGGAACCGGATTTGCCATTGCAAATACGATTGGATCGGTCGCCATCGTCTTTAAATCGTTCTCGTCTATCACGCCGGGAGCCGAAAGGCCAAAAAACACGTCGGCGCCCTTTATTACTTCATGGATCGTGCCGGTCTCCTTTTGGGGATTCGTATTGCGCGCGTACCAGTCCTTAACCCAGTTCATGTGCTCGGTTCGGCCTTCATAGATGGCTCCGGATTGGTCACAGCCGACTATATTGGTCACCCCGGCGGCCATCACGATCTTTGAGCAAGCGACTCCTGCGGCGCCGACCCCGTTGACGACAACCTTGATATCCTCCATCTTCTTATTGACGATCTTGAGGGCGTTTATCAGAGCTGCAAGGACCACGACTGCTGTACCGTGTTGGTCGTCGTGAAAGACGGGGATATCAAGCTCTTCTTTCAATCTCTCTTCTATCTCGAAACAGCGTGGTGCTGAGATGTCCTCGAGGTTTATCCCGCCGAAGGCGACCGAGATATTCTTGATCGTCTGTACGATCTCGTGCGGATCCTTTGTATTGAGGCATATCGGAAATGCGTCCACGCCGCCGAATTCCTTAAAGAGCTGACATTTGCCTTCCATAACCGGCATCGCGGCCGCGGGCCCGATGTCGCCCAATCCGAGAACGGCGGTTCCATCTGAAACGACGGCAACGGTGTTTTTCTTTATCGTAAGATTAAACACCTTCTCCGGGTCTTTTTGGATGGCCTCGCAAACGCGCGCAACACCGGGTGTGTAGGCCATCGAGAGGTCAGATCGAGTCTTGAGCGGCATCTTCGAAACGGTCTCGATCTTTCCGCCGAGGTGCATTAAAAAGGTCCGGTCGCTGACATTCACTACCTCAACACCATCGATATCGCGGACAGCACTTATGATCTGTTCGTCGTGATTCTCGCTGGCGGCATTTACCGTGAGGTCGCGTATAAGGAAATCCTTTCCGACGCTGACAATGTCGATACCCTCGATATCTCCACCCGCATTGCCGATAGCCGTGGTGATCTTGCCAAGCTGCCCCGGTTTGTTATGTATCTTTACGCGAAGGGTGAGGCTGTAGCTCGCGTTCGGTGTTGGTGTATTTGTCATTCGGACCTATTAAAGCTCGTTCGTCGCAAAGAAGATCAAACTGATCCCGCAATCGAAAAGTATGACGAAAAAGAAATTACGTGGCAAATGAAGCGCCCGTTCAGGTATCGAAACGATAGCAAACGATCCGGGTTCGGACCGAATAGCGTCTTGCTGTTCGGTTACAATGCGGATAATCTAATGGCGTTCCCAGGCTTTTCCGATATATGTTTACAAAACATCTCTTTCTTTTTTTCGCATCAATTTTCTCCCTCTTGACCTTTGCTTGCGCACCGCCGGATGAAGCTCGCCGCGAAGGCTGCAAGATCAAGGTCGGCATAGTATTCGATATCGGCGGTAAGAATGACCGCTCATTTAACGCGGCTGCGTGGGAGGGTGTAAAGCGTGCCGAAGAAGAACTGCCGATCTGCTTGTATGACGTCGAGCCCGGCAATCCGACTTCTATCGAACCCGCTATGCGTGCCTTTGCCGAAAAGAACTTCGACCTGATCATCGGCGTCGGATTCGCACAGGGCCCGATCATGCAGAGTGTTGCCACCGATTACCCAGACCTGAAATTCGCGATCATCGACGGCGTTATTTTCGAGGCCGACGGAAAGACACCGAAAAAGAATGTCGCGTCGCTCGTTTTCCGAGAACATGAAGGTTCCTACCTGGTCGGGATGATCGCTGCTTCTAAATCGAAAACCGGCGTGCTCGGATTTCTAGGCGGAATGGATATTCCTCTTATACACAGATTCCAAAAGGGATACGAAGAAGGGGCCAGAGCGGTAAATCCAAGTGTCCGGATCGTCAGCAATTACGTAGGGGTCAACGATGCCGCATGGAACAATCCGGCAAAGGGAAAAGAGCTTGCACTTGCTCAGATCGAAAAAGGTGCCGACGTTATCTTTACTGCGGCTGGAAACTCGGGCCTCGGAGCCTTTGACGCGGTCGAGCAGTATGGAAAAAATGAGAGGGGAGAAGCGAACCGCTTTGTGATCGGCGTCGACTCGAACCAGAATGCTGTAAAACCCGGATTCGTCCTAACTTCAATGGTCAAGCGCGTAGATAATGCGGTTTACGATGCCGTCAAGGAAGTGCTTGAAGGCAGGTTCGAGGGCGGTTTTCACGTTTTCGGGCTCGATAAGGACGGGGTTGCCTACGCTATGGACAAATATAACGAAGACACTATTCCAGGTCCGGTAATATTAAGGGTCGAAGAGGCAAAGAAAGAGATAATCGACGGACGGATCAAGGTCACGGATGCAATGGCCAACTAGAAGATGCTGGAACTTAAAAATATAAGAAAGGCGTTCGGTGATTGTGTTGCCAACGAGAACGTATCGCTGACGGTTCACAAGGGAACTATCCACGCCATCGTTGGCGAGAATGGCGCAGGGAAATCGACGGCGATGAAGGTCGTCTATGGTTTCTACAACCCCGATCAAGGCGAGATCATATTTGACGGCAAACCGGTCACTATCCGCAATCCGCACGATGCTATCGCGCTGGGCATCGGCATGGTACATCAGCACTTTATGCTGGTCGACAATATGACCGTCGCCGAGAACATCATTCTCGGAGCCGAGACCGGTTCGGCAGCGAACCTCGATCTCGACAGGGCGAACGGTGAAATCCGCAAACTTTCGGACGAACTCAAACTCAATATCGATCCGAACGCTCTGATCGAGGATCTCTCGGTAGGACAGCAGCAGCGGGTGGAGTTGCTTAAGGCACTTTATCGCGACGCGAAATTCCTGATCTTGGACGAGCCGACCGCCGTTCTTTCACCTCAGGAGGTGGATGAATTCTTCACGATACTGCGGCGAATGAAGCACCAGGGGAAAACGATCGTCATAATCACTCATAAGCTGGACGAGGTGCTGGCGATCTCCGACGAGGTCACAGTGATGCGTGACGGAAAGACCGTCGGCCATGTGAAGACGTCCGAAACCAGCGCTCAAGACCTTGCACGTATGATCGTCGGACGCGACGTTCTGCTCCGTGTTGAAAAGACGGACGCAAGCGCGGCAGCCGTTATTCTTGAGGTCAAGAATTTGGTGGTTCCGGGAAAACACGGCGTTGCGGTCGACGACGTTTCCTTCAGTGTCAGGGCGGGTGAGATCGTCGGGATAGCTGGTATCGAGGGCAACGGCCAGACCGAACTGGTCGAGGCTCTGGCCGGATTGTTGAAACCGGCGGGCGGGCGGGTCGAGTTCGAAGGCAAGGACATAACTGGCTCCTCAGCTCGCGCGATCAAGGAACTGGGGATCGCCCATATTCCCGAAGACCGGCATCGCCGCGGGCTGCTTCTTAATTCCGACCTCTCGGAAAACTCCATCCTCGGTTTCCATTACCGTCCTCCCATTGCCGATGCCATGGGTGTGATGAGTAACTCTGCCATAAAAACGCGAGTTAGTGAGATCATCGATAACTTTGATGTTCGGCCAGCAGACCCGGAACTTATCGCAAGATCGCTGTCCGGCGGAAACCAGCAGAAACTTATTATCGGCAGGGAACTGGAGATCGATCCGAAACTACTGCTCGTGTCGCAGCCGACACGGGGCGTGGACATTGGCGCGATCGAGTTCATTCACCGAAAGTTGATCGGGCTGCGTGACAGAGGGCGAGCTGTACTATTAGTATCGGCCGAGTTGGAAGAAGTAACGGCACTTGCCGACCGCCTTCTCGTGATCCGTGAAGGTAAGATCGTCGGCGAGGTCGATCCGAAGACCACTACATTCGAAGACATTGGCCTACTGATGACCAGCGGATAAAGGATGGGATCGAACCCCGCAAACCCGGTCGCATAACGGCTTCAAAATAGTTTTTGGCCAATAGTGGTCAGGCCGTCTGGGCTTCTGAGGTTCCAAACATCTCCCCGAGACGTTCGATCGCCGTTCGGAGATTTTGCATCGAGGTAGCGTACGAAAAGCGGAGATACCCTTCGGCACCGAACGCGGCTCCATCTGTAACGGCAACAAAAGCCTCATTAAGCATTGCTTCGGCAACATCGGCCGATGATCCGAACTTCTCGCCGATCAATCCCTTAACGTCAACGAAAGCATAGAACGCACCCTCCGGCTCGGCACAGTGGAATCCGCTGATCGTATTAAGCGCCGGGATCAGATACTTGCGCCTCCTGTCATACTCCTCGAGCATTTCGTTCACCGCTGCTATCGAATCGTCGGCGTCCTCGAGCGCGCGGGCGCATGCATACTGAACGAACGAGGTCGGGTGCGTTGCCGAATGACTTTGCAATCTCACCATCAATTTGGTCCATTCTTCATTTGCGATCGTGTATCCGATGCGCCACCCGGTCATAGCGTAGGTTTTCGAGAACGATCCGGCGACACAAACGTATTGCCTCAGTTCAGGAGATAGAACGGCAAGTGAAAATGGCTCAGCTGGCGGGTATGCGAAGAAGAGATAACACTCGTCAGTGAGTACATATACACCTCGTTCGGCACATACCTCGACGATCTTTATCATCTCCGCAGCGGGAATTACCCGGCCCGTTGGGTTGTTCGGGGAATTCACTATAAGAAGTTTTGTTTTGTCCGTTATGGAGTTACTGACCTGTGAAGCGTTCAGGACAAAGTCCGTTTGTGCAGTATCAATGAAGACATTCAGGGCCCCGCAGAATTTGCCGATCTCCGGGAAAGTTACCCAATACGGGCGCGGTATCAGAAGTTCATCACCCGGGTTGAGAATCGAGCATGCCGCATTGAAAAGAGCCTGTTTGCCTCCACACGAAGCGGCAACCTGGCCGGTCTGGATCGCGGCGCCGAATCGGTGCTTATAAAACGATGTAACGGCCTCCTGGAACTGTCGGGTACCGGCGCTCGCCGTATATTTAGTCAATCCTTTCGCTAGGCCCTCGACAGCGAACTCCTTGATGAACGCTGGGGTATCGAAATCGGGCTCGCCGACAGTGAGGTCTATGATGTCGCACCCTTGGTCACGCAGTGCAGCAGCGTTCTGCGCCGCTTTCAGTGTGGACGATGGATGCATCCGTGAGACTCGATCGGCAGCAGGGAAAGTCTTGACCATAAGTAAGATAGTACCGTAGTGAAGTGTCGTGCCGGGAAGGCCAAAGGCAAATATGCTGACCTTCCAAAGTCGGAGATCAGTGTCCTTGAGTTCCGGACGTGTTCAACTTCTCACGCATGCGCGACTCGACAAGTTCCGGGATCAAACCGTTAACCCGTCCGCCGAGCAGAAACACCTGTTTCATAAGCGTGGACGAGACGTATGAGTACTCTTCATCAGCCATAAGGAAAACCGTCTCGATCGTTGGCTCCAATTTCCTGTTCATCAGAGCCATGCGGAGTTCGTATTCGTAGTCGCTAACGGCCCTGATCCCTCGGACAATGGCCGACGCCCCTATCCGCTTGGCGAATTCAGCCGTGAGGCCAGAGAACGAATCGACCGTAAGTACGCATCCGTTGTGCTCTATGCCTGGAAGTATCTCTTCGATCATTTGAACCCTTTCCTCGACCGAAAACATCGGTTTCTTGTCGGGATTATTTAGGACGGCAATGACGATCTCGTCAAACAGCGGCGAGCTTCGCGTGATCACATCGAGATGTCCATTGGTCAGCGGATCAAATGACCCAGGGAAAATTGCTTTGCGCATTATTTGGGCTAGAAATTCTTTTCGAGCAACGATCGACCTTTTACGACGGCTGCCTGATGCTCGGTAACGTAGTCGGGATTCGGCGTCATAGTGAATAATGCGTTCAACTGTCTTTTTGCGTCGGCATCTCTCTTTAAGAAGAGGTATGCTTCCGCAAGATGCAGACGAATATTGGCATTATCCGGAGCGAGTTCGATGCCTCGCTCATAAAATTCGACCGCCTTCTCGGTCTTTCCACCTTTCAGGGTGCGGGTCGCCATCTCCAGTTGCCCGAGTGCGTCGTAAGCGCTCGCCCCTTGATATGAAGGGTCTAGTTCGATCACTTTATTCATCGATTCGCGAATATCGTCCACCGATTTGATGCCGACGGTTATCGGGCTAATTCGAGAAAGCTCACCTAGGTTCGCTCCGAACCAGAAATGCCCGTCCGGCGCATTCGGATTGACTCGTGAAGCGATCCGCCCAGCATCCTTGCCCTTTTCAAATACCTCGATCGCATCTTTTTCGAGCGGTTCGACCTTTCCTAGAAAGTAACTGTATTTAGCGAACTTCCATTCGATCTCGTAGTTTCGCTGATCAGGGTTTCTTGCTTCGCCGAGGATCTTTACCGCTTCTCTGAGTTTCGAAATATCCTGCCGAGCCGAAAATAGCTTCTCTGAGGCCGAAAGAGCCTGACTTATTGCGGTTGATCTGGCCCCATTCGAAAGATCGTGAGACTCTGCACGCTTTGAACATCCGCTGAGTAGGCACAAAGTAATTACAATTGCAATTATTTTGTAACCTTTGATTGATTTTGAGTTTGAAAATGCCCGGTACATGCTACTATCCTCATTTATACCGATACAAATTTTGGAAAGGACGCACTTAAACTATCACGAAAAGCGTATGAAAAGAAACGGTCAGGCCGCGGCCTTTTACGATCTGGAAGGGACGCTGGTTAGCACAAACCTTGTGCATACCCTTGCGTTTTACGCTAAACGGCAACAGGGGCTCTGGCAGACGACTAAAAAAAGCGTGGGCACGTTGGCGAAATTGCCGTTTTTCGGCTTGACGGATCTTTACTCGCGGAATGTCTTTAACGAGGTCTTTTTCCGAAGCTACGAGGGTTTCTCCCAAGATCGGTTGCGGTATTTTTCGGAAGAACTGTTCGAAAAGGTCTTGAAGCCCGCGATCTTTCCAGGAACGCCGGAACTGATCGCACAAGGCAAGAAGATCGGCCAGCGGCAGGTCGTGCTTACTGGTGCGCTGGATTTTACGATAGACCAGATGATGGATTATCTCGGCATCGATGATTATGTGGCGAACCGTCTGGAGTTTGTGAATGGTTATGCGACGGGCCGCGTCTTGCCGCCCGTCATGGCCTCCGCTACAAAGGCAAAGTGGATACGTGAATACGCCGAGCGCGAGAACATCAACCTGTCGGAAAGCTACGCATATTCCGACAGCATTTCCGATCTGCCGATGCTTTCGATCGTCGGACACCCTGTCGCGGTTTGCCCAGACTTTCGACTGAAGCAAGCGGCTCGCCAACATGACTGGGCGGTGATAGACGTTAAATGAAATGACTGGAGCCGTGGGAGTCCCGCCCACGATCCGAACTTGGGATGTTAAGAACTAAAAAATCACTACTTTCATTCGTAACTCTCGCGATGGCGTTTTCGGCGGTCGCTCAAACGGCGGCTACGGACCCCGAGTCGAAGCTCTTCGACGCGGCCAAACTGATCGAAGACGTTAGGATACTTTCGGCTGACGAAATGGGCGGCCGATCGGCGGACAGTCCAGGAATCGAAAAGGCTCGCGACTATATCGAGAAGCGATATCGAGAGAGTGGAATTAAAGATCTCTTCGACTTCGGATATCGACAAGGATTCGGGATCGAAACATCATCGGGAAAGTCGCCCATCCGTGGAATTAACTTTGTCGGTCAACTGAAAGGCAAAAAGAAGGCAGAGAAGTACATCGTCATAACCGCCCACTACGACCACCTCGGCACTCGCAACGGCGAGATCTTCAATGGTGCTGACGACAACGCCTCGGGCACCGCGGCACTGTTCGCGATCGCGTCGTACTTTAGAAATAACCCGCCGGATCATTCGCTGATCTTCGTGGCGCTCGACGCGGAAGAGAAGGGGTTGGTGGGAGCTCGGCACTTCGTCGCGAATCCGCCAGTGGCGAAAGAATCGATCGTCCTGAACGTCAACATGGATATGATCGGCCGCAATGACAAGAACGAACTTTACGCTGCAGGGACATTCTCATACCCCCATCTAAAACCGATCCTCGAAAAGTTGCAGGCAAAGGCTTCAGTGAAACTCCTGCTCGGCCACGACGATCCGAAACTCGGCATCGGCGATTGGACCAACCAATCCGATCACGCCGCCTTCCACGCCGTAAAGATCCCGTTCATCTACTTCGGCGTCGAAGACCACAAGGACTATCACAGATCGACGGACGACTTCGCCAACATCCAACCGGATTTTTATGTGAAAGTGGTTGAGACGATTATCGGATTTGTTGAGTATGCTGACGGTAGATTCGATTCAAAAAGGTGATCATGAGGATAAGGACTTAGCTAAGTAGAATCTCAAAGGAGTCGCGGCACCATGTTGGCAGATGATTTACGCTTCGTTAGACAGATTGACGGTAAAAAACCGCATTATATCTTTGAGCAGGGAGACGAGCATTACGTATTTACGTTGCTCGACGATGACAAACGAGGAAACTTTTTCGTAATCAGTTCGACGGAACTTGACGAAACAAAGCGATCGATCCAAAAAGAACACCTTCATCACAGAGAGTTCCATCCGAAAGATATTAAACTGCTGCGTTGGATGGACAAAGACTATCGAATATCTCGACTTCGTTCGATCTGTTATGTCCTCACTGCAAGAGGTTTTCTTGGACAGATACCAGCTGGCCGGGAGTTGCATTTTTTTATAACGCAAAAGTTCGCGGAGGAAATCCAGACCAAGTCGAATTCAACCGAAGAGCCGCGTGCTAGAGAAAAGGAATCTACTAGACAAACCGGCAAAAAAGCAAAGCAGCAAAAATTCAGCGAGCCTTCGAAACCTGACAGAAGAGTGAGTAAGGAGGAGGGTATTCGGAAGACGGAAGCCAGGGATGAATATTGCCCAAGGTGCAAGTCTTTGATTTTGCAGAATCAGAACAAGTCCGCTCACATTTGTCTCCCAACACCAGTAAAGAGACATTCGAAGAAAAGAAGTAACTGAGATCGAAATGGCATTAGCACTTAGAAGAAAAACACACGAATCGATCGTGTACATCGACAAGGATTCGGCTCCGCGGATCATGCCGAACGGCGAGGATTTTATCCTCGAGGACATTCCGGTCGGGACGCGGGTTATCTATCCGAACCCGCCGATCAAGGGACTGCCGAACCGCGAGGCGGCGATCCGTTATGCAGTAAATCATCCGCTTGAGATGGAGCCTCTTTATGCGCTGCTCGAGCCCGGAATGCGGGTGACGATCGCGATGGACGACATCTCGCTGCCGCTGCCGCCGATGGCGATCCCGGATATGCGGCAGACGATGCTCGAGGTCGTGCTGGATATGTGCGGGGCGAACGGCGTCGACGATATTCATCTGATCATCGCAAACTCGTTGCACCGCAAGATGACCGCGTGGGAAATGAAGCGGATGGTCGGGGCGGACATCTATAACGAGTATTACCCCGACCGCTACTACAACCACGACGCCGAGGACGACGACGGCCTGCTGACGCTCGGTCACACCCGGCACAACGAGCCGCTGCGGGTGAACAAACGCGCGATCGAAAGCGACCTGCTCATCTACTTGAACATCAACCTCGTCCCGATGGACGGCGGGCATAAAAGCGTTGCCGTCGGGCTTTGCGATTACGAAAGCCTACGTGCGCATCACGAGCCGCAGACGATCCGTGATTCGCATTCCTATATGGATCCTCCCGCGTCGGAACTTAACCACAAGGTGATCCGGCTCGGAAAGCTGGTCGATGAGCAGTGCAAGGTGTTTCACATCGAGACCGCTTTGAACAACAAGATGTTCTCGGATGGCTATGACATTCTGACCCGCAACGAGGACGACTTCTCGTTCATGGACAGGATGAAGTGGGAAGCGATGGCGAGGACGTTCTCGAAGATGCCGCGTGCCGCTCGCCGAAAGATGCTTCACGCCATACCGGCTCAATATGAACTGATCGGCTGCTTCGCCGGCAAGACCGAGCCGGTGCACGAAAAGATACTCGAACTCAATTACCGGCAGTACGAAATTCCTGTAAAAGGCCAGTGCGACATCCTGATCTCTGGCATTCCAGACATTTCGCCGTACAACGTTTATTCGGCGTTAAATCCGCTGCTCGTTCAGGTGATGGCGCTCGGGTATCACTTCAACATGTACCGGAACAAGCCGCTGCTGCGAAAGGGCGGAGTGATGATCATCACCCATCCGTGCTTTGACGAGTTTGACCACAACTTTCACCCGTCGTACATCGAGTTTTTCCATCGGCTGTTGCCGGAGTCGAGAGACGCGTTCTACCTCCGCGAAAAATACGAACGCGAGTTTGCATCGAACCCGGCTTACGTCGAGATGTACCGCCGCGGCAACGCGTATCACGGAGCACATCCGTTCTTTATGTGGTATTGGGGCGAGAACGGCCGACAGCACGTCGGCAAGGTCATTGTCGCTGGAGCCGAGAATGCGCACGTCCCCGAAATGCTCGGCTGGGAACGGGCGGATAATTTAACTGAAGCGATCGCCATGGGCCGCAGCTACATGGGCCGCAATGCAGAGATCACGATGCTCCACCAGCCGATCATTGGACTATGTAATGTAAGCGATTAAATAACTGGTCATATGACTGGTCATCTGATAAACTGATGAAATGAAAACCAAGACAAAAGCACGAACGATCAGCGCCACAGAGTTCAAGGCGAAATGCCTGAATATTTTTGACAACCTAGGTGCCGAAGGCATCGTTGTAGAGAAGCGCGGAAAGCCAGTCGCCAAAGTGATCCCGATCAAGGATGACGATTTTGAGATTATCGGCTGCTTGAAGGGAGAAATGGAAATACTCGGGGATATCATGTCGACGGGTATCAAATGGGATGCTGAATCTTGACACAAACATACTCTTGGCCACGGTCAACGACGAACTGAAACCAAAAGAAGAAGATCTGATTCGCGGGGGCGATCTCGCGATCTCGGATGTCGTTTTGTGGGAGTTAGCCAAGCTTGTTCAGCTTAACCGTATAAGACTGGATCTAGAGAGTACGATTTTTAGACGAGTTCTAAGACAGTTGACGGTGTATCCCATATCTCTCGAGATCGCCCGTCAAAGCACAGCCCTGGATTTTCGATCAGATCCGGCTGACGAGATCATCGCTGCGACGAGCGTCGTTGAAAATATTCCGCTGTTAACACGGGACGGTAAGATCCTTAAGTCGAAGATCGTTCCGTTTGCGTTATGAGCGGTTAGAGGAGGAACTATCAATGGCGGAATTGGTAGTTGGAAAATACAAGTTTTTTCCGTACGAATGCAGCAAGTGCAAGGAGCCGACGCTGCAAGACCTCGAAGAGCTTCTGAGAAGCTTGAAGGATGAAAAGCGAGAAACGGTGCGGAAGAACGCAAAGCAATCGCGACGCCGAAATAGCAATGCTCCAACGACGGATCATCGGGTTGAGCGGTGCCACGGAGTAAGTCCACGATGATTCGTCCGGAAGAAACCGAGATCGTCGGAAATTGGATCGTGATAGAGGGCTCCGTTAAAGGCGACGATCGATGCGATCGGATTGAGGAATTGACCAGGAGTTATCTCGAACGACTCGGACCCAGCCCCGAAAGCGGCGGTTGGGACACGCTTTTCCGAGACCCGACAGATGGACGCTTTTGGGAACGGTTGTACCTGCAAAGTTACATGCACGGCGGCGGACCACCGGCTTTGAAGGTTCTTTCGGATGATGAAGCGAAAGAAAAGTATCCGCAACTACTCTCTGAAATGGAATGAAGCTATCACCAACAGAAATATTTAAAGGCAAGAACATCTTCTTTATCGGCGGGACTGGGTTCGTCGGAAAGGTGACGTTGTCGATGCTGCTGCATAATTTTCCGGATATCGGGAAGGTTTACGCGACGGTGCGGGCGCGGGATGAGAACGAGTCGAATACAAGATTTTGGACAACCATTGTCACTTCCCACACGTTTGATCCGCTGCGCGAAAAATACGGCGATAAGTTCGAGGATTTCATCAAGAGCAAAGTAGTTCCGGTCAATGGCGACGTAGGTAACGAATATCTCGGGCTCGAGGAACAGGAAGCCGCCCGGATAATGTCGGACACCGATGTGATCATCAACGGCGCAGGAAACGTGACTTTTAATCCGCCGCTGGAATCCGCTCTCCGGACGAACGTGGTCGGATCGAACAACATCATCAAAATGGCCCGGATGATGAAAAAACCGCGGCTGGTGCATGTTTCGACCTGCTTTGTTGCCGGGAAGCGTTCGGGGGCGATCTGGGAGAACGAACCGGTTGTCGGATATTTCCCGCGAAAGAATGAACTGGTCGGTACGACATTCGACGTAAATCGCGAGGTGGAGGATTGCGCCCGGTTGTCTGAACAAGCGAGGCAGGAAGCGGACGACGCCGTTCAGGCGGCGAAGTTCCGCGAACAGGCCCGTAAGCGATTTATCGAAGAAGGCCGCGACCCGGACGACGAATCCGAGCTGAAATCGGCCATCTTCCGCGAGCGCAAGATGTGGATCCGCGAACGAACGACAGAGCTCGGAGCCGAGCGTGCGGAATATTGGGGTTGGACAAATATCTACACATATTCTAAATCGCTCGCTGAGCAGATCATCGCCCAGCAAGACGATATCGTAAAAGTGCTTGTCCGGCCGTCGATCGTTGAGTCGTCAAATGTCTATCCGTTTCCCGGTTGGAACGAGGGCTTTACGACCACCGCACCGCTTATCCTCATAGCACTGAGAGGCCAGCCGATAATCCCTGTAAACGAGAAGCTGATCCTCGATATCATTCCGGTCGATATGGTGTCGGGCGTTATCATTGCTGCCGCGATGAACGCCTTTGTGGATGATAATCCACCATTGGTCTTCCAGGCGTCCTCTGGCGATTCAAATCCGAACGATATGAAGCGGATCGTAGGGCTGGTAGGTCTTTACAAGCGGCAGCATTTCGAGGAAAAAGAGACGGGAAACAAGATCGCGAACAAACTCGCAGGAATGGTGGAGGCAATCCCCGTCAAGCAGCGAGCGTATGAATTGACGAGCGCGCCGATGTTGAACAAGCTCGCGAAACAGGCCGACAACCTTATGGATCGAGCTACACCGCGTTGGGGCGGAGGTCGGATCGGCAACATTATTTCCGACCTGAAGAAATCCACCGAAAATTTCAAGCGCACGACGCAGGAAACTATGGACGCCTTTGCGATGTTCAAACCGTTCATGATCGATAACGAGTATCTATATCGTTCTGACAACGTGCGGGCATTGATGTCGGTCGTCAAGGAAAAGGAAAAACCCCTCCTGCCGTGGTATCCGGAAAAGATCGATTGGTACGATTATTGGTTAAACGTTCACTTTCCGGGGATGCGGAAATGGGTGCTGCCGACACTCGAGGAAGAGCTGAAGATACAGGAAAAGCGGTCTCATACCTATCGCGATCTGCTTGACCTTTTCGATACGGCGACCAAACGGTTTTCGACGCGCATCGCAATGCGGATCGAGCGTAATGGCCGAAAGGAGCAGTACACCTTCGAGGACGTTCGAGATCTGACGCTAAGGGCAGCGGGCTTTCTCGCTGAAAAGGGAATCGAATCCGGCGACCGTGTGATCCTGTTCGCAAACAATATGCCCGAGTGGGGAATAACCTATTTCGGGATACTGAAGGCGGGAGCAACAGCCATCCCGATCGACCCGGCAAGTACTGTCGCGGAGATAATCAGTTTTGCGAAGGCCGGCGAGGCATCAGCGATCGTGATCTCGCCCAAACTTGCGAACGAGAATCCGGACCTCAAGGACAAGTTGGCAGAAGCTGGGAACGACCTCCATGTGTGGGAATTCGGCGAAGTCTTTGAAATGCCAGACGAAGCTGAAGAGGCAAAACGGCTGGCACTCCTACCGCCAAAGGTGCTTGGCAACGCGGTTGCGTCTCTGATCTTTACATCGGGTACTACGGGTAGGCCAAAGGCAGTTATGCTCTCGCATAAGAACTTCACGAACATGATCTCGATGCTGTCGAGCGTACTGGACATGGATATTACCGATGGTGTGCTTTCCGTGCTCCCGATGCATCACACTTTCGAGTTTTCGGCGGGATTCCTGACCCCTTTCTCCAACGGTACTCAAATCACCTACCTTGACGAGCTTACGGCCGAAGAACTTACCCGGTCGATCGAGAACGGACACGTGACCGGGATGGTGGGCGTACCCGCCCTTTGGGAAATGCTGCATCGCCGGATCAAGACGCGGCTTCGCGAACGCGGTGATTGGATAGCAGACGCGGCCGACAGCATGATCGAGTTCAACGCCTGGTTACGTGATAATACGCCGTTCAATCTCGGGCCGATCGTGTTTTTCCCTATCCATCAAGGAATGGGCGGGAAGATGCGTTACCTTATATCGGGTGGTTCGGCCCTGAGCGAAAAAGTCCAGAAGGACCTTCACGGACTCGGCTTTACCGTGCTGGAGGGCTATGGCTTGACCGAGTCATCGCCCGTTCTTACAGTTGCACGTCCTGGCAACAAGCTGCTGAGGGGCAGTGTCGGCAAGCCGCTCCCCGGCGTCGAGGTCAGGATCGAAGGTCCGGATGACAACGGCGTCGGTGAGGTTGTAGCGCGCGGGCAAAATGTAATGCTCGGATACTACAACAACGAAGAGGCTACCGAGGCTGTGATTCAGGACCGTTGGCTTCGCACCGGCGACCTCGGCAAGATCGACGAAGACGGGAATCTCTTTATCGTCGGCCGATCGAAGGACGTGATCATCGATTCCAACGGTAAAAATATCTATCCGGACGAGATCGAAGACCTTTATGGCCGATCTGGGTTCATAAAGGAGTTGAGTGTGGTCGGCCTTCCTGATGATGACGGGGGCGAGAAAATATCATGCTTGGTCGTGCCTGATTACGAGCACGATATTGCTCTTTCAAGGGCAGAAGTGAACAAGACCATCGAGGACCATTTCCGTGAGGTTTCGGCTGGCATCCCTTTCTTCAAGCGGGTAAAGGCGATGCACCTCACTCCCTTCGAATTGCCGCGAACCGCAACCCGAAAAGTAAAGCGGCCAGAGGTCGTCGAGATGCTCACGGCTCTTGAGGAGCGGGACAAAAAGAAGACGAAGGCTGCTGTTGACTCCAAGGGTGACGACAATCTACTGTGGATCCGAAAGATCGTAGCAACAGTTTCCAGCCGGCCGTTATCCGATGTAGCGGTGGAAGACAAGCTTGCAGATCTGGGGTTTGATTCGCTGATGTTTGTCGAACTCCAGGCTGCGGTTGAAGATGCGGGCGGTCGAGTGCTCTCGCCAGATACTCTCAATGAGGTCCAGACCGTTCGGGAATTGTTGACTGCGGTTCAACGGATCGACCGTAGTAAGCGTCTTGCGGACGAGCCTCAGATCGAGGAGAAGAAAGAAGACGAAGAGATCTACATACCATCGCTGGTTCGGCGTATAGGTAACGCCGCGGTGGATTTTGCCCAAGAACGTCTATATAGCAATGTCCTGGATACGACCATTGAAGGTGAGGGGAACGTACCCCAGCATGTAAACTTTATCGTCGCCCCAAATCATGCCTCGCACATAGATACGGGGCTCGTTAAAAAGGCACTAGGCAAAGATGTCGCCGAACAAACTGTGGCTGTCGCCGCCGCCGATTACTGGTTCGATACGAAATACAAACGAGCGTATATGAATAACTTCACGACTCTCGTGCCTATCGAGCGAACAGGAAGCTTGCGGCAATCGCTTCGCCATGTCACGCGCATCCTAAATGAGGGCTATAACGCATTGATCTTTCCCGAAGGTACGCGTTCGGTCTCGGGTGAGATCGCCGAGTTCAAGCCCGTGATCGGATACCTCGCGCTGAACCAGAAAATAGGTATTCTCCCGATCTATATTTGGGGAACCTTTGAGGCTTATCCAAAGGGGATGACGTTGCCAAAGAAAGAGAGCATCGGAGCTAAGATCGGTGCAAAGATCGGTCGATTCCTCTCGTATGAGGAACTTCGCGATATGACAGATGGCGTCCCGAATACCGAGGCATATCGCCTTGTTTCCGCCCGCGTCCAACATGAAGTTGAAAATATGCGCGACGGTAAGAGGGACAAGTTCGACGTTACGTCAATTAGAAAGAGGTGGAAGGCCGAACGGCGAAAGACGCGCAAGCATGAACCTGTGATCGATGAGTGAGTGATCGTGTGAACAATAAAGGCCCGATGCCGAGCCTTCCTTGTAGCAATGCTGCGATCCGGGCTATTTTTGGATGGCAGGCAGAAGTAAACCGATAAGGACCGGGATCGTCGCTGAGACGACGAGAAGTTCGATTAGGGTGAAACCCATCATACCGGATACTCGATCAAGTGTTTTCTTCATAATAATTACTCCTTTACGATCAAATTTGACGTCGTTGATCACGACATCCAAACGGTAATGCGGGGAGCGAAACAGAAAACTATCATTCGAATTTCACGCGATGCCCATGTTTAATCGGACCGCCAGTGAAAATCGGTAACTAGTGACGCGATATGCGTCGTACCAAGATCAATATTATGCTTAAGAAGACACTATCCGCGCTGTTCCTAACGTTCTCACTTAGTTCATTTTCCGCCGCTCAGCAGTCCTCGGCCCTTAGTGTGCCCTACGAGAAGTTCACGCTTCCGAACGGACTCGATGTGATATTTCATATCGATCGATCGGATCCTGTTGTAGCGGTCTCGCTCACAGCGCACGTAGGTTCGGCGCGCGAAAAAGAAGGCCGGACCGGCTTCGCTCATCTTTTCGAGCATTTGTTGTTTCTCGAGTCTGAAAATCTTGGTAAAGGCGGCCTCGATAAGCTGACGGCCCGGATCGGCGGCTCCGGTGCGAACGGCTCTACGAGTCGGGACCGGACAAACTATTTACAGACGGTGCCGAAGGATGCGTTAGAGAAAATGCTATGGGCCGAAGCGGACAAGCTCGGATGGTTCATCAATACGGTGACCGAACCGGTTCTCGCCAAGGAAAAGCAGGTGGTGAAGAATGAGAAGCGACAAAGCGTCGATAACAACCCCTACGGCCACACCCAGTACGTCATCGATAGGGCCCTTTATCCCGCCGATCATCCGTACAATTGGCAAGTGATCGGTTCGCTCGACGACCTTCAGAATGCAACGCTCGAAGACGTAAAGGAGTTCTTCCGCCGCTGGTATGTGCCGAACAACGTCACGCTTACGGTCGCCGGCGACTTTGATGCCGTTCAGGCAAAAAAATGGGTGGAGAAGTATTTTGGGGAGATAAAACCTGGACAGCCCATCGCACCAATAACCAAACGGCCCGGTGTCGTGAAGGAAACGGTAAAGTTCTTCCACGAAGATAACTACGCGCGGCTTCCGGAACTTACGCTTGCCTGGCCAGCTGTCGAGCAATATCACCCGGATTCGTATCCGCTCGCGGTCCTGACGCAGTATCTAGCTGATGGGAAACGGGCTCCTTTATATCAGGTGCTCGTGGAAGATAAAAAATTGACGTCCAACGTCGACATGTATGTATTTAGCTCTGAGCTCGCCGGTCAGATTCAACTCGAGGTGCGTGCCTTTCAAGACAAGGACCTCGACGAAGTGCTTACGGCCGTTAATGAGGCCTTTGCTCGGTTTGAGAAGGATGGTATTTCCCAACGCGACCTTGATCGGATAAAGGCGGGGCAGGAGACGCAGTTTTACAACGGACTCTCAAGCGTTCTTGGGAAGGGCGTTCAGCTTACACAGTGCAGTATCTTTGCAAATGATCCGGGCTGTATCACAAAAAATATCCAGCAAATAATGGCCGTGACGCCGGCTGACGTTTCCCGGGTTTACCAAAAGTATCTTAAAGGAAAGAACTTTGTAGCAACGAGTTTCGTTCCCAAGGGAAAGTCAGAGCTTGCACTGAACAGCTCAAAAAGGGCCGAGGTTGTAGAAGAGCCAATCGTCCAGGGAGCGGAAAAGGAATTTGATCCGACGGCTCAGGCGGAGTACCCACGGACACCATCGTCTTTCGATAGGACAAAGGAGCCCCCATACGGCCCGACACCGGAGATCAAGGTCCCCGCCGTATGGGAACACAAACTACCTAACGGAATGCGGGTGTTCGGTATCGAGAATAGAGAGGTCCCGCTCGTGCAGTTCGAGATCCAGATCGATGGCGGGCAGCTTTTAGAAGACCTAGACAAGGTCGGGGTTGCGAACCTAATGGCTCGAATGCTGACGCAAGGCACAGCAAACAAGACCCCTGAAGAGCTCGAGGAAGCGATCCAGCAGCTTGGCGCGACGATCAATGTCGGTGCCGGCAAGGAGAGTATTAACATCGCTGGGAATACCCTTGCAAGAAACTATCCGGCGACCATCGAACTGATCAAGGAGATCCTGCTGCAGCCGAGGTGGGACGCAAAGGAATTCGATCTTCTTAAGAAGGGCACGATCAGCCAGATCCGCCAACAGCTGGCCAATCCGAACGCGATCGCTCAAAATCAATACAGCAACCTGATCTACGGCAAGGACAATATCTACTCGCGGAATCCACTCGGTACGATCGAGTCAGTAAATTCGATCACGCTCGAAGATCTAAAGTCATTTTATTCGATGAGCGTTTCCCCTTCGGTCGCGAGAATGCATGTCGTCGGCGCGTTGAACAAAGGAGCTGTCGTAACTTCACTCTCGGAGCTTGGCCGTGATTGGAAGCCAAAGACCGTCGAGATCCCTATTTATAAGACCCCGGCACCCCCGAGCAAAGCACAAGTTTATTTCTATGACGTGCCGAATGCCTCACAATCAGTGCTCCGTATCGGTGCTCCAGCCCTTGCTGTGACTGACAAGGATTACTATCCGGCCGTGGTTGCTAATTACGTCCTTGGCGGCGGCGGCTTTGCATCTCAACTTACGCAGCAATTAAGAGAAGGTAAGGGATATACCTACGGGATCAACTCCGGATTCTCCGGGTCGCGGACTACGGGCCCGTTCACGATAGCAAGCGGCGTCCGCAGCAACGTAACACTCGAGTCGACGCAGTTGATCAAAGAGATCCTGCAGAATTACGGCAAGAATTATTCTGATGCCGATCTCGAAACGACCAAGAGTTTTCTGATCAAGAGTAACGCAAGAGCGTTCGAGACGGCCGGTGCGAAGTTGAACATGCTCGATAATATCAGCAAGTACGGCTGGAAACCCGACTACGTCAGAGAACGCGAGGCGATCGTAAAAGCAATGACGGTAGCTCGCATTCGTGAACTCTCGGCGAAATACTTCGACCAGAACAAGATGGTATGGCTCGTCGTCGGTGATGCCAAAACCCAGCTTCCGCGGCTAAAGGAACTCGGCTTTGGCGAGCCGATATTACTTACAGAGGTGCCTTCAGTTCAACCATAATGAAACGACTCCTCATTTTCGTGATCACGGCCGCGATGATCAACATTGCCGCCCATTCCCAATCGCCGGCCACGGTCGATCGTAGGGTCGAGGCCGAGAGTGTTAAGAGGGAGTTTCTCCACGCCTGGAACGGCTATAAAAACTACGCCTGGGGAAACGACGATCTAAAGCCGCTCAGCAAGTCCTACCACAATTGGTACGCAGAGCCTCTGTTGATGTCGCCTGTCGACGGCCTCGACACGATGTACATCATGGGCCTCAAGAAAGAGGCGGACGAGACGCGCGAGTACATCAAGAAGACGCTGAATTTCGATAAGGACATCAACGTCCAGAAATTCGAGATCGTGATCAGGCTTCTCGGCGGGCTCCTCTCGTCTTATCAGATCACGGGCGACAAGGAACTGCTCCGGATGGCCGACGATCTGGGGACGCGGCTGTTGCCCGCCTTTGAATCGGCGACTGGTTTGCCATACAAACACGTCAATCTACGGACTGGCAAAGTCTCGACACCGATCTCCAATCCAGCCGAGACGGGAACGCTCCTGATCGAATTCGGCACGCTCAGCAAACTCACCGGAAAGCCGATCTATTACGAAAAGGCGAAGCGAGCGCTCGTCGAGACCTACAAACGCCGTTCAGCGATCGGCCTCGTCGGCACACGGATCAACGTCGAGACTGGCGAATGGACAAATACCGGCAGCCATCTAAGCGCCGAGATCGATTCGTATTACGAATATCTGTACAAGTGTTGGAAACTCTTCGGCGATAAAGAGTGCAAGGCGATGTGGGACGACAGCATCGTCGCAATCAACAAATATCTCGCGGACGAGGGTTCGGTAGTTAGAGGAACATTGTTCGGGAAGCAAGAGATGTCCACCGGAGACCTCTGGTATGGTCACGCTGACATGAACACTGGCAAGCGCACAAAAACAACTTGGGGCGCTCTGGATGCTTTCTTCCCAGCCCTACTCGCTCTCTCGGGCGATCTCGATCGTGCAAAGCGATTGCAGGATTCGTCGTTCAAGATGTGGAACGTCCACGGCATCGAGCCGGAGGTTTACAACTATAAGACTGGACAGGTGGAGCATCCCGGCTACCCGCTTCGGCCCGAGATCGTCGAGTCGACCTACTATCTTTACCAGTACACGAAGGATCCGAAATACCTGGCGATGGGCAAAAAGCTTTGGGACGACTTCGTCAAACACTGCCGCACCGAAGCCGGCTACGCCCACCTGAAGAGCGTCGTCACAAAAGAAACGAACGATGCCATGCAGAGCTTTGTCCTCGCGGAAACGTTTAAGTATTTCTATCTCTTATTTGCCCCGGACAAGACGCTCGATTTCAAGAATGTCGTGTTCAATACCGAGGCACATCCGATCAGGCGGACCTGGAAATGATTTTTCGCCGCCGAGACGCGGAGCTTATGTGAGAGGCTGAGACGAAGTGGACCGAAGCGGGCTGGCATGGAGCCGATTGTAAGAGTTTACTCGGCTTTTCGACGGTTGAATTTCTATGGCAAAGAAAAAGGCTCTAACCAAAACTGAGAAGAAGACCCTCATCACCGGCGGGACGGGGTTTCTCGGCGCCGAGATCGTTCGCCAACTCATCGACGGCGGTGCTAAGAATCTCCGAGTGATGGCTTCGAGCTTCCCCTCATGGATGACCGAGGCGGGCGTAGAGGCGTTCGCCGGATCGGTTACGGATCGCGAGCGAGTCGCCGAGGCTGTCGCAAACGTATCGGTGATCTATCACCTTGCCGGTAAGGTTTCGCGGGACAACAACGATGCTGCTGCGATGAACAAGGTCCATGTGGAAGGTACACGGATATTATGCGAGGAAGCGATGAAGGCTGAGGTCGAAACGATGATCCTCGCTTCATCGAGCGGCACGATCGCTGTCAGCGAAGACGAACAGATCTTTGACGAGACGTTCCCGCAACCGGTCGATGTGATCTCGCAATGGGCGTATTACGCGTCAAAGTACTATCAGGAGCGTGCAGCGCTGGAGAATTTCGACGGCGACGGACGCAAGCTCGTGATAATGAACCCGACTCTCCTCCTCGGCCCTAACGACGAGAGACTCAGTTCTACAAAGATCGTGCTCGACTTCCTCGCCCGCAAGATCCCGTATACGCCCGGCGGTGGCTTGAGCATCGTCGATACTCGCGACGCCGCAGGAGCGTTTATCAATGCTGTTGAGAAAGGCCGGCATCAAGAGAAGTACCTGCTCGGCGCGGCAAACATGACTTTCG
This sequence comes from Pyrinomonadaceae bacterium, assembly GCA_050246275.1. GTDB lineage: Bacteria > Acidobacteriota > Blastocatellia > Pyrinomonadales > Pyrinomonadaceae > OLB17. The sequence continues at coordinate 38,333 of JBFWWI010000001.1, forward strand.
CTCAGTTCTTAGGAAGGTTGGAACGCCTATCAGGTATTTCGGCGCCGACGCTAAAAGTGCCAAAAAAACTCGCGGTCTCGGCGTCATCGATGATCGAATCGGTGTTCAAGAATTGGGGCAAGACCTCCCCTGTGGCTTCAAAGGAAGTTGAACAGGCCGAGCATTTTTGGTATTTCGACTCGTCAAAGGCAATTGAGTCGTTAGGCTTTTTGCCGAGGGATCCCCAGGAGACGCTAAACGACACCATCAAATACGTGCAAGAAAACTTTCTTGGGAAGGGAGCCTTTAGATGACCGTTGAGGTCTCATTATGACACATTTGGGTCTAGCGGAATTTCTCTGGTTCTAAAGACCCGGTATGTGCCGTATATGACCAAACCGGCCAAAGCGGCTACCAGGATCGGAACCGCCTCTTTCGCAAAGTCGACACGCGTCAAAAGCCAACCAATCAGAACAAGGGAAAGTAAACATGCTGCGATGCCGAACGGTGCCTTAAACCTTGCATCCGGAATGTCGCTTCGACGGCGGAATATAGGAAGCGCAAGACAGGTTGTAGCGTAGACCAAAAGTCGCGTGATGGTAGCGATGGCCACGGCGGTAAGAAACGTCGAACCGATCGTCAGGCCGAGGATGACTACTCCGGTCATCAGGATCGATACATACGGAGTTTTGAATCGCGGGTGGGTCTTTCCGATCGCGGCCGGAATCTCGCCTTGCTCGGACATTGCAAAGAGCATTCGGCTCGAACTCAGAACGCCGACCTGAAGGTTGCCGAGGATCGAGACAAGGGCACCGATCGTTATAAATGCCGCTCCGAACGACCCGAGAAACACAGTTGCCGAATCGGCCAAAGGGCGTTCGGAGTTAGCCAGTCCAGGCAAGGTGCCGATGCAGACGATCTGCACCGAGATGTAGATCACCGCTACGATCGCAAGCGCGATCATCGTGCCGAAAGGCACGTTTCGTTCAGGGTCTTTTGTCTCACCGGACAGGACTACCGCGGCCTCGAAACCTACAAATGCATAGATCAACAGCAATACAGCGCTTGAAAAAGATGTGTATTCGGGAACTGCTGTGAAATCGAAATTCGATCCTTGAACAAAGAATAGTCCGACACCTGCGAAGATGAGTAGCGGAAGCAATTTGCCGAACGTAAACACATTTGTGGCCATCGCCGACTCGCGTATTCCGATCAGGTTCACGACAGTTATGGCAACGACGACAACGCCTATAAAGAGGATCCGAAACCAGCCTTCATTTGCCCCGGGAACAAAAAATCCAATATACGTGATGAGGAGGTTACAGTTCGCGGCGAAGGTGGTTACCCGAACGATCCAGTATAACCATCCGACCTCAAAGCCGACCAGCGATCCGAAAGCTTCTTTTGCATAAAGATACGGCCCACCGGTCGCGGAAAACCGGCTCGATACCTCCGCATAGCATAAAACGATGATGCCTACGATAAATGCGCACGCAACGAACGCGATCAGGCTATAACCGCCTATCTGTGAATAGACCTTCGCCGGAAGGCCGAAAATACCAGCCCCGATGATAGTGTTGATGACAATGGCGGTGAAATCCCAGCGGCCGATACCGCGGACGAGTTTTTCTTCGTTCATTTTCGATCGGTTTTAAGGTTCAGCGAAGCTTTTTACCGAGAGAGCATTTCGTTTATACTCTGAAAACCACATTCCGTAAAGAAGCACTTAAACGTTTTGAACATGCGAATTGCAACCTTAAGCTTGTTGGCACTTGTCGTCTCGACGACTGCTGTGGCCCAGATTGGTCGCGATAAGATCGAGATCGTTAAGCCGAAAGGATATGTTTCCCCAGTCATGCGCCGGTCGGCCGAACTCGAGTCGCTGCTAAAAAAGGCAGTCGCGGATGTAACGTCCGAGTACCGATTCAAACCTGAAGAGATCGCTGCCACTATCATCGATCTTCGCGACCTCGATCTGTTGTCCATGGCCGACGTCAACGGCGAATTCCCCCTTTATCCGGCCAGTGTCGTGAAGATGTTTTATATGGCGGCTCTTCACCGCCAGCTTGAGGATGGAAAGATCGTCCTGACGAAGGAATTGGAACGCGGGCTGAGGGATATGATCGTCGATTCTTCAAACGAGGCCACCCAGTACATACTTGACGTGCTGACCGACACCTCGAGCGGTGCCGAACGGCCACTGAAAGAGTTTGAGAAGTGGCAGTACAATCGAAACCGAGTGAACCGGTTCTATTCGTCGATGGGCTACCAGAACATCAACGTGAATCAAAAGACATTCTGTGAGGATGCTTACGGCATTGAGCAGCAGTCGCGGGCCTACCAGGGCCAGAACCGCAACATGCTGACCACCAACGCGACTGCCAGATTGATGGCGGAGATCGCACTTCGGAGGTTCGTGACCGAGGACCGGAGCATGCAAATGCTTGACCTGATGAAGCGTGACTGGGAAGCGAAATCAAACGATCCAGACAGTCAAGCGGTCGGATTTACGGGAAAGGCGTTGATCGACAAGTCGGCGACAGGCACCAAGTTGTGGTCAAAGGCCGGATGGACAAGTAAGGCTCGCCATGATGCTGCCTATATCGAGACTCCGGATGGCTTACGATTCGTACTCGTGATATTCACGGAAAATCACGCAAATGACCGCGAGCCGATCCCGCAACTGGCGAATAAGATCATTGAGGGACTCAAGGAGATAAGAAAATGAGACGAGCGATCCTATGTTTTGCACTGTTTCTCGCCGCCGCAGTTGCCATTTCCGCTCAGGGCAGCTATAAAAAGCCGCCGAAGGCGATCCAGGAGGTACTTGATGCACCGGCGATTCCGTCGACATCGATCTCGCCAACGCGCGACAAGATCGCACTCTTGGAGCCGCTCCGGTATCCGCCGATCTCGGAATTGGCCGAGCCGATGCTGCGGCTTGCCGGTAACCGGATCAACCCGAAAACGAACAGCGCGCATCGGACCCCCTATGCGGTCGGCGTTAAGCTCAAAAACGTCGCCGACGGCAAGGAGATGGCTGTCGCTCTACCTGCCGGCGCGAAGATCATTCAACCGCAGTGGTCTCCTGATGGCAAACACATCGCCGCCGGCAATGTAACGCCGGCGGGTATCGAGTTGTGGATCATCGATACCGCAACAGCGAAGGCAAGGAAGGTCATCGGCGTGATGATCAACACGGCTTACGGCGGCTTTGACTGGGCCGATTCGTCGACGATCACGGCCACGCTTGTCCCGACGAAACGCGGTCCTGCTCCGGCCTATCAGGACGTCGTCCCGATGGAGCCGAACATCCAGGAAACGTCGGGCCGTGCCGGTCAACTCGCGACGTTCCAGGACCTGCTCAAATCGCCGAACGACGAAAAGCTTTTCGAATATTACGCGACCTCGCAGCTCGCTCTGATCGACACGTCGGGCAAGGTCCGCGAGATCGGCTCGCCCGCGATCTTTGGCGATTCCGAGCTCTCGCCCGACGGCAAGTACATCCTCGTTTCTCGGGTCCATCGTCCTTTCTCCTATCTCTTCCCGGCGTCCCGCTTCCCGGAGAAGTTCGAGATCTGGGATGCGAACGGCAAGGTTGTAAAGGAACTCGTCGATGTGCCGCTGCTCGACGCACTGCCGGTCCAGGGCGTCCCGACAACGCCGCGAAGCTACGGCTGGATACCGACCGAACCCGCGACGCTAATCTGGGCCGAGGCCCTCGACGGCGGCGACCCGAAAAACAAGGCTGACTATCGCGATAGACTGATGTCGCTGGCTGCCCCATTTGCCGGAGATGCCAAAGAGCTTCTCAAGACTCAGCATCGATATCAGGGCCGCACGTTCGGCGAGCGTGACGGGCTGATGTTCTACTTCGACTACGACCGCGACACGCAGCGTCGGCGGATGTTCATGACCGATTATCGCAATCCCGCGACGTCGAAAATGATCGTCGATCTCAACACTCGCGACCGGTACAACGACATCGGCCAGCCGGTGATGAAGACGATCGCGAACGGTGCTAACGTCGTCCGAATGAGCGGCGACGACATCTTCCTGACCGGTGCCGGAGCCTCGCCGGAAGGGGATCGGCCTTTCCTTCGCAAATTCAATCTGAAGACGCTCAAGACTGAAGAGCTGTTTCGCTCGGGACTGGAGGACTATGAGGCTTTCGTTGCAATGATGGACGATGCCGGCACGCAGTTCATGACCCGCAAGGAGTCACCGACCGATCCGCCGAATCTTTACATGAGAAGCACCAACTGTCCGTCGACAGCTGACTGCTTGGCCGGGATCAAGAAGCTTACCAACTTCAAAGATCCGACGCCTCAGCTTCGAGGTATCGAAAAGCAGCTAGTGACGTACAAACGCGCCGATGGTGTCGATCTGTCCTTCACGCTCTATACGCCGCCGGGATACAAACCCGGCACGCGGCTGCCAACCGTCGTTTGGGCATATCCGCTAGAGTTCACTGATGCTTCGACCGCCGGACAGGTCTCCGGTTCGACGAACCGCTTCACGCAGATCGGCGGAATGTCGCATCTGTTCTTCCTGCTGCAGGGCTACGCCGTGCTTGATAACACGACGATGCCCGTCGTCGGCGATCCGCTGACGGTTAACGATACGTTCGTCAAACAGATCGTGGATTCCGCCAAAGCCGCGATCGATAAAGGAGCCGAAATGGGCGTGGTCGATCCCGACCGCGTCGGCGTCGGCGGCCACAGTTACGGTGCGTTCATGACCGCGAATTTGCTCGCTCACAGTGATGTGTTCCGCGCGGGCATAGCTCGCAGCGGCGCCTATAACCGTACTCTGACCCCGTTCGGGTTCCAAGCCGAACGCCGAACGTTCTGGGAAGCTCCTGAACTCTATGCCAAGGTATCTCCGTTCTTTGTCGCCAACAAGATAAACGAACCGATCCTTTTGATCCACGGTGAGGCCGATAATAATCAAGGCACGTTCCCGATACAGTCGGAGAGAATGTTTGCGGCGATCCGAGGAAATGGCGGAACTGCCCGGCTCGTCATGTTGCCGCTCGAATCACACGGCTACTCGGCCAAAGAGTCTATCGAACATACCCTGTTTGAGATGATCGATTGGTTTGATAAACACGTGAAGAACGCGAAATCGAAAACCGTCCCGCAGGCTGGTAATTGAGCTTGTTGAGCTTGTCGCGAGAAGACGGTTCTTGACGACGGCTATTGGACCCCAACAAGTTCGTAAACCGGTTCGTCTCCTGCAAAGAGCGGCGGAGGAATGACGGAGTTATCGTCTAAGGTCCGATTGGTAATTAACCGCTGGGCCTCGCCTGCTTCGACCGGCCGCGAGAAGAGGAATCCTTGTCCGAGTCGGCAGCCTAATGTGCGGAGAAGTTCCAATTGACTGGTCGTTTCAATGCCTTCTGCGACAACCTCGAGATCTAGGTTTGTTCCGAGCATGAGGATAGTCTTTACGATCGCGTCGCTCTTTTTGTTATCTCCCAAACGGTCGATGAAGGATCTGTCGATCTTCAAACGATCGAAAGGGAATCTTTGCAAATAACTTAGGCTGGAATATCCGGTGCCGAAATCGTCGGTCGAAAGTAGAACCCCAAGATCGTTCAGATCGTTGAGCACGGTGAGAGCTCGTTCGCTATATTCCATGACCGTACTCTCAGTGACCTCCAATTTTAACTGGCGAGGATCGAGGCCGGTTTCGGCCAATATCTCGTCAACCTGGGAGACGAGGGAAGGGTGCATAAGCTGCCGGGCCGAAAGGTTCACGCTTATCGAAAGCTTGCGATCAAAGTCCTTTTGCCACTTTGCGAGCTGCCGACACGATTCTCCCAAGATCCATTTTCCTATTGGAACGATGAGACCGGTCTCTTCGGCAACGCCCACAAAATCCAATGGCGAAACCAGGCCCAACTCCGGATGACGCCAACGGATAAGGGCTTCAAACTCCGAGACCGTTGCGGAATTAAGATCCACGATCGGCTGGTACAGAACTTCGAACTCGTTCCTTTCCACAGCATGCCTCAGGTCCATTTCGACCTGAAGAAGATTGAGATTCCTTACATGCATCTCGCTGTCAAATATTTCATACCGTGCCTTGCCGGATTCTTTCGCGCGATACATCGCTGAATCCGCATCGCGCAGATAGTCGTCAGGTTGACGGTCAAGGCCTTCGGAGAGAATTATCCCGACACTTGCGGTGGTGAAGACCTCGTAATTGTCTATCGTGAAGGGTTCTGAGATCTTGGTCTGAATTCGCTCGACAACCTGGGACACGTCTGATTGGCTCCCTGTCCGGTTGAGGAGGATAGTGAATTCATCGCCGCCAAGCCTTGCAACGACATCCCCGGGCCGCAGCGTCGACTTCAGCCGCCCTGCTATCGCCACAAGCAGCTCGTCTCCAACGACGTGGCCAAGACTGTCATTGATCACTTTGAAGCGGTCAAGGTCGAGGAAGAGGACCGCGAATTTTGATCCGCTGCTGTCTTTTGCCCTGGATATTGCCTGATTGAGGTGGTTCATGAACTCCACCCGGTTGGGAAGGTCTGTTAGCGGGTCATGGCGGGCATAATAATTGAGTTTTTCTTCGCTCTCTTTCTGTTCGTGTATGTCCGTATTTGTCCCGAACCACTTATTGATATTGCCAAAGGAATCACGCCCAGCCGTTGCCTTAGCTACATGCCAACGGTATTCACCGTCATAACGGCGAAGGCGAAACTCGGTCTCAAACGGATCGCCGGTGGCTAGCGAATGCGACCAGCGAGCAATGCACTCATCCAAGTCGTCCGGGTGGACGGCGTTTCGCCAACCGTCGCCGGTAAGTTCCTCCCTCGCTTTTTCAAAATATTCGAGCATCCGTTTGTTTACATAGTCGAGCATTCCGTCCGGTCGTGCGGTCCAGATCTGATGAAGGATGCCTTCGCCGAGTTGACGGTATCGTTGTTCGGACGCCTTGAGAGCTTCCTCGGTCCGTTTTCGCTCGGTAATGTCGCGCCCGATGCCCTGAATTCCAATCGGCCTTCCGTCAATGAACATCAGCCGAGTACTCAGTTCAAGCGATACCCGATGCCCACCCTTTGCGACAATTTCGAGTTCATACGCGGTCGGGCCAACTCCGTCGACCTTCGTTGTGATCATTCGGCGGGCCTGTTCGAGATATTCCGGAGCGACTACCTGACTCACGTTCATTCGAACGGCCTCGTCCCGTGTGTAACCCGTGATCTTCTCTCCGGCCCTGTTGATCGAAGTAAAGTTACCATGCAGGTCATGCGTATAGATCAGATCGTTTGCATTCTCGAACAGATCCCGGTAACGCTCTTCGTTCTCACGTATTGCCGCCTCGACACGTTTCCGCTCGGTGACGTCACGGGCAATGCCCTGTACCGCAACCGGGATGCCGTCCTTATGAATTATGCTGCTATTGACCTCAAGTGTTATTTTCCGCCCATCCTTACGTAGACAATCAACCTCGTACGATGTCTGGCCCGAATCTCCACTCAACTTTTTCGCTAGCTGATCTTTAAGAAGATCCACTTGCTCCGGAACCGCGACATCCCTCATGTTCATCTTTAGTGTCTCGGCTCTGGTGTAACCAAAGATCCTTTCGCCAGCGCCGTTTATTGACAGGTAGTTTCCATCCAGATCGTGGATATAGATGATATCGCTTGCATTATCAAAGATATTTCGAAAACGTTGCTCGCCTAGTGTAAGTTCCTCTTCGGCGCGCTTGCGGTCGGTAATGTCCAGCATTACCCCTTCGCGGCAGACCACATTTCCGTTTTTGCTACGGATCAAACAGCCGCAATCCCTGACCCAGTGAACGGAACCTCTTGCGTCGACGATCCTATACTCGTAGTCGACCTCTTCGCCCGAAGCGGTTGATGCCGCCGTCTGATCGAAGACCCACTGTCGATCGTCAGGGTGGATCACACGGATCCACATCTTCGGGTCGTTCAACCAATCCTCCATCGGATAGCCGAAGCGTTCGAATGCGGGGCTCACATAGATCGGCGAGTACGGCGGTGTAGGATCGACAGCGTAAAAGAGAACGGGCAAATTCTCGATGAAACTGCGATATTGCTCGTCGCTCAGGGTATGCTTAATGGGTTCGCCAGAGGGGTGAGTTGCTTTGCTCTCTTTGTGTTCTAGATCTTGGATCATTGACGCAGTGAGGAGTTGTGAGACCGCTAGGCGTGGAATTGCTATATTGGAGAGCCTTGAATGTCAGTTTGCGGCCGGGTTAGCGATGGTGGGGTCAAGCTGTGTATGGGTGTAATTGCTTGCCGAGGTAATGCCAAACAATGTTTTATCACATTTTCGAAAGAAATAGAACAAAAAAATCAACTTTGTTGCGTCTAACCATTGAGTACATAATAAGTTAGATGGACCTCTCTCTCTCACACGAAGCAATTTCTGATCTCTTCGCGGTTGGCGATGGGGTGCAGTCTTTGTTGATTTCATCGGATCAGTTGGCCTCGTTCGCCGACAAGGGATTCGTGTACGGTATTCCGGTCTTATCGCAGGGACAAATTGAACGACTACGGGAATCGCTGGAACTCCTTATGACCCCGGATCAGTACGAGAATCCTCTTTTTCACGAATTCCACCTAAATGAATCGACTGTCCCGGAAAGGCGTCTGTTCCATGCTCTCGGGGGTTGGAGGGTGTCGGAAGCATTCCATGACCTTGTATTCGCCGAGCCGATAATCGCTGCGGCAGAGGTTCTGCTAGGTGCCCCCGTACGATTCTGGCATGACCAGCTGTTCGTAAAGCCAGCCTACGACGGAGCGGCCGTCGCATGGCACCAGGACTATTCCTACTGGACGAGAACGGTGCCGTTGGCTCACTTAACTTGCTGGGTCGGCCTCGACGATTCGGACGAGGGAAATGGATGTGTTCAATATGTACCCGGCAGCCATCGATGGCATTTACTGCCGCGAGGCGAACTCGCAGACGATATGACTGCCGTGTTCTCACATTTGAACGCCGAGCAGATGGAAGCCTTTACGCCTGTACCCGCCGTGATGAAAGCCGGGGAGGCAAGTTTTCACCATCCTATGACGGTTCACGGATCGTTCGAGAACAACTCTGATCGGCCGCGGCGGGGCGTGGTCATTAACTTTATGCGCGACGGTGTGCGTTCAAATACTCAAGAACCGCTGCTGCAGGGCGTCCCGATCATTCCGATGGGCGAGAAGATCCAGGGTCAATTTTTCCCGCTTTTATCAAAGACGCGTTAGAAAACACCACAGCCAAGTCAGACTCAAACCCTTTTAGTTTGGGCGAATAGGGGCTAGAATCGAACTTAAGTATATGAAATTCAAGATCTTTGTCGTTCTAGTCTTGGTCCTGCTCTTTTCGTCGATCGCAACCGCTCAGGTGATGCCAGCCGACGCGGATCCGGCATTGTGGGCCAGAGCTCTCAAACTGCATAAGAAGTCGATAATCGTTGATGGCCATAACGACATACCATCGCCGATGGTCGATGAAGATTTCGACCTTGCGACGGATAGCGTTGGAAAATTCCATAAAGATGGTGACCCGTTTCACACGGATCTCGCGAGGATGAAGACGAGCGGGGTCACCGGTGAGTTCTTTTCGATCTACGTTTCAGGCGAGACACTCAAAACCGGTGGGTCGATGCGGCGTGCCATGGATCTAATCGACGCGACATACCGCGAGGTGGAAAAGCATCCGCAGCAACTTACGATGTGTACAACCTCTAACGAGATCAGACGAGCAAAGAAGGCCGGTAAGATCTGCGTTCTAATGGGAATCGAGGGTGGTTATGCGATCGAGAATTCTCTCTATGCCCTTCGTGATTTTTATCGGCTCGGCGTGCGGTATATGACGTTAACACATAACGTCTCACACGACTGGGCAGATGCCCATCGAGGTGAGGTAAAGAACAACGGTCTTTCCGATTTCGGGAAAGAAGTAGTTCGCGAGATGAATCGCCTGGGGATGTTGGTTGATATTTCCCATGTTTCAGAAAAGGTAATGAACGACGTCCTAGAGGTGACAAGTGCTCCGATCATTGCTTCCCATTCGGGAGCCCGCGGAGTTAACGACCATACCCGAAATGTTTCGGATGCGGTTCTTCGGCGTGTTGCGCAAAATGGCGGGGTGATGATGATCAATTTTTATCCGTCGTTTTTGGATGCCCGCACCAATACCGAAGAAAATGAAAGGGCCGAGCGGCTACGTCCCCAGATCCAGGCGCTGCGTGAACAGTTCAAGGACGATAGGGAAGCTTACAATCAGGCGGAGAGAAGATTATTAGAGGCTAATCCGATATTCATAGCAGACTATAAGCGCATAGTCGATCACATCGATCATATGAAAAAGGTGGCAGGCATCGACATCGTCGGAATCGGATCAGATTACGATGGCGTGCCGTTTCTACCGGCTGGTATGAAGGGCATGGAAGATCTGGTTCTCGTAACCTATGAGATGCTTCGACGCGGCTATACGGACAAAGAGGTTCAAAAAGTCCTAGGCGAGAATTTTCTTCGGGCTTTCGCCAAGGCCGAACAAGTCTCCGGAAATCGCCGTATCAGCGCCGACGGAAGTTTGACGAAGTTCAAAAAGTAGTCGGCATTTAGCTTTAAGTGCTATCTGGTTCGGTCATTTCGTGTCATTTGTCTGTGGCGAATAGGAGACAGATCGACCTCTTGAAACTGGCGTTCGGTTTTGCATCTCAGGCTGAAAGCTCGCACAGCCTTGACCGCACCTTTGTCCGGGCCGCACAAAAGTTTTCGGCAAGTGAATGTGTTTTAACTGATAATGCGAGCAACAACCTGATCCCCCCCCCTGGACCTGTCTTCCTTTCGCGATCCGAATGTCCGTTTATTCTTCTGAGTACGAATTCAGATGATGATACCGGAAGCGCCGTACCGAGTTGGCCGCGATTCGTTTAAGTTGCCTTCCACCTTGACTTGATGCCAGAACGGGCGTATAAGTCAGGCCGTCATTACCGGTACGTTTCGCATGAATGGAAAGGACGAAAAGGGCTCAGCCTCGACAATACTACTACTGGTCAGCTGTGACACTTCCTAGGGTTTCGGCCCGCGAGCACCTTTGGCGGGTGGCGGCGGTAGTTGGAGGTTCTAAACCGAGTTAGTCCGTCGCGGCATCAGTCTCTGTGCATACATTGGCTCCCAGACTTTAATATAGAGCGAGCCCTCCGTCTATCGATGCGGCGGTGAACTCGAACTGCTCGCCTAACGCGTCGAAACACCTATGAGGATAATTATGAGAATCAATTTTGTTTTAATTGCGCTGGCCGCGATGTGCTTTCTGTTGACAGCTTGCGGTGAGCAGACGGCAACCAATGGTTCCGCCAATAAGGCTGCGAACGGTGTAAGTAATTCCAACGCTTCGAAAACCGACACTGCCGCAGTGGAGGGCGAGGTGAAGAAGATGATCGCGGATTTCGAAATTGCACTCAATAAGAATGATGCTGATGCGGTCGGAAAATTCTACAACGACGACTATACACTGATCGATCAGAACGGGGAGATTCAGACAAAGGCCTCTCGCCTCGAACAAATAAGATCAGGCAAGGTCAAATGGGAAGGATTAAAGTTTAGCGACTTGAAGGTCAGGACCCATCCTGCAGGCGACGGAGCAGTGGTGTACGCACGGGCTACTGGCAAGACGACGATCGACGGCAAGACAGACGACCGAAATTCAATGGTGACATGGGTTACGAGGAAGGGCCCCGACGGATGGAAATTCATCCACGCTCAGATAACCGACGTTAAGGGCGGAGCACAGAGACCGGCTGAGGAGAAGCCTACCGCAACAAACTCTGCTCCCGCGAACAAGTAAAGAGGTCCTTGCTCTACGTCACAAAAGGAAAGCGGGGCTATCTCTCGGCCCCGCATTCTTATCAAAAATACCACAGTGCTACATACCAGCGCCGTGGCATTTCTTGAATTTTTTGCCTGATCCGCAATAGCACGGCTGATTCGGCTTCATCTTCGGAGTGTCGCGGACGTATGGTGTGTGCCGTGCGGCCTCGGCACCTGCGACTTCGGCGGTCGCCATAGCACCGGTGAACGCCATTCCAGCGGCTTGTTTACGAGCCCGCTGCTGTTCGAGACGGGCGAGCCGCTCGCGCTCGTCCTGTTCGTCCTGGGTCATGACCTGAAGGTGGAAAAGCGATTTGCACGTGTTCGTATCAATCCGGTCAAGCATGTCCTGAAACATATCGAACGACTGCTTCTTGTATTCGACTAAGGGATCCTTTTGACCGTATCCGACCAGGCCGATGCCCTGCTTTACCTGATCGATCGAAAGAAGGTGGTCCTTCCATTGCGAGTCGATAATGTTCAGCATGATGTACCGCTCGTACGCTCGGAGGGATTCTTCACCCGCCAGCTTTTCCTTTGCCGCATACAAAGCGGATGCTTTCTTCCAGATCTTGTCCTCGATAGTATCGGGGTTATCGACCTTGAAATCTACACCCGCGTCGACCGCCGGGTCAACAGCATAAATGCTCTCGATCTCGGCGGCGTATGTGTCGACATCCCAGAGATCGGGTGAGCTGGTCATCGGCAGAAAGCTGTCCGTCAGATCTCTGAGAAGGTCTCTCGCCACTCCATTCTCGCCCAAAAGGTATTCGCGATGCTCGGGTTCGAACATCAACTGGCGACGCAGCCCGTAGATCGTCTCACGCTGTTTGTTCATCACATCGTCGTACTTGAGCACGTGTTTACGTGTCTCAAAGTTACGGGCCTCGACGGCCTTCTGGGCCCGCTCGATCTGCTTTGATACGGTACGCGACTCAATGGCAACGCCCTTCTCCATGCCGAGCCATTCCATCATTGAACGGACCTTATCACCCGCGAAGATCCGCATCAGATCGTCTTCGAGCGAGAGGACGAACCGCGACGAGCCGGGATCGCCCTGGCGGCCGGCTCGTCCGCGAAGCTGGTTGTCGATGCGGCGCGATTCGTGCCGTTCCGTTCCGAGGATGTGGAGGCCCCCGACGGCCACAACTTCCTTATGTTCTTCCGCGACAACCGCCTTTGCCTTTTTCAGCTGTTCTTCATACTGCTCAGGCGAGGCTTCCGCGGGGTCGATCTCCATCCGCTTCAGATATTCCTCGGCGAGGGCTTCCGGGTTTCCGCCAAGCAAAATGTCGGTACCGCGGCCGGCCATGTTGGTCGCGATCGTCACGGCGGCTTTACGTCCGGCCTGGGCGATGATCTCCGCTTCGCGCTCGTGGTATTTGGCGTTCAGCACGTTGTGCTTGATGCCGATCGCTTTGAGCTTTTCCGAGATCAACTCCGAGTTTTCTACGGAAACGGTTCCGACCAGAACTGGTCGGCCTAAAGTGTGAAGTTCTTTGATCTCCTCGACGACGGCATCCCATTTTTCGGGAAGCGTCCGGTAGATCATGTCGGAGTGATCCTGCCGGATCATAGAGCGGTTCGTGGGGATGACAACCACATCGATGTTGTACGTCGTGCCAAATTCTTCGGCTTCCGTTTCCGCGGTACCGGTCATGCCGGACAGCTTCTCGTACATACGGAAGTAGTTCTGCAGCGTGATCGTTGCAAGGGTCTGGTTCTCACGTTCGATCTTTACGCCTTCTTTTGCTTCGACGGCCTGGTGAAGCCCGTCGGACCAACGTCGGCCCTGCATCAGGCGTCCGGTGAAGTCATCGACGATGATGACCTCGCCCTCTTGCACTACGTAATGGTGATCGCGTTTATACAGCGTGTGTGCCTTCAGCGCCTGCTCGACGCAATGAAGGAGCTCCATATTTGACGGGTCGTAAAGGTTTGCCACGCCGAGAAGCTTTTCTGCCTTCGACACACCCTGTTCGGTCAGGACGGCGGAATGATTCTTCTCATCTACCAGGTAATCGCCGGTCGTGACCTTTGTCTCTTCGTCCTTATAGCCTTTCTCGAGGCGGGGGATAATGTCGTTCGCGACATAGTATTTGTCGGTCGCATCGTCCGTTGCTCCCGAGATGATCAGTGGCGTACGAGCCTCGTCGATAAGGATCGAGTCAACCTCATCGACGATCGCGTAGTAGTGGTCACGCTGTACTAGCGATTCGACATCGAACTTCATATTGTCGCGAAGGTAGTCGAAGCCGAATTCGTTGTTGGTACCGTATGTTATGTCGCTTGCATACGCCTCCTTTCGCTCCACGTCGTCCATGTCGTTCTGGATGCACCCCACCTTCAGGCCAAGGAATTGATGGATCTTGCCCATCCACTCGGCGTCGCGAGATGCAAGGTAGTCGTTTACAGTGATAACGTGGACGCCGCGGCCGGTCAGAGCGTTCAGATACGACGGCAAAGTCGCGACGAGCGTTTTACCTTCACCCGTTCGCATCTCGGCGATGCGTCCCTGGTGGAGCGCGACACCGCCTATCATCTGCACATCGAAGTGACGCATTCCGGTCACCCGCTTTGATGCTTCGCGGACGGTGGCGAAGGCCTCAGGAAGAAGTTCGTGGAGGATCTCCTGCTCGGCCTTGCGTCGGCGGTCCTTAACGCTCTTTGGGATCTTCGTAGACCCGTGACTCGCAAGTTGCGGAGCCTCCTCCGACTGCCCTTCGGCACTCGAATCGAACTGAGCGAGGCGGTTCTGAATGATCTCTTTGAACTTCTGCGTTTGAGCTTTTAGCTCGACATCTGAGAGCTTCTCGATCTTTGCTTCCCATTCGTTTATCTCGGTGACGATAGGCGCGACCTTCTTGAGGAAGATGCTGCTGCTCGATCCGAATACTTTCTTAACTAACTTATCTGCAAAACTATTTACTGGCATTTTGATCCTCTGGTAGGGTTCTCAGCGGCAACTATTTCCGTAAATCAATTAATAATTACTAATTTAGTAATTGCTAATTATCTCATCAGGAATGCCTGAGTAGAACTCTCAATGAATTGAAATCGAATGGCGGGATGCGTACCGCCGCTACTTTGCGTCTTTCGCAAGCAGGGCGTCGAGGCCGGCGCGGGGAAGGCGGGTTACTATGACCAAATGTCTATTTTTGGCGTCAACCGAGACTGCCGAATTCTGGATGATCAGCCGTTGAGCTCGAGAGTGAAAATTCGTGCAGCAAGGATCGTTTGCGAACGCGGCGTGAAGCCCGGATAGTTCTGAGCGAGCGGGAGAGTACTTGATCTCTATCTGGCGGTGCAGCTCATCACCATTCCATGAGGTTTGTCCCGAATAGTCCGAAATGTTGAAAAATCTCTCAACAATCGGCGCGAAAGAGGTGAAGTAATGGAGGTAAGATAGTCGGCACCCGCCAGGACGATCTCCCTGCATTTTCTCGCCGAACTCTCGGTGGTCATCGTACTCTGCAAGCACGAATTCGGCGTAGGCATTAGCAAATTCGGAAAACCGATCCGAATTGTCGCTCGGTGCCGGAAGATTTGTTTCGCCCGGGTCTCTATCGAGGTCGTCCTTGACCTCGATCTCGTCGGAGATCTCGAAATTTCGGGTTGTCGCCGAATGGGCAAAGACCTGCGGGGCGGCACCGCCGACCATCAACAGGCCGAGGTACACTCCGAGTGTGGTGAGGATCAGGAGAGAGTTTTGAGACTTCTTAGGGTTCATTCAACAGCCCGAAGACTACCTTGCGGCAGTATTATCATCTCTCGGCGTCATTGCATTCCCGCTCGGCTTTTTCATCTCGGCGGCCTGCTCGGCGAGTTTTCGTTGGATCATCGGCAATGCGACCTCCTTTGGAACGGTAAAGGTTATGACCAGCCGTTTCCCGACGGCTTCGACCTTTGCTCCTTCGAGCAATGTCAGATCGTCCTTATCGTCCTGGTCGGCGTTCTCGCCCTGCTTTTTCGCCTTTGCGATACTCAATGCCAGATCGAGGCTGCTCTTTATCGAGCGGGCACGTGTTTCGCTTTCCATCTCGGACTGAACGGTCGCCGATATGTTCGTATCATCCTGTTTGAGCAGAAGGTCAAAGTCACGCCCGCTGATGGCAGATAGATATTTCAGATAGCCGGCAGCATCGATCGCGAGGATCCCATCCTTGACGACCATTTGCATATCTTTATCGGGACTCTCGATCTGCAGTTTCAGCGATTTAGGATCTATCCGGCCGTCCTTGTTCAGTTTGCCCTTGGCGCTGCCGATGAACGGCGTCTGAAGGTCAAGCTCATTCTTTGCGATCAGTTCATTCACGGTGTTGCCGAGGTCGGCGACCGGCCGCTTATTTATCTCTATCGCATCGATCGTGTCGCTCTTCGGCTGCTCAGGCTTTTGCGTGTTCGCATTTGCCGTCTGGTCCTCGTTCGGTTTCTTGTTCGAATTGACGTTGGACTTGCCCTTGTCTGGATTGGCATCGGCGGATGAGTCACCATTCACGTCAGAAAGGTCAAAGGGCGAATCGGGCAGCTTGTCCGGGCGTGCCTTTGGATTCTTTTTCGGTGCGATCGCCGGAGTGTCGATCAGGCTGCTGCCGCTCTGAACAGGCGGGGTCAGCGGCGTAAAAGCTCCGGAATCGAACCCATCGTTTGCGGGAGCGCCATTCAGCATGGCCTGCTGCTGCGCGAACTGTTCAGGGTTCGCTATCTGGAAATATCCTTCGGGATACTCAAGCTGGGCTGGCACGCCGGTCTGGTCGATCCAGACCACCTCGGCATCGTCGAGGTCGATCTTGTCGTACGCGGCATCGACATATTCGCGGTCGGTCCCATACAGCATAGTTCCGACGTACGCCATATCCAGCACCTGGCATACGCGTCCCACAAAGGGGCTGTCGCAGCCGCGTGCAGTGAGGACATTCGTCTGTGCGAGGATGCCGAAAAACGCAAAGTTGATCACCGTGGCGATCGCGAGGATCGTGTAGATCCGGTTATTCAGCTGCCACCGGCCCACCTCGTAGTGATAAAACAGATCACCCTCGCGAAGCGGTTCCGCCGGCACCTCAAAACTGTATGATTCCTGCTCGAACATATGATATCGCGTCCTCTTTCAGTGCCATATTCCGGCCATTCCGGTTAGACGCATCGACCGCCTAATGCGTTGCGGTACAAATCATTAACTTTAGCATCCGGCGGCTGTAATTGGAAGATTTGTGTCAGCATTTTTCGGCTACACCGGCCCGCGCATTAAGCCAATAACTTAACTCTTCGCGTGCTTTGCGTCTTTACGTTAAATTTCCTCGTCTCCAATCTAAGAACAAAAAGCTTCACGCAGAGTCGCAAAGATCGCAAAGCGTTGTCCGATCTCGCAAAAGGGGCCTGAAATAGTCTTCTGCCGCCCCTGTTCGACGTGCTCGACCGACGAACATAGTGTCTAATACACCTATGCCTCGCCGATCTGACAACCGCCGCCGACCCCGTTCGGATAAACGCAAGTCGTCCCGCCAAAGGGACGAACGAAACAACAAACGCCGTCTTGCAGACCAAAGTTCGCCATCCCGCTTCGAAGAGGCCCGCCAAACCATTTCGCAGATGAAAGCGACCGAGAGCCTGCTTCGAGGTATCGGCGTTCCCGAACCGCGGCCATTCCGGCCCGACGATTTTCAGGTCGAAGCTCTTGAGGCCATCGAAACAGAAGACGTTCTGGTCACGGCCCCGACCGGCAGCGGAAAGACATGGATCGCGCGGGAAGAGATCCGCAGGCTGCTGGGGAAAGGCCAAAGAGCATGGTACACGACGCCTCTTAAGGCGCTTACTAACTCGAAATATGTCGAGTTCTCTCTCGAGTTCGGTGCCGAGAATGTCGGCATACTGACCGGGGACCGGAAGGAGAATACCGACGCTCCGATCATCGTCGGGACGACAGAGATCTACCGAAACCAGCTTTTTGACGCCCTCAGGAGCGGCGAACAAGTGCGGACCGATTTTGTGATCCTTGATGAGGCGCATTATCTTGCCGATGAGGAGCGTGGGCATGTGTGGGAGGAGGCCATCATCTTGACGCCGCCGAGAATTCGCATACTGCTGTTGTCCGCCACGGTCGGGAAGGCAGAGGAATTCGCAAGTTGGATCGAGGAGGTCCGCGGCAACAAGGTAAGGGTCATAAACCGTGCCGGAACGAGGCCTGTCGAGTTGAGAGCGGCATACCTCTCGCCCGGACTCCAGCTGTATCCGCTCTTTGACGAAGCCGGGAACTTCAATCGTGAGGTCGAGCAGTTTACCGCACCGAAAAGGCAAAGCGGCGGACGATATCGCCGTAGATAGAAAGGGCCTTTTGACCGCAAAGGGCGGCGGCCGCCGTGTCCTGAGATCGGTGCGCGGCGGTTGCTGGATCTTTGCGGGAGAGGCGAAACGGTCATTTGGTCAGTAGTCCGACAAGAAAGTCGATATCCGTCTGGGCTATGGCCAGATCCATCGTTACGTCGTTGCCCTTGGTCGTGAACTTTACGTTGTCGATCAAACGGGCGTAAACCTGCTTGTCGGCGCCTTTCGCACTGCCGAGGAATACCTTTCCAAGCATCTGCAGCCCGTCTAGGGTCTCTTTTAGGCTCAACGCCTGGTCGGCCTGAAGCGTGCGGGCGGTGGCGTTCAGACGAGTCGTCTTACCGACCACATCCATCGAACCGAATAGATACTTGATCGAATCGATGTTCTTGCCGAGTTCGTCATTGTCGAGCGGCAGAAAAGCGCTCATACCCTCGGGTACGCGGGCGGCAAAGTTCGCGACCGACGACGTCGTTTTGCCGAGCAGGCCGGTTATCTCCGGATCGACCCGCGACGAGCCCGATACGCTTTCTTTCACCTTTTCGACCGAGCCGAAAGCGATCGTATTGGGGTCGATGGCAACGGCCGCCATTTCCTTTGAAAAACCGCCGAGTGCCTTCTTCATCAGTCCCGCGGTCTTCGTTCCGGCCTGCGGAGCGTTTGGGGCGACGGCCGCGACGTCACGCGCCTCAAATATGTAAATGGTCCGCTCGCCGGCCTTCTCCTCACGATACTTACCCTTTGACGCGATCTTCGCGGCTGCCAGGACGGCCCCCGAATCGACCTGGCCGCGGGCGATCAACACGCTGTCGAAGTCATATTCTCCTTCCTTCACCCTTATCGCCGTGATCCCGGCGGCGAGCACATCGAACTGGCGGACATCGATCCCGGTCTTGCCTTTTGCATCATCGATGGCCTTTGTCACCTCGGCGAGCATCGCCTGGTTGCCGGAAAGCAGCTGCGGCAACGCCGAATCGAGAAACCGCTTGATGTCGAAGACGACCACTCCGTCAGATGCGGGCAACAGGGCGACGATCGCGGACGCATCTGCCGCCCGTCCGGCCCGATCACCGGCTGCGGCAAAGGCCGCCGAATTCAACAACAGGACGGAGAGGGTGACTATGGCTAACAGCTTTCTTTTCATTGATATACCTCAAATGCAAAATACCGATCGGTCAAGAATATCAGATGTTATCAACCTCCTGAATAGTTTGCTCTGAAGGGCGAATTTCCTTGATAACCTCAAATTCGAACGTAAGTTCTTTTCCGCGAATTATATAGCTCAGGTACTGTTCCCAAAATTTCCGGATAAATCTGAGCGAATCGGCCCTTTGATCGAGGTTTACAAGAAACTCGATCCCAAATGCTCTCCAGAGCGAAAGCAGGGAGACGTGCGTCCGGAGCGGCCTCAGCCGGACATCCGTGTAAAAATCGAACACCTCGCGGCCCTCGATAAACGTATTGAACGTATAGCTATTGATGTGATTACGGTGCGTCGGGTCATTTGCCCAGTCGGGGTTGGTGTAATGCGGCGTCAAAAGCTTTATCCGCCCGCCCGGTTTTGCGATGCGGTAAAGTTCGGCGACGAACGCCATCACGTCCGGGACATGCTCGACCACGTGATTCGAGACGATCAGGTCAAACTCGTCATCCGGAAAGGGATACGGGGTATCGCCGAGATCATGGATCACGTCGGCCGCGGTCCGAGGGTTGTTGTCCAACCCGATCGCACCTTCGGTCTTATTAGCTCCGCAGCCGACATCGAGGATCTTCATCAGCATCAAAGTTAGCACAAAAGGGTTTGAAGACGGATCGGGTGGTTGACGCCGATGATTCTTTCGAAAGACCGAACCAGGGAGACCGAATAAGATATCACCCGAATAAACTCTCATGATCCGCTAGATGCTCGTTCCATTTCTCCTTTGGCTCAAATAGAAGTGCCAGAGAATCCGGGCCGCTACCGAACGAAATGGACGCCAGCGTTCAGCGATCACCAGGAATTCTTCCGATCTCGGCCGCGGTTCGCCCGAAAGCCGGTGCCACGCCGTATGAAGGGCAATATCGCCTTTTGGCATCACATCAGGCCGGAGCAGAGCCATCAACAGGTAAATGTCGCTTGTCCACTCGCCGATGCCCTTAAGCTTTACAAGCTCGGCCTTTGCGTCCGCGTCGGGCAACCTGTGCAGCGATCCGAGGTCCAGACGCCTTTCGATGATGGCCTCCGATAGATGGCGGGCGTATGCCGTTTTTTGCCGGCTAAACCCCACGGCCTTTAGCTCCCAATCGCTCAGCGATAGCAAATTTTCAGGAGAGACGCTATCGAGCCGTGCGGACAACTTATCAAAACAGGCTTTGGCTGACGCAAGCGAAACCTGCTGCTCCAGTATTATCCGAAGCAGCGTCGCAAAGCCGGGTTCGCGATCCCAAAGCGGCGGCGGGCCGTGTCGTTCGATCACGCCGCCAAACCGCGGTTCGCTGGCCGCAAGTTCTTTGCAGGCGGCCCAAAGTCTCTCTCTATTGAGTTTACCGGGTCTCATTTTCTTCAAAACGCTGCCGCTGGAAACCGGTTGGAAACACGTTGGAAACCAGGTTGGAAACCGGCCCGCAACCGCGGCTAAACCATTGAAACGGCATCAAATAACCCGCGTCTGGCACTCGCGGGACCGCATCCGGATCACAAAAAAATAAACGGTTCATAGAACTTGTGCAGATCGATCCATTCACAAACGTGCCCTCTCAACCACGAAGGCGGAAAAAAGGCCAACGACCGCCGACAAAGCCCGAGAGTCCGCAGCAGTCGGCCGGATATTTTACCACGATGTTGCGTCAATAACCAGATGTATTATATATGCGACAGGCGCTTTTAGTTTCAATGGGACGGGAGGGATGCCGTGGGATTTGGACAAAAAACGGGTTCTCCTGTTACATTTGCACGTCCGATCGTGCTTGTTTAATGGAGAAAGTTAGAAGAGCTGCGTCGATATATTTTTTGCTGCAGGGAGTGGGCGTAATCGCCTGGTGGGCGCTCCTGGTCTGGGTGCCCGAATCTCGGCTTGTCTTCGTTCTCGAAGGAAACCGGGAGACGTCGCTGATGGCGTTTTGGCTGGCTGACGCGGTTCTGCTTGCCGTCGGCTCTCTCGCGGCGGCGGCCTTTATTTGGACCGCCAATAGATACACGGTGCCGGTGCTATGGATGGTGACCGGTGCGGTGACCTACGCGACGCTCTACACATTTGCCTTTGTCTCGGTCACGGGCCGCGGATGGGCCGGCGTGGTCCTGATGGCGCCCGCAACGGTCTGGACCGGTGTTTTCGCGACGGCACTAACGGTCGAACGCGATATGTTCAGACAGGCAAAAACGGCTTCCACTGGTTACATCCTGCTAAAGACGTTCACGCAGATAGTCGTTGTCTGGTCGCTGATCCTGGGCGTATTCCCATATCTGATCACGCTTGCCGAAGCGAAGCTCGGGCTGCCCACGCTTGAATTCTCATATCAACGCCCGATCGCCGCGGGCCTGTTTGTGCTGGTGAGTTCGGTCGGCGTGTGGTCGGCGATCGTGATGTCACGGATTGGAAAGGGAACGCCGCTTCCGCTCGATCATGCCGAGAAACTGGTCATAGCGGGGCCGTATCGTTACGTTCGCAATCCGATGGCGCTTTCCGGGATCGGCCAGGGCCTTGCGGTCGCACTTTTTCTAGGTTCGCCGCTGGTCGCCCTCTACGCCCTAATGGGCTCGGCGATCTGGCAATTCATCTTTCGTCCGCTCGAGGAAGACGATCTCGAACGTCGATTTGGGCCGCCCTTCGTCAAATACCGCACAGAGGTGCGCTGCTGGCTGCCGCGTACTTCTGCTTACCACTCTGACGGTAGTTTGTCCGCTTTTTCTTCGACCGAGCGTTAATATCTGTGGGCAGAGGACCATGTGCCTGCCGATATTATTTGAATTCATTCGGAGAAGTAATTATGTCACTGATCATTCCAGAGCGCGCCTATATGAAACTAAGGGCGGCAAAACCGATCGCAGTGCAACTGACCAACGCGGTCAACAAGGGAAAAAACACCTGGACCGCCGAACAACAGGAGCAACTCTCGCTGATCTATCAGGTCATCAAGGAAACGCACGACGCGCTGGTTAACATTGTCGAGGCGAATACGCCGAAGTAGCTTTCACCATAGAGAAGGCACCGTTGATTCATCCATCTCGATGGACCGGCCGTCGGGCAGGATGTGGATGATCCGATCGATGCCTTTCGCCCGCAGCATTGGGGCGAGCAGCCCGACGCGGTGGCAGTTTGCCCGCGGAGTTTTGTGAGCTGAAAGAGGCTGCGATTCCGAGCACATCATCACCGTACGCACGTCCGACGCGATCTCAACGATCCGGTCAATACCGCGCATCAAGTCCTCCGGCTTCGGCTTTGTTTTCCCGCCGGTCTCAGGCAAATGCTCGTACCCGATCCCGCTGTCCGCCAACAACTCCCTCAACACCCCGCCATTGAACTGTGGCCACCGCGACCTCGCCACACTCCGCACATCGCACAAAAACTCGATCTCGTACCGCCGCAGCAGTTCGAGAAAATAATTGAAGGAATGACGGCCATGGCCGATGGTGTAAATACAATCTGCTTCCAATCCAGCTAGTACCTCAGGTTTCGAGTCGCGGTCGTTGGACACTCACAGTTGGGGTCGAGACCGATCACTTCGACGGTAACACTGACAGGCCGACCGCGAGGATCTTCTGACGGCTCCACACGTATCGACCGCGTTCCTTGGCCAGATATGATCGTGCCTTCGGATAATGTCCAGTTAAACAAAAGGCCGTCCGGTTCTGGCCCGGTTAAAGACACTTCAAAAACGCGACCGTTCGTTGCTACCGGCTTTATCTCGCTCTTCTCGCCTCTTTGACCGATCCGGATCTTATTGCAGACGCACTTCGGCATCGCCTCATTTTCACGTACTGTGATCGTTCTTGTGATCTTCGCTCCGCAGACTCCACAGCCGTCGTCAACCGAGGCCGTTATCGTATAAGTCCCCGGCCGAACTTTGTGCAAATTCCAAAAAACGTTTGCTCCGTCACCTATAATGCGGCCACCAGTAACTGTGTAGTAGTTCTTTACAAGATCACCTTCAGGGTCAACGGAGGTGGTTTTTACTTTGAGGATAAGACTCTGCGAATAGTCGAGGTATGCTGGCGGTGAACCTTCTGGAAGGGGAAGGACAACCTCGGTTTTTTCGATCTCAAGTTCGGTCACATCCGGCCATTTGTTTTCTATTCTTTTATTGGGATTGTCAGTCGTCCGCAAGCATGGCTTGCAGCGATCCTGCTCGCCCACCGAGCATGCGTCTGCATTTTGCGTCTGCAGGTTCCAAGTACCAAGAACACCTACGCCAAAGATGACAAAGAAGAATCGAAACATCGATGCCCTCCGATTTTTTGAGATAGAACTACACTGGAACGAATTAGGGTTTGAGAACTTGCACGGATAGCGGCTGATTTAGACGAAATTATCCATGCGAATTTGCAATATCCTCAACGGTACCCGGATTCTCAAGCGCCGATAGGTCGCCGGGATCTTCGCCCAGGTAAGCAGCCCGGATGACGCGGCGCATTACTTTGGCGTTGCGGGTCTTTGGCAGGGCGGAGACAAAGTGGATCTTTGACGGGGCGAGCGGCTTGCCCATGTCTTTGGCGACGAGAGCTTTGAGTTCGGCTTCGAGCGTGGGGACACTCTTGCCCCTGTCGCCGGTCCCTTTGGCCAAAGTTTGCTATCCAACCAACTCCTTTGTGTCGTCCGAGCCTATTCGCGTCGAAGCGACGCTCATGGGGACAGGAGTGTCCCCGCTCCGTGCCCAATCTGGTTATTCTTATTGCCTGATCTTCGTTCTTGCGGGAGGCGGGCCGGTCACGGTCCAAATAGTTTCTCCGGCTGCGTTTAGGCCCTCGATCTTTGTCGCGAAAGGTGACCGATAGGTATCGAACTCACCCGCGAATTCGATAAGGGTGCAGGTTATCCACAAACTGGTGGTACTTTGTTTCAAGTGCGGGCGGAGAGACCTGGCAAGGGCGGGCGACGTGAAGAAGGTCTTTCCGACGTCGCCGTCCTCCTCAGGTTTGAACGAGTACATTTTGTATGCCCTTTCGTAGGTGATCTTTGAAGGTACGGGCACGTCACGCACGACGAGACGTTCGCCGTTGCGGCGGTTGTTGTAGTCGTTTACGAAATCGCTGAGGCCGTCAAACGGCCATTCGCGTATCGGTTTCTGTGCGAAACCGGCGAAAGAAACCAGCCCTACAATCAATGTCGTCAACCAGAATTTTCGCATCCTATTGCCCCCGCGATCCTGTTATTTCTTTCGCACCCATTCCTGGTTCAGATTGGCGCCCTGATCGGGGTTGGAAAAGATCGCCTCGGGGATCGTGTCGCCGTCGTACCACGGTCCGCAGATCTTCAGAACCGTGTAATCGGGAAGCTCGAGCCAGCCTCGGATGACGTAGCGGGCCGTATTGCGCTCTTTGATCGAAAGGACGCGGCCGTTGATCGAGACCATTCCTGCGGTCTTGTCGATGATCTTCTTGCCGTTCTGGATGGCGAAGAAGTCGTTTGTGTAGGCCCCGTTCGCGGCGATCTTTCGGGTATTTCGAAAGTGAAGCGAATCGGTACCAGCATAGGTCCCGGAATAGCGGTCGACGTAGGTTTGCGAGAAGCCCGCGGTCTCACCCCATTCGCCCGCGAGGTCGGCGACGGTAAGCTGGCGCGTCGGCATCGGGATGATGAGTCGGCCATTCTCCGTACGAAACGGTTGGGCCGGTGCTGTTGAAGCCGGCGGAGCGGAGGCGACCGTCCTATCGATGTCGAGGCTGCTGGCGAACGCCGCGAATGCGGAAAGGAATGTCTGATCGTTAAAGACACCTAGAACGGCGACGGTCTTACCAAATCCGGACATAACGGTGAGCATCGCGAGTGCCTTGGTTCCCTGGACTTCGACGGCGGCGCCGCCGGCCGTGATGGTCCATCCGTCTTCGACCTGCGTTTCGGTTGCTGGGTTTGCCGTCGCCCCGAGGTTATCGACTACGTTGGTCTTCCATTCGCGTGCGAAGTCGGCCGAAGGATTACCTGAACCGGGCGACGCCCCGTAAAGGGTTATGATGCAGAATCTGCCGGTTGCCTGATCGAAGGTGCTGAATGCGACGACATTCGCTACGTTCGAGGTTTTTGTATAACCCGGCGGCGGTGTGTAAGTTACCTGCCCAAGTTTGTCCCTTTGGGCGATAGCACTTTGCGAAAGTGCAAGTGCAAAACAAATGGCTGCAAATGCGTGACTTTTCGATATTTTGTATTTGAACAAATTAGCTCCTTATTGAACAAGGGATCGCTGTCGTTCCACCTTCTCCCACATCAAGGCGAAGTATTCGGCAGAATCCATGAGGCGCTGCTGGACCGAGAGGTCTCGGTTCCTGATGTCCCTGATGAAGTCCGCCATCATCCCGTACTGGGAAACTCCTTCCTTCGTATAGTCCCAACACCGGGAGCCCGTGTTCGACATTGGAAAATCACCCAAAGTAGCGGGTATATTGGGCTGGCAAACTGAGGTATAAAAGGTTGCGGTGTTTAGCCCCGCCGACGCCCGCGGAAGCCGCTCCATGCCGTTTACGTCGGTACCGATGGCGAGGCGAGGGCTATTCCCGTTTTGCGCCATCAGGGCCCAAACCTCATTGAAACTGGCAATGAAGCTAACAGCATCCGACTTATGCTTGTCTGAATCGGCCGTCCCGATACCAAAGAGCCCTCCGAGTGCGGCGACACGCCGGGTCGATGAACTTGACGCGTGCCGCTCGACAGACCCCGGATGCCTTAGGCCGTTGTGCCCGATGTTGACAGGATATTGATATTGCTCGGCGATAGTGAGGGTGTCGTCCTGAGATAGGTCCGACATATGATCTATATCGATCATCATGCCGAGCTTCATCATTTCCTTTATAGCGACCTTTCCGGCGCTTGTAAGTCCCTTGTTATTCATGTGCCCGGCGGGAATTGTCTTATAGTTTTGCCATTCGCCCGGCGGCGTTAGAAGACCGCGAATGGTCTTGAAGGTAGACCAACATCCGATGCTCCCGTGGAAAGGAAGTGCATTGACGCAGAATCGGGAATCCAGCGGATTTGCGTTGAAGGCGGGTTTGTAAGGCACGAGAGCCAGACCGTCCAAGATCAATCCGATATCTTTGTTGGACGATAAGTATACGCCGGCATCCGAAGCCTCGCCGAGTGCAAACCCTACCTCGCCAGAGTGGCGAACGCCAAAAAAATTGCCGGTCGAATACTTGTTTGCAAAGTTAAAGAGGTCTTCGTAAACGGCCGTGCCGCCGAATTTATTGTCGAGAAGATGGATCGGAAACGCGTAGCGTACGCCTTTCGCATACAGTCGCTGGATCTCAGCTTTAACGACAGCTTCTGTCGGGAGCGACGCGGCGTAACCATAGGGCGGCGTCGTACTCTTGTTGAAGTTGCCGATATTGTCGACCTCTACACCGAGGATGACCGCGAGCTTTCCCGCGCCAACGATTCGACGAACATCCGCGGAAGACCTGGCGATCTCCATAAAGTCAGAGTGGCGACCAACGAAAAGTGTTATTTCATCGATCTGCTGGTCAGCGGCGTTGCGGTCGTCGCGCGGTTGATTCCCGTTGAGGATCTCTGCGAGCAATTCGCTGTTGACCGCGAGGGCGACCATGACCCGCAGGTTCCCTTCCTCTTTGGCGCGCTTGATCCATTCCCACCACATCTGTTGATGAACCTTGGAACTCTGGTGGGGCCAATATAGAAACTGCTGGGGTGTGCTGTCGACCCCCTCATGGTGATGATCGCCGATGAGGTTTCCACCATTGAGCAGGTCATTCTTAAGTTTTCCGGTAAACTCGCTATCGAATAACTCGCTGATCACCGTCGAGCGCACTGAATCACCACATTCGTTGACGCCTAGCCCCCAACCGCCGTGCGTGGAACTGCAGTTTCCGAGCGCATCGTGGATGTTTGTGGCACGCGTATCCTGCGGGTTGCAGAACCGTGTTCCCGCCGGTATCAAAGAGCCCGGATCGGGAACTCCGTGGAGCAGCTTCTTGCCAAAGCCAAGATGGCTCATTGGATGCGTGTGCATATCGACCCAGCCATTTAATCGCGGTGGCCCTGGCGGCGAAGGTGTCGGGGTCGCCACCGGAGTACGAGCCGGCGGAGAAGGGACCGTTATGGGCGTCAAAACTGGGGCCGGGGATGGAGAGGGAGACGGTGTAGGCTCGAGTCGTGGTGTATAGGGCGGAACATTACCTGCGATCACACCACCGGCGGGCGGCACTATCGCAGGCGGGCCCGAAGGCTGGGCAGGCGCTACGACCGGCCCTGCGGCCGGCGTATCAACGACGACGTTATAAGCCGCTCCGCGCCCGATCGGCTGTCCATTGATGTTTGCGATGTACCAACGGCCCGCCGCGGTACTGTATTCCGCCTTTGCTTCGTTGGGGTTGGGGTTGTATGGTGTCCGCGCCTCGGGAGCGTGATTTTGCAGGATCTGTACCTGAGCCGTGGGGTTGCCGTTCAGCAGAGGATTGTCGATATAGGTTCCTTCGGCCCCGGTATTTTCTTTCGTGACCAGATGAAGGAACTGGCCCGGGCCGGGACGCAGGAAAAACCTGACCTTGTACTTCGCCCCGAGAGGCATTACGCTCTGGTTCGAATTGAACAGATTCCATTTTCCAGAGTAATACCAAGCCCCGAGCGGATGCGGGTTCAAGAGCTTCGTGTCACCGAGCGGCGTCGCGACGATGATGGCGAGCGGATTTCCGGTCAGGCCCGGAAGGTCGATAGAGGTCTTGGAGGAAACCGTGTTCGCCGCTGTGGCAGTAACGGTGAGCTCCTGTCCGCTAACGGCCGATACCAAAGCACACACCAACAGAGAACAGACGGCTATCGATGATCTCATTGATCTTCCTCCCTAAAGGGAAACGTCTGTCTGTGCGCCCAAAATTAGGCGTTTGGCGGGCAAGCGTTTTCCGCGATGCTATACCCACTACGCGGGAAACACAAGAAACCGGCTCAAAGGGCTGCCTAGGCAGGTCATGCTGATCGAGAAGCCTGGATCGCTTCCACAGCCTTTGGATCTTCGAGGGCCGATAGGTCGCCGGGATCTTCGCCCAGGTAAGCTGCCCGGATGACGCGGCGCATTACTTTGGCGTTTCGGGTCTTTGGCAGGGCGGAGACAAAGTGGATCTTTGACGGGGCGAGCGGCTTGCCCATGTCTTTGGCGACGAGAGCTTTGAGTTCGGCTTCGAGCGGAGTGGGGACACTCTTGTCCCCGTCGCCGGTTCCGCCGGCGAAACTCCGGTCAACGGTCTCATCCGAACTTGTTCGCGTCGAAGCGACGCTCATGGGGACAGGAGTGTCCCCGCTCCGTACGACAAAGGCGACCATCGCGGTTCCCTTGACCTCGTCGGGGACGCCGATCACGGCGGCTTCGGTGACGAGCGGGTGGGCGACGAGCAGGCTTTCGACCTCGGCGGGGCCGACGCGTTTGCCGGCGACCTTTAGCGTATCGTCGCTGCGGCCGAGGATGAACCAGTGGCCGTCTTTGTCACGCATGGCAAAATCGCCGTGGACCCAGATGTCTTTGAACCGCCGCCAGTAGGTTTCGAGATAGCGTTCCTTCTCCTGCCAGAACCCGCGTGCCATCCCGATCCAGGGCTGCTTGATGACAAGCTCGCCGACCTTGCCGGGCCCGACCGAGTTGCCGTTCTCATCGAGAATGTCCACGTCCATCCCCGGACACGGAGCAGGAAAAGAGCACGGCTTGATCGGCAAAAGCGGATTGCCCATCAAGATCCCGCCCGCGATCTCAGTCCCGCCGGAGTAGTTGATGATCGGCAGCTTTCCATTGCCGACCTTTTCGAAAAGCCACCACCAAGGCGCCGGATTCCACGGCTCACCGGTCGAGGCAAAGATGCGAAGCGAGGAAAGGTCGTGGCGCTCGAAAGGAGTTCGCGACGGAGCGGCGACACTCTTGTCGCCACCGCCGCTTGCGGCGGAAAACGCGCTGCTAAAAGGCCATTCATCGGGCGAGGAAACAAGGCCAGCGGCTACCGGATTGTTCTCAATATACGCGAACACCTTTGCAAAGTGGTTCGCGTCGCGTATGTATCGATCGAAATATTCCTTCTGCCAGACTTTGCCACCGCGGTTTAGGAGTTGATTTATTCGCCGAGCGGAAACGCCTTTGATACGTTTCAATGCTCCGGCCAGATCATGCCCATCGAACATTCGAAGAAGCAGGTGGACGTGGTTGGGCATTATCACCCAAGCGTGGACCTCGCAACTTTGACCGTGTTCGTTGACGATTGCATCCCGGACCATGTCGGCGATTTCCGGTCTTTTCAGAACGCATTCACCTGCGCCGTTGTCTAAATACTCTTCGACTCGGACACGAAACTGTTCGGCATCGGTTTCCAGTTCGTCCTTTTGCAGTTGGGATCTAAGACGGTCGAGGACTTCGCCGGGCAATGAATCTGCCAAACGGAATGTAATGAATTGTGAAACCTCGCCGTCGAAGTGCGGCAGTCGGCCGGTTTTCGACCAGCCTCTACGCGGAGGAGAGATACTCCCCTCGCCATGAGGGCGGAGCCCGAAACCTTTTTCGAACGACGAAGCGTCGTCCGTGGCGACAGGAGTGTCGCCGCTCCGTTCTTCGGCCGCAGCGAGTGATCGAACCAGAGTCGGCGAGATGCCGAGGACCTCGACCTTGTGCTTCGCACAAAATTCCCACATCCGGTCGGGCGTCGGGTAATCGGGGGCGCCGTCGTAGATGCAGATGGTCGCGCCGTTGATGAGGGCTCCGTAGATGAGCCACGGCCCCATCATCCAGCCGATGTCCGTGTACCAAGAGATACGCGTGCCGCGGCCCACGTCGGTCCCAAACGCCATGTCCTGCGCCGCCTTGATCGGGAAGCTCGCATGCGTATG
This sequence comes from Pyrinomonadaceae bacterium, assembly GCA_050246275.1. Taxonomy (GTDB): domain Bacteria; phylum Acidobacteriota; class Blastocatellia; order Pyrinomonadales; family Pyrinomonadaceae; genus OLB17. The sequence goes on from JBFWWI010000001.1 coordinate 68,483, forward strand.
AGCGATGCCCTTAGGCTTGCCGGTCGTGCCGGATGTGTAGAGGATGATCAGCGGATCTTCGGCCAATGTAGGTTCCGGAGCAGATAGTAGCTGGTTGTATGTTGGCAAATCGTCAACCTTTGGCACTAAATCAATGATGACCTTCGCATTTTCCGTCTCGAAGACGGCTCTACGAGGGCCACAAAGAAAGATATGTTTCACCGACGGACAGCTTTTGACCGCCGCCTCCGCAACCTCGAATGCATTATAGAACTTGCCCCGCCGTTCGAATCCGTCACAGGTAAAAAGAGCCACCGCATTGACGGCGGACAGCCTCGAGGCGATCGCATCAATGCCATACCCCGAGAACACGGGCACCGCGATCGCTCCAATTCGGTTGATTGCCAACAAGCTGACGACCGTCTCCCAGAACATTGGCGCGTGTATCCCAATCGCATCACCTTTGCCGATACCGAACGTACGGAGTCCTGCGGCAACGTCATTTACACGGTCGAAGAGGTTTTGGTACGTGAGTGTCTGATTTTGTCCGATCTGCGTACCTGCGTCCGCTTCGTCTTCCCAGATTACTGCCGGCTGGTCCCTCATCTCATCCGTCTGCCACCGGTCGAGGCACATTTCGGTGATGTTGAGCCCCGCCGGAGCGGGGACACTCTTGTCCCCATCGCCGCTTGCGGCGAAAGCATGCTGTCCGATCGACCCCTCAGTGTCAACCTTGCCGGTTCGCGTCGAAGCGACGCTCATGGGGACAGGAGTGTCCCCGCTCCGCAAGAACCATTTCGGGAATTCGATACCGTCGGAAGTATCTAGCAGCTTTTCGTACGGCGGGTCGAACTTAATATCTAGGAATTTCAGGACCTCTTCGGTGAATTTTTCAACGTCGCGGATGGAGAATTCGTAAAGCTCGTCCCAGGTCGAGACGCCGACCTGCTTCATGAACTTAGTCAGTTGAGCGCGTTCGATCACTTCCGGTGTGGGTGTCCATGCGATGGGTTGATCTTCGAGGAGGTTAGCTTCGTGCATATAGATATTTTACCGCAGCCGGGCGGATCATTGCCCGGAACGCTCCCAGATCTGTATCGGCCGGCCGTTGATATCGTAGATCGGGCCGATGGGGTGATAGTTGTGTTTTACAAACTCGGCAAGCGGCGCGGTGTGGTCGCCCGGATGCCGCTCTTCGGGCGGGAGATCGTAGCCGTTGTCCCACAGGATGAATTTCGGCTTGTTTGCCGAAAGATCTTTGACCACCTCGGCTACGTGCTCGGGCCGCGTGTAGTCGGTCTGCCAGATCTGGCCGAACCGCGTGGGATTTCGCAATTGAAGCGGAAAATAAATGAACGGCTCGTAAACTTCGAAAAAAGGGTCGCCCGGCGAGGTATTTTCGCTCAGGAAGACGTAGCGGCCCGTCTGCGGCGAACTGCTTGCCGCGAGGGTGCCGGTCGGGGTCGAGAGCATTACGTGGCCGGATGAGGTCTGAAGCCTGTACACCTGCGACGCACCGAGGAGCAGGAGCGGCATGATCAGAGCGGCGGTCGCGACCCGGCTCCGAGCGAGGTCCTTCAACCCGGATCGCACCAACCAAAAGAGAACTACGAGTGCCAGGCCGGAGATGCCAAATAGCCTGGAGCTCAGCGGCGCGATCGTCGTAAAAATCAGCGCTGCTCCGACGACCGCGACCAGTACTATGTTTCGTATCTCCGCCCATTTCGGCTTTTTAGCAAGCATTGCGATCAGAAACGCGACACACGCTAACGGCAACACCGCAAGGTACATCAAGATAGCCGCCGAGTAGATAGCGTCGGAGATCGAGCCGATATCCTGCACGGCGGCAATGTCGTGAAAGACGACGGCGAACCGGTTGTTGGGGTCATAGGCGTAGTACCGCTGCGGATAGAGGATCGTCGACGCGAAAAAGTTTTTCGGCCCGGCCGCGATGATGAATGGAAGACATAGGGCGGCGAGCACCGAGGCAAATCCGACGGCGACGGCGAGTATCTTTTTAGCTGTCCGTTCCCATTTCGGCGAACCGAACCATCCGTCGAGCAGGATGAATATGCAGAGGCCAGCGGCCGCCACGAGGCCTCTTTGCTGCGTAAAGAAAGAGGCGGCGCCACAGAGCCCTCCCGCAAGAACGAAGCGCGAGACCTTTTTCGAATCGAGAGCGACAAGGACCGCGGCGAGGACAAACAGCGGGCTGAACATCCGATGCGATCCGTCGAGCCCGAACCAACGCATTCCGAAAAAGACAAAGACCACCGCGGGCAGATAGGCGAGCGGCCCCTCGATGACCCGCTTCGCGATGCGGACGAGAAGATAGCAGTGAGCGACGCCGAGAACGACGACCGTAGCGTTCAGGATCAGGAACTTTGACCCGAACAGAAATATCAAGGCCGCGTACACACTCTGCGTACCCGGAAACGTGAACTGAAAGAGATCGCGGTAGATGACGTCGCCGACCGACATTCGCCAACCTTCGTAGATAAAGATCAACTGATCGTTCTCAAGAAAGAAAGGCGTCGCCGGAAATTTGAATTGCAGCAGCCAAATGAACACGGCGGCGGCCGTACATAAGATCGCTTCGCCGAGGCGTTCGTGGTTGGATGGCGGTGTGTTCATCTCGACTGGGGAACTAAGGGCTTGCGCTCCCAGATCTGGGTCTCGCGGCCATCGACGATGTACGGCTCGCCCACCGGTTGGTAGTTGGCGTTCACATAGTCGGAGAGCGGGCCCGTATGATCGCCCGAGGCACGCTGTCCGGGCGGCCGCGTGTATTGATTTTCCCAAAGAATGTAGCGTGGTTTGTGCAGTTCGAGACCATTCAGTACATCAGCGATATGTTCGGGCGGCGAGAGTTCGGTCATGAACACAGCCGGTATGCGGGTCGGGTTTCTGAGCTGAAGCGGGAAGTAAATGAATGGCTCGGCAAGCTCAAAAAAATGATCGCCGGGTCTCGTATTCTGAGCCAGCCATTGGTAACGGTCCGCCACGGGGCCGTCAATGGCGGCGACCCTGCCGGCGGGCAGGTCAAACTCGACGTGCGGCCAGTGCGTCTGCATCCTGACGGCCTGAAACGCACCGAGCAGCAGAAGCCCACCGACGACGGCGGCAGCGAATAGCTCGAACCTGGGCCTTTCCTTCAGCCACATCGCGAGGAGCCAGAACAAAAGTATGAGCGATGGAGCGGAGACCTGATAAATACGGTATTGGCTCGGGGCGGTCGTGCCGAGGAAGAGAAATGCCGAAGCTATCGCGAGCAGCATCGGAACCCGCCAGTACGGCCACCCGTGGCGACCCCGACGAAGGAGATAAACAGCAAAGAATACGACTGGGACGGCCGGGACGATGAACGAGTAAAAGATGGCGGCGAGCTTCGCGGTTACCTGGCTGCCCGTCGCGGGGTCGAATGTTTTGGCGAGGTCCAGCCAGAAAACGCCGTAGCTGTTCATCTCGTGAAACCGGTAAAACAGTGCCGGGTACTCGATCGTCGAGCGGTAAAGCGTCTCAGGGCCGGCGGTATACAGAAAAAAGGCGAGCAACGCGCCGAGCCCGGCAATGAATGTCGCCGCGAGAACGATCTCTTTCTTTACAAGTTCCCTGAAAGGCCCGCCGGCCGAGAATGATTCGACCGCCAGGAATACGGCGATCGCCGCAACGGCGATAATGCCGCGTTGCTGTGTAAAGAACGACGCCGCGGCACAGCTTATCCCCGAGGCCGCGACAGCCGCGACCGTAATTCTTCGTGCGACGAAAAGAAGGGCCAGCAGAATGAAGACCGGGCTCATCATGCGGTGCGAACCGTCAATACCGTAGATACGAAAACCGAAAAAGATCAGAACGATCGCCGGCAGAAAGGACGCGGTCCCCTCGATCGCAAGGTCCGATATCCGCAGCGTCAGATAGGCCAGGGCCGCCGCGATCGCCACGATCACCGCGCTGAGGAGCCAGTAATTGGCCCCGAAGATCAACATCAGAAAGTAGTAAACGACCTGCCCGCCCGGAAAAGTGAATTGGAAAAAGTCGCGATACATCGCGTCTCCGCGAAGCATCCGGTCAGCGTCATAGAGAAAGATCAGATGGTCGCCCTCCATCAGGAATGGGACGGCGGGGAGCTTGAATACAAGCAGGTATGCGAAGGCTGAGACGAGCATCACGATAATGATCTCGACCTGTGTTCTCGGGATGCTTCGCAAAAGGCCGGGCATGAACCGCCAATTTAACAGACTCGCTCGATAGCGGTCAAAACGAACGGCCATGGGCGCGTTTTTACCTGAGCGGCAAATGTTCTAGAATTTCGAAGATCGTGAAATGACACAGAGTACACTTCCTATCGCCCTACCGCGGGCACTTTTTGAGGGCAAGAACGCGATAGTCACCGGCGCTTCGCGCGGCGTCGGCCGGGCGACCGCTCTTCGGCTCGCCGAGGCCGGAGCCAATGTGGTGGTCAATTTTCTGACAAATGAGATCGAGGCCCTCGAAACAGTGCGTTTATGTAAAGAAAGGGGAGCCAAGAGCATCGCCGTGAGGGCAGACGTCTCTGACCTGGTCGACGCAAGGAACCTGGCGGCCCGGGCGGTCGAAGAATTCGGCGGGATCGACCTGCTCGTTCTGAATGCGGGTATATGGGAAGGCGCACCGATCGAGGAAATGTCTGAAGAGACCTGGAATCGCGTCCTCAATACGAACCTGAAATCGGCATGGGCCGTGACAAAGGCTTGTGTGCCTTCGATGAAGAAACGCGAAAAGGGAGCGATCGTCCTCGTATCATCGACCGCCGGGCAACGAGGTGAAGCAAATTACTCTAACTACGCCGCATCGAAGGGCGGACAGATCTCGTTTACAAAGGCCCTTGCGTCCGAACTTTGCCCAAAGATCAGGGTCAATTGCGTTGCTCCGGGCTGGATCGAGACCGCGATGGTCAGGCCCGTGTTTGCCGACAAGGCCTACGAGCGAAGCGTGGTCGAATCGATCCCGCTGAAACGCATCGCTTCGACCGACGATATAGCCCTTTCGATCTGCTTTTTGCTCTCTGACTGGTCCCAGCACATCACCGGCGAGATCCTGAATATCAACGGCGGCGCCGTTTTGTGTGGCTAGTAAAGTCAAAGTTGAAACTGCCTTCTTACTAGTCTATTTAATCTGGTATTGAACCGCCGTGAAGCCGCTCGACTGGTCTTTTGCGGAGGCAGAGCGTTGGAGGCGTAATTCCACCGAACTACCATTGCCAGTTGCCGGCGAGATTCTCAAGGTTGGAGTGTCAGATTGAATTTCACCGACGGTGACAATATAAGTAACCGTGACAGGGTCCTTATCTGAAGCCGCTCGGACTCGTTGTTCTAACTCGGCGTAATAAGAAGGGTCGACAGGTTGTATCAATTGATTTTCAACATCACGACTGTCATATTCAACCGACGCAAAAGTGACTCTTGCTTCGCCGAATTCAGCCTTAATATTTCTCACGTTAAGAATGGCAAGTGCTAACCGAGCGTCCGCGTACCCAACTGCTTTAACGATAGAATTATCGACGGAAATAAACGGGTTCTTTGTTGACTTTAACGAACAGGTTCCCTTTCCACCCTGCGTTGGAGCGACATCAGAGTTGGGAATGCAAACCCCGATCAACGTGCACGAAAAATCCTGGGTCTTGCAGGCTCCACCGCCGCTAGCCGCAGAGGTACAATAGAATCCGCTTGCGTGGGGCGAACATTGAACGCATTGTGCATAAAGTTCATTGGTCAGTAGAGAAATGCCAAGCAAGGCTAAAAAAAGTCCGACAAAGACCTTGCAATTCTTTTTCACGGTGAGAAACCTCCTAAAGTAGTAATGGGAAAATTTTCTAAGCATTGGTAGTCTAGCCACCCCCCCTGTTCGAGTCAAGAGTTTTTTGAACGGAACAATTAATTGCGCTTGGTTTTTACGGGTTCCTTGTAGAAGCGAGTTAAATCCAGCGTTTTGGGGTCTGGAATCGTCGCGCAATCGTTTCCCGCTTTTGCGTGCATTTAGCAATTCAATTACTTTACTGGTAACTGTGGAAAACATATCGCGGATAACGGTAATGAAATTCGGCGGCACGTCGGTAGGTGACGTGGCCGCCTTTGAGCGCGTTTTTCACGTTGTTTCGACGCAGGTCAAAAAACGTCCGGTCGTCGTCGTTTCGGCAATGACAAAGGTGACGGACGCGTTGTTGAATGCTTTTGATGTCGCGAAGAAAGGTGACTTTGCTGAAGCGTTCGCGTCGCTCGAACCGCATTTCGAACGGCACATCGAAGTTTTGAAATACTTCGTTCCGACCGATGGTCAAAAGCCTTTCAACGATGAACTCGAATTTGCTCGTGCGGAGCTTTCCGATCTGCTGATGCGCTGTGCACGCCGCTCGCTGCCGCTGGCTATGCTTAAGGACGCCATCGTAAGTTACGGCGAGCAGCTTTCCTCACGGCTTTTGGCCGAGGTCCTGAGGGCGAAAGGGATCGAAGCGAGACATGCCGATGCGCGGCGGATGATCGTTACAGATGACGAGTTCGGAGCCGCCCAGCCGATCTGGGATGAAACGGCGGAACTGGTCAAGCTCGAGCTGGAACCTATCATTGCGGCCGGCGAAGTTCCGGTGATCGGTGGCTTTATAGCCGGAAACCGCGCGGGCGAGACCACAACGCTTGGCCGCGGCGGCTCCGATTATTCGGCGGCGATCGTTGCGGCCGCTCTGGATGCTGCGGAACTGCAGATATGGACCGATGTAACGGGTGTGATGACGTGCGACCCGCGGATCTGCAAGGATGCAAGGACGATACCGGTCCTGTCCTATGAGGAAGCTGCCGAGCTCGCCTATTTTGGTGCAAAGGTCCTGCATCCGAAAACGATAAAGCCTGCCGTCGATTGCTCCATTCCGGTCCGCGTATGCAATACATTTCAGCCCGATGAGGTCGGCACGATGATACTCGCCCACTCCGGCGAGACGCCGAATAAGATCAAGTCCATCGCCAGCAAAAAGAACATCACTATCCTGCGGATCACATCGGCAAGGATGCTCGGCGCATACGGTTTTATGAGCGCTGTGTTCCAGGTGTTTGACCGGCACAGAACGGTGATCGATGTGATCTCGACATCTGAGGTCTCGGTCGCGCTCACACTCGATAATGCGGACGGATTGGAAAAGGTGGTCGAGGACCTTCGGCGTCTGGGCGACGTCGAGGTCGAGACCGGCTACGCGGTCATCTGTGTAGTCGGCGAGGGCCTGCGTGCCTCGACAGGCCTTGCGTCGAAGATATTCCCGACGATCGACGACGTGAATGTCGCGCTCGTCTCGCACGGAGCCTCGGCGGTGAACCTGACCTTTGTGATAAAAGAGGATATGGCAGCTGAGGTGATCGGAAAGCTCCATAGGGAGTTTTTTGGGGTGACGACCGCCGGCTCGGGGAGCGGCGAATAAGGGGAAGGTCCTGTCTTGGAATCCTTGCTAACAGACCTGAAGGCGTACGACCCGGTCCTCGCGATCATGGCCCTGCTTGTGCTTGTGATGGTGATCGGCACCTCGGCCCAGATACTTGCGGACCGGATCGGAATTCCGGCAACCGGCCCGCTTTTGTTCGCGGGTTTGATATTCGGTAAGGCCGGCTTCGGGATCATTCAGCCGGAAGTTCTCGGCGACGTGCTGCGTGTGATAATCAAGGCGGCCGTAGCGATAGTCGTGTTCGAGGGCGGAATGCTCTTGAACATCTGGGATCTCCGCCACACCTCGCGGGCCGTACTCGGACTCGTGACGGTTGGGCTATTGATCACGACCGTTCTCGGCGGAACGCTGGTCCATTTTCTTTTTGCGTGGAGCTGGGAACTTAGCTTTTTATTTGGTGCGATCGTCTCGGTCACCGGTCCGACAGTGATCACGCCGATACTTGAAAAAGTCCGTGTGAACCGCCGCGTGCGCTCGACGCTCGAGAGCGAATCGATCATTGCCGATCCGCTCGGTGTCATTCTTGCGGCTCTCGTATTCACGGCGATCATTTCGCCGACGGGGCTGACGGCGGCGGTACCCACGGCGGCATTGACGCTCGGGGCCGGCATTTTAACTGGCGTGGCCGTTGCTTTGACAGTGTGGATCCTGGCGGACCGGTTTCGGCTGCTTCCATCGAAGTTCAGCCGCATCGGAATTCTCGGCGCGGCTCTCGTCTCATACACCGTTGCGGAACTCTTTGCGCACGAGGCGGGTGTGACGGCCGCGGCGGTCTCGGGCATAGCTGTGGGGTCGCTGAATATTCCCCACAAGGAGCAGATCGAGGATTTCAAGGGCGATCTGGCGACCATCGCGATCTCGGCGGTGTTCATACTGCTCGCGTCCGGCCTTTTGATATCCGATATCACCCAGCTCGGGATACCGGGGATCGCCGTCGTCCTGCTGATGATATTCGTGGTCCGTCCCATCCGCGTATTCCTATCGACGTTCGGCTCGGAGCTGAGACGCAATGAAAAGTGGTTCATTTCATTTCTCGGGCCGCGTGGGATCGTCGCCGCATCTGTCGCGACATTTTTCGCGTTCGAACTGCGCGACCTCGGCATCGCCGGGGCCGAATCATTTACCGCACTTGTTTTTGCCGTTATACTTGCGACCGTTCTTACCCAGGGAACGTTCGCAAAACAGACGGCGAGATTTTTCAAGGTTATGCCGCGACATATTTTGATAATCGGAGCCGACGAAACGGCTCGAATCTTGGCTGCGAGGCTCGCCGAGGCCGGCGAATCGCTCTCGATGATCGACACCGACACGGAGAACTGCGAACTGGCCACCGAACTCAAGGACACAAGCGTTTTCTGCGACGACGCCACGGATCCGAAGGTCCTCAGGAAGGCGGGCATTACGGATGCGAAGTGTGTGATCGTCGCCACGTCGAGCGATAAAACGAATATTCTGATCTGTCAGGCCATCAGGGCCGAGTTTGGTGCCGTGAGGCTGGTCGCCCGCGTAAATTCGACATCGAACATTTCCGCGTTCGAAAGCGCGGGGATCGAGGCGATGAGCCCGCATCAGGCGGTAGCGACGATCCTCGAGAATATGGTACTCAGGCCGAGCTTTTTTAATTTCCTTTCGCTCGGAATGGGCGAGGAGCGGATGCGGGAGGTCGTCATTAAACCGCCTGTTGCAGATGGGTCTTCGCTCGCTTCGCTTGGTCTGGGAAAGGTCGTGGTCGTCGCGATTCGCCGCGGCGACGATCTGATCACCCCGCGGGGCTCGACCCAGATCCGACATAATGATGTGCTTACGATATTGGGCGAAGAGCCCGACATAGAAGACGCTCTTGTCCGCCTGACATAGAATATGGATCTTTTCGAACTCACGAAGGCATTGATGTCGATACCGTCCACCTCCGGCGAAGAGGAAGCGGTGGGATTCTGGCTGCGCGACTATCTCGAATCGCTCGGGTGGACCGTCGAGCTGCAGCCAGTCGGAGCGGGGACACTCTTGTCCCCACGAACTTCGCTTCGGCGTTCGGACGATCTCTCGGCGGAGGAACCGGCGATGGGGACAGTGTCCGCGCCCCGCCAGAACAACGTCATCGCGACGTCCCCACGAACGTCGCTTCGGCGTCCTGACGAACTCTCGGCGGAGGAACCGCCGATGGGGACAGGAGTGTCCCCGCTCCGCCAGAACAATGTCATCGCGACGTTGAACGATACTCCCCGTGTCTGGTTCTCGACGCATATGGACACGGTTCCGCCCTTCATACCGCCGACTGAAGATGACGAAAAGATCTACGGCCGCGGGGCCTGCGACGCGAAAGGGATAATCGCGGCTCAGATAACTGCCGCCGAAGCCTTGAGAAAAAAGGGCATCAGCGATATCGGCCTGCTTTACACCGTGGAAGAAGAAAGGTCGAGCACAGGGGCGAGGGCGGCCAACCTGCATCCTCTCGCAGCGAAGTGCGAATATATGGTCAATGGCGAGCCGACCGACAACGACCTCGCGATCGGCTCGAAAGGATCTTTTCGACTGAAGATAAAGACCTCGGGCAAGGCCGCCCACTCGGCATATCCGGAAATGGGCGACTCCGCGATCCTCACGCTTCTCGATATCCTCGAAGATGTTCGCCGGACAAAGTTTCCCAATGACGAATTCTTTGGCGACACGACCGTCAACATCGGCGTGATCGAGGGAGGCGTCGCGTTGAATGTGATCCCGCCAAAAGCGGAAGCCAGCCTTCTCATTCGTCTTACGACGCCCCGGGCACCGATCGAAGAAGCCCTCGCGAACATCATCCGCGGCCGCGGCGAGATCGAGGTTCTATCCTGCAGCGAGCCCGTAAGGATGATCGCCGTCGATGGATTTAAGCAAAAGACCGTGCGATTTACGACCGACATCCCATATCTTACAAATTGGGGAAAACCGCTTCTCCTCGGCCCCGGCTCGATCCTCGTGGCACATACAAAGGATGAGTTTGTCCTCAAACAGGATCTTTATGCCGCTGTCGGGCTCTATCAAGACCTCGTCCAACGGCTTGTATGAGAAAAAAATATTCAACGAGGCAAAAATGTCCAAATCGGCGTTCTAGACACAGACGAATAAGAAAAAGCGGGCCATGTGATCATCGCAGCCCGCTTTTTTCGCGTTCGTTGCCAGCGACGGTGAGGGTCTTTACCCATAATCGACTACAGCATCTGAGCAGATGAAAGAGATCTTTTCCTCAGACATTTTCTCCTGTACGGCCGCGATGACCCGGACGTCAAGCAAATAGATGTAGTATCTGGCATATCTACGTCCGCTCTCGTTCCCGAAGTCGACTGTTGCGGATATTTTCCCGGTAGCGAAGTTTTTGCCGGTAACGCAGGCCCGCATCAACTTGGCAGAGATCCGGTCTGCCGATCTTGTCACGTTAATATCTGCGACACAGCTGCCGTCAAATTTACAGAGGCCGTAGGAGCCCGACATCGCGTTGGATCCTCTTACCCCGCCAAGAACGAAATCTCCGATCAGAAATTCGTTACCGAGGCCTTCCAGCCACATACTCGTTCTCATTGCCTGCTATCTCCTTTTCCCTTTTTCTCTACCGGGATGGCGGGTGCCTAGTCGAGACGAACTGCGATGGCACTGGAGCAGCCGCTTCCGATCACCACGCCTGCGAAATTCGTTAGTTCGAATGAGCCGGTCGAATGCTGTTCATTCGAAAATCGCGGTACTTCACCGATTTGCGAAACGCGGATCCGGCCGATCGGCACTCCTTGCGGGGTCAGGGGTATGAACGAAAAGCGCAGTTTGTAAATGCCCCGACCCTCGGACGACCAAAAACCGTGGCCTGGCGTCCGAAACGGTGTCGCGGGGTTGGCCCCGTACTCGGCAACCGTCCCGCCCTCGTTAAAAGTGATCACGCCCGGGAATGGCTGCCCTATCGGCTCGCCGGTATCGCAATTGCGCGGCTGCACCAACGTTTCCCATGCTCCGACGATGCGGTTGACCCCCTGATCTTTGGATGAAGTCAGTTGAGCACTGATCGACAGAGATGAGGCAGCTGCGATCACGATCGTTACAATTGAAATTCCGATCTTTCCTGCGAAGTTGTTTTTCATTTTTGTTCCTCTTTGTTTCTATGTATTTCAACCGGACCTGTGCTAAATCTGGTCGATGCGTGCAATAATTGCCTGCATCGATGGTGAAAATCGTTAGGATCCGCATGAAAGTTTGTGAAAATTTCTGAAGACCGGATGGAAACGCCCAATAACGACATTTTCGAGTTCGGCGGGTTCACGCTCGACACGGGTAAGAGGCTCCTGGTTGATGGCTCAGGAGGGGCCGTCGCCCTTATGCCCAAAGTGTTCGATACGCTGGTTTTCCTTGTGGAAAATGCGGGTAAGGTCGTTTCAAAAGATGAACTTCTATCGGCAATTTGGGCTGAAACCATTGTCGAAGAAAACAATCTTACTCAGAACATCTCGTCGCTCCGCCGTATTCTGGGCGAAAAGCCTGGTGAACACCGATTCATCTCAACTATTCCGGGCCGTGGTTACAAATTTGTCGCAGAGGTCCGCCGCCAGCCAGCCGATGTTGCAGCAACGCCGACGGAGCAGGCTTATCCGCTGCAGGCGGAAGATGATCCTGGGGAAAGGTCGCCGACGTTCGCCGAGGCCGTCCGGAAGGAAACGGGGCCGCAGACGCGTCCACGATCTTATCGGTATGCAAGGATGTACGGCGCCATTGCGGCCTTGGGGCTTGCCGTAATAGTGGTGGCCTACATCGCATCATCCAGGAAAGCCGCGAGCGAGCCGATCCGGTCGGTGGCCGTACTGCCTTTCACGAACTCAAGCCAACTCCCCGATACCGAATACCTTACGGACGGCATCGCTGAAAACGTGATCAACGGGCTGTCGCGTTTAACAAACCTCAAGGTGATGTCCAGGAATTCCACCTTTCGTTTCAAGGGAGATCAATCGAATATTCGCAGCATCGGCGCCCAGCTGGATGTTGACGCTTTGGTTACAGGCGATGTCCGCCAGATGGGCGGAGATTTTATTATCAACGTCCGCCTTATCGATGCGCGCGACGAACGCCAGGTCTGGGGAAACCAATATATTAGAAGTGCGACGGATCTGATCGCCGCCCAAAGCGAGATCGCCCAGGCTGTCGCGCAGAATCTTCGTCTTAAACTGACGGCGACGGACGCTCAGCGTTTAGCAAAGCGAGATACGCAGAACCCTGAGGCCTGGGAGCTTTATCAGCGCGGACGGTTTCATGTTTTCCGCTTGACGCCTGTGGAATTGCAAAAAGGGATCGACTATTTCCAAAAGGCGATCGATCTCGATCCGGATTACGCCCTGGCCTATTCGGGGATCGCCGATGCCTACCGTTCGCTTGCTCTAAGCACTGAAATGCCGCCGGTCGAATATTTGGGCCGATCGAAGGCTGCGGCAAGCAGAGCTATCGAACTGGACAGTTCGCTTTCCGAGGGCCATTCATCGCTGGGAATGACGATATTTTGGGGAGACTGGAATTGGCGAGCGGCAGAAGATCAGTACCGGCGGGCTCTGGAACTTAATCCGAATAATTCGATGGCCCATCTTTACTATGCTCATCTATTATCCAATCTTGGGCGCCATACGGAATCTGCTGCTGAAATGAAACTCGCACGCGAGCTTGATCCTCTTTTTCCGTTTGGCAATGCACTCGAGGGCCAGTTTCTTCTTCACGCCGGCCGTCCGGATGAGGCCCTGGCACAATTGGAAAAGACGGCTGAACTTGCCCCAAATTTTTGGATGCTGCATCTATTTGAGTCCAGCGTATATACCGAAAAGGGAATGTTTGCGGAAGCGATCGCGTCAGCTAAAAGGGCGACAGAGCTTTCTCCGGCGCAAACCGTTTCCATCGCGTTTGAGGGATATGCTCTCGCAAGGTCCGGTGATCGTGCTGGTGCCCAGGCAAACCTCGACAAGCTGCTGAAACTTTCGACGCAGCGGTTCGTGCCCCCAACCCATATCGCTATTATCTATAGCGGACTCGGTGAGCGTGAAAAGGCCCTCGACTGGTTGGAGAAAGGCTTCGAACAACGCGACCCGAAGATGGCATTTCTAAAAGTGGAACCGAAATGGGAGCCTTTGCGGAGCGATCCGCGGTTTGCTGCCATTCTCGAGCGAATGAAATTTTGAATCGCTTTTGGGATCGCACTCGGCCCGGGACGGGTTCGCCATGAAAAAGGTTCCGCGGCATGCCGCTGAGCCTTTACCGCTCACTTGCGAGACGTTTTTCTATTCGGATTATCGGTCGGATAATCTTGTGCAGATCTCATCCCCAAATACGGTCCATTTCCCGTCCTTTTCCTGACGTTCCCACAGGGCCGTGAACTTGTTCGCATCTACCCTGGTGATCGTTTCCCGTACGGCCGATTCGCCGCTGCCATCGCTAATGGTTCCGCGAAAGACCAGGCGGCCGCCTTCCCAGCCCGAACTCCGGACCTGAACATAATTTCCATTTGTCGTGAATGCGTAGCGATCGACGGCCGCTCCGGTTTGCCGCCAGAAGTCCCGCGTGATCTTTGCGCCGCCGCGCTCGACGGTTCCGCTCAGCCACGAGCCGTCGAGGTCCTTCTTTAGCTCCCATCGGAATGACGTCGCGGGATCGTTTCTTACCGAGACGGTCCAGACGCCTTCGAAATAATCCATGTCCGTCGAGGCCCGGCCATCTTTTGATAACAGAAGCACGCTTGCTAGAATTGCCCCTGAAACGGCCAAAGCTATCAATGCCCGACGCAGTATTTTGGATCTCATCGCGAGAGGTTTACGTCGCTGCCGGCATAAAGGTTCAAGCGGCCGTCGAGCAAAAAAGGATGAAGATCGCACTTATAGGACACGGAGCGATGGGCCGGGTCATCGAGCGTCTCGCGCTTGAAAAGGGGCATGAGGTGCCGGTGATCATCGGCGAAGAGCACAAGAATTTTGCGGCCGAGAGGTTTACCGAGACCCTGAAGATGGCGGATGCGGCGATCGATTTTTCGTCGGCAGATGCCGTGCGGCGAAACGTCGAGGCGTGTATGTTGGCCGGCGTTCCGCTCATCGAGGGCACGACCGGTTGGAATGACGAGCGGGAAGCGATAGAGAATATCGTCCGCGACGCGGATGGCGCCGCGGTCTTTGGTGCGAATTTTTCGATCGGCGTAAACCTCTTTTACCGGGTCGCGGAATACGCCGCCGAACTCTTTGCAAAATTTCCCGAATACGAGGCCTTTATCGAGGAACAGCATCACTCGCGAAAGCGGGACGCCCCGAGCGGGACGGCATTAAAGCTCAAAGAAATTGTTTCCAAACACGTCGAGATAAAGAGCATCGCCGCGACGCGGGCGGGCAATATTCCCGGGACCCACCGCATCGGGTTTGACGGGGCCGCCGACCAGGTACTTATCGAACACACCGCCCGATCGCGACAGGGCTTTGCACTCGGCGCCATAATGGCCGCCGAATGGATCGTGGGAAAAAAAGGGCTTCACGAGTTCTCAGACGTGCTCGAAGAGATCACGGGCTGATATTTTGCCCCGCGCAAGGCCGATCCGGAGTTCTTTTTCCGATATTCGGCCCACTTTCCCTGATTTTCGGCCCACTTACCCCGGCTTTCGACCATTTCTCCGCGTTTTTCGGCGTTCTTTCTCCGGTTTTCGCCCCACTTTCTCCGATTTTCGACCCGTTTTCTGTGGTTTTCGACGCTCTTCCTCCGATTTTCGGCATTCTGGATCCGCCAGCCACAGTTCTCGGAACCATTTCCGGCGATCTTTCCGCAATTCCTGAGAATTTCGGGCGATCTCCTGAATTCTCAAAACCACATTTAGAGTTCTCAAAACCATTTTTAGAGTTCTCAAAATGATTTCCGAACCTCTCAAAATGATCTTCAGCTCTCTCGGAGCCATTTTCGAACTTCTGAATATCATTCCCGAAGTTCTCAAAACCATTTTCAGAGTTCTCAAAACCGTTCCCGAAGCTCTGAAGGATCACTTTTAGAGTTCTCCCGATCGTTTTCAGCCTAAGGGAGCCGGATCTGGACCCCTTCCGCCGATTTGCCATCCCCGCGATGGTGCAGATGTCCGCCGGACCCCGTTGTTGAGTGCGGCGATCTTCCTATTCGCGGAACTTAATCCTTCAACCTTCATCCTTTGATAAGCATTACTGTGACTCTCTCAACTGCAAGAAGTGCATCTGGCGTTTTAACTGTTGCGGAACGGGGAAAAGGTAGACTAAAATCGCGAGCTATGAAGAATTTCCCAATTTCCCTTCTCGCTCTGGTTTTTGTTGTAATCGGATGTGGCAACTCGACAAAGGTCGCAACCGGCCCGACAAACATAAACACTTCGTCAGCCACAACAGCCGATTCTTCTCAAGAGCCTCGCCGTGTTCAAGTCAATCAAACGAAGGAATTTGGCGGGTTGCAGATCACGCTTGGAGAGATCGCAATGGAAAAAGGGAAGATCACTGTGGGCATGACAATCATCAATCCCACCAAAGAAACGAAGACTTTTTATCCGAACCAGGGTGAACTGGTGATCGGCTCAACCCAAATGAGTTCAAACGCCTTTTTGGATTCGGGCGACACTTCTGGTGAGATCCACGCCGGCGTCGAGAAACGAGGATCGATAGCGTTCATCGATGAGAACAAGACCGTTGACCCGGCCACGGTGAAACAGATCAAGTTCAAGTTTGGAAAAGTTTACGGCGAGAATATTATGAGATCGGTCGACGCCGATTGGGACCTTGCCTTGTGAGACGAATTTTGAGGGTGTCGGATATATGTTCCTAGACCCGTTTGGTAAGCTGGGTGCTGTTTGACGTTATCTTTGATCTCTGTTTGTTCTGGGCCATCTTGTATGCTCATTGGCAAGTAGGCGCGATTCTATAATCAGCTAAATAGCGGCGAATCAGAAGGTAGTGAATAAATGTATTGTCCACAGTGCGCTCATGATTTACGGACGACTGACAAGTTTTGCCCAGGCTGCGGTTCACCGGCAGTCGAGAGGGCATCGGGAAATGCGGTGGTCCTTAGGTGGGTTGCGAGCACTATCAGCGCCTTCGGAATCGTAGCGGGCGTTTTGTTTTGCGCCTTAATTGCGGGCGGCTCGATCTATTACGCGTTTCTTACTCAGAAGACTCAGCAGCCGAAGGGCCAGGAACATTCGGTCGGCGGTGTAAATCCTCCTGAGAGTCCGGCGAACACTTATTCACCGCCAGTAGCTCCGTCGCCCCAGCCAAAACCGCGTGTCCAGATCGTGAATGATTCGTTTCACGTCGGTGCCCGCGGATTTAAGTATTTCCAGTTTACATTGGCCACCTCGGGAAAAGTTGAGGGAGCCTTCCGCGCATACGGTGGTAGTGAGGATATTGAGGTCACGCTCGTTGACGAGGATAACTTTGTGAATTGGAAGAATCGCGTGAGTGGCCGAACACCTTTTCAAAGCGGCATAACCTCGCGAGGCAAGATCGACGTGGTAGTCCCGCCCGGAGCTTACTTTCTCGTATTTAGCAACCGGCACGCGCTGTTTACCAACAAGACCGTTGCCGCTGAAGTTTACGTTCAAGAACTGTAATTAACTTTCCCACCGGCTCGAACCTTGAGCCTTCGTTGTTGAAAACGCGCTCGGTCCGCGGCTAGGATTGTACCGATTTATGCCAAAGTCTTGATGCGAAATTGTCGGGTTGAATGCTGTTCTGCGTAAGGGTAAACCCGCCCGCGAGTGAAAGCTCCCGGGCATTTTTGTGTTTTGACTCGGCGCCACGTCCATTGTTCAAAGCCGAGCAATAGCGGCTTTCCCTTCCGAACACTGAAATAATTCCAAAGGATCGGCCGGGAAGGCGGCGGAGAGGCGATTTTGCTACAATAGCGGCAATTTATTGTTCCAATAAGGTAAGCGTATGACTATCAGAGTTGACTGGATGCGCGGGTGTGCTACTGCGTTGGTCACGCCGTTTCGAAAGGACGGGTCGATCGATGATGGGTGTTTTGTAAAGCTTGTACAGCGGCAGATAAAGGGCGGCGTCAATTTGCTCGTGCCGTGCGGGACGACCGGCGAAAGCGTAACGATGGGCGAAGATGAGCGGCTGCACGTCATCAAGCTGATGGTCGAGGCTGCGAACGGCACAAAGGCCAAAGTGATCGCCGGGACCGGCAGCAACAACACGGCGGCGACCATCGACTTCACGCGAAAGGCCCGAGAGGCCGGTGCCGATGCCGCGCTGATCGTCGCTCCGTATTACAACAAGCCGACGCAGGAAGGGATGTTCGCACATTTCTCGGAAATTGCCCGGTCGGTCAAAAGGTTTCCGATAATGCTCTACAATGTGCCGTCGCGGACCTCCTCGAACATCTCGGCCGCGACGACGCTCAGGCTGGCGGAGGAACACGAGAATATCGTCGCCACAAAAGAGGCATCGGGAGATCTTGCACAGGCGGCGGCGATCATTGCGAACCGGCCGAAGAATTTCAAGGTCTTTTCTGGCGATGACGCCTCGACGCTGCCTTTGATATCGCTCGGGGCCGACGGGCTGGTCTCGGTATGTGCGAACGAGATCCCGCGGCAGACCACAAAGATGGTCGAATATGCGCTTGCGGGCTCGTTCCATTTTGCGCGCAGATCCCACTACAAGATCTTGCCGCTGATGGAAGCGAATTTTATCGAATCTTCGCCTGCACCCTGTAAATTTGTTATGTCGCAGATGGGATTGCTCGAAGAGAATCTCCGCCTGCCGCTCGTGCCGGTCACCGAGCAGACGCGGGCGCGATTAATAGCGGCGATGAAGGCGGTAGGTATTTAGTGACCCACGGCGCATGGCGGCGGGCTTTATGCTGCTGCCTGTAACGCGGGTAGAATTGTCCCACGCACGCGGGCGGCGAATAATATGAATATGAACAAGTTAGTTTCGTTGGCGATCCTACTTATCCTGGTCTCAACCTCTTTAGGACAGACCACGCCGTTCCTTTCCGACGAACAGATCCGGATGCTTCGTAACGAGATCTCGGGCGACCGCTCGTACGAGCACATCCGTGTGCTCACGCAATGGCATCGCGATTCGGGAATGGAAGGTTATTTCAAGGCGATGGATTATGTCGCGGGTGCGGCCAGGGCCAATGGCCTGCAGGACGTCTCGATCATAAAGCAGCCGCTCGACGGGAATTACACGGCGAGGTCTGCCGAGCTCTGGATGGTCGAGCCGATCGAGATAAAGCTCGCGGATATCGGCGACCACGCGCTTTATCTTTCCGATGGAAGCCGCGATGCCGATGTCACGGCCGAGTTGGTCTGGGCGGGCGATGGTTCGGCCGCAGCCCTCGCAAATTTGGATGTGAATGGCAAGATCGTGCTCGTTAACGGAAATCCGGGGGCGGCCGCGGTAAATGCTGTCTATGGCAAGGGAGCGGTCGGCGTCGTCGCATATACCACGTCGGAATCAAAGAGCATGCTGGATTTTCCCGACCAGCTTCCGTGGACGCGGATAGGAGATCCGCCGGCCGGAAAGAACGGAACATTCGCTTTCAGCCTCAGCCCGCGAAAGGGCGAGACGCTGAGACGCCTGCTCGAGACAAAAGGCGATCAGGACCTGTTTGCCACCGGCAAGCGAACTCCCGGCGGCCGCGTGGTCCTTCGTGCGAAGGTCGATACGGACATCGGCAGCGAGAATAAGAACACCGGCACCGGAATGGTCGAGGGCTGGATACACGGCACGAAATATAAAGACCAGCAGATCGTGATCACGGCACACCTTCAGGAAGAACAGGGCTCGGCAAACGACGACGGCAGCGGTTCGGGAAATATCCTCGAGCTTGGCCGCGTTTTCTCGAAGCTGATAAAGGAGGGCCGGATACCGCCGCCGCTTCGCGACATCCGCTTTTGGTGGTCGGACGAGATCTATTCCGAGTATCAGTACATACGCACAAATCCGGGTGCCGAAAAGAAGATGCTCGCAAACCTGCATCAGGATATGACCGGCGCGAAACAGTCGATGGGAAGCCGCGTCCAGCATCTGATATTCGCACCGCACTCGCGGACCTCCTACCTGGACGCATTGTTCGAAAGCGTCGGTAATTTTGTGATACTGACGAATAATTCTTACATTCAGGCAGGCCGAGGCGGCGGATATCCGCGCCCGTTCTCGCAGCCAATACTTTCCACACGCGGGACGAGGGAAGCATTTAACGCGAGATTCGTCCCTTATTTCGGTTCGTCGGACAACCTCGTCTTTGTCGAGGGCGCGATCGGCGTGCCCTCGGTCGCGCTCATCAACTGGGACGACGAATTCATACACTCTTCGGACGACGACCTTGGAAATATCGACCAGACCCAGCTTGCCCGGAACAATTTCATTGTCGGGGCGATGGCCTTGTATCTCGCCTACGCCGAGGCGAAGGACATCCCGGTGCTTGCATCAGAGACCTACGCCCAGGGCGGGCGGCGGCTCGCCAACGATCTTCAGGCCGCTCTGCAGATCTTGAACCAGGGCGATAATTGGCCGGATGCACATATGATGATCGAGCAGGGAAGCCTGCGTGAGCGCCGGGCATTGAATTCGATGCGGGTGGTCGCCGGAAGCGACGCGGCGGCAAACAAGACGATCGATACCTTTCTCGCATCGGTGGACAGCCGCGAAAAACAATTGCTGGCCGAGCTTTCCGCGTTCTATCAGAACCGCTACGGAAAGGCCCCAACGCTTGTGATGACGGCGGCGGAAACGGCGGCATCGAAAAAGGTCCCGGCAAACATTGCTTCGCTGGATGAATATTTTTCAAAGCGACGAGCCGTGCCCTCGGGCCTGCATTCATTGATGCGCGGCGAAACGATGAGCTTCGTTGACGGCAAGCGGAGCTACTACGATATTTACAAGGCCGTGAAGGCCGAGTCGATGGCGGCCGGAAAGTTCTTTTACGGAACGGTAACGCTGGACGACGTTGTAAAGGTGCTCGACGCGAACGTCCAGTCGGGCGCTCTCGTACTAAGGTAAAACGCGATGGAAATGGAAGATCTGAAAAATGTCGGCGGCACGCCGGGCGGGCTTTGGGAATTTCTGATCGGGCTCGCAATGGCGGTTGCGGGCGGATATATGCTCATTAGCCGCGTCATCGTCACAAGCGGTTTTTGGAACTGGGGCGGGTACAACGCTTTCGGCCTGTCGCTCGTGCCTCTGATCTTCGGCATCGGCATTGTATTCTTCAACGGGAAGTCTGTGATCGGCTGGCTGCTCGTTTTCGTCGGTGCGGTGATCATACTCGCTGGGATAATAATGAACCTGCAGATCTATTTTCAGCCCACGAGCCTATTTAACACCATCATTATGCTCGTACTTTTTGCCGGCGGCATCGGCCTGCTGGCCAGATCGGTCACGGCGCACGATTAAACCAAATGCAAAAGATACTATCGATACTTTTTCTCTTTGCCCTGCCGGCGGCGGCGCTTGCACAATCGAAGCCACGTGCGCGCGACCTCGGCGTACCATTCGACGGGACGGCCGGAGTGAACAATGCGATCACGGATGTAAAGGGCGTCGAGGTCGGCTACACGACACTGATCTCGGGCGAAGGCGATAAAGCTGTCCGAACCGGTGTGACGGCGATCCTGCCGCAAGGAAAGAACTTTGCCGGAAGACTTTTCGCCGCCTGGCACACGCTGAACGGGAACGGAGAGATGACCGGAACGACGTGGATCGAAGAATCGGGCGGGCTTGGTTCACCGATCCTGATCACGAACACGCATAGCGTCGGCATCGTGCGCGACGCCGTGATCGAATGGGGAACGAAGAAATTTCCGGGCGATGGATATTCAGGTGATTTCTCACTGCCTGTGGTAGCTGAAACCTGGGACGGGTTTCTCAACGACATTAACGGATTTCACGTCAAAAAGGAACATGTATTCGCCGCACTAGACGGGGCGAAGGCGGGGCCGATCGCCGAGGGCAATATCGGCGGGGGAACGGGAATGTCGGCGCATGGATTCAAGGCCGGGACCGGCACGGCGTCGCGAGTGCTTGACGCTAGGTTCGGCGGTTACACGGTCGGTGTGCTCGTTCAGGCTAATTATGGTTCGAGACAGCTATTCACCGTCGCGGGTGTTCCGGTCGGCCGTGAGATCACCGATCTGCAGATGAAGCCGGGGCAGCCTGGAGTAGCGTCAACGCTTAAGAAGGCCGAAGAAGGAGCAGGGTCGATCATTGTCGTACTGGCGACGGACGCTCCGCTGCTGCCGCATCAGCTTAAGCGCATCGCACAGCGTATCTCGCTCGGCATCGGACGCGTCGGGGGACGCGGAGAGAATTCGTCCGGTGATATCTTTATCGCATTTTCAACGGCGAACGCAGCCGAGTTCGGCAAGAACGAAGGCGTCGCGAAGATCGATATGCTGCCCAACGAACGCATCAATATGCTCTTTTGGGCCACTTCTCAGGCAACAGAGGAGGCGATAATAAATGCCCTTGTCGCCGCCGAAACGATGACCGGATACAAAGGCAATACGATCTACGCCCTGCCGCACGACCGCCTGCAGGAAGCGTTGAAGAAATACAATCGATTGCAGAAGCCTTAGTTGCAGAAGCCCGCGCGTGAGCAAGGGCTTAAGATCCAACTTGAATGTCACTCCAACAGAAAATCGAATCCCTCTTCGCCAAGACCGAATTCGACTCGGCAGATCGCGAGACTTACGAAGAATTCAAATCCTCACTTCGACGCGGTGAGATCCGCTCGGCTGAGAAGGATGCCGACGGTAACTGGCACGCGAACGCGTGGGTGAAGCAGGGGATCTTGCTCGGATTTCGGATGGGCAAGATGGTCGAGATGTCGCTGCCGACCGAGACACTTCAGTTCTTTGATAAAGATACATTTCCTCTCCGGCCGATGACGCTCGACGACGGGATCAGGATCGTGATGGGCGGTTCGGCGATCCGCGACGGATGTTATGTTGCGCCGGGCGTCGTCGTGGTGCCTCCCGCGTACATCAACGTCGGCGCATATGTTGAAGAGGGGACGATGGTGGATTCGCATGCGCTCGTGGGCTCGTGCGCGCAGATCGGGAAACGCGTTCACTTGAGCGCGGCGGCGCAGATCGGCGGCGTGCTCGAACCCGTGAATGCGACGCCCGTTGTGATCGAAGACGACGTGCTTGTCGGCGGCAACACGGGCGTTTATGAAGGCACGATCGTCCGTGAGCGGGCGGTGCTTGCGAGCGGCGTGATACTGACAAGGTCGACCCCCGTATTCGATCTGCCGAACGAACGGATAATCAAGTCAAAAGCCGGTGAATCGCTTGAGATCCCTGCGGGTGCCGTGGTCGTTCAGGGATCGCGTTCCGTTTCCAGCGGCTTTGGCAAGGAGAACGGCCTCTCGATCTATTGCCCGATAATCGTCAAATATCGCGATGACAAAACCGACGCATCTACCAGACTGGAAGATTATCTGCGATAGTGAACAAAAGTCAGGGCCGCTGAACCGGAGAATATCACCCCTGTTCTAGCGGCCTTGGGTTAGATGAACATCATCACTTTATCGCGGCGCAGTCAATATACTGGATGTCGCGGATGCCGCCTAAATAAGGCTGGCCATACGTACCGGCACCGGAGTAGGATTCGCGCATATACAAAGCGCCGATCTGGCAGGAGTTGTCCTTAGGGTCTTTGTAGATGACGTAGATGTACGGCTTCACCATTCGATATTCCGGGATCCCGAGGTTATTCTTCTCGATCACCCACAGCGGCCCGCTGTACTGCACGATCATGTGTTTCACATATGTCAGATTCCACTGGCCAATGAAGCCCTTGATCAGGGGGACAAGCCGCGCCGGGGCCAGCTTTGGCTCGGGCGGCGTTGCGGCCTTTGCCCACCAATCCGGCATCGTGTGGAGCATTTGTTGTCTATTTTTGGCCGCTTCTACACTTTCACGAGCCTTCTTTGCATTCGCAACCAGGGTACGCCCGTCCATCCCACTGAATTGAAGAGCAAATTTTGCCGAGGCGGTAGGATACTTTTCGGTTTCGCCGCTCGGTTTGCCCCAGTCGTCATAAGCACTGCCGAAGAGTGTGATGTCGACGGTATATGCGCCATTTTGCGGAAAAATGCTTCTGGCACTATCCTCGTCTCTTATCTCAAGGTAAATGCCGGCGGGTGAGTTAAAGTAGCTTATATCATCGTCAATAGCGCCGATGAGGGTCGAGACCTTCGCGGGGTCGGGCAGAACGTCAAAATTCCAGAAGGTTTTCTGGGCGTCCTCCTTGGTTATCAGCGTATACCGGCGCGAATTGTGCCAGTCGTGCTCCCAACCCTGCTTGCCCGCCTCCAGGATCTTGAGGTGGTATCTAATAGAATAGAACTTCTGTTCGCCAAGGCTCTTCAGGCCGAAAGCGTCATAGAGGGTCTTGCCGCCGAGATCGAGCCTCCCGTAGATGAACTCTGAAGAGGTGAAGCTGGTCTTTGGATCGGAGCCGTCAGGATTATTGGAGAAGGTTATCCTCGCTCCCGGTATCGGTATTCCGCGTGCGTCGGCAAGCGAGGCCCCCGTTGACGGATCGGAAGTCGGATCACCCGTCCGGTCCGGACTACTCGTGGTCGCTGGGTTATCCGCCTTGGGGATCTTCGGCAACTTGATCTTTGGGAGTCCGATCTGTCCGGATGCCGGCTCAGCGAAAAAAGACGCGGCGGCCAAGGCCGCGATCAGCACTAGTGACAATTTAGGCATAGATTTTCTCTCCTTTCAGGGACTCGGTTCTAGGTGTAAATCGCGAACGGTGGTTAATATTACAACATCGGCACGCTTTATCGTTTAAAATTCGAGCTTGATCGGAAGCACCTGTCGTTCAGAGCCGCAGAGCGCAGCAAAAGCCGCCTTACAGGTCGGTGGGCGTACACAGCGTGCGATTGATATTTGTCCGGATTCAGCAGTCAACCGAGATGCCAATTGGCCAGTTCATTGCTACAGTTATCAAAATCCTACGCATCGGCTAAACTAGTATTACTATCTGAGATCGTCAACCGCCACAGGAGATGCAATGAATCAAATGCACCGTGTACTAATTTCCTTTTTGTTCGTTTTTCTAGCGACGACGCTGACCGCTTTCGCGCAACAGCAGCCGAAGCCGGCGCCGACGCTTGAACCCGGCATGAAAGGCTCGGATCCGACCGATCCGCGGGCTAAGCTCAAGCCCGGAATGTTCGACGCGGGCGAGGCCGCGTTCGGGATGAAGCATCTCACGCTCTTCAAAAAGCCGGACACGTTCAAGATCGGGTCCGACCTGGACGACCCCAAAGTCCAAAAGGCCCTTGCCCAATTCGGTATCCCTGATATCTCCAAATTCCCGAAGGAACAACTCCCCTTCCTAAAGGATTTTCTCGACGCCGGATTCGACAACAGCGATCTCGCCTTTCAGGGAAATTATCTGTTTCAGGGCAACTATCATGGCATCGGCATATTCGACATCGCGGAACCGGCGAAGCCCAAACTATTAACGGCGATGCTTTGTCCGGGCGGACAGGGCGACGTTTCGGTTTACAAGAATCTTTTGTTCATGTCGGTCGAAGGCGCTAACGGGCGTCTCGATTGCGGCGACCAGGGTTTTCCGCGGAATCCTCCGGGAACACGGGGAATTCCCGCGGCTCAGAAAGACCGTTTCCGCGGCGTCCGCATTTTCGACATTTCCAATATCTCGGAACCGAAGCAGGTCGCCGCGATCCAGACTTGCCGCGGTTCGCACACGCATACCCTGGTGACCGATCCGAAGGACAAGGAGAATGTTTACATTTATGTTTCCGGCATTTCGTTCGTCCGACAGGCTGAGGAGCTGGCGGGATGTTCGGCGGGTCCGCCGGACAAGGATGCGAACACGGCGCTCTTTCGCATTGAAGTTATAAAGGTTCCGGTCGCGGCTCCGCAAGACGCAAGGATAGTATCGACACCGCGTCTGTTCATGGACCCCAAAACCGGGGCGTTGAACGGCCTGAACGACGGCGGCTCGCACGATTCCGAAGACAGAAAACCGCAGGATACCGATCAGTGTCACGACATAACGGTCTATTCCGAGCTGGGACTTGCGGCAGGAGCATGCTCCGGCAACGGCATTCTTCTGGACATAAAGGATCCCGCAAATCCAAAACGCATCGATGCGGTAAATGACCCGAACTACGCATACTGGCACTCAGCCTCTTTCTCGAACGACGGGAGCAAGGTCATATTTACCGATGAGTGGGGCGGCGGAGGGGGTCCGAAGTGTCGAACGACCGATCCGAACATCTGGGGAGCAAATGCCGTTTTCAACCGCGTCGGCAACAAGCTTCTATTCGCTGCGTATTACAAACTGCCCGCCGCACAGACGGAAACAGAGAATTGTGTCGCTCACAATGGTTCGCTCATTCCCGTTCCCGGACGAGATCTGAAGGTTCAATCGTGGTATCAGGGCGGAATATCAGTGATGGATTTCACGGATGCTGCAAAGCCGATCGAGGTCGCCTATTTCGATCGCGGCCCGATAAATGGGGAGCGCCTGATCAGCGGCGGAACATGGTCGGCTTACTGGTATAACGGCTACATCTATTCGTCCGAGATAGCCCGCGGACTGGATGTGCTCGAACTCGTACCGAACAAATACCTCACGCAGAACGAGATCGATGCCGCCAGGTCAGTTCGCCTCGAAGCTTTGAACGTCCAAAGCCAGCAGAGATACGTCTGGCCGCGCAGCCTGACGGTGGCAAAGGCCTATCTCGATCAGCTCGAGCGATCGAAGGCTCTCCCGGCGGGCCAGATAGCAGCATTGAGAACCAACATCGATAAAGGCGATCGTGCAGCCCTAAAAAAACGAGCCGGCTCTTTAATGAAGGCCGCTGCTTTGTCAAAGAGTGCTGCGGATGTTTCGCGGCTCAATGAACTTGCGGCGATCTTGAATAACCCGGCACTTTGATCGGAACCTCGATGAACGATCATAGACCGAACGAAAATTGGCTCGACGGGAGGGCTCGAAAGGCGATGATCGAAAACGGCTTCGAGCCGGATCTCTCCGAAGAGATCGGCGATCAACTTGCGTCGATCGCCCGTCGAGACCTGTTCGCCGAAGCGAAGGATGCTAAAGACCTACGCGAGCTAGAATGGTCGTCAATAGATAATGCGACCTCGCGAGATCTCGATCAGGTCGAATGGGCGGAAAAACTTGAGAACGGCGACATCCGCTTGCTTGTAGGCATCGCGGATGTAGATGCGGCGGTCGAAAAAGGCTCGCCGATCGACCGCAGGGCCGCTCGTAACACCGTCAGCGTCTACACCGAAAGCGAAGTGTTCCCGATGCTTCCCGAACAGCTTTCGACCGACCTCACGTCGCTCAACGAGGACGAAGACCGGCTCGTCGTCGTTGCGGATATGATAGTAAACGAAGACGGCGACGTCCCGCAAAGCACTTTCTATCGAGCGATCATCCGCAACCGTGTGAAGCTCGATTACCCAACGGTCGGCGAGTGGTTCGACCGCGGCGGCCCGGAACCTGAAAAGATCAAGGGTAAACCCAAACTTGTCGCCCAATTGGAATTACAGCAAGAGGCGGCCGAACGCCTTCACGCCTACCGGCTTGCAAAGGGTGCGCTTGAGTTCGAATCAATAGAATCCGAGGCGGTGATGGAAGATGGCGACGTGAAGGAGATCCGCTCAGTGCGGCCGAATTCTGCCAAGCGCTTGATCGAGAATTTAATGGTCGCGTCGAATGTCGAGATGGCCCAATTCATTGAATCTCGCGGCGTGGCGTCGATCCGCCGTGTCGTCCACACACCCAGACGATGGGAGGGGATAGTCAGGATCGCGGCCGATTACGGCGAGCATCTACCCCCGGAACCCGATCAACCCGCACTCGCCAAATTTCTTGTGAAGCGACGTCAAGCCGATCCCGATCTCTTTCCCGATCTGTCGCTTTCGATCATTAAGCTCATCGGAAGCGGCGAGTACGTGGTCGAACATCCCGGCCAGGATGCAGGCGGCCATTTCGGCCTCGGCGTTCGCGACTACGCCCATTCTACCGCCCCAAATCGGCGGTTTCCCGACCTGGTCGTTCAGCGTCTCGTGAAAGCAGTGGCCGCCGGCCATTCACCCGCGTATTCCGCAAGCGAACTCGAATCGATCGCCGAACACTGCAACGATCGCGAAAAGGCCGCACGTAAGGTCGAACGCAAGATGCGAAAGATAATCGCCGCGGCCGTGATGAAAAGGCGTGTAGGCGAACGGTTTGGGGCCATCGTCACCGGCGTCAACGAACACGGCACTTTCGCACGCATCCTTCGCCCGCCGGTCGACGGAAGGGTAGTTAGGGGCGAGCGCGGGTTAGATGTTGGAGAGAAGATCGAGGTTAAGCTGCTATCCGCCAATACGTCGAATGGCTTCATCGACTTCGCCGTCGATGGTTCTACTCTTCGCCGTTAGTAGTTACTCCACCGTCCCTCAAGATGCCGGATGTGATATTTTCGGAACTGTGGCGGCAGCAGTTCAGGTCATCATTAATGCCGGGTCGGGAAGCGTACTCGGCGACGAGACGGCGAAGAGCCTTCGCGAGCGGTTCATCGCATTTGGCATTAAGGCTGAGGTACATCTCGCGACGAGCGGAAGAGAGATAGTTCAACTGGCGCGAGAGGCTGCTGAGGGTGAGGCCGACCTGATCGTGGCTGGCGGCGGCGACGGTACCATCAGCACGGTCGCGATCGAGGTGTCCGCGGCAGGAAAGACGCTCGGCATCCTCCCGCTCGGTACACTGAACAATTTCTCGAAAGACCTCGGTATCCCGCAGAATCTCAACGCCGCCGTCCGCACGATCGCACAGGGCGAAGTTCACGAGATCGACCTTGCCGAATGCAACGGCCGCATCTTCATTAACAATTCCAGCATCGGCCTTTACCCAAAAATGGTCGTCCGCCGCGAGCAGCAACAGCAAAAGCTCGGGCGCGGGAAATGGGCCGCCGCCTTTTGGGCTAGCCTGCGGATCTTTCGTATTTCACCGTTCCTAAAGGTCGATATCGAACTCGATGGCAAAGTTTTCGAACGCAAAACTCCCTTCGTATTCGTCGGCAACAACGAATACGAAATGGATATGTACAACATCGGCCGCCGCCCATCGCTGGAAAAAGGGAAGTTGAGTCTCTATTTTCTCCACCGGGAAGGCCGTTTGGGATTGATGCTGTTGCTTTGGAAGACCGTGACCGGCCGGTTGAAGCAATGGAAAGATTTCGAGGCGGTCGCGACCGAGCACGTTACAATAAGAACAAAGCGAAGCCGGCTCCGCGTAGCATTCGACGGTGAGACCTCGCTAACACAGCCGCCGCTGGAATATCGCATCCGTCCAAAGGCATTGAAGGTGATCGTCCCCGCCGAACAAGCCCGCGCGTGACTCCCAGCTTTAGTGTACCGCCCTTGCTTGCGCGCGGGTTTATGCGGAAGACGCGGGCTTTGTGCAGAAGAATAGATGCGAAGGATCGCACACATCTCCGATCTCCATTTTGGTGCCGCTGACGAACTCGTCGCCGAGCGTTTGGCTGAGTTCGTGCCAAAGCTCGACCCACATCTTGTCATCGTCTCCGGCGACCTTACGCAAAGGGCACGCACGGCTCAGTTCGAGGCAGTGAAGAGATTTCTCGCGTCGCTGCCACGGCCGCAGCTGATCGTTCCCGGTAATCACGATGTGCCGCTGTACAACGTTTACGATCGGTTCGTAAATCCGTTGGAAAAGTTTGAGAGGCTCATCACCGATCAGCTCGAGCCCTTTATCTCCGATGGCGAGATAGCCGTCGCCGGGATCAACACGACCCGCTCCATGACGATCAAGGGAGGCAGGATAAACCGCGAACAGGTCGAACGGCTGAGGAGCAAGATGTCGGCATTGCCCGGTGAGATGCTGAAGGTGGTCGTGACCCACCATCCTTTCGATGTACCCGAGGGCGAGGATGAGGACGATATAGTCGGGAGGGCAAGGGAATCGCTTCCGCTTATCGCGGAGGCCGGCGCCGATGTTTTCCTCGCGGGACACCTGCATATGAGCCATGTCACCGCGTCCACCCGCCGTTATAAATTGAAGGACGGCTACTCCGCGCTCATCATCCAGGCCGGGACGGCGACCTCCCTGAGAGGGCGAGGCGAAGAGAATTCGTTCAACCTGCTGACGTTCGAACATCCGAGGTTTGTGGTCGAACGCTATTTGTACAGGGGTAGTGACGGGTTTCAGCCCGCCTCGGCAGAAGTCTTTGAACGCGGAGATGGCGGCTGGCAGCGCCGGTGATCCTGGTTTATCTTTCAGAGGAAAATCACCTAGACTATTGCTATGAACGATCAAGATAAAGAGATTGAAAAAGAAAGCCACCCGCTGGCGGACAATATTTCGGGCCTTGGGCAAAAGATCATCGGCGAGATCGAGGCCATCGGCGGTATCCTCACCGGTGACCCGAACACGGCAGCGGAAGGCGAGTTCAATGTTGAGGTCGGCGATGTGCGGGAAGATGTGGAAGAAGACCTTGAGCGATCGGGGTCCAACGAAGAGTAGGCCGTCGCGTGATCGTTTTTGGCGAATCGGCGAGAGAGCGGTGAAGGTCATTCATTTGCGTACATCCACCTTTCTCGCGGGCAGATAAATCATTCGGTTCAATGGAATCAACGAAGCAATCGATGGAGTTTCAGTTACCCAGGCGTCTTCAGGGCCTGCAGCCGACCCTGATCAGGCAGTTCTTCGAGCGGGCATTGCCAGATTCGATCAATTTCGGCCTCGGCGAGCCGGACCTTCCGACACCGGATTTTTTGCGCCGAGAAGCCGCGCGGATATCGATCGAAGAGCAGAACGGCTACACCTCGCATCCGGGGCTGCCGGCACTTCGCACGAAGATCGCGGAGCAGTACCCGCATCTGAATTTGCCGATGACGGGCGTCGTTGTAACGTGCGGCTCGCAGGAAGCGATGACCGACGCCTTCATGTGCTGCATCGACGAGGGCGACGAGGTGCTGCTGCCCGATCCGAGCTTTCCGGCGTACGACGCCTGCACGCGTATCGCCCAAGGGAAGCCGGTCTATTACCGGATGCCGGCGGATACGGAGTTCGCCTTCGATATCGAGGAGTTTCGATCGAAGATCACCCCGAAAACAAAGGCCGCGGTCGTCATAAGCCCGTCGAACCCGACCGGCAAGATAATGACGGCCGACGATTATCGCCAGATCGCGGAAGCTCTCGATGGCACGGGTATCTGGCTCCTGTCGGATGAGATCTACAGCGACCTCTATTTTGGCGAGCGGCCTCGGTCGTCGTCTGAGTTTTACGAGAGGACGATCATAATCAGCGGCCTTTCAAAGAGCCTGAGCATGACCGGCTGGCGGCTTGGCTGGGCGGCGTGTTCGGATCCGCGAATGATGGAAGCGATCCAGATCCTGCACGGTTTCACGACGGTCTGTGCCTCGACCATCACACAGAAAGCATCGCTTCTTGCGTGGACCGACGAGGCAGAAGCGGCAAAGCAGCATGCCCGCGATGTGTACAAGAAGCGCGGCGAATTTCTGGTCAAATTGTTTGCCGACGAACTGGGCCTTAGGGCTACGGCTCCGGAAGGCGCGTTCTATACGATGCTCGACGTCCGCTCTCTCGGCGACGATCTCGAGATCGCCGAGAAGTGCCTGCAGAATCGTGTTGTTACGGTCCCGGGCGTCGCATTCGGCCAGGAAGCTAAAGGCTTTCTGCGGATCTCGTTCTGCAATACGGAAGAACGCATGGCCGAGGGAGTCCGGCGAATGAAACTCGCGATCCAAGGTTAAGGTGCCGCAGTTCGCAATTTCCATCTTTAGGCGGCTTCGTGTGGCTGAGAGTCGCTTTTTGGTAGTGCTGGCCGCCTAAAGGTGAAACCCAAAATTTCGTTATGAAAAAGTATCGCGTTGGAATTCTAGGGGCGACGGGTACCGTCGGACAAAGGTTCATTCAGTTGTTGCAGGGTCATCCGCAATTTGAGATATCGGCCCTTGCGGCGTCAGATCGCTCGGCGGGAAAGACCTACGCCGAGGCGTGCGCATGGAAGCTGAACGGCACGATCCCGGAGAATGTCCGCGATATCGAGGTCACCCCGATCGAACCGCCGATCGATTGCGACATTGTGTTTTCGAGCCTTCCGTCGAGCGTTGCACGGGAGACCGAGGAGATGTTTGCCCGCGCCGGATTTCCCGTCATCAGCAATTCTTCGAGCTATCGGATGGACGAGGATGTGCCGCTGCTGATACCCGAAATCAACGCGGACCACCTCGGGCTGATCGACGCCCAACGCCAAAAACGCGGCTTTGGAAAGGGGTTTATCGTTACGAATCCGAACTGCGCCGTGGCGAGTTTTGCTCCGCCACTCGCGGCATTACAACGCAAATTCGGTATCGAATCGGTGGTCGTGACGACGATGCAGGCTATATCCGGGGCTGGATATCCGGGCGTTTCGGCGATGGACATTACCGACAATGTCCTGCCTTATATTGCCGGCGAGGAACCGAAGGTCGAGACGGAAGCCCAAAAGATCCTCGGCACATTTGCCGATGGCGCCGTGCAAAAGGCGGATTTTGACCTTTCGGCGCAGTGTTTTCGCGTAAATGTACTCGACGGGCACACGGCATCGGTCCGCGTCGATCTGAAACGGTCTGCGACCCTTGAAGATGTTGTCGCCGCTATGAAGGAATTTCCCTCACTCGAGCTTTATTCATCTCCCGAGGTGTTCATCGATGTAACGGAAGAACCTTCGCGCCCGCAGCCGCGTCTCGACCGCGACCGGGGCAACGGAATGA
This sequence comes from Pyrinomonadaceae bacterium, assembly GCA_050246275.1. Taxonomy (GTDB): domain Bacteria; phylum Acidobacteriota; class Blastocatellia; order Pyrinomonadales; family Pyrinomonadaceae; genus OLB17. The sequence goes on from JBFWWI010000001.1 coordinate 100,705, forward strand.
CGATCTCGGTCGGCAGGATATTCCCCGACAACGTATTCGATTATCATTTCGTTTCGCTCAGCCACAATACCGTTCGCGGTGCTGCCGGCTCAGCGATCCTGAATGCGGAGTTGTTGATCGATCGAGGCGTGATCTGATCGAAACCAGAGAGAGAAGGCCGGGCAGATCCGTTCATGGCAAAACCAAATTCAGAGTCATCGTTCGCAACCAAGGCGGCAATCGCAACCGGCATCGTCGTCCTGGTCGTCCTGCTGCTGGCTCTTCTCTATTACACATTCGACGTCGTACTTCTCATATTCGCTGCGTCGCTGATGGCGATCTTTCTTTCCGGGCTGGCCGATGTCATAAAACCGTATGTGCGGATCAGCGACGGCCTTTTGGTCCTGCTTGTATCGGCGATCATCATTCTGCTTTTCGGCGGCGTTGTCGCATTGCTCTCACCGAGCATTGCCGAGCAGGTGGCTCACTTAAGAAGCGAGCTGCCGGTCTCGGCCGCCAAGGCGGCGGACTTCATATCGCAGTTTGGTTGGGGACGTTCGCTCATCGCACAGCTGCCGACATTCGAAGAATTCACGGCGAACGTCAGCATGGAGAATTTGCTTTCCGGCGTTGGCGGTTTTTTTACCTCGACGGTGGGCGTTGTCGGGAATGTGGCGATCGCCATCCTCCTGGCAATATACTTTGCCAGCGAACCGCGCTTCTATTCCGAGGGTTTCGTACGGCTCTTTCCATTGCAGAATCGTTCACGAGTGACCGAGATCCTGCATCAGATCTACGAAACACTTCGCTGGTGGCTGATCGGAAAGGCGGGTTCGATGCTATTCATCGGTGTACTGACCTGGATCGGCCTGTCGATCCTTGGCGTTCCGCTGGCGCTTACGCTAGGGCTGATCGCCGGGCTGCTGTCATTCATTCCGAATTTCGGCCCGATCATTTCGGCGGTCCCGGCGCTGCTGATCGCGTTTGTCGACAGCCCGATAACGGCGCTCTACGTGCTCGCCCTTTACGTCGGGATTCAACTGATCGAGTCGAACCTGGTAACCCCGCTGATCGAACGCGAGACGGTGGAACTCCCGCCGGCACTGACGGTGATCTTTCAGCTTGCGCTTGGTGCAATGGTGGGCGGGCTCGGGCTTATCCTCGCTACGCCGCTCTTGGCGGTCGTTGTCGTCATAGTTCAGATGGTGTACGTGCAGGATATTCTCGGCGACCGCGAGGAGGGAATAGCGGCACTTTCGGAGAACAAAGAAAGTTAGCCCGTTATGCTCAAGGCCGAAGCGCGGCGTATTCGCGCCATATATCTTCAAGAAATAGGCCGAGAACGGTCTCGTGCGTGCTCTGGGCACGCGCAAGGACCCGCCCATAGACCCTGAGGATCCCGATCAATTCTTCGCGGGCGGCAACATCTGCCGGGTCGTTGCGTTTCATTAAAATATTCTGGCGCTGCTCCGCCATTCGGTATGCCGCGAGTCCGGCAGTGCGGTAGATATCAAAAGCCGACGCCAGGAACGGCTCGATCTGATGGGTGCGGTTAAAGCGTGAAAAGCGGGCCTTTTCGGCCGCGAAGTTGCACGCGGACAGGAGCGCATCGCGCAATCCGTTCTCTTCGGCCCGCGAATCCGCCTTGTTGAACATCGAGTGTATGCCGTCCGTCTTTCCAAAGAGATTTTCGACCGTGATCCGCAGATCGTCGGATGCCGTGATCAGCTCCTGAATCGGTGTCCCGCCCTGAAGTATCTGGCCCGGCGCGTCGTGAGCCGCCTGGTTGTCACCCGAAGCGCGGTAATACTGGCTCTTTGCCTCGCCGACGTCGAGCGGCGGAGTGATGATCTTGAACTTCGAGAGAAAAAAGACGTGAGCGATGATCTCCTTCACGGCACTTTGCCGATTGATCTCGTGCGTCGCCGCGATCTCATCTGTGGTGCCGGTGATCGTTTCCTGTGAGAGCAGCCGCGACAGCATCGTTTTACTGCCCATCGAGCTTTTTCTTTCGGCCATTAGAAACTACCTCCTGTCTCAAGCGGAAGAACAGATTAACACTTGGACGTTTGGAGGAACAAGAATTTGCTTTTATCTTTGAACTTGAGGCAAAAAATCAACCAATCCATGATCGCTCGCTACACACTACCCGAAATGGCGGCCATTTGGTCGCTTGAGAACAAGTTTCAGAAATGGCTCGATGTCGAGATCGCCGTCTGCGAGGTGCACGCCGAGGATGGCACGATTCCCGCGGCTGCCGTCGAAGAGATAAAAGCCAAGGCAGCTTTCACGGTCGAACGCATCGCGGAGATCGAGAAAACGACGGATCACGACGTGATCGCGTTCACGACGAATCTTGCTGAAAACATTGGCGAATCAGCACGATTCGTTCACTATGGGCTGACGTCGAGCGATGTGGTCGATACGGCCAACGCTCTTCTGCTCAAGGAATCGTGTGATGTTTTACTGGCGAAGATCGACGGGATGCTGCCGGTGCTCAAGCGACGGGCCTACGAATTCAAAGACACGCCGCAGATGGGGCGTACTCACGGTATCCACGCCGAGCCAACGTCCTTTGGCCTCGTGTGGGCGTTGTGGTATTCCGAGATGAAGCGGAATCGCGAACGGCTCGAGCGGGCGAAAGAGGGAATTTCAGTCGGCAAGATCAGCGGCGCTGTCGGAGCGTTCGCTCATCTCGCGCCGGATGTCGAAGAACGCGTTTGCGAGCGTCTCGGGATCAAGGCAGCGGCCGTCTCGACGCAGGTGATCCAACGCGACCGTTACGCGGAATATCTATCTACGCTGGCGATAGTCGCTTCGACGCTTGAAAAGATCGCTCTCCAGGTCCGCCATTGGCAGCGGACTGAGGTCCGCGAGGCCCAGGAGGCCTTTAAGAAAGGCCAGAAGGGCTCATCCGCGATGCCGCATAAACGTAACCCGATCCTCTCCGAGAGGATCTGCGGAATGGCCCGTACCGTCAGGGCAAACTCGATCGTCGGGCTTGAGAATGTCGCTCTCTGGCACGAGCGAGACATCTCACACTCGTCGGCAGAGCGGATCGTGCTGCCGGATTCCTCAGCAACGTTGGACTATATGCTCGCCAAGGCGACGTCGCTGCTTGATTCGCTAGTCGTGTACCCGGAAAACATGCTGAAGAACATCGAACTTACCCGCGGGCTCACATTCAGCGGCCAATTGATGCTGGCTCTTACGCAAAAGGGCGTATCTCGTGAGGATGCTTATGTTTATACGCAACGAAACGCGATGAAGGTTTGGGACGACGGTGGGAACTACAAGGAATTGGTACTGAAAGACGCGGACATCAATTCCAGGCTGTCGCCCGAAGAGATGGCCCGCGTCTTTGATCTAAAACACTATCTGCGAAATGTAGATAAAGTATTCGAGAGAGTGTTCGGTTAGTTCTTCTTATGAGGTTTGAAACGGGACATGGCAAGAGAACTTGCTTCCTCCAGAGACATCCCTTCCCACATGTTCTTGCGCCACTCCGAGTAGTCGAAACCCTCCCGGTTCATCAGCGCGATGAACCGTTCGGCCTCAATTAGTCCAAGACCGTCCACTAGGGTTTTAAGGCCATTCAGCCTGATCTCGTTGTCAGTTAGTGTGCTCATCCAATTTCTCCACCATGGTTTGTGGGTCGACCACGATCACCCCGAGGAATGTGCCGACTTTCTTCAATATTTTATCATTAGTCGTTATAAAAAAGTCAGCTCTTCCCTCAACCGCGGCCGCAATGTGCAAAGCGTCGCCCACACGTAATCCCAGTGACATCAGCTTCTGAGCATTCTTAAGAAGATTTCCATTTTCGCTGATCTCCGTCTCGGCGATCTCTTTCCACCTAAGAATTGCCCATTTGCAGTCTTCAAAAGGATGTTCAAAGTTTTCTCCTTCATTTATGTACGACCAGATCAGGTCGAGCTCACCGAATTCGATCTCTTTTTGAATTCGTATAACTGCCGCCGTTTCCCTTCGTACCCTTTCGCCCGACTGGTCATCAAATGGCCGATTATAGGCGCAGTTGTCAAAATAGACTCGAAACATAAGAAGTGACGCGGACATCAATTCCAAGCTGTCGCCCGAAGAGATCGCCCGCGTCTTTGATCTAAACTATCTGCGAAATGTAGACAAAGTACTCGACTGGGTCTTTAACTAGCCCGCCCACTTCTCGGCCATATCGCCCACGATGGGAAGTTTGAATTTCTGTCCCTGATATCCCTTTATACATCCGTAGATCATTGCCGCGAGGAACGCGACGACCACGACGAGAGTGACAAGGCTAAAAAGCAGGCCGAGGATGCTGGAATTGGTAGCGATCGCGATGCCGGTCCCAACCACCTGCAAAACGACCATGACGACAATATAGATCACCGAGATGATGAGAGACTGGAACGCATGGAAGCGCATGAACTTATTATCTTTTTCAGTAACGAGGACGATGATGCTGTAGATGAGGCTGATCAAACAGACCGGAAGATAACACAGCAGTGCCCCTACGTTTGTGTCCAATCCGAGTGCGGTTTTGCCGCCTGACATATTTTGCATAGCCTTTTACGATTTCTCCTTTGAATTGTTATCTGAAACGTACGAATACAAGCAGAAGTATGTTCTGCGGAAAGTTACCACAAGACGTTGATTAAAACAACGTTTTGCGGTAAGTTCTACAATTTCTTTCGGAGCAATAAATGAAGGCAAAAGTTTACGTGACACTCAAACCCAGCGTCCTCGACCCGCAGGGAAAGGCGATTCATCATTCTGTCGAGCAATTGGGCTTTCAACAGATCACCGATGTCCGGCAGGGAAAATACTTTGAGATCGCCCTTGACGATTCGGTCAATGAGACCGAGGCCAGGGCAGCGGCGGAAAAGATCGCGGCCGATGTTCTTGCAAATCCCGTCATCGAGGATTATCGGGTGGAGATCGTTCAATGATGGAAGGGCGGACCAAGCTTGCGGATGTCGCTGCTGTTCTGCGCGACATGCGTGAAGCAGGAATAATTGGTGAGTACGCCGTCGGTGGAGCCTCCGCCGTAGCTTTCTATTCGGAGCCGCTTGCCACCAAAGACCTTGATATTTTCTTCTTGTTCGACCCCCCGCAGACTGGCGCGATCTTGTCGCTCGATCCGATATACAAATATTGCAGGGAGCGAGGTTATACTTATAATCATGAGTTCATTTCAATCGGGGGATGGCTTGTGCAGTTCGTTGAAGCGAGCCACGACATTCTCTGGCGTGATGCGGTGGCAAATGCCTTGACGTTTTCGTTTGACGGACAAGATCTCAAGGTGCTGCCGCCGGAACACCTCGCGGCGATGTGGGCCGTCGTCGCGCGTCCGAAGGATATTCTTAAGATCCAACATTTTGCGGATAACGAAGTCATTAATGAAGGTAAGCTGCGGCAGGTTCTGAACAAGTTTGACCTCGTGGACGTTTGGAAGAAGATTCAAGGAGGGCTACCCGATGAACTTAAATTCTGAAGCTGATCCAGGCTTGGCCCTCTTTCTTGAACAGAAGCGGAGGTATCGAGTTCACATGAAAGATCTTTCGCTAGGCGAACGTCTTCGACAACTCGAAGCACTGCAGGAACAAAGCTACGAGATTTTGCGTGTTCGTGAGGCGAATGGCGGAAAGCCAGTTCCTCCGGAATGGCAGCTTTGGGCCGAGGCCCAGAACGATATCGGATCGAAGAGATAAACAATGAAATTCGGAGTAATAGTCTTCCCGGGTTCGAACTGCGATCATGACGCCTATCACGTGATCTCAAAGCATGTTGGGCAGCCGGTGGATTTCATCTGGCACAAGGAGACAGACCTTTCGGCTTATGACGCCGTTATCATTCCGGGCGGATTCTCCTACGGTGATTATCTGCGGGCAGGCGCATTGGCGAGATTTTCGCCGGTGATGAAGGCGGTGCGTGATTTTGCCGCCGACGGCAAATTCGTTTTCGGCATCTGCAACGGCTTTCAGATCCTGTGCGAGGCTGGGCTTCTTCCTGGAGCATTGATCCGCAACTCGGGGCTTCACTTCATCTGCAAACACGTCAATATCCGCACCGAGAATCAATACACGCCCTTTACGAATGAGCTGGAGGAGGGAAGCGTCCTGTCTATTCCGATAGCGCACGCAGAGGGAAACTATAGCTGTGACGACGCGACCTTTCAGAACCTTGAGGAAAATAATCAGATCGTCTTTCGCTACTGTGACGAAAGCGGGGAAATTACCGAAGGTTCGAACCCGAATGGGGCGCGTTCGAACATCGCCGGTATCTGCAGCCAGGACCGCAATGTGCTGGGAATGATGCCTCACCCCGAGCGTGCGTGCGAAGAACTGCTCGGGTCGAATGACGGTCGGAATATCTTCCGGTCGCTTGCCGCAGCCATTGCATCCGCCGAGGCCTGAGAAGCTATGAATTTAATAAAGAGGCGCGGGCTAAGGTTGAGCCGGCGCCTCTTTTTTCATTCGACGAAACCTGTGTCAGTTAGTTCTAGCGTCGATCTTGATCCCGCCATTGGTGGTGACCACGCGTATCGGTGCCCCGCCACCATTCATCGACGAGCGGATCTTTTTCGAGCGGGTCCAGCCGTCCTTATCTTCGGTTTGAACCGTGAGGGCCGGAACGTCGCTCTTGAACCCGCCATTGGTAGTGCCGGTCTCAAAATTTGCCGCATAGGTTTCCGGTACCGACAATTTTACGCCGCCGTTCGTTGTGACGACGTCGAGTCCGGAGCCTTTCCAGGTGCTTCCTGTTAGATCGACGTTGACGCCGCCATTGGTAGTGCGGCCCATTACGGAACCGCTCAGGTCACCTAATGAGACTCCGCCGTTGGTCGTCTCAAACTCTATTACGCCGTCGACTGATCTAATGGAAATACCGCCATTGTGGGCATTGAGGGACAGATCAGTGTTTCTCGGGACCGAGATCTGATATGAGACCGACCAGTTGTCTTCCGAGGAGCTGTTCGCCTTGATAGTCGAACCCGTCTCGATGCGTACGCTTGAAGCGAGAGACTTTGCCGCCTCTTCGCTGGTGCCCCACGCCTGCACGCAGGCCCTCACAAGGACGTCTGACCGGTTCTCGCCGTTTACGCTGATACCGCCGTTGCGGCCTCCATCGACGTTCAGGCTCCCGGTCGCCGGAACTGTGAATTCGCGGGCCTCCTTAAAAGAGACCTTGTCGCCATTACCCCAATTCTCACTGGAGCAAAAGGTCCTTTCCTTGTATTTATGTTCGGCTTTCGAGCCTTTGTCCTGGCCGATCACCACAGGATTGAGTATGTAACAAACGAATAGAGCGGAAGCGATATATGAAAGTGCCTTCATCCTGAAAATTCCTCCGAAATGTGTGTACTATTGATCGAATTAACGACGTTCAAAAGTAAAAACACTTCCGGAAGGGGAAAAGTGACAGAAACTATTCGTGCTATCGCCAAAAAATTTCCAGGATATATTCTCGGGCTCCGCCTCCATCGTCATGGACCTCGACAATAGCGGTGAAAAGATTTTCGGCAGTGGGCTGTTGGACAACGGCGATCTTTTTACTTTTGCCTTCTTTTCTTATCACGCCGACCGTCACTGCCTGTTCGGGAAGGGACGAAGTGAAGCTGAAAGTCCCGGGTCCGGTGTCTTGGCCCTCGACCGTTCGCTGTTCGAGCGTGTTGCCGCGGATAATAAGATGGACCTTGTTATCGACCGATCCGCGCCAGTAGACCTTACCTAATGCACCTTCCGACTGCGCCGAAGCCGCATAGGCGAGGACCAGGATCAGGAACGGGACTATGATAATTGGGCGTTTCATAGTTACCTCGATGTGTTTGGGATGCGCGAACATTATAACCCAGGATCGCTCCGAATTGCAGACGATCTCTTCAGCTGACTTCAATCCTCAGCCCGTCTTGGGCGACATTCCAATCTAACACCTCGACACCGGAGATGTTCTTGATCGCCGTTTCCACATCGGACTTTCGGCCTTCCTCGCAGAAGAATGCGATGCACCCGCCGCCGCCCGCACCGCAGACCTTCGGGGCGATCGCACCATTTTCGAGGGCTGCATCTATCAATTCGTCCATATGAGGAGTCGTGATATTAGGCGAGAGCCGTTTTCTCTGGGGATGTGCCTCTTTAAGCACCTGCCCGACGCGGTCCCAGTCCGAGGCTAGCACGGCATCGCGGACCGCAGCGGAATTGTCGCGAATACCTTCGAATAGATCGAATAGTTCTCTGTCGCCGTCGATATGGCGTTTGGTGATCTCCCAATTGTTTGTCCCCGAATTTCGCGGCTCGCCCGTGTAGCACACGACGACCCTTTCGTGGAGGGTATTCGTCTCGGCATCAAGCGGTTCGCGATGCATTCCGTCCGGACCGAAGTGTATTGCCGAAAGGCCGCCGTATTGGGCCGAATAATAATCCTGGTAGCCGGTCGGCACCTTTATTACCTGGCATTCGACGGCGGCGGCTATCGGGATGAACCTATCCACCGCATATCGATCTCCGACGAGTTTGTTCAGAGCACCGATGCAAGCGATGTTGAGCGTCGAAGAGCCGGCAAGCCCGGCCCCGGCTGGAGCGTCGGATTCGGTCGTCATCGTGAATCCCGTCTCCGGTTTGAAGAAATAGACGAGTTTGGCGAGCAATTCCAGCCGCGTCTCGTTCTTTAGAGCGCCTAGATTACCGAGTGTGGTCTCGACCTCATCACGGCGGTCAACGGACCGTAATATGACCCTGTCGTCCGAGCGCGTCTCGATCCGGCATTTTGCAAGCAGATCGATCGCAAAGTTGACGGTCAACGCACCCTCGTGAAAGAGGAAAAGCGGCGGAATGTCTATAGTCCCACCCGCAAGATCGACCCTTGTGGGGGCAGAAGTTTCGATTATCACTTAATTGTTGTCCTCGAGAATCGGTAAAATGATCGCAGCAGAATTTAACGTAATACTAACGTATGAATATGGGGATTTGCGAGTCTTCGGGGAAGTTTATGAACACCATTTAGCTGTTCAAAGGGATCATTTTTTGGCGGCGGCAGACCTTTCGGGTTTAGCTTTAGGGGTCTCATCCTCCTCCTTTGGCACATCTTTGTAAGAATCGCGGGTGAAGTGGAGGCGTTCGCCGAGGTCGTGAAGTTTTTCCTGGGCGACCTCCTCGACGGCATGAAGTTTTTCCTCGATCTTGCGGATGGTCTCCGGATCGGCCTCCTCGACCTTTTCCGAGAGCCAGAATCGCTCTACGGAGAAGATAACGATCACGGCAAAAAGGATCACAAAGAAAAGTGCGATGCCGATCTGCTGAAAGTCGCCGATGATTGACGTGATTGCGCCGCTAAAGAAGTAACCGGTGCCGGAAAGGATCAGGACCCAGATCGCGCAGCTGAGAGCATCGAGAAGGATGAACCTGTGAAAGGGCATCTTGCCGATGCCGTAAAAGACGCACATGGCTGCCCGAATACCGTAGATATACTTCGATATAACGATCGCAAATCCGCCGAATTTGTCGATAAGTTTCTCGATCCTCGGCTGGGCCATTTGATAAAAGCGGTAGTCTTTCGCATTCTCGTGGAAAAGGCGGCCGACCGCATACCCGACGCTGTCGCCGACCATTCCGCCGAGTGTGCCTGCCAGAAAGACCTTAAAAAAACTGTAACGGCCAAAGAAATTGCTGTGGGCCATCGCCCCCGAGATGAGCAGCGTTATGTCGCCTTCGACGGTGCATAGGGCGAAAACGGCGTATATGCCGTATTGCTCGATGATCTGTGAAAGCTGGTCCATAAAGCCCGGAGGTGGAATTCCTGAGGATAACAAGAGAGTAACTTTCATAGTGTTCCACGTCAACAAGTTGGCATCTATCGACGCCGCGTCCGCAAGGCGATAGATCGCGATTTCGGCAACCGAGCGCGGTGCGGTAATCTGGAGCCAGATGGACCGTTCCGGAATATGCTGAAGGTTCTCAAAAGGCTGATCACGCGTTCCTATCGCGTCAGGTTTCTGTATTGGCTGTGCTGCCTGAACCCGATCGATCTTGCCGCCCGATACCTCCCGGTTGGAACCAGCGGGCGTGCGGCTAAACGCCGCGTGGCTTTCGTACGCCTCGACGGGATCGGCGACTACGTGATCTGGTCGCACACCTTCGACGCCCTCGACAAGATCTATCCGCGGGAGTCGTATGAGCGCATACTGATCGGGAGCGAATTGTGGGAAGACCTGTCGCGGAACGAAGTGCTATTTGACAAGGCGATCTATCTGGATCCGCCGCGGGCGATCACCGATCCCATCTACCGATTCCGGGTTTTCAGGTCGATCCGACGAGAAGCCGTCAACGTGGTCGTAAATCCGCGTCTCACGCGTGAGTTCATCCTTATGGATTCGGTCGTGCGGGTATCGGGCGCCGCCATGCGCATCGGGAGCGCCGGAAAGGCGAACCGAATGTTTAAGCTTCAGGAGCGGTTATCGAACTCCTGGTATTCGCGCCTTGCGCCGGGTCCGGAGCGGCAAGAGCACGAACTTATATCGAACTTTCGTTTTCTAGAGTCGCTTGACGCGGGGCGCAGTTTCGATCCACACCTGCGTAAAATAGCGGAGCCGGGTGAGGCAGATTCCGTTCCGGAACTGGCCGACATAGGCTACTTCGTTGTCTTTCCCGGAGCGCAGCAGGGCGACAAAATGTGGCCGATCGAAAGGTTTGCCGAGGCGGCCAAGGCAATTGCGGAAAGATCGGGGCTTCAGGCGGTGATCTGCGGCGGCCCGGGCGATAAGGCGCTTGCGGAGGAATTCGGCAGATCATTCGGACCCGGCTATCTCGACCTGACCGGCCGGATATCGTTGACGCAGATGTGCCGCGTGATCGAGGGGGCGGAGTTATTGATCTCCAACGATACGGGTGCCGGCCATATCGCGGTGGCGCGCGGTTGCCCCACGGTGATAGTCACGCCGGGAAATCATGTAGGGCGGTTCTTCCCCTATCCGCCAGAAATGATGTCGGAGCACGCCCCGCAAATATCTGTGACGCACGAAATGCCGTGTTTCGGCTGTGACTGGCATTGCAAATTTACGGAGATACCGCCCGGCGAGCCGAAGCCCTGTATCTCAGACATTCCGGTTAGCGACGTTTTGAACGCGGCTGAGAGGGCACTGGGCACGCTATCGCGACGCCACGAAAAGCAGGTGGTAAACTATTGATTGACTTAGCATTTACACTTGAATACAATCTCGACGTCCGAAGAAAGACCATATGAGCAATAACGGTGAGGGCGGCGGTGACCTGCTCGGTATCGAACTGTCGTCCGCTTCAATAATCGCACTAAGCGTAGCCAGGGGCGGCGCGGTGAATTCACAATTCAAGGCCGAAAGATTTACCGGTGAAGACCCGCCCGCGAGGATCGCGAATTTTGTCGCAGAAGCCAAGGAACGGTTGGGTTCGAGCGGACCGGTCGGTATTGCCGTGCCCGGACTGATCGACCGGACGTCCGGGCATATCGAATTTTCGGCCAACATTCCCGAACATACCTCACTGAATATAAAAGAAGCGGTACGTGCCGCGACGGGAGTGGATGCCGTGATCGAGAACGACGCCAACGCCGCCGCGTATGCAGAGTTCATCCTTGGCGCCGGACGCGGCAGTTCGAGCCTGTTCTATGCGACGATCGGCGACGGCGTCGGCGGAGCGTTCATTCTGGACGGTAAGCTTTGGCACGGAGCAGCAGGCTATGCCGGGGAATTCGGATATGTCGCGATCGACCCCGAGGGCCTCCGCCTTCAGGATATGGCCTCGACCGCGAACATTGTCCGGCGTACACGCGAACGATTCAACAGGGACAGCACATCATCGCTCGGAAGGCTGCCTGAGGAAAAGATCGGCATTGCTGAGATAGTCGCGGCCGCGGACGAAGGCGACGAATTCGCACGCCTTATGCTGGAACGGACCGGCAGCTATGTCGGGACGGCGATCGCCAATGTTATCAACCTGCTGAACGTAGAGTGCATCGTTATCGGCGGAGAGATAACCAAGGCGGGCGACATCGTGATCGATGCGATCTCGGCGAGGGCCCGTGAACTAGCATTTTCGAGGGCTTTCGACAAAACGATCATCCGTTCGGGTGAACTCGGCGAGAACGCGGCAGCCATCGGAGCCGCCCTGATCGCCGGCAATAATTAGGAACCGGAAATCCATTATCATCGAAAGTAGTTCTCCTAATAAACGCACGCATTGCGTACATATTCCCGCAAGTCGTAAATTGGTCGTTGACCTAATTTGCGGAAATTGAAAGTTTTAGTAGAATTAGTGCAGTTTTTCGATAGTCTGACATTATTTTACAGTCAAATGCTGTTTGCCTTTGTTCCGAAACGGAGATAAGGGACGCGTCGACCTATAGGTACAACGCCCGGTCTGGTTCTTGAGGGTTTTTTCGAGATGGCACAATTTTTCCATAAGAGTGCGAACAATATCGCCCGGATCAGCATGATCCTTGGCGTCGTTCTGGCGGGAACGGCCTTCTACGTTTACACGCAGGTGGCACGGTCATCGTACTTGACCGGCCGGTACGTCGAAAAGCAGCAGCCCGTGCAGTTCAGCCACAAACACCACGTCGGCGACGACGGCATCGATTGCCGGTATTGCCACACAACGGTCGAGACCGCGGCCTCGGCCGGAATACCGCCGACGCAGACGTGTATGAACTGCCACAGCCAGATCTGGGCGGACAGCCCGTATCTGGAACCTGTCAGGGCAAGCTTCCGCGACAATACGCCGATCGAGTGGGAACGTGTGCATGACCTGCCGGAGTTCGCCTATTTCAACCACAGCATTCATATCGCCAAAGGTGTCGGATGTTCCACATGCCATGGCCAGATCGACAATATGCCGGCCGTTTACCAGGAAAATACACTGCAGATGGAGTGGTGCCTGGCGTGTCACCGTGAGCCCGAAAAGTTCATCCGTCCGAAATCGGAGATCTACAACATGCAGTGGAAGGACGGCGATATCGAAAAGGCAGACCGGGTCGCTTTGAAAGAACAATACAAGATCCGAAGCAAGGAAATGTTGACCAGCTGTTCGATTTGTCATCGATAGAGTTTAGAAGAGGAATCACTTAAAAAATGCCGAGTCCGGAAAGCAAAAATGGCTTTGCGCAAATGCGCAAAAAGATCCTTTCGCAGAGCGGTAAGCAGTATTGGCGAAGCATTGAAGAATACGCGGAAACGCCCGAGTTCGAAGACCGGATAAAGGGCGAGTTTCCGGTGAATATCGAGCAGTGGGATTCTTCGCTGAGCCGTCGGAATTTCGTCAAGGTGATGGGTGCGTCGCTCGCTCTTGCCGGCCTCTCGGGTTGTGTCATTCAACCGCCGGAGAAGATCGTTCCATACGTACGCCAGCCTGAGGACCTGATCCCTGGAAAGCCCCTGTTCTTTGCCACCGCGATGACGCTCGGCGGTATCGGCACCGGCCTGCTTGCAAAATCTTTTGATGGGCGCCCGATAAAGATCGAAGGAAATCCCGAACACCCGGGAAGCCTCGGGGCCACTGATATTTACGCACAGGCCTCGCTGCTCGGGATGTATGACCCCGACCGCTCGCAGGAAACTTTGTATCGCGGAACACCCAAGAGCTGGCAGGATTTCTCGACGGCAGTCCGATCGGCGGTCGGCGAGGCCGCCAAGGATGGCGGAGCCGGCGTCAGGTTCCTGACGGAGACGGTCACGTCACCAACGCTTCAGGACCAATTCCGGCGGCTTTCGGGCGAAATGCCGAACGCCAAATGGTATCAATACGAACCGGTGAACAAGGACAATGCGATCGCCGGGGCAAAGCTTGCCCTCGGTTCACCGGTCAACACGATCTATAGGCTTGAGAATGCCGAGCGAATACTCACGCTCGATGCTGACCTTTTCTCGGCGTTCAACGTCCGGTATGCAAAGGATTTTGCGAAAGGGCGTGCTCTGACCGAGGAGAAACGGGAGATCAATCGGCTTTACGCGATAGAAACGACGACGACCCTTACAGGTGCGAAGGCGGATCACCGGCTTGCGGTAAAACCGAGCCAGATGCCTGAGATAGCCAAGGCGATCGCAGCGGCCGTCGGCGTCGGCGGAGCATCATCGACTTACACCGACAACGCCGCGTGGATCGCAGCGCTTGCGAAAGACCTGAGCGAGCACAAGGGCCGTTCGGTCGTGATACCGGGAGACAATCAGCCGCCGGTCGTTCATGCCGTTGCCCATGCGATCAACTCGACTCTCGGCAATGTCGGGCAAACGGTCGTTTATACTGATCCGCTGACGCCATCGGAAAAAACACAGATCGAACAGCTTCGCGAGCTCGTTGCCGAGATCGATGCCGGGACGGTGAAGACCCTCGTTATCCTTGGCGGAAATCCGGTCTACAATACACCCGCCGATCTCAAGCTGAACAAGCAGAGGCTCGACAAGGTGCCACTGCGGATCCATCTCAGCGAGCACGTCGATGAGACCTCGGAGATCTGCCACTGGCACGTCTCGGCCAAGCACTATCTTGAATCATGGAGCGATACACGTGCGTACGACGGCACCGCGTCCATCGTCCAACCGCTGGTCAAGCCGCTCTACGACAGCCGCAACGCTCACGAGGTCGTTCAGCTCTTCTTTCGGGAAAACTACGACCGAAAGGATTACGACATCGTCAAGGAATACTGGCAGGGTCAGAATATCTCGGCCGCGGCGCCGAGACAGAACGCTGCCGCACCAGCCCGAACGCCGGAGACCGCGGAAGCTGTGCGTACTGAAGCGACACCTGCGGCCACGCCTTCGGCCTCGCCCACCGGGCCTGCACCCGCGGCCGCTCCGAAAACGTTCGAGGACAACTGGCGAAAGGCAGTTCACGATGGGTTTGTCCCAAACACGGCATTCCCGACAAGGACGCTGTCAGCTAATTCGGCGTTCCTTGGACAGCCGCAGGCTGGTCCGTCGGGAACCGGCCAGGTCGAGATATCGATACTCCCCGATCCGACGATCTATGACGGCCGGTACGCGAATAACGGCTGGCTGCAGGAGCTGCCGAACCCGATCTCAAAGATCACATGGGATAACGTCGCGCTTGTCAGCCCCGCGACCGCTGCGAAACTTAATTTGAATCGCGGGAACGACCCGGACGAGATCTCCGGCGGTGAACGCGGCATCGCATTCGTAAATACGTACGGAAATAATATGACGTCGGATCTGGTCACCCTCAAATTTCAGGGCGGCACGATCGAGAAACCGGTCCCGGTATGGATCTCGCCCGGCCAGCCAGACGACGTCGTGACCATATACATGGGTTACGGACGCACGCGTGCCGGCAAGATAGGCACTGGGCTCGGGTACAGCACCTTTGATGTGCAGAGGTCCGATGCGATGTACCTCGGGTTCGGCGAAATTGCCAAGACCGGTGAACAGACAACGATCGCGTCCACGCAGATCCATTTCAATATGGAGGGGCGCGACATACTTCGGACGTTCGACCTCGATGTGTTCGAGGCCAACCCGGATATGGGCCATCAGCCGGACGAGTACTCGAAAACGATGTATGACACGGCGACCGGGACCGACACATATCAGGAGTGGTACGCCAAGAATCACAAGTGGGCGATGTCGATCGACCTCAACTCCTGCGTCGGCTGCAATGCCTGCGTGGTCGCGTGTCAGGCGGAGAACAACATCCCCGTGGTCGGTAAGGAACAGGTAGCAAAGAGCAGGGAGATGCACTGGCTCCGGGTAGATGCGTATTACTCGGGAACCGACATCAACAATCCGGGCGGCGTCGCATTTCAGCCGCTGCCGTGCATGCAGTGCGAGCAGGCCCCGTGCGAGGTGGTCTGTCCGGTGACGGCAACAGTTCATAATCCTGAAGGGCTGAACGACATGGTCTACAACCGCTGTGTCGGGACCCGATATTGTTCCAACAACTGTCCATACAAGGTGAGAAGATTCAACTTCCTTCTCTACCAGGATTGGGATACTCCACAGTACAAGCTGCTCCGAAATCCGGAAGTTTCGATCCGCAGCCGCGGTGTAATGGAGAAGTGCACATACTGCACACAGCGTATCGCCGCAGCCCGCATCGAGGCCGAAAAGGACGGACGCCGTGTTCGCGACGGCGAGATCGTCACCGCTTGCCAGGCGGTCTGCCCGACCGACGCGATCGTCTTCGGCGATATGAATGACCCGCTGAGCAAGATCGCAAAGGTGAAGAAGGACCATCGCGACTACACCCTTTTGAACGAACTGAACACTCAACCGCGAACGACATATCTCGCCGGGCTTAAGAATCAGAACAAAGAGATGCCGGATTACCGGCCGCTCCCGATCCCTAAGTCTCACGGCACTAAAGAGAAGAAGGAAGGCGAGACAAAAGCGGGAGGCGAAGCACACTAAATGCAAGAGCTTGAGCGAATTCAAAAACGCATTTATCCGCCGATGGTCGAGGGCGACCATACGCTTGGGACGGTTTCCGACAAGATCGGCGACGTCACCCTGAAGAAAAAGACGCCGTGGCACTGGTTTGTCGGGTTCGGTATCGCATTCATGGTGGCTCAGCTGCTCGTCGTGACGGTCGGCTACCTTCTGGCAAAGGGCATGGGCATTTTCGGGAACAACCAGCCGGTTGGCTGGGCATTTCCGATCATTAACTTTGTCTGGTGGATCGGTATCGGGCACGCCGGAACGCTTATCTCCGCTATCCTCCTTTTGCTCAATCAGAAATGGCGTACGTCGATCAACCGGTTTGCCGAGGCGATGACGCTATTTGCCGTTGCGAACGCGGCGATCTTCCCGCTGCTGCATACGGGCCGACCATGGCTGGCCGCCTACTGGCTGTTCCCCTATCCGAATGTGATGGGCATATGGCCGAACTTTCGTTCGCCGTTGGTATGGGACGTTTTCGCGGTATCGACCTATGCGACAATCTCGCTCTTGTTCTGGTATGTTGGCTTGATCCCGGATCTCGCCACGCTTCGCGATCGTGCGAAGAACAAGGTGTTCAAGTTCGTCTACGCGGCGCTCTCATGGGGCTGGCGCGGTTCTGCCCGCCATTGGCACCGTTATGAGATAGCCTATCTGCTGCTGGCCGGCATTTCGACGCCGCTTGTGCTTTCGGTGCACTCGATCGTGTCGTTCGACTTCTCGGTGTCGCAGATCCCGGGCTGGCACGCCACTATCTTCCCGCCCTATTTCGTCGCAGGTGCGATCTTTGCCGGCTTCGCGATGGTGCTAATTCTCTGCATTCCATTGCGCGTCTGGTACAACATGAAAGACTTCATCACCGACACCCATTTGAACTACATGGGTAAGGTGATGCTCGCTACTGGCCTGATCGTGATCTACGGCTATGCGATGGAGGCGTTCTTCGGCTGGTACAGTTCGTCCCAATACGAGGTCTTCATGGTCAAGAACCGCATTTGGGAAGGGCCATACTGGCTGTTTTACTGGATGCTGATCTTCTGCAACGGCGTCTCGATCCAGTTCCTTTGGTTCAAGCGATTTCGCGAAAGCCCGTTCTGGCTCTTCGTGATTTCTATCATAGTCAGCATCGGAATGTGGCTCGAGAGATTCGTGATCATTATCACCAGCTTGAATCGCGACTTTCTGCCGTCGTCATGGGCGATGTATGCACCAACGATCTTCGACATTTCGATGTTTGTCGGTACCCTGGGCTTTTTCTTCTCGCTGATCTACCTGTTCGTGAGGTTCCTGCCGATCATTTCGATCTTTGAGGTTCGCACCCTTTTACCTGAGGCGAACGTACACGGGCACCAGCAGGATTTCGACGAGAGCGTATTAGAGGTCGAATACACCTACGAACGGACCGAACCGCCAAATTCGGAGTCGGAAGCTTAAGGCGGGCGTATTTTGATATGGACAAGAAACTTTACGGATTAATGGCGGAGTTCGATTCGGCGACCGAGCTTGTCGATGCGGCCCGGGCCGTACGCGACGCCGGCTACGTGAGGACCGATGCGTTTTCTCCGTTTCCGATCCATGATATCGATGAGGCGTTGGGGATCAAGCGGAGCATTCTTCCGGTCCTGGTCTTTTTCGGCGGTATCACCGGACTCCTTTTGGGCATAAGCCTTCAGGTTTTCGTCCACTATATCGATTATCCGCTGAATATCGGCGGCCGCCCTTATTTGAGCTGGATATCTTTTGTGCCGCCTGCGTACGAGCTGACGATCTTGCTTGCGGGATTCACGGCTGTATTCGGGATGTTGTTCCTGAACGGCCTGCCGCGTCCATATCATCCGGTCTTTAATGTGCCGCGGTTCGCGCTTGCGACGCGCGAGAAATTTTTCCTGTTGATCGAATCCGCAGATGATAAATACGACTACGAAGAAACCAGAGGATTTCTTCAGGGCCTTAAGCCTCAGGAGGTGTTCGATGTCGAAGAGTAAAGGTATTTACTGCCTCCTGCTTTCTGGCCTCTGCCTTTTGGCTTCCGGCTGCGGTGTGCGATTCGACATGCAGGATCAGCCGCGTTACAAGGCGTATAAGAAGAGCGACTTTTTCAAGGACGGGCGTGCCTCCCGCGACCTTCCGGAGGGGACTGTGGCCCGCGGCCTTCTGAAGGATAACAAGGCGTTCTACACGGGCCAGATCGACAATCCCGACCCGAATGTACAGGTCGCCTCGACGACCGATCCATCCGGGAATACGGTCGTTTCAAGCTTTCCGAATGCGATAACCGAGTTTCCGATACCGGTGACAAAGGAACTTGTCGACCGCGGCCAGGACCGCTTTAATATTTATTGTATAGTCTGCCACGGCCCGGTCGGCGCAGGCGACGGCATGATCGTACGGCGAGGATTCGTAAAGCCGCCGACCTATCACGACGACCGCCTCAGAAATGCGCCAGTCGGCCATTTCTTTGACGTTATTTCGAATGGCTGGGGAAGAATGAATGGATATGCCGCGCAGATACCGGTCGCGGACCGATGGGCTATCGTTGCATATATACGAGCGCTGCAGGTGAGCCAGGATCCCGCCGAAACGATGAAGATGAATGCGAATACAGTAGCACCGGCCGCATCGCCGGCTGCCGAGACCCATGGAGGTGCTAAGTAATGGCCGAGAATTACAACGCACCGGCAGATCTTAACCGTTTTCGCACCATCGCCCTCGGTGTGGGCGGTATCGGCCTGATCGTATGGGCGGTCGGCACGTATTTCAATGTAGAGCAGGGCCTCCGCTCCTGGCTCCTTGGGTTCGTGTTTTGGGGCGGGATCACGATCGGGGGTATCGGCATCACGATGCTGCAGTACCTGACCGGCGGTGCATGGGGCGTCGTCATCCGGCGCATCGTCGAGGCTGCGTCACGCGTATTGCCGGTCGTGTTTCTGATGTGGCTGCCGCTTGCAATAGGTGTGACAAGCCTTTACGAATGGAGCCACCTGCCGCTGGACGATTTCACGGTGATCGGGCGCGGCGCATACCAGACGCCATTTTTGTGGATCGTTCGCGGGTTCGGTTATTTCGTCGTGTTCGGGGTGATGACCTATCTGCTCAATGACTGGTCGGCCAAGCAGGATAAGTCCGCGGATCATGAAGAAGCGGCAAAGTGGCTCGGCCTGGCGACAAGATTCTCCGGCCCGACAATGGTGGTCTACGTTCTGGTGATCTCGCTTGCCACCGTCGATTGGGTGATGTCGCTCGACCCGCATTGGTTCTCGACGATCTGGGGCCTCCTGTTCGTTGCGGGATGGGCCTTGAGCACATTTTGTTTTGCGGTCCTGATGCTCGCCTACCTCGGCGACCGGTCCCCGATGAACCGTGTGATCGGCAAACGCCACTTCCATGACATCGGTAAATTGGTGCTTGCTCTGGTCATGATCTGGGCTTATTTCAATTTCTCCCAGCTTCTGATCATCTATTCGGGAAATATTCCCGAGGAAACGGGCTGGTATCTGGTGCGGATGACGACGGGCTGGTTCTGGGTCGGAATGATCCTGATACTCTTCCATTTTGCTTTTCCGTATCTTTTCCTTCTGCGGCAGGATTGGAAGAAAAATTCGAAGATGCTGTCGTCGATCGCGATGTTCATACTCTTTATGCGGCTGGTGGATATGTACTTTCTTATCAGCCCGAGTCCGCGGATAGCGACGCATGGTGAGAGCCTTATCTTGTCGGAGAGTTTCAGCTGGCTCGACATCGCCGGTCCGGTCGCCGTAGGCGGTATATGGCTCTGGTATTTCTTTGGCCAATTGATGAATCGGCCGCTCGTCCCTGTCATGGACCCGTTCCTGGAGAAGGCGATCGAGCACGGCCACGGACACTAGAATTATGGGTGCGACAAAACACGAAAAGTCGTTCGTAGATTTCGAAAAGCCATACGAACAAAACGTCATCGGCTTTCGCGGGATCGTATATTTTGCCGTGGGCTTGTTCTTGCTTATTGTGATCACGTTCGGCCTGATGTGGGCCCTGCTCGGTGTTTTCGAGGATCAGGCAAAGATCGACAAGGCATCTGACAATCCGATGGCGATGAGCGATAAGGAGCGTCTGCCGGCCGAGCCGAGGCTACAGGCGGCGCCCGGTTTTGGTGTCGATGGCACGAAAGGCCGCATTAATCTTGAGTTAAGGGCTCCGCAGTCCGAATGGTGGGAACTTCAGAAGGAATATAAGGAAGTCTGGGAAAAAGGGATGAAGGACAAAGCGACCGGCGCCGTCACCGCCCTGCCGATCGAGGAAGCAAAGGCCAAGGTTCTGGAGCGCAACCTGAAAGCGAGGTCCGGGCCCGAGGCCGAAAAACTGTTCGCAGATTCCAAGCTGCGGTTCTCGGATGCGAGTGCCGGGCGTGTCGCGACCGACAGGCGTAGATAGTCAAAGCAATTGACAGGCATTGGTATGAACATGCAATACACAACCCGAATGATCAGCAGTTCGATCGCAGTAGCGGTGTTGATGTCGCTATGTTCGATATTCGTATCGGGCCAGAAGAGCGAACACTATAATTCACCTCTCTATTCGCCAAAGTACTATGATCCGTCGCAGGGCACTTCCAACGGCCTGCCGGAACCGCTCAAGAAGGTCGGTATCCATCAAAGGCTCGGTGAACGAGTACCGCTCACGGCTGAGTTCAAGGATGAGAACGGTCAGACGGTAAAGCTCGGTGATTACTTTGGAAAAGGCCGGCCTGTGATCATCGCGGTGGTCTACTACGAGTGCCCGATGCTCTGCAATCAGGTGCTCAACGGGCTGACGGGGTCTCTTAAGGGCGTCTCGTTCAATGCCGGCGAGGAATTTGACGTACTGGCGGTCAGCTTTGACGCGAAAGAGTTCGACAAGCCGGACCTGGCAAAGAACAAGAAGGCCTCCTATATGGATCGCTACGGCCGCCCGGGAACCGAGAAGGGATGGCATTTTCTCACCGGGACCCAAGGATCGATCGATCAGCTCACCGAGGCGGTCGGTTTCGACTACGAGTGGGACGAAAAGAGCCAGCAGTTCGCCCACGGGAGTGCGATAATGATCGCCACTCCGGAAGGGAAATTGTCGCGATATTTCTACGGTATCGACTATTCGCCGAAGGACCTTAAGCTCGGCATCATCGAATCTGCGGAGAACAAGGTTGGCAGCGTTGCGGATGAGCTGCTGCTCTATTGTTTTCACTACGATCCATCGACCGGCAAGTACGGCTTTCAGATCCTAAGTGCGATGCGGATAGCGGCGGTCGCTACGCTTCTCGGTCTAGGGCTTATGGGTTTTGTATTTTGGCGCCGAAACAAAGGCAAAGAAGCGGGAGCCGACGAGCCTTCCGCTTGATCAGATTATGCAAACGAGTTCGTGGGTACCATTGTTTCCAGATGCAGCGTCGAGCTTTGCTTGGCAGGTAGATGCACTATATTTCTATCTGATCCTCGTTAGCGTGGCGTTCACGGTCCCGATCGTCGCAGCGATCTTCTTTTTTGCGGTCAAGTATCGTGAGAAGGAAAAATTCGCCACGCCGGATGAGATGCACGGCTCGATCGTACTCGAGACGGTCTGGTCGATCATACCGTTCGTCATTTCGATGACCATTTTTCTCGGTGGAGCGTACGTTTACTATAACCAGTATCGTATGCCGGATGAGGCGATGGACGTCTATGTGGTCGGTAAGCAGTGGATGTGGAAGCTCCAGCACGCCACAGGCCAGCGGGAGATAAATGAACTCCACGTGCCGGTCGGCCGAAAGGTGAAGTTGACGATGACGACCGAGGACGTGCTTCACGATTTTTCGATACCTGCGTTCAGAACGAAGGCCGACGTCGTTCCAGGGCGCTACACATACCTCTGGTTCGAGGCGACTAAGCCCGGCAAGTATCACTTGTACTGTGCGGAGTACTGCGGCCTCAACCACTCCGGCATGGGCGGCTGGGTCTATGTGATGGAGCAGCGCGACTTTGACAACTGGCTTGCCGGCAACGAATCGGGCCAGACGCCCGTTCAGCAGGGACAAGACCTCTTCCAGAACAAGCTTGGATGTGCATCATGCCATCAGGGCGGTGCCGATCAGCGTGGTGCGAAACTCGAAGGTATTTTTAACAAGGAAGTAAAACTCGTAGGCGGGCAGTCGGTGATCGCTGACGAAGCCTATATCCGAAATTCTATATTGAATCCGGGAGCACAGATCGTCGAGGGGTATCAGCCGATCATGCCTACGTTCAAGGGGCAGGTCACGGAAGAGCAGCTGGTCTCCCTTGTGGCCTATATAAAATCGCTGAGCGGTGTTACCGGCCCGACGGCGTCTTCGCCCGCGGCAATGAGCCCGTCGACGCCGGCGGCGAATGCCCCGGCATCGAATACGGCAGCGGGCAATTCGGCAAGACAGGCGAACACTAATAGGTAGTAAGGATTATGCAAAACGCTGATGCATTGGGTTCGGGTTTCCCGGCCCAGCCAAAGGAAAATTATTTGACGAATGGATATTCGTTGAAGTCCTGGCTCTTGACGAAAGATCACAAGCGCATCGCGATCATGTATTTGATCACGATATCGCTGTTCTTTATGGCCGGCGGTATCTATGCCTCGGTCATCAGGCTCGAACTGCTTACGCCGAATACCGATCTGGTGAACTCTGCGACCTACAACAAGGTCTTCACCCAGCACGGCATTCTGATGATCTTTTTCTTCCTGATCCCGTCCATTCCTGCGGTGCTCGGCAACTTTTTGCTGCCGATAATGATCGGGGCAAAAGACCTTGCGTTGCCCCGCATCAACCTTCTGAGCCTTTATATTTACTGGATCGGCGGGGCCCTCACCGTTTACGGGCTTTTGCAGGGTGGGATCGACACAGGCTGGACCTTTTACACTCCGTACAGCACTACGTTCTCGAATTCATATGTGATGGTGGTAGGCCTGGGCATCTTTATCAACGGCTTTTCCTCTATCCTGACGGGGCTCAATTTCATCGTCACTATACATACGATGCGGGCTCCTGGGATGACATGGTTCCGCCTGCCGCTTTTCGTATGGGCCCAGTACGCGACCAGTCTCGTGATGATCCTTGGCACGCCGGTCGTCGCCATTACGGTCCTGCTCGTCGCGATAGAGCGGGCGGTCGGCGTCGGCATTTTCGACCCTGCCATCGGCGGTGACCCGATCCTTTTTCAGCACCTTTTCTGGTTCTACTCGCATCCGGCCGTTTACATCATGATCTTGCCGGGAATGGGAGTGATATCGGAGCTTATCTCGAATTTTTCCAGAAAGAAGATCTTCGGATACGAGTTCATCGCATTCTCATCGATCGCGATCGCCGTCTTTGGATTCCTGGTCTGGGGACACCATATGTTCGTCAGCGGCCAGTCGATCTACGCGGGCTTGGTGTTTTCGTTCCTGACAATGGTCGTGGCGGTGCCGTCGGCCATCAAGATGTTCAACTGGACGACCACACTCTACAAAGGCTCGATCTCATACGACACGCCGATGCTCTATGCGCTCGGTTTTATGGGGTTGTTCCTGATCGGCGGCCTTACAGGCCTGTTTCTTGGTTCTGTTGGCTTGACGGTACATCTGACCGACACATACTTCGTTGTTGCTCACTTTCATTACGTCATGGTGGGCGGCCAGGTGATCGCGTATCTGGGCGGGATTCACTATTGGTGGCCAAAGATGACCGGGCGTATGTACTCGGAATTCTGGGGCAAGATCTCGGCGATGCTCGTCTTTATCGGGTTTAACCTCACGTTCTTTCCGCAGTTCATACTGGGTTATCAGGGTATGCCGCGACGCTATGCTTCGTACCCGGCAGAACTCCAGGTGCTTAACATCTTTTCGACGGCCGGAGCCTCGGTGCTCGGTGTCGGGCTGGTAATGCCGGTCATTTACCTGACCGCATCGCTGATCAACGGCAAAAAGGCCGGGGATAATCCGTGGATGCTCCCGGGACTCGAGTGGCGAACAACTTCGCCGCCGCCGACGGAGAACTTTGACCGGACCCCGGTCGTCACGTGGGAGGCTTACGAATTTGGCGAAGAAAGCGGCCTCGACCTTGAAGCGGCCCGCCGTAGAGACGCGGTCACAGCGGTCTAATTTGCAGCACAAGCGGATCTTAGTTCCGTGTTCCAATTATGTCGTCACACGCAGACACACACGAAGAATTTCATTACCACGCACCGGGCTTGCAGCACCAGTTCGAGGACATGAAACAGCAGGAGGAAAGCGTCTCGATCGGGATGTGGATGTTCCTCGTGCAGGAAATAATGTTCTTTGGCGGGCTATTTACCGCCTATCTGGTGTTTCGCTCGCGTTATCCGATGGCGTTTGCCGCGGGCAGTAATCACCTGGATGCATTTTGGGGCGGCCTCAACACGCTGGTGCTGATCGTCAGCAGCCTCACGATGGCTTTGACGGTCTATTACGCACAAAAGGGGAACCGGAATAGGCAGGTCGTGATGATCATCCTCACGATGCTGTTCGGTACGACGTTTCTCGGGGTGAAGGTGATCGAATACTCCGATAAGTACGAGCACGGCCTCGTTCCGGTGCAGGGTTGGAACAGGAAGATAAAGGCGGGCGAGCATAAGACCGAAACGTCATCCATAACGCTGCCGTTCGAGACCCGAGCCGTCGCATCTGAGTCGACCGCGGGCACCGCGGCCGTCCACCCGAATCCGAAGGGCGAATTTCAGATCGACGTCGAAAAGGATATGAAGCTGCCGCAGCTCGCCAAGGACGGGAATTTCCTGACGGAAACCGAGCGTGTAGGGTATACCAATCCGACCACCGGCCAGCTAGATCCCGAAAAGTTCAGGGACAAGGTCCGCATCTTTTTCTATATATATTTTGTGATGACGGGCCTGCACGCTCTTCACATGATCATCGGCCTCGGCCTGATGGCGTGGCTCCTTTGGATGTCTTGGCGCAACACTTTCAGTGCCGAGTACTATATGCCGGTCGAGATGTCGGGCCTTTACTGGCACTTTGTCGATATCGTCTGGATCTTCTTATTCCCTTTGCTTTACCTCTTGGGAAGGCACTTTGTTCATTAGGAGAGGTCAATAAATGTCGGATATTCATCAAGAACACGATCATATGACTATCCCCAGGTATTTCGGGGTGTTTTTGGTACTCGTGGTCGGCACTATCGTCACATATTACGCAGCGACGATAGATATGGATTTTATTTTTCCGGGTATGAACACGCTCGTGGCCCTCGCGATAGCGTTCACTAAAATGACGGTCGTGATGCTCTTCTTCATGCACGTTTATTGGAGCCCCCGGCTTATATGGCTTTCGGCGGTCGCAAGCTTTTTCTGGCTCGCGATAATGTTCGCCTACGTTATGCAGGACTATATGACTCGCAGCACAGGGGTTTTCTCGGGCTAACCGGAGCAAATTGGCGTATTTACGGCCGTGGTTCGGAAGCTGTCCGGACGCGGCCTTTCCATTTGGGCAAACTAGGATTTATCCGCTCCTACATGGTATTATTTTCGGTTTAATACGCGTGTATTATCGAATATTTATTTAGGTTTTTGCGATACAACAAGGCGGTATCTTAGTACATCAGAGAACGAGGATGTTTTTTAATATTTATAGGCTGCGATCATCTTTTCTAATCCTCGCGACAGCTCTCTTGTTATTTTCGGGCTGTAACGTCGTCAAGAAAGAGAGCAAGACCCCGATACTTTTGAAGACGGAGAATGCCTCTCAGTCGGAATTAATGGGCGAAGTGAACCGCTTTGCCCGTGTTACTTCGATGCGGGCAAAAATGGACCTCAAATTCGAGGACAATTCGTTTGCGCAATTCGGTTCGAAAGAGGTCTATCGGTCGGCCGACGGCGAGGTGGTGGTCCAGCGGCCGGCGAGCATCTATTTGAAGGTGCAGGTGCCCGTCATCAAAACCGACGTCGCCCAGATGACCTCCGACGGCGAGAAATTTCGGGTGGCGATCCTGCAGGACAACGGCAACGGCAAATATAAGAAGTTCGTAATGGGGACGAACAATGCCGATTACTCCAAACTGCAGAAGGACCTGAACGCCGCGGAAGGAGAGATGTCAGGCGAGGTTCGGCAGAATATCAACGCTTTTGCCAACCTTCGCCCGCAGCACTTTACCGACGCGATGCTTGTGCGGCCGACCTCGGGCGACTGTATCTATACACAGAGTTCGATCTTTCAGGTGGAAGAGGACGAAACGCAGAGCAAGAAGTCGCCCTTGCGAAAGGTCACGCGCGGCTACTATCTGCTTGACGAGTTTGCCCGGGCCGAAAACGGAGAGTTGAAGATCAAGCGACGGTTCTGGTTTGACCGCGTCGGCGGCCTTCGGCTCGCCCGGCAGCAGATATTCGACGCAAAAGGCGAGATCGAATCGGACATCACATATGGCAGGGAAGGGAAGCTGACCGAGACGAACGATTACGCAAGGCTGCCCCTGCAGATACTGGTCACGCGTCCGCAGGAGAAGTATTCGATGCGATTGACCTACCAGTCGCCGGAGGCCGTGACGATCGGCAAGAGCTATCCTGCAAAGGCCTTCGTTCTCGAGAATTCGTGGGATCTCGAGGTCATAGATCTCGATAAGCGCCTTCAGGAAGCAACGGCGCAGAGGAATTTGCCGGTTCCCACACCGTCGGTGTCAACGCGGTTTCAGTAGATCTGATGAAAACGATATTAAAGGCCGAAGATCTGACGAAATCGTATAAGATCGGCAAATTAGAGGTTCCCGCTTTGCGCGGCATATCGCTCGAGGTGAAAGAGGGCGAGTTCGTCGCGATCATGGGGCCATCGGGATGCGGAAAATCAACCCTGCTGCATCTGATGGGCGGGCTGCTTTCGCCGACGAGCGGGTCGATCATTATCGACGGCGAGGACCTTTCGAAGGTTTCGGATGCCCAGCGGACCGACATCCGCCGCCGAAAGATAGGCTTTGTTTTCCAGCGATTTAACCTTTTCCCGACGCTAACGGCCGAGGGGAACCTGAAGCTGGCCGAAAAGATCCATCTCGGCAATGGGGCAAAGAGCAACGTTAACCGCCGTGAGGTGCTGCGGCTGCTGAAGCTGGAGAACAAAATGCATCACAAACCGCTGGAGCTTTCGGGCGGAGAGCAACAGCGGGTGGCACTTGCCCGAGCGGTCATAAACCGGCCTGCGATCATTCTGGCCGATGAGCCGACCGGGAATCTCGACACCGAGAATTCGGAGATCGTGCTTGAGATGTTCAAGGAACTTAACGAGAAGTACGATCAGACCATCATCATGATCACGCATAATCCGGAGGCGGCGGCCGTCTGTTCGCGAATAATCCGGATGCGGGACGGGCATATCGTGGATTAGATCCGGCGATGGAGCAGATAAAAAGATTAATTCTATGGAGTTACAGCCGCGAGACGTCGGTCTATGTGATCTTTTGCCTGCTTATCGTGGCATTTATCTTTCTTACGCCGAAGACCTGGTTCGAACGAAGAGAAAGGCTTGCAACCCAAACGTCGCGGGTCATCGTCCAAGCATCTGACTTCTCGCCCGAGAAAGGTATCCTCCAACAGCGCGTGAGAGATGTGAGCGGTATTCCGGATGCTGTTGTTGTTGGATGGCGCGAGAAAAAGAACAGCCGCGGCGAGACGGTTTACGAGGTCGATATCCGCTGAGCTGCCGAGGTTTTATGACAGGAATTAAAAGACTTTTGACTTTGACGGCCTTTGCCGCTGCCATTTCGGTGTTTTCGTTCACGAATGTCAGCGCTCAGGGCATCTTAAGCGATATTCTGAAGCGGATGGATACCAATAACAAAAGCCTGAAGTCGCTGAGATCGGACATCAAAATGAGCAAGCACAATTCGCAGCTTGACGAATACGACATCTCGGAAGGGACCGTACAGTATCTGCCGGCGGCGGCGAAGGAAAAGATCCGCGTAAGGATCGATTGGGCAAAGCCGATGGTCGAACATCTGGCGGTGGGTGGCGGTCAGTATATCCTCTATCGCCCGAGACTTGAACAGGCGATCGTGGGGAAGGTCGATAACGCGAAAGGAAGTGCGGGTGCCGGCGGAGCACTCGCCTTTATGAGCATGAACCGCGAGCAATTGAAGGCAAATTACGAAGTCACCTATCAGGGGGAAGCAACCGTAAATGGGACAGTAAAGACTTGGCACTTGAAACTCACCCCTAAGACCTCGAACAGTTACAAGAGCGCCGAACTATGGGTAGATCCGAATGGAATGCCGGTCCAGGCAAAGGTCTTTGAGAGGAACAACGACTCGACCACCATTCAGCTCACGAATATTGAGAGGAACGCAACCATAAAAGCTGATGTCTTCGCGATCAAGCCGCCAAAGAATACGAAGATCATTCAGGGATGATCGGATCACAAGTAAATGCGACAGCCGCCCTCTGACGGGCGGCTTATGTGTTTGAAAAGGCCGAATCCGCCCCGTATAATCAAACATTTAGGTTTTATGCCCAAGGCGAGCAGTTTCAGCAGATTTACACGCGGAGTGAGGCACACGGTTCGTGCGTTCGCTTCGACCAAGCACCCTGTGTTGGTACATATCGTACCGATGCGGCGTTGCAACTTGGCGTGTACCTACTGCAATGAATACGACAAAACGTCAGATCCGGTGCCGATCGACGTAATGCTCGAACGCATCGACAAGCTTGCGGAATTTGGCTCCTCGGTCATCACGATCTCCGGCGGCGAGCCGATGATGCACCCGGAGATCTATGAGATCATCGCCCGCATCCGCCATCACGGGATGATCGCCGGACTGATCTCGAACGGCTACTATTTTCAGGTCGATAAGATCAAGAAACTGAACGAGGCGGGGCTCGATTATCTGCAGATCTCGATCGACAACGTAACACCCGACGAGGTCTCGAAAAAGAGCCTTAAGGTGCTCGATGGAAAGCTCGTAAACCTGCGTGACCACGCCAGGTTCAAGGTGAATATCAATTCGGTGGTCGGCGGCGGTGTCGCGAACCCCGAGGAGGCATTGATCATAGCGAATCGTGCCCGCGAGCTTGGTTTCTCGTCAACGGTCGGTGTGATCCACGACAGCGACGGCCTGAACAAGGGCCTCACCGAGCGTGACAAAGAGGTTTACTACGAGATAAAGAAAAAAGGTGCCCGCTCATACGCCCGCTGGAACTGGTTTCAGGACGAACTTGTCGAAGGCGGCGAATACGAATGGCGGTGCCGCGCGGGTGCGCGTTATCTTTATATCGACGAATTCGGGATGGTGAACTGGTGCTCGCAGCAGCGGGGAACGCCGGGCATCCCTCTGCTTGAGTACACGCATCAGGATATGGAGCGCGAGTACATCACGGAAAAGTGGTGTGCATCGGCCTGCACGATACAGTGTGTCCATCAGGTCGGCCATCTCGATGCCTGGCGCGACCCTCAGATCTCGCTATCCGACTTCAACAAGCGAAACGGCAAGGGCATCGCCAAAGAAACCGTTGCCCGTGTGCTTGCCGATTGATATTCCTCCCGTCGCCTTCTGCATTTTCCACCCGAAGAAGATCCACTAATTCTCAAGGATTTTCGACCGATCTAAAATTTCTATTTATCTGTAGGCAAATCTGAGCTAAGGTATCGTCACGTTTTCGAAGAATGCCAGTCCGGAGGTGACGGATATGTCAAGCGTTAGAGAAGAAGCGATAGCGTCCGACGTCTATAATTCGATCAATGCGAGGTTTCTCGACCTGACGCCTAAGATGGACCTCAAGTGCTACTTTCTGGTTAAGCCCAAACGAAAACAGTTGGTAGTGAAGAAGAACACCCTCGACGGTATCGATTTCGTCCCGAAGGACGCCGACGCCTTTATGCGCGATCTCGAGGCGGCGATGATCGGCGAGAATCGGGCATTTGAAAAGGGAAGTACGAAGCCCGTGGATTTTCAGAAGCATTGGGCGCACAGCGTTTCGCTGATGGCAACGAAAGGCATCGGGTATCGGGAGCCTTGGCGGATGGTGCTGACCGACAGAGGCCTTCGCATCGCCGACGCACGGCCCAGATATTTGAACGCGCCGGAAATGGACCAGGGTTTCAGCGGCTATTTTGGCGAGGCTTTCAAGATGAACCTGAGGGCTCTCCACGTCGGTGTCGGTTTCGGCTCTAAACCGGAGGAGAACGTCTGCAACGTACACATCGACGAGATGGGCATCGAGATGATGGATGAGAATGGTAACGTAACCGTTACGCCTAACGTCGGCTATCATTTCGCAAGCGAACTGATACTGAAGTCTATGATCCCGGGAATACCCAATTGGGTAAAGACCCATGTCAACTTCCATTTCCTCAGCGCGGACATGGGCTATAACCGCATCGGGGCGAGCGTTGACCTGTTCAAATCGGCCCGGCTGAAGATCACGGTCTCGGCCTCGTGCGCGCTGACAAGCTGCGACAATATCGACTACAAGGGATTCGTCTCCTTCGACAAGCTCAAGACGCTCGATTTTTGGAAGCAGTTCAACCCGACGATAAACATCACAGGGAGCCACGACCTCTTGGGTGGATCGAGCTGGAAAAAGCGCCGGTAACGGACCTTGAGAGATGGCAGGGCGCAGACCTTGCCTTGTCGTTTCAATTCCTCTACTATCGCAGTCTATCTCACCAGTTCTACGGACTTTCTTGATGCGATCAAGCTCGGCTTGGACTCTTCAACGAGCCTCTGAACTGCAGCATATACTTGGGAGGACAAAAACAATGGATCTCGAAACACGTAGTCTGGCGGAGCGCTGCAGAAAACTGGAGGAAAAGGTCGCGGAACTCGAGGCTTACCAGAAATACCGGCGGCATTTTCTATCCTTTAACGATGGCGAGGCGATCATTCGTTCGAAAGGCGGCACTGGGAAGATAGTCCTGAAAGCCGACGGGAGCATCTCCATCTCAGGTTCCAAGATCGCCATCAAGTCCAGCGGGCGGACGTTCATAGTGGCGGACGGCGACATCACGATGAAGGGCTCGAAGATCAATCAGAATTAGCCGCAGCGTACCAGTTGCCGTGCAATAACCAGCGTCCGCACGAGAGGCACGACGTCCAGGCCCATCGGTGTGAACATCCGGGACAAATGCCGCCCGTTTCAAACGTGTGCCAGACCGCGCCGCAGCCGCCGGAAAAATTCTCGGGTGCGCTAACATCGACGCAAATCCACCGGCTCGAACGACGCGGATGCCAGCGACACTGCGGGCAGCGGATCTTTGGGACCTCGGGCACAAGGGTCGTTTCATCGTCCGAAACCTCATGGGGACGGAAGGGTTTTTCGCGGCGAAAGAAGAAAAGCCCGGGGTCGATAGCAATGTTTGTCACGATGAGGGAATAATATAAGAGGAGACGCCGATTTACCAGATATGGGAGACGAAGGAACGCTCTATATTCCGCTCTTGCTCGGCACCAGCCGCAAGGAGAGAGAAAGCGAAAAGGTCGCGAAATGGGTCCTGTCGAAAATGGCCGAACGGGAAGAGATCGAGACCCGGCTTTTCGACGTTCGCGACTTTGATCTTCCCAGAGATCATTACGGTACGGAGATCGGCGACTCGTTTCCCGAATGGCGTGACGCCATAATACGGGCGGACGGGCTTGTCATCGTCAGCCCCGAGTATAATCACGGTTATCCCGGAGTGCTGAAAAGCGTGCTCGACGTGCTTCTAAAGGAGTATATTCACAAGGCCGTCGCCTTTGTCGGGGTTTCGGCGGGGCCGTGGGGCGGAGTCCGCGTAATCGAGGCGTTGGTCCCAATGGTGAGGGAGCTAGGCCTCGCAGTAACATTTACCGACCTGCAGTTTCCCTCGGTGGGTTCGAAGTTTGACGACGATGGAAATCTTCTCGACCCAGCTTACGAAAAGCGCGTAGCGGGCTTTCTGGATGAAATGATCTGGATGAGCCGAACGCTCCGATGGGGCCGCCGGAACGTGAAGTCAAAATACCACTGAACCCATCGGACACTGCGGACTTTTACTGCCCGAACGGGTGGTCCCGATCCGGCAAATCACGACTAAAATCGCGTCTCGAATAAGATCGGTAAGTTTACCGGGAAAGGAGTAGGTGCGATGCTTGTGAAATTTGACGTACGTGATGGGCAGAACAAGGTGCTCGGGACGACCTCAGTAAATTTTGACTGGAGGTCGCACATCTGGGCTGTGAGCGACGACAAAAGCGGCGTGTGGAAGCGTGTCGCTGCGTCGAGAAGCGGCGGATTCGAGGCGAAGGACTGGGGCGTGATGTGGATGATGGACAAGTCGCGAAACATTGCGATCGTCCACGATTCGCCCAAAAGTGGTACTGACACTTCGGCCACCCATGGAACGGCACGGCTTTACGATCCGGTCGATTCATCGCTTAAGGACGCCCATGCGCTTTGGAATATCGAGCTCTCGGCCTCGGCTAAGTTTCAACTCGTCACCTTCAAGCCGCTGCCTTTTAGCCGCCAGGCCTATATCGAAAGGCTGAATATGCTGTTTCCGGCCCCCTATCTCAGTATCAACAATGACCTTTTGACCAGTAAACTTCGGAAAGACGATCCAAAAGTGAAAAGCAAGCCGGGCTATACCACCTGCGGTTCGCTTCCCGGATTTGTCAGCGGGCAGGTCGCACTGAGTAAAGGTCTAAAAGGGAAGAAATTTCAGGACTGGATGAACGCAAACTCTCTGAACGGCACCAATCGGGTGCGTGACATAGGCATCAAGCTCGGCTGTTGGGTCGAGTCTTCAAAGGACAAGAAGCCCAAGCCAGGCGACATCTTCGCGCTGCTCGACCGCGGCCTTTCGAACAAGGCGACTGACGGGATAGCTCACGTGGGCGTGTTCGAATGTGAGGTTGGGAATAGCTGGCGGACCTTTGACCTGGGGCAGGCAGGCGGCTTCGACGGTGCGAAGAATACTCGGGACTACAAGGCCGCGTCGTGCGAACTGTGGGGCGAGACCAACCAGGGCGGCGGATATCGTGTTGTCGCCGGGTGGGTCAATCTGGAACGCTACTTTGGAGCCTAAGCACAATTGAGAGATCAATGGGCCGGGCCTTCGGGGTTCGGCTTTTCGTGTTTTTGCCGTACACTAACGTGATGCGCCATACAGAAAGCCACCGCACGGAAAGGATCGGATGGCTGCGGGCGGCCGTACTCGGAGCAAATGACGGCATCGTCTCCACCGCCAGCCTTTTGATAGGTGTGGCAGCGGCGAGCCCGGACCGCGGTGCAGTATTTATCGCCGGGATCGCCGGCCTTGTCGCCGGGTCGATGTCGATGGCAGCGGGCGAGTACGTCTCGGTCCACTCGCAAGCCGACACCGAAAAGGCGGATCTCGACCGCGAACGAAAGGAACTGGCTACGGATGATGTCGGCGAGCGGATGGAACTCGCGGGCATCTATGTGAACCGGGGCCTCGAACCGGACCTCGCGCGGCAAGTGGCAGACCAGTTGATGGCCCACAATGCGCTCGAAGCCCACGCGCGTGACGAACTAGGCATATCGGAAGAGTTGAAGGCGCGGCCCGTACAGGCGGCAGTCTTTTCGGCAGTAAGTTTTGCCATCGGGGCTGCACTTCCGCTTGTCGTGGCCATGCTGCTAAGGAGTGAGTGGCTGATCGTGGGTGTTTCCGGCAGTTCACTTTTGTGTCTCGGAATTCTCGGGGCCGTGGCGGCGCGGGCCGGCGGCGCGAGCCTTGTGACCGGAGCACTCAGGGTCACTTTTTGGGGAGCGATCGCAATGGCCGCGACGGCGCTGGTGGGTAAGCTGTTTGGAACGACGGTCGCCTGACCGCGTTCCCGCCGCGATCTATCGCCGCGGCACGTCTTCGCCGATCGTCCACATTATCACCGAACTCGAAAGCCCGAGTCCCGACAGGCGCCCCGCCATCATTACAAGGGTCTCACCATCCTCGACCACACCCGCCTCGATCAAGACCTTTTCGCCGATCTTCAGCTGCTCTCTGGTGGACCAGGGAGTCTCGTGTACAAAAGGCTGTACGCCCCAGATCAGCGCGAGTTGGCTATACGCGTCCCGCGACGTTGTCAACCCAAATGTCTGCAGCCCCGAGCGGACGCTGGACAGGCGC
This sequence comes from Pyrinomonadaceae bacterium, assembly GCA_050246275.1. Classification (GTDB taxonomy): domain Bacteria; phylum Acidobacteriota; class Blastocatellia; order Pyrinomonadales; family Pyrinomonadaceae; genus OLB17. Next base: position 135,146 of record JBFWWI010000001.1, read on the forward strand.
CGAGCCATCAGGCCCGATTCCGTGAAGACGGCCACTTTTTCGGTCATCACTTCGCGGGCGGCGTAGGCCGCTGCCTTGCATAGCGCCTGACTGGTGCGGCCGGTCGGCGGTTGAGAGAACTTTACAGGCTTTCTGAGTTCCGAAGGCTTGAGCGTCTCGGCCGAATCGATTATGCGGGCCATCGTTTCGACGGATTCGATCGGGTAAGCGCCGGATGCGGTCTCGGCGGATAACATAACGGCGTCGGTGCCGTCCCACACCGCATTGGCGACGTCGGACGCCTCGGCACGTGTCGGATGCGGGTGCTCGATCATCGACTGCAGCATCTGCGTTGCCGTGATCACAAATTTATCCTGGGCGACCGCCTTGCTGATAATGCGTTTTTGATAAACCGGAACAAGCTCGACGCTGGTCTCGACGCCTAGGTCGCCGCGGGCCACCATGACACCGTCTGTTTCGGCAATGATCTCATCCAGATTCTCGATCGCTTCGGCCTTTTCGATCTTGGCGACGAGGAGCGCCCGGCCTATCGTCCGTGTATTCAACCGCTTGATCTCTTGCTTTACCTCACGGCAATCCTGGGCGGTCCTGACGAAGGAGAGCGCGATATAATCGACGTTCTGGCCCATCGCCCAAACAAGATCCTTATGATCTTTTTCCGTCATCGACGGTATCGGCAGCGGCGTATTCGGCAGGTTGATCCCTTTCCGTTCCTTCAGGATGCCGCCCGTGACGACCCGTGTGTGAACGTCCATGCCATCAACTTCCTCGACCTTAAGTTCCAGGGCCCCGTCATCAAGAAGAATGGTGGTACCGGCCTTTACACACGTCGGTAGGTCGGAAAAATTCGTTGAGACCTCGGTAGCGCTGCCTTCAACGTCGCGAGTCGTGAGCGTAAATCGCTCGCCCGCAACGAGTTCGACCGGCTGGCCGTCCTTAAGCGTCCGTGTCCGAATTTTCGGGCCCGAAAGATCGACAAGGATCGAGATCGGAAGGCCAAGCCGTTCGGCGATCGCGCGGGTGGTGCCGATCGCGGCAGTATGCTCATCCTGGGTACCGTGGGACATATTGATCCGTACGGCGTTCACGCCTGCGTGGATCATAGACTCGATGACGGCTTCCGTGTCGGAAGCCGGACCAAGGGTCGCGAGGATCTTTGCTCGTCTCATTGCGGCTAGTTTAACTTACTGTGGTCAAACGCTCTAAATGCATCAGGCATCAAACTCGCGCAGTTTATCCAGATAGCTGGATACCGTGGCAACGAACGTCGAATGCGACCATGTCAAAGGCGAGACCGAAACGTATCCTCCGCTGGCCGGGTCGATCTGTTCGGCGAGCACGCCAGATGGAAGCGACCGATCAACGACCCATTCTAGGATCTCAAGAGCCGGCCCCAGTTCCGCTTGGTTAGAGGCCGACGCGACGTAGTAGTCCGCCAACCAAAGGGTGCAGATGAACCAGGGGTTGCCCGTGATCGATTCTGACGTCCGCATATACCCATCGTTTTGAAATCTCGCGATACCGCCGCCGACCGATAGTGAATCGCGGACCGCGTTCATCGTGCCCGTCACCATAGGGTCGTTCGGGTCGAAACATCCGAGATAGAATGTGGCAAATAGCGATGCATCAATGGTCGTGTCGGGCTCGAGGCCGCCGTTTCCGGTCGACTGCAGCGAACGCAGGAAGCGGCCTAGGTCTTTGCTGTAGAGACGTGTGGCCATGGCGGCATGTATCTCCTCCGCGGCAGATCGATACCTTTCACCGCGATCATATTCGGCAAAGAGAACTGAAAAGTTCATTGCCGCCCGCAGGCCGGCGACCACGGATGCACAGGTGAACGTATGGACACCGTGGCGGTCTTCCCAGAGATTCCAGCTTGGTTTCGGGAGTCCGGTCTCGGGATCACGGTATGATTCGAGAAACTCTGCACAGGGTACCGTCAGCTTTCTGTAGAGACGATGGGCAAACTCGATATCCCTGTAGCGCTCGTAATGCTCCCACAATGCCCATAGCACCAGGGCCGTTTCGTCTTCCTGTATCGGGAAGACCTTCTCTTGCCTGTGGACGTCCCACGCCGCGTGCCAACCTGAGGCAACGGTGCCATCGGCATTGTATTTCTGCAGAAAGTAGCCGTCCTTATGGACGATCTCCCCGCACAGGCTAAAGAATTTGCGGGTCAGATGAGAGTATCCGGCACGGTCGAGGGCGCTGGCTACAAAGGCGCCGTCGCGCGTCCAGAGATAGCTGTAATGGTCGGTCGCGCGTTCCGTGACGTCGTGATCGTTTGCAGCCAGGATAGCTCCGTCCGCATCGATCTGCGTATGCACTATCAGGAGCGAACGCTTGTAGAGGTCGGCGACGCGGTCCGGAATTCCTTTCAGGTCTCTCTCATTCTTGTTTACCCAGGCGCGCCAATAGTTTCCCGTATAATCCAGATATTGCTGAGGCCGCAGGCCCAACACAAGGGTGTTAAGCTGGGCGACCCGTGCGTAATCGACTCCCGCGGCGATCCAGTAATAGAATTCGAAGGTTCCCTCGGGCTCGAGCGAAAAATGGACCCCGATCGTCGAATCGACCGAACCTTCGGTAATGACACCTCCCTGCAGGTTGCCATCCTCGGCATCGCGCCATGTACCCTCTTTCCCCTTAAAGGCCTTTCGACCGGTGGCGAAGGAATCGAAATGAGGCTCGGTATTTATCAGGAAATACCGGTGCTTCTTATAGTGGATCAATCCACGCGTTTCCGGATCGTAATACGCAGTGTCTCCAAAGCTGTTCTCGTAGATCCGCAGGTCATGATGTAAAAAAACTCGGAACTCTGCGGCCTTGCCTCGCACATTTTGAAGACGTATGCGCCGGAGAAAAGTGTTGTCGTGGCTGGCTACAGTGTCGTTGCATACGATCTCGACGCCGATCCGCTCATTGATGAGCGAGACCTGAGTGACAAGTGTCTCGGGCAGGTACGCAAGCTCGCGCGTCCAACCGTCAGACGCGACCCAGGAGAAATCACCGTCGGCCCACACGCCGAACCGGCACGGAAACCCCTCGGTGTGATTCTCTTGTCCGACGTGGGGGAAATAGATATCTCGTAGCTGATACTTCTCGTCAAAGTTAACGAGCAGCGAGCCGTTTCCGACGGGTAGATCGCGCATATTTCTTTTACGTTCAGGAGAGGCTCATAGCCTTTGAGACCAGGTCCTTTTCCGTCTTGAAGTGAAGCATCGAAACGGCTTCATCAAAACTGACCCAGCGGGCCTCAACGACCTCATGATCGTGGTCATCGATACTCCCGGAGATGTATCGCATCAGAAAGAAATGAACTTTCTTATGATATCGCTTTCGGGTGCCGTCGTAGTTTCCGAAGAACCAATATTCAATTACATCGATAGGCTCAAGGATCTCACACGTGATGCCCGCCTCTTCGCGGACCTCGCGCATTGCAGCGATCTCGGGTGTCTCGCCCGGGTCGATGATCCCTTTCGGCAGTTGCCAGCGGCCCTCGGAGGAGGTCCGTATCAGGACCGTTCGCTTCGATCCGTCGATGGTCCTGACCGCAACGCCGCCGGCTGATTCTTGTTCGATCGTTGGCGTTCTTGCCATCGTTTATTTTGCCGCGACCGTTGCGGCGACCGTCTCGTCCAACTGGCGTTTGATCTCCGGGCTAAAGCCGACGATCTTTCTTACGAGCTTTCCTTGACGGTCGAATATGGCTGTCTGCGGGATCGCGCTCTCCTGGCCGAAAATGAATGCCGTGAGCATATCCTCGGGCGTCGCCAGAGGATAGTCGATCTTCAGCTTTTCTACGAATTCCGGGACTTTCGGGCGATCCTCGTCCCCGCCAACGTGAAGGCCCACAAGCACGAGGTCGTCCCCATATGTGCGTTTCAATTCCATTAGATGCGGAATTTCCTCGATGCACGGCGGGCAGTACGTCGCCCAGAAATCGAGGATCACTACCCGCCCCTGAAAGTCCCGCAATTTCTGGATCTTGCCGTCGAAAGTGGTCCAGTTCATCTCTGCGATCGGTTTCATCGGCCGCGAAGGAGCATCCTTGACCGGCTTCTCATTTATCGAGACCGGCTTATTCCCAACCGAGACGGGGGCGGCCGCACCGCACGCTGCGGCAAGCATTGCCGCTAGAACGGTAATTATGATTCGCAGGTACATTACCCATCATTCTATCGAAAACTTCGTTTGTTGCTAAACTGCTGTAGATGCCGGTGTACCCGAAATGCGTGGCCGACTTGATCCGAAGCCCCGAATACTCTTGTCTCGACGGCGGAAACGACGCTGAGGCGAGCGAGGTGAAACTCGATTGCGGCTGTTTTGTGACGATCGGGCTATCGATAAATGGCGACCCGCAGAGGATAACATCGATCGGTTACCGATCTAACGGATGCGGTTACATGATCGCGGCCGCCGAAGCATCCTGCCGAAGACTCGACGGAGCGAAACTTGTCGAGCTTCACGGGCTCGATGAAGCGCCGTTCGAAAGGTTGCAGACGGAGCTCGAGCCGAGTGAAAGGCTTGCCCGCGAGCCATGCTTCTCGGCTTCTACGACGGCGGTAAAGTCGGCACTTGCGGCCTACCGGCTTTCGCGAATAGAGGAATTCGCAGGGGAAGGTGCGCTAATATGCACCTGTTTCGGCGTTTCCGAAGACCGGATCGCCGAGTTCATCGCGGCAAGATCGCCGGAATCAACCGCAGACATCGCCGACGCGTTGCGAGCAGGGAGCGGTTGCGGATCCTGTCGAATGCTTATCCAGGAGATGATAGATACCGCCTCTAGCGACGCGTCCCGCTGGTGAATCTGGACGGGTCGTTGTGATATACTTCGCTTTATTTCACGCGGAATGTCGTTTGGAGGGCGGCGGCCGACGTGGACCCAAGTTCTGGTTTTCGCTCAGTCTTTTCAATGGACGACCCCGCTAGTTTATCGCTTCTTTTATTCTTTGCTGATCCCGTACCGGTTGCCGAAGCGCCCACACTTGGGTGGACATTTCTCAGTATCTCGTCCGTGATCCTTCTGGTGCTCGCTAACGGGTTTTTCGTCGCAAGCGAATTTGCCCTGGTCGCGGTGCGGAAATCACGTATTGAGGCGCTTGCCGCAGACGGAGATCCGGCGGCCGTCCGGCTCCTCGCGATGCTGAACAATCTGAACGCGTACATTTCAGCTACGCAACTGGGGATCACTCTGTCTTCGCTCGGGCTCGGCTGGATCGGTGAACCGGCGGTCGCATCGCTGCTCGAACCGGCGCTGATCTGGGTTGCGGGTGTTACCGGCGCCTCGTTTCTGGCGGCTGGCGCGGTGCTTCACACGATATCGTTTGCCGTGGCCTTTTCCTTTATTACGTTCCTGCATATCGTTTTCGGAGAACTGGCGCCCAAGACGGCAGCGCTCGAATTGTCGGAGCGCGTCTCGTATTTCGTCGCCGTCCCGCTGCAGATCTTCTACACGGTCTTTAATTACCCGATCCGGCTGCTTGATTGGGCGGGTACGCGGACCGTCAGAGCGTTCGGGCTGCATCCGTCGGGCGAGCATGGGTCAAGCTATACCGAAGATGAGATCCGTCAGCTGATCCGCGTTTCGCAGGCAAGCGGACATCTGAACGAAGAAGAACAAAGATTGATCGACCAGGTTTTTGAGTTTTCGGAGACCACCGTACGTGAAGCCATGATCCCGCGGACCGAGATCACCGCCGTTTCCGAAAAGTGTACACTTCACGAGATGGCCGAGATATTTCGCAATCACGGTTATTCACGGCTTCCGGTTTACCGCGACTCGCTCGATGATATTCTCGGCCTGGTCCACGTGAAGGACGTGCTGTTCGCCCTCATTGAGCCGCAGGCCTTCTCTATCGAGCGTATTCTTCAAAAGCCCAACTACGTGGTCGATACGGCACGTCTTGAGGACGTGCTGAGGCAGATGCAGGAGGAAAAGTTTCACTTCGGGTTTGTCGTGGACGAGCATGGCGGCGTCGAGGGAATAATTACGCTCGAGGACCTGCTCGAAGAGATCGTGGGCGACATTTCGGACGAGCACGACCGCGAGGTGAATGAACAGATACATACGCAGCCGGACGGCAGTTTTGTACTCGATGGCGGCCTTGCCGTCCGCGACCTCAATAAGCGTCTCGATATGAATCTGCCGGTTTCCGAAGGTTACACCACGATCGCGGGTTTCCTTATGTCCGAGTCGGGACAGATCCTGAACGAGGGCGACGCGGTGCCGTACAATGGCCATATCTTTCAGATCGAAAAAGCCGAGAAGCGACGCATCCTGTCGGTCAGGATGGTCAACGCCGATAATGGCGAAACATAGATTTGTCACAGCAGCGGCCGGTAATCTTGAAGTCTGGTTTGATCATGTCGTTTGTGGTCGGCGCGGTCGCGCTTATCGTCCTCAGCTCACGGCCCGATCTTGTCGGTGTGCGTGCCGGAAAGGCGGATGAGAATTATATCCCTTCTGAGAATTGTGTGGCCTGCCATCAGGACCACCACAGCTCCTGGCGAAAGACCCATCACAGCCGAATGACGCAGGACATCTCACCGGCGACCGTCCAGGGTGATTTTGTCGAGGATCGAATTCTGGAATACGCCGGAGCAAAGGCGACCATGTCAAAACGCGGCTCGCGGTATTTCATGGACATCATCTATCCCGACGGCAGGAATGAAAACAACGAGATCTTTCGCACCATCGGATCGCGTCGGGTCGAGCAGTATGTTACGCGGAGGAATGGCCAATACTACCGACTTCCGGTCGCGTGGGATATCGAGCGGAAAAGGTGGATGAGCCTCAACGGTTCGTTCTTCTATCCCGACAGCGACAATTTCAACCAACACCTGGCACAGTGGGATACTAACTGCGTTTTTTGCCACAACGTAAAGGCCCAGCCGAACTTCGATTTCCGAACCCGCCAGGCGAAGACCGAGGTTGCCGAGCTTGGTATCGCGTGCGGAGCGTGTCACGGCCAGGGAGCGGAGCATGCCGAAGCGGCCTCCTCTCCGCTCACCCGTCTGGTTTGGCGGCTCAACGATTCGTCCGACACCAAGATCGTGGATCCAAAGGAACTGAATAGCGATCGGGCAATGATGATCTGCGGCCATTGCCACGGCCAGCGTGTGCCGGAGCCCATCGACCGGATACGGGAGATCTTTGCGAAAGGTGACCCGTTTGACGCCGGCGAAGACCTGTCGCTGTTCTATCATCCGGTCGGGCCCGAGACAAAGCTCGGCGATGTGTCTTTCGAGAATCGTTTTTGGGGCGATGGCTCGCCTCGGTTGACCGCGTACGAATATCAGGGAATCCTGGCATCCAAGTGCTTCACACGGGGCGAGCCGGGGAACCGGATAAATTGCCTGGGCTGCCATACGATGCACGGCGGCGATATTAAGGGACAGATCACCGAGGAGAAAAGGAGCAATAAGGCCTGTACGAGCTGCCACACGGAGCTTGCGTCCGACGAAGGTTTGACCCGTCACAGCAAGCATCTCGCAGCGTCGCCGGGCAGCAGCTGCTATTCGTGCCATATGCCGGAGGTAGTTTCGGGAATAATGGCATTTCATAAAACGCATAAGATCTCGGTCCCCGAACCAAACCTGACATTGGAGAAGAACGTGCCGAACGCCTGCAATCAGTGTCACGTCGACCGATCCCTCAATTGGACGATAGCGACGTCAAAGGAAATGTGGCCGAGCCGATATGGCGGCCTCATCGCGGGCGGGCCGGAATTCGACCGGCCGGAAAGCGAGAGAGGCCTATTTGGCGGCGACGCGCTCACGAGGGCGATGATGGCCGATGCTTTGCTCAAGCACGGCGAACGCGATCGGGTCCTGCTGTTGCTTACCGAAGCTTTTGCCGCGGACAACTATCCGATCGTCAGGTTTTTTGCCGCAAATGGTCTGACGTCGGATCAAGCCGGGATCTCGAAGCCGGATTATCTCGCCTCGCCAGAAATGCGGGCCGCTCAGATCGCTGCATGGATCAGATCCCTTGACCCGGCACAGGTGGAGCGGGTGAGACAAGAAGCTGAGAAACTGAGACGCGGCCGCCGCGACGTCGATCTGGAAGTGGGTGAATAAACGCTCGTGAAGGAAAAGAAAACACCAGTGAGCGATGCCGATGCCCAGAAAGCGTCGGTAGAAAGTGCAGACCGCGAACGCACGATAATTTCCGACGACCCGTTGATCGCTCGTATTGCCCGGCAGGGCTGGATCGGCATTGCGGTCTGGATGTCGTTCGGGCTGCTTCTTGAGGGTCTGATAGCCTTTCGGATACCGGATTATCTGAATGATCCGGTCCGCCGGGAGCTTTTCCGGCTGGCTCACGCGCACGGGACGCTCTTGAGCGTTCTCGTGCTGGCCGCCGGCCTCAGTGTGCGATCTGGCATCATTGAGCCCGCAAAGAGTGGGCTTTTTGCGATGATGATCGGCGCGGTGCTGATGCCGATCGGATTTCTGCTAGGCGGGATCGTGACATATGAGGGCGATCCGAACGCTCTCGTCTTTCTTGCGCCTGTCGGCGGGGTCCTCTTGATCTTCGGCATCATCACGGTCGCGCTTTCGATCCGGCCGACTCGCAAATGAAAAAGTCGCTCAACGAATTGAATCTGAGCGTGACCGCCCGTAGAATCTAGGTTATTCAACCACCAGGAGAAACATTCAAGCAATGAGCATCATCGAACAGGTATGGGCGCGCGAGATATTGGATTCACGGGGCAATCCGACCATCGAAGCTGAGGTCATTCTGGAGGACGGCACGAAGGGGCGTGCAGCTGTGCCGAGCGGTGCCTCTACCGGTGAGAATGAGGCGGTCGAACTCCGTGACGGCGATAATTACCGATATCTTGGGAAAGGCGTCCTAAAGGCCGTCGATAACGTGAACGACCGGATATTTTCCGAGATCCAGGGCCTTGACTGCCTAGACCAGACGTTGATCGACGAAACGATGCTAGCGCTCGACGGTACAGTCAATAAGTCTGAACTCGGGGCAAACGCGATGCTCGCGGTATCGCTTGCAAATGCCCGGGCGGCTGCGGCGATCCTCGAGTTGCCGTTATATCGCTATCTCGGCGGTGTGAACGCAAAGACGCTGCCGGTACCGATGATGAATATCCTGAACGGCGGTGCACATGCAGACAATAACGTAGATTTTCAGGAGTTCATGGTAATGCCGGTCGGTGCTGAAAGCTTTGCCGAGGCTCTGCGGATGGGTGCGGAGATATTTCACCATCTCAAGACCGTTCTCAAAGCGCGCAACTATTCGACCAGCGTCGGCGACGAAGGAGGCTTTGCGCCCAATTTAAGATCGAACGAAGAGGCGGTCGAGACGATCCTTGAGGCCATAGAAAAGGCCGGCTACATTGCCGGCGAGAACGTGATGATCGCCCTCGACCCGGCGGCAAGCGAGTTCTTTTATGACGGAAAGTACATTTTCAAGAAGTCGGACAAGCGCGAGCTTAGCTCGGAAGAAATGGCGTCATATTGGGCCGATTGGTGCGACAAGTATCCGATCATCTCGATCGAAGACGGAATGGCCGAGAACGATTGGGAGGGCTGGGTGAACCTCACCGATCAGGTCGGCGACCGCGTGCAGCTCGTTGGCGACGATCTATTCGTCACGAACGTACGCTTTCTCCAACGCGGCATCGACGAAGGTGCGGCAAACGGGATCCTGATCAAGGTCAACCAGATCGGAACGCTGACCGAGACGCTCGACGCGATCGAACTCGCCCGCACCAACAATATGACCGCGATCATCTCTCACCGCTCCGGCGAGACCGAAGATACGTTCATCGCCGATCTCGCGGTCGCGACGAACGCGGGCCAGATCAAAACCGGAAGCCTCTGTCGCTCCGACCGGATCGCGAAGTACAACCAGCTTCTTCGTATTGAAGAGGACCTGGGCGATTCCGCTCGATATCCTGGGATGAAGGCGTTTTATCAGCTGTTTTAACCGCGTAGATGAGAAGGGTGGTTGTAGTCGGCTCGGGCGGTTCAGGTAAGTCGACGTTCTCGACCGAGTTAGGACGAATCACCGGCCTGCCTGTTATTCATCTCGACCGCGAATATTGGCGCCCCGGTTGGGAAGAGACCCCGAAGGACGAATGGAATGCCCGCGTCGCCGAGCTGCGGGCCGGTGAAAGCTGGATCATAGACGGCAACTTCGGCGGCACTCGCGAGATGCGGATTCGGGCGGCGGATACGATCATCTTCCTTGATCTTCCGCGTCGCGTCTGCCTCTATCGCATCCTCAAACGCACTCTTAGATACTACGGCAAGTCGCGGCCGGATATGACCAATGGCTGTAACGAGCGGCTCGATCTCGAATACATCGGATGGGTATGGAAATATGAACATCGCAGTCGGAAAAGACTCCTGTCGGAGCTTGAAAGTGTCGGGGACAAGCATGTTATTATTCTGAAAAATCAGCGGCAGGTAAGCGAGTTTCTGTCCACACATTAGTCTATAAAGTGTCCGAAATCCATAAAGGCGAATACACTATCAGCACCGACAAAGCGCGGCTCGATCTGGACGTCATTCATAGATTCCTGTCAGAAGAATCCTATTGGGCGGGCGAACGTACGCTCGAACAAACGAAGACTGCCATCGACAATTCGATCTGTTTCGGGCTGTATCACGGCGATAGGCAGATCGGATTTGCACGTGTCGTGAGTGACAAGGCGACGTTCGCGTATGTTGGCGACGTGTTCGTTCTGAGCGAGTATCGAGGGCAGGGGTTGAGTAAATGGCTGATGCAGGTGATCGTCCATCATCCGGAACTGCAAGGTTTGCGGCGGTGGGTGCTTGCCACGAAGGACGCTCACGGACTTTACGAGCAGTTCGAATTTGCCGCACTCAGACATCCTGAAAGATGGATGGAACGAACTGCCCCGAACGCGTACTAATTATTTTCTTGCCACACAATCAACACTTTTCGATATAATAGAGAAGCCAGGCCCCAATTCCGGCCGAAAAGCTCCCCTTCACATTTCTGCCCTCGTCCGATCCTTTCGTCGAACATCATGTCCAACCGAATTAACCGACCCGTTGCACTCTTGATCCTTGATGGCTGGGGGATCGCTCCCGAGTCCGAGACCAACGCCCTTGCGCTCGCACATACTCCGTATTATGACGAGATATGCTCGCGGTTTCCGCGGTCGGTGCTCCACTCGTCGGGCGAACATGTCGGCCTTGCCGCCGATCTGCCGGGAAATGCCGAGGCGGGACATCTCAACCTTGTGTCGGGCAGGGTGGTCCACTCTGTGGCCGAACGAATCGAAAGGTCGATAAGCAACGGCTCATTCTTTCAGAACGAGCCGCTGTTGGCGGCAATTCGGACAGCGAATACAAACGGGAAGGCCGTCCATCTTATCGGCCTCGTGAGCGACGGCGGCGTTCACTCATCTTCATCGACATTATATGCCCTGCTCCGAATGGCAAAACAGAACGGCTGCCGGGAAGTTTTTGTTCACTGCATTCTCGACGGCCGTGATGTGCCCTCCAGGACAGCCGATATCTACATCGAGGCACTTGAGATCAAGATGAACGAGATCGGGGTCGGCAAGATCGCGACGCTCTGCGGACGCCACTTCGCAATGGACTCCGGCCAGAATTGGGATCGAACCGCAAGGGCCTTCACTATGATGGTCCACGCAGAGGGCGAGCGAGCGTCGGATCCGACGGCGGCGATACGAAGTTCGTTCCTGAGAGGCATCGCGGACGAATTCACAGCTCCCATCGTTATTGAATCAGAGCCGGAAAGGCCGGTCGCGACCATTTGCGAGGGCGATACCGTGATCTTCTTCAACCGAAGGGCCGACACGAGCCGCCAGTTGGTAAGGGCACTCGCCATACCTGAGCCAGGCCAAGCGGCCAACTCCGTAAAACCTGCCATTAACCCGGTTTGCCTTGTCGAATACGACGCCAACTTTCAGCTCCCTGTCGCTTTTCCTATGGAAGACTCCCGGTCGTCGCTCAATTCGGTTCTCGCGGAGAACGAGGTGCCGACCTGGCGGTTCGCCGAGGCCGAACGTCTCGTACACCTTACAGGCCTTATGAATGGTGGGGTCGAAGGCAGCAGATCGTTTCAGCAGAACATATTGATCCCCGGGCCGTCCAAATCAGCCTATTTTACGGAGCCCGAACTTGGCAGTTTCAGGCTTACCGACCAGTTGATCAGGAAGATCGAATCGGAAACCGAGGGCCTTTTCATCGCAAATTATTCGGCCGCGGACATTGCCGCCGAGAATGTGGACCTGGACAGGACCGTCAGAGCCGTTCAGTATGTCGATACGTGCGTCGGCGGAGTGCTCGATGTGATGCAGGAAAGGCAGGGCCTCGTCATCATCACCTCGACGCACGGCAACTGCGAAGAGATAATCCCCCTTAATTCTCCTTATGCACTTCAGACCGGCACCGCAAACAGGGTCCCGTTTCACTTGATAGACTATAGCGGTCAATATCGTACGCTGCGGCCCAACGGCACTCTTCATGACGTTGCTCCGACGGTGCTTGGACTCGTCGGCATAGAAAAACCGAGCGATATGATGGGTGTTGACTTGTTACGCATTTGATCATACGATTCCCGGTCTGTTAAACGAACCTCCTAAACTGCTGGTGATCGACCTCGGGCAGATGGGCGACGTCGTCCTAAGCATGCCCGCGCTTCGTGCTATTTCCGAAAGATACCGTGGGTCATTCCGCGTGGTACTCGTTGGTTCGGCGTGCGCCGAACTGGTTCGACTATCGGGCCTTTTCGATGAGGTGATAGAGATCGATAGAGTCCGCCTCTTACACGGAAAGAAGTTCGTTTCGTCCGTGGAGATCCTGCGATTCGCCTGGGGCATAAGGCGCCGGGGTTTCGATATTGTGATCGATCTCCACAGCCTGCCTGAGACAAATCTCCTCGGCTTTTTTTCGGGTGCTCCTACGCGGCTCTTCGCACACCGGGAGAGCCGATCTATTGATCTCTTGTCAAATGTGCGGCCCCGGCCGCCGAAAGAGGATAAATCGCGTCACGCCTCGCAGGGTTACCTTGACGCACTTTCGCCACTGGGAATTGAGGGGGCCGATCCTCGATTTTGGATAACTCCAACGGGCGAAGATACACGTGAGATCGAGAACCTGCTGCCGTCGGGGTGGCCGTTGATCGGATTGAATCCGGGGGCGGGCAATTCATCGCGTCGATGGCCTGCGGAGGGTTTTCGAGATCTTGCGATATCTCTCGGGGACGGCGGGTGCAGTGTCGTCATCTTTCTCGGACCCGAAGATTCGGAGCTTCGGGACAAACTTGGGTCGCTCGCGTGCGAGGGGATCGTGCTGTTGGAAGGACTTTCGCTGCGACATCTGGCAGCCGCGTATTCGGTGGTGGACGTCGTAGTTGGGAACGATACGGGCCCGGTGCATATTGCCTCCGCGGTCGGCGCAAACGTAATTGTATTGGTAACCGATGTATCGCCCCGACGCTTTCTTCCGATGGGAGAGAATGTTTCTATCGTCTCGGGCCATTCGCTCGATGCGATCACGGTCTTCGAAGTGAAGGCGGCCATAGAGCGGCGCTTAACGCAAAAAGAATCCGAGAAACAGGAAAATCCAAAACAAAATAACACCGAATAACGGAAGAATGGTAAGCAAAAGGCAGCCTAGGTTTGCCCAGCTTTCCTGATCCCATGTATACGGCTTCGGGCAATTAGGACAAGAGTCCTTTTCTGCCAGATACGGCTTTCGGCATTTCGGGCAGAGCGTCAACTTCACCCTCTAAGAATATTACTAATCTGTCACAGCCGAACACCTATTTGCCCCGCCAGGGACTGCCTTTTTTATTTTTACCGATAATTCTCTATAATCGCTCTTTCGTAAACAGTGATCATGGTGGAAGAATTTGTGTTCGATAATACGGAAGAGCGCCGTAAAGATCGCCAGAATGGGACCGGATGGATCGAAGTGATCGTGGGCTCAATGTTCTCCGGCAAGTCCGAAGAATTGATCCGCCGGCTGAATCGTGCCCGCATCGCGAGGCAGAAGGTGCAGGTGTTCAAACCGACTATCGACGCCCGTTACTCCGTCGAAGAGATAGCATCGCATTCCGGTCAAAAGCACGATTCAAAGCCCGTGGCGTCTGCGAGTGAAATGCTCGGCGAGATCAGGCCCGACACCCAGGTCGTTGGGATCGACGAGGGCCAATTCTTTGATATGGATCTCATCGAGGCAGTGAACACGCTCGCTTCTGAAGGAAAACGCGTGATCGTCGCGGGACTCGACCAGGATTATATGGGAAAGCCGTTCGAACCGATGCCCCAATTGCTGTCGGTCGCCGAGTTCATCACTAAGACCCATGCGATCTGTGTCAAATGCGGCTCGACCGCCAATTATTCCCAGCGAACGGTCGAATCGGAGGCAAGGGTCGAGGTCGGGGCAAGCGATAAGTACGAGGCTCGCTGCCGGAAATGCTTTATTCCCCATGCAGATACTCCGACATTGGATTCTTAGCCTGTTCGTCGGAACGTTTCGGTGATACACTCGTGACTCCAAAAGATCTCCCTCGGACCCGACTCCGCGGCTTCAACCCGCGGCCAAATGGAGCACCATCATGAGTAATACGGAAATTGTTAAGAAGGCCTACGAATTTTTCGGAAGCGGGAATATCGACGGCCTTCTAGGTTTGTACGCGGACGATATCAAATGGAACACGCCAAAGATAGACAACGCGGTCTATAGCGGTTCGCGTGAAGGCAAAGAGGCTCTCACTGAGTTTTTTCAACTCTTGGGCGAGAGCGAGGATTTCAGCGAATTCACCCCGATCGAATTCATTGCCGAAGGGGAAAAGGTGGTCGTACTTGGAAAACTGACCGCAACGGTCAAGGCGACCGGGAAGACCTACTCTACCGACTGGGTTCACATCACGACGCTTCGCGATGGTAAGATCGCCGGGTTTCAGGAATTCCTCGATAGCGCCGAGGCTAACCGTGCCCATCAGCTTCACGCCTCCGCTTAGAATTGGCGATCGATCGAATTGGGGCCCGGAAACAAACCGGGCCCGTACTCTTTTCAGCCTTTCGCTATTTCCATCGAGTAAAGGATCGAGGCGAAAGCGTCCTGTTGCCGCTCGAAATTCTTTCCGTTGGTCGAAATGATGATGTTGAGCTGCTGATTCTGCCCCTGATATCGCCGAAACGCTATCCATTGATGGCGCCGGATACCGTCCTTGTCTTCGGGTACGGCCTCGACCCATTCGACGCCCTTGACACCGTCTATTTCCAGCCACCTCACCTTTTCGTATTTGCCCTGTTTCAGCTGTTCGAGAGCGCTGTCATAGGTCGCTTTGATACTCACATCGGCCGGAAAACTATCAGGCATGACTGAGATCGAGGCGATGAGGAACCCGTTCGCGGGCGAACCATAATTGAACGATTCCTTCTTCACATCCATCTTGGGCCAACCTGACGGAACCTTGAAGGAAATGCCCTGGTCCTCCCACTTAACCTCGGATGAGGCGTCACGGATCGTCTGCTGCGAAGCGGTCAAAGTCGGGTTGTCCACCTTAGAGTCCGACGTCGTCGACGAGTTTGACGCCGAGTTTCCCGGGTCCGCATTCGCTCCGCCGGTCATCTGTTTTAGCCTGTCACCGATACCGCAAAAAGTCATTGCAAAGGTCAGCACACCGAAAGCAAACAAAGATCTCATCAATTGGCCTCCATTTGGAATTGTTGGTCGCGGATATTTTCACCGCATTCAAATGTAATTGCAACCGCTTCATCTGTCGAGGCCTCGATTTGGTATATTAAAGACCGATCAGGTATGCACACTCCGCAGCTTTTCTCGGATCTGTTGATGATCTTGCTGGTCTCGGTGCCGGTCGCGTTCATCTGTTTGCGCGTAAAGTTGCCGCTTTTGGTCGGCCTGATGCTCACGGGTATGGCGATCGGGCCGTACGGCCTCGGCCTTATCAAAGAACTTGAGGGCATCGAGATCCTGGCCGAGATCGGCGTGATGCTTCTGCTCTTTACGATCGGGCTCGAATTCTCTTTGAAGCGGCTGGGTACGATGAAGCGCCTGGTCCTGCTTGGCGGAGGGCTTCAGGTTTTCGGCACGCTCGCGGCCGTGGCTGCGGTTACGGTAATGGTCGGCCGCCCGTTGAAACAGGCTATATTCTTCGGGTTTCTGGTAGCGCTCTCAAGCACGGCTATCGTACTGAAGTCCTACGTGGACCGGCATGAGGTCGATGCGCCACACGGGCGAGCCGGTGTGGGCATCCTGCTGTTTCAAGACATCAGCATTGTATTTATGCTGCTGGCGATCCCGTTGCTTGGTGGTGATGATGTCGTCAGCTTTACAAAGATCGCGATAGATCTTGGTTCGGCACTCCTGGCACTTGTCGGGATCGTGGCCGGGGCATGGTTTCTGCTTCCGAAATTCCTCCAAAAGGTCGTATTGCTACGCAGCCCGGAGGTGTTTCTGCTGACAATAGTCCTATTTGTCTTGGGGATGTCGTGGGTCACTTCGCATTTCGGCCTGTCGCTCGCCCTTGGCGGATTTATCGCCGGCGTCGTGCTCGCCGATACCGAATACAGCCATCAGGTGACGACCGAGGTTTCGCCATTCCGCGATGTTTTTAACAGCCTCTTTTTCGTCTCGATCGGACTCCTACTCTCACTCGGGGCACTGATCTCAAATATCGGCATTGTCCTCGTGCTGGTTGCCGGACTCATCGTGTGCAAGGCGCTCCTTGTATGGGCGATCATCCGTGTTCTGGGATATCCGCAGCGAGTCGCGGCGATGACCGCTCTGGGGCTCGCACAGATAGGCGAATTCTCATTCGTTCTGGCAAGATCGGGCAAGGGTGTCGCCCTGCTATCCGAGAACGATTACCAGGTCTTTCTGGCCGCATCGGTGCTGTCAATGATCGCAACGCCGTTCCTCATTGCAGCGGCACCGAGCATCGGTATGTTCGTGCAGTCGGTACTCAGCGACGGGCGGAACAGCGACATCGGAAACGTCGAGGACGAAGCGATCCATCTCACCTCAAGCGGAGGCGTGCAGCAGCATGTGATCATAGTCGGATACGGCCTGAACGGGCGCAACCTAGCCCGCGTCCTGCGGGCGGTGGGCATCCCCTACGTCGTGCT
Source organism: Pyrinomonadaceae bacterium (assembly GCA_050246275.1). Classification (GTDB taxonomy): domain Bacteria; phylum Acidobacteriota; class Blastocatellia; order Pyrinomonadales; family Pyrinomonadaceae; genus OLB17. The sequence continues at coordinate 152,272 of JBFWWI010000001.1, forward strand.
CGAATTGAATGCCGAATCGGTCAGGCGGGCAAAAGCCAAAGGCGAAAAAATAAATTTTGGCGATGCTACACGCCGGGAGGTGTTGAGCCATGCCGCGATCGATAAGGCGTGGTCGCTCGTGCTCGCGATGTCGGACCCGCATGCGGCACGGCGAACCGTGAAGCAGGCACGGATGATGAATCCCGACGTCTATATCATCGTCCGCACACGGTATGTTGCCGAGATAAACGAACTCTATTCGCTGGGCGCCAATGAGGTGATACCCGAGGAATTCGAGACCAGTATCGAGATCTTTTCAAGGGTGCTTCAGAGGTACGGAACCGCCCGGAACGTGATCGAGAACCAGATCGACAACATCCGTCGCCAGGGTTACGAAATGCTTCGCTCGCCGGGCCCGCCGCCTGAACCCGTGAGCGGAATGAACGTCGCGCTCGACGCTGCCAGCACCGAATCGATAAAGCTCGAGGCCGATTCGCCAGTGATCGGAAAGAATCTTGGTGATCTTGACCTAAGGGGCGAGACCGGTGCCACTGTGATCGCTGTCGTTCAAGATGGTAAAACGACGATAAGCCCTGGAGCGAGATTCAAATTCTCCGAAGGCGATACGGTCGTCCTTTTGGGCTCAGCCGAGAAGTTGAGCCGGGCGATCAATGTCTTTCAGCCGGTTAACCCTGCATCTACAGGATTTAACGCCTGATCAACGAATAAATTGCAAGTTGCCCGCCTATTCTCCGTTCACTTGCTGAACAGAATATCTCTCAAGGCAAGTAACACACGTGAAAAGGAGCAATTTATGAGGTTGAACAAGTATTTCCTGGTCCTCGCGGCAGCAATTCTCGCCGCCTCCTCCGCAGTGACGCTGAGCGCACAGAATGCGTACCGCGTCTCCGCACCATATTCCTACAAGAACCTGACCATCTTTCTGATACACGGCAAGAACGAGACGAACAAGAAGAACATCATCACCCTCCAGGAGGCGATGAAGCTAAAGATCTTCAAGGTCTATGAAACGTCGGACGTGAACGAACTGATGGTCGAGAATATATCGAAGGAGTTTGACGTATTCATACAGTCGGGCGATATCGTCAAGGGCGGGAAACAGGATCGCGTTTTAGCGATCAGCGTGATAATCCCGGCCCGGTCGGGGCGCGTGTCGATCGAGGCCTTTTGCGTCGAATCGGGCCGCTGGGAAAAGCGGAAAGGCGAGGATGTACAGCAGTTCTCATCATCGGAAGAACGTATAGTCTCTAAAGATCTTAAGGTTGCGGCGAACGGCGCGCGCTCGCAGCAGGAGGTATGGTCAAAGGTGGCCGAGGCACAGAAACGACTGTCCGCAAACACAGGGGTCGATGTCACGGCGAACGGATCTTCGACCAGCCTTCAACTCGCCCTCGAGAACGGAAAAGTAGCGGCCACTGCGGATGAGTACGTGAAGAAGCTCGGCGACCTCGTTCGCGGCAAGACCGACGTGATCGGATATGCCTTTGCCGTCAACGGCGAGATCAACAGTGCCGACATTTACGTTTCGAATCATCTTTTCGCGAAACTCTGGCCGCGAATGTTGAAGGCCGCCGCCGTTGAGGCCGTCGCCGAAGGTGATCGCGGATCGCGAACGGCCGTGAAGCCTGAAGCTATATCAGGCTTTCTTTCTGACGCCGAAAAGGGCCGAGCCAAGGAGAGGCCGACCACCGCGAGTTCAAAGATCGTCACGCGCGAGGCCGACGGTAATGCCGTGTACGAGGCTCGCGATAGATCGGACGCTGTGATCCACCGAAATTATGTGAAGATCGATTGACTCTCTCCGTTCCTCCAACGCAAAAATGGCCGGGGATGGCCGTCAGTAAATTGACCTTCCCCGGCACTTTTTGCGTCTGAATGAATATGAAGCTGCTTATCACCGCGATCCTTTTCTTTTCGGCGTTCAGCGCCTCTGCTCAGATCCGCACGTTCAGATGGAGCGATGAACTGTGCGACTTTTCGGCGACGTACGACGCTAAGAAATATACGGAGGCACAGTTGGAGAATACCCGCCGGCTCCTCTCTCACGGAGAGTTCCGGCTTGATACCTTCAATGCGACCGCATGGAAATACGAGGACATTGCGAAGATGGACGTGGCCGCTCTCGATCTGAAGTACAATTCGCTGATCGATGAACTTGAGCACCTCGAGTACGTTTCGACGCCCTTTACAGATTCGGTCCGCAAAGCTCGCATTTCCGAGACACGGCAGCTCTACCAGCTCGCCCGAACCACGATGACGGCGTACACCGATCCGACGGCCTTGCGACGCCACAAGGGTGCCGATGCGTGCAAAATGAAATTTGGCGAGCCCATTATCGCAGGCGGCGAGGTTCTGATCTCCGCGTGGCGGAAAGTGAACTTGGATTCTCAGAGCAGAAATTCCGACCCGGCTAGACTCCAGCGTCGGTGGGAACAGGAGAATGCCTCACCCGATCGTTTCAAATTCGCCTTGATCGAGACGATGTCATTCGGTTGGTGGAACTGTGCAAATCAGGAGATAAAATACGCCGAGAGTGATCTTGGAGAGCGGGCCGATAGAGAGTTTCGAAAGCTTTTCATGCGGGTCAGGACGCTGCGTTGCGACGAGCCTTAATGGTCGGCTTTTGCCGCCCGTCCGATATTTCTCTGATTTTCGAAATGGGCCGCGATGTCTGTCGCGGCTTTTCTACCTACCAACGGCGCCATCTCATCGGCGGTGGCCTTCGCAATTCGTTCGATCGAGCCGAACTCGCGCAGCAGCTTCATCTTCCGCTTGTCGCCGACGCCCGGTATCTCGGAAAGTTCTGACGTAAAATCGCGTTTCTCACGCCGTTTGCGGTGAAACTCCACGGCCGTCCGATGCGTTTCTTCACGTATTTGCAGAATGAGCCGAAACGCCAGTGAATTTCTGTCGAAAGGCACGGGCTTATCCTCGCGGCCGCGAATGAGTAAATGAGAGATCTCGTTGTGTCTCTTGGGCGGCTTTACCAGGCCGACCAGCATTATCTGCTCGAGATCAAGAAGCCTCATCGCCGCCGCAGCGGCCGATAGTTGTCCCTTTCCGCCATCGATAAAGATCAGCCTCGGAAGCTGCCCGCCTTCGTCGAGCATCCGCCGATACCGGCGGAAAACGGCCTCGTGCATGGACGCGAAATCATCCTGGCCCTCGACGCCTTTGATGATGAACCGCCGATAAAGACCGCGCGCCGGCCTCCCGTTATCGAAAACGACGATCCCGGCAACATTCTCCGAGCCCGAGATATTGGAAATGTCGAACGATTCGATCCTGTCGGGAAAGTACGGTAATTCAAGTATTTCCTGGAGTTCTTCGAGCACCTTCTGCGAGTCAGGCTTGAGGACTCGGAAACGCTGTTCGAACGCGACCTTTGCGTTCGTTTCGACGAGCGAGACCAGATGGCGTTTCTCACCGATCTTTGGGTGAAGAATGCGAACGCGGCGGCCGCGCCGCTCGGTCAGAAGTTGTTCGAAAGCAGCACGGTCGCCAAAATCGTTAGGCACGTGGATCTCGAGCGGGACATAGTCGGTTGAATAATATTGGATCAGGACCTCCCGGAGGAAGTTTCCGGGATCGAACGAATCATCCTCGGGCAGGTCTTCCCAAAAGAACTCGCGGCGGCCGACTATGCGGCCCTCACGCATAGTGAAAAGCTGGAGTGCGAGACGGTTCTCTTCGCGGTAAAAGCCAAAAATGTCCACGTCGCGCTCGGCGGTGTAAGCCATCTTTTGCTGCTCGCCGAGGGCGATCACGGTATTCCGAAGGTCGCGAAATTTTGCGGCGAGTTCATACCGCCCGTCTTCGGAGAATCGCCACATCCTTTTCTCAAGGTCGGCGGCCAACTCACGGTTCTTTCCCTCAAGCAGAGTTTTTACATCACGGGCAGCCTCCTGGTATTCGTCCTGCGTACACAATCCCTTTACGCACGGCCCAAGACAGCGCTTTAGATGAAATTCGAGACATGGCCGGGGCAGACGCCCGTCGATCTCGATATCGCAGGTGCGAAGCTGAAATGCGCGGTTCACGAGGTCCAGAGTTTTTCGTGCGAGCGACGCCGGCAGCATCGGCCCGTAATAGCTTGAACCGTCGCGCACGACCTTTCGGGTGATCACGACCTTCGGGTACGGCTCGTTCGTCATCTTAAGGTGCGGATACTGTTTATCGTCCTTGAGCATGACGTTGAATCGCGGCTTGTGCTTCTTTATCAAGTTTGATTCGAGTACAAGTGCTTCAACCTCGTTGTCGACGACGATGAACTCAAAATCGGCGATCTGCCGGACCAATTGGCGGGTCTTTAGGTCTAAATTTCTACTCGCTTGAAAATAGGACCGCACACGGTTTCGCAGGTTCTTGGCCTTCCCGACGTAGATGATCTTGCCCGCGGAATTCTTGTGCAGGTAGATCCCGGCCGAAGCAGGAACTGTCTTCAGTTTTTCATCGATCGTCACTGTAATGATTTTATCGGATAGCGGAAGGGAAGCGAAAAATGCCCGGCCATCTCATCGAGATGACCGGGCCGAGTGTGGGCAATTCGCACGCTTCCGTCAGCGGACAGTCTGGACCGCGGGAAGTAAAAGGCCGATAAGAATTGCGATGATCCCTGTGTTGATTATAAGAAAGTTTGTCATTATTGCGTTCCTCCAGTTATTATTGCTGCCGCTTTCGGCTATGTTAGATGGACGGGGTTTCGAATAGTTTTTGCGAAAAAAGTTCGCGTCAAGAACTCTGTTCCGACAAAGGCGGTAGTAAGAGCCCGGGAAGTCAGGAATGACGGGGTTACAATAAGCCAGTTTTGTATGGAGACGATAGTTACCACGGATCCAATGGTTGCTGCCGAGGTGATAAGATCCGGCGGGACCGCCGCGTTTCCTACCGAGACTGTTTATGGGCTCGGGGCGAATGTCTTTGACGAAGCGGCGATACAGAAACTGTTCGACGCGAAACGGAGGCCGCAGGATAATCCGTTGATCGCACACATCGGCCATTTGGATCAGCTTGATCAATTGACACGCGACATTCCCGGGTTTGCCTGGGACCTGATCGACACATTCTTTCCCGGTCCCTTGACCCTTGTATTGCAAAAGGGCGAGCGGGTCCCGCTGATCGCTACCGCGGGCCTGGAAACGATCGGCGTCCGTATGCCCGGACATGAACTGGCCCGCGAATTCCTGACGGCTTGCAGCACGCCGGTCGTGGCCCCATCGGCAAATCTCTCGGGACGGCCAAGCCCGACCACGTGGGAGGCCGTTAAGGAAGACCTCGATGGACGGATCGACTGCATCCTGAAAGGCGACGCGACCGAGATCGGCCTGGAATCGACTGTTGTCGATTGTACCGGCACGGCTCCCGTCGTCCTGCGTCCCGGAGCGATCTCGCTCGAACAATTGCAAGAGATCGTACCCGAAGCGTTTAAGGCTTCCGATTCAGACAGCGGCGCCGCATTGAAGAGTCCCGGCATGCGCCACCGCCATTACTCTCCGCGTGCCGCAGTTGTGATAGTCAAAGGAGCAATTCCATCTGGAGGTCCGGACTCCGCGTTCATCGGGACCGACCAAGCGGCTGGGCAATTTGGCAATTCGCTAATACTTTCGAGCGTGGAGGAATATGCCCGTTCGGTTTTTGAATTCTTCCGCGAGTGCGACCGGAGAGGCGTCAAGACGATCTATTGTGAGGCCGTGCCGGAGACGGGCGTCGGGGCAGCATTGATGGACAGGCTGCGGCGGGCAGCTCAGGGCTGATTTTCGCGGGCCGCTATCAGCGAGTTTTCCGAGTTTTTTGCGATGAGCTCTGCGGTAAGCAGAGGGCTCTCAAGGGTCTGGTGCGCCCACTCATTTGGAACCAGGACGAGTACGGTATCGCCTTTTCGTCGGCGGATCTCGTTTAGAATTTCGGCTGGTGAATAGAGCCGCTGCTGTTTCCCGTCTTCGGTCCGGAGAAGCCGACCGGCGGCATAGAACTCGGCATTGTGTGAGATGGCGTGCTGGCTGAGCACCTCAGCCCCGCTGAAACCACGTGCGTCGGACTCCGCGATCAGACGTTTGACCGAATCGTTATCGGCGTACGAGGGCACGGCCGTCAGTAAAAGCGCGATTATCGTCGCGAACGTTAGGCCGGCTACTGCGACGATGAGAACTGCCCGGCGGCGATCAGTTCCTACAAACCTTTGAGCATAAAGTGCGGCGAGCAGAACGCATGGGGGAAGAGCGGGCAAAATATAGCCCGGCAGCTTAGAACCCGAAAAGGAAAAGAAGGCAAGCGGTACCAGAAGCCATGCAAATGCGAAGAGCAAATGGGGCCGGTCAGCAAGTTGCCGACTTCCGTCGTCGCTTTTGGTTCCGTGGCCCCAACCGAATAGCTGCTTTGCGGATGAGTACAGGCCAACTAAAAAAAAGGGCAGCCACGGTATCGTCATCAGCGGCAAGACCCACAGAAAGAAGTAGAACGGCTGCGGATGAAAATATTTGTTCGAAGTGTATCGCTGAAAATGATGCTGGACGAAAAATTCGTCAACGAAGGGCAGTCCATGTTTCAGGTACATCGGCAGATACCACGAACCAGCTACGACAATGGCAAGAGCAGTTCCCCAAAAAAGGCTTAAGATGGCGGTCCGGCTCGGCATCTTCCACGCCAGAAAATGGTAGAAAGCAACGATCGCGAACGGAAACACAATACCGACCAACCCCTTGGCCAAGAGCGCGACGCCGATGAAAAAGTAGAACAATGTGAGCGGCAGCGGCTTGACAGTGCCCGAGGCCTCGCCCCGGTCGTACAAAAAATAACTCACGAGGGCCGCCGTTAAGGGGAAGGTCAGGATGATGTCAAAGCTCGCCCCGCGGGAGAAAACTATGATCCCGATCGAGGAGGCCACCATGAGCGCCAGCAGTTCGGCGAAACGGATCGCTGAGCGGCCCGTTTCCGCTGATCGCCCAAAGAACCACATGCACGCGATGGTACCGAGGCCGAACAGTGCGGATCCAAACCGTGCGGCAAATTCCGAGACTCCGAATAGACTGTAGGAGGCGATCTGGAGCCAATAAAGAAGTGCGGGTTTCTCGAACCAGTGATATCCGCCGAGGGTCGGGGTAATCCAGTCGCCGCGCTCGAACATCTCTCGGGCGACCTGCGCATACCTCGGTTCGTCCGGGCCGACAAGCGGCATCGTAAGGCCAAAAAGGTATGTGAAAACGACGAATGCCGCGACCATAAGCCAAAATAACCGCGTACCCGGCCAAACCGATCTGTTGCTGTCTTTTGTCATTTACCGCCGCATCGCTGAAAATGATAAGTATTGCTAAAAAAACGGTTAGGTTCAAACGATGTCAGAAAAACGAAAACTAAGGGCTGCCGCGGTCGGCGTCGGCAGTCTCGGCCGTCACCATGCTCGAAACTACTCTGAACTTGCCCGTGAGGGCCGCGTCGAATTTGTTGGCGTCTGCGATACGAATGCAGAGACAGCTGAACGGATCGGATCGGAGCATGGATCGGCGTCGTTCGTTGACTGGCATGATCTCTTAGATAAGGTCGATGTTGTCTCGATCGCGACGCCAACAGAAACTCACTGTGAGATCGCTTGTGCATTTCTTGGTAATGGTGTGAACGTACTTGTCGAAAAGCCTATCGCCATATCGCTCGATGAGGCGGATAAGATGATCTCCGTGGCTTCTGCCTCAGGGGCAAAGCTGATGGTCGGCCAGCTCGAACGCTTTAATCCGGCGATGGTCGCGCTCCGGCCGCACGTTACGGGGCCGCTCTACTTTGAGATACATCGCGTGTCGCCGTTCCCAAACCGCTCGCTCGATGTGGATGTCGTCCTCGACGTGATGATCCATGACCTCGACGCGGTTCAATGGCTGGTCGGCGAGGATGTGGAAGTAAGCGAGATCCGTGCTGTTGGAATTCCGGTGATCTCGGACAAGGTCGATGCGGCGAATGCCCGGATCGAATTCGAGAACGGAGCGGTCGCGAACATAACTGCATCGCGGATCGGCACCGAAAAGATACGCAAAACGCGATTCTATCAGCGGAACGCTTATGTCGTGCTCGACTACGCTACTAAATTCGCGTCGCTCACTTCACTGAATCCAGATGCTTCTCATCCATTGCTGGGAATAAAGATAAACAGGCTCGACGTGGTGGACGTCGAGCCCCTTCGTGCAGAGATCTCGGCCTTTCTTGATTCGATCGAGAATGGCCTGAATCCGCCCGTAACCGGAGCGGATGGCCGACGGGCATTGGCGTTGGCCGTCGGCGTTCTTGATAAGATCGAGGCGCACGTGGCGCGCCTGAAAATGTAGGTCGGGCAGCTAGGCCGATGCCTCGCTCGCCTGACCGCCTGCCATTTGCTCTTGGATGGACTTCATCCATTCGCGGGTCTTTTCGAGCCGCTCTTTTCCGCCGGGTGAATCGTAGATCACCTTTTCCAGATTCTTAAAGGCGTCGGGCATACCCCATTTTTCTCTAAGCTCCGGCAGGAACGGTTCTATCTTCGCGAAAACACCGATCTGTTCGCCGGTGGTCTCATTGAACATATCCGCATCGATCGCTTCATGGGCCACGAAAGTACAGGCCATATCCCAATATGATAAGACCATCCGGAGATATGCACCGACTTCCGGGTCCATCATCGTCTTCTCGATGTCCTCGGCACTTGTTGGGTTGAATGTGAACATCCAATCCCGCGCTTTGCGCATCGTCGCCTCCCGGCGAAGGTCGTACAACTTCATTATCAACTCCGCCGAACGTGCGGCGCTCTTTTCCTTACTCATAATCGGGATCCTCCAAATTGAATTAGTTCGAGTGCAGAGTCTATTTCGTATTTCTTCTCGTGTCAACTGTGAAACACTGAGGTAACATAGAATCGCCGATGAACGAGAAGATCTCAGCATTTCTGTCCGAACGTATCGCCGCCAACGATTTCCCGTCGGCGGTGTATCTGGTCGCGGAGAAAGGCGAGATAGTCTTTCACGACGCGCTGGGAAACGCTGTCGTCACGCCGGAAGTGATCCCTGCAAAGCTTGATACGATCTACGATCTCGCGAGTCTGACGAAGCCGTTGGTGACCGGACTTCTGGCCGCAATTGCAATTGACGACGATGAAGACGAGCTCACTCTAGAATCAACCGCCGGCGACTTTTCCCCCCTTTTCAAGGAATCATCAATTGAAGATCTAACAGTCCAGCACCTGGCAACACACGTTTCAGGTCTCCCCGCATGGGTTCCCTTATATGCACTTGCAAAATCTCGTATATCCGTTCCTAAGGTGATCGCTGGAATAGAACGGCATCGTCTAGCGGAGTCCAGGGTTGAGTATAGTGATCTCAACTTCATTGTCCTTTCTCATATCGTTGAAGGATTAAGAATCGATCAAGAGTTTGGCCATGAGGTTATTGACGAACTTGGCCTGGTTCGAACAGCTTTCAACCCGCTGAGCGATCCGTGGGCGGGTGAATTCAAACGAGATGAAATTGCTGCCAGCGAATTCGGAAACGAGTACGAGAAGCAAACTTGTGTCGAGAAAGGTTATCTTCAACCACCCGCTACCGCAGGTGGTACTGACCTGGGCTCAGTCTTCCGGGACTATCAGATCTGGGGAGAGGTTCATGACGGGAACGCGTACTTCATGGGCGGGGCTGCAGGGCACGCGGGTCTTTTCTCCACGGCTGAGGAGGTCTTGAAGATCGCTCTCCAGTTTCTGCCGCAATACACGACTCTCTTAAAGCCGGAGACGTGCGAGCTTTTCCGTACGAACTTCACTAAAGGGATGAACGAGGACAGATCGTTCGCGTTTCAGTTTGCCTCGACCGAGGGTTCGACGGCCGGGACGTCGATGTCGCAGGAGAGCTTCGGGCATAACGGATTTACCGGCACGTCGCTCTGGATCGATCCGGTTAAAGACCGGATATTCATATTGCTCACCAACCGTACGCACAACCACGCGTTGCCGTTCGTAAACATCAATTCCGTCCGCCGCCGTTTCCACGACCTCGCCATCGAACAACTGGAATCGAGAAAAAAATAGGTGGCATCCTATCAAATAGGTTTATAATCATAGTTCGAGCTTTCCCCAAAGTACCGAACGGAGATCAATACCGATGAAGCGATTCGCCTTTTCGATCGTTGTTTTGGGGTTTGCTGCGGCTTTTGTGATCGCTCAGGGCGATCGGTCCACGCGTGCCCGCGTTGCTACCACGCCGACCCCCAAAACACCGGCAATTCAAAATGACACTGTGCGCCCGAACGGCACTCAAAGGCCCCCGGTATTTTCTACACCGAACGGCGGACGGCCTTCGCCTACGCCTCCGGTCAACAGCGGGAACGACGCGGTGATCGGCGACAGCGACGAGGAGATCAGGGTCGAGACCAATCTCGTCACGATGCCTGTCTCGGTGCTCGACCGTGACGGCCGGTTCGTATCGGGCCTATCCCAGCGGGATTTTGAGATCTACGAGAATGGAGCCAGGCAAAAGATCGAGTACTTTCAATCCGTGGAACAGCCATTCACGGTCGTGCTCTTGATCGATGTCAGCCCATCGACGCAGTTTCGCATCGACGAGATCCAGAATGCTGCGATCACCTTTGTCGACCAGCTAAGGCCAAATGACCGCGTGATGGTGATCGCGTTTGACGATACGGTACGCGTATTGAGCCAGCCGACCAACAATCGGGCCCAACTTCGCAATGCGATCCGAATGGCCGAGTTCGGTGACGGGACCAGTCTCTATGAGGCGGTCGATAATGCCCTGAACCGCCAGCTTGCGCAGATCGAGGGCCGCAAGGCCATTGTGCTCTTCACTGACGGGGTCGATACCACGTCCCGCCGTGCCAACTACCAGAGCACGGTCTCCGATGTGGAAGAGACGGAGGCCCTGATCTATCCGATCCGTTACAACACTCAGCGAGACGGTTTTGGCGGCGGTGGCGGCGGATGGGGCAACCCGCGCGGCCGACGGGGCGGAAACACCGGTTGGGCCGGCGTGATCGGGATCATCCTCGGCGGTCAACTGCCGACGGTCACCACGCGTGGAGGTGCAGGAAATAGCTCAAATGAATACGAGACCGGCCGGCGATATCTTGATGAGCTCGCCCTTAAGAGCGGCGGTCGAAAGTTCGAGGCGGATTCGATGGTCGATCTGGACAGTGCATTTGCCGGCATTGCCGAGGAGCTTCGGCGCCAGTATTCGGTCGGTTACTATCCTGAGACCATCGGACAAAAGGGCGAACGCCGACAGATAAAGGTGAGGGTAATGCGGCCAAATCTTGTCGTTAGAGCAAAGTCGAGCTACATCGTTGGGTCCACCGATCGGCGGTTTGCAGGAAATTGAGACAGATAGACCGAGATCGATCAGAAAAGGCTCACCCAGATCGGGACGGGCCTTTTGTTCTGCCCGAGTGCATCTTTTCGTAATCCCCAAAGCATCGTAGAATCTGTTCCTGGTACCGGCTTACCGTATGCTCATAAAACGACTGATCCTTTTGCTGAGTTTGGCCTTGTTCGCGGGGCTTTCGGCCCCTGGACAATCGGGCAGCGGCGGAACCCCTGTAAGCTCCGGAAAGGCGAATAAGCGGCCGGCAACCGCCAAACCCACACCGACGGCAACGCCCGACGCCGGCGACCCTGACGACGGTTCGCCGATGGACGGCCCGGAGATCGTGGTCGATACAAAGCTCGTGACCATTCCGGTTCGTGTGATGGACCGAAGGGGACGCTTTATCCCCGGCCTCACAAAAGAGAATTTCAAAGTATTTGAGGATAATACAGAGCAGGAGATCGCCCTTTTTTCCAATGATTCGCAGCCATTTACGGTAGCGTTGGTCCTGGACATGAGCTATTCGGCAAAGTTCAAGGCGGCGGAGATCCAGAACGCAGCTATCGAATTCATCGATCAGCTAAGGCCGGGTGATCGGGTGACTGTCATAGCGTTTGACGAGGAGGTCCACATTCTCTGTGACCCGACAGCTGATCGCAAGACCATCTACTCGGCGATCCGGAAGACACAGATATCGACCGGGACCAGCCTTTATGAGGCGGTCGACCTTGCCATCAACGACAGGCTCCGCAAGATAGATGGTCGGAAGGCCCTCGTGCTATTTACTGACGGTGTTGATACTACGAGTCGGCGGTCGAGCGACATCGATAATCTTCGCGATGCGCTCGAGATCGACACTATCATCTATCCGATCCGCTACGACACCTTTGCCGACGTCCAAAGGATCAAGAATAACCCGATGCCGCAAGACCTGCCACAACGGCCCGGCACCGGCGGCGGTGCTCCGCGGGGATCGACCCCGCCGATCATACCGACAAATAACCCGTCGCCATTCCCGTTCCCTATACCCACGACCGGAATGGGCACTCCGAGCGACAAGGGGACGACGCCTGAAGAATACGCTCGCGGCCAGGAATATCTCGAACAGCTTGCCATCCGCACCGGTGGGCGGACGTACGTCGCCGATACGCTCGGTAATCTCTCCGGGGCGTTTTCCAAGATCGCCAGCGAATTGCGCGAGTTCTACAGTCTAGGGTATTACCCGAACGATGAGGCTCGTCCGGGAAAAGTGCGACGTATCAAGGTAAAGGTCGATCAGCCGAATGCGGCCGTCAAGGCTCGGGACAGTTATGTGGTGGGTGAACAGGCAAAGAAGGATTAGACCTCGGCCCCATCGTTTATCACTCCGTTTTTCGGCACGATAATAATGCCGTCGCGAATATAGTATGAACCGTCATCGCTGTCGAAATCATTCTTACCGCTCAAGTTCAGCAGTTTCGCACCCCGGCCGATCCTAACATTCTTGTCGATTATCGCCTTGCGTATGATGGTGTCGGACCCGATGCCGATATGCGGTATTCCGCGGTCAGTATTTGCCTTGATCTCCTGAATTGACTCAAAGTAATCCGAGCCCATCAGTATCGAGTTCTCGATCTTTACGCCGGAATCGACCCTGCTCCTAAGCCCAATGATCGAGTTTCGCGCGTAAACTCCGTTCAGGATACATCCTTCGCTCACCATCGAATTATCGACATCGCAGTTGTGCAGTTTCGAGGGCGGCAAATACCTGCTTCGTGTGTATATCGGGGCGTCGGTGTTGAAAAAATTGAACTTTGGGAGCGGTGCTGCCAGGTCGAGATTGGCCTCGTAGAAAGCCCGGATCGTACCGATGTCTTCCCAATAATCGTCAAATAGGTGTGCCTGAACGTTGCACTTCTCGATCGCAGCCGGAATGATCTCGCCGCCAAAATCTACCGCCTTTTCGTCCGACTTCAGCAGTTCTTTGAGTTTCTCGTAATCGAAGACGTATATGCCCATCGAGGCAAGAAACGGCTTTCGGTCGGCTTCCTCCTTGGTCAGTCCAAAAGCGGTCGTATCTACACGCATCTCTTCGAGAGCGGTCCCGGTCGGCTTCTCGCGAAATTCTACGATCTTTCCTTCGCCCTCGGTTCGCAATATCCCGAACCCTTCCGCGTCCTCAGGTTTTGCCGGAAGTACCGAGATCGTGACGTCGGCGTTTGTCTCTTCGTGGCGGCGGAGGAATTTTCGATAGTCCATCCGGTAAAGATGGTCGCCCGACAGGATAAGCAGTTTCTTGATACGCCACCCGCGAAGGTGCGGCAATATCTGCCGAACGGCATCGGCAGTTCCCTGAAACCAGTCCGGCCGCTCCTTTGTTTGCTCGGCCGCAAGTATCTCGACGAAGCCGGTAGAGAAGCTTGAAAATCTGTACGTTTGAGAGATGTGCCGATTTAGCGATGCGGAATTATATTGAGTCAGTACAAAGATCTGCGTGATGTTTGAATTTATGCAATTCGATACCGGAATATCGATAAGCCTGTACTTTCCGCCAAGGGGAACGGCTGGCTTCGAGCGTTCACGCGTGAGCGGGAACAAGCGCGAACCTGCTCCGCCACCTAGTATTACCGCAACGACATTATCGCTTTCTGACATATAGTCGATTCGAAAAGGGATCCAGGGATACAGAAATCAGGGACCAGTGCGTGCTAGAATAACAAATGACGGTTGATACAGCTAGACATATTCTGAATTGCATTTTTCGCCCTCGCTTGAACGCTTAATTTGCGAATGTGGTATTGGACAAAGATCCTGTTTCTCATACTTGCAGGCTCGCTACTTGCATGGTTGGCGTACGAGCTGATCACATTTCCCAGCATTTCACGCCTCAGGACCGAGAACCCAACGACGACCTCGATGATCGAGTTCCGGAAGGGCGAAGCGGCGGCGGAAGGGCGGGAGCCAAGGCAGTTCATGATCTGGACGCCGATCGAACAGATATCGCCGCACCTGCAGCGTGCGGTCCTCGCGGGAGAGGATTCGCGGTTCTTCGAACACAACGGTTTTGACTGGGAAGCGATACAGAAGGCTTGGGACGAGGCTGTAAAGGAAGGTGAAAAGGAAGCGCGTGAAGATTGCGAGGCGGAGGCAAAAGCAAACAAAACGTCCCCGAAGGAATGTTCGAACCGCCAGGACGAATGGATACCGCCGCTGCCAAGTTTCAAACGCGGGGCATCGACGATCACTCAGCAGTTATCAAAGAACCTTTATTTGAGTGAGGACCGCAATTTCCTTCGAAAGGGAAGGGAAGCCGCCTATACATACTTTCTCGAACGCAACCTTTCAAAAAAGCGGATCCTCGAACTTTATTTGAACGTGATCGAATGGGGGGACGGCGTTTACGGTGCAGAGGCGGCATCGAGGACCTACTTCAAGAAATCTGCGTCAAACCTTACGCCGTCTGAGGCGGCCTATCTCGCGGCGATGATCCCCAGCCCTCTAAATGTGTTCAACCCACAGAAGAACCCAAAACGACTCGCTAGGCGCCAACGGGTGATCCTCAAATACATGAATTCGATCCGTCTTTCATATTAAATTGGAAACGGATGTGAGCACCGTCACAAATGTTGCTTCCGATCGGGAATATCATAGAAACGTTCCGAATTGATTTTGTACGGGGAAGGAGGAAGACCTATGAAACGCCTTATATATTTTGGGGTGTTGGCAGTTTTTCTGGGTTTGGGGATCGCGGCCGCCGCACTAGATATGTCAGCGGTGACCGGTTTGGCCCAGACGATTCAGACAAAGTCGATGCCCGAGGTCATCATTCTCGGAAAGGATGCAAGACTCGGGCAGATCACGTTCAACCACGTTAAGCACAATGGTGGAACTTATAGTATAGACGAGACAAACAAGATAGCCTGCATCGCGTGTCATCACACAGCACAGCCCGCAGCTGATCTCGTCGCCCATCCACCGTTAAAGACCGCGTGGCCCGCAGATAGGACGACGGTGCTGACATCGGAGCTGTTCACGAAAGACCCAGCGGCAGCTGGTGTTGCGGCCTGCCGCGATTGCCATGCACGGGTAAACACCAAGCCCAAATTGATAGCCGAGATCCCGGTGGTGAAACACGAAGCAAGCCCGGCGCTGATAACGCTCACCAACCAATCGGCGTTTCACAGGGCTTGTGACGGTTGCCACATCGAGGTTCTGAAGACGCGCCCCGAGGCAAAGGTGCCGAAAGCAACTCAATGCATTTCGTGCCACAAGCGCGTGGCCGAATAAATGTAATGCCCCCAAGTGAAGAGAAAAGGCTGTCCGGCACCATTTGAGATCCCGGACAGCCTTTTCTTGTGGCGATCTACTTCCGTTCTGATCAGTTCGAAGCTCTGTTTGCCTTGGGGCCGCCAACGAACTTCATTTCATCAACGATCCATTTTGCCTCGCCAACCTTCTCGGTTACCCAAAGGACAAAGCGTATATCCACCGCGATCGTGCGGTTGCGATTCGGATCATAGTAGAAATCGTTCCCAAGCCCTTCGTAGTTGCCATCGAAAACGAGGCCGACCTGCTCACCGCTGCCATTCAAGACCGGTGAGCCGCTGTTGCCGCCGATGATGTCGGTGGTCGCAAGGAAGTTGACCACGACGTTGTTATTCTCGCCGAAACGCCCAAAATCCCGAGCCTTGTAAAGGTCCTTTATCTTCTGTGGTACGTCGAACGGGTCGACTCCTGTGTCCTTTTCGAACATACCGGTCAACGTGGTGAACGGCGAGCGGTACTCGGCTTCACGAGGGCTGTATCCCTTGATGTTGCCGAACGTGAAACGCAGGGTCGAATTAGCGTCAGGATAGGGCGTCATTCCCCTCATCTCGGCAAGACCCTGCTGATACAGAAGGCGGAGCCGGTCGATCTTTGAGGCAAAGGCTGCTGCCCGTGCGTTGGCCTCGTCCTTGGCTTTCTTGAGTGCCGCGGCGAACGCCCTCGGCTGGTCGCGCTCCGGACGAAACTCCATCGTCTGCGGCCCGTAAAGAGCGGCGATCGTCTCCGGCTTCCAGTAAGACCCTTGAGCGATATTCTCGGCAAATGACGCCTCTGCAGCACGACGGGCGCTTCCTTCGAACGTGCCGAAGAGACTTTCCGCACCATCAAATTTCTGGCCATCCGGCAATTCGTCGAACTTCTTCAGATAGAACTTGATCATCTCGCTTTCGTATAAAGGTTCACGATCTTCCAGGGCCTTCTTAGCCTCTTCAAGCTTGGCCGCACGGCCGGCATCGTCGAGCATCTTGCCTTCGGCGACTGCCTTGAAGATCTGTCCGAACATGGGCATTGTAGAATCCGGCATACGGCGGACCAGGATGTCACGCTGGGCGTATTTGTTCGACTCGGCGGATGCTCCGGCAAGCTCTGACAGCACATTTCCGTACTTTTGTTGACGTGCCGGGTCCGCAGCGATCCATTTTGCGAATTCGGCTTCTTCCGCCTGTCGTTTTTCGACGACGTTAGACTGTATGAGCCTGAGGCGGCCTCCGTCGTAAACCTTGAATGCGTTGTCAAAACTTGCAATATCGGATTGGAACTTGATCCGCTTATCCTCGTCGGTCTTGCCGATCTCTCTGAGGGCTTTGCTTCGAGCGTCCAGCCAAGATGAGAGGAATGGGAAATTGGCATCGCGGGCGTACTCTATCGATTGAGATTCCCGGTAACGGACCGTTCCACCAGGATAACCGAGAACGAAAACGAAATCGTCTTCCTTAAGCCCGCCGATATTGGCGGTCAGAAACTTTTTCGGCTTGTAGGGGACATTGTTCGGCGAGTATTCGGCGGCGGTGCCGTCCGGAGCTGTGTACGCACGCAGGAATGTGAAGTCCCCGGTATGTCTTGTCCATTCAAAATTATCCGGGTCTCCGCCAAAAACGCCGATATTCCGCGGCGGAGCATAAACGACGCGAACATCCTTGATCTGGCGGGTTTGAAACAGGTAATGAAAGTAGCCGTTATTCATTGTTTGGATCCGTATGACCGACCCTTTCGGGGCCTTGGCCTGTTCGGCATCGGTCAGAGCCTTGATCGCGGCTGCAAGGGCCTCGCCGGTAGGCACCGTACCGTTTGCATTGATCTTCGCCGTAACGTCCTCAGCACGCTCGGTTATATAGATCGAATAGTCTTTTGCGTGTATCTCGCCGGCACGGTTGTCGGCCTTGAATCCGTTCTCGACCAGGTCGTTCGTCGGGGTCGATGCGGACACAAGCGCATCGAAACCACAGTGATGATTGGTCAAGATCAACCCGTCCGGTGATACAAACTCGGCCGTGCACCCGATCGAAAGACGTATGACCGCATCTGTCAGGCCGACCCCGTTCGGGTTGTAGATCTCTTCGGGTTTGATCTTCAAACCGCGCTTTTTGAGGTTTGGGATCGATCCGATCTTATCGGGCATGTACATCCCCTCGTCGACGCGAGCAAACGCCGGGATCAACGAAGTTGCCAAGAGAGTAATAAGCAGAAATCCTGATAGCACAGATCTTCTTTCGATTTTCATAAAAGTTTTCCCTTTCTAAATGGTGAATTCAATAGCAGAACTTATGAGTATATAAGCTAATCGGGAAGAACGCTACGCGCGAAAAAGCGAGCCATTCATTCGACTCGCTTTCTAAGTTAAGGGTTGGACACAGAGTTATTTGTCGGTCTTAGCCAATTCGATCGGCTCGGGCGGCAAAAAGAACCGTGGATTGATCGGACGATCGTTCACCCGTAGCTCGTAGTGAAGGTGCGGGCCCGTTGAGCGGCCAGTCGAACCGAGGAGACCGATCATCTCACCTCGGCTCACAGATGTTCCAGCCTCGACTTCGACCTTTGACAAGTGTCCGTACCGGGTCGTGACGCCATTCCCATGGTCGATCTCGATCATGTTTCCGTAGCCGCCTTTCCATCCTGCCTCGGTGACGATACCGTTCCCGGGTGCAATGACTATATCGCCGCGGTCACCGTCTATATCCATACCGGCATGAAACTCGTAGGCGCGACCGCCGAAAGGATTTCGACGAAATCCATATTCGTTATTTATCTTGGCTGCGTGGGGCCAGATCGAAGGGAGGTATGCGGGATTTGCCGTCGCCTTTATCGAGCGGATCAGGCCCTCGATCTCGGTATTGTCGGACTCCAGTTCATCTGAATCGAATGGTCCGCCCGAATTAAAGGCAAGTTCGTCGGATTCATCGGGGCGGGAATAATCGATCTTCTGACGTGCCGTCGAAAGGGCCAAGGAATTTTGTGTTGAGTTAGGCGTTTGTGCGATCGTAGAGATGTCGGCACCCGGCAAAAAGCCGCCCGACATCACTGCGTAGATCCCGCCGCCGAAAAGAGAAATGAAAACAAATATCGAAACAAGTAGAGCGCCGTTCTGGATCCAACCTTTGGATAGCTCAACACGGCGAAAATAGATTCCAGATCTGCTATTACGTCTAAAGAGAAAGTAAAACGGCTTACCGTTCTTCGTCATTATGCCTTAAAGCTCCTTCTGTATGATCTCGTGGGGGGAATCCATCGTCCCTTCACGCGGAATCACGCAAGAATAGCCGCGAGCGACTAACGCGAAACCGGAATAAAACTGTTAATAAACTCTGCGTTTAGTGGGTCCAAGGCCAGCAGAGAAGCCGAAATCTAATGATAATGGAATATTATTCCTAAATTGGGCAAAGTGGCAAACGGCACAGGACCGCTTACCACCTGAAGAGAATACATTATTCTGTGGAAAACTCCTAATCGTGCTTCTTCCTGCTATTGCTGATGCCCTTGATGATCAGGAACCCGACGCCGAGGATCAACGCAACAAAGACCACGATTATGAGGATCTTGATCGCTCCTGTTATAAATCCGATAAAGACAATAAGGTTCTTGACCAGCGTTATAAGCAAAGCGATGAGAACCAGAATGCTGCCCCATTTTCCAGCTGCTTTCATAAATGACATACCCGTTTACTCCTTGACGATGATACCGCAAACGCATGGTCGGCGGCTAACGATCACTCCAATTTCCGTACGGCCGTTCACCGGTTTCTCGTGACCGGTAATCGTATTCAGCCTTGCCAACCCCGGCACCCGAAAGGCGGCCGGAAAAGATCGGAGCAGGCTTTGCTGTGTCAAAATCGGTCCATTTACCCGCCTCGTCCTTTGGCTTGAATATGTAGCCACGGAGAATATAAATCCCGAGCCCGATCAGCATCGCCGGCAATAAGCCACGCATGATCCCCCGCAGGTTGAAAACGTTTTGAAGCAGAAAAGCCACACCAAGAACGCCCAATACGATTCCCCACAACTTCGGATTTCCCTGAAATCGCTTTACGAGTATATCTTCGGCCACATCCGGCGTGACGCCTGATCTGATCATTTGAGCCGTTCGCCATGCATCGAGGGCCGCAAATGCCCACATTCCCATAAATCCAAAAACGAACAGCACGGTCCCGCCGGTTAGTACCGCAAGTTGGAATAGGCCAATAAAGACGGCGAAATATACGAGGGCTTTGACCGTCTGACCGTTATAGGCCGCACCGAGGCCCGGGCAGATGAACGAAAGAAGCGTCGCGACAAGCGGAGAAGTACGCTTCTTAACGAACGGAGAATAGTTTGAGCTGTTGTGGCTGCGAAGAAGGTCCACACCCATCACGATACAATCCTGACAGTACGGAAACCCTTTGATGCGATGATCGCAGGCCGGGCACAATGGCCGGCCGCAACCGTTGCATTGAACGACCGCCGCGTTTTGTGTGTGGTAGGAACAATTCATAGGGCTACCTGGGTTCCTCCACCGTTTCGGAGTCCGGACGTATCGGGTTACCCGCCGCTTCGTTCAATACGTCAGCGCCCTGGCGGTACGTTTGTTCGGCGAGCTTAAAGCTTTGCTGATAGACGCTAGCCAATGATCCGTCAGCAGAAACCGTCTGGCTAAATGCCAGAAACGCAACCAGAAGCATTCCGGCAACGGGTGCCAATTGCGGTACCGAGATCGGGAGCCTGAGGCCGCGAACCCATTCGCCGAATCGGGCAGCGGCCGATGGCTTCACAATTTCCCGCTTTGCGCTCCCGAGCGTTTGGGCAATTATTCGCTGATTGAGGCCTGCCGGGATCGGAAGTTCATCTAGTTTATAATTTACGATGGCCGCGAGCGATCGCACGACCATTCCCGGGAGGTCCGTACACTCCTTACAAAGGACGGCGTGTCGCTCCCAGCGATGAAATACCGAAGCGGGCAGAAATCCATCCAAATAGTCCGTCAAGTATTCCTCAAACTCGATGCAGTTAGTGGTCGCATCGGGGATGGTCCGGGACAGGATCTGAGCCTCCAGGTGCGAAAGCGGAACCCTGGGCTCTGCAAGTTCGCGGCATGCCGCAACGGCGGCCTTTACATCGTTCAAGAGAGAATGGCAGAGCGGGCATTCCAGGGCGTGAGCCGCGACCGCCTTGTGAGTCGTGGCATCGAGCGATCTTTCCAGATACGCCGATAACGAATCCTCAAATGTCGTGCAATCCACTAAATTTTCTTGCCCAACTCTCATAATCCCGAACCCCTTGTTCTTAACTTCTGTTTAAGACGCTTCCGCTAGAGCTATTTTGCCCCGAACATCGCCCATCTAAACCGTCACAACCCTCATTCTCCGCAATATTTTCGCCAACTCTATTCGTCCCCGGTTTATCCGCGACTTTACCGTTCCCTCAGGTATCTGGAGCATATCCACGATCTCCTGGTATGTTAGCTCCTCAATATCGCGGAGTATCACGCACGTCTTTAGGTCCGGCGGAAGTTTGTCTATTCCTTCCTGTACTTGTGCGGCGAGCTCTCGCCGCTCCATTTCTTTATGGGCCGAAGAGCCGACCGCCCGCAAATGGTATTGATGGTCATCCACCGCCTCAGCCATCGTATTCTGCGGATTTCGCTGACGATGGCGATAATCATCAATGATGAGGTTTCGGGATAGCCGCATTAACCAATTCGCTAGGTCGCCCTGTTTGGCGTCGTACTGATCGAGAGTGCGGTAGATCCGTATAAAAACCTCTTGCGTCAGGTCTTCGGCTGCCTCGGCGTTGGATGTGAAGCGGTAAGCGAGATTAAAGATCCGACGGGAAAAGTGAGTAACGATCTCTTCCCATGCGACGCCGTCGCCCGCCCGCGCGCGGCGGACAAGTTCGGCACCGTTGATCTCAGTAGACGCTTTAAGAGCTTCCAATCCGTTTTCTCCGATCGATCGATCGCTTTGATCAAGACCCGCAAGGCAAAACCCCTAGCCCTGTCAAAGGTAGTTTACGATACCAGAATCCTTAAAGTTCCGACAAAGATAATAGCGGTGCCGTTAGGATTTTCCGATCGAATACAGTATCTTTTTTGACTTGTGTTCGAAAAAGACCAGGCCGCGATTTAACCGAACTTGCGTAAATACCTAAAATTCATACTTCTATTTCTTTTCGCCGCATTTCTATTGTGGTTCTTTGGCCGAAATCTCGATTGGCAACTCGTTCGGCAAAGCTTCGCGAGGGCGAATGCACTTTATATAGCGATCTCGGTCTTGATCATTTGTTTCGGCTATTTTCTGCGTGCGATACGTTGGCAAGTTCTTCTGGCGCCTATCACGCCATCCAGCCTTAAGGAGCTCTTTGCTACGACGACTGTTGGCTTTGCCGCGATCTTTCTGATCGGGAGGGCCGGTGAGATTGTGCGGCCGATGTGGCTCCCGATGCGGGACCGACGGGTGCGTCCGTCGTCCGCTTTGGTGACCCTGGGGCTGGAACGGATCTTCGACCTTGCCGCATTGGTCTGTTTTTTTGCGGTCAATCTTATATGGTTCGTACCGCCGCCGGGGCGCGAGGCGGAATTCAAATTCGTCGAGGTCGTGGGCGTAGCGATGCTTGTCGGGGTCGTCCTTTCTTTCGTCGTTCTGATCCTTTACCAGCGCAGATCGGACCGCGTCATCCGATGGTTTGAGCGGGTGACCGACCGTGCCTGGGTCCCAGCAAGGGTCAGAACGATCCTGCTCAGCATTCTGGAAAAACTCTCAGGAGCACTGGCGATTCTCACCGATTGGCGGGAGATGCTTTTGGTCTCTTTTTGGACGATCGCGCTTTGGCTGGCCATTTCGATCCCTACCTGGCTGGTGCTGCTGGCGTTCGGGCTCCCGATCACGTTCAGCGATTCTCTCTTCATAATGGGCTTTGCCACGGTCAGCTCGGTCGTGCCGACTCCGGGCGGCGCGGCGGGTGCCTTCCATACAGCGACGGCGGCCAGCCTTTTGTTCCTCAAGAACGATGTTTCTCGCGAGGACGCGGCCGCGGTATCAATAGCACTACATCTTGTGTACTTTGCGCCGGCAATAGTCTTTGGCTTGTATTATTTCCTTCACGGCGATATAAGTATTGAACGGTTCAGAAGTCTACTTTCCAGCGAACATGCCGTGGAAGAGATCGAATCGGATTCCCCGGATTTTGAGTCTCAATTGCAGGAAGGTTCTGCAGATGGCCGGGTCACGTAAAAGGCCCGTTGGAAGCAGCAGCCGGTCAACATTACACCAGAGATACTATGCGATGCCCATTTTGCGGACATATCGAGGATAAAGTTGTCGATTCACGTGAAGCCAAGGACGGAGACGCTATACGAAGACGCAGGGAGTGTCTCGGATGCGGACGAAGGTTTACGTCCTACGAGCGAATAGACGAGATCCCATACATGGTCGTCAAGAAGGACGGCCGCCGTGAGACCTTCGATCGGGGCAAGATACTGGCCGGGCTGCTCCGGGCCTGCGAAAAGCGGCCGATCTCGATGGCCCAACTAGAGGCGATCGTCGATGACGCGGAAAAGGAAGTTCAGGAATCGCTCGACCGCGAACTAAGCACAAGCGAGATAGGGAAGGTCATCATGCGTCGGCTGAAGGCGATCGACAAGGTTGCATATGTCCGCTTTGCCTCGGTCTATCTTGAGTTCGAAGATGTCTCTGCCTTCATGACGGAACTCAAGGCCCTTGTTAACTCGCGCTCCCGAACAGAGCTTCCCGTCAAGAAAAGCCCCCCGATAAAAAAGAGAAAGAAAAAGGCATAGGCGAGTTTCCCCGTCGACACAACGATCTCGGCGTCAAGTTTCGTTTGCCTTTGCCCAAAACCCCCGTATCACCTAAAATTTAAGGTTATGGCTGATTTCGAAGAGTTCGCAGTGGGCATCGCCGATTCTGAGGTTCTCGAACCGATGATGCAGATCCCGCCGCAGTTACCGGCGCTTCCCCTGCGCGACATTGTAATTTACCCGTTCATGATCGTTCCGCTGTTCGTTTCGCGGGACAAGTCGATCAAGGCTGTCGAAGAGGCGTTGAAAGAGAATCGGATGATCGTTCTCGTCTCCCAAAAGGACCTGAACAAAGAGGATCCGACGCGAGAAGATCTTTTCGAGGTCGGGACCGTAGCGATAATAATGCGGATGCTAAAGCTGCCTGACGGCCGCATCCGGATCCTTATCCAGGGCCTCTCGCGTGCTCGCGTTGGGGCGATAGACGCCGCAGGAGATCACGTACGGGCGACTATCACGCCGGTATCAGAGCCGTTAGCACCTGATAATTCATTGGAGGTCGAAGCTCTCGTCAGAAACGTACGCGGGTCGATGGAACGGGCGGCCTCACTCGGAAAGAACATTTCGCCAGAGGTGCTCGCGATCATAGCGAACCTGGATGATGCCGGTCGGCTCGCAGACCTGTGTGCGTCGAACCTTGACCTGAAAGTGGAGGACGCACAAAGCGTTCTGGATATCATAGATCCCGTGCCGCGGCTCAGAAAGGTCAACGACCTTTTGAGCAAAGAGATCGAGGTATTAACCGTTCAACAGGAAATAAATACTCAGGCGCGGGCGGACATCGACCGCTCGCAGAGAGAGTTTTTTCTGCGGCAGCAATTGAAGGCTATCCAGGGCGAGCTTGGCGAGGGCAACGAGCTCTATGAAGAGATCGAGGCGTACCGCGACAAGATCCTCAAGGCAAAACTTCCTGAGAGTGCAGAGGAAGAAGCTCTCCGCCAGTTGAAGAAGCTGGAACGTATGCACCCGGACACGGCGGAGACCGCGACGCTTCGCAACTGGCTCGATATCATGGCCGACCTTCCGTGGGCGGTGCAATCTGCGGACAATCTGGACCTTGTCAAGGCGCAGACGATCCTGGACGAAGATCATTACGGCCTAGAAAGGGTCAAGGAACGGATCGTCGAGGCATTGGCGGTTCGCAAGCTGATGGAGAAACCCAAGGGGTCGATCCTATGCCTTGTCGGCCCTCCTGGAGTCGGGAAGACATCGCTCGGACGGTCAGTGGCCCGAGCTTTGGACCGGAAATTCGTACGTCTTTCGCTTGGCGGACTGCACGATGAGGCCGAGATCAGGGGGCATCGCCGGACCTACGTCGGTGCAATGCCCGGCCGCATCATTCAGGCCGTGCAACAGGCGGGAACGAATAATCCTTTGATCATGCTCGATGAGATCGACAAGGTCGGAGCCGATTTTCGCGGTGATCCGAGCTCTGCACTCCTTGAAGTGCTCGACCCGGAACAGAACGTTGCCTTCAGGGACAATTACCTCGGCGTCACTTTTGACCTTTCTAATGTGATGTTCATGACGACGGCGAATGTGCTCGACACTATTCAGCCTGCTCTTCGGGACCGGATGGAGATCATTTATCTGTCGGGTTACACCGAAGAGGAAAAGCTCGAGATCGCGAAACGACACCTGGTTCCGAAACAGATCGAGGAGAACGGCTTGCAGCGAGACGACGTACGTTTTGACCGCCGAGCGTTGGCAAAGATCATCGGGGAATATACACAAGAGGCGGGTCTTCGGCATCTTGAGCGTGAGATCGGCAAGATCTGCCGCAAGGTAGCCCGAATGAAGGCTGAAAAAGAGAAGAAGTTCAAACCAGTGAGGGTTACGGCCGATACCGTTCGAGACTTCCTACGTGTCCCCAGGGTTTACAACGAAGGCGCTCTCAAAAAAGACCAGATCGGAACGGTGACCGGCCTTGCCTGGACGGCAGTCGGCGGAGATATCCTCTTTATTGAGGCATTGAAGACGAAAGGAAAGGGAAAATTGCAGTTGACCGGCCAACTCGGCGAGATCATGCAGGAATCAGCCCAAGCGGCGTATTCGTTTGCCAAAGCACGAGCGAAAGACATTGGGATCGACGAAGAGATGTTCGATAATTTCGACATTCACATCCATATCCCGGAAGGCGCGATCCCAAAGGACGGCCCGAGCGCAGGCATCACGATGGCGACCGCGCTGGTATCGGTCCTTGCACAGCGACCGGTTCGTAAGGACGTCGCTATGACCGGCGAGATCACTTTAAGGGGCAACGTGCTGCCGATCGGCGGAGTCAAAGAGAAACTTTTGGCGGCCCGGCGTGCGAAAATAAAGACGGTGATATTGCCGGAGCCTAACCGCCGCGACCTTGAGGATCTGCCCGCCGAAGTGCTCGACGACCTCAATTTCGTATTCGTCGAAGATGTTAGGGAGGTCTTTGCGGCCGCACTTCTCGACGCGAAGCCGGTTAAAGCGGCGGCGGCAAAACGGCCTTGAGCAGTACATCTTTTTGACCGAACGCCCTTGATGTGCTATTTTTATCGTGGCGATTTACGTTCTTAAGCTGCGCCTATGGAACCTTTCTGCTTTGAGAACGTAGGTAGTTCTTTGTTGAGTACCGATCTGGTACGCCCTGACTTCGCCCCGACCGGTTTCGGGCTTTGGTTTAGAATAGAAGAAGTTTAATGAGATCAACTGTTTGCAGTCTTTTTGTATCGCTCGCAATTGTATTTGCTGTCTGCGGTTATCCCGTCGCGGCCCAAACTCCTGAAGTTGTAAGAGCACAGGCTCAGGTCAACAAGGTGATAGAGGATTCGGGTGTCCAGTTTCGTCAGGGCCTGTACGAATACAAGGCGAACCGCCGTTATGAATCGGGCGAAAAGTTCGATGCCGCGGTCGAGACGTTCTTGCTATCGACGTTGAACATACAGCGGGACGCCCGGCTGCAGTCCTGCTATTCACAGCTGATCGAGACGGTTTATCGAATTGAGTTTCCCGCAGACAACCAGGTCCCTCAGATCAGGTCGCTTGCGGCAACCTGCGGTTGGAAATGGAACGATAGCGAGCTGAAGCTGGCAGACGAGATCAGCTCAATTGCGGCCTCGGCCAAACGCAGTGTTTCGTCATCTGCGACTCTGACAGCGGTCGTGCCAGGTAACCAGTTGGAACTCCAACAGATGATCGGGTTTAACGATCAATCATTCGAACCTTCGCCACTGGACGAGCTATCAAAACTCGAACTCACTGCCGATGAGCAGCAGATCGAAAATAATCCGATAGCCCAACAGCAGTATCAGTACATCCAGTACGCGGTTGCAAACAAGTCGTTAGGATTCGCCTTTCAGGTGCATCCGATGATCCAGCAATACATAAACTATTACCGCGGCCGAGGCAGAACGACCATGGAGGTCGGACTTTACCGATCGGGTATGTTCATGTCGATGGCCCGAAGGATCTTTCAGGAAGAAGGGATCCCTCAGAACGTAGCATGGCTTGGGCAGGTGGAAAGCGCCTGGAAACCGGTGGCAATGTCGCATATGGCTGCCTCGGGCCTTTGGCAGTTCATTCCGGGCACAGGATCCCGCTACGGCCTTCGCCGGACGGCTCATGTGGACGAACGCAACAGCCTAGACGAAGCGACCCGCGCATCGGCCCGCTACCTTAAGTTCTTGTACAATCGATACGGCAACTGGGAGTTGGCGATGGCCGGCTACAATTGCGGCGAGGGAAACGTGGACCGTGCGATCCGAAGGGCGGGCGTTGCCAATTTCTGGGCAGCGTATCCGTACCTTCCCAAGGAAACCAGGAATTACGTCCCGAATATCCTTGCGACTATCCTGATTGCCAATAACCCTGCCCAATATGGATTTGGCCATATTCGGCCCGCTCCCCCTCTTCGTTACGATCGCATTCGCGTTCCTGCATCGACAAATTTGGCGATCTTGGCTCAGGCATCCGACACCACGGTCCAATATATACGCTATCTGAACCCACATCTGCGGTCGAATTCGACCCCTCCGGAACCGTACGTCATTAATATTCCGGCGGGGAAGGCAAACGAGGTCGTGGCGGTATTCAAGAGGCTCCCGGCATCGAAAGTCAATAATACGAACCTTGCAAGATCCGTGAAGGGCGAGACCTGGCAGACTATATCTAACCGAACCGGGATCAGTGTTTCTGATCTGATGGCCGCCAACCCCGGAATGAAGGAGCCGAGCGGAAAGGTCTTTGTACCGATGATCGCGGGAAATCGCGTCACAAGCACTTCCTACACTCGTCCGACTTCGTCCGCAGCGGCACCGGCCGCCGGAAATGTGAAGGTCGTGAAGGCAATCGCCGGTGATACGGTCGCGAAATTGGCGGTTCGTAATGGTGCCGACCCGACGGAAGTAGCAAAATATAATGGCTTGCTTCCCAATTCGGTTCTCGGCGCCGGGCGCGAGATCAAGATACCTACCAAATAAGAGAACAGCGTAAATTAGTTTTTCGGGCCAGGGCATTCACCGTCCTGGCCTTCTAATTTTCGAATGATACTTTTGATCGATACCAGCGCTTGACATTCGATTCCAATTGTAACTATACTCGTTACAGATGGCAGCTAATAGTCAATTTTCAATGGCGGTACATGTGCTCTCGATGCTTGCGAGATCAAAGGACGAGAACCTGAAGTCCGATCAGATAGCAAAAAGTGTGAACACGAATGCTGTGGTCATACGCCGCCTTTTGGGTCAACTTCATCAAGCGAATTTGGTCGTGTCACAAACGGGGTCCAATGGCGGCTCGCGGCTCGCACGTTGTCCTTCGGAGATCGATCTTTCGGAGATTTACAAGGCTGTGAACTGTGGTGAGGTGTTCGCCCTGCATGCGAAGGGGCCAAACAAGGATTGTCCGGTCGGGAAGAATATCGAGGCGGTGCTTTGTTGCCTTCAGAAGGACATTGACAAGGGGATCGAAGAAAAACTATCGAAATACAGTCTCCAGAGTATTTTTGAGATGGTGGCTCAAGGCGTTGGATAAATTTTTTTGTGATCATTTGTAGCAAATAGAGTTACAAAAGTATTACAGAAAGCGTCGAACAGGGGAAGCAAATTTCAGCGAGTCAGGGTAGTAACGAGCAGGGGAATTTACGAACAGGGGAAGGTTCTCCCACTAACGAAAAAGGGGATTTCATATGGCCGGAAAGTTTAACGAATGCATTAATGTGGATATTTTAGCACCCCAGTTCTTTCTGAATTTCAGTTCGGGACTGATGCGTTTCTATCCGCTTTTTCTTA
The DNA here is from genome assembly GCA_050246275.1 of Pyrinomonadaceae bacterium. GTDB lineage: Bacteria > Acidobacteriota > Blastocatellia > Pyrinomonadales > Pyrinomonadaceae > OLB17. The sequence continues at coordinate 180,941 of JBFWWI010000001.1, forward strand.
GGGCAAGCTTGCTTCTAAATCGATTGGTCCAGTAGGGCCGATCCAGCGGCGGGCCGAAGTTTGGAATGATCGAGAAAAACGAAGCCGAAAGCGGTATTATTGGTAAAACAATTCAATCGGGAACTTAACGGGAACCACTTTTGATCTTGGGCGCGGCCTTAGCCGACGCAAATTATAGAGTTTAGCTCAGAGCACTGTGCGATATGGGCCAAATTCGATACTAGAGGAAAACAGACATGAAATATTTGATGATCGCGGTCCTAGCGATATCTTTGACGGCGGTTGCCTGTGAAGATCCGGCAGCGAACAAAACCAAAGCAACCGTCGCTGAACCGTCTGCTAATTCAGCAGCGAATTCAGGATCGGCTCCGACGAACAGTGCGGTTCCGCTCCAGACGAAGGGGGAGGCTCTTTCGGTCAACAGCGAGAATTCGAAGGTCGAATTCACCGGATCAAAGGTCACCGGCAAGCACGAGGGCGGATTCAAGCTTCTATCCGGAGTGATCGACCTGGTGGATGACAAGGCCGATCAGAGCAGTGTCACAGTCGATATCGATACCGCATCGGTATTTGCTGACGATGAGAAACTCACCGGGCATCTGAGATCTCCTGATTTCTTCGATGTCGAAAAATATCCAAAAGCGTCGTTCAGATCGACGAAGATCGTGGCCGATCGATCAAAGGGGGCCGATCATTTTATCGTGACCGGGGATTTTGACCTGCACGGAGTTACCAAGTCTATCTCGTTCCCAGCGGTTATCAAGGTCGAAGACTCAGCGGTAGCCGTTAACGCTGAATTCTCGATCAATCGGAAAGATTTTGGCATTATTTACGCGGGCAAGGCCGATGATCTGATCCGTGATGATGTAGTGATCCGTTTGAGCCTAACCGCTCCACGCATGAAGTGACCTGACCCGAGCCTATGGGGTCGTGATCGGGATGCATCACGGCCTTTGAACTATAAAGTGAATGAAAACATACGAGGTTCAAGAATTCGGCATAGATAAACTGCGTCTCACAGATCGGCCTGTGCCTAAGCCCGGCGAGTTCGAGGTGCTGGTCAGATTTCACGCCGCGTCGCTGAACTATCGCGACTATATGATCGTCGCGGGTACGTACAATCCCCGGATGAAACTTCCTGTTGTGCCCTTTTCCGACGGCGCAGGAGAGGTCGTCGGGGTCGGTCCGGGAGTGACCAAATGGTCAATCGGTGACCGCGTAATGCCGATCTTCGCACAGCGTTGGTATGACGGTGATCCGAGTGAAGAAAAGCGTCGGAGTTCCCTCGCCGGCGGGGCAGAGTGGGACGGGGTGCTGCGTGAATTCGGCACGTTCAGCGAGGAGTCGGTATTGCGGATCCCCGACCACCTCTCCTACGAAGAGGCTGCGACGCTGCCTTGTGCTGCACTCACGGCGTGGAACGCGTTGGTCTCATCGGGAAGGTTAAAAGCGGGCGAATCGGTCCTCACGCTCGGCACGGGCGGCGTTTCGATCTTCGCGGTGCAGTTCGCAAAAATGTTCGGGTCCCGCGTTATATCTACATCGGGAAGCAACGAAAAGATCGAAAAACTCAACGCGCTCGGTGTTGCCGAAACTGTCAATTATCGAGAGCGAGAAGCCTGGGACAAGGCGGTACTCGAGATCGTGGGGAAGCCCGGGGTCGACCATGTCGTCGAAGTAGGCGGTGCTGGAACTTTGGCCAAGTCGATAAATGCGGTTCGGCTAGGCGGGCACATAGCCCTTATCGGAGCGTTGACCGGCGCGGCCGGATTTAGCCCGACGACGGTCTTTATGAAGGCTATTCGGCTTCAGGGGATCTTTACCGGCCCGCGCTCAATGTTTGAAGACATGCTTAGGGCGATCGGTGTCAACAAGCTTCGACCGGTGGTTGACCGGGTGTTCGAGTTTTCCGAAGCTCGCGAAGCGCTGAAGCATTTGGAAAGCGGATCGCACTTTGGAAAGATCGTGGTACGGATCGGGTAACGGATATTCAAGAGGGCTGAGATACAGAATAAGAACGAATGGAGAAAATGAGCAAAAAAATATTCTCAATACCGGTAAAGAAGATCGACGGGACCGAAACGAGCTTAAGCAAGTTCGAGGGCAAGACGCTGCTCATAGTGAATGTAGCGTCGAAATGCGGCTTGACGCCGCAATACGAAGGGCTCGAACGGCTTTACGAAAATTATCGTGACAGGGGTTTTGAGATTCTCGGATTTCCAGCTAACGACTTTCTCGCACAGGAACCGGGAACCGACGACGAGATCGAAGCCTTTTGCACGACCAACTACGATATTAAGTTTCCGCTTTTTTCAAAGATATCGGTAAAGGGAGACGATCAGCATCCGCTCTACAAGATACTCACTGCCGAGTGGCCGAGCGCCGATATTGACAACGGCGATGCGTTCGAGAATCGCCTCCAGGGCATTGGACAGAAGCGGGAGGACACAAGCGATATCCTTTGGAATTTTGAGAAGTTTTTGATCTCAAAGGATGGCACCGTCGCCGCCCGCATCGCGCCGGATGTGACCGCTGATGACGCGAGGCTTGTCGAACGGATCGAGTCTGAGCTGGCCGCATAGGCGATCGCGATCGGAGCAAAGATAATGGGTAGTCTGAGAAAATTTCCGATATCAGTTCTTGATCTCGTCCCCATCATTGAGGGCGGAACGGCGGCAGAAGCATTTAAGAATTCCATCGAGTTGGCACGGCAGGCTGAGCGTCTCGGGTATAGACGGGTCTGGTATGCCGAGCACCATAGCATGCCGGGGATCGCGAGTGCTGCTACCTCGGTCGTGATCGGGCGCGTCGCGGCCGAAACGTCAACGATCCGCGTCGGTGCCGGCGGTATCATGCTGCCGAATCACGCGCCCCTCGTGATCGCGGAGCAGTTCGCAACGCTCGAAGCGATGTTTCCCGGACGTATCGATCTCGGGTTGGGCCGAGCTCCCGGCAGCGATCGGGCGACGGCACATGCCCTACGACGCTCGTTGGAAGCCGACGATTTCCCGCGGCTATTTCAGGAGCTTGAGTACTTTCTCCGTGATGCCGATTCGAAACAGAAAGTGCGGGCAGTACCTGCGGGCGGTGGGAATATTCCTATATGGCTCCTCGGGTCGAGTGGCTTCAGCGCACAGTTGGCTGCCCAATTGGGTTTGCCGTTCAGCTTTGCCGCACATTTTTCGCCTGAGAATCTCGATGCTGCGTTGGCCCTGTATCGCAACAATTTTCGACCCTCCGAGGCTCTCGACGAGCCCTTTGTGATGGTCGCTTTGAACGTCTTTGCGGCGGCAACGGATCAGGAGGCAGAGCGGCTCGCAACCTCCCACCAGCAGTCGTTCATCAACCTGCTGCGGGGCACGCCGTCGAAGATCCAGCCGCCGGTCGATGATATGGACGCGGTCTGGACGCCGTCGGAAAAGTTGATGGTCGAGCAGCGGCTCGGGGGCACGATCATTGGCAGCCGAGACAAAGTTGGGCGAGAGCTCCGGGCGTTTGTGGATCGGACGAAGGCTGACGAGATCATTGTCCACTCGATGATCTTTGATCATGCAGCACGGCTCCGGTCGTATGAGATCGTAGCGGAATTAATGAATGAAGGATGCGCGGATTCGGCCGTAACAAAGTGAAGAAAGGCCGAATAATCACTCGTGACGAGACGATAGTATCGAAGGCATGAAGACAATCATGGGAAATAGACAAGCGAGGGAACAATGAAGATAGGATTCATCGGGGCAGGGAACATCGGCGGGACGGCCGCGAAGCTTTTCGTTAGTGCGGGTCACGAAGTCGTGATCAGCAATTCGCGGGGGCCTGAGACATTGACTGACGTCGAGAAGGCGACCGGTGCAAGGGCCGTGAACGTAGAGGAGGCGGCTAAGTTCGGTGAAGTTGTTTTTGTGTCGATCCCGCTTGGGAGTTACAAATCGCTTGCGCCGGATGATCTCGACGGGAAGATCGTGATCGACTCGAACAATTACTATCCCGACCGGGACGGGCCGATCCCGGAATTGGACAGCGCATCCACGACCTCAAGCGAGCTCCTCGCCAGGCATCTTCCGGGGTCTAAGATCGTGAAGGCCTTCAACACCATTTGGTTCGAGCATCTTCGCAAAGAAGGTGATAGATCGAAACCGCTGGCCGAGCGTCGCGTGATCTTCGTATCAGGTGACGACCCGGATGCGAAGTCGGTCGTTTCCGGGCTGATCGAAGAGATCGGTTTCGCACCATACGATCTTGGCGCCCTCAAAGAGAGCGCCTTACAACAGCCGGATTCGCCGGTCTATAACAAGTCGATAAACATCGAGGAGGCAAGAAAGATCCTTGATACAGTGGCCGACAGTGCTTCGGCCTAAGAACTAAGCAAAAATAAACGAGCAAAGGGGACATAGAAATGGCTACACTTTTTGATTCACTGACAATTGGGAAACTTGAACTAGAGAACAGGATAATTATGGCTCCGCTTACTCGGAGTCGCGCGAATGACGATGACGGTGTACAGCCCGATTTCGTGGCGGAGTATTATTCGCAGCGTGCTTCGGGCGGGCTGTTGATCACCGAGGCGACGAACGTCTCGGCAATGGCGAAAGGCTATGTCCGCACGCCGGGCATTTACACACCGGAGCAGATCGAAAGTTGGCGGCGCGTGACCGAGGCCGTTCACACCAAGGGCGGGAAGATCTTTATGCAGATCTTTCACACGGGTAGGATCGCGTTGCCCGATTTTCTGCCGGAGAATCGGCTTCCTGTCGCACCTTCAGCAGTAAAGGCTGCCGGAGAGAACTACACCGACACCGAAGGAGCCAAGGATTTCGTCGTGCCGCGTGAACTTACAATTGATGAGATCAAGGCTACGGTCAAAGATTTTGCTGCCGCCGCACAAAATGCGATCGAAGCCGGCTTTGACGGCGTCGAGATCCACGGTGCGAACGGCTATCTGATACAACAGTTCCTCTCGACCAATGTCAATCTGAGAACCGACGAGTATGGCGGATCGATCGAGAACCGGGCGCGATTCCTTTTTGAGGTGGTAGAGGCGGTAACGGAGGCCATCGGCGCCGAACGCACGGGGCTGCGGCTGTCGCCAGGCGGCGAGTTCAACGATATCAGGGAAGACAATGCCGAGGACCTTTACGCTTACGTGGTCGAGAAATTGAACGTGTATCCACTGGCGTATCTTCATATCGGGACCTTCGACCAGAATCGTGATTGGCATCCGGTGCTTAGGCCGATCTGGAAGGGTGTCTATTTTGCCGGCGTCGGCTTCGATAAGCAACGAGGCGAGAGTGTCCTGGCAGCGAATGGAGCAGACGCTATCGTTTACGGAAAGCTGTTCCTGGCCAACCCTGATCTTCCCGAACGGTTCAGGCTAAACACGTCGCTGAACGCACCAGATGAGTCGACGTTTTACACCCCGGGCGAGAAAGGGTATACCGATTATCCCGAGTTATCACAGGCGGCAACTGCATAGGAGCGCGTGTTTACCATGAGCGACAAGAAAGTATGGTTCATTACAGGCTGCTCGACCGGCTTTGGCCGCGAGCTGGCGAGGCATTTATTGGTGAACGGTTATCGCGTAGCAGTCACGGCCCGCGACGCTTCGAAGATCGCGGATCTCGTCGCGATACAACCGGACAATGCTATTGCGATATCGCTCGACGTCACGGATAACATGCAGATCGCCGATGCCGTGGCTCGAACTGAAGCTCATTTCGGCCGCATCGACGTTTTGGTGAATAACGCCGGTTTCGGGTACTTTGGTGCGATCGAGGAAAGTGATGAACAGGAAGTGCGATCTATGTTCGAGACGAATTTCTGGGGACTTGCCGCAGTGACACGAGCGGTCCTTCCAAAAATGCGTGAGCGCCGAGGGGGGACGATCGTGAACATATCCTCGATCGGAGGATTCGTGAGTTTTCCGGGTGTGGGATATTACAATGCGACGAAGTACGCAGTTAACGGCTTTTCCGAAGCTCTGAAGAAGGAGGTTGAGCCTTTGGGGATAAGCGTGATCCTGGTTCAGCCGTCGGGTTTTCGCACGGATTGGGCAGGGCGCTCGGCAAATGACGCAACGGTCAAGATCGGGGACTATGCAGAGACCGCCGCCACTAACCAGGCCGCCATCCGCGGCTACAGTGGAAATCAGCCGGGAGATCCGGCTCGCGCCGCAAAGGCGATCGAAGCGGCCGTACTTTCTGAAGATCCGCCGTTCCATCTGCTGCTTGGAAAGGCGGCCCTGAAGAACGCTCGGATCAAACTTGAGCAACTGAAAAGTGATTTTGATGAATGGTCTGAAGTGACCGAAGGTGCGGATTTCCCCGAAGCGGAGTCCGCGCAAGCGCGGTAAATTGTTCAAAATTAGGACCTTGGAGGAAATGGATGGGAGATAGAAAAGCTACTGCCGATTGGACCGGAACATTAAAGGAAGGCACCGGCAACATCTCGTTGGGCAGCGGTGTTTACAGCGGACCGTTCTCGTTCGACACGAGATTTGGCGAGGCCTCGGGGACGAACCCCGAGGAACTTCTGGGTGCGGCTCTGGCCGGCTGTTATGCGATGGCCCTAAACGCTCACCTCGAGCGGGAGGGAACACCTGCCGCGAATATTAAGGCCGAAGCGAAAGTGTATGTTGGAAAGGATGACGTGGGCTTTAAGATCAACCGGATCGACCTCGAAACAGAGGGTGACGTCGATGGTATCGATCAGGAAGCCTTTTTGGCAGCGGCCCAGCATATTAAGGAAACCTGTATCATAAGTCGCGCCTTGGCAGCGACCGACATGACCTTGAAGGCCACGCTGAAGAGTTAGTAGCCTTCGAAGTGGCGGTCGGATCGGGCACAGACATTTTCGCTTGACATTTGTAACAGTAGTCGTTACAATTGGTGTTGAGGTCGGGGAATAGAACGAACATGTTCGCGACTTATAAAGGTGAGATTTTGTAGGTAAAGGTGCGTGCGTTATAATTTCGCGTTCATATATAGGAGATCGAAATGGGAAATTTTGCAAAGGAAATTACAGACACAAATTTTGAGAATGACGTATTGGGCTCAGAAAAGCCCGTGTTGGTTGATTTTTGGGCCGAATGGTGTGGCCCGTGTCGTATGATCGGGCCATCGGTCGAGGCCGTTGCCGAGGAATATAGCGATAAGGCGGGTGTCTTTAAGATGAACGTTGATGAAAATCAAAATGTCCCCAATCGCTACGGTATCCGTGGAATCCCGACACTGATCCTGTTCAAGGGTGGGCAGGAGCAGGAAAGGATAGTTGGGGCGGTCTCAAAAGATGCGATCGCAAAGGTAGTGGAAAAGTACGTTTAACTGAAGCCGGCGCCCTAGAACTAACGGGCGCCGTTTCCTTGGTTGACAATATAACTACATCGGCATATAGTAAAGCAGTATGAAAAAGAGGTTGACGACTGAGGCGATGGAACTGATCGCAGAGCGATTCAGGCTTTTGGCTGAGCCTATGCGGCTCAGGATCCTCCATACGCTCCGCGACGGGGAGCTGACCGTCACGGACATAACGAGAGAGTTGGAGATAAGCCAGCCGAATGCGAGCAAACATCTGAGGATCCTTATGGATGCGGGGCTGTTACGCCGCGACCAACGGGGAAATTCGGTGTTTTACTCGATCGCGGACGAGAGCATTTTTGAGTTGTGTGAGGTGGTCTGCGATTCGCTCGGTGAGCGATTTCAAAAGCAGGCTGAGATATTTGCAATAGCATAAGGGAGATCGGAGAGATGAGTGAATGCACTGTATTAGGGCTTAAGGAGCAATTGGAGAATGGAGAGATCCATCTGGTGGATGTACGTGAACAGATGGAGTTTGCAGGCGGACGGGTTTCGGGAGCAAACTTGCTGCCGCTAGGCGAGTTGGAAGAGCGACACGCGGAATTGGACCATAGCAAACCTATCTACGTTATGTGCCGGACGGGCCGCCGTTCGTCAGAGGCCCAGCAAAAATTGAAGGCGCTTGGATTTACAAATGTGATCAATGTGGTGGGTGGGCTAGAGGCCTGGAAAAAAGAAGATCTCCCGGTGGAACGTGACGAGCACGCGCCGTGGTCGATCGAGCGCCAAGTAAGATTTACAGCGGGGACACTCGTCTTCATAGGCGTCGTCCTAAGTCTTTTCGTGCACCAATACTTTATTGCCCTGTCGGCTTTTGTCGGATTTGGCCTTGCGTTCACGGCGGTGATCGACTGGTGCGGCATGGGACTTCTGATAGCACGAATGCCTTGGAATAAGAGGACCGTTTAACTACCGAAGGAGAGAGAAGGATGAGATTCAAACAGTTCTATTTGGGGTGTCTAGCACATGCGTCGTATTACATCGGTTCCGCTAACGAGGCCGCAATAATCGATCCGCAAAGAGATGTACAACAATATCTCGACGAAGCCGAAGCAAATGGCCAGACGATCAGGTACATCATTGAAACCCATTCCCATGCGGATTTTGTTAGCGGACATCTTGAGTTGGCGGCCAGGACGGGTGCCCAGATCATCTACGGACAGAAGGCGAATACGGAGTTTCCGACGCTCAAGGTCAAGGATGGCGACAAGCTAACTCTCGGGGCGATCGAACTCACGTTCATGGAAACGCCTGGACATACGCCTGAAGGCATTACGATCCTTGCGAGAGACACGGGCTCGCCTGACGAGCCGATAAAAATGTTCACGGGCGACACGCTCTTTATCGGAGATGTCGGAAGGCCGGATCTTGTCGGTTCGAAGGGTTATACAGCTGAGCAAATGGGTTCGATGTTGTACGATTCGATCCACGATAAGATCCTCCCGCTGCCGGATGATACCGAAGTTTATCCGGCTCACGGAGCAGGTTCGTTGTGCGGTAAATCGCTTTCGAAGGAAACCTGGTCCACGCTTGGTGAACAGCGGAAGTTCAATTACGCGCTGAAACCGATGTCACGTGAGGAATTTATAAAGGTCGTAGCATCGGATCAACCGGAGGTTCCGGCGTACTTTCCGGTCAGTGCCTCCCAGAATCTGAAGGGTTCAGCCTCGATGTCTGACCTGGCAAAACCGGAAGCTATGACAACGGAGGAGATAAAAGGCTTTGACGGGGTAGTTGTGGATGTCCGACAAAACAGCCGGTACGGAGCAGGTCATGTACCGAATTCGATAAATATCTGGCTTCAAGGTCAATTTGCATCTTGGGCGGGGACGATGGTCCCGATCGGTACGCCGATCGCGATCGTTGCGGATAAAGAGGAAGAGGTCAATGAGGCGTTTATGCGTCTTGCCCGAGTAGGTCACGAAACGGTAAAGGGATACATCCTCATGTCGGATTTCACCGGTGAAAAGAAGGCGACGGAACAGGTCCCGGTAGGGGAAGTTGCCGCTTTGGCTAATTCCGGGAGGTCTTATCAATTCGTCGACGTTCGTCGTGCGGCGGAGCATGCCAACGGCCATGCCTCCAGCACCATAAACATTCCGCTCGACCGGCTGTCACGCGAGATCGACAGGCTCGATCCGAATGTGCCGACATATGTGATCTGCCAGAGCGGCTACCGATCCAGTTTGGGAACCAGCATTCTTGAGAACGCCGGATTCGAGACGGTCTACAACGTTGAGGGCGGAACAAACGCCTGGATCGCCGGGGGGTTCAAAACCGAGGAACTCACTACGGCGTGTGCCAAGTCTACATAGATAGCGGCGTTGGAAGAGCGGTTGCGGTGATCGAAACCGGCCGCTTTTGATCCAAAAGGAGCAAGGGGATGAACTACGCATTATTGACAATGATATTAGTGGCTTCGGTGCCCGCAAGCGCCTGTATGGGAGGAGTTGCAAATAACCTCTCATCACCGGCCGCAGAGCCAACGCCCGCATTGACGGCGACGCCAGTACGAAGCGAGGTGAGTGGATGCAAGGTTTGCGACTTCGACTTCGCAACATATAAGGGCGATCTAAAGAAGGATGAGATCGAAGGACTGTTGCTTGCCCTTAACGACGAATACCTCGCGACGGCTACCTATGAACAGATCAACAAGGACTTTGACGATCCGAGGCCATTCGTGAACATCGTTCGGGCAGAAACACGTCACGCGGAAATGCTCAAAGACCTCTTCACTAAATACGGGATGAAAATACCGGACAATCCCTGGCAGGGAAAGGCGAGCACGTTTTCGAGCGTGGCCGAGGCATGTAAAGCTTCCGTTCAGGGAGAGATTGCTAACCGCGAACTCTACACAAGACTCTTCAAAACCACGGAACGCAAGGATATTCTGGATACCTACCGATATCTCCAGCAAGCTTCAGATCAGAACCATCTTCCGGCGTTTGAACGATGCGGTGGTGGGAACGGCCGGGGACACGGCCGCGGGCCGGGAGGTGGCCGGTAATATGGAGATCCTTGCATTTGTTTTCGCAGCAGCGATCGGTATTTCATTAGGCCTGATCGGTGCCGGCGGCAGTATTCTTACGGTTCCGGTACTGGTATATCTGGCTCATGTCGAACCTGTGCTCGCAACGGGTTACTCGTTGTTTGTCGTTGGTTCTACGGCATTTGTCGGAGCGATCCAAAATGCAGCCAAGAAATTAGTCGATTTTAAGACTGCGTTCCTTTTCGGGATACCGTCAATACTAGCGGTATATGCTACTCGGGCCTGGATAATGCCGGCTATCCCGATGCAGTTCGACCTTTTGGGAATGAGCCTTACTAAGGGGACTGGTCTACTGATCTTATTCGCAGGCCTGATGGTGGCTACGTCGATCTCGATGATCCGAAGCAGCAGGCGTACGAAGGAACTGGCCGAGATAGATGCACAGCCTCACACTCATCATTTCGGGCTGGTCCTGCTTGAAGGAGTCGGTGTAGGAATGTTGACGGGATTGGTCGGGGCAGGCGGCGGGTTCCTTATAATACCGGCATTAGTTCTGCTTGCAGGCTTAGAGATGAAGATGGCGGTGGGCACCTCGCTATTCATAATCGCGATGAAGTCGCTCATCGGGTTTACCGGAGACCTACAGGTCGGAACAGCGATAGACTGGCCTTTCTTACTTGGGTTTACCGGTTCGTCGATCGTTGGGATCTTTATCGGGTCTTGGCTCGTCAGATATGTTCACGGTGCCCGACTCAAAACGGCCTTTGGCTGGTTTGTACTGGTAATGGGGATATACATGATCTTGCGGGAGGCCGTTTTTGCATGATCCTGTGAGAGTAATATGGAGAATTTTTTAATAATTGGGATAGCGATCGGGCTCTGGCTCTTACTGCAATTGGTCGTCTTACCGCGACTTGGGTTTGACACCTGAATGCGTGGAGCCTGTGACGTCGGGTCTCGACGAGAAGAAATAACTAAACCTGAAAGTGACAAGAACATCTGAAGCAGACGCGAGGGAGGAGGATGAAATGGAAGCAGCAAAGACAAAAAAAGAAACATATGGATACAAACGTGAACTCGAAATGCCTTTTGAAGCGGCACTGGAGGCTACCCGCGAAGCGTTGAAACGTGAGGGCTTTGGAGTTTTGACCGAGATCGATATGAAAGCAAAGTTGAAGGAAAAGCTCGACAAGGATTTCAGAGAATATGTGATCCTGGGCGCATGTAATCCCGGATTTGCCTATGAAGCACTCGGGAATGATCTGGACATTGGGCTGCTTTTGCCGTGCAACGTGGTGGTCTATGCCGGGGATCCTGGAACGGTGGTCACCGCGATCGATCCGGAAAAGGCGATGTCCGTTTCAGGCGATCACGCGTTAGAGCCGATCGCGAGGGCGGTGGGAGAGAAACTTCTTACGGCACTCGATTCTATTTGATCCGATCCCAGAGACGGCGCAGAGTCGCGGCGAAAGATGGTGTTGCCGAAAATTGGACATGTATGACTAAAAAGTATTGGCTTTCGGTCCAATTTTGGTAACATAAGCCTATCTCAACAGGATAGGCACAATATGCGTATTCGGGCGGTTTCGTTTTCGCTAATTCTGATCTTAATCTTCCTGCTCGGTTGTGCGTCGCTGAACGCTCAATCAACCCCAAAGGAGGAAGAGATCAGGGTGGAGACCGACCTGATCGAAGTGCCATTCGTTGTAATGGACAAGTCAGGAAAGCCGATCCTCGATCTGACGAAAAGCAACTTCACCGTTTATGAGGACGGTAAACTGCAGGAGCTGGTAGACTTCTCGGCTTCGAGCGCTCCCTTCGAGGTCGCATTGCTGTTGGACACGTCGGGTTCCACGCTTGCAGACTTACCGTTGATCCAGCGTGCGGCTCAATATTTCATTTCGTCGCTTCGCTCCGGGGATCGCGTGTCCATCATCGCGTATCGTGCACAGCGGGAGGCCGGAAGAGCGAATGCGCTGTCCGAGGTGGTGGTCCCGCTGACAGATGACCGAACGGCTCTTGCCGAGGGGCTCACCCGTGTGCAAACCAGCTTTGGCACGCCTTATTACGACAGCCTCGTGCAGGTAGCTGAGCGGGTGTTTCGGGAAGAGCCAAGCGAAAAGTTTCGCGGCCGCCGCGCATTGGTCGCTCTGACCGACGGGGTTGATTCGACAAGCCTCTCCGAATTTGAAGAGGCCAAGGAACTGTTGGAAAAGTCGGGTGCAGCCACATACTTCATCAAGATAGACACCCGCGACTTTTTTGAAGAGAACCTGCTCGGAGACTGCAGCGTATCAAAGCGATTCTCACAATCGCAGATGCGGCGTTACTTCAAATTCGTTTCGGCAAAGGCAGAGAGGACCTCTAATTTTTGCGAGTTGGGGGATTTTGAAAGACTCGCCATAAGCAAAAAGCTCTATGAACTTGCCGATGCGGAAATGGAGAGCATCGCAAAGGCCTCGGGTGGCAGAGTATTCGCGATCGGCGATCTGAGCGAAGCCAGGGCGGCCTTCAAAAGAGTTGCCGATGAGATCGGAACCAAATACAGCCTCGGATATTATTCTACAAACGAAAAGCGTGACGGAACGTACAGGAAGATCAGGGTCGACGTGAAAGGTCTGCCCGCCGGAACTGTCATAAGGGCTCGCGAAGGATATACAGCCCGATCAAATTGATCCGCTCTGCTTCAGCGTCCGACTTGAGCCGGAATCCCGCGTCTTGCCGGATTTCCGGCCTTTGTTTTCGGGCGATATCGCAATTAAGATTAAAGTATGACGAGTCGATTTGGGCGAATATGTCTGATGGTGTTGGATTCTGCCGGTATTGGTGAAATGCCGGATGCAGCCGCGTGGGGCGATGCCGGCGCCGACACACTCGGCAATATCTTCAAGAGCCGGGCAGTAAGCGTACCTAATCTGCAGAAACTCGGCCTTGGCAATATCAGGCCGTTGAACGGCGTTCCGGCGACCGAGTCCCCAACAGGTTCCTATGGCAAGTGTACGCTCAGGTCTAACGGAAAGGACACTACAACCGGGCATTGGGAAATGGCCGGGATCGTGCTTGAAAAGGCGTTCCCGACATTTCCGAAAGGATTCCCGGACCGTATTATCGATCGGTTCGTAATTGAGGCTAAAGTTCCGGGTGTTCTCGGGAATGTCCCGGCAAGTGGGACCGAGATCATCAAGGAACTCGGCGAGGAACACGTACGCACGGGCAAGCCGATAGTGTATACTTCGGCCGATTCGGTCTTTCAGATCGCGGCGCACGAAGAGATCGTTCCGATCGATCGGTTATATGAGATGTGTGAGATCGCAAGGCGTATTCTTGACGGCGAGGACAAGGTCGGCCGTGTGATCGCCCGCCCTTTCCTTGGTTCGAATTCCTCGGATTTCAAGCGCACCGAAAATCGTCATGATTATGCCGTTCCGCCGCCGAGCGATAATTTGCTGCCGATGTTAAAAGATGCTGGGCTCGATGTTGTCTGCGTCGGCAAGATCGCTTCGATATACGATTCGGTCGGCGTTACGGAAGACCTGACCGCGAAGAACAACGACCAAGCGATCGATCAAACGATCAATGCGCTTAAAGCTGATTCTCGAGGTCTCATCTTCAGTAATCTTGTCGATTTCGACATGCTTTACGGCCATCGCCGAGACACGGAGGGGTATGCTTCCGCACTTGAGCATTTCGATGCTCTCCTCCCGGAGATTTTCGACGCGATGAATGACGACGATCTTCTCATCCTGACTGCCGACCACGGCAATGATCCAACTTTTCCCGGAAGCGATCACACCCGCGAATACGTCCCGCTCCTCGTGTATGGAAGATCCGCAACGCCCGGATCTGATCTCGGCACTCGCGGTTCACTTGCTGATATCGGTGCTACCGTCGCGGAGAATTTCGGACTCAGGCTTTATGCTGGTGAGAGCTTTCTTGCAAGTTTGTAATAAGCTATCCTCACCTGATAACAAGCCGTATGTTGGCCAATACTTTTTGGCTATCCTTTGAACCATTTATGAGATTCTTTGTCATTCTTCTGTCCGTGTCTTTTACACTGACAGCCTTGGGACAACCCGCTGATAATGCGGAGTCGCCGTCACGCCTTCGCGGAGTGATCGAGCGTTACGAGCAGGACTACGGTGCCTACAATCGATTTTACAGTGCGGTCACTTCGGCGGATCGGGCGGCGAAGATGAAGGCGCTGCATGACGAGTATCTGGCGGAGGTGGGGCGGCAGAATTTTGATACGTTGAGCCATGACGAGCAGGTCGATCACATCCTGTTTCGGAATTATCTGGAGCACGAGCGGAAGGAATTGGCTAGATACGAAGCACAACTTGCGGAGATGGCGACGCTGATCCCGTTCGCAAAGACTATCTCAGACCTGGAAGATGCGAGGCGGCGGCTCGAGACGATAGATGCGGCCAAAACTGCAGCGTTATTGGATGAACTAGGGAAGGCAATCTCCGGCATGCCGAAGTCCATCGAAGCAGGTGCGAAGCCAAAGCGAACCGTCGCCGCACGGGCTTCGCGGACAGTTATCGGCCTCCGAACGACTCTTCGCAATTGGTACAACTTTTACGCCCGTTATGATCCCACATTCACGTGGTGGAATGAGCAGACCTACAAAAAGGCGGACGAAGCCCTCGACAACTACAATAAATATATCCTTGATAGACTCGTGGGAATAAAGCCCGACGACAAGACAACGATCATCGGCGATCCTATCGGCCGCGAAGCGTTGATAGATGAGCTGAACTTCGAGATGATCCCATACACGCCGGAAGAGTTGGTGCAGATAGCGAATATGGAGTTCGAATGGTGCATAACGGAATTAAAGAAGGCCTCGCGTGAGATGGGATTCGGCGACGATTATATGAAAGCCATCGAGGCCGTCAAACAGAAATATGTCGAACCTGGGAGTCAGCCGGCTCTGATCCGCGACCTGGCAAGGGAAGCGATCGAATATGTGAAGAAGAACGATCTCGTGACCGTGCCCAAGGCAGCGGAAGAGACCTGGCGGATGGAGATGATGACACCAGAACGGCAGCTTGTCGCACCGTTCTTCCTTGGCGGTGAAACGATCCTCGTTTCGTATCCAACGGACGGCATGACCCACGAGCAGAAGATGATGAGCTTGCGTGGCAATAACCCGCATTTTGCTCGCGCTGTCACACATCACGAGCTGATCCCCGGGCATCATCTGCAGCAGTTCATGAACCGTCGTTATCGCACGTACCGCAGCCTTTTCCGCACCCCGTTCTGGACTGAAGGATGGGCGCTGTATTGGGAATTCATTCTGTGGGACCGCGGCTTTGCGAAGACGCCGGAGGACAAGATCGGAGCTCTGTTTTGGCGTTCGCACCGAGCGGCTCGGATCATCTTTTCGTTGAACTTTCATCTCGGAAACTGGACGCCGGAACAATGCGTGGACCTTCTGGTCAACAAGGTCGGACACGAACGTGAGAACGCTCTTGCGGAAGTTCGGCGATCTTTTTCGGGAGATTACGGGCCGTTGTATCAAATGGCTTACATGATGGGCGGCCTGCAGTTTTCCGCTCTTCACAGAGACCTTGTCGGCGGCCGCAAAATGACCGACAAACAATTTCACGACGCCATCCTCAAGGAAGGCTCGATACCGGTAGAGATGGTTCGGTCGATCCTCACCAAACAGCCTCTGAAAAAAGACCACAAGGCAAGTTGGCGATATTATACCGGCTTGCCAAACTAACCTTGCCATCGACGATCACTATGAAACAGATGTTGAGTCGGTCAACTGTCCTCGCGGTCATACTTTTTACAGCTCAGTTATCGGCTATCGGGCAAGCGTCCGCGGTCGAGGAAAGAAACGTCCGAGCGGGAATGATATTTCTCGCCGGCGATGCACTTCAGGGACGCGGCAGCGGGACTCAGTACGAACGGATCACCGCCGAGTATGTTGGGTCGCAGTTCATGCAGTTTGGCCTCGAGCCGGCGGGAGAGATCGGATTTGACGGAAACGCCGGCTTCGTTCAGACGGTGAATGTATCCCGCGCCGTTATTGCCGGGAATCCTACGATCAGCTTTGGCTCGAAGTCTCTGACCCACGGCGGAGAGATGGTGGTCCTGCGTACAAATTCCGCAAAGGCATCGGGCCCACTTCAGCGGATAGCGATCGGCGGCAAACCGACCCCCGGATCCGCGGCATTTCTAACGGTCAATGAGACCGACGAACCGCGGGCCGTTCAACAGGCAATGCAGGGCCTGGCCGCCGCCGGTGCATCTATTGTTATTGTCCCTGAGAATGCGCAGTGGAGGCAAAGCTGGCCCGCGATTGCGGCGCGGCGCCTGGGTTTTCGGGTCGTTCCGTCCGCTACCCCATCGGTGTTGGTCGTTGTAAGCAAGGCCGCGGCGGACGAACTAGCCAGAGCGAAAGAAGGAACGGAAATAAAGTTTCAGGGATCGCTCGATCCTGTGCAGACCACGCAGACCTGGAACGCGATAGGCAAGATGAGCGGCAGCGATCCGGCCACTGCGTCAGAGATCGTCGTTCTGAGCTCACACCTTGATCATCTTGGCGTCAGGGAGAATGCTTCTGGCGAAGACAAGATCTTTAATGGTGCTGACGATGATGCATCGGGCACGGTGGCCGTAATGGAATTGGCCCGCGTTTTGGCCGCTGGTAAGCGACCGAAGCGAACGGTCTATTTCGTTTGCTATGGCAGCGAGGAAGCGGGCGGATACGGTTCCGGACATTTCGTGAACAACCTTCCGTTCCCAAAGGAGAAGCTGATCGCAAATCTGCAGTGGGAGATGATCGGGCGGCCCGATGCCAAGGTCGGGGCCGATGAGCTTTGGCTGACCGGATATGAGCGTTCAAATCTCGGCCCGGAGCTTGTGAAGCGAGGGGCAAAACTGGTTGCGGATCCTCATCCATCCGAGAACTTCTTTCAGCGGTCGGACAACTACACACTTGCCAGGCAGGGGATCATTGCTCACACCGTCTCAAGTTTCGGCCTACATACGGATTATCACCGGGCGAGCGACGAACTGAGAACGATCGACTTCTCACATATGACAAGGTCCATAAACTCCATGATAAAACCGATCGTCTGGCTGCTGAATTCGGACTTCAAGCCGCAGTGGGTAGAGGGCAAACGCCCCTGATCTATCGCGCGGCACGATGGCCGATCAGAGTGAAGGGAATGTAAGTCATGAAACCGAGGACCGATACCCAAATTGGATGGGGGATCTGCGTGATCGTGTAGGCCCACGTAGCGGTCCCGATCAAACCCATCGCGAGGGGAAGGAGTTGCGAGTCCCACTTTGAGATCTTTCGCATTACAAAACCCGAACCGAACGATCCCACAATATAACTTAGCAATAGAAGTATGAAGGCTCCCGTGGGCAGTCCGGCGACAAAGCCTCTCATCAGCTCAGGGTCATTCATAGTCTCCGGACGAGGCATACCGTAAACGAGGCCGCTGATCACCTGCACTAAGGTCACCAGGATACCGAATGTAACGAAACCTCCGACAAAAGCAAGTATTTTTCTGAGCATCGTTCGTCCCTTTCCTACACGTCTGCCTTTTCACGATACTGGTGTATCCGATTGTGGACAAATATGCGAAAGCTAAACAGTCCTCTTAATTAGCAAGTAGCCACCTTTCCGCCTCTGCCACCGATCCGAAGAGCTGCATCATCACCTCACGGTTGCGGGCGAGTTTTTTTCCGAGTTCGTTAATGTCGTCATGATGGAAGCGGTCGACAAAGGCGATCTTGCGTCCGGGAAGCAGGTTGCCAAGATGGTCGGCCATGGCGAGCATATCTTCAGGGCCGACCCCTTCCACAAAATTCTTTTCGATCAGGATCTTATCGACGCCGGAAGCAAAGCATTTGCCGGCTATCTCATTCCAATAAGCGCTCGAGATCTGGGCGGTGAGTTTGGGGCCGCCGGCAACGGCATAGAGATAACCGTCGCGTTCCTCGATGACGAGATCATAACCCTTTTCCTGGACCATAATGCTTAGGAGGTTTCATTCACTGCCGATAAACGTACAAAATTCGCTAAGGCCGAATCCGCTAGCTGCGATTTCCAGTTTCAGTTCCGCCATCTTAAACGCTTTCTTATAATTTGCCAACGCCTCGGACTTGGAGCTTTACAAGTATCATCCGTTCTTAGTACGGACAAACGGATAGTGAGGCGGGGATTCGTATCGTTATCGGACAGGAAAAAGGGCTATCCCTACGGCCCGTCTGCCAATAGTTCAGTATTTATGGCCCTTTTCGATATTGGCACAAACCTTGCGTTTCTCCTTTTCAGTGGGCCAAATGGAGGAACGATGTCGAAACAGGTCATAACAGTTGACGGCAAGGAACATGCAGTTAGAGAAGACACGGCCAAGGCATTTAGAGGCGTTCATTGGGCTCTGATCAGCATTGCAGCATTCCTGGCGATAATGTTCGCCCTGTTTGTTGGCGGTGTGCTCAAGATGGGATCTGATGGAGGCATTGACCGCTCGCCGTCAGAGATCGAACGAGAAGCGGGCAGGTAGATCTCGTTCTCGTGAAGAGGTTCTCAAGGGGTAACAAGGGGGAAAACTGGTTTAGAGAGCATTGCTCTCGAGACATTATGAGGCCGTCTGCAAGGGCGACCTCTTTTTTCATGTCCGGGGCGTGGGGCGTTGATTCTGATATGCTTATTATGTGTTGATACTCGGTATAGAGAGTTCGTGCGACGAAACCGCGGCGGCCGTGGTCCGTGATGGCCGCGAGATACTCTCGTCAGTTATTTCATCGCAGATAGAACAACACCGTCCGTTTGGCGGGGTCGTCCCCGAGATCGCGTCGCGCGAACACCTGGAAAAGATCCGGCCCGTGGTAAACGAGGCATTATCGTCGGCGGCCGTAACCGTTAATAAGATCGAGGCCATCGCCGTCACCCGGGGTCCCGGTCTGATCGGATCGCTCCTGATCGGGCTCACCTATGCCAAGGCATTGGCGTATGGTTTGAATATCCCGTTGGTCGGGGTCAATCATATCGAAGGCCACGTTTATTCGGTCGTCTTCGAAAACCCGCCGATCGAATACCCGGCAATGGCCTTGATCGTTTCGGGCGGCCACACAAATCTCTTTTGGATACCTGAGGAAGGGAAGTACAAGATCGTATCGCGGACACGCGACGACGCAGCGGGCGAGGCATTTGACAAGGTAGCGAAGATGCTGGGCCTCGGTTATCCGGGCGGACCGATCATCGAAACGATCGCCGCCGATGGCGATCCTGCCGCGATCAAGTTCAAAAAGGCAAAGATAACTGACGGACGCCCCGACTTTAGTTTCAGCGGGCTGAAGACGGCAGTTTCCCGTTACGTTCGCGAGCACGGGATCGAGACAGCGGCAGACGGCAGCCAGCCCGGACGGGCGGTGAAAGATCTTGCCGCGAGTTTTCAGGCTGCGGTGGTCGGTGCTTTGGTTTCGACCATGGAGGAACAGGCACAAAGGCTAAGCCCGAGAACGCTGATCGTTGGCGGAGGTGTCGCATGCAACCTTGCCCTCAGGTCCGCATCGGAAGCGGCGGGACGCAGGCTTGGCATGCCGGTATATTTTCCCTCAAAGCATCTTTCTACCGACAATGCAGCAATGATCGCGGCGGCCGGGTACCGCCAATTGGCCGCTGGAACAATTGCGAGCCTCGACCTTGCGGCGGACCCTTCACTGAGGCTTTATGATGCGGGCGTTGACGACGCGGAAATGCTCGTTCGGGTAAATTATCGCGTTTAGGTCAAATTGTTTGTTGCCATCACCGATCATCAGAATATAAAATCAAGAAACGCCTCACGGACACGCAGTTCAAATGCGGTAGCCGAAGCCTAGCTCATAGAATTCGACTTTGACCTAATTCTGGAAGAAAACTCGAAACGCAACCCGATGGAGTACTTTTATTTATGACAAAGATCCTGCTGAATGCGGCCGTGTGCCTTACGCTCGTCTTTTTGTTCTCGGGAGGAAGTGCCGCACAGCGTCCTTTCAGAATGCAGGAAGGTTATTATACGGGACTCAGCACCCCGGTCTTTTTGACGAATGCCGGGGATGGAAGCCGAAGGACGTTCATCGTGGAGCAATCGGGTACGATCAAGGTCGCACAACCTGGATCTCGCGTACTTTCGAACTACCTCTCGGTAAGCGTCAGCTACACGCCTGGCGGAGAGAGAGGGTTGCTTGGCCTGGCGTTTCATCCCCAATTTGAGGCAAACCGACGACTCTTTGTCTATTACACTCGTCCGGGTGACGGTGCTATCGAGATCGCCGAGTACCAGCAAAACGCATCGAACAGAAACATCGTGGATCCGACGCCGGTTAGGATCATCATAACGATACCGCATCCGAATTTCACGAATCACAATGGAGGTACGATCGCATTCGGGCCAGACGGATATCTATATGCCGGACCGGGCGATGGTGGTTCGGGCAACGATCCGAACAATAACGCGCAGAACATAAATTCGTTGCTGGGAAAGATGCTGCGGATCGACATCGATACACCCTTGGGCCAAGTGCCGGCATACAATATACCACCAGACAACCCGTATGCGGGCGCGACTCCGGGTGCTGACGAGATCTACGCCATCGGACTCAGGAACCCCTACCGTTTCGCGTTTGACAGGCTTAATGGCCAGCTTTGGGTAGCAGACGTCGGCCAGTTCTCGATCGAGGAGGTCGATGTTGTCGTCAGAGGAGGGAATTACGGGTGGAGGGTTTACGAAGGGAACCAATGCACCGGCCTTGATCCAGCTCTCTGCTCAGGCGGAGCCACACCGATCTCGCATGCACCGCCGATCTTCCAATACAGCAGTGCATCGCCGTCGTCTCGTTGCTCGATAACCGGTGGAAATATTTACCGCGGAAAACAGAATGCCCTGCCGCTCGGTTCGTACATTTACGGCGATTACTGTACCGGCGAGATACTGTTGTGGAATGGGAGCCAGCAAACGATCCTGGCAGACACTACGAACTTTAACCTTGTCGGATTTGGCGAGGACGAAGACGGGGAGGTCTATGTCGTACGGCTGAACGAAGGCCGGGTCGATAAGATAATGGGAGCCCGCACAAACGCTGATTTTGATGGCGACGGCGGCACAGATTTAAGTGTCTATCGGCCAAATAACGGCGTGTGGTATTCGCTAAATCCGACAAACAACGCAACGAAATTCGTTGGATGGGGTGTCTCGATCGATATTCCCGTACCGGACGATTACGACGCCGACGGAAAAACGGATCATGCCGTTTTCCGGCCCTCTGACGGTGTCTGGTATTACATTCGAAGTTCGAACGGTACGTTTGGGATCATTTCCTGGGGAGCAGGGACGGACCTTCCGGCGCCCGGCGATTTTGATGGAGATGGCCGCGCGGATGTGACCGTCTATCGTCAGTCAAATGGCTACTGGTACACGATTCGTTCATCGGACGGCGGATTCGAGTTCAACAATTTCGGAGGCTCCGAAGATGTCCCGGTCAACGGCGACTGGGACGGCGACGGTAAAGACGACCTTGCGATCTTTCGGGCATCGGAAGGAAACTGGTACGGGAGAAACAGCGGCAACGGCCAGTCCTGGGGAGCCCATTACGGAGGGCCCGGAGATAAACCAACGCCGGGAGATTTTGACGGCGACGGACGTCTCGACCTTGCCTTTTATCGCCCGTCGATCGGTACGTGGTTCATACTTAACAGCTCCGACAATGGTGAGACCGTACGTGATTGGGGCGTGCCAACCGATGTTCCGGTAGTGGGGGATTATGACAGGGACAATCGCGACGACATCGCGGTGTTTCGGCCCTCGGACGGGGCGTGGTACATCATTCGAAGTTCTGACGGCACCTTCTTTGGCGGGCTTTGGGGCGCAAGCGACGATACGTCGTTGCCCAACCTGGATCATCCCTGATGCCTTGGAGCTCGTGCGAGCGTGAATATATCTACTCGTTCAGCGCCGTTGGCTAGTAGGACGCGTGCGCAACTCGAAGCGGTCGCGCCCGAAGTGAAGACATCATCTACGAGGACCACCTTTTGGCCTTGGATGACTTTGGGTCGCTCGACCTTAAAGGCATTTTGAACGGTAGATTCGCGAGCCCGCTTATCCATTCCCGCCCGGTGCATACGTGTGTGAATGACCCGCTTGAGACTATACGCGTCGATCGGCAGGCCGGTCCTCCGCGAGACCGCGGTTGCAATTATCTCAGCCTGATTAAAACCGCGCTCGGCCCGGCGCTTTTTCGAAAGGGGGACCGGGATCAGTACAGTAGGATCCCCGACAGAAGCGCGATCGAATGCGGGCCGGATCTCATTTTCCAACCGTCCCGGAATAATGGGCACGCGCTTTAGTTCAAGAATAGATGCTGCGATCGCGGCTTCATAAACTCCGCAGGCGAAAGCCTTCGTATAAAGATGCTCGCTGCAGTCGCCGCATTTGGCCGCAGCGGTCCCGGTCTGGGCATTCAGGGGGAAGCCGCACTTGATACAAAGTTGATCGTCGACCGAGAAGATGCGGGAGGAATCCCAGCAATCATCACAGGCAATGCCGTCCCGTCTGGCAGCGACCGGGTTTGAACAGATATGACAATCTTGAGGAAAAACAAGGGAAAGCAAGCTGTCAGCTACTGAAAGCTTCATATGTCCGGCACTGGAAGACCGGCGGCGTAAAGAAAAGCCAGCGTTGATCAATCTTCGTCCAGGAGTCCCTGCTCGACCAGTTCCTGACAGTCGAGGCAGTAGCGGGCCCAGGGAATGGCCGCAAGGCGCTTCGGATTTATCGCCTTTTCGCAGTTTTGGCAAGTGCCGTATTCGTCGTCCTCTAGTCGGATCAGGGCCTGATCGATCTCCGCCAGCTGCCTGCTGTCGTTTTCCGAAACCGCGAGCGATACGTTCTTAGAGTAATTTCTTACAGCTAGATCGACCGGATCAGGCGTCTCCGAATCGTCAACCGAGAGATCGTTGCCATTCAGCTTTTCGATCAAAAGCTCCCGTTCGGTCTGGAGACGCTTCTTAAGGTCTTTCAAGTTCAATTTGCTCATTTCTGATAAGGAAACCCCTTCAAAATGGAATAACCCCGATATAATTGCTCTAACAATACGACACGAGCCATCTCGTGCGTAAATGTAAGAAACGATAAGGATAGCAAATAATCTGCCCTTTCCCTAATCTCGATCGAGGCTCCGTCATGCCCGCCGATAATAAAGGTAACCTCTTTGTACGCGGAATTTTGCCACTTTTCGATCTCGTTGGAGAGTTGGCGGGAGGTTGCCGGTTTGCCGGTCACGTCCAGGAGTACGGCAAATGTCCTCGGGTTCAGCGTTTCGAGGACCCGTTTGCCCTCAATTTCCAGGGTTTCGCCCTTCGATGAATCCCTGAGTTCGGTGACATCGCATTTTACGAAATGGGAAAGGCGCTTCAAATATTCGTCCTGAAGCGCCTTCCAATTCTTGTTCTTTGTCTTGCCGATCCAAACGAATCGAAACTTCATTCCGGTTAGATATCCAGCGGGAGTTCGACTCTACCCGCATCACGCCACAACCTCTCCAGATCGTAGAAGTCGCGGGCGTCCTTATCGAAGATGTGAAATACAAAATCGCCAAAATCGAGCAGCACCCATTCAGCGGCGCTATATCCTTCGGTCCTGACGGGGCTATGCCTCAATTGCTTCTTCAATTGCTCGGTTATCTCATCGGCGATGGCTTGTACCTGCCGTTGATTTGTTGCAGAACAGATAACGAAAAATTCCGTAAAGCTGGCAATAGATCGAAGGTCGAGGGCGACCATCTTTTCTGCCTTCTTATCGGCCGCGCATCTGATCGCGAGCTGAAGGTCCTCGTCAAGGTCCTCAAATTTAGTTCTTACCTGAGGTATCTCGATCTTTACGGATTCGCGTTGAAGGGACTTTTCCTGAAGTTCTTCCATTACCTATAAAGTTCGTACTTTTCGATGTATTTTGCAACTTCCGGCGAAACGTCGCCGGGGCGGTCCAATACTTCATCCTGCCCCACATCCCTACGGATGTCGGTGGCGGAGATATCAATTTGGACGGCGTCGGTCAGAAAGATTCCCGTGCCTTCGCCAAGCGAAACTGCTCGTTCAATCCCTCGAACATCAATTATGCGGTCTCGGACCTTGTCGGTTACGTGGGTGAGGTCAATCTCGTATCCGGGACGCGAGACGATGACGTGATCCGTTAGCAGAAGGACCTCTTCCCAGCGGTGCCAGGTCCTGATATCTTTCCACGAATCACCTCCCATTACAAAGAAGATCCTGTCCGCCGGGAAGCGAGCCTTCAATTCGTGAAGCGTGTCGAAACTGTAGCGGCTTCTGCCGTGATCGATCTCGAGGGTCGAGACGGCGATCTTTGGCTCATCAGCAGTTGCCAGACAGAGCATCGCAAATCGATGGTAGGCACTCGTCGGAACGGAATCGGGCTTATGCGGTGCGTGGAATGCCGGGAGGAAATAAAACAGATCCAAGGCAAAGAGGTCTGTAATTTTCCTCGCAATATATAGATGGCCGCAGTGGACCGGGTCGAAGGTACCGCCAAAAAAGGCCAAATTTCTCGAGGTCGGCTTCACAGTTCTTATTTTGGCTCGCCGCTCAAACGGCCTTTAGCCTCGCTCGCTCCACGCTGTCGATCCGTGCCAAGGTCCGGGCGACTTCGTTCACAAGTTCGCGGACACCTGTATTTGCGACAGACGATATCGCAAAAAAAGGCTTTTTGTCCTTCTTTGCTTGTTTTCTTAGCCGTTCGAGACGTTCCGGTTCGTCCAGGGAATCGATCTTTGCCGCTACAACGATCTGAGGCCGGTCGGCAAGGTCTTGATTGTAAGCGGCCAGTTCTTTGTTGATGATCCTATAATCCTCGACAGGATCGCGGCCCGAAAACGAGGATATATCGACAAGATGTAATATCAATTTGGTTCGTTCAATATGGCGCAAGAACCGGTCGCCGAGGCCCGCTCCCTCAGAGGCGCCTTCGATAAGTCCCGGAATATCGGCCACGACGAAGGTCTTGAAGTCACCCGTATCGACCACGCCCAAATTAGGTTCAAGAGTTGTGAACGGATAGTCGGCTATCTTTGGCCTTGCGGCCGAGATAACGCTTATAAACGTCGATTTTCCCGCGTTCGGAAACCCGACCAGTCCGACATCGGCAATAAGTTTTAATTCAAGCTGGAGTTCGAGTTCGCCGCCCGGCCTTCCCTGGTAATGAAATTTCGGTGCCCGCCGGGTCGGTGTGGCAAAATGTGCATTGCCCCACCCGCCTTTTCCGCCTTTGGCTGCAAGGTAACGCTGCCCGGCCTCGGTAAAGTCGAATTTGAGTTCGCTGGTCTCCGGATCAAATATCTGTGTTCCGACCGGCACCCGTACTACCGCATCCTCGCCATTTTTGCCAAACCGATTCGACCCTTCGCCGTGTTTTCCGCGTTCTGCCCGATGTTCGGGGTTGTAGCGAAGGTGTAGCAGCGTGTTTAGGCCCTCGTCGGCCTCGAGCCAAACGTCGCCGCCGTTGCCCCCATCTCCGCCTGATGGGCCGCCGCGGGGCACGAATTTCTCGCGTCTGAATGCGGTTACACCGTTTCCGCCGTCGCCGGCTTTCACCTTTATCTTTACTCGATCTATGAACACAGTTGAAATTAGATAGTAGAACGTGGGTAATCGCTTGGCAAAGGTTTAAAATACAAAAGCGTCGTATCGATCGCTCAATACGACGCCTTTGATTCCTGTAGAACGCCGAAGCGTTCTAAGGGCTTTGGCAGTTCTCGCATGTACACGTTCGAACCGCCGATTTTGTATTCCGAAGACACTCTGCGGGGAGCCTTCTCCGGTCAGCACCCAATTTGAATAAATTCATCTTGTTTGTACCCGAGGGTACGGTGCCATTAGGTTTTTGTTGTGGTGGCTTTTCCTCCACCGCCGGTTACGTGCCCGGCAACGAGGCTCAGCGTCCGAAAACGCGAGCGGCGTAGCACCCATATGGCTGATCATTTCCAAAGGGCGTTACTCGTTTTTATCCGAGTAACTCAGCTGATCCGAAGACCAACCTAGCAAGCCTTTCGGCTTCGATCCTGAGCGGTCATAGCACCTAAGTTTCCGCCTTTGATGCTTCCGGCAGTTGCGTCACCACAACCCGCCGCTTTTCCCAGAACCGGTCAAAACGCCCGTAAGCAATTTCGACTATGAATGGAGTCTACACCAGATTTTCTACAAGTCAAGTAGAAAGTACTTTAACTTTCGCCCTTATTTTATGGGCCTTTTGAAAGAATGGAAGGAAAACTCTGTGGAAAAACGTGTGGAAAACCTGTGGACGAAATGTGGATAAATCAGGAAGTCTTTCGGTATCTTGCGCTTAGTGTGTGGATGATTCTTTGGCCTCCAAATAAAGCGATTGTGGAAAACTAGTGCATGGTAAAGCAAAAAACATTTCAAAATGAGGAAAAACTTTTCCCAATCGGTCTCGCGGTCCGGTTGACCTCGAATAAAGCCATTCAAATAAAGGAAAGGCCGCCCGTTTGGACAGCCTTCAGATCTAAAATGGGAGGAGCTTTTAAGCAGTCGCGGGTGAAAGTTCGCTCGCACCTTCAGCATAAACGCTGATGAACTTACCCCTTCGGCCCTTGTCCTCGAACTTCACGATGCCTTCGATCAAAGCAAAGAGAGTATCGTCCTTTCCTCGGCCGACGTTCTTCCCGGGCTTCCACTTAGTTCCACGCTGACGAGCCAAAATGTTGCCGCCGAGTACGTGCTGCCCTCCAAATTTCTTGAGCCCCAAGCGTTGGGCCGCGGAATCGCGCCCGTTTCGTGATGATCCTACGCCTTTCTTATGTGCCATATTTCAAATGCGGATGCGGTTCGCGAGATGCCGACCTAAGGTCGCGTATGTTTGCTGTCGCAGATCCGTCTCTCCTTAGATCTTTTCTATCTTGATTTCCGTATATCCCTGGCGGTGCCCTTGTTTGCGCTTGTATTGTTTACGGCGCTTCTTTTTAAAGACGATCACTTTATCGGCTTTGCCGTGCGCGACAATAGTAGCCGCGACCGTCGCGTCGCCACCGATCTTAGCGTCTTTCCCGGTTCCGAGTACGAGCGCCGCTACATCCACCTTGGAACCGGCATCTCCGGCGATGGTCGGGACCCTCAATGTTTGCCCTTCTTCAACAGCAAACTGCTTGCCGCCTGTTTTGATAACTGCGTAACTCATCGTTAATGTCTCCGTCAGCCAAGAGCTGCAATTCGCTCCGTAGCCGAAAAGATGAAATTATACGGAAAACCGAGGCTATGGTCAATGGCACAAGGATCTCTTTTTGGGAGGCCGAGCGGCCCGTCCGTTGTGGGTGGGTTCGGCCGCGAACCTGATCAGCGCGTATGATATTATAAAATCGCGTTACTAATTCCATCGATAAAGAGAGGTCTTTTATGCAAGCATCTACGGCGGGCGTGCATGGCCCGGTCAGGGACTTGAGCAAGGTTCGCGCAATGCAGCTTGGCGCAAATTGGTTTCTTTGGGTTTCGATACTTGCCGTCATCAACTCACTGATCGTTTACTATTTCGGCATCCCAAGCCTTTTCTTTGGCCTTGGAACCACTCAATACGTCGATGCTCATATGGTTGCGTCCGGTCCGGAATCGCAGCGATTGGCGGGCTTGGCGATCGATCTCGGACTTGCAGGGATCATTGCGTCGTTCGGGTATTTGGCCAGAAAGGGCGGAGACGTGGCGTTTATAATCGGAATGTTCATCTACTTCTTCGATACCGTGGTCGCTCTGGGCTATCGCGATATTTTCGGTTTCGCATTTCACCTCTTTGCCCTCTTTTTTATGTTCAAGGGGCTGTTTGCAAGCCGGCGGCGGTACGACCCTTCAGTTGATGAGACCGGAGCCTAGATCTGCTCCGGATCTTTTACAACGGCGATGAACGGCAGGTTGCGGTAGCGGCCCGCGGCGTCCAGACCGTACCCGACCACGAATTTGTTTGGGATGACAAAGCCGGTGTAGTCGATCTTAAGGTCCTTGTTGATGCGGGGCTCGGGCTTATCCAAGAGGCTCGCAAGCTTGATAGATCTGGCGCCTCGCGAGCCCAATATCTCAAGCAGACGGGTCAGCGTGAGGCCCGTATCCACGATGTCCTCAACGACGATCACGGCTTTTTCCCGGATCGGGTTGCTGAGGTCCTTTAATATCTCAACGTCACCCGTCGACTTTGTACCATCCTTATAGCTTGAGACCGCCATGAAATCGATCGATAACGGCAGGTCGACCTGCCGCATCAGGTCAGCATGGAACACACTCGAACCCTTTAATACGCCTACGAGCACGAGATCTTGACCCGCGTGTTCGGCCGCGATCTGAGCACCGAGTTCCTTTATTCGTTGCGCGATGGCTTCGGCGCTGAATAAAACCTCGAGGTTGGGATTGGTAAACTCCGTGAATTCCATTTGTGCAGTTCCGGACGTCATATTCTAGTTTGATTTGAAGCAAATTTTAGCAATACTATTCAATCATTGTACGATTTACAAACCGACCATATGGCAACAGCTAATCCTGAGTTGAAAGAAAAGGTGAGGGCATTGGTGCGTGATGTCCTTGCCGCTGTGCCTGCCGAGGTCAAAGATGCGGCGCCGGTCACCGAGCATGTGGTGGTGAATTCGCTCAAGGCCAAAGCCGAAAGGGACTGGGACCGCGACGAATCGTCGAGATCGCTGATAACCGAGGATGATCTCCGCCATCTTGAGCCGGGTTCCCGTGTCCGCGTCTCTGCAGACGTCAGATTTACGCCACTTGCGGCCGATATAGTCTCGGCCAGGAACATCCGATTGGTCACGAAAGAAGCGCGGGACGCGGGCCTGAAGATCGCCACTGTCGCGATCGGTGCTGACCACGGCGGCTTTGAATTGAAAGAACAGCTCAAGGGTTATTTGTCCGACCTCGGGCTGAAAGTAAGAGACTTCGGGACCGGATCTACGGAACCCGTCGATTACCCGGATCTTGCCCATGCCGTTGCCAAGGCGGTCAGCGCGAAGCAGGCCGATGCCGGCATACTCATAGACGGCGCCGGGATCGGGAGCGCGATGGCGGCCAACAAGGTGCCGGGAATCAGGGCAGCTGCATGCTATTCCGTCCAACTGGCCCGCAATGCGCGTGAGCATAACGCCGCAAATGTGCTGACCATCGGCAGCGGTCAAAACCGTTTCGATGAGGTCAAGGCTATCGTAGAGGCCTTTTGCACGTCTGAGATCAAGGAAATTCGCCATAAGAACAGAGTTGCCAAGATCGAATCGATCGATCGGGAATACAGAAAATGACAAACGGCAATTACGACCGCCTGGTCGAGCAAATTACGGATCTGGTACTGTCCCGGCTCGGCGACGACGACAACTGTTCGTCATTTTGCGACGCGGACGTCCAGCGGATCGTCGATGCCGGTGCCTCGCGGATCGGTATCGTTCTCGGCGAGACCGCGACCGCCCACGATTGGGCAAGTCTGATCGACCACACACTTCTGAAGCCGGAAGCGAGCGAAGCCGACATACAAAGGCTCTGCAAAGAGGCCGCCGAGTTCGGGTTCGCGTCGGTCTGCGTAAACCCTGCATGGGTTAAAAAGGCGGCGGGTTTTCTGCAGGGAACCGGTGTCCCTGTTTGTACGGTCATAGGTTTTCCTCTTGGTGCGACACTGCCCGACGTCAAGGCATTCGAAGCCCGCCGATGCATCTTTAACGGCGCGAGGGAAGTGGACATGGTCATTAATATAGGCGCGCTTAAGTCCGGCGATGACTGTGCCGTCGAGGACGACATTCGTGCGGTCGCCGCGGCCGCGCATGAGAACGGGGTGTTGTTAAAGGTCATCATAGAGACCGCGCTCCTTACCGACGAAGAAAAAGTACGTGCCTGTCTTGCCTCGAAAAATGCCGGTGCCGACTTCGTAAAGACATCTACCGGATTTGCGAAAGGAGGTGCGACCGTGGATGATGTCGCTCTGATGCGCCGGACGGTCGGCTCGGCTCTCGGCGTGAAAGCTTCCGGCGGCGTGAAAGGGATCGACGACGCCCGGGCGATGTTCGAGGCGGGCGCGACCCGCATCGGAGCCTCGGTCGGCGTTAAGATCGCTCAGGAAGCATCGGGCATCACCTCAACCATGCCGGCATCTGCCTATTGACCCTCCACAAGCCCTACCACTCCTTGCTGTCATCGCGCTGAGATAGGTGATACTGTTGAGACAGCTCATTCGACATCGGAAAATGGTTCTTAGGCCGCTTCTTGTGCCGTCTGTTGTTTTGCAACCAGACCGAACAGGAAGGATCGATGGCCGCACATCCGAAAACAACCAACCGACTGCTCGGAGCCTTAACCAAAGCCGAATTCAAGCTCATCTCGGCAAAGATGGAAGCTACGCCGCTTTCCTTCGGCGAACCGATATACGAAGCCGGTGAGGCTATAAAGCGTATCTACTTTCCGGAAAGCGGCATAATCTCACTGCTTTCGGCGGTCGATGAATATTCGACCCTGGAGGTCGGCATCGTTGGCAGCGAGGGGCTTGCCGGTGTTTCGGTCTTCCTCGGTGTCGATGTTTCGCCGAACCGTGCGCTGGTCCAGGGCGTGGGCTTTGCCCAAACGATGACTCCGCGTGAGTTTCTCGCGATCTGCAAGGCCAACACGAAATTCTCGCTTGCCGTGCGTCGATTTATTCACTCGCTCCTTGCCCAGATCTCGCAATCCGCCGTGTGCAACCGTTTTCACGTGATCGATGAACGTTTGTCACGATGGTTGCTGATGACCCAGGATCGAATGCGTGCGGACGAGTTTCAGATCACACAGGACTTTCTCGCGAACATGCTCGGCGTCCGCCGCGAAGCCGTCAATAAGGCCGCCGGGAATCTGCAGGGCCGTGGACTGATCAGCTATAGCCGCGGCCACCTTACCGTCATCGACCGCCCCGGCCTCGAGGCCGCTGCCTGCCATTGCTATAAGCTGATAAGACAGGAATACGACTCGGATGGGAGCTGAGGTTTCCACTCACGAACGAGAATTGACCATTCCGACGGTGCAAACCAAAGCAAGGACGAGAGTTAAGCCCCGCTCCGACCCGATCGGCAACCGGAGTGGAAACCAGTTGGAAACCAGCTTGGAAACCGCTTTGGAAACTCCTCACGTTCCCGCCGGAAGTCGTTGTGGTGAGTGCGGTTATCGTGATCGGGAAGGCGTGGAAACCTCAGTTTTACTCAAAAAATAATTTCGGATTCCAACCTTCGCCGACCGTACGCGGTTTTCCGGATCGAGCCTGGTTTTCCAGCTGGTCCCGCTGGGTTTTCCTCACTACTCGCTGCCGTGCCATTTTGCATTCATTTTCAAAGAACCGTGTCTCCCCAAACGGTGCGAACCGCCGAGAGTATGCCGTTGCGAGTATAGCACACCTTCGCAACTATGAATTACCCGTTCTGCGAGCCAGAATGCAGATTGTTGCTGCTAGATGTCAAGAATCTTGGATTGGCCTAAGATTTCTCGGGGAAAAGATTCGGAAACCAATAAACCGCTGCGTGAGGAGGGAACCCCAGGCGCAGTGTGCTTCGATGCCACTCTGTGGTTGGTACGAGCAGACCCTCGTCAATCAACGATTTTGCAACGGTCCTCGCACTTCGTTCGCTCATCCCTACGATTTCGACGATCTTATTTCGCGGCAACTCACCAATGATGGCCGCTTCGCGCAGAATGAACGATGCCCTCGGATGCATCGGCGAGGCTTTCACTCCTTTCTCATCAACTATCGAGCCTTCCGATCTCTTCGCTGCATAGCTGTCTATACGTGGCAGAAGGTCACCGAGAGCGAGGACCGAAGACATATATTTGGTTTGATCCAGACAAACATCTAGAAAGAATTCACAGAAGGCCGTCAAAGTTCGATTCGATAGATTTCCTCGACCGTCGAGATCGCTTTCTCGTGGAAAGTCAGCCGCGTCCAGATACTGCTTATATTCACGGTTTCTCCGGGCTAACCCGCGGCTAACATTCCAAAGTCCGTAACCTTCCAAACCTATCCGGCGAAAGAATGCGTCGGTAAAGAGCCGTGCGACCCGCCCGTTTCCGTCCAGGAAGGGGTGTATCCACATCAGACGGTGGTGAGCCGCCGCGATCGCAACTATCTTTCTCGTCCCATGAAGCTGAGCCGGGTTGTAGAATTCGTCGAATCTTTGTAGGAATGAATCAATTGCATCGTGGGCGGGCGGCACATGCTTGCCTACAACGACTGGTCGTCGGCGAAATTCTCCCGCTTCAACCCATTCCTTCTTTCCGTCGCCTTCGACCCATCGAAGGCTTTCCGGCATTTGCGTGTAAAATTCCCGATGTATCCAAAGTAGAAAATCGGCCCCCGAGATGTCGGCGTCGGGTTCCTTCCCTAGCCTATGATCGATCTTTTTTTGGACATCAATGTGAATCAGACTTTCGATCTGTCGGTCTCTCTTTGCCGGATCGTTCGAATAGTCTTCGTGCATCGCCCGTTCGACATCTAAGGGATGCGTATTATTGCCTTCGATCAAATTGCTGTAATAGCTGTTAATGATTCGGAGCAAGTCGCGGACCCCCTCTAGCGTGACCGGGTGTAATTTTGTGGCAAGGCCGGCGGATACCTGAGCCAGTTCAAACGCGGCATTCTCCAACTCGCCAGTATCGGTGGGCATCAATGGCTCGAACTGACTTATTTCCGTGTAAAATTCAGGCATCCTTTCCTTGTTCATTGCCGGTAACATTGCCAGTATGATATTCCTGTAAATACCAGCAATACAATGAGAGTATACTGATTCGGACACCGTGTAAAGATGAAAATAATGCCGGTATCTTTGCCGGTATAATTGCCGATAGGAAGAAACTCAGGGAGTTCTCAGTTTGACTAAGACGGCTCAAGCGACATTCTTAGAGAGTCGCAATTTCTTACATAAGAAAATAGACCGTTTCAATAAAGTCCGGTGTGATGCTTCGTAAGACGAACAACCGATCCAGAGATGGGATCGCAGGTGGTTGTTACAATTTCCACTACAATGCCTTCTTTGATTTATGGAGACTCGCCAAAAATGGCTGTAAGTTATTGAAAATATTGGAGCCGGTGAAGGGACTTGAACCCCCGACCTGATGATTACAAATCAACTGCTCTACCAACTGAGCTACACCGGCATTTTGGCGGGTCGCCGCGGCATTACGGCGAAGCGAAATACTACCAAAGTGATAAAGGTGATAGCAAATTGGGAGCAAGGGGACGGCCCCGGAAGGGCGGGATTTTTAGGTATTCTCATCGCATTTCGCGATCAATGCAAGCCCATTGGTTCTCTCGATCGGTCGGCGTAAATGAGCGCGATCAGATGGTGACGGATCTCCCGGCAAATTGCACCGCCAATTCGTATTGCAAAACATTGAAAAAACTTGTTGACGCCAAGCTCTGCCAAACCTTAGAATTAGATATGCCCTAGATGGGCCTATACCACCACTGCCTTTCGAGATTCTCTAGTTCAAAGAGCCTTTCATAAAAAGAGATCCTAACGGCTTACACAAAAAGGAGAGTATTGTGAACCTTCAAAGCTTTCGCAAGATAGGTACTGCGTCCATATTCGCAGCCATAAGTTTATTTGCCGCGCACACTTTCGCACAACAGCCGATGACCGTGACCGGGGACATCAAGAGTCGGGACATGCGGGTCGCCGAGCGCAATAACCTATATTGTGCCGGTTACGTCACGAGCTCTTCGATCGATACGAGCCAGCGGATCGTCGGAGGCTGGAATGAGCAAGACGGCTGGTTCTATTCTCAATTCAATTACGTATATCTGAACGGCGTCAGCGGAGCCAAACCGGGCGATATGTTCTCGGTCGTCCGGCCGCGTGGCCAGGTCAAGACCAAATGGACCCGAAAGGACAAGCTCGGAATGTACGTTCAAGAAGTGGGCTCGGTCGAGGTCGTGCGGACCAAGGGCGATCATGTCGTCGCTCGTGTGCATACCTCGTGCGACAACTTCCTATTGGGCGATCTGGTTCGTCCGATGGAGACGCGGGTTGCGCCGATGTTTGAAAACCGTCCGGCGCTCGACCTTTTCGCCGATCCATCCGGCAAGGCGATGGGAAGGCTTTTCATGGCACGCGACAATATGGAAGTGCTGAGCCGCGAGAATATCGTCTATGTCGACCTCGGCAGCGAAGACAACGTCAGCGTCGGGGATTATCTGACGGTGTTTCGTCCGCTGGGTAAGGGCAATCCCTTTGAGAATGACGAGGACGAATCGGTCGCGGCCCGGCAAGCCGGTTATCAGAGTTACGAATACCGCGGCGGACGCTTTTCTAATCAAGCTGCCCGCAAATCCGGTGAGAATGCAACCGGACGCGTGGTGACCACGGAAAAGGCCAAAGAAGGCCGCCCTGACATCCGAAAGGTCGTCGGTGAGTTGATCATTCTCAATGTCAAGGAGCGAACGGCAACGGCTATGATCGTCCGAAATGCTCAAGAGATACATACGGGCGATTGGGTCGAAGTGCAATAACCCCTGCTCAATTTCTCCTCGAATTAAGGACGGGCCATTCGTGGTCTGTCCTTTTTCGTTTCCGCGGGAGATCATTGCGTCGCCAACTCGACGTCGTGTATCATCCCGATAACCTACCATCGGAGGTGCCTTTTCAATGAAAGCCAGATCGGTGCTGAGCGGAATGATCTTGACCGCGGCGCTTTGTTCCACCATCGCGGGCCAGGGCGAGAACCCGCCTACGCCGCCGCCAGAACCCGCAAAGGAACAGGCCTCGCCGTGTCCTTCGATAGTGCTTCAGAGCTCGACCCCGCGGCGTGTTCGCGACGGGCAGCCGGTCTCGTTCGTAGCCCAGATCAAAGGCGGCGAAAAAGACGTTGTGCCCAGTATCGTATGGCAGGTCTCGGCCGGTGTGATCAAAGACGGACAGGGAACCCAGCGGATCGAGGTAGATTCGACAGGTGCGGGTATCTATCGAGCGATCGTGGCCGAGATCTGGGTCGGCGGTTACGCCCCCGAGTGTAATTCGCAGCCGGAGCCGTACGCTGTCCAGATAGTGCCGCCGGCAAGCAAGGCCGACGAATTCGGCGAACTTGCTGCGGACGATGAAAAGAAGCACATAGACGCAGGCATCAACTATCTGCAGCAGTCTGCCGACAACCTCTTTGTAATAGCCTATGCCGGACGCTCGAGCGAACGCGGATATGCTCTGACCTCGCTGCGCCGGATCAGGGACACGTTCATTCGAAGCGGAGTTCCGGCAAACCGTCTTTCGACGATCGACGGCGGCTTTCGCGAACATCCGGCATTCGAATTTTGGATCGTTCCGGACGGAGCCGAGGCACCGCGTCCCACGCCGACGATCGACCGCAAAGACATCGTTTACCCAAAGGCAACTCGCGGCAGACGGCCATAGCGCCAGCCCCCTTTCGGATGCTAATCAGTGGCCTTTGCTTCTTCGTTCGGGATCGACTTTTGCACCTTGCTTTTTTTGCTTTCCGAAAAGAAAAAGGACAGGTAATCGTACATCGACCAGATAGCGAGGGCGACCGAGGCCCAAAGGGCGCCGCGGCCGATGAGATAGCCGAAGACCTTCCAGTCGTTCAGTGTGAGCGACAGGGTCGGTAGATTTGCAAAGGCCGTGCGAACCTCAGTCACCTCCCAAAAGCGGATCGCGGGGTAATCGAGCCCAAAATTAGATACAGGCGGATTTCCGGCCGCCGCCGCGACCAGCAGGGCGACGATCGCAACGCATTGTGCCCACATCTTGATCTTGCCGCTCGTCTGAGCCTGTATGACGATCCCCTCCGATGCGGCGACCGACCGCAGCCCTGTGACGATGAATTCGCGGCCGAGGATTATGACAACTGCCCAAGAAGGAGCCAGATGCTTTTCGACGAGCACGATCAAAGCGGCCGAGACGAGGAGTTTGTCGGCGATAGGATCGAGAAATTTTCCGAGCGTCGAGACCTGGTTGCGCCTGCGGGCGAGGTGCCCGTCGAGTATGTCAGTCAGCGACGCGATCAGAAAAAGAATGATCGCCAGCACGTAGCCGCTGATGCCAAACCAATTTTCGCCGACCGGAGTGAGCAATGCAACGACGAGCAGGGGAACGACGACGATACGGGCAAATGTAAGATAGTTCGGCAAATTCACGACTAGGTCGAGTTTATGGCTGTCCACGTCAAAGTTCAAGATTGATCTTGAAATTGACGGTAGACGCACAAAGTTGACCTTAGCCCGGCGAACGACCCGGCCCTAATCTGAGGTTTCCTCTCGGAATTGACCGGATTGCCCTGTCCCGCCACTGCAAACAAAGCAAGGACGAGAGTTAAGCCCCGCTCCGACCCGATCGGCAACCGGAATGGAAACCGGTTGGAAACCGCCTTGGAAACCAGCTTGGAAACCAGTTTGGAAACCGGTTTGGAAACCGATCAGGCTGATGCCGTAAGTCGTTGTCGTGGCAGAGGTTACGGTGCTTGCGAAAGGTTGGAAACTATGGTCTCCATTAAAAGATAATTTCCGGTTTCCATTCGATTCACCCATCGCTGCCGCCGCCGACACCTCCATTATCAAAGAACCAAATGCTCCCGGTGGCCTGAACCGCCGAGAGCACACCGTTGCGAGTATAGCACATTCTCGCGTCAGTGAATTGAGCCTTCTGCCTGCTTTGCCTGCAATTAAAGTCCGCCCACGATCTCGATACGAGTTATTCTTGGCATATGCGTTTGAGTGAAGGTACGATAAATGAATCAATAGACAAATTGCAATATTGCATGACTGACCCCATTCTTTTCGACTTCTCGCGGCCCGGAAAGCCAACGGATAACGCGTTCATCGAGTCGTTCAACGGCAGCTTCCGCGACGAGTGTTTGAACGTCAATTGGTTCATGTCCCTTGACGACGCGATGGAAAAAATCCAGGCGTTCAAGCACGATTACAATGGCTTCAGGCCGCACAGCTCGCTGTGCGGCCTGACCCCGAATCAGGTGCTCGAAAGGCACCACGAGGCCCGGAATTCTCTACTTTAGACTGGCATCGAAATGGGGGGTAGCTCAAGGCCCGGAATTCTCTACTTTAGACTGGCATCGAAATGGGGGGTAGCTCATATCTTTACCGTACGCGATTTCCGTTCGTTCACAAATGGGAGCAATACTCTCGGACCAGACAGCACGGGGCATACAAGAAGTTTGCAAATAAATGTTGGGCCAACACGTGATGGCGTAACCAGAGGTTACGCAGATCTTGACTGCGACAATCCTGCACAGGATGTACGCTCATTTTTCAGCCACGCCAGAAGTGTGATCGGCTCATGGTTTAGATAATTTGGGGTAAGAGGAATGAAAGCCATAACAATTATAGTGATTCTATTTTTTTCTGGGACAGTCGTTGCTCATGTTAAGCAAATAGAAATGCCAAACAATACGAAAAAAGAAGCAGAACGAATATGGGAGTTGATGATAGAAGCAAAGGGGGGACGTGACAGGCTTCACAAGATTGAGACTATCGTTAAACACGGGGAAGGTAGTTACTACGCGGGGCTAAAAAAGATAAAAAGCCACACCGTGGATGTAATTGTATTTCCTAATAAATGGTGGACGTGGGCCGACGATCGCCCAAGTGTTTTTGGACTTAGAATGACGATGTACAATTTTGACATTAATAGACAATATGTCGTCCAGTTTAACGGCGTACCTGCTGAATGGGGCCTGGAAACCATTGAAGCAGGCAATAGGCGGTTTGCAGGGATGACATTTAGCTGTTATCTGCTACCTGAAAACAAATACTGGAAACCAACGGTAGAAGGATTAAGTATTGGAAGGGTCGGCTCTAACAAAGTGGATGTAATTCAAACGAGGCTAAATGGAAATCGGGTCGATTTTTCGCTCGACAAAAAGTCGCATCTTCCCGTAAAAATAAGTTTCTTTCAAGTCAACCCAAAAGACAATGCTGATCACAGGTCTTATGAAACTTATCTTTCGGAATACGTAGATAATCAGGGCATT
Organism: Pyrinomonadaceae bacterium; assembly: GCA_050246275.1. Classification (GTDB taxonomy): domain Bacteria; phylum Acidobacteriota; class Blastocatellia; order Pyrinomonadales; family Pyrinomonadaceae; genus OLB17. The sequence continues at coordinate 219,291 of JBFWWI010000001.1, forward strand.
AGGGTGCCTACGAAAGTTGATAATCAAAAGTATCGTTATCAATTCAATGTTGAATTTAACGAGGAGATCTTTACAAAGCCACCTCTTCCTGTTGAGTCTGCCGCCGATGCCTGGAAGCCCAACAGAAAAACCGAATAACCGAGCAGAAAGTATCAAAAGCAAGAACTAACCCACGGACTCAAGTAGAGTGGAGGCGTGGAAGGTAAAGAATAATAATACGTCTATGCGGGAAGCCGTCTGCTCTCGACCTCAACGAAGAAGACGAGCACGACTACGCAAGAGGTGTCGATTCATCACCCGGACCGCCTCGGCACGGGAGCGATTTCAGCTCCTAGTATAGACGAGTATACCCAAAACTCAACTCTTCCATTCGGCACCGAAAAGAGAAAGGGGTCAAAAGAGAAAGGGGTCAGTCATGCAATTGTGCAATTCTCTTGTTTTGGTAGCTCGTCATAACCTGCGACGCGAGTTCGCGGCGGTTGTTGTTATCGCGATGTGACGTTCGGGCTGATTCCAGGCGGCGGGCGACGGTGGAGCTGTTTAAGCCGGTTAGCCTCGCGAGTTCGGCCAGAGTGGCACCATGCCGATGGCCGCAGAGTATCAGCATCTCTTTGGCTTGCACGGTGCGAGGGGCCTTGCTTCTGCCGCATATTTCGTCACGTGAAATTTCGAAAACGGTCTCGACCGCTCCCTGCGCCCGTTGCCGCGAGTGATAACGTGATAAAGTCCGCCCTCGATCTCGATACGAGTTTTTCTTGGCATATGCGTTTGAACGAAGGTACGATAAATGAATCAAGAGACAATTGCAATATTGCATGACTGACCCCATTCTTCCGATCGGGGGTGAGTTGGATGTATCGCCCTTGCTGACGCGCGGGCTTGCGCAAAAAAAGAGGGGCAAAAAAAGAGGGTAGGAAGCTTTTTGCGAAATCACAATATCGAATTCGATGGGCGATATTTGTGGAATTGATCTTGTGACGCGTGTTTTACACGCTCGGGGTTAATTGGGCCCGTTGTCTACACGTTCCGCAAAGCCTCCACATGTAACTGCCGATATTGACGTGTGCTTAGCACACTCAGGTCGGTAGCCCGCAATGTGGCGTTAGTGAACGCCGCAAGCGGCGTTTGCACGCGGGACGCGTGCGGTCCAGTCGCGTGCGGTCCAGTCGCGTGCGGTCCAGTCGCGTGCGGTCCAGTCGCGTGCGGTCCAGTCGCGTGCGGTCCAGTCGCGTGCGGTCCAGTCGCGTGCGGTCCAGTCGCGTGCGGTCCAGTCGAGGCGGCGTTTGCACGCGGGACGCGTGCGGTCCAGTCGCGTGCGGTCCAGTCGTGACTCAAGCTTCCTTTTTAACCTAAACGAGGAAGTTCAGTTGTGAAAAGGTGCCCGGGAAATTGACGAGGTTCGGGAAAACGCTGGGTTCGTCACCCGGTGCGAGGCCGAACCAGCGCGCGAGCTGGACCGCATACTGGTCCACCGACGTCGTCGGGATCCAACGTCCACGGCCGCTGGCGTTGTTATCGGTGTCGTCCGGACCGCTGGTGCCCATCACGAGCGTCGGGTAATAGTTTCCCGATCCGTCGGGCCGAAGGCTGCCGTAGAAATCGCCGCCCTGCACCGCACCGCCCATCACGAACATATGGTTGCCCCAGGCATGGTCGGTACCGACGGCGGTCCCGGTCCCGGCCGGATTGAGCGTGCGTCCGAAGTCGGACAATGTGAACAGCGTCACCTGGTTCTGCATCGACTGTGCTTCCATCTCAGCGTAAAAGGCCCTCATTGCCTGGCTTACCTGCGTAAAGAGATTGACGTGCTGGGCCGGTTGATTTGTATGGCTGTCGAACCCGCCGATCTGAACGTAGAAGATCTGACGATTGATGCTCAGCGTCGTGCGGCTCTTTATGAGACGTGCGACCTGCTTCAGTTGAAGGCCGATACTCGTGAGCGGGAACTGTACGCCGACATCCTGACTCGACGCAAGGGCGGAATTGGCGGTCATCGCTAGATCGGTAACGTGGCTCGCTTCTTTGATGAAGTTCGACGAGAGGTCCTGGAGGCGCAGTGCATTGAACGCATTCAGGCGATCAAGCGTGGAGCCGGTCGGATTAGTGCCGAAGCCCGCCGGATTGAGCACCGTCGTGAGGTTGTTCGTTGCCGGGTTATTGTCATTCTCGGCACCGGCTATGGCCATCGGAAGTGTCGATTGCCCGGCTGTGAAGAGCTGTGCACCGGAGATCGAAGTGACCATCGGGATGAGTCCGTTCGGGTTATTTCCCGCCGTCATCCGGTCGGATATGCGGCCGCCCCATCCGGTAAAGACCTGTGTATTGGCGACGCTGGTCTGGCTTTGGGTGACCTGGTCCGAGTGAGAGAAAAGCTGATACGGCTTTTGAAACTGGGAACTGAGGTACTGTGCCTTGGTCAGCGGGCGGACAAGGTTCCCGACGTTGGTCACGATGCCCAATTTACCCTGTGCCCAAAGTTCGTGGAGGCCATTGTTGACGATCGTCGTCCCATTCTGCGTGAGCGGGCCGAAATTGGGATGAAGCCCATAGGTCAGGCCGCCGAGACGGGGCACGCTGATCGGCAGGAGCTGCGCCTGCGGAATGGCGAGCCCCTGCGGGTTACGGGCGTTGAAATATGCCGTATAGTTGCTGATGGTGGCGTCATTATGGTTGGGTATGACCATATTGTTGCCATCGTTTCCCCCTGCCCAATAAAGGCACACCAGGGCCTTGTAGTCGGTCGGAGGGGCTCCATCGCTGTCGATCACTTTCTGCGCCATGGCGCTGATCGAACCGAGGTGCTGCATCTGCGTTGCAAGAGCTACCATGCTCAGAGCGCATCCGCTCTTCTTCAAAAAATCGCGTCTTGATTCGGTCATATGTTTTACCTCTGCACCTGGAATTGCGATGACGTCGCCACGAGATAGATAGCCTGCCGGGCACGCCCGAGGGGGTTGGATGCCGCGATGTTCTGGGTCGCCGCGACGCGGATGCTCTCACGCATTTGCGGCGACATAGTGTAATGCATCATTTTTTGGTTCAGCAGATCCATCATCTTGTTCCCGGTAGGGTCGGCGGATGATGCTGCCACAACATCGTCAAAATTGTAGGAGGTTCCCTGGGGCGAGTTCGTCGTGCCGCCCGGGATGGGGATGGTGGTAAACACCATGCGGTTAATATAATTCGTCCGCTGGATGGTAGTGCCGGTCGTCATAAGTGCGAATTCCGGTCCAAGCAGCGACGTGCCCGGGATCACATAATCGGGCGGATAATAATTAAAGACCGTGGGCGATTGGAACGGGATCTGGCCCATGCCCGTAAATTCGCCGCGGCCGGTAAAGTATCCGTCGCTCGTCCCGGTGCCGCCCGCGTCCCGAACCCCGAATATCCGCGCAAAGTTGGTCGCGAACAGGAAGGGTTCCCTCAGTTTTCCAAAGTTCGGATCCGTTTTGGTGTCGCCGCGAGCTTCGGGGTCGAGAAGGATCGCGCGGATCACGGCACGCATGTCGCCGCGAACGCCATTCCCGTTATCGTTAAATGCAGCGGTCACGCGGCTCACATAAGCCGGCGACGGGTCGCTTGTCACCATCTGCTGGATAAGCGTGCGGCCAATATACGGTCCGAGATTTGGGTGGTAGAAGATGTTGTCGAGAGCCTGCTCGAGCGAATTGTTCGCGTACGTCGCCCGCTCGGTGGTCGTCGTACACGGTGCCGGACAGGCCGGGACGTTCGTGGTCGTCGATCCCGGATAGGAGAGAAGTGTTTTTGCCGTGAGGTCGTGATTGTTGGTGTTCAGCACGACCGGGTCGATAAAGTTGACGGTTCCGACCGCAAAATTGGGACAGTTGACGGCGTTGTTGCAAAAATTCCAGCCCGTAAGGACCTTTGTGAAATTATTGATCACATTCTGGTCGTAGGTGGGTATCAGCTCATTGTTAGCGTCCCGCTGAAACGTTCCGTCAGGATTCATCATGAAGAGCCCGATGGTGAAGAGCTGGTTGAGTTCGCGTGCATAGTTCTCGTTCGGGTTATTCTTCGTGCTCCGGACCATGTCGAGATAGTCACCCATTGTGGGATTGAGCGTCATCTCTTTCATCAGGTTGCGGTAATTGCCAAAGGCGTTATTTGAAAGCACTTTGTGCCACTCGACCATATGGCGGCTCTGCTGTATGTCGTTTCCGGACGTTACCCAGATCTGACTCAAAGCCCACGATACCCGGTGTCTTAACTGTGCATCGCCATAGAATGCCTCGCGCATATTCCAGGTTTGGATCTGGTACATCGTGTAGGTATCGCGAAAACAGGTTACCGGCACGTCGGGTACGTCATTCTGGTCGCCGTTACAATCGGCCTGGGCATTTCCGGGTTTGAGCGGCTGATTCGGATACGGGTTATTGGCCGATGGATACGGTAGGCTAAATTGTTCTGCGATCCAGGTACGCAACCCGATCCGCCTAATTCTCTGGTCGAGGTCCCAGGTCGGGCCGAACGTCGCCTGTTCGAGAAATCGCAGGCGATCACCGGACCATTTGTAGCCGAAAAGGTCTTTCTGCGGCTGCAATTTGACGGAGGACCGCTTGGCGCGAAGCTCGGAGACCGGCGATGGTTTCAACGTCTTTCCAAAGGCTTCGAGGCCGCCGGACTTGCCAAAGCCGAGAGCGAGCGAATTGGACGCAAGGCCTCGCCATGTGACGTAAACCTTCATATCTCCGTAGGCCTCCGGTTGAGGCCAGTAGCCGATCTCGTCTGTGAGCTGGGTCGTAAGTGCGTAGAGGCCTTGATAGCCGGGTACGGGCTGAATGTCGAGCGACGGAAATCGGAACATTCGGCCATCGGCATCGAGTGCGTGAACGCGGAATGCGTTCGCCCCTTCGCCTTCCATCAGGTCGAGGTTTCCGACAAAGATCGTGATGCGTGAATTGGGTGGGAACGATTCAGGCGCCGGCGCCGACAGGGAAAATCGTTTTGACCTGAGCGAACGAAACGCCAGCACTCGAGGAGTGCCTTCCATGCTGATGAGCACGGGCGTGGGCGAGTTCGGGTCTGGATCGGTCTGTGCCGCGGCATGGGACACTCCGGCCACAGTTAAAGAAAACAGGGCCGCGATCCGTAAAAGTTTACCTAGACTCACACATTGCGAGAACATAAAACGACCTCCGAGGGGCTTTCCAAAATGGGCAATTCGTTGACGACTCTGATCTCGTTGATAGTGAGGGCTCAACGGCGTACAAATCTGTTGAACACGCCTACTATATCAAAAAACACAATTATGGCAAACATTTAGCTTTGTTGGTCAAAATGACCGACTGAGAATCGTACGACCTGCAATTAGACGCGGCAAGTTAGCGAAAAGTCTTTGAAATTCCACCTTTGGTATACGGCCGATCTCGCAATAAAATCAAAGCCGTGCCATACGAGATCAGGATCACCAAGCCGCGAGGCTTCAGGCTGGCTACCGCCGTGCGAGGACATGGATGGTACGATCTGGCGCCGTTCAGATGGGACGGATCGGCAGAGACCCTCGAATATGTCTTTGCCGATGAAGAAAGGAACCGCTTGGCGTCGGGCGAGATAAGCGAGTCGGGCGGCGATATTCTCGTAAAGGTCAGTTCCCGGAAGGTGAGTCCGACAAAGGTCGAGCGCGACGTGCGGCATATGCTCCGAATGGACGACGAATTGGCAGAGTTCTATTCGATCGCCGCATCGGAGCCCGGTGTCGGATGGGTTGCGGAGACCGGAGCCGGCCGCCTGCTGCGATCTCCCACCGTGTTCGAAGACCTTATCAAAACGATGTGTACCACGAATTGCTCATGGTCGCTGACGCGCTCGATGGTGAACAACCTTGTCAACAAGCTTGGGACCGCAGGTCCGGGCGATCTGAGATCTTTTCCGTCGCCGCGATCGATGGCTTCGGTCGATGAAGCGTTTTACCGCAGTGAGATCAAGGCGGGATACAGAGCACCGTATTTTGCCGAGATCGCCGAACGGGTGGCTGACGGGAAACTCGACCCAGAGTCGTTTCTCGACCCGGATCGCTCGACGGAAGACCTGAGAAAGGAACTAAAGGCGATCAAAGGGTTCGGAGATTACGCCGCCGACAATATGCTGAAGCTCCTCGGTAGATACGATGGCCTAGCCCTTGACTCGTGGCTCCGGTCAAAGTTCTATGAGAAACACAACAAGAAGCGAAAATGCGACGATAAGAGAATAGTCAAACATTATCAGCGATTCGGAAAATGGAAGGGCCTGGTGATCTGGTGCGATATGACCGAAGACTGGTTCGCAGCCGATCAATAACAAACCTTTAAGAACGCGGCTGCGTCCTAAAAAACGTTTTGTATGAAATGACGATATAGTAAACTGTTGCAGTATTTTTCGCGTAATTACTTGAGATGATCGAAGCAGGAAGACTTCTACAGCAGCGGTATCGGATCGATCGCCAGATCGGGCAGGGCGGAATGGGTGCCGTCTACGTGGCTACTGACGAGAGGTTCAGCAGCACCGTCGCGATCAAAGAGACGCTTTGCATGGACGACAACTATCGCAAGGCGATCGAGCGTGAGGCACGCTTGCTGAACAGCTTGAAGCACAATGCACTGCCGCGGGTGACCGACCATTTCGAAGAATCGAATGGCCAGTTCCTTGTGATGGAGTATATTCCGGGCGAGGACCTTTGCTGTACGCTCGACGATCGAAGCGAACCCTTCGCGGTCGAAGAAGTGCTCAATTGGGCGGATCAGCTTCTCGAGGCGCTGGAGTTTCTACACAGCCAGGAAAATCCGGTCATTCACCGCGATATCAAGCCTCAGAATCTGAAGCTGACGCCAAAAGGCCAGATCATCCTGCTCGATTTCGGTCTTGCAAAAGGTAATGTCACGGGGGCCGGTAATCAGACGAATTCGAAGAGTATCTTCGGCTATTCGCGAAACTACGCGTCGCTGGAGCAGATCCAGGGTACAGGCACCGACCCGCGGAGCGACCTTTATTCATTGGCGGCGACGCTCTACCATTTGCTGACAAAGATCCCGCCCGAAGATGCTCTGACGCGTGCGATGAGTGTGTTGAGCCAGGGACCGGATCCACTGGTTCCCGCCAACCAGATCAGGCCTGAGATACCGGCGGGTGTTGCCGCGATCCTGCACAAGGCACTCGACCTCGACGCCGGACAGAGGCCCGCCACGGCTTCGGAGATGCGCAGTATGCTGCGGTCGCACCCATCATACGCAGACCTGGCGATCTCTTCGGTCACGGTGGCTCGCGGGATCGAGACCGACATCTCGTCTCAGCCTACAAGATTGATGCCGGTGCAGACGCTAAACGAAGCCGGGAAGCGAACCCACGTCGAGAGCGCCCCGTTCTCCGACAACATTTCGCAGGTCACGGCGGTCAGGCCGTTGGCAGACCGCGGCGTGCTCATGGACGCTTCCGATTCGATGCCCCAAAGGAGCGGGTTAAGACGCCGGGGTGCTATCGGCGTTGCGGCCGTTCTGTTTGTGGCGTTGGCGCTCGGTGCCGGCTTGCTTGCGTACAGCGGCGGCGTGTTTGGCAGCCCGGACGAGGCCATTCCGGCTCAGGCAGAGGTGCCGGAAGTGCCCCTGCAGCCGGAAACGCTGGCGGCGGAACAACCACAGTCCGAACTGCCATCCCCGGACACAAATACGGCTGCCGCACCGGAGCAGCCGGCCAAAGCAGAGGCTCCGGTTGCCGCGAAGAAGGCGGAGCCCGCGAAGGCGACATCTAAGCCAACCGGGAAGACGGATGCAAATGTCGCGGTCGCGGATGACGAGACCTTTGTCATCAAGGGCGACGAGATCTTTGTCGGCAATATGAGAGTGAAGGACGGTGTAGTTTATATGCCGGACGGGAGCGTCTTCCGCGGAAAAAGGCAGCCCCCTCAGCCGCCCGTTCTGACCCCGGAGCAGCTCAGACAGTTGACGCCCGAGCAGCGGCGAAAATTGCGTGCTCTACGCCAGAGATATCCCGGTGCCTTTCCCTTGCCTTCGCCTCCGCAAAATAGATAAGCCGCCCGGATCCGGACGGCTTATGCACCCTTTTATGCTTCCTTCCCGTTCACGTTGCAGTTGTAGTCTTCAGATTTTCCGGTTTCAGCTTTTCTACCGGAAAGGTGTTCTCGACGAACTGAAGATGAAGGCGTTGCCGCCCGTCAGAGCCGGTGTGGCGGTTGCAGACCACCGCCAGGCCCGAAAAGTCGTATTTCTCGCAAATGAACTTAACGCGATCGCCCACATTGACGTCCAGATTCGAGAAGACGGCGGCCCCGCTCTTACTGATGTTCTCAGTGGAGGTGCGTTCGCCGTTGAGTGAATCGCGTTGAGCATCGACCAATGCGAGGTAGAGATCGACGCTTGCCCAGAAGCGCAGATGGCGGCGAGCCTTGTATGGGGATCGCGCCTCGGTGATCTTCCAAAGCCCGTCGCTGTTCATCCCGCAGATCTTGTAGTTTTGCTTCGGATTCTCTTTATAGCTTTCGGGTGCATGCTTACCGATAAAGGCGACGCCAACGTGGTAGCCGACGGCATCTTCACCCGAGAGGGGCTGGCAGTGTTGGACGAGTCCTAAGACCCGGTAAAGCTCTTTGTCGTGGTCGTAACAGCGAAGGTGCGGTGCGAGCGGCACCATCACCGCCAATATCGTTCCCACCTGGCATTCGCGTTGAATATAGAACCCGGCGCCGGTGGCCGAAACGCTTGCTACGTCAGCGACCTCTTTCCAGGTTGTGTCCGGCGTGTCCTTTCCTTTTACGACCGCGTGAAGCGTAACAGTGGACAGATCCGCCGGTGATCTTAACACTTCGGGACTGACTGACATTTTTTCCTCCGAAACTACGTTACTCATTATTTGAATTTTGGTCACTCGATGCCCTCGAGCGGATAAAGATGGTCAATAAATTCGAGGTGGAGGCGGACGATGCCATCCGGGCCGAGATGGCGGCCCCTGACTATAGAAATGATGCTCAGGTCGTGCCGCGGGCTCGTGACCCGCAGAAATGCCCCATTCTTGACATCGAAAGAGGTAAATACCGCAGCGCCGCCAACGCTAATATTTTCCGTCACACTAACTTCGCTGGCCGAGACGTCGCCGTTCTCGTCGAGCATCTCGATCAGGAGCGACTCCGGGATCGCAAACCGCGTGTGGCGTCGGAGATAGGACGGCAGGTCGCTGTCGTCCGGATTCGGATCGGCGTCGATGACCTCCCAGAGGCCTCCGTCCTCACGGTCTGCAAGATCGTACAATTTAGAGGGGTTATCGTTGTATGAAGAGGGCGGATTCTTGCCAATAAAGGCGATCCCCACCGCGTAACTTTCGGCAGCCGGATCGTCGCCCAAGGGAATGCAGCGGCGGACGAGTCCCCAGATCCTGTATTGAGGTTCGAGGTAGTCGTAGCATCGCAGCTGGCGAGGCATCGGAACGCTGATCACGAGCAGACGGCCCCGTTTTACAGGGCGTTTAAGATTCAAAGCCGCCCCGAATGCAGAAACATCTTCGAGCCGGGTTATCTCGTTCCAGGCGAATTTATGATCGACCTGCACCTCGACACGAGCTGGCAAAGAGAGTGCGTATCGCTGAATTCGACGATTGTCTTTATCGATAACGGTGGATGACATTTTGGTCGGAAGAGGCAAGGAAAAACCTGGATTTTCCGGGATCTTTTGAGCAAACTTTCAGGTAGAAATTGCGAGGACTCGCGCCTGCTAGGTGAGTTGCTAAACAGGCCACCGGCCTGTAAAATTAAGAATAACATCAACGTTAGAAATTTTCCAGCATTATTTTATTCAATTTGCCCGAACCTCTCGGCCCGAAATCGAAAGCATTTTACAACTAGGGCGTAGAACAAACAATGGATTCATCATTAGAGCGCAATCAGATCAATATCGAAGACGAGATGCGGAAATCGTATCTCGACTACGCGATGTCGGTGATCATCGGCCGGGCATTGCCTGACGTGCGAGACGGCCTGAAACCCGTCCACAGGCGGATCCTATACGGTATGTATGAGGCTGGCAACACGTCGTCCAAGCCCTACCGGAAGTCGGCCCGGGCCGTCGGCGATGTGATGGGTAAATATCACCCGCACGGCGACTCAGCCATATACGACTCGATCGTCAGAATGGCCCAGGAGTTTTCGATGCGCTACACGCTCGTCGACGGGCAGGGCAATTTCGGCTCGGTCGATGGCGACAACGCGGCGGCCATGCGTTACACCGAAGTAAGGCTCGAGAAGCTGACCAATGAAGTGCTCGCGGACATCGAGAAGGAAACGGTCGATTTTCAGCCCAATTACGATGATTCGCTTCAAGAGCCAAGCGTTCTGCCGACCAAGGTCCCGCTGCTGCTCGTAAACGGTTCGGAGGGTATCGCCGTAGGAATGGCGACGAAAATTCCCCCGCATAACCTGACGGAGGTGCTTGATGCGGCGATCGCTGTGATCAAGACGCCGGACATCTCGATCGACGAGCTTATCAAGATCGTTCCCGGGCCGGATTTTCCCACCGGAGGCTTTATATACGGGCGAGAGGAGATCCATCGGGCGTATCGCACCGGGCGCGGGGTGATACAGATGCGGGCCAAGGCGGCGATCGACCGGATCGGGCGCGGAGACCGGGAAAGAGATGCCGTGGTGGTAACGGAGATCCCGTACCAGATCAACAAGGCAAGGCTGCTCGAGAAGATCGCCGAACTCGTCCACGAGAAGCGTCTCGACGGGATCTCTGAACTCCGCGACGAATCGAACCGGGAAGGAATGCGCATCGTCATCGAGCTCAAACGCGATGCAGTGCCGCAGGTGGTCCTGAACAAGCTTTACAAGTTGACACCCCTGCAGGCATCGTTCGGCATTATCAGCATCGCGATCGTTCGCGGCCAGCCCCGCGTGCTGAACCTCAAGGAGATGCTGGAGCATTTCATCGAGTTCAGGCGCGATGTGGTCCGCCGCCGGACGGAGTTCGAACTCAGAAAGGCCCAGGCACGCGCGCATATCTTGGAAGGCCTCAATAAAGCGATCGACGCTCTCGACCATATAATTCCGCTGATCCGGAACTCGCGCTCCGTCGATGAAGCGAAATCATGGCTGACCGGTAATTTCGCGACGCTTGGCGAGGTCAGAAAGTGGCGGGGTATAACCGGCGACAAGGCGGAAGACGCCTTTTTGAAGGACCTTCGGAGAGTGATCGGCGCACTGGAGTTTTCAGACATTCAGGCCCAGGCGATCCTCGACCTGCAGCTCCGCAGGCTCTCGGCCCTGGAGCGGCAGAAGATCCTCGATGAATACGAGGGGATCATCAAGCTCATTGCTGAACTCGAAAGCATCCTTGCGAACGAGAATGTACTTCGCGAGGTGATCGTTACCGAACTGCAAGAGGTCAGAAAGACGTTTGGCGACGCCCGCAAGACGACCATTGTGGATGCAGATGTCGAGCTGACGATCGAGGACCTGATAAAGGACGAAGACGTAGCTATCACGGTGACCAAGGCCGGCTATATCAAGCGGACGCCGGTCTCGACCTATAGCCGTCAGGGCAGGGGCGGAAAAGGACGGCTCGGCGCGACCGCAAAGAATGAGGACTTCGTCGAGCATCTCTTCGTGGCATCGACCCATGCCTACCTGATGATCTTTACCGACGATGGCCAGGTTTACAAGATAAAGGTCCACGAGATACCGGAGGCGGCGCCGGCGGCCCGTGGAAAGGCTGTCGTCAATCTCGTGCAGATCTCATCCGAGCGCAAACTGGTAGCCGTAATGCCGGTTCGCGACTTTGCGGAAGAGGTGTATCTGACGATGGTCACAAAACAGGGCGTGATCAAGAAGACCGCCTTGTCCGACTATCAGAACATCCGTGTGACGGGCATCAACGCCATAAACATTGACGAGGGCGACGAGCTGCTCGAAGTGATACGCACCGATGGCAAGAAGCAGATATTTGTTGCCACCCGCGACGGTATGGCCGTCAAGTTCAATGAATCGGACGTTCGTCCGATGGGCCGTGCGGCCCGCGGCGTCCGTGGTGTGAATCTTAGAAAGGGCGACGAGGTCGTCTCGGTCTGTGCCGTCTCGCAGGAAGGGACCGAGAAGATCCTTTCTGTCTCCGAGAAAGGCTTTGGCAAGCAGACGCAGGTGAGCAGCTATCGCCTGACAAAACGCGGCGGCATCGGCGTGATCAATATGAAAACGACCGATAAGACGGGCAAGGTCGTCGCGGCATTCCCGGTCGAGGAAGACAGCGAGATAATGATCATCACGCAGCAGGCGAAACTCATACGCCTCGGGGTCGACAAGATCCGCGAGACCGGCCGCTCCGCTCAGGGAGTGACCCTTATCAAATGCGGCGACGACGATCTGGTGGTGAGCGCCACGCTGCTGGCCGCAGACGCGGAAGAAGAGGAGTAGGCGGGCGCGATCGGCCTTCGCCCGCAAATGACGAAGCTCCGTAGGATCGACAAACATTATGTCGCTCCTACGGAGCTTCTTATTTGCCAAACTCCCTAGTCGCTATGAACACTCGGCTCCCAGGGAGCCAGGAAATTTATCTCGCTGCGAACACCGCTCATTCGAATAGTGATGGCGTGTTCGGTTTCGATGCGGCCTCTAAGCCAAAGTGCTCGTAGGCAAGCCGCGTCGCCATGCGGCCGCGAGGCGTACGGTTGAGGAATCCGATCTGGAGGAGATAGGGTTCGATGATCTCCTCGATCGAATCCTTTTCTTCATGCAGCGAGGCGCAAAGCGTGCCCAACCCGACCGGTCCGCCGTCAAACTTTTCGATTATCGTCATCAGGAGCTTTCTGTCCATCTCATCCAGCCCAAAGGTGTCGACCTCCATGCGGTTCAACGCATCGTTCGCGACATGCTCCGTGATGTAGCCGTCGTGATCGACCTCGGCATAGTCTCGGACGCGGCGGAGAAGCCGGTTGGCAATTCGGGGCGTGCCGCGTGAACGGCGGGCGATCTCGTTCGAGCCGGAATCATCGATGCCGACCTCCAGGATCCCGGCGGACCGCTCTACGATCTGCTGCAGTTCTTCGATGCCGTAAAAATCAAGGTGAAAGATAATGCCGAAACGGCCGCGGAGCGGGGCGGTGATCAAGCCCGGCCGGGTCGTCGCACCGACGAGCGTGAACTTCGGCAGCTCGAGCTTTATGGATCGCGCGGCGGTTCCCTGGCCGATCATTATATCGAGATTGTAATCTTCCATCGCGGGATACAGGATCTCCTCGATCGCGGGGTTGAGCCTGTGTATCTCATCGATAAAAAGGACGTCGCCCTCTTCGAGATTCGTCAGGATCGCCGCCAGGTCACCCGCCTTTTCGATGACAGGCCCTGCGGTCGATCGCAACGTCGATCCCATCTCGTTCGCGACTATGTTCGACAACGTGGTTTTTCCAACCCCAGGCGGGCCGGTCAGCAGAATATGGTCCAATGCCTCCCGCCGCTTCAGCGCCGCCTTCATGAACACGCGCAGATTATCCTTGACCTTTTTTTGCCCGATGTATTCGGCGATCGACGCTGGACGTAACGTCGCCTCGAAGCGTTTCTCTTCGGGGGTCAGGTCTTCGTTTCTGATATTTGCTGTAGCTGTCGTCACAAATGTTCAGGCGGTCCGGTTTTTCGATTCAACTTTTTGCATGCTCTGAGCCTTCGCGCCGAAAGAAGTTTCACGCAAAGCCGCCAAGATCGCAAAGAGCGGTCCGTTTCCCTTAAAAGACCCTCAAAGCTACGGATCCAACTCTTTGCGTGCTCTGCGTCTTTGCGAGTAGCTTCTTCATTCCGGTAACTCATTCACAACTCTTCGAATACCGTCCTTGATCAAATTCACATTAAAGTTTATCAGCAGACCAAGGTGAATGTCCGTCAGCCGGAGATAGGTAAGAAGTATCTTCGCAAAGATCGGCGACAGGGCCTCGACCGATTTACACTCGACTATCACCTTACGGTTGACGATCAGGTCTGCCCGAAACCCGACTTCCAACTTGATATCCTCGTAGTAAACCGGAATCGGACGCTCCATCTGCACCTGGAGGCCATGTTTGTCCAGCTCATACTTCAAGGCAGCCTGATAAACCGTTTCGAGAAGTCCCGGACCCAATGTCTTGTGAACCTTGAAGGCACGATCGACGATGATCGTCGCGATCTGGTTTTCCGTCATACAGGTTTCATGTTGTTAAAGTAAGAAATTCCACGCAAAGCCGCCAAGATCGCAAAGAGCGGTCTGGCTTCTCTCAAGAGACTCGAAGCATACGGATCCAACTCTCTGCGTGCTCTGCGTCTTTTGCGAGTGGCTTCTTCGCGGTGAAGGATGATCTCTAAAGTAACAGGCCCTTATTCCACAACGCCAGGATATCCATCGAGAATGCCACAATGCAATGCAGGATCAAGCCGAGCAAGATGCTGCCGTTCTTGTATGAAAGCCAGCCGAGGAAGATGCCGGCGGCGATCGCGGCGAGCGTTTCCGCGGGCGGCTTGCCAAAATGGATCATGCAGTACGGCACCGTCATCACAAATATCGAATAAAGCCCGAGCGAGCGTTTCAGGCTATGGATCAAAAATCCGCGAAAGAAGAATTCCAGCCCGAAAAACTGAACGAAGTATATCAGTTCCCATGCCAGCAGCGTTTGTCCGATGTACGGCTCGCCATCATGGATCTTAAGAAAGGGATATTTGGCGGCAAAGCTGGCTGTGGTAGACATCCAGTAGACCAGCGGCAGCATCACGGCAACGCACGCGGCGAGAAGCTTTCCAAAGCCGGGTTCTATCGAATACTTCAATCCGTAATCGGCCAGCGGCTCGCGGTAATAGAATTTTATGCAGATCGCAGGGATGAAGAAATAAAAGACCGTGACCACACCGACCCACCATCCCAGGCCGGGAAGGTTATTTTCAGGCGAATGTGCGATCCAGTTGCCAAAGGCCTCGAACTGAGTCCCGGCAAGCGACGCCGCGACCAATTCCGGATTCTTCAGGTAATAGATCGACGTCAGCCCGAACGCCGCATAGACCAACGCGAATACGGCCTTTCGGTCGAGTTTCGATATGTCGCTGCGGATGTGGTCGAGAATTTCGATCATGTGTCATTAGCCCGCACGTGAGCGAGGGCTCAACACTCAACTTCGATGTTATGCCGTTGCTCACGCGCAGGCTCCCGCATTACTTTGCCAAACTCTGAAGCGCGGCCTTGAGCATCTTGTGCACGCTCTGCTCGACACCGTCCTGGCGCGCCTGGAGCAGAGCCTTCTCGGCGGCATTCTTCTGATAACCGAGATTGATCAAAGCCGACAGTGCATCGTCGAAAACATTGTCGCCGCCGACAGACGAGGCAGCGGCCATCGAGGTATCAGCGGAAACACCCGACGCAAGATCGCCGATCTTGTCCCGAAGCTCGACGACCAGCCGCTCGGCAGTCTTGCGTCCGACCCCGGGAATAGCGGTCAGTTTTGCCAAATTCTCAGTGCGGATGGCGGCGACTATCTCATCTGCGTTCATCCCGGAGAGCATCGCGATCCCCGATTTTGCCCCGATCCCCTGGACGGAGATGAGCTTGAGATAGATATCCCGCTCGCGCGCGGTAATAAAGCCGAAAAGCTGGATCGCGTCTTCGCGGACATTCGTGTAGATGCGAAGCTGAACGTCAGAGCCGACCTCGCCGAGTTCGTAAAATGTCGAGAGCGGGATAGAGACCTCATAACCGACGCCGCCGACATCCACGATCACGGAGTTGGCGTTCTTCTCATAGAGTTTTCCGGATAGAAATGCGATCATCGTTTCACACGTGAAACAAAATTGTAATCGAAATTGTGCTTTGGGGCAAAAGCGGAATATTTTTTCGCCTTCCCGGCATACTTAGACAGAAAAAGCTTTTCGCGACGCGCGAAAAAAGCTAAACTAGATTTGCGAGACGAACTGGTGCCGTTTCGGTTTGCAACCCGCTTGAAACCGAAATCATCAGATAGACGTAAACACACACAGTAACGCTTTCAAGAGGTGAAGTAATGTCCTACCTAGCAATTTTCAAGCGAATCATTCCGTTCTTCCTGACGTTTGCCGCCGGGCTCTTTATCGCGAGCTTCTTTGTTACGATCGCGGCCCCAAGCTTCCAACGGTTCGAGCGCGGTGGAAAATGGCGATATTACAAATCGCTGAAGCGGGAAAACGAGAATCTTCGCCGGGACAATTGCCGGATGAAGAGGGAACTTGAACAGCTTCGCAGGGACGCCGAGAATACCGAGTTCAAGAACCTCAAGCTTGTAATTCCCGAAGTTGATGTCGAAGCTCCTGCTCCGCCGCCACCGCCGCGGGCAAGATAGGTTTTCCTCCATTGTTTGCTCCTAAAAAGGCCACAGGTTAACGCACGTTGTGTTAATCTGTGGTTTCTTAGTTTCAGATGGACGAAAGATCGGCCCGCAAACTTATAGTCGAGATCGGCAAGCTCCTGTACGAGCGTAGCTACGTCGTGTCGTCGGACGGGAATGTCAGCATTCGGCTGGACGAGAATACCGTGCTCGCGACCCCAACGATGACGTGCAAGGGCCGTATGACCGAGGATTGCCTTGCGCTCACTGACATGGACGGCAAGCCGAAGACGGATAAGCGTGCGTCGTCGGAACTGGCGATGCACCTGCTGATCTACAAGATGCGGCCGGACATCAAGGCCGTCTGCCACGCACATCCGCCGCACGGGACCGCATTCGCGGTCGCCGGCCTTGCGATCGACAAGCCGATCTTGTCCGAGGTGATCCTGACGCTCGGCTGCGTGCCGCTGACGGAATACGGAACGCCATCGACCGATGAACTGACCGAGGCGATGAAGCCGTACGTCGCACATCACAACGCCCTGCTGATGGCCAATCACGGGGCGGTCGCATACGGAGATGACCTTTGGCAGGCTTTCGACCGACTGGAAACACTGGAACACACGGCAAAGATCGCGATCCTCGCGAAAGCCCTCGGCGGGGCCAACGACCTGCCGCAGGACGCTATCGAGAAGCTCATAAACATCCGCGAGAAGGCCGGCTATCTAAGAGCGAACGCCCGCTGCCAGGCCTGTGGATACCTTCACGATGCAAACATCGCCTGCGACCTCGACGTCGAATATCCGCCGGCGAACGGCGGCAACGGGCAAAAGATCTCGTTCACGCGCGAGGAATTGATCGAACTGCTCGTTCAGGCGCAATCCCTCAAAAATTAGACCGGCCATACATTACCTTAGGCAAATGCGTTCCGGGTGTCGCGTTTGCACTTTGGCCGATTGCAGTACAAAATTAACCCAGTCATAAGAACCACATATTATTCAGGAGAAGTCGAATAATGCAGGAAGCATTGGGAATGGTCGAGACCAAGGGTCTCGTTGCGATGATCGAGGCGGCCGACGCGATGGTGAAAGCGGCGAACGTGCAGCTTGTCGGTTATGAGAAGATCGGTGCCGGGTTCGTCACGGCGATCGTTCGCGGCGATGTCGCGGCCGTGAAAGCGGCTACTGATGCCGGAGCGGCCGCTGCCCGCAGGGTCGGCGAACTGGTCAGCGTTCACGTCATCCCGCGTCCTCACACAAGCGTCGACGAAACGCTTCCGGTAGTTATGAAATAGTGGCCAGTGACCAGTGGCCGGTGGTCAGGATCTTTTCTGACGCTGACCACTGACCACCGACCGCTGACCACTGTTTATGATAATCGGACGCATTTTAGGCACGGTCGTTTCTACTCAAAAGGACGTGCGCCTGCAGGGGAAAAAGCTCTTGATCGTAAAGCCGATAGATCTCGACGGAGCCGACCAGACGGGTTATGTCGTCGCGGTGGACACGGTCGGAGCAGGCTACCACGAAAGGGTGATCGTGGTCGGCGGGTCTTCGGCCCGCATGGCCGAGGGCAATAAGGATTGCCCCGTCGATTCCGCAATAATCGGGGTGATCGATACGATCGATCTTACCCGGCCTCAGTGATCCTCAGATGGCTTTCGGCGATAATAAGACAACAGCTCTCGTCGCTATCCGAATAGTGCTTGCCGCGGTGATGTTCATCCATGGTGCGGCACGTATAAATTTCGGCACCGTCGGCGGATTCGGCGAGTTTTTGAGCGCGCAGGGAATTCCGCTCGGCTTCTATTTGGCGTGGGCCATCACACTTTTTGAGATCGTCGGCAGCGTTTTGTTGGCCGTCGGGTTCTACACCTGGATCGTCGCCGTGCTATTCGCTGCCGAGCTTGCAGTCGGTATTGGGCTTGTCCATTTTAAGGAAGGCTGGTTCGTCGTCGGTCACGGGCGAAACGGGATGGAATTCAGCGTGGTCCTGATCGCAATGTTCCTCTCGATCGCCTACGCCACCTACAAGAAATAATGCAGATCGCACGCGTCATCGGCACGGTGGTATCGACCGTAAAGAATGCATCGCTCGACGGGCGGAAGTTTCTGATCGTGCAGACGCTCGATGCCGACCTGCAGCCAAAGGGTAGGCCGATGGTCGCACTCGATGCCGTCGGGGCGGGCGAGGGCGAGTTGGTCTTCTGGTGCCGAGGCAAAGAGGCTTCCTTTCCATTCAAACGGGACGAAACCCCGACAGACTGTACCATCGTCGGTATCATTGATTCCGAATCGCACGTTTTTCAGGAGTAATGCTGATCGCCCGAGTAATAGGCAACGTAGTGGCCACGCAAAAGAACCAGCGTTACGAGGGCGCTCGCGTTATGCTCTGTCGGCAGGTCACGCCCGATGGTCAGGACATGGAGTACACCTGCCTTGCTCTCGACTCAGTAGATTCCGGCATCGGGGACATCGTGATCATCGCCCAGGAGGGCTGGTCCGCTTCGACCGCAGCAACCGGCCGCCCAGGGGCCGCCATCGATTCCGCGATAGTCGGGGTCGTGGATCGCATTGATCTGTTGTAAGTCAGCATATAGATTCAGTGAATAGTGACAAGTGGATAGTTATTCACTACTCACTTGTCACTATCCACTGAAGCAGAAGAATATGAACAACAGTATTGTTCTCGACAAAGCGATAAAGTTTGCACTTCGCATCGTAGGACTCTACAAATTCCTTACGGAATCTAAGAAGGAATTCGTCATTTCAAGGCAAATACTCCTTTCGGGGACGCAGATCGCAAGGCACGTAAAGCGAGCGCTTCATTCGCGAGCCAAGGCCGGGTTCGCAAGTGAAATGTATGTCGGCCTTGAACGAGCACTTGATACGGAACTTTGGCTTCTAATCCTGGTCAAGGGTGAATTCATAAGCGAAGGGCAGTACAATTCTCTAAACGAAGATTGCATCGAGATGATCAAGTTGACGTCGTCGATCTCGAAGACCTCAAGTGAAGATGGGCAGTGAAGCTTTGGCAAAGAAGATCGCGGAACTACTGGATGCGGAGCGTCCGGCGGTGGACCTGACTGCGATCAAGAAAAGTATCGATGAGCTTGGCGTACGTCTATCGAGGCTGGAAGCGGCTAACGAGGTATCGCATTCCTCGTTGAGCACATCGCATTCGGTTCATCCTTCGCTTGATAAACTGTCGATCGCCGAGGCGATAGCCGATCAGATCTTCGGCGGTGAAGGAAAAGAAAAGGCCTGCTCGTTCGAGCCGAACGGCAAGCCTTGTGATCACTGCTCAATGTGCAGTTCCCGCGGTTTTTGAATCGGATCGCGGACGGGGCCGCAACCAATCCTAATTATTAGCCGCCGGAGCGGTATTGGCGGCCGGCGCACTCGTTGCCGTGTTAGACCCAGGGGCGGTCTGGTTCCGCCTCAGGTCGTTCGCGCTTCCGATATTGGGTACCTGCTGAGCGTTCGGATCGGCCTGATAATAAGGCTCTTCCTTGAAACCAAGCAATCCTGCCGTGAGCACCGCTGGAAAGGAATTTCGTGTCGTGTTGTAGTCCTGCACGGCGGCAGTGTAATCCTGGCGGGCGACATTGATCCGATTCTCCGTACCGGCGAGTTCGGTCTGGACGTTCATGAACGCCTCGCTCGAACGCAGCTGCGGATAGCTCTCCTGGAGGCTTAGCAGACGTCCGATCGTCCCGCCAAAGCTGTTTGCGGCGGTGATGATCTGTTCGCGCTGTTCTGGCGTGCGGTCGCCGCCCTCGCCTCCCGGAGCCTGCTGCGTAGCATTCAGAAGCCGCGACCGGGCATCGGCGATCTGACCGAACACTTCCTGCTCCTGTACACCGGCCATTTTTGCGGCCTCTACCAGATTGGGGATCAGGTCGGCCCGCCGCTGCAAAGAGCTTTCGACATTGGACCATTTTCCCCTTACGTTCTGCTGCTTCGAGGTCAGCTCATTGTAGCTGCAGCCGCTAAAAGCCACGGCCGCGATCATCACCGTGGTCAAGAGTATCAGTCTTCTCATATGTTATTCCCCCATTGCGGCCATATTAGGAGGCCGTGTCCTCTTTTCCTATTGTATCTACCGAATTTATAACTTTCTCGACCTGTTCCATGTATCGTGCGAATAGTTCGTTCGAGCTGACCTCCGTCAGCGGCTCGGCATAGTTCTTCTCGCGAATATTGAAGATGCGCTCGAATATCGACCCGTCAAGCCCGAGCCGCTCAACGGTCATCGCCACGATCTCGTGTTTCGTGACGGGAGGCTCAACTCCGTGGAGTATCAGCACGGCGCGAAATATCGCGGCGAAACTGGCCAGGCTCTCGGCCATCAGATCCGTAAGCCCCTGGACCGATGCTGAAGCCGGAATGTACTGCCTGCGGAGCAGAAGGAGTTTGCTTCTAAGCTCATACTCCGTCTGGTGGCGCAGGAAGACATCTGAGATCTTAAGCCCCGCGAGCACGTCCTCGCCGTAGAGCACCTTGTGTGCGGTCTCCATCTGATGGAACTCGATGGGAAATACGTCGGCCGCATTCTGGAGTTCGGAGACCGTAAAATACACCGGGACCGGATGTCCCAAGCGATGCCATTCTCGAACGCAGGCATGCGCGTTTCGAAGGTCGGCGGGCGTGATCTTCCTGAGAGCGATCAGGATATTAAGATCGGACCGGGCCGGAACGAAATCGCCCGCCGCTGCCGATCCGTATAGAGTGACCGACGCCAGGTTCGACCCATGGGTGCTCCTGAGATCGTCGATGAAAGCCGAAAATTGATGCTGCATACCGTTCACCAGTCACCTCCTGCGCCGCCGCCGCCAAAGTCGCCCCCACCACCAAAACCACCCCAATCCGAGCCCCCCGACGACCAGCCCGAACCCCAGTCGCTTGAGGATGATGACGAGCTCGAGCCGAGACTTGAGCCGATCGCGGATCCGATGATCCAGGGCAATGCGCTGCCTCCGCCGCCGAAAGGCCCACCGGACCAATTTTTCTTTCCGCGCCCACCGCCACCCCGATTAGAGAGAATGATCAAGATCAGCAGGCCAATTATCAGAAGGCAGCAGAATCCCGAAGAGATCGACCCTGCTCCGCTGCGGCCGGGCTCACCCGAATTCACAGGTGTCGGCGATGCCGCCGTGCCGCTCGATCGCTGATCGATGGTGCGGATGTAGGCCTCGAGCGTGTCGGAGATGCCTTTTGCGTAGTTCTGGTTGCGAAATTCTGGAACGAGATATTGACGCTGGAGGCTGCCGGCAAGGGCGTCGGGGAGTTCGTCCTCGAGGTCGCGGCTAACTTGCGTGAAGTACTTCCGGTCGTCGATGGCGATGAACAGCAGGGCCGACGGATTATCATCGCCCTTTGACCCGATGCCCCATCCGCGGGCGACGGCGAGGGAATAATCGAAGATTGGCCTATCGCCGGTCGTCTTGACCACCGCGACGGCGAGTTCGACGCCCGTCGAACGCTGATAATCCGTCAGTCTTTTATTCAGATCATCGAGCGTGGACCGATCGATGACGCCCGCGTAATCGTTCACCGGCCCGGTCGGTGCGGGCAGAGGCGAAGTATTTTGATTCCACTCGGTTTGAGAAAAGGAAGTGTCTGCCGCCGCGAGGCAGAGAATGAGCGCGACCGCTACGGACAGTAGTTTTGCAGAAGCAAAATATCGAATCATCCTGTATGGTCCAATTCTGTCAAATCAAAACAAAATACGAAAGCGCGTTAGCTAATGTTCCTTCGGCTTGAGGGCGACGTCGGTGATCTTTGCACGAAAGATCCGCATTGCCTTTCGGGCGAGCGGATGGGCTTTTGCGTATTGCAGGAGCTCTTCTTTTGTCGGCGATTCGCCTAGGACGGGAAGTTCGACCGGTTCGTCTTCGGCGGAAAAGTCCGGTATCTGAATGTTGAGCGGAGCCCGGGCCGGTGCGGCCGCCGACCCGTTGGAATTTGCGACCGACCGGTCGGCCGCGGGCGTGCCTGAAAGTGCGGCTGCCATTGCGTCGGCCCCTTTTATCGGCAAAAGGTCATCGCCGCTCCACTCGAGCTTTTGTTCAAAAAGGGCGTCGAGATTCTTGTCCTCGACGTGCTCGAGGTCTTCGCTGGAGATCGGCGGAAGCTTGACAGGAAGGGAATTTACAAAGCCTTGATCGTTCGATATGCTCGGCCTTTCCTCGACAAATTCTGGTTCTGTTACAAAATGATCGATCGCCTCCGGTTCATCGAGCGGGCGGTAGCCGATACCGAGGTCAGGTTCGTTCGGGCCTGGTTCGGGGTGTGTTTCGGCGGTACTGGACCGGGCGGTTTCGGCGCCGGCGTCAGACGTTAAAGTTTTTTTTTCCGGGGCTGCGGCTGCGGCTGATTCCGGCACGGAAGGTGACGAAGCAGCCCGGCCAAGCGGAGATCCGAGTGCGGCAAGGCGCTCGATCAGCTCTTCCAGAGGCTTTACCCGCCGCATCTCCATCAGCTTTACAAGCCCGATCTCGAGCACGTACCGCGACTGCACCGCGTCCTTCAGGCGGGTCTCGGTCTCAGCCAGAGAGTGGAAGAAACGTATCAGGTCGGCCTCGCTAAACCGCTCGGAGTGGAGCTTTAGAACATCTTCGGCCAGCACCGATGATTCGACGAGCGCGGCGTCGCCCGAAACCTTATACATCAAAAGGTCGCGAAGGACCGCTAGTATCTCGCGGCAAAAAACGCGAAGGTCGTGGCCGCGCGTCACGAGGTCGGCGACAACATCGAGGGCGGCTTTTGACTCGCCGGTGCCGAGCGAGGCAATGACGGATTCGATGACCTCGCCGGCGGCTATCCCGAGAGCATTCGAGACGTCGCTCGTACCGATCTTTTCGCCCGAAAAGCTTATCACCTGGTCAAAGTTCGACTGGGCATCTCGCATCGAGCCCTCGCCGGAGCGGGCTATTATCTGAAGGGCAGCATCGTCGATATCGACCTTTTCGGCATCGGCGATCAGCCGCAGGCGGTCGAATATCTGAGATTGCGGAATGGTGCGGAAAACGAACTCCTGCGAACGCGAGGTGATCGTGTCAGGAACCTTGTGAAGCTCGGTCGTCGCCATCACGAAATATACGTTGGGCGGCGGTTCCTCGATAGATTTGAGCAGGGCGTTGAAAGCCTGCGTCGAGAGCATATGAACTTCATCGATGATGAAGATCTTGTTTCGGTCGCGGGCCGGCCCGAGGTTCAGATTCTCTACGATCACGTCCCTGACGTTCTGCACGCCCGTATTTGAGGCGGCGTCGATCTCAAGCACGTCCATCGAGCGGCTTTCGGTGATCTCGAGACAGCTCGGGCAGATATCGGCGTCGCCGCTTTTGCAGGGATTCGGGTTCGGTTTATCGGTCTTGTGGCAGTTCAGGGCCTTTGCGAAGAGCCTCGCGGTCGTGGTCTTGCCTACGCCGCGTGCGCCCGAAAAGACGTATGCATGGTGCAGGCGGTCATGCTCGATGGAATTACGCAGCGTCCGCGTAATATGGTCCTGGCCGGTGACCTCTTCGAAGGCCTGCGGCCTCCATTTTCGAGCAATTACCTGGTACGACATCGATAGTGAATTGTAAATGGTAAACCGGGAATAGTAAAAGTGAGGCGGGACTGGCGAACCGTGAGTAAGGGCGATCTTCGGGTGGTTGGGTTGGGTCAAAATGGCGCAGCCCATCGTTTTTGTTGGATCTTGTGTCTCCGGCGCCGTCGCCGCCCCGCTGCAAATCGCTCCCGGCACCGCCCCGCCACCTACGAGGTGATCTTTCGTACGCCTGCTCGAACCTTCGATATAGGTTGAGCTTGCCGGTTCTTTGTTTTATCGGCTTAAACTCAAAAAGATCGCCGGTGAGGGTTCGTGTGCGTTCGTGGGTTTTCGTGGTTGAAGGTTTAGCTCAAAAACCACTAAACGACACGAAAATACACGAAACGAAGAAATGATGATAACAATCGCTCGTATTGATGGGTTGCCTGAGTTCAACGACTCCGCAGGCGTAGGTGGCACGGAAATCGACTCACCTTTTGCGCAAGCCCGCGCGTCAGCAAGGGCGATACATCCAACTCATTTCCCGATATCGCGCTTGCATAGCCACCACTTCGGGATGCCCTCGCGGGGCCCCGGGACGCGCTGGCCTGGGCACCCGTAGGCGCAGGTGGTACGGAAATCGGCTGAGTCCCGATATCGCCCTTACTCACGTGCGGGCTTGTGCATTGTTTTGAGTGTGCGGAGCACACGGCAATATCGGTAACTACATGTGGAGTGAAACGGAACATGTAGATCGCGTCGACCCGTAAACCCGAGCGTGTGAAACACGCGTCACAGATCAATCCCACAGATATTGCTCATCAAATTCGATATTGTGATTTTGCAAAATGCCGACGTACTCCTGCTCGAATGTCCGCTTGGCGCGGTGCTTTTTCTGGTCGCGGATGTAGTCCCGAACCTTTTCGACCGCAGACTCGCTCACCGTGAAGGCTCCATATCGACGCTGCCAGGCGAACTTGGGGTTGTGCTGCTTCGCCCATCGTGAAGATGATGCTTTCAGCTCCCGCATGAATGCCGGGAGGTCGCACGGTTCGAGGATGATCAGCAGATGGACGTGGTCGGACATGCCGTTGATGATGATCACTCGGCCTTTGTTTCGCTTTACGATACCGGCGAGGTAGGCGCAGAGTTCGCCCTCCCACCTCTCGGAGATCAGCGGGAAGCGGTCTTTGGTTGCGAAAACGACGTGGTAAATGAGTCGGGAATGCGACATCGGAAATGTGACGCATGTTTCACACGCTCGGGTTTGATTTGCCGCCTGGTCTACACGTTCCGCCTATCGGCTGCACGTATAGCTACTGTAGTGGCCGTGTGCTCCGCACACTTAGATTCAAACCTGTCGCCGACGGCGACAGACCTATAAAGCTTGGGAAACAGGGAGGCCGCCGTGTCAGTAGCCCCGACCGTGAGGGAGGGCCCATCTCGCCCATTCCCGTCGCCGACGGCGACAAACTTATAAAGCCTAGGGAGCAGCGAGGCTTTGCGAGCGAATCCCTAGGTATGCGGCAAGCAAACACACGCTCCCTGAAGGGGAGCGACAGCGACGGGGTAGATGACGAAACGCCAACGCCGAGCTACCGTAATGGCCGTGTGCTCCCCGCACACTCAAGAGCACGAGTTCCGTCAAAAATGAATGCAGCGATGACGTCCGATCTCGCGGGGTTACGGCGGGAAGCGCACTACGGATAGTGTGTCGTCTGGGGGGCGACGTTGGAGTTATGGACGGGCGGAAAAAAGGAAAGCCTGCCAGGTTTTGACACCGAGCAGGCTTATCCTTTGTCGAAGCTGTGAACTAACCAATTCGAACTAACTAACTAACTAACTAACTAAAAACTACCGAAGTAGTCACTAACTAACTAACTAACCAACTAGACTAACTAACTAACAAACAGCTCCAACAGAGAAAATATTACCAAAGAACCAGCGATCGATGCAAGAGGATCGACGCGGATTTTTTTGCGAAGGTAACCTGGGATGCGAAAAGATCGATCATTTCCGGCAATTGGCGGCAAACCGGGAAAATGACGATTGCGGAAACTTTCACAGATGCAATAATGTGCAATCGACGGTGAATGTATGTATCAGAGAAATTGGGAGGAGTTCCCGGTAGGGCCGGGGAAGAAACGCGGCGAAGGCGGGCTTCATGTGACGATAAACCGGAAAAGCGAGATCATGATAGGAGTCGAAGCATACGAAAGGATGGGCGAACCCGATGCGGCGGTGCTGCTGTATGATCGGCGAAATCTAACGATCGGCATAGCCCCGGCCGAACCGGATGCGGTCAACGCATACCCCATGGTCGCGAAACGGAATTGCCGGCACAGGGTGGTGAGGGCAAATCTTTTCTGCCGGCACCATCTGATCTATGTTCCGCGGACGGCGGCCTTTGGCAAGGCGGAGATCGACGAGGACGGGATACTGATCCTCGATCTGCGGGCGCTGGTCGGGATCGGCGGGAAACCGAGAGAGTAGGTATAAACCAACAGCAAAGAAAAAGGCCCGCCGTGGGGGCAGGCCTTTGACAGATCAAATAAAAATTGCGGCTTCAGACTTGATCGCAACACAGGATGAAATTGCTGCCGTTGCTCCGTTCCCGGCCTAGCGGGGTTCACAACTCAAACCTTGTGCGGAGCCTGAAGCCACCTATAAGGATAAAGGATAAAGGATAAAGGATAAAGTGCCGGAGAGTAGATTAATCTTTGCGAGCCTTAACTTTTTTGACTACCGTGATGAATATAGCGGTCAACTCGCTGGTTTCCTGCTTGATCGCGCCAAGCTTTTCAGCATTAAAGATCTGCATCTCCTCTAAGAGTTCGAGCCAGTAAGAGGTCTCCTCTAATTCTTGCAGGCCGCCTTCGATCTTACTTACAAAGTCCGCGTTCGACTTGGCATACTTGGACTCACGGTAGTGAGCACCAACTGACGTGCCGGAACGTAGGATCTGTTTGCCGATCACCTGCGCTTCGGTCGTTTTTGGCAATGAGGCGTATAAGTTAATGATTCGAACCGCGAAGTTTCGGGTCCTGTTTATAAGGCCTTCGTTCACGATAAAAAGGTCGAGGGAACGGGGATCGGCTTTATCCCTTCTCCTTTCTCCTTTCTCCTTTGATCGATGGCGGAAAGGGTGGGATTCGAACCCACGGAACCCGTTAAGGCTCACAGCATTTCCAGTGCTGCCAGTTCAACCACTCCTGCACCTTTCCGCAAAATTGAATTGTAAAAGACCTGTCGCTTTACTTCGCGATGTCGTGCTTGCATCGCCACCCCGCGTCGGGATGCCCTTGCGGGGACCCCGGGGATGCACGGGCTTGGGCAGAGAGTGCCCCGCGCTTCGAACTCTCGATATCGCCCTTGCTCACGCGCGGGCTTGTGCACATCGGGTTCTCCATATCGCCCTTGCATAGCCACCCCGCGTCGGGATGCCCTCGCGGGGACCCCGGGACGCGCCGGCTTGGGCACGTAGGGCTTGTGCACGTCGGTATTGGGCAGTTCAGGCCGCGTCGTCGGCTTGCGTCTCAGCCGCAGGCGGGGTCTCGGTCTCTGTCGCAGCGGCTGGCGAGTCTTCGCCCGAAAGCCAGAGATGAACAAATCCCGCGAGCAATGCTCCGAGTATCGGGGCAACCCAAAACAGCCAGAGCTGGCTCACCGGCCAGCTTGCCCCGCCGAATGCCACGATCAACGCCGGGCCGGTACTGCGAGCCGGGTTGACCGACGTGTTGGTGACCGGTATCGACACGAGATGGATCAGCGTCAGGCAAAGTCCGATCGCGAGCGGAGCGAAACCCGCCGGGGCCCGTTTGCTCGTCGAGCCGAGGATGACGATCAAAAAGAAGAACGTCATCACGACCTCGGAAATGAAAGCCGCGAGGACGGTGTAATTACCCGGCGAATGGTCGGCGTATCCGTTCGAGGCGAGCCCGCTGGCCGCAAGGTCGAAATTGGCCTTGCCGCTGGCGATCAGGTAGATGATGCCCGCGGCCGCGATCGCCCCGAGGACCTGTGCAAGGATGTACGGGAGAAGCTCACTTGCCGGAAACCGCTTACCCGCCCACAGCCCGACCGAGACGGCGGGGTTAAAATGTCCGCCCGAAATGTATCCGAGTGCGTATGCACCGGTCAGCACCGTCAATCCGAAAGCGAGAGCGACACCTGCAAACCCGATCCCAAGCGTCGGATAGGCCGTCGCAAGTACGGCGCTGCCGCATCCACCCAAAACCAGCCACAAAGTACCAAGAAACTCCGCCGTTACCCTTTTACTCAAAGGCATTTGGTTATCCTCCCGATCGAAAATTGTGAAGTGCGGTGATGAAACGCTCCGGCCGCTACCGGTCCAGCCTCGGTCAGTCTTCAATGAAATTTCAAACAGCCAGATCCTGAACAAGCGATCCGACGGATCGGCCGACCCGAAGATCAATCAATGATGGCGGAGAGGGTGGGATTCGAACCCACGGTACCCGTTAAGGCACAGCAATTTTCGAGACTGCCCGATTCAACCACTCTCGCACCTCTCCGCATGCGAAACTCTAATAATAGAAGGATGCGGCTCGAAATATCAAGTTAACCAGTGCCGGGTCAATTGCGGCGTTCGCGAAAGAAGGCCTGCATCAGCTCGCGACATTCGGCAGCGAGGATGCCGGAGACGATCTCGACCCGGTGATTGAGGTCGGGGCTGTCGCAGAGGCGAAACTTCGTCTCGACCGCACCGAAGCGCTCGTCGTGAGCGCCGAATACGAGCCGCTCAACGCGTGCGTTGACAAGTGCCCCGGCGCACATCACGCACGGTTCGATGGTGGAATACATCGTGCAGCCGTTCAGCCGATAATTTCCGATGTGTCGGGCCGCGGCGCGGAGCGTCAGGATCTCGGCATGCGCTGTGGGATCGCTGTCGGCGATGGTCCGGTTGGATGCGGCGGCGATCACGTCCCCGCTTGCGTCAACGATGACGGCGCCGATCGGCACCTCGTCGATGGCACGGGCCATTTCGGCCTCGGCGAGGGCGAGCCGCATCAAATGTACGTCGGTATCTGCCATTTTTCTTGCACCTGATTATTTAAAGTGTAAACTATTGATTGGCGTCGAAATGAATCTCGCCGTCCTCCATGTTCTCTCTCGTTAACGCCATATGAGCGAAGATGTTCGGCTGGGCGCTCGCCCTGCCGGAGAAGATATTCATACCACGAACGTGCCCGATGCCTTCAAGGCCTTTGCCGAGGAGGTCCGCAAACGCAACCAAAAGCCGCAGAGCACTCCTCTGACGATCGCACAGAAATTGCAGCCGGCCGAGTTCAACACGGCGATGGTGCATTTCTACCGCGGGGAGGTCGCGCGGTCGAATGTGTGGCGGAATCGGCTCGACGCGACGACGAACTGGGCGGTCATTACGGCGGGCGCTACGCTTTCGTTCGTTTTCAGCTCGCCGGACAACCCGCATTTCGCGATCCCGATCAACTCGGTGCTCGTTTCGATCTTTCTCTTTATGGAGGCGCGGCGCTACCGGTATTACGAGGTCTGGGCGAACCGCGTGAGGGTGCTCGAGACGGGATATTTTGCCCCGATGTTGTCGCACCGCACGATACCGCCTGACAAGGAATGGGCAGATCATATCTCATCCGACCTGCTTTCGCCGCACTTTACCATCAGCGAATGGGAAGCGGTCGGCCGACGGCTGCGAGCAAATTACCTTTGGATCTTTGTGCTGCTCGCACTGTCGTGGGCGCTGAAGATCTATATCCATCCGTCGCCGATCCCGACACAAACTCCGCAGGACCTTCAGAGATTTTGGGAGATCTTTACGGCGCGGGCCACGGTCGGCCTTGCTCCCGGCTGGATGGTGATCCTGGTCGGGGCCATATTCAATTTCGCCATCCTCTTTGTGGCTTTCAGCACGCTCCGGCTGCGCGATTCATCGAGCGAGGTCCTGCCGCAGGAGAATTTTGAATGGCATCCGTTCAAGCAGGTTTCGGACTGGGCCGAGGGCAGCTTGAAGCGAAAGCCCACCATCCGCCGCTCGAAAAAAGCCAGGCAGAGGATGCGGTCGATCCACAAAACCGAAAGCTAGGGCCGCCGCCCGTGACATGGGCAATGCGCGAAACGGCGATCGTCTGACCCCGCGGTCAAGATCGGCCCTTTCGCGGTTTTTGTGTTTCGCGGATCGCCGTCATTCTGTTATTTTTCAAGTATCGACGATCAGATCAAAATGGGAGTACAAATCTAGATGCCAATTGAACTTGACGAGCGCGGACGCGCACTTGAGAACGAATATTTCCATCGGAAAGAGAAAGAGCTGCTTGAGAAAATGAAGGCCAAGATCGAGGGCGAAGAAGGCAAAGACCTGCACCTGCAATGCCCGAAGTGCGACGGCACCCTTTACGAGACCGAGTACGAGAACATCACTATCGATGTGTGCAATAAATGCACGGGCGTCTGGCTCGACGCGGGCGAACTCGCCCAGATGGCCGCAAAGGAAGAAGGTACCGGCGGCTGGTTTGGGAAGATCTTTGGGTGAGGAGATAACGATGCGATCCAGAACGATCGGCTTTTGCCTGGCGCTTGTCGTCTTCTTCGTGGTCTCTACGGCGAATGGCCAGCAGAGCGCCCCTGCCTTGGGGCCGAACGTCTCGGAGCACAAGCTTGCGAGCAAGCTGATGGGCCGCGAGATGCCGTATCGGGTGATCATGCCCGTGGAGAAAATGGTCGCGAAGGATAACAGGCATCCGGTGATCTATCTGCTGCATGGTTTGACCGGGCATTTCAATAATTGGACTGACCTTACCAAGATCGAGGAATATGCAAAGGCGTACAAGGTCATCATCGTTATGCCGGAAGGTGGTGATGGCTGGTACACGGACAGCGTCTCGAATGAGAAGGAAAAGTGGGAAAGCTACATCATTGAGGAGCTGGTCCCGGAGGTCGATAAGAGCTTCCGGACGCTGCCGACCCGTGATAAACGAGCGATCGCCGGCCTGTCAATGGGCGGTTTCGGGGCGTTGAAGTTCGGGTTGAAGTATCCGGATACGTTCGTGCTCGCGGGTTCGTTCAGCGGGGCTCTCGGAGCGGCTCAGATCACCGAGAAGACGATTCCCGGGGCGATCGGCAAGACCATCGACGGCATCTTCGGGCCGGACGGATCGGATACCAGAAAGGCGAACGACATCTTTGCGATCATCCGCTCGCTCACGCCCGAGACGACAAAAACGATCCCTTTCATCTATCTCGACTGCGGCACCGAAGATTTTTTGTTCGCGAACAATCGCGAATTCGTGAACCTGCTCGTCGAGAAGAAGGTCCCGCACGAGTACCGGCAATTACCCGGCGCACACGATTGGAAATATTGGGACAGGCAGGTGCAGGAGTTCTTGCAGCTTGCTGATAAGGCGTTCAACGGAACAGCATTAAAATGATCAAACAAGCATTCTTACTTTGTGTTGTGTTTTGTATTGCTGCGTCCGCCCAAGAGGTATCAAAGGGCGGCTCGCCGTCAGTGATCAAGATCGATGGACAGCCTGTTGGGGAATTCATTCGTACCGAAACCGAGCAACAGAAACGTATCGCAGAGATCCAGGCGGCGCTCAGGCAGCAGGGATTTGACGGCTGGCTGTTTTACGATTTTCGCGGGAGCGACATCCTTATCCCGCGGATATTGAAGACAGAGCGGCTGGGCGGCTCGCGGCGGTGGTTTTACTTTATTCCGCGCGAGGGCGAACCGGTGAAGGTCGTCCATGCGATCGAGCCCGACCAGATCGACGTGCTGCCGGGCAAAAAGCTGATCTACCGCGAATGGGGATTGTTGAAGAAACAGGTTTCCGCCGCCGTATTCTCGAAGAACCGGCCAAAAGGGAAGTTTCGCGTGGCGATGCAGTATTCGCCGAACAACGACATCCCGTACATTTCGCGGGTCGATGCCGGCACGATCGAAATGGTTCGTTCGCTGGGTGTCTCGATCGATTCGAGTGCGGACCTCGTGCAGCAGTTCGAGGCCGTCTGGACGGACGAGCAGCTTCAGATGCACACCGAGGCTGCGACAAAGATGCAGAAGGTCATCCTCGAAGCGTTCGCCGAGATCAAGCGCCGCATCAACGCCGACATTCCGACGACCGAGAACGACGTTCAGAAGTTCATGATGAAGCGATATGAGGAAGAGGGAATGAACCCTTCGCCGATGATCGTGGCCGTGAATGCGAATGCCGCATCGCCGCATTACTTTCCGCGAGCGGGAAAGGGTGCCCCGATAAAGCGCGGCGACCTCGTGCTGATCGACACGGTAACAAAGGTCAAGAAGCCGAAAGCTCCGGCGGCCGACCTGACGTGGATGGGCTATGTCGGCGAGACCGTTCCCGACGAGTATGTGAAGATCTGGAATATCGTATTCGACGCGCAGCAGTCGGCGTTGAAGGCCATCCGAGAGGCATTTAAAGCGGGCCGGCCGATCACCGGAGCGCAGGCTGATGATGTCGCACGCGGCGTTATTTCGAAAGCGGGATACGCGGACGAATTTTTGCATCGCACGGGCCACTCGATCGGCGAAGAAGGTCACGGCAACGGCGCCAATATCGATAACCTGGAAACACGAGACTCACGTCGGCTGATACCGCGGACGGCCTTTTCGATCGAGCCGGGTATCTATCTCGCCGGTAAATTTGGAGTGCGCTCCGAGATAGATGTTTACGTAACCGGCAAAGATGCGATCATCACGCACCCGCACCAAACAGAGATCTTTGCGATCATGAGATGAGTTGAACCGCGGAGACGCGGAGGCGCCGAGAGTTTTGTGGCCATACGGTGGAGATCGAGCGAGGTTTCAACGTTATTGGAAACTCCGATCTCCGCGTCTTCGCGTCTCTGCGGTAAGATCCGGCTATGTTAAATTTTGCTATCGAAACTGCCCGCGATGCCGGGCATTTATTACTTGAGAAGTTTGGCCGGATAACGACCGTGACCAAAAAGTGCGATATCAATCTCGTCACCGAGGCCGATCTCGCATCCGAGGCGTTGATCATCGAACGCATCAAGTCGTATTACCCAAAACACGCGATCCTGGCGGAGGAAGCGGGCAACGCCGTCGTTGCGGACGCGGGTGCGTGGAAGTGGATCATCGACCCGCTCGACGGCACCACGAATTATGCCCATGGATATCCGTGTTTTGCGGTGACCCTTGCGCTCGAACACGAGGGTGAGGTCGTAATTGGCGTCACGCTCGACCCTACGCGAGACGAGCTATTTGCCGCGGAGAAGGGCCGCGGTGCGACGCTGAACGGCAAGCCGATCGCGGTCTCATCCACTGTCGATCTGGGGAACTCGCTGATCTGCACCGGCTTCCCATACGACTTCAAACGAAAGGACGATTTTGCAAGGCACCTGACCGCGTTTCTTATGCAGTCGCGCGGAGTTCGCCGTGACGGATCTGCGGCGATCGACCTGGCGTACGTGGCGTGCGGGCGATTTGACGGATTTTGGGAAGAGGGCCTAAATCCGTGGGATATGGCCGCCGGCAAGCTTTTGGTCGAAGAGGCGGGCGGATGGGTGACCGATTACTCGGGGGCCGCGTTCGATATTTACAGGCCGCCGATATGCGCCAGTAACGGAAAGATACACAACGCGATGCTGGCCGTACTCGATTAGCCCTGTACGACAAATCCGAGAGGCGTATGCTAATCTAATTTTCTTGCAGCGACTTAAGGAGATCGCAGTATTTCGGCGGACGAGTGTCCGTCGTACGATCTATGGCATGGTTCAAACGCGACAAGCCCAAGATTGAGGCCCAACCGGACGACGAAGAGCGTACCGTAAATACTTCCGGCATATTTGTTAAATGTCCGGAGTGTGAAAACCCGCTGTATAAACGCGAACTTATCGAGTCGCACCAGGTCTGCACGCACTGCTCTTACCATTTCCGATTTCCGGCGCGGGACCGCCTCGCCGACCTTTTTGACGATGGCGAATACGAAAGGCTGGACGAGGAGGTGATGTCCGCCGACCCGCTCGAGTTCGTCGATACAAAGCCATATAAGGATCGGATAGAGCAGGCGAAGAAATCATCGGGACTGCCCGAGGCGATCGTCTCGGGAACGGGAAAGGTGGGCGGCCATCTGGCATATGCCGGCGCGATGGATATGTCGTTCATCGGCGGTTCGATGGGTTCGGCGGTCGGTGAAAAGATCACGCGCCTGATCGAACGGGCGCTGGAGAAGAAGGGAGCCGCCATCATATTTGCCGCTTCGGGCGGCGCACGGATGCAGGAAGGCACGCTCTCGCTGATGCAGATGGGTAAGATCTCTGCCGCCCTCTCGATGCTCCACGAGGCGAGGCTGCCCTTCATCTCGGTCTTGACCGATCCGACCACCGGCGGGGTCACCGCAAGCTTTGCGATGCTCGGCGACGTGATCCTCGCTGAACCCAAAGCTCTCATCGGTTTTGCCGGCCCTCGAGTGATCGAGCAGACCATCCGCCAAAAGCTGCCCAAAGGATTTCAACGCAGCGAATTCCTGCTCGAACACGGAATGATCGATATGGTCGTCGACCGCCGCGAGATGAAAACCACGATAGTGCGAATGCTCGATTTTATGATGACCCGATAATTCCAATTCGGTCCAAGGAAGTTTGTGAGATAATCGTCGTATGAGTTTGAAGGAGATCCTAGATGCCATTCGCGATCTGACGGAGGATGAGCGTGAAAAGGTTCGTGACCTAATTGACAGCCTCGGATCTGAAGAGCGGGCCGATCGATTCGACCGTCTTCGCGGCTCATTGGAAATAGAGCGGCTCGAATCGATCTCGCTCGAAGGTTTTAAGACCACTCGACGCGAGGTGTGGAACGATCTGACGAACTAATGTCCGGATTCATTTTGGACACTCACGTTTTGGTCTGGTTTTTTGAAGAACCGTCGAAGTTGTCGGCGGCAGCAGATTCGGCGATCAGATCTGCCGCGGAAAGTTTCGGCGAATCCTTATACATCTCGGCGATCACTCTGGTAGAAATTCAATATCTCATCGAGAAAGAACGGATCTCTCCAAATGTGCTCGCTTTGCTTCGGATGGAGTTTGCCCACTCCGACCCGATCTTTGCAGTTATTCCGTTAGACCAGCGAATCGCAGATAATCTTGGCATTATCTGCCGCTCAGCTGTGCCCGATATGCCTGACCGAATCATCGCGGCTACGGCAAAGGTCCACAACCTGCCGTTGGTCACCGCCGATCTTGCGATTCAAAAGAGTGGAATTCGAACTGTTTGGTGACTTCATATGCGATCCGTTCTTGTCGAACTTTACGACCGCGATCTTTCAAAGCTGAAAGAGGAGATCGCACTTTATGGTGACGAGGCCAACCTCTGGAAGACGGACGGCGGGATCACAAACTCGGCGGGGAATTTGACGCTTCATTTGATCGGGAATCTGCGGCACTTCTTCGGAGCCGTTCTCGGCGAGACAGGTTACGTCCGAGATCGGGACAAGGAATTTTCGGACGGCGGTGTCTCGCGGGCGGATCTGCTTGCGGGCGTCGATCAGGCTGCCGCGGACGTAAAGGCAACGCTTGCAAAGCTTACCGCTGACGATCTCGCCAAAGAATATCCGATCGAGGTCTTTGGACACCCGATGACGACTGAATTCTTCCTCGTCCACCTTGCGACACATCTCAACTATCACCTCGGCCAGATCAATTATCACCGACGGCTTCTCACCCGTGAATAACGATTTTTATTATTGGGCAAGAGGCCGATTGCTGTACAATTGTCATTAACTAATGAGTACGCTGATCATCAATTTGCCGGATTCCGTCGATATCGAGAAACAATCCGTTCTCAAGATGATCGCCGCCCACCTTTATCAGAACGGAACTCTCACCCTCGGTCAGGCCGCGAAGGTCGCAGGAATGGAAAAGTGGGATTTTGCAGAGATATTAAAGGATCACGGCGTATCGATTTTCAATTATCCTGCCTCGGAACTGGCGGAAGATCTTAAGAATGCCTAGGGCAATAATCTCCGACGCTAGTTGTTTCATTCTGTTCGAAAAGATAGGCTCGCTGGATCTTCTAACAAAGACTTACGGACGGGTCATCACGACACCGACCATTAAAGCCGAAGTGCGTTTTGAGCTGCCCGAATGGGTAGATGTCTTGACGCCCACGGACCGTGCACAGGAGATGAGATTGAAGGAGAGAGTAGATCGGGAGAAGCCAGTGCGATCACTCTCGCGCTTGAGATCGAAGATGCCAGTCTAATTCTAGATGATCTTAAGGCCCGGAAACTCGCAAAGAGTCTGGGACTCGACGTAACCGGTTCTGTGGGTGTTATCCTTACGGCAAAGAGCATCGGAGTAATTCCATCGATTCGACCCGTGATTCTTGCTATTCGCGAAACCAGCTTCCGGCTCTCTTCGCAGATCGAGCGCGAGGCGTTCTTATTGGCAGGCGAGGATGACAAGTGACGGTTGCGGAAACCGAAGCCTATCTGCTTTCGCTCGGCAACGAGGTCGAGACGATGAAGCTCGGGCTGGAGAATATAACCACGCTGCTTCGGGCGCTCGGCGATCGACAGACAAATTACAAAAAGGTTCAGGTCGCGGGGACAAACGGCAAGGGGTCGGTGTGCTCGTTCCTGGATTCGATCTGCCGGGCGGCGGATATCCGCACCGGACTTTATACCTCGCCGCATCTAATTTCGATCACCGAGCGGGTCAAGATCGACGGGGTTGCTATCAGCGAGGTTGAATTCGCACGGCTTGCGACGCGAGTGCGAGAGACGGCGGAAACGCTTTTGTCCGACGGCCAATTGGCATATCGTCCGACTTTTTTCGAGCAGGTAACGGCGATCGCACTGCTCGCGTTTGCCGAGGCAAAGGTCGAACTCGCTATCCTCGAAACGGGTATGGGCGGCCGCTTCGATGCGGTCACCGCCGCAAAAGCCGAGATCGCCGCCATCACACGCATCGACCTCGACCACCAGGAATATCTCGGCGACACCATCGAAGAGATCTCGGCGGAGAAGGCTGAAATAATCCGCGAACAAACTGAGGCCGTAGTGATCGGACGGCAATCACCTACGGTTATGAACGTTCTTCACAGCGTGATCGGAGAGGCACATAGTAAAGGCGTATTTGTTCGTGAGACGGCGGTTGTCTTTGATGAAAGCGCATTTGGGATGCCGCTGCGATCCCTCGTTGGGAGCCTGAGCCTTCCCGGTGCTCACCAGATCGAGAATGCGGAAGTAGCGATCCTTCTAGCCGATATTTTGCGAAGGCATTTCTCGATCAGCGACGAGAATATTCGCGAGGGCCTAAGGACCGCGATCCATCCCGGTCGGCTTGAGTACATTGGCAATGTCCTTCTAGATGGTGCGCACAACGTCGCCGGAGCTAAAGCGTTGTTAGATTACCTCACCTTTGTTGAAAAGCGGCCAATCACAATGATCTTTGGGGCGATGCGGGGCAAAGACGTTTCCGAAATCGCAGAGATCCTTTGGCCCCGTGCGGAGAAGATCATCCTCACGCGACCGTCCAATTCCAGAGCGATGGCAGCGGATGATCTCGCGGAGTTTGCACCGGCATCGGCAGCAGCGGGCGGGATCCTAAAGACCGATACAGTTGCAGAAGCAATGGAGAAGGCGAGAGAGATCACGCCGCCAAACGGGCTGATCGTTGTGACCGGATCGCTCTATCTGGTTGGTGAAGTGAAGAAGTTGTTGAATAATTGACGGAACGCGGACATTCCTGTCCGCAGAACATGAAGAAGCGGACACGATGTCCGCGAACCCATGGATATGCACAAACTTGTATTGATACGGCACGGCGAGAGCGAGTGGAACAAGGAAAATCGTTTCACGGGTTGGAAGGATGTCGATCTCTCCGAAAAGGGCAGGGAAGAGGCGAAGGCTGCGGGGCTGCTATTGAAGGCCGAGGGATTCACATTCGACGAGGCTTACACCTCGGTGCTGAAGCGGGCGATCCGAACGCTTTGGATCATCCTCGACGAGATGGACCTGATGTGGATACCGGAGACAAAATCGTGGTTGCTGAACGAACGGCATTACGGCGCCTTGCAGGGACTCAACAAGGCCGAGACCGCGGCGCAGTATGGCGAAGAGCAAGTGCTGATCTGGCGGCGGAGTTACGACGTTCTGCCGACGCTGCTTGACGAGGAGGACGAGCGATGGCTCGGGAACGACCCTAGATATTCCGGCATCGAACCCGATATGTTCCCGCGTGCCGAGGCGTTGAAGCAGACCGTCGAGCGTGTCGTGCCCTATTACCAAGGCGAGATCGCGCCGAAGATCGCTGCCGGCAAACGGTTGCTGATCGCCGCTCACGGCAATTCGCTGCGTGCATTGGTGAAATATCTGGACACGATCTCAGATGAAGAGATAGTGAGCCGCAATATTCCGACCGGCATTCCGCTCGTGTATGAATTGGACGAGCACTTAAAACCGCTCAAAAGCTATTACCTGGGCGACCAGGATGCGATCAAGGCCGCACAGGAAGCGGTCGCAAATCAGGGAAAAGCAAAATGATCGATCTGCGACGACCGAAGCGCATCTTTAAGGTGGATGGGAAGGAGGATTTTCCTTTTCACCTTTTTCCTTTTATACTCTGGCGTTTTGTATGTGGCAGAAAGCCGCCTTTGCAGCCCTGGTCATCTTTTGCCTTTCGCCCTACGGTTCCCCGCCGATCGCGCTCGCGCTCGGCCTTGCCGTGGCGTTCACATTTGGCAATCCATTC
Source organism: Pyrinomonadaceae bacterium (assembly GCA_050246275.1). Lineage (GTDB taxonomy): Bacteria > Acidobacteriota > Blastocatellia > Pyrinomonadales > Pyrinomonadaceae > OLB17. The sequence continues at coordinate 257,853 of JBFWWI010000001.1, forward strand.
CCGGGCCTTTCAGGCAGGCCGACCAAATATCTTTTACAGGCATCGGTCGTGCTCCTCGGGTTCGGGATGAACCTCGGCGCGATATACGAGGCGGGCCGCGCGGGCATTCTGTTCACCATCGCCACCATTTTTGGCACGCTTGGCCTCGGATACGTGGTCGGACGTCTGCTGAATGTAAAGAAAAAGACCTCGACGCTTATCTCATCGGGCACAGCGATCTGCGGCGGGAGCGCCATCGCGGCCGTCGGGCCCGCGATCAACGCTGAGCCCGAGGAGATGTCCGTTTCGCTCGGCACGGTCTTCGTATTGAACTCGATCGCACTATTTGCCTTTCCCTTGATAGGCCACGCGATAGGCCTGACGCAGGGCCAGTTCGGCATCTGGTCGGCGATCGCGATCCACGATACGAGCTCGGTCGTCGGTGCATCACAGGCATACGGCGGAGAGGCTCTTGCGATCGCGACGACCGTTAAACTGGCGCGGGCGCTGTGGATCGCACCGGTGGCGTTGCTTTTCGCTTATATATACCGCGGTGAATCAGGCTCGAAGGCGAGGGTCGCGGTGCCATGGTTCATTTTCCTTTTCGTGGCGGCCGCGGCTATTCGGACATATGCTCCGGCATTCATTCTGCCCAGTATTTTCGAATCGATCGTTGATGCCGCAAAAGCCGGAATGACGGTAACGCTCTTTTTGATCGGGGCGTCGCTCACGCCGCGCACGCTAAAGGCCGTCGGGGCTGCTCCGCTGCTGCAGGGCGTGGTGTTATGGATCGTGATCTCGCTCGTCTCGCTTTGGGCGGTCATCGGCATCGCGTGAGGTTCGGCCGGGGAGCCATCCGAGTCTCAAGCCGGTGTTGCACACGTGCAACGCCATTTGCTTGTCGAATCCAATTTGGTAAAATGCTCGTTTCGGCAATAGGTGAGTTTTTAAACCGTAATGAGCATCGAACAGATAACCGTAAGGGGCGCCCGCCAGCACAATCTCAAGAACATAAATGTGGAGATCCCGCGTGACAAGTTCACGGTGATCACGGGGCTCTCGGGTTCGGGCAAGTCGTCGCTCGCCTTTGACACCATCTATGCGGAGGGCCAGCGGCGGTATGTCGAATCGCTGTCGGCATATGCACGTCAGTTTCTCGATCAGCTTGAAAAGCCGGATGTCGATTCGATCGAGGGGTTGAGCCCCGCGATATCCATCGAACAAAAGACCGTCTCGCGCAGTCCGCGATCGACGGTCGGGACGGTCACCGAGATATACGATTATATGCGGCTTCTGTTCGCTTCGATCGGGCAGCCGCATTGCCATCAGTGCGGCGAACCGATCACGCGGCAATCGGTCGAGAATATCGTGGGCGGCATCCTGAACCTCCCGGAGGGCGCTCGCGTGATGGTGCTCGCGCCGATCGTCCGCGGCCGCAAGGGCGAATTCAAAAAAGAACTTGAAAAGCTCCACCGCGACGGCTTCGTGCGGGCGCGGATCGACGGGGAGATGCGGCAGCTCGACGAAGAGATCGAGCTGAACAAGCGAAAGAATCACACCATCGAGGTGGTGGTGGACAGGCTTCTGATCAAAGAAGGTGTGGCCGAGCGGTTGACCGAATCGGTGAAGACGGCCCTTCGATTGACGGGCGGCGGCGTGCTCGTTTCGATCATCGACGGCGAAGAGAAGCTCTATTCCGAGCGAATGGCCTGCGTCAATTGCGGTATCAATATCGCAACGCTCGAGCCGCGGTCATTCTCGTTCAACTCGGCCTACGGCGCGTGCCGACATTGTCAGGGGATCGGGACTGTGATGGAGATCGACGTCAATAAGATCGTTCCGGACCCGACCCAGCCTCCGAACAAGATCGAGTTCCTTAATGGGGCCGACCGGTCCGGCGCATCGTTCTTAAAGACGGCCCTGCTCGCGATCATCGAACGCTATGTGGACGGCGATAAGCTCGAACCGCCCAAGAGCGGCGCGGCCGAGAAAAAGATCCGAAAGACAAAGAAAAAGAAGGCCGAGGCCCGCGGCGACGAAACTGCGGAAACGGCCCTGACGCAGACGCCCTTCCAGGACCTGCCGGCGGAGATCAGAAACGCATTTCTTTACGGCACAAAAAAACGGCTTACTTTCAGGCAGGGGGATTACAAGTACGAGAGCGACTGGAAAGGCGCGCTCCGTGCGATGAAGGAGAGGCTGGAGAATCCGCCGTCCGAAAAGACGCGCGAGGCTCTGTACGAACTGGTCGGGCCCGTGCCGTGTCCGTCGTGCGAGGGCGCCCGGCTGCAGCCGGAGAGCCTGGCGGTGCGGATCAACGGGCTGGGAATAGCTGACTATACCGGCCTCCCGATCGAAGATGCGGCGGCGAGATTCGACGAGATCGAGCTCACCGCGCGCGAGGCGAAGATCGCGGGCCTTGTCCTGCGAGAGATCCGAAGCCGCCTGAGATTCCTCTCGGCGGTAGGCCTCGGGTACCTTACGCTCGATCGTGCCTCGGGCACTCTCTCGGGCGGCGAGGGGCAGAGGATACGGCTTGCGACGCAGATCGGATCGCAGCTTCGGGGTGTTCTGTATGTGCTTGACGAGCCGAGCATCGGGCTGCACCCGCGCGACAACCAAAAGCTGCTCGAAACGCTCCACGAACTTCGCGACCTGGGCAATACCGTGCTGGTCGTCGAACATGACGAAGAAACGATCGAAAATGCGGACTACGTGATCGACCTCGGACCGCTCGCCGGAACTCACGGCGGTGAAGTGATGGCGGTCGGAACGCCGCGTGAGATCGCGGCCTCCAGATCATCGTTGACGGGCAAATATCTGAACGGCGAGGCAAAGATCGAGGTGCCGGAGCTGAGGCGTCTGCCAAACGGCAGCCGGATAAAGGTAAAAGGTGCGCGGGCGCACAACCTGAAGAATATCGATGTCGAATTTCCGCTGGGATTATTTACGGTCGTGACGGGTGTTTCGGGTTCGGGCAAATCGACGCTCGTTGAAGACATTCTGTATCCCGCACTCTATCGCCATGTGTATCGGTCGCCGAAGGAGCCGCTCGAGCACAGTGCGATCGAAGGGCTGGAACTGGTGGATAAGATCATCGAAATAGACCAGTCGCCGATCGGGCGCACGCCGCGCTCGAACCCGGCGACGTACACAGGGTTGTTCACGCCGATCCGCGAGCTTTATGCGATGCTGCCCGAATCGCGGACGAGAGGTTATAAGGCCGGGCGGTTTTCGTTCAATGTGAAGGGCGGACGCTGTGAAGGGTGCGAGGGCGACGGGATGAAGCGGATCGAGATGAACTTCCTGCCGGACGTTTATGTGACGTGCGACGTGTGCCGCGGCAAGCGTTACAACCGCGAAACGCTCGCCGTAAAATATAAAGGACTCTCGATCGCCGATCTGCTCTCGACCACGATCGAGGACGCCTTTCCGCTATTGGAAAACATTCCCCAGATCAAACAAAAACTTCAGACCCTGCTCGACGTAGGGTTGGGATATATCCAGATTGGACAATCGTCGACCACCCTTTCGGGCGGCGAGGCCCAGCGGATAAAGCTTGCGAAAGAGCTTTCGAAACGAGCCACCGGAAAGACCATCTACATCCTCGACGAGCCGACCACCGGGCTGCATTTCGCCGACGTACACAAGCTCCTCGATGTACTTCAGCAATTGGTCGATACAGGCAACACGGTTATCGTCATCGAACACAACCTGGACGTGATAAAGTCGGCCGACTACATCATCGACCTCGGCCCCGAAGGCGGCTCCGGCGGCGGAAAAGTGGTTGCCACCGGAACGCCGGAAGAGGTCGCACGGGTAAAAAAGTCGTACACTGGACAAGCTCTTAGAGTGGTCTTGTGATCAGTTCCTTGTACTTTTCGAATCAAGGCAGGAACCGCCCAGTGCCCAGAGGATCTGTCATATTTATCCTCTGTTAATCCAGACCACAGTAAACTTAAGCCATGCGGGTACTCTTGACTGAAGATGACCATCGTATCGCGAACTTCGTAGCCAAGGGCCTGCGCGAGAATTCGTATGCGGTCGATATTGCATCGGACGGTGACGAAGCAACGTACATGGCGTCGATAAATAGTTATGACCTCTTTGTTCTCGACGTTAATTTGCCAAAGAAGGATGGTTTCGATGTTTGTCGTGAGCTTCGTGAAAGCGGGAACAAGAAGCCAATACTGATGCTTACGGCCCGTGACGCCATTGATGATCGTATCTCTGGCCTTGATACGGGCGCAGACGATTATCTGACAAAGCCTTTTGAGTTTCGCGAGCTTCTTGCCCGGCTGCGTGCCTTGCTGCGGCGACAAAATGAAATTCGCTCTCCGGAAATTGTTATCGCTGACCTAATCATCGACACGATGTCTCGGACAGTTCAACGTGGCGGTACGCAAATCGAGCTAACGGCTAAAGAATATTCTCTCATTGAGTTTCTTGTGATCAATAAGGGTAAAGTCGTCGGACGTGAAGAGATTTCCGAGCATGTTTGGGATGATACATTCGATCCATTTTCAAATTTGATCGAGGTGTATATAAAGCGGCTGAGAACCAAACTTGACGAGGGTTATGATGTCCAGCTTATCCAAACGCGACGCGGCTCAGGTTACATTTTGATCGATGTTTAGTTCCATTAGAGTAAAACTCACGCTCTGGTATATTTTTGTTCTTTCGCTGATCGTTGCGGCCTTCTCTTTAATTACCTATTCGTCGTTCGTAAGCGTTTTGCGTCAGGAGACAGACGAAAACCTTGCGGAGATGGGGCAAACCGTCGCCGTCTCTATCATGGGCGAACAAAATGACGGCGAGAACCACACAAAACCTGATGAAATGGTTAAGGAATCTCTTGATGAATTCCGGTTTCGCGATTATGAATTTGCGGTCTTTACCAACGATGATCGATTTATTGCCTCGACAACGGAAAGCAAACTTCCATCTGATCTACAGTCGATTGACAAGGAAAACTTTGGAGATGTTCTTCTGAACAACAAGCCGTTCCGAACTCATGTTTTGCCTTTCCGTGTCGAAAATCACAACTACAAAGTTTACGTTTTCCACTCTCTCGAAGATGAGATCGCCCTCGACGACCGGATCCGTCGCATATTTTACTTGATCGCTCCCTTACTCTTGCTATTCGCTGGGCTTGGCGGCTATTTCCTTGTTCGCGAAAGTCTAAAGCCCATCGCGGCAATTGGGGAACAGGCCAAGCGCATCAGTGCGGCAAATCTTCATGAGCGTTTGCCGATAGCCAATGCTAAAGACGAGATCGGAAACCTCGCAATCGTATTTAACGAGCTCTTGGATCGTTTGGATGTGGAGTTTGATCGTCAGCGGAGGTTTGTGGCCGATGCTTCCCACGAGCTAAGAACGCCGCTCGCCATTATTCGCGGTGAATCCGAAGTCGCCTTATCAAAAGACACCCGCAGCCCGTCCGATTATCAAGAGTCTCTTCAAGTCGTTAATGATGAGAGCAAACGTCTCTCAAAGATCGTCGAAGACCTCTTTACCCTTGCAAGAGCAGATTCAGGGCAGCTAAAGCCAAATCTCGATAATTTATACCTCGACGAACTTGTCTCAGACTGTGTTCGCCTGATCCGAACTCTAGCCGATAAAAGAAATGTGATCATCGAATTCGACGGCGACGAAACACAGATCAAAGGCGATGAAGCTCTATTGCGCCGTTTGTTCCTGAACCTCTTGGACAATGCCGTGAAGTACAACATCGACGGCGGCTATATAAAGATCAATGTTGGTCAAAAAACGGTCACTATCTCGAACACCGGCGACGAGATTCCGGCAGACCAGCAAAAATCGATCTTTGACCGATTCTACCGCGTCGAAAAATCCCGCACTCAAACGAACGAAACGATCACGAGCGGCGCCGGTCTTGGCCTGTCAATCGCAAAGCGGATCGCCGAACTACACCACGCAACGCTGGAATACTCCCGAAATGATAACGACGAAAATGTCTTTACACTAACGCTCCCAACGTCGCATTTTCTAATGTCCGATCAAAGTCGAAAAGTTGTCGAAGTGTAACCTAATAATGGAAAAGGAAAAGAAACGATCCATTAGACCAAGCAAGCCTCTACGAGAGGATATTGCTATTCATATATTCACCGCTTCGGCCGCCATGGTCGGTGTCTGCCTAACGGTTATTGGTGTATTTCAGATCGGTAACTTGAAAGCGATCGGTTCCCTTAGCGATAACATTCTTGCAATTGACGCACTCGCATTCCTTACTTCCTGTATACTTGCGTATATCGTCCTTCGCACTCACTCGCCGACACGCCGCGACATCCTTGAGCGTATCGCTGATTCGATCTTTATTGGCGCCCTGGGGTTGATGGCCGCGGTCTGTTTTTTAATGGCTTATGAGTTACTCTAAAGGTCAATAATGCCAAATGAAAAGGTCAAAACTGCTGCTACTCGTTTTCTTCACAAGCAATGGGATGATTTCTCGGAATTCGAAAAGCGGGTTGTTGAAAAGATCGCCGACAAGCACGTTATCGCCCGCGACCCAAAGCTAATTTACGATGACGACAGGACATTCGGAGAAAGAGTCGCCGACAGAGTTGCCAAATTTGGCGGTTCGTGGACCTTCATACTAATTTTTTTTGGGATCCTGGTCTGTTGGGTTATCCTGAATTCCTTTGTCTTATTTTCTCTGAGCGATACCTTCGACCCCTATCCCTACATTTTGCTCAATCTTTTCCTTTCCATGCTCGCGGCTTTGCAAGCTCCGGTGATCATGATGTCGCAAAACCGTCAGGCATCCAAAGACCGCCTCGATGCTCAGCACGACTTCGAAGTGAATCTAAAAGCTGAACTTGAGATTCTCGGCCTCCATGAAAAGCTTGACGATCTTCGTGACCAAAAATGGTTTGATCTCGTGGCACTTCAGCAAGAGCAAATTAAACTTTTAGAAAAGATACTGGGCGAGCAGAAGGCTCGATGATTGGCACTGAAAACCTCACAAGCTTTAAACCCCGCGTTAATCTTCTGTTTATTTTCATTTCGTTATTCTGTTCGTGAACTCGCGAAAATGGCGAGTAATTTACGAAGGAGAAATAATGAAAATGAACGCTCGATCAATAACAAAACTCGCACTCTTTTCTTTTCTGATACTTGGAGTTTTCGGACTTTCCGCGGCCAGAGTTTCTGCCCAGGAGAAAGAACGCGGTGAACGCGAAGGCAAGGAGAACACCAAACTTGCAAAGAAGGCCAAAATTACTTTGGCCCAGGCCCGCGAGATCGCTTTACGCGAAGACAACGGGACCGTCGAAGGTGAGGAACTTGAAAAAGAGCACGGAAAGCTCGTTTACTCGTTCGATATTCGCAATGCAACCGGCACGATCACCGAGATTTGGGTCGATGCCAAATTAGGCAAAGTCGTTCACAAATCGGAGGAGAACGCCGCTGCCGAAGCAAAAGAGCAAGCTGCGGATATGAAGAAAAAAGGCAAAAACTAATTGCCATGCGACGTGGGCGGAACTTTAGATCAGCAACTAATAAAGTCCGCCCATTCCCATTTTCGCTCTGGAGATAGAAATCAAAATAAGAGTCTCAGCCTTTGCCAACTCGATCTTCATTCTGATATTGGCGTTTTTAAGCTATCAGGCATACTCGCAAGGCGGGCCGCCGATGATAACGGATGACACCGAGACTGTGCCGAAAGGTCATTGGGAGATCAACACAGCTTTCACTTTTGAACGCGGAGCTGACGCCCGACTCTTTGGAACGCCGCTGCTCGACATCAACTACGGATTGAGCGAGCATGCGCAGCTCAAGATCGAAATACCGTGGCTAGTGCAGAGTCGCAATGGGCAACGCCGCATACAGGGATTAGGCAACTCTAACATAGGCGTTCGGTGGCGGTTTCGAGATGAGAGGAAAAATCAGAGGATCGCAATGTCTATCTATCCGCAGATCGCGTTTAACAATCCGACATCATCGGTTCGTCGCGGGCTTGTAGAGAAAGGCCCCGAATTCCTTATGCCGTTGCAATGGCAAACAAAGCTTGGAAAGTTTGCCGTCGGCGGTGATGTTGGCTACCTTTTCAAACGTGGGCCGGATGAAATGATATACGGATTCGTTGTCGGCAAACAGTTGAACGATTCGGTTGAGGTGATGGGCGAGATTCACGGAACCGGGCCGAGGGCTAATCTCAGCGCAAGCGAAGTAGTCTATAACTTTGGCACTCGGGCGAAGCTAACCAAACACTTGACGCTTTTGCTCTCAGCGGGAAAAAGCCTTAGGCAAAATCGCGATCCACGTTTAATAGGCTATGGCGGAATTCGCTTTGAATTTTGATGGCTCAACTTGTAAGGAATATATGAAAACGGCAACGAATGAACTCATCAGCAAAGTACCGCACGTTACATTGTTATTTTGGGTAATCAAGATCTTCGCCACGACGCTCGGCGAAACTGGCGGCGATGCGTTGTCGATGTCACTTGAACTTGGCTATCTCGCGAGCACTGGAATATTCGCTTTGATATTCATCGCGGCTGTGACTGTACAGATAAAGGCCAGCAAATTTCACCCTTATCTTTACTGGCTGACAATTGTGGCGACAACAACCGTCGGCACGACACTTGCCGATTACGCGACCAGGGATATGGGCATTGGTTACACCGGCGGATCGGCGATCTTGCTGGCCTGCGTCGTCATATCCTTGCTTGTCTGGCGTAGGGTGATGGGAACGGTTTCCGTTGAAAGTGTAAGCACAGCAAAAGCCGAGATCTTTTATTGGGTAACGATAATGTTTTCGCAGACATTGGGGACCGCGCTCGGAGACTGGTTCGCCGACAGCCTCGATCTCGGCTATCTCGTAGCCGCCGCAGTTTTCGGAACCGCGCTGCTGATCACATACCTACTTTACCGCTTTACAAGTGCATCACGCGTTCTCTTGTTTTGGGTCGCTTTCATCCTAACTAGACCACTCGGAGCCGTCGTCGGGGACTTCCTAGACAAACCCCTCGACCACGGCGGCCTAAACCTAAGCCGCTTCACAGCATCGGCAGTTCTGGTCGTCCTGATCGCCGCATTTATCTACATCTTTCCGCAAAAACCGGCGGAGAAAAGTCATTAGGTATCAATCCAGTCGCCGCATTATCATACGTCTAAAAGTTATAGCCTGGCCGATGAACAACATCGGGTCTGAAAAAGACATTGCGAGGGCTAGATCGCCTCGATCATCTCGTGGACGGCCTGGCTGAGGCCGACGAATACGGAGCGTGAGATGATGTTGTGGCCGATATTGAACTCGATGATCTCGGGAATTGCGGCGAGTGCCCCGACGTTTCGATAGGTGAGGCCGTGGCCTGCGGCCACCATCATCCCGAGTCCGTGTGCATGAACGGCCGCATTTCGGATCCGCTCGGCCTCAGCCGCTGCTTTTTTCGCACCTTCGCCGTGCGCTGCCCGGGCTGAGAGCGTAAGTTCGGCATATTCGGCCGTGCAAAGCTCGACCTGTTGTGCTCCGACGGCCTTTGCGGCATTTAGCTGTTCGAGGTCGGGATCGATGAAGATGCTGACGAAGATACCGGCAGCCTTGAGATCTTCGACCGCGTTCTTAACATTTTCAAGGTTTGCTATTACGTCGAGGCCGCCCTCTGTGGTGACCTCATTCGGGCTTTCGGGGACGAGCGATACGGCATCGGGCCTCGTACGTTCGGCGATCGCGATCATCTCCGATGTAGCCGCCATCTCGACATTCAGATAGGTCGTCACTACCTCGCGCAGGAGTTCGATATCACGGTCCTGAATGTGTCGGCGGTCCTGACGCAGGTGGACCGTTATACCGTTGGCGCCGGCCTGTTCACAGATGACGGCCGCGGTAATTATGCTTGGCTCGATGGTCTTGCGAGCTTCGCGGATCGTTGCGACGTGGTCGATGTTTACATTAAGGCGTGCGGTCATAACTGTCTTTGACGGAACTTGGTTCGGGAAATAACGCTAAACCGATTTCGGAACTCCGAACCGAGTTTTCGTAAATGCAACAGCATCAATTCAGACATCTCGTCCGGCCGGAAGCGGTCGAGCCGGAAATAGATCAGCCCCGATGCGAAGCCGACCTTCTCCTTGAAGATCAGATCGCCGAAATCGCTATCATTCGTCATGAGTACCAAGTCTCTTTCGTCCGCAATGCGGAGAATGTCTTCATCTTTGTATCCGGCATATTCCTCGCTCACCGAAACTACCGGAAATCCAGCGTCCCTGAGTGCTCGGATCGTAGCAAACGGAATATGCTCGTCAGCAAAAAAGGCGGTCATTGGCGGGAAGAAGGCAAGGTGAAGATCCATCCGTCCTTCATGCAGTCTGCAGCATACGCAAACACAGCTCGAAGGTCATCAGGTGTCAGCCGTGGATAATTTTCCAAAATCTCCTTCTCGGTCCACCCATCGGCAAAGCGGCCTAGAATGAACTCAACGGTGATTCGAGTGCCAGCAATCGTCGGCTTACCGACCATTATCTCCGGGTCTGCGGTAATGCGATTCTCCCAGTCCATAACCGAATTATACGCCTCCAGGCGCTATTTTTCATAGACGCCATTCTTGGCGTTGCGGCGGATCTGGCGGACCTCGTCGAACATCCTGATGCTGTCGCGGAAGACGTTCACTTTACTGCGGTCGTCGTTGTCCCAGCGGACGGCGATCTCTTTCAGCCGGAGCCCGCGGAGCCTTGCGACGTAGAGAAATTCGACGTCGAAGCCGAAGCGTTCGATCTGCATAAGGCTGAGAAGCGGGCGAAATTTCGCGAGGTCGAATGCCTTGAATCCACACTGTGTGTCCCAGAATGGCATCCCGGTCATTAAGCGTACGACCAGATTAAAGACCTTTCCGCCCTGTTCGCGCCGCCAAGGCTGATGCGTGCCGATAAGCGAGCGGTCGAGCGCACGCGAACCAAAAGTGACGTCAAACTCGCCGTTCCGGATAGGGTCGACAAGTTTCGGCATCTCATCGATCGGGGTCGAAAGATCGGCATCGCTGAAAAGAGCGATACTAGCCATTGCGGCCATCATACCCATCTTTACGGCATAACCCTTGCCACGATTTTGTTCGTACCTAATGACATTTGCGGAGATATCCGGTGCCTCGGCGAAAAATTCCTCCGCGACCCGGGCGGTGCGGTCGCCTGACCCGTCATCGACCACAATTATCTCGGTCGAGGGAGCATTTTCGCGAAGATATTCAACGATCAAAGAGAGCGATCTGCCGAGGCGATCTTCCTCTTCGAATGCCGGTATTACTATGGACAGGTCCGGTGTCATCGGGGCAAAACGTAAATAGTACGGTGTTGCCGGGCAATTGTAAATTACGCCCGAGGCGGCGTGCGAGCGACGTTTCTCCGACAACCCGGATGGCCGTGAGGTCACCTAAAATATGGTATAATCAAGCCACGTCGGAGTACGACAAAATGGGGAATAAATTTGCAATATCGGCTGGGGTTCTGATCGCGGTGGGTGCCGTGCTCGGCGGACTTTTCGGACGCCTTCCGGTCTCGACGTCGGCCGATAGCTCGATGACCTCGGAGCGTGTACTGGCCGATTATCGGGAAGCGGTCGACGTGGTAGAAAAGAACTACGTTTCGGCGGTCGATCACGAGAAGATCACCGAAAGTTCCGTTCAGGGGCTTTTGTGGACCCTCGATCCCCATTCGGCATTTTTTACGCGGGACGAATTCAAGAAGCTCAACGAGGAGCAAGCCTCGGAATTTTACGGAATCGGCGTCTCGATCCTCCAGCATCGCGGAGGTGTTTTCGTTCAGTCCGTCGTGCCGGGTACGCCGGCGGACAAGGCCGGACTTCGATACGGCGATAAATTTTTGACGGTTGACGGAAAGGATGCGTCGGAATGGTCGAGTTCCGAGGTTTCCAAGAATGTGAGGGGCGAGCGTGGGACGCCGGTAAAGGTAAAGGTCGAGCGGGCCAGTTCGCCGGAGCCGGTCGAATTTGAGATCGTGCGCGGCGGGGTTCCACTTCCGTCGATACGCAGTTATTTCCTGCTTCCGAACGGTGTCGGATACGTCGGCCTGACCGGCGGGTTTCAGGAGACGACGGCCGAAGAACTGGGCGATGCGGTCACCGAACTTCAGAAACAAGGGATGAAGAGCCTCGTTCTTGACCTTCGCGGCAATCCGGGCGGGATCCTCGAACAGGCGATAGCGGTGATGAGCCGATTCGTGCCGTCGAACAAGACCGTAGTCTCAGTAAAGGGCCGTACGAGCTATTCGAAAGCGAGGGAACTTCGCACGAGCGGCAACGGGACGGACAATTATCCGCTTGTTGTACTGATCAACGGCGGCTCGGCATCCGCGTCGGAGATCGTGGCAGGAGCGATCCAGGATTACGGCCGCGGTGTGGTCGTCGGGAGCGATAGTTTTGGCAAGGGCCTTGTACAGCGTGTCTTTCGCTTGCCCTATGGAACTGGCCTTACGCTGACGACGGCGCGGTATTACACGCCATATGGACGCTCGCTCCAGCGGGACTACTCGAATGGGTCGATCTACGATTACTACGCGAATCACGATGGTGAGGACGGCAAACCGAAACCCGCGGGCGTGCCGATCACGACACCCGACGGCCGTACGCTGTTCGGTGGAAGGGGCATCGAGCCGGATGTAACGGCCAAGGCCCAGGAATACACAGCTTTGCGTTTTCGCATCAACGATGCGGCCTTCTTTTTTGTCCGCCAGTTAGTGGCCGGAAAGATCGCGGGCTTCGAAAATTATCGAGTCGAAAAGCAGAATCACCAGATGGACATAGCGCCCGGAAAGTTTCAGATCGACGACCGCCTTTTTGAGACGTTCAAGGCCTTTGCGGCAGCAGATAAGATGAATGGCCTGTCGGCCGAAAATATCGCTTCCGAGGCCGAATTTGCACGGACACGCCTGAGGCTCGAACTGGCGACCGCCAATTATTCCAATGAGGCAGGCATCCGAGTTCTTCTTGAAACCGACCCGCAGGTCCAAAAAGCTGTTGAAGTATTGCCCGAGGCTAAGAAGCTGCTCGAGAAGAATCTTGCATCTAAATAGGCTCGGAGTAGCTGCACGTTCTAACAAGTTTCGGACCCGTGATCGGGTTCGTTTCTTTTTGGCAAGGAAGGTTTCAGGTTGGATCGATCAACTGGAACCAGGTTTTCCCGAATATGTATAAACAAATCGGAATTTTGACCGGCGGCGGCGACGCACCAGGACTGAACGCCGTCATTCGGTCGGTGGTCCGGACGGCCACGCTTCGCTTCGGTATGAAGTGCGTTGGCATCGAGGACAGTTTCGAGGGGATACTCGGCGAGACCCACACGATGTCGCTGACACAAAAGACAGTAAGCGGCATCCTGCCGCGCGGCGGTACGATCCTCGGGACCCGCAACCGCGGAAGCTTTGTAAAGATGGTGGACGGACTCCCTGTTTACCCCGAGCTTCCGATCGGCGAGGCGCTCGCAAATCTGGACATTCTCGGCATCGAGGCCCTGATAGTCCTTGGCGGCGAAGGCACGCTCGCGATCGCGGAACAATTCCATAAGCGGGGCTTTCCCGTGATCGGCGTTCCGAAAACGATCGATAACGACCTCGCCGCGACCGAATTGACGTTCGGGTTCATGACGGCGATCGATATCGCAACGGAAGCATTGGACCGCCTGCACACGACGGCAGCGTCGCACGACCGGGTAATGGTACTCGAAGTGATGGGAAGGCACACGGGGTGGATCGCCCTCCACGCGGGCCTTGCGGGAAGCGCCGATATCATTTTGATCCCCGAGATACCTTTTGACTTTGACGCCGTCATCGAGAAGGTGAACGAAAGGGAAAGGCAAGGATCGAGGTTTACCAATATCGTCGTCGCCGAAGGTGCGACCGAGGTCGGCAAGGGCGAGATGTATCAGGACCCGGGCGAACTTCGCCTTGGCGGCATAGGGGACTACATTACACGCGAGGTCGCCAAGCGGACGGATAAGGAATGCAGGACCGTGGTGCTCGGCCACCTTCAGCGGGGTGGAAGCCCGAACGCCTTCGACCGGATGCTCGGGACGAACTTCGGGGCATGTGCCGTGCGGGCGCTTGCGGCCGGCGAAACGGGCAAGATGGTCGCCCTTCAAGCGGGCACGATCGTAACGGTGCCGTTGTCTGAGGCATGTGCGAACATCAAAACTGTCCCGATCGACGGACAGCTTGTTCGTTCGGCCCGCGACATCGGTATCACTTTCGGGTCGCCGAAAGAGGTGGTCATAAAATAGATCTATGGAAGCCGTAAGAAAAAAACTACAAGACGAGATAGAAAAGCTGGAGCACGAGTTGAATTTCAAGCTCCCCAAGGACATACAACACGCGCGCGAATTCGGCGACCTCAAAGAGAATGCCGAGTACAAGGCCGCAAAGGAACGCCAGACGATGGTTCAGGCGCGGATCAGCCAACTTCATCAGCGCCTTATGGAGGTCGAGTCGATCGACATTTCAAAGCTCCCGAAAGATCGTGTGGCCTATGGTTCGACCGTGACGCTGTTTGATCTGGAAAAGGAAGAAAAGATCACCTACCGGCTGGTCACGTCGGAGGAAAGCGATCCCGAACGAGGCCATATATCGACCGTTTCGCCGATCGGGCAGGCATTGCTCGGACGTGAGGAAGGCGACGAGGTCAAAGTGAAAACGCCGAACGGAATGCGCTCTTTCGAGATCAGCCGGCTGCGGACGATCCACGAAGACCAGGAATAGGTCTGCGCCATTCCTTCTCGGGCTGCGGTGTCGATGGCAAGGGCGGCCCGTCGCACCGGCAGAAGTCAGGAGAACGGTTCGTGCGATTTGGTATAATAAAGGAACGGAGGCAATAGTCTATCAGCAGCGTTACCGGCTTTATACAGGGCCTCAAATCAAACCAGATAAGAAGGATCGAGCGCCTTTCGACGCGTCGCGTTCCCGCCGACCAGATAATCTCACAAGAACTTGCACGGCAGATGTCCGAGATCTCTAACGAGACAGGGCGGCAGATCGGCGTACTTCTCGACCGAAAAGGGCGCGTCGAATATGTGATGGTCGGGAACGCTAAGGCCATCGAAATGCCCGATTTCGGACGTGTCCGCGTCGGTACCGACCGGTTCCGCGGGCTTCGGTGCGTTCATACTCATCTGCAGGGCGAAAAACTGACGCAGGACGACCTGACGGACCTTGCACTCTTGAGGCTTGACCTGATGTCGATCGTGCAAGTGGACAGGGCCACGGGCCTTCCGGGCGTGGTCTATTCTGCTCATTTGCTGCCGACGAGCGGCGGCGCCCTTGACGGTGAAGATGGCGCTGAAGGTCAGCCGTACGAATATTTGGAGCCCGGCATACCGTCCCAGCTCGATGTGGATTTCGTTGCGCTGATCAACTCGCTGGAAAGCGAGATGGCCCGTGTGCGGCAGACGGCGCGTACACGCCGGACGAACCGTGACCGCGTGATCCTGGTCGGCGTCACCGCCGGATATATCGACGAGGCGGAAGAGTCGATGGCCGAACTTGAGGAACTGGCCACCTCGGCCGATGTGGTCGTGCTCGACAAGATCATTCAGCGGCGGCCGCAGATAGACCCGAAGACGGTGCTCGGGCGCGGCAAGCTCGAAGAACTGCTGATCCGCTCGATGAGGGTCGGAGCGGACATGATCGTCTTCGACACGGAGCTGTCGCCGGCGCAGGTCCGCAGCCTTTCTGAAGCGACGGACCTGAAAGTGATCGACCGGCCGCAGCTCATTTTGGACATCTTTGCTCAGCGTGCACAGAGCCGAGAGGGAAAACTGCAGGTCGAACTCGCCCAGTTAAAATACCTGCTCCCGCGTCTGGTCGTCGGCCAGAACTCGGCATTCTCGCGGCTGGCCGGCGGCATCGGCGGACGCGGCCCCGGCGAGACGAAGCTCGAGACCGACCGAAGGCGGGTACGCGACCGCATATCGCAGCTCGAAAGACAGGTGGACGACCTTGGCCGCCAGCGGCAGGAACGCAGAAAGGTGAGAACGCAAAAGCACCTGCCGGTCGTGTCGCTCGTCGGCTATACGAACGCCGGCAAATCGACGCTGCTGAATACGCTTACGCGATCGGAAGTGCACGCCGAAAAGCGGATGTTCGCGACGCTCGATCCCACGTCGCGGCGGCTGCGGCTGCCATTTGAGCAAGAGGTGATAATCAACGACACCGTCGGATTCATAAGGGATCTGCCGGCACCGCTGGTGGCCGCATTCCGGGCAACGCTGGAGGAGATCACGGACAGCGATCTGCTCGTACATGTGGTCGATGCATCGAACCCGCGGGCCGTTCAGCAGATCCAGTCAGTGGATAAGATACTGGCCGACCTCGGGTTGAATTCGATACCGCAGATCGTCGTTCTGAACAAGTCGGACCTGCTTTCTGTGGAGGCGACGGAGGAGTTGCAGAGGCAGATCCGCCTTGACAAGGGCGTCGACAGCGTGGCAATTTCAGCTATTCGGAAGGATTCGCTTCGGCCGCTGACGCAGCGCATCGGCGAGCGGGTTTACCAGCACGCAGAGATAGAATCGGTCGGAACAAAGTGAGCAATCGGATCCAAGATATGCAGTCGCCATTTCTGAGATGGCGGCGAAAGGCCTGGGGGGCGATCAAGGGACCGCTCGAAAAGGTCTCGCCCGGACAGAGATTCTGGATCGGCTTCGCATTCCTTTGCCTTTTGACGACGGTCCTCATTCAGAATCCGGTCTGGCAGACCGCGGGCGAAAATTTTTACAAAGAGGGCGACATCGCCCGTGAAGCGATAATCTCTCCGGCCGATATCTATTATTTCGATGACGTAGCGACCGAGCGCGACCGTGAGACCGCGCGGGCCGCCATCAGGCCGATATTTTCCTTTGAGCCGAAACGTGCCGACGAGGCAGTGCAGAATTTCCGTTCGGCCTGGGAAAAGCTCCTGAGAACGCCGGAGCCGCCGGCAGCGAACCGGGCAAATTCAAACTCGAACACAGCGACGATCTGGACCGGAGCGGGCGGGGCCGAGCTCGGCCGGATATTCTCCTCACGCAAGTTCAGCAACAACGAACTGGATTCGATCACGCGTTTGATACGCGAGAACGCTGCGGGAGATATCTACAGCGATCAGGACGAGCCGTTCCTGCAGGGCGAGGTCGAGATCGTGGACAGGCAGCGGCCGGGAGACATCCGACAGGCGAGGAACCCGGTCTCGACGATGACGTCACTTTCGGCCGCGAGGGAAAAACTGAAAGACGGACTTTCGCAGATCCGCAGCCTTTCGCAAAAAGAAGCCGATGCATTCTATGCCGCCACCGCCCCGCTGATACAGCCGAGCGTTATATACGACGCCGCGGCGACCGAGAATGCTCGGCGGCTGGTATCGGAAAATGTGCCGCCGGTCACCATCTCTCTCAAGCGGAGCCAGAAGATAGCAGATCAGGGCGACATTATCACGCCCGACATCTTGTCGAAGATCTCCGCGATCAGTAATTACAGCTCAGCGACGAGAAAGTACAATCGATTCTTCGGGCTTCTTATACTGATCACCGCACTTTTTTGGACGGCGTGGAAGTTCATATTGCATCGTGGCTTTGTACCACGGCTCGCCCTGTCTCAGCAGCGGACGTTCGCCCTTCTCGGCTTTGTCGTCGTAGCGCAGACGGCGATGATGGTCGCATTTTTCAGGCTGGCTGACTTTACGGCGTCGCAGAATATCAAGGCCCCGCTGAGCGATCCGAGCATTTGGTCGTTCGCGGTGCCGTTCGCTTTCGGCAGCCTCTTGATGACGCTGCTCGCGGACCGGCGGACAGCCATCTTTACGGGCATGTTCACGGCTTTGCTGGCCGGCCTGCTCGCTCCGAGGGGCCTCGAATTCGCGATCTTTGCGGTCATCGCATCGTCGGTCGCGGTCTACGGGATCGGGGCATACCGTTCGCGTTCGACGATCACGATAGCCGGAGCCCTGGTCGGCGCGGCAAGCGCGGCCGCGGCCGTTGCCTTGATCGCATATATGCAGCAGCCGTTCGTATTGAATACGGTTCTGCTCGCGATAGCCTGCGGACTTGCGGGCGGGATAATCACGGCTGCGGCGACCGCCGTCTTTATGCCGATATGCGAGTCGATATTCGGCATTCTCACGGACGTAAAGCTATTGGAACTTTCCAATGCTGACCTTCCGGCGCTCGGCCAGCTTGCACTTCGTGCTCCCGGGACCAATCAGCATTCGCACGCGGTGGGCCAACTGGCCGAAGAGGCCTGCCGGGTCGTCGGGGGCAACGCACTTCTCTCGCGCATCGGTGCTCTCTATCACGACATCGGCAAAACCGCCGCACCGGAGCATTTCGTCGAGAACCAGCTCGGGAAGAACCCACACGATCGTCTGAAGCCCGCACAGAGCGCGAAGATAATCATCAGCCACGTCACATACGGGACCAAGCTCGCAAAGGAAATGGGGCTTCCGCAGAGGATCGTCGACTTTATCCCGCAGCATCACGGCACGCGCACGCTGCATTACTTTCTGAAGAAGGCACAGGCCGAGGCACGCGAAGGCGACGATATTTCGGAGAACGATTTTCGCTACCCCGGCCCGAAACCCCAATTTCGCGAGGCCGCGATTATGATGATCGCCGATTCGTGCGAGGCGGCCGCCCGTTCGCTGGCGGAACCGAATCCGGAAAATATCAGGTATATCGTCACAAAGATCATCGACGCCATCGTCAGCGATGACCAGCTTGACGAATGCGACCTAACGCTGCGCGAGCTGACGCAGATCCGCGAGTCGATGATACGCTCGCTGGTCGCTATCTATCATTCGCGGATCGATTATCCCGGTTATGTGCCGCCGCCGTCCGGTGCATTCAAGATAACGCCCGAAGAGGACAGCGAGAAACGCGGGGTCAAATATGCAAACCCGGCCGATATTCCCGTTTCGCCGGGCGGCGAGATAGAGGACGAGGCATTCGATCGATCAAAAGAAACTACGAGGTCCGGTGCCGGCTCCGGGCGCTGAAACGGGCCCTGCTGGGCTCTTCGGTCGGATCGAGGAGACGGACTTCCATACAGATCAAGGGCGGGATATTTTTGAATGACTACGCGGGTAGTTCTTTGAGGTCAACGAAAGAAGCGGCCGAAGCGGATCAGCGTTGATCGTTGGAGCTATTGATAAGTTCTTTGAGTTCTTTGCCCGGTTTGAAATAAGCGACTCGTTTCGCGGGGATATCGACGGCGGTACCAGTTTTGGGATTACGGCCTTTACGCGAATTGCGCTCCCGTACGCGGAAGCTGCCGAAACCGCGCAGCTCTATCTTTTCGCCCTTGTTGAGGGAAGCGGTGATGCTGTCGAAAACGATCTCCACAAGCTGTTCGGCGTCCTTCTTGGTCATTTCGGCCTCGTGTGCAACTCGTTCGACAAGATCCGCTTTGGTCATTTTCGTATTCCTCGATCAAAATTCTACGTCCGAAAGATCGGCAGTGAACTAAACGGCTAAGCCGACGTTTTTTCCGATTCCTCAGACGAGTTTTCAGCCGCTTTGTCCGTGGCGGCAGTGGCCGCATCAGCCGCAGGCTGGGCAGCATCCGCGTCGGGATCTTCTTGAGGAGTGGCGGCCGAAGCGGCTTCATCAGCCGCCTCGGTCGGTGCATCGGATGCGATCTCAGGGGCCTCTTCGGTTTCGGCGGAGGCCGGGTCCTCTGATACGGCCTCTGCCGTGTCAACGGCCGCAGGCTCTTCAGCTGAAGCGGATACCGCCTCATCGGCCGAAGCGGTCGTGGACTCGGATACCGCCTCTTCCGTAGCAGATACGGCCTCGGCGTCAGGTACGTCTTCGGATGCAGCGGCTCCGCGTGCCGCGGCTTCCTCATATTCCTTTCGGGCCTGTTCTTTTCTGAGGCGCTTGGCTTCGTCCCTTTCTTCCTTGGTCATTTCAGGCTCAGATTCCTGTGCCGGTTCGTCCTTCAGAATATTGGCAAGTTCGCCAAGGCTCGCCATGCCGCCTTTAGCCTCGCTCGAATAGATACGGCTGTCAACAACGGGCTCGTCGTCCTTGCCGACGGCACGATACGAAAGGCCGATCTTCTGGTCGACGTTCTCGATCCGGAGGATCCGGAAATCCGCCTCTTGTCCGAGCTGAATAACATCCTCTGGGCGTTCGACACGCTCGTCGGAAAGCTCAGAAATATGGCAGAGTCCTTCGAGGCCCTCGCCAAGCTCCACGAATACGCCAAAACTTGTAAAGCGGGAAACCTTTCCGCGGACCACATCACCCGGACGGTGTGTGGCGACAAAGCTCTCCCAAGCGCTCGGTGTGAGGTCCTTCATCGAAAGCGACAGCCGCTGGCCGCGCGCATCGATATTCGTGACGACGGCCTCGACCTCCTGGTCCTTTTTGAGAAGTTCCTTCGGGTGCTTGAGCTTTTTGGCCCAGGTGATGTCCGAAACGTGGACGAGACCGTCAATTCCATCCTCGATCTCGACGAACGCACCAAAATCGGTGATGTTGCGTACCTTGCCGCGGATCTTGGTCCCGACCGGGTAACGTGCCCCGATGGTATCCCACGGATTTTCCTGCAGCTGCTTCATTCCGAGGCTGATCCGTTTTTCCTCGGTATCGACGCCGAGCACCTGTACCTCGACCTCGTCGCCCTTGTTGTACATTCTCTTCGGGCTTGCCGACCGCTTCGACCACGAGATCTCCGAGACGTGAACGAGGCCTTCGACGCCGGGTTCGAGTTCGACAAAGATACCGTAATCCGTGACCGAAGAGACTTTGCCGGTGATACGCGAATTGACCGGGTACATCTCGATGACGGTCGACCACGGATCGGGCTGGAGCTGCTTGAACCCAAGCGAGACCTTTTCTTTTTCACGGTCGAGCTTGAGCACCTTTGCCTGCACGTGATCGCCGACCTTGAACATATCGCCCGGATGATGAAGTCGGCCCCACGACATATCGGTAACATGGAGCAGTCCGTCGATGCCGCCGATATCTACAAAGGCGCCGTATTCGGTCAGGTTCTTGACGGTTCCCTCGACGATGTAGCCAACGTCTATCCTGGCAAGCGTCTCGGCCTTTTGCTCGTTTATCTCAAGGTCGGTAATGACCTTGCGCGAGAGAACGATGTTATTGCGGCGGCGGCTGAACTTTATTATCTTGGCTTCGATCTCGGTGCCGATATACGGGTCGAGATTGCCGACCGGGCGCGAATCGATCTGCGAACCCGGAAGAAAGGCCTCGATGCCTTCGAGGTCGACCTTCAGGCCGCCCTTGATCTTGTCGACTATCATTCCGCGAACCGGAGCGTCATTCTTGAAAGCTTCCTCGAGATCGGTCCATACTTTTCGGCCGAGTGCATCGTTTTTGGAAAGCGTCGGCGGTGCTTCACCGCTGAGGTTCTTGATAACGGCCTCGATGGTGTCGCCGACCGAAACCGAGGATTCGAGGGGCTGGTCGAATTCTTCGGCCGGGATCACGCCTTCGGATTTATACCCGAAGTCCACCATGACCCCGTGTTCGGAAACGCCGACGACCTTTCCTTCGACCAGCTCGCCGGCGTGAAAGATCGTCTGTTCCTGCTCGAATTGCTCGAGGATCGCTCCAAAATCGAACTCGCCGGAAGCTCCGGCTTCCTCGGCGGGTGCCGATCTGGGTTCTGACGCGGTGTTTACCGGTGCCGCAGCGGCCGCGTCTGCTTTGTCCTGTGGTGCCACAACCGAAGATTCGCCGGTTTTCGCCTCTTCGGTCTCTTGTGTAACGTCGTTTGTCATCAACTTTGTTTCGACTTCCTTACTTGTGTTTGCGTTTGCGATAGTTGGTCAGCAAAAACCGATGCCCGTTCGAAACGAGAACTGCTCGATCCTCGTGGTGGGACACACGACTATTTGCGTGACCAGATAAAACTAAAATCTACACGCCCGACCGCTTTTCTGTCAAGGTTTCGGCGTCGAAAATGCTTGAAAAACGGGGATTTGCGTTGATCAGGGGTGATGGATCATCGCCGCACTGCAGAGCGTAGCGCGGGCTTGGCCCACAACCCCAGGCGCCTGTGCGGCCATGATATTTGGTGTTGCGGACCCGAAACAGTAAGACTCACCCCGATAAACGGGCTCAATTGCGGGTCAACATGCTGCTGATATTTGAGACTCCGCCCATTTTTTCCATCTCTTCTTTTGCCATGCCGGTGGTATTTTGGATACCGGCGAGACGGAGGCGGAATTCGTCCGGGTTGGTGGCTCCCCGAAGTGCTTCCTCGAGAGCGACGAGTCCTGATTGATATAGATAGAACAGGGATTGATCAAAGGTCTGCATTCCGTACTGCGACGTGCCCGCGGCGATGACATCGCGTATCGACCCGGTCTTTTCCTCGTGAAGGATGTAATCGCGGATGAGCGGTGTAGATATCAGCACCTCGACCGCCGGGACGCGGCTATTGCCCTTTGACGATTTCATAAGCCGCTGCGAGACGACGGCCTTGAGCAGTCCGGCGAGCTGTATCCGGATGGATTTCTGCTGATACGGCGGAAATGCCGAAATGATGCGCGTCAGCGTCTCGGCCGCGTCCAGCGTGTGAAGTGTCGAAAGCACGAGATGGCCGGTCTCCGCCGCGACCAGGGCGGTTTCTATGGTCTCGAGGTCCCGCATTTCGCCTACGAGGATCACGTCCGGATCCTGGCGAAGCGAGCCTCTCAAGGCCTCGGCGAACGAGCGCGTATCGACATCGACCTCACGCTGAGTGATATACGACTCCTTGTCCTTGTGAAGGAACTCGATCGGGTCCTCGATCGTCACGATGTGGCAATTCCGCTGCTGATTTATCTGGTCGACCATCGCGGCGAGGGTCGTGGATTTTCCAGAGCCGGTCGTGCCCGTGACAAGGATGAGGCCGCGATTTTCCGATGCGATCTTGTTGAGCACTGGCGGGAGCCCGAGATCGTTGAAATTCCGGATGTTGTCCGAGATGACGCGGGCCACGATCCCGATCGAATTTCTCTGCTGAAATATGTTTACGCGAAACCTGCCGAGGCCCGTTACGCCGTATCCCAGATCTACTTCGAAAACCTCTTTGAAATGTTGTTTTTGTCGATTCGACATCATCGAGAACGCCATTTCAAGCGTCTCGTCCTGATTGAGCTTGGTGACCCCGGAGAGAGGTTTTAGTTCGCCGTTGACGCGGATGACAGGGGTCGAACCGGCACGGAGATGGAGGTCTGAGGCTCCGAAGCTCATCGCCATTCGTAAAAGGTCGTCAATTCGATTAAGCATATCAGGTGGGGAAACGAGTAAGATGCCGGCAAAGAAGGTAAAGAATGGAGCGGCTCGAACGGCTATTGCGGATGGCCGTAAAATAAGGTCCGCCTCAAGAATTTTAGTCCAGCGCCGAAGAGGGGTAAAGAGATAGGCAGAAGCTCAAGTCAATTTGACCGAATTCGACAGCGAATAGCCTTCAGCGTAAACTCATAACTGTTTCGTAATGAGTGATTCGCTAAAAATAACGGCCATCAGGCCCGAACGGGCGATCCCGGGCGGCGAGATCGAGATATTGGTCGAGGGGCTGCAGCTTGACCCGAGCGGACGCCTCTTGTGCTTTGCGAACGGGCTCAATTGCAAGATCATCGGGGCCTCGTCGAAGCGTGTCATTGCGACCGTTCCGGCCTGTGACGATTCGTCAGCTGTCGTCCAGCTTGAGACCGAACTGGGCGAGAGCAACGGTTTCGTCCTGACGCTCGGAAAGCTGCGCGCCGACGAGATGCATATTGTCGCGAACCCCGCGATCGACCCTTCGGATGACGCGCTGATCCTTACCAGGTCGGGCAGCCGCGGACAGGCGCTCCCGCATACGCTTTACAGGCTCGAGACCGAAGGATTTCTTGATGAGCTGCCGGTCGAGATAATGAACCCGACTTCCATCGCCTTTGGGCCGGGCGGGTCGATGTATGTCACGAACCGCGCCGACGGCACGGTGGCCCGCATCGAGCGGGGCGAGAGGGCGGTCGTCGTTGCCTCGGACCTCGGCATAGCGACCGGACTGGCCTTTGATCGCAACGGACAGATGTACGTCGGCGACCGCTCCGGCACGGTCTATCGCGTCAGCGAAGAGGGCAGAGCCTCGGAGTTTGCGAAGGTGGAACCATCGGTAGCGGCATTTCATATGGCCTTCGGGCCGGACGAGAGGCTTTTTGTCACCTCGCCGGGATTTGCCAGCCACGATGCCGTCTATGCGATCGACGGAGACGGCGGCGTTGAGACCTGGGCCCGCGGGCTCGGCCGCCCGCAGGGCCTTGCGTTCGACCGGGAGGGCGATCTGTACGTTGCTGCCTGTTTTGGCGGACGCCACGGGATCGTTAGGATCGACCCGGATTCGCGTCAGATCGAGCATTTTCTCGCGGGCGCCAGCGTCGTGGGGCTGTGCTTCACACGAAATGGTGAGATGGTCGTCGCCACGAACGATTCGGTCTTCTCGATGAATCTCGGCATTTATGGAACGCTTCTGAGCGACGGCAGCTAGTTGGCAAATGCGACGGGCATCGAACACTACCTTAAAGCTACTAGGCCTTTTAATTCTGACGGCTTTTAGTTGGGCCTGCGGGGGCCGCGATGCTGGACCGGTAAGCGGAACGCCCGAAACGGAGGAACCGACCGGCGAACTTATCTTCAAAGAAGATGAACTGCTGCAAAAGAACATCGCCGGAATCGCGAGCGAAGCCAGCGGCAAGGTCGGAGTATTTGCGTTATTGATGGAGCAGAATCGGGCCGTTACGGTGAACGGAAGCGAACGATTTGCGCTGCAGAGCGTCGTAAAGCTTCCAGTCGCGATGGCGGTGCTAAAACAAGCCGCCGAAGGTAAGTTCACACTCGATCAAACGATCAGTTTCACGATCGAGGACCTTGTGAACCCGAATCAGCGATCGCCGCTGCGGGATAAGAATCCGAACGGGGGCGACGCGACTATAAATGAACTGATCCGCCTGGCGATCGTCGAGAGCGATGGTTCGGCGTGCGACATTCTCACCCGCATCGCCGGCGGAACGAGCGCGATACAGTCGTTCATCGATTCACTCAGCATCGACGAGATGGAGATTAAGCGAACGCACAAGGAGTTTGGGAAGGATTGGGAAATGCAGTACGAGAATTGGGCAACGCCGGAAGCTGCGGTCGCACTTCTCGAATCGCTTTGGAATCAGAAGGAAACGGCCCCGAAGGACGCCGACATCGTCGAGCTCCGACTTCTAAAGTATATGTACGAATCGAGGCCGGGCCCGAACCGCATCAGGGGCTTGCTTCCGCCCGGTACGCCGGTCGCCCACAAGACGGGAACCGGTGGAACGAGAAAAGGCGTGACCTCCGCAACAAATGATGTCGGCATCATCACGCTGCCCGACGGCAAGCACGTTGCAATTGCGGTCTTTGTCGGCGATTCGTCGGCGGACGAGAGAACACGAGAGCGGGTGATCGCACGGATCGCGAAAGCCGTATTTGACACTTGGGCCGCCGCCGACGCAAGAGCGGCCGCTCCGGCTAACTCACCAAATTGAGGAAGTGTCCCATCCGAAATTTTTTTACGCTCAGATATTTTTCGGTGTCCTTTGACGGCTTGAACTCGATCGGGATGCGTTCAACGATCTCGATGCCGCCATCGCGGATGGCCTGGATCTTCTGCGGATTATTGGACATCGCGCGGACCTTTCGCACGCCCAGATCCCGAAGTATCTCGACGCATTGTTCGTAACGGCGCGAATCGACGTCCAGGCCGAGTCGCACGTTTGCCTCGATCGTGTCCGCGCCCTCGTCCTGCAGGGCATAAGCACGGATCTTGTTAATGATCCCGATCCCACGGCCTTCCTGCTGCTGATAAACGATCACGCCTTTACCTTCTTTTTCGATCGTTCTCATGGCCAGCTCGAGCTGCTTGCCGCAGTCACATTTGGCCGAGTGGAATACATCGCCGGTGAGGCATTGCGAATGGATGCGGAACGGCACCGGAGACCTCGCGTCAAATTCGCCCTTGAATACAGCGACGAACTCCTCTTCGCTGATAAGCGAGCGATATCCGGCGATCCGAAACTCGCCGTAATCGGTAGGGAGACGGGCCTCAGCCACCTTTTCGACGGTAGCGGCGGACGCGGGAATGAAGTCTGGTGATGTAATGCCGACCCTGCTTGTTATCATAATTTTTCGTCCAAATAACTGCTGTCACAAATTTCGCCCGGCAGGCGGATTTGGATTCGCCGCGGTCTTCTCGCAACAAAAAGGCCGCAGCGAATAATGCCGCGGCCCGTCACTTCGGATAAAAGCGATCCTAGTTCGTCTTTCCAGCCCGAATGTCTGCGGCCCTCTTCTCGAGCGCGGCCACATCGGCCTTTTCTGCCTTGCCGGCCTCGATGGCTTTCTCGGTGGCGGCGAGGGCTTCCTGCGTTTTACCGGCATTGAACAGGATATTTGACTTGGCCCGGTAGTTCGCGAAGTTCGGCTTTGCTGCGACCTGCATATCCACCGCTTTCAACGCCTGCTCGAACCAGCGGCCTGCGTCGGCGTCCAGCTTGTTCTGCTTGGCGAACATCGCGGCGTTGAAAGGCCTCTGCCATTCGTCCGGCTTTGCCCCATCGACATACTCCTTTAGCCGGCGCATCGTCGAGCCGACAACGTCCTTGACCTGCACGGTGAAGGGGACCGAGAGCTTTTCCCAGCGAAGCTTGACGGTTGCAGTATCATCGGCGACCTGGTCCATCGAGAACGTCAAAATCTCCTGGCTGTCGGCGGCCCACTGCGGTTTAGACTTGACACGGAGAGCATCTTTGGCCGAATCGTATGAAAAACTACCCCACTGTCCGTCGTCCTTGTTGAAGATAAAGGTCCAGTCGTCCTTGCCCGGGATCGAATGGAGGCTGTAAGTGCCGGCGGCAAGGGGCTGGCCGTTCACCAACACATCGTCGTTCACCACGAAAAGCGTCGCCTCGTTCGCTCCGGTCCGCCAAACGTGTCCCCAAGGCACGAGAGGCGCTCCGGCGGGCCGCACGTTTTGATTGTCCAGCGTGCCTTCGCCCTTTACATCGGTTGGCCAATCGCCGTAAACCGTTCGGCCTTTTACGGCCGGGCGGCTGTAGGTGATGGAAACTTCAGAGGTTCCGACCGTCTGGGTGACCGTCGCTTTTTGGCTTGCCCGCGGCAGAGGCGGGCGGACCTGTCCGTGAGCAAACTGAACGGCTGACAAAACGAAAATTAGTACGAAAGAGACAAATAGTGAGCGTCTGAAACTAAACATCGAGATCTCCTCTAAAACTCAAGAATTTCTTACGATCATGCACGCAATGTGCTGTTCCATCCATCTTGATTTGGGATAATACGGATGGAGGTTCAAACAGGTTCAGGTAAAACCGGTTCATTCCGGCCTGTAAAGCTCAGGCCACCCATTAAGTAGAAATCGGGATTCCGGACTGCAGTTACCGGGCCCCCACAAAAAAACATCCGTGTATCCAGCGTATTCGGAGTAAGGCAGCAACCAAACGAACCAAAATAGCAAAGATACACGGAAGACCGTGCCGGACACAGCCGGCGAACCTTTGATGCAGCCTCAAGGATCCGTGTTACCTACCCTCGTATTGCAACCTACGTCGCACCCGCTGCATTACTCTGCTTTGGGCACATCCTTGCCGCTCTCGCCGTCTTGCGGACGAAAGTGTCCGTGCTTCGTTATTCGTCGTCGTCGTGGGCACGGACTCTACCCGCGGCGACGGCTTCGTCGATGACCTTTTGGGCCAGATTGTGCGGCAACGGGTCGTAATGCGAAAACTGCATATGATACGAGCCGCGGGCCTGGGTCACCGAATTAAGCTTCGATTGATAGTCTAACATTTCTGAGAGCGGAACCTTAGCTTTTATTACCTGTTGTTTTCCGCGCATGTCCATACCGGCCACGCGACCGCGTCGGCTGTTGAGGTCGCCCATGATGTCGCCGCTAACTTCTTGAGGCGTAAAGACTTCTACGTCCATTATCGGTTCGAGAAGTGTTGGCCGGGCCTTTTCCATTGCCGCTCTGTATGCTTTTCGTCCAGCCGCTCGGAAAGAATGTTCGTCAGAATCGACCGTGTGATAGCTTCCATCGATCAAGGTCACACGGAAATCGACCATCGGGTATCCCGCGACGTAACCTGTCTGCGCGGCTTCCAAAATGCCCTTTTCCACTGCGGGACGAAAATTCTGCGGGATCGCACCGCCGAAGATCTTATCGACCCATTCGAAACCGGCGCCGCGTTCAAGCGGCTCGAAGATGCACTTGCAGTCGCCGAATTGCCCGCGTCCGCCGGACTGTTTCTTGTGCCGGCCCTGTACCTCGACCTGCGTCGTGATCGTCTCCTTATAGGGCACCTTCGGCGGATGCAGTGCGACCTCTACGTGATAGCGTTTATTGAGTTTATCGACGACGGTCTCGATATGAAGCTGTCCCGAACCGGAAAGTATGAACTCCTTGGTCTGGGCATCCCGGTCGAAATGGAGAGACGGATCTTCTTCAAGGATCTTATGCAGGGCAACGGAGATCTTTTCTTCATCGGCCCTCGATTTGGGCTCGATCGCAAAAGCGATGGCGGCCTCCGGATATTCCACTTTTGGATAAACTATAGGTTTAGCTTTATCGCACAGCGTATCGCCGGTCTGCGTCTCCCGGAGTTTCACGACCGCGATGATATCGCCGGTCTGGGCCTCGTTCACCTTATCCAGGGTCTTTCCGTTGATCACGTGCAGCGCGCCGAGGCGTTCGGGTGTATCGCGAGACGAGTTGTAAACGGTCGCGTCGGATGCGACCTTGCCGGAGACGACCTTCATCACGTTGATCCGCCCGGCGAACGGGTCGGCGATGGTGCGGAAAACGTATGCGGAAAATGGTTCGTCGTTGGAGTATTTTCTCGTGATGCGGTCGCCGGCCATCTCTGAGTCGGTGTAACCGTATTCCGACTCATGCGTCGCCGGATTTGGAGCGAATTCGACGATATGGTCGAGCAGTATCTGCAATCCGGCAAGCGTATTGGCCGAAACGGCGTAGACCGGGCACAGTTTGCTGTTGGCGATGGCCCTTGCGAGGTTCGGGTAAATATCCTCTTCGGGCAGGGTGCCGTCGTTAAAATACTTTTCCATCAAGGCGTCGTCGGATTCGGCAACGATCTCGATCAGGCGTTCGCGTGTGCGGTCAAAGATGTCGCGGCCGGATTCAGGGATAGGGATCTCTTTCGCTTTGCCGTTCTCGTCGAACTCATACGCTTTTTGATGAACGACATCCACAACGCCCTTAAAGTCGATTTCCTGGCCGATCGGCAGTGTGAAGGGAACGATCGAACGGGCGAAACTCGAGTTCGCGGTCTCAAGCGCGTGGCCGAAATCGGCATGTTCCTTGTCGATCTTATTTACCACCATGAACCGCGGCAAAAGAAACTCGTTAGCATATTGCCAGGTCTTTTCGGTCTGCACCTCGATACCGTGGACGCCATCGACGACGACAAGGGCACAGTCCGCAACGCGGAGTGCGGGCCTCGCGTGCGAGACAAACGCGGCATAACCAGGAGTGTCGATCAGGTTTATCTTTGTATCTTTGTATTCGAGATGGGCGAAATTGTTGTTTAGCGAGACCTTTCGTTCGATCGAGTCTTCGTCGTAGTCGGTGATCGTGGTGCCTTCGTCGACTTTCCCCCAGCGTGGCGTAGATCCGGCAACATAGGCAAGCGACGCGGCGATCTGGGTTTTACCCGCGTCGCCGTGTCCAATGACAGCCATGTTTCTGAGATTTTCAGTAGAAAATGCTTTCATCGTCGGCAAGAAACTCCTTAAAGATGGATTTCCAGCTTCCGGTATCAGGCCGCTTGGCCGCGAAAGCAATCCCGGATGAGCAACGCCGGGAGGCGGCCTGAACACTCGAATGGTTGGTAACTTCCTAATTTAACTGACCGTTAACACTTTCGCAAGAAGAGTTTCTCTCGGCCGGGGCTCCGGCTGCCCGATCGGCGTACGGCGGGTAGTTCCCGAAGGCGGTATGATAGGTTTGGCTGCCGTCAAACGTATTAAATATTTGAATTTTGGGCGTTTCAGTGTAAAACTAAGGGCGCTTTCGGGAAAGTTCGGCCACTCCGCTGTGCAAAACGATGTCGCGGTAAACGTCACAGCTTAGTTGTCGCATCGAACCGGCAGGTTCACCCGCGTTCAACCCCTGGGCCGTTAGCGGCCAGGACCAAAAGAGGAAAGACCATGAATAGAAAGAACACCTTGGCGAGGTTTTCGGCCGTAAATATGGTGATGGCCGCAATTTTAATGAGCTCGATACCGGCCGCGGGCCAGGACCTTATCCCGGTCAGCGACGTGACAGGCTCAGCGGGAGTATTTGTGCTGCGGACCGGCTCGCCGAAGAAATTCGTGTCGCGAACGAGATCTACCCGCACAAAGTCACAGCGGATCGAGAGCGCCCGAAAGGTGAACCGGCAGTACACGACATTGGCCAAGACCACACCACGCCGTACGCGAACCGATGCGGTGGACCCCAACGATGCCCGGCTCAAGGACATAGCCAGGATGGATAAAGTGCCCGCGTCGAAATTGTTCGCCGGTGTCGGCGAGTATTACATGGACCGCGACAATTACAATCAGGCGATCGACTTCTTTCGCGAAGCCCTGACAATGAATGCCGACAATACGATCGCCCAGACGGGCTTGAGCGAAGCACTCGCACTCAAGGGCAACGAACTGCTGGTCAAGGACAGCTTCCCGGTGGCCCGGTCATTCTTTGAAGAGGCCCTGAAATACAATGCAAAAAATGCCCCGGCCTACTACGGACTGGCCGAGGTCCTGACCGAAATGGATAAGGCGGACGAAGCGGTCGCGAATTACGAAAAGGCGATCGGCAACGACCCCGACCTTTCGGAGATCTACACGCCGCTCGGCGCACTTTATTATCAGAAGGGCGAGATCGCCAAGGCCGACGAATATTTGACCAAGGCGGTCGCGGCATCGCCGAATGACGCTCAGGCACAGTATTATTTTGGTCTCGTGCGTTATTCGCAGGGCAAGGATGCTGAGGCATTGAGTGCTTTCAGAAAGTCAGCGTCGCTTGACGCTACCAACGCCGAAGTATTCTTCTACACCGGCGAAGTTCTGATGAGGGGCGGCAATGCCAAGGATGCTGTCCCCGAATATACCAAGGCGACGGGCCTCAAACCAAATTATTTTGAAGCATGGCTCGGGCTCGGAAATGCGGAGTACCAGCTCGGAAACTTCCAGGCCGCGGTCGATGCGTTCACCAAGGCCACTAAATTAAAGAACGACAATTATGTTGCGTTCAACAACCTCGGCGATGCGTACCGCCAGCTTACGCCGCCCAATTACAATCAGGCCGAGACCAACTATAACCTCGCGGCGATGTTCATACAGCGTCAGCCCGAATATAGCAAGGAAGAGGCTGCCGATATGTACAGCAAGGCTGCATTCTCGATAGCCAAGCAGTGCGAGATCAACATCAAGCAGGCAAAGGCGTGCCGTTGGGATGCCGCCGTCCGTGCATTGGAGGAGGCAGATAAGTTAAGCACCTCGGGCGTGGACGCCGCAAACCTCGGCTGGGCATATTACAACGCGGCCCGGTCGGACATCGCCGACGGCCGTGCGGAGGCTGCAAGGCCGAAGCTTGAAAAAGCAAAGATGAACCTCCAGCGCGTGGCAGGGAGCGACGCGACCTTTGTCTCAGGCCCGATGCTCAATCTCGGAATGGCTTTGACGGACCTCGGCGAGTTCCCGGCGGCGATCGAAGTGCTGAACAAGGTCGTTAAGAAGGAGCCCAAATGGGCATTTGCGTTGAACGAACTCGGCATCGCATATCGCGGCCAAAAGAACTATAAAGAAGCGGCCAACTCGTTCAAATCGGCGATCGACAAGGACAAGAACTTCGCCCAGGCCTACTACAACCTTGCCGAAGCCTATTACCGGGACGGTAACGTCAAGGAAGCCCGGAAGTGGTGGGACAACCTCAAGAAAATGGGCCGTGGCGACCTTGCC
Organism: Pyrinomonadaceae bacterium; assembly: GCA_050246275.1. Classification (GTDB taxonomy): domain Bacteria; phylum Acidobacteriota; class Blastocatellia; order Pyrinomonadales; family Pyrinomonadaceae; genus OLB17. Next base: position 289,829 of record JBFWWI010000001.1, read on the forward strand.
GCAAAACTTGATGTGGCCACGAACGGCGGCCTTCGGACCGGCGGTTAGGCCATTCGTCAAATATGATGAAGGCGGGAGTTGGAAGTATTTCCGGCTCCCGTTATTCTTTTTGTGAAAGACGTTCGTAAATGGAGATCAGCGAAAACATTCCCCTCGCGCCGTACACGACTCTGGGCGTTGGCGGCCCGGCACGCTACTTCGCCGAGGCCAGATCGGAGAGCGAGGTCGCGGCAGCATTAGAATTTGCCGCTGCCCGGTCGCTGCCCGTATTTGTGCTTGGCGGCGGTAGCAATATCGTCGTCGCTGACCGCGGCTATGATGGACTTGTAGTTAAGATCGATATATCCGGCGTTGAGTATGAAGACGAAGATGGCGTCGCCGTCGCCGTAACTGCCGGTGCCGGAGAGGATTGGGACGGTCTTGTCGAGCAATGCGTGAATTCAGGCCTTGCGGGGGTCGAATGCCTGAGCGGAATCCCCGGTTCGGTGGGCGGGACGCCCGTGCAAAACGTCGGGGCCTACGGGCAGGACGTATCGGAGACCATTGTGAGCGTTCGATGCCTCGACCGTGCGACCGGCACTCCAACTTTGCTGACCAACGCCGAGTGCGGCTTCGGCTACCGGACCAGCATTTTCAATACAACCCTCCGCGATCGATATATCGTTACGTCCGTCGCGTTTCGGCTTGAACGCGGCGATAGCGCGCGAGTGGCCTATAAGGACCTCGTCGAGCATTTCGGTGGCCGGAAGCCGTCGCTTTTGGAGGTTCGCGAGGCCGTCCTCGCGATCAGGCGATCGAAATCTATGGTGATCGACAACGCAGATCCGAACTCGAGAAGCGCGGGATCGTTCTTTAAGAATCCGGTCGTCGATAGGTCAGTGGCCGAATCCGTGGCGATCAAACTCGGAGTCGATCGCGTGCCGCAGTTTCCGTTCGGTGACAATATGGTCAAGATACCTGCGGCATGGCTGATAGAACGCTCCGGGTTTTCGAAGGGCTTCAAGCTTGGAAATGCCGGTATTTCCGCAAACCATTCTCTCGCGATAGTGAACCGTGGTGGTGCGTCTGCCGTCGAGATCCTGGCCCTTAAGGAACTTATCGAGACGAGCGTATACCATAAGTTCGGCATTTCGCTCGTTCCGGAGCCTCTCCTCGTAGGGTTTTAGCCGGTTCCGCAAAATTCTCCGCGTAGTGCGTCAGATTACGTTATACTTTTTGGGGCGTTTTTGGCCTGATTCCACTCTACGGCCCGTCATTATGAGGTAGATATGTTTCGCAGTTCTCGATCGCTTTCCGCACTTTTCTCCTTCGTGTCAATACTCTCCGTGACGTTTAGCGGCCTCGCCGTTAATGTCAGAGCAAATGACCTTGTTCCCGAGGACGATCTCTCGGGCGGGGCGAGCGTGTTCGTCTTTCGCGGTTCGAGAAAGAAGCCACAGGAGAGGGGGGCCGTCAGGTCGTTCTCGGCCGGCGGATCGGTCGCGGGCCTGCGTCGGGAGCGTGTAAGGTCTCAGGTAGTCTCGTCCCGGAAGAAAAGGGCTGACGCCGCCAAGGCGAGAGCGGCCGCCGCGGCACGGGCCCGTGCACGGGAGAGAAACGCCAAGTTGAAGTTATCGAACACGTTGACTGCCCAGGCCGAGAAGCAGCTGGAATCCGGTAATGTTACGGGAGCTACCGTGAACTTCCGCGAAGCTCTCAAAGCGAATCCAAAGAACGCAGATGCAAAACTTGGCCTCAGCGAGGCTTTGACGGTAACCGGCATCGAAGCGGCGGGCGAATCGCTCAACGAGGCCGCGATCAAGTATCTGGACGAGGCAGTAACCCTCGATCCGAATAATGCAGCGGCTTATGCCAAACTCGGGGAGATACACGAATCAAAGGGCCGGAATAACGAGGCGATCGCAAATTACGAAAAGGCGATAAAGGCCGATCCGGAGATGACCGCTCTCTATCTGCCGCTCGGCCTGGCGTACGCTCAGGCGGGCAAGATCGTAGAGGCTGAGACCTATCTGAACAAGGCAGCCGCGGCTGGATTTGACAGCTCGGAGGCCAGATTGGCCCGGGCCCAGATCCTTCTAAAGCAGGACCGTACGAACGAGGCTCTGGCCGCTTACGATGCCATCCTTAAGGACGAGCCGCAGAACGGTCTGGCCTATTATCAACGGGCGGCCGTGTACGCCAAGATGGATCAGCCTGACAAGGCCATCGCCTCATACCGCGAAGCGGTCAAATACGATCCGATGCTTGCCGGCGCATGGTTCGATCTGGGCGTGATCTATTACAACCAGGGCAAGTACACCGACGCCTTGCCGGCCTACCAGCAGGTGGTAAAGCTCGAGCCCGAGAACTATAAGGCCCAGGCCAACCTCGCCAGCACCTACCGGCAGCTGGAGCGGTATGCCGAAGCTAACGCTGCCTACAAGGCCGCCGAGCCCGGCTACAAGAACGATCCCGACCTGTACAGCGAATGGGGATATTGCCTTGGCAAGACCAACGAGTGGGACAAATCGGTCGCGCGGCTGAACACTGCCCGCGAGTTGAGCCCGGACCCGGTGGATAACAACAATTCAGGTTGGGGATACTACAATGCCGCCCGCTGGGATAAACAGAATAAACGCGATACAGATGCGACGGCCAAGCTGCAGCTCGGCAAAATGTATCTGGAAACGGCGGTCAAGCAGGATCCAAAGCTCGATGCCGCTCATCTCAACCTCGGTGCCACGCGAAATTCGCTCGGGGACTTCCAGGGCGCGGTCGCGGCGCTCAATACGGCTCTATCGCTCCGCAGCGATTGGGTGATAGCCCTGAATCAGCTCGGGCTTGCGTACCGGGGCTCTAATGATCTGACGAATGCGCTGGTCCAATTCCAGCGCGTGTCGGCCCTGGATGCGAACAATGCGTTTGGCCTCGTTAACCTCGGCCAGGTCTATCACCTGACAGGAAACAAGAAAGAGGCGAAGAAGGTTCAGGACCGCCTGAAAAAGATCAACCCGGCACTCGCGAACGAACTTAGCAGCTTTTTTAGCGGCAAGGCCGTCGTTGACGATGCCCGTCGGAAGATCGAGAGCAAGGTACCAAAGGTGCCCAGAATACCTTACTAGACCCTGAACGCGGATCCCAGATGAGGCCTCGGCCGGCAGGTGAGAAACCTTGCCGCCGGGGCCGATCCGGTTTTGCGGCGGCTAATTTTTGTACGTCATTCTAATCGGGTATACTGCGTGTTTGCATACACGCCAGTAAACGATGCCGAAACGCACAGATATTCGAAAGATCCTCATCATCGGTTCAGGACCTATTGTCATTGGTCAGGCTTGCGAGTTCGATTATTCGGGAACGCAGGCCTGCCGGGCGTTAAAGCAGGAAGGATTCGAGGTCGTTCTGATCAATTCCAACCCCGCGACAATCATGACCGATCCGGAGATCGCCGACAGGACGTATGTCGAGCCGCTTACGCTGGAAACGGCGACGGCTGTCATCGAAAAGGAAAGGCCCGACGCACTCTTGCCGACGGTCGGTGGGCAAACCGGGTTGAATCTTTCGGTCGAACTCTTCGAAAAAGGGATACTCGACAAATTTGGTGTAAAGCTGATCGGTGCGAACATCGACGCGATCAAGGTCGGCGAAGATCGAGAGCTCTTTAAGAAGGCGATGGACGAGGTCGGCATCCCGTCGGCCAAGGGCGGGTTCGCCCATACATGGGAAGAAGCGAAGGCGATAGTCGAAGAAACGGGCTACCCGGCGATCATTCGCCCGGCCTTCACGCTCGGCGGAACCGGCGGCGGCACCGCATACAACCCTGAAGAGTTCGAAGAGATCGCGAAAGGCGGGCTTGCGGCGTCGCCCGTTTCGCAGATCCTTGTAGAAGAATCGATCCTCGGCTGGAAAGAGTACGAACTCGAAGTGATGCGCGACCTGAACGACAACGTCGTCATCATCTGCTCGATCGAAAATTTCGACCCGATGGGCGTTCATACCGGCGATTCGATCACGGTCGCACCCGCGCAGACGCTGACCGATGTCGAGTATCAGAACCTGCGAGATATGTCGATCAAATGTATCCGCAAGGTGGGCGTGGAAACGGGCGGCTCGAACATCCAGTTCGCGGTGAACCCGGCGAACGGGGAAGTGCGCATCATCGAGATGAACCCGCGCGTATCGCGTTCATCGGCACTAGCTTCAAAGGCGACAGGGTTTCCGATCGCGAAGATCGCGGCCAAGCTCGCCGTCGGCTACACGCTCGACGAGATACCGAACGACATCACCAAGAAGACCCCGGCCTCTTTCGAGCCGACCATCGATTACGTCGTCACCAAGATACCGAAGTGGGCCTTCGAGAAATTCCCAGGGGCGGAGGACGTGCTTGGCACGCAGATGAAGTCGGTCGGCGAGGTGATGGCGATCGGCCGCACTTTCAAGGAATCGCTTTTCAAGGGCCTCAGATCGCTCGAAGCCGTAAAGCCGCTGCGTCTTGTCGACGTTCCGCACGAAGAACTCCAGCGAAAGCTGGCACGCCCGAATTCGCAAAGGTTTTCCTACATCACGTATGCTCTGCAAAACGGTTACACGATCGATGAGGTCCACCGTTTGACCAAGATCGATCCGTGGTTCCTCGACCAACTCGCGCAGGTCATGGAATTTCAGGAAACGCTCGATGCAAGACCGCTGAATGAGTATTCGGATGGCGAGATACGGACCGCAAAGGAATTCGGCCTTTCAGACCGTCGGATCGCATTTTTGACCGGTGCCGACGAACTCGCCGTTCGCGTTCACAGAAAGGCCAAAGGCATCGCACCCGTCTACAAGCGTGTGGATACTTGCGGAGCGGAGTTCGAGTCGTTCACGCCGTACATGTATTCGACCTACGAAGAGGAATGCGAGGCCGCCCCGACGAACCGTCGAAAGATAATGATCCTCGGTTCAGGGCCGAACAGGATCGGGCAGGGCATCGAGTTCGATTACTGCTGCTGCCACGCGAGCTTTGCACTTCGCGATGCCGATCTCGAGACGATAATGGTCAACTGCAACCCCGAGACGGTCTCGACCGACTACGATACCTCTGACCGGCTCTACTTCGAGCCGCTCACCTTCGAGGATGTGATGAACATCGTCGATGTCGAAAAGCCGGAGGGCGTGATCGTGCAGTTCGGCGGTCAGACGCCCTTGAATCTCGCGGACCAGCTTCACTCCGCCGGTGTGCCGATCATCGGTACCTCGCCGGATTCGATCGACCTTGCCGAGGACCGCAAGCGTTTCTCCGCGTTGCTGAAGGAACTGAATATTCCGCAGCCGCCGAATGGCACCGCCACCTCACCCGAAGAGGCAAAGGAGATCGCGGCCGAGATCGGCTATCCGGTGATCGTCCGGCCGAGCTTCGTGCTGGGCGGACGCGCGATGGCGATCGTCTATGACGAGGCCAGCCTCGACGAATATATGCGAACCGCCGTCGATGCCTCACCCGAGAAACCCATTCTGGTCGACAAATTTCTCGAGCGGGCGGGCGAGATCGACGTCGATGCATTGGCTGACGAAGACGCGGTCGTGATCGCCGGCATTCAGGAACACATCGAAGAGGCGGGCATCCACTCGGGCGATTCGTCGTCGGTCCTGCCTGCTCAGAAGATCGCGGTCGAGCATCTCGAGACCATCCAGCACTACACGCGGCTCCTCGCCAAGGGTTTGAACGTCAAAGGGCTGATGAACATTCAATACGCGATCCAGAACGACCGCGTCTACGTGATCGAGGTCAACCCGCGGGCGTCGCGGACCGTCCCTTTCGTCGCAAAAGCGACCGGCGTGCCGATCGCCAAGATCGCTTCGCTCGTGATGGCCGGCAAGAACAAGCTCGCCGAATTCAACCTGCCCGACGTGCTCCCGGTGCCGCAGGTCTTTGTAAAGTCGCCGGTCTTTCCGTTCAAGAAATTCGCGGGCGTCGATCCGATCCTCGGGCCGGAAATGCACTCGACCGGCGAGGTAATGGGCGTGGGTGCAACATTTGGCGAGGCCTACGGAAAGGCGATGGAAGGAGCGGGGCTCAAATTGCCTCTGTCCGGCAGGGCGTTCATCTCGGTCACCAATGCCGATAAAGGGCAGGCGGTCGTGCTCGCTCGGCGGCTGAATAAACTCGGCTTTGACCTGGTCGCGACCTACGGGACGGCCATCCGGCTTCACGAGGTCGGCCTCGAATGCGAGAGCGTCTATAAGGTGAACGAGGGCCGGCCGAACATCGCCGACCTTATCCGCCAGGGCGATATCGCACTCATTATCAATACCCCGCTCGGCAAGGTCTCGCACTTTGATGAAAAAGCCATCCGCAAGGCGGCTCTGCAGTTCAATGTACCGTGCGTAACGACGATCACCGGCGCCGAGGCATTGGTCGAAGCGATCGCGACCAAGAAGTCGCAGGCTTCGGTCACGGTCAGGAGTCTGCAGGAGATACATCAGAGATCCGGCGTGCAAACCGCCGCCGGTGTTTCCGAGTGATCTCCAGAAATCCTTAGCCGATGCCTTTTGGAACTTGCTGGAAACCGGTTTGGAAACTGGGTTGGAAACCCGGTTGGAAACCGCTTTGGAAACTCCTCAGGTATCCGCCGCAAGTGGTTGTGGTAAGTACGGTTATCGTGATCGGGAGGGCGTGGAAACCTCAGTTTTACTCAAAAAATAATTTCGGATTCCAACCTTCGCCGACCGTACGCGGTTTTCCGGATCGACCCTGGTTTTCCAGCTGGTCCCGCTGGGTTTTCCTCACTACTCGCTGCCGTGCCATTTTGCATTCATTTTCAAAGAACCGTGTCTCCCCGACGGTGCGAACCGCCGAGGGTATGCCGTTGCGAGTATAGCACACCCTCGCAACTGTGAATTGCCCGTTTTGCGAGCCGGAGGCGGGCAGGCGGCGTTTGCACGCGGGACGCGTGCGGTCCAGTCGAGTAGTGGGACGGAAAAATGCACAGGCCCGCGCGTGAGCAAGGGCGATATCAGGACTCTGCCGACGTTGCGATAGCGGTTCCCAAGCCCGCGCGTCCCGGGGGCCCCGCATGGGCATCCCGACGCGGGGTGGCTATGCAAGGGCGATATCGGGAGGTGAGTCGGATGTATCGCCCTTGCTAACGCGCGGGCTTGCGCAGGAAGAGCACATCCCGACGCGGGGTGGGTATGAAAGGGCGATATCGGGAGGTGAGTTGGATGTATCGCCCTTGCTGACGCGCGGGCTTGCGCAAAAGGTGAGTCGATTTCCGTGCCACTCCTGCGCCTACGGGGTCGTTGAACCAAAGCCTCCATCAATACTCGTGATCGTTATCTTTATGTCTTCGTTTAGTGCATTTTCGTGTAGTTTCGTGGTTAAAGAGCTAAAACCTCAACCACGAAAACACACGAACTCACACGAACCCCTCGCCCGGCGATCTCTTCGAGCTTAGGCCGATCAAACAAAATCCGTGACGCGTGTTTCACACGCTCGGGTTTACGGGCCGATGCGATCTACATGTTCCGTTTCACTCCACAAGTAGCTACCGATATCGCCGTGTGCTCCGCACACTCAAAAAAATGCACAGGCCCGCACGTAAGTAAGGGCGATATCAGGACTCAGCCGATTTCAGTTCCACTCATTCGCGGTAGCGGCGCCTGAGCCCGCGCGTGAGTAAGGGCGATATCGGGAGGTGAGTTGGATGTATCGCCCTTGCTGACGCGCGGGCTTGCGCAAAGAGCTCATCCCGACGCTGCGTGCGATATCGTGCTTGGCACCACGAGGGGGTAGGCGATCTCAAAATCGAGACTTGCCGCGAGGCTTTCCGGATCAGCGGGTATTTCGCGGGGGACGGCAGAGTGCGGAGATCTCCTTGTGCAAAAGGCCAGAACCATCGCGTCACACTTCGACGGTAAGACCATTAAGAGCTTAGGAGCAAACAAATATGCCGGAAATCTCGAGATCGAACGCAGGCGGAGACGCCGGTCCCGACTTTTTGAATGTGAGCGCGACGGTCGGTAAATATGGGGTGAACAGCGAGGGCGACGTCCTCCTGATACAGGCAATGTTTCGCGAGATCTTACCGTATATGTACGGCATATCCGACGAAAATATCCCGTATCCGACGGGAACATGTGACAGGCCGACCTTAGACCTGATCCTGAAGTACCAGGAAATGAGCAGTATCTCGCGGCACGTAAAGGTTTGGAGAGATGGATTCATAAATAGGGCCGTAGGTTCGCATGTTCCCGGCAAGAAGCGGATCTGGACGATCACGTACCTCAACGAAGACCTATATTACACGCACGAATCGCAAGGCTACGAAGGCAGTTATATCGATTGGCTGATCGGCAAATACACGGAGCTGGGCTACTATGTCGGGGCCTACAGATAAGACAATGCGAACGATGGCCCGCTTTCAACCGGTTTGAGAACGGGCCGTTGCACTTCCGCTTTGGCCGTTATCAGCCGAATAAAGATATCGCGCCCAATTCTTGACCAACCCCGCCGGATGCAATAACTTTACGTCTAGGCCTCAATTCTAGAATTCCAAAAACGAAAGAAGCCGGTCGCTATCGCTCCGGGTTCTGACATAAAGAAGCCGGTCGCTACCGCTCCGGGTTCTGACATATCAATGAATGAATTGCACGACCGCGAGATCATAGGCGGGCATTTGCTTGTGATCGGCGGCGCCGAAGATAAGTACAACGAGCGGCGGATACTAAAGAAGTTCCTTGAGCTTGCGGGCGGGGAAAAGGCCGAGGTCCTGATCGTTCCGGTCGCGTCGGACTATCCGGAGTTTGCCGCGGATGTATATACGCAGGCATTTCGAAACCTCGGCATCGCAAACCCGCGCGTGCTCAGGGCTACGTCGCGGCAAGACGTATTTCAGGCCGATCCGACCGACCTGCTCGATGGTGTGACCGGTGTTTTCATCACCGGGGGCGATCAGATGCGCCTTGTCAGCCTGCTCGGCGGGACCGATTTTGCGGCGATGCTGAGGGGAATGGTCCGCGAGACAAATATCGTTCTGGCGGGCACGAGCGCCGGGGCGGCGGGAATGAGCACGTCGATGATCGTCCGCGGCGAGGCGGCCTCGCACCCCAAAAAGGACGCCGTGCGCCTCTCGCCCGGCCTCGGTTTTCTCAAGAACATCATCATTGACCAGCACTTTACCGAGCGCGGCCGCATCAGCCGGCTGATCACGGCGGTCTCGTACAACCCGTACAACCTCGGGATCGGGATCGATGAGAATACGGCGATCATACTGGACAGCAAGGGAGTAATGGAGGTCTTTGGCCAGGGCTCGGTGACGATCGTCGACGGGTCGCAGATCACGTATAACGAGATCGCCGAGGTCGCCGAGCACGATTCTTTCAGCGTGTGCGGCGTCCAACTTCATATCCTCCGCGACGGGCTTGTGTATCAATATCTCGAACGCCACCCGCTCCAGCCGAGGCAGGAGTTCTTGCTGCCCGACTTAGGATGACTTAACCGCAGAGACGCTGAGGCGCGGAGAGAATGAGAGAAAAATTTGAACCGGGAAATGACGCGGGCGGATTAGACCTATTGACCGAGAAGATCATCGGATGCGCCATCGAGGTCCATAAGGGAATCGGACCCGGGCTTCTGGAATCAGCTTACGAAGAATGTCTTTGCTTTGAGTTGAGTCAGGCCGGCCTTTTGTTCGAGCGACAAGTGCCGCTGCCGGTTTCGTATAAGGGAGTAAAGCTTGATTGCGGATACCGTCTCGACCTAGTCGTTGAAAAGAGGGTGATCCTCGAGATAAAGGCAGTCGAGAGAATTGCGCCGATCCATGAGGCTCAGCTGCTTTCCTACTTGCGGATGTTGGACAAGCGTATCGGACTCATTCTGAACTTTCACACGGCCGTGTTGAAACAAGGGATAAAGCGAATAGTGAATAATCTCTAAATACCCTCTGCGGCTCCGCGTCTTTGCGGTGAAAATTTATGGAAATTTTGGAAATTCGTACCCTTCGCGGGCCGAACTATTGGAGCGGCTATTGGAAAAAGCTGATCATAATGCGCCTGGACATCGGCGATTATGAAGAGAAGCCATCCGACAAGCTGCCCGGGTTTTACGACCGGATGGTCGGAGCCATACCTTCGCTCGAATCGCACGGCTGCAGCTACGGCGAGCCGGGCGGGTTCCTAAGGCGTGTAAAGGAAGGGACGTGGGCCGGCCACATTATCGAGCATCTGGCGCTCGAGATACAGACGCTGGCCGGGATGGACACGGGGTATGGCCGCACGCGCGAGACCGGCGAGGCCGGGATCTACAATGTCGTGTTCAGCTATCACGAGGAAGAGGTGGGGCGCTATGCGGCCAAAGCCTCGGTCCGAGTGTTTCTCGACCTTGCTGAGGGGAAGCCGGTCGAAGAGATAAAAGCGGAGCTGGCCAATGATGTCCAGCGAATGCGCGAGATCCGCGAGGAGGTGCGGTTCGGGCCGTCGACGGGTTCGCTCGTGGAGGAGGCGGTGAGCCGCGGTATCCCGTATATCCGTTTGAACGATCAGTCGCTCGTCCAGTTGGGGTACGGAGTTTATCAGAAACGGATACAGGCGACGACCACCGCGAACACGAATATGATCGCCGTTGACATTGCCGGAAACAAGCACGCGACCAAGACGCTGCTGGGCGATATGGGCGTTCCGGTGCCGAAGGGGTTTCGGATACGGGATGAGGAGGAGCTGGAGGATACGCTCGAACGCGTCGGATTCCCGGCCGTGATCAAACCGCTCGACGGAAATCATGGCAAGGGTGCGACGGTCGGTATTCGCTCGATCGAAGAGGCAAGGCCCGCCTGGGAAAAGGCAAAGGAATATTCGCGCTGGGTCATCGTCGAACAGCAGCTCGTCGGCGACGATTTTCGTGCCCTCGTGGTCAACAATAATCTGATCGCTGTCGCCAAAAGGGTTCCGGCCCACGTTATCGGCGATGGCTCGCAGACCATTCAGCAGCTTATCGACGAAACCAACGCCGACCCGCGTCGCGGGTACGGGCATGAGAACGTGCTGACGCAGATCGACGTCGATAATCAGACGCTTCGCTGCATCCGTAAGGCAGGCTACGAACTCGAAAGCGTGCTTCCAAAGGGCGAGATACTCTTCCTCAAGACCACCGCGAACATCTCGACCGGCGGAACGGCGATCGACGTTACGGATGAGGTGCACCCGGAGAATGTCTTCCTGTTCGAGCGGATCGCCCGGATCATCGGCCTCGACGTCGCCGGTATCGACGTGATCGCCGAGAACGTCAGCGAGCCGCTCCGCCAGAGCGGCGGCGGCATCATCGAAGTGAATGCGGCGCCCGGATTTCGCATGCATCTATCGCCGAGCGAGGGCATCGGGCGAAACGTCGCGGAACATGTCATCGACATGCTGTTTCCGCCGGGCAGCCAATCAAGGATACCCATATTCGCGATCACCGGAACGAACGGTAAAACCACCACGACACGGCTTATCGCTCACATTCTGCGAAATTCGGGCCGGTCGGTCGGCTTTACCACGACGGACGGAACGTACATCGGCAATGAACAGATCGTACAGGGCGACAACACCGGGCCGGTCTCCGCCCAGCTTGTGCTCAAGGACCCGACGGTCGATGTGGCCGTGCTCGAGACCGCGCGCGGGGGCATCGTCCGGTCCGGACTTGGGTTCGACCACGCGGATGTGGGGGTCGTGCTCAATGTTGCGGCCGACCATCTCGGATTGAAGGACGTGAACACCCTGGAGGATCTCGCCCGCGTAAAATCGGTCGTGCCGCGCGCCGTCTCCAAAGACGGTTGGGCTGTGCTGAACGCCGAGGACGAACTCGTCTATCGGATGAAGGAACTCGTCGATGGCCGTGTGGTTTGTTTTTCGATGGACGAAGACCACCCGAACATTCGCCGCCGGGCCGAGCGCGGCCGCGTCTCTTGTGTTTTCGAGAACGGGTACGTGACCATTCTGAAGGGGAAGTGGAAGGTCCGCGTCGAAAAGGTCGTGAACATCCCGCTGACATACGGAGGCCGTGCCGAGTTCATGATCCAGAACGTGCTCGCCGCGACGCTCGCGTGTTTTGTCCACGGCGTATCGATCGAGGATATTCGTGTCGGCCTGACGACATTCAACGCGGGAACGGCACAGACACCGGGACGCTTGAACTTTATCGAGGTCGGGCACGTCACCGTTCTGATGGATTACGCGCATAATCCCGCCGGGGCCCGCGGCCTGACGAACTTCATCAACAAGCTCCCGAACAAATATCGAACGGCGGTCCTGAACGGGACCGGCGACAGACGGGACGACGACATACGCGAGTTCGCAAAGATCATTGCGGACACCTTTGACCGGATCGTGATCAGACGCGGCCACTATCTTCGCGGCCGTACGGACGAAGAGATGTACGCCCTGCTCCAGGAAGGCATCGCCCAGAGCGACAAGGAACCGCAGGTACGTGTGATACCCGAGAGCCGCGATGCGATCCAGCACGCCATCAAGAACGGCCGCAAGGGCGAATTGGTCGTGACGCTTGCCGATCGCGTCCCGGACGACATCGCATACGTTCAGGAGATCAGGGACAAGATGCTTGCAGAGCAGGCCGAGGCATCAGCTTGACGATCGGTCATTTGTAGATCTCGATCGCTGGATCGGAGCCGGTCGATATGCTGGCGCGGTACATTCCCTCGCAATTGAACGGCAATGTGATGTTCCCATTGCCATCCACGGCGATCAGGCCGCCTTCGCCACCGGCCGAGGTCAGGTGTGCAATGGCCTCGGACGCAGCAACTTCGAGCGAGATGCCTTTGTATCTCATCCGTGCCGCGACGTCGTAAGCGGTCACGCCGCGTATGAAATATTCGCCGTGGCCGGTGCAAGAGACGGCACATAGTTCATCGGCGTAGGTACCGGCCCCGACGATGGCGGTGTCGCCGATGCGGCCGAATTTCTTGTTGGTCATTCCTCCGGTCGAGGTCGCCGCGGCAAGATGGCCCTGCGAATCGCACGCGACGGCTCCGACGGTACCCATTGGCTTCGGCGCGGAATGATCCAGTTGAACACGCCCGGTCTCGATAGCCTCTTCCAGCTGTTTCCATCGAAAGTCTGTGTAGAAGTATGTGTTGTCGCGAAGTTCGACCTCGGCCTCTTCGGCAAAAAGATCGGCTCCTCCGCCCGCAAGCAGTACGTGTTCCGTGCGCTCCATTACGAGGCGGGCCAGCCTGACCGGATTCTTTACATTTCTCACGGCGGCGACCGCGCCGGCCCTCACCCGCGAGCCGTCCATCACGCAGGCATCCATCTCGGTCTTGCCTTCGTGTGTGAAGACAGAACCGCGGCCGGCGTTAAAGAGCGGGCAGTCCTCGAGCGAAACAACGGCGGCCTCGACCGCATCGAGCGATGTTCCGCCGCTTTCCAATACTGCCCAGCCTGATCTGAGAGCTTCCTGAAGGCCGCTGCGGTACTGCTCTTCGAGTTCGGGCGTCATCAACGATCGGAGTATCGTTCCCGCACCACCATGAATAGCCAAAGCGTACTTGCTCATAGACGCAGTTTACCCTAACAAAATGCGTCGGGCGAATCGGTCAAAATGGCAGAAGCGATGGGATTTTGCTTTCCGTCGCCGACGGCTTGAAATATTGTATTCATAGGTCCCACGGGACGGCAGAGAATTGTGGAAAGCCCGCATAATTCGCAATTTTCTTCTAACGGAGGCAGAACCCGGACCGGCTGCTCCCGAAATTGAATATCGGATATCACCCTATCCGCAGACCTTAACCGAAAAGGCAACCGCCGCAATTCGAGCGACGGACGCAAAGTAAAGGGACCGCCCCCGCGTGTGGCGGAAAGCCCGACTGCCGAAGTGAGGTAACTTGAGATCTTCCCTATACATCATCTACATCATTGCTTTTGCGCTGGCCATGTTCGTCAATTCGGCGTTCGCTCAGGCCAATAGACCTCGTCCCATCCTCGTGGACGTGATCGGAAGCAGCCGCTCGAAGCAGCCGGCTCCGGTCCGCATCGAAAAGGCAGCGCTCACGACGCGCGAGATGGGCTCGGCGAATCAGCTTGAGGCCCGGGCGTTCGAGCTTATGAATGCCCAGCGGCAAGCGAATGGACTGCGGGCGCTGCAGTGGGACGAGACCATCGTCGCCCTCGCCCGGATGCACTCGGAAAATATGGCGAACGGCAAGTTCTTTAGCCACAAGGATGCCACGGGCGGATACGTGGATGACCGTGCGGCCAAGCTCGGCATCTTCAATTGGATGGCGATCGGCGAGAACATCGCTTTTATGAAGGGCTACGAAGATCCGGCGACGACAGCGGTCGATAAATGGATGCAGTCAACCTCGCACAAAAAGAACATTCTGAACGGGCAATGGCGCGATTCAGCGATAGGTGTCGCCGTCACGGCGGACGGGGCCGTGTATTTTACACAAGTTTTCTTAGCCAAGTAGGACTTTGCTGCGTGGGGTAGGGAGCACGTGCCGCCGGGTCGATCCCGCGGCACGATTTTTTTGTCTCTTGGATGTCTGCCTTTGGAGGTGGAATTGGCGGTGTGTATCCTTGAACGATGCCGTTCTCGATACCGTCTTTTGCAAAGGTCAACCTCCACCTGCGGGTGCTTGGCCGTCGTGAAGACGGCTTTCACGACATATTCACGGTCTTCCAGACGGTCTCGCTTCACGACACTTTGACGTTTGATGCAGCGCCATCGGGCGTCTCGCTGACCTGTGGCGATGAGGCGGTCCCGACCGACGGGACGAACCTGATAATTAAAGCGGCCGAGATATTGCGGGCCCGCTATGGCATCGCGGCCGGGGCGTCGATCCATCTTCAGAAACGAACACCGACGGGCGGCGGGCTCGGCGGCGGTTCGTCGAATGCTGCGGCGGCGCTCATCGGCCTTGCCAGGCTGTGGTCGCTGAACCTCAGCGATGGCGAACTTATCACGGCCGCCGGGGAGGTCGGCTCTGACGTGCCTTTTTTCCTGATCGGCGGCACCGCCATCGGCACCGGACGCGGTACGCAGATCGAGCCCATCGACGACCTCAGGGGCGGAGAATTCCTTCTGATAGTGACGCCGGACGCCCACGTCTCCACGGCCCGGGCCTATGAGCGTTTACGGGCTCAAAACTTGACAAACGAGGAGGCGAATCGTATTCTTCGAGTTTGTCGTTCTGAGGCAGATACCAGGGATTTTCTCGGTCCGACACTGATAAACGATTTCGAAGCTACCGTGTTTGCTGACTTTCCCGAGATCGGGAGGGCGAAGCAGACACTCATCGGCTTGGGAGCCGAAAGGGCCCTGATGAGCGGCAGCGGAGCAAGCGTTTTCGGAATTTTTGACAAAGATGAGACACGGCAAGCTGCACTGAAAGCCCTTGACAATGAGGTCAACTGGCGAAAGTTTGCCGTAGCGGCTATATCGCGAGAACAATATCGCGAGGCGCTCGAAATAGCGTATTAGCCGTTTCCGATAGTTTCTGAAATTAGCATTGGGGCGTAGCCAAGTGGTAAGGCACCGGTCTTTGGATCCGGCATTCGTAGGTTCGAATCCTCCCGCCCCAGCCAATTTTAAGCATCGGAGACGGCTGTCTGGAGAAACACAGGCAGCCGTTTTGATTTTACACGGTGCCGTCAGGTATTGCGTTTTGTGAGCACCGGGCAGACAGGAGATGAGCGTTACGGGCAACATAAAGATATTTGCGGGAAATGCGAACCGGCCTCTGGCGGAAGAGATCTGCTCCGAGCTGAACCTCGATCTGGGCTCCGCCGTGACCGATCGGTTCTCCGATGGCGAGTTCAATTTCTCGATCGGTGAGAACGTGCGTGGTTCGGACGTCTTCATCGTTCAGCCGACCTGCCCGCCGTCAGACCAGAATCTGATGGAGCTGCTCATAATGATCGATGCGTTCGTTCGGGCGTCGGCGGCCAGAGTGACGGCGGTAATGCCTTATTTTGGCTATGCCCGTTCGGATAAAAAGGACCGCCCGCGGGTGCCTATCTCGGCAAAGCTCGTATCCAACCTGATCGTAAAGGCCGGGGCACAGAGGGTTTTGACGATCGACCTTCACGCCTCGCAGATCCAGGGATTCTTTGATATCCCGGTCGACCACCTCTATGCCAGGCCGATCATCGTCGATTATTTCAATCACAACAAGATCGATAATCTCGTCGTGGTCGCCCCGGACACCGGCGGTGCGGAACGGGCCCGGGCGTATGCCAAACGGCTCGATGCGGGCCTCGCGCTCTGCGATAAGCGGCGCGAGCGTGCGAATGAGGCGGATGTGATGAATATCGTCGGCGAGGTCGATGGCAAGAACTGCCTTATCGTGGATGATATGTGCGATACCGGCGGCACGATCTGCAAAGTAGCGAAAGCGCTCCATGAGGCGGGTGCGAACGAGGTGCTCGCATGTTTTTCGCATGCCGTCCTGTCAGGGAAGGCTGCCGATAACATCAACGCATCTTATTTGAAAAAGATCGTTGTGACGAACTCGATCCCGCTCGGCGAGGGGTCCAAACGGCTGCTCGACTCTGGAAAGATAGAAGTTTTAAGCGTTGGAAAACTGCTCGCTTCGGCGATAAATTCGATACATGACGAGACCAGCGTTTCGTCGCTGTTTTTGTAAGGGGTGTTCAAAGTTCAGGGTCATGGGGCCTTGAACTTCGAACCTTGGACTTTGAACCAGGTAAACGTTATGGCTGAAAAATTTGTGATCAAGGCTCAGAAGAAGGAAGGCGGCAATAAGAATAGCAACCGCCGGCTCCGTGCCGAGGGTAAGGTGCCCGTCGTAGTTTACGGCGGCGGTACCGAGAGTATGGCGGCCGTGGCTGAGCTTAAGGACCTTGCCGCGATCCTCCGATCGGATTCAGGCGTCAATACGGTGTTCTCGCTCGATGTCGATGGCGACGTCAACGATGTCATCTTTCAGGACCGCCAGATCGATGTGTTAAGGGGGCGGCTGATACACGCCGACCTCAGACGCTTTGCCCGCGGCGAAAAGATCGAGATGACCGTTCAGATCCACCTGATCGGTGAGCCGAAAGGACTCGAGGAAGACGGCGCCATCCTTTCGCAGACGATGCGTGAGATCAAGGTGCTTTGCGAACCCGCGAAGACGCCGGAATCCATCGACATCGATGTGAGCGGCCTTGAAGCTGGGCATGCGATCCACGTTTCGGACATCAGGGTCGGCGAAGGTATCGAGATACACGAGGCTCCGGAGACGGTCATCGCATCGATCGTCATCGTCAAGGAAGCCGAGCTCGAACCGCAGGTCGCCGAGGAAGGTGCCGAGCCGGTGGTCGAGGGCGAAGAGCCCGCAGCCGACGAGCCGAAAGGCGAATAGCCCGGTCCGATGACGACCGAAATTGGAACTCGAAATTCTTGGTTGATCGTCGGGCTCGGAAACCCGGGCACGGCGTATCAACGGACGAGGCACAATCTCGGCTTTATGGTCGTCGACCTGATCGCCGCCGAAGAGCAGACGCAGGTCAAGCGTGACGAATGCAGGGCTCTGGTCGGAAGGGCGATGATCGGGGGCACGGTCGTCGAACTGGCAAAACCGCAGACGTTCATGAATCTGAGCGGCGACGCGGTAAGCTGCCTGATCGCAAAACCGGGCCGGGGGATCGAGAACCTGATAGTGATCTCTGACGACCTCGCACTTCCGCTCGGTTCCATAAGGCTTCGGCCAAAAGGAACACACGGCGGGCACAACGGTCTGAGGTCGATCATCGAGCGGCTGGGCACGAACGATTTTATCCGGCTGCGGATAGGCATTATGCCGGAGCATCCGGTCTCGAATACGAGGGACTTCGTTCTTCAGAATTTTGCGAAGAACGAGGCCGAAAAGGTTGAGAGTGTTTTGAAGCGAAGCGCCGAGGCCGTCCGCACCGTTATTTCGGTCGACGTGGAAAAGGCAATGGCGGAATTTAATTAGAATGACCTTTCTGCTTCGGCCGATACAAGGAGCCGAGGCTGGAGAAGCCAAAGGGAGGAAAAGAAGTTGGCACAAAGAACTTACGAAGTAATGTATATCGTCGATCCGGAGACGCCGGCAGATCGTGTGGCTAAGCTGAACGAGGCCGTCGGGAAAGTGATCGAGAAAGAGGGCGGAACGGTCGTGAGAATGGACGACATCGGCCGCCGGCCGCTGGCGTACCCGATCGAGAAAAAGACCGAGGGCCATTATGTGCTGTTCGAGATCGACGGCTCGGGCCAGGAGATCGCCGAACTCGAACGCCGAATGCGCGTGAACGATATGATCATCCGCTATATCACGATCCGCGTGGACGAAGACCGCAAAAAAGCTGACAAGCTCCGAGCGAAGCGAGAAAAACGGCAGGCGAGCCGCTCGAAGTTTCGCGCTACGGAAGAACAATCTGGATCGCCGGCAGAGGCAGCGGCCTAAGGAGGAACAATAATGGCAGAGAATACAGACAGACCGGAAAGAAGCGATCAGGACGCTGATTTTGTCGAAGATAGTTTTAGCGAAAAGGCACCGAGGCGCTACCAGCGCAGACGCCCGCGGCAGGTCGTGCCGGATTATATCGATTGGAAGGATGTCGATCTGCTCAGGCAGTTCGTGCCGGAGCGTGGAAAGATAATGCCGCGCCGCATCTCGGGCATCACCGCAAAAGATCAACGGCGGATCGCGACAGCGATCAAACGCGCTCGTTCGATGGCACTGCTGCCGTTCGTTCAGGATTAGCAGCGAGGGGAGGATTTGAAATGGCTAGTACGACTATTTTATTGAGAGAAGATATCGACACCCTCGGCGGCCGCGGCGAGATCGTAAAGGTCCGCGCGGGTTATGCCCGCAACTACTTGCTGCCGCAGGGCCTTGCAACGCTCGCGACGAAGGGGAATCTGAAGCAGATCGAGCAGGAACGCGAAGCACTTCTGAAGAAGGCCGCTGTTGAAAAAGCGACCGCGGAAGCGCAAAAGGAACAGATGGGTACGATCGAGCTTGCTTTCGAACGCAAGGCCGGCGAGGGCGGCACCCTGTTCGGTTCGGTCACGTCGATGGACATCGCGGATGCTCTGCAGGCGAAGGGCTACGAGATCGACCGCCGCAAGATCAGCCTCAAGGATGCGATCAAGGAAACGGGCGAATACACCGTAAAGGTGAAACTGCATCGGGATGTGATGCTCGAGGTTCCCGTGACCGTTACCGCAGAGGGCGGTGAGGCCGAAGAGCCAAAGGCCGACAGGAAGGCAAAGAAGGCAACGGCCGAATCGGAAGCGGAAGTGGAAGCTCCAGCCGCCGCCGGCGAAGCCCCGGAAACCGAAGCGGCAGCCGAATAATTTTTTTCGGCGTACCCGAATTTCGGTAAATCCTTGTACTGCATTCGTTTCGGCGGATGCAGTTTTTTTTTCGGCCGTTCAACGTCTCCGAATTCACCAAAAACCCAATAAAAAATCAGCTTTTGGTTCTTTGTCACGACCTGCCAATCCCGATATCATTTACACCTAACCTAGATTCACTTTTTAACCGATGGCCGCATTTCCCGAACCCCGTAGAGAACAGTTCTTAGAGCGTCCGCTCCCGTCGAGCGAGGAGAGCGAACGAGCGATCCTGGGTGCGATATTGCTCGACAACAGCCTGATCACGCAGGCGGTCGAGCACCTCAAGCCCGAGGATTTTTATTCGCCGCTTCACCGCCGGATCTACGGTGCGATGGTGTCGCTGTTCGGTGCTTCGCAGCGTATCGACCCGATACTGATCGGCGAAGAGCTTAAAAAGGACGGCTCGGTCGAGTCGATCGGCGGCGTGGCGGCGATCACTAACCTGACGTACGGGCTCCCGCATTTTTCGGATGTCTCGGACTACATTCGGGTGGTCAAGGAAAAGGCCACGATGCGCGGCCTCATCAGGACGTGTAATCAGATCACGAGCGAAGCACTCGAAGAAGAGGAGGATGCACAGACGGTCCTCGACCACGCCGAGCAGATGATCTTTGCGCTGGCGGAGCAGAAAGAACGCGAGGGATTTTCGCCGTTCCAGCCGGTGGCCGAGCGCGTCTTTGACAAGATACAGGAATTTGCAAAGCGCGATACGCACGCCCTGACGGGCCTTGCGACCGGTTTCCGCGACCTCGACATAATCACATCGGGGCTGCAGCCGAGCGATCTCATCATCATCGCGGCCCGACCGTCGATGGGAAAGACGGCCCTCGTGCTCAATATCGCCCAGCGGGCCGCCGTAAATGAACAGGCGGTGGTCGCGATCTTTTCGCTCGAGATGTCAAAGGAGCAGCTTGTGATGCGTATGCTGAGTTCGCAGGCATCGATCGATGCGAGAATGCTAAGGACCGGCACGCTCTCGACCAAGGATTGGACGCGCCTTGCGGAAGGGATCGGTATTCTTGCCGACACAAAGCTCCACATAGACGATACGCCCGGGATCTCGGTCCTCGAGATGAGGGCAAAGCTGCGGCGGCTCGCCGTGGAACAGAAAAAGCTCGACCTCATCATCGTCGATTATCTGCAGCTCATGAGCGGCGGCGGCGGCCGCGGCAGCGAGAACCGCCAACAGGAAGTCTCGAAAATATCGCGCGACCTGAAATCGCTCGCGAAGGAATTCAACGTGCCGGTGATCGCCCTTTCACAGCTCTCGCGGGCACCGGAGGCGCGAAATCCTCCAAAGCCGATGATGTCGGACCTGCGCGAATCGGGCTCGATCGAGCAGGACGCCGACGTGGTGGCATTCATCTATCGTTCGGACTATTATGCGAAAGAGGTCGATTCGATACCGGAAGAGGAAAGGAACATCGCCGAGCTGATCATCGCCAAGCAGCGTAACGGCCCGACGGATACCATCAAGCTCGTCTTCCTGAAACAGTTCACGCGGTTCGAGGATTCGTACCTGGCCTAGAGCATCGGCCTTCATTAGATTTGTGAGGATAAATATGAGTACAGCAACACCCGAACTCGATCTTAGATTTCCGATCGGCAAATTCGACCCCGCAGAGTATGCGTCGCGAGACGAGAACATAAACACGCTTGCGAACCTTCCCGCGAACCTGCGTACCGCCGTCGATGGTTTGTCAGATGAGCAGCTCGACACGCCATATCGGCCGGAGGGCTGGACGCTGCGTCAGACGGTCCACCACATCGCAGACAGCCATATCAACACGCTTGTGAGGTTCAAGCTGGCCTTGACCGAAGATGAGCCGCCGACGATCAAACCGTATCACGAAGACCGCTGGGCGGAACTCGCCGACAGCCGCCTGCCGGTAGATGTCTCGCTCTCGATCATTGACGGCGTTCATACGCGGCTTGTTGAGATGCTGCGAAGCCTGTCGGAAGAGGAGTTTCAGAAGGAGTTCATTCATCCCGAGACGGGCCCGTGGAGCATCGAGCGAGCCGCCGCCCTTTACGCGTGGCACTCGCGGCATCACACGGCTCATATCACCCTAACCCGGGAACGGAACGGATGGTAGGACATTCTTTGCCCGCGAAATACGCTAAACTCCGCGAAAAGGGAAACCGTTGACCGGTTTCGCGGACGTCCGCATATTTCGCGGGCGATCATAATCGCATGACCAATGACCGTCTGATCTCACTTGATGTCTTCCGCGGAATGACCATCGCGGGAATGGTCCTGGTCAATAATCCGGGCACTTGGTCGGCGATCTACGGGCCGCTGAAGCATGCCGAGTGGCACGGCATCACACCGACGGATTACATCTTCCCGTTCTTCCTTTTTATCGTCGGTGTTGCGATCCCGATCGCCCTCGGCAAACGGATCGCCGCCGGCCTGACGCGAGACGTTTACTACAAGATATCTACACGCTCGCTGCTGATCTTTGCTCTCGGCATCGTGATGTCGGCGATACCGTTCTTTAACTTTGCCGAGACGACCATTCCATACGCGGTCAAGATCCTGATCGTGCTTTCCTATTCGGCCGCTCTTTTCTTTTATCTCTGGGACAAGCCAAAGGCCGCGCTTATCATCGCCGCGGTTACGGCCGGGGCCGTTACGGCATTCTGGCTTGCGGGATATGTGGTCGTGCCGTACAACGTCGCGACGATGCGGATACCGGGCGTGCTCCAGCGCATCGCGGTCTGTTATCTCATCGTTTCGCTGATTTACCTTCACACGTCCTGGCGGCAGCAGGCCGCGATCGGAACGGCGCTTCTGCTCGCGTACTGGGTGCTGATGACCGCTATCCCTGTTCCCGGCTGCGACGTCACGACGATCGACGACAAGGCCTGCAACCTTGCAGCATGGCTCGACCGGACCATCCTTACGGAGGCCCATATCTGGAGGTCGGCCAAGGTGTTCGATCCCGAGGGAATTCTCTCGACGATCCCCGCGATCGTCACCTGTCTCTCGGGCGTGCTGACGGGGACCTGGCTGCGGAAAAAAGATGACTTCGCGGCGCAGGACGATGGACCCGCGAATCCGCAAGATCAGACGATCATCGATCATCGGCCATCCCTGAACAAGGCCGCCGGTCTATTTTTTGCCGGGACCGTCGCCCTCGCGGTCGGCTGGTCGTGGAGCCTCTTGTTCCCTTTGAACAAGTCGCTTTGGACGAGTTCGTATGTGGTCTATACAACGGGCCTTGCGCTCCTGTCGCTCGCCGCATGCTACTGGCTGATCGACATCAAGCAGATGAAGTGGTGGACGACGCCGTTCGTCATTTTCGGTGTCAACGCACTCGCACTGTTCGTCTTTTCGGGGATAATGGCACGCCTGCTCGGGATGATCCGGGTCGCCGGCCCCGAGGCGGGCAAGGACATCACGCTTCAGCAGTGGATCTTCCAAACCCTCTTTCTCTCGTGGGCCTCGCCGGTGAACGCATCGCTCGCATTCGCCGTCTCATTTATCCTGTTCTGGCTGTTCCTGATGTGGCTGCTGTACAGAAAGGGCATCTGCATAAAGGTCTAGCTCAGAATGCGCGATCTATCGCGTACCCTAGACATACAGGACCGTACGCGGTAAACCGCGCACTCTGAACTTTTTATTTGATCTCGAACACGGTGATCGCCACGGCCAGGTCACGTTCGAGCTTTTCCTTCTCAGCGTTGATCGCCTTGCGTTCCTTCTCCATCTCCTCCAAACGCGTCTCTTGCTCGTTCGCTTTCGCGATGTATCGGGCGATGAGCGACTTGGCCTCGGAGGTTTTCGCAAGGGCTTCGATATTTTCACGGAATCTCTCCTGATCGAGCGAAATGGCCTTGCTCTCCCTCTCGATTGTTTCAAGCTGCGCGTTCAGGTCATTTATCTTCATTCTGAGATCGACCAGCTTTGCAAGCCGCTCGCGAGTCGGTTCGTCGATGATGCGGCGAGCGATCAACATTTCAAGATCCTTTGGAGAAAGGGAGCGTAGCTCGTATTTGTCCATCATCCCGAGGTTCTCGCCTACCACAATCTCCTTGCTCTCGAATGACCGGAGTTCGACTCGAAACCGGTAGAAGCGAGCGGTTGTGTAATCAGGTTTGGCGTAATTCTCCGAAAGGGTCCAGTTCTTTCGGACGGGATGCTCTATGAACACGGACTTCGGTCGATCGGTTTGGTTCGCGAGCCGATAGACGCGCTTGTCGGTCTTGAAGTAATGGACCTGAAATACTCCACCGACGGCTTTGATCAAGCGGGCTGGTTCGCGGTCTTCCTTTTGTTCAACTCGGACAAGCGTGCCGGTATCGAGTGCGAAAGAGATCAGCCGCTGCTCTTTCGGCTTCAACCGCTCCATCAGAGCTTCACCCGCGTAAGCGTCGCGGTCGAGAACGGTCATCGACCCGCCTTCGAATGTCATCGTGGTTGTGTTCTTGAGCATCAGCCCGCTCATCGGCCTCGGGTTGGCTTTGCGGACCTCGGCCTCCTCCTCATATTGATCGTCGTTGTCCGTGTCCTCTTCGGCTTGCGGGTTGTCGTAGCGAAAGATCGACACTCGTTCGCCTTCCATCTTTGATTGAATGATCGGGATCAACGCTGACTGGTTTCTGGTGACGGTCACGGGCTGCTCGATCCGATATTCGAACAAGTCGCCGATCTCATTTCCGGTGGCCGCTGTTTCCACTCCGCCTCTTTCGCCGAGTAAAGCATCGCTTACTCCAGTACCGGCGAATCCCGATGAGATCATAAAATTGCTGTTTGCGTCTCCAAACAGCGGCTTTGGCTCTGGCGGGGGCGGGGCACCTCCCGATACCGAACTGTCTCCGTTTCCAAAACCAACCCCCGAGCCGTTTCCACTGCCCGATCCGGAACCTTCACCGCCCTCCGGATCATAGATCTGCGGTCGAAGCTTAAGATCCTCAGGTATCGGAATTATCGGCCGGTAGCGATAAAGCGGCTTTTGGAGATTTTGAATGAACGAAACGGGCGATCCGGAGACGAGAGATAGCTGCACGCCGTTCCAATCTTCGTCGCTGACGTTATCGACGATCGCCCAACCTTGGAAGAACGGCTTTCCTTCGTCGTCCAGCACAACACGATATGTCGTCTTCCAGATCGGCGCGGCGACAATATAGCTGACAACCATTTCACGCTGGCCGATGCCGTTCGAGGTTACGGTGACGGTCTTCGCGTCGCGTCGGCGGGTGGAGGCGGTCGCGTTCGCAAATTCACTCAGGTCGTTTCGCGTTCCTTCGTCGAGCAATTTTACGCTGCGGACCTCGGAGAGATCGAAACTGGCGATTTCGCCTGCATCAGACGCGATCACAAGAAAGGTTGCAATAGTCGCCGGGTGCTCTTTATCGGCCGGCACCATTCTCTTTTCGATAGTCAAAATCGAACCTGTCCCGACCGTCTTAGCAGATGCTACAGCTACCTTTGAGCCCTGCATTTGTGTCAGTACCTGCGCCAATCCGCCGGTGCTCCCTTCTCCGGATTCGGCCTCCACCGAGAAGGGGATTTCCGCTGTCCTTGCAGACGCAGGAGCGGATGAGTTGTAGCTCACCGCGCCGATCTTGCCCTGATTCAGGTCGAGTACGACCATTGATTTGAGTACGTCGTCCACCTGAGATTGCTTGAACGAAAGATTGACCTCGGCGTTGCCGTTGACGAATCCGCGGCGCTCGATGTAGGCGACGCCGTTCGAGTAGAGGATCACGCGGCGGATGGGCAGGGTGTTAAGAGTGCGCGATCTATCGCGTACCTCCGCCGCACGAACCATCGGCTTTGTAGCCGTCGCGAGCCGTTTCTTTCCGCCCGCCTGCGAATAACCCGAAAAGGCGCACACGAATATCCAGAGGAGAAAGATCAGTCGTCTCATATTGTTCTTGTTTCCTTAAGCTAAGATCGGTGCCAAGTCTTGGCTAATGGATGATTCGAGATTCGGGATTGGTTGCTTCGGGTTCAGAGTGCGCGATTTATCGCGTACAGGTTTGTGGGTAAAGGGATGTACGCGATAAATCGCGCACTCTGAACCGGTACGCGATAAATCGCACATCTCAATAGATATCCCAGTCCTTTCCATAGTCGAGGACAGGATATTCATTCCAAATATTCACGGCTCCCTCGCGGCCAACTTCTTCTAGATATTGATGAACGCTCGAAAATGGCCAGTCCTGCCATCTATCGACGTAGCCGTGGTGGACCGGATTGTTATGGATGTAGTTCTTCGTGGCCCAGAAATGGCGGTTCGACTTCATATCGCGATCGAAGTAGTTGAACCAAACTTTTCGGCCGATCTGGCCGTCTTCGCGATTCCATCGCACGGCCGTTCGCCCGTGAACTTTTCCGATCTTCTTTCTGAGAACGTCGATATTCGCGGCGTGGGTAAGGAGATGATAATGATTAGGAAGGATGGACCATGCGTGCAAGCGAGCGTTACTCTGCTCGCAGGATTCTACGAGTAGCTTTTCGAGTTCGCCCAATCGCTTAAGGCTCTTGCCGATTATTGGGTGATGCTCGAAGCAAGCGGCAGTGATGATAAAACTGTGCGACCCCTCAAACTCGAGATGGGGAGGGCGGTGCCAGGGCAGCTTACGCCCCTTTCTTTCGTTTAGTACAGCTTCGCGCTCTTCGTCGGAGAGTCGCCGCCATTTGTACATGATCGTGGGCTACGTAATGTACGCGATAAATCGCGCACTCTGAACTAAACGCGATAAATCGCGCACTCTGAACCTAGGCGTTGGCGGCGGCGACCGCTTTTTCGGCGGCGTCGGTCATGCCCTCGGCGGTTATGATGCCGATGCCCGATTCGGCGAGGACGCGGCGGCCTTCTTCGACGTTGGTGCCTTCTAGCCGGGCGACGATCGGGATAGAGACGCCGAGGTTCTTTGCCGCGGCGACGACACCGTTCGCGACCATATCGGTCCGGACGATACCGCCAAAGATATTCACGAGAACGGCTTTCACGTTGGTATCCGAGAGCAGGATCCTGAATGCCTGCTCGACGCGTTCCTGCGAGGCGCCGCCGCCGACATCGAGAAAGTTGGCCGGTTCGCCGCCGTGCAGCTTGATGATGTCCATCGTCGCCATGGCGAGGCCCGCACCATTGACCATGCAGCCGATATTGCCGTCGAGCTTGATGTAGTTTAGGTCGTATTTCGACGCCTCGATCTCGAGCGGTTCTTCTTCGTTAAGGTCGCGAAGTTCGGCATATTCCTTGTGCCGGAACATCGCGTTGTCGTCGAAGTTGACCTTGGCGTCGAGCGCGATCAGGCGATCGTCCTTCGTGAGGAGGAACGGATTGATCTCGACGAGTGACGCATCCATCTTCTCGTAGGCTTCGTAAAGCGAGAGCATGAATTTAGCCGCCTGATTGATCAGATGGCTCGGAATGCCGAGGCCGAATGCCAGCTTACGGGCCTGAAACGGCCGGAGCCCGACCGACGGATCGATCGTTTCTTTCAGGATCAGTTCGGGCGTCTCCTCGGCGACCTTTTCGATGTCCATTCCGCCCGCGGACGACGCCATAAAGGTGTTGCGTCCGGTCACGCGGTCGAGCGTGATGCCGAGATAAAATTCCTTGTCGATAGGCAGGCCTTCTTCGATAAGAAGTGTCTTCACCTCGCGGCCCTCGGGGCCCGTCTGATGCGTCACAAGCATCATACCGAGCATCTCGGATGCGATCTGCTTCGCTTCCTCGGGCGACTTGGCAAGTTTTACGCCGCCGCCTTTACCTCGGCCGCCCGCGTGGATCTGCGCCTTTACCACGACCACATCCGTGCCGAGTTCCTTTGCCGCTGCCTCGGCCTCTTCGGCGGTTCGCGCGACGATGCTCCGGGGCACCGGCACACCGTATTCCTTAAGGAGGGCTTTGCCCTGATATTCATGGATCTTCATAGCTTATTGGAAAAGAAAATCTTAGCTTTCGTACCGCCAAAAAGCAAAAGGCGCCGGATGCGACGCCTTTCCCGATATCCGAAGTATCGCGACCCCTAGCGGGTCAGTTTCACGATCAGCTTGAGCATCTTCCACTGGCCGTTCCGCTTTACGTATTCATACTCAAAGTTGGTCGGAATAGGCTTGGTGGGGTACTTGCCATTGGCAACGAGAATGCTCAGGCCCTTTTCCGTCCTGATCGACGGTGAAGGCGAGAATTCCGGTTCCATCGAAACGGCCTTTGAAAGGATGGGCACGACCTGGCTTTTCTTCGCGACGAATTCCTTGAAGACATCTGCCATCTGTTCCTCGGTGTAGGTGCTCTTAAAATCGGTCGAGGCCTTTTGGTAGATGTTCGCAAAATCGCCCGAACTGATGGCGGCGGCAAAATCCGCGGTCGTTTCTTTTACGAGAGCTTTGAGCAACGCGTCGCCCGGCATCTCGCCGTCGTCATCCGAGGACGTAGAGGTGTTGAACGGGTTGTCGCTGCTCGAATTGCTTGTCGTACCAGAATTTGAAAGGTCGAACGTCTTGCCGCAATTACAACCAAGAGCGATCGACGCCACGACGGCAAGTGCGATGAGGCCATTGAGGCGGTTGTCTTTCCCCCGCACGATCGTTTCGATGATCTTCTTCATTTAGTGTCTCCAAGTTATTCAAATGTGAGGTCAATTCTTTCGCCACGGGCCGAGCAGGGCCGACCAGGCATCAACAGCCTTCTGATACTCGGTCGGGCAGCGAACGGCTCGTTCCTTTGGCAGATAGCCTTCGGTCACGAGCTTTTCCCAGTTGGACGAGTTGGACCCGTAGACCATGCACAGAGCATTGTAATAACGCTGTTCGCCGAGGAGGTGTTCATCCGCCATGTTCTTTTTGGCGCCGGCGGTGCGCTTCGATTCGATCGCAAAGGCATCGGCGGCGGCGAGTATCGCAGCGACGCCCTCTTTTCCGAGTTCTTCGAGATTGATATACGCCGAACAGCGGTCGGCCGCATCCTCTTCGTTGCCGATGATCGGAAGCTTGTACATATCGATCAGAGCGTGGGCGATCTCATGAAGAAAGACGAATCTGACCGCGTCGAACATCTGATCGTACGAATCCTTTTCGCTGCTGCCGTTGCTTCGGAACGACCCATAGAAGTGTTCCATCAATTCGTAACACATCGTGATAGATGCGTCGTTCGGGTCGTAGTAGGCGTTTATCTCTTTACAATCTTTTGTACGGAGCGTTATGTCCTGGGGAAGCGCGAGGGCCGCATTCAACTGGCTGGCTGCCTTTTCCAGTAGCTTCTCGTCCTTTACCTGACGGTCGATCTCGACATAGCGAGGCGTGGTCACCGCCTCGTGCTCGACGAGAAAGTCACCCTGATCGGGCTTTTTATCGCTGGACGAGGCCGTCGTCGATGAGGACTTGTTCGACGCGGGCTGAGACGTGTTTGACGAAGACGTCACGGGCGGTGCATCAGCCGGGCCATTGTTTTCACGGTCGGAGCGGCAAAAACAGCCCGCAACCAGCACAAGGGCGAACGCCGCGACCAATAGATTCCAGATATTCCTACTCATAAGGGAAACCGCGAGCTAGATGAACGAATACTCTCCTTCTAAACAAAACGCGTAATCGCGCTAAAAACAGGACGGACCTTAGGATCGAAATTGCAAAAAAAGGGCTGATAAGTAGAAAACTTACCAGCCAATTCTAAGTTGAAAGTGAAAATATGTCTATTGCGAACGTTCAACCAGCGAGATAAGCGAGCGAACGGCAACGGCGGTCGGCCCTTTTGCAGAATGCGGCTTAACGCTGTCGGCCCAGGCGGTGCCGGCAATATCGAGATGTGCCCACTTTGCTTTATCGATGAATTCCTGGATAAAGACGGCTCCCATGATGGTACCGGCTTTACCGCGCGGGCCGATATTCTTTATGTCGGCAATGTCCGATTTGATCTGTTTGCTGTATTCCTTGCTGACCGGCAGCTGCCAGAATCCCTCGCCGTTCTCCTTGCCGCAGGAAATGATCTCATCGACAAGGCCCTGATCGTTGCCCATGATGCCGGTGTTCTGATCGCCGAGAGCGACGATGACCGCTCCCGTCAGGGTTGCCATATCCACGATGCGGGTGGCACCTTGTTTCTCTGCGTATGCGACGGCGTCGGCAAGTATGAGGCGGCCCTCCGCATCGGTATTGAGGATCTCGACGGTCTTGCCGTTCATTGCGGTGACCACGTCGCTCGGGCGTGAGGCCTTGCCGTCCGGCATATTCTCGACCGCCGCGACGATGCCAAGCACCGGGACCGTCGGTTTGAGAAGGGCGATCGCACGCATTACACCGAGGACCGTCGCACCGCCGGACATATCGTACTTCATCGAATCCATGCCTTCGCCGGGCTTAAGCGAAATGCCGCCCGTATCGAATGTGATCCCTTTCCCGACAAGGGCGAGGAGTTCGCCTTTGGCACCGGTGTTCTTTGCGGGCGTGTACCTGAGGATGATCATCTTGGCAGGCTCTTCGGAGCCCTTGGAAACGCTCATCAGCGAACCCATGCCGAGCTTGGTCATCTTCGCCTCGTCCAATATCTCGCACTTCAGGCCGGTCTCCTTGGCCATCTTTTGTGCGCGGTTCGCCATCTCGGTCGGCGTGAGTATGTTCGGCGGTTCATTCGCCAGGTCGCGTGTGAAATTCATCGAGTCTCCGATGATCTCACCGCGGCTCAAGCCGTTTTTGACGTCGGCCGGTCTTGCCCCGTCGATGTAAACGCCGAAGAGCCCCACGGATGGCAGCGACCGATCGGCGGATTTATATTTGTCGAGTTCGAAACGGCTGCAAAGAGCGCCCTGAAATGCCGCCTGAGCGACCTGGACCGGATCGCCGCCCGAGCGCGGAGCGAGCGCGACGCTCTTGACCTTTTGCTTTTGGAATGCGCGTACCGCCGCGCCGGCGATCATTGCGACGTTATGCGGTTCATACTCTCCGCGTTCGCCTGCACCGATCAGAAGCAGGCGGCTCGCCTTGACCTTCCCCTTTGAAGCGAACCGGATCAACGCCGTCTCGCCGGTTTCGCCTTTGAACTCCTCCGAGCCGACAACGGCCGAAACAAGCCCGCCCGTGATCGAATCAAGGTCCTTCAATTCCGGGGAATTGGCCTTTTCGCCCTTAAAAACAGCCACTGCCAGCGCTTCGACATTCGCTTCCGGGAATTTACCCGTTACTGCGAGAGATTTCATTAGATTCCTCTGTATTAAGATTAGCTTCTAGATAGAAAAACTGCTTATATAGCTATAACTTATCTAATTCGTTCTTTCAACTGCTGACGGGTTTCCTTCTCCACGGTCTTTCGCATCTCGGTCTCTCGCTTATCGTACAGTTTCTTACCCTTTGCGACCCCGATCTCGAACTTTATCCGCCCGTTCTTCCAGTAGATCGCCGTAACGACGAGGGTCAATCCTTTGACGGTCGTCTCGCGTTCGAGCTTTTCGATCTCCTTGCGGTGAAGCAGTAGTTTTCGCGTCCTGAGCGGTTCGTGATTCTGTTTGTTCCCGTGAGAGTATGGCGAAATGTGGGCGTTCAACAGCCAGACCTCGCCGTCTTTCACAGCCACATACGAGTCTTTTAGCTGGATCCGGCCCGCCATAATACTCTTGACCTCGGTCCCGACGAGCACGGCGCCGGCCTCGTACTTATCGAGAATGTGATATTCGTGATAGGCCTGGCGGTTATTGATGATCTCTTTCGGATCGGACATAAACTTATATTTTGCCTATCGCCTTTAATTACCGCAAATTAAGCTGATTTGACACGGGCAGGAAGCCTACGTAAATTATTACTTACGCTGGGAGATCGTCTAATGGTAGGACTCCAGATTCTGGATCTGGCTATCGGGGTTCGAATCCCTGTCTCCCAGCCAATTCTATATGGACGACTGGCACGAAACCGAGATCCGCGTCCGATATGCCGAGACCGATAAGATGGGCATCGTCCATCATTCGAACTACCTTATCTGGTTCGAGGCCGGCCGCAGCGACCTTTGCCGTGCCCGCGGCTTTTCATATAAGGAAATGGAAGAGCGTGACGATGCTCTTATGGTCGTCGCCGAAACCTACGTAAGGTATAAATCCCCGGCATATTACGAAGATCTGCTCAGCGTGCGAACGAGGGTCGCCGAGGTCCGGAGCCGCTCCATCCGGTTCATTTACGAGATCGTGCGGAAGGACACCGAGGCGCTGATAGCCGAGGGCGAGACGCTTCACCTCGTCACCGACGGTTCGAAAAAGGTCAAGCAGATCCCGGAATCTTACAGGTCGATGCTTCTTTCGGATCCGGTCGATGTCACGCTTTCCTTTCCGCCGGATCAGGCTCCGCACTGACGCCGATTCGAGTTTCCCTCCAACCCTTGCTAAGATCGTGATATGCCCGGAAGCGCAACTGCCGAAGTGATCTTCATCGCCGCGATGATGATCCTGATCCTTATACTTTCATTTGCCGCCGTATATTTTTTCTTTAAGACATATAAGAAAGAGATGCGGGCAAAAGAGTCGGCGACAAAGGCGAAGCAGGAGGCGGCCGCGAACGAGAAAGCCGAAGATGCATAAGAATTCGCTGAACATTGATGAATGCCTGCTCGTCGTGGTCGACGTACAGGAAGCATTTCGCAAGGCGATCCCGTCCTTTGCCGAGAGCGTCTCGCGGATCGCGATGGCCATCCGCGGATGTCAGATACTCGGGCGGCCCGTCGTCGTGACCGAGCAGTATCCGCAGGGGTTGGGGCGAACTGCCGAAGAGCTTCTGCTGTGCCTTTCGGATGATGCTGAATTTATTGAAAAGTCGAGCTTCAGCGCGTTCGGCCAGGCGGGTTTTGCGGCGACGCTTGAGAAGTACCAGGCAAAGCAGATCATTCTATGCGGCATCGAGGCCCATGTCTGCGTTAACCAAACGGCACACGATCTGCTCGATGCGGGCTATCAGGTCCATCTGCTGGCCGATTGCGTCGCATCGCGATTCGAGCACGACAGGCGCGCCGGTATCGACAAGATGCTCGCGAGCGGGGTCGTAGCCTCATCGATGGAAATGGCCCTATTTGAGATGATGCGGGATTCGCGTCACGAGAAGTTCAAGGAAATTCAGGCGATCATCAAATGAGCTCTATCGTGAGGCACTTTTTTGAAGACTGGGCTCCGCAGATGGGCGACTTGAACAGGGAGACATCCTAATGAACGAGAATATTAAGGTGAAGGCCCCGTACCCGGTGAGTGCTCCACGTTATTCGGTTTCGCATCAGATGGTAACGACCGCATTTGAACTGCCGGGATTTCGGATCGTCCAGAACCTCGGCGTGGTGCGCGGCATCGTTGTTCGCTCGCGAAACGTTTTTGCGAATATTGGAGCATCGCTCCAGACGCTGGTCGGAGGCAATATCACTGCGTGGACGACTCTATGTGAACAGACGCGCTTCGATGCTTTTGAAATTATGATCCAGCATGCCTCCGAACTCGGTGCAAATGCGGTGATCGGCGCACGCTATGACGCCAACGAGATCGCTACGACCGCCACCGAAATTCTCGCTTACGGTACCGCTGTGATCGTCGAGCCGCTTGATGGTACGAACATCTACGATTCTTAGTGCTCTCTCACCTATTCATTTAATGGAAGCATTATCCTCACTCAATCCCCAACAGGCCGAAGCCGTTCAAACGACCGAAGGGCCGCTGCTGATACTAGCGGGTGCCGGGTCCGGAAAGACCTGTGTCATTACCGTTCGCATCGCCCACCTTATCAAGGAAAAGGGCATTGCCCCGCACAACATTCTTGCGGTCACGTTCACCAACAAGGCGGCGGGCGAGATGCGAGATCGCGTTCGCGAACTGCTGCGGGACGAACGGCTGAACTCGTTTCCGCTGATCTCTACATTTCACAGCCTATGCGTGAGGATCCTGCGGCAGGACATCGAAGCTCTGAATGAGGGTTACAAGAAGACATTTACCATCTACGACACCGATGATACGCAGAAGGTGGTAAAGGCTTGCATCAAAGATCTTGGCTTCGATGAAAAGCAGATCGTCCCGCGGGTCGTCCGCTCGGCCATCTCGGCGGCCAAGAACCGTGGGGAGGATGTCGAACTATTCGCGTCGAAGGTCGAACATACGGATGAGAAACGTGCGGCTGCCGCAAAGGTCTTTCGGATGTATGAAGAGCGGCTAAAGGTGGCAAATGCGCTCGATTTTGATGACCTGCTGATCAAGACCGTTCGTCTGCTTCGCAAGTCGGACGAGGTCCGTGCAAAGTACAACGACCGTTACCGGTACATCCTCGTCGACGAGTATCAGGACACGAATCCGCTGCAGCTCGCCCTGATCACTTTTCTCACCGAGAAGCAGCAGAACATCTGCGTGGTCGGTGATGACGCACAGTCGATCTACGGATTCCGCCAGGCCGATATCCGCAACATCCTCGAATTCGAACAGCACTTCCCGAACGCAAAGGTGATCCTGCTCGAACAGAATTATCGCTCGACGCAGACGATCCTCGACACGGCGGATGCGATCATCGCCCATAACATCAATCAAAAGAAGAAGAAGCTCTGGACATCGAATGCCGGCGGCGAGCGGATCTTCTATTACCAGGCGCAGGACGCCGACGGCGAGGGCCGTTTTGTTGCGGCCAGGATCGAGGAGTATCTGAGAAAAGACCCGCAGATGCGGATCGCCGTTCTGTATCGGACGAATGCTCAATCGCGTGTGTTCGAAGAACAACTTCGCCGAATGCGGATCGACTACAACATCGTCGGCGGGTTTTCGTTCTATGAGAGGCAGGAGGTCAAGGACATCATCGCCTACCTCAAACTCGCGCTGAACCCTGCGGACGACATCGCATTGCTTCGCGTAGTGAACACGCCGCCGCGCGGCATCGGGAAGACCACGCTGGACGAGCTGCAGTCGCGGGCAAAGGATCTGGGAGTTTCGCTCTGGGAGGCTTTGGCCATCATAACGGAGCCGATGTCCGGCATCACTCCGAACCTTACAAATCGAGCAAAGGAAGCCCTTCGTTCTTTCAAAAAGGTCATCGAGGGCTTGCAAACGAAAGCCGCAGAGGCGGCCGATTCCGAGAAAAAGGTCTCTGATGTCGTGATCGCGGCGATCGATGACAGCGGCTATTCTTTCATGTTGGGGTCAGAGAATTCCGACGAATCCGAGGCGCGGCTTGAGAACCTCGAAGAGCTTGTGAACGCCGCCGCGGATTACGACCGGATGCCCGACGCGGGACTTCGCGATTTTATCGACCATGCGGCTCTGACGTCCGATACCGACAGTTTGGACCTTGCCGCACGCGTCACGCTGATGACGATCCATTCGGCAAAAGGGCTCGAATTTCCCGTGGTCTTCCTGGTCGGATTGGAGGACGGAGTGTTCCCGCACTCGCGGAGCCTCAACGATATTAAGGAACTCGAAGAGGAAAGGCGTCTTGCTTATGTTGCCATCACGCGTGCCGAAAAGGTCCTCTATATCACGCACTCGATGAGACGCAGGGTGTATGGAGAACAGATCGCGGCCGAGCCGTCGCAATTCCTGAACGAAATGCCGCTCGAGCTGATCGAGGACCTGTCGTACGGGGCCTCCTGGCTCTCATATGCGCGAGGCGGCGCCGCGACCGAGAACAGACGGGCCGCCGCGGCCCTGCGAGGCCATCAGGAACAGCCGAAACCAAAGAACCTATACACCGGCAAGACCTACAACAGCAGCGAGGCCATAGCCGAATTCTTCAAAAAAAGGGAAGCGACGGCCGGCGGCCAAATACGCGAGGCCGCGGACAAAGCCGATATGACCGGATTTGAGGACGAAGCACGGCGGAAACCGACCGGCTTTGAGAAACTCAAGGCGGCTGCTTCGCAGACCGTACGGAAAGAACCGTCGGCCGTTGTTCCGACCTTTATTCCGGGCGCTCAGGTGCGGCATGAGAAGTACGGGAAAGGGCTTGTGCTAAGACGGGAGGGAAGCGGCGACAACGTAAAACTGACGATAAGCTTTCCGGGTTTTGGCCAGAAAAAGATGATCGAAAAGTACGCAAAGCTTTCAAAGGCATAGGCTTTGCACTAAACCTCTGATAGGCAAATAGTTGTATCAAAACAATTCATTTGGAGGTTTCTATGTCACACACGATCCGATCGGGCATCTTATACATCTCATTATCGACCGCGATTTCCACACTCTTCCTTGGCTGCGGCACGCTGCCGTCAACGAGCAATACAAATGACGTAAACGTCAATACAAACGCGAATACGGCGAATTCGAATACAAACTCGAACACGAATACGAATACGACGGGCGGGAACGGTTTGACGTTTGTCGAACCGAACGCCTATCAGGGCGTGATCAAGCTTACGCTCGAGACCGTTGGGCAACAGCCCGGGCAAAAGGCGTCGATGCCGCCGCTCTCCGCCGTTGTGGCAAGGTCCGGAGCGGACCGCGCGATGGAGTTCGTGCTGCCGACGAACGAAAAGGTGATCTATCTGGAAAATTCGTCGGGCAAGTTCATCGTGCTGCCATCGAGAAAACAGTTTGCCGAACTCACCTCGGAGGCCCTGGGATTCGAGGTCAGGCGATTGATGATGCCCGAACAGATCATGCAGCAACTGAAGGCCATTCCGGGTGTCAAGCCGGCTGGCGAAGAGACAGTGAACGGCCGCCAGATAATGAAATATGTATATGGCAATGCGGCCGAGACGGGAACCCAGGCGGGGACCGTCGAGACCGAATCGTACTTTCTGATAGATAAAGAAACAGGTCTGCCGGTCAGAAGCGAGATCGTTTCTCAGTCAGCCTCGGGCGCCAGTGTTCAGGGTGTAAAAGGTATCCGGCTTGTCACGGAGATGAGCGATATCAAGGAAACGCCCGACCCGCAGATCTTCAAGGTGCCGGCTGAGTTTGAAAAGATCGACCAGGAAAAGGTAAAGGCGCAGGCGAATCTCTTGTTCAGCGCCGCCGCGGCACTGATCGGGCAGCTGATAGATCAGGCAAATGCGACGCCGACACCGACAGCCTCAGCGACGGCCCAATAAAGCAATGGCAAAATTCCTAATAGGGGCATTGATCGGCATCGTCGCCGGCGGAGCCGCGGCCTTCTTCATATTCGTAGGTGTGCCGAGGGCGGGGGCAGTGCCGGGCTCACCGGTTTTGCCGCCGGACCCGAACGCCACACCCGCGGCGACGGCCGAGATCGTTCTCAGCGAGGAGTTCTTTAACAGCATCCTGGGGAATATCTTTACGAATATGAACGACCCTTCGTTCGCGCTATCGAATTCGGCACCGCAGCCAGCCGATCCGGAGTGCAGCGGCAACATCACCGTTCTGCCGGAGGGAAGCGGTGTGCGGACGAGCGTCAGCTTTGCGAACGACCGGCTTGAATCGCCGCTGGCGTTCAACGGAAGTTACAATTCCCCATTCGGGTGCGTCCGCTTCAGCGGATGGTCAAACTCCGTCCTCGAGTTGAGATTCGATCGGGATACGCAGTCGGTTTTCGGTCAATTCAATGTTGAAACGGTGAACCTCGAGGGAGTTAACCCGCTCGTCAGCGCGATCGCGACACCGCTCGTGCAATCGACGCTTAACGCGAGGGTCAACCCGATCAAGATCGTCGATGGCAGGCAGATCGCGATCAACGTTCCGATCACCTCGGCGAGCGCGAACCTCGTCGCCAACGTGAACGACGTAAGGGCAGAGGTCAGGGAAAAGGCACTGAGGCTCTACATCCGATACGACCTCGGCAGCAGCCCGCTCACGCCGGCTCAGTAGGACGTCCGCTTTTGGAATCGCCGCAAATCTCGCTTATTCTTTTCGTCAACATATGGGAGCGAGAAAAATGAGAAATTTCTTTTCGGTCTTTGCGATGGTCGCGCTGATCGGCGTGAGTCTCGGATGCAGCAGCCTCAATCCGTTCGGCGGTTCGTCATCGGGCTCGTCGTCCGAGAAAGACAAGACCCTGAGCGATAAGGCAGTGGATACCGCGGTCGGCGAATCGAAGATCGGCGTGCCCGAATGTGACGAGGTCATGGATGCCATCTCCGCCGAGATGAACAACCCGGACGACGATTTCGTGACGAAAGCGATAAAAGCGACGGTTCTGAACCGGATCAAGGACGGGATCCGCGAAAGCGTGGAAAAGAACAAGACCGATACGACCGAATTGGTCAAGACCTGCAAAGAATTCAAGATGCAGTTCAAGAAGTTCAAGGCCGAAAGAGATGCGAACAAGGCCAAATAGCAGGTCGTAGAACAAGAGAATGCCCGCTTCCGAATGATACGGAGGCGGGCAATGTGTTTTTTAGGCGTGGCCTTTCAGACACTCATGATCTCGGACTCCTTGTTCTTGGCGAGTTCGTCAACCTTGGCGATAAAGGTGTTCGTCAGCTTTTGCACCTCGTCGAGCCCGCCGCGCTCCTCATCCTCTGAAACTTCCTTGTCCTTTCGCATCCTCTTTAGCGTGTCATTGGATGCGTGCCGGATATTGCGGACCGCAATGCGGTGATCTTCGGCGATCTCGTGAACCTGTTTGGCAAGCTGCTTTCGCCGTTCTTCATTCAGCGGCGGAACCGGAAGCCGGATCACCTTGCCGTCATTCGACGGGTTTAGGCCGAGGTTTGCGGCGATGATCGCTTTTTCCACTGCCCCGAGCTGCGAGATGTCCCACGGCTGCACCGTGATCATCTGCGGCTCAGGCACGGCCACCGAGGCCATCTGCTGGAGGGGCGTCGATGTACCGTAATAGTCAACGTGAACGGAATCGAGCAGACCGACCGACGCCCGCCCGGTGCGGACGTTCGAAAGCTTCCGCTTGAAATCCTCGATCACCGCTTCCATCTTCGGCTTTGTATCTGAAATTACGTTTTGTACGCTCATCTTATTCTTAAACGCCGGTCGCGGCACTTTCACCGGTCGTCACGAGGGTCCCGACCGAAAGATCGCCGCAAACCGCCCTTAGGATATTTCCGGGCTGGGTCATATTAAAGACCATTATCGGAAGGTCATTGTCCATGCAAAGCGAGATCGCGGAGGAGTCCATCACCTTCAGCCGTTTTTCGAGAACTTCCTGATAGGTGATCTTGTCGTACTTTTCCGCCTCTAGAAAGATCTTCGGGTCGGCCGAGTAGATGCCGTCCACTTTGGTCGCTTTGAAAATGACCTCTGCCTCGATCTCGAGTGCCCGAAGGGCCGCGGCCGAATCGGTCGTAAAATAGGGGTTGCCGGTCCCGGCGGCAAAGATCACGACCCGCTTCTTCTCAAGGTGGCGAAGGGCACGCCGGCGAATGAACGGCTCAGCAAGCTGCGGAATGTCGATCGCGGACATCACACGGGTGTAAACGTCGAGCTTTTCGAGAGCGTCCTGAAGGACGACGGCGTTCATAACGGTCGCCAGCATCCCGATATAATCGGCCGCTCCGCGCTCCATATTTCCGGCCGATTCCGATACGCCGCGAAAGATATTTCCGCCGCCGACGACGATCGCGACCTCGACGCCGAGATCGTGCACCGCACGTATCTCGCGGCCGACCGATTCGGCTACGAGCGTATCGATGCCGTAGTTTTGCGAGCCCAACAAAGCCTCGCCCGAGAGCTTGAGCAGAATACGCCGGAAAATGGGAGTGGTCAGTGGTCGGTGGTCGGTGGTCGGCATCAATGTTGAATCTTTAGCGCTCCGGTCGCGTTCTCCGTCCTAGTGAATTTGATAAACCGTTGATGAGTCTGCCAACTTCCGAGGCTTTCTCCATAACTCGATCGCGCTTTTCCGGCGTTGAATAGCTTCGCAACTCGGCAACCAAAGTCTGTGTTTCCGTTTCCATCAACGAGCCGTAAGCGATCGAGAGATGATTGATGAACTCTTTTGTAGAATTCCGACCTTGGCCCTCTGCTATATTCGAAGCGATCGAAACGACCGCCCTTCGCACCTGCAAACTCAAGCCAAAACGTTCTTCAGGCGGGAGATCGTCCGTAAGATCATAAACCAGGTCGACGAGTTCCATAGCCTTTTGCCAGGCGATCAGTTGTCTGTAGTGCTGAACGGCCATGATGTCGATCTATCTGACCCCCGACCACCGGCCACCGACCACTCCTATCCTACCATCGACGCTACTTCCGCGGCGAAATCGTCCTGTTTCTTCTCGATGCCTTCGCCCATTTTATAGCGTGTGAAACGGCGAATGGTGATGTTCTCTTTGATCGAACCGATCTTTTCGGCAACGAGCTCGCCGATCGTCCTCGACGGATCTTTTACGAAGGGCTGATCGACGAGGACGTTCTCCTCGTAGAACTTGTTCAGGCGGCCTTCGATGATCTTGTTGAGCACATCTTCGGGCTTTCCTGCGTTCTTCGGGTCGTTCTTCAGCTGTTCGCGCATTATCTCACGCTCTTTGTCGAGCAGGTCGGCCGGTACCTCTTCGCGGCTGGTATAACGCGGGTCGGAGGCGGCGATATGCATCGCGACGTCCTTCACAAGCTGCTGAAACTCGTCGCCGCGGGCCACAAAATCGCTCTCGCAATTGATCTCGACCATCACACCGACCTTTCCGCCCATATGAATGTAGGAGCCGACGGCTCCCTCGGCCGTGACGCGGCCCGCCTTTTTACCGGCGGTCGCCATGCCTTTTTTGCGAAGGATCTCCATCGCCGCGTTCTCGTCGCCATTTGCCTCGACGAGGGCGTTCTTTACATCCACCATACCGGCGCCCGACTTTTCGCGTAACGCCTTTACTGCACTTGCTGTGATCTCTGCCATTTTTATTGCTCCGATAGAACGCGAACATCCATGTCCGCTAGTTCAAAATATTTGCGGACCTGAATGTCCGCGTGCCGATTTGTAAAAAAGCGTAGCCAATTTGCCGACATCGGAAAAAAGCCACGCTTTCAAGAATATTTGAAAAGAATCTAGCTTGCCGTTGCTTCGTTGCTCTCTTCAGCCGGCTTTTCTTCAGATGCGGTTTCGGCGGTGGTATCAGGCACCGTTTCGGCGGCTGCCTCGGCATCCGGGGCGGCCTCCATCTCGGGGCTCACCGCTTCATCCTCTTCTTCGATCTCGATGCCGCCGTCCTCTTCATCGGGGTCAGTGATGCCTGCCTTGGCGAGCGTTGCGGCAATATCGATCTGGTCTGCCGCGACGTCGTCGGCTTCCTCGGCCGCAGGCTCGGCCTGCGGAGTCCCGCCTTCGGTCCCGATCTGCTTGCCTTCGAGGATGGCGTCCGCGATGCGTGATGCAAAAAGCCGTATCGCCCGCAGAGCGTCGTCATTGCCGGGGATAACGTGATCGATGCCCTCAGGCGAGCAATTCGTGTCCACGACCGCGACGATCGGGATGCCAAGCCGGTTCGCTTCCTTTACCGCGATATCCTCTTTCCGGACGTCGATAATGAAGAGCATGTCCGGAGCGCCGCCCATCTCCTTGATACCGGCGAGATTCTTCATCAGGCTTTCGTGCTCGCGGTCGAGCTTGAGCCGCTCTTTCTTTGTGAGCATCTCAAAGCGGCCGTCCTCGCGCATCGCTTCGATCTCTTTGAGCTTGGCGATCGACTTTTGCACCGTCTGATAGTTGGTGAGGAGTCCGCCGAGCCAACGGTTGTTGACATAGAACTGACCGCAGCGTTCGGCCTCTTCCTTGATGGCGTCCTGGGCCTGACGCTTCGTGCCGACAAATAGGATCTTTTGATTGGGACGTTCCGTCAGCGATTCCTGAACATATGCCAGAGCATCGCGAAACAGCTTTTGGGTCTTTTGCAGGTCGATGATGTAAATACCGTTTCGCTCGCCAAAGATGTACTCCTTCATCTTCGGGTTCCAACGGCGGACCTGGTGACCAAAGTGAACTCCTGCTTCGAGGAGTTCTTTCATCGTAACTGTAGCCAAAATTTTATCTCCTTGGTTTCTGTACTCAGCAGGGCCGTAATGTAACCAAAGGGCCTTGCTAATGGATTAAGTTCAGAGTACGCGATCTATCGCGCACTCTGAACAGACTATCTCTTCGAGAACTGGAACCGCTTACGGGCGCCCTTCTGGCCGTATTTCTTACGTTCTTTCTGGCGCGGGTCGCGGGTCACAAGTCCGGCTTTCTTCAGCGTCGGACGAAGGTCGGCGTTATACTCCATAAGGGCACGGGTGATGCCGTGGCGAACCGCACCGGCCTGTCCGGCCGAACCGCCGCCATCGACATTCACCAGAATGTCGAACTTGCCGGTAGTTTCGGTCAGGTTCAACGGCTGGCGGATTATCATCTGCAGCGCCTGATTTGGAAAATAAGTTTCGAATTCGCGTTTGTTGACGATTATCGCTCCCGATCCGGGACGAAGGTAAACACGTGCGGTCGAGGTCTTTCTGCGGCCGGTGCCGTAATACTGAATGTCTGCCATAACTGAATTGTTCAAAGTTTCATGTTCAAGGTTCAAAGTCTCGATTCACCGGTTTCTCCAACCTTGAACCTTGAACTTCGAACTTTGAACTACTTGGTTGCTATTTCTAGAGCTTCCGGTTTCTGTGCGGTATGGCGATGGTCGGCGCCCGCGTAAACCTTTAATTTCTTTGCCATTGCCTTACCGAGCTTGGTCTTGGGCAGCATACCCTTGACGGCGAGTTCGATCACCTTTTCGGGCTTTTTCTCGAACATTTCCTTGACCTTCGTTTCGCGAAGCCCGCCCGGATAAAGCGTGTGGCGGTAATAGACCTTCTGGTCGTTCTTCGAACCCTTGAAGACGGCCTTGCTCGCATTTATGACGACGCAGTGGTCGCCCATATCCAAAAAAGGCGTCCACGCGGGGTTGTTCTTGCCCGAGATGATGCGTGCAACTTCGGTAGCCAAACGGCCCACGGTCTTGCCCTCTGCATCGACTACGAACCATTTGCGGCCATCGGCCAAACCCTTCCCACTCGGAAAATAAGTACTCATATCTACCTACACTGATAGCGATCCTTCGCAAAAAGCGAACTCACAGAGTATCTAAAACCGCGGGCAAGGTCAAGTCAAAAGCGGGGGTTTGTGGGTTGGACAAGGCGTTTGGCAGGGCCTGCCGACTTTGTGACCGGGCGGGGCGGCTTTCGTGATAGAATCTCGCTCCGGAACAAATATATGTCAGGTCAAAATTCGAGAGTTGAGGTCGGAAAGGGCTCTTTCCCGTTCGCGGCGGCGGGCGTCGCCATTCTGGTCATCGCCGTGCTTTTGCTCGGGGTTACCTATGCGAGCCGCACTCCGTACGGTGCGGAGGTCGGCGTCGCCGCCGATCTGGACAGCGCCGTCAATGAGCATCTGGCGAAGAACGAAAAACGGTTCCCGACGCGAAGGTCATTTTACAACTGTGCAGGATTTTTCGAATCGATGTTCAACGGTAAACAGGACGTCGCGATCGCGATCGAGCAGGGAGCGTGGCGGCCCGGCATAGAGCCCGACGGCTCAGTGGGAAATCTGCTGATCGTGAGTGCACGCCGGGAGAAGGACGGAGAATGGCAGATCTCGTCGAGGCCCGTGCCGGGTGCCACTTACGATCCTTCGTTGAGGGCGGCCGATAGCCCGGAGCATCCTTGCAGCCTCGCCAAGGCTCAATGATCTTTTCCTTTTGCGGCCAGCATTATTCCCAGCATCGTTTTGGCATCGACGATCTCTCCGTTTTCGATCATCGCTAAAAGTGCCGGAAACGGATGACGTTCGATGGTGAGGTTTTCGTCGGCTTCGAGCTTTTGGCCGACCTCGGTAAGCCCGGTTGCCAAAAAGACGTGCATTTTCTCGGTAAGGAAGCCGGGCGAGACGTAGAACTCGGTCAATTTCTGTACATTAGCCGCGCGGACGCCGATCTCTTCCTCAAGCTCGCGGATGGCGCCTAGGATCGGATCTTCGCCCTCGTTGAGCGTGCCGGCCGGTATCTCAAGCAGATACTTGCTCGCCGCATGGCGGTACTGCCTTACAAGCGCCACCGTCCCATCCGCAAACACCGGCACGATCACCGCGCTGCCCTTGTGCACCACGATCTCGCGCTTGTATTCAAGCTCGCCCTCGCGGATCTCGTCGATGCGGATGTTGAAAACTTTGCCCTTATACACTAATTGTGAGGAGAGAGTTTCCATCAGCAGCCAAGTGCGCCGAAGTCCGCCGCCAGCCCTACCAACTTCCCGTCAGCGGCATAAGTTGAAAGGTGTAACTCGGTTCCCACACCACCCTTTTCGTTATAATCATTAAAATACAGGTCAAGCTCGTTATCACCATCGAGATCGCCTACCCAAAGAAGGCCACCGATTATGTCTCGATCGTCAGTCGGTTCGTGGTATTTCTGGGTGATTATTTGGGTAATACCTTTATGTTCTAAGACTAAAACCGCCACTTTGACATCGTCCTTTGTCACACCTTGAGAAGTCCGTAGGATGTAGCTGTTTTGCCCGAGGACGAAATTGCGACGATAACCGTCCGATAGTTCTTCAGACTTTCCCTCGTCCCGCATTCCCGTGTGGAAAAGGGTCGCAACCGGTCCAATTCGGATCCCACGGATATCTTTTAGGGCGAACACTGGTTTTCCAAAGATTTTAAAGGAGAGCTTTACATCATTCTCGTCACCTGGCCAACTTACCGATCTTTGCTTCTGGACCAAAGCAATTGACCTCTGAATCGAGAACTTGCCACCATTTTTTGTGAGTACTAGCCAACCTTCTCCGTTCTTCGCAACAACTTCGCTTTGTCTGTAAAGTCCGTCGTCAAATATCTCGATCAGTTTCCCTTTCCTTTTATCGACTACGCGTTCGTCTGGAAACAATTCATCGAACGTTGGCAGACCATGAAACTCAGGCACGAATTCGTCTCTAATCGGCTCTCGGGCTGGGGCCGCGTTAGCGTTTGAGGATGTCGTCGATCGGATCGATTGTGCCAGCGTCACGGTCTCTTCTCTAACCAGCAAGGTGCTGAGAAGAACTGTTGCGAAAATCGCAACAGACGTGAGAACAATGGTTGTAGAAAACAAACGCTTCATTTGGCGAAACCTAGCAAAGTTAGCGCATAGAAGTCTAGCACAGATATAGAGACCGATTGGTGTAACATTGTTCCTGATTAAGGCAAACTTTCGCATAGGTTTAGGTGTTTGCGGCGGGATCACGGGAGCCCTTACTTACGTGCGGGCTACTGACACGGGCTGGCTCGGACAATCGGGCTGCGGACACAATATGGCTAAGTATCGAATAGGACTCGGGGTTAGCGGCGGGATCGCGGCGTATAATGGTGTAGAATCCTTGACGTCATGAAGACCATATTCGACAAGGCAGTCCACGGTGAACTGCTTGAAAGGCTAAGCAAATTGGAGATGAACAGCCCGCGCCAGTGGGGCAAGATGTCGCCGGCGCAGATGATGGAACATACCGCACGCGCTCTGGAATTGGGTATCGGCTATTCCGGGAAGCAGATATTGGCTGGGAAACTGTTTTCCTGGATCTTTAGAAAGGAGTTCCTAGGCGAGGAGCCGTTCAAACCAAACCGCCCCACCGGTCCGGATTTGATCATCAAACATGAACCCGAGTTCG
The DNA here is from genome assembly GCA_050246275.1 of Pyrinomonadaceae bacterium. GTDB lineage: Bacteria > Acidobacteriota > Blastocatellia > Pyrinomonadales > Pyrinomonadaceae > OLB17. The sequence goes on from JBFWWI010000001.1 coordinate 334,593, forward strand.
AACCGACCAAGGAACGACTATCAGCGCTCATCAGCGAATTTCACGGCCTCGGCGAAACAGGCACCGACGGAAACGTCCACAAATTCTTCGGCCGCCTCACCGGCAAACAATGGGGCGAAACGCAGTACAAACACGTGGATCATCACTTGCGGCAGTTTGGGGCGTAAACCGTACAGCTTTCAGCTTTCAGCTTCGAGCCGTCAGCCAAACGCCTGGCTGGGAGCTGATAACTGTTCTTTAACTGGTGTTTGCGTATAATTCAGTTGATGTCGAAGTATCGAATTGGACTCGGGGTTAGCGGCGGGATCGCGGCGTATAAGGCTGTCGAGGTGATGCGGCTGCTGCAGAAGTCGGGGTGCGAGGTGAGCGTAGCGATGACGCGGCATGCGACGGAGTTCGTCCAGCCGCTGACTTTCAAGGCATTGAATGAGGGCCACGTGATCGTGGATGACTACGACCCGGCGAATCCCGACCCGATCGCCCACATCAACTTCTCGCAGAATATCGACCTGCTGCTGATCGTTCCCGCGACGGCGAACATCATCGCGAAGTTCGCGAATGGAGTGGCCGACGATTTTCTGTCGTCAACGTATCTTGCCTGCACGGCTCCCGTGATGATCGCCCCGGCGATGAATACCACGATGTGGGAACAGCCCGCTACGCAGCGAAACATTGAACAGCTCAAGACCGATGGTGTTCATTTTGTCGAACCCGTGGCCGGCGAGCTTGCCTGCAAGACGGTCGGGACAGGGAAGCTGGAGGATGTGGAGAATATCGTCCGTCAAGCTATCTTGCTGCTTGATCCCAAATTCCAAATTCCAGATTCCAAGTTTGAAGAGCTTAATACAAATCTGGGATCTGGAATCCGGAATCTGGAATCTAAGGATTTGCTTGGAGAGCGCTTGCTGATAACGGTCGGTGGGACGCGTGAGGCGATCGACCCGGTGCGGTTCATCTCGAATCATTCGTCGGGGAAGATGGGTTTTGCGGTTGCCGAGGCGGCGAAGGATCGCGGAGCGGCGGTCACGGTCGTCGCCGGAGCGACGGCCGTAGAACCGCCTCCGGGCGTCGAGGTCGTCAAGGGCATTTCGGCACGTGAGATGTTTGACGCGGTGATGGACGAGCTGCCCGAGGCGACCGTATTCGTAGGTGCTGCCGCGGTTGCCGATTATGCTCCGGCCGATGCGGCGAATGCCAAGATAAAAAAGGAAGGGCAAGACACGCTCACGCTCGAATTGAAAAAGACGCCCGATATACTTTCCGAGGTCTCGAAGCGCCGAAAAGAGGGCCAGCTTGTCGTCGGATTCGCCGCCGAGACGAACGACGTCATAACATACGCAAAGATAAAGATGGGCAAAAAGAACCTCGATATGGTCGTCGCCAACGACATCACCGCGACAGGTGCGGGGTTCAATACAGATACCAATATCGCCACCATCATCACAAAAACCGGCCAGGTCGAATTGCCGCTTATGTCAAAACGCGAGATGGCTGATAGAATCCTTGATGAAATAGCCAGGCTAAGATCGACGACCTAATTGCCGATCGGATGGATGCAGATGAGCGAGTTGTCCGAACTAATTGCCGACGTGCGCGAGCAGGTCTTGTTCCTGCAGGAGCTTGGCGTGGATGCGCTCGACGTTCGCCTACCGGAAGCAGAAGTCGATCGAGTGGAGAGCCTTCAGATGGTGGCCGCTCCTGGTATCTTTGAAAAAGCCCTGCCGCCGGCCGATATTGGTTTGCCGAAACGGCCGGCGGAGCCTGCAAGACGAGGCGGCTCGAGGATCGCGTCGCTGCCCTCGCTGAGATCTCGAACGCCCGTTCAAAACAACATGATGCCAAAGCCGACCGCCGCCAAGCCCGCCGATGAACCTGTCAAAATGGACGCTCCGCCTGAGCCTGCGGGATCGGCGGACACGATAGGATCGATCCGTGCAGAGATCGGCGATTGCGCGAGATGCAAGCTTTCGCAGCTTGGCCGAACGCAGATCGTCCACACGACCGGCAACTTTCAGGCGGACCTGATGTTCATCGGCGAGGCTCCGGGTGCGGACGAGGATGAGCAGGGATCTCCGTTCGTCGGCCGGGCCGGAAAACTTCTGACGGATATCATCATGGCGATGGGCTTTCAGCGGGAACAGGTGGCCATCGGCAATATCAACCGCTGCCGCCCGCCCGCCAACCGCAAGCCAGAGCCGGACGAGACCGCGGCGTGCAGGCCCTTCATCCTCCGCGAGATCGCGGTCATCAAGCCAAAGGTCATCGTCGTTCTCGGTGCGACAGCGGCACACAACCTCTTGCAGGTCTCGACGCCGATCTCACGCCTTCGCGGGACCTTTCAGGACTACTTTGGCGTGAAGGTGATGCCGACGTTCCATCCCGCATACCTGCTTCGCGACCCGCACAAGAAACGCGACGTCTGGGAAGATATGAAGAAGGTCCGCGACCTCCTCGAAAGTCAGGCATAGTTGCCACTTTTGAATCTAAATCCGAGCGGGGCCCGAAAACGGGTGTAGACTTGATGCACACGTTTCTATATGGGATTCGCTTCGATGCTTATTGGACGCTCTGACATCTCCGCCGCTGTGACCGATTCGGCACATATAGCGGCCGGCCTTGAGGAATGTCGCCGCATCACGAAAAAATACGGTACGAGTTTCTATTTTGCGACGCAGTTCTTTCCTAAAGAAGTTCGCGAGGGCATTTATGCCATTTACGCATTCGCCCGAATTCCCGATGAGATCGTGGACGACCCGGACCTGACGGATCACGAAGAAGCGATACGGAAACTATCGCTCTGGTGCGATGCTTGGCGCGAGGCGATGTGGATCGGCCGGAGCGATGACCCGGTGCTGAATTTCATCGCCGTTGCGTTTCGCAAATATGAGATACCTATGGAGGATTGCGAAGCGTTCCTGCGATCGATGTTCATGGACGAAGAGAGGTTTTCGTACGCGAATTATCAGGAACTTGAAGATTATATGTACGGCTCGGCGGGTGTGATCGGGCTGATGGTAACGCGGGTCGTCGGCTATTCGAGCGACGATGCTTTCGAATATGCCAAGAAACTCGGTTACGCATTTCAATTGACGAACTTCCTGCGCGATATTCGCGAGGACTACGACGAACTGGGCCGGGTCTATATGCCGCAGGACGAATTGGCGCGGTTCGGACTGACCGATTCGGATATCGCACTGAGAAAGCGCGATGAGCGATTCGTGGCTTTCATGAAATTTCAGATCGAGCGGAACCGGCAGATCTACCGCGAGGCGTTGCCCGGCATAAAGATGCTTCATTGGCGTGGGCGGCTCGCGGTCCGCGTCTCATACGTCCTTTACAAGGCCATCTTAGGCGAGATCGAGCGGGCGAACTACAATGTTTACGCCGGCCGGGTGCGGACGAACAGACAGCAGAAGATATATCTTTCCTTAAAAGCTCTTGCCGGAGTCTATGAATAAAAAGGTCGTCATCATCGGAGCCGGTATCGGCGGCCTCGGGACGGCAGGGCTATTCGCAAAAAAAGGTTACGACGTCACGGTTCTCGAGAAGAATGCGAACCTCGGCGGACGTGCGAATATCTTTGAGACCGGCGGTTACCGTTTTGATATGGGCCCGTCGTGGTATCTCGCGCCCGACCTATTCGAACATTTCTTCAATCTGATGGGCGAAAAAGTGGAGGACCATATGGACCTCGTCCGCCTGTCGCCGTCATACCGTATCTTTTTTAGCAAAGACCCGACGCCGCTCGATATTCATTCCGACATTGCCGTCGATTCTGCCACCTTCGAAGCGATCGAACCGGGTTCGGCGGAAAAGCTCCGCGCGTATCTGAAGCAATCGGAATATCAATATGAGGTCGCGACGCAGCACTTCATGTACAAGAACTACGACACGGTCTTCGATTTCTTTAACAGACGCGTGATGACCGAGGGGCAAAAGCTTTCGGTCTTTTCGAAGATGCACTCGTTCGTCTCGAAGTTCTTCAGATCAAGAAAGCTGCAGCAGGTGATGGAATACACGATGGTCTTCCTCGGCACGTCGCCGTACGAAGCTCCGGCGTTGTACAACCTGATGTCGCATATGGATTTTAATCAGGGCGTGTTCTATCCGCAGGGCGGGTTTTATGAGCTGATAAAGGCACTCACGCGGATCGCCGAGAAGAACGGGGCCAGGCTGCGGGCCAATTCGCCGGTGGCCGAGATCGTGGTCGAAAGCGGCGTTACGAAAGGCGTGATGCTCGAAAGCAAGGAGTTCGTCGAGGCGGACATCGTAATATCAAATGCCGATATTCAATTCACCGAAACGAAGCTGCTCAGCGAAAAATGGCGGACTCATCCGCGGAAATATTGGGACAAGCGCGTGATGGCGCCTTCAGCCTTCATTATGTATCTCGGCGTGAACGAGAAACTGCCGCAGCTGATCCATCACAATCTTCTATTTAGCGAAGACTGGCGTAAGAATTTCGACGACATCTACAAGGATCCGCGTTTGCCTGAAGAGCCCTCGCTATATGTATGCGCCCCGAGTGTAACGGATCCGGGTGTGGCACCCGAGGGAAAGGAGAATCTCTTTGTACTTGTTCCGATCGCGTCAGACCTGAAAGTTTCCGAGCAAGAAAAAGAAACGTATTCAGAAAAGGTGTTGGCACTGATGGAGCGGGAGATGAATCTTCCCGGACTTCGTGAAAAGATCGAATACAAGCGTATCTACACGGTCGATGATTTTGCGGCGGACTACAACGCGTTCAAGGGAACGGCCCTCGGGCTCGCCCACACCATCTGGCAGACGGCGATATTCAGGCCGAACAACCGGTCGAAGAAGGTGAAGAACCTGTTCTATGTCGGAGCGGGAACTAATCCGGGTATCGGAACGCAGATCTGCCTGATCAGCGCGGAGCTTGTTTACAAACGGGTTCACGGCATCAAGACGGCCGAACCGATGACGTCGATCGACTAAAGCCCGAGCAGTTTCCACGCGACGGACCAGAACAGGACAAAGCCGACCGAAGCGTTGACCAGAGGGAAATACCGATAAATGACAAAGACCTTATTTTCGCCCGAAGCAATGAAGGAAAGCGCGATCATAAGTAAATAAACGGCGGTCAGCGGGAGCGCCAGAAATCCCAAATAAGGAAATGCGAGCACTCCCGAACCCACGTACATGACGAGGCAAAACAGCAGAGTTCCCGATCTGCCGAGCAGGGTTGCGACCGTATTCAATCTCGCCTCGCGGTCGGCGTCGATATCAGGGATGGCGGAGTAGGCGTGCATGGCCATCGTCCAGAGCCACGCGGCGGCGAAAACGCTTAGCGGCGGAAATGTCCCGGTTAGCATTTGATAGGCAAATGCACCGGGGAATACGTACAGGACGTTGAAAATCGAATCGACGATCGGGATCGCCTTCGCACGGACGGGCGGGGAAGAATAGAAGACCGCGAAGACGAGGAAACCGGCGAGCGACGAGAGCGCCTGCGGCGTGAGATAGGCGGCGGCGGCAATGAACGGAATATTCAGGACGGCGATCCACAGCCAAAGTTTGAGGTGCGAACCCGGCTGGACGAGCATTTCATATTCGGCCTTCTTTGGATTGAGCCGGTCCGTCTCCCAATCGAAAATGTCGTTCACCCCGTATATGAGCAGATTGGCGGGAAGGAGAAAGTAGAGGCCGAAAAGAAGATCCTCAATTCGAAAGAGATCGTCCCGGGCCGCCGCTCCTGCCGCCAGCCCGACAAGGTACGGCCCGAAAACGTAGATCCAGAATCGCGGCCGGCTGACATTTTTTATGAATCGCAGATCGGGCATCTTTGGAATGGAAGATCCGGACAAGCTGAAGACAAAAAAAAGAACTGAAAACGGTCGAACGAATTTTCAGTTTTCAGTTCTCACTTTTTAGTTTGTTCGGACGCATCGCGTAAGTTATTAGCATAATGTTCGGAAGGCGCAACAAACAAATCATCGGCAGCGGACTGATCCTCGCCTTTCTCGCGATCGGGGCGTTTTTCATGGCCAATGTCGAGCTGCCGCCGTGGTCGCACTATCTGTCGGCGGTAAACGTAGTTCTCTTCGCAATGCCCACGTTTTGGGCGGTGCGATGGTGGCTCGGCCCGCGCGACGGGGCGATCCTGATCGGCGCGCTCGGACTCTATGCATTGCTGATCGAAGCATCAGCTATCATCACCGGCTTTCCATACGGACACTTTGGGTATTCGGACCTGCTGGGTTTTCGGATTCTCGGGCTCGTGCCGTGGACGGTCGCATTTGCATGGACGCCTCTGATCCTCGGTGCATATGCGGTAGCTGCAAATCTGATCTCGAACCGCGCCGGACGAATTGTCGTGACGGCGTTGGCCGTGACCTTATTCGACGTGGTGCTCGATCCCGGGGCGGTGATGCTCGGATTCTGGCAGTACAAGGGCGGCGGTTGGTTCTACGGCGTGCCGATTGCGAACTTTGCAGGCTGGCTCGTGAGCGGTGCGATCGGCGCGGTACTGATCGAGGTGATCGCCGCGAGGTTCAAGCCTCTGCTGCCGACGCCGGTCCAGCTTGCGTCGAGCGCGATATTCATCATCTTTTTTTGGTCGGCGATAGCGATACACGGAGGCCTCTATATGCCGGCGATCATCGGTCTTGTGACATTTACAGCCCTCGTGCTTTTCTTTTACAGATACCACTACGACTTTGACGAAAAGATCGTTCTTGTGGGCGACGACAATATTCCGATCGGAACAGGCGACAAGCTTCCGAGCCATAATGCGGATACAAAGCTCCATCGGGCATTTTCCGTCTTTATATTCAATTCAAAGGGCGAGTTTCTGATGCAGCAGCGGGCCTTTTCGAAAAAGACGTGGCCGGGTGTTTGGTCTAATTCGTGCTGCGGCCACGTGAAACTGCACGAGAAGACCGAAGCGGCGGCGCGGCGGCGTCTTGGGTATGAGCTTGGTATCTCAAGCATCGATCTGAGTGAGATCTTGCCGGATTTTCGCTATCGGGCGGAGAAAGACGGAGTGGTGGAAAACGAGATCTGCCCCGTTTTCGCGGGCGTCACCGATAATCCGCCGAGGCCGAATCCCGACGAGGTGGAAGCAGTAAAGTGGGTGGGCTGGGCGGAGTTCGCGGCTTTGCTGGACGACCCGGATGCTGATATCTCGCCATGGGCCGTCAAAGAGGCCCGCGAACTCCTTGATTCGCCGCTGTTCGAGACGTTCTATTCCCGCTTACATACCACGGCATTGAGAAATTCCACCGAGCGTATGAGATAATCCCCAAAAATCCTCTGTTCATTCTGGAGCGATCAAATGAAAAAGATAGCCGCCTTACTTACGATCATCGTCACGATCTCATCCTTTACGACCCTGACGGCTCAAGGCGACGGCAAACAGCCGATCTCGCAATTGCGCGGCCCGCAGAATCCGCGTCTCGGGTTCATCATTCACGGAGGCGCGGGCGTGATAAAGAAAGGGTCTCTTTCTCCCGAGCTTGAAAAGGAATATACCGATAAACTGCGCGAGGCCGTTCTGGCCGGTTATAAGGCTTTGCAGGCGGGAAAGTCGAGCCTTGACGCGGTCGAGATCGCGATACGCATTCTGGAAGATTCTCCGTTGTTCAATGCGGGCAAAGGGGCGGTCTTCACAAATGACGGAAAGAACGAGCTCGATGCCTCGATCATGGATGGGAAAACGCTCGGTGCAGGTGCCGTCGCGGGCATCCACCGCGTGAAGAACCCGATCACCCTGGCGAGGGCCGTGATGGAAAAAAGCGAGCATGTGATGATGATCGGCGACGGCGCCGAGAAATTTGCCGCCGAGCAGAAGATCGAGTTGGTCGACCCGAAGTATTTCTGGACGCAGCCCCGATGGGATTCTCTCCAACGCATTTTGAAGGAAGAAGCCGATAAGAAGAAGACCGGCCAACTGGCAAAGGAAGAGCCCTATAACAAGTTTGGAACTGTCGGTGCCGTGGCGCTCGACAAGAACGGAAACCTTGCGGCCGGCACATCGACCGGCGGAATGACGAACAAGAAATACGGCCGTGTGGGCGATGCCCCGATCATCGGTGCCGGCACATTTGCCAACAACAATTCGTGCGCCGTTTCCGCGACCGGCTGGGGCGAGTATTTCATAAGGCTTGGCGTGGCCCGCGATATCTGTTCCCAGATCGAATACCGCGCGCTTCCCATCCAGCAGGCGGCGGACCTTGTGATCAAACAAAAGCTGCAGGCTCTGGGCGGCGATGGCGGCGTGATCGCGATGGATAAATTCGGTTACCTGGGCATCTCATTCAATTCGGAAGGGATGTATCGGGCCTATATAAACGCGAAGGGCGAACCGGTCGTGGAGATCTACGGAAACTGAGACGAACTATGCTTTCAGCGGAGATCATCGCGATCGGCTCCGAGCTTCTGACGCCTCAACGAACCGACACAAACAGCCTCTGGCTGACCGAGAAGCTCAACTCGATCGGGATCGACGTTCGGTTGAAGACCATCGTCGGGGACGACGAAGCGCGGCTTGAAGAGGCCATCAGGGACGCCGTAAAGCGATCTGACGTGATCGTAACGACCGGCGGATTAGGTCCGACCGAGGATGACATTACCCGCCGGGTCACTGCCCGCGGGGTCGGCCGCGACCTCGTCTATCACGACGAACTCGAGGCGGACCTACGCGAACGGTTTCGCCGCTGGGGACGCGAGATGCCCGAGATCAACAAACGGCAGGCGTATGTGATCGAGGGGGCAACCGTGCTGCCGAATCCGAACGGATCGGCCGTCGGAATGCTTCTCGCATTTGACGGCAAGTTCCTGGCGGTCCTCCCGGGCCCGCCGCGGGAAATGCGGCCGATGTTCGAAGCATACGTCCTCCCGAAGCTCGCCGAGAATTCCGGCGATCTGCTGACGAGGACGCGGGTCATGCGTATCTCGGGATTGGGCGAATCGGCGGTGGATGAGGCGATCGCCCCGATCTACACTTCCTACGAAAACGTTCAAACCTCGATATTGTTCAGCCGCGTGGAGATCGAACTCCACCTCACAGCCCGCTCGCGCTCTGCCGAAGAGGCCGAAGAAACGCTGTCGGAACTGGCGGAGAAGATCAGCGCGTCGCTCGGCCCGGCCGTATTTGCCACAAACGGCGAGACGATGGAGGAAGTGATAGGAACGATGCTTACCGAACGCGGTCAAACGATATCGGTCGCCGAAAGCTGTACAGGCGGGCTGATCGGCATGCGGCTGACCGAGGTTCCGGGCTCATCGCGATATTTTATAGAGGGAGCGATCACATATTCGAACGAGGCCAAGATGCGAACGCTCGGTGTGCCCGAGCAAACATTGATCGATCACGGGGCAGTGAGTTCCGAGACGGCCGAAGCGATGGCCGAGGGAATGCGGCGACGTGCGGGCACCGACCACGCGATCTCGGTCACCGGGATCGCCGGCCCCGACGGCGGAAGCGAAGAAAAACCGGTCGGAACCGTCTTCATCGGCTATGCAAATAGAGACCGCTGCCGTTCGGTAAAGCTCTTGCTTCCGGGTGACCGCGAATTGGTGCGTTGGCGTTCCAGCCAGGCGGCGCTCGACTATTTTCGTCGGCAGCTTTTGAAGCAAGGGTAAGCGAATTGGGAAGACTCGGCACCATCGCATCGACCGTCGTGGGAAAGGTCCGCGAGCTTGGCCGGCTCACACCGATCGCCCTCATCACGACATTCCTCCCGATCGCGGGCAGTTCCGTTCTACTTGTCGTCGGCTATCCGCTGGGAAATTGGCTGCGTGCAAATTGGGAGGCGGGCAGCCTCATTTTTCTGGCCGGTGTACTTTTCTTTTGCGGTTTTGCGCTGCTTCCGACCAATCTGATCGGGATCCTCGGCGGCTGGGCATTCGGGTTCTGGCTCGGGATCCTGCTGCTGATCGCCGGGGTCGTTGGTTCGGCGACAGTGTCTTTCTTTGTGAACCGAAGGCTGACCGGCGAGACCTTGACCGCCTTGACCGGCCGGAATGCACGAGCCAACGCGATCCACAAAGCCCTCTCCGGCGACAGCTTATCTAAGACGACGGCGGTGATCATCCTGATCAGATTGTCGGTGGTGATGCCGTTCGCCTTTACCAATTTTTTCCTGGCGGCTGCGAGAGTGCCGGTCTCGAGTTTTCTTGTGGGCACATTCCTCGGAATGCTGCCGCGCTCGGCCGCGATGGTCTTTCTCGGTGCCGAACTGTCCGAACTCTCTTTTCAGAACTTCAACGACAAATGGTTCCTTTTGGCCGGCGTTCCCGCAACGGTCGTCCTCATTGTGGTCATCGCTGTCATAAGCCGCCGGGCGCTCGACCGGTTGACCCTCGAAGAAGGCAGGGATTGAGCCATTTTTATGCGATAAATGCTTGCTTTTTTGGCCGTTTGCGTCGAAAATTACCTGAGCGCTTGCTTGGGCCTTTCCGGCCAAACCAGATTTTGGAACTTTACGACCCTCAACTCGTGAAACGTATCAGAAACGGTCCGTTTCGTACTGTCTCCAATTCAGGCTTCGAAAAATATGAATAGACCAGCATTTGCACGCCTTTTCACACTGCTTGTCCTCGTTTGCCTACTTTCTCCGACGGCCGCACTCGCGATCGGCGACGGTAAAAAATTCTTCAAGCAGGGAATGAAACACGAGGTCGCTGAGGAGTGGGACAAGGCCGCCGAGGCTTTTGCCCAGGCAGTCGCCGAGAATCCGAAGAATCCGGAGTATCGCCTCCATCTTCAGCGCTCGCTGTTCAATGCCTCGCAGCAGTATATGAGGCTGGGACGGACGAAAGCGGATGAGAAGGACTACGCCGGCGCTTACAGCTATTTCCGAAAGGCCTACGCATTTGACCCGGTGAACGAATTGGCAAAGTCGGAGATGGCGCGGATGGTGAGGCTTCAGGAGGACCTCATCAAAGGACAAGGCCCGCAGGGAACTTCCGATCCGAAGGCCAGGCTTGTCGCGACCTCCTACACGCCGGACGATGCAAGGCTCCCGCAGAAGTTCGAGAAGCTCCGGGATGTCCCGTTCCCAGGCGGCGTCAATCTGCCGTTCATCATCAAAGAGCTTGCAAAGGATCTTGAGTTGAATGTTCTGTTCGATGTCGATTCGCGGCTTGATAACCGTACCGTCCGCATCGAATTGAAGAACGTAACTGCCGCGAAAGCTCTGGATTATATTTTTCTTCAGGAGAATTTGTTTTTTCAGCGGGTCGGGCCGCGAACGATACTCGTCGCCTCGAACACGCGAAGGACAAATTTTCAGCAGCTCGTTTTACGGACCTTTTATCTCGCGAACGCAAACCCAAAAGACGTAAAAACCATCATTCAGACCGCGATCCCCGCACAACCGGGCCGGACGCAGACCATCGTCGTCGAGGACGCGGCGACCAACAGCCTTACGATCCGCGACACGGCCGAGAACATAGCTTTATTTGAAAAGCTTATCGGCTCACTGGACAAGGACCGTGCCGAGGTGGTGATGGATGTCGCCATCTATGAGGTTTCGAAATCGGACCTGCTTGAGCTTGGCAATCAGATCGGGAACCGATCGCAGCTTACTAATCTTGGCGGAACTACCAGCGGCGTCGTCGGGTTGGGCGGAAATGAACTGTTCGGCACATTGGGGCGAACGGCGGCGAATGTGATCCCGTCGGTCTTTGGTGCGGGCATCGTGCTGCCGGCTTCGAACCTGGTGGCGTTTCAATCAAAAGGAAATACAAAGCTGCTCGCGTCCACCCAGATCCACGCTTTCAATAACGAGGATTCGTCGGCCCGCATCGGCCAGCGCGTTCCGGTCCGCACGGCTCAGTTCGTCACCGCGGCAAATACGTCTAACAATGGTGTCGTCTCCGACGTGATCAACTATGAACAGGTCGGCCTGACGCTAAAGTTCAAGCCGATCGTGTTCCCGAATCAGGACGTACAGGTGGCGATGGAGATCGAGTCAAAGGATGTTGTTGCCGGCGGTACGGATAACAACCCTGTTTTCTCTGAACGGACGATCAAAGGGACGGCTCGCGTTCAAAATAACAAGACGCTGCTGCTAGCCAGTGTGGCCCAGGACGTCGAAAGCCGCGGAAGATCGGGCATACCGCTTTTGGGGTTGATCCCGATCCTCGGGCGCCTGTTCTCGGCGCCGACGCGCGACAACCGCCAGGTCGATATAGTCATTGCTGTCACACCGAGGGTGATTCGTGCCCCGGCGATCCTGCCCGACGACCTTATCGAACGGCCGACCGGAAGCCTTGCGACGCCGACCAGCGGTTCGCTCGAGGCGATGATCATCCAGGAAGAACGCGACGAACAACTTGCGATGGCAAGGCGTCTGCCGACCGACACGCAGGTGCAGATGCCCGATCAGCCGGCGAGCCCGGAGTATGTGAGAAACGGGTCTCCTGCTACAACGGCCGCGGCCGAGCCTGCCGCACCCGTGGCTGAGTCAAACGGGATCGCCATCAAGCCGATCGAAACAAGCGTGAAGACCCTCGACATTAGGCAGACCTCGGACACCAGCGTCGCGGTACAGGCGAAAAAGGAGACGATCCCGGTCCCCGAGGCCTCTGACGTTCCGCAGGCAGGCGGCAACGCCGGTACCGCCGAACTAAGTATTCCTTCGTTCCTGAAGGAGATGAAGGCCGGGGAGAAGCGGATCGTGCCGGTGATGATCAAAAGCTCGGGAGCCTTTCGGTCGGCCGTATTGGGTTTGAATTTCGACGCTTCGAAGCTTGCCGTAAGGTCCGTAGTGTTCGGCGATGTCTTTGGCGAGGCAATGGTGAATTCACCGGCAGTGCCTTTCCTCAACCAGGGCGGTAAGATGTTCGTTTCGCTTTCGTTGAAAGACGGCGTCGCACCGGGTTCCTTCGGGATACTCGCCTACGTCGAGATCGAAGCGCTTGCCGACTGCAAGCCATCGATCACGCTTGAAAAGGATGTGTTGAATTTTCTGTCGGCGGACGGAAAGAACTTTGCCGTCAAATTCTGAGCTAATAAAAACGCGTGATAGCCCATCGAATCGACAAGTTAAGATCTGCAGTTTCTGATCCCGGTTCGGCGGGCTTTACGCTTTTTGAGCTGATCGTAACGCTGGCTGTTCTTGCGGTCCTGGTCGTGGGAACCATTCCGCTCACGCAGAACGCCATCAAACGGCAAAAGGAACTTCGCTTGCGCGAGACGCTGCGTCAGGTTCGAAATGCTATCGACGAATTTAAACGAGATACCGTCGGGGCATGTCCGCAGGGAGCTATAAATACGGGTGGGATCCCGGGCCGCGGCGGGCGCGGGGTCGATGCCCCGGCAGACCCGCGAAGCCGTGTCGTGATCGACGATTGCACGATCTTCGATACGGAAAATCTTGACCGCTTTCCGCCCGATCTTGAGGTCCTCGTGAATGGAGTTCGCGTCAAGGCCCGAGGTGCCGGCCTTATCGGCGGCCGCGGCCTCGGAGCGGACTCGACCCAGGCTACCGACATCAATGGAGATACCGAGGAAACGATAAAGGTGTATCTGCGCGAGATGCCCATCGACCCGATGACCGGGGAATCCAACTGGAGATTTCGGTCATCCTATCAGGAGCCGGGTTCGGATAGCTGGGATCAGGTGAACGTATTCGACATTCGCTCGGCCTCGGACGAAGAAGCATTTAATGGTGAGAAGTACAGTGATTGGTAAAGGCCAGAAAGGTTTTTCGCTGCTCGAGCTGATGATCGCGATGTTCATTATGATCATCCTGCTTTCGGTCGCTCTCCCGACCTATCAGCGCAGCGTTCAGTACGCGAAAGAGACGGTCCTGAAAGAGAACCTTTGGCAGATGCGAAAGGCTATCGACCAATATGCCTCAGACAAGGGCAAGTTCCCGCCGTCGCTGGAATCGCTGGTCGAGGGCAAGTACCTGCGTGAGATGCCGGTCGACCCGATCTTGGAACGGGCAGAATGGCAGGCCGTGATGGGCGAAGATCCCCTATCGGCGGATGCCGCGGACGGCGTGAAAGATGTGAAAAGCATGGCCGAGGGCGAGGACAGCGAGGGCAAGCCGTACAGCGAATATTAAATGTTTGATCTCTTAGTAAAACCGACCTTCCCGAAGGCCGCCCTTGGCATCGAGCAGAACGCCGTTTCGGCCCTCAAACTGAAGGGCGATGGCCGCGGCAGATTCGCAGTGGACCGTGCGGCTACGATCGAACTGCCGGCCAAGGTGGTGGTTCCGAGCTTTACGGAAAAGAACATCTCGTCCCCGCACGAATTTCGTGCGCTTCTGGAGGAGTCGGTCATAGCGGCCGGCCTGTTGAATCAAAAGAGCTGGTCCGTCTCGCTTCCAAGCAGCACGGCCAGGTCAACCATCATCACCCTGGATGCCAACGTAAAGGGCCAGCTTGACGAGGTTTTGGATTGGAAGGCCGAGCAGAGCTTTGGTGCACCCGCGGGCCAGCTTCGGATCACAAGGTATCAGATCTCAAACGATCGCAACGGCCGTCAACGGTATTTCGCGACCGCCGTCAAGCTGTCGGTCCTCGACGAGTACGAAACTATCTTCGAGCAGATGGGTTGGAAGGCCGGGCTGATCTTGCCGCGTGCGGTCGCCGAGATCCGCTGGCTGTCCGCCGAGGGCTCGGTAATGGACTCACTCCTGATCAGCTCGCAGGACGACGGATTTACCGCCGTCATTATGCGCGGCAGCGAGCCGCGGGTGGTGCGTTCGGTGACATGTACGGCGAAAGAGGTCGATGACGAGATCTATCGGCTGCTGATGTTTTACAACGACCGGTTCTCGGATTCGAGTGGTACCAATCTGCTCGATCGCCTCTTGCTGATCGGACGCGATCTTGCGCCTGATCGGATCAGGGCGATCTCGACGGAGGCCTTTGGCCGGTCGCTTTCGATCGTCCGCCCCGACGATGTTGGCCTGAGCATACCGGGCGGGGATCTGAGCTTTGACGATCTCGCCGCGCCGGCCGGACTGGCCGCTTTTGCATGGGCCTGAGCCGCAACAATAGGCGTTTTGGGATAAACGGTTCGTCACAGGTGACGAGCCGTTTTCTATTTTTCGTTTCTATCCACGCGCTATTGCACCGCGGAACAATTTGGACAAGAATGACGTACGGACCTAAAACAGATGGCCTCTGCAGCACTCACTTTCAAATTCGCAAACCTTAACGACATTGACCTGGTGGAGCGCGCGATCGCCGGGCGGGAAGACGGCTTTGAGGAACTCGTCCGCCGCTATCAGCGCCCGATCACGGGATATGTTTTCAGGATGTTGGGTGATTACGATTCGGCCCTCGATGTCTCGCAAGAGGTGTTCATCAAGGTCTATAATTCGCTCGCCAAATACAGCTCAGAGTACAAGTTTTCGACCTGGCTCTATCGGATCGCACATAATGCCGCGATCGACCATATGCGTCGGAATTCGATACCGCAGCAAAGTCTCGAAACCGAAACTCCCGACGGAACGTATCATCTGCAGCTTGAAAGTGCCACGCCTTCCCCGGAAAAGGACCGGGAGCGAAGCGAATGGCGGGTCGAGATAAATAATGTGGTCAAATGCCTTCCGGCGGCCTATCGCGAGCTTATCCTGCTGAGGCACTCACAGGACCTTAGTTACGACGAGATAACCGAGGTGACCGGCCTGCCGCTCGGTACCGTGAAGAACAGGCTCTTCCGGGCACGCGAGATGATGAGGCAGATCTTTATCGAGCGTGGTTTTGACGGGATCTGACCCTTTCCCAACTTTCAAGCTGTTCGCGAAGCCGTGGAACAGCATCAGCCAAACAACTCTAACTGCCCCGCCGATCAGATCTCGGCCTATATCGATGGCGAGCTTTCGGCTGACCGCGAGCTGGCCCTCGAGAGGCATATCGCCGCCTGTGAGACCTGCCGCAGCGAACTTAACGAACAAAAGAGCTTTCTTCTCGGGATATCGGACACGCTCGACCGTGAGCTCGATCTTGACCTGCCTGCGGATTTTACCAGGCGAATAGTCGTTAACGCCGAAAGCAATGTCTCAGGGCTCCGCGACAGAGAAGAACGCGGCTATGCCCTTGCGGCCGCTGCCGTTTTGTTCGTTTTGATCGTCGTGGTACTGGGCGGAAACGCGGGTTCGGCGTTCACCCCTGTAAGGGCAGTATTCGACAAGGCCTACGCGGTCGCCGGCGTCGGCGGCCAGATCGTTTTTGATCTCGTTTACGCGGTTTCCGCGATCCTAAGAACTGTCTTTTCTACTCAAACCTTTACTTCACTTCTTGCGTATACTGTGTTGAGTCTTGCCGCCATCGGCGTCGTGTTGATCGTGATGCGATGGCTGAGATTCAGGCGGGATCTTCGAACGTCGGGAAGCGAGTAAGAGTTTTGCAGCAGGTAACTTCACCCCATCTATTTAGCCGATCTTTAGCCGACACGGTCAGGCGGGCCCTGATCGCCGCCGCCATCGTTTTGTCGCTCGGCCTTGCAGCTTTCGCGGCCCCGGAGATCTCGCAGATCGACGAACAGACGATCGAGGTCAACGATGCAGCCGAGATGCAAGTGGTCGCGGTTGCAAAGACCGTGATCATCAAGAAGAGCGCCAAAGAGGTGTTCGTCTTCGGCGGCGACGTCATCGTCGAGGGCAGCGTTACCGGAGACGTCGGTGTGATCGGCGGTACGATCATTCAGAAAGAAGGCGGCTTTATCGGCGGCGATGTGATAGCGATCGGCGGTTCCTACAAGCCGGATGCAGAGAAACCGCTGCGGACGGAAGGGAAGGAGACGATCGTTTTCGGCATCCTCGAGGATGAACTCCGCGACCTGGGGCAAAACCCGTCACAGATACTTTCACCATCGCTGACGCCGGCCTTTATGGCCCAACGGCTGTTATCGGCCCTTTTTTGGTTTCTGATCACGATCGCCGTGACGACGATAGCACCGGGTGCCGTGAGCCGTGCGATCGCGCGTTCAAAACTCGCCACCGCTAAAGTGGCGATGCTCGGCCTGGCCGGACTTATCGGTTCGCTGGTCCTGGTCGTTGCGAGCGTGAGCACGCTGCCGGATTATCTCAGCGTAGTCGTCTGGCTAATGGTGGTCGGGCTTCTGATGCTCGCGTATCTCTTCGGGCGGGTCACGCTGCAGTTCAGCATCGGAAAACTTGTCCAGAAGCAGTTCTCGAATGCGCATAAACCCAATGAGACTGTCGCTATCCTGATCGGCGTGTTGGTCTGGACCGTCCTCTTATCCCTTCCGTACCTGTGGATATTTGCGCTTCTCGCGACATTCGCCGCGGGTGTCGGATTAGTGCTGACTGCCCGCCAACCTTCAACTATCTCACGCATCTGAGCACCCGTTTCTCATCCCCGTTGACGCGACAACACGTTTTCTTACAAATCTTTACAGATATGGTTAAACCTGTGCGATAGAATCAACGTCTTACTAGCTGAACGGCAACTTTTGCCGCCGATCGGCGTTAAGTATAAGAAAAAGGGGTTTTGGCTTTTAATTAATGAAAAATAGTTCCATTCGATTTCTCGCACTAATAGCGATCGGCGTTCTACAGGCCGGTGTATTCGGCCAGGGCAGTCCGAGGCCGTCGGTCGTGACGGGTGATGTGGTCTCGGTCGGCGAATCCAAGATCGTTTTGAAAACGAAAGATGGAGAGGTGGATATCGTCCTTTCCGGAACGACCGAGTTCAAGAAAGTTCCGCCCGACAATCCGGTCCTGAAGGCGGCGGTCGCATCTGCAATATCTGACATTTCCGCCGGCGACAAATTGCTGGTGACGGGTGTCTTCGGCGAAGACAAAACAAAACTTCCGGCCCGCAGCGTGTATCTGATGTCGAAGTCGGATATCGCGCAAAAGCAGGCCAAGGAACAGGAACGCTGGGCGACAAGGGGCATCTCGGGGCGGGTCTCGGCCGTAAACACGAATGCTAACCAGGTGACGATCGAAGTGCGCGGTCTGATGAATTCGACCTCCGTCGTTGTGACGGCCAAGCCCGAAGCGGTCTTCAAGCGATACAAACAGGATTCCGTAAAGTACAGCGAGGCTGTGGAAAGCTCGGTGGCCGAGATCAAACCCGGTGATATGTTTCGGGCCGTCGGCGACCGGAGTGCGGACGGTACGACCTTTACCGCGGAAGAGATCTTGACCGGAGCATTTCAGACGGTCGCGGGAACGGTCAAAACGATCGACGCCGAAAAAGGAGAGGTCATCGTGACGCAGGCCGGGACCGACAAAGAAGTGACGATCGCCGTCACGCCTTCGTCGGCGATAAAGCGGTTTCCCGAGGAGATGGCTACGCGGATGGCCGGCCTTGGGGCAGCGGGCGGACAACCCGGCGGCATAAGGCCTGCGGGCGGACCGCCGGCCGGACAGGGCGGAACGAGGCCAGCGGGAGCCGCACCGGGTCAAGGTGCCGGTGGAGCCGGCCGTGCACGAGCCGGAATTGACGATATGTTCGAGCGTTTTCCGACGATCACCGTCGGCGACCTCAAGCCCGGCGACGTGATCGCCGTTTCAAGTTCTAAGAATGGCAATGCAGACCGCATAACGGCCATCAAGCTTTTGGCCGGCGTCGGGCCTTTCATTCGTGCGGCGCAAATGCAGGCTGCCGCGGCAGGCGGCCGTGGAAATAGCGGCGGCGGGCAGGGAAGCTTTACTATCCCCGGCCTCGAAGGTTTCGATAATCCGTAATTGATATATAAATTTTGGCGATCCGATCATTTTTTAAGGCTCGCTGCATACTACTTGGGATAAACACGATGAAATTCATAAAACTCTCCTTAATAGCACTTATCCTGGCGATCGGCCTCGATTCCGCGGCCGTCGCTCAGACGAATGGCAGCATCGGGGGACAGGTTCAGGACACACTCGGGGCCGTCGTTGTCGGTGCGACAGTTACGGTCGTGGGGCCGGATGGCAAGGAAAAAACGGCAACGAGCAACCAGCGGGGCGAATTCTCGGTGACCGGCCTCGCGCCCGGAACTTATACCGTAAAGGTCAAGGCCGTTAATTTTGCACTCTATGAGAATACCGAGGTAGCCGTGACCGCCGGCGAACGGGCCGAACTTACGGTCCCGCTCACGGTCGAAGTGGTCGAAGAGCAGGTCGAGGTATCCGAGGGGAATTCCGTTTCGACCGATCCGCAGAACAATGCCGGAGCGACGGTGCTCAAGGAAAAAGATCTCGAAGCGCTTCCGGATGACCCGGACGAGCTCGAAGCAGCCCTGCAGGCCCTCGCAGGTGCATCGGCAGGCCCTAACGGCGGCCAGATCTATATTGACGGATTTACGGGGGGCCGCCTTCCGCCAAAGGAATCGATCCGCGAGATCAGGATCAACCAGAATCCTTTCTCGGCTGAATATGACCGGTTGGGATTCGGACGGATAGAGATCCTGACCAAACCCGGTGCGGACAAGTTCAGGGGAAATCTTTCGGCAAATTTCAATGACGAGAGCCTTAATTCGCGCAATCCGTTCTCGCTGAATCGGGCGCCGAGCCAGACACGCTTTTTCAGCGGCAATATTTCGGGCCCGATCGTGAAGGGGAAAGCATCGTTCTTTGTTGACGTGAACAACCGAGACCTTGATAACAACACGGTGGTGAACGCGGTCATCCTCGACCCGGCACTTAACCCTGTAAATTTTCGCGAGGAGTTTCAGGTCCCGAACCGACGATTTTCGATCAGTCCGCGTTTTGATTACGCGATCAACGACAACAACACGCTCGTGGCCCGATATAGTTTCTCAAAGGGTTCGACGGAGAATCAGGGCGTCGGCAATTTGAGCCTTCCGTCGCGAGCTTACGTGTCGGATAACTCTGATCACGAGGTCCGGCTGACAGAGACGATGATAGTTAACCCGACGACCGTCAATGAAACGCGATTCGAGATCAATTGGGAGAAAAGTTCGCGTACGGGCGACAACACGATCCCGTCCATTAACGTCTCGGAAGCATTTTCTGGCGGCGGGGCGACGATCGGCGAGAGTTTTTCAAAGGAACTTCAATGGGAGCTGCAAAATTATACGACTACGTCTCTGGGCAAGAGCAACGAGCATTCGATCAAGTTCGGTGCAAGGGTTCGCTCTTTGAACCTCACCGATCGCTCTGAGAGCGGATTCGGGGGCAGCTTTTCTTTTGTAGGCGCACCGGAGATAAGAAGTCCCGTGGGGTGCGATCTGAGCGATCCTGGATGTTCGGTCGCGTCGCCTGCTATCGGCCCGCTGGATCAATACCGCAGCAGGATATTGGGGCTGAACGGTCCGAGGTACATACCGGTCCAATACTCGGTAACAACGGGTAACCCCGAACAGAAGGTTTCGCGGACAGACGCCGGATTTTTCGTGACCGACGACTGGCGCCTCAATCCCGGCTTGACGCTGAGCTTCGGGTTGAGGTACGAGAACCAGACGAACATCAGCGACAATACGAATTTTGCCCCCAGGTTCGCGATCGCATGGTCGCCGGGAGCGGGCGGAGCACGGGCTCCGAAAACGGTGATCCGCGGCGGGTTTGGCGTCTATTATGACCGGTTCAGCGAGAGCCTAACGCTTCAGGCTCTCAGATTCAACGGCACCGAGCAGCTGAATTTGCTGGTGAGTGCGAATGACCCCGACCCGGCACGCCGGGCGGCGGCAATAACATTGCTGCAGCAGCCGGTGTTCACGGTTGACGGCGTTTCGAACGTTCCGACCGTCGATCAGATCCTCGCGGCGCTTCCGCAGTCCAACACGATCCGGCAGGTAAGTCCGGACCTGAAGGTGCCGATCACATATCAAGCCGCCTTGAGCGTTGAGCGGCAGCTTCCGGGCCGAACGACCGTCGCGTTCACATACTTTGCCTCGGTGATCGACAACTTTCTTCGGAGCCGCAATATCAATGCTCCGATATGTCCGGAACAGGTCAACTGTTTGAACGCTCCGCGGCCTCTCCCGGGCAGCGGCAACATCTATGAGTATGAATCGACGGGCCGCGTCAATCAGAACCGTTTCAACTTTAATTTTCGGTCGAACTTTAATCCCAAATATTCGTTGTTCGGCAACTACAGCCTCGGATTTGCAAAAGGCGATTCCGACGGAGCCGGGAGCTTTCCGGCCTACTCCTACGATCTTTCGGATGAATACGGGCGTTCGTCCTTCGATATCCGCCACAGCATAGTATTTGGCGGAAACTTCAATATGCCGTGGGGTGTCTCGCTCAGCCCGTTCGTCAACTATAACTCCGGGCGGCCGTTCAATATCACGAGAGGCCAGGACCTTAATGGCGATCTTCAGTTTACCGAGCGTCCGACATTCGGGCAGCTTGCCGCACGCTGCAGCGAGCTTCGGCTTACGGCGTCGTACTGCGAAGTTTCGGAGTACGATCCGAACGAGATCATTCCTCGCAATTTTGGCCGGAGCCCGCAGTTCATAAATGTTAATTTGCGGGTCAGCAAAAATTTCGGCTTTGGTAAGACCGAGGGCAGTTCGGCAGCCACGACCGGCGGTCAGGGCGGTAATGCCCGCGGGGGCGGTGGCGGCGGACAAGGCGGTCCCGGCGGCCGTATGGTGATGATGGGCGGCGGTGGACGCGGCGGTATGTTTGGCGGCGGAAGCGAACGCAAACCCTATAATCTGAACCTCGGCATCAGCTTCAACAACCTTTTCAACAAGGTGAATCTGGGGACGCCGGTGGGAAACATTGCTTCGGGTCGTTTCGGGCAGTCAACCTCGACTGGCGGAGGATTCTTTGGCGGGTTCGGCGGCGGCGGGGGCGGAAGCTCTGCAAATCGCCGGATCGAACTCTCGGCACGATTCAGCTTTTAGCTTTGGAGGCGATAGTTGATAATATTGGGCGGGCCTCTTTTGAGATGCTCGCCCTTTTTAGTGCTCATACGGTCATGATATGAAGTCAGCAATAATTGTCCTGGTATTTTCCGCGGCGGCCATAACGGTCTTTTCCCAACCCCGGCCCGGTGTCGGATCGGACGCAAAGGCCACGGTCCGGACGAGTTTCGGCGACGCTGCAGCGGCTACGTTCGCGGCCCACGGCGGCAGTAAGCTGAAAGCCATCAAAACGCTGGTGATAAAAGGATCGGTCGATGTAACGGTGCAGGCCCAATCGCTGCCCGGCGGATTTTCGACGGTGATCTCCGGTAACAAATATATTCTCGACATCCAAACTGCGTTTCAATCGATAAAGCAGACCTTCGACGGCCAGAACACCGTCTCGTCGATCAACGGTTTTACGCTTCCGCCCGTGACGTCGCTCGGCTTTCCGCTGTTGCCGCGTATCGGCGACGAGGGGTACGTGGTCAGCTCTTTGCCCGAAGGGAAGAAGAAGGAGAGCGGATTTCGCGTGACGGCACCTGATGGATTCTATACGGACTTTTATATCGACGAGAAGACAAAGTTGATCAAGAGCTATGAATCGGCCTACGAGGTGAAGGGCAGGGTCGTGACGACCTCCGTGGAGGTGGACAAATTTCGCGTTGTCGATGGAGTTACGATCCCCGAGCGTTATGCCCAGCGGTTCGACCTCGGGCAATTGACGGCCTATGCAAATTTCAAGGCGAAAGACATTCTGATAAATTCGCCGATCGACGATGCGGTGTTCGGTGCGGCGAAATAGCACTTGGAGCGCGCTTCTATTTTGCAAAGCGGCTTGACCGCCACCAGTCTATCGTCCGCTTGATGCCTTCCTCGAGCCCGACGACCTTTTCATAGCCCAGCCATTGCCTTGCACGCTGATTGTCCGCCTGCGAGTGTTTCACATCGCCCTTTCGCTCGGGCTGATGATCGACCTCGAGATCGTCGCGGCCCGTGACGCGTTTCATTACCTCGACCAATTCGAGCAGCGAGACGCGTTCGCCATTGGCGACATTCATCACGCTCCCGATGCCTTTATCTGTCTCGGCGGCCTTGATATTCGCATCCACCACATTCGCGATATATGTAAAATCCCGCGTCTGCTCTCCGTCGCCAAAGATGACTGGCTGCCCGCCTTTCATGAACGCATGGATAAATCGTGAGATCACGCCGGAATATTGCGACGCCGGATTCTGCCGCGGGCCAAAGACGTTGAAATAGCGCAGGGACAGCGTTTCGAGGCCGTAAACCTCCGAAAAGACGCGGCAATACAGTTCGCCGGTCAGCTTGGCGGCGGCATAAGGGGAAAGCGGCTCGGGTGCCATCGTCTCAACCTTTGGCAGCGTCGGCTGGTCGCCGTATGCCGAACTCGAAGCGGCATAGATCAGGCGTTTGACGCCGGCGTCCCGCGCCGCGAGCAGAAGATTGAACGTGCCGTTAACGCAGGCGTTGTGGGTCTCGACCGGGTCGGCTACCGATCGCGGAACGCTTGGCAGCGCCGCCTCATGAAAGATGATGTCCTTACCCTCGACCGCCAACGCGGCCGTTGCTGGATCGGCGATGTCGCCCTCGATGAAGTCGAAGTCACCTGCGATCTCCTCGAGATTCTCGCGAAAGCCGGTGACGAAATTGTCCACGATAGTTACCTTGGCTCCGCGGCGGATCAGTTCGTCGGCGAGGTTCGAGCCAATGAAACCGGCACCGCCCGTCACGAGGCATTTTGTTGTTAAGGACATATTAGTAGAGGGACAGAGATGGCAGGAGCGAACGGATGATGCCGCCCGCTCAGGATACCAAAACCTAGCGGCCTACGCCGACATATTCGAATCCGAGTTCGCGCATATCCTCCGGCTCGTAGATATTCCGAAGGTCAGCGATCTTCGGAGCCTTGAGCAGCCGCTTCACCTTCTCAAGGTCCAACGAACGAAACTGGTTCCATTCCGTGACTATTACGAGGGCATCCGCACCCTCGATAGCGTCGTATTCGTCGGCCGCATACTCGATGCCATTGATGTAGTGCTTCGATTCTTCCATCGCCACCGGATCGTAGGCCTTCACCGTAGCTCCGCGTTCGATCAGCGTGTGGACGATATCGATGGCCGGCGATTCGCGCATATCATCGGTCTCCGGCTTGAACGAAAGGCCGAGCATCCCGATGCGCTTGCCGTTGAGGTCGCCGACCAGTTTCTCGATCTTGGGGATCATCGCCTGCCGCTGGAATTCGTTCGCCTCGATGACCGCATCGACGATGCGGGTCTCGACACCGAATTGATCTGCGACCGTCGTGAGGGCCCGCGTGTCCTTTGGAAAGCAGGAACCGCCGTATCCCGGGCCGGGATGCAGGAATTTACGGCCGATACGGTTGTCCATTCCCATTCCCCGTGCAACATCATGGATATCACAGCCGATAGCGTCACAGAGGTTCGCGACCTCGTTGATGAACGTGATCTTGGTCGCAAGGAAGGCGTTTGCCGCGTACTTTATCAGCTCAGCGGCCTCCAGCGATGTGATGACTATGGGCGTCTCGATCAGATACAGCGGACGATAAAGTTCCTTCATCACCTCGATCGCTTCGGGTTCGTTGCTGCCGATCACCACGCGGTCCGGCCGCATAAAATCCTGGATCGCGGCACCTTCACGCAGGAACTCGGGGTTTGAGGCGACGCCGAACGTCGTACCGTCGGCAATGCGTTCCGCGACAAAATCCCGAAGCCATTTGCCCGTGCCGACCGGGACCGTGGATTTTGTGACAAGCACCTTGTAGCCGTTCATCGCCCCGGCGACGTCCTCAGCCGCCTGCCGGTAGAAGCTCATATCGGGCGTGCCGTCATCTTTTGGCGGCGTGCCGACAGCGAAGAACACGACCTTCGACTTTTCGACCGCGGACCTCAGGTCCGTCGTAAACTCGAGCCTTCCGGCCTTGACGTTCTTTTCGACGATCTGGTCCAAACCGGGTTCGTAGATCGGGATAATATTATTGTTCAGCTTATCGATCTTAGATCTGTCAACATCGACACACGTGACGTGGATGCCGAATTCGGCGAAACAAGCTCCGGACACGAGTCCGACATAACCGGTACCAATGACTGCGATCTGCATAATTTAAAAACCAACACCTTGTAAAGGAAATAAATAAGGCCTCTATAAATAAACGAATGCGGGCCATATTGAGAACAACATGACCCGCATAATTTTACAAAATCGGAATGTTATAGACCAATCAGCCTATCTCGTCGGGCTAACAACAATAACGTCATCGTCCGGATCATCCGGATCGTCACCGATGAGGATGGTCGTCGCGACGATGCCGCCGGCAACGAGGAACAGCCACCAGGGCACTCCAAAGCGGACCGGAGGAGCCGAATCAGGACGGAGGCACGGCTTGCAGCCCGTCTGTGCGAGATTGCCGGCCGTCGCAGAGGTGCCGGCAGCGACCTGACGGTCATTAGCACCCTCGCGCATCGTCACAAGGCCGGTGGTCGCATCAAGGTGCGTGTGTGAGCATTCGACCTCGACCAGGAAGTTGTTCGCCTGGCCTGCGTCTGCGATCACCGTCGCATCCTTGGTCGTAAATGTGGTAGCAACACCAGCCGCATTTGCGACCCGGGCCTTTCCTGAAGAAAGGATGCCGACGATGCTGTTTTCCGAGAAATTGAGTACGAGATTCGAATCCGCGAGGATCTCAACGCGCCCAGTCTTGCCGAGGCTAACGATCGCGCTCGAGTTAGAGCCAGTTACGATCGTGCTCCCCGAGACTATCGTCGAATTCGAAACAGCCGTTTGGCCGTTAACCGTAACCTGCCCAGTCACGGTGATCTCACCCGTGAGTGTATTCGGCAGTGCGAGCACCCACGTCGAGTAAACGCTCAGGACCGCAAAGGCCATGAACGAGCATACAAATTTGCGAAGAATATTTTTGCCGAGCATCTGATTTGATCTCCTCCTATAACAATCCCTTCTGACAAATCTCCAAACGAACACGCCGGAGAGAAACTGGATAACAGTAAATTTTCTAAGACGAGCGACCACAAGGGCCGAAATAAGCAAATGAGCTTAGGGCCTGGCAAGCAACAAAAAAACCAGGACATTCAAACTTTTACACGAATCAGGGGGCCGTGTCAACAAAATACGCCCCTAAATGTTCGATTCTAAAGATTTTAGTGTCAGCTTCCCGGTCGGCCGCTGCCTATCGTGCCCACCGCATTTATATCATACTCGGGGGCGGGGCGAAAGGATTCCTGCCGCAGTTTGCCGGCGATAAGTGATGTCTTTTTGGTCGCGATGCGCGATTGTGACACTCATCGTTGCCCGGAAGCCTTTTTTTTGCTTTAATTTGTGAAAACTCGTCCCGTTTTGTTAAGGAGATCTACTCGATGAAGTATACGGCGCTACTATTTATCCTCACGACGGTATTCTCGATCGGATGCACCGGGCCCGGACAGAGTACGGGTTCAACTTCCACTAATGCAGGTGACGGCAAGATAAAGATCGGTTTTGCAATGGACACTCTCAAGGAAGAGAGGTGGGTCCGCGACCGCGATGCTTTCGAAGCTCATTGCAAGAAGATGAACGTCGAGTGCGTCATTACCGTTGCTGACAACAAGGCCGATAAACAGGCCAATGACGTGGATAACCTGCTCACGCAGGGCGTCGACGCACTTGTGATCGCTCCGCACGATGCGACCCAGGCCGCCTCGATGGTGGAAAAGGCCAAGGCCAAAGGCGTGCCGGTCATCAGCTATGACAGGCTTATCAATTCCGACAAGATCGACCTATACATCTCGCATCAGGTGCCGGTGATCGGGCGAAAGATCGCTGAATACGCGCTCGCGAAGCGCCCGACGGGCAACTACGTGATGGTTTACGGTGCGGGCACCGACAATAATGCGGTGATAATGAAAAAGGAACAGTTGGACGTTCTCAAACCTGCGATCGACAGCGGCAAGATAAAGATAGTTGCCGACAATTTTACGCCCGACTGGAAGCCGGAAGAAGCCCTGAAAATGGCCGAGAATGCGCTGACCCAGAACGGCGACAATATCCAGGCTTTCGTAGTCTCCAATGACGGAATGGCGGGCGGAGTGGTCTCCGCATTGGAAAAGAAGGGCCTCGCGGGCAAGATACTCGTGACCGGGCAGGACGCGGCCCTTGACGGATTGCAGCGGATCGCCGAGGGCACGCAGACGATGACCGTTTACAAACCGATCATTCCACTTGCCAGCCAGGCGGTCGAGGCGGCGATCAAGCTCGCCAAGAAAGAACCCCTCGATACGACGCCCTTCAGGAACGAGACGCTTGGAAAAGATATCCCGGCGATATTGCTCGAAGTGACCGTCGTCGACAAAGATAACCTTATGACTACGGTCATCAAGGACGGATACGCCAAATATGAGGATGTTTATAAGAACGTTCCGGAGGCTCAAAGACCGCCGAGGCAATAGTCAGTTCGCTTCATCTTAAATGGAAAAGATCGTTCTAGCTGCTGACTTGGGCGGCACAAATCTCAGGATGGCCGCGGTCGATCGTGAAGGCAACGTCGTGTTCAGGAACCGAATGAGCACACCGTCGCACGGGCGGCTCGAAGACATTATCTCGGCCATCTATTCCGTCATAGATGAAAGCAAGAGGGAACTGGAAGGCCAATACGAATTTGCCGCATTCGGCGCCGCCGTGCCGGCGATCGTGAATTCGCAGGAGGGAAAGATACTCCGTTCGCCTAACCTTCCGGAGCTCAACAATTTTGATTTTGCAAAGCGGTTCTATTCCGATCTCGGGATACCGGTCGTGCTTGAGAACGATGCAAATGCGGCAGCGGTCGGTGAAAATTGGAAAGGAGCGTCGCAAGGTGTCCGGAATTCGATCCACGTTACGTTAGGCACAGGTGTCGGCGGCGGCATCATTATCGATGGGACGCTGCTCAGGGGCGTGGACGGGACTGCGGGCGAGATCGGCCATATCGCCGTCGAACCGGACGGGCATCCGTGCGGATGCGGCAGTATCGGGTGCGTCGAGCAATACGCGTCGGCAACCGCCATCGTCCGGCAGGCCCGATCGCTCATGGCCGATCATCCCGAGTCGATGCTGAGGTCGCATCTCGACATCACCCCGCTCGAGGTTTACGAGGCGGGAATGAAGGGCGATGCCCTCTCGCTCGAGGTTTTCAGGCTCGTCGGGCGTTATCTCGGGATCGCTCTCGGCGGGCTCGTGAATGTATTGAATCCCGAGGCGATCGTGATCGGCGGAGGGGCCTCGGCCGGCTGGATCTTGTTCATCGATCACCTTGAGCAGGAGATAAAAAGAAGGGCATTTCCGCATCCGGCAGAACGTGTTAGACTTATGCGTTCGGAATTGGGCGACGACGCCGGAATATTAGGCGCCGCCTACCTTGCCTCCGAAAAGTTCGCCAGAAGCGATCGAACGTAAGGACCATACTGCTATGAACGTCTTTCATAAGGTCTTACTCAAGATCTATGAGCTCACAAAGGGCAAGGAGACCGTCGATGTCGACCTGATAGACCTTCTGAAAAAGGAAGGATTCTATTCGAATATCGATAACATCTCGAAACAGCTTCAGGATGAAGGCTGGGTTTCCGAAACTTCGCGAAAGCACTCGATCCGCATAACACATTGGGGTGCGACCGAGGCCAAGCGGGTAATGTCCCAATCGCCGGACAAGGCCAACGAGGTTGAAAAGAACTCGAACCGCCTTTTGGCCGACGCCCGCGAGTTTGTGATCATGCTTGAGGAGTTCGCGGCAAAGCCCGAACGGGCGAAACTTGACCTGATCGAGAAGCGTCTGGGAGAGCTCAGATCGCGGGCCGGAGTTATCCGGGAGCATCTCTAACACAATTACTTGCTAAATCGACGCGGAGTTTAGTAAACTAACAGTTTGCGAGCGATGCGTCCGGTGTCGAGTGGGTTTCGTGCCCACTTTTTATTTTGTGGCAGAGGTCAATGAATTCTCGATCGATCGAAGAGCGGATAAGGGAAATTGCGGCAAAGGCGGCCGCCGATAACGGGGCGGAATTCGTGCATTTGGAATTTGCCGGCACCAAGCGCAACCCGATCGTGAGGGTCTTTGCGGATAAGGAAGGCGGGATCACTATCGAAGACTGCTCGAACGTTTCCCGGTCTATCGAGGCGGTAATGGACGAGAGCGATCTCATCGCGAGTTCATATGTGCTCGAGGTGTCGTCGCCCGGCCTCGACCGCGGGCTTTACAGCCTCGCCGATTTTGAGAAGTTCGCGGGCAGCCTGGCAAAGGTGAAAATGAAGCTGGGTTTTGAAGGTCAATCATCGTACAACGGCCGGATCACAAGTGTGAACGGCGAGAACATAATTTTTGAGGACAGGACGTCCGGCGAAGTGACGATCCCGTACTCGTCGGTTTTGAAGGCAAATTTGAAAGTGGATCTTCAACAGGAATTGAGCCGGGCCTAGAGCGGCGGTCATCGAACCTGAGGCTGAAGACGTTCTTTTTTATGACATCATCGATTCAACAGAGTATCGACATGCTTTGCAGCGAGCAGGGCCTCGACCGGGAAATGGTCATAGAGGCAATGAAGGATGCCGTGAAAGCGGCCGCACGAAAGCAGTTCAAAGCTCAGGACAAGACCGGCGACAGCATTCAGGTCGAATGGAATGCTGAAGAGGGCGAGGTAGAGGTCTCGGTACAGAAGACCGTCGTCCAGGAAGTCGAAAACCCGTCTGCTGAGCTATCGCTCGAAGAGGCGCAAGAGCTTGCCGGCGACGAGGTCGAACTCGGAGACATTCTCCTGATCCCCCTGAACCGTGAGGAGATGGGCCGCATCGCCGCCCAGACGGCAAAACAGATCCTGGTACAAAAGGTCCGGGAAGCGATCAGGGAAAAGGTTTACGACGAGTACATCGACCGCAAGGGCGAGCTTATCAACGGGACCGTGAAGCGATTTGAGCGCGGCGACATCATTGTCGATCTCGGCAACAACCTTGAAGGCGTGATCCCACGCAAAGAGCAGGCCCGCGGTGAGATCTGGAATCAGGGAGAACGGATCCGCGTCGTGATCGTCGATGTCTCAAAGGACCAGAAAGGCCAGCAGATCAAGCTTTCGAGGGCATCGGCCGAACTGGTGAAACGCCTCTTCGAGATGGAAGTGCCCGAGATATATGACGAGACGGTCGTGATCAAGTCGGCCGTTCGCGAGCCGGGCGACCGTGCAAAGATCGCCGTGTCGTCGAACGAACGCGATGTCGATCCGGTCGGCGCCTGTGTCGGTATGAAGGGATCGCGCGTCCAGTCGATCATAAAGGAATTGAGAGGCGAGAAGATCGACATCATCGAATGGTCGGACGAGCCATCGGTCTTTGCGGCGAATGCGTTGTCACCGGCTAAGGTCTCGCAGGTCCGCATTACAGATATCGAAAAGCGCAAGATGCACGTCATCGTCGGCGAAGATCAGCTGAGCCTTGCGATCGGTAAAAAAGGACAAAATGTCCGGCTTGCGACCAGGCTTGTCGGCTGGGACATCGATATCGTCAGCGAGGAGGTCCTGAAGAAGGAGATCGCTCTCCAGATGGGCAAGATGATGGCTTCGGGCGAGGCTGTCCCGCTTACAGCCCTTGAGGGCGTGACGGCGAACCAGGCCGAGATCCTCGCCGGAAAGGGTGTGGATGACGTAGAAAAGCTGTCTGAAATGACCATCGATGACCTCGTGGAGTTTCTCGACCTGACCTTTGACGAGGCTGAGACGATCCTCTCATCGGCAAAGGCGATCGTCGCCGCGAAGGTGGCGGACGGCGAAACTTCTGATGGATCTGAGCCGGCGGACGCGGCTAATACCGGTGGCGAAATAGCGGCCGCTGAAACAACTGAAACGGCCGGGTCCGAAGGCCCACAAGATGGCGAAGCTGAAGCAGCTGAGCCTGTTGCCTCCGTCGAGGAAGCTTCTGAAACAGCACCCGCGGTCGAAGAGGATGGGGCCGATGCTGAAACGGCCGAAGACCAGCTTGTCGAAGTGCCAACGGCAGAAGAGCCTGAGGCAGACGAGCCTGAGGCAGACGAGCCGGTGAATGAAGACATCGACGCAAGTGTTGAGGCGAGCAGCGAGGAAACCGAAGGCACGGCAGACGGCGAAGAGGAAGAGAACAAGGCGTGATCCGCTTTTGTATCGCAGGAGGCGGACGTCTGCCTCCCGTTTTTCGTTTAGGATAGTGACCACGTTCGGGCAAGTTCTTTTGAATTTATTATGGCAGCAGCTAAGAAAGTAAGGGTTTATGATCTCGCAAAGGAGTTGAAGCAGGACGCCAAGCGTGTGATCGAAGATCTGCGCCGTGAGGGCGCGGACGTGACGGTCCCTTCAAACTCGGTGAGCATCGAGATCGCAGAGAAAGTGCGAAACAAGTACTTTCCGAAAGCCGAAGTTGCGCCAAAGCGCGGCATCAAGGTTATCAAGGCCTCCAAAAAGCCGGCGGCCAAGGCAGATGCACCTGACTCCGAGATCCACGAGAGCGAACAGCCGGACGTGCACGTGACCGAAGAGCCGACGCCGGCACCTGCCGAAGCTGTCGAGGCAAAGCCCGACACGGCACCCGAACCGCTCGTTCGCAAGGTTCTCAAGAAGAGGGCCGTCAAACCAGAGGAAGCCGCTCCGGCGGTCGAAGATGCGGCGCAGGTTGCTGTCGAGGAAGAGGTACCCACGCCGGAGCCTGTCGCCGAAGAGCCGGACGAGAAACCGGTGGAGAGCGAGGCACCAGCCCCGAAGGCTCGTACCGCCGGCACCCAGATCAAGACGCTGACGTTGACAAAGGATGCCTTGCAGAAAGGCATCAAGCCCGGTGAGCGTGTCGTCTCGGACGCTCCGACGAAAGCAGGAAAGCTGGCCACCGATATCATTTCCGGCCGGGATGCACGCGGACGGCGGCCCGGCGAATTTCGCGGAACCCCGGGCGAGAGCAGCACGCCCCAGACGGTCTATACGCCGCCGGCGGATAACCGCAGACGCCCCGGGCGTTCGGGCGGCCGAAAGACCCGAGGGGATGCCAAGGGCGGCCGATTTGCCGAGCGTGATTTTGATGCTCCGCGACAGCGTACGATCGAAGAGCGGATCATAGAGCAGATCGGGCGGAAAGAATCCGACGAGTTCAAACAGGTCCGCCTTGTCGAAGGCGCTACGGTGCGTGAATACGCCGAGGCCCTGGGCATACCGCCGCGCGACATTGTCCAGCTCCTGATCAAAAAGGGAATTTTTGCGACGCTCAACCAACCGATCGGCGAAACGATGGCGACCGAACTCGGCATAGGTTTCGGTTTCGACGTGAGCTTTGTGCCGTTTGAAGACATGGTCGTCGAGCAGGAGTTCGAGGAACTCATCGCCTCCGACTCTGACGATGTCGAAGAGACGAGGGCTCCGGTCGTGACCGTGATGGGCCACGTCGACCACGGTAAAACGTCCCTTCTGGACGCGATCCGTTCCGAGAATGTCGCCGAGGGTGAAGCGGGCGGCATAACGCAGCATATCGGCGCGTACAGCGTCTATGTTCCGGGCGGCGAGAACGGCGAACAGCGGCGGGTGGTATTTCTCGATACTCCGGGCCACGAGGCGTTCACGATGATGCGTGCCCGCGGTGCAAAGGCGACCGACGTTGTGATCCTCGTGGTCGCTGCCGACGACGGCGTAATGCCGCAGACGGTCGAGGCGGTCGAGCACTCAAAGGCCGCAGGCGTGCCTATGATCGTTGCGATCAACAAGATCGACAAGCCCGATGCAAATCCCGACAAGGTCAAACAGGGACTTGCCGGCCTAGGGCTTCAGCCGGTCGATTGGGGCGGCGATGTCGAAATGGTGCCGGTCTCGGCAAAACAAAAACAAAATCTCGATACGCTTTTGGAGACGGTGCTGCTCCAGGCGGACATTCTCGAATTGAAGGCAAGCCCGACAAGGCGAGCCTCGGGCGTGGTCCTCGAGGCCAAGCTCGACAAGGGCCGCGGTTCGGTCGCGACTGTGCTTGTCCAACAGGGGACGCTTCGCGTAGGCGATCCGTTCATTGTAGGCCAGTATTACGGAAAGGTCCGTGCGATGTTCTCCGACCGCGGTGAGATCGTCGAAGAGGCTCCGCCGGCGACACCGGTCGAGGTTCTCGGATTGCAGGGAGTGCCGCAAGCGGGCGATTCGCTACAGGTAGTATCGGACATCGATCGGGCCCAGACCATCGCCGGGCAGCGGCAGATGCAGGCCCGGCAAGCCGCGATGCTCAAGACGACCAAACGCGGCATCGAATCGCTCGGCCAGGCAGAGATCAAGGAACTGCTTGTCATTCTTAAGGCGGACGTGCAGGGCTCGGTCGAAGTGCTCAAGGGTACGCTCGAAAAGCTTTCGACCGAAAAGGTCAAGGTGCGCGTCATACGTGCCGGCGTCGGTGCGATCGCGGAATCGGATGTGCTTCTCGCCTCGGCCACACAGGCGGATGACGCCGCAACGGCGGTCGTGATCATCGGCTTTAACGTGCGACCCGAGGCTCGCGTGGCGGATATTGCCAAACAGGAAGATGTCGATATCCGGCTGCACTCGATCATCTATAAGGTGGAAGAGGAGATCAAGGCCGCGATGATCGGCATGCTCGACGCGATCGAGAAAGAGGTCATCCTTGGCAAGGCCGTCGTTCAGGAAACCTTTAAGGTCTCGCGTATCGGCACCATCGCCGGTTGCCGCGTGGTCGAAGGCCTGATCCGCCGGCAGGCAAAGGCACGGCTAATAAGAGACGGCGTGGTCGTTTGGGAGGGTGACATAGCAACGCTCAAGCGATTCAAGGACGACGTGAACGAGGTTCGCCAGGGATTCGAATGCGGTATCAGCCTGGTCAACTTCAACGACATCAAGCTCGAGGATGAGATCGAAGCTTTCATCATTGAGAAGATCGCAGCGACGGAATTGTAATGGCCCGACGACCTGAAAGACTTGCCGAAGCTCTTAGGGAAGAGATAAGCGAGGTCGTCGGTTTTGAATTCGACGATCCGCGTCTTGAGAGTGTGACCGTCACGGAAGTGGTGGTCGCGGACGATCTACGAGATGCAAAGGTCTACGTTCTGGTGAACGGGAGCGAAGCGGATGTTGCCGCGACGATGAAGGCACTGCAGAGTGCCACGGTCTTTGTCAGGCAGCAGGTCGCGATGAATCTGAGCTTGCGCCACGTGCCGCACCTGCATTTTGCCAGAGATACGGCCGAAGAAAATGCCGCCCGCATCAATTCCATTTTGGGAGAATTGACGGTCAGCGGCGAACTCGAAGAAAAGGATGGAATAGGCGAATAGTTTGCACAGTACCGGCGCGAAGATCCGTACCGGCCGCGATGCCAATACCGTAACGTGTTAAGTCAAGTAGTAGAGTTAATTGAAAATAAGCAGAAATTCGGGATCACTACCCACATCAAGCCCGATGGCGATGGTGTAGGTTCGTCCCTCGGACTGTGCTGGCTCTTGCGATCGCTCGGAAAACAGGCCGAGGTGGTCGTTCGCGGCGATATCCCGCCCGCTTACCGGAGCCTTCCCGGAGCGTCAGACATACGTGATGTCGAAAAGATCGATGCCGAGTATGATGCCGTTTTTGTGATCGAGTGTTCCGACCTCGAGCGTCCCGGCATCGCGGGCCTCGACCGCGAGTTTACCGTAAACATCGATCACCACGCGACGAGCGAACATTTTGGCACGGTGAATTGGATCGATTCCACGGCTTCGGCCGTCGGTGAGATGATCTACAACCTGGTCAAGGCGATCGGCGGCCGCGTCACAAAAGAGATCGCCGAGTGCGTTTATATGGCACTCGTTACCGACACCGGTTCGTTCCATTTTTCCAATACGACGGAGCGCACGTTCAAGGTCGCATCCGAATTGATCAAGGCCGGAGCAAAGCCCGCCGAGATCTCAGAGGCCGTCTATAATAACTATCCGTGGTCGCGGATCGAACTGATGCGGCAGGTCATCTCGACGGTCAGGCGCGACGCGAGCGGCAAGGTCGCCTTTCTGCGGCAGACCCTGAAGATGCGCGAAGAGGCCGGTGCCGTCGATGGCGACAACAACGGATTTGTGAATATCCCGCTCGCGGCGCGCGACATCCTCGCCACGGTGTATATGCGCGAGGTCGCAGACAATGTGTACCGCGTAAGCCTAAGGTCGAAGGGCGATATCAATGTCGCAAGGGTCGCAGAGCAATTCGGCGGAGGCGGGCATCGCAACGCCGCAGGACTGACGATCGAGGGCGACTGGGACGAAAAGGAGCAGGAGTTAGTTGCATGCGTCCGCCAGGCGGTGGAAGAAGCCGAAGCCGTCTGGGCCGGAGACATAACGGTCTCTCCGGATGTTTTGTGACCTCAAAACGCATCATCGAAAATAATTAGTAGTTTGGGAATTACTAATTGCCTCTACCCGAACGCTCCATGGCCGAAACAAAAGAAAAACGCTACAAATGGCGGCGCGGTGATTATCGCGAAAACACCAAGGGACTGTTGATGGTCAATACCGGCGACGGGAAGGGCAAGACCACGGCGGCCCTCGGCGTTTTGGTGCGTGCGGCGGGACGCGGAATGAACTGCTGC
This sequence comes from Pyrinomonadaceae bacterium, assembly GCA_050246275.1. Lineage (GTDB taxonomy): Bacteria > Acidobacteriota > Blastocatellia > Pyrinomonadales > Pyrinomonadaceae > OLB17. The sequence continues at coordinate 369,958 of JBFWWI010000001.1, forward strand.
ATGGTCCAGTTCATGAAGGCGAAGACCGATCGTTACGGCGAGCACGAATCGCTCGACAAACTCGGTATCGAGGTCCACACTATGGGCGACGGATTCACATGGGACACCAACGACAAGACGCAGGATATCACGACCAGTGAGGAAACGTGGGAACTCTGTGTCCAAAAGATGCGGAGCGAAGAATACGACCTTCTTGTCTTCGATGAGCTTGTGTACGTGCTTGATTACAAGTTCCTCGACGTAAATGCCGTCATCGCCGAGATCAAGGCCGTTCGTGAGAAACAGCCGCATCTGCATATCATTGCGACGGGTCGGAATGCTCCGCCGGAATTGGTCGAAGCGGCGGACCTGGTGACGGAGATGAAAGAGATCAAGCATCCTTTTCACGCCGGCATTTATGCCCAGCAGGGGATCGAGTTCTAATTGCACGGGCCCGCGCGTAGGCAAGGGCGATACGTCCAACTTGGCAGTTTCGCCCTTACTAACATGCGGGCCCTGCATCTTGAATGAAAAAAGAGATCGAAAAACGAAAACCCGAAGGTCTGCTCGATCATTTGTCGCTCGCGGTGACGACGTTCGGCGTTGGCTATATGCCGATCGCCCCGGGAACATGGGGTTCGATGGTCGGCGTCGGAATATACTTCGCCGTCACCCATCTGGTCGAGTCCTTTGCGCTCGCCTTTCGAAGCAATATCGGTGAATTCGGCTGGAATCCCTTTCTTTCATGGGTTCATTCGATCGTAATGGTCGCACTCTTTTTGTTCACGTTGCTTGGCATCTGGGCGGCGGGCCGCTCCACAGAGCTTTTCGGTGATCTCGATCCGTCTCAAGCCGTGGTCGACGAGGTCATCGGCCAGTTGATCGTTTTCGTCTTTGTTCCGTTCGGCATCGGCTGGCCGTTCGTGCTTGCCGGTTTTCTGATCTTCCGGCTCTTCGATATTTGGAAGCCATTCCCGATAGATTCTCTGCAGGCATTGCCCGGCGGGATCGGCGTTTGTGCCGACGATATCCTTGCCGGGGTTTACGCAGGTATTTGCCTGTCCATCATCTACGCGGTTAGTCTTTCGATATGATCTACCACGTTTTGCCAGGCGATGCTCAGGTCGAAGAGTTTCGCAAGACAGGCCTCGAAGGCGAGTTGATCGTCTTCCGTGAAGCCCTGATCACCGGGCCGATCGATGCGGCCGACGCGAATGAGTTTTGGGACAAGCGTGCCCGCTTCGTACTGGCCGAGTACGGCGAAGACGAGATCGAATACCACGAAAAGGTCGCTGACCGTATCGCCCGACTTTCCGATATAGAGAGCGGCGCCGACGTATCTCTCTGGTTCGAATACGAATTATTTTGTTCGGTGAATATGTGGTATTGCCTGGAGGCTCTTGAGGGCTTAGGGGCGCGAATCTTTCGCGTGGCTCCGATAAATGCCTCGCCTGACGATGTTTGGAAAGGATTCGGCTCGCACACGGCGAACGACCTGCTTGCCTGTTACGAGGCCCGCACCGAGTTTTCCGCCGAGGATATCGAAACGGGGTCGAAGCTTTGGCGAGCTTATGCTAAGCGAGACAGCGAACAATTAAGAAGCCTCGGTGAGTACCGCTCGCCCTGCTTTCCGTTCCTGAAAGAAGTTTGTGAAGCGGCTGCGGAGATAGAAGATCTTCCGGCCGAGATAATTCGCGATCTTCGGGCCGGCGGTCTTGGCACGCTCGAGGAGGTTTTCCCCAGGTTTCAGGAGCGGGCCGGCGTATATGGATTCAGTGACCTGCAGGTCGAAAAGCTTCTCGGCTCGCTCTGATCACGACATCTCGCTCTCGTCCATCTTGACCTTTCGATCCCCGATGCCTCCGATCCTCTCCCTTTGGAATATCCATCCACGCCGCCAAAAATAGACGAGCAGCAAAATGGCGACCAGAGCCATTACGGAGAGTGTCAAAAAATAGCCGTAATCAGATCTAAGCTCCGGCATATATTCAAAGTTCATTCCATATATGCCGGCGATGAGCGAGAGCGGAAGCATGATCGCGGAAAGCACCGCGAGCGTTTTCATTACGTCGTTGGTTCGATTTGCAACGACGGAAAAATGAATGTCAAAGAGGCCGCCGACCAGATCGCGATAGCTGTCGGCAAGATCGGAGATGCGTAAAAGATGATCGTGAACATCACGGAAAAATGGAAGGATATGATCGGGGATCTGCGGAAACTCGCCATGCGAGATCCGGTATAGGACCTCAAGCTGACGCGCCGAGATGCGACGGAGTCGGGCGACGCTCCGGCGGATCCCCATCACCTCCTCGAGGATCGCATTGTTGCTGTTCCGCATATCGAATACGCGGTCTTCGAGTTCATTTATCGTATCGTCAAACTCATCGACGATGGGCATATAGAGATCGACTATGTTGTCCAGGATCTGATGCAGCAGGTATGCAGCGCCGCGGCTGCACGAGAAATGGCTCGCCCTGATCTGCGCCTTCACGCTTTTGATACTGCGAAACCGCTGTGTGTGGAAGGTGACGACGTAGTTCTGGCCCAGGTAGCCATCCAGCTCTTTCGTAACGAAATTGCCCGGGCCCGTCTCGCCGGTCTTGATCGCATGCACGATAAAATAGATGTAGCTGGGAAAGGCATCAACCTTTGGCTGATTGCGCGTCTCCAGGCAGTCTTCGACGGTCAGCGGGTGAAAGTTAAAAATATCAAGCAGGACGTACTTGGCTTCCTCTGCCTGTTCCTTAGTCTCGCCGCGAAGGTCCACCCAGACGACGTTGGACGTGTCATTCAAAAGCTCCGGCAGATCTTTGGCCTCGAAACCCTCTTCGACCTTTTGAGCACCTTTGCGATAAACGAAGATCTCCATAACCCAAGCGCTTCCCGCGTGTGATGATAGCGGATAGCCGCACCTTATGCCAGAGGGCCGCAGATGCTCCGTCGGCGATCGGATTCAGGAGTTGCGGTTCAGCAGATCTTTCGGCGGCAGGGTATGTAGGAAATCCGCGTAGCGGTAGGCGATGGACTCGCCCGGACGCGTGTTCTTGTACGCCATCTCTTTGTGCGAAACCTCGGTGATCTCGCTCGCGGTCAGGTCGCCGTAGGTGTCGGCCACCCAATCGAGGATGCGTTTATCGTCTTCGCTGAGCTCGTCGGAGAATGGCTTCACACCGGCCGAGATCAGTCGGGCTCCGGCTCCCACATCCGGCATTTCGGTCACCCGGATGTTGTCCGCGGCCTCCGCCAGCGAGAGCACATTCTCGTAAGTATCCGGCACGGGCCCGTACGGAAGGTGGACGTACCTCGCCCCTGATATCCCCTGGCCGGTCAGATAATAGCCCGTGAGGTCGGCGTAGAAGAGCAATTTATTGAGTTTTGTTTTGTAAAGCTGCTTCCCCTTGGTGCCTAGGTAGCCCATCATGGCCGCCAGGCGAATCGGCGAAAAAGAGCGGTTCCCGTTAAAGACCGGATGAGCTGCAGCCTCGATCACAGGCTCAGGAACATCGGATGCCTGTGTTTCGCCCTCCATTTCGTGAAGGATGCGGGCAAACTCGATCGCCTCGTCACGGCCCGGTGTGGTCAGGAGCTCGGCCGCGGTCTCAACAAAAAGGTCGAAATGCCGGTCGAGCCATCGCTCAAGCGACCGCTCGATCGCGATGGCCGAGTGATCCTCGCCAAATTCCCGAAGATAATAGACTTTGATCGCGGCGGATATTCTCGCCACAAATTCCCGGGAGATACGATAGGAACTATTCAGCTCTTGCATATTGTTGGTGGACTACGCGAAGCGAACGGCAGCTTGGTCATATTAGCCGAGTTCGGCTTAGGTTGTAAACATTTTTCCCAGCCCTAAATCGTCCACGCTTTTGCAAAACACCCCGATCCTCGCCAAAATGCTTGTTGAATGCCTGATAATTCCGATTCTATCGTGTCCTTGAAGGTCTCGAACGTGACCAAGCGATTTGGCGATTTTGCAGCCGTCGAAGATCTGTCGTTCGACGTGCGGGCAGGCCGCGTTTTTGGCTTTCTCGGGCCGAACGGGGCCGGAAAGACGACGACGATCCGGATGATCGTCGGCATCACCGCACCCGACGAGGGGTCGATCGAACTCTTTGGCGAGCCTATGTCTTACGAGCTGCAGAACCGCATCGGCTATCTGCCCGAGGAACGCGGCCTCTATAAAAAGATGAAGGTTGTCGATCAGCTCAAGTATTTCGCCGAGCTTAAAGGGGTGTCCGGCTCGGTCGCCGAGAAAAAGATCGATCTCTGGCTGGAACGGATGGGCCTTAGCGATTGGAAACGCAGCAAGACCTCGGATCTTTCCAAGGGGATGCAGCAAAAGATCCAGTTCATTTCCACGGTGCTGCACGATCCGGACCTCCTGATCCTGGACGAACCATTCTCGGGCCTCGATCCGGTCAACGTCGAGTTCATGATCGATGTACTGGCGGAGTTTCGGACGAAACAGAAGACGGTCATCTTCTCGACCCATTTGATGGAGACGGCTGAAAGGCTTTGTCACGACATTATCCTCATCAACAAGGCCCGAAAGGTCGTCGGCGGCAGCCTTCGTGAGGTAAAGGAAAGCTATGGAACGAACCTGATCGCCTTTCGCGGTGCGGGCGCCGATAAGATATTTGCCGACCGTTCGCTAGTTGAAAGGGTCGTATCGCACGCCGACGAACAGGAGATCCACCTCGCCGATGGCGTCGACCCGCAGCAAGTGTTAAAGGTGCTGCTCGAGGCCGGAGCCACGGTCACAAAATTCGAGATCACCGAGCCGAGCCTGAACGATATATTTATTGAGAAGGTGAAGGGGCCCTAGCCGATCTTGGCGGCTTGGCCGCGGTGCTGTGCGGAAGGCCTATGGCCTTCCGTCGCGTGGAGTAACTTCCCGAGGCTACGCCTCAGTATTGGAGAATGCGGATATCTAAGAACACACCCCTATACTTTCTCACTGCGGTAACTCACAACCGACTTCCGGTATTCCGCACTGACAAAATGAAAGAGGTGCTCTGTACGGCCTTCAACGAAGCCAGAATTTCAGGCGGCTTTTTGATCCTTGCATACGTGTTGATGGCCGACCATTTCCACATCATTACCGGGAGCGAGAAGGCGCCCTCCGAGATCCTGCGCTATCTCAAAGGAATCTCCGCTCGTCGAGTGATCGGCTATCTGAAAGAAAACGGTCTCGAGGGATCTTTAGCTAAACTGCGTACCGAAACGAAGGCTCGTGAATACAAGCACTCACTATGGCAGCATAATTCGAATACGTTTCAGGTAAATACCGAGACTGTATTGCTGCAAAAGGCTCACTACATACACTCAAATCCCGTGGAAGATGGTTTGGTTGAGCATCCGAATGAATACCGTTACTCAAGTGCAAGAATTTGGAATCGTCGGAGTGTGGACAATGAGCCCTTGATCGTCGACGCGGACAAGATCGAATGGAGGGTGACGTGAGGCGTAGCCTCGGAAGATAATAGGATGTTTTCGGAAAGGCAGAGCCTTTCCACACTGCACTGCGGCGAAGCCGCGCTGGCATCAAGCTGGATAGCGAAATGAAAAAATTTCTCGCGGTCGTTAAACACGAATATAAGAAGGTCGTCCTCAAATGGTCGTTCCTGATAGGTACGCTGCTCCTGCCGGCACTGGCGTTGGTATTCACCTTCGTGCCGATGATCATCTTTTCGCTTAGGGGCGAACCGACCCGGATCGCGGTCTATGACCCAACGGGAAATCTGCTTTCGCGGCTCGAGCAAAATTTAACCGCCGACCGGTTAATGGAAAAAGCAAGAAAATCGGCCGCGGATTCTGTGACCAAGCTGGACGCCTCACAGGAAGAGAAGATGCGTAACAACGCGGCCCAATTCATGCAGGATTTCAAGCTCGTGCATTACGAGGGAAAGGGCACGGTCGATGAGATCCGTTCAGATCTGCTTTCACGGATCCAGCGGAACGAGATAGACGCATACCTCCTGGTCCCTGCCGACCTTGATTCTCAAGATGCCCGTTTCGAGTTTCGCTCGCGCAAGGGCGGTGACTTTATCTCGAACGATACATTCAAGGATGCGATCAACGATGCCGTACGGTCGCAGCGCCTTGCGGATGCGAACATAAGCGAGGAGAGGCTGTCACAATTGAGCGCCCCGGCAAATATCGACGCGAAAGGCCTCGACGAATCGGGAGAGGAGAAAGACACCGGCGGCGTCCTTGTCGCCTCGTTCGTCATCGGGCTGATGATCTATATCACGCTTGCGATCTATGGCCAGCAGATCCTCGGGGCGGTGGTCGAGGAAAAAGAGACGCGTATCGCCGAGATACTATTTTCCTCCGCGAAACCATTTGAACTGATGATGGGCAAACTCGTCGGCGTAGGGTTGGCTGGATTGACCCAACTGGCTATCTGGGTCGGCTCGGTGGCTGCCCTGCTCGGCTTTATCGCACTGCAAACGGATCTCCGCAGCTTACTTGAATCTGTGCCGACCATCACGCCTTTGATGATCGTCTATTTCCTGATCTTTTTCCTCCTTGGTTTTTTCATCTATGCCTCGATCTTTGCTCTGATCGGATCGATGGTCACGACGGTTCAGGAAGGCGGCCAATTCGCATTTCCTCCGATAATGATCATGCTCGCCGCATTCTATTTCTGCTTCGCCGTTATAAGGGACCCAAATTCAACGGTCTCGTTTTGGGTGACGCTGGCCCCTTTTCTGGCGCCGATCACGATGCCTGTGAGGATACTTGCCGAGATGCCTCCGTTCTGGCAGATCGCACTATCGATAGTCGTCAACGTTGCTGCCATCGCCGGACTTGTATGGGTCGCGTCACGTGTTTATCGCGTCGGGATGCTGATGTACGGCAAGCGTGCGACCATCCCGGAGGTGTGGAAGTGGATCCGGCAGCCTTAGCACTTGCAAGTCAGTATGATCGAAGCGGTCCTCGAACTTATATTCGGAGTCGTCGGTGAGTTGCTGCTAGAGATCGTGGTCGAGGTTCTCGTCGAGATCGGATTTCACGGCACGGCAGAGAGACTTTCGTCGAAGGCTCGCAGCCGCGTTTTCGTCGGCCTGGCGTATGCACTCTTCGGGGCGGTTCTGGGGTTCGCGAGCCTGTGTGTTTTCCCAAGGATGAATTTTGGAGATCGGCTGGTGCCTGCCGTGTATTTCATACTTTCGCCGATCGTCGCGGGCCTCTCGCTGACGACGGTAAGCTGGATGATCAATCGAGGCATCCGGCCCGTGCGTTGGTTCGAGTTAGACAAATTTGCTTTCGGGGTCGTGTTCGCTGCGGCATATTCGATCTCAAGGTTAATTTTCGGATGAGTATCGAGATCGAAAAAAAGTATCGGCTCACGGAACCCGATCGTGAAAGTCTGAAGGTCGCGCTGACGGAGGCAGGAGCTGAATTCGCCGGCAGGGAATTCGAGGTCAACACGATCTACACAAGTGAGGCCCTGCGAAGCAATTCGTCGATCCTGAGGGTCCGGAGGATCGGCGGCCGCACGATGCTGACCTATAAGCGCCGGGTCGGAAGCGACCTCGGTATAAAGCGGCAGATCGAGTATGAGACAGAAGTGAAGGACGCCGAAGCGATCGAGGCGATCATCGCCGAGATAGGCCTCGAACCGGCACTGGTCTATGAAAAGTATCGTGAAACGTGGCGTTTCCGGTCGGTCGAGGTCGTGATCGACGAGCTTCCGTTCGGGCTCTTTGCCGAGATCGAAGGCTCGATAACCGCGATCAAAGAAGCCGAGATGCTGCTCGATATCGAACATCTCAGCTCGGAACATGAAACTTATCCTAACCTCACGGCGATCCACGGCAAGAAAACGGACGGCGTGACGGAATCGCGCTTTTGAATCGAAGAAATTATGAAAAAGAAATTATTGTTCTTAATGCTCTGTTCGATCGGCGCCGCGGCATGCGGCGGTACCACCTATGTAAACAACAAGCCGGAGCCGCGTCCTGCACCGAACTCCTCTGTGAACGCGAACACAAGCGAAGTCGAACCTGCCAAGGGAAATGCCAATGAGAATTCCGCGGGAAATTCGTCTGCTCCGATGCGTGGCGAAAAGATCGCATCTCCGCTCAACGTGAGGTTCGGCCCCGACGGCCTGCCGGCGGGTTGGAAATGGATCGACGCCGACAAAGGTGCCCCCTCCGCCTACGAGACAAGAGGCGGTTCGCTTAAGATCACAATCCCGTCCGGTAAGGATCTCTTCGGCGAAAATCGGACGGCACCTCATTTGGTAAAGGCGGTCGACGGCGATTTTCAGTTGGAGACCCGCGTCAGGTTCGATCCGAAGGAAAGCTATCAGGGGGCCGGCCTCCTGATCTACAGCGACGGAGAAAATTATCTTCGGCTCGAGCGTGCCTTCGGCGGGACTGGCGGCGGCGGCAGCGGCATAAGGCTCGATTCGCGCACGACCGCCGGATACGAGCCGATCACCACGCCGGATAGGGCCGAGACACAGGCCTCCGCCGTTGACCTGAAGATACTCAGGCTAGGCAACACCTTTACGGCCTTTTGGAGGGCGGACGAGAACGCTGAATGGAAAGAGGTCGGCGAATTCGTTTCGGACTTTCCCGAAACGGTATTGGTCGGCATCATCGCATGTAACACCGGCGCAGTGATACCCGTCGAATTTCAATACATCAAATTGGCACCGGCCGTCTAAGAGGCTATTCGTTGTTGAGTTCGCGGAGGGCGATGATCTGATCTACGATCAGGTCGGGTTCGAAGGGTTTTGTAAGATAGCGGTGAAATCCGGCCTCGAACGCCCTCTGCCGGCTTTCCGCCGAGGCAAACGCGCTCAGGGCCAACGCAGGAATGTGGCCGCCAAGCTCGGCCGGCAGTTCCCGGATGCGTGAGATAAGAGAATAGCCATCCTCTTCCGGCATCGCGAGGTCTGAAACGAGCACGTCGGGCCGCTCCGAATTCGAATCGGTAAAGATCGCCATCGCGCTCCGCACCGATTCTGCAGCCCGAACCTCGGCTCCGTTCTGTTCCAAAAATAGCTGGAGCACTTCCCGCGAATCCGGATCGTCCTCGACGATCAGGATCTTAAAGCCCAAAAGACGCTTGGTGTTGCCGTTACCTCGAGTCTCCTGTGCGACCTTGATCTCTTGCTCGCTCGCATTGAGCGGCAGCGTAACGGTGAATTTTGCTCCTCGGCCGAGTCCGTCGCTCTCACCGCGAACCGTCCCACCGTGTTTTGAGACGAGGATGTTCACGATCGAAAGGCCGATCCCGAGTCCGCCGCTTTTGCGCGAGCGCTCAGCATCTCCTTGCGCATATTGCTTGAAGATATCCGTCAGGCCGCTCGGATCGATGCCTTGCCCCGTATCGGAAACGCTAATGTCCACAGAGTTCTCGTGCGGCTCGACCCTGACGACTATCTCGCCGCCGGACGGCGTGAATTTGATGGCATTCGAGAGCAAGTTCCCGAATACCTGCTGGAGCCGGCCCGAATCGCCAAACACCACGACCTGGTCCTTTTCGAACTCGAACCGGTAATCGAGCCCCTGGCTCTCGGCAAGCGGTTTGTGGGCCTCGAACGATGAGCGGACGACGTCCACGATATTTACCTGCCTGTACTCGAGGCGGATCTTGCCCGTCGCAACGCGGGCCGAATCAACCAGGTCGTTGATGAGCTTGGCCTGATTCTTTGCACTTTTTTCGATCGTCTCGTATGCCTTCTTGCGAGTGGCATCGTCGACCTCGCGGGTCAGGAGTATCCTCGACCAGCCGAGTATCGAATTGAGCGGGCCGCGAAGCTCGTGTGAAACAAAGGCGAGGAAAAGATCCTTTGCCCGATTGGCACTGTCTGCTTCGTCACGCGCTTTCTTTTCGCGCTCATACACGCGCTCGAGCTCAGCGGCGGCGAGTTTTTCGTCCGTGACGCGAGTGACCACGCCGACCATTTTCTCGGGCTTTCCGTCAGCGTCGAGATATGATTTGCCCTCGACCCGGATCCATTCGATCGATCCGTCGGAGTAGATCACTCGGAATTCTTCGTTATACCGGGAGCCTCGCCGCCTCGTCTCTTCGAAAAAGTTCTCGACGAACCCGCGGTCGTCCGGATGGACCACGGCGAGTACTTTGTCGTAATTGAGCTCCTCATACGCTGCGAGCTCGAATATCTCATTGCACCTCGGGGTCGAGTAGAGCCGTTCGTCGATGTGGTCCCAGAACCAGAGGCCGAGGCCGGCATTTTCCGCGGCGAGCAGCAGTTGCTCGCTCTCTCGCTTGTAAAGGTCGAGACTCGCGCCGCGCTGTTCTGACGACTGTGCGTAAACAAATATCCGTTCTTCGCCGGTGGCCGTCTCGAAGGGTTGAAAGCTTAATTCAAGTGGGCGTTTCTCGTCTGCACTCAAGCGAAAATCCAAAAGCAGCTTGGTCTTAGTACCTTCCGACGCGAGCTTGATCGAGCGCTCGATGATGCGGACGTTGGCTTCCGATGTCTGCCAGAAAACGGTCTCGGCGAATGGCTGCCGAACGAGCAGTTCGGGTTTGGCGCTCGTTTCAGCAAAGATCCTGCCTTTCAATTCCAGGATGCGGCCTTCTATGTCGAGCGTGCCGAAAAGTACGAATACTTCGTCAAAGACATTGGCCGCGAACGTGTCGATCTCGTCGACCACGCTCATCGATCCCTGATCTGGCGAAGAACCTGTTGACATTTGATGAAGGCTGCGAGGAACGAACGATCGAAAAAACCTCGCCCCAAACAATCTTATAAAAGGGGCGAGGTCAATTCTATCAGAGCACCAGAAAATATCTAATTGCCCTGATAGAGAAGTCGGGTACGGCGCATACTATGCCACGCGCCGCCCGGTAAAGAGCCTAATAAGAAAAATGACCAGGGCTACGACGATGATCGCGTGAAGCACGCCGCCGAAGGTTTGTCCCGTCACCATACCCAAAAGCCATAAGACCAAAAGAATTATTGCTATCGTTTCCAACATGTTCCTCAAAACCTCCCAGGTTCAAAAAATAAAGATCGTAAGTCCAGTGTTCGTTGAATCGACAAACAATAAACGTGCCAAACAGCCATATATCAGATAAAACCCTTATAGGCAGAAAGATACGGTGGTTTTGCCCACTATGATTTGTATTAAAGCAGTACAGCCAAATTTCGCTCGCCAACTTGAATAGCGTCTCTATCGCAAATATACACAACCGGTTGGTCTGACCGCCGACCATCGGCCGATCATGGCATATGCATTGCCGTTGTGAAGTAATTGCAATTACTTACATCAAATGCAGGGAAATAGCGTTCGATTTTGATACAATTATGTTCATTAGGAAAAACGGAGACGAAAAAGACGTGCCAAGTAAAGCATTGGTAATCGACGACGAAAGTTTCACACTCGATCTTTTTGAGTTTGAGTTAAAGGCTCAGGGATTCGATGTGACGACCGCGTCGAGCGGTAACGATGGGATCGACAAATTGAAAAAGGTCGATTTTGATGTCGTCCTCACCGACCTGAACATGCCGGATATCAACGGTATCGAGATGGTCAAGAACTCGCGTTCGATCAGGCCGACCACCGAGATACTCGTCGTGACCGGCGACGATTCTTCCGAACGCGCGGTCGAGGCCATACGCGAAGGTGCATTTGATTACATCCTGAAACCGGTCGATTTCGACAAGCTCTTTACGTCAGTACGCAACGCGGTGGAGAGCAAGCGCCAGGCGGAGGTGAACGCACGCCAGGCGGCCGAGATAAAGCGTCTCCGCGACCGGCTCTCGAGCCGCACGTCTTTTGAAGGGATCATCGGCGGTGCACGATCGATGCAGAACATTTACGAGATCATCGAAAATGTCGCCGAATCGGACGCGAACATACTGATCCTCGGCGAATCGGGGACCGGCAAGGAAGTGATAGCAAATGCGATCCATTACAAATCACAACGGTCGAGCCAGCCATTTATAAAAGTGAACTGCTCCGCAATGCCCAAAGACCTGATCGAATCGCAGCTCTTCGGGCATATGAAGGGTTCATTTACGGGGGCGAATGCAGACAAGGTCGGGTTCATCGGCCAGGCCGACGGCGGAAGCCTGCTGCTCGATGAGATCGGTGAGATGCCCGTCGACCTCCAACCCAAACTACTTCGTCTTCTCCAGGAAAAGGTCTATTACCGCGTCGGCAGCGACAAGGCGCAGACCGCGGATTTTCGCCTGATCTGCGCCACCAACCGAGACCCTTTCGACGCGATCAAGGACGGCAACCTGCGCGAGGACCTCTATTACAGGATCAACACGATCGAGATAAAGATCCCGCCGCTTCGCGACCGCATGGAAGACGTTCCGATGCTGGCCGAACATTTTCTTAAGCTCTACGCCGAAAAGTATGACAAAGAGGGCTCCGAGTTTTCCAGAGCGGCATACGACCAGATGCTGAACTATACGTGGCGTGGAAACGTCCGCGAGCTTCAGCATTCGATCGAGCGGGCGGTCCTCTTAAGCAAATCCGGCAAGATCGAGCGGCTCGACATCTCGAGCGAACCGGGAAGGGCGGTCTCGATGGCGGCAGGCGGCGGAGCGGGAGACTTCGCCCCCGTCACATCACAGGTGGATGCCGGAATGCAGGTCAGCCGGACCGTCGAAAACTTCGACCTTCCGGTGCTTCTGGATGACGAAGATCTTTTTTCGGCCTTTGGCAGGATGATAGTCGATAGGCTGCCCGATCCGGTCGAAGGCGAGGAACAGAAGGATGTATTCGACGGCATCGAGAGCGGTGTCGTCCTTGCCGCCTTAAAGCGGACGAACGGCAACAAGCAGGCCGCCGCAAACCTCCTCGGGCTATATCGTCCGCGGCTTTACGGTATGATCAAGCGGCATAATCTTGCTGATCAGATCTAAGTGCAATGATCGAATGCAAACAAGGCCGGGTGTCGTGCCCGGCCTTTCTCTATGGGGTCCTGTGCATACGAGGATCAGCGCGTTGCGGCCGGTACCTTGATCTCGACATCCACTTCCTGCTTCTTATTACCACTCAAAAAGCCACTGTAATAAAGTGCTCCCGCCAATATGGCAACGATGATTATCAGCGTGACCGCCCAAATTAGATTGCTTCCAGTGCTGTTTTCTTCTGACATCCTTTTCTCCTGTAAGTATCTTGTGTCTTTCCGCGTGCTTTAGCAGCAAATGGGATGCCATCTCGAGATACCCGTAACTAAGTAGCTGCCGTCTCGCTGCGCGAATGCTCTGTGTTCGAATACCAGACACTGCGATCGAGTCGAAAAGAAGACTCAACTCGGCCAAATCCCCAATAAAGCTACGTTCAAGCGTATTCACTATTCTTGGCTCGGCACTTGCTGTGTCTTAGTTATCCGAGCCTGATACAAGGCCATTTGTAACAAAAACAAGAGTTAAGAAAAGGAGAAAGCATGGCACAAAAAGCAGCGATAGCTAAGGAACTGAACGAGAACAACAAACCCGGGAACGATGTCGTCGTCGCACTTCAGCGGCAGGTGGCGAATGCGTTCGTAGTCTATCTGAATTATAAACACTATCACTGGCAGACATTCGGCCCGTCGTTTCGCGATCTCCACCGCCTGTTCGACGAATTCGCGGCCGAAGTTTACGGAACGATCGACGAAATGGCGGAACGCATCAGAATGATCGGCCAGGACCCGGTCTCCAGGATCGAGGAAATTCAGGACACCGCGACGATCGGCTCTGCAAAGAAGAGCAGCACGATGAGGCAAATGATCGAAGAAGCGGATCAAAACGCGCTGGTGATAATCAAAGAAATGCGGGAAGCGATAAAGACGGCCGATGAAGCCGACGATCCGGGCACGGCCGATGTCTTGACCAGATTCGTTCAGATCTACGAAAAGCAAGAGTGGTGGCTTCGCGACCTTCTCGAAAAACGCGACGGGCTTTCCAATTAAAAAAAGGAGTGTGAAATGAGTTCAGAGGTCAGGGGCAGATCGACGGAGTTGTCGGCCGAAGAGATCGCTCGGCAGGGCAGCAAGACCGACCACGACGAGATCCAGCGGCAGATGCTTCGCGGCGACGAGACGAAGGGTGATCCGGACGAACGCGATCACGCAGGAGCGTTGGACCACGAAGAGACTCCGCACGGACGGGAAGAGCGAAAACACGAAGTAGAATCGGAGGCCATCAATAATGACAGACGATAAACTGGAGCTTGACGAGGTTCAGCGGACGGCGAACTACGAGTCGATCAAAAGCGGGGTCCAGCGTGAGGTGGGCGGCGAGATAGCCGCGGATGCCCAGGAGCCTCGCGACCCTGCAAAGATAGAGGCTGTAGCCGACCGGATGCGGGAAAAAGCGGTCAATGAGGTCGTTCAGACAGAACGCGAGGTTGAGCGCGGGCGGATCGCAGCTCGCATATCTCAGGTCGTAGATTACGTCTTCTTTCTCATCTATGGCTTGCTTGCGATCAGGCTGCTGCTCGAACTCTTTGGTGCCCGGGAAGGCGCGGCGTTTTTCCGGTTCATCAAGACGGTGACCGATCCGATCTACAGCCCGTTCCGCGGGCTGGTGCCAAGTCCCACAACGGCAGAAGGATTTACGCTTGCGTTGCCCGTGATCGTTGCCATAGTCGTCTATATGCTGCTGCATCTGGCGATCAACGGTTTGCTCCGTATGATCGCTCATCGAAAGGTCGAGGTTTGATCCGCGTTGTGGTTCGCAGGCGTTTGTAGTATAGATACAGCATCGATTCGGCGTCGATTATCTGACAAGAAAAAAAGGAGAGAATTATGTTTGGCTTGATTGGACAACTTATTGGCGGCCTGATAGTCGGCGTTCTTGCCCGACTATTGATGCCCGGTAAAGAAGCATTTCCAGATGGTCCGCTCGGGTGGATACTGACAGCTCTGCTTGGAATAGGCGGTGCGTTCATAGGCGGGTTTGTCGCCCGTTCTCTGTGGGCGGGAGAGAATTATGCGGCCGGATGGATCATGTCGATCCTCGGAGCGATACTGCTGCTGATAATCGTTCGGCTTATTTTTGGGGCAAGGACGACGGCATAGTCCGCTTCTTGCATCCGGCTGAAATCTTCAAAGCGCCTTCGGTTAGTTCCGGCGGCGCTTTCATTTTGCATCCGGCGGCAGTTCCATTCTGATGAGGCCGTCGAACTGTACGTGATACGCAACTCCCTTGACGGGCGTCGACATTTCTTCATCCGTCTCTCCCTCCGAATTAGCAATGCCTACGCTGGCGAAATAACAATTGGCGCCGTGCGAACTTGCGTGTCTCACGAGTGCATTGTATGCCTCAGTTCCTTCCTCAAATCTGCCGCGGCCCGGATGGATATCCGTTCGTACCACAAAGAAGGCGAGTTCTCCGTCTTTGCTCGCAACGATCTGAGGTTCGCGAGCGATATCCGCTTCAACATCGGCGGATTCGATCTTCCAGCCGTCTTTCTCAAGCTGTTTGTAAACGATCTCCACGCCAAAGTTGTGGATGTCCTGTTTGGTCATCAGTTCACGTTCATTCATTCGTAAGTATGGTATATCGCTTCGGGCGGATTTCTCAAAAAGCACTTGCATACGATGTTATAATTAGAGCATCTAATGATTAAGAAAGGGGGAAGATCATGAAAATAACCATCAAATGGATAGCAGTTCTATTTATACTCGCGGGCTTTGGTGCGGTCACGGCACCGGCCCAAAATGAGCGTGAGACCTATACGGGAACCGCGGTGAGTTACGGCAGCGGCCGAAATATTAGGACCACTACGAATACATTTACTCTGATCATCAACGGAACCACGTCGGATGCTGAGGTGGATCGTGCCGTTTCGATCCTGCAGGAGAATGGACAGGATGGGCTTTTGGAATCGATCAGAAAGAACGATCTTGGGAGCTTCTCGGTCGGGTCGCGGCTGGGGCGAACCCTCAACGGCGTGAGGATAGAGAATGTCGACGGGAAGAAACGCATCCGCGCGGTTTTTGAGCGTTGGATAAACTTCACTGAATTGCGCGGAGGATACCGGTCGGTCGATTATCCGTTCGGCTATATCGAACTCTTTATCGACCCGGTAACCGGAAAGGGCGACGGAACCCTCATCGAGGCGGCGCAGATCAGATGGAAAAAGGATAAGAAATCGGACGACTATGTAGTCGAGATCGAGAACTTCGCCACATTCCCGGCACGCCTCATGGGTGTGCAGCTTCGCAACCGGTAGGTTGGCCGACGCTACAGTTTTTAAGAAACTGTAGCGTCGGCCGCACTTGAGCCGGTCATTTAGTCTGACACTCTAACTTGAAACAGATCGGAGCATGCACCGATCTGTTTCATTGACCAATCATAGGATAGTGTGAGAGATGAACCCCCGGCATGGATCAGATTCGCTCTTTAGGTCCACCGGCCAGAGAATTTGCGATTCTAAGATCCCTTCACTCTTTGACCTCTCCCCCGCCCATTCCAATCCTAACCGCGTCCGCGGCCTTGATCTCGCTTACGTTAAATGAAAGCTGCCCGCCCGACCCAGCATTATCCAAACCCGCCGAATCGAACATACTTCGCAGGGTTCGGCGATGCTATTTGGTCGTTGATTGCGAAATGTTTGCAGTAAGCTTAAACAAAGGAAGTACATGGCGTTACCGACCTCAATTTTGATCCCTAATGGTGAGTGATCGGCGATTCATCAATTCTCCAAGCGACCTATCCTCGTACATAACGATAGTCTAAAACGCCTAGTTCCGATGGTCGTTTTGTCTATTGCAAATTGGCGCGCTCCAAATTATAGTAATCTGGCGCTCAATAGAAGACGCCTGTCTGCCGCTGAACGCGGTTTCCCATTTCTCTATTTGATATGGGTTCTTAGTGGCTTTCTTAGCCACTCGTTTTATCTGTGTATAGAGCCACAGCCGACCTCGTATTAGGACAATTTCTGCCCCAACCACAAGTAAAATCGCGGTCTTGCAGGTGTGTTTGTTCTTAGTGCCTTAAGAAATGACAGAAACGGCGAACGAACTCGAATTATCCGTCATTGTAACGGTTGTTAGCGGTAGGGATGCGCTCCGAGAAAATTTACGGGTCCTTACCATACAAATGGACGAAATCAATGGCGAACTGATCGTGCCGTATGACAAGTGGTCGAATGACATTTCGGATCTGGCAGTCGAGTTTCCTACGGTGCGTTTTCATCTAATCGAAGATCTTGGCCTCGCTTTCTCTTCCGACGTCAGCGCACATCAACATCGGCTGTATGATCGCCGCCGGGCAGTTGGTTTGGGGCTCGCCCGTGGGAAGATCGTCGCGATTACAGAAGACCATGCTAGACCTTCGGACGATTGGTGCCGTCAGCTAATACGGCTTCACATCGAATTGCCGTATGAGGTGATCGGCGGCGCTGTTGAAAATGGTATAGACCGTCCCATCAATTGGGCTTGGTATTACTGCGATTTTGGCCGCTACGGGCGTCCGTTTTCTGATGGTGAGGCTGAATATATATCGGACGTGAACGTTTCGTACAAACGCCAAGCTCTCGCTCTGGTACAGGACTTGTGCCAGGAAACGTATAGCGAAACGACAATGCATTGGGCGTTGCGTGAGCATGGTGCGAGACTCTTTCTGGACGGACGGTTAGTGGTATTTCAAATGCGTCCCGCAATGTCCCATCTGCAGGCATTGCGCGAGCGTATCGCCTGGGGGAGAGTTTTTGCCGAAACCCGACGCATGAGGCTAAGCGCTTATAAAAGGCCTATTTTTGCTGCTGGCGCATTCATTTTGCCGCTGATACTGCTGTTTAGAGTATTCCGGCACATGTTTCGACAAACGAGAACGGTAACGCAGGTTATACAAGCGACCCCATTCGTCCTATTTCTACTCATCGGCTGGTCGTTGGGAGAAATGATCGGTTACCTTGCCGGATCTCCATACGCAAAAGCTCAAGGTGCAGGAATTGCGCATTCGAGCGGACTCATTGAAAGTCAGCCGTAAATCGCCCCGAGTACTGTGAATCGATCCCTATTTAAGAATTACCTTTCGCTTGTCGGGGCCGAAACCTTCAATAAGCTCATCGTTTTCGCGGCTTTTGTTTTTGCCGCACGAATGTTGGGCCCCGCATATTATGGTTATGTGGAATGGTCGGCGGCCGTTCTGATGTGTGTCGGCCTTCTCGTCGATCAAGGACTGAATTCGTATGGAGCTCGTGAAATCGCGCGTGACCCTTCTCAAACTAGACGTCTTGTAACCGAAGTTGTAACGGTCCGGTTCTTGATTGCCGCGATCGGTTATGTCGGGATCGTGATACTCGCGCTCGGTTTCATTAAAGAAGTCGTGATTGCGGAGTTGCTTTTGACCTTCGGCCTAAGCTTGCTATTCCTGCCGGTGTTGCTCCAGTGGGTTTTTCAGGGCCACGACCGGATGCACATTGTAGCCATCACTCAGATCGCGCGGCATTTAACCTGGGCATTCATCATCTTCACATTTCTCAGAACCTCGGACGATCTGCTTGTTGTAGCGATCGCCGAGGTTACCGCCGTTGGAGTGGCAGCCCTGCTCAGCGTTTGGTTCTATCGCAGAATCTTCGGGCCGCAATTAAGTCTGCACCCGAGGCTTTCGGGCAAATTGTTTCGCGATGCGTTGCCTATAGGTCTGAGCCAGATGTTTTGGGTTGTGAAAATGTTCGGGGCAACCCTGATCGTTGGTCTGATCGCCAATGCGGAAGAGACCGGTTACTTTGCGAGTGCGATGCGAATCTTGATCGGTCTGCACGCATTTGTGTGGCTTTATTACCTGAATCTACTCCCATCGCTCTCGCGAGCGTGGGGTCAGGGGCGCGAAGGATTTTCGGGACTTATCAGGAATTCGATGCGCTTTATTGTTTTCGTTAGTCTGCTGGGCGGCATTGGGTGGGTGCTTTTGGCGCCGATCGTGTTAACGCTGGCTTACGGGCAGAGATTTGCCGGAGGTATTGGTGCTCTGCAATGGCTGGCCGGTGTTTGTGTTGCGGCGGCTGTGAGCGGGCATTTTCGATTTGGCCTGATCGCCGCAGGCTATCAAGGTAAGGAAATGATCACGGCGGCGGTTGGAGCAATCGCTGCGGTCGTTTTCATCCCGATCGGATATTTCTTTTTTGGAGTCACTGGTGCCGGCGCAGCCCTCTGTTTCGCAGAAGTAGTAGTTCTCGTTTTGACATGGTCCATCGCTAAGCGGTTGCTTTTTAGCGAAACCACAGAATCGGTAAAAACCGACAACTATGGCGAGATCTTGCCCGGAGCAACTCAATGAATGGTGAAATGATCACGAATGTGGCGGCCGAAGATCGGGTCGGAGACGGACTCATACGTGACTATTCAGATTTCACTGAAAAGGGGGTGAAGAGGTCTTCTCGGTTTTCTGACCGCGGCATCGCGATTCGCCTGTTCATTAGTTGCTGGATCGTTTTTTCTCTTCATTTTGCAACGAATACCGTAAGAGAGATTTATCCGGCACTGAGTTTAGGCGACCACCTAACCTTCGACGTGTCGGAATATAACGGGCTGCATCCGGATATATTCGAAATTCCTGGGCGGGGAGCGTTCATTAACAATAATCCAGGGGCCTCCATCCTTGGCGCTATTCCGTATGCACTTTTCCGGCCGATCACGGACAGAATAATCGAACGCGTTCAGGCCGGCAGGGCACAGAGTCCGCAACCCGAACCGGCTCGGTACAACACGATCTACCCAATGGCTGAGGAGTTCTATCGAACGGCCCGAGAGAAAGGTCTCGATGTTAAGTTCGGCCTCGCTGCCGGAATCACCCAGTCGCTGTTGATGGCCCCGATCTCGGCTCTAGGAGCGGTGGTTATGTTCTGGATATTACTCAGCCTGACCGATAACCGTCGCGCTTCAGTTGTTCTTGCTTTGCTTTACGCTTTTGCGACGCCGGTAATTTTCCGTACGGCGCAGCTAAATCAGAACATGCTTTTAGCTAATTTCGCTCTCTTTGCTTTTGTGTTGATCTGGCGACCGTGGGATAAGGAGGCGGGCAGCAAACCTTATCATTTCTTTGCAGGTCTATGTGCCGGATGGACAGTCGTGCTCGATTATAGCGGAGTGGTCGCCGTCGCTGCCTTGAGTGGCTATGCATTCTGGAAATGGTTTCGAGTCTCAAGTTCCGATCGTAAGCTTTTTGATCTTGGGAAATATGTAGCTGGTGTGAGCATATGTGCAGCAGTCTTGATGGCATATCAATGGCTCGCATTTGGAAATCCGATCCTACCACCGCAGAGTTACATGCCGGCTGCGAATTTTACAGATCTTGGCTATCGCGGCTTCTCGATTCCTCAACTCGATCTATTTTTCTTTACGGCGTTTGGGATCCGCTACGGGTTGTTCACGTCTGCTCCGATACTGCTTGCGGCGTTAGCGGCGCCGTTGGTATTAGGCAGGCGTGATTATCTCTTGGCCAACCCTGAAACGACCTTTATCGTTATATTTACGACCCTCTTTTTCATTTTTTGTTCGGCCAACCAATACGGACGGATGCAATTTAATACCGGTGTTCGACACGTTATCCCGGTTGTTCCTTTTTTGTTTATCATTGCCGCGAACGTCCTAATAAAAATACCGCGATGGTTCGCGATCATGTTCGGCGCAGTGGGCCTTTACTGGTCGTGGTGCCTCGCAATGTACCGAGACGTTGAGCAAGGCCTCGGTGTGTTCGAATCGATAAAGCACATAACGCTTGGAGGCCCGCAACTTCCGTGGCTTTCGACGCTTGAACGAATGGGGTTTGCGATTGGAGTGTCGCCGGTCTTTCTATTGCTCCTTTCCGGCATCGCGATATGGATGTTGTGGAGCTTGGGGGGAGGGCAGCGGGCCTTGACGGTAGGTCATGATGTTCAATAAGAAGTACACGAGAGTACTGCTGTTTTTGCCTGGCGTCGCAATGCTGGTCTTTGCGGTCGTCGTTTCAAGTGATAGCTACGCCAGATTCCTGCTTGGGGAGAACGCGAAGGATCTGGCATGGGGGCCGGCCTTGTTCCGCGTGCTTCTGGCCTTTCACGGTGCTTTGCTTATCACTGTCAGTTTGGTGTGGGAAAGGTTCAGCTCCACCAAGAAAAATGCACATGAATCTAGTCCAAAGGAAAGAATGTCTGCCGCAATCTGGATTGCACTTGCCTTCTTATGTGTCGTTTCTCTCGGTCTCCGAATGTGGTACCTGAATACGGATCTCTGGGTTGATGAACTCCTTACGCTACTCGATTTTTCTCGACAACCAATGGGGCAAATTTTGACAAGCTTCCCAAACCAGAATCAGCACATGCTGTTCTCGATCTTGTCGCATGCGTCGATCGAAACCTTCGGTGAAAGTGCCTGGGCCCTTCGTCTACCGTCCGTATTGTTCGGTGTAGCTAGTGTGTTCGTATTTTTCTTTTTCTGCCGACGGTTCGTTTCGGTCCGGGAATCACTTCTTAGCTGCGCGTTGATGACCGTTTCATATCATCACATTTGGTTCTCGCAAAATGCGCGTGGCTACATGGGTTTGCTGCTTTTCACGCTTCTCGCTACATGGTGTTGGTTTGAAGCTTTGGAAAACAACAAATGGCGTTGGTGGCTGGGGTATGTCATGTCAGTGGTACTTGGAATGTGGATACATTCAACTATGGCATTTGTGGTTGCCTCCCAAGGACTGCTTTACCTGACATTGCTTGCGTTTCCCGGTTTAGGCGGACAGAGAACGGAGGACTCACCTGAAAGGAGAGCCGGCCTCCGACCTTGGGCTGCATGGGCGATAAGCATTACCGCTACGATGCAGCTTTACGCTTTAGCACTCCCCGAATTTCTCGCCGTCGGGCTTCATGAGGAGTCGAAGGATTCTGAATGGACCAACATCTTTTGGGTACTTAGCGAGAGTCTGCGGGGACTGAGTTTTGGCTTCGCCGGCCTTGCGGTCGTATTAGGCGGCGGGGTATTTGTCGCTTTTGGATGGCTAAGTCTCTTTAAGCGGAGCCGCCGCCTCGCTGTGTTGATGGTACTTCCCGCGATACTTGCGGGAACCACAATGCTTCTCTTGGGACACAATCTCTGGCCAAGGTTCTTTTTCTTTTCAATGGGATTCGGCCTATTGATCATTGTGCATGGAGCAACCGAGTTGCCCGCATTTCTAGCCTCCTTCGTAGCATCGCTTAAAGATCGACCTCAGATCACAGCGCTGGCCGGGGTCGCTCTTACCGTTTTGATAATCCTCGCTTCGCTATTCAGTGCGCAGCGAAACTATGCATTGCCAAAGCAGGACTTCTCAGGGGCGAAAAACTACATTGAAAGCCAGAGTTTGCCGGGGGACCGCGTAATCGTTGTCAGTCTCGCCAGCCTTTTTTATAACAGATACATGGCACTTCCTTGGCAGGTAGCAAAAAGCCGCAGCGATCTGGAGGACTTTCAGGGTACGAGCGATCGAACTTGGCTGATCTACACGCTTCCTATCGAAGTGAAGGCATTTCGGCCTGATCTGTGGCAAGTGATAGAGCGCGACTACAACGTAGAAAAGGTTTTCCCGGGCACCCTTCACGGTGGTGAGATCTTTGTTTGTCAGAGACGCATGATAAAAGAGGAAAGTGAATGAACCAGACAAAAATTTCGTTCGAACGAAGGGCGATGCCTTTCGGAACGAGAAACAGCCAAACTACTGACGCTGAGATCCCTGAGGACCGTGAAGGCGATGAGCGAATAGAACGCGTAAGCGTTGTCATTCCGGCTTTCAACGAGGAAGCAGGCGTTAGCGAATCGATCACAGAGCTTCGCGATCTTTTTGCACTTTCCGACATAACGGCCGAGATAATCGTTGTCGATGACGGTTCCAAGGACAAAACGGCGCGAGAAGCTAAGAGAGCAGGAGCTAGGGTTATCCAGCATAGAAGCAATCGCGGCTACGGGGCTTCGTTGAAGACCGGAATTCTCGCGGCCTCAAACGATATCATCGCGATCACAGACGCTGATGGCACATATCCTGCAAAGTATCTACCTGAAATGCTCGTCGAACTGGCGCACGCGGACATGGTGGTTGGGTCGCGCACCGGAGCGGATGTTAATATTCCGCTGTCTCGAAGGCCGGCAAAATGGTTCTTGCGTGTGATGGCAAATTATGTGTCAAACACAAAGATCCCAGATCTGAATAGCGGCCTTCGCGTTTTTCGTCGTGATGTTGCCGTTCAGTACTTTGCGATTCTTTCGGATCAGTTTAGCTTTACGACAACGATCACGCTCGCCTTATTATGTGACAAGTACGCGGTTGCATACATTCCGATCGATTACCGCAAACGGCAGGGTAAATCAAAGATCGTTCCGTGGGACGCAGGGAGTTTTGCGATCCTAATTTTGCGGGTAGCGATGCTCTTCAGGCCGCTTCGGGTGTTTATTCCCCTAGCGATAGTTTGTTTTGGGTATGGCGTTGTGAAAGCGACAATTGACATGACCCACGACCCAAACATTTCGGCCTCAGCCATCCTCGCGCTCGTGAGTTCTCTGATGATGGTACTTATCGGAATGCTTGGCGACGCTGTTGCAACACGGCTTGGCCGCTTCAATCAGTATTCCGCATTGGGCGTACGGCCAAAGGAATATGTCGAGATATCAGATGAAATGGTGCCCACGCCCAGCGTCACTCCAATTCAAGAAGGTTAGTGATGTTGATTTTACAAATTTATCTATTTCTGGGACTGATGATTCACAAGGTCATCTGGGAAGTTTTGAGGCAACGGGCCGACGATAAACCAGTCGAATCGAAGGCTTTGACACTAACGCTCATTAAAGGCATTAAGATCTCGATCCTTCTGGGGGTGATCGTCCAGATCTGGTTGCCGGCGGACGTTTTCCCGATCGCTGTCAATAGCCTCCCAGTTCGTTCGGTTGGTGTGGTCGTGTACACGCTTGGTCTAATCACGGCGATCGCAGCGCGGATCCAGCTTGGCAAGAACTGGGCGAACATCGAGACAGGTCAGGTGCTCGAGCGGCAGAGTGTGGTCGCAAAGGGCGTGTACGGTTACGTGCGGCACCCTATCTATGTTGGAGACCTGCTGCTGCTCTTTGGGCTAGAACTTGCGCTCAATTCATGGCTTGTTCTTGGGGTTCTTATTCTGGCGCCGATCGTAATGTTGAAGGCGGTCAAAGAAGAACAAATGTTGATCAATGCACTTCCGGGTTATGCGGCATATTGTTCGCGTTCAAAACGTTTTATTCCCTTCGTATATTGATGGCGGCACGAACTCGAATCGTAATCTTAGGCGCCGGACCAGGTGGTGTAGGAGCGGCGTGGCGGCTTGCGAGCCAAGGCAGGGCCGAGGTGACTGTTCTTGAACAGCGCGATACCGCTGGGGGCAATGCCGGAAGCTTCGAGATCGCCGGCCTACGAGTTGACTTCGGAAGCCATCGGCTTCATCCGGCATCTGATCCCACAATTCTGGCGGACCTTCGCGATCTCATCGGCGACGATCTGCTTGATCGGCCACGACATGGCCGAATCCGGCTGCATGGCCGCTGGCTTCATTTTCCGCTCAAGCCTGAAGATCTAATGTTAAGGCTTCCGGTCTCGTTCAGCATGGGTGTTGCTTTGGATGCAGTGAGGAAACTTGTTCCGCATCGAACAAACGGAAATGGACCGGAAACATTTACTAGCGTTTTGGAAAAAGGCCTCGGCTCGACGATCTGCCGCGATTTTTATTTTCCGTATGCTGAAAAGATCTGGGGCCTGCCGCCCACTGAACTCGCGGCGGCTCAGGCGCATCGACGGGTATCTGCCGGCTCTTTGCGCAAAATGGTACGAAAGGTTTTTTCCGTCGTTCCCGGATTCAAAACACCCGGCTCCGGAAGGTTTTTCTATCCACGAAAGGGATTTGGCCAGATCAGCGAAGCGATTGCCGAGAAGGCTCGCGAACTCGGTGCTGACATCAAATTTTGCAGCACGGTTAAAGAGGTTAAGCTTGGCGAGAAACACTGCGTCACTTTTGAGACCGAAGGGGGAATTCAGAGGATCGAGGCCGACCATGTGTGGTCCACAATCCCCATAACGGTGCTGGCTCGGACAGTTACTCCGTCGGCACCGAGCGAAGTACTGGAGGCAAGCGAAAACGTTTCGTATCGGGCAATGGTATTGGTCTATCTTGTACTCGAGCAGTCGCAGTGGACGCCATTTGACGCTCACTATTTTCCTGAGGCTGACATAGAACTGACGCGACTTTCTGAACCAAAGAACTACAGTGCTAGCTCAGAGCCGAAGAATAGAACGGTCCTATGCGGAGAGCTGCCGTGCGCCGTCGGCGATAAGATCTGGAACGCATCCGACGAAGACCTGAAAGACATCGTGCGGCGTTCTTTGGAGCGCTGTGGGTTGCCGATCGATGTGGAGATCTCCCAGGTTGATACGAAACGGCTTCCGTTTGCGTATCCGATCTATAAAGAGGGATACGAAAAGTGGTTTGGTATTCAAGACAGGTGGGCCGAAAAACTTGACCGCGTTTTGACATTCGGCCGTCAAGGACTGTTTGCTCACGACAACACCCACCACGCTTTGGCGATGGCATACGGTGCCGTGGACTGTCTCCACGAATCAGGTGAGTTTGACCTATCCCGGTGGGAGGAATACCGGAAAGAGTTTGCGAAGCACGTCGTTGAGGATTAGCAGGGAAAACGTGGATCCAGCCAGCTGCGAGGTTGAAAAGGCCGCGAAGTTACCGACGAAAGTGAAAGGACTCGGAAGAACTAGTTGGTATTATGCTGGGCCTGCCGTCTTCATTACCTGCGGACTTGCGTTGCTTACGTGGACGATTCTCGGCATAAGCCGTGGCGACCCCAACAGTGACATCATTGGATGGTTTGCATTTCCTTTTTCTGTAAGTATTGCGCTCATTGTGAGCGGGATGTTCATTGGGACGAATTGGAGGGTGCCTGCCCTTTGGTTTGCACTTTTTTTGGTTGGCCAGGCGGGGTCCCTTCAGATGATCAACGCCGGACGATCGATTCATTTCCAGCATTACCGTACTTTGCCGGAGTTGTTCGTTAGCGATCCTTTATTGCTCATCGTTCTTGGGCTCCAGACGGTTCTAGTTTTGATCGGCGTATCAATTTATTCTTCGGCGATAACAACATGGCTCCGTGAAACCTATTCGAGCTGGCGTCTCGTATTGATCGCATTGTTCGTATTGTTTTCTGGAGCGGCAGTTACGCCATCTGTATCCGAATATACGAACAGCCTTATTTTTGCTGCAATTATAAGGGGTGTTGGTCTGGCGAACATCATTCTCCTGATATGGTCGATACCTGGCGATCTGATCGGGAGTGTTGGGCGGAAGCTCGATTTGCTGCTAGGCGCACACCCCAAGGTTGGCGGCAAGGAACGTTATTTAGATCGTTTTGTTGTCGTGGCGGGGCTCTGGGTCTTGCTACTCGCTGGAAGTCTCAGCTACTTCGTTTATCAAGCCCATCCGCACGTTCCGGACGAATCACAGTACATTTTTCAGGCGAGCTATATGGCTGCCGGACAGCTGAGTGCCAAACCTCCGGCAGTGCCAGAAGCATTCGCGATGTACATGGTCCCGTTCGAGGAAAGTAGATGGTACGGAATATTTTCGCCAGGATGGCCTGCAATGCTGGCGATCGGAATTAAGTTGAACGCTCTTTGGCTTGTGAATCCGATTCTCGCGAGCCTCTGTATCCTCCTTGCATATAGGTTTTTTGGGGAGTTCTACTCGCGTCGGGTTGCGAGAATCTCAATCGTTCTATTGTGCTGCTCACCATGGTTCGTCTTTATGGGTATGAGCCTGATGAGCCATATGTTCACTCTTGCCTGCGCCCTTGCGGCTGTATTGCTTTTGAAAAAAGCTCTGACGTCGAAGAAGGCATCTTTTGCTCTGCTCTCCGGGTTTGTCGTTGGGATGCTCAGCTTGGTTCGGCCCTACGATGCGGTCCTTGTCGCTGCAATACTTGGCGGTTGGACGCTAATTTCGACCCGGACCAAGGGATCACGATACCTCAAGGCTACACTTGCACTTATAATCGGGACCGCAGCAACCGGAATACTGATCTTTCCATATAACAAGGTGGTTACCGGCCAAGCCGGGATCTCGCCTCCAGATGCGTACTACTCCAAATATTTCTGGCCGGGTGCTAACTCGATAGGTTTTGGTCCTGGTCGAGGCTTTGGCTGGGGCCTTGATGCGTTCGCTGGACATTCCCCTCTTGAGGCAATTGTGAACTCGGCCGTAAACATCTTCTTATTGGATACGGAATTATTTGGTTGGGGAATCGGCTCGCTTATTCTCACGTTGCTCGTCGTACTATCGCGTAAGGTCCGAAGAAGCGAAGTTTGGACTTTTGCAGTAATTGGGACTATCGTGGTCGGCTACGGCTTCTTTTGGTATCATGGGGGACCCGATTTTGGCGCTCGATATTGGTTTCTCTGCATCATTCCGCTAATTGCTCTGACTGTGAGCAGTATGGATTGGTTGGGCGGCGAAATTAGAGAAACAGGCGAATCCGGGACGGTGAGGAATCCTCGTGTATTGCTGTCGGTGTTGGCTCTATGCGTTGGGAGCATGGTTTGTTACTTCCCCTGGCGGGCGCTCGACAAGTACTATCACTATCTCGGGATGCAGCCAGGAATTTTGCAGCTTGCAAAGGACAACAATTTTGGGAGAAGTCTCGTCTTGATTCGGGGAGATGAACATCCCGACTTTCAGTCAGCTTGGGTATACAACCCCGTTAATTTCGAGGGCGATGTTCCGATATATGCTTTCGGCAAGAGCGGGCAAGTGGAAACCCAGTTGATAAGAGCATATGCCGATCGACCAGTTTGGATCGTCGACGGACCAACTCGAGCTAACGGTACCTACAAAGTTGTAAAAGGCCCGCTTGATGCGAACCGGATGTTGGCGGAAGAGAGGCCGTAATTATTGTCTTAAAATTTATGATCGAAGAAATCGTCCTTGTGGAAACCCCGGGATTAGTCGGTAGTATTAATTCGCGCTATTCTCAGTCCATTAATGCCCGTCCGTACGACTATAAGCGATTCCTTTCAAAAATAGTTGAAGCCTACGACTCAACAATAATTCGCGCCTACTGCAAATCAAGATTTATTATCGTCAATATTAATATTTTGCAGATGCTAGGACTCTGCCTGCGGGGGAAGCGTCGAGTCCTCGATGTCGGCTGCGGTTTCGGGCTTTTCGGCTGCTATTTCGCGTCAATGTATCCGGAGATCACCTACACGGGTTACGATCTCAACGCAAAGCGTGTTGAGAGAGCCAGGCGCGCAGCGGAAAGACTCGGGCTAAAGAACGTTTCCTTCAATCATGGTGACGCACGAAATTTGAAGATCGATGACGAATACGACGCGATATTTATGGTTGACCTCCTTCATCATATCGACGATGTCTCGAAGCGCGCTCTGATCGCCAAATGTCACTCACATCTGGCGCCCGAAGGACGATTGGTGATTAAGGACGTTGCAACCCACCCATTTTATAAGATCGCGTTCACATGGATGTTGGACGTATTGATGACTCGCGGCTTTGAAATGTGGTATTGGAGCGAGAGTCAATTCTACGAAACTCTTTTTCAGAATTTTGGCTGCGTCGAAATGTACCCGATCACGGACTGGCTGCCGTACCCGCACGTAATATACTTGTGCGAAAAGATCCCGGCTGGCAAACAAAAGCTCGAAAATAACTAACATAACCTGCGATATATGAGAACTATGTCATCAACGAAAAAGACTTGGGCAAAACTAGCAGTAGTTGCTGCAATTTCGACTGGCTTGCTGTTCATGCCACGACTTTATGCCGGATACGGATCCCTGACAGCTTTTGCTTCGTCGAGCGCTCTCGTTGTTGCAGCCTTAGACATACGGCAGCCGGAGGCGCCGATGAGGGTTACACGAGATGTGAGACCGTTTGTCGGGGCCGCAAATGGGGAAGCATTTATATTGCGCGAGAGTCACACAGGAGTTGAGGTCGTTTCGTTAAAAACTTCGATGCCTGTCTTTAAGGCCTATGGCCTTACATCAAACCGCTCCAAGATTCTCTATACGCCCTTTAGAAAGGGGAATCCGTCGGGTGAACTCTATCTTGAAGATCTGTCGAATGGCCACGCGAGGAAAATCACATCGCACCTCGTACTTGATGCAGATCTTTCGCCTGTCAATGACTCAATGATCGCGTATTCATACGCTGGCGGTGAAACCTTCGGTCTGGCCATTGCGAATTTGGATTTTGGACGGGAAGAATTGCTCGTGACAAAGGATGTCTTTCCCGGGGTAGTCCGATGGAGCGTCTCTGGTACAGGACTTCATTACTACGCCAGCACTACTGAGGAGATTGACCTGGCATCTTTTCCAGGGTCGGGAGACGCCTTTGAGGCTTATGTTCATTGGAATGCTGAAAACCAACATTCAATGGAACACGTGCCAACACTCAAACTGATCAAGAAATACGTCCAGGTCACGCAAGGCTCCGACGAGGGGCCCGACAGTGTTCCATTCGCATTCCCACTGCTTGAAAAACCGTCCGTATTAGAGTCATTGAGATCGAAGCAACCGGGTGGCGGGGAAAAGGCATTCAACTTCCGCGCTGCCGCATCCGATCATCGCCACGAAGTTCTGGGGGATAAGGTCCTCGGTTTGAGTTCGTTGTTCGCTCAGGATTCAGAGTCAGGATCGGTCATGTTTCTAGGTAGAGGCCAACTAATTGAAACGCTTCGAACTGGAGCAGTGATCAAGGAATTCGCGCCCAAGGGTTCGACTCTGAAATTTGTTGATTGGAAAGGAAACTCGACGACTCTGGCATTTACCGCTGTCAATTACAATTTGCCAGTTAAGACGTCCGTAATGATCCAGGGTGGCTCTGGGTATAGTGCGCCTGGCAGCTGCAACTTAACCGCGCATTCTGGTGCGATGGAATATGCATACGATTTTCAGAATGTTACCGTGGGAGCACATGCCCTTGCGTCGGCCGACGGATTGGTGATCCTTGCGATCTCTTCCGCCAGTTGTAATTCTGTAGATACGGATGGATGTTCGGATTACAGCTCAAGTTGTGGAGGCGCATATTTCGGTAACGTCGTTATTATTCAGCATGCGGATGGCACCTATTCAAAATACACTCACTTAGAAACTGATTCCCCGCAAGTTGCCGTTGGAACTATGGTTGATCAAGGTCTCTACATTGGTAGGCAAGGTCATACCGGATCGACGAGCGGCACGTTTAATGGATGTGGCGACCACGTGCATTTTCAGTTACAGTCCTCGCCAGATGTCTTTGGCCAATCGGTCCCCGTAGACTTTGCCGACGTTGCCTCCGAACCATTGGCGTGCGGTGTTAGCTATACATCAGCCAGCAATGAGATCTCACATTCGATCTCACCAAGCTCTCAAAACTTTGATGTTGGAGGAGGCGTCGGAATCGTCAACGTAACTTCCACCGGAGGTACGTGGTATGCGATCAGTAAAGATGCCTGGATCACCATAACTTCGGCGGCAAGTGGTAGCGGTAGCGGAACCGTCGTGTACTCCGTTTCGGCTAATGCGGCCGGGCCGCGCACTGGTACTTTGAATGTTGGCGGGCATATCGTCACGGTTTCCCAAAACGGTACTCAGCCCCAGAATCAGGGACCATCTGTAAACGCCGGCAATGATCAGACAACTACTTTGCCCGCGGCGATAAACTTGAATGGAACGGCATCTGACGACGGCTATCCTAATCCGCCCGCAACGCTGACGACAACGTGGAGCAAAGTGAGCGGTCCCGGCTCCGTTACGTTTGGTAATGCCAACACGCCGAACACAACGGCAAGTTTCAGCCTTGCGGGTGTTTATGTCCTGCGAATAACGGCCAACGACGGAGAGTTTTCCGCCTCAGACGATGTAACCGTAATTGCCAATATCAATAATGGCGGTGGGGTATTATCTGGCAGTCAGGCGAATCCGCCATCAACTACGAATTTAAGCAGCCAAGGGACGACCGACTGGGCTCACTGGGGGCTTTCGAGCTCAACGAGTTTTAACCACAAGAGCGGGGTGAGCGGACAATTGAATGATTTCGTGCAAATCGGTTCGACTACACCCGTCCGATACACAAACAATTCTGTGTCCTATTCATGGAGCGATGGAATTCCTTTTCCTACAGCTAGCAATACGACCACCGGCATTTACACCTACGGCATCGGCAATGGTTTTCAGATCACAGTGCCGGCCGATACGACACAAAAGACATTAAAGCTTTATGTCGGACTTTGGAATTCTTCGGGCCGGGTCGAGGTATCACTTAGCGACGGAAGTGCCTCCCCGTACATCGACAATTCTATGAGCTCCTCCGGCGTTCAGAACGGCGTTTATACGCTTAATTTTAAGGCTGCCACGAATGGCCAAACCCTCACCGTGAGGTGGGTCGTAGAAAATAGCTCAAATCCCGCCGGAAACATTACTCTACAGGCCGCGACACTTGCAGTACCGGTTAACCAGGCTCCTATCGCGAATGCCGGAACCGATCAAGTTCTTACGCTACCAGCGACCGCTTCCTTGGTCGGCAGTGTGACTGATGACGGACTGCCAAATCCCCCTGCCGCCGTGACTTCGACATGGAGCAAGGTCAGCGGCCCTGGATCCGTGACGTTTGGTAGTATAAACAGTCTTACTTCAACGGCGAATTTTTCATCCGCCGGAAGCTACGTTTTGCGACTGACAGTCAACGATGGTGCCCTCACAGCGACCGACGACATAAGTATCACCGTGAGTAACATCGGGGGGCCAGGACTGCTTACCGCAAGTGGAGCCGCGCCTCCAGGAAATACTAATTTAGCCACACAGGGTACCAACGATTGGGCTCATTGGGGACTATCCTCCTCGTCTAGTTTCAATCGCAAGAACGGTGTATCGCAACAGATCAGTAACTTCACGCCGATCGGGAATGGCACTGTCCAGCGATATGCGAATAATCCCACCACGTACACGTGGACGGGTGGGACGCCCAATACCTCGGCGACAAATACCCCAACGGGTCTTTTTGTCATGGGAGCAAATAACGGTTTCCAGCTAACAGTTCCCGCGGATACGACGCAGCGAACATTGAAAGTCTATTTAGGATTATGGGCTGCCGGCGGGCGCTTTGAGGCCAGTTTAAGTGATGGCAGCGCCGTCCCGTATATAGACACATCACTGTTAAACTCGTCCGGGACGACCAATCATGTATACACATTGAATTACAGGGCTGGAAGTGCTGGCCAAAGTCTGACAATCAGATGGACCGTTAGCACCACTTTCAATCAGTGGAGCAATGTTACCCTACAGGCGGCGACACTCGTTGGCGGGGCTCCGCCAACGAATCAGCCACCTTCGGTGAACGCGGGAGCCGATCAGACCTTAACCCTTCCGAATGCTGCATCCTTGAGTGGCACCACGTCCGACGATGGCCTTCCGAATCCACCGGCTGCTGTGACGGTTACTTGGAGCAAGGTCAGCGGCCCGGGAACGGTGACGTTCGGCAACACGAACTCGCTGAACACCACCGCCACATTCTCGATGTCGGGAACCTATGTGCTTCGTTTAACCGGAAATGACGGCCTGTTGTCGGGTAGCGATGACGTTTCGATAACGGCTAATCAGGTTTCAGCCGGCTCGCTCTCCGGAACCGTAGCGAGTACGCCGTCCAATGTGAATTTGAGCACAGATGGAATTTCGGACTGGACGCATTGGGGACTTTCGGGAGCTAGTAGTCTCAACCGAAAGAGCGGCGTCCCGCAAAAGATAAGTAATTATGTGCGGATCGGAACTGGTACGATCCAGCAGTATTCGAACAATCCAAACTTTTACACTTGGACTGGTGGGACGCCAACGGCTTCGTCCACTAATACGCCAACGGGCATTTACGTTATCGGCATGAGCAACGGATTCCAGATAACGGTTCCCGCAGACACGACACAGCGGACACTTAAGATGTATGTCGGACTCTGGGCAGCTGGTGGAACGTTTCAGGCATCGCTCAGCGATGGAAGTGCCGCTGCATTCACTGACGCGTCGATGGTTAACCCATCTGGAACGACCAACGGTGTGTACACGCTGAATTATAAAGCCGGCTCCAGCGGACAAACACTGACCGTCAGATGGACTGTCAACACTATATTCAATCAATGGAGCAACGTCACACTTCAGGCGGCGACGCTCGTTGACTCGCCACCTGCCGCAAATCAGATGTTTTCTGCTAACGGTATTATGCGGCCGGTGTCGCGGAGGGCGCCGAATTTCAGATCATTACTTATACCACCAGCGTTCAGTTCAGCCCATTGGTCACCATGGACGCGGTGGGGAATTCCATCGTCGTAAGGGCAAGTTTATATTAAAGACGGACAATTCGAGGGACGACAATTTCGATGGAGGTCCATTCGATATTTCCCACAATACGACTGCTGGTTCTAAGGACTTTAGCGTGCCTCGACTTATAAAAACATTGTCTTAGCTGCCCGTCCGCGGTACATCCCGGTTTTCGGCTGCATCACCCGCCGCTTGAAACTGACGCGATGCACGGAGTGGGGCCGTATGGAAAAGCAAAGGTGAAGGCCGAGGAAGTCTGCCTTACATATCGAGACAAAGGGTTGTGCATACCAATTTTGAGGCCCAAGAGTTTTGTCGGCCCCGAACGATTGGGCGTGTTCGCCTTGCTTTACGAATGGGCGTACGAACGAAGAAATTTCCCGATGGTAGGAAACGGCAAGAATCCGTACCAGTTACTTGATGTCGAGGATCTTTGCGAGGCTATCTACCTGGCAGCCACCCTTGAGAGCGAACAAGTAAATGATACGTTCAATATCGGAGCAAAGGAATTTACCACGCTTGGGAACGATTTCCAATCCGTTCTGGATCACGCTGGACACGGCAAGCGGATTCGAAACCTACCCGCAGGCCCGATAGTTCTCGGCCTTAAGGTCCTGGAAAAGCTCCGTCTTTCCCCCCTTTATCAATGGATTTACGAAACCGTGGATAAGGAATCCTTTGTTTCGATCGAGAAAGCGGAGACTATATTGGGCTTTGTACCAAAGTATTCAAACCAAAATGCGTTGCGGAGAAATTACGATTGGTATTGCGCGAATCTGGAGCGCTTCAAGAATCGATCGGGAACGAATCATACAGTTCCGTGGAGCCAGGGAGCACTACGATTAGCTAAGATTTTCTTTTGATCTCCATAGACCTGGATGGGGATTTTAGTTGGTACTTCAATTGTATGAACCGCACTTAGATACAGAAGACGAAATAGTTATTCGGCGCATTGATTTTCCGGGCTTTTTCGGGAATTCGATGCTTTTCAGTCGTTTCTCTACGAAAGCCTGTAGATTGGAGACCTTGCTTTGACGTGTGGGATTTGCTCGCTCGAAGCACGGGAAATAGGATGTCGCAAGAAATACCACTTTTTATTCAAGCTGGCGAACCCAACGTCGCCATGAAGAAAAAGGGCGTTTTACGCCTGCTTTTGACAACGATGAGGCCGCATCAATGGGTCAAAAACCTATTTATATTTGCGCCTTTGTTGTTCGGCAAAAAGCTAACAGATCCGATTGCTATTTGGTATTCCTTGCTGGCTTTTGGGGTTTTTTGTTTTCTGGCAAGCGGCCTTTACATTTTCAATGACTGGCTTGATTCCGAAGATGATCGGGCGCATCCAGAAAAGCGTTATCGACCGATCAGCTCTGGAATGTTGCCGGTTCCGATCGCCCTACTGGGATTTGGCGTCCTGGTTAGCATAGCTCTCTGGGTCGCTACCTTGATAGGAACAAAATTCTTCTTGGTTGCGGGACTCTACTTCATTACAACGCTGCTGTATTGCCTTATCTTGAAAAGGCTGATAGTGCTCGACGCGATGACGATCGCCGCAGGCTTTGTACTGCGGGTCGTCGGCGGTGCAATTGCAGTTGGCGTTGTGGCTTCTCACTGGCTGATCGTTTGTGCCTATTTGCTTGCTCTATTTTTGGCGTTTTCAAAGCGACAGCAGGAATTATTGATGCTTTCCGAGAGGGCAGGACAACATAGAGGGGTCCTAAACAATTATTCTGTCATCTACCTCGGGAAGGTTAATAATATTTTGATCGGCGCCGCGATAGTTTGTTACGCACTGTACACTGTAGCTCCGGAGACAATTGAAAAATTCGGCACTGAGAATCTCATTTATGGCACGGTTTTCGTGATGTACGGAATGTTTCGGTACATGGCCCTGGCCGAGAAACCCGAAAATGGCGGGAATCCGAGCAAGATGCTCTTGAATGACAGGCCGTTGCTTTTGACGATCATCGGCTGGTCGATCTATAACTTCGCCGTAATATACAGTCGTTCGCTTGGTGCTTCATGGGAGCTATTCTAAAAAGTAGTATTTCCGTGCTTATGTACTGCTAGCATTCGTTGCCAAAACAGCGCCTCCAATCAACTCCGAATCGATGTTGAAAGGTTGGCTCTCAATGTCTCAAGTAAGACTTCCCTAACCGGGTCCTTGGTATTAATCATAGATTGCTGCCATCGAATGATGTGCCGACCGATTGGACAGCCGTCGACCTACAATTTCCATGCTTAATAAATATACGCAACCAACGAATTCAGAACCAACGGAAGAAATATGTTCTGATGAGGCGGGCAAATTGATCGTCCAATCCCTTGCAAAAATCGATGGATTGGCTTTAGGCGTCGCTTTGGGGACACTTTGTGGAATCGGTATCTTTCTCGCAACAAATATTTTGATCCTTAAAGGCGGCGACGTGATCGGCCCGACGTTAGCACTTTTAAGTCAATACTTCGTCGGATTCGAAGTCTCTTACAGAGGCAGCATCATCGGTCTATGCTACGGCCTCATCGTCGGATTCGTGACTGGATGGTTGATAGCCTTGCTGCGCAATATTGTCCTTATGGTTTACGTTCACCTGATTCGTCTCAAGGGGAGCATTAACGCTGTTAACGATTACATTGACAATCCCTAGTCATTCAATTCAATCATGAAAGAGAATAGTCGAAAGAAAGTCGTCATAATTGGTGCTGGCCCGGCAGGGCTGACGGCCGCGTACGAGTTGTGCAAAGAGGGTATCGAATCTGTCGTACTCGAAAAGGACGATGTCGTCGGAGGCATTTCGCGCACGGTCAATTACAAGGGTTATCTTTTCGATATCGGCGGCCATCGCTTTTTTACGAAGGTAAAAGCGGTCGATCAGATGTGGCGTGAAGTTCTGGGTGAAAAGAAATTTCTCAGACGCTCGCGGCTTTCGAGAATTTATTATAACAAGAAGTTCTTTTTCTATCCGTTGAAGGCCACCAACGCACTTCTTGGTTTGGGGCTCTGGAACAGCGTCATGATGCTGTGCAGCTATGTGAAAGCTCAATTATTCCCGATCAAGAATGAGGTTTCATTTGAACATTGGATCAGTAATCGTTTCGGTAAACGGCTTTATAATACGTTTTTCAAGGCCTACACAGAAAAAGTGTGGGGAATTCCTTGCAGTGAAATCTCCGCCGATTGGGCGGCGCAGCGTATAAAGGGACTATCCTTAATCGCAACGATCAAGAACGCTCTACTGTCGACCCAAGCAAAGGACGGTAGCGGCGAGATCATCAAGACGCTGATCGACGCGTTCGACTATCCCGAGAAAGGGCCCGGCCAAATGTGGGAAATGGTTGCCGAGAAAATTCAGAAGAACGGAAGCGATCTTAAGATGGGAGCCAGTGTTGATGGCATCATTTGGCAAAATGGTAAAGTTACGGGGGTTGAGATTGACGCCGACGGAAAGGAGGGTGTCGTTTCTGGAACTGATTTCATTAGCAGTATGCCGATAACTGAACTCGTTCGAAAAATGAAGCCACAACCGCCGGACCACGTGATCGAAGCAGCGAACAAACTAAGTTATAGGGACTTTTTGACCGTTTCTCTGATAGTCGATAGGGCTGAGCTTTTTAAGGACAATTGGATATACATTCATGATTCAGACGTGAAGGTCGGCCGCATCCAGAATTTCAAGAACTGGAGCCCGCATATGGTTCCCGACCCTGCCCGCACCTGTCTCGGCCTCGAATATTTCTGTTTCGAAGGCGACGGACTGTGGACAATGGCAGACGAAGATCTCCTGGCCCTTGCGACGAGGGAGCTTGAGACCCTTCGTTTGGTAGAACCGGGCGACGTGATTGATGGGGCAGTTGTAAGAATGCCGAAAGCGTATCCGATATATGACTCCGTTTATATGGAAGCGGTCGAGACAATTCGGGAATTCCTTCGGACACTGCCAAACCTTTACCTGGTTGGGAGGAACGGAATGCATAAGTACAACAACCAAGATCATTCGATGTTGACGGCAATGCTTTCGGTCAAGAACATTCTCGGCGCGAACTATGACGTTTGGGGAGTGAACGTAGATAATGAGTATCATGAGGAGATGAAGCAAGACGATGGCGAAATGTCGCTGCTTGCATCTACTCAACCATTAGTTCCTAAAAGGGTTAATTAAAATGACACACGATAATGCAGATCCGCTATTTGGCAATCCCGAGATCAGTGAAGCCCGCCGTGTTAATGCTGAGGAACAGATTCTGAGGCGCGCGGTTGTCCGTTTAAATGGGCATATTCTTGGTTTCGTGATCGGCGTGGTTGCGGCGCTCGGGATTTTTGTTGCAACCAACTGGCTTGTCTTTAAGGGAGGCGAAGTTGTCGGCCCACACCTCAGTCTGCTTGGCAACTTTTTTATTGGGTATTCAGTTACTTTTTTCGGAAGTTTGATCGGAGCCGCGTACG
The DNA here is from genome assembly GCA_050246275.1 of Pyrinomonadaceae bacterium. Lineage (GTDB taxonomy): Bacteria > Acidobacteriota > Blastocatellia > Pyrinomonadales > Pyrinomonadaceae > OLB17. Next base: position 407,649 of record JBFWWI010000001.1, read on the forward strand.
CCTTTGTTCTCGGATATCTAGCCGGACTATTTGTAGGCTCGATCTATAATGGGGTTGTCCTTTTGAGGCACTCGAAAGTGCGTCGATAGGATCGTATTTGAATATTGTTTTAATGGTAGAAAGGACACTACTTCCTTTAACTTCATTAAATCGGTTTATCTAGGTGGGCTATGCGAATCGGCGTGGATGCCTGCTGCTGGGGCAACAAAAGAGGGTTCGGACGCTTTACGCGTGAACTCCTTACGGCTCTCTTAGCGCTTGATCAGAAAAACGAGTATCTGTTTTTTGTCGATCGCCAGTTGCATAATGCGACGGAATTTCCCGAGAGAGTAAAGAAAGTAGTAGTAGGAACAAAGGTTTCTCCGATCGAGGCGGCATCGGCAAATAGCCAGCGTTCCCTGCGGGATATCTGGGCGATGAGCCACGAGGTGTGGCGGCATAAGATCGATATCTTTTTCTTTCCAGCCGTATATTCTTATTTTCCGATCCTTAACCGTACGAAGGTCGTCGTAACTTTGCACGATGTAATTGCTGACCGGAATTCGAAGCTTATTTTCCCAAATACACGTTCGAAGATCTTTTGGAAAATGAAACAGAATGCGGCGATTCGTCAGGCTGATCGAATCGCCACAGTTTCGGAATATTCCAAACAACAGATAATGCAGTATTTCGATCTGCCTGATTCGAAAATGCGAATTATAACGGAGGCGGCGTTGCCGGTCTTCAGGGTTTTGCCCAAGACAAACGGAGCACTTGATACGCTAGCTCGCCACGGGCTTCCGATCGACGCAAGGCTTTTGCTCTACGTTGGGGGAATAAGTCCTCATAAGAATCTCAACACTCTGATCGACGCATTTGCTCAAATTTCATCCAGCTCCGAACACGATGATCTAATTCTCGTCCTCGTCGGCGATTACAAGGACGATCCCTTTTTCTCCTCCTATCCGGAACTGAAAAAACAAGTCGTTGAACTCGGTTTTGAAGAGAGGGTTATTTTCACTGGGTTCGTGTCGGATTTCGACTTGGCTTACCTTTACAACGCAGCAACCATGGTTGTTTTGCCCTCGTTTGAGGAGGGTTTTGGGCTTCCGGCCGTCGAAGCGATGGCGTGTGGAACCCCGGTAGTTGCAAGTAATCGCGGATCGTTGCCGGAGGTGCTTGGCGAAGTTGGGGCTTTTTTTGATCCAGCCGATGCTGAAGATATTGCGATGGCGATCCGGAAAGTTTTGACTGACGACAATTATCGCGAGGAAATGAGACAAAATGGGCTAGTTCGGGCGAGTACCTTCCGGTGGGAAAAAGCAGCCGAAGACGCCTTAACTATTTTTACCGAGTTAGCATCTGTCTAGAAAGTTCATGAGATCTCTCCGCTTTTGCATGGTCACAACGTTCTACCCGCCATTTAATTTCGGCGGAGATGGCATGCATATATACCGCCTGAGCAACGAATTAGCTCGGCGGGGACACTCCGTGGACATATTTCATTGCGAAGACTCCTTTTTAATGCTGAACAAGAAGGCGCCGACAGGAGATTTTCCAAATCACCCAGGTGTCAAGGTGTACGGTCTCAAAAGCGGTAAGGGATTCTTGTCTCCACTAATGACGCAGCAGACGGGCCATCCTATTTTCAAGCGTGAGCTAAGGAATGCACTTGATGAAAATGGCTATGACGTGATTCATTATCACAACATGTCCCTGATCGGAATCAAAGCTCTGAGTTACGGCTCCGCTGTAAAACTTTATACCGCTCACGAACATTGGTTGGTTTGTCCGATGCACGTTCTATGGAAATTCAACCGAGAGGTTTGCTCGAAGAAAAGCTGCACACTTTGTCAGCTGAAAGGGAAGCGCCCATTGCAATTGTGGAGACACTCGGGATTGCTAGATCGAATGCTTCCCCATGTCGATCGATTCCTGTCGCCAAGTCGATTCACCCTGCGAAAGCATCTCGAGATGGGCTTAGACATCCCGATCCAGCACATGCCTTATTTTCTGCCAAAGCCGGAAGAAAATAAGGACGAAGTATATATTGGTGGTTCTTCACGACCATATTTTCTGTTTGTCGGGCGTTTGGAGTACATAAAGGGTGTTCAAAATTTGATCCCGGTTTTTCAAAAAAGGCCTGAATTCGATCTGTGGATAACTGGTGACGGATCCTACGCTGACGATCTTAAGCGGCAAGCGAAAGGGTACTCAAACATCAAGTTCCTTGGACGACTTGATCAGGCGCGGTTGCGAAGCCTCTACCGGTCGGCTGTAGCGGTCATTGTTCCGTCGATCTGTTATGAAACATTCGGAATAATCGTTATCGAAGCGTTTGCACAAAAGACTCCTGTAATCGTCAATGATCTGGGAGCTTTACCGGAAGTTGTTGAGGAAAGCGGAGGTGGTTTTGTATACAGAACGGTTGGTGAACTAAACGAGGCGATGGATAAACTTGTGTCTGATTCAAAGCTTCGGATCGAACTGGGCGAACTCGGTCACGCCGCGTTTATGAAATATTGGAACGAAGATGCTCATCTGAAACAGTATTTGGAGTTGATCGAAACGCTACTTGAGCAAAAACGCGAGATGAGAATAGATAGTTCCGACAAGACTGCATCGCATTCTGTTTCGATGTCGATCACACATTGAAATTGACATGTTTCAATCAACTGAAAATCGAAAACCAAGTGAGGCTCGCATTCCGATCCTTACATATCATTCCATCGACCGAAGCGGTTCCGTCATCTCGACCGCACCGGAGAAATTCCGTTTGCAAATGGAATTTTTGAGCGTCTCAGGCTACCAGACAGTCACTCTGAACGACTTGATCGGTGCGTTTCTTGAAAAACGGCCTCTTTCGCACCGGACCGTTGTCATTACCTTCGATGATGGCTTTCAGAACTTCTATACGACCGCCTATCCTACTCTCGAAGAATACGGATTTTCAGCGACTGTTTTTCTTGTTACTGACCATTGCGGAAAATTTAATGATTGGTCGGGAAATCCAACAAAACTTCCGCGGAGCGAGATGCTCTCGTGGGCACAGGTGAAAGAACTCAGCCGATTCGGAATCGAATTCGGAGGGCATACAAGAGCACATCGAGATCTTACAAAGCTGTCGGAGAGGGACATCAGAGCCGAGATGGTCGGATCCAAAGTGGCGCTCGAAGATATTATCGGCAAGAATGCGACGACATTTGCCTATCCCTACGGGAAGCTTAACGATCGGGTCCGCCAGATCGCACGGGATATCTTTGCTGCAGCCTGCTCGACGAATTTAGGAAAAGTCACTTCTTCTAGCGATCCTTATTCCTTAAGTCGGGTCGACACATACTATCTTTCGAATCCAATAGTTTTTGAATCGCTTTCTCAAAGGTCATTTGACCGGTATTTACAGGTTCGACAGGCAATGCGCCGTCTCAGATTATTGATCGATCGGAATTAAAAGGTGAATTATGAATGTAGTTTCAAGGATCAAACGCCACACAGAATTATCAATAAAAGCAGCAAAATACGCTGAGCGCCAGACGCCGCCGTTCATGATCGTGTTTATAAACTCGATCTGCAATCTCACTTGCGAGCACTGCTTTTACTGGCAGAATCTAAATCAGCGAGACGATCTGAAATTTGAGGAATTCGAAAAGCTTTCTCTGGAGTTGGGCGATTTTGAGAACCTGAATCTATCCGGCGGCGAGCCATTTATCTGTAAGGAATTTGGTGAAATATGCACGCTGTTCATACAGAATAATCACGTTAAGAATATTTATGTTCCGACCAACGGCTACTTTACTGATAAAACTGAACGGGCTTTGCGAATAGTTCTGGAAAACAAAGACCTGAAACTTTTTGTCTGCGAGATATCACTCGACGGCATGCCCGAATATCACAACCGTTTTCGCGGAAATCCTCGCTCCTTCGAAAAGGCGATGGAAACATATGAAATGCTCGCGCGGCTGCAGAAGGAAGATCCACGTCTTCGTATTCATTCGAACACGGTCGCGATGAGCGAGAACATGGATGAGATCTGGCAGTTGACCGAATATCTGCACGATAACTGTCCCATGATGGAACATCACAACTTGGCCATCATCCGCGGCGATCGCAAGAATCCGTCGCTCCAAGGGCCGCAGCTTCAAAAATATAAGGATCTCTACGGTCATGTTGCGGAGGTTTGGGCTGATCGCGAAAAGCGCCGTTTTGGAGCGACCGTTGAGCCCCTGTTGCAGTGGGCGAAAGTGAAAACCATCGAGACGGAATCGCAATATATCCCCTGCAAAGCAGGCATACTAACTGGTGTGGTTTACGCGAACGGAGACGTATCTGTTTGCGAGCAGCATACCCCACTCGGAAATCTGCGCAAGAACAGCTTTTTTGAGATCTGGGATTCCGAAGCCGCGCAACAGCTTCGCGCGCAGATCAAAGCCAAGGCCTGTTATTGCACCAACGAAGTGTTCCTCTGGTCCAGTATTGTATTTCAGCCGGTGCAGTTGACACGAGCAATAGTCGGAACGAAAACTGCGAAGGTCAGCGCAAAGCCTGCGATCAGTAAGGTCTGATCTTATCCAAGACTAATGAGCAGTACTTCACATTTCGTTTCCGTGATCGTTCCCGTCTTTAACGGCGGGAGGTTCTTGAACTCGTGCCTTGATGCGCTTCTTGCGTCAGATCACTCGGAATTCGAAATAATTGTTGTAGATGATGGTTCGACTGATGACAGCGCAATGATCAGCCGAGCTAAAGGAGCGGTCGTGATCTCATCGGGACGGCGGCAGTCCGGCCCCGCGGCAGCTCGAAATCTCGCGGCCAACGAAGCTAAGGGTGATATTTTGCTGTTTGTAGATGCTGATGTCGTGGTTAAGACCGACACGATCTCGAAAGTGGCGAATGCCTTCGCGGAAAAGCCGGAGATTTCGGCACTCTTCGGCTCGTACGATGACGACCCGGGCGAGAAGAACTTTCTTTCGCAGTACAAAAATCTACAGCATCACTTTGTTCACCAGAATTCGAAACCTGAGGCCTCGACATTTTGGTCAGGACTTGGAGCGATACGGCGTGACGTTTTCCTGGCTCATGGAGGATTTGACTGCGAGAAGTTCTCCGTGCCATCCATCGAGGATATAGACCTCGGCTTTAGATTGCGCAGATCGGGTCACAGAATTTTGCTGGACCGCGATATCACGGCGAAGCATCTGAAGAGGTGGCAGGTGGGCTCGCATCTACGAACGGAGATCTTGTGCCGGGCACTTCCATGGTCTCGGCTGATCCTTGAGAATCAAGGCATGATCAACGACATGAATCTCAAGACAACCGATCGTCTGAGTGCGGTCTTGGTCGGGCTCACAATCCTGTTGTTGCCATTTGTTTTATGGCAGCCGTGGCTGGCACTTGTGGTGCTTGCCTGTGTGGGGGCAACTGTTTTTCTAAACAGAGATATATTAGTGTTCTACGTCCGGAAACGCGGACTTCCATTTGCCGCTATGACAGTGCCGTGGCAAATGCTTTATTTCTTCTACAGCGGTGTTGTCTTCGTGTTGTGCTGGGTTTGGTACACATCAAGGCATATTCTCGGATTGCGAAAAGCCCAAGAAGTAAACGATCTGCAATAGATCTCGATAATTCCCTTATTACCTGCTCAGAGTTCTGGGCTGACGTCACGCAGCTGGCTCAAAAGCGGCTGCGTTAATTAGTAGATGAGGGAGACTTAGTGGTCTAACTATTTTCGACCGACTCAAAGCAACCAGCGATTTCGATTATTTAACATTATGTCGACTAACCTGGGGAAAATTGAAGAATTGAAAGCGGTTCTTTTCGTCACGGCCGCGGGTTTCGCGTTCAGAATCGTACACTATTTTCTGTTCGCGAGCTACATTGTGGCCGGGTCGGATGCGATGCAGAATATTAAGTTGGGCCGCAAGTTTGCGTCTGGAAATTTCTCTGGCGTTCTCGATACTTATTGGCCCCCTCTGTACCCGATCCTGATCGGAGCCGTTACAATTTTTGTAGACGATCTTGTGCTTCCGGCGGTAATCATCTCTATAGTTGCAGGAAGTCTGGCGGTACCTCTGACCTACTATTTTGTTCGCCAATCGTACGGTCACGACGCTGGCATTGTTGCCGCGGTGTTGGCAGTCTTTTTTCCCTATCTGATCAATTCGGTGTTTGCGATCGGTACTGAGAACCTTTATTACCTTTTTATTGTTGGTGCACTGTTCACGGGTTGGAAGGGGCTCATGAATGACTCACCGACAAGTTATCTATCTACTGGAGTACTATTAGGCCTCGGTTATTTGACCCGGCCGGAAGCAATTGGATATCCGATATTCTTCATCGCCCTCGCTGTCGGTAAAGCCGTGTGGCAGAAACGGCCATTCAGACGGGAAACAATATTGCAGGTTTCCTCTATTCTACTCGGCTTTGCGTTGTTATCAGTGCCCTACCTTTTGTATCTTAAGAGCGAAACGGGATCATGGACGATAAGCGGAAAGATGGGCAAGAATTTCGCGTCCGGGGTCTTTTCTGAGGAACAAACCAAGGGGGCTCCGACCCGCAGCCTAGAAGACTCAACGGATGATTCAAGACCAACCATTAAGAACCTAGCTTCTAATTTCTTTTTTAATCTGAGGGAAGCGCACAAGGCTATTGGTGAGCTGATGCCGATCTTCCTGTTACTCCTGGCAGGGCTCGGTCTGTTCGGCGAAAAATTGAGTGAGGAGCGGCTGAAGCGTGAAGCATTTCTCGTGGCGTTCTGTTTTCTGACTATTGTGGGCTATGCAGCGACGTGGGTACTTGAGCGCTACCTGTACATCCTGTTTCCAATATTTTTTGGTTGGATCGCATTGGGAATCATCCGGTTGGAACGTTGGTATCGGGAATCTGTCTCCGACTGGACTTTCGGTAGATACTTGTCCCGAATCAACTACCATTCGTTTGTGGCTTTATGTCTTGTTCTTGTTTACTTATATGTCTTCACGACCAATTTTTATGTACGGTCCAGTGCATCCTCCTGGCAGCAAGCAGCTTACGAAGAACGTGATGCCGGCAAATGGATCAAAGAGAACGGTAAATCAAACCCGAATTTGTTTACCGAAAGCTATCGACCCGCATTTTACGCCGATGGTATTCAATATTGGAGCGAATCGACGGACCTGGAAGTGATCATGAGCCAGATCAAACAATGCAAAGGCGATTCGCTCATAACGAGCGGACCGCCAAACCGCGATTGTAAGATTGACTATGTTGTAAGCAGCGAACGGAGTCTTAGGGGCAATCCTTTCTTGGAAAACTTTACTGACGTATTACGGAATGATCCTGAGTTTACTCTTGTATACGAGACGGACAAGCAACCTGGCTATAAGATATCGGTATTTGAGCATAAACAAAACTCGGAGTAAATGTACTTTCCCGCCTGTATCTGGCCGACCTCTATTTCCAAACCCTCCCGGATAAAATTATCTAGTAAAGTTAAGGCTATGAATCTACCGGCAGCGACCAGCTGATCGGCCAAAATCCATGAGATGCCTTCAAATTGCGCAAACGATTTGATAGTAATCGATCGGGTCGAAGGATTGGTTGAAGTTCTTACTTTGCGTAAACGGTAATCACACCTACTCCAGGAATATTTGTCGAAAGAACCTGGCTGGGAAGTATCGTGATATCGTTCAGGTCAATATTGTACAGACCGGACGTTGTGTATTTTATGCCATAGGTTCCTGGGGGAAGTCCCTGGATGGAGAAATTGCCTCCGGTCGAGGCCTTGACGACCACGACATATTTGCCGTTTGGATTTATGAATGCAACTGGATCGAAGTTTGCATTGCCTGTCAGGGCTCCTATTCTTTGGGCGCCCGCCCTGATGAATTTGAAATACTGACGCAGAAACTTGGTCCTGCTTCCCATCGTGAGGACGGGGTTCGAGACATTTGTATCATCGACGATGTAATACCTGTCTCCCGAATCCGAACCCCAACTTATCGGCCCAGCCAACGTAAACTGTTGCCAGGACGAATTATTTCCTACCTTTAGGTCTTGGTGCAGGGTATTGTGATCCGCCCCGATCCATTCTTGCATGCCGGTCGTTTTGCCGTATGTGGTTGCGCGGGCTGCTATTTGTTGAATGATGGAAGTGGTGCCGCCAGCGTAGCGGTGATAAGCAAACTGTCCCACATACTGCATCGCGCCCTGAGTTTGAGCTATCTGGTCAATATAATTGGGAGCATTGCCGGCGTCCGTCGTAGAAGGGGCAACAAAGTTGGGGGTAAATCCGTTGGCCAACAACCGGTCGCCCGCAGCCTTTATGGCTTGTGCGACCTGAGAAGATGACCATCCGGCAGCGGAAGTATCAGGCTCAAGAATTACTTCCCAACTATTTGGCACAAACCCGTAGGTATTTTGAAGGTGCTGATAGGTCGCCAAAACAAACTCGGCATACTCATTCGGACTGTTTTTGTGTTCGAAGGTGGATGAGCCAAAATCGACGTAATTGACGTTTACCCAAAGCTGTTCACCGCGAGCCGCGAGGCGCTGCCGCATCGGCACTACAATACTGTCAACAGTTCGATCGACTGATGACCACTTAAAACCACTCGGATTTACATTGTTGGGATCAGAATTATCATTTATTATCTCATAGCGTTTAGCATTATATTGAGATTCGGTGATCTGGCCTGCCTGCCACTGTGCAAAGTAATCAGTCGGATTCTCAATGCCACTCTTGATCTCGAGACGAACCCGATTCAAACCTAGATCGTTAACTGCCTGATCAAGCAGGTTATTTTTATAATTGTTCCAGGCTGGAGAATAAAACTGCGCAGCTTCGGCCGTTGCCTCCCAACCCGTTATTGTCTGGTACCGAGCAAAAGGGTTTAGCGCGATCGAGTTTCCAACCGGCGCAGACATATTGTAATTCCGACAAATAATGACAACTGCTGCGGTTTGGACATTGCCTTCCGCATCATATGCTCTGGCTGACAACATGTGTTTTCCATTTGTGGTTGCCGCAGAGTTCCAAATAAATGGAGCTAAAACGTTCGTAATTCCAGGAATTACGTTATAGGTAGCAAGCAGCGTTTGGTCGGCGTACAATTCGATCTTGCTTATTCCGACATCATCGAAGACTTGCACGGAAACGGGAACCGGACCCACCACTCTTGCAAAGTGACGTAGACCGAGGATTCTTACGGACGGTGCGGCCAGTAGCTGACTGACGTCGGGCGAAACTCGACGGTAGGAAAATAACGCAGGCTCTGGACTGGATTGAGCGAACCCTGAAGGAACCAAGCCAATAAGAGCGAAGGAGACAATAAGCACAAATGAGACTAGTCTCTTAGGCAACAATTCAGAGTACATAGGCGACAGCATTCTTTATCAAAACACGATAATCGGCCCTCGAAGAATGGGTTTGACCGAACACGAAAGATGGCGGAGGTTTACATTAGTAAGGTCTATTCAACGCATCAGGGGGACGAGACGTCATACCAACTCTATAGTAAACCGCGTGGGAATCACAAAGTCAAGGAAAATATCGGTTCGGGAACGGGGTTCTCAGATGAAGAGCAGATCCTCAACTTACTAGAGAGATGTTCGGGCGATGTAGACGAAGTTTGTGCTCGTTGCAGAGGTGTAGGGGTTAAAGAATTCTATCTTGTGGGCATCCACTGAATCGAATGCAGCATTCATAAGACGCTCGACTCGCTCCTGTATCTGGTCATTCGACCAAAGCCCGAACGTCCCGCCGCGGTTGAGTTGCGCACTGACAGCCGCGAAACCTTCTGTACTGTAGAACGATCCGTTCTTCTCGTCGAGCACAAAATGAGGGGAATGATCGATGTCGAGAAGAACCGCATCGAATCTCTTCGCGTTGCCCGATGCGTCAAAGCCAGAGCGGGCCATCTCGAAAAAATCACCCTGCCGCAATTCGCATCGCTCGTCGCCGGCAACGGCCTCACCCATCGGGACAAGTCCCACTCTGTGCCATTCGATCACTTCCTGAAAGAGGTCTATGACGAGGAGTCGCCGTACTTTGTCGTTCTCCAAAGCCGCCGCTGCGGTATAGCCGAGTCCGAGGCCGCCGATCACAACATCTAATTCTCCATCGAGTCCGGCGAGGCCAAGACGTGCTAGTGCCTTCTCGCTTTCGGTGAAGAGGCTTGACATCAAATACTCGTCACCTAGCTTGACCTCAAACACGTCCACATTATTTTGAAGGGGCTCGGTCCTGCGTCGGAGCGTAAGATCGCCGAGCGGCGTTGGATGAAATGCGAGTTCCTCGATCTTCATTTTTGTCGGATCCCATTTGCCGCATGCGCTGCACTCGATGCTGACAAGGTGCTAGCTGTGTGCGTTCGCGATGCCGGGTTCTTTAGCGATATCTTCTTATCCGAATTTCTATCATTAAATTCCCCAGATTTTACAGGAGTTTCTCTTGAGGTAAAATTCTCTATTGGTCTTGGGGGTTGATCTATCTTGATCTCGCAACCCCACCGACACCGATCCTAACGGCCCGAAGGCCGGACCAGATGAGATCAGCGGAAAAGGGCATCAGAGAGATACTCCGTAAATAAGTATGAACTCGAGCGAACAGGAAAAATACCGGCCGATCATAGAAGGCATGATCGCGGATCTGAAAAAGGCGCTTTCGGAGACGGACTCGACCGCGGCACCTGTAGCGCCCGATAACGCCATCGGGCGGCTTTCGAGAGTGGATGCGATGCAGCAACAGCAGATGGCACTCGAGTCGCGGCGCCAAAGGGAAAATCATCTCAGCCGCTTGGAACGTGCGTTGAAGCTGATCGACGAGGGAGAGTACGGAACGTGTCCGAAATGTGAAGAGGACATTGGCGAAAAGCGCCTTAACGCTCTACCTGACGCGATCTTTTGTATCTCTTGCGCAGAAGAGATCGAGCGCAAATAAAGGGTCCAGGCACTAAAGATCAGCTTAGCTAAAGATCATCTTAGCGGATGGAAAAGCCGTCGCATTGCCGCGCCCCGCGGACATGGGGTTCCGGGCTCTGCGAAAATTGGGGAGCTTTCAATCACGGTCATAGATCTCGATTTCGGTGATGCGTACGATCTGAAAATCGTCAAACTCGTGATGGGGCAGCATTGAGGCGTTGTCGATCATTATCATGACCTTGCCGGATTCGATGCGGTCGATAAGGTCGGGCGGGAGTTCCATTTCGATCAGTCCCGTTTCCGGTATCGACACTTCGCACAGGAGCTTGCCTTCGTATGAGACCGGAACAGGCGAAGCTGTGGGAAGCTGACATCTCTTGAACAGTTCGGGCCGGTGCCTAGCCAGGGAGTAGGTAAACAGGGGCATCGGGGATATTTTAGCCGCAGCCGGAGAGATCTCAAAATCGGCAATGGAGGCACCGGGCATGGCAAACCGGCCGGGTCCAAAGACGTTCGCGATCCCGATATCGAATTATTTAGACATCGCCTGGGCAGGTCTCTATAATCCAATTACGGCATATTTCGCGGCCGTTTGTCGATGGATTTCGAAAAGTTATTCAGGGTCCTTTCCTACACCACCGTCTTTTGCGGCTTTGTGTCGCTATGGATAGCGGGTGCCTTCGGCATCGCGGGCGTGCTGCTTTTTATCGGTGCGGTGGCCGCGGCGTGGTTCCTTGAGGATTCGCGTTGGCAGATCTCGGAGCACATCGGAACGGCCCTGATCGTCCTGGCGGTTCCGCTCTATTACATATTGTGGCGGACCGGTTTCTTCAGCCCGGCAAGCTCGGAGGCGATACTTCCGAGCATTCTCGCACGTCTCATCCTGACGCTGTCCGGCATCAAACTGCTTCAGAAAAAGAGCGACCGTGACTGGATCTTTCTCTATATAATGGCGTTCTTTCAGATACTTCTCGCCGCTGGGCTGAGTATCAGTGCGCTGTATCTTGCCGTTTTTGTCGCGTTCGTCTTTTTTATGATCTCGACGGTGATCTTGTTCGAGATGAGAAAGACGAACCGAACGGTCTGGGACAGGTCATCTGTAAAGCGGGACGTCGATGGCCCGGCCACGCTGGGCTTGCCAGGGATCGGCCGCATTCCCGCGACCGCACTAGCTCTCATCTTCCTGATCGTCCTGATCGCCGGTCCATTGTTCTTTGTGATCCCGAGGGTCGGCGGAGCCGGTATCGGGGCCGAGCCGGGCGGAGTCTCGACAAGTTCGGGTTTCTCCGACCGGATCAAGCTCGGCGGCATCGGCAGGATCAAGCTGAACGACGAGGTCGTGATGCGTGTGAGGCTGGAAGGAAATGACAATACGGGCAGCCTGCGATGGCGCGGCATTGCCCTGGACACATTTGACGGACAGGCCTGGAGCAAGTCGCGGCCGAACTCGCGAGAACCCCGTACCAAGGGCGAGCGGGACATCATCCAGGTCGACTTTGCGACTGGCAGGGAGAGCTTGCTTCTCCAAACGATATACCTCGAACCGCTTGATACTCCGGTCCTTTTTGCCGCACCGAAAGCGGTCGGCGTGCAGGGCAATTTCTCGCTGCTGATGAAAGATACGTACGACAGTATCTACTTTCAACGAAGCAACGAGCGAATAAGCTACAAAGTGCTGTCTGATACGTCGCTCCCGCCTGATCAGGCGCTGCGGGCGGACCGGACGGCGTACCCGCTTCAATTCAGCAGCTATCTTCAGCTCCCCAGGAATTTCGATCACAGGATCGCCGATCTTGCGGGCGAGGTGACCGCGGGGGCTCGGGACCGTTTTACGGCCGCATCGCTGATCGAGAATTACCTGCAGACCCAATTCGGATACACGCTTGAGCTGAAGGCCGGAGGCGACGATCCGGTGGCGGACTTTTTGTTCAATGTCCGCGAGGGACACTGTGAGTATTTTGCAACGGCGATGGCGTTGATGCTTCGGTCGCAGGGAATAGCTTCGCGTGTGGTAACGGGTTTTCAGCAGGGGGCCTACAATGAGACCGCTGATGTCTTTGTGGTAAGGCAGAGCGACGCCCATGCATGGGTCGAGGTCTATTTTCCGGCCGAAGACGTCTGGGTGCCTTTCGATCCGACTCCGGCGGCTGGCCAGGGCCAGGGCGGTTCAACTGCCGGTATAGCGGGTCAGGTCACGAAATACCTCGAGGCACTTGAGATGTTTTGGATCCAGTACTTCGTGGCGTTCGACAATCAGGAGCAGCGGTCGCTTTTCACATCCGTAAAGAGGAGCTTTGTCGATTATCAGGCACAGACCAGCTCGTATCTGGAGACCGCGCAGGCTCTCATACGCGAATGGTGGAAGGACGTACAGGGTGAGAACGGGACGGAAACCCGCGCCGCGGCGATCGGCTACGGGGCGGCGGCGATCATCGGCGGATGCCTAATGGTCGTACTTTTGGTATGGGGCGGCCGGCGCCTTCGGCGATTAGGGCTCATCGATCGGGTTCGGTCCCTGTTTGCGAGGAGGAAGGTAAGGTCGGCGGTCGAATTTTACGAGCGTATGACCTCGCTTCTGGCTGCTCGCGGATTGATCCGTCCGCCCGAGCAAACTCCGCTGGAATTTGCCTATCAGACCAACATTCCCGAAGCGGTGCTGGTCACGCAAAAGTACAACGCCGTCCGATTCGGTAACGGGAACCTTTCGCCCGATGAGCAAGCGCAGATCGAGGCCTGGTTAGGAAGTTTCTATACAAATAGCTAAACTAATGGTTTGCGCACCGGGCTGATCTGCGTGCCTTGAGGCGTGAACGAGAAAATGAAGAAAGTTGGATTTGTAAGTCTCGGCTGCCCCAAGAACCTCGTCGACTCCGAGGTGATGATGGGCCAATTGGCCGAGGCCGGTTATAAGATCACGAACGATGCCGCCGAAGCCGATACGCTGGTGGTGAACACCTGCGGTTTCATCGAATCGGCGAAACAGGAATCGATCGATGCGATCTTGGAGGCGACAAGATCAAAGGCCGATGGGACAACCTCTCGTGTGATCGTCGCCGGTTGCCTCGTCGAACGCTATCGCGACGATCTGATGAGGGAACTGCCCGAGGTCGATGCATTCATCGGCACCTCGCAGGTGAATGAGATCCTGAAGGCCGCCGACGAGACCTTTGACCCTAAAGAACTTACCGTCACACCGATAGGAAACAAGACCTCGACCTACCTGTACGATGAGTACACGCCGCGTATGCGCGCCACCCGCTCGCACACCGCATTCATCAAGATCGCTGAGGGATGCGACCGCCCGTGCGCCTTTTGTTCGATCCCGTCGATGAGAGGCTCGTTTCGCTCCAGGCGGTTTGGTTCGATCATCGAGGAGGCGAGGGTCCTGGCCGCGCAAGGTGTCAAAGAGGTCGTGCTCATTGCCCAGGATTCTTCCCGCTATGGCGAGGACCTCGGCGAGGTCGATGCACTTGCAGCCTTGATCCGCGCCCTTGGCGAGATCGAGGAACTCGAATGGGTTCGGGTGATGTATGCATATCCGACGCACATTTCGGATGCATTTTTGGCCGCGATCGCCGAGACCCCGAAGGCCGTTAAATACCTCGATATGCCTCTGCAGCACGCCTCGCGCAATGTCTTGAAATTGATGAAACGCGGCGGGACGCGCGAATCGCTGGAGAAGTTGATCGCCCGAGTCAGAGAGAGGGTTCCGGGCATCGCGATCCGGACGACTTTCATAACGGGGTTTCCGGGTGAAACGGACGAGGATTTTGAAGAGCTGATGGCGTTCGTGCGAAATTGCAGGTTCGACAATGTTGGCGTATTTACCTACTCCGATGAGGAAGGCACGCCTGCCTTTGATCTGCCGAACAAGGTGGATACCAAGGTCGCGGAAAAGCGTCGGTCGCTGTTGATGAAAGAACAGGCGAAGATCAGCCGAAAGATGAACAAGTCGCGCGTCGGGGAGATATTCCCCGTACTTTTTGAAGGCCTTTCTCAGGAATCGGACCTGTTGTTTCAGGGCCGCCTCGAAGGCCAGGCCGAAGAGATCGACGGCTACATTCTGATCAACGACATTCCGGAAGGCCTGCAGCCTGAGGTCGGGTCCATTTACAACGTCGAGATCACCGATGCCCTCGATTACGATCTCGTCGGGCGGATCGTTTGATCTCGACGGTACTTTTCATGCAAAATGAGGCCCCCCTTTCAGGCGACCTCTTTCATTTCAATTTATATCCAAACTAGTAGGTCTGGATAAAATTCTCATCCATCAGGTTTTCCCGCAGCGTGAATGCCCGGGTCGCCTGCGAGAACGAGTAGCGTCGATGGCTTATCGTCAACACGTAGAACTTATCGACGTCGATATCGTTGAAAGAGTAGTATCCGAACTGGTTTGTTCGAACGGTTCTCGTTTCACCGGTCTGAGCATCCAGCAGGGTCAGAATGGCTCCGCTGATGCCTGTTGCGGTATCGGCCGTCACGGCACGTCCCGACACATTTGCCGTCGCAGCACTCGGTGATGCCTGGCCGTTGGTGAACGTACAGACAATAGACTCACCCGGCTCGGCAATGATCGTGACCGACCGTGCGGCAAAATCTATTGTCGAGTTCTGGGTACCGGTCTCTTTGCAGACAAGGTCCACGAGTGACCATCCGAACGGCTGCCGCTCAGTGACCGTTATCGGATTAGCCGAACCAAACGCGGTGATCCCATTGTTGATGAAACGATCGGGGCCGGCCACGTTGTTATCGACAAGCGCGAAGCTCGAAGTTCCGAGTCCGGTCGCGTCGAAATCGAACGATGCTACGGACGCATTCGAACCATCCAGCGTACCGACCTCTTTGATGATCTCGACTCTGGCGTTGCTGGGCGGCCTGCAATTCACCTGCAGTTTGCGGATCTTGAACCAGTCTTCCGGTGTTGTATCGGTTACGGATGCCGCGACGACCAGAACATTTCCGACCGTGTTGGAGGCGTTGATGTTTGCCCAACGGGCTGCCGAGCTCGAGGTATCGTTGTCTGCCGAGGGCCCAAAGCTTCCCAGCAGTGCATCGCTGAGAGACAGATGGTTATTGAAAGGGTCGTTAGCATTTCCGATCCAGACCGTAATGTCGCTGTCATTTAGCACGGCATCCAGATAGACCTGGTCGACCACGACGGGCTGGTTGAACTCGAACAGAACGTAATTCAGCCGGCTGCCGACGTTATCGACGCGATGGGTGTCGTTTGCTCCCGAGCCTTCGCCATTGTCGGTGACCCCAAGGCCGGAACTATATGCTCCGAGAAAGGCGTTCTCCCAAACTCCGTCGCTGAGGCGGCGGCTGAAAGCACTTGCCTTTACGCTGAATGCACCCGAACTAAACGTACGGATATTGCCCTTGCTGCCGTCGGTAGCGGAATTTCCGGTAGTGATGATCTCGGTACCGATGCACCCGGTTTCGGGCTCGGCGGAGGCTTTTGGCGCCTCGTCTCCCGTTTTCGCGAGAACATGGCGCCGGTCGATCTTTTGGCCGAGCGATGCGCCCGCAAAAGTGCCGAGCACGACCGCAAATAAAAGAAACTGTGTTAGTACAGCGTTAAAGGTTTCCAGTTTACTGATTGCTCTCATAATTACACCTCCGGCCTGGCGCCTCCGAATTCAAGGACACGGCGAGCCGTATTTTCTAATCTCTATTCCGAGCCTTTTGCGGTACGCGGTCTTCGCGTCCGGTCAGGAAAGGATCACGGTATCGGTTGTTGTATCAGGTGAATAGTGAGAATGGTAATTGAATTCCAGAAAAAGGTCTCGACGCAGTTGACTGGGTCAATTTGCTCTGCGCCCCGAACCGACGAGAACGACAAACAGTGCCGCGAAGGCAGGGACCGCCTGGGTAAATATGATCGAGGTTTTTGCCGTCGCTCCGCCGAAGATGCCGGCCGCGACGACACACGAAAGAAAGAAGACGAGTAGGTCTCTCCTATCGGAATACAGGCCCCAGAGGATGCCGGCGGCAAGAAAGCCATTATACAAACCCTGATTTGCCGCGAGCGTCGCTGAGGCCACCGAGATCTCAGGCGTCATTGAAAATATTTGCCGTCCGACGGGATGGTCCCAGAAAAGCATCTCGAGGATCATTATCCCGATATGCTCGATGGCGACCAGCAGCGCCAGGACTCTGCCAAGTGTCCGCATATTATTCTCGTGAACCGGCCAAACTATACGTCAATTGAGTTCGATACGCACAATGCCGTTCCGAAATGCCCGCTTTTTGAAACCTTTGCATTTGTATTAGTGTATAAATATCGAAACCCTTCGGTTCGTCATACGACCATAAAATAGACCTGACCTAGATCGACGCCGAGTCGAGTATCGTCCGTCGTCTAGTATTTAATCGAGAATGAAAAAACTTAACGCTGTAATTTCGTCCGTGCTGATGCTTGCATTCATCGCGCCAATGTCGATGTTCGCACAGGGAGCGGCACCCGCTTCTGACATCAATGAACGCATCCGCAAAGAGGGAATGGAGAATTCCCAGATAATGAAGACACTCCATGTGCTGACGGATGTCTACGGGCCGCGTCTGACCGGATCGCCAAAGCTCAAGGCCGCCGGCGAATGGGCGATGGGCCAGATGAGAACATGGGGATTTGACCGGGTCGATATGGAACCCTGGGACTGGGGAAACCCAGGTTGGGTGAATGAGAGAGCCGCCGGATTCATCACGGCACCTGTCAAGGACAATCTTGTGTTCGAGGTGCTTGCCTGGACGCCGAGCACGAATGGCGTGGCCTCAGGTGAAGCATTTCAGATGGTGCTCCCGCCCCGGCCGAACCAGGCCGAACTCGACGCTTACCTGAACAGCGTTCGATCGCAGGTGCAAGGCAAGATCGTGATCTGGGGAAATCCGGCCTCGATACCTGTGAATTTCGAACCGCCCGCAAAGCGCATTTCCGATGATGTGATTTCACGGCGTTTCGATCCGAATGCCCTGCCTCCGCCACCGCAGCAGGGCCCGATCCAGGTTCAGCCGCAGCAGCGGCAGGAGCCAAAGCCTGACGCGCTGCCATTTGCAAGGATAAACGAACAGGTCAACGCCTTTCTACTCGCCAGCGGGGTAAAGGTGCGGGTGAACGACGCGGGCCGCGAACACGGACAGATCCGGGCATTTGCCAGCGGCTACGATCCGGCCAAGGTCGTGCCGACGGTCGTGATGCGAAACGAGGATTTCGGCCGCATCGTTCGGCTTATGAAGGACGGGAAAAAGGTCGAGCTTGAGTTCAACATCCAGAACCAGATCTATCCCGAAGGGAAGGTCGCGTATAACACGATAGGCGAGCTGGCCGGTACCGATAAGGCCGACGAAGTGATCATGCTCGGCGGCCACCTCGATTCCTGGCACGCGGCTACGGGGGCCACGGACAACGCGATCGGCTGCGCGGTTATGATGGAGGCGGCGCGCATCCTGAAGGCGGTCGGCGTCAAGCCGCGCCGGACCATTCGGGTGGCCCTTTGGAGCGGCGAGGAGCAGGGCCTGCTCGGTTCGCAGGCTTATGTGAAAAAACACTTTGGTTCGGCGGAGGAACCCACGCCGGCATTCTCAAAGTTCGGCGGTTACTTCAATATCGATTCCGGGACGGGCAAAGCACGCGGATTCAGCGTCTTTGGGCCGCCCGAGGCCGCGGGGCCGCTTCGTGCCGCGACCGGGTCGTTTGCCGACTACGGTTTTGGCGGCGCGACCTCCACCTCAAGCCGTAGCCTGGGTGGATCGGACCATACTTCGTTCAACAATGCCGGCCTTCCCGGTATCGGCGTCCAGCAGGATCCGATCGAGTATTTCACACATACGTGGCACACCAATCTCGATACTTACGAAAGGGTCGTTGAGGATGATGTGAAGAAGTCGGCGGTGATCGTCGCGACGGCGGTCTATAACCTGGCAATGGCCGACGCTCTGCTCCCGCGGTTCGCTCCGGATAAGATGCCGCGGGCTCCCGTAAGGCAGAATTAGTTGTTTTTTGGAGGAGATCTCCGCAACCGGACCGTTTCGGATCGCTTTGGCAAACTTGGCGATCCGAACGGCCCGGTCTATTTTTGTTAGAACATGATAAAGGTAACCTCAGCGGATTTTGTAAAGAGCGCTTTCAACAGCGGCCACTGGGTCGATGACCAACGGCCCGAGATCGCCTTTCTGGGCCGGTCGAATGTGGGGAAGTCATCGCTTATCAATTCGCTCCTCGGCCGAAAGGGCCTGGCCCGGACATCGAACACGCCGGGCAGGACCCAGAGCATAAACTACTTCCTAATAAACGAGGAATTCTATTTCGTTGACCTGCCCGGTTACGGGTATGCGAAGGTTTCCAAGACGATGCGTTCCGATTGGGGGAAAATGGCAGAGGAATATCTCTCACAGAGGGAACAACTCGCCCTCTGCGTTCAGCTTATCGACCTGCGGCACGAACCGTCAAAACTCGATATGCAGCTTAACGAGTGGCTGCACTTTAACGAGAAACCCCATATCGTGGTCGCGACAAAGGCGGACAAACTTACGAGCAATCAACTTTTGAAGCAACTTAAGGTGGCGAGGCTGGCTCTTAACAGAGATAACTTGATCGCTTACTCGTCGCAAACCGGAAAGGGCCGGGACGACGTGTGGTCCGCCATCGGGGACGCCATTTCCCGGTGGCCTTAATTTCTTGAAAATATAGTTGCTTTAATGCTTGTTTTGTAGTAGAAAAGAAGCATCCCTATAACTTCAAGGGTTCTTGAGGAAGCTCAAGGATTGTTTCATTTGTAATTACTACAACTTAATCCATACGTAATCCACCTTTCTTTTTCATCTCTACCGAGGGGCCAAAGCTTGCCGAACACCTGAAACTGCAAAACGTGGAATCAACATCAATTATCGGTAAAACACCGCAAAATCATGGCAACGAAAACCACATCAACCCGTAAGCCCAAGGCAGTAAAGTCTGACGACGGCAGCAACGCGGAAGACATCGAAGAGAATTCCAACGGCGAAGAGACCGCAGCCGTTGAAACCGCACCCACGGAAACCGCACCCGCGGAAACCGCCCCGGACGTATCGTCGAACGGCAAAGAGGCGCAAAGAGGCAGCGACCGCCGCGATCAAAGAGGCTCGAACGGCGAAAAGCAGGAAATGCTGAATCTCGCCGGCCTTAAGGATATGTCTATCAGCGAGTTGACCCATATCGCTAAGGAAATGGGCATCGAGGGCGCAACCGGGCTTCGCAAGCAGGAACTCATTTTCAAAGTGCTTGCAGCACAGACAGAAAAAAGCGGACTGATCTTTTCTGAGGGTGTGCTTGAAACGCTCCCGGACGGGTTCGGGTTCCTCCGCGCCCCGGAATATAACTACCTGCCCGGTCCGGACGATATATACGTAAGTCCCTCGCAGATCCGCAAGTTCGATCTGAGGACCGGCGATACCGTTTCCGGACAGATCAGGCCGCCGAAAGAAGGCGAGCGGTACTTTGCACTCATCAAGGTCGAAGCGATCAACTTTGAAGCCCCGGAGCAATCCCGCGAGAAGGTATTTTTCGACAATTTGACCCCGCTCTATCCGGATGAGCAGCTGAAGATGGAGGTCGGGCCGGAGAATATCGCCGCACGCGTCATCGACCTGGTCACGCCGATCGGCAAGGGCCAGCGTGCCTTGATCGTTGCCCCGCCGCGAACCGGTAAGACGATGCTGCTCCAGACCATCGCCAACTCCATCACCGAAAATCATCCGGAAACGACGCTCATCGTGCTGCTCATCGACGAACGGCCGGAAGAGGTCACGGATATGCAGCGTTCCGTCCGCGGAGAGGTCATATCATCGACATTTGACGAACCGCCGACGCGGCACGTTCAGGTTGCCGACATGGTCATCGAAAAGGCAAAACGCCTCGTCGAACACAAACGCGATGTGGTCATACTTTTGGACTCGATCACGCGTCTGGCACGAGCGCACAATGCGGTAGTTCCGCCTTCCGGCAAGATCCTCTCCGGCGGTATCGATTCGAACGCACTTCAGCGTCCGAAGCGATTCTTTGGAGCTGCGCGAAACATCGAAGAGGGCGGCTCATTGACGATCATAGCGACCGCCCTGATAGATACCGGTTCCCGTATGGACGACGTCATCTTTGAGGAATTCAAGGGTACCGGCAACTCTGAGATACACCTCGACCGGCGTCTCTCGGATAAGCGCCTCTTCCCGGCGATCGACCTGCAGAGATCGGGCACCCGAAAGGAAGAACTCCTGATCAGCAAGGAAGACCTGAACCGCATTTGGGTAATGCGGCGTGTGCTCAATCCGCTTTCACCCGTCGAGCAGATGGAGGTCGTCCTCGAACGCCTCGGCAAGACCAAGACGAACGCTGAATTCCTTGCTTCGATGCAGACCTAAAGATTCCGGAACCTCTCTCTCAAAGACCGCGCACCGCCGCGGTCTTTTTGCTTTTGGGGCGGATTGTCCATTCAAAATTTCGTATCAAAAATCCAAAGTTCTGTAGCCTTGGCTTGTAGAGAGCAGATCGAAAAAGCAAATTTACTTGAAACGCGGGGCTCACAGTCTTTTAAAGTCACTGGTATCAAACTTGCCTGTAGCGAGTCGTTCCCGTCATATTATCGGTCCTATTGGGTGAAGAACAAGCAGGTTTCGGCTCTTATTTATTCCTGTTTTTTGACTTGAAAATTAGTTCACCTTGGAGGACATCTCACTCAAATGAAAAGAATAGTTATTGGCATGGTCGGACCGATCCTGGTATTGGTTTTCTGCCAGGCTTTGGTGTATTCGCAAACGACCGGTTCCATTGCCGGAACGGTCGTAGATGCTAACGGTGCTGCGGTGCCAGCCGCCACTGTTGTTATTAGAGGCGGAGGAGGCCAGGAGTTTACGGTCGTGACAAACGACAGCGGCTCTTACCGCGTGCCGTCGGTGGCCTCTGGCGTTTACTCGGTTACGACGACGGCACCTAGTTTTAAGCGTTCCGTTGTAGAGGACGTAAAGGTTGACGTCGGGTTGCCTACGACGGTCAACGTTACACTGCAGGCCGGCGAAGTCAGTGAAACGGTCGTCGTTACCGGCGGCGGCGAGGTGCTGCAGACGCAGACCGCCACGGTCGGTACTACAATAACCGGTCGTCAGATCGTCGAGACGCCGATCGCTTCGCGAGACGCTCTCGACCTCGTGACCCTGCTACCCGGAACTGCGTCAGTAGGTGCTCCGCGTCGGTCGTCGATAAACGGGCTGCCGAAGGGTTCGATAGCCATCTCCATTGATGGTGTGGATGTACAGGATAATCTTCTCCGGTCGTCTGATGGATTCTTTACCTATGTTCGCCCACGCGTTGACGCTATCGAGGAAGTAACAGTTTCAACATCGAATCCAGGTGCTGAAGCGAGCGGCGACGGTGCTGTGCAGATCAAGTTCGTTACCAAGCGGGGCACCAACGATTATAAAGGCTCGTTGTTCTGGCAGCATCGCGATGAAAGCCTTAACGCCAACTATTGGTATCAAAACCGTGACGGCCAACGCGATGAAAATGGGGAGGCGTACCGGCAAAAGATCCGGTTGAATCAATATGGCGGCAGCTTTGGCGGCCCGATACCCTTTCCGCGGTTCGGTGACGGCGGCGGCCCATTGTTTGATTCAGGTAAGGATAAACTGTTCTTCTTTGTGAATTACGAAGAATTTAGGATCCCACAGGCTCTTTCCAGGACACGTGTTATTCTGACGCCTGAGGCTCAGGCCGGGATATTTTCGTACACCGTCGGCACATCGATCCAATCTGTTGACCTGCTTCAGATCGCTGCCAATGCGGGTCGAATTTCGACAGTAGATCCGACGATCGGATCACTCCTATCTCAGATCAGATCAGCGACTGCGACTCAAGGGACGATTACGCCCAGGTCTGGAACGCCGAACTATCTGAACTATAACTTCTCGCCGACGGGCGACTCAACGAGGAAATTCCTTGTCCTGCGGTTTGATGCGAATTTAGGTAAGAACCATAGTGCAGAGTTTGTTACTAATCAGCAAGAGTTTGTCCCGTCGAAGGACTTTCTCAATAGTCAGGATGAGCGATTCCCCGGTATGCCCTTTTACACGCAGGGTTCGGTCCGCGATTCTTATTCTGGTGCGGTTCGCTCCAATTTTGGGACAAATCTCATCAATGAGGCTCGTGTCGCGATCTCCACAGGGCTTTCGACCTTTAGTGCGGGAATATCTCCCGCCGACTATGCCTACCAGGGTGGTTACAACCTAAACATTAATCCGACCGGCGTACCGATCACGACGGCTACCTCGCGCAACTCGTACAGCGATCGAAATACGCCGACATATGACTTTACCGAAAATGCGACATGGATCAAGGGTTCACACAGCATCGGATTTGGCGGTCAGTATAAGCTGATCCGGCGGGAAGGGTCAGCGATCGGACGAATCGTTCCTTCGGTGAGCTTTGGACTCGATTCGACGGACCCTGACTTCAGCATATTTGACGGGATCGTGCCCACTGCCAACTTGACTGAAGCCCGTAATTTGTATGCGATGCTGATCGGTCGAGTTACGACATATTTCACGAATGCCTATTTGACCGAGGATGGAACTTACAAGGAAAACGCCAGTTCTTCGCAGCTAGCAAAACAGAAGACGTATGGTCTTTACATTCAAGATAGCTGGAAGGCGCGGCCGAATCTACTGCTCAACTTCGGGGTTAGGTGGCAGCCACAAACCGCTTTTCGGGTGTACTCGCCTACTTACTCGCGCGTCGACAAGTTCGAGGATGCGTGGGGTGTGTCTGGGTTCGGAAACATTTTCAAGCCTGGCACACTTACCGGGCGGGTTCCCTTCGTGGTGCCGACCCAACCAGGTGAAAAGGCATACAATGATGACCTCAATAACTTCGCTCCGACATTCGGTTTCGCCTGGACCCCGGATCTTGGCAAAGGCAAATTCCTACGCGGCCTTTTTGGTGCGAATGGGAAAAGTGTCTTCCGTGGTGGTTATTCTGTTGCTTTCGTAAGAGAAGGGTTTAACCTCCTGGAGAGTATCCTCGGATCGAATCCGGGCGGGTCGTTAACGCTTACCAGATCGCTGACCAGCAGTAACCCTGACCTGCGTTTGACCGTTGGCACGAATCTTCGAGATCCAAACAACCCGAATCTTACGACCCCGAACTTTCCCACGAGCCCTCAGTACCCACTTACGCTGACGTCGGCAGACTCGACGAACGTGTTCGATCCGAATATCAAGACGGGTTCGGTCCATTCGTTCAGCTTCGGGCTACAACGGGAGCTAGATAAGAACACGGTGGTAGAATTTCGATATGTCGGCAACCGCGGCATTGACTTGCAGCGGCAGTACAACATCAACGAGTTCAACACGATCGAGAACGGTTTCGCGGCGGAATTCTTGCTGGCTCAGCAGAATCTGTATGCGAACATCGCAAATGGGTTTGCCTCGAGAGGGTTTGCCTATCGCGGGCCGAATACGGGAACTTCTCCGCTGCCCATAATGTTGTCGTATTTCAACTCGGCGGCGAATTACGATCCCATGAATCCAGCCCGCTACTTGTCGACCAATTTCAATAATTCCACTCTCGTCACGGCGCTCTCGGTTAACGCTCCTAACATCTTTGCCTTCAGTGGGACCAGCTTCGAGGACAGCGCTACTCGTCGCAATAACGCGATCGCCAATGGAAGACCTATCAACTTCTTTTACGTCAACCCCACAACTGGCGTCAACGGGTCGTTCATAATCGATAATAGCCAAAAAACGTGGTATGACTCAGGCGTTATTGAAGTTCGCCGCCGCATGTCTCAGGGACTGCGTGTCGGAGCCAGCTACGTTTGGTCGAAGGCTCAGTCAGATGCGTTCCAATCGAGTAGCGTCGTGTTCTCCGGCTTTACCCAGCGGGAAGGCGGACTGGAACTTGCGAAGAACGTTCAGGCCTTCGATATTCGACACCAGTTCAAGCTTGACGCGACCTATGACCTACCGTTCGGACGAGGGAAACAATTTTTCTCCTCGGCGAATGGCTTTGTCAACGCACTTGTGGGCGGCTTTACCATCCTTCCGGTCATCAGATGGCAGAGCGGATCGCCGATAAGCTTTGGC
The DNA here is from genome assembly GCA_050246275.1 of Pyrinomonadaceae bacterium. Classification (GTDB taxonomy): domain Bacteria; phylum Acidobacteriota; class Blastocatellia; order Pyrinomonadales; family Pyrinomonadaceae; genus OLB17. Next base: position 432,627 of record JBFWWI010000001.1, read on the forward strand.
AACGTCCAACTCGTTGGGATGGATAAGAAGGAACTTCAGAAGATGATCGGTGTCTACAAGAATTCCGTAATTGACGGTGTTCAAGTGGTCACGTATCTGCCGGAAGACATCATCAACAACACTCGGAAGGCCTTCAACATCAGCGTCGCCAACACGAATTCGAATGGTGGTTATGGAACTACCTTTGGAACCGGAGGGCCGCAAGGTAAGTTCATTGCTCCTGCGGGATACGGTAACTGCATTGCGCGTTTCGCCGGCGAGTGCGGTTTCAATAATCTGATCCTGTACGGACCGACCTACTTCAAGTTGGACGCGACGGTCACAAAGCGGTTCATGATCGGTGAAAGACGCAGTATCGACCTGAGCGCGACCTTCCTTGACGCGTTGAATATGCCGAACTTCCGCGTCGGCGGCTTTGGCGCGGATACCTCGAGCGTGACAGTCGGCGGCGCAACGTTCGGGCAGCTCGGAAATGGCTCAGCTTACCAGGACATCTCGACGACCAATGATAACGGCGGCCGTCAAATTGACCTGAAGCTTCGTATTAACTTCTAGTCCAGCTCTTTGGACCAACAGTACTTGCCCGGGGGGCCTTTATAGGTCCTCCGGCTTTTTGTTTATGGTGTGCTGCTCGCTTACACTTAGAGTTCTAGCTGACATATGCGTGTTGCTGTGATCGCGGCGGAGGCCGTGCCATATTCGAAAACGGGAGGGCTTGGGGATGTCGCCGGGGCGTTGCCGAAGGCTCTGAAGGCGGTCGGGGTCGATTCGCTGCTGATCACGCCGTGCTATTGGCAGACAAAGGGTGAATATCTTTGGGAAACGGCGATCGACGATCTGAACGTAGATTGGCGCGGTGGCGTTTATCCGGCAAAGGCATTTTACAGCGAGGCGAACGGCTCCCCGACTTTTCTGATCGACGCACCATCGCTCTTTCATCGCGATTCGATCTACGGCTATTCGGAAGATCACGAGCGGTTCGCGTTCTTCAATCACGCTGCACTCGTATTGCTGAAGCGTATCGGCAGGGCTCCGGAAATAGTCCATCTGAACGATTGGCATTGCGGATTCGCGGCCGTCGAGATCGCCGAGCGGCGGCGGTGGGACGATCATTGGCGAAACACGCGCACGGTATTTTCGATCCACAACATGGCATATCAGGGCGGTTTCGCCTCAAGTGATCTGTGGAAGTTCGGCTTTGGGTCTGCCTTTGCACGAAACGCCTTCGCATTTAACGGATATGCGTCGGCAATGAAGGCAGGGTTGGAAGTGTCAGATGTGCTCTCGACCGTTTCGCGGCGTTACGGATATGAGATACAGACGGCGGAGAATGGATACGGGCTTGACTGGCTTACGCGACAACGCTCAGATCGCCTCATCGGCATCACCAACGGCGTCGATTACGAGGTGTGGAACCCGGCGACGGATCCTGAGCTTCCCGCCCATTTTGACATCGACGATCTTTCGGGCAAGCGTGAATGCAAGCGCCGGATGCTCGAGCGATTCTCAATGCCCGTTGACCTCGATCGGCCCGTGATCGCAAACATAACGCGCCTGACCGCGCAGAAGGGCATCGACCTGATGATGCAGGTCGCAGGCGAGGTGCTAAGCACCGGTGCGTTCATCGTGTCACTCGGTTCGGGCGAAAAAAGATACGAAGACTTCTGGCAATCGCTCCGAGATCACGCCCCGGGCCAGGTCGGAATATATCGCGGCTACAGCGAACCGCTCGCACATCTGATCGAGGCCGGTGCGGATATGTTCATGATGCCGTCAAAATTCGAGCCGTGCGGATTGAATCAGATGTATTCGCTTCGCTACGGCACGGTACCGATCGTCCGAGCTGTCGGCGGGCTGGACGATACGGTGCAGAATTGGGATGCCGCGACCGGTACAGGCAACGGGTTCAAGTTTGGGGCATATCGTGCCGACCGCTTCCTTGAAAAGATATACGAGGCGTTGTTCGCCTACGGCGACCCGGACGCCTGGCAAAAGATCCAGCGGAATGGAATGGCGGTCGATAATTCCTGGGAGAACGCAGCGCGCAAGTACGTGGAACTATATCGGTGGACGCTCCAGAGTTGAGAATTGACAACGGAAAGTGGACAATCAGGAACGAATCCGCTGCGGGATAAGTCATATCAGTTCGCACTTCGTGTTGTTAAGGCATACAAACATCTCACTTCGGAATCGCGGGAATTTGTTCTTTCGAAACGGTTGTTGCGGGCGGGAACGTCGATAGGCGCGAACATCGCCGAGGCCAATCAGGCACAATCTCGACCTGACTTTATCAGTAAGTTATCTATCGCTCTCAAGGAAGCCGTGGAAACCGAGTACTGGCTGAACCTGCTATCAGACGCTGATTACCTAACAGTTCTCCAGGCAGAGTCGTTACTTGCGGACTGTCGGGAGATCACAAAGATGCTGACTGCCGCGATAAAGACATCAAAGGGGAAGTAGTTGATTCAATTGTCAATTATCAATTGTCAACTGCCAATTGGTTCAATCTATGATAATTGTGATCATCGGCGCTCAGTGGGGCGACGAAGGAAAGGGCAAGGTCGTCGATCTATTGGCCGATCGGTTCGATATTGTGTCGAGATATCAGGGCGGCCACAATGCGGGCCACAGCGTGTATGTCGGCGATAAGGCATTTGTCCTGCGGCTTTTGCCGTCGGGCATCATTCACCCGGATAAGACCTGTGTGCTCGGCAACGGAATGGTGATCGACCCAAAGGCCTTTTTCGAAGAGGTCGATCAGATCGCCCAACAGGGCATCGAGGTGACGCCCGAAAGGCTGAAGGTCTCTTCAAGGGCGCATTTGATAATGCCCTATCACCGGGCGCTCGATCATACGTCAGAAGAGAGACTCGGGAATGAGAAGATCGGTACGACCCTCCGAGGCATCGGGCCGGCATACGAAGACAAGGCCGGACGACGCGGGATCCGTGTTGCCGACGCATTGTCCCCGGAGCTTCTAAAGCTGCGTATTGAACGCAATCTGGAAGAGGCTAACCGTATCATCGTGCTTTTCGGCAATCAGCCACTTCGAGCAGATGAGATACTCGCCGAGATCACTCCGCTGATCGAACGCCTGAGGCCCTTCGTTACCGAGACGTCACACTTTTTTGCCGAGGCGAAAAAGGCGAACCGGCGGATACTGCTCGAAGGTGCCCAGGCGACGCTTTTGGATGTGGACCACGGGACCTATCCCTACGTTACCTCTTCGAATCCGACCGCAGGCGGAGCATCTGTCGGGGCGGGAATTCCCCCGCACCATATCTCGGGCGTTCTCGGTATCGTCCGCACGTATGCGACGCGGGTCGGTGAAGGGCCCTTTCCCACGGAAATGATCGAGGCCGAGGAGGACATGGCGAACCTCATCAGGCAGCGCGGGAACGAGTATGGGTCAGTTACAAAGCGGCCTCGCCGGTGCGGTTGGTTTGATGCGGTCGCAACCCGGTACGCGGCAGAGCTGAACGGTTTCGATTCGATCGCACTCACCAAACTCGACGTGCTTGACGCTCTCTCTGAGATCAAGGTCTGCGTCGGTTATGAGATCGACGGCAAGCGGGTCGATACCTTTCCCGCCGTTTCACACGACCTTCGTCAGATAAGGCCGGTTTACGAGACCCTTCCGGGCTGGGGATCGGATACCGTGGGGACGACCGATTTCGAAAAGCTTCCGCCTCGGGCACAAGAGTATGTCCGATTCCTTTCAGCCCAGGTCGGCGTCGAGATCGGGTTGATCTCGACCGGGCCGGAGCGAGACCAGACCATCATCCTTAAGGATTCCGTAATGGAGGGATGGTTCGTAAGCTAAGCGTGAGCGGTTCAGATGAAATTCGGATAGTTCCTTTCGATCCGGCGTATGCAGGGGACTTTGCCCGCTTGAATTATGAATGGATCGAACGCGACTACGGGGTAGAGGACCACGACCGCGAAGTGCTCGACCATCCATTTGAAAGCGTGATCAAGCCGGGCGGCGAGATCTTTTTCGCGCTCGACGGCGGATCGGCGATCGGCACCGTCGCCATGATCCTGATGGAGAGCGGGAGCTTCGAACTTGCAAAGATGGCCGTCGATCCGGCGTATCGAGGGCGTGGCATCGGCGACTTGTTGATGAATGCATGCATCGGCCACGCTTCGCAAACCGGGGCACCAAGCATAATCCTCGAATCAAACACAAGACAGGTTGTGGCGCTCAGGATGTATCGGAAGTTCGGCTTTATCGAGATACCACTTGACCCAAACTCGCTATTTGCACGGGCCAACATCCGCATGGAACTTGCGATAACCTGAAGCAATATGTAAAATCGTCAATTCGGCCGGCTCTGATCGGCCGCGTGGTCCGATAGCTCAGTCGGTAGAGCAAATGGCTTTTAACCATTGGGTCCCAGGTTCGAGTCCTGGTCGGATCACCAATATTCACAACAGTTAGAGCGGCTCAAAGGGCCGCTTTTTCTGTGTCAGCGTGCCTATGGTGCGCACCCTCCGGGAATCGTCCTATTTTTGTCCAGCCCGAGCGACAAAGCGTATGAACTACTTCGAACTAGAACCCAAGAAAATGCCCGGCCACGACGGAGAGTACCGTCATTGCGCCATATGCGATCTCCAGAACGCCGATCTGCATCGCCCGTTTTTTCTTTCGGCCGGGGGCCAATCCGGTCAGCGAACGGCCTAACAGGATCAGCATCGCAAAGGTCGCCAAGATCGGGATCAAACCATAATAGGCCAGGAAACAGGTAATGATCAGAGCCGCAAAATGTGCGAGAGCCGGGATGATCCGCGAATGGTCCTTGCCTTTTTCCAGAAGCAGCAAGTTTCGGACATAAAGGACCGAAGGTATCAGACGCAGGATAAAGACGGCCCAAAGGGACCCGGCAACCGCCAGGGGCAAGCCGTCCGCGATCGCGATCGCCGCAATAGATGCCGAGATCGAAACCGCGCCGCACAATTCAGGAGCGAGCTGCCTGCCCCGTCGCGATACATCATTAAAGATCTGAAATCCGATAAGCGGCAGCACCAGAGCAAACGGCAAGAGCGGCTGCGATCCCGAAACGACTACAGTTCCGACGATCCCGATCGTGAAGATCGATGCATACAGCAAAAAGAAAGCAAGCGCCGCTTTTGCGCGATCGGTGTTGCTCCTTCCCATGCGGTCGGCGACCAGGACCTTTAAGGGTTGTCTGCAAAGAAAAGCGCCGACGGTCATCACGGCGATCCATACCCCGCCGATCGAGTAAGCGACCGCCAACCCCGCAATAAGCGGTTCGAGCAAAAAGCTCCAACTGCCGTGCTCGGTCGGGATGGCGACCTGCCTTATCCTAAAGGTCCTGACCCGGCCGATATTCGGTGCACGGGTCGGCACGCAAACAGTATCTGACATTTTGGATTCAACTGAACGCGCTTCGCTCAAGTTCGATCGCCCGAGGAAACAATAGGTTGTTCTCCAGATGGATGTGTTGGTGAATGTCCCGCTCAAAGGCTCCCAGCCGGTGATAAAGGGCCGTAAAACTCGGACACGCCCCTTCCGGCAATGAATAGTCATTCGTTATATCGCGCATTCTCGACAAAAGGTCACCGACCTCCTCGTGCTCGACGGTCATCATGTTGACCGGATGCCGAACCGTGCCAAAGGGCGGAAAGGCGGCCGTCATCTTCTTTGATCGGCGGTACTCCAGATCGCGGATGTATGGGAACAAGACCGTTTCTTCTTTCATCATATGGGGAGCGAGGTCGCTGCAGACAGCCGCGAAGAGTTCTTTCAACTCCAGCAAATATTGATAATGGTCTCCGTGACGGCTCGCGACCTTGGCCATTAGCGGAGTTAAATGCTCCATTTCCTCTTTGGTATAGACGTGATGCTTGTCCAGGATATGATCGATAAGATCGTTCAGCGGCATGTCTGAGAACATATCTCCGCTTTCGCTCGAGGCATCGACGAGTAGGTCGATCTTTTGGTTCACGACCTCCGGCAGAGCCCCGGCTTTCCGGCATGCCTCATCAAAAAGAGTGTCACCGTGGCAGCAATAGTCGATCTTGTATTCCTCGAACACGCGAGTCGTGATCGGCATTTGAAGCGCTATTTCGCGAACCGTCTTGCCGTTTACATTAAGCATAGTTAAATCCTCCAAATCTGTTTTCCAGACCACTATCGCAGGATAGCGGACGAGAAAATATGATCGGAGTCATGTTGCGCAAGTTTTATTTTGCTCAACACGCATCGGGGCCCTTGGGGTGGGGATAGCGGTCGGACTGGTCTTCGTCGTTGTGGGCGCTAAGGCAGACGAAATCCTTTTCGATCAGAAATTTCAGGGAGGTTTCCTGGTCGAGCCCCTGTTTGCCGGAGATGCTTACTTCTTCGCTGCCCACCCACTCATCGACGACCGATCGGGGAACGCCGACGGTGATAGCACCATTCTCGAAATTCCCGACAAACTCGGGTCCATCAACGATCGTAAGTTCGTATCGGAGATCGTTCTCGATCGAACTGCCAAATCTGACTCTCTCCGAGATCGAGCCGGTGCGGCCAAACGCCTCGACTTCGGACCGGCCTAGCCGGAAACGGAGGGAATTACCAAGGATTCTGAGTTTCATGGCTGTTCTTTCAAATGGATAAGGTGCTCGCGAATTTAATTGCCGAAAATTCGCTCGGGCGACTCTCCGCGAGATCCGCAAACCAGGTGGTCGAAAAGATGATCCGGGTCACATATTTGAATCAGGTCAACTTCGGCTATAGTTCAAAACGCGAGTAGATTTTGTTCGTTTTCCGATCGAAAGTCTATTCCCAACCGGATCTCTGACGTTGATTCGTCTAGTAGATAGATCGCGGATAGCGTTTCTATCCGCACTCTAAACTTCGATCAGGTGTGGATTACTTCACAGTTGAGCGGAATCCTTACGCGCGAATGTGCCTGAATTATTGGCCAATCACAGTGTACCAGCGGTTTTGCGAAGGCTTTGTTCGGCACATCAGTTGCAATTTTAGAATTGCAGGACATTGCCTTTACGGCCTAAATCGGATATACACGTTACATACGCGCAAGCGAAGGTGTTAATCGTTCCAAGGCCAAGAACCGGAGGAAAACGAATTGATCCCGCAACACCTGATGGTCGAACATAACTGCTCGGAATGTGATCACCGCGACACCGGATACTTTTGTGACGTAGCACTTGAAAAGCTCCGGCTTGTAGAATCCGCCAAGATCTCGAACGCATACTCGTCCGGCTCGATGCTCTTTATCGAGGGTCAGCCGGCGAACGGGGTATATCTGCTTTGCCAGGGGGAAGTCAAGCTATACACGTGCTCGAAGGAAGGGAAGGTGGTGATCCTCCACATTGCGCGCCCAGGTGAACTTCTCGGACTCAGCTCCGTTATTTCTGGCGGGTCGCACGAGGCATCGGCCGAGGTCATTCAACCGAGTCAGGCAAACTTCATTTCAAAAGGCGACATTCTGCGTCTGATCCGCGAGCATCCGGAGATCGCGATGAGCGCGATCCGCCAGTTGAGTTCGCGGTATATCGATGCGTGCCATCAGGTCAGGACGTTTGTCCTTTCGGGTTCGGTTGCCGATAAGCTGGCCCAGCTAATGCTTGACTGGTGCAGCGGCGACCTGCCTACGGTGAGGACCGATAACGATGGCTTCAAGGTCAAGTTTCGTTATACCCACGAAGAGGTCAGCGAGATGATCGGAAGTTCGCGCGAGACGGTTACCCGCGTGCTGACAGATTTTCGCAACCGCGGACTGATTCGGCTCAAGGGTTCCGACCTCTACATTCCAAGTTTCCGCAATCTTGAATTGTCGATCGGGAGCAAATCGCGCGACGCATTGTGACCGTCGTCACAGCCGTGCGTATCCCATGTCATCGCCGACGGGTAAAAAGCGGCATAGTTATCGTTATGCATAACGTATGCTCACATGGCCCGTCATATCACCAGACCATTTACTCCCCTGTTCGTGCCTGAGGTCGAATTCCATCCGCGGATGCTCGGGATCTCGGAGATGCGCCCACAGGCTTTCGAGGCGGGCGATGTCATCGCTGTGGAGGGCGATGTTCCGGATTCGCTCATAGTCGTTATGAGCGGCAACATTGCGGTCTTTTCCCGCAGCGGATCGGGTGTAACACCTATCTCCCGCCCAACCGAGATCTTGATAGGCCTTCCCGAACTACTCGCGTCGCGGCCCTTTCGTTATTGTGTTGCCGCTATGTCTCAGGGAACGTTCGGGAGGATCGCCTCGGAGCAGGTCGAAGTCATGCTGGCAGACGATGAGAACCTCAGGACCGAACTTCTCAAACTTTTTGCGGCACGAATAACCTCGATCTTAAGAGTTTTGAAAAAAGGGAACCCGCCAGAAGAACGGCTCCCGGTGTGACCATTGTCACAGCATTGCCGTTTCGTTATGTGCTACTCTCAGACGGTTTCAATTTGTTCCAGCCCAATCGTTTAGCCGGATCAAACAGGAGGCGAACCAATATGGTTACTGCAAAAAACCTCAAACTGACAGTTTTATTCACGTTCTCCGTTGTCCTGCTCCTCTGGATCGCGAGCATGTTCGCTTCGCCGTCCATACGGCTTTCGGCATCGGAGATGCCCGATCCTGCCGCCAAAGTTGACTCATATCTCGACGATCGATATGTCGGGAGCGAGACCTGTAAGGCGTGTCACGAAGATCAATTCAATGCGGTCGCCAAAACGACCCACGGCAAGCTCGGCGACCTTCCGGGATGGAAAGGCAAGGTCGTCGGCTGCGAATCGTGCCACGGGCCCGGTAAAGAGCACGTCGAAGGCGGCGGCGACAAGACAAAGATCAAAGTATTCGCGGGGATGGACTCAAAGGCCGTTTCCGAAAGCTGCCTCGCATGCCACTCGGGCAAAGAGGCTCACAATAATTTCCGCCGTGGCGATCACTGGCGAAACAACATCGGCTGTACCGATTGCCATTCGGCACACGGGCCAAGCTACGGGCCGCAGCGACCGGGTTCGATGACTCTGATCGGCGAAGCCGCGGAACAACGCCCCAATCTCGCCAACAGGGCGATGTTGAAAAATAGCGAACCTCAGCTTTGCATTGGCTGTCACTCTGAGACGAAAGCGCAATTCTCGAAGCCCTTTCACCACAAGGTGCTCGAGGGGGCGATGACCTGCAGCGACTGCCACAATCCGCACGGCGGGTTTGAGAGCAAACAGGCTCGACTCGCACTTGGAAGTGACCAGGCGTGCGTCCGGTGCCATACGCAGATGCAGGGCCCGTTCGTTTTCGAACACGCAGCGTTGAAGATCGAGGGATGTGCGACATGCCACTCGCCGCATGGATCGAATAACCCGAAACTGCTCAAGCGAAGTTCGGTGAGACAACTCTGTCTCGAGTGTCATACGAACATCGAGAACGTCGAACTCGACCCGAACATCCCGACCGGGCCGCATACACAAACGAGCATTCGGACTCAGAACTGTACGGTCTGCCACTCGCAGATCCACGGTTCGAACAGCAATAAGGATTTCTTCAGATAGGGGGCACAGAACAATGATCTCCATAAAAAGAAAGCATATTCCATTTAGAGAACTCTGCTGCCGCCCGGCGATGAGCCTTTCCGTATTTGCGGCACTCATCGTATTCGCGTTGTCCGCGATAGCCCAATCACCGACCCCGACGCCGGAAGACCGGTTCACGGTCAAAGGAAGCGCCGAGATCGGGGCTCGCTGGGTCGAGGTGAACGGCAGCGAGAACAAGTACCGAAGCGATCTCAATTACAAGCGCGGCTTTCGCGTCTTCGATTCGGGTGTGACGATCGAAGACACGAGCAAGTCAGGCTCCAAGGTATTTGATTCGCTTATGTTCACAGGTTCGGGTTGGGGAGCCGACCCGAACGGCTACTTCCGTGCGAACATGGAGCGAGACGGCTATTACCGTTTCGATGCCAACATTCGCAGGGCGGTGTATTTCAATAACGTCAACACTCACGCGGTCGGCAACGACCTCCGCAATCTGCATAACGCTGACCGGCGGAGGAACTTTGGCGACCTTGACCTGACGCTACTTCCCCAGAATCCGAACATTCGTTTTCGCGTCGGTTACTCCTTTAACTTCGCCGACGGTACCGGATCTACCTCAACGCGTATCTCACGCGGCGATGTTTTTCCCGCGTTCCAGGATGTGGACTACAGGGCAGACGACTTCCGCGTAGGAGCGGACGGCAAGGTGCTCGGCTTCAATTTTTCAGGGACTTACGGGTACCGATCCTTCAGGGACCGGACACGGTTCTTTGTCAATAACGATCCCGGTGATGTAACCAGCAACACGATTCGGATCGATTCTATGGAGCGTACGTATCCGATAGATGGAGATACGAATTTCGGCGTTTTCAGCGTGCAGCGGACCTTTGCAAAGGTATTTGACGTAACGGCCAAGGTATCGTATGCCGCGGTCGCAACCGACTTTACATTTGATGAGGTCCTCAACTACCGTAACTCGACGAACGTCGCCGTAGTGGACACCTATAATGCATTTGGCGACTCGAAGCGGCTGCAGACACGGGCCGATCTGGGCGTCACCTGGCGGATCGCGGAGAAGTTCCGGCTTTCGAACACGTTCAACTACGACGGCTTTAACATCAATGGAGGGAATGTTTTTCAGCTTATCTCGGTTCCCGGAACGACGACGCACCAGGTCAATTACACGGTCACCCGCTACCGGCGATACACAAACCTGCTTGAAGGCGATTACCAGGTGAACAACCGTGTCGGCTTTAACGTCGGATGGCGGTACACGCACCGCGAGGTCGCATTGGGTATCGCGACCGTGAATTTCGGTACGCCGGTCCCGACGCTGGATCCCGAGGACGCAGAGAACTCCACCCACACATTCATTGCAGGCACTAAGCTGAAGCCTACATCCAACTGGACGATCTTTGCCGATGTGGAAGCGGGCAAGGCGGACAACGTCTTTACTCGGCTTGCCAACTATGAATTTGCGAATTTCCGCATAAGAAGCCGGGCGCATTTTGACAAGTTCGCGGTCAATCTCTCGTTCATCACAAAGGACAACGATAACCCGGGACAGAGCATTTCGGCACCGACAACATTGTTCGTGACAAACGTGCGGAGCCGCATATTCTCGAGCTCGGTGGATTGGAATCCGATAAACGAGGTCAGCGTCACCGGCGGTTACGATTACCACTGGCTGACAAGCGAGGTCTCGGTCCTGATCCCGCTCGGCGGACCGGCGACGGCGGGACTCAGCCAATTCTTTGTCCGCGACAATTACTTCTTTGTCGATGTACACGCACGGCCGCACAAGCGGATCACATTCTTTGGCAGCTATCGCTGGAACAAGGACCGCGGACACGACGATCTGGCGCTGCCGCCGCTTACTTCGCCGATAATAATCGGTTCATATCCGATCGATTTCAAGATTCCCGAGTTCCGGGCGACCATCAGGGTCAATCGTTACATCGACTGGAACATCGGCTACCAGTACTACGACTACAAGGAGAATCCTCCGCAGACCACTATCTACGGACTGGCGTCGCAGAATTACAGTGCGCACATGCCCTACACATCAGTGCGTATCTATTTAGGCAGAACTGCCGGCGACCGTTAACTTGACTTAAAGCAGTCGCGAAAATGCCGCGGTGTTATCGGTAGATCCGATAGCACCGCGGCATAGTTTTGTCTTTGCAGATCTAGTTCACTGTCTTATAGGTTTCGCCTTTATGGCAATCGGCACACTGGAATCTTGAGATATCACCAAGGTTGAGCGGATGTTGGAATGATCTGTCGCCCTTGTGGCAGGCGGCGCATTGCCATGTGTTCCGATCGCCGAGGTTGACCGGATGTTGGAACCGACCGTCCGCAGGAACGATGCGTTGTCCGGCAAAGGTCTGGTCCAAGGTCGTATGGCAGATCGCGCAATCGTTTCGGATCACTTTGCCTTCGCGGCTGAAATGCTGGCCGTCATGGCACCTAAAGCAACCCTGAGCGTTGAAGTGACCGATATTGTCTATGTGGCTGGTCCAATTCGTTCGCATCTCCGGGAAAAAGTAAGTTTGATAGATCCGCTGAACCTCGGCGATGGCGGCATCGACCGAAGGCCTCTTATTTGTGTACACGTCGGAGTATGTGGACTGATAGTACGCGATAAGATCGGCGGAGATCGTGTTCACTGCCTCATCAGTGGTTGTATAAGGCTTCGAGAGCGTCTCGACCGCCTTTGCTTTAATGAAGGGAAGGCTCGTGTCGATGCGGTTGGCGGCCATGGCCTGATCGACAGCCCGGTTGGGTGAAAGATACTGATGGGTCGGGCGATTGTGGCAGTCGATGCAGTCCATTTTCCGCTTTTCTGCCGCATTGATCTGTTGCTCGCTAAATACCGTGTCTTTGGCCAGGTATTCCGTGACCTCTCCGTTCGAGTTTCTCGATCTTACCCAGGGAATGTTCTGGCGCTTTTCGTCCATCGCAGCGTACGTGATCTCGTTGTCGAGGTTCATATGCCAGTGGATGCCTCCGGCCGGGCCGGTTTTCGGGTCGCCTCCGCCAACCTTAATGAGCATCCGGATCTGGCGAAGGGAATTGCCCTCGTCAAAAGCAAAATGCTGAAAGGTCTTTAGCACATCTCCGTGATATTGCTCGGGCCTATGGCATTTTGCGCAGGTCTCATTGGCTTTCCGCATATTGTGGACCGGAGTTTGGATCGGGCGATCGTATGTATTGAACGCTACCGCATAGAGCTGCCGCATCCCATTGAACTTTGATCGCACATACCACTCGGGCCCGCCTCCGACGTGGCAGTCCACGCAGCGGATGCTCGAGTGCGGAGCTGCCTGAAAGGCCACGAATTCGGGCTTCATCACGGTGTGACACTGCTGGCCGCAGAAGGAAACCGACTCTGTATACTCGAACGCACGATAGCTGCCGAAGGCGCTGATGAAAAGAAAAAAGAAAGTTCCTGCGACAAGGACAAGCAGTTTACGGCGCTTTGCGGGGTCATTGAGATCGATGATCGGGTAGGCCGTGATCGCATTATCAGGGTTTAGCCTTCGCCGTCTGCGTTCAAGCAGCGCTCCGATGATCGCCACCACGATACCGAACCCCATTGCCGACGGAAGCAGTATGTAAGTGACCAGTACCGCATACGGGTTGTCGTGCCCGCCCGACATTTCCAAAAGGAACAGCAGGAGGATGCTGGTCAGGCTCGCTACAATGATCGCGATGCCGGCAAAGCTGACAAAATTGCGGAATAAGCTTGGTGAATGAGGTTTTGACGGGGTTTCGGGTTCGGGCCCGACTTCCTTCTCTTGCTCCATACGCTCCTTATAAGGCGGCCGCTCAATACACGGCAATGTTCCATAAACGGGTAATAGGCCGGTACCGGCCCGCATTTAAAACGACCTTATCATAGATCGCAAATGCCAAACCGGTATCGACCACAAACTCCGATCTCATTTCGCTGTCGGACGGACTCCGACAGCCTCAACGAACTTTGCTGACCGCTCTAAAAGAACCTATTCGGCAGGTGGGTTCTTCAGGCCCCGCATATGAGCGACCAATGCCTGAGCTTTGGCCTGATCGATCCCTTTTTCTTTGAATGCCGGCATATAGGGCGGCTTTTCACCCTTTTTACCGTCGAGGATCGCCGTTACCATTTCCTCATCGGTCATTGCAACGTCGAAGGACTTCTCAGCCTTCTGGCCGTGGCACATTGCACATTTTGCTTTGTAGATGGCCGCCTCGTCGTCACCGGTCAAGGGCATTGCACCGGCAGCCTTTTCATTCCCAAGAAAAAGGAAAAGCCCAAACAAGCCAAAAATTGCGATCGAAACTACTTTTACGATATTCATCTTCATAGGATACTCCCAGTGATCTTTATGGGGCCTGAGCCCCGCTAACCGGCTTTCAGCAAACCGCGTTCCATACCGGATATCGTCTAAACCCAGGTTTTCTCACTGTTAGATGTTCACTGACCGGCAATTACAGGAATAATTCGGTTATGGTCGCGAATAAATTCGCACTGCCGTCAAAACTTGAACGAGTCTCCCTGATGACACCTCTTACAATTCGCAAAATCTTCTCCTCCGAAAGCTCTCTTTCCGTTATGGCATGTCGCGCAATTCTGACCCCGGGCCGTGGCAAAGTGCATCGCAGGTACCGGCGCCGTCACGTCTTTTCCTGCCCGGATCGAATGGCAGGCTGAACAGTCCATCCGTCGCGTATGGGCCGAGTGGCTGAAGTTCCCAACGTACCTCGCTGCACGCTCGACGGGGCCCGGGGATCCCGGCTGATGGCACGTGCTGCATGAATCGATGCTCGACCCCTTCGCTAAGATCGCCTTTGCGACCGGAGCGTCGGAGGCGTGGCATTGGAAACACGTCGCATGGGCATTTGAGCGGCCGGGCACCGTGAATCCCGCTCCCCGCTGCGTGGGCGAATGGCAATCAGCACACTTTGCCTGGGCCTGATGTACTGCGTGATCGAATTTTGCACCGAATGATGCAAGTTGCGGAAAAGGCTTGACAGGCCCTCCATCGGAACTCGTATGGCACACCGTACATATCGAATGTTCCTTCTGCGCAAAATGCTCAACGTGGCAGCTAGAACAGGGTATGTGCCCATTGAACTTCACTTTTCGATCGGCTCTCTCGGCCGTATGGCAGACAAGGCAGGGAAGCCGCTCATGCTGTTCGCTTTTATGGTCGAATTTTGAATAGTCCTTGTCAGAGAAATTGAACTTTACAACGTCCGAATTGGTTTCTGCAGGTGGCGGCGTATTTACAGGCTCGGTCCGCTCGTCACCGCACGCCGTCAGATACGCGCCGATGGAAACCAGGGCCACGAGTAGCACCACAGACCGTGCGGTCCGGCATCGCGAACCCGAGCTTCTATTTGAAGCGGTGGATGCCCTCACTTTCCCGCCTCCGTGATCGCCTCGGTATGAGAAACCGGGATCGGCTGGGCCCCATAGGAAAGGTGACACTTTACACAACGAAATCCCGTGTCCTTCTTTCTTTGTTCGACCTCGAAGTTGAGGATTCCGCCGTCATCGGTGGTCGCCGTTATGTGGCACATATTGCACGAAGTGACCGGTACTTTTCGGCTCGCTTGAGTAGCGCCGATCTTTGAGACGTTGTGACAGGTCGCGCACTCCAGGTCAGTGTGACCAAAGAACTCGTGCCTGAACGTGCCCGACGAGGTCCGTGAGAGCCATGCATCACGGAGAAGGCGGGTAGTCGCCCCCATTTTTACCAGCATCGCCGGATCGACATCCGGCGGGCCGAACGGCGAACGGAGGGTATGGCATTTAGCGCAGTCTGCCGGCTGCGGGTTCATTCCGCTATCGGCATTGTGGCACGTAAAGCAGGTAGTGTGGCCGGTCGGAGCGGACTTAAAGGTCCCCTTCTTTAGCCAAAAACCATCCCCAAGATCCGCAGGCGGCTTGACCAGATACTCCTCATCCGAATCACCCTGAGGCAGCATTGTCTGGTGGCATACCTTACAACTCTCCTCCGCACGTCTGGTCCGCAGCCAACCAACACTTACGAATCGTTCGATTCCCCGATCCATACGGCTCACGATGTCAACGTGGATCTCGTGCGGGAACGCGACGACAAAATCCGAATCGGCGGCCTTGCCTTTCGGAGATTCATCAAAACGCTCGCGAGGATTGGGGAACGGGTGCCGTGAACTGTTTCGGGGGCCGGGGTTGGTATGGCAGATCGAGCAAATGACAGGCGTTGAACCCCGGAAGAACTGCTGTTTGTGACAATTAACGCAAGAGGCATGTTTGGGGTAGTCGGTTATGTCGGGAAAGGCGGTTTCCGCCGGGCGAACGCTCTTCCAGTTTTCGGACGGGAACTTGTGGCAGGCGGAGCATTCCATCTTATGCGCCTTAACGTCATGTTTGAACTCGGAGTACTTTGGTTTCAAACGTGCTTTTCGGGCTCGGGCCATCGGGGTCGGTGTCGCTTTTATGCTGGCGATGCCCTTGTCTTGTGCACCGGTGACCGTTTCCGGTCCCCAGAATATCGCAGCGGCAAATATCGCACACAGACACACCACGGCGAGCTTTAGCGATCGCTGTAAAATTGGCAAGTGCGAGACCATAAGCGTCGAGACCTGTTGACGGGCAAGTTAACACAATAGTTTACGGTTTTGATAGTCGAGCGGCTGTGATGCCAATCACAGTTTAAGTTCAGGCTTGGGTTTATCATCTAATCGCGAACTTTTCCACGGTTATGGAGCGTCGATCGCGAGGGCATTGAGATCGAGAGGTGCGGAACGCCCAATTTACGCCTCTTTTGTTACATCTGCCGCTTGATCTGACCGGATCTCACGAAGGCACAGGCATTGCATTAATGGCCGCGAGCACCATGAATCGCCTGAAGTCAGGCTCTCCGAACCATATGACCAGATTGGAAGAAACCGAGGTCTTGCCCGCATCTCCCGCAGCCATGCCGACTTATAAGGCAAGTTCGCTCATCAATGCCGGAATACGTTTCGTCAGTTCGGTCCGGCTTGGCGTCGGACTACTGATCACGCTCGGTGCTGCCTGTGTCATCGGTATGCTGATAATGCAGCAGAACGTTGCGGGCTTTGCAAACTATTTCGCGGCGCTGACGCCCGCTCAAAGGCTCGTGTACGGACGGCTGGGATTTTTTGACATTTACCATGCCTGGTATTTCAACGCGCTCCTTTGTGCCCTCTCTCTGAATATCATCCTGTCGACGGTCGACCGTTTGCCCCGTATTTGGCCGTATGTCTCGAAGCCTTCCTTCACCGTACCGGTCCGGTGGCTGCGCGAGCAGCGCGATTCGGCGACCATGTTCACGGACAGGATGGTGGCCGAAGCCGCAAGCGACCTGGCGGATTCATTCAAGTCGCAGGGCCTCCGCAGAATAACAATAAAGGAAAAGAATGGACGCACCTTCGTGTACGGAGAAAAAGGGGTGTGGAACCGCCTTGCCTTCGTTGCGGTGCATATCGCACTGCTTACGATCTTCTTGGGCGGCTTTCTTACCGCTCAATTGGGACAAACTGGAAATCTGCCACTTGCGCCGGGCCAGTCGTCCGACCTGATCTTCGATACGGCATTTGATCTTGATAAAGTGACCGAGGTAACCAAACGGCTTCCCTTCGAGGTCACTTTCACCGACATACAACAGAAACTTATCCGCGATGACGGTTCGCTTTCGCCGAGCAACACGATCGATTGGATGACATGGTTCACGATCAAGGACGAAACAGGCATTCATAATGGCTTTGTTCAAATGAACCGACCGTTCGATTACCGCGGATATCGATTCTTTCAGGCCAGCTTTACGCCGGTAGGCCGGGCCCGCAGCGTGAGTATCGTCGCGACGCCGGTAAGTGGAGGCGCGGGCGAGAGCGTGACGATCGAACGGGGTGGAACCGCCACCCTTGCCGACGGCACGAAGCTTGTTCTTCGGGACTTTCGGGCAAACTTTCGGATCGGCCCGGAGGACCCAAATGAGGACACGAGCCGATATGAAAATCCCGCCGCGATCCTTGAAGTACTTCCAAGCGGCGAGGTAATGCAGCAAGCGACCGTTTTCGGCCCCGAGGTCGGAAATATTCCGATCGCGAACAAGCCCGTCGGCGGATACACGTTCAAGATGTCGGCTTACGAAAAGGTCGCCGACTCACACGTGCTTTCGGTCCAGCGGGATCCGGGTTCGAGCGTGGTCTATGTCGGTTTCAGCCTCCTATTTCTGACGCTTGTCGGCGTCTTTTCTTTCTCTCACAAGCGACTTTGGGCGGTGATCGAGGATGGAGGCGACGGCCCGACGAAGATCGTCATCGCCGGCCACAGCAACCGCAATCCGAACGGTTTCGGCGAGTATTTTGAACGGTTCTTAGCCCGCATCCGAAGCGGTCTGAGCGCATAGGGAAATTATGGATCAAGAAATTCTGAGAAATCCGCCGATCATTGTTGAAAGCAGCAAAGCGGAAAAGAATGCCGATACCGCCGGTGCCGGCTACGCACCATTCGCAATCGCTTTGCTTGGAGCCCTGGCGGTGGTCGCGGCAAGGGTCGCGATCGGCCCGGAACGGTTCATCTCCGACGGGGCGTTGATGATGCTTGCGTTGGCTGCTTATCTTTTTGCGGCCGTCTTTTTCCTCACCGATCTGTACGCCCCGTTCAGGTTTGCTGAGCGGCTCGGCGTTTGGGCCGCCACGACCGGCGTGCTGCTGAATCTATCAAGCTGGCTGGTTCGCTGGGTAGCGGCGTATGACAGGGAGCTTGCGATATTTCAGGAGCAAGGGCGCAACGTCTCAGATATGCCGTGGATGTTCCGTTACGTGCCGTTCGCGAATCTCTATGACCTAAGCCTGGCGTTCGCCTTCGGCGCCGGAATTACGACACTGCTCGTGATGCGGCGAAAAGACCTTCGCATCGTTGCCGGGATCGCATTGCCTCTGGCGGCGATCATTCTCGTACTGGCGAGATTTATCGGGAACGAGTTCATCGACCTGCCGCCCGTGCTCGATTCATACTGGCGGCCGATCCACGTCGGTGTCGCTTCGTTGAGCTATGGCATAGCTCTCGTTTGCTTTGCGGTCGCTGTCCTGTACCTATTAAAAGACGGCCTGAAGGTCGAGAAGATGGCGTACTGGGCCGGCGCCTTCGCGATCGCCGTGTTCGCCACTATCGGCAAGTTCGGGTTGTTCTCGCTGACCACATTTGGAACTTATTCAGCCTCGACATTCGTCGGCGATTCGCGCTTCTCGCTTGCTTTGAGGGCGGATATCCCCTACGTCGGATGGCTGCTCGTGATCTCTGCTGCTCTCATCGTTACGGCTCTCGCGACCTTCGCTGCCTTTCTCTCGAATGGCGAGAGAAAGCTTCGACGTCTCGGGTTTTGGCTATTAGCCGGATCTCTCGTTACGCAGGCATTTGCGATAGGCACACTCGTCTATCAGATAAAGACGATCGGTGACGTACGAGCGCATATTGACACCGCCCAGTACGAGCGGTTTGCCGTCTGGATGCTGCAGCAGGAGGACGTACCTCAACAGCAGATCGCCGCGATGACGCCGCAGCAGCTGCGGAAAATGTCCGAAAGCTGGATAGCCGAAAACGGGAACAAGCTTCGCCTAAGCCTTAACGCTAATCCGGTCGAACTTTCAGCATTAGTGACGGCTTTTGCGGGGACGCTCTTCATCGTGCTTTTCGGAATCCGTACCGAGAGGCTTCGCGAGATGATCCCGGCGGCGGAACGACTCGATGGGCTAATGTACAAACTGGGCGGGGTCGCATTTGCCGGCCTCGCGCTGCTCCTGATCACAGGCGCCGTCTGGGCAAACGAATCCTGGGGAAGATATTGGGGCTGGGATGCGAAAGAGACGGGCGCTCTTGTGGCCTGGCTGACGTATGCGGGATTTTTGCACTCCCGTATCGCTTACGGCTGGCGGGGGCGACGCTCGGCTTATTTCGCGATCGTCGCGTTCCTGTTCGTGGTCTTTACCTATCTGGGTGTAAGCTATCTGCTACCGGGGCTACACTCGTACGCTTAAGAATATGCTCAATAAAGAAAATGTCTTGTTCGGGATCGTGGGGCTTCTGGCCGGCCTGATCATCGGGTTTATGTTCGCGAATTCGGTCAATCAGGGTTCGCAGGCCGCGCTGGCTCCGGCCTCATCGGCCGTAGTGCCCGGTGCGGAAGGCCTCCCGGCGGGCCATCCGCCGACCACCGGCGGAAACGGAGGAACCGCGCCGGAGATCCAGGCCGCTATCGAGACGGCCCGTGCCCAACCGGATAATTACGAAGCACAGATAAAGGCCGCGGAGCTTTTCTATCAGATCCAGAGGTTCGAGGGCGCGATCGAGTTCATCGAGCGAGCAAGTAAGATCAAGCCCGATGATTATACGACCATAGTTAACCTTGGGAATGCCTATTTTGACTCAACCAAATACGACGAGGCGGAAAAGACCTACACCGCCGCACTCGCAATGCGTCCGGATGATGCCGATGTTCGCACCGATCTCGGCCTCACTTTCGTCTTTCGGGCGCAGCCTGATTACGACCGGGCGATCAAAGAGTTTCGGACGGCGCTGGAAAAGGACCCGAAGCATGTGCTCGCACTTCAGAATATGATCGTTGCGTATACGAAGAAGGGTGATACGGCGCGAGCGACCGAGGCGCTTGCAAATCTCGAGTCGGTCGATCCGAAGAACTCCTCGATCGGGAAACTCCGGGAAGACATCGCGAAATCGAACCAGCCGCAGCTTTAAGGCCGCGGCTCGGATTCGAATCTAAGAATCGTCACGTTGCCGTTGGCATCGGTTATATCGACCCCGTCGTCCACAGGGTCGATGCCATGATGGAAGCTGAGCTTCGCCGCATTCCTGATCACGTGTTCAAAGCCATCGAGCAATATCTGGACATCGGCGTTTCCATGCCTGATCTCGGCGTCGATCCTCTCGAGAGCTAGACCGTCCTCGAGCCAGCGGTCCGCCATGGCATCAGGCGACCACTCGAAGAGACCGATCCTCGTCGGACGGCCCTTGTTCATCTCCGTGAATCTGTTCAGATGGCTTGTCCAATCCTCTCTCGCTGCTACTGCTTTCATTGTAATTCTCCAGTAATTGAGCGGTCTCTTCCAACCTCATTTCAAGCAGCTTGGTAGAGACCGTCAAGAAATCATACGCCGTTATAAGTCCGACGAGCTTGCCCTCGTTCACTACCGGCAGACAGCCGATCTTGAGGTCGCGCATCATTCGAAGGGCGTTGATGGTCAAGGTGTCCGGCGAGATCGCGACCGGGTCTTTCTTCATTATTTGGCCGACGGTAATCTCGGACCTGTGCGGTGTGTGTTCGGCCGTCAGGATCTCTAAAAGGTCGCGGTGCGAGACGATGCCGACGAGCTCGCCACGCCCACTCTCGACCGGTATGTGCCTCACGTGCTTCCATTTCATAATGCTCGCCGCGAGGTCGAGCCCATCTTCCGGCCGTACCGTGTAGAGATCCGTGGTCATGAACTGCTCGACAGTTCGATAGTTGTCTATCCAGTCGGAGCCGGGCGGTATCTCGGCAAGATCCCACTCGTGAAGCGGCTTTCCGGAATCCTGAGCCAGGATCATCGAGCGGGTCAGCGTTCGCATTCTGACGTTTCGCTTTGCCGCCTTGTCCATACCGGCCAATGAATCAAGCATCCATCTGGAACCGGTCTTTGACTGCCGCACCCGTTCCCTGATCACTCCGAGATAACGTTCGATGTCCGCCGGGTCGACCTTTGCTGCGTTCAGGCCGTATTCGGCTGCGGGGATCAACTCCTCGAGCAAAAGCTCCCGTGCATTGCGGCATTTGCCGTCCATCCAGATGATCTGCGATTGCAGCCCGAATCGGGCAGTACTGAAAAAGTTGGTCTTTGCGTCGTCAAACTGCATCCGGTTCCTGACATCGCCGTACAGCTCGGGCAGAGCCGTCATCAATCCAAGAAAGAGTGCAGAATTCGCCATCTCGTCGATGATCGTCGGCCCAGACGGAAGAAACCGGGCCTCGATCCGTAAGCCTGGCTTGCCGTTCAAGACCCCATAGCATGCCCGGTTCCAACGCCAGACGGTGCCATTGTGCATCCTCCACGCGGCGAGCTCGGGAATTCCCCCGTTTTGCAGGGTCTCGAGTGAATTTTCCTCGATCTCTTTTATCAACACGACCCGAAATCGCGCCGCATCCTCCCTGAACAGTTCCAGAATGGACCCGTTGACCCAACTCGTACCAAACGTAACGCGGGCCGGGCGATTGCGCTCGTGCTGTGTCGGCGAACGCTCGTCGACAGCATGCTGAAAGAGCGCGAGGCGGGTTTCCTGCCACAATCTATGACCGGTAAGCAGCGGGGAGTTCACCGCCGAGGCGAGTACCGGAGCGGTGATGGCCTGTGCCCAATTGTACCGGTCGCTAAAATTGTCACACCCGGCCTGTATGTGGATCTGGAAACTAGTATTGCAAAATTCGACGAATGTATCGGAGACCTTCATCCGAAGCTCGTCGAGGCCTTTGATGTGAACGAGCCGCTGATCTCCATGAAGCTCGGTGAGGACGCGGTTGAGTTCGAGGTAGCGGGGATAAGGCGTGAGATTCGAGCCTACGAGATCGGAAAGCTGGATGGTCGGCAGTATGCCGCACATCACGGCGTCCGCTCCGCATTGCGCGGCCGCGGTGCGTATCATGGAATACACTTCATACAGTTCGGATTCAAGTTCGCTCAGGCATTTCCCGGTAAAATCGCGCGGTGTGAGATTCGCTTCGATATTGAACTTTGCGATCTCGGTCGTGAGCCGGTGGTCGTTCGCCTTTTGCAGAACATCGAGGATGATCGGAGCCGGACGCATCGAGCTATCGACAAGGAACATCTCCTGCTCGGCGCCGATCCGCATGGCGTCATTCTCCAACATGCCGCTGCGAAACATCTCCTCAAGCGCCTCAAGGTCTGCAAGAACCTCCGAGGTGAATTGCCGCTTTCTGGCCTCGTCAGAACCGCTTAGAACTGATTTTTCTCCCATCTGTTTCCACCTCTCACATTGAGGTTCGAATCTCTATTTCTTTGCTTTGTGTCGCCAGTATGCATCGTGAGCATCCTTTGCCCAACTCCAAAACCTTCCTTTCTTGATCGTCTGTTCATCTTTCCATACACCGTAGTGCAGAAAGATCGAATCCGGCCCGCCGCTGTCGATCACCGCGGCAACCTCATGAACGTAGTCTTCCTGTGGCTCTTCACCTCTTATCTCAGAGATTATATTGGAAGCAGCGACCTCGGCCTGCCGAACCGCCATGTGTGCCAGTTTCGGTCCGCTAAGCCCGACCGCATCGCCGACCGCATAGCTCGCGGGCATACCCTCGACCCGGAGCTTTTCATCGACTTTGATAAAGTCGTCATCGTCGACGATCCCGAGTTCACGCAGGTTCGTAAATCCGCGGAATGGCGGCATCAGCATCAATAGGTCGTAATGGATACGGTGCTTCTTGGTTGAGAGCACCTCATCTTTGGTTACTTCCGAGATCGGGACGTCGAAATGCGCGTGGATCTTGTGCCGGTCAAAGGCTTCGAGCAAAGTGTCATGGAGACGGGCGCCGCCAAATGCATCTTCGAGCGAGCCGGGGAAGAGCACGGAAATGCTGACCGAACCATCCTTGACCTTTTCGTCAAAGTGCCGTGCGAGAGCAAACGCCGTTTCGCACACTGCAACGGGAAGCCGCGAACCCGGAGAAAGGCCGATAACTATTTTTCCTTCCTTAAAATTATCGATGGCCCGACTGAACTTCATTGCCGCCTTGGTCCCTAAGATGTGATGCGAGTGCTCTCGAAGCCCGGGGATCTGGCCAAGCGCAAGCCGGCGGCCAATCGCGATCACAAGATAGTCATACGAAACCTCGCCGTTGATATCGCCGCCCTCGATCGCCACCCGCTTTCGCATCGGATGAACAGCGGTCATCTCGCCCTGAATGTAGCGTATGCCGAGTTCGGAAAGCGCTTCGGCGAGGTCGAAGGTGATCTCGTCGACTGAGCAGTCACCGAAAACGAGCCGGACCAATGCCGGATAGAATGTGAATGTTCGGTTAGGCGAGACAAGCGTTATCGTGTGTTCTTTTCCCAACTCTTGAGCAAGGCGCTTTGCCGTGACCAATCCGCCGAATCCGCCGCCGATTACCAATATATTTGACATGGGAATTTCCAACCTGACCTGAGATCTCGGGTAAACCGATATTGACCTCATAAGAGGCAAGAATTATTCCGCTCAGGACTGCAGGCCTTCATCCGAAAAGCCCGGTATTCCGGCGTCTCCGGGGGCCCCGGCGATGGCCTGACGCGAACATTTGCACAAGGCCTGTAAAAATCCACAGTTGGGCTTAGAGCACCATATCCGTGCGGGTATAGCCCAATTGGCTCAGGGATATCGGCAGCAGGAGCCTCGTGTACTCTCTAAGTATCTGCAATTACTGGACTTAGATTATATGGCACGTGGCTTGTTACTTGATACTTGCCGGGCAGACAGGATCCCTAACGGTCCCACACACGGCATACGTTCTCATTCGATACAGAAACAGGGGGAAAAGATGAAGACACTCAATTTTAGATCAATATTAGCGGTCACCGCGATCGCATTTGTCGCCGTGATAGGCATGAGCGTTGTCGCAAGCGCCCAGGGCCGCAGCGGCCAGGCACATGAAAAGAACCGCATCCGAAAAGAACAGAAGCAGTACGAGAAAGCTGAAAAGCGATATGAAAAAGATCGCCGACAGGAAGATCGACGCTATCGGGTCTATCGGAACGGTAGCTATTATCAGACCGATCACCGGGGAGCGGACCTCTTAAGGCAGGCGGTCAATGCAGGTTACCAGCAGGGCTATCAACAGGGACAGCAGGACCGCCGCTACAGCCGCGACCGCGGATACTACGGCAGCAACGATTACCGAAACGGGAACTATGGCTATCGGTCTTATGTCGATCGGCAACAGTACCAGTACTACTTCCAGCAGGGATTCCAGAGGGGCTATCAGGACGGGTACAATAGTCAGTCACGTTACGGATATAATTCGGGCGGTAGCTGGAAAATTCTTCAGAATGTTCTGGGTTCGATCCTGAATATTCGGGAATACTGATCTTAGAATTATAGGAAAACGCGCGGGGTGTAGAGAGTGATCTTTGCACCCCTTTCATTTCTTTTTCGCCGGAACAACTTCAGGAACTGAGTTTTGCCCGACAACGTAGCTGTCACGTGCTCTGATCACGAGGTTCGGGCGCCGAACGCGTACCTTGATCTGCTTTCTCTGTCCCGGCCTTCCTTCCTCTGCGGGGACATATCCGATCTGATACTGCCGCCTCAATTCCTCCGCGATACCCTCAAAAGCCGCGGTAAGCCCGCCCGGGGTCGATTCGGGCCGAAAAACGCGTCCGCCGGTGTAGTCCGCGAGTTCCTCGAGATAGCGGCGCCCGAGGGCGTAGTCTTCCGACCTGGTTCCGCGCGGGCGCCCGCCGCCAAGAATAACGTTTCCGGGGAAGGGCGTACCGAGACCGCCCATATTGTCGAAGAAGGTGTTGTAATAAACCGGGAATATCAATGCGTCGGATTCTTCGGCGAGTCCCAAACTTGAATCGTAGCCGGACCTCCGGGATGTAGTATCCACGCCGTCGGTAAAGAGAACGATCGCTTTACGGCCCTCGATCTTGCTGAGGCGTTTCTTCAGCGAGAATTCGACCGCTTCGTAAAGCGATGTTCCGCTGCCAAAATCAGCATTCTTGATACCCTTGTAGATCAGTTGACGATCATTCGTGGCCTCCGTAAGAACGTGAACATTCTCGTCGAATTCGATCACCATCACGCTGTCCTGCGGCTTTAATTGGTCAACGAAGGCGAAGGCCGCGGACCTTATCTCGTCGATCTTGTATTCGGTCGACGGACTCGTATCGAGCAGCAGGATCACCGTAAACGGCTTTTCGGAAGTACCGAAGTAGGCTATCTCTTGTTCCTTTCCGTCCTCGAATATCTTGAAATCGTCCTGATCCAAATTCGGAACGTAGAGTCCGTTTCGGTCAAAGACCGAGACGGGGATCGTCACAAGCGTGGTCTCGACCCGAAGTTCACCATCCTCGCCGTCCGCGGTGTTGTCCGCTATCGGCTTAGGGCTATTCTGGACGGGTTTCTTATATCGCTCCGAAGGCGGGATCCAAACCGGCCGTTTCGGCTTGGGAGTCGATTCCGAGTACGCAGGTGTCTCGGAGCGAATCACGGCGGGCGTGGGGGTTGGCGTTACACGACGTCCCGATTGAGCGTTCGCTTCTATCGAAAAAGCGTTAATTACTATCAGAAAAGTAAACCACTTCATGGAACAAATCGAACCTAATTATCCCTAGCCAAAGGGATGAGATGCTCGGGGTACACAAAACGATTGCCCGGAGGTTACCGGGAATTATCTTAACAGCGTGAGAATGCTGAAAGCCGCCATTATTAGCACCACGAGCCAGCCCGCGGCCTGGAGCCACAGGGGATGGACGTAGCTGTTCACGACATTTGTATTTCGGGAGGCAAGCAATACTAGAGCAAGCCCTACCGGAAGGATGAACCCGTTTATCGTGCCCGCCCAGACAAGGACCTTCACCGGCTGGCCGACCACCAGAAAGATCACGGTCGAGACGGCAATGAAAGCAACGATCGCGTAGTTGGCCCTATTTTCGATAGCCGAATGCAGTGTTTTTAGAAATGAGACACTCGTGAACGCAGCACCTATGACCGAGGTGATCGCCGCCGACCACATCACGATCCCAAATATCTTGTATCCGACCGGGCCGGCGGCACTCTGAAACACTGACGCCGGGGGATTAGCATCATCGATCGAGAACCCCATCGAAATAACACCAAATGCCGCCAGAAACAGAAAGAAGCGGATACACGCCGTCAGCAGAATGCCCGTGACGGCACTCCGACGAACCTGCGGCAGATTCTCAGCTCCGGTTATCCCGGCATCGATCAGGCGGTGAGCGCCGGCGAATGTGATATAACCGCCAACGGTGCCGCCCACAAGCGTTACGATGGCCCTTGCATCGATCCGTTCAGGGGCGATGGTGCGATAGAGAGCTTGTCCAACATCAGGCTTTGATTCGAATAGAACATAGCCGATCAACACGATCATAACGGCCCCGAGGATCTTCACGAAGAGGTCCATCACCCTCGCAGCGTCCCTGAGAAGAAAGATGAAGATCGCAATTACCGCGCTGACCACCGCCCCGACCTCGACCGGAACTCCGAAGAGAACGTTGAAGCCAAGACCGCTCCCGGCAATGTTCCCGATATTAAATATCAGCCCGCCGAAGGCGACCATTATAGCAAGCATGTAACCGGCGCCCGGAACGGTCTGATTTGCTACGTCCTGGCCGCGTTTTCCGCTGACGGTCAGAACCTGCCAGATATTCAGCTGCGCAAATATGTCGAGGACGATCGAGAGAAGAATGACGAAGCCAAAGCTGGCGAGCAGTTGTTTTGTAAAAACGGTCGTCTGCGTCAGAAAGCCGGGACCGACGGCGGACGTGGCCATCAAAAAGGCCGCTCCAAGCACGACAGATCGGAGTGAACGTTCTTTCATCAGGAATTGTGAATCGGCGGAGCGATGCTAATACCTGCTTCAGATAGCGATCTTCTAACGCTTCGTGCAAACCGCACGGCATGATCGCCGTCGCCGTGAATGCAGATCGTCTCTGCCGTGATAGGGACCATTATCGCATCGAGCGAACGGACTCGTCCGTATTTGACCATGTCCATCACCTGGGTGATCGATGCGTCCTCGTCGGTGATCAATGCATCTGGCGAAGTTCGGGGCGTGAGCGTTCCATCTGACAGATAGGTGCGGTCGGCAAACACTTCGCTTGCCGTTCTCAAACCGACCCGTTCGGCTTCTTCGATCATGATGCTGCGGGAAAGGCCGTAAAAGACGAGCGTCGGATCGATGGCGCGAATGCCTTCGACTATTGCCGCGGCGATCTCCCGATCACGTGCTGCTTGATTATAGAGCGCTCCGTGAGGTTTTACATGATGCAGTTTTGTACCGCTCGACTCACATAGATGCCTTAGCGCCAGGATCTGGTCGATCACGATGTCGTGGATCTCGCCAAAGGTCAATGACATTGCCGTGCGCCCAAAATTCGTTTTGTATTTGTAACCGGGATGGGCCCCGATGGCTACGTCGTTCTCGATCGCAAGCTCGATCGTATAACGCATTGTGTCCGGATCGCCTGCGTGATATCCGCAGGCGATGTTCGCGGATGTGATGAGCCGCATCAACTCAGCATCGTTCGGATAACCTTCGCCGAGATCGCAGTTCAGATCTACAGTTTTGTCGGGGACCATCATTCAAGATCGGTTTCGAGATGGTAGCACATTTTACCGGCTCAACTTTACACCGGACCTCAGGAAACAAAGCTCGCGTTCGAACCGCTCCGTCAGACGGATCGATTCTTCGACAGAACAAAGGTGAAAACCCACTCCGTCGCCCGGCCCAAGCTGTGCAAGCAAAGGCAGATCCGCCGATATTACGGTTCCGATGCGCGGGTAGCCGCCCGATGTCTGGTGGTCGGCCAAGAGTATTACCAATTGGCCATCAGGCAATAATTGGATCGTTCCGAATGTCACGGGCGCCGACACCATCGGCTTGTCGTGGAGCAGGAACAGGGGCTCACCATCCAAACGAGATCCCATGCGGTCGGAGTTGGACGTCACGCGAAAGCCTTCATTCAAAAAGGTGCGCTCGCTGACCGCCGAGAGAAGCTCGAACTCGCCGCCGGGAATCACACGAACCGTGGGAAACCGGCTGTACTTTGGTATCAATGACGGGCCGATCGTCAAACCAGATAGTACGCGAGGCCGTGCGAGGTCGATGCGGTCACCGGCGGTCAGCTTTCGGCCCTCGAATCCACCGGCACTGACCGCCAGGTTTGTGCTTTTGCTCCCGAGCCAATAGGGGATCTCGAGTCCACCGGCAAGGGCCAGATAAGCCCTCGTGCCATAACGCGGTTCGTGAAAGCACAAAACATCCCCGGTGCGAGCCGGGTTGCTGCTCCAGTTAGCCATCGGCTGGTCATTTAGGCATGCCCCGAAGTCCGCTCCTGCGATCGAAAAGCTGCACGGCTGTTCGAACACGATCTTCGGAGCGGGGAAGTGCATCTCGATGACCGCCTCGCCCGCATCGTTACCGACGAGGGTGTTGGCCAGCCGCATGGCCGTCCGGTCCATCGCCCCATTCGGATTGATCCCGAGCGAGAAAAAACCCATCCGCCCGCCGTCCTGGATGGTGGAAAGAATTCCCGGTCTCTCAATAACCAAAGACATTTAAAAGCTGACTCACGAGCGCACAAATCTGACGGCATCACCGGGCCGGAATAGGCATGGCGGCGTCGCATCGCGATCGAAGATGGAAAGGTCCGTGCGTCCGATCACGTTCCATCCACCGGGAGAACTCACAGGGTATATCCCGGTCTGATCTCCGGCGATTCCGACGCTTCCGGCCGGAACTCTGGTTCGCGGCGTACTGAGTCTCGGGGCGGCGATACGGTCGTCGACCTCGCCCATATAGGCGAATCCCGGCAGGAAGCCGAGCATAAAGACCTTATAGATTCTACCAAGAAATACGTCGATGGCGTCTTCGGTGCTAAGGCCGCTGAAGTCACAGACGAGGTCGAGGTCGGGCGAACTTTCGGCGTCGAAGCGAACGGGCACCTCGATCGTACGGCCGATCTCGTTCAATGTCGCGGTCAAGGACGCCAGCCTCTCTCGGGCAATGGTTTCTACCGCCGAATGAGGCGATCGAGCGAACGCCTGACCGACGGCTAGAGGATCGAAAAAGACCGCCACCGAGGAATATGCCGGAACAGCTTCGATCATACCCGGGAACGCCTGAGCGGAAATATGAGCGCAAAGCTCGATCGCCCTTTTATTCAGCTCGATCGAGATCTCATTGCCCAATTCGATCGTGAGCGCCGATTCACCAAGTGGAAAAATGCGCATTTTGCCTATCGCGTTCGCTGTTTAGGGTCGAGATATTCGCGAAGGCCGTCACCGATGAAGTTGAACGCGAGAACGGTGAGCGCGATCGCGATGCCCGGAAAAAAGAGCATATGGGGATACGATGCGAAATAATTTCGAGCTTCTTCGATCATCGTCCCCCAACTCGGGGCCGGCGGCGGGATGCCGAGACCCAGGAACGAGAGCGACGCTTCGGACAAGACCGAACCCGCCATTCCGAGAGAGGCCTGTACGATCAGCGGCTGGATAGAATTGGGCAAGATATGCGTGAAGAGTATTCGCATATTGCTCGCCCCAAGAGCTTTAGCGGCCTGGACGAAATCGTATTCGCGCACCTTCAAGACCTGTCCGCGCATCACGCGAGCATAGCCGACCCAGCCGATGATGCAGAGAGCCAGGATAAGCTTTCCGAGGCCGGCGCCGAGAAAGGCGACGAGCGCGATAGCGAGGAGCAGGCCAGGAAATGCAAGAAAGACATTGAACAGATAGCCCGAGAGGAATTTATCTATCCAACCGCCGTAGAATCCTGCGATCGCTCCGATAAAGATACCGACGACACCCGATACAAGTACGACCGTTATCCCGACCTGGAGCGAGATCCGAGCTCCAAAGACCACGCGAGAGAATACATCGCGGCCGAGCGCGTCCGTGCCGAACCAATACTCGGCAGACGGCGACGCGAACCTGTTAGCGAGGTCCTGTACCGTAACATCGTGAGTAGCGATAAAGGGAGCAAATACCGCCGTCAATATGACGACCGCGGCGATCGCAAGCCCGATGTAGGTTAAACGGTTCATCCGATGATCTGATCAGCTGAGGCGTATCCTCGGGTCCAATCTTCTGTACACGAAATCAGTCAATGAGTTGGCAATAATATATGTAAGGCTGATGACCAGGACGCAGCCCTGGACCAGACGGTAGTCGCGCTTGGCAATTCCGTCCTCGAGCAAAAGCAGGCCGAGGCCCTGCCAGCTGAAAATCTTTTCGGTGATGATCGATCCGGCGAGAAGCACCCCCAACTGCAGCCCGAGGATCGTAACGACCGGTATCAAGCCGTTCTTGAGTACGTGTTTGTAAACGACCCGTCGCTCGCTCAGGCCCTTTGCACGTGCTGTGCGGACATAATCTTCGCCGAGTTCTTCGATCACGCTTGAGCGGATCATTCGCGTCAGGATCGCCGACAGCGCGGCGCCGAGCGTAACTGCCGGGAGAATAATGTCTTCGGGATAGAGGCTTCCGCCGGGGCGAAACCACCCGACCTGGACGGCAAAGATGTAAACGAGGAACGGCCCGATGACGAATGTCGGGAGCGAGATCCCGAGAAGTGCTATGAAAGACGCGAAATTGTCGATCAAGCCGTTCTTATTCGTTCCGGCAAGCACACCGAGCGGCAAAGCGATGCCGATGGCTACCAGCATCGAGGCGACGGCTAGCTTGATGGTCGCCGGATAACGCTCGAGTATCATATCGAGCACCGGCCGGTCCGTACGAAACGACCTGCCGAGGTCGCCCTGAAAAAGCCCAAGCCAATAGTCTGCATAGCGGTTGTTCATGCCATTCCACACGAGGCCGTTCTCCGGGGAGTACGTGATAAAAAAGGCAGGTTTATCGAGGCCGTGTTTGGCGTTGAAGTTTGCTATTTGTTCGGCGGTGGCCGTCTCGCCGAGGATGGTCGTTGCCGGTGAGCCCGGGACGAGCTCGATCAATAGAGTGACCAGCGAGACCACGGTCCATATGACAAGCAATATCAACGCGAGCTGACGTGCAAAATTCAGCAGTTTGTACTTCATCGATCGGTAATAGCCCAAGATTCGCGGAGGTCAATGCCCTGACGAGACAATTGTTTCACAAACCGGAGGGCATCGCATGTCGCGAGCAGATGTAACTCTTAGGCGCTCGAACGAACATCCAAAAAGATCACGTTCTCTCGCCGGAGTGTATCGCTGCGATCCCGCCCGTCAGATTCGTAAAGCCGACGGAATCAAACCCGACATCTTCCATCAAAGCGGCGAGGCCTTTCTGGTTCGGAAACTTCGAGACCGAGTCGGGAAGATATTCATACGCCCCGCGAGATCCGCTGACCGCACCGCCAATACGCGGCAGTACGCGTGTGAAATAGTAATTAAATGCCTGCCGGAAGCCGGGAAGGACCGGCGACGAAAATTCGAGCACGACGAGCCTGCCGCCCGGTTTCAGTACACGCCGAAGCTCTGTCAGGCCGTCGCGAAAGTTAGACAAATTCCTCAGTCCGAAGGCGATCGTCACGGCGTCGAATGTGTGGTCGGCAAACCCAAGGTTCATCGCATCTCCCTCGACGTACGGCACGGATATCGATCCGCGTTCATTCTTTGCCGAGGCGACGGCCAACATCGGGCGGCAGAAATCCGTCCCGATAACTCGGGCCTTTGCGTGCGTTTGTAGTTCGACGGAAAGATCGCCGGTCCCGCAGGCGACATCGAGGACGATCGCCGAAGGGTCATCGAGTATCGGCTGCAGCATCTTTCGGACCTTTCGGCGCCAGCGCTTGTCGATGTTCATCGACAGCACATGATTTAAAAGGTCATAGCGTCCCGCGATGCCCGAAAACATCGCACGGACAGCCTTGGCGTGCTCCAGTTCAGTTGCTGTTCGTGAACCGGCCATCAGGGTAGTTCCGCCGCCGGCTTCTCCGTCGAGGCCGGCTTATCCGCCGAGGTTACTTTAACCACGACGACAGGGTTTTTCGAGAGCCGATCGGCGACCCGCTGAACATCCGCAAGCGTAACGGACTCGATGGCTTTTTGTTCGGCCGACGGTGCGCCAAGCTTGAATGTATCGGCGTCGAGCCAGAATTCGTCCGGTGCCGTCTTTGCCCGATGGCTGAGGATCGCCGCCTTGGCCGGATCGAACTCCTTTCCATCGACGGGTTTCGATAGAAGGAGCGTGATAAGATTCTGCGGGATCGACCCGGGATCGCCATTCGTGATCCCGATCGTGAAGCTGCCGGGCAGGATATGAGCGTCGTTGGCGACCTTTATCAGACCGGCGTCCGGGAGGTTCTCTTTTAGCCGGCCCTCGAGGATCTTGCTGAGGACAGCGGCGGCCGCGTAATCTTTTTCATTTCGGGCAACACCGCGAAACATAAATCGCGTGTAATTGCCGGTCTTTCCTTCGACGCTTACAAGGCGGACATCCGGATCCTCGGGCTGCTTGAAGGTCGAGGGGATCAAGCGGTCGGACTTTAGCCAGCTTCCGAAATATCGGCGGGCGGCCCGGTAGGCAAGTGCGGTGTCGACCGGGCCCGTGATCGAGACGGTTGCATTGTCCGATGTAAGGAACCGCTGTCTTGCATCCAGAAGATCTGCAAAACCGAGGGCCGAAACCGACTCGACTGTGCCAAATTCGGGCCGGCCATAAGGAAATGTCCCAAAAAGCTGTTTCGACGCTGCGGCGTCGGCCGCATACACCGGATCTGCGTCAAGCTGCTTTATCTTTTCGATCCGTTTTGCGGCGAGCCTGGCCGTCGTTTCCTTGTCTATCGTCGGGTTGGCGACCGCGGTTGCCACGGCCTCGAGCATGGTCAAAAAATCGTCGGGACGGGCGGATGCATTTACCTGTATGTAATCGTAGTTTGCCGTTATATCGAGGCTTCCGCCCAGATCATCCTTGAAAAAATCCCGAGAGGCCTCGTTAGGAAAGAAGCTCTCCGCCAGAAGGGCCATTGTGCCTTCTTTCCCCTGCTGATCAAATGCGGTCCCGCTATGTATTCGTACCTTTACCGTCACCTTGTCGGCCGAGGCGTCCGGCCACATCAGGACCTTTAGCCCATTGAGGAGTCTCTCCTGCTTCGGGAGAGCGGGCCTTTGGGCGGCAATGATAGAGGCGGCGCAAAATATGAGGGCCAGAGCCATAAATTGTCGAACCAAAGTTCCTGATCTGTACGTATTCATAATTGAGCGGGCACCCTGCATTTTTGCGGATGTAATATTGCCGGGCAAATTGATGCCATTGTGGGCGTCTTAGATTAGTTGCCGGCTGGCTGCAATTTGTTGCAGTACAACAATAGAGCCGGGCATCTAAATGCTTGGTCAAAATGAGAATTTTAGAGGGCAGTGGGCATCGCGTCAAACGATTACAGCATCTATGCCCATTGAATAAGCGGTTCGTTCGCCCGGTTCTGCAACCTAAAAACCGCTTAACAACATTGAAAACAGGCGTTATACTAGTAGTAATGTGGTCAGGGCCCGAATAGTCGGGTATAGCTTTAGCGAGGCCAGAAATAAAGATGGGAAAGATACTAAAGTTTTGCAGTTCGTGTGAAGAGGGATTTGCGGAGAGGTTCACGTTCTGTCCCGATTGTGGAGGTTCGCTGCAAGCCGTCGAGTTGAATCCTGTCGAACCGGCATCCGCCGCCGACGCCAATATTGGTGTTGAGGTGGCCGAGCCGCAGCCCCCGGCATTTATTCAGGAGACCCGAGCCGAAGAGCCGACCGTCGCTTTTTCAGCGGCTGAGCCCGAGCCGACCGTAGATGAGATCGAGTTCGCCTCGGCCCCAACCGAAGAGATACCGGCGAGGATCGAAGAGCCGATCGAGGAGTCCGCGGCGGAGCCGATAGCGGCGACACAGCCGGCCATCGCTAACGATCATCATCACGATGCACCTGCATTCATGACCGCACCGGGCATCTTATTCGAGTCGGAGCCCAAGTATGCGGATGAGGTGAGGCACACGATACCGGCGCCTATCCTGACGAAAGACGAAGACGGATATTCGATCACGGTGATCGAAGAAAAGAACAGCAAGCAGCGTAATACGTTGCTGCTCGGTGCGACCGCATTTGCCGTGGTAGCGGTAGTAGGCGCCTGGGGAATCTCCTTGTTTCAAAAGGACCTTGACGTAGGTTCCATCGGCGACGACCGGTCGATAGCGCTGCTTTTGGACGATGTTCCGATGCCGATCGATGAGATCGAAGAGAAGAAGAATAACGACAAAGGCGGCGGAGGCGGCGGAGGCGGCCGTGAAGAGAAGGAGGAGACCTCCCAAGGCGATCTTGCCGACCAGTCGAAGACACCGACACGTCCACCTGATGTCAATGTTCCGAAGAACGATAATTTTGCGTTAAAGCTGCCGCCGCCGCAGACCGAGGGAAACCAAAAATTTCCAAAGGACTATGACCGTTGGGGCGATCCGAACTCGAAGTTTCTAGGACTTTCCAATGGTACCGGTCGGGGCGGCGGCCAGGGTTCGGGCGACGGGACCGGACAGGGAAGCGGTAGCGGTACAGGCGCCGGCAGCGGCAGCGGTTCCGGATACGGCAGCGGGGTCGGGAACGGCAACGGTTCTGGTACAGGTGATGGCGATGGCGGCCCGCCGCCGGCGGTAGCGAAAGTGACCTCGCCGCTTCGCATCATTTCGAAGCAAAAGGCTCAATATACCGACGCGGCACGGACCAATAATGTTCAGGGTACGGTAACTCTCAGAGTCACGTTCCTAGCGTCGGGCGGCATCGGCAGTATTACCACTATCAAGGGACTGCCCCATGGTCTGACCGAGCAGGCGATCGCGGCTGCACGGGCCATCCGCTTTGAACCGGAGAAGGTCAACGGCCAGCCCCGCACGACGACAAGGCCGGTTTCGTTTACATTCAACATCTATTGATCTCGTGATCAACTCGAACAAAAAAGACCGCCCAACAGCGGTCTTTTTTTGGTTACCTGTAATGGGGGCTCAGATCGACTCGTCGCCGTTCTTCGACCCTTCATTCAATTCATACCGGTCCTGGTCGCGCTTTTCCATTTTCCGGATAAAGTCGAGAGGCTCGTTGTCCTCAAAGTCTATTCCCATCGCATGTGCGTTGTCCTCGACGTCGGACTGGTCGGGAGTCGGATTATGACCGAATACCGCTTCGGATCCCGACGTGTTGACCTCCTCCCATTGTGCATCAATGTCCCCGCCCGAATCTGCCGGGGATGAAGAATGATGTTCTTCGAGCCGCTCTTCAAGCTCGCTGGGGGCCTTGGGGGCGTGAGAGATCTCCTCTTCGATGAACTCTCGGATCTCTTCGCTGACCGGCTCTTCGTTCTCGTAAAATTCCAACTCGTTTGGTGACACCTGGCCGACCCCCTTTCCCTGTTCTGATCTGATAGGGGAAGAATAGCACACGGAGCTCGACAATTGCGATACCCTAGATGAAGACCACGGACTGAGATGAAGGTATCTCAAAGCGCTTACGGCAACGTATATTCTTGCACATCAGTTGGTCGTCCATTCGGACCATATAATCACGCGATTTCTGAAATCGGGCACGGTCGTGCTCGTTGATATTGCGGGGCGGAACCTTCTTTTTTGTCCGCTTCATCCATCGGACATCGTAGTCGTTGCGTTCGCGGCAAAACGGGCACGAATAATTTGCCGTTTTGACCTCTTGCCGTTCGTCGAAGATCTCTCTTTCCTGCATTGATACAATGATACATCAAACCGCGCCGGTGCGCTCTAAATGGCGGTACTCGAAATAGCTATGCGGCGGTGAGGTCCCTCAGATATTTGAAACTGAAAATTCCCGTTTCGTGACCGTCTGAAAAGTGAAAGTTGAGGGCGTAGCGGCCGACGATGGATATGTGTCGGATGGTCAGATCATCGGCGATGTTTGCGGGATCGAGCACTTTTTCGCCTGTCCATTCGTTGATACAACCGGCACAGGGGCACGCCCGGCGGAGGGCCGGAG
Source organism: Pyrinomonadaceae bacterium (assembly GCA_050246275.1). Lineage (GTDB taxonomy): Bacteria > Acidobacteriota > Blastocatellia > Pyrinomonadales > Pyrinomonadaceae > OLB17. Next base: position 468,862 of record JBFWWI010000001.1, read on the forward strand.
CTCGGTACGACGTGGTCGAACCATCGGACCAGTTTATCGTGATCTCGGAATCACTTTCTTCGATGATCTGAAGCGGTTCCATCATTCCTGTCCCGACTCGAACACCGGGCTCAATAAACGACCGATCTTGTCCGGGTCTATTCCGTAGTGTGTTGCGTGATACACGGCCTTGCCATCGACCAGCACGAAAGCCTGGGGTGACTGATGTGAGTACCCGGTCCTCTCGACAATGTCCTTTGAGAGACCTCGATTCTCCTGGATGACGACGATATTTACCTCACCGTCAATTTCGGAGACCATGTCCAATACATGAGCGCTTATGCCGCAGGAATTGCTGTGCTTGAAGAGCACCAACGGCATTCGATGCGAGCGTTCGAATACGGCGTCAAGCTCGTCTAAGGAACCCACCCTGTTGATGATGGCCATTATAATCCTTGATAAACTCCCGGCGGAGGCGGGTCGAAATGGGCAGATGCGGTACCCGGAAAGACCTTACGGTACGCGACGGTCGTCGCCATAATAATTACCGGCAATGCGAGGTATACGCCGACACAAAGCAAAAGGTAACCGGCGAAGCAGAGAATGATCCCGATACCGAAAAGCCCTCCGATACCGGCCTTGTTTGCCCACACTGCCCGGGCGCTCAGCTTGATCGCCTGCATACCGCTCAGCTTTCGATCCACGATGAGCGGAAATGCGAAGATGAGCAGCGAATGCAGAATGGTCATCAAGATCCCGATGAAAAGCTCGACAATGATCATCCCGATGATCAACGGCCATAACTGTTCCGGGTCCATCCGCGGCCCTGCAATGCTGATGGCGATCATCGGAATATATACAACGAAGATGAAGATCATCAACGGCAGCATCACGACCAGCGAAACGATAAAGCTTGGCAGAAAATAGTCGAAGCCCTTAAAGAGCTTTTCAAAGCTCGCGGGCCTTCCGTCGGCTTTGTCCAGCAGTGCCATATAGATACCGCACATCATCGGCCCCATGATCACGATGGGGATTATTCCGGCGACGATCATTCCGACGATCGTGATGCCGAAGATCATCCAAAACTCGCCCTTCATCATCTCCCAGGCCTCTTTATAGACCTCTACGGGTTTGATGACGCCGGTTCTAAACTCAAGGTTTTGCATTGTGATGATAGGTATCAGGCGTTGTAGATGCGTTTCAGGTATTCGGCGACCATCCGATCGCTCGAGAACTGCGGTGTAAGGGTCGCGATCGCGTTTTTCATCATTGCGACCCACGCGGCGGGTATGCCGTCGTCGCTCCTAGCATAATATGTCGGAATCAACTCACTTTCCAGCATGTCGTATAGTGCGGAGGCGTCCTCGGCATCCATCTCGGCGTCCTCATCCACGTCAAGATCGCCGATCGCAAAGCCATTCTTTGCGTTATACCCCTCGATCCACCATCCATCGAGGACAGAAAAATTCAAAACGCCGTTCATGGCCGCCTTCATACCGCTCGTGCCGCTTGCCTCGAGAGGACGGCGGGGAAGATTCATCCAAACATCCACGCCCTGAACCAGGTATCGAGCAACTTCCTGATCGTAGTCCTCGACAAAGACCGCACGGTTCTGCCAGTTCGAATCGTGGTTTATGCTCATCAATTGCTGGAGGATCTGTTTCGCGGTACGGTCCTGCGGATGAGCTTTACCCGCGAAAATGAACTGCACAGGGCGTAGTGGATCGTCGACCAATTTCAACAGACGGTCGAGGTCGCTCAACATCAGGTTCCAACGCTTGTACGCCGCGACCCTTCGTGCAAACCCGATCGTGAGTACTTCCGGGGAGCATAGCTTTCGCGTGTCGCGATGTTCGTTGATGGTGTCCTGAGTGCCCGTTTCCTTGGCCATCGTTCGCTGACGAACGAATGCGACCAGCAGATTTTTAAGACCGGAGTGGACCCGCCAAAAATCCTCGTCCGGTATAAGGTCGATGGCAGTACGCCATGCATTCGCGTCATTTATGAGCCGCTGCCAATCCGGGCCTAGCTTTTCCGCGAAAAGCGATTGATAGGCGGGTGCGATCCATGTAGGAGCGTGGACACCGTTTGTCACATATGTGATCGGGACTTCGGCGGCATCAAGGCTTGGATACATATCCTTCCAAAGCCCTCTCGAGACCTCGCCGTGTTTCTTGCTCACTCCATTCGCCGATCGGCACATCCGCAACGCGAACGGCGTCATCCCGAAAGGTTCGTCCGGATCGGCAGGGTCGATCCGCCCAAGCCCGAAAAATTCCTGATCGGTCAGCTTTAGCCCAGCAATGAAATCCCTGTCAAAACAGCTGTGGAGTTCATCGGTTGAAAATGCATCGTTGCCGGCCGTGACCGGAGTGTGCGTGGTAAAGACGCATTGAGCCCGAACGTGTCGCTGGGCATCGTCAAAAGTTGCCTTCGGGTGCCCTAAGAGATATTCATGTGCCAGCTCGAGTGTGAGAAATGCCGAATGGCCTTCGTTGAGATGGAAGACCGATGGCTTGATCCCCAGTTCTCTCAACAGCCTTACACCGCCGATGCCCAGTACCTTTTCCTGCACGATCCGAGTCTCGGTGTTCCCACCATACAGGTGGCCCGTGATCATCCGGTCGATCTCATTGTTCTCGTTGATATTGGTGTCGAGCAGATAGAGCTTGATGCGTCCAACCCTAACCAGCCAGGCCTGAGCGTAAACCTCACGCCCTCGAATACGGACGACGACCTTTACGGCGTCGCCCGATCCGTTCTGAACTTGTTCGATCGCGAGTCCCGAATTGAAGATATTCGTATAATTCTCTTCCTGCCAACCGTCGTGAGCGATCTTTTGGCGGAAGTATCCATAGCGATAAAGCAGGCCGACCGCGACAAGAGGCAGATCGAGGTCGCTTGCAGATTTGAGGTGGTCGCCTGCCAGAATGCCGAGTCCGCCCGAATAGATCGGAAGGGAATTATGGATGCCGTACTCCGCACAGAAATATGCCGCCGGATTCTCTTCAGAAACCGCTCCTCCCGTAATGATCGGCCTGGCCGAAATATAGGCGTCGAATTTTGCTGTAAATTCCCCAAGCCGCTGGAGGTATTCTGCGTCGTTCGCTTTCTGCCAGAGCCTTAGCTGGCTTGCGTCTGCAAGGAGGCGTTGCGGATTCTGTTCTACTCGATCCCAGAGGTCCGGGTCTATGGAGCGAAATAATTCGACCCCATCCGGCTGCCATGTCCAATAGAAATTGTTCGCGATCCTTTCAAGGTCGCAAAGAGGCTCCGGGAGGCTTATTCCTAACGGCTTAAAAGTATGAAAAGTGAGATCCATGCTCGTAGAAACGGCTTGCTGCATTAATTAAGTTGAAACTGGATACTTTGTTGTGTAAGTGAGCAAAGTACGCCTAGAGTTTAAAGCAAGCGAATCCTACTGGCAAACCCGACCAGGTCGTCCAAGGTGGCTGTGTATCTAAGAGAGTGAATCCGTCGGACGAGGGTACTCGAGCGGGCCTACCTTCATAAAGCGCAGATGTACGGTTACGATCAGGCCGAAAACTGCTCCCGTGCCGACGAGAGCGCCCGTAATGATCAGATAATTTGGAAAGTTTCCGAGGCCCATAAGCTTAAATATGCCGCCCACTAATGCGCCGCCGAAGGCGAATAACAAAGGCACGGTCACGAATTGCATGGGAAGCCTTAGCGACTCCTGTTTTCTAGCCCGAAAGAGGATCGGTTTCAGGCGGTCGTAGTCCCACGCGACCAGCCAGATGGCTGCAAGGGACATGAATATCGTCACGACCCAGGTACCCTTGAACCCGACTGACGTAGTAAGGACGGCGATGTTCAATATAATGGGAAGGAACATCAATGCTCCGAGATGCGCCGTTCTGGGAAAGAGCAGCAATACGGCGGCAATTATTTGTCCCCATCCGATGAACTCGTAATAGAACCCGGTCTGATACAGGGCATTGAAATAATGCCCGACCGGATTTGAGTCGGGGAGTACTGTAAATGGCCTATGCAAGATCTTTGGAATGCTCGGCGGTATAAAACCGATCGCAAGCAAAACGCGGGTAGTTACGGTAAATAACTGCAGATACCAGCGATGAGTTATCGCGCCGTGTATCTCATCAAGTGTGTGCTCGAGTCGCATAACATTTCGACGCCACATTAACGCGGTGGCGAGCTTGAACTTTACAATAAACGCGACAGGCGACCCAAAAAGTTCCGGCTAATTTGAGGAGACGAGTGATTTTCCGTAAGATTTGTACTTTGCGGGAACAGGATCATACTGCGATCGGCGGTGATACCGCCCCCGCATTCGACTATCATGAATCTAAACATAATTCCGGTTAAATGGTCCGACGAGGGCGTTCTGATGCTTGATCAGCGTCTCCTGCCTACCGAAGAGAAATGGCTTACGCTGAAAACCTATGATGAAGTGGCGAAAGGCATCAAAGACATGGTCGTCCGCGGAGCGCCGGCGATCGGTGTGTCTGCCGCATATGGGATCGCATTGGGGGCGAAGCAGTTTGTCGGGACGAACGTCGATGACCTCGAAGAAGAGGTGGATTACATCGGCGGGGTACTGGCGGCTACGCGGCCGACCGCGGTGAATCTCTTTTGGGCGATCGACCGGATGAAAAGGACGTTTCAGGCAGCGAAGGAGGAAGGAAGATCGATCAGCGAGATCAAACAGATCCTGATCGATGATTCCAAAGCGATCCACGACGAAGATATCGAATCGCAACGCCTCATAGCACAGTATGGCGGCGAACTGCTCAACAACAACGATACCGTGCTTACCCATTGCAATGCCGGGGCGTTGGCGACCGGAGGCGTGTGGGGGACCGCATTGGGCGTTATACGCGGAGCGGTCGACCAGGGCAAACACATTGCGGTCATTGCCGATGAGACGCGTCCGTACCTACAAGGCGCGCGCCTTACAGCCTGGGAACTAATGCAGGATGACATTCCCGTCACGCTTATCACCGACAATATGTCGGGGCACGTAATGAAAAAGGGAAGGGTGCAGGCGGTGGTGGTTGGGTCTGACCGTATTGCTGCGAATGGCGATGTTGCGAACAAGATCGGAACCTATATGGTCGCCGTGCTGGCTCGTCGTCACGGCATTCCTTTTTACGTGGCCGCACCGCTCTCGACCGTCGATCTCAACACTCCGACCGGCGACGAGATCCCGATAGAAGAGCGAGATATCCGCGAAGTGACGCACGTGAAAGATATCCAGCTCGCACCCGATAAAGCGGTTGTGAGCAACTACGCCTTTGACGTGACGCCGAACGATCTGGTGACGGCGATCATTACCGAAAAAGGCGTCGCCCGTGCTCCCTATACGGAAAGCCTTAAGAAGCAATTCGAATCGTGATCGCCGCTGCGAATCGCGCTAGGTTTCGACCTCAAAATTTTCGGGATTAGTGGAGCGTCCGGAGAAGATGGTTCGAAGCACATACCAGATCACGCCGTGGGAAACGAAAGCGGCGGACAAGATCAACAGCATATACTGCGAATATAGCCACATCAGCATTCCAAAGGCCGCGACAACCAGGACCAGATAAAGATTGCGACGTCCGAGGCTGGCATTCTTAAAGCTGGCGTAACGTATCGTGCTGACCATTAGTACACCCAGAACTGCGATCAGGATCATCAGCAGGTAAGTGTAAAAATGAGCGAAACCCTCGCCGTAGTAGCTCAATGGCATCGGTGCATAGTGGACGATCGCGGCCAGCAGACCGGCGGCCGGCGGGATGGGCAGTCCGACGAAGTACTTCTTGTCGAGTTTCGGGGTGCCTTCGATCAAGACACGCGGACGGGTCGCCTGAATATTGAACCTGGCCAGACGGAATGCTCCGCACATCAGGTACATGAACAGCAGAAAGACGCCCAGAGCGTGAGCTGACGATTCGTATTGAAGTGACGCGCCGATCCCCCAGGCATAGGTCAGGGCAATAGGTGCGATACCGAATGTAAGCACGTCAGCAAGCGAATCGAACTGTACGCCGAGTTCGGTCGCGGTCTTCGTCATTCGAGCCACGCGTCCGTCCAGCGTGTCAAAGAGGATCGCGAGCCCGATGGCTATCGCTGCGTGGTTGAAATAGCTAGAGGCCGAGATAGGATCGGTCTGGACGATCTGGAAACCGCGGATCGAGTAGAGTACCGCCAGAAATCCCATACCGATGTTGGCCGCGGTAAAGGCAGTGGGAATAACATAGAGCCCTTTTTTTAGCCCCCGATGAACGTGTTTGGGTTCAGTGTCTTGTTCCATTTGGCTTACGGCACTAAACTGCCGGCTCCTGTCGGGCTATCCTGGCAATTATCGTCTCGCCGCCTTTAACGTGGTCACCTATCTTAACCTGTATCTCCACGTTCGAAGGCATCAGGACGTCGGTGCGGGAACTAAACTTAATAAGCCCGAACTTTTCACCTTGTTCGAGTTCGTCGCCTTCTCTTGCCCAACAGACTATGCGGCGGGCCATGATCCCGGCGATCTGCGTGCAGTGGACCGAGAGGCCCTCAGACTCGATCGTCAGCGTGTTGCGTTCATTCGTCAAACTTGCATTATTGCTAGTTGCAGGATTCTTTTTGCCTGGTATGTACTCGGCCCGTGCGACGCTGCCCGCAATCGGCGAACGATTAATGTGAACATCGAGCGGCGACATGAATACGCTTACCAACTTTCCCCTTTCGTCGTCGTCGATCCGGGTTACTGTTCCGTCGGCCGCCGCGAGTATCAACCCCTCGCCTCTGGGACTCTCGCGATACGGGTCGCGAAAGAAATACGTCATGAACAGGGCAATGAAGGCGAATATCCCGGCAAACAGCCAGAGCTCGAAATACGCCAGGAACATTGCGACCAATGCGGGGACAATAACGAAGGGGAAGCCTTCCTTGACCATAAAGGTCTGATGTTACCCGAAAAGGAGGCAACAAAAAAGCCCGGCATCATCGAACACCGGGCGTAAGGAGGAATGTACGAAGAAACTAACTGCGGATCGGATTGTCCTTGGCGTAGCTGTAAGCACACCAAGCGGAGATGAGATGCACCACCCAGCCAAGCAGTCCAGCGGACCCGATCCATGAAACACCGGTCAGCACCAGCCACAATATCCCGACGATGATCCGGCCGTTATAGATCTGTCCGACGCCCGGGATCAAAAGACTTAAAAGACCTGCAATAATTGGCTCACGCATCGTTAAATCTGCCTCCAGAATGCTATACGAACTGCCGTTAGCAAGGTTCCCAAAATTTTTATTGAACGATGGAAACGATCAGTGAGCCGCAAACTCGTGAACAATAAAGTGCACGCCAAAGAACAACGCGACACCCGCGAATACCGAAAGCGAAACCAGAGGGCTCTTGCCGCCATGGTGATTTATCTCCGGTATCAGATCGCTGGCGGCTACGTAAAGCGTAACTCCGCTCGCGAGCGGAAGGGCGTAAGCGACTGAAAATCCGATGTTCGACCCGAGCAGGTAGAACAGCATTACACCCAAGACCGTCGCCGTGCCTAAGGTGGCGGTAGCGGTAAACACCTCTTTGCGTCCTTTTCCTGCGGCCAAAACCATCGATCCAATAGTGAACCCCTCAGGAACCTTATGGAGAAAGACCGCAAGAAACACGAGAAAACCCACCCGCAGATCCAACTGTGCGGCGGCCGCTATGGATACACCGTCAAAAAACGTATGGATAAGAAAGCCGCCGATCCCCGTATATGCAGATCTTGGTGTGATAACGTGATCCGTGTGGACCTCTTCGCCCAGATGAAAGTGCGGGGCGATCGTGTGTTCAAAAAACTGGGTAAGGAGATAGCCGCTGAGGACGAGCAGCATAGGGAAGTAGAGGTTTTCGTCGGTCGCATTCTCCTTCTGCCAGAGGATGATGGTCTTTGGCAGCACCTCAAAGAACGTGACAGCCAGCATGAACCCCGCACCGAGGGCGAGCAGGTACCTGAGCGCACCCTTATAATCGCTTCTGATCTTGTGAGGAAATAGTATCAGACCGCCAAGAACGTTTGCTCCGCCGGCCAGGATGCCGAAAAAAAGTAGTTGGGCCCCGAGTGAATCCATATCCGAAAATAATCCTACACTTTAGCCTAAACATTCGATATTGGCGAAGATCGAACTGGATTTTCCGAAGGTAACACATTCAGTCTGGAATTTATTAAGCACTAGATTAACGAAAGGTCGAAAATAATCTTGACAACGACCAAAGGTGAAAGGTAATATCCATACAAATGTTAGACATATAGCTAATGTCGACATTTTGATTAGCGGTTTTCGTAAAATGTTTGTTTAAGAGTTAAGCATTTCGAACGAAGATCCATCCTTGAATCAATAAGCTCAATCAGACGCCCTCGGCCGGAATCAGACGGGAAATTTGCACTGGCCCAAAGGCGTGAAATCCGGACAAGGATTATTCATGTTTGGAGCAAACGAGATCCTCGCTTGCGCGGTATTCGTGTCTCCAAAATCGGCCTGATCTTTGACTATGTCGGCTCTCGATCTTGAAAATCTGCACGCCTCCGTTCTGCTTTCGGAAACGATCCGGCTATTGGAACCTAAGCCTAAAGAAGTCTTCGTTGACGCGACCTTAGGCATGGGCGGTCACACAAAAGCGTTGCTTGAAACGGAAGCAACGCTTCGTGTGATCGGCATCGACCAGGACGACGAAGCCCTGACGGCAGCGAAAGAAAGACTCTCCGGGGTTTCCGACCGTGTGCAATTTGTGAAAGGCAATTTTGCCGACATCAAAAAGTACGCCGAAACGGCAGATGGCATTCTCGCAGACCTTGGCGTTTCCTCGCTGCAATTTGATAGCGAGACCCGCGGGTTCAGCTTTCGTTTCGATTCGCCGCTCGATATGAGAATGGATGCGGAAAGCGACGCCCCGAACGCGGCCGAGCTGCTGCAGCAGCTCGATGAGGAAGAGATCGCCAACATCATCTACCGTTTTGGCGAAGAGCGTTTCTCGCGGCGGATCGCGCGCAGGATCGTCGAACGGAGAAAGGCGGGGAACCCGGTTTCCACGACCCGCGAACTTGCCGAGTTGGTCGAGCGTTCCGTTCCCCGAAGGCCGAAAGACAAGATCCATCCGGCGACAAAGACTTTTCAGGCTCTTCGCATCGCCGTGAACCGCGAACTTGAGATCCTAGAAGGCTTTTTGAAGGATTCGGTCGATATTCTCAATCCGAACGGCCGGCTCGTGATCATCTCCTTTCACTCTCTCGAAGACAGGATAGTGAAGCAGTCCTTTTTGAAAATGTCGGGCAGGTGCCAGTGCCCACCGCGGCTTCCAGCCTGCCAATGCGGTGCAGAGAGATCGGTCGAGATATTGACCAGGAAGCCGCTCATCGCGAGCGAAGACGAGATATCGATGAACCCGCGATCGAGAAGCGCCAAGCTCAGAGCCGTCAGAAAACTGGCCTAGATTTCCCCGGTAACGAACAAAGGAGCCCATCTATGAAGAAACGAAACCACCCCAACTATGCCGCCTCACCGGCCCGCGCGAACGATGATCCCGCGATCTCCTGGTTCTATGTGGTCCTGACGATCGCATGCGCCGCATTTCTTGCGATCGGATTCTTTTTTGCAGCCCAGCAGCACTTCGCCTCGATGGACCTCGGGATGAAGAATTCCAAGCTGCGCAAACAGATCGAGGAAATGGAGGCCCAGCAGCGGCAATTGCTGCTTTCTCGCGAGATGGGCCGATCGCCCGCAGAGGTCAAGAGGACGGCGATGAATAAAGGCTTTCGCGAACGCGAGGTCCTAATGACCGCCGCAACGACGGTCAAACCTGCCGCACGGCCGATGATCCAGAGGACCTCGATGTCAGCCCCGACTCTCACGGCTTCGCCGGATAAACTGCCGGTAAAGGCATTCTTTGCTCCAGAGCGAGATCGGGTCGTCGCAAAGACGGAAATAGAATCCAAAGAATCAGGACGAGCAGTCCTTCGGACGATCGCTTCCAAACTTCGCTGATCACATTAAAGATGAAAAGAGCCAAGAGACAGCCCAAGCGGAAAAACCACCGCCAGCAGTCCTTTAACCGTTTCATGCTGATCGTGGCGGTTCTGGTCATATGGTTCGGCGGCATCGGGGCACGCCTCGTCTATCTTCAGGTCAGGCAGCACGACTGGCTGCGGGACCGGGCGGAGAACCAGCGTCTCGAGGTCAGGCGGAGTAAAATGCCGCGGGGTACCATCTATGACCGCGACGGCCGCGTTCTGGCGATGAGCCTGACGGTCAAGACCCTTTATGCCGACGCGACCGAGATCGAGGACCCGGCTGCGACCGCGAAGCTGCTTGCCAAAGCGGCAGGTGCCGATCAGAAGGCGATCGCCCGACAACTCACCGAGGGCAAAGAGACCGATCGCCGATACGTTCCGCTTATAAAGGGGCTTACAGAGGAACAGGCCGAGAACATCAACAAACGGCTCGAATCGCCGGGTTTGAAAAAGGCCGACCTGCCGAAGTACCAGGGGTTGCACTGGCGCGGAGAACAGACGCGAAGTTACCCTAATGACAGCCTCGCAGCACACGTGATCGGCTTTTCGAACAATGACGGCGTAGGGCAGGCGGGTATCGAACAGTCGCAGAATGACTTGCTCTACGGAGCCGTTATCAAACGCGTGCAGGAGCGCGACCGCCTCGGCCGCGTTTACGATGAGCAGATATCAGAAAAAGAGCCGCCAAAAGATGTAATGCTCACGATCCGCAGCTCGATCCAACACAAAGCCGAAGGACCGCTCGCCAAGGCCGTCACGAACTCGGGAGCAAAAGCAGGAATGGTGATCGTGCTCGACCACAAGACCGGTGAAATTCTCGCGATGGCGAATTATCCTACGTTCGATCCGAACAAACTCGGAACGATCACACCTGATAATCTGATGAACCGAGCGGTCCAGAGCGTTTATTCGCCCGGCTCGGTATTCAAGCTGATCACCTATAGCACGGCACTAGAGAGAAAACTTATCGATCCCGAAGGGACGATCGACAAGGGAAACGGAACGATCGAAGTGGGCGGACGCGTCTTTCGCGATCACGGCAGCGGCGGTACGGTCACCTATGCGAAAGCACTCGCCCAATCAAGCAATGTCTGCGCGATCAAGACGGCTCTGCGGGTCGGTAAAGAGGGCTTTCATTCTTCGCTGATAGATTTCGGTTTCGGGCAGGCGACCGGCATCGAATTGCCGGCAGAAACGAAGGGCATCGTTCGCGATCCTTCGCGTTGGAACGGAGATTCGCTCGCGTCCATGGCGATCGGTTATGAAATTAGTGTGACCGCTTTGCAAATGGCATCGGCTTTTGCGACGATAGCAAACGACGGGATCAGAGTTAAACCGCATATAATCAAGGAAATCCGCCAGTTTGATGAGAAGGTTGGTTCGATGACTGAGCCCGAAAAGGAGCAGGTCGTGTCGGCGGAAACCGCGCGCGGCTTGAGAAAGATGCTCCGGGAGGTTGTCCTGTCGGGCACGGGAAAACGTGCGATGGTCGACGGTTACTCGACAGCCGGAAAGACGGGTACCGCTTGGAAGTTCGACGAAAAATTAAAGAGGGTGAATTCGGCCAAATATATGTCGTCCTTCATCGGCTTTGCCCCGGCCGACGATCCGAAGATCACGATCGCGGTCATCATTGACGAGCCGAAGGTCGGCGGGCGTGACGGCGGGCAGGTCGCGGCCCCAGTCTTCCGAGAGATCGCCGAACAGGTCTTACCGGAACTCAACATCAAGCCCGACCTACTCGATAACTCGCTGGTCGCTGAGAATGGCGATCCTGATGTCCCGGCCGGAGAGATCCTGGAAGAGCCGCCGCCTGACGTCATCGTGAGCGATCGGAATGCGGCACTTGAAACACCCGCCGCAGCAGCGGAACCGAGCAAGAAGCTACCGGTCGAAGCTAAACCCGCTCCGGTAAAGAAGCCGAAAGCACCTGAGGAAACCGTTCCTAAACGAAGATCGCCGCGAGAGGAAGAACAAAAAGAGACCAAGACCGTGACCGACCGCCCAAGACTCGTGATCGTAAAGGATAAGCCAGGTTCGGAGGTAAAACGGAAGACTTGAGACTGAAAGAAGCGATTCAGTATATGGGAGCCGAGGCTCCCGGAATCGATCCCGCCTTGATGGAACGCGATGTCGTGTCTTTTGTTATCGACTCACGCGAAGTACAGGCGGGCGATGTCTTTTTTGCCCTTTCACAACCTGAGTATGCCGAGAATGGCTTTAACGGCGATTTTGATGACGCGACAGTCTACGTTAAGGCTTCACTTGAGAAGGGGGCGGTCGCGGCCGTAGTTAGGCGAGACCGGTATGAAGAACACATCGGAGTTCTTTCGCAGTTTGAAGATCGGCTGGTCTACGCGGGGGATGTCATCGCCGCACTCCAACGGCTTGCACACGAAGTTTATCTCAAATGGGGCGGCCCGGTCGTCGCCATAACCGGGAGCGCCGGGAAGACGACGGCGAAAGAACTGACGGCGCATGTCCTTGAAGCCAGCGGACGGAAGGTCCTTAACAACATCAAGAATTACAACAACGGGCTCGGGCACCCGCTGACGGTCCTGAATCTTGCGAAAGATCTGTCGTACGACATCGCGGTTCTTGAGATGGGGATGTCCACTCCGCTGCACGAGATCGCCCGCTTATGCCGGATAACACCGCCGGATGTGGCGGTCGTGCTGAACGTGCTGCCCGTGCACTTCGAGCATCTGGGCTCCATTGAGAATATAGCGGCGGCGAAGGCGGAGATCGTCGAAGGGATGAAAGATGGCGGCGTGGCGGTCCTCAATGCGGACGATGCACGGGTGGCGGCGATGAGAAGCCTGACGGCCGGCACGGTCATCACATACGGCGTGGATAATAATGCCGATGTGAGTGCGACCGAGATCGAATACAGCGGTTTCGGCCTGACACGTTTTGTTCTGACGACGCCTGACGGATCGAGCAGTGTTTCATTTCCGCTGAACGGGCGACACAATATCCTCAACGCCCTTGCCGCCGCCGCCGTCGGGCACATATATGGGATGCCGGCACAGACGATCGGTGACAGCCTTAGTTCGGTGGTGGCTCCGCCCCAACGCGGCGAGATCATTCGACTCGCGAACGGCGTCACGCTGGTAAACGATTCGTATAATTCTAATCCGGATGCGTTGATCTCAATGGTAGATACGCTAACGGATGGGGCAGCGGGCGCTCCGAGGCGTATAGTCGTTGCGGGTGAAATGCTCGAACTCGGCGATGATGCCGAGCGGCTTCACCGCGAAGCAGGTCTTGCGATCGCCAGAAAGAACGTAGACCTGCTGATCGGAGTTCGAGGGTTTGCTCGGTATTTGGTCGAAGGAGCGGTGGATGGCGGCCTGGCCGACGCGATGTTCGCGCCGGATTCGGATGCCGCAGGCGAATTGCTTGCCGATCAGCTCGGTAAGGGAGATGTTGTATTGATCAAGGGTTCGCGGGGCGTGCGAACGGAAAAGGTGGTCGAGAAGCTTAAAGATAGATTTGGTCTGGAGAGATCAGCGGCAGTGCAGCGTTGAAGTTTTTTCGCGGCAAGGCAGATGAAAACGGAAAATGCTTTACTACTTTCTCTATCAGTTGATATTCAGGCAGTACGGTGCCGCGAGCGAGTCCTATTTCTATAAGGGCCTGAATGTTTTCCAGTATGTCACTTTCCGGACCGCCTGGTCGACGATCACGGCCCTGTTGATCACATTGTTCTTTGGAAAACGGGTCATCAAGAAATTGTCCGAGATGAAATTCGGGCAGGAGATACGCGAGGAGCTTTCTGCCGAGCATCAGGCAAAACGCGGAACCCCGACCATGGGCGGGATATTGATCATCGGCTCCGTGTTTCTTTCGACGATCATATGGGCGCGGCTCGACAGTGTTTTCCTGTGGCTCGCGCTCGGTGCGACCACGCTTTTCGGCGTCGTGGGTTTCGCGGACGATTACATCAAGATCGTCAAAAAACGGTCACTCGGCCTGACGGGCAAACAGAAGCTCGCGGGCCAACTTGTAACGGCGGTGGCGGTCTGGGCGGTGCTTTATTTCGCCACGAATTATTCCTGGAATCTGAGCATTCCGTTCTTGAAAGACACTGCAAATCCGGTGGGAGTAAGCGTGATACCGCCGGTGCTGTATCTGATCTTTATCGCTTTCGTTCTGCTCGGCTCGTCGAACGCCGTCAATCTGACGGACGGGATGGACGGCCTTGCATCGAGCGTTACGTTCATCGCGATGGCAGCGCTCACGGCACTTACGTATGTAGCGAGCGACCGCCGATGGGCTGAATATCTTGACATCACATTCAATCCCGCTTCGGCAGAACTGACCGTTTTCTGCGGGGCAATGGTCGGTGCGAGCCTCGGCTTTCTATGGTACAACGCTCCGCCGGCCGAGGTTTTCATGGGTGATGTGGGCTCACTCGCGATCGGCGGTGCCCTTGGCACAGTGGCGATCCTGACCAAACAGGAGTTTCTGCTTCCATTCATCGGCGGAGTGTTCATTATCGAAGCGGTCTCGGTAATGCTGCAGGTCGGATATTTCAAATTTACAAAGCGGACGGCCGGGACGGGAAAACGAATATTTTTACAAGCGCCGCTCCACCACCACTTTCAGCTTTCTGGGTGGAAGGAGCCAAAGATAGTGTTCAGGTTCGTGATCGTCGCGATATTGTTCGCATTATTGAGTTTATCGACGCTTAAGCTGCGTTGACGTCGTTTGTGCATCGCCGTCGGTACGGTTGAGAACATGCAGATCGAAGGAAGAAAAGCCCTTGTACTCGGGGCCGGGAAGTCCGGCATCGCCTCCGCGAGATTTTTAGCGGAGCGCGGGGCCGTTGTCGCCCTGCACGACATGAAGCAGGTCGATGCCTGGTCTGAGCAGGCAAGGTCGCTGAAGGAGACCTATGGTGTGGGCCTGATCGGCGGGGACCTGCCATCGTGGCTGCTCGACCAGATAGATCTTGTGATCATCTCGCCTGGCGTGCCGTCGGGCACCATTCCCGCACGCTACGTCGACCGGATGGATGGTGAGGTCATCGGCGAGGTCGAGCTTGCATTCCGATTCATGAAAGGACGTCTGGTCGGGATAACCGGTTCGAACGGAAAGACGACCACCACGACCCTTATCGGCGAACTGCTCAAAAATTCGGGCATCGTGACCCAGGTGGGTGGAAATATCGGGACACCGCTCCTCGATCTTGCCACGTCGGCGCGTGATGAGACCTGGACGGTGGCCGAGCTGTCTAGTTTTCAGCTCGAAACGATCAAGAACTTTCGTGCGAATGTCGCCATCTGTTTGAACGTAACGCCAAATCACCTGGACCGATACGAATCGTTCACAGACTATGCCGCCGCCAAACACCGCATATTTATGAATCAAACGCCGGAGGATGTGGCGATCCTCAACGCGGATGACGAGATCACGGCAAGCTGGGCCAAAGGGCTCAAAGCAGATGTATCGCTGTTCAGCGTTTCGAAGGAACTGGACGAGGGTTTGTTCCTTCGCGGGCGCGACCTCGTCTGCCGTGCCAATGGCAAGGAAAAGATGTTGACCACACGCGACCAGATCTTTTTGAAGGGCCTGCATAACGTTGAGAACGTACTCGCATCGCTCGCCGCCGGACTGGCTTGTGGTGTATCTCCGGAGTTGATGCGCGAGACGATAGCCGAATTCAAGGGCGTGGAACACCGCATCGAGTATGTGACCGAGATCGACGGCGTTTCGTTTTACAACGATTCAAAGGCGACCTCTGTAGATGCGACGCTAAAGGCGTTAGAAGCAATCTCGGAAGGCGAAGGGAAGGTGGTGCTTATTCTCGGCGGGCGGGGGAAGAGCGCTCCATACGCTCCCCTGCTTCCGCTGATCGAACGGTCGGTCAGGTCATTGATACTCATCGGCGAAGATGCGGACAACATCGAATCGCAGCTCAAGGGCACCTCGGAAATGTTACGTGCCTCATCAATGGAAGACGCGGTCTCTAAAGGGTTCCAGGCGGCCGAGGCGGGCGACTCGGTACTACTTGCGCCGGCGTGTGCAAGTTTTGATATGTTTCGAAGTTTTGAGCATCGTGGTGAGACTTTCAAAGAGAGCGTGATGAAACTGCGGTCAAAGGTGGCGGGAGCTTAACGATCCGATGATGGCGAACCGGCCAAGAACAGATTGGATGATGTTCGCGATCGCGGCGGGACTAGCCCTGTTCGGGGCGATGATGGTTTACAGCGCGTCGGCGATGATCGCCGTCCGCGAGACGGCCGGAGCCTCGCAGTTCACGTATTTTTACAAGCAGTTCGGGTTTACGCTTGCCGGACTCATCGTAATGTTTACCGCCAGCCGAGTTGATTACCGCAGGCTGAACCAACCGATCGCGGTCTATGCCCTCTTTGCACTTACGATTGTGATGCTGGTCGCAGTTTTTGCATTTCCGGAGATCAATGGAGCTCGGCGGTGGATAAGGATGGGGCCATTCTCGATCCAGCCCTCGGAGATCGCAAAGATAGCGTTGCCCGTCTTCCTCGCATATTTTTTGACGCGAAATCAGGACCGGGTAGGCGAGATAAAATCCACGGTGATCCCGTGCCTCGGAGCCCTGATCCTCATGGGCGGGCTGATATTCATCGAGCCCGACCTCGGGACGACGATCGTATTATGCGCGATCTTCGCCTCGGTCTACTTTGCCGCGGGAGCCAAATTGCTTCACATCGCGACCGTTGCGGCGGCAATGGTCGTGATGGCCCTGGCCGCTGTTCTGATGGCACCGTGGAGAGTCGAACGCCTGATGGCCTTTCTCGACCCGTTCGCCCATTCGGACGACGCCGGCTATCAGGTAGTGCAGTCGCTCTACGCGATCGGTTCGGGGGGCATCTTCGGTGAAGGATTTGCGAAGGGACAACAAAAGCTTTTTTACCTTCCTTATCCGTATTCTGATTTTATCTTTTCCGTTGTCGGTGAAGAACTTGGCCTCGTCGGTACGCTCGCGGTGGTGATCGCGTTCGGGCTGCTGCTCTGGCGTGGTGCCCGTGCGGCGGTGAAGTCGCCGGACCGATTCGGGATGCTGCTTGGTGTAGGTCTCATCACCGGTATCATCGTACAGGCGCTTTTCAATATCAGCGTCGTCACATCGCTGCTGCCGGCAAAGGGCATTCCGCTCCCGTTCATCTCATACGGCGGATCGTCGGTATTGGTCACGATGGCGGCGGTGGGGATCCTTCTCAATATTTCCAGGCAGGGAGCCGGGCCGAGTGGAAGTGACCGAGAAGAGACCGTTCACAGGAAAAAGGGCCGACGGGCGTGACATGATGAAGCTATTGATCGCAGCCGGCGGGACCGGCGGACACATCTATCCCGGCATCGCGGTGGCAAAGGAGATCGTCCAGCGTGACGCTTCGTCTGAGGTCCTTTTTGTCGGGACCGCACGCGGCCTAGAGACGAAGATCGTTCCTGAAAATGGTTTTCAGCTCTCTTTGATACACAGTGCGGGATTAAAGAACGTAGGTGCGGTGGGTAAGCTCAAAGGGCTTTCCGTGCTTCCGAAGAGCTTTATCGAGGCTCGCCAGATCATCCGGCAATTTCGCCCCCACGTTGTCGTCGGGGCAGGCGGTTATGTCTCTGGGCCCGTTTTGCTCATGGCGGCGATAATGGGAGTGCCAACGCTGGTTATGGATTCGAATGCGCTGCCTGGATTTACGAATCGCCGGCTGGCAAGGTTCGTCGACAAGGCCGCACTCACGTTTGAGGAGGCACGGCCGTATTTTGGAAAGAAGGGTGTCGTCACGGGCAATCCGGTTCGGCGTGAGTTCTTTGAGGTTCCGCCGAAACCGCGAGGCGAGGGATTTCACATCCTTATCTTTGGCGGATCCCAAGGCGCTCGGGCCATAAATAACGCTATGGCCGCAGCCCTTGCAGACCTTGAAAAGTATGTCGGCCGTCTGACGATCACCCATCAGACCGGCGAAGCTGATCTGGAGGCCATCGAAGCGGCGTATTCAGCTTCGGTATTCACAAATGCGGACGTGCGGCCCTTCATCTCGGATATGTTCACTGAGTTTGGAAAGGCCGACCTGATCATAAGCCGGGCCGGTGCGACGACCTGTGCGGAATTGGCAGCAGCGGGAAAGGCATCGGTGATGATACCGCTGCCGACCGCGGCCGACGATCATCAGCGGAAGAACGCCGAGGCAATGGAAACAGCCGGTGCGGCAAAGGTCATTCTTCAAAGCGAACTCAGCGGAGAGTCGCTTGCGGCCTCCGTCGCGGAGTTGATCGATTCGCCGGAGACGGTCTCGGCAATGGAAATGGCCGCAAAGAAACTTGGCCGGGAAGATGCCGTTGAAGTGACCGCAGACCTGATCGAGGAATTGAAACGAAACGTATAGTTAGTCAACACGATGTTCAGACACGTTAAAAGGATACATTTTATAGGCATCGGCGGTATCGGGATGAGCGGCATCGCTGAGGTCTTGTGCAACCTTGGATTTGAGGTCTCGGGTTCGGATATCAAGCGGTCGAAGAATACTGACCGTCTCGAGGCACTGGAGATCAAGATATTTGAAGGGCACGCGGCGAAAAACGTGGGCGATGCCCAGGTCGTCGTCTATTCGTCGGCGGTGCGTGAGGACAACCCCGAAATGGTCACGGCAAAGGAACGAGGTATTCCGGTGATACCGCGTGCAGAAATGCTTGCTGAGTTGATGGTGCTGAAGCCCTATGCCGTTGCGGTATCCGGAACACACGGAAAAACCTCGACGACGTCGATGGTCGCGACCATTCTCGGCCACGGAGGGGTCGACCCGACGGCAGTTGTCGGCGGCGTGGTAGAGACCTTCGGGTCGAATGCGAGGGTAGGAAGCTCGGATTGGTTCGTGACGGAGGCAGATGAAAGCGACCGGTCGTTCCTGATGCTCTACCCGACGATCGCCGTCGTGACGAATATCGATAAGGAGCACATGGAATCGTATAAGGGAATGGACGACGTGGTTCAGTGCTTTACCGATTTCGTTAACAAGGTGCCGTTCTTTGGCGCGGCGATCATATGCCTTGACGATCCAAACGTTCAATTGATAATCCCAAAGATCAAGCGTCGCCGAGTCACCTACGGGATGACGGCGCAGGCTGACATCTCGGCTCACGATATTGTTTACAATACGTCCTTCGGATCTTCTTTTAATGTATGGCGAGGACAGGAGGTGCTCGGCAAGATCGATATGCCGGTGCCGGGCAAACACAATGTTTACAATGCTCTCGCGGCCACGGCGGTCGGCCTCGAGCTTGAGATCCCGTTCGCGGTGATCGCCGAGGCATTTGCCGGATTCAAGAATGCGAACAGGCGGTTCCAGTTCAAAGGGGAAGTACGCGGGATCACGGTCATTGACGATTACGGCCACCATCCGACCGAGATACTCGCAACGCTTTCGGCGGCAAAGAACGGATCGGGCGGGCGGCGCACGGTCGTGGTGTTTCAGCCGCACAGATATTCGCGCACTCAGGAACTTTTCGACGAGTTCGCGCTGGCATTCAACAATGCGGATGTGCTCTACGTCCTCGATATTTATGCGGCAAGCGAGGACCCGATCCCGGGCATCACCGCGGAGGTGCTCTCCGAGAACATCCGAAAATATGGCCACAAGAACGTAAATTATATCGGCGACATCGAGACGGCGGCCGATAAGGTATTGCCGGGGTTGGAGGCAGGCGACCTCGTGATCACGCTCGGCGCGGGAACCGTGACTCGGCTGTCCGATGAGATAGTAGCAAAACTGGGTCAGTAGAGATGGCAAAGAAGGGCAGAGATCAAGGGCGGCGTGTAAAACACGTAAGGCGGGCAAACGTCAAGAAACGACCAGGCAAACCGGCTCGGAGCAATGCCGTGTTCGAAAGGCTTGGCGCGGGTATCGTCCCGCTCTCCATATCCCTTTTTCTTTTGGTATGTATCGGTATCGTCGTCGCGATAGCGTACGGCTCAATGACAAGATCGGAATTCTTTTCGCTCGATGCGGTGAAAGTATCGGGGACGGAGCGGGCCTCGTCGGCCGACATCGAAAAGATCATAAAGGCGAACGCTGAGCCGACGGGTGTATGGAACGCCGATCTGCTTGAAATAAAGCAAAAGATCGAACGGGTCACATTCGTAAAGACGGCAGCCGTCTCCCGCAGCCTGCCCAACGGCATCAATGCGGCCGTGGTCGAGCGAATTCCCGTTGCGATAGTAAGGATGGCAGGCGGCGATCATTATGCCGATGAGGAGGGCGTCATTTTGGCCCCGGCCGATGCTAATGAGAAACGGATACCCTTTGCAATGCTCGGTTGGGACGACGCGAAAAGTGAGAAGGCTCAGAAAGAAAATCTTGAGAGGCTAAAGACCTATCGAAAGATGGTGTCGGAGTGGAAAGACTATGACCTTGCATCCCGCGTAAAGCTCGTCGACCTTACGGACCTGCGCGAGCCCAAGGCGACGCTCGAGGATTCAGGGCTTCCGGTCACGATCATGCTCGGCCGCGACAATTTTGGAAAGCAGCTCGCTGACGGCATCAAGGCAATCGTAGGCAAGGGGAATATGTTCGAAGGCGTTGACCTGATCGGTCCGAATATGGTCCTGGTCCCGCGCAAACAGCAGCAGCGTTAAAAGTTATGAATCGGGAAATTCATGCGATCGGATTGGATATCGGCAGCAGCCGGGTCAGATGTGTCATCGGCGAGGCCGCGGAGAACGGCAAGATGAACATCGTCGGGATCGGCGAAGCTGAGTCGCGGGGACTTCGGCGCGGAATTGTCACGAGCGCCGAGGCGGTGAGCGAATCGATCAGGCGTGCAGTAGGCGAGGCGGAGCGCGTATCCGGGCTCGAAGCCGAGGCGGCGATGGTCAACCTTTCGGGCGAACACTTTCGCGGCGAAAACAAGGCTGGCGTAGTGGCCGTCGCGGGTGCCGGCCGCGAGATCACCGAGGATGATGTTTCGCGTGCCGTCGAATCGGCGAGCGCGATGCAGCTGCCCGCAGGATGGGAGATATTTAGCCGTCTGCCGCAGGAATTCATTATTGACGGGCAGGACGGGATAACGGAACCGGTAGGAATGAGCGGCGCGCGGCTTGAGTCGCTGGTCCATATCGTCATCGGTCCGAGTGCCGGGCGGCAGAACCTGGATAAGGCCGTAAAGCGCGCCGGCCTATCCGTCGAAAGGATGATGCTCGAACCGCTCGCGGCCGCCGAGAGTACGCTAACCGATGACGACAAGGAGTACGGATGTGCTCTCGTGAACCTTGGCTCCGAGATCACAAGCGTAATGGTCTTTGGCCGCGGTGCCGTTCAGCACACGGCCGTCTTCCCGTTCGGGAGCCTACACTTCACAAAGGATATCGCCGTCGGGCTCCGCGTTTCGATCCAGGAAGCCAACAAGATAAAGCAGGATTACGGATGTGTCGCGGGTTTTCTGATGGGCGACGAAGAACGCCAGCAGGTGATCGAGATCGTCCCGGTCGGAAGAAGCGAGTCGCGACGCCTTTCCAAAGAGATCCTGTGCGATATCATGCAGCCGCGTGCGGTGGAACTGTTGCAGCACGTCGCTCATGAGATCGCGAAGACGCGTTCATCGATCCCGAGCGGGGTCGTTTTAACAGGCGGAGGTTCGCTCGCGCGAGGAATGGTGGAGATCGCCGAGCAGGTCTTCGATGCCCCAACGCGGCTAGGCTTTATCGAGGAGAATTATTTTGGCGGTCTTGCCGGCGAAGTGCAGAGCCCGGCGTGGGCCGTCGCTTGTGGACTGGCACTCGCATCCGTTCGGTCCCAGATCCGCGACCTGCATTCGCACGGAAGGTCGAAGTCAAAGAAGGTCGCAGCGTGGTTTGAAAATTTTCGCGAAAGATTTCGGTAAAAATCGCCTCACGCACTAGATTTTTACCACTAATCGTTGTATGCTGTTTGTCCGTCAGCACAATATATAGTTGAACCTAAAAAATCTTCAACAGATCAAGCCGGACACGAATATTTTGCTTTTTTGCGAAAGCGGAAAGCGGTTTAGCCATTAGGCGGAAGGTCTTAAAATGAACAACGGCGCAATTAAAATGTTTCTTGATGAGCCACCGATCACTGGTGCTCGTATCAAGGTGATAGGTGTTGGCGGCGGCGGCGGAAATGCCGTTAACCGCATGATAGATGCCGGAATTAACGGCGTCGAATTTATCGTTGCGAATACGGATCTGCAGGCGCTGAATGCATCGAAAGCACCGATGAAGATCCAGCTTGGCGGGCGTTCGACACGCGGACTCGGTGCCGGATCCAATCCGGAGGTCGGGCGCGACGCCGCGCTCGAAGATCATGAGAAGCTGCTCGATGTGCTCGAAGGCTCCGACATGGTGTTTGTTACCGCGGGCCTTGGCGGCGGCACCGGCACAGGTGCGGCGCCGGTCGTGGCATCGCTTGCTATCGAACTCGGAGCGTTGACCGTAGCGGTTGTGACGAAGCCCTTCCTGGTCGAGGGAAAGAAGCGAATGCAGCAGGCCGAAAAGGGCCTGGCTGAGCTTAGAGGCTGCGTCGACACGATCATTACGATCCCAAATTCGAAGCTGCGAGAGGTCGAGGAAAAGATCACCCTGGTCGATGCGTTTCGCCGCGCCGACGATATCCTTCTGCAGGCAGTACAGGGTATAACCGACCTGATCACGACGCCCGGCATAATCAATCTCGACTTTGCAGACGTTCGGACAGTGATGACGGGCCGTGGCGTTGCGTTGATGGGCGTCGGAAGCGGCAGGGGCGAGAACGGTGCCTCGCAGGCCATGCGTTCGGCCCTTGATTACAAACTGCTCGAGGAGAATTCTATATCGGGTGCCAAGGCCGCGCTGATCAATGTGACTGGCGGGCCGAATATGCCGCTCGGGGAGATCGAGGACGCAATCGGAATGATCGAGGCAGAGGCAGACGAGAATGCTGATATCATCTGGGGCAGCGTGATCCGCGATGACATGCACGATGAGATCAAGGTGACCGTGATCGCAACCGGCTTTGATAGTGCGGTGCAGTCGATGCAGCCGCGGCCAATTGCCTACGAGACCCAGCAAGTCGTGAACGGTGCTCCGATCTTCATACCGCAGGATAACCCGTCGGAGGATCTTAACGTTCCGACGTTTATCCGTCGACAAGCTGATTGACCTCGATCTGTTCGTTCTTTAAGCCTCCACGGGTGGATTGCTCGCGGGGGCTCTTCTATTGTAAGTTCGAAGTCGGATGAACAGGTTGGATCGACATGGGGCCGGCGATCTGCCGATCATAGGCATCACAGCGGGTGACCCGGCGGGCATCGGCCCTGAGGTCGTATTGAAGTCGGTCTGCGATGAAGAGATCGGGCGACACTGCCGACCTGTATTGATCGGTGACCGAGACAATCTGGAATGGACCGCACGGGAACTCGGCATTCCGCTGAACTTTCGTGAGTTCGACCAAGAGAAGCCTGCAGTGGCCGGAACGGTTGACCTGGTCGGCCTTTCAGAACTATCAGTGCCGGTCACGTTCGGTAGCGAAACTTCCGAGACCGGGCGCTCTGCGGCGAAAAATATTGAAAAGGCGGTGGCCCTCTGGCGTGACGGATCGGTCGATGCGATCGCAACAGCACCAATTAGCAAGAACGCACTTCGGCTTGGCGGCTATGAATTTCCCGGCCACACCGAATTTCTGGCGGCTCTTACGGAAACGAGCGAGTTCGCAATGAGTTTTTTCGCGGGAAAGCTGCGGGTCGTCTTGCTTTCCACACATTTGTCATTGAGAGATGCGATCGAACGTGTGAGATCGGCGGCCCTTAGTGAGCTTATCGAGTTCTGTGATCGCGAACTTCCGAGATTTGTCGGGAAGCGGCCCAGGATCGCGGTCGCGGGCCTGAATCCCCACGCCTCCGAGGGCGGGATGTTCGGCACCGAGGAAGCCGCCGAGATCGAACCGTCGATCGCCGAGTGCAGGACGAAGGGAATTGACGTCTCCGGGCCGTATTCACCCGACACGATCTTCTTGCGCGGGTTTCGGGGAGAGTTCGACCTTGTGGTCGCGTGTTACCACGATCAGGCTACGATAGCCGTCAAGTGCTTGTCGTTCGGATCGTCGGTGAACGTTACGCTCGGATTACCGCTGATCCGCACCTCTGTCGATCACGGCACGGCGTTCGACATTGCCGGCCAAGGAATAGCGGATGCATCAAGCATGAAAGCGGCGATATTATTGGCCGCGGATCTTTTTAGCGGAGCCAGTTTGGTTTGATCTTATGGAACGATTTGTCCTGATCGCGGACGACGACCCGGCCCTATCAAGGCTCGTCCAAACGTTGGTCGAAAGCGAGGGGTTTATTGCCGCAACCGTAAAGGACGGCAAAGAGGCCTATGCGGCACTTCGGTCGGGTGCGGATTTCGTCGCTGCGATCGTGGACATTCAGATGCCCTATATCGATGGTCACGACCTGGTGAAATTCATGCGGTCTGACGAGCGGTTCGCGAATATTCCGGTGCTTATCATGACCGGTGACCGTGATCCGCGCACGACGGCCAAGGCACTTTCGTCGGGTGCGGTAGGGTTCCTGCCAAAGCCTTTCACCAACGCACAACTTAAGACGGCGCTAAAAACACTTATAAGCGCGAGCAACAAACGGTAGTGGATTTCTTGACGCGAATTGTAGCAAGTGATAATTTTCAAACATCACATTCAAACCAACCAGCCTTAAGGAGCGACGTAATACGTGTCCAGACGCAAGCTGTTATTAGCCGATGACTCGGTCACCATTCAAAAGGTGGTTAACCTGACGTTCGCAGACGAGGGCGTCGATGTCGAAACCGTGGGTGACGGCGATACGGCGATGGAGCGGCTGTCCGGCAACCGGCCGGATATCGTATTGGCGGACGTAAACATGCCGGGGCTGAGCGGTTATCGGATCTGCGAGCGTCTCCGGGCGGATGAGGCGACGCGTGACATTCCGGTCATCCTGCTTGTGGGCTCGTTCGAACCGTTCGACGAAGGCGAGGCATCGCGTGTCGGGGCAAATGCTTATCTGACCAAGCCGTTTCAATCGATCCGGCAGTTGATCGCTCAGGTCAACGAGTTGATCGATGCCTCTAAGCCTGCCGAGAGCGGCGAGACTCCGGCCGTCGTAGCCCCGCAGACACATGAAGATCGTGAGTCATCGTCGGAGTTCGAGACTCCCGAAACACGAGAGGGGCCCCAAACACCAGAACCTCGCTATTTTGACGACCTCGGTTATGAGGCACCTGCCGTCGTCACGCCCCAGCCGGAACCTGAACCGGATGACATTGACTCGCTTTATACTCAGAGTATCGAGCCATCGGCTTCACAGGCTGAACTGTCCGACGTCGGTTTTGACGACGAAATGATCGAGACGAGCTATTCGGCGGATGATGCGAACTCGGATCTGGCCGAATTCAAACCCCACGAGGAAAGCGGGTTTGCCAAACCTCTTGAAGCGGTTTATTCAAATGAGGAAAGGGCGGAGGAGATCACACTCTCTGAGCCTGCGGTTTCTTATGAGGAAGGCGGAGTCGGACACCCTCAACCGGAGTTTCACGCTGGTGAGGGGATCGTAGGGGAGACCCCATCTGCCGAACACTCGACCAAACAACATGGGGTCGAAGAAGGGCAGAGCGGGTTCGAAAAGACGATCGAATATACCAATTGGCAGCCGGCAGACATGCGCGAAAATTTTGTTACGGAGAGTCCGGCGAGCGATCCTGAAGTTGAGACGCAGACGGACGCTCCGGCGGCCGACCTCACAGACGTTAGTTCCGGAGTCGGCGAAGACACGATCCGAATGGACAACCGATTTGAAACGGCCGGATCTGGTACCTTTCAGTTCGACGAATTGGACCTGCTCGACCTCGAAGCTGTCAACAGCGCTCCGATCGAAATAACGACGCCTCTGAATGCGATCGAGCAGGGCAGCAACAAGCAGTTGGTGAGCCTGTCGCCCGAGCTGATCGAAATGATCGCGCAGCGGGTGGTCGAGAAGATGTCAGAGAAGTATTGACCGGGCCTCGAGATCTGAAGCGGCCGGTTTTTATTCCGTTCAGGAATGAAAGCCGGCCGTTTATGTTTTATAATCACCGTTTTATCGATCATGGAAATCGCCAAGGCATACGACCCAAAACAAGCTGAAACAAGCCATTACGAACGCTGGGAAAAGAGCGGATACTTTCGCCCGGAGATAAACGAAGATCCTGACTCTATCCCGTTCTCGATAGTGATCCCACCGCCGAATGTGACAGGAAGCCTGCACATGGGCCACGCGCTTCAACACACTATCATGGACGTGCTGACGCGTTGGAAGAGAATGCAGGGCTATCGAACCCTCTGGCTTCCGGGAACGGATCATGCGGGTATTTCGGTCCAACGAAAGGTCGTCGAGCAGCTAAAGAAGGACGAACAATTAACTCCGCTAGATATCGGGCGGGAGGAGTTCGTCCGCCGGGCCTGGGCGTGGAAAGAGCAGTACGGCAACACGATCACCGAACAGATGCGGCGCGAAGGAGCGTCGGTCGATTGGACGCGTCATCGGTTCACAATGGATGCGGAGCTCTCGAAGGCCGTGCGGAGTGTATTCGTCACACTCTATGACGAAGGCTGGATATATAAGGGCCTGCGGATCGTCAATTGGTGTCCGAAGGACAAGACAGTTTTGTCCGACCTTGAGGTAAAGGAAGAGACGAAAAAGGACGGCAAGCTCTATTATTTGAAGTATCCCGTGATCGGCACGGACCGCACGATAACCGTTGCAACGACCCGGCCGGAAACGATGCTCGGCGATACGGCCGTCGCGGTTAATCCGAAAGATGCGCGGTACGCGGGCCTGGTCGGGAAGATGATCGCGCTGCCATTGACGGATCGTGTGATCCCTATAATTGCGGACGAATACGTCGATGCAGAGTTCGGCACGGGTGCGGTCAAGATCACGCCGGCTCACGATCCGAACGATTATCAGGTCGGATTGCGTCACGATCTCCCGCAGCTTCTCATAATGAACGACGACGGCACGATGAACGCCGCCGCCGGAGCGGATTTTGACGGGCTCGATCGTTTCAAGGCTCGTGAGAAAGTCGTCGAAAGATTTGAAGGGCTCGGGCTGCTGGAGAAGATCGACGATTACGAGATCACGCTACCGATCTGCGAGCGGTGTAAGACGATCCTAGAGCCGATCTTGTCCGATCAGTGGTTCGTGAAGATGGATGAGATGCGGGATATGGCTCTCGAGCTGATGCGGACCGAGGGCGTGCCGCATTTTTACCCACAGGTGCCCCACGAAAAGGTTTACACCGCATGGCTCGAAAATCTAAAGGATTGGACGATCTCGCGACAACTATGGTGGGGCCATCAGATACCGGCCTGGTACGACGCTGACGGAAATGTTTTCGTCGCAATGACGGAAGAAGACGCGAATGAGAAAGCCGGCGGTAAAGAGTTGACGCAGGATCAGGATGTGCTCGATACATGGTTCTCTTCTGGCCTGTGGGCATTCTCGACGTTTGGCTGGAGCGGGGGCACTCTTATCCCCATGAGCGTCGCCTCGACGCGAACGGGGTCTGATGACACGGAGTCGCTGATCGACCACGACGGTTTCGCCGGAGGAACCGGCGAAGGGGACAAGAGTGTCCCCGCTCCGTCGGATCTCGAAGTCTTCCTTCCCACCGACGTTCTCGTCACCGGCCGCGACATCATCTTTTTGTGGGTGTCGCGGATGATGATGTTGACGAAGAAATTCGTTGATAAGAAGGCGTTTGAGGACGTGATCATCACCGGAACCGTTCTTGGCAAGGACGGCAAGCCGATGTCGAAATCTCGCAACAACGGCGTCGATCCGATCGAGATGTTCGACAAGTTCGGCGTGGACGCGACGCGGATATATCTGGCGTCGATCGCCACCGGAGCAGACATCAAATGGAACGATCTGTTGATCGAGACCTACCGAAACTTCGCGAACAAGATCTGGAACGCTACGAGGTTCTGTCTGATGAACTCCGAAGGCGCGAAGGTCGATCATTCGAGTCTGATGGATCGCGATGGGCTTTCGCTTCCCGATAAATGGATCATCTCGCGGTTGAACCAAACAGCTCTCGATGTGAATAGATCACTGGCGAAGTACGAGTTTCACACTGCGGTTTCGCTGCTTTACCACTTCTTTTGGGACGATTTCTGCGACTGGTACATCGAGCTGAAGAAGGACGAGATCAACGCGGGCGACTTAGAGGCGACGACCAGAATCATAACGATCCTCGAAGTCGCGCTACGGATGCTGCATCCTTTCATGCCGTATCTGACCGAAGAGCTTTGGCTAAAACTCCCCGGTACGTCGGCTGAGATGCTGGCTCCAGCTTATAAGAACGCCGAAGCTACGATAATGCTGACCGCATTCCCGCCGGGTGACCCGAGTGCGATCGATGCGGCAGCGGAAGGCGAGATGCAGTCGGTGATCGATCTCATCAAGAAGGTGCGGAATATCCGTTCGGAGATGAACATCAAGCCGAGCGATAAGGTAGCGGTTCACGTCGCGGCGAACGCCGAGATGCGTACGAACTTCACCGCCAACGAGGCTCAGGTCAAGAAGCTTGCACGTGCTGATAACATTGTTCTCGGCGATCGGCTTGATGTGCCGAAGGCGTCGGCTAAGGCAGTTCTGTCAGGCGGTGCCGAGATCGCGGTTCCGCTCGAAGGGCTGATCGACTTCGACAAAGAACGCGAACGGCTCGAAACCCAGATCGAAAAGCTTGATATTGAATTTCAGCGACTTAACAGCCAATTATCTAATGAAAGCTTTGTCGAAAAGGCGCCTGCGGAAAAGGTCGAGGAGTTGCGGAGTCGCAGGTCCGTTATCGAACAACAAACAGCGACGCTACGTGGCAACATCGAGGCACTGGACTGATCGATCGTTGAATGAAGGGCATAAACGAGCGGAGCCGGCTTCGCCGGGCTCCGCTTCTTCACACTCACCCCAGGATTACCGGGCGCTGATAGTGATGGTGGATGTTTTGCCGTCCTTCTTTTCGCCTGCTTCGTTATGCATATCGGCCTCGAGAATATATGTGCCGTCGGGAGCACTAGCCGGGATGGGTAACGTAAAGGTTGTGGTCCCGCTCGTCGTCAGATCGACGGAAACTTCGGACCCTTTGATCACTTCGCCCTTCGTGATGCCTGATACGTTGTCCGCTTTTAGTCGAAACTTGGTTGTCGTTTTTCCCGGAGCGTTCGAGATAGTTGCAACGGCGTAAATCGTATCGCCTGGTTTGAATTTGGTCGTTTCCTGTTTACCTTCTTCATCTTTTGAAACCTTCAAACTGCTCATATTTGCCGTGCTGGCGCTGCAGGCGAGAGCTACAATTGTTAATGCTGTAACTGCGGTGAGTGTGCTGAGAATATTTTTCACTTATTTCTCCTTTGTCGTTTGCGTCGAACAGAGTTTCGACGAGTGGCAGCGAGTATGCCCCTATTCAAAGACAAATGTCAAAAGGTAGAAATACAAAAGGTGTTCGTTGACAAGTCGAGCCTCTGACGTATCATTATGCGTGTATGAACTGGCTCGACAATGGTGAGGTTCTTTCGGCGATCGGCCATTTTTTGGCTGAGGATATTGGGCGCGGGGATATAACGACGTCCTCGACGGTTCCGCCGGATGTTCGCGGGATGGGCCGGTTCCTGGCTAAGGAAGATCTGATAGTTTGCGGAATGGAAGTGGCCGAGGCCGTCTTTGTCCATCTCGATGCCGATGTCGGCGAGATAGAGACCACATTTTCCGACGGCGACGAGGTCAAAGAGGGAACCGTTTTCGGGACGCTCAAGGGTTATGCTGACGTGCTGCTCACAGGCGAGCGTGTCGCTCTAAATCTGATCCAGCGAATGTCGGGTGTTGCGACGTTGACGCGGCAGTTCGTTCGGGCGGTCGAAGGGACGAATGCGTCGATCGTCGACACGCGAAAGACGACGCCCGGCCTAAGGCTGCTGGAGAAATACGCGGTGACTATCGGCGGCGGTAAAAATCATCGGATGGGGCTCGATGACGGTGTGTTGATAAAAGATAACCACATCGCTCTTGCGGGCGGCGTTACCGAGGCGGTAAAGGCTGCCAAGCATACGGCCGGCCATCTCCATAAGATCGAGGTCGAGATCACGAATTGGGCACAGCTGCGCGAGGCTATTGAGGCCGGGGCCGACATCGTGATGCTCGACAATCAGACACCTGAGGAAGCGGCAAAACTCGTCCAAATGTCGCGCAACCTGAACCCGAATGTGATCATTGAAGCATCGGGCGGGATGGAATTAGACCGGGTCCGATCTTACGCTGAAGCGGGTGTGGACCTTATCTCCGTTGGGCGGCTTACCCATTCCGCACGAGCCGTCGATATATCCTTCAAGATCCAGACGATGTGAAATGGCAGTTTGGAGTTCCAGCTTTAGCTGGCCCTTCGGATGCCTCAAGGCTCTTAGTGGCAACAGATCCCGCCTAAACGCTGAACTCGGAATTTTGGGAGCCGTCGTTTTCCAATGGGATGAACCAGATCGCTACGGTAGAAATGATCAACGCTGCCGTCGTCACTATCCCGCCCTCGATGCCATAATCGCCGCCCGTGAGCCATGCGGGTCCGAGGTCTGTTTCACGCAGGACAGGGTGCTTCACGATCTCCGTTAATCCGCTTACCTCGACTCCGAATATCGAGCCCTGGGTCCAGTTCCATGCCAGATGAAGCCCGAAGGGAAGCCACAGGTCTCTAGTCTTCAAATACGCTACGCCAAACCAGATCCCCGCGATGGCGGTGTTCGTGGAGGATATCCAATTCGCTCCGGGATTTCCGAGGTGGACCGCGCCGAATATGATCGAGGTGGCGAAGATGGCCGGCCAGGCCAGCCCCGATCGAGCAAAGGTCTGAAGGACATAACCTCGAAACAGGGCCTCTTCAAACGCCGCCGCGGATGCAAAAATGGCGAGCGAAAGCAGGAGCGTCGCCACGATCGAGCCGGGGCCGACAGAATTGAAGGAGAACGATAGACCGCCCGCCAAGATCCCGATACCCGCACCGAGCGCGAATGTCAGACCGCCGCCGATCAAACCGATGGTCAAGTTTCTGGCCCAACGACCCTCTGGCGAGGCTCCGAGTGCGGAGAACGGAAGGCCTTCGAGATACTTTCCGCAGAGCCAGCCGACTATCAGCACTACGGCGAGCGAGACCAATCCGTTCACAAACAGAAAGATTGCCGTTCCGGGCTGTGTGGAATCCGAGATCGCGGACAAAAGGGCGATTGCCGCAGTTCCGAAGAAAAGTCCGGCAGCGACGAATGCGACTACAAATATCGCAAACCGCCAACCGGACCGGATCTTACCGTCCGCACCAAAAATGAGGTCGTTCATATTCATCGGCCTAGTTGAGTTTAGCGAACGCGGGTTGTCCGTCAAAATCCGGAACGGCCACGCCTTGTGTGCTAAACTTTCAGTCGAATGAAGCCTGCCCCGCCCAAACAAAACCGAGTGTTCGTCGTGGTTCTCGGCCTGCTGGTCCTGGCCCTGCTGGTCCTGCTGGTGCTGCTTCAATCCTCCAACCTTTGGAAAAGCTTTACGGTCGAAACGGCGAGCGACACGCTCTTGCTCTATGGCCTTACTTCGCTCAATGTCGCGGCGTTCGTGGTGTTCGGGTTCATATTTTTGCGTAGCATCGTAAAACTGATGCGCGAGCGGCGGGCGCTCGAACTTGGGTCGAAGATCAAATCACGGCTGCTGTTCTATTTCGCACTGATCAGCCTGTTGCCGATAATCGCGATGGCGGTTTTCTCGTATCTTTTTATGAACCGCGCCCTTGACCGCTGGTTCACTCAGATCCCTGAGAACGTTGTGCGCGAAGCGGAAAAGATACAAGAGAAATCGAATGCCGATCAGTTCGCAAGGCTCATAAGTACTGGAAAGATCCTTTCGGTAACGATCGGCACGCGCGAGTTAAGCGGATCCGAACTCGAGAGGATAGCGCGTGAGGGAAGCCTCGCGTTCATCGAGGTGCTCGACCAGGACGGCAACGTGGTCGCTCACGCGGGCCCGGTCTCAGCGGACGATGCACCAGCCGAATTTGCGCTCATCCGACGTGGAAGCTTTAATGCCGTGGAACTGTCGGACGGCAGCGGCGTGGACGTTTCGGCAACTCGGCTAGACGACGGGAGAATGGTCCTGCTCGGCGTCGATCTGAGGCAGACGGAGAGCGTGAATTCGATGTTCGAAGGCGCGTTGGTCGAGCTCGACCGCCTCAAACAGCAGCAGTTTACCGTGCGTCAGATCGGCTTGCTCACGCTTGGCGTGCTGACGTTCCTATTGATCTTCGCCTCGTCCTGGACGGCTTTTTACATCGCTCGTGGAATAACGGTGCCGATCAAGGCACTGGCGGAAGGTGCTGAACGTATCGCTCAAGGAGATCTTGGCCACCAGGTCGGCGTGGTTGCCGAAGACGAGCTGGCGCTTCTCGTCTGGACGTTTAACGAGATGTCCTCAAAGCTCGAGCAGAATGCTTCGGAACTGACCGAGCGGCGTCGTTATATCGAAACTGTCTTGCTGTCCTTGCCCACGGGGGTCATATCGATCGATCCGTCGGGACGGATCAGCACGATCAATCCCTCTGCCAAGGCGATACTCGATCTCGAACCGGGAGATTTTGGCGGGGTCGAACTGAAGAGCCTGATCGACGAAAGTGATCGCGAATCGATCCAGCGTCTGATCAACCGTGCGGAACGGATCGGCCACGCCTCGGATAACGCCAGATTGGCCAAGCCTTCGAAAGATCGGAGAGTGGATGAGGGGATGCCGGTGGCGATCACTGCAACTGCACTGCCGGAAGGGCGTGGTGTGGTCTTGGTGATCGAGGACCTCTCGGATCTGATCGCCGCACAAAGGGCGACGGCCTGGCAGGAGGTTGCCCGCAGGATGGCCCATGAGATCAAGAATCCTCTCACACCGATACAGCTCTCGGCCGAGCGCATCGCTAAGAGGTTTTCGCCCTTGCCGTCCGATGCTCTGGCGACGGCGCCCGGGTCGGGCAATTTCCCGTCTGTCGCGGGCGAATCCACGAATCAGAAGATCGTCAGAGAGGGAACAGAGACGATCATTCGTGAGGTGCAAAGCCTTAAGGCGATGGTGGACGAGTTCTCGAGATTCGCCCGACTCCCCGAAGTGAAGCTCGAATCCGGCGATGTCAACGAGGTGATCCGTCAGGCAGCCGATCTGTATGGCGGCCGCACTGATGACATCAGGCTCGAGATCTCGACCGGCGACATTCCGTTGGTGAACATCGACGGCGAGCAGCTGAAGCGGGTCTTCGTTAATTTGATCGATAATGCGATCGAGGCTCCCGGCGAAGACGCCGTGACAATGGTCTCAGTCAGGTCGCGTCATGATTCGGCCCGAGACCTGGTCGTCGTTGAGGTGGCAGACAACGGCCGAGGGATCGAACCCTCAGATCTGCCGAGGCTTTTCCAGCCCTATTTTTCGACCAAGGGACGCGGGACGGGGTTGGGCCTAGCGATCGTCCACCGGATCTTGACAGAACACCGCGGGCGAATAAAGGCAGTTCCTAACCATCCAAGAGGAGCGAAATTCATCATCGAACTCCCGGCGAGTTGACACGATCGATCATGGAACCTTGACGGGAAGCGGAACTCCGGGTGCTACGTTGGCCAGCATATGATCGGTAAAGAAACCAAAAAATCCCCCGGTCGAAGGAACGTAAACGTCGCGACCTGGGTTTCGTCCCGGCGAGCTGCTCACAAACTCACCGCCTTGTGCGATGTAGTTGGTGATCTGCGAATTGCCGCCGAAGAGCGCGCGAAGAGTTGCCGCGCCAACGAGCGGTGCTGGATTTATTGTTGTCGCCGGTACCTGAAGCTCGGCCGAACAGAAGGCCGCGAGGCCTCCGCCGAGCGAGTGGCCAGCAAGGTGCAGGCGCGAGCCGATACGAGCTTGGACCGCAGCGGCGAGGACCAATGCCTGTCCGTATTGAGGCGGGAGGCCGCCGCTCAATTGGGCGATATCAACAGCAACATCCAGTAAAGAATCTGTGCCGGCAAATGCCAATACCGAGCGACCCTCATGCGAAAGGTATACAGCCTTGAAACCGGTGATAGAAGTGGCCCAGTGTTGTGAGACCGACCACACTCCGCCGCTCGGAAACCGGTAATTCTCATTGCGGACCCCATCATACGCCACATGTGCAGCTCCCTTTGCATCTCCTATCGACAATGCCATATTTTGCCTCCTCGTCTGTTCGGTAGGGTTTCAATACCACCGATACTCTACTAGAATCAAGATTGAAAGTCAGCGATAGATCGAACCGTTTTTCAATGTCCAAGTCCGTACTTATAGTCGATGACGAACCCGGGATCCGTGATACTCTTCGTGCCGTTCTTGAAGATGAGGGCTTCGATGTAGTGACGGCGGCTACAGGCGAAGCTTGTTTAAAGACGGTTGCGGCCGGGAATTTTGCCTGCATTCTGTTGGATATCTGGTTGGGCAAGGGAATTGACGGACTCGAGACGATGGCCAGGCTTAAGGCAGACGGCAACGATTCGGCCGTCGTAATGATCACCGGCCATGGCAACATCGAGACCGCCGTCCGCTCGACAAAACTCGGAGCTTTTGACTTCATAGAGAAGCCGTTGAGCCTCGAACGGATCGTACTGACGGTGAAGAATGCGATCCGCCAACGCGATCTTGAGCGGGCAAATCAATTACTCCAAAGAGATCTGGCCGATGAGTATCTGATGGTCGGTGAATCGATCGCCATGCGAGCGCTACGCAAGCAGATCTCGATCGTGGCACCGTCCGATGGGCGTGTCCTGATCTCGGGAGAAAGCGGGACTGGCAAAGAACTCGTAGCACGCGCGATCCATTCCCAATCGAAGCGCCGGTCCGCACCGTTCGTCGAGATAAACTCTGCCGCAATTCCCGAGGAGCTTGTCGAATCAGAACTCTTTGGGCACGCGAAAGGGGCATTTTCGGGAGCAACCAGCGCCAAGAAAGGGAAATTTGAGATCGCCGACGGAGCAACCCTCTTTCTCGACGAGATAGGTGATATGTCGCCCCGAGTGCAAGCCAAGGTGCTACGGGTATTGGAGGAACAGCGATTTGAGCCTGTCGGCAGCAATACTCCGGTCAAGGTCGACGTCCGAGTCATCTCTGCCACCAACAAAGCCCTCGACGATCTGATCGAGAACGGCAATTTCCGCCACGACCTTTTCTACCGGTTGAACGTGATCCCGTTTCAAGTGCCGCCGTTGAGGGAGCGTTTAGAAGATGTTCCGCTTCTGATCGACCATTTCAATCGAAGATTTTCGAGTGATAACGGCAAGAAGCCAAAAGTATTTTCCAATGAGGCGGTCGAGCGGCTCTGCGATCACACATGGCCAGGGAACGTCCGCGAACTCAAGAACACGATCGAGCGGGTGATCATCATGAACCCAAAGACAAAGGTCGGTGCCGACGACCTGCCAGAACTCGGATTTGCAGGTGAAAAGCCGGCCTCCAGCTTTCGATTTCCCTCGTTTAAAGCGGCGACCGATGCCTATCAGCGCGAGTTCATTCTGCACAAACTCGCCGAGCACGATGGAAATGTGACGAAGGCCGCCGAAGAAATGGGCGTCGACCGAAGCCATCTCTATCGCAGAATGCGTAATCTAGGCATCCAGGGGAAATAGCTCACCCGAACAGGCAATGGGTGACTATCTTGGCGTAACCGGAAATCCACGCTTTTTCATGAGAGCCTCTACCTTGGGGTCGCGTCCGCGAAACTTCCGGTAGGCTTCCGCCGGATCGATAGTATTTCCGACGGAGAAGATATTCTCAACCAATCTTTTCCCAACCGCTTTGTCATACGGGCCTTTTCCTTCGGTGAATGCGCCGAAGGAATCCGCGGTGATCACGTCGGACCAAAGGTAACTGTAATAACCCGCAGAATATCCGTCGCTTGAGAACGCGTGAGCGAACTGAGGTGTGCGATGACGCATTACGAGTTCTTTCGGCATGCCGAGAGCGGCAAGGGTCTCACGCTCGAATTTGTCGGGATCTATCGTCTGCGATCCGGCCAGATGCAGTTTCATATCGATGAGGGCAGAGGCAAGGTATTCCGTCGTCGCAAAGCCCTGATTAAAGGTCGACGCCTTCTTAATTTTATCGACCAACTCCTGCGGTATAGGCTTGCCGGTTTGATAGTGGACGGCGTACTTTTGCAAAACCTCGGGAGTCGACAGCCAATGCTCGAGCAATTGTGAGGGGAACTCAACATAATCTCTCGGAACTGCGGTCCCAGACAATGAAGGGTATGTGACATTGGACGAAAGGCCGTGGAGCGCGTGTCCAAACTCGTGAAACATAGTGGTTGCGTCGTCCCATGAGATCAGGATCGGTTCGCCCTCTTTGCCTTTAATGAAGTTAGAGTTGTTTGAAACGATGGTCGTAACTTCATTATCCATTCTCTCCTGGTTGCGGTAAGCGGTCATCCATGCACCGGAGCGTTTTCCGTCACGGGCGTACGGGTCGAAGTACCAAAGCCCGACGTGCTTTCCATTGGAGCGCCTTGTCACTTCCCAGACCGTGACGTCCGGGTGAAACACGGGCACGCCAGCCACGGGAGCGAACTTGAAGTCGAACACTTCGCCTGCGACAAAGAACATTGCGTCACGGATCTTGTCAAGCTGGAGGTAGGGCTTCACTTCGTTCTGGTTCAGATCGTATTTTGCTTTGCGCACCTTTTCCATATAATAACGGTAATCCCAGGGCTCTATCTTGATCCCCGCCCGTTCCTTGTCGGCGAGCGCCTGCATGTCCGCGACTTCCTCTTTGACCCTTGCGATCGCGGCAGGCCAAACCGTCTCCATCAATTCAAGCGTTCGCTCCGGGGTCTTGGCCATCGCGTTCTCGAGCCTCCAGTGAGCGTGAGTTTCATAACCCAGAAGATTCGCCCGCTCGGCCCGGAGCTTTAATATCTCAGTGATGATCTTGTTGTTGTCATATTCGTTTCCGTTATCACCGCGGTTGATGAACATCCGCCAGACCGATTCACGCAGATCGCGGCGATCGGAATAGGTGAGGAATGGATCGACCGAGGATCGGGTGTTCAGAATGATCCCCGCAACGCCTTCGACCCTTTTTGCTGCGGCGGCAGCCGCGGCCGCATCGCGAAGCGAAGTTGAAAGCCCCGCCAGATCGCCATCATTTTTCAAAACGATCCACTGTCCGTTCTCCTCGGCGAGGAGATTTTGCCCAAACCTTGTAAAGAGGCCAGCGAGCGACTGATTCATCTCTCCGAGCCGCTTTTTCTTTGCCGGATCGAGCCGGGCGCCGGACCGGACGAAATTGGTGTAGTAATTCCAGACCAAGCGCTGCTGTTCGGCGGTAAGGTCTTTCTTGGCAGGTGAGTTATAGACGGCCTCAATTCGCTTGAAAAGGGCCTCATTTTGTGTGATCTTATCGCCGAAGGCCGCGAGCCGCGGAGCCATTTCTCTTTGGACCGCCTGATAATCGGAGGAGGCCATATTGCCGCCCCAAAGGTAATAGATGGTACTCACTCGGTCGAGAGTTCGACCCGTCCGTTCCAGAGCCTCTATCGTGTTTTCGAAGGTGGGTGCGGAAGTGCTGTCGGCGATCTTTTCGATCTCAGAGAGTTTCTCTTCCATTGCCGTCTCGAGGGCCGGTTTAAGGTCGCTGACACGCACCTTGTCAAAGGGCGGTACCCCGCCGTAGGGTCCGGCCCACTCGGCGAGAAGCGGATTCGCCTCGGCGGCGGCCACCTTCGTTGGTCGATTCGTCATAATCGTCGTTATTGTCAAAAATGCAAATGCTGCAAATGCGATATGCAGCGGGCGAACAATGTTCTTTTTCATATTGGATCCCCCTTGGCGTTCATTCCGAGACCCATTCGCTCAGTTCCATCCAGGAATAACGCATTATTGCTTCAAAATCGATGCCTGTCTCCGAGAGTTCGTACAATGCGTCGCCGCAATTCTCTCCAAGTTCGACAAATATATTGGTCGGTCCCTGCTTCATTCTTGAAACCAGCCTCTGTAGCCGCGGCATCGCGATGTCAGCATTGATCTCTCCCTTCTGCACCATCTCAAAGGCCGTGAGCACTATAGAGCCCATCGCGTCTACCCCGGATGCGCCGAGGCCGATAGGATCAAATCCTCGCATGATCCGGAAAAGCAGGCTGCTCTTTCGCGTCTCTTCAGGGATTACACCGTCGAGCAGCGAACCGATCCCTTCTATAATGGCGGCCCAGGGCACGGCCTTTCCCATGTAAAATTTGTAGATCTCGGCCGGAATGACTGAATAATCGCCCCGGCGTGCATGGAGAACGCATTCGATGCCAGTGGTTATGATGCCGGCAACGTTCGCTGCACTGCCGGCAAAACCGAGGGCACGCGCAAACTTTCCGCCGGGCTTGGTAACCACATCGAAAAAAACGAGTGCATCCTTATTGAGCCGGATCGTTTGAGCCAAGACCGTTCTTAGCTGCGGCCCGGTAAGGCCGATCGCCCGAAGTTCGACCCAGAATCTTGCCAGGACCCGAGCATCTTCGGCCCGCCCGATGATCCCGAGAAAAACCTTCCAACCGGGGATGGTATTGTTTTCGAGGTCAGCGAGAAACTCATTGAAAAGGATGGATTTACCCTTTTTATCGAACTCCTCTTTCATTTCCCGACTGAATCGTGTCGGGCCCGTTGCCGGCGCCGAAGGGATCGATGGGATCCCTGGGGCTGCCGGTGGTGCGCCGGGGCTTCCTCCGGTCTGCTGCATCTTCCCAAGGGTCTTCGGCCCAACAATGCCATCGACCACCAAATGGTTGGATCGTTGGAACTTGCATACCCATTCTTTGGTCTTGGGGCCAAAAATGCCGTCCGTCCTAAGTTGAGGGAAATCCCTCGAGTATATCGAATTCAGATCAGCCTGCAGCTTTGTGACATCCGGCCCACGCGAACCGACTTGGAGCAACATTTCACCACTTCCTCCGGACTATATTTTTTGTGATTACGCTTAATTTACTGCTCCGCGGCTTTGTGGTCAATAATGGGCATTCAAAATCGAGGCGATGAATATAGGGAAAGGCAGTCTGGGCGACTGCCTTTTGTGTACGTGCAAGGTTGCATCGAACTGACCAGAAAATGGTACACCCGGCATGATTCGAACATGCGACCTCTTGATTCGTAGTCAAGCACTCTATCCAGCTGAGCTACGGGTGCAAAGCGAACCTATAAGGTACAAATTGACGCGAGGAGTGTCAAGGAAGTTCAACGGGCGAAGTAACCCTGGCGCGAACGTGCGATAAGACTTGGGTCAGTAACCTCGACCTTTATCGCCCGCCACTTGCCATCGCGAATAACGTTAGTAGGCTGATACTCGAGGGTATAAAGCGTCCGCAGATCTGCGGCGATGACCGCGTAGAGCTTTCCCATTTCGTCGAGCCTTCGAATGGAATTAAGCGTACCGCCAGTACGGTCGGCGATCAATTGAAGGCGGGACCGCGCGGCCGTCCACATCGCGACCTGCAGCGGTGTCGGATCGGCAAGTTTGGCCGGATCGCCGGTGGGTAAGGCGAGCGGATATATCGTCACTCCTAGCCTGTCAGCGCGGTCTAATATCCGGTTCAACTCTTGGTTTTGGTCGGCCCGTATCGCGGTCGGGATGTCCTGCTCATTCAGTTTCGAAAGAAAATCGCGATCACCGTTCTTTGCGTTCGTGTCGACGCCGTCGGTGAGCACGACGATCGCCTTCCGGCGGTTTCCTTCTTTCCCGAGTTTATCGAGCGCAAGTTCGAGCCCCTTATAAAGATTTGTTTCGCCGGAGCCATTGGCGACCTGAATTGAATGTGCGATGACCCTTCGGTCCGAAGTGAAATCGTTGAGCAGATTGACCTTGTTATAAAATTCGATGACGGCTACACGGTCTGCCGGTGCCAGGGCATCGAGAAAACGGGCAGCGGACAAAGCGATATTTTGGCGGAAACTCTTAGTCGAGCCGCTCATGTCGAGCATCATTACGACGCTGAACGGAGCTGACGCGAGTTCAAAATGGGAGATCTCCTGTTTCACGCCGTCCTCGAATACCGTAAAATTTGGCCGGGCAAGGCTGGTAATTGGCCTGCCCCTCTGGTCCACCACACCTATATTCACACGCACTATCGCCGTATCGACGTTTACGGGGTCATCGACCTGGGCGTAAACGGACGCAGTCAGCAAAAACACGCTCAAGAGGAGAAAAATGATCGCTTTTGTCCGCATAAGAGAACTCTAGCAATCTGACGTCTTATTTTGAAGCGAAGTTGCATACACTTCGCCGCTATCGGAACGCTTTTGGAAAACGAGTATTTCGAATATAATTCGTCGGAGTTGCGGGTCGACGGCGGCCGCACGACCTTCATCCGGTCAATACACGATGTTGTATAAACCTAAATTTTGCTGTAATTGCGGCGAGCCGATCGACCGGGTCGAGTGGAATCTGCTGACAAGCCGCCGCTTTTGCGATGTCTGCTCCATCGAGAATAAAAAGTACGACGTTCTTCCCAGAAGCGTTGTCGTGTTTGGGGTCCTTGCGGCGACGTTTGGTTTGGGTAGTGTCTGGACGTCGTCGAGTACCTCTGGAAGCAGCGGCCTGCTGCCGGCGAATGCAGCGCCTGTCGGAGTGAGAACGGCTCAGAAGGCGCCGCTGCCGCCTCGATCGACGGTCCAGGTTTCGGAACCGGTCGATCCATTAGCGAACGGGTCCGCGGAGAAGGACGGGATCACCGCGGGAGAAACATCGCCTCGGCCGAGTCCCGACATTTCCTCAAGACAGTCGACATACTATTGCGGAGCACTTACGAAAAAGGGGACGCCATGTTCAAGAAAGGTAAAAGCGGCGGGCATGAGATGCTTTCAGCACGAAGGGAAGCCGGCCGCATCCGGGGATAACTAGCGGCCTGCAATATAAAATAATTAGCAACAAACTGTTGATGTTTGCATCAAAATAGCCGAAAATATTAGATTCGTGGCGGTTCACCTCTATCTTGCGACCCTTTAATTCCAGTTTAAGATGAAACCTTTAGCCCAAAATACGCTCATTCAAAACAGATATCTTATCGTTCAGCTGATCGGCAAGGGCGGTATGGGCGAGGTCTATCTCGCGGTTGACCAGCGTTTAGGCAGTGCGATCGCACTGAAGCGGACCTTTTTTGCTGGGGACGAGATGCTCGGCAATGCATTTGAAAGAGAGGCACGTGTCTTAGCGCGGCTGCGCCACCCGGTGCTGCCCAAGGTAAGCGATCATTTTTCGGAGGGCGAGGAGCAATACCTCGTCATGGAACACATATCGGGCGACGATCTATCTAAGAGGATCGAGGCGAACCAAAAGCCGTTCCCATTGACCTGGGTGATGTTCTGGGCCGATCAGCTTCTCGATGCTTTATCTTATCTGCATTCGCACGAGCCGCCGATAATTCACCGCGACATTAAGCCGCAGAACCTGAAGTTGACCGACGAGAATCACGTAGTGCTTCTCGATTTCGGGCTCTCCAAGACATCGACCGGCCAGACCAACCTGGCCTCCGGGACCGGAAGCACCGGAAGCGTTGTCGGGTACACGCCCCACTATGCCCCGATGGAGCAGATCAGAGGCATCGGTACCAGCGCCAAGAGCGACCTTTATTCGCTCTCAGCAACGCTTTATCAGCTAATGACCAATACGGTTCCGGCGGATGCTCTGACCCGCGCTGACACGCTCCTTAATGGGATGCCGGACCCGATCAAGGCCCCTACGCTTCTGAATCCGGAGGTTCCCCCGGCCGTCTCCGAAGTGATCTTGCATGGGATGGAGGTCAGCCAGGAACGGCGATTTTCAACTGCCCGCGAAATGCAAAAGTCTCTTCGCAAGGCATTCTCCGAGATGCAAAATGCGATGTCGGCAAAGACGGCTGTATTCAGCGCCTCAGATATCCAGCCGAACGGGCAGGAAACGGTTGCCGAGCCTGTTTTCGACGCGACCGAGATAATGGACCCGGAGGCTCTTCGCGCTATATCGAACCCTATCGGCGCGGTCGCCGGGAGTTCCGCGTTTTCCGAGAGCATCTCTCAGCCCACATCATCGACCGAGCCGGTCGATCTGAATGCTACGATCGCGTACGATTCGTCGATGCCGAGTAATCCAACGCGGCAATCAGATGTAAAAACAGAAGTGTTCATTGCAGATGCGAATTCGATGCCGGCAGCGTTTTCAGAATCTCAGCCATATTCTGAAGCTCAACCTAGCTCCGAACCATATGAACCGACCGCAACCCCGTATGTCGAGAATTATGCGCCGACGACGGATTACTCGAATTTTGCCGATTCCGGTGTCAACGAGCATTCGTCCCAGCCGGATGCGGGTGAGAATTATTCTCCGCAGGCGACTGTTCCGCTGATAGCGTTTGAGGAAGCCGGAGGCTATCAGGAGCAAACCAGCGGCAGCGGTACTTCGAGCTTCGACCGTGAATCATCCATTGTAGAAGATCAAAGCGACCAGGGAGCCGCGGCGGTCGGTGTCGGAGCGGCAGTCGCTCAACGTCCTGTTCCCGCCAAAAAGAAATCGTCTACGGGCAAGATCGTTGCGATCCTTGGCGGCCTGTTCCTTTTCTTCATTGTGGTGCTCGGTGTCGGCGCCGGAGGTTTCTACTACTATACGAATTACTACGCCGGCGGAGTGGTCGAACCTTCGCCATCTCCTGAACCGACATTGGCGCCGACGCCGAGTCCGGAACCGACCATCGATAACACGTTGGTCGTGACCGATACGAATTCAAATTCTAACTCCGACACGAATTCGAACTCGAATAGTTCGATCGAGGTTGAGCCGACCCCCGAACCGACGCAAAGGCCGGTTCAGGATACGCCGACGCAGCGACCCGATCCGCGGTCGACTCCGGCTACGCGTGGAACCCCGAGACCGCAACCATCGCGGACACCGCGGCCGCAGCCCACCAAAAAGCCGGGAGCCCCCGATATTTTGCAGTAGTTGAGAGGATATGGAAGCAATGTTCACAATGCATTTCAAGAGATCCACACTATTTTGTTTGATCGTTATCGGTGCCCTTGTAGTTTCGGTCGCCGCGCAGCAGCCCTCGAGAAAGGACATCCGGCGGTCTAACCAACTTGTCGAACAGGGAAACAGGGCATTCAATCAAAAGAACTATAAGACGGCGATCGATCGCTACGCGGAGGCCATCGTGCTTGTCCCGCGAAACCCGGCCGCGCACTATTGGAAAGGTTACGCCCATTATTACCTAAAGGAATATCCGGTTGCCCTGAGCGAACTGAATCTTGCCGAGGCGCAAGGCCATCCCGCGGTTGACGTTTCAAAGGTCCGCTGGTATCTGAATTATGAATTGAAGAATTTTGACGCGGCCCTTGCGGATGTGAACAGAGGTCTGCAGGCCGACCCGAACGATCAAATGCTCCTCAGGGCATCCGGCGACCTGAACTTTGAGAAGCAGAACTATCGAGAGGCATTAGATTCGTACCAAAAGGCGGTCCTCGGCTCTCCAAATGACGGCAACTTGTACTACAGCATAGCGAGGGTACAACTTGCATTGGGCGACGTGAAGGGCCAGGAGGCCGCGGCGTCGGCGGCGGTAACGAAGCCAAATCAATTCATCGGCGACGCCTATTATCTGCTTGCGGACGCGCTTCATAAGCAGCGGAAGTACGTTCCTGCGATCGACGCTTACAACCGTGCCCTTGCGTCGAAACCGGATACCATCCAGATCTATCGTTCGTTAGGTGACATTTATCGCGGTCAAAGCCGATTCGAAGAGGCGATCGACGTTACGCGTAGGGCGCTGCGTATCTGGCCCCAGGATGGAAACCTATACACGGATATTAGCTGGTACTATAGCCTCGCAGGTAAGCATCAGGAAGCTGTGGAGACCGCACAATCGGCCGTGAAATTGCTCCCGAACCAATATATGGGTTATACGAACCTGTGCAGGGCGTACAATGACCTCGGCCAGTTCCAGTTTGCGGTGACGGCGTGCAACAACGCTCTTCGGCTAAATCCTAACGATGGTGAGACGCACTTTTACCTTGGAAGAGCATATCGCGAACTTGGGCGTACAGCGGACGCGACACGTTCCTTTGATAAGGCGGTTACTGGACTGATCAAGTTCACTCAAGATAATCCGGATTATTCTGATGGATTTTACTTGTTGGGCAATGCGTATTTTAACGACAGCCAGTTCGATAAGGCACTCGCGGCATACAAACGAAGTCTGGAGCTTAGCCCGAATTTTACGCGTGCCCGATATAACTCGGCCATCAGCCACCTTCGCCTGAACAACAAGGTCGGAGCCATGGAGCAGTATAATGCCCTGGTCTCGCTGGATTCGGACCTCGCGAGCAGGTTAAAGGCCGAGATCGACAAGATGCCGTAGGGCACAACTAATGAAGGCAAAA
The DNA here is from genome assembly GCA_050246275.1 of Pyrinomonadaceae bacterium. Taxonomy (GTDB): domain Bacteria; phylum Acidobacteriota; class Blastocatellia; order Pyrinomonadales; family Pyrinomonadaceae; genus OLB17. The sequence continues at coordinate 513,293 of JBFWWI010000001.1, forward strand.
GGGCCGCAAGGCCTTTTTTTGTCTAACCGAACCGAAATTTTGAAAGCAGCTCAACGGGGTTTCCAACGAGAAAGTAGGCGAGATTCGGACTCTCGTGTGACCGGTCGTACCCAACGAGTTCTACATAAGCCTTCCCGCGAACGTCTTCGCCACCGACGGTACCGTTTACGTCACATGCGCCCTCCCAATAAATGATCATTGTCGTGCCCCGCGTATCCAACTCCTGATCTTCGATGACGGGAATGACCCTTAGATCCAGTTCCAGGTCGGGAACGGCTATCCGCCAAACACTCGGGTATGTTGCTCCCGACCGCGGGCTTGTCCACGCCCCGATCGGCTCGATCAAAAAATCGGCGGCACTGAGCGGTGTCACATTGCCCGTGCTGTCGACGGAGGTGCCGCTTGAATAAGGGCTCGTTTCGCCCGAACTGTTCCTGAGTTGATAACACATCAACTCCGACCCGTTGTCGAGCTGTATCGAGAACCAATCCCAGCCTTTCTGATTCTCGGTCGGCGTCCACGTTCCGAATTCCCGATCCATCCAGGCCGAACCGACAACTGCCTCAGGCTGGCCGTCGATCACAATAGTCCCGTCGGCTGTCATCCGCGTGTATGCAAAGTAGCGTGAAGCCTGTCCGTCGTCCTTGTAAGAAACCCCGTTTTTGCCGTTCTGGACGACCGGCTTTTGCGGCTCGAGAGCCAGTTCGAGTGTATTTTGTGCGTCGAGCGAGGCACGAAGGATGTGCTTTCCGTCGGATTCTCGGGCAGTCCAGTCACCGATCCTCAGATAAAAGTGCGAACTTGCGGCAGCAGCGGCTTCGTCAAATGGGCCGTTGGCGCTCTTTCGATGGGCGTAGGCGAATGTTCTTCGCTTTTTGTCCGTGAGAGCAAAATGGGCGAAATAATATGGATTTCCCATGAGGCGGAGCGGGACCACCGAAAACCGGTCTTCGTCCGTCCGACGTTTGAAGAATACAAGCTCAAAGCCGAATTCTCGGCCCGAGGGGGTCGTCAAGTGCCCCGTATAATACCACCACTCGGTTTGAACAATATCGTGGGCCGCCAGGTCGCGCGGGAGCACCACCGCATCGAACTCGGTGCCGTCACGCAAGGATGCGGGTGCACCCAGAATGGTCTCGGTTATTTGGTCAAGAAGCTGCGAAGTTTGATCGTGCAGTTGGTCAAAAAGGCCGGTAGCCGTCGATGGTTTTGCCATAAGCTAGGTAATTCGAAAACCGAATGATTTCGGATGCCAAACCCATCATAAACGTTGACCTAAGCGAACGGAGTCAGGACAAAAATTAGGATCTGCGGCGCTCGGGCACCTTCGGACGCGGTGCGGTATACGTGGTCTTGACGTTCACATTCTGGAACTTGAGAACGACGCGCATCGTCTCCGAACGACGATCATAGCTCGCCGGAACGAACGGTGCGTATGCCGGATCGGATTCCAGAGCCTGTTGAAGCTGGCGGACGGCCTTGTCGTTATTTGAAGGTTCGACGACCTCAGCGATCTTTGCGAGCCCGTTGCCGAAGACCTCGGCCACCACCACTACCTCGTCATCTCGCATCTCGCCGCGTACTAAAGACTTCGTGAGGGCGATAAGCGCTCCGCGCGGGTTTACGCTCGGCGACTCGTCGGCGATAGAAAGACGAGTACTAGCGTATTCAGAGGGCGATAGTTCCAATATCTCAGGACCGATCACCGCATTATCCGAGGTCAGCATTACCGACGACGGACGCGATGTTGATGGTGGGACCTTGGAGATGAATTCGTCAGGGTTACGGGCAGTCAAAAGTATCGACCAAATCAAAAGTACTCCAAGAATAATTGAGGCAAAAGTGCCAACGGCCGATGGCATGAGCCACGCCTTGTACCAGCTTCTGCGGTCCTCTATCACGTGAAACACGGGGGACGGCCCGGCAGGAGCCAGTTGGAGCGAAACGGTCGATCTGATCAGCTCCATCCTTTGCTCGGAAAGAGCCGGCCTCCACAACGAACGAAGGTCGTTCCTGATCTCCTGAAATTCCGAGAGTGCCTGACGACAGAGCGGGCAAGTATCCAGATGACTGTCCAACTCCGCGCGTTCGGCCTCGGTGAGAATATCGTCGGAATAGACCGGCAGATTAGATTTTACGTCGCGGCATCTCATTTTATTATTTCGCAAAAAAGCGATCAGGCAAATGGCCGGCTAACCCCGGCTGCCCTTCGCACAGCCTGTAACTGAAGGACAACGTGTATTCGGCCATTACTTCCGGGCCAGTCTCGCCGTTCTCCGTTTTGCATGCTGGCCATGTCAATAAAAGATCCGACGAAGTGCACTGGCCAGTTCTCACGCCCGATATTCGTTCCTTATTGACTTATCGTTTGGCACCGATAATTTAGTCTTCAAAGTCGAAGCCGGGGCAAGGCGGCCATTTGCTTGATTGTTAAAGATCCTTCAACCTCTTCCGTAGTTCCTCTCTGCCGCGGGCGATCCGCGACTTTACTGTTCCAATATTTATTTCCAACGCCGCCGAGATCTCTTCGTATGAAAGCCCTTCGATGTCGCAAAGCACGATGGCTTCACGATATATGTCGGGCAATTCCATCAAGGCCGACCGGATCGCTGATTCGCGCTCCAGCCTAAGTACGACCTCTTCTGCAGTGGCCGTATCCCCCGCGATCATCTCGGAAACCGTGGAATTCTTGTCTCCGATTGGCGCGTCGAGCGAGACGGTCACGTCGCGTCTTCGGCGTTTCCACCAGCGAAATCTATTACGCGAATGATTTACCGCTATCCGGAAAAGCCAGGTTTTCAGCTCCGATTCGCCTCGAAAGCCTTTGATCGCTTTCAATGCGCTGAGAAATGTCTCCTGCGTAAGGTCGGCGGCCTCTTCGGCGCTCTCGGTGATCCGGAAGAGTACGGCATAAATATCACCGGAATAACGGGTTATCAGGTTGTCAAAGGCTTCAGCATCACCGCTTTTGAGACGTTGGATGAATTCGGCCTCAGCGGGACCGAAAACATGCGGATCGTAGGCCGCCGATGCGACCCGATCAAGACCTTCACGGTCAAATGCTACAGATTTGCCGAAGATCATCTCGTACGGTACCGTCCCCGAAACGATTTGGGACCAGAAGCCAGCAATTCGTCGCAAAACGAGCGAATCGCTAAATTAGACACCATCCTCCGGGGTTTGTTCCCGGGATCGCGAAAAAATCTCATCGTCGGATATGAAGATGCGACTGTCATATATGAGTCGTACCTCCCCGAACGCAAGACCATCCGGTTATCCTTTCAAGTGGCGTGAGCAATGATGCCATATTAATCTTGGATGCGATGTTTGATTGAAACGCTGTTTTACGGTACATTTACACTTTTGGTCAAACCGCCCTTGCGGCAATTATATAACGACAGAACGCCTTGGAATTGCAGTTTTTTTAAGATGGCACGAAAAAAGAGAAGGCTCGAGCCCGTTGCAGTAGCTGAAGCCGAAACAAAACCCAAGACACGTTACAAGGACGAGTTTCAAAGCACGGTCGGCGGCAAAGTTGAAGAACTTGGCAAACGCCTCGAGGGCCAGGGGCGCAATGTACTTTACGGCATCGCCGCAGTGGCAGTTCTCGCCATACTCCTCTGGATCTTTTACGCTTGGAGCAGCCGATCGAATGCCGCTGCACAAGCGGCCTTAGGGAAAGCCATCGAGACCTCGCAATCTCGCGTATCGGAAACTTCACCACCGGCCGGGACCCCTGGAAAAACCTTTAAGACTGAGAAAGAACGGGCCGAGGCTGCGATAAAGGAATTCCAATCGGTGATCGACAACCATGGCGGAGAAGCGGCTGAAAAGGCGAAATATTTCATCGCTGTCAATAAAATGTTCATTGATCGCGCGGCCGCAATAACGGAACTCGAAGCACTCTCAAAGGGAAGTGACGAGGTCGGAAAGCTTTCGAAATTTGCGCTCGCACAGGCTTACGAGAGCGAAAATAAGCTCGATCAGGCGGCCGCCCTTTATTCTGAATTAGCCGCGATGCCAGATCCGATAATCGCGAAAGAATCGATAAATGCGGCGCTCGCAGAAATATACGAAAAGCAGGACAAGAAACAGCAGGCGGCCGAGATCCTGTTCAACTTGGTAAAGGCTGCTATGGAAGCGAAGGACCTCGATGGAAAGCCCGTACCTTTATCACTTACGGCGACATCCGCCAAGGAAAAGCTTGAGCAGATAGATCCGGCCAAGGCGAAGGAGCTGCCGCAGCCCGCGCCCGACGTCGAGAGCCCGTTCTAATACTGTCCAGAATCTACGAGCAATGGCCGCGACAGACCGCGGTCTTTTGCTTTTAATTGTATCCAAAAGATCGACCGCGTAAGGCTTCCGTTTTCGGAGGCCTTATGTGATTCTTACTATATTGAATATACTTAGTAGAAGTTTCAATAATGCCTGAGGAATCTTTCCCAAAGAGCAGGGGCCACGTGCGATCAACGTCCACCATCTCCGTTCGTGTCAATCCGGTTAATTACCTGATCGCCTTATTATTGGCCTCTGTTTTGGGCGCCTTTCTCATCTATCTTGGGTTTCAGGTCTCAGCCTACATATTTCTCTTGTTCGTTTGGGTCCTGGTCCCGTTTCTGGCTTTGACCGACAAGGTCGTCTTTGACGGTAGACGGATCCGACGGACAGGGTTTCTTCCAGGCATATGGGCGAGGATGACCTCGACTAGGGACCGGATCAAGCTTGTCGATGTCGAACAGGTGCAAACCGCCCTCCTGCGTACGATAAAGCGCGGTGGCAATCTCACCTTTATGTATCGCACGAGCTTTATCGGCAAGGGCAAGGTGTTCGCGATCCAATCGGGCCACCGTAACTACAGGAAATTTGTCGATGCCGTGCTTCCGAAGCTGAGCAATGCAACGCTCGATCACCGCTCCATTGATCTTCGCGATCACCTCAACGACAGGTTCGAGGTCAGGCGGAGAGCGACCGCGTTCGAAATTCCCTCAACCGAGGTTCTCGAATCGGGCCTTCTTACTTCGTTATCCAAAGGCCGGAGAACCGAAAGAGTTTCCGATATTGCGGCCGCGACAAAGGCCACTGAACTCCATACGCTTGCAAATCAACTTCGCGTGACTGGCTTACTTCCGCAGGCGATCGAGGCATTTCGGCGCGCTACCGTGCTGACGCCGGGAAACGCACGTTTGCTTTTTGATTTTGCGACATGCCTTCGGTCCTATGGGGCATCACATCGGGACCTTACGGTGGAAAGGAGGGCCCTTGCAATGATGCGGCTGGCGGAGCGACGGGCCGGCGATGATGGTGATCTGCTGACCGATATCGGAGAGGGGTATTTTCAGTTTGGCGAGTGGCGTCGGGCGGGGTCCACCTTTCGTAAGGCGATCGAGCGCGCGGGACAGAGATTTCGGAGCGTGATCGGACTCGCTGAATTGGCACTTCACGAAGGCAAGATCGCGCATGTGATCCACAACTTTTCGGTGGCCCGCGAACTAGCGGAGTCGCCGGCCACACGGCGCTGGACATCACATGAGATCGATTATTTTTCCAAGCTCAATAGCGACGAAGAGTATATGGAACTCGAGATCAGCCGGATGAACCTGCTCGATACTCTGGCGCTGATCCGTGGATCTGCTCTGCGTATTGCGATGGTAGGATTTCCGGTGATCGTCATCGGCATATTGTTCGAGGAGCATCTGATCGCCAACATAGGTTGGGCAGTCTCGCTTATCTCATTTGGTGTCTGGGGGGCGGTGATCCTGCTTTCGCAGATGCTCTCCGCTCGCATACCGCATGATCTGGTCGAGAACGATCGGCAATAAAAATGACCGTGCCCTTTATGGACACGGCCATTCCATTCACAAAATTCCAGCCCTACTTTGCCGTTTTTGAAGCCGCCTTCTTTGCAGGCGCCTTCGCAGGTGATTTTGACTTCGCCTTGGATGCGGTCCTCGCGTTAGCGGTTTCGCCCCTTGCCTTGACCGCCGCGTTCGCCGCAGGTGGGTTCAGCATTGCCGACCAACGGTATTCGGGCATTTCGAAGCCCTTCTCAAGCTTTTTAAGGATGAACTCGGACATGTTCTCGACGATCCAATTGTGATTGTATTCGCCGACGGAGGCCAGTTCAGCATCCGGAGCCGGGTTCATGAAGTCGATCGCGTAGGGAACGCCATCCTTGATCGCGAACTCTACGGTGTTTAGGTCGTAGCCAAGTGCCTTACAGATCGTGATCACATCCTGCTCGACCCTCTTGTGCAGTTCCGAGGTCAAATAGTTCTCGATGTTGACGTACTGCATTCCGCTCAGGTACGGCTTTGACGGGTCGTAGGGCATGATCAACACCTTTTCCTGTCCGACGCAATAGCATCGGACAAAATGGTCATACTCGATGCCTTCCTGTAAGGTCATGCATAGAGTACCCGACTGATTATACTCGGCCCAGAGTTCCTCGAGCGAGTGTATCTTTGAGACATTCTTCCAGCCGCCGCCGTCATGCGGTTTTAAGAAAGCAGGGAAGCCGACGTACTCAACGATCCCCTCCCAATCGATCGGGAACTCGAGATTTCTAAGCGAGTCACTGTTGATGTCCTTGATGTAGTCGTGCTGCGGCAGCAGGACGGTCTTCGGAATGGCGACCCCGATCTTCGATGCCAGGGAAAAATTGAAGAACTTATCGTCGGCCGACCACCAAAAAGGGTTGTTTATGATGTAGGTTCCCTCGAGAGCCATCCGCTTGAGCATCGCCCGATAATACGGTACCTCGTGAGAAATACGATCGATGATGACGTCGTACTTACGGTCCTGGTCCATGCGGATCCCGCCGACCTTTACCATTTCTGCCACGACCTTGCCCTTACCATCCTCGTTGATCCGGTTAATGATAGATTCGGGAAATGTCACTTCGCGTCCCGCTAGTATTCCAACTCGTTTCATATTAAGTAGTTTGATAATTCGATCTATTGTTGCTAACTGCGTTGTCTAAAATCTTTGATTTTATGCGATTCGGCATCTGCGGGCAAGGCAAATGGAATTTACTTGTCGAAAGAGCGGTAAAGCGGTTAGAATTAAAGAGGCTGGGCACTCTCCTTCACTACTTTGGGTCCTGCTGCCTCAATTTCAACTACTTCAATTCCTTCTAAAGATAAACAATGCACGATACAACATCCGCATCCGATATCTCTTTGTCCGTCCAGCCGTCAAGCCCACCGATCCCGCAGCATATTCAATCGTTTCACAATATTCTCAAACATATGCTTGCCGCGGGCGAGAACGTGAGCGATCTGATCTTCTCGCCGGGACGGCCGCCCCAGGTCGAGCTTTCAGGCGATCTCGAGGGCGTAAGTATTCCGGGCCTCGAATTATTGAAACCACCGCACATCCGGTCGTTTGCCGAGATAATGCTTGACGGAAACGATCAGGGAAACGAATCGTTCAACAAAAAAGGGTCGGCTGACATTTCTTACGGCGTGCCGGGTCTGTGCCGTTTTCGGGTGAATATCTTCAAACAACGCGGCTCGCACGCGATCGTGATGCGTGTGATACCGTCAAACCCGCCGGACTGGAAACAATTGGATCTGCCTCCGGCCGTTATGACCTCGGCCGAACTGAAGAACGGCCTTGTTCTGGTAACAGGACCGACCGGCTCCGGAAAATCTACAACCCTCGCCGCCATTATCTCGCTCATCAACGCTACGAAAAAGTATCATATCGTCACCATCGAAGACCCGATCGAGTTCATACACGACCACAACCTGAGCACGATCCATCAGCGCGAGTTACATTCAGACACGCCCGACTTTGCTCTAGCGTTACGTGCTGCATTGCGTCAGGCTCCTAAAGTGATCCTTGTAGGTGAGATGCGGGACCGGGAGACCATCGAGGTCGCGATGGAGGCTGCCGAGACCGGGCACCTGGTCCTTTCTACGCTCCACACCATTGACGCCGCCAAGACTATCGACCGCATCATCGGCGTGTTTCCAAAGAACGAAGAAGCCGCGATCCGCACACGCCTTTCTCAATCGTTCCGCCGCATAATCTCGCAAAGGTTGATGCCAAAGGTCGGCGGCGGACGCATCGCGGCTATCGAGATCCTTGTGTCGAACTCGCGGACCCGCGAATACATCGAAAAAGGAGAACGGGAAGGCCGGTCGATAACCGACGCGATGAGCGACGGCGGGCTTGACGGTATGCAGACCTTCGATAAGGTGCTGGAGGGCTACATTCGCGAAGGCCTCGTGACCCGCGAGGTCGGCCTGGCGTATGCATCCAATGCGACAAATCTGGCGCTTGCGATCAATGACCTAGACCAGACCGTGGGAGCTGAGCCGGCCCAAATGCCGAAGGCGCCGCCACCCAGTTCACCGGCAGCGGAAATTCCGTTCGAAGGCTTTGAAAGATAAATAAGCGATTGAGAATGAACGCGGGACCGCTATCGGTTGCCTTCCGGCAGAAGCTGATAGTTGCCCATTTCGCGGTTGTAGGCGTCGAGTTGGCCCACTTCGTCGGCGGTCGCGTCGAGCATCTGCTTCGTCATCGCGATCGAATCGGAGAGTTGCTCAAAGTCGAGCAGCGAGAACTTCTCCGGTGTTGACATAGTTACGATCTCGTCATTTAGGTAGCTGAAGAAATTCTCAATAGACTGAAGCTGGCCTTCAACAAGCTTCACGCTTCGTTCGATCTCATCGAACGAAGCGATTCGCCGTTTCAGGATCTCGACATTGGTTTGCTGAATGCGCTTTGTCTTGTCGTCGGTCGCGCTCTCAGCTGCGCGGTAGGCCTGCGAAAGCTGGTTGTGGACCGCCTGCCGGTTGATCGATTTGAGATGCTGCTTTCGACGCCGATACACGTCCAGGAGATCGACGAAATCCTCCCACCTTTGGTCGAGGGTTCGAAGATTGGAAGGCAGGGAACCAGCGCCCGTGAACTTCCGATAGTTGTCCTGGATCTTTTCCTTTAGCCACCGGAGGTACTCGACCGCCTCGCGCTCACGCGGGGTGAACGACTTGATCAGCTTCTCCCTTGCGGTCTTTGCCGCGACGAGCAGCCTCTCTCTTTCCCGTCTCTGGACGAGCGAACGGTATGAAGGCAGATTTGGCACGACCATTACATACGCGATCTCGGCAATGATCGCGATCAACAGCGGGATTACGCTAAAAGAATATGCCGCCGCCACAGCGAAACCGGCCAGGCCCCAAAAATTAATGGGTTCCTTTACTGCTTCCTTAAGGTAGCTGGTATTGAATTTTTGTAGGTCCCGCTGGTACTGTGCCAGATCTGCCATAGAAATATTGGATGCCCGCCTTGCCCGGAATGTTCCTCGGAAATTTTAGTTCGAACCCTTGGCGTCGTTGGCTTCATTTACGATCACTTGTTCGAGGACCTCTTCATTGCTGACGGGCTCGCTGCCGGCCGAGATCTGTTTGCCCGAGGCATTTCCCGAACCGGAGCCTAGAAGGCCCATTTGGGATTTGTATTCGAGCAGCTTGTCCTGAAGCTGGATGTCCATGGCCTCCCGTTCTATATCGGCCATCTGCGCATCGACGGTCGACGAGCCTAGCTGGAGCTTTGCTTCGGCAGCGGCAACGCGGCGGTCGATCTTTTCACGCATCTCGTTGAAGGTCGATGCGTCGTCGCCGATGTTAAAGGTCTCCATCGTTTGGGCCAGCTGCTCCTGAAGCTTAGCCTGTTTGGCCGCTGAAATAAGCTGCATTGCCTCGGCCGTGCGCTTTTTCATGTTCAGCACGTAATTGTCCCGAGCCTTAAGGGCCTGTTTAGAGGCGAGCGAGGCATGCTCCAGTTGAGCAGAGGTGCGCTCGAGGTCGAGCTGGGCCTGTTGAAGCTGGCCGATGTATGCCGTTGCGATGTCGTCTCGGCCCATCTTCACCGAGGCCTTGATCTTGGAGTCGAGTTCAACTACCTGCTTCTCCAGATTCTCGGCGTTCTTGATAAGCAGACGTTCTGTTGCCATTACCTGGGCGACAGAATTATTGAGTTCGGGAACGCGGTCCCGCATATCCCTGATGGTTTGCTGCAGCACCAGTTCAGGGTTCTCTATCTTGTCCAGAGCGGCCCCAGTACTCGCCCGAAAGACCCTCGATATTCTTGCCCACAATCCCATTCTTTTCTAAACGCGCTCCTAAATTGTTAACTGCGACGCACTTCCGCCAACTACTCTACGACCGCCATTTTCCGGAAGTTGCAAAAACTGAATTCAGTATAGCAGGAAAGTCAACAAAATAAATCGCTTTGGAATGGTTGGCAAGAAGGGCTCCCGCGGTCTGGGATGCCGGCCTGCAAGATTCGTCTGACCCGGACGTTCAAAGAGTGTTAACCGCCTCGGAAAGCACGACTTTTCGAAACTAGCGGCAAAGTAAAGTAAAATTACGCGGAACGCTCGTAGGCGCAGCTTACAAACGATCCGCGACGGGGTCCATAAACACAATGAAAAGAATTGTTTCGGGAATCATATTGACGGCCGTTTACTGGTCGATGTTCTTGCCGTTCGCACTCGATGCGCAGGCGCAAATAATTGGAAAGGCGAGGGATCTGAAGATGAAGGACGTGGTTCCGGGGCTGAGTTTTCGGTTAAGCGAGGGAAGGCCTGAGGACGGACCGAGATCGGTCCAGCAGCCTGCCGATTCATCTCCTATTACCGATGCTGAGGCCGGAAAGGTCCTTGGACGGCTTCCCGGCATCAAAAGTGATCCGGATGACACGAGTGATTTTGCCAAACGTGCCGGCACACTTCCAGCGCCGAAGACGGGCACCCGCATACCCGTCAAATTTCCGTCAGCAGAAGACAGGGGAACGCCGAAGGTAGTTCCTACTGACTCCCTGCAAGTGGTCCGATTTTCACCCGAAGGTGAAGTACCGCTTGCGCCGGATCTGAGCGTTACTTTCTCCCAGCCAATGGTCGCCGTCACCTCTCAGGAAGAAGCGGCGAAGTATGCTCCGGTCGAGCTGAGCCCGCAGGTCGAGGGCCGTTGGCGATGGCTCGGGACCAAAACGCTTGTGTTCGATACGGATAAGCGTTTTCCGATGGCTACCCGGTTCACGGCGCGAGTGCCGGCGGGAACCAAGTCCGCGACAGGCCAAACGCTAGCAAAAGATGTGACGTGGACCTTTTCCACGCCGGCACCGAGAGCCGAGCAGTTCATTCCCCAGGGCCAGACGGTCCGACGCAACTCTTTGATGTTCCTCCGCTTCGATCAGGCGATCAACCCCGAAGCGGTCATTCGAACGATCTCAGTCACCGGCGGTCGAAAGCTCCCGATCCGCCTCGCTACCCAAGATGAGATCGACGCCGACGCGAACATCTCTTACTATTCGAAACAGGCCCAGCCCGGCCGCTGGATCGCATTCCGAGCTGTAAATGCGGACGGTTTGACGGATAATGCGCTGCCTGCGGCATCGGCGATCTCGGTAACGGTCGAGAAAGGAACGCCGTCAGCCGAAGGGCCGCTGACCACGACAACTCCTCAGAGTTTCTCGTTCAACACTTTCGGACCGTTCAAATTCAACCGCGGCTACTGCGGATGGCGTGACAATAAGAATTGCTCTCCGTTCGAGGCCTGGTATCTGGAATTCAATAACGCCATCGATGCCTCAAAATTTGCCAAAGAGATGGTAAAGATCGAGCCCGCGGTCGAAGGCCTCCAGATCTATCCCTCTGGCAACAACATATATTTTCAAGGTTACAAGAAAGGCAACACGACCTATAAGATCACCGTCGATCGCGGGCTATCCGACGTTTTCGGTCAAACCCTCGGCCAGGCGGCATTCGCAACGATCAAGGTCGGGGCGGCCCCGCAGAGCTTTTATGGCCAGGGCGGAGCAATGTCGGTGTTAGACCCGAGTGCCCGCACGTCTTATTCGATCTATACGACCAACCACACGTCTGCACGTGTTCGGATCTATCGCGTCGAACCGAAGGACTGGCATCAGTTCATGCAGTATTACCGCCGCCTGAACTATGACGACAATCAGCGCCCTGCAATTCCGGGTGCCGTTGTTTCCGACAAGACCGTAAATATAAAGAGTGTCCAGGACGAACTTGTCGAGACACGGATAGACCTGGCCCAGGCTCTCGGCGGAGACGGGCTGGGAAACCTGATCCTCGATATCGAGCCGACCGTCAAACGCGATAAGTATGACCGCTCCCGGATCTTCACATGGATCCAGGCGACGCAGATCGGCCTCGATGCGTTCGTCGACAATCAGGAACTCGTCGGCTTCGCGACAGAACTCGGAACCGGAAAGCCGCTCGGCGGCGTCGAGCTCTCGATCTGGCCGAACGGAACCGGCACCGGTCAGCGATCTGAGAGAGTTACCGAGGAAAAAGGCTGGATAGAGTCCGCGTGGGATTGGATCACCGGCGCAAGCGGCCCGAACGCAGGCGAGATCGAATCGTTCAACGCCGACGGCACCGAAGTAGAAACGGAATCGGTCGAACCCGCTCAGAGTTCGACGACCGGAGCCAACGGAGTACTCCGCTTGCCGCTCCCGGATTCGGTTTCGCAAAAAGGAATGAATCTGCTGGTCGCCAAACGAGGCAAGGATGTCGCTTTCCTTCCCGAGAATACCGATTACTATTGGCAGGACACCGGCAATTGGTACAAGAAACAGGAGTCCGATTCGCTGCGTTGGTTTGTGTTCGACGACCGGAAGATGTACAAACCGAAAGAAGAGGTTTCGGTCAAGGGATACATTCGTAAGATAACGGCGGGCAAGCTTGGCGACGTCGCGGAACTCGGCGATGCTGCGAGCGGCGTAACATGGTCGGCGAAGGACCCCCGTAATAATGAGATCGCTTCGGGAACAGCGAATCTCAATTCCTTCGGCGCGTTCGATTTTAAGTTCAAGCTGCCTGACAATGCCAATCTCGGTTACGCCCGGATCGATCTCTCGACGAACAGTTCGCTGAGCGGCAGCAGCTTCTCACATCAATATCAGATACAGGAATTCAGAAGGCCCGAGTTCGAAGTAACGGCGAAGGTCGAGAGCGAAGCTCCCCATATCGTCGGCGGCAAGGCCGATCTCTCGGTCGAGGCGAAGTATTACGCCGGCGGCGGCCTGGCGAACGCCGAGACGAACTGGACGGTTACCGCGACCCCAACAAATTATACGCCTCCGAACCGGGACGACTTTACTTTCGGTACCTGGACGCCCTGGTGGAGGATCTATGACTATGGATACGGCGGCCGGCCCTATGGCGGCGGTACGACTCAAAACTTCAAGGGTGTGACCGACGCCTCGGGCAAGCATTATCTAAAGATCGATTTCGACTCGGTCAAACCTCCGCGCCCGTACACGATCTCGGCATCGGCTTCCGTACAGGACGTTAATCGTCAAACGTGGGCCGGGCAGACGTCCCTGCTTGTACATCCGGCTGATCTCTACGTCGGCATCCGCACGCCGCGGACGTTCGTACAGAAAGGCGAGAACATCGTCGTCGAATCGATCGTTTCCGACCTCGACGGCAATCTCGTCGCGGGCCGCGACGTCGAGATCAAAGCCGTGCTCAAGGACTGGCAGTTCGACAATGGCACGTGGAAGGAAGTTACCGTCGATGAGCAGACCTGCACCGTCAAGTCGGTCATGTCAGAACCGGGAGCGGTAGCGACCGGGCTTACTAAATGCACATTCGTCGCTAAGAACGGTGGGCGATACACCGTCACCGCGACGGTAATGGACGACCGCGAGCGGTTCAATGAGAGCGAGTTCACCGTATGGGTTCCCGGCGGAAAGACGCCTCCGAAACGCAACGTCGAGCAGGAAGAAGTTCAGATCATTCCATCCAAGAAGGACTATGCCCCCGGCGATGTTGCCGAGCTTCTCGTGATCGCACCGTTCACACCGGCCGAAGGCGTGCTCACCCTTCGCCGCGACGGACTCGTCAAGACCGAGCGGTTCACGATGAAGGATTCGTCGATCACGCTCAAGGTCCCGATCGACGAGAAGTATCTGCCGAACATCTACGCCCAGGTCGATCTGGTCGGCGCGGCACGGAGAGAGGACACTTCTGTTCCCATGAGCGTCGCTTCGACGCGAAAGGATGCCTCACCAGCAAGCGGTGTCGCCGGAGGAACCGGCTATGGGGACAAGAGTGTCCCCGCTCCGAGGCCGGCGTTCGCGAGCGGCAATCTCAATCTTTCGATCACGACCGAATCGCGCAAGCTGACGGTCTTGGCCGAGCCGAAAGAGAAGACGCTCGCACCCGGCGGCGAGACGAAGGTCGATATCGAGGTCAAGGATCATCGCGGCGAACCGGTCGCGAACAGCGAGGTCGCTGTAGTGATCGTGGACGAATCGGTCCTCGCACTCTCGCGATACACGATCGCAGATCCGATGTCGGTCTTCTACACCGCCCGCGGTACGGGCGTCACCGATCATCATCTGCGAAAGGATGTGCTGTTGGCGAATCCTGAGGATGTGAAGGCGAATCCTCCCGCTCCGCCTCCGTCGACGGTAAATGAAATGTCAGCGACGGGCCGGGGTGTGATGGTCATTCGAGCAGCTGCTCCGGCAAAAATGGCACGCCAGGAAATGGCCATGGACGCTTTGGCCTATGAGGCGAAGGATGGAGACGACGCTCCGACAGATCCGGCGATCAACCTCCGCGAGAACTTCAATGCACTTGCCGTGTGGTCGCCGTCGGTTAAGACTGACTCCAACGGACGTGCCACGGTCGATGTGAAGCTGCCGGATAACCTGACGAGATATCGGATCACCGCGGTTTCGGTCGATGCGGGCAAGCGTTTCGGCAAGACCGAATCGAACATCACGGCGAAACAGCCGCTGATGGTCCGCCCGTCCGCACCGAGGTTCCTGAACTTCGGCGACAAATTCGAACTGCCGGTGGTTGTCCAAAATCAGACAGATAAGGATATGGCGGTTGACGTTGCAGTCCGCTCGAGTAACGCGTCGCTTGGTGTCAGTAGCCCGCACGTTAGTAAGGGCTCCGGTGACAACGAAACGACTGGCGGCAACGAAGGGCCATCTAAAGATGGAACTCTGAACCTTGTCGGAAAGCGGGTGCTTGTGAAAGCCAACTCCCGTGAAGAGGTCCGATTCCCGGTCACCACGGTAAAAGCAGGGACGGCGAGATTCCAGGTCGCTGTCACTTCCGGCACGTTCGCCGATGCCGCCGAGATCTCGCTGCCGGTGTGGACTCCGGCGACTACCGAGGCCTTCGCGACCTACGGCACGACCGACGACAACGGAGCGATCATCCAACCGGTCCAGACGCCGGGCGATGTTTATCCGCAATTCGGGGGACTTGAGGTTACCACGAGTTCGACGCAGCTTCAGGAATTGACCGACGCGTTCATCTACCTGACGAACTATCCCTATGCCTGCTCCGAGCAGATCTCGTCGCGAATGATCTCGATTGCCGCGATGAAGGATGTTCTCTCGGCGTTCAAAGCTAAGGATATGCCGTCTGCCGATGCACTCAACAAACAGTTCGCTCGCGATATCGAGATCCTTCAATCGCGTCAGCGTAACGACGGCAGCTTCGGACTGTGGAAACGCGACCGCGAGCGGTACGAATATCCGTTCCTGACGATCCATGTCACTCACGCGCTCTCACTCGCGAAGGCAAAGGGCTACAAGGTGCCGGACGAGATGCTCAACAAGACGAAGCCATACTTGAAGAATATCGAGAACTATATGAAGGACCAGTGGTACATGTCGTCACCACAGGTCCGCTGGACGATCTCGGCATACGCCCTGTATGTCCGCGATATGATGGGCGACAAGGACGTTGCCAAAGCCAAAAAGCTGCTTGCCGAGGCACGCGTCGCGTCCGCGACCGGCGACACGGAGATGTATGACACCAAGATGCCCTTCGAGGCTCTTGGATGGCTGCTGTCCGTGATCGCTGATGACCAGGGCTCGCAAGCCGATGTGGATCAGATCGTCCGGTTCCTTTTGAACCGAACGACCGAGACGGCCTCGACCGCGAATTTCGTCACCGACTATGGCGACGGCGGATGGCTGATCATGCACTCGAACCGGCGTGCCGATGGCGTGCTGCTCGAAGCGATGATCAAGCTTCGTGCAGCAAAACGTATCGGTGCGGGTGAAGACTTGATCCCGAAACTCGTTCGCGGCCTGCTGGCTCATCGAAAGAAAGGCCACTGGGGAACAACGCAGGAGAACGTGTTCATCCTGCTCGCGATGGACAAATACTTCAACGCCTTCGAAAAGGTCACGCCCGATTTCGTCTCCCGTGTCTGGCTGGGCAACACCTACGCCGGCGAGCAGACCTTCAAGGGACGCTCGATCGATTCGAACGTGCTGACCATTCCGATGTCGTATCTCCTCGGAGGGAGCGGGGACACTCCTGTC
The DNA here is from genome assembly GCA_050246275.1 of Pyrinomonadaceae bacterium. Classification (GTDB taxonomy): domain Bacteria; phylum Acidobacteriota; class Blastocatellia; order Pyrinomonadales; family Pyrinomonadaceae; genus OLB17. Next base: position 529,640 of record JBFWWI010000001.1, read on the forward strand.
CCCATGAGCGTCGTTTCGACGCGAAAAAATAGCTCATCTGCGAACAATGTCGCCGGAGGAACCGGTGATGGGGACAAGAGTGTCCCCACTCCGCTGATGAACCTGATCATCGACAAACAGGGAGCCGGGCGTCTCTATTACCGCATCGGTATGAAGTACGCGCCCAAAAACCTGAAACTCGAACCTGCCGATTATGGCTTCACGGTGCTGCGAAAGTACGAGGCGGTGGATGAAAAGGACGACGTGAAGCAGAACGCGGACGGTTCGTGGACGATCAAGTCTGGAGCACGCGTTCGTACCCGGTTGACGATGGTCGCTCAGGCTCGCCGGTATCACGTCGCACTTGTCGATCAGCTTCCCGCGGGGCTTGAGATCCTCAATCCTGAACTTGCAACTACCGAGGCTATCCCTGCCGATACGGGCGGAGGGAACACAGGGGTAGTTGAAGTTGGCAGCCGTTCAATTGGCCGGAATTATTACTGGTGGCGTATGAACTGGTTCGAGCACCAGAACTTCCGCGACGAGCGGGCCGAGGCATTCAGCTCACTGCTATGGGAGGGAGTTTACAATTATACCTACGTCGCGCGCGCGACCACGCCGGGTCAATTCGTTGTCCCGCCTGCCAAGGCCGAGGAGATGTATGCTCCAGAGACCTTTGGCAGAACGGGTACGGACTTTGTCCGGGTCGAGTAGGGGCGAGGCCGCAACCCTAATGGGCAGGAAGGTCAGTAACCTGCATTCATGCTGACCTTCTTGCTCAGATGCGAAGCAAGAAATTCATTATTCTTGTCGGTCGGAGTACCGTTATAGTCGGGAGACCCCTTCAGGAAACCGTCCTGATTGTTGTGCATCGAATTTCCGGTATTCGATTTTATATGAGCCGCTTCGTGATAAACGGCCCCCGATAATTCTTTGGCACTGCCGTCATACAGCCGGTCAAAGTAAACCTCACAGATCTTGAGGTTCAGGTCGGTAAGTCCGAGGATCGTGCTCCCCTCCGCCATGGCGATATCGCCGCCTTTCTTCGCTATCACGCTCTTCGACGTACTCCGTACGAGGTACACGACGACATCGGTATCCAAAAGCGTCGGCGTCGTGTTCTCATCGACGAGCACCGCATCGGAACTGTCAAACGTCTTGCTTTTTGCGATCACACTTGCCAAGTAATCCTTTAAATGGACGATCGCCTTCTGGGCCGACTCGGTCGAGCCGCCTTTTTGCTTCAAATATATGGTGAATTTTAATCCCATGCTTTTGCTTCTCCAAATGATCTATGAACGTCATCAGAATTGACGCTCATCGTAATCCATTTTGCTGAAAACGAGGTAGCGAATATCCCACCTGAATCAAAAAAATCATCGTCCGATGTGTTAATATGCCGGCAATGAGGTTTGTCTGCGCAATTTTTGTTTTGATCGGTCTATTTGGGGTAGCATTTGGTCAAACAGCCGCAGCGGAAGAGATCTTTAAGACCGAGAAGGCATTCGAACGGTTGGTAGCCAAGAACGGGATAAACGCTGGGTTTACCGAGTATCTGGCTCCACTTGGAGTGATGTTGGTACCCGACATCGTGAATGGCCGCGAGTTTTGGAGGTCGCGCCCGCCGGCACCGACAGTGCTCAATTGGAACCCTGTGTGGATAGATGTCTCCTCAAACGGGACGCTCGCGTACAGCATCGGAAATTCGATGCGCAGGCCCAATGGCAAGGACGATCCTAACATTGGCTACGGACATTACCTTTCGGTATGGTCTAAGCAGGGAAATGGAGAATATCGAGCCCTGCTCGACGCCGGCATCAGCCACTCCAAGCCGGCCGCAGTCCCGACCGAGTGGCGGACACCCGCAGATTCCGGAACCGAAAGAAATGAGCGTAAGCTTTCCGCAGCCGATTCCTCGCTGACTTTCTTTGAGACCGTGGAAAAGGTAGGTTCAGTAAAGGCATACAAGACATTTCTCGCTGACGATGCGATCTTGTTGAGGCCCGGACGAGAGCCATTTTTTGGCAAGAAGGCGTCCATCGAATATCTCGGGAAGATCAAGCCGAGGATCAAGTTCGCAAAACGAAAAGGTTTTGTGGAAGCGCCTGACATGGCATACGTATATGACTCGTATTCGATATTGAACAATGGCGGCACCGAGATCGAGAAGGGAAATTTTGTTCAGGTATGGAAGCTTCGAAAAGGCACGTGGTGGATCGCGGCCGAGCTGTTCGTAGCCTACCCAAAAGAGAATTCGTAAATGCAAGAACCTGCCAGATCACAAAATCCGGCGGCGAAGGTGTCCGAGATACTTCGCCTGGAGGCGGCAGCGATCGAGGCCGCCGCCGATCGGCTCGAGCCTTCTGATGTTGAGAAAGCCCTCGGTCTTTTCGCAAGCTGTGATGGGAAGGTGATCGTCACCGGCGTTGGAAAATCCGGGGTGATCGCGCAAAAGATCGCACAGACACTGACGAGCACCGGTATGGTCGCCGTCTTCGTTCATCCTTCGGATGCCCTTCACGGAAGCCTCGGTATCGTTCGCAGCGGAGATGTTGTCCTGGCGTTGAGCAATTCTGGCGATACGGACGAGATCCTTGCGATCGTTCCGGCGCTGAAACAACGGAATGTCGCATTGATCTCGATAGTGGGAAACCTGAATTCCTCCCTGGCTCGGCAATCCGATGTGGCTCTCGATGCATCCGTCAGTCAGGAGGCGTGTCCATTGAATCTTGCCCCGACGGCTTCGACCACAGTTGCCCTTGCCATTGGGGATGCACTCGCGATGACCTTGATGGAATCGCGCGGCCTCACCGCTGCCGATTTTGCGGCGAATCACCCGGCCGGGCGTTTGGGGAAACGTTTGACCCTTCGGGTCGATAGCCTGATGCACGAGAGTCCGGAAATCACTGAGAATGCAGGATGGCTCGAGGTGATCAGGTCAATCTCACAGTTCGCGCTGGGAGCTGTAAACGTCGTCGACGAGGCCGGGAAGCTGATCGGGATTATAACCGATGGAGATCTGCGGCGAACACTCGAACGAACGGAGCCCGGACAGATCGGGACACTTACAGCCGGATCAATGATGACCCGCACGCCTATCACCGCTTCCCCGGAAATGCTTGCCTTCGACGCTCTCCATCTGATGGAAGATCGGCCTTCGCAGATATCCGTCCTCCCCGTGGTCGAAGGTTCGGGCCGCTGTATCGGATTGCTCCGCCTTCACGACATTGTGCGAAGCGGCATTTGATCTCCTCAAACTCTACCGTGCAACTGCGCGGAAAGGTCCGGGCATCGATACGACATTGGAGAAACCATGAAATCGCCCAAACTCATATTGATACTTCTGCTGCTAAGTGCTCCGCTGTCGGTGTTTTCCCAAAAAGCCGAGGTGACGATAAGTCTCGACGAGGCTTTTTTTGATGCTGCACTCGAAGCGGTCTTCCAGAAGGGGGCGCCGCTCGAATTCTCGTTGGCACAAAACCAGGATGTGCGGGCGGAACCGCAGTTCGCTTTGGCGGGGTTCAGTGAGCGGGCCGAGTGTGCTGAAACGATCAAGGTCCTGCGCGAGATCAACGGAGTGCGGACAGCGGTCCGATTTCGCGACGGAAAGATCATGGCTCCGCTCGCCTTTACAGGTAGCTATGAGCCGCCATTTATCGGCTGCGTCCCGTTCAGTGGTTGGGCGGAAAGTGTGATCGACCTTGAACTGGATCAGGCTAGCCATAAGCTTATCGCCCGGGTCCGGGTGGTGAAGGTCAACCTAAGCGGAACAGGGGGCGTCGGCGGGACGGTCGTAGCCCGGCTCGTCCAAAGCTCGATAGACAAACGAATTAACCCTGTCGATCTGCTTGAACTTGCGAAGCTTAACTTCACTTTGCCTCTTAAAGGCTCCAACACGCTTCAAATGAAAGCGGTCGGCATTCGCCACGAATTGCAAAACGGTTCTATCAATGTCGTCATTTCTTACGAGTTCGTGTAGCGAACGATCAATCCGGTCTGCGCCCATATCGTACAAACGGACGACGATTTCGTTGAATCTCACCCGCTAAAGCTCTTATAAACCTCAGAATTACCCTCAACTTCGGTCTGGAACGTTTCTTGCACCCGTCAGGCTAGACGCCCTTCTCTCCGGGCGACGGAAGGAAGGAAAAAAGGGGAAGAACATGAGTGAAAATAGATTGAAAGGAGCGGGCCGTGTGATCGCGATCGGTGGGTTGGCGGTCTTAGTGCTTAGCGCCGACGCGTACTCACAGGGCCGCGGCAGGGACCGTCAAGGTGACGATTCCAAACGGCAGGCGTCGCAACAGCAAGAGAAAAAGGATAGATCGGATCGAAAGGCGCAAGGCGAACAGCGGCGAGCGGAGCAGCGTCAGCAGCCGGTTCAGCGTGTTGATCCGCCGCAAAGGATCCCTGCGCAGCCGAAGGAGCGAGTACGAGTGCCGCAGCAACCCCCGCAGCAGCGAGGTGACTGGGGCCAAAGACGCAGTCAGGAAGTTCAGCAGCGAAACGATGGCTGGCAGCAACAGCAGCGCCAGTCTCGCGAGGAGCGCCAAAACCAGATAAACCAACGCCAGATAGACCAGCGTTCGCGGGTCGAGGCTCAGCGCAGGGAGCAGATCCAGCGTCAGCAGGAAGAGCAGAGGAGAGTTGCCGATCGGCAGCGGTCGAACAACGTCCAAAGAGCGATCCCTCAACGCGGCATCGATGGGATGAATCGCCAGCCTTCGGTTCGTGATCGTAACAACAACAACGATCGACGCTGGGATAGTGATCGAAACGGTTCCAACGGCCGAAGTGAGCGTTGGGACCGCAATCAGCAGCGTCAGATCCGCGATCAGCGTTGGCAGCAGTACAACAACCGATGGTCCAACTGGCAGTCGATCCAGCAGCAGCGTCAACGTCAACTCGAACAGCAAAGACGTATGCGCTACTTACAGTATCAGCAGCGTTACTGGAACCGCATAAGGCAGGATCAGTTGAGGCTCCAGCAGGCTCGTTATTACGACAACATTTACAACAACTACCGTTATAACCGCGGCGGTTCGTGGTATTACACCAGTTCGTACGGCGCCCAGATGATCGAGAACGCGATCCAGAACGGGTATGAAGAAGGATTTCGTGCCGGCCAGGCCGACCGATACGATGGTTGGGGATATGATTACAGCTCCTCGTATGGGTATCAGGATGCCAGTTATGGCTACGATTCCTATTACGTTGGTCTGGAAGATTACAACTACTACTTCCGGCAGGGATTCCAACGCGGTTACGATGACGGCTACTATGACCGGTACCAGTATGGCCGCTACAATGATGGCAAGTATCAGATACTTGGAAATGTGCTGACCGCCATCTTCAGCTTCATCGCCGACTAGGCGGCGGATAGCTGATTTTGCTCGGGCCCCATTGAATGACCTTCAGTGGGGCCCGACCTCTTTCGCGTGCACGCGTCCGGTATATTTACTATCCTTAACTGGTGCAGAAGCCCCTTGTAGCAATAATCGGACGGCCCAACGTGGGCAAATCGACTCTCTTCAATCGTTTGACAGGGTCGAGGCGGTCTATCGTTGGCGACGAACCGGGAATCACCCGCGACCGGATCTACGGCGACGTTGAGTGGAGGTCCAAGGTCTTCGAATTGGTCGATACAGGCGGCATCGTGCCCGACGACGAGGCGATCATCCCGGCGAATATTTTTAAACAAGCCTCGTTCGCAATCGATAGTTCCGAAGCCATAATCTGGGTCGTCGATGCTCGAGCCGGAGTAACCCCGCTCGACGAAGAGATTTCAGTCTTTCTTAGAAATATCGGCAAACCCGTCTTTATCGCGGCTAACAAGTCGGAGACGCGAAAGGTGGAGGAAGAGGCAGCCGAGTTTTACCGGTTCGGATTTGAGATGATCCCGCTCTCGGCAGAACACGGTACATCGGTCGGCGACCTGCTGGAGGCTGTGTTTGACGCACTGACTTTTGATGAAGAGACGCAGGAACAGGAACATGAAGACATAAGGCTGGCGATCGTGGGGCGCCCCAATGTCGGAAAGTCGTCGATACTGAATAAAATTCTCGGTGAAGAACGGGTGATCGTCTCGCCCATTGCGGGAACTACGCGCGATGCTATCGATACCAAGCTGACCGTGGACGGACAGAATTTTCAGATAATCGACACGGCAGGTATCCGCCGCAAGGGTAAAACAACGGAAATGGCCGAAAAACTTTCGGTCGTAATGGCCAAAAAGGCCCTTGAGCGGGCGGATGTGACGGTGCTGGTGATCGACGCCGAGGAAGGCGTGACCGCGCTCGATGCAAATATCGGCGGCTACGCCGTCGACTCAGGTTGTTCAGTAATTATCGCCGTCAATAAATGGGATGCGGTCGAGGAAAAAGAAACCAATACCGTGTATGAGTTCGAGCGCGAATTGCGCCGACATATGAAGTTTCTGGAATGGGCCCCGATGGTAACGATCTCGGCCCTTACCGGGCAGCGGGTCACAAAGATACTCCCGCTTGTGGTCCAGGCGAATGAGGCACGCAACACCCGTGTGCCGACCTCGCAGCTCAACAAGTTTTTTGAGGAAAGCATATCGCAGCCGAGAGGCGGGACCGCTCCCGCACCGGTGAAAGGCGGAGTCTCCCGTTTAAAGGTCCAGTATATTACTCAGGGCGGAATGAGGCCGCCATTGTTCATTCTGTTCACGTCGGGCGGGAGCAAGGCGGGCCTTCACTTTTCGTATTTGAGATATATTGAGAACAGGCTTCGCGACGCGTTCGGGTTTTTTGCCACACCGATCCGAATAAAGGAACGTCATAAGGGGACAAAGAAGCGTTGATGGAAATTCTTCTCCTCATTGTCAGGCTGGTACTGTTTGGCATCTTCGCCATTGCCGGAATGGGTAAGTTGCTGGACCTCGATGGTTCGCGAAAGGCCGTGAAGGCCTTTGGAACGCCGGACCCATTCGTCGGAATGTTTGCGGTACTGATCCCGATTGCCGAGCTGACCTTCGCGGCCTGTCTGCTTTTCGTTGGGTTTTCCTGGGTCGGCGCGATCGGGGCACTGCTGTTGTTGGTTACATTTATCGGCGGGATGCTGGTACAGATCATTCAGGGCAATGCTCCCGATTGTCATTGTTTCGGACAGATCCATAGCGAACCCGTCGGTCCAAAGAGCCTTGTAAGAAATATCGTTATCGCGATCTTGCCGGTGATATTGATATTGAGCGGGCGCGGTCGGCAAGGCTACCCGCTTGGCGGCTCCGATGCTCAGATAGGGACAAATTCTGCATTAGCCGCTTTGGCAATTGCCTTCATCATTGTTCTTACGCTTTTGATTCGTTTGAGGTCGGAGCAGGCTGAGCTAATTCGAAGAGTGGAGTTTCTGGAGATGCTTGACGGTGTCGGCCGTCCGATCGAGCGAGCTTCTGCGGCAGATCCGAACGATTCGCTGCCAATTGGTGCCTTGTTGCCGCCGTTCGTGGTACGCGATGTAGCCGGTCGTGAAGTTGCTTCAGAGACGTTGATCCGCGAGACTCCAACGCTCTTGATGTTTGTCGGACCCAATTGTGCGCCTTGTAAAGCGATGCTTCCCGACATCCAAGGATGGCTGGAAGAATTTGAGAGCCGTCTGCGCGTCGTGTTTATCAGCAGAGGTAGTGTAGATGAGAACCGTGAGCGATTTGGCGACGAGATCCTCGCACGAATGTTCTTTCAAGACGAAATGGAGGTCGCTGGGTCATTATATGCAAGCTGGACGCCCGCCGCACTTCTGATCGGCGCCGATGGCCGGATCGCAGGCCGCCCCGCCATCAGCGACACGGGGATCCGGGATCTCATAGGCCTGCTTCGAAGGGAGGATTTTAGTCGCCCGGGATTCTTTGTAGCGAATGGGAACAAGCCGGGACGCGTAAAGGTGGGTGAGCGGATATCGCCGTTCAAATTGCCGACCGCTGACGGCAAAGAGCTGTCGAGCGAGTTCTTTTCGGGTTCGGAGAGCGTTGCATTCTTTCTAAGTACGACCTGTGCCCACTGTGCCGAGATGATAGATCAGATCAGAAAATGGGAAGTTTCGCCGGAGCGTAACGGAACGAAAGCGGTCGTGTTCTCCGAGGGCGAACCGGAGTTGCATCTATCCTACGGCCTATCGACGCCGATAGCGTTGGACAGAGCGTATCGCGTCGCCACGGGAATGGGAATGTTCGGGGCGCCGTCGGCCGTTCTGATAGATGCCGATGGGAAGATCGCCTCAGAGACGGCGGTTGGCGGCCCGATGATCTGGGCGCTGGTCGGACACCAACCCGAATGAAAGCGCCGGTCGATTGGAAAATTACCGCGGTGGACGGACTGGCTCGAACGGGCACCCTTACCACGCGCCGGTCCGTTGTCGAAACACCGGTCTTTATGCCGGTCGGTACGCAAGGTACTGTGAAGGGCGTTCGATTCGAATGGCTCGAGGAAGAGCTCGACGCCCGAATTATCCTGGCCAACACTTATCACCTATTTCTCCGGCCCGGCCCTGACGTGGTCCGCGAGATGGGAGGCCTTCATAAATTCTCTACATGGGACCGTTCGCTGCTTACCGACTCGGGCGGCTTTCAGGTCTTTTCATTGACCGACCTGCGAAAATTGTCCGAGGACGGGGTCGAATTTCGCTCGCATTTGGACGGAAGCAAAAAATTCCTGTCGCCCGAGATCTCGATGTCCGTCCAGTATGCTCTCGATTCGGACATCGTCATGGCGTTTGATGAATGTCCTCCCGGTGACGCCGGGCACGAAAGGACCCAACAAAGCCTGGAACTGACCCTACGCTGGGCGGAGAGATCTAAGGCAAAGTTTGACGAATTGCAGCAGGCGTCGGAAACCGTCGGAGTGTCGGTTGACGGCCTCACCGGTAAACAAGCACTGTTCGGGATAATCCAAGGGGCGGGCCACATCGATCTGCGTCGTGAAAGCCTCGAACGGACGGTCGAGATCGGGTTCGACGGATATGCTATCGGAGGCCTTAGTGTCGGAGAAGAGAAGCCAGTAATGTACGGCGTGCTTGACGAGATCGCTCATCGTATGCCGGCAGATGCTCCGCGATACCTGATGGGTGTTGGCACTCCGGAGGATCTGGTCGAGGCGGTTTACCGCGGCGTCGATATGTTCGATTGCGTTATGCCGACGCGGAACGGGCGGACCGGCGGTGTGTTCACATGGAACGGGAAGCTGAACATCAGGAACGCCCAATACACCAAGGACGAGTCTCCGCTCGACCGCGAATGTCCATGTTCTGTGTGCGGGCGGTATTCGCGGGCCTACCTTCGCCACCTCTACCAGTCGGGCGAGATGCTTGCGGCGACGCTGATCTCGCATCACAATCTGGCATTTTATCTTGAACTGATGCGGCAGATCAGAGCCCAAATAAGGGCCGGTAAATTCTCAGACTTTCGCAGAGAGTTTCTGGAAAGGGCGGCCGGTCGTGAGAAATGACCCGGTTCGGCTTTGATAATCTCCCGGCACTTTGTCATAATTTTAGTTTTCTGTCTCGGCTGATTTACCAATGAACAATATTTTACTCTTTCTTCAGGGAACAGGCGGTACCAGTTTGATCTGGAGCTTATTGCCGTTCGTGCTCATCTTCGGTATTTTCTATTTTCTCGTGATAATGCCGCAGAAGCGTCAGAAGCAACAACTTCAAGAGATGATCACGCAACTAAAGATCAACGACGAGGTCGTAACGAATGGCGGCCTGATCGGCACTATCAAGGAGATCAGGGAAACGAGTTTCATTATTCAGAGCGCCGAAAAGTCATTTCTTGAAGTCGGCAAACAATCGGTCGTAGGAAAAAGAGCAGAAGAGAACAAGTAGTTCGCCGCTCGACCGGCGGGTCGTTTTTGAAAGGATTTTTCCGCCCGTAGTTGAGCAACATCGAACCATTAGCATGAAGAACAACAGTTTGTGGATAAGAACGGTGATCATTCTTGTGATCACGCTTCTCGGTATATATCTGGTTTTTGGGCCCCGTAGGACACCGACGGCCTCCGACTTTACCTGGAACGGCCTCAAGGCGAATCTTGCTCAAAACATAAACCTCGGCCTCGACCTAAAGGGCGGCTCTCATCTTGTGATGCGCGTAAAGACGGACGAGTACCTTAAGACGCTCACCGAGAACAACGCACAGGCTGCATTCACGGCCGCACAGGATGCGAAACTGCCGGTCACCGGCAGCGCGGTCGTTGCTGAAGGTTCGAATTATGCCGTCACTCTAAACCTCGGCGAAGGTGCACAACCCTCAGCGGTGAGCGAAGAGGTGAAGAAGAAGGTGGACCTGGTCAACTGGGTCGAATCGTCGACGCCGAACTCGATCACCTGGACGCTCCCTTCTACGATCCAGACCGTTTTGAAGAATCAGGCGGTGGATCAGGCGATGAAGATCATCGAGAGCCGGATCAACGCTTTCGGTGTGAAGGAGCCGACCCTCCAGCGGCACGGTGCGGAATCCTCGGGCCAGATATTGCTCCAGATGCCCGGTGTTGACGACCCGGAACGTGTCAAGAAGCTGATCGGTGACGACGCGCAGTTGTCGCTGATGAAAGTGATCAGTCCGCCGAGTCCGTCAGCGGTAGCTACGTACCCGACCGAGGAAGCGGCAAAACAGTCGGTCGGCGGCGCTTTGCCGTCCAACCGGCGCATATTGCCCTATCTCGAACGGGAGGACACGACGAACCCGACAGCTCCCAATGACCGACCCTCGCAATTCGTCGTTGTCGAATACCCGGCGGTCGTTGATGGCAGCGAACTGCGGGATGCCAGTGCGGTTTCCAGAACAGGCAACGAAGGCGACTATCAGATCGCCTTCTCGCTCAAACCGGCAGGTGCGGCAAAGTTTGGCGATTGGACGAGCAAGAACATCAACAATTATATGGCCGTCGTGCTCAACGATCAGGTCAAATCCATCGCTTTCATAAAGTCGCGGATCGACGATCAGGGCGAGATATCGGGAACCTTTACCAAGTCCACCGCAGATGACCTCGCGCTTACGCTCCGATCCGGAGCGCTTCCGGCGAAGATCGAATATCAGGAAGAGCGGACCGTCGGGCCGAGCCTCGGAGCCGACTCGATCCGGGCCGGCGTTACTGCGTCGCTTGCCGGACTTATATTCATCGTCGTTTTCATGCTCATCTACTATCGCGGTTCTGGTATCAACGCCGTCATTGCATTGATCCTGAATATGCTCCTAACCCTGGCGGCCTTGATAGTCTTCGATTCGACGCTGACTCTACCCGGTATCGCTGGATTGATCCTGGGCATAGGTATGGCCGTCGACTCGAACGTCCTTATATTTGAAAGGATGAGAGAGGAGATGCGGCTGGGATTGAGTATTGCAAAATCCGTCGAGATCGGCTTTGACCGAGCGTTCATAACGATCATCGATACTCACGTGACGACCATAATCGCGGCGATAATTCTATATCTGTACGGTTCAGGGCCGATCCGCGGATTTGCGGTCACGTTGATCCTTGGGCTTTTGATAAACCTGTTTTCGGCCGTCTTTGTCTCGCGCACCATCTTTATGTGGCTGCTGCAGCGAAATCCGAATATGCAAAAGCTGAGTATCTAGCGTCGGCCCGCTGACCAATTCACTAAAATGTTTCAAATTCTACCGAATATCAACGTCGATTGGATGGGCATCAGGAAACCCCTGATCGCCATTTCGATCGTTGTCCTTATCGCCGGGCTTTCCTCGGCCGTCAGCCGTCAGTTGTCGCCGGGCGGAACCGACGCCTTTAATCTCGGGGTCGATTTTCAGGGCGGTACGGTGATCACCGCAAAGTTCAAACAGAAGCCGGGAGTCGATGATATACGCGCGGCCTTGAACGCGACCGGAATCACGGAACCCATCATTCAGGACTCGACCGACAAGACGGATGAGGTCTTGATAAAGATACCGCTTATAGAAGGTACGAGCGAAGCTTCTTCCGAAGCCGAAACCGTGAACCAGGTAAGTGTCGGGCGCGAGTCGGTGAAGCAAGCGCTGAACACATTTGGCCCGGAGGCCGCGCCGGAGGTTGCCCTCCAGGACGATGCAAATGCGGCTTACAAGATCGTCGGGACCGACTCGGTCGGCCCTGTTGCGGGCGCACAACTTCGAAACCAGGCAGTGATCGCGACACTTCTGGGAATGGCTGGAATATTGCTCTTTATAGCGTTTCGATACGATTGGACCTACGCCGCCGGAGCCGTGATTGCGGTGTTCCACGACGTGCTGATCACGCTTGCTTTCTTTTCGGTATTTCAATGGGAGGTCAGCTTGACTGTCCTCGCGGCGTTCCTGACGCTCGTAGGTTTTTCGGTGAACGACTCGATCGTCATCTTTGACCGTATCAGAGAGAATATTTCGCTGAATCGTGACAAATCGCTTTACACTCTGACAAACGACTCGATCAATCAGACCATGTCCCGGACCATCGTCACGAACGGACTGGTCTTCCTTGCGGTACTTGCTTTGGTACTGTTCGGGGGAGAGGTCCTGCGTGGATTCTCGCTCGCTCTTTTTGTCGGCTCGATCGCCGGAACCTACTCGACGATCGCCATTGCCAGTCCGATCGCGATCTGGTGGCAGAGCAAACTTGGCGAGTCAAAGATGAAGAACGTCCAGGTCAAGCAACCGGCGGGCGAAAAGCTGGCCTCTGCTTCGCGAAGATCGGTGACCCGAAGACCGGTCACGCGGTAGCGGTCTGCAAAAAAAGTTGGGAACTTTTTCATCGCTTTGGTGTCTAAATTAGCGGAAAATTGCAGTTGAAAACCAGTGGTCCGATCGCACATAAAATTTTGTAATGGCATCGGCGAAAAAGTTTAGAAGTTGATTATAAAGAAGGGTCAGTATTCTTGACTTTCGTACTCCAAGTAACTAGACTTCTCTACGTTGCTGGTCAATTAGGAATTGTACATCTGCGTTTTTCCGTGAATTTCGGTCTCGGGATCTCGGGAATGTCGGATTTTCGTTTGTGTAGCCGGCACTCTACGTTTTATCCCGCACAGAGTCTAGGTTTGAACCGAAATCCACCGACAGGGTTATCGCGTTTAGTTTTAGAGGGGCTTCGCCTGTAAGTCATTGTTAGAAAGCGGATCTCCTACAACGTCGATTTTGTGGATTTACATCCAATGTTTCAGAGAGGTTTCGCAACCCTTGACCTAGTTTGGCACCGGTAGAAGTGAGGAAAGTACGATGTTAGACCAATTAGTAGAATCAAAAAGTCACGCCAGTGAAGACTCGAAGCGGGGCGGATTATTGCTGACCACGTTCGTGGTTCTTTCTATGGTCCTTGTGAGCGCATGGCTTTACAGCCTGTTTGCCAAGGATTTTGCGATGGGCGGCGAAGATCTTTCGCTTGATACACTGGTCGCTCCGCCGATCATTGAGGAGGCCCCGGAACCCGAACCGGAAAAGCCCCAGGAAAAACAAAAAGATCCGAACGTAGACATCCGTAAGGAGATCATAGCGGCGATGAACGAGACCCCGCCGAAACCTCCTGACACGGTGAGTGTTGTCAAGAACACGGTCAAGGAGCGCGACCCGAACCGCTTTACGGTCAAGGGCGATCGCGATTTCTCGGCGACGAATGCCCCGCCTCCGGATTATACGGGGCCGGTCAATACCACAGGATCCGGCAGCAACAGCGGCGCAACAGGCCAGGGCGGCAATGACGACACGGGTGCGGCTCCGCCGCCTCCTCCGCCGGTGAAGAAGCCGGTTCCGAAACAGATCTCGGGCGGTGTGCTCAACGGAAAAGCGACAAGCCTTCCCAAGCCTCCGTATCCGGCTGCTGCCAGGGCCGTTCGGGCTTCGGGTGCGGTAAGTGTGCAGGTTCTTATAGATGAAAGCGGCAACGTAGTTTCGGCATCTGCGGTCAGCGGACATCCGCTGCTTCGTGCGGCAGCCGTTCAAGCGGCACGCGGTGCTCGCTTTAGCCCGACCATGCTTTCCGGTCAACCCGTTAAGGTTTCGGGTGTTATCACGTATAATTTCGTTCCATGATCTTGGGACAAGAGAGAGGCTTTCGATCTTTCGGGAGCCTCTCGGTTTATTATCCAGATAGACTTACGCAATATTTATAGAATTTTTCGATTTTCTTTGGAGGAAAAACCATGACTTTTTTTGCCAGCCTTTTAGGCACGTTGATGTTCTTTGCCGAGGGCAGTACCAAGATCTCGTTCGGTATCTACGATATCGCCAAGAGTCTTACGATCCCCGGTTGGGTGGTCATCATAATCCTGTTGATCGAGTCGGTCTACCTGATCGCGGTCGGTATCGAGCGTTGGCTCACCTATAACAAGGCGAGACAGCAATCGCGCCAGTACGCCCCGAAGGTCGCACAGGCCCTGAAGAACAGCAACATTGACGAGGCCATCAACATCAGCGACAAACATAAGGATTCGCACCTCGCGATGGTCGTATCATCCGGCCTGAAGGAGTTCAGCGCTCACCAGGGCAACACCGACATCTCGGCCGATGAGATGGAAGCTTCGAAGCGTGCCCTCGAGCGTGCGATCGCGGTTAAGACCGCCGAATTGAAGCGCGGCCTTTCTGGACTTGCGACCGTTGGCTCGACCGCACCGTTCGTCGGACTGTTCGGGACCGTCGTCGGTATCATCGGTGCTTTCGTCGCTCTTGCACAGGCTGAGAATGCCGGTATCGGCGCTGTCGGTGCCGCTATCGCAGAAGCACTCGTCGCTACGGCATTCGGTATCGCGGTGGCCGTTCCCGCTGTGTGGCTGTTCAACTATTTCACCAACAAGGTGACCAGCTTTAGCGTCGAAATGGAAAACTCGGCATCGGAATTGGTGGACTATTTCATCAAACAGCGTACGAAAGCACTTAAGGGCTAAGTTTGGCTGCTTTTAGATTTTTGTAGGGAGAATTATAGCCATGGGCGCAAAAGTCGGTGGAACCGATGAATATAACTCGGATATCAACGTAACCCCGATGGTGGACGTTATGCTGGTGCTGCTGATCATCTTTATGATCGTCACGCCGCTGCTCCAACAGGGCGTTACCGTGAATTACCCGAGGGACATGAATTCGCCTGAAGAGGATGGCGAGATCACCAAGGATACTTCGGTCGTGATCGCCATCCCGGATAACAATAACTTTTACGTTGGCAAAGATCCGTTCCCGATCACAGAGCTTGGCGAAAAGATAAAGTCGATGATGAAGGACAAGACTCCTGACAAACGCATCGTCTATATCAAGAGCGGAGTGGACGTCGAATACGGGACCGTGGTCAAGGCGATCGATACGATCCGTAAGCAGGATATCGATAAGATAGGCCTTGTCGCTGACAAGAAGAAAGGAGGCGAGTCCCCGGCGAATTAAGCTGGATCGGCCGTTTGATAAGCCAGGCGGCCGTGGACAAGAAAAGTTATGGGAATGACGTCAGGGGGCGGCACGAAAGGCGAGGCCGTTCCAAATATTAACGTAACACCTTTGATCGACGTACTTTTGGTTCTGCTTATCATCTTTATGGTGATCACGCCGGTCAAGCCGAGCAGGTTTGAGGCGAAAGTCCCGGCAGAACCGAAGAACCAGCAGAATTTAGAGGTCAAACCTAACCCGCTGACCCTTGTGGTCGCGATCAACGGATCGACAAAAGGGATCACCCTTAACAACCAGGCGGCGGGCGATGTCAGCGATGCAACGGCACTTACGGCACAGCTTCAGGAGATCTTCAAGACCCGCGAAGCCAATGGCGTGTTTCGCGAGGGAACGAACGAGATCGAGAAGACCATATTTATTAAGTCTCCGACCTCTGTCCGTTATGGTGATGTCGTTAAAGTGATCGATGCCGCGAAACTCGCGGGTGCAGCGCCGATCGGCCTTCAGATCGACGATCTCAGTGCAAACTAAAAAATTTGGTGAGATTTGGCCTCGGGCTTTTTGGGCCGGACGCCTGTCACCATAATCGGAGTCTAATAATGAGTCTATCTCGTTTAGGGGTATTGTTTTTGATCGCCGCGAGTGTGCTTGTAAGTTCAAGCTGCGGCTATTACAGCCGGATAATGTCGCGAAAGGATCTGGTGGACGGTTCGTTGGCATATCGCGAACGTAAGTTTTCGGAGGCTGAAGAACTATTTAGAAGGGCAGCGTCGCGGGACCCCGATGGATCTACCCTGGAGGGAAAGACGGCTCAGGTATTTTTGGCCAGAACCCTTCATTCGCAATTTATTGGTAATCGCCAGGATACTTCAAAGGCAGAGGCGGCGATCGCTGAATATAAGAAGGCTTTGTCGCTAAATCCAAATGACCAAAGCTCGTACAAGGCGGTCGCGAGCCTCTTAGAGAATCTCCAGAAACAGGATGAATGGCAGAAATGGGTAAGCGAGCGTTCGACGAATGCCTCGATCGAACCCCAGTATCGGGCTGAGGCATTGACTGCCCTGGCCGCCCGCCAGAACACCTGTGCCAACGAGATCAGCGATACTCAGGAAACGAAAAAGACCGTCAAAGGACCGGACGGCAAGGATGCGTATCAGTTCGTCAAACCGGCCGATCAGGCCCAGTTCGAGCAAATGAAGCAGTGCATTTCAAAGGGAACGGAGCTGATCGGCCAGGCGATGGCGGTGGAACCGGATGCGGTAAAGAACGCACCCTCGACCGACCTGAAATCGTTGACCGATGCTCAGTTGAAAGAGCTTCAGGAGCTGATCAAGATCTTTGAATCTGCTCGGTCGTATCGGGCGAGCTTGACGATCCAGGCCTCGCGCCTTGCGGAGATGGAGGACCGTACTGCCGATCGGGATTCCCTGAAGAGCCAGGCCGACGAATATCGAAAGCAGTACTCGGATCTGGGTGAGGTAACTCGAAACATTCAAACCGAGATAGAGACCAGGATCGCTGCTGCCGAAGCGAATGCTAACGCAAATGCGAATGCCAAAAAATAGGCCTTAGGCCGGGTCCAGAAAGTCGGCGGTGCTCGTTTTTACGAACGAGCATCGCTTTTTCTATTTTGCGGCCCATCTTCCGGAAACGATAGCTATTAGCACCGACGACAAGCTAAAATAGATAAAGTCAGAATGATCCGAATCGAAGACATCATCGAAAAGGTCGAGAATAATCGCCCCAACCCAGACGTGGAGTTGATCAGGAGGGCGTACCTTTTCTCAGCGCTTCATCATAAGGGCCAAAAGCGTGCTTCGGGCGAACCATATCTCGTCCATCCTTTGGAGGTCGCGGACATTTTGGCGGATATGCGCCTTGACGAGGTGAGCGTGTCGACCGGACTATTGCACGACGTCGTAGAGGACACGCTTGTTGACCTCGAGACCATCCGGACCTATTTCGGAGAGGAGATAACTCTTCTGGTCGATGGCCTTACAAAGATCGCCCACATCAGTGATCTTTCAAAGGAACGTCAGCAGGCCGAGAACGTACGCAAGATGGTCCTGGCCATGATCACAGACGTCAGGGTCGTTCTGATCAAGCTCGCCGACAGGCTTCATAACATGCGGACGATGCAGTTTCTCAAGCCGGAGAAACGGGCTCGCATCTCACAGGAGACCCTTGATATCTATGCTCCGATCGCCCACCGGCTTGGAATGGGTAAGCTTCGGAGCGAGCTCGAAGATCTGGCATTCCAGAACCTGTACCCTGACGAATACAGGCGGCTGGCCAAGGACGTCGACGCACGCCGTCCCGAACTCGAGGCCATCCTCGCACGGATCAAGGAGACCATTACGGCGAAACTTCAGGAGAACGATGTTCCGATCGTAGCGATCGAGGGCCGCGTGAAGCGCCTTTATTCCCTCTGGAAAAAGCTCAAGAAACAAAAAATTACAATCGATCAGGTGTACGATCTCATCGCAACCCGGATCATCACCCCGAACGAGAGGAAATATTGCTACCTTACCTTAAGCGTCGTCCACGACATCTGGACGCCAGTTCCCGAAAGGTTCAAGGACTGGATAGCCATACCGCGAGATAACCTCTACCAATCGCTCCATACGTCCGTGATCGGCGATGGAGGCCAGCCCTTCGAGGTCCAGATTCGTACGGAGGAAATGCACCAGATCGCCGAAGAGGGCGTGGCGGCCCATTGGAAGTATAAGGAAAAGAAGCTCGGGGCAACCGAAGAGGACGAATCTCTGGACGAATTGCGAAAGACGGTCGAAAAGCTCCTTTTGCCGCTTGTCGAGGATTCGCAGGAGGACGAAGACTCAGAGGATTTCATAGAGTCGCTTAAGCTCGACCTTTATCCCAAAGATGTCTATGCCTTTACGCCGATGGGGAAGGTGATCCAATTGCCCCGTGGAGCTACGCCGCTCGATTTTGCATACGCCATCCACTCCGAGGTTGGGGATACCTGTACCGGCGCGAAGATAAACGGGCGGATCGTACCGCTTCGGACCGAACTTCAGAATGGTGACGTGGTCGAGATAATGACCACGGCAAATTCCAAACCCAGCCGCGACTGGCTCAACTACGTAGTAACTTCAAAGGCCAGGAACCGTATCCGACACTGGATATCCGATCAGCAGCGTGCCGATTCGATCGACCTCGGCCGAAAGCTGCTTGAAAAAGAAGCCGACCGATTCCGTGTGCCACATAAAAAGCTGCTCGGGAACGAGGCAGAAATGAAGCGGATCGCGAACGAGTACGGACTGGGCCGGCCCGACGACCTACTCGCTTCGATCGGGTACGGCAAGACGCTCCCGAAGAACGTGCTTGCCAAGTATCTCGGAGCTGAGAAGTTCGCTGAACTCGATCCTGACAAACGTGCCGAAACTACCATTGCCACGGGATTAAAGGCGGTGAAAAAGTTCATCGGCCTCGGAGAGGACGCGATAGTTGTAAAGGGTGTGGATAATTTGCTGACGACGCGTGCCCGCTGCTGCAATCCGCTCCGGGGTGAAGAGATCGTAGGCTATATATCATTGGGGAAGGGCATCGTTGTTCACAATAAGAAGTGTAAGAACGTTCGCCAACTGATGATCAATAAAGACAGGATCGTGGACGTCGACTGGGCGAAGAATGAAAAGGACGAGATCCAATCCGTAACGATACTTGCTACCACCGAGAATCGGACCGGGATGCTCGCCGGTATCACCAACGCGATCGCGGAGATCAAGACCGGGATTCGCGACGCACGAGCGAAGATATCCAGCGATGATAAGGGATTCATCGAAGTGACCGTCGAGGTGTACGACAAGAAACATCTCGACCGCGTCCTATCGTCGATCGGAAATGTACCCGGCGTGATCGCGGTGGAACGGTTGAATAGTTAGGCCTCTCCGCTTTTATTTGCCACTCAAATTTGGTATGATTCGCCTTTTGCCCAAGACGACATGGGCCGCGCAATAAATTATGAAAGAGTTGATCTCGACGGATAAGGCCCCCGGAGCTATCGGCCCCTACTCTCAGGCGGTAAAGGTGAGTGGAATGCTTTTTTGTTCGGGCCAGATCCCGATCGATCCTGCGACCGGAGAGTTTGTTGAGGGCGGTGTGGTCGAACAGACCGAACAGGTATTTAAGAACCTGACCGCCGTGCTTGAAGCGGGCGGTGCCGGCCTGGAGAGCGTAGTTAAAACGACCGTCTTCCTTGCGGACATGAATGACTTTGCGGCAATGAATGAGGTCTATGCGAGATACTTCGACTCGAATAAACCGGCCCGCGCAACGGTTCAGGCTGCCCGTTTGCCGAGAGATGCGAAGGTCGAGATCGAGTGTATCGCTGTTATCTAGTCCCGAGCGTTTTAGGACGCGGCTTGTATAGGATCGTGGGCACAAGAAAAGCCAAACGCCGAAAAACAATAGCGTTTGGCAACTATTTTGAGATCGCGTAACTCTTATAAAGCTACGCAGCTTTGACAACTTTACCCGACTTTATGCACCGCGTGCAGACCTTCATCCGGCCGTTGCCGCCGGCAGGAAGTTGCACGCGAACGGGCTGGAGATTCGGGTTGAATCGGCGTCGGGTCTTGTTGTTAGCGTGTGAAACGTTATTTCCAAACTGCGGCCCTTTGCCGCAAATGTCGCATCTCTGTGCCATATATATATGCCTCCCAGTTCGTTCGGGGGTTAAATAGAGTTTTGAAAAACTCAAAAACAGGATTTATAGCAAATTCAACGGTGCATAGTCAAGTATAGTACTGAACCGATTATTTTAGAGGAGCTAATTCCACGTGCAGATGTCAAAAAATGTCCTTCTTTTAGTTGTTCTCCTTTCCGTCGCCGCTCTTGCGGGCGCATGCGGCGGATCTGCTCCGGCCGGACCCAACGGCGTTGACCCGAATGCGACCGCGGCGACCGTGAACGGCAAGGCGATCACGATGGAAGAGGTCGAACGGGCCGTCAAACAGCAGGCGCAGGGCCAGGAGAGCCGACTCTCGCCCCTCGAACTGGCCGGAGCCCGGCTTCAAGTGCTCCAGAGCCTGATCGAGCAGGAAGTGATGTACCAGAAGGCCGAAAAGGAGGCTACACTGCCGACCGACGAAGAGGTCAACGCCGAGTACAACAAACGCCGGACGGCCTCGGGGCTTTCTCAGGAACAGTGGGATGCTCGCCTAAAAGAAGCCGGCGAGACCGAGGCTTCCGCCCGCCTCACGATCAAGAAAGGCCTCGCGATCCAAAAGTTGACCGAAAAGATCACTGGAAAGATCGAACCTCCCAAGGACAGCGAGATCGAAGCATTCTTTAACGGAAACAAGTCGGCGTTCAAGAACAAGCGAGGCGCTCAGCTCGCCGCTATCGTGGTCGATCCTCGGGATCTCGGTGAAGGCGATACAACGAAGAACGAGATCGAGGCACAGGCAAAAGCTCGCGAGATCGGTACTCGGCTGTTGTCCGGAGCCGACTTCGCAACTGTCGCGAGGGAGAACAGTGAGGATCCCGATACACGGTTCAAGGGCGGCGACTGGCGATATTTTAGCGAGGAAGAAATGAAGCAGGTCTTCCCGCAGGGATTCGCCGAAGCGGTAATGCAGTTGAACAGCGGTGATATCGTTCGTCAGCTTATCCCCTTCGAAGGCAGGTATCTGATACTCAAGGTCCAGCGTAAGCAAGAGCGTGACGAGGACCGGACGCTTGAATCTCCCGGAGTTCGGCAGGAGATAACGGATTACCTGATAAATGCTCGTAAACAGTTGCTTGCCGCCTCCTATCAGGCGATCGCGACCAACGAGGCACGGGTGGAGAACAATCTCGCAAAACGCGTCGTGGAAAATCCCAACGAACTTAGCGGGGCACGCCCGGCTGGTTCGGATATACCGGCCGCGAATTCTAATTCAAACGCCGCTGTGTCGAATTCGAATTCGGCTGCGGCAAATTCTGGAAATTCGAACGCCGCTCCGTCCAACGCGGCCTCGGCAAACAGGCCGGCTGCTAACGCACCAGCCGCGAACTCGAATACGAATAAGTAGTTTCGGATATATACCGATACGGCCGGCGTGATCTTGGGGAGCAACGCTCACTTCGATTTCCCGGCCGTAGTTCTTTTCTATCGAGACCTTTAATGAATTTGACCAGATGCTTTTTCGCCTTTCTGAAGTAACAAAGTCTTATGGCGGCACCGAGATACTTCGCGGTGTTTCGTTTCAGGTCAACCCCGGCGAAAAGGTCGGGCTTGTTGGCCGCAACGGTGCTGGCAAGACGACGGTATTCCGACTGATCACTGAAAAGGAGTCTCCGGATACCGGTGGTGTCTTCCGCGCGAACGGCCTGAAGATCGGATTGCTGGATCAGCATGTAGATTTCACGACGGGCGAGACGGTTCACACCGCGGCACTATCTGCGTTTCAAGAGATCCATGATATCGAGGCTGAAATGCGGACGCTCGAGAAAACCATGGAGACCGACCACTCGGACGCGGTTTTGGATCGATATGCGGAACTTCAGATCGCGTTCGAACACGCCGACGGCTTTACGTATGCGGCACGGGCCGAGGCTATTCTTTTCGGACTAGGGTTTACGCGCTCGATGTGGTCCCTGAGCGCGGACACCCTATCCGGCGGCCAAAAGAACAGGCTCGGCATGGCCCGCCTTTTATTATCCAATTCCGACATCCTGCTTCTGGACGAACCGACGAATCACCTCGATGTGAACGCAGTTGAGTGGCTGGAGGACTTTCTAAAGGAATATGACGGCTCCTATGTTGTGATTAGCCACGACCGCTATTTCCTGGACCGCACGACAAACCGCATTGTCGAGATCGAGAACGGAAGAGCGGTTACGTATTCGGGAAATTACTCCGCATTTCTTGTGGAACGGGAACTCCGCCGCGAACAGCAAAAGCGGGAATATGAGAATCAGCAGGCGTTGATCAACAAGACCCAGGAGTTCATTCGCCGCAACTTAGAGGGACAGAAGACCAAGCAGGCGAAGTCGCGCCGAAATATGCTTGAGCGAATGGAGCGTGTCGATGCGGTCGTCTCGGAAAAGCACGGTGGAAACTTTGGTTTAAGGAAGGTCGAGCGGACCGGCAACAATGTGCTCGACACTGAGCGACTGGCGATCGGATACGGTGACAAACCACTCGCATCGAAGATCGACCTTTCGCTCCATCGCGGGGAGGCCTTAGGGATAATCGGAGCAAACGGGACTGGGAAAACGACCTTTCTCAGGACTGTGCAGGGTGAGATTCGCGAACTCTCGGGCGAGATAAGATGGGGTACGAAGACCAACATCGGCTACTACGCCCAGAACCTGGAGGATCTGGAATCAAGAAATGAGGTGATCCAGGAACTTCGCAGGGTCGCGCCGCTCGCTGATAATGGGGAGCTGCGTTCTTTTCTTGCGCGGTTTCTTTTCTTCGGAGAGGATGTATTCAAACTTGTCGGCGACCTTTCGGGCGGGGAAAAGGGGCGGCTGGCGCTCGCGAAACTAATATATTCCCAAAAGAACGTGCTGATCCTGGACGAGCCGACAAATCATCTCGATATCCCGGCTCGAGAAGCTCTCGAAGCGGCCTTCTCGGAATACGACGGCACGATCATCGCGGTCAGCCACGATAGGTTCTTTCTTGATAAGATCGCGACTCAGATCCTGGCATTCGAGCCTGACGGTGTGAACGTTTTTGCCGGAAATTATACAGGCTATCACGATTGGAAGGCCGCACAGTTATCGTCAGATAGAACAGGTGCACGCGAAGCAGCAGAGCGTGTAGATGCCGAAAACATCGGTAGATACGAACCCGCGAAAGATTCCAATGCGCCGAAGCTGTCAAAGAATCAACGCGATCAAATAGAAAAACGCATCTCTCGGATCGAGCGTTTGATCCCGGAGCGAGAACAGGAGCTCTCAAGGCTTACGGCGGACCTATCTTTGCCGAGTACGGCCTCCGATTTCTCACTCGTAGCCGATATCACTAAGCGGATCAAAACTGCCGAGGCCGAGATCGCTGAGTTATACGCCGAATGGGACCGTCTCGCCTCTAAGATCTAGCTAAGTCTCAGGACTCGATCCGATAATTCGGAGCTTCTTTCGTGATGATCACGTCGTGAACGTGTGATTCGCGAAGTCCGGCTGAAGTGATCCTGACAAACCTTGCCTGTGTTTGCAGTTCGCCGATCGTTCGGCAGCCCGTGTAGCCCATTCCGGCCCTTAGCCCGCCGATGAGTTGTGTGACCATGTCGGCTACGGTCCCTTTGTAAGCGACCCTGCCTTCGATCCCTTCGGGGACGAATTTGGATTCTGCCGTAGTCTCTTCCTGCGCATACCGGTCACTCGAACCTTTCTTCATCGCACCGATCGACCCCATTCCCCTGTATGTCTTGAAATTGCGGCCTTGAAAGAGGATAACTTCTCCCGGAGCTTCTTCGGTTCCGGCAAATAAGGAGCCGATCATGACCGAATCCGCCCCGGCGGCGATGGCCTTTGCTAGATCACCGGAAAACTTTATTCCTCCGTCGGCGATGACGGGGACGCCCGTGCCCTCAGCCGCTTTCACGCACTCCGTGATCGCCATGATCTGCGGCACTCCGGCACCGGTCACGACCCGGGTCGTGCATATCGATCCCGGTCCGATGCCTATCTTTACCGCGTCGACGCCTGCGGAGATCAATTCCCTGGTGCCTTGGGCCGTGGCCACATTGCCCGCGATCAGCTGCATTTCAGGGTATTTTGACCTCACTGCCTTTACCGCATCTATGACCCGCGAACTATGACCGTGTGCGGTGTCGATGACGATCGCATCGACACGTGAATTCACGAGAGCGTCGGCCCGTTCCATGAAGTCGCCAGTCGCACCGATCGCGGCCGCAACTCTTAGCCGGCCGAGGTCATCCTTTGCTGCGTGTGGGAATTTGATCGCTTTCTGGATATCTTTGACCGTGATGAGACCTTTCAGATGGCCGTCATCGTCCACGACCAACAGCTTTTCGATACGATGTTTTTGGAGTTTTACCTTTGCTTCGGCAAGGGTCGTCCCGACCGGGACCGTGACTAACGGCTGGGGCGTCATGACCTCCGAGACTGGGATATCAAATCTCGTCTCAAATCGAAGATCCCGATTCGTGATTATTCCGACAAGGAGGCCACGGTCGTCCACGACCGGAACTCCGCTGATACGAAAGCGCTCCATGATATTCAGAGCCTCGTTGACTGAAGAGTCTTTGTGTATCGTCACCGGATCCACGATCATGCCCGATTCGCTCCGTTTCACTTTATCGACCTCTTCTGCCTGTTCTTCGATCGAGAAATTCTTATGGACCACACCGATTCCCCCCTGCTGCGCCAGTGCGATGGCGAGCGAGGCCTCGGTCACTGTGTCCATGGCCGAAGAACAAAGTGGAATGTTCAGGTCTATCCCGCGTGAAAATCTCGTGCGCGTATCCACTTCGTTCGGCAGGATCTGCGAATAGGCAGGGATAAGGAGTACGTCGTCGAATGTCAACCCTTCTACTATTTCTTCGATATTCATGATTCTGTCTAATAGTTACAAAAAAGCCCGCAATATTCCTTGCAGGCTCGATCCCGGAGTCGGACTCAAACTGGATCTTCAAATCTTAGTCTAGCGAGAGAGGCCATATTTTCCTAATTCGGGGTCGGTCTCGGGGTCGATCTGGCCGAATTCCCAACCACTATGGGTGTGGGTGTTCTCCGCGGCGTGTTAGCCGCAGCCGGCGTATTCGAAGGCCGCGGGCTCGGTGTGGCCGGCCGCGGCGTACTGGTGGCCACGGGTTCCGCCGAGGTCGGCGTTGGCGCCGGTGTCGAAACCGGCGTGACCGCTTCTGATGCCGGGGCGTCGAATGTGATGGCTCCACTATTCCAGATCTGCATCAAGTTTTCGGAATTGATCTCGATCTCGATCGGGATCCGCTTAGGATTTGCCGGTGACGACGGGAGTTTTATTTCCTTTTCGTTAATGAAAAGCTGTGCGAAAGCGGCAAGAGATTTCGCATAACTGAGCTTGAGCTCCTGCTTTGGACGGAATATCTGCGGCGAGCCCGGAGTGATAGTGTTCACGCTCGTTTTGCCGTCGCTCGTCGCACTCAACGAGATCGGCTGGGTCGCGCGAAACTCTACCTTAAGTTCCTGCATTGTCGGGACCGCTGTGCCTTGATCCGGTTCGGCAGTTCTACCGGGCTGGTCGGTGCTCTGGTTGGCAGCTGTGGCGTTTGCCGGTGGCGCCGGCGGCTGGTTTTGCAAGTAATTTACAAGGAATAGGATCCCGCCCGTCATTAAGGCTAGAATTATGCCTGCGAAAATGATCGTCGGGATCGTTGACTGACTAGCCCTGTCATCAGTCAGAACCTCGGGCCGGTAGGCGCGAAGTCCGTCGGGATCGGCAGCTTCCGATCGGGCGGTGATCTCATTGTATTCTTTGATGGCTTCCTGCTCGTCAAATCCAATGAACCGGGCGTACGACTTTACAAAGCCCTTATTGAAGATCCCACCAGGAAGAGGTTTGTAGTTGTCGTTCTCGATGCACTCGATATACATCGGCGCGATCCTGGTTTGCTCGCCGACCTCGCTGATGGAAATACCGCGCTCTTCGCGGGCGGCCCGCAATTTTTCGCCCAAAGTTTCTGCCATTTATATGAAAAGAAAGGTGTTCCGCACGGAACTGCCAAAAATTTCCTAATTTACCAATATATCGCCCTAAATCAAGCAATGTCAATTGATAGGGTTGAAGAGGGTGTGAGCTGCGGAGCTTGATTATTCGCTAATTTACGTGATACGTTAAGGCTTCGTTTTCATCAATTTCAAGTGTTCGTTTAGGGAAATCCAAAGAGGAAAAAATAATGAGTCTGGAAGCGCTGGGGATGATCGAGACCAAAGGCTTTGTCGGCGGGGTCGAAGCCGCCGATGCAATGGTCAAGGCTGCTAATGTGCAACTTGTCGGCAAGGAATACATCGGTGCCGGCTATATGACCATATTTGTTCGCGGCGATGTCGGTGCCGTTAAGGCCGCGACCGATGCCGGTGCTGCGGCTGCTCGCCGTGTGGGGGAACTGATCAGCGTGCATGTGATACCGCGCCCTCATAATGAGGTTGAGCGTATACTTCCGAAGGGCGGAAGCATAGGCCAAAGCCCGGATGAACGATCTCTTCAGGGCGGCGGCGGCAAGCAGCTCGGTGCAGGCGAGGCTCGGTCCTCGACGATCGAGACTGAAGGCAACAAAACGAAACAGCGCTAGATTGTTTGGCCCTCTGACGACGCGCGGCTTTCAGCCGCTGATCGGCGCGGGCCATTTACTTTGTCCGGCAGATGGCCGATACGGATCTCATCGCACAACAAGAAGCTCGCGACAGCGTCGAGGCCGCGCACCGCGCGCAGTTGACGTTGGCACGGTTCGATCAGCACAGGATCGACGCCATCTGTGAGGCGATGGCTCAAGCGGCCTTGGCCGAATCGGCTCGGCTTGGACAGTTGGCCCACGACGAGACAGGTTTTGGGATCGCCGAAGACAAGCGCGAAAAGAATCGCTTCGCAGCCGAGGATGTATGGCGCCATTTTCGGCCAATGAAGACCGTCGGGATCGTTTCTGAGACCGACTCGATCGTTGAGATCGCTTCTCCTCGAGGTGTCGTCGCGGCTATCATACCATCCACCAATCCCACTTCGACCGCGATCTTCAAGGTGATCATTGCCATCAAATCACGCAACTCGATCGTCCTGTCCCCGCACCCTTCTGCAGCTAAATGCATTGCCGAAACCGCACGCGTCATGCGTGATGCCGGCGTCGCTCAGGGCCTTCCCGGCGACTCAGTGATCTGTCTTGAGCATTCGTCGATAGAGGGCACCGAGACGTTGATGAAGCACAAGAAGACCGCCGTTATACTGGCGACCGGCGGTATCGGGCTCGTTCGGGCGGCATATTCATCGGGAAAACCTGCATTTGGCGTCGGCCCGGGAAACGTTCCCGTTTACATCGAGAGTACGGCCGATATTTCAAAAGCCGTTGCGGATATCTTGACGGGTACATGTTTTGACAACGGAACGATCTGCGCATCTGAACAATCGGTTGTGGTCGATTCTGCGATCGCCGGACGTGTCCGTGAACAGTTCAAGGCCCAAGGCGGTCATTTTCTTAGTTCCGCGGAAGCCGATTCGGTCGCCAAGGTGCTTCTGACGCCGCAAAGGACATTAAATGCGGGGATCGTTGGGCGATCGGCAAAGTTCATAGCGGATCTTGCGGGTATCACAATTCCTCCGGAAACACGTTGTCTTCTTGCGGAATGCGGCGGCGTGGGCCGCGATCACCCCTGGTCGATCGAGAAGCTGTCGCCTACGCTTGCGTTCTTTGTAGTCGATGGTGTGGCTGAGGCCGCCGCAAGATGCGACGAGATACTTCACTTCGGCGGTATGGGGCACACGGCGGGTATGCACACGCAGGACCGTCAAAAGGCGATCGAATACGGAAGGCAAATGCCGGCGTCAAGGGTGGTCATAAATTCACCGACAACACACGGTGCGATCGGACTTTCTACGGACCTCGCCCCTTCGATGACCTTGGGCTGCGGCTCGTGGGGCGGAAACGTCACGTCGGACAACGTTTCGCCCATCCATCTGATGGATATCAAGCGGGTGGCTTTTGAGACCAAACCAGTCAATAAGGCGCGTTCGATAAGGCCAGCCGCCAGGGCGGAATCGCCCGCAGCGACACCGGTTCGCCGTACCATCGATCGGGAAAAGGTCGCCGCGATCGTTGACCGATTCCTCTCCTCCAAACTTGGTCCGCCTTCGGTTCCCTCTGCAGAGAAAGCAGCCCCGGAAACGCAATTGCAGCAGTCGTCGCCGGTCAAGACCATCATTCACGAATTGAGACAGCAAAAGGACCCGGAAAATGGGGGATCGCCCGAACCGGTGGATTTTGTCAGCGAAGCAGATGTCCGCACCGCGATCGATAAAGGAAAAAAGATCTACATTACGGCCACTACCATACTTACACCATCAGCACGGGATCTAGGCGAGGAAAAAGATGTATTCGCCAAGATCTAGATCCGCGTTCATTGCCTTTCTCCTTCTTATCGTCGTATTTGCGTTTCCGCGGCCATCTATGTCGCAGGACGAAGCCCCGATCAGGCAGGAGCCGCCGATCAGCTATGGGTTGGTGATCGACAATTCCGGGTCGTATCGGAGGCTTCTCGAGGACCTCATTCGATTCGCGTCGGCGGTAATTGGTGCTAATGTCGATGGTGACGAAACCTTCTTTGTCCGTTTCGTTGATACGCAAAAGATCAAGCTCGAACAGGAGTTCACGACGAATACCAGGGATGTGCTTGATTCGGTCGAGAACATGTATGTCGAAGGAGGGCAGAAATCCATCCTAGATTCTGTTCGATCGTCAGGTGTATATCTCGCGGAAAATGCCCGCACCGACCCTGGCCGGCTGCGGTCGATAGTACTGGTGACCGATGGGGACGAGCGCTTTAGCCTGGCCAAACCGGAGGAGACGATCGAAATCCTCAAGAAGGCGAACATCAGGGTGTACGCGGTCGCGATCTCGGAGGAGGCTCCAAAGACGAAGCTCCTTGAACGCCTGACCCGCGAAACTGGTGGACGAATGTTCGTAATGAAAAACAAGTCTGAATTGAGATCAGCGGCCGCCGAGGTTGCAGCCGCCATTCGTAAGCCGTAAATTATTAAAGATGGCGGAAACATCGGTCGAGACCCCGATTTGCAATGTTTGCGGTGCCGAGGTTCGGGAAGGCTCCTTGTACTGTTACAACTGCGGCGGATCGGTCACACTGGCTGAACCTGTCGCTAAAGAGACACCCGTCGTGGAATTTGCTGAACCAGTTGTCGTACCCGAACGGAATGGAGCAGCAAAAGGTTCGGGAAATTACGATCCGGCCAGGAATAGGGCTGACCGCTCGCATCGACGGAAGGTCAGGGCCTCGATCGCGAGACCAGTCGAGGTCGTATGGGAGCCAAGGTCGGGTTTTTCCTGGCCTTTCGTTATCGGTTCGCTGGTATTGACCTTTCTTGCCTTGACGGTAATTTTTGCCGCGATCTATCTAAGATAGATCTGGTGTATGAGCGTCTTGTTCCGCGGATCTCCTTTTTGGCATTGGCGGCTGAGGTTCATCGCGGGCCTTGTACGATTTACCTTCGATCACTAAGGCGAATGAGCCGGTCCAAGGAATAACTGATCTAATATGCAAGCACTCGGAATGGTCGAATGTATGGGACTCGTGGCAATGATCGAGGCGGCCGACGCGATGGTCAAGGCCGCAAATGTCGAGCTTGTGGGCTATGAGAAGATCGATGCCGGACTAGTGACAGCGATCGTTCGAGGTGAGGTTGGAGCGGTGAAGGCTGCTGTTGACGCCGGCGCGGCGGCGGCTCGCCGGATCGGTACCGTGACAGCTGTCCACGTTATTCCGAGCCCTCACAGCGAAGTTGATGATGGCATTCCCGTACTTCACACAGGAGAGACTACGCGGAAGAAGATCTCAGGATCTGTCCCGGAGTAAAGGATCACCGGCGAAAACGCGTACATTAGAAAAAGAGGATATGGGCGAACACATCCTCTTTCTTTTTTCTTTGTCTATGCCCCGTTAGCTGCTCAATTGAGTTTTGGAGGGGCACCATCCTTTTCGGCGGTCCTGCCTGCACGCGTGATAGCTATGCGCTTTTGATTACCAGGGCCATCGTTCACCACTACCTTGATATTCCGAAATGTGCCGTCCTTTTTCTCGTTCGAAGGGATATATCCGATGGAGTACTGGGTCCGGAGTTCGCTGGCGATGTCCCTTGCGATCCCAACCATCTCCGAGCCGCTAGCCGGAAAATATGCTTTGCCGCCGGTTGCGGACGCAAGCCGCTCCAGGAAAGATTTTGCTTTCCCTTGCGGGCTCTTGCTGATAAACCCACGCTCCGAACTCAGGTCTTTAACGAAGCCTACTACGAATATCTGAACGTCCGACTCCTTCAATAGTTCAAGCAACTGCGCTTCGCTGTAGAAACTGGAGCGATCTTCGCCATCGGTAACAAGCACGATCGCGCGCCGGGTTCGATCGAGGTCCTTCTGCGCTGTTTGGGTTTGGTTCAGACGTTCGACCGAAAGGTAGACCGCGTCGATTATTGCCGTCTGGCCGCCCTCGATGTACATATTGTCGAGAGCATCGTTCAGATCAACCTTATTCTTTGAGAAATCCTGCAATATCTCGATCTTGTCCGAGCTGACAAAACGAATGATGGCCGTCTCGTCAGCCGAGCGGTTTGACGCTACGAGCATCTTGCCGGCGTCAATTATCTGTTCGATCTGCTGGCGGAGGGAACCGGAGTTATCGATAACAAGCGAATAATTCGTAGGCACTTCGGATTTCGAAAAAAAGTCGATCTGCTGCGGAACGCCGTCCTCGAAGACCTTAAAGTCCGATTGGGGCAAATTGTTGATCGGCCTGTTGTTCCGATCGACAACCCGTACGCTTATGTTTACGAGCTCCGTCTCGATCTCGATAGGTACATCTTCCGGCTTTATCGTGGGTGCCGGTTTTGGTGTCGGCGAAGGGGTCGGCGTGCCTGACGACTGCGCGTTCACCTCCCCAACGGCACCAGTACCGACAAATACGACTCCCAGGATGAGGAGCAAAAGTGTAAAGAAGGCCTTATTTTTCATTCAAGTAGCGAATTACTGCAATTCAGAGAACGGCGTGGCGTAATAACCCTCGCGGCTCCGGACAGTTAGACGCGATATTCCGCGGGGAGGTTTGACCTTAACTTTGACCTTATGCCATTTTCCGTCCGGTTTGAAATTAGGAGGTGTATATCCAACGGAGTACTGATGCCGTAATTCGATAGCGATGCGCTCGAAGATCTCGTCCATTTCGGCGTCGCCCGTGGGATAAAATGACCGGCCTCCGGTCACGGATGTAAGCTCGTCAAGAAAGGACTGGCCTAACAGGCCCAGCTGGCTCGACGAATCGCCCGAGCCGAGGATGCCGACAGCATACGTGACAATGTCTGATTCCTTCATCAGGCGCTTCACCTCGCCAAAATTATAACGTGATGCGTTATCTTGTCCGTCGCTTATAATAAGCAATGCCTTTTTCTGATGAGTTCCGCGAGAGACGCGTTCCAGCCCAAGATATACAGCATCATAAAGAGCCGTGTTGTTCTTTGGTTGAACGAGGGTAAGCTTTTGCAAAACCGCGTCGCCGTCCCGGGTGCGGTCGAGAAGCAACTGTGCCCGCTTGTTGAAAGCGATCAGGAAGTACTCGTCCGAGGGATGGCTTGTGTTGATGAACCTTGAAAGTGCATTTCGAGCTTTTGCGATCTTATCGCCGCTCATCGACCCCGAAACGTCAAAGAGGATCCCGACCGAGGCCGGGGCATCGCTGTCGCTGAAGAACGTGATCTCCTGCTCCTTTCCGTTATCGCTTACCGTAAAGGCCTGTTTTGTCAAACCAGAGACGTACCGCCCGTAAAGGTCCGTGACGGTCAGGGTGAGGGTAATAAGATCGGTCTTTACAGCTATACTCTTGGGATCGACCTCAGGTGTGGCAGTCGGTTCGGGTTCCTGTGCCGATACTCCCGCAAATGCGATGAACGCCAGGACGCACGCCGCCAGAGGCCCAGCGTAGGTACGCCGGCCAAAATCACCAAAAAACCATACTGCCATAGTTTCTCCAGTTCGGATGACTAATTCTATTTAATCGGGTACACCTTCCGCAAGATAAATTTATGATGAATGAAAGATCGGTTAAGTTGTTTCTACCCAAAAATTTCCGTGGGACTTTCTAATGTGCAACATTTTCTTTCGGATCGCGTGATATAATTCGTCGTTGTCGCTAAACGGGATTCGCTCCTCCCGTTCTCCGTTTCTCGGGGCCGTTCGACCCTCTAGATATAGTAAAATGGCTGAATTCATTTGTCGTTTAGGAAGGCCCTCCGGGGATATCGTCACTCGAATTGTAGAGGCCACGGCCGCGGCAGACGCTCGAGTGCAACTAGAGCGCGACGGGTATAAGGTCTTCGACGTTTCCTCAACGGGTGGCGGCATCAGGCAAATCCTGAAACCGGGCAGCGGGACCAAGTCTAAGGTAAAACAGTCCGACTTCCTGTTGTTCAATCAACAGCTTTCGGCGCTGCTCCGGGCGGGAATTCCTGTGCTTCAGGCGATAAGCCTTCTCCGATCGCGTTCGGGCTCGGCAAATCTAAGGGTTGTCCTCACCGATGTCGAGGAGAAGATCAGGAACGGCTTACCGCTTTCTGAGGCCTTTGAATCACAAGGCATTTTTCCAAAGATATATACGGCATCCATACTCTCTGGCGAGAAAAGCGGAGCGCTGGATGAGGTACTCATTCGTTACGTCGAGTATCTCAAGCGGAGTGTAGGCGTAGCCCGTAAGCTTCGGGGTGCTTTGGCGTATCCCGCATTCCTTCTGGTCGCGGCGACCTTTATGGTCGGATTCCTGACCCTGTACATCGTCCCGCGGATGTCGGACCTGTTCAAGAGCCTTAGTGCCAACCGGACGCTCCCCACGGTGACACTTGCGGTGCTTTGGGTATCAAATACCGCCTCCGCAAACGTTTGGTGGATAGCACCGCTTGTCGTAATAAGCGCGTTTGCACTCTATGTTTGGCTTCGGACCGAACGGGGCCGTCTTGCTCTGCACCGGTTCCTGCTAAGGCTTCCGATCGCAGGTACATTGATCCGCCAGATGGCAACGGCCCAACTTGCAAGGTCTTTGTCCACGCTTCTCTCGGGCGGTATCACGGTACCCGATTCCTGGGAGATCGCGTCGCAGGCGCTGAATAACCTTGAACTTCGCCGCCGTAGTCAGGCCGTTCTGCCGATGATCAAGGAAGGCAGGGGTTTCACGGACTCGCTTGAAAAGGCGAATTGGATACCCGAGTTAGGACTCGACATGATAGGGATCGGTGAACGTTCCGGAAGCCTACGAGAGATGCTGGACGAGGTGGCATCGTTTTACGACGCCGAGGCCGAGGTAAAGCTAGAACAGCTTACAACGCTTCTCGAACCTCTTATTCTCGTCTTTATGGCTGGGATAGTTCTCGCGATCTTGCTCGCGATATATCTGCCTATCATTCAAACAATTTCAGCCGGGCCAATGGGCGGGAGACGCTAACTTTCTATGAGCACAACAATTGACGGAACGACAACGAACGTATCGTCGCCAAAGATCGAACTCTCTGACTTTATCGACAATGAACCGCCCGAAGTTGTGGAGGCAAAGCAGCTTGCCCGGCGCTATCGTCTTCCGTATATAGACCTTTTGCCGCCGGACGGTGAATCGCCGATCGATTACGAAGAGCTCGCCCGGATCCCGGTCGACACGATGCTAAGAAATCACTTCGTGCCCCTTCACCGAGAAGGGCGAAGCCTGCATGCCGCAATGGCAGATCCTACAAATCTGGAGGTGCTCGACGAACTCGAGAACGCTCTCGATGTCCGGATCGTTCCATATGTAGCGACCAAGGGGGCGATCGATGTCATTCTCAAACGTGGTGACGCGACACAGCGCGTCCTCCAGGAGGCCGCGTCCGGTTTCAAGATATCGCTTGTAAAGGAAACCGAGCAGGGCGAAGAGGTGCTTGACCTTGACCGGCTGGCTACGGACTCCGACATGTCGCCGATAATCAAGCTCGTCGACACGATCATCTATAATGCGATGGAGTCTCGCGCTTCTGACATTCACATCGAGGCCGGCGACCGCGACGTTCGGGTAAAGTTTCGGATCGACGGTGCCCTGTATGCAAAGGTCGACCCGATCGATATCGCATATCATCAGACGCTTATTTCGCGGATCAAGGTGATGTCGGAGCTTGATATCGCCGAGCGACGAGTGCCTCAGGATGGCCGTTTTCGTGTCAGGTACAAGGGGCGAACCGTCGATTTTCGTGTTTCGATCCTGCCGTCTGCCTTTGGTGAGAATTGTGTCATTCGTATCCTCGACAAAGAACAGATCTCAGAAGAGTTCAAGAACCTTAGCCTGG
Source organism: Pyrinomonadaceae bacterium (assembly GCA_050246275.1). GTDB lineage: Bacteria > Acidobacteriota > Blastocatellia > Pyrinomonadales > Pyrinomonadaceae > OLB17. The sequence goes on from JBFWWI010000001.1 coordinate 563,995, forward strand.
ATGTCGTCGGTTTTGACGAGGAAGACCTCCGCCGTTTCCGGCTTTATATCAAGGAGCCTTATGGGATGGTACTGGTCACCGGCCCGACAGGCTCTGGCAAGACGACTACACTGTATGCCGCTCTGAACGAGATCCGCAACGATGAGGATAAGATCATCACGATCGAGGACCCGGTCGAGTACGTTCTCCAGGGAATAATGCAGATCCCGGTCAACGAAAAGAAGGGCCTTACCTTTGCCAGAGGCCTGCGTTCGATCTTGCGCCACGACCCGGATAAGGTGATGGTCGGAGAAATTCGTGACGAAGAGACCGCGCAGATCGCCATTCAGTCGGCGCTAACTGGACATCTCGTTTTCACGACCGTACACGCCAACAACGTGATCGATGTCATCGGAAGATTCCTGAACATGGGAGTCGAGCCGTACAACTTTGTCTCGTCGTTGAACTGTGTCCTTGCCCAGCGGTTGGTCCGCCTGCTCTGCCACACCTGTAAACGCCACTATGAACCGACGAACGAAGAGCTGATCGAATCGGGGCTCAGGCCCGAAGATGTGAACGGAAAGGAGTTTTTCCGCAATGTCGGCTGTGACGCGTGCAATCACACCGGGTACAGGGGTCGCACGGCAATTCACGAACTTCTGGATATGTCCGATTCCATCCGCGAGATGATCATCGAACGCCGTCCCGGTTCCGAGATCCGTCGACAGGCCGAAAAGGAGGGCCTTTCATCGCTGCGGGAATCGGCGGTCAAGAAAGTGTTTGCCGGCCACACAACACTTTATGAGATCAATCGCGTGACCTTTGTCGAGGACCTGAAATGAAGGCACTGGCATTGATATTGTTCCTCGCTCTGCCGGCCATCGCGCAGATGGAAGGCAATCCCCCGGAATGGTGCCGGGAGGGCTTTTTCACCCGCGATTCTCAGGATCTCAGGATCGCGATAGTGAAGGGCAATGCGACGAAGCGATCACACATCTATTCGGGCGAGGCCGATCCATGGGTCGGGAAAACCAAGCCGAGGACATGGGTTGTCGGCGGCGACGAATTGGTCGTAAATCGATCATATCGAGGCTATTCCTGCGCCTGGTTCATCTCTCGGGCCGGGAGAACGACAGTAGGATGGGTCGTAACGTCCGACCTGTCCTTTCGTGAGACGGCTCGCGATGCATCTGAGTCCGACTGGCTCGGAAGGTGGACATACGGCGAAAACGAGATCGAGTTCACCCCCAATAAACTCGCCGGATACCTGAACGTCACAGGTACCGCCATTTGGAAGGGCCTCGGCGACAATGTGCACGTCGGCGAACTCGACGGGCGATACGAGCCGAAGTATGGGGTGATCACCTATTCCGACGGTGACGACGAATTTGACTGCAGGGCCCGGCTTCAGTTGCTGAGCCCCTATCTCATCGTCGCTGACAACCTCAAATGCGGTGGCGTCAACGTCAGCTTTAACGGCGTGTACACTCGCCGAAAGCCCTCTAAATGAGCTCCTTATAGATTGCTGCATCCACATTCCCGCCACTCACGATGACGCACACTTTCTTGTTCTGGAATCTCGTCGGGCGTTCCAGAAGGGCTCCAAGCGACAAAGCCCCGGTCGGCTCGGATTTGAGATTAACCAGGCCGAAGTATAGCCGCATCGCATCACCGATCTTCTCGTCTGACACCTCGACAAAGTCCTTAGCGCCGTCTCGGATGATCGGCCAATTGAGCTTACCGAGCGATACGGTTCGTGCGCCGTCGGCGATCGTCATCGGCTCCGATTCGTTTGCGACCAGGACGCCGGCCTTGAATGACCGTGCGGCGTCGTTGCCGAGAAGCGGTTCGGCCCCTATGACCTCGGTGGCCGCACCGTTGCGGCAGAATGACGTGATCACGCCCGAGATCAACCCGCCGCCGCCGACCGGAACGACAACGGCGTCAAACCCTCCGTCTGCGAGTTCATCGCCGAGCGTCGAATTGCCGTCGATCACGAGCTGATCGTCGTACGGCGATGCGATGTATGCGTCAGGCATCTCGTCTGCAAGCTGCTCGACACGTTCGGCCCTGCCGACCTTTGCGACGTCGATCAGATCGACGGCCGCTCCAAAAGATCGAACGGCGTCGATCTTGACCTTAGCGGATGTTTCCGGCATCACGACCGTGCATCGTTTACCGGTCAGCTTACAGGCGTAGGCGATGGCCTGGCCAAAATTGCCTGATGACGCGGTCAGGATCGAGTCGTTCGGCACATTCAGCGCGACATTGTATGCCGCCCGAAACTTAAAACTTCCGGTATGCTGAAACGTCTCAGAGGCGATAGTGATATCCAGCCCGAGGTTATCAATTAGCTTTGACGATCTGATCATCGTCGTCGGGCGAACGATATCAATTAGTTGCGACATTTGATAAGCATCGGACACTGCGGCTAAACTCGTCAAGCACACACATATACGTACATTACCGGTCGGATCCGTGAACGCCCCGGGGCCGACTAACCCATTCGGGCGTATAATCGAACTTCTATGCAAAAAGCTCAATTCGGAATGGTCGGCCTCGGGACGATGGGCCGCAACTTTCTCCTCAACGTGGCTGGCCACGGGTTCAGCTCCATTGGTTACGACCTCGACGCTGCAAAGCGCGCATCGCTCGTCAAAGAGGGCGAGGCCTTCGCCGTTGCGGCCGCCGACGATCTTCCATCGTTCGTCGCCGGGCTCGAGGCACCGCGTAGGGTGATGCTTCTTGTACCGGCTGGGCCGATAGTCGATTCGGTGATCAATGATCTCGTTCCACATCTCGATGCCGGCGATCTGATCATCGACGGCGGCAACTCCCATTTCTCCGATACCGAACGCCGCGAAGCTCTCTTGAGGGAAAAAGGCATTGATTTTCTCGGCGTAGGCGTGAGCGGCGGGGAAGAAGGCGCCCGCCACGGTGCCAGCATCATGATCGGCGGTCGTCCCGAGGTTTACGGGCACGTGCGTCCGATGCTCGAGGCCGCGTCGGCAAAGGTCAACGGCGAACCGTGTGCCGCACATGTCGGCAATGGCTCCGCCGGGCATTTCGTCAAGATGGTGCATAACGGCATCGAGTACGGGATGATGCAGCTTATCGCCGAGGCGTACGACCTGCTCCACAGTGGCTTTCAGATCAGTGATCGAAAGGCGGCCGAGCTTTTCGAACGCTGGAACGGCGGCGACCTCAATTCCTTTCTTATCGAGATCACGGCGACCGTGCTCAAGAAACGGGCCGAGGACGGTACGTCGCTGGTCGAAAAGATCCTCGACACCGCCGGCCAGAAGGGAACGGGCAAGTGGACGTCAGAGGCCGCGTTGGAATTCGGCGTTCCGATTCCGACCATCGATGCCGCGGTCTCAATGCGGCAGATCTCCGCCCGTAAGGAAGAGCGTGTGCGGGCAGCGGAGATACTCGGCGTCGCTCAGGACGTTCAGATCGACGAGACGCTCGGGCCGGACACGGTCCATTTTGTCGAGGCGGGACTTCATCTTGCGTTCCTGATAACGTACGCCCAAGGCCTGTCGCTGCTGCAGGCGGCCTCGGCGGAGAAGGGTTATGACCTTGATCTCGCCGAGATCACGAAGATCTGGAGAGGCGGATGCATCATACGTTCGGCGATGCTCGAAGACCTCAGAAAGGCATTCACCGCCGAACCGGGCATTGCGAATGTGCTCGTGGCCGACAATTTTGTCAATACGATCCGCAACGAACAGAACATTCTCAAGGCTACATTAAAGTTCGCCATCGCCGCGGACGTTCCGTGTATGGCGTTTTCCTCGGCCCTCAATTACCTGAAGGCTTACGCCTCGAAGCGCCTGCCCGCAAACCTAATTCAGGCCCAGCGGGATTACTTCGGCGCCCACACGTATAAGCGGGTTGACAAAGAAGGCACGTTTCACACGCCCGATTGGGATTCGGAATGAGCCAAACATACGGGCCGCGAGTCGTCGCATCGCCAAGCCCCTGATTACTCCATGGAAACTCGCTGGAAACCGGCTTGGAAACCAGTTTGGAAACCGCTTTGGAAACTCATCAGGTGTCCGCCGCAAGTGGTTGTGGTGAGTACGGTTATCGTGATCGGGAAGGCGTGGAAACCTCAGTTTTACTCAAAAAATAATTTCGGATTCCAACCTTCGCCGACCGTACGCGGTTTTCCGGATCGAGCCTGGTTTTCCTGCCTGATCGCGGCCCTGCCGTTGTTTTGATTTTCAAAGAACCGTGTCACCCCGACGGTGCGAACCGTCGAGAGTATGCCGTTGCGAGTATAGCACACCTTCGCAACTGTGAATTGCCCGTTTTGCGGGCCGCACGAGCCGTCGTCGGCGGTTGCACGCGGGACGCGTGCGGTCCAGTCGCGGCCCAGTCGGGTAGTGGCCTGCGTGTCAGTAGCCCGCACGTAAGTAAGGGCTCCGGTCGGCGATTCGGGTGGGTGGCCATAAACCGGTATGGATCGACCTGTGTCGTCCCTGAAAAACGTGTCCTGAATGCTTATGCCGTCGGTTATAATATCGGCTGTAACCGCCAAGGACGCGCTGCATGGTGCCGCCGACCGTTTCCTGCTGGCGTTCGAGCAGCAAATGGATGTGGTTGGTCATCAAACAATAGGCATAAAGAAAATGCCTGACCGGGCCTTTTCCTTTGCTAGAAGAGCGAAAAATCTGTAACGATCGTCGGGCGAGTGAAAGATGTTTTGACGGTCATTTCCGCGAGCGATCAAATGATAAAGCCCGCCCTCGATCTCGACTCGGAGCTTGCGTGCCAAAGGTTCGAAAATGATAGCAGGAATATCGCAGACCTGACACCGATTCTCTCTGTAACTAGTATAGGTAAATTAATAAGGAGGAAGGGTGAAATTCCTATTTGTCTCATTGATTTTCTCGATAATATTTCTTGTCGACCCCTTTAGAGCAGGTTGCCAGTCGTCGATTCGTGTCCCCTCTGAGCGAGCCGCTAAGAGGCCGGAAATAGCGGCTGACATCGAAGGGTTGGCAACCCTTAAGATTGTCAGTAGAAAAACGTCGTATGTTGCGGGTGAAATGCTCTCGGTTGATGCCGCGATTCGCGTAAATCAGGGGCCCAACTATTTCCCGTCCTTAGATTCTTTGACTTTGTTCATTAAAGGGCGCAAGGGTGACGAGATCAAGTATAAAAGATTTCTGATTGTGGATAAATACTTTTCTCCCGTTTTGCTGCGTGAAGGGAACATCGAGTTTCATTCTATTGACCTTATTGTCGGTTGTCGGGAGAAGGACCTATCATTTCCTATTGGAATCGACAATGTATCGGATGATGAAGAACTCTTTGAGAGAGGGTTTTTCATAAGTAAAGGCGATGGGTGCATCGACCTGAAAGGGACGGACACGGTGACGATTCAAGCTGAACTCTCAAATAGCTTGGTGGCTTTGGGAACCGGGGATCCGGCATCACTTAAAACGGCGGTTGGAACGCTAAAGAGCAATAGACTTACAGTTCGTTTCAACTGGTAGATATGGGTTGCATCAGTCTAAATCTGCGCCAGTTGACAATAGCTCGATGACTACGTGGTCACTATCAGCCAGACGGAGTATCTCCGACCCACGGGTGGATGGGCCGATCGATTTTGGATCGGGGATTTTGAAGAACTTGGTGAAGAACTTCGTGTGGTGAAGAACTTGGTGTCAGGTCTGCGATTCTGCGATATTTGAGAGGTAGAGTTTCTCTGCTTGAGTTTTCGCATAGGAGGGCTTTCGATCGGAAAGGACTTTTTGCCGGGCGGCGTCGCAGCGACGGCTGACATTGGAGGTGTCCAAGCCGGAGATCAGGGAAAGTTCGCTTACGCCAGCCCCCTGCTCCCTTCCGATCAGGATCAACACTTCCTTAGCGAGAACAGCTTTTGCATTTTTTTTGCGAGCCGGCGCCTCGTAAGCGGCGGGTTGCACGCGGGACGCGTGCGGTCCAGTCGCGGTCCGGTCGAGTATTGGCCTGGGTGTCAGTAGCCCGCACGTAAGTAAGGGCGATATCGGAAATGAGTTGGATGTATCGCCCTTGCTGACGCGCGGGCTTGCGCAGAAAAGCACATCCCGATGTTGGGTGGGTATGCTAGGGCGATATCGGGAGGTGAGTTGGATGTATCGCCCTTGCTGACGCGCGGGCTTGCGCAAGGTGAGTCGATTTCCGTGCCACCTGCGCCCACGGGGCCGTTGAACCAAGGCCTCCCATGAATACTCGTGATCGTTATCTTTATGTCTTCGTTTCGTGCATTTTCGTGTAATTTCGTGGTTAAAGAGCTAAAACCTCAACCGCGAAAACACACGAACTCACACGAACCCCTCGCCGGCGATCTCTTCGAGCTTAGGCCGATCAAACAAAATGCGTGACGCGTGTTTCACACGCTCCGAGGTTAGCGCTCCGACGCGATCTACATGTTCCGTTTCACTCCACAAGTAGCTATCGATATCGCCGTGTGCTCCGCACACTCACAACAAGCAGACCATGAAGCCGGGTACGACGACGGACAATTTCCTCCTCTGACCGCTTTGGCGCCGAGGGGCTCAAGGCAAGGGTTCGGACACTATTTCCCAGGCGTCTTCGGTTTTCAGCAGCTTGCTCATAAGGGCCGCGTGAACGGCATGGCCGCTTTTTTCGGCGGTGATCTTTCCCTGTACGGGCATTCCGAGGAGGGCGACGTCGCCGATGATGTCGAGTATCTTATGGCGGACGAACTCGTCATCGAACCGCAGGGGCGTTTCGTTGAGCATACCGTCGGGCGTGAGGACGATGGCGTTCTCGAGCGAGCCTCCGAGCGCCAGATTTGCTTTTCGCAGAATCTCGATCTCGTGCGTAAATCCAAACGTGCGGGCCGAGGCGATCTGTTTGCCAAACGATCCGTTATCCATCACAAAGTGAAATGCCTGGCGTTTGATGTACGGGTGCGGAAAGTCGATCACGCACTCGATCTCGAATCGCTCGGAAGGTTCGATCGACATCCTGCGGCCGCCCTCATCCAGCTCGACCTTGCGAAGCACCTTTAGGGTTCGGCTTGGCGATGCAAGCCGTCGGATCCCCGCCTTTTGTATGAGATCGACCCAATCTTCGCTCGAACCGTCGAGGATGGGGATCTCGATATTGTCCAGATCGATGAAACAGTTGTCGACGCCGGAGCCGCGAAGCGCCGAGAGCAGGTGCTCGCACGTCGAGAGGACCACGCCGCGACGCATCAGCGTTGTCGCGTACGAGCAGTGCGAAACATACTCGACCGAGGCCGGTATCTCGAAGTCGTCGAGGTCGGTGCGGACAAAGATATATCCGGTGTTCGCCGGTGCCGGCCGGAGCCTGAGTTCGACCTGAACGCCCGTGTGAAGCCCGACCCCGCTCGTGCCTATTGATCTTGATATCGTCGTTTGACCCATCTTCGGCCAGATAGGTAACAATCGCCGTGCCGTGCGGTTTGCCCCCCGGACAAGCCGTGTTTTAGGCGTCGCGGGTTGCCCGCATTCGCCGATGCGTTGCGGCGGCGCCACAGTGGTGTGGCGCAATTTACTATTGGCGGAATACCGTTTACAATCTAGGTTTCACGCAAGTTATGGCTATTCAGACCGCGGGGCAAAAGGCCGCAAAGGTAACCAAGTTAAAGATCGAAGACCAAACGACCATCGATCTGCCGAAGGGCGCTCACGACCAGATACAGAAGGCGCTCGACTTTCTTCCTATCGAGCATCAGCGGGGACTCGAGAAGATAAAGCTCGTCGATTTTATAAACGATCCGCGGCTCAAGAATATGGACGTCCCGATGAAGGGCGACCTGCCGGGCCTGTATCATCCGCGCGTGCAGAACCAGGGAGCCTGGCTTGAAGTTGCGATGGGAGCACTTCTTCAGCCCACCGAGGGATGGGCAAAGCGCTGGATGGCGAAGTCTTCGTTCAAGAGCAATATCGCAGGGTTGATATTCTCGCTCGTGGGGCAGCATTATCACCTGACGCTGAAACATTCCGTCAAGAAGCAAAATCTCGAGCCGCAGATACGGCAGTACGCGGAAAAGAATCTTCGCGACTGGAGCGAGCAGCAGAACAAGAATAGTTTCAGGGCGAAAATCTTCAAGCCCGTACGCCCATACATCGAACGTATGGCAAAGTGGCTGAATAAAAAAGCTGCACAATCACAAAAGAAATAGGAACACGCTTATGAATTACTGGTTGGTAAAGCAGGAACCGGCAACATATTCCTTTGACGATTTCCGAAAAGAGAAAAAGACGGATTGGACCGGAGTTCGAAATTACCAGGCACGCAATTTTTTGCGCGACATGAAAAAGGGCGACGAGGTCCTTTTTTACCATTCGGGAGACGAAAGGGCCGTTGTAGGGTTTTCGACCGTATCGAAGCCCGCCTTTCCCGATCCCACCGCCGATGATGACGGATGGATCGCCGTCGAACTAAAAGCAGGCAAGGCCTTCGCACGGCCCGTAACACTGGCCGAGGTCAAGGCCGAACCGAAACTAAGCAACATTCTGCTTGTCCGCAATGGCCGCATCTCGGTGATGCCGCTGACCAAGGCCGAGTTTGACCAGATCGTAAAAATGGGCAGTTAGCCCGCCGACCTTCCCCAAGATGCTAAACGAGGCCGTTTCCTATTATCATTCGCTGCTCGAAGACGACGGCCTCGCGGCCGAAACGTACGAGATACTTCATGAAGGGCTCAGAAGAAATCGGCTTATCTTTGGCGGGCGGCCACTTTGCCCTTACCTGCGCCCTCACTTTGTCACGGTCGCGGATTGGGCCCGGATAAAGGTGATCTGCGAGACGGTCTGGAGTGCCCTGCAAAAGGTCAAGGACGCAGCTGTGAAAGACGACGTCCTTTTGGACGAACTCGGCGTCACGGCGATCGAGCGCGAACTCGTAAAGATAGACCCGGGATACCGCCAGGTCTCGCCGACCGCGCGGCTCGATTCATTTCTCACGGATGATGCATACAGCTTTGTCGAATTGAATGGCGAGAGCCCGGCGGGCATCGCCTATGCCGATTCGGCCACAGAGATCTTCAAGAGCCTTCCCATAATGAAACGATTCTCGGAGCGGTATAAGGTGCAGGGCCTTGAGGGAAGCTCAAAGCTGCTTAAGGTGCTTTTGTCGTGCTGGGACGAGTTTTGCGGAGGGAAAGCGGAGCGGAAGCCGCTGATCGCTATCGTAGATCTGAAGGACCTGCCGACACAGAAGGAGTTTGAACTCTTTCGGGATTATTTCGAATCGAACGGCCTCGATGCGATCATCTGTTCACCGCAGGAACTGGAGTTTGACGGCGAGAAGCTATTTTATGGCGGGGTAAAGATCGACCTGGTCTATAAGCGGCTTCTCGTCAATGAATATCTGCCGATCATCGACGAGGCACCGGCCCTGCTCGACGCTTATCGCGCCGGAGCGATATGCATGGTCAACAGCTTTCGCGGGAAGCTGGTGCACAAAAAGGCGATCTTTGCTGTGCTCACCAACGAGCGTTATGCGGGCCTTTTCGACGAGAGCGAGTTGACCGCGATAGAACAGCACATTCCGTGGACGCGCAAATTTCGCGAGGAGAAGACCGTTAACCGCGGCGAGGAGATCGACCTCGTCGAATGGACGCGCGCCAATTCCGGTAAGCTTGTGCTAAAGCCCAATGACGATTACGGTGGCCATGGCATCTGTATCGGCTGGAACTCGACGACCGCTGAGTGGGACGATGCGATCGAAAAGGCATTGGTAGACGGCGACTATCTGGTGCAGGAACGCGTAAAGACCGCCAAGGAACGGTTTCCGATGATCTTTGACGACCTCGGCAAATGGGGAATGGTCGAGCAACTGGTCGACCTCGATCCGCTGTTGTTCGATGGCGTCGTCGGCTCGGCATTTACGCGGCTCTCCTCGAATGAGCTTGCCAATGTAACGGCCGGCGGCGGAATGGTCCCGACATTCATCATTTCGAAAAGATAAACAAACCGCCCGCGGCGTCAGGGCCCTGGGCGTATCGTTCAACGCATGACCGAATCAACGACCCGATCCCGCCTGCGCAAGCTGACCGACGATTATCTGCGCCTTGAAAGAAAGCTGAAGCTCGGCGGCGGCCCGGAAAAGATCGAAAAGATGCACAAACAGGGCAAGCTGACCGCCCGCGAACGCATCGAACTGCTGCTCGATCCCGAGACATTCTCGCAAGAGATCGGCCTGCTCGTCGCCTATGACGAATACAATGGCCAGGCACCCGCGGCCGCGGTCGTGACCGTCGTGGGGAAGATACAGGGCAGGGAATGCGTGATCGTAGCCAACGACGCGACGATCAAGGCCGGTGCGTGGTATCCCGAAACGATCAAAAAGATCCTGCGTGCTCAGGAGATAGCGATGCGCAACCGCGTGCCGATCGTCTATCTCGTCGATTCCGCGGGTGTAAATCTCCCGTATCAGGGCGGTGTTTTCCCTGGCCAGTACGGGGCCGCGCGCATCTTTTATTACAACTCGATAATGCGGCGATATCTGAAGGTGCCGCAGATATCGGCCGTGATGGGAATGTGCGTCGCAGGGGGTGCGTATCTGCCGGCGCTGTCGGATGTGATCCTGATGGTCGAGGGCACATCGTTCATGGGCCTCGGCGGGGCAAACCTCGTAAAAGGCGCGACCGGCCAGACCATCGACAACGAAACGCTCGGCGGCGCGTTGACGCACAACGCCATCTCGGGGGTCGCGCACTTTCGGACGAAGGACGAGCAGGAATGTTTGAAGAAGATCCGCGAACTCATAACCGAACTCCCTGAGAAAGAAGTTACGAGAGTTTCGGTCACCGAAAACCGAAAGCCGAAAGCCGAAAGCCGACAGCTTTACGATCTTCTCCCCGCCGATCACCGCGCGCCGTACGATATGCACGCCGTGCTCGACACCTTTCTGGACGAGGGCGGGATCGATGAATTTCAGGCGGATTTTGCCAAAGAGATGATCTGCGGCACGGCCCGGATCGGCGGCATACTCGTCGGCGTGATCGCGAATTCGCGTGGGATGTCGAAGGGAAAACCGGGAACGCCGCCGCGTTTCGGCGGCATCGTCTATACGGAATCTGCCGAAAAGACGGCGTATTTTATCGAGAACTGCGACCGTCACTCGACGCCGCTGCTCTTCATTCAGGATGTTTCGGGCTTCATGGTCGGGGCCGAGGCGGAGCACAGCGGCATCATCCGTGCGGGTGCGCGTTTTGTCGAGGCAATGGCGACCGCCGCGGTTCCCAAGCTCGTTCTGACCGTCAACCACGCTTCCGGTGCGGGCTATTACGCTATGGCCGGGCAAGGTTTCGATCCGGATTTCATCTTCACTTTGCCCACCGGGCGCATGGGCGTGATGGAGGGCGATTCGGCCGTGCAGGCCATTTTCGGGACCCAGCTTGAAAAGCTCAAGAAGGACGGCAAAGAGCCGGATGAGGCTATGCTGGCCGAGATGGAAAAGGTCCGCGAGACCTATGAACGCGAACTCGATGCCAAACACGCCGCCGCCCGCGGCCTGGTCGATGCGATACTGACGCCCGAAGATCTTCGCGATTCGCTGATCCTCGCACTCGAGACCTGCCTGAATACCACTTCGCCGCACATCGGGGCGTTTGTCCTGCCGCGGGGTTAGCCGCGTTTGTCGTCAGTGACCACTTGTTTTTCTCCAACGACGCGCTTTTCAGAGTCCCAGTGATGGGCTTATTGGCCGAGTGACATGGTTTCCACAGCCTTCGACAGGCCCTCTCGCGTTAAAACGACCAAGTCAACTAAATCAATTATGGAGGAAGATGAGGTTAGCTGTTCCAGCGTGTGGAGCTATGCATAAGCCCGCGCGTGAGCAAGGGCGATATCAGGACTCAACCGATGTCAGTTCCACTTGTGGTAGCGGTGCTCAAGCTGGCGTGTGAGCAAGATCGATATCGGGATGGGAGTTGGATGTATCGCCCTTGCTGACGCGCGGGCTTGCGCAAAAAGCGCACATCCTGACGCGGGGTGGGTATGCGAGGGCGATATCAGGAGGTGAGTTGGATGTATCGCCCTTGCTGACGCGCGGGCTTGCGCAAAAAGCGCACATCCCGACGCGGGGTGGGTATGCGAGGGCGATATCAGGAGGTGAGTTGGATGTATCGCCCTTGCTGACGCGCGGGCTTGCGCAAAAAGCGCAAAATGGGTTTCGCTCGCAAAGCGTCGCTGCTCCTAGGCTTTAAGGTGTATCGCCGTCGGCGACAGGTCAGGATCTAAGTGTGCGGAGCACACGGCCATTACAGTAGCTATACGTGCAGCCGATAGGCGGAACGTGTAGACGAAGCGGCAGATCAAACCCGAGCGTGTGAAACACGCGTCACATTTCCGATGTCGCATTCCCGACTCATTTACCACGTCGTTTTCGCAATAGACCGCTTCCCGCTGATCTCCGAGAGGTGGGAGAACGAACTCTATGCCTACCTCGCTCACGTCCCCCGATCTCCGTGACGGGGCACTCCACCTAAAACTAGCCGAAACCGTCTCGATAAGCCGCCGGCGAACGAATAAGAAGGAACGGACGCGTGTAGAGAACGTGTCGTCAAAGTGATGCGGCTCACATAATCGGGCCGGGGCGTGACGTATGATGATCGGTGTAATGGGAGGTTTTGGCCCAACCGATATGAACTTCGTCAGAGTTCCGACGCTTTTGCTCTCATACTCTCTTGCGGGGTGCCTTTTCGTCGTTCTGTTCCATCAAACCTCGTCCGGTCAGGATCCGCCGGCGGCCCCGGCCGTCTCTCCGACGGTCTCGGCACAGGATGCCCGCTACAATGAATTGAAGCGTGAACTTGAGCGTACGAAAGAGCTTGCGGATATCGAAGCTCAGATCGCCGAGGCACGCAAAAGATCGCTCGACGCACAGCCTGCGCCAAAGGCAAGTCCGCAGACGGGCGCCACGACCGTCACTGGCGAGGACTTTTCGCAGGAGGTCGTCGTTTACCGCGAGCTGAACAAGGCGACCGCCCGCGTTTCTGATTCGATACGCAAGAAGGTGCCGCCAAATGCGACCATCGCCATACTCGACAGCGGCGATCTTGCCGACTGGAGCTTCTATCGGCGTTCGCTGCCGCTTTTCAAGATAGTCATCGAGGACCTGACCGAGGATTACTGCCTGGTTGCAAGATCTCAGCCGGTCGAGCAGATCGAAAAGAGCACATCGGCAGGCAGCCTGGCGGGCACGATCGCCGGAGCGGGGAATCTGGTCGGGCAGTTTGCAGACCTTCTGTCGTACCTAAAGACGAGCACCGCGATCACGGGAAAGTCCGTCGCGATCAGCGAGGAAGCGGTCGTCGCATCGCTTTTTTCCGAACTGAATCGCGTTGAGGGGCTGACACTTCTTTACCCCAAAACATTCGCTATCGATTCGCCGGTCTACTGCGGAAACGCCGCGGTTCCGAAGACCTGCTGTCCATCGGCCGCCGAGCAATGCAGCGAGACCCGGCTGACCTACTGCTCCGAGGTGGCGAACCTGATCGATCGGCTATATCGCTCGCGCCGCGCCGCTTTCGCCGCAAAACAGCAGTCGCCCGAGCTGAGGAAATTGGAGAACTACTTTGCCGAGTTTCTCAAACTCGTTTCCGAAGGGACGCCGACAAACGCCGAGACGGCGCTGAAGAGATACATCAACGCCGAACAGGTCGCCGAGATGCAGAAACGCAAGGACCTCTACTATCTCGAGATAAGTTCGCTTAGAGCGGTAGGCGTGCAGCGGACCCGGAAGAATCTCTTCTTCCTCTCGGACAAGCTCGATTATTCGGGCGGCGTGATCTTGCAATGGACACTTTTTGACCGGGACGGCCGGGTTCGGGACAGCGGCATCGAGACCTCGTATGATGCGTTCGTGAATCCGCAGGAGCTTCGCGATCAGCAAAGGCCGTGAGGTCGAAAAACATCGATGATGTGGGTTATTTTGACGGGCGGTCCTGAGAGGACGGGGCCCTGGCATTTTCGAGGTCCAACCGGAGGCGCTCGATCTCGATCTGTGCCCTGGCGGTTTCGATCGATTGCTTTTTCCAGCCCATCGCGATGCCGGCGAGCGTAGCAAGCGAGGTCACGAGCGAGGCGACTGCGGTAACGACGGTGGTCAGCGATGCACCCGCATCGCCCTGCGTCCCCTGTGGCGGCCCGGCGGCCTTCGGAAAGAGATCGATCAGAAAAAAGCCCGCGGCGATCAAAAAGATCGCAGACGAGGCGAAAAATACGACCCACAAAAGGATCCTCATTGCGGGGCGCTTTGCCGATGCTTTTTCTGCGGTCATCAGATGGCTTCGTGTGGTCGAGATAGGGAGTTGTACCGCGTACGAACGTAGCGCCATATACGCTGAAAAGCAATCGAGCCGCGGCCGGGTCGATTCACACTATGCCGGCGGGCTTGAAACGGCTTCGCTGATGCCGTTGAAATACGGCGGTGTCTCGCTCAGATGGCCCGGGTTTACCGGCCATTACGGTGCGGCGGTCGAGATGCTTTTTTAGGAACGGTCTTACCTTATCGAGATCGTCCGGTTTCACCATATAGAGATCGGCGCCCGCGGCCAGGGCACGCTGCTTGTCTATTTCGCGGTCGAGGGCGCTGTAGATAGCGATCGGAGCGTCCGGATATCGCTCCCGGATCTTTTCACAGAGCGTGACGGCGGTGACATCCGGCAGGCAGTAGTCAAGAAGAAACAGGTCGAAGAACTCGGTATCGATCAGCCGAAATGCCTCGGCCCCGTCGACGGCAACGGCGATATCAAATCCGCACTCCTCCCGGATCCAAAAGGTCATCATCTGACCATTCTCTACGTCGTCATCAACGTAGAGAACTCTGGGTAATACCGACATGATTCACCTCCCCTTGACCGTGTCATCCGCTGTTGTGATGGGAAAATTAAGGCCCACTCCGTATCGCGAAGTGAGCCCTGCGATCGTTGGCTAAACGGCCCGCCTGCCTGTAACTAACTGGACGACCAACACGACGAGTGCCAGCACCAACAATATGTGGATCAGATTTCCGACCGCCGCGCCAGCGAATCCGAATCCCAAAGCCCATAAAACCAAAAGAATAATGATAATTGTCCAAAGCATTTTAGTTTCTCCCCTTTTCTAGTCCTCTCAATGGCTGCCTCGAAAGCAGCCGCCTTGCCTTCCCCGTTCACGGGGCCGACTTACATAATTGACCGTGCATTTTACGGAGCCGGCCTTGCTCCACCGACCTTGGTCCTGCTGGGCCTAAAGCATTTGAGCCCTGGCGTGTTTAGCGCGTGCCGCGCCGATAGCGGTCTTAACGCTCTTTTCCTCTTCGGGCGGCGGAAGCACGGCCGGCATGCCAAGAGTGTCTATCCACAATTCCCGGCACCAGCCGGTCGTATGATAGAGGTGTTCGTCCTCTTCATTCTCGACCTTTTCATAGGCACCCTTTAGTGCTTTGGCCGCATCGCCGTTTTCCTTTTTGGCGACCTCGCCGATGAGTTCCCAGTTCAGATGATCTTTGGTCTCAGCCAGGGTCACGCACTCGGCTGCGACGAGCTGAGCCGCGTCTTTATTGCCGGATCCCAAAGCAATCTCCATTGCCTTTACGAGAGACTCGCCGATGTGTCGGACCACCGCGCGGCCTGGTGACTCGGCTGACTTGTCCAACCCGAGTTCGTCAAAAACTCCTTCGACGATCTTGACGTGGGTGGTCGTTTGCTCCAGATACTCGGACCATTCTTTTTTGAGGTCCTTGTTCACCGCGCATTTGATCGCGGTCGTGTAGATCTGCACGCCGCCGATCTCAGTTTCGAGTGCCTGCAGCAAAAGTTCATCTCTCTGTTTCGTGTCCATACTCCCCTCCTGGATAAATGTCGTTACGAGGTTACAGAAAGCAAGGAACGTGCCAGTTGGCTAAGCCAAAGCAAAATAGGAGTGTTCAACGAACCGGGAGCCGGAAAGTGTATCGAATGAGTTCACGGGGCGGACGCCTTCAGGGCGCGCGTGGGTTGGGTGTGGGTGATCGCGGCGCTATTTAAGCTGCCCGAGAAGGCCTGCGTAATCCTCGATCGCCGCATTGATCACGGCGTAGGAGTCTTCGCGGCCGTAGGAGTATGCGATCTCGCAAACGTTGGGAGCATCGGGCAGGGATTTGTAGGTCAGAAAATAATGCTCAAAGCGTTCAAGGATGCCCTTGGGAAGTTCGGATATCTCGGTGTACTGCTCAAAGACCTTGTCGCCTTTGAGAACGGCGATGATCTTGTCGTCCGCTTCGTTATCATCGACAAGGCAAAAGCCGCCGATCGGGCGCGCCTTTAGAATGATATCGCCGCGCGGAATGTGGTGTTCGCTCAGGACGAGGATGTCGAGCGGATCGCCATCGCCGCCTCGGATCTCGATGTCGGTCCGGGCCCGTGCGTGGTCGGCAATGTGCTCGGCGCAATACGTCTGCGGTATGAAGCCGTAGTTTGCCGGGACGACGTTAGAATACTGCTGCGGCCGGTCGATCTTTAGATAACCGGTCTCTTTGTCCACCTCGTACTTGACCGTGTCGCGCGGCACGATCTCGACAAAAACGGTCACTTCCTCGGGTGCTCCATCGCCGATGGGAACGCCGTGCCACGGATGAGCTTTGTTTGTGCGTAGCATAGATCCTATTATTGAATCCGCAAAACGAAATGTCGAACGGCGTAAGAACAGAGGATCGCGGACGAGCGAAGATCATCCGTTTCGATCGGCCTGAGATCCGGAACCCGCTCTCGATCGGCGTTCTCGAATTCCTGTCGGCGCTTATATTCGGTCTCGACGAGCGTGTCGAGAAGCTGATCTTTACCGGTTCGGGAAAAGTCTTTGCCTCGGGAGCGGACCTAAGAGAGATCGCCGCGGTGGACGTCGCCCGTGCGCGGGATTTTGCGCTGAGGGGACAGGGCCTTATGGCCTCGATCGCAGAACTTGAGATCCCGGCGATCGCAGCGGTAAATGGGATCTGCTACGGTGGAGCTCTCGACCTTGCGCTGGCCTGCCGGCATCGGATCGCATCGCCGGAAGCGGAATTTTGCCATCCCGGTGCGGGCCTCGGGATAATGACGGGCTGGGGCGGAACTCAGCGGCTGCCTCGACTGATCGGCGAAGGGGCCGCACTAGAGATGTTCATGACAGGGAAAAGGGTCGGAGCCGATGAGGCGTTAAAGATCGGCCTGATAGAAAAGATCGAAGACGATCCGCTGGCGGCGGCTATTGATCTTTGTCCTTGACCTCTCCCTTTACATCGACATCGGGCCTTGTGAATTTTCCGTACTCGAAGCTTATTCGCGTGTCCTTTCTGACCTCGCGTTCTTTAAGGCGAACCCGATATTGCAGATGAGATAGATTCTTTGGGGTCAGGATGCCGAAGTCGCTGTCGGTGTATTCGAGGATATCCTCGGCGACGACGACCGGTTCGGGAAAGCCGTCGGGCTGTATGGTCCGCTCACGCAATTCCCGGCGGATGTTGAATGTATCGATGTCGATCCACAGCTTGCCCCGCACCCTCACGTTCAGCTCCGTGGTTTTATCGCCATCGATCTCGATATCGTAATTGTGCGAAGCGGCCGGGGAGTTCACCGCTATCGAGGGATCGGGGCGGATCTGGTCAAAGATCATAAGATAGACCTTATGGCTGCCGAGCGACTCCATTCCCGCCATCGTGTAGCGAAACCTTCCGCGAAGTTCGTTAGACAACGCTATCGCCTGGAACAGCGTGAGCCCGCTGATCGAAAAGTCCTCGTCAAAGCGTCCGCTTTCATCTCGGATGCGCTCAAATTCTTTCTGCGGATTGTCGGAGGCAACGACCTTTTCGAAAAACTCGCGTGCGCGTTCGTCGGCATTCCCGACCTTTTTGCCATCGACCGCGACGACGTTTCGAAACTCGGCGACGCGCCCGGCATCTTTCGTCAGCTGATAAACGAGGAAAGTTGAATCGACGACCTTTCGCTTTTTGATCGCCCCCTTTTCGTCGTAGATCTCAAAGACCTTTTTCTCTTCCGACAAGAGGTTCTTGAAGGTCTCGAAATAGCCCGCCATACGCTCTCTCGCCATGGTGACGATCTCCTGCGGCGTCGCTTCGCGCACTAGCTGAGCATGGGCGGAAATACCTCCGAGGCACAAGATCAACAACGCAAAGAGCGGCCTGCGAACATTCATAGATTTCAATTCAAACACAATTCTGCGATGATTTGAATAATATTGTATGCCTGAGAGGCCTGACAGGTGGAAGATCGTATCTTCCCGCGAGCTTGCGGATTGCCGCGTCTTCAAGGTTCGCGAGGATCTGAGCGAGCGCGATTCGGACGCAATGCGAGCTGCGTTCTATGTGGTCGAGAGTCCGGATTGGGTGAACGTTGCGGCCGTAACTACAACGCGGGAGATGATCCTGATCGAACAATTTCGTCACGGTGCGGGCTCGTTCATTCTCGAAGTGCCCGGCGGAATGGTTGACACCGGCGAGAGCCATCGGGAAGCCGCTCTTCGGGAGCTGCGCGAAGAGACCGGATTTACGGCCGGCAGGATGATCGCCATCGGAAGCTCGCATCCGAATCCCGCGATCCAGAATAATTCGATCCATCATTTTCTCGCGCTCGAATGCGAAAGGACGGAAGCCGTTGCCTTTGACGAACACGAAAGCATCCGCACGCGGCTCGTCCCGCTTCACGAAGTCGAGGACCTGGTGCACAATGGGGAATTGACGCATTCGCTGGCCATCACGGCCCTCTATTACGCGAACCGTTTTTTACAAGATGAAAATATCATTGCTTAAACTTGCACACGCACGCTCCGGCGACAAGGGCGACACCGCCAATGTCGGCCTGATAGCGCTAAAGGACGAATATTATCCGCTGCTTGTTCGCGAGGTGACGGCAGATGCCGTGAAGAAGCACTTCGGCCCGATGGTGAAGGGCGAGGTCGAACGATTTGAACTGCCGAATCTGCATTCGCTCAACTTTTTGCTTCACGAGTCTCTCGGCGGCGGCGGAACACTTAGCCTGATGACCGACGCGCAGGGCAAGACATTCTCGACCGCGCTCCTGCGGATGAATGTGGAGATCCCGGACGAAGAAGCTGCCGCGCTTGGCCTGGCCGCATAACCATCGGTCGGGTTAGCCGAACTACCGAACTTACATTACAATTCCTTTGTTATTCTCACTTACCTCAGACACCCGGAGTTAGATATGCGACTGTTCTGGTTTCGATCTTTCGTTTCCATTTTTCTTGTTTCGTCGGTCTTTGCCCAAGCGATGGTGGTCGAGAATCGTTCGATCCTGGGTTTTTCGGCGGATTCGGCGAAGCGCCAACGCGACCTCGAATCGCGATTCGATGCGATGCTGAAGGCCGACAACCTGCGCGATTGGAACAAGCGTTTGTCCGCGCGGCCACATCATCTCGGGTCGGCTTATAACAAGGCGAATGCGGAATTCATCGCCTCTCTGTTTCGCTCGTGGGGTTACGACACCAAGATCGAGGAATTTCAGGTACTATTCCCGACGCCAAAAACGCGGATCGTTGAAATGACCGCACCGGATAGATTCACCTTGAAGCTAAATGAACCCGTGGTCAGCGGAGATGCGACGAGCGGGCAACAGGACGAGCAGTTGCCGACATACAATGCTTACTCGGTCGATGGCGACGTCACCGGCCCTTTGGTCTATGTGAACTACGGCACGCCTGCCGATTATGAGGTACTCGAGCAGAATGGGGTCAGCGTAAAAGGCAAGATCGCCATCGCCCGTTACGGTGGTTCGTGGCGTGGGATAAAGCCGAAGGTGGCCACCGAACACGGAGCCATCGGCTGCATCATCTACTCCGACCCGAGAAACGACGGCTATTATCAGGGCGACGTCTATCCGAAAGGGGCATATCGAAACGAAAATGGCGTTCAGCGCGGCTCGGTGATGGATATGCCGCTCTATCCCGGTGATCCGCTGACGAAAGGCATCGGGGCTACAAAAGATGCAAAGCGCATTGACATAAAGAACGCTGAAACGCTTACCAAGATCCCCGTTCTGCCGATCTCATACGCGGACGCCCTGCCCCTGTTGAAAAACCTCGACGGCGCGGTCGTTCCCGAAACCTGGCGCGGAGCTTTGCCGGTCACATATCATTTCGGCGGCAGCTCGCCGACGGTGCGGATGAAGCTCGAGTTCAATTGGGACATCAAGCCGATCTACAACATCATTGCCAGAATGACGGGAAGCGAGCGTCCGGATCAATGGATAATTCGCGGAAATCACAGAGACGCATGGGTAAACGGCGCCGATGATCCGCTAAGCGGCCTGGTCGCGATGCTCGAAGAGGCCCGCGGCATCGGCGAACTTGTCAAAGCCGGATGGAAACCAAAACGAAGTATCATTTTCGCGGCATGGGACGCCGAAGAAGAAGGGCTTATCGGCTCGACGGAATGGGCCGAACTTCACGCCGACGAACTGCGCCAGAAAGCGGCCGTTTACATAAACACGGATTCTAACGGGCGCGGCTTTCTCGGTGTCGGCGGCTCGCACACGCTCGAGAAATTTATCAATGAGGTCGGCAAGGATATTCCTGACCCGCAAACCAGGCTGAGCGTTTGGGAGCGCGCCCGTGCGAACGAGATCGTCAACGGCTCGCCCAGCGACCGCAAGGAGGCGATGGCCCGCGAAGACCAGAGGATCTATCCGCTGGGTTCAGGCTCTGATTACACGCCATTCCTTCAGCATCTCGGGATCGCCTCGATGAATATTGGATTCGGCGGCGAAGACGGCGGCGGTTCTTACCATTCGATCTACGATTCCTTTGACCATTACAGCCGTTTTGGCGATCCGGGATTTGCCTATGGCATCGCTCTCGCAAAGGTCTGCGGGCATGCGACCCTGCGGCTCGCAAATGCCGAGACCCTTCCATTCGAATTCAACAACTTTGCGGAGACCGTTACGGGCTACGGCAAGGAAGTGATGGCCCTGGCAGATTCGATGCGTGAAGAGACCAAGGCAAATAACGGGCTGATCGAGAACGGAATGTTAAAAGCGGCACAGGACCCGACGGTAGCCTTCATCGTTCCCAAACCAAAAGATGAAGTGCCGTTTCTGAATTTCGCGCCGCTTCAGAATGCCCTGGCAAAACTTTCGGAAAGCTCCAAGGCCTTTCAAACCGCGGCGAAAGGAAAGCAAGTATCTGCCGCAAAACAGGCCGAGCTCGACAGGCTGCTCTATATGACAGAGCGATCGCTTACGCTCTCCCAAGGGCTTCCGCGGCGCGACTGGTTTCGCCACCAGATCTATGCACCCGGTTTCTATACCGGTTATGGAGTGAAAACACTGCCAGGTATTCGCGAGGCGATCGAACAACGAAACTGGAAAGAAGCCGGGGAGCAAATAAACATCGCGGCCGCGACAATAGAGAATTTCGCAGCCGAGATCGATAAGGCATCGGGGCTTTTGAACTAGGATCGATCAAACATTATTAATTACTAATTGATCAATTAATAATTATTAATGGGAAAATATCAGTATGGCTGACAACGTTGTCCTCGATAAGTCGTTCGATTTCGCTTTGCGTATCTCGAAACTATATCGGTATCTTGTCGACGTTAAGAAAGAATTCGTGCTCAGCAAGGAACTGCTCATCGCGGGGACGCATATCGGCAAGCACGTGAAGGAAGCTGTGGCGGCCGAATCGCGGGCCGTTTTTATGACCGAATTTGGCGTTGCGCGTCGCAAGGCGTCTGAGACGGAATATTGGCTGCAATTACTGAGGCATTCCGAACTGCTTTCGGAAACGGAATATCTGCCGATCGAATCGGACCCGTGTAGAGATAATAAAATTGGTAAACGCGATCATCGCCACGTCGAGAAAAAATGACTGAACTATTGATCGAACAAATTGGCGCGATCAAATTGCTGACGCTCAACCGGCCCGAAAAGCGAAACGCGCTGAATGACGAGCTTATATCAGCGTTGAAAGACGCCCTTCGGGCGGCGGATGGAGATGAAGAACTGAGGGCGGTGGTGATCCGCGGTGCCGGGAAGGATTTTTGTTCGGGAGCGGACCTTTCGGCGTTGCAAAAGATCGCGACCGCGTCATACGAAGAGAACCTCGAGGACGCGCGAAGCCTTGCGGAATTATTCTCATTGATAAGAAATGCGAAGGTTCCCGTGATCGCCGCCGTTCACGGACGGGCGCTTGCGGGCGGATGCGGTCTGGCAACGGCGTGCGATATCGTGATCGCGACCGAGACGGCGCGGTTCGGATATCCGGAAGTGAAGATAGGATTCGTTCCCGCGATCGTAACGGCCATATTGCGCCGCAATCTGGGTGAAAAGAAAAGCTTCGAATTGCTCACGCAGGGTTTTGAATTCACCGCACAGGAGGCTAATTTCCTCGGCCTCGTTAACCGTATCTTCCCCGACGAAGGTTTCGAAAGCGCCATGCTCGAATACGCTTCCGTTTACGAAAAGCTGAGTTCCTCGGCGGTGCGTCTGACGAAGCGATCGCTTTACGATATGGACGGCCTGGAGTTTTCCGAAGCGGTAGAAAAAGGCGTGAAGACCAATGCCGACGCCCGCATGAGCGAAGACTGTCAGAAGGGGATCGCTAAGTTTTTGGAGAAATAGTTGTGCTATCATTTACGCACGGTGCCCTATGAACCTGGAGCCTTTTCTGACGAAGCTGAGAGCTGCGTGTGATGCCAATGGGGTCGCAATGTTGGGCATCTTCGGGTCGGTCGCTCGCGGTGAGGATACGGCAAGTAGTGACGTCGATCTGTTGGTGCGCCTTGGCAAACCGGTCGGATTTGTCGAATTTATAGCTCTCGAAGATACGTTTAAGGAGATCTTTGGACGAGACGTCGATCTCGCAACCGAAGCATCGCTTCATCCGCTGATACGCAAGAATGTTCTTGCCGACTTGCGGATCATTTATGAAAAGTAGGCACGACCGTCTATACGTTTACGACATCATGGAGTGTTGCGACCGTGTCGCAGATTACATAAGCGGGGTTCGAGAGGAAGAGTATCAGAAGAATCTGATGCTTCAGGACGCGCTTGTCCGAAATATCGAAGTAGTCGGCGAAGCTGTCAAAAACATCTCGCAGCAGATAAAAGATGCTTATCCCGAAGTAGCCTGGAGCCAGATCGCACGTATGAGGGACAAGATCGCCCACCATTATTTTCGAATAAATCTCGACGTCGTCTGGAAAACCGCCACTGATGATCTCCCGGCATTGCGCCCTCACATCGCTACGATCTACGAAAACCTGGAAGAATAACCGCCTTTCATGCGAAAGCCCGCGCGTAAGCAAGGGCGATACAATCAATGCAAGAGGACGGGAGCCCAAGCTGATCTGATCCGAATAGAGTTCCGATGTCGCCCTTTCCCATTCGCCGAGCGGAAAAGCTATGCTTTTCCAAAAGCAATAACGGGGATACCGGGACGCGCGGGCCTGCGCAATTACGCTTCGACGATCTCGACTTTCGTTTCGATCAAATTCTTCGGGATCAGGGCGGGGAAGTATGCCATGATCTCTTCGCCTTTGGGGCGGTTCCCCCATTAAAACCTCTACGCAAGGACGTGCGTGGCCGTTAGCGGCAGGTGGCCTAGGGTTATTTCGCGGATGTCGAGTTTGGTGCTAGCGTGGTCGATATCGAGGCCGACGAGGTTGCCGGTTTCGTCGTAATCGAGAACAACGCCTTCGGAAACCTCGCGGCTCTCGACGCTGGTTTTGTGCGAAAGGTCGATATAAAGAGAATCTGTTTCTGGGTAATAATTGATCTTCATATCTTAAAATTGCTGTCCGGAAATGCGTTGTGGATCGTTACTTTGTCTTCTAGTGTTACGACCCGCAATATACGGTCGTCAAATTCCTCTATCCTTGCCCAAAATCTAACGCGGTCGTCGTGCTGTGTATCGACGCGGATCGGGTTCTCAATTACGAATATACACCATTCTCGTCGCAAATAGGGACGCTTTCGCAGCACCTCGTTTTCGAAATAAGCTGTGTATTTGTACTCGCTCATGCTACGCTTCGACGATCTCGACCTTTGTCTCGATCAAATTCTTTGGGATCAGAGCGGGGAAGTATGCCATGATCTCTTCGACCTTTGGGCGGCCGCCGGCAAAGCCGGTGACGGCGGGCGGGCCTGTGAGGATGAGCGGCGCGATCTCCTTTGTGAAACGCGTGACGTCGTCCTTGTTTTGCCCGCGAACTCCGATGCGTAATTGAACTTCCGGAATGTCCGCCGAGGGCCCGCCGGCCAGATGCCCGTGCGTGGCATTTACGCCGACGAACTCCGTCAGGATCACATCAAATGTCAGCCCGAGGCGTTCGAGCCGCTCGCGCAATATCCTGTCCGCTGCCTGCGCCTTTGCGAAGGCGTCAGGCCATGCATAGACGAGCGTGCCGACCGCTTTCCAGCCTGCCGAGTAGGCGATCGAAACTTTATAGAACTCGGTCGCCGGGTTTCCCTTGATGCCAAAAACGCGGACGCGGTCATCGCCCGCCGCCTCGAGATGTATCGACGAAAAATCGGCCACCACATCCGGCGTAATGTAGCTCTTCGGGTCGCCCATCTCGTATAAAAGCTGTTCTTTTACGGATTGAATGTTCACGCGGCCGCCGGTGCCCGAATGCTTGGTCACGATAAATTCGCCGCTCGGCGATGCCTCGATAATGGGGAAGCCGATGTTGGCCATATCGGGTATCGTTTGCCATTCGTACTGGCAATTTCCTCCCGAGCTCTGTGCGCCGCATTCGATGATGTGCCCGGCGATCGTCCCCGCAGACATCAGGTCCCATTGATCGAACTTCCAGCCGAATTCATGCGCCAGCGGGGCCAGCGTCAAACCCGTATCGGTCAGACGGCCGCCGACGATGACGTTTGCGCCTTTCCCGAGTGCCTCGACCAGGCCCGCGGCCCCGAGATAGACATTCGCCGATTGGATCTGGTCACGGATGTCGGCCAGCGGCTCGCCCGTTTCCATATTTTTGATCTCTATGCCTTTCGCGGCAAATTCATCGAGCCGGCCGAGAATGTCATCGCCCGTCACCACGCCGATCTTTACCTTTCCGCCAAGCCCGAGATCTCTCGCGGTGTCTCTGATCGCCTCGGCACAGCCCTCTACGTTCACACCGCCCGCATTCGAAAGCACCTTGATATCTTTCTCGACGCAATCCGGCAATATCTCGCGCATCAGCGTCACAAAATCTCTCGCGTAGCCCGCCTTTGGGTCGCGTGCACGCTGTTTCTGAACGATCGACATCGTCACCTCGGCCAGATAATCAAGCATCAGATAATCGATCGGCCCTTTCCGAACCTGATCGACCGGCGCCGTCAAAAGATCGCCCCAAAAACCCTGCCCGCCCGCAACTCTCACCTTCTCTTTCATATAATTACGTCCTCAAAGTATAAGCGGAAACAGGAGATATTGAAAAAACACCCCCGGTTTATTCAACTTTCGCCAAACTTCCGCCAAAAGCCAACCTCTGGTATAGTTCTCCAAAACTCTACTCTATCTCTCATATGAATAACGAAACCAGGGATTTCCCGCACGTTGCCTGAAGATCCTATGCCGAAGAAGAAACCATCGTCCCAGACTCAAAAACCGATAGAACAGTATGAGCATTCAAAAGAGACGCGGCTGAACAATCCGCCGGTCGGACTTGTGGATTCGAAGACGGATAACGGGGGCTCCCAGAAGAAGACTTACGAATACGACCCGCATCTCGACCCGCAGCTTCAATGGGCGGGAAAAGCGGAGCATACGAGTTTCGAGGTTCCGACAGTCAGCCTCCACGTCCACGAACGCATCGACCCTCGCCGGATAATCGCCGAAGTGCAGAAGCCCGACCGTGAGGAAGGGCTTAACGCGCAACCCAGCCTCTTCGAATCCGAAAAGAAGCCGCTCCGTGAAGCCATCGAGTTTTACAAACACAAAGACCAATGGTCGAACCGGCTGATCGCGGGTGACAGTTTGCTGGTGATGAATTCACTTCTCGAAAAAGAAGGAATGGCGGGAAAGGTGCAGATGGTCTATTTCGACCCGCCTTACGGGATCAAATACGGCTCGAACTTTCAGCCCTTCGTAAACAAACGCGATGTAAAGGACGGCAAGGACGAAGACCTGACCGCCGAGCCGGAAATGATAAAGGCGTTTCGCGACACATGGGAACTCGGCATCCATTCATATCTCACCTACCTCCGCGACCGCCTGCTGCTCGCAAAAGAACTGCTCCACGATGAGGGAAGTATTTTTGTTCAGATAGGTGACGAGAATTTGCACCATCTACGCGAAATTCTTGATGAAGTGTTTGGGAATGAGAATTTCCTTTTGTCGATCGTTGTGAAGAAGAAATCAGTTGCTACACCGACTGATCCAGTTAATGATTACATTCTTTGGTACAGCAAGAACAGAAAAACCTTGAAATTGCGACGCCTCTATGCGGAGAAAAACCCAGATGCTGAGGGTAGTAGATTTAACATCGTCGAATTTCCAAATGGGAGTCGGAAACCAAAAGATGATTGTACTGCTGAAGAACTGAAAGCGGACGGCATACGCTTCTTGACCGATGACTATCCCCTCGTAAGTCAAGACGAGTCGGAAGGGCGAACAAAACCGTTTGTCCTTGACGGTCGAGAATTGTTCCCGGCAAGGGACGACACTGGACCTATGATCCGGATACAGGTATGAATAGACTGTTTGAAGCGAACCGTCTTCGTGCCGCCAAGACAACTGTCCGTGGAGTCATTTACTTCGACGACTTCGGTTACGAACCGTTATCGAACATCTGGGAGTTTCACGGAGATCGAGATCCTATTTATGTTGTCCAGACAAACCGTCGAATTGTTCAACGGTGCCTCCTGATGACCACCGATCCCGGCGATCTTGTTCTTGATATAACGTGCGGTAGTGGGACGACGGCGTTTGTGGCGGAGAATTGGGGACGGCGTTGGATCACATGCGACACTTCACGTGTTGCGACGGCCCTTGCCAAGCAGCGTCTGATGACGGCGGACTTCGACTATTTCGAACTCGCCCACCCCGACGAAGGCGTCGGCAGCGGCTTCAAATACAAGACCGTCCCGCACATCACGCTCAAATCCATCGCCAACAACGAACCCGCACCGCAGGAAACACTCTACGACCAGCCGTTCATCGACCGTCAGAAACAACGCGTCACCGGCCCGTTTACCGTCGAAGCAGTTCCTGCTCCATACGCGAAATCGCCTGACGAAGAGATGCAGAAGCCCGACCGTGAGGGAGGGCTTAACGATCAACTTGATAGTAAAGCCCTTGCTCACGCGCGGGCCTCCGCATTGGACGCCGACGCCTCGGTCGCCCGTTCGGGCGAAACGCTCCGCCAATCCGAATGGATCGACCGCCTGAAAGACGGCGTTCGCGGCAAAGGCGGTGCAAAGATCGAATTTACCCGCGTCGAACCCCTCGGCGGAACGCACTATTTGCAGGCTGAGGCGGAGACGAAGGAAGGCTTCGCCGCAGGCGGCGATGCAGGCGGGACGACTGCGGTCCAGTCGCCGAAACGCGTTGTCATCTGCTTCGGCCCGGAGCATGCCCCGCTTGAACAACGGCTGGTCGAGCACGCCCTCGCGGAAGCAAATTCCCTGATGCCAAAACCGGAGATCGTTCTATTCTGCGCCTTCCAGTTCGACCCCGAAGCCCGAAAAGACATCGAAGAAACCAACTGGCCTGGCGTACAATTGTTGGAGGCGCAAATGGACTCCGACTTGCAGAACGACGACCTAAAGAAAAAACCCAGAGACAAAAACAATCCGGCATTTTGGCTTATCGGCCAACCTGATGTCAGTGGTCAGTGGTCGGTGGCCGGTGGTCAAGAAGAAAAACTCTATACCGTTTCCGTACATGGGTTTGATTATTACAACCCGAAGACCGGACAAGTAGAAAGCGGCGGCAAAGGCGACATCGCAATGTGGATGCTCGACCCCGATTACGACGACCGAAGCCTTTTCCCGACACAGGTGTTTTTCCCGATGGCCGGCGACAAAGAAGGCTGGTCAAAACTTGCCCGCAATTTGAAAGCCGAGATTGACGAAGAAAAGATCGAAGCATTCCGCGGAACGGTGTCGCTCCCGTTCAAACCCGGCCGAAAGGTCGCTGTAAAGATAATCGACGCCCGAGGGATCGAAAGCCTAAAGATCATTCATCTGTAGGTAGCGTCGCGTAGCGACGGAATGAATGTAGCCGTGGGTTTCAACCCACGGTATTAACGCAGTGGATTCCCCGTCGCCCATAGCGACGCATGATTCAACCGTCGCGACGCGACGGAAATCGTGCAAAAACCGGACCGTGGGTTGAAACCCACGGCTACAATCATCTGATCGCTACGCGATCGTTATGGACAAGATCGACAGACTCATTATCAATTCACCGTACAAGGTGCCGTCGCAGTATTGGCACTACGACCGTGAGACTCGGACGTTTGAAAAGCGTAAAGGCCGCAGGCCGGCAGGCTATGTTGTCGCAACACCAAACGCACAAGGTTTTGACGATCCCGGACTCTTTATCGAGATCAAACTAGTTAATCGGATCCGTTCGCGGGTCGATCTTTGGCGAGAGAACGGATATCCAGGCGTTACCGGGATCACGAAACGCCTGCTCGAACATTGGAATCGGGAACGCCAGCCCGACGAGAACCGATTCTTCTTCTGTCAGATGGAAGCGATGGAAACTCTCATCTGGCTAACCGAAGCACCAGAGGCGGAAAAGACAGGAATAGTGATACCGACCGATGGAGGCGGGTTTTCCCGATGGTGCTCTAAAATGGCAACAGGAACTGGCAAAACGGTGATAATGTCGATGCTGATCGCATGGCAAGTCCTGAACAAGGTTTCTAACAAGCAGGACACACGGTTCTCAAAGAACATTTTGATCGTTGCACCGGGTTTGACCGTGAAGAGCCGCCTTTCGGTGCTGAACCCAACGGACGAGAAGAATTTTTACGATGAGTTCGACATTGTTCCTTCGGGGCTTCGGGAGAATCTGAGACAAGGAAAAATAAAGATCATCAATTGGCATATGCTTGCGTGGGACACCGAGGAGCAGCTTGCCAAGAAAAAGACCGTCGATAAACGTGGAGCGAAGAGTGATTCGGCATACGTCCGCGAAGTTCTCGGGGATATGGCAAACGAATCAAATATCGTGGTCATCAACGACGAGGCTCACCACGCCTGGAGATTCAATCCCGAAAACAAAGGCATCAAAGCAGAAAAGGATGAAAAGGAAGAAGCCACTATTTGGGTTGGAGGTTTGGACCGAATCGACCGAAATCGAGGTATTCTTCGTTGTTTCGACCTTTCTGCCACGCCATTCGCGCCATCGGGAAAGCGTGCACGAGAAGAGGCTCTGTTCTCATGGATCGTCTCGGATTTCGGTCTAAACGACGCGATCGAATCGGGCCTTGTAAAGACCCCGCGGATCGTGATCCGCGACGATGGTAGGGTCGATAAAGAATTGCGATCCCGTCTTTACCATATCTACACGGACGCAGAGGTCAAGGATGACATCAACCAAAAAGACAATCCGATTGCACCGCTCCCATCGCTGATACAAAATGCATATTGGCTTTTGGGCAAAGATTGGCTGGAAGTGAAGCACAGTTGGGACGAAAAGGGGCATAAAGTCCCGCCCGTAATGATCACAGTGGCGAACATTACTAATACGTCCGCACGTATCAAGAATGCGTTCGAAACGGATGGTTTCAGCATGGTCGCGGCTGGACTCGGTGATCTGAACGATCCCGAAAGGCTGCTTCAGATCGACAGCAGCATAATGAAAAAGGTCGAGCGTGGAGAGTTTGGTGAGTTCGACGGTTCGGACGACCCAGAGGAACACAGCGGCGAGGAACCGACGGAGAAAAAGAAAACCAAGAAACAGCTTGCCCTTGAAATGCGGGCACAGGTTGATTCGGTCGGCGTTCCGGGTAAGCCGGGCGAAAAACTCCAGAACATTATCTCTGTCGGGATGCTGAGCGAGGGCTGGGATGCGAAGACCGTGACCCACATTATGGGTTTGCGAGCGTTTAGCAGTCAGCTTCTGTGCGAGCAGGTTGTCGGGCGAGGCCTTCGGCGCACGTCATACGAGCTTGGCGAAGACGGGCTGTTTGCACCGGAGTACGTGAACATTTTCGGTGTTCCCTTTACATTTTTGCCACACGAGGACGCGGGCGCCACCGTTCCTCCTCCTCCGCCACCTAAAACGCGGATCGAGCCAGTGAAAGAAAAGGCGGCGCACGAGATCAGCTTTCCGAACGTCACTAGGATCGACACGATCTACAAGCCTCAACTGACGCTTGATCTGGAGGCGGTGAAATCACTTACCCTCGATCCCTATCAAAGCATCACAGCCGTTGACATGGGCGCAACCCTGGCAGGTAAACCGATACCGGCTGATCTCAGCGAGATCGATCTAGAGGAAATATCTGAACGCCTCCGGATGCAGACAATTGTTTTCAAGGTAGCATCGCAGATATTCAATGCAGAGAAAAAGCCGGAGTGGAAAGGAAGCCCTGAAGTCTTCTTGATGCAACTGATCGGACTCGTGGAGAAGTTCCTAAACTCCGGCAAGATAACGATCAAAGATCCGTTTTTCAATCACGACGAACGACGACGCCGGATATTGATAATGCTGAATATGAATAAGGTCATCCAGCATTTTTGGAACGAATTGAGAAGCGAAAATGCGACGGCATTAACACCGGTCTTTGACAGGGAGCATCCGATACGCTCGACAGCAGATGTGAGAACATGGTACACGAGCAGACCATGTGAGAACTTTACAAAAACACATATCAATCAGGTCGTCGTGGACAGCAACATGGAATTTCTTGAGGCTCGGACCATAAATGATTGCGACCTGGTCGAATCGTTTGTAAAGAACGATCATCTTGGTTTTGCGATTTTCTATAACCATCAGGGTGTGGTTCAGCGGTATTTTCCGGACTTCATCATCCGATACAAGAATGGTTCACATCTCGTATTGGAGACCAAAGGTCGCGACCGAGATAAAGACAGGACCAAACGAGCATTCCTTGATCAATGGTGCAAAGCTGTCAACCAGCACGGTGGATTCGGGAAGTGGAGTTGGGCTGTCTCGTTCGATCCTAACGACGTTAACGAGATCATTCGCAACGCCGTATCTGCAACAGCTTAAATTTTCGTGATCTCAGAGGAACGATGAACGATGAATGATGAATGAGGAACGATGAATGAGGGTTGTCAGTCGAATTGGAGGGGCCAGTCTTCTGATTGGCAGGCTTCGTAGAGGTATTCGGCGTCCCACATCACGGCTTCGATATTCTCACTCGCGTTCAGGCGTTGCTGGAGTTCGATCCATTCATTCTTGATGTAGCATTCCGATTCCTGGGCCCGGCTCCACAAGAAGTTCAGGCGCGACCAAGCTGCTTTGAAAACAGGATCTTTCCTGATAGCTTTTTTGACGGCGGGCATTTTTTTCCCGCGTATTTTATCCTCGAACTTTTTGGTTGGCAAGCGGAGAGCGGGGCGCTCCGCATTTTTTTTCTCATCGCGGGAAATTTCGGTTCGCGAGGCGCGAAAAAGTTTCGGCCCCGGATCTCGAAGATCGAGAAACGGCCAGTGTTTACGGGCATTTCGTGCAAATGTACATCGGGCAAAAAAAATATTGACAGATGTTAAATCCTGACGGATCGCCTTTTACACGGATATGCTTTCGGCAATCCGTCGCCGCTTTCATAGGGTTTTGCTCTCCCACACAATTTTAGACATCTCCGCCCGGCCGAGCGTCGGGCGGATCTTTTTGCGGGCACGGTTCAAACTGGCCGGGTCGAGGGCACGCGGGGCATTTTATGGTTTCTGCGGATCGTCACCGACGACAAAATCTTTGGTCGCGCCAGCCGATCTTTTCGTGGCGTACCACACGCGTTTCGAGACCCATTTGGTGCCGTCCCAGGTCTTTACGGTGTAATATTTTCCGCCTTCGTACACGTCGCCCGCGACATTCTCGGTCACGTTGACGGCCGTATTGCCAAACTTTTGGGTCTTCGAGGCTCCGACCTTTGCGGCCTTTCCGGTCTTATCGCCGGCCGTGTCGAGCCCGTCGGTCACTACGACGACCGTCTTCTTTGTAGCATCGACGGTCACGTCTTTGGTCTTTCCAGCGACGTCTTTGGTCACTTCTTTTGTTTTACTGGCGGCGTCCTTTACGGCATCTACGATCTGCGCCGAGGCCGTCGAGTACGAAAAGCATACAGCCAGAGCCGCGAATAAAAATGCGCTTACGACATTTTTCATCTTTTTCCTCCGTGGAATGTCCTGAAACGAAACGTTAATACCTTATATATAGCCTTAGATGCAGTTAGTGTGCCATCCAGGAAGCCGTGCAGCCTGAAACTGCAGAAAATAAAAAAGCCCGGCCGTTCGCGGCGAGGCTTTTGTAAATTGGAAGGCAGGCCGCGGGGCCGTCAGCCTGATCTATCGAAGCCGGCGGCGACGCCCGCGCTCATACGTTCTAATAGACGACCTTCTTTGTACGGCTGACGACCTTGCGTCCGCCCTTGTAGGTCCACTTCATTCCCTGCCAGGTCTTTTTTGAGACCCATTTGGTGCCCGTCCAAACCTGCGTGCCGACCCATTTTCCCCCGCGATAGACACGGCGGATCGCTCCCGGTTTCCGTTTCTTCTTCACGGTGACCTGTGCCTGTGCCGTAAAGGAATTTCCGCTCGAATTATCTGACGATATCGAACCGCCGACAAAGGCGATAGACAAAGCCATGACAAGGGCAAAGAAAAGCGTAGTTAATTTTTTCATATCACTCTCCCCATCTCTCGAAATATTCAGGTGAACACTCTTAATATAGGCTTAAAGCTGCCGACTTGCAATGAATTGGTCACCCCTCGGCGCGGACGTGTTCGCGGATGAATGTGACGATGTCCTCGGTGGATGTGCCGGGAAGGAAAACTTCGGCCACGCCTTTGGATTTGAGATCGGAGATGTCTTCATTGGGAACGATGCCGCCGACGAGGACTAGCGTGTCGTCCATTCCGTTCTCGCGGAGTAGATCGACGATCCGCGGGCAGAGCGTTTTGTGTGCGCCGCTGAGGATCGAGATGCCGACGGCGTCCACATCTTCCTGCAGGGCGGCGGCGGCGATCATCTCGGGCGTTTGACGCAGGCCGGTATAGATCACCTCCATTCCCGCATCGCGGAGCGCGCGGGCGATGACCTTGGCGCCGCGGTCATGGCCGTCGAGGCCGGGTTTTGCTACGAGAACACGGATCTTCCTTTCGCTCATTTGCCTCTAAGTATATTAGCGGACAAAGCGTGCGAGCAAACCGCCGCGGCGGATGAAGGGTTTTATTTCAGCCCAGGAAAGCCGCAGCTCGCCGTCGGGCTCGAGCGACTTTAGGACGTGCGGGAAACCGTAATCGTAAAAGAAGGCGACGCCGGCACGATCGGCGGCAAAGTTGGCAAGATCTTTTTCTTCAAAGGCCGCATTCTCGAAAAGCGCTGTCGGATCGCCGTCGCCAAGGTCCGGATCGGCCTTGATGGCCTTTGTGGCTTCGGCGATCTCGGCGTTCTGCTTTTCTTTGACCGCCGCGATCAGGCCCGGGAGGTCGGTGAAAACGTCCGCTGGCCTTACGCGTTCGCCGCGAGCGACGTCGACGACCACATACTTTGTGACCCCGTCGGGATAGGCCGCGACGCCTTCCATCCAGACCATCATCGTGAGCATCCCCTTCTCATTGAAGACCTCCTGAAAATCCGCCTCGGTCAGCCATTGGTACTCGCCGAGTTCTTCGCTTATGTTTATGTCCAGGATCTTTACGGGGTCGATCGCGGCGGTGATCTTGCGCGAGAGAGCGGGTGTCGCGGCCTTTGCTATCGGGCGGCGGATGGTAAATGTCTTCTTGAAGTCAATGATGGGTTTGGGCCGTGTGTAGACCTTTTTCTGGCCGGTTATCGTGACCGTCTGGCCAGAGATCGGGGCCCAAAAAAGGAACAGAAAGGCAGCGACGGCGATGATCTGGTTCTTCATATATCTGGGACCGAAGGCGCGTGCGAATCGCCGGGCTACCGGTCCATATTCGGTGACGCAAGAACGCAACGCATTTTGCCGAGAAAGGTCTTTCGCAGCTTCATCGCCTCCCACATCTCGAACCATCCGTGAATGTTGATCCACAGCGGGTTAAAGCTTTTGACCGGTTTGATTATCCCGTATCGCGGTTCCTCGGTCTCGGGAACAAAAGACCCGAACAGGCGGTCCCAGATGATCAGAACGCCGGCGTAATTCTTATCCAGATACGGGTTATTTACGCCGTGATGCACGCGATGGTGCGACGGCGTATTAAGAATGTATTCCAGCGGGCCGAGCGACTTAATGAATTTCGTGTGGATCCAGAATTGATAGATCAGATTGAATCCGTGCGTCACGGCAAACATCCACGGAGCAAAGCCGAGCAGCATTATCGGCGCATAGAACAGCCAGTGAAGTATGCCGCTGAACCAGCTCTGGCGGACGGCGACGCTGAGATTGTAGAACTGGCTCGAGTGATGGACGACGTGGAAATTCCAGAACAGGCGCGATTCGTGGCTGACGCGATGAAAGATGTAGTAGGCCAGATCGTCGATAAAGAAGAGGATGACCCACGACCACCACGCGTCGGCGGGAAATTTGAACGGCGCGACAGCGTATGCGGCGTCGTAGATCGAGCCGATGAATAGTCCGAAGAGCAAACCGAAGCCGACCGAGACAAATCCGATCAGGATATTGTTCCAGGCGTCTTTCGCGAGGTACGCGTCGGGATCTTTCCGGGCGGCGTACCACGCCTCGGCCGCGATCAGCAGTGCGAAAAAGGGAATGGCGATGACGACCGGACTTATCATTGTTGCGCGCCATCTATTTTATTACGTTCATGGCACTGCAGGATAGTCAAAGTTGGGCAGCGGCGGCGATATTTTTGCCGCGGCGGCGAAAGTGGCGGATAACCGAATTTGCTGTAAACTATCGATGAATGAAAAAGGCCATCAAGATCATCCTGATCTCTCTTGCCGTGATATTGATCGCGGCTCAGTTCGTCCGCCCGGACCTTTCCAATCCGCCGATCACCGATTCGGAACGCCTCGAGGCCGCGACCGAGGTCCCGACGCCGGTCGGCGCGATATTCGAGCGATCGTGTCGCGACTGTCATTCCAATGCGACCAACTATCCGTGGTATTCGCAGATCTCGCCCGTTTCGTGGTGGCTCAAGGATCACATCGATGAAGGGCGCAAGGAAATGAATTTCTCGGTGTGGAACACTTACAATGCTAAAAAGAAGAACCACAAGCTCGAAGAGATCTGCGAGATGGTGACCGCGGGCGAAATGCCATTGCCCTCCTATACATGGGGACATTGGGATGCGAGCCTCTCTCCCGAAGAGGTAAAAACGCTTTGCGAATGGACCCGCCTTGAAAGAGAACGCCTCGGGCCGATCGAAAAATAGTACGATCTCGGCGGACGGAGGCCGTCCCGAAATGCGCGGACCAGGGCCGCTCTCCGCCGGAGCGTCT
The DNA here is from genome assembly GCA_050246275.1 of Pyrinomonadaceae bacterium. Lineage (GTDB taxonomy): Bacteria > Acidobacteriota > Blastocatellia > Pyrinomonadales > Pyrinomonadaceae > OLB17. The sequence continues at coordinate 599,508 of JBFWWI010000001.1, forward strand.
TATCTGCGTTGATTTTATCCCGGGCTTCCGGCTAAAATTGTCGCGAAGCTTTCCCCAGGCTATTTACTCTCCGAAACAACTGAAAAAATGAGAACGGCCTTTTTCCGGATAGGCGTCAGAACCCTTGCCTGTATCTGCGTCCTTGCATACTTCTCTTCGGCGGCTTTCCCGCAGAGGAGCGATGAGTTCGAGATCTTTGAGCTTGTGAACCGCGAGCGTTCGCGGTCGCGTCTGCGGCAGCTTGCGTGGGATGACGACCTCGCACAGGTCGCCCGAAACTACTCGCGGCAAATGGCGCGTGAGGGTTTTTTCAGCCATCACGACAGCCGCGGGCGTTCGGTCGTGGACAGAGCGGAAAAGATCGGCTGGGCAAAGATCGGCGAGAATTTATTTATGTGCACCGGGACCGAAGATCTCGCGGCGCTCTCTGTACGCGGCTGGCTGCGATCTGTGACCCATCGCCGCAATATGCTCGACAGGGAATGGACCGATACGGGGATCGGCGTGTATCGCTCGCGGGATGATCGGATATACGTGACGCAGGTATTCATCAGCCGATGAGGGGAATGCACGGCCCCGATCCCAATTCGTTTCGCCGCACGTCTAAAATCGGGAACCCAACGGCCAAAACGGCGTATATTTACTTGACCGATGTATTGCCCAAGCTGCGGACATAGCAACTCGATCGAACAAAAGTTCTGCCGCTCGTGCGGGATGAATCTCGAAATTTCCGCGGCGTCGCTGCTGGATCAATTTCCCAACGCTCAGCGGGCTAACCTTCAACGGCAGGAGCGTAACCTCGAGCGATTTGGCCAGATAGCGTTCGGCGGGTTTGGGATCGTGCTGCTTGCGGCGATCATCGGCATCATCTACGCGATCGTGACCAAGATGATCCTGACCGGTGCGAACCTCTGGGCAGGTATTCTGTTGACCGCCTTTGTAGTATTTGCCGGCCTGGCTCTCTGCTACGTTGTCCTGAACGAATCGCTGAAAGAGAAACGGGCGAAACTACACGCCGATGCCTCGGAAGAAATGCTCCAGGCTCCGGATACAGATAAGCTTTTGGAAAAGGGCAGTTTCGAACCCGTCCCGAGCGTTGTAGAAGACACGACCGACCTGCTCAAAGCCGAGGTCAAGACCCGCCGGCTATAGTCTCCGCCTTAATTACCGGAAATCGCCGACTTTGCGATAAACTATCCTTTTATGCCGTTGATGAGGATAGTCCATTATCCGGAGCCGGTACTGCTTGCGGTCGGGAAACCTGTGGCAGAAGAAGATCTTGGCCCAAAGATGCAGGCGGTCGTTGACGATATGTTCGAGACGATGCGCGAGGCGGAGGGCGTCGGGCTCGCCGCGCCGCAGGTCGGCATCTCAAAGCGATTTTTTGTGATGGATGTGCCGGAAGAAGGCAGGCCGAACCCGCTCGTGCTGATCAACCCGGAGATCCTGCGGGTCGAGGGCGAGCAGCTCGGCGATGAAGGATGCCTGTCATTTCCGGGACTGTATCAGACCGTAAAGCGGGACATGCGTGTGATCGTAAAGGCACAGGACGTAAGCGGGGCGGAAAGGGAATTGGACCTTACGGGCCTCGCCGCACGCTGTGTTCTGCACGAAACGGACCATTGCGACGGGATAGTATTCCTTGACCGGATGACGCCTCTCAAACGGGAATTGGCCAAACGCAAGATCAAGAGGCTGCAAAAAACAGGGAAGTGGGAATGAACCTGGACGAGATCAAGATCACGGCCGAAGTGAGTTCGGTAAGGGAACTGAACCTTTACCTGCTCTCGGGTTGGGTGCTCGTATTGAGTTACGTCAATCACGAGCACGATTCTCAGCAGCCGAGATTCGTCGTCGGATGGCGCGGGGTCGATGAACCGAAGATACCGGAATTGCTCGACGCCTGGGAGCTCAAAGATATCGACAGGCAGAGGTATAGATGATATGCAGACACAAACAATGAAAGACGAATTTAAGAACGAACCTTTTACCGATTTCTCAAAGCCGGAGAATGCCGAGGCGATGAAAGCCGCGATCGAGAAGGTCCGCGGCGAGCTGGGGCGTGAGTATCCGATCGTGATCAACGGCGAAAAGATCTCGATGGAGAGCAAATTTCAGAGCTATAGCCCCGCGAACAAGGGCGAGGTGGTCGGCATCTTCTCCGAAGTTGACGATGATATTTCGCTTGTCGAAAAGGCGATAGACGCGGCGACCGAGGCCTTCAAGACATGGCGAAACGTGCCCGCAGCGGAGCGGGCCGAATACTTGTTCAAAGCGGCCGAGATAATGCGCGAGCGGAAGCACGAACTTTCGGCCTGGATGGTGGTCGAGGTCGCAAAAACGTGGCCCGAGGCCGACGGCGACACCGCCGAGGCGATCGATTTCCTGGAATTTTACGGCCGCGAAATGCTCCGCTGGTCTCAGGAGCAGCCGGTGACAACGATCCAGGGCGAAGACAACAGCCTCGAATACATTCCGCTCGGCGTAGGTGCGATCATTCCGCCATGGAATTTTCCGCTGGCGATAATGGCCGGTATGACGATGGCCGCGGTCGTGGCCGGCAACACGGTGGTTCTGAAACCTTCGTCGGATTCGCCGACGATCGCGGCGAAGTTCATCGAGATTTTGGAAGAGGTTGGGCTGCCGAAAGGCGTCGTTAATTTCGTCACCGGAAGTGCGGCGACCGGCGAGGCAATGACCACGAGCCCGAAGACGAGATTCATCTCCTTTACCGGATCGAAGGGCGTCGGGCTGCACATCAACGAGGTCGCCGCAAAACCGCGCGAGGGCCAGATCTGGATCAAGCGCGTGATCGCCGAGATGGGCGGAAAGGACGCGATAATCGTGGCCGACGATGCGGACCTCGACTCGGCAGCGACGGGTGTCGTCCAGGCGGCTTTTGGCTTTCAAGGACAGAAATGCTCGGCCTGTTCGCGGCTGATAGTCGATGAAAAGGTCCACGACGAACTGCTCGAAAAGGTCGTCGCGTTGACCGAGAAATTGAATCTCGGCCAGCCGACCGACGGCGATACGAATGTCGCTGCGGTCATCAACAAGAAGGCGTTCGATAAGACGCTGGAATACATTAAGAAGGGCGTCGAAGAGGGCGGCGAGATCGCGATCGGAGGGACGGGCGACGATTCGAAGGGTTTCTTTATCGTCCCGACCGTGATAGCCAACGTCCTCCCGGGCGACACGATCGAACAGCAAGAGATCTTTGCCCCGGTGCTCGCCGTGATCAAGGCAAAAGACTACGATCATGCCCTCGAGATAGCCAACGGCACCGAATTTGGCTTGACGGGTTCGGTCTATTCCAGATCGGAAGAGCGTCTGGAACGCGCCCGCCGCGATTTTCATGTCGGCAATCTCTACCTGAACAGAAAATGTACCGGAGCACTCGTTGGCGTTCATCCGTTCGGTGGTTTCAATATGAGCGGGACCGATTCGAAAGCGGGCGGGCGTGAATATCTGCTCCAATTCATGCAGGGCAAGTCCATTTCGCGAAAGGTTTGAGCCAATGTCTATGAACCGTTCCAGAAATCTCGACCGGCTGCTTTTGATAGGCGCCATTCTCGTTATTGCGGCTTTGCCCGCGATCGCCCAAAAGGCCGCGAAGCCGGCAAGTGCGGAAGGGGCGATCCTGTTTGCCGTTTTGTCAGACGGGAAAGTGATCGAACCGATCGGGGCAATTGCGAAGGGAAAGTTCATCGAGGTGGACGACGCGGCGGCTCGCTTAGAAGATCGTTTCAAGCCTGGGAAGGGCTACACGCTGATCTTTGGCGGCTCGCAGGACGGTACCGTTAAGGTCATAAAAAAAGCAACGGGTGAATGTGCGGGCGAATCGGCAGACATAACGGCCTCGCCTGAACGGGCAAGGCTGAAGGGATTTGTGATGGCGCTTGCGACCGACGGCAAATTCGCCTTGAAAGAACCGGCCGTCCGACGGCTTCCGACCCGCGAGGAACGATCGGCTGCCGAGGCACTTGTCCGAGCGGCACTGTTAAAACAAAAGGTAGCTCCCGCAGCGGTGCGGACGCTTCGGTATCACAACCTGACCGCGATAGACATCGACCGAAACGGCGACGCCGAAATGGTGGGTTCGTTTTGGGTCGAGCCAAACAAGAACGAGCGGGCGACTCTTTTCTTCATTGCCGAAAAGAGCGCGGCGGGCGACTTTGCCATCACTTACGCCGAATTCAATCGCTATACGCCGAAGGAGATCATGAGCGGAGAGGTCAGCGACCTCGACGAAGGTATCTATCACACGCTCCTGCTCGACTATCTTGATCTGGACGGCGACGGTGTCGGCGAGATCGTCGTTACTTCGCAGGCTTTCGAAGGACGAAACTTCGGGGTCTATCAAAAGAAAGCCGGCAAGTGGACCAAGATGCACGAGAGCTATAACTATCGCTGCGGCTACTAGAGCCGCGCAATTTAGCGGGCGAAGGCGCTTTTCCGGGCGCCTTTATTTTTTTATGAAGATCGTTTTCATGGGTACGCCGCAGGCGGCGGTCGCCAGCCTGCAAAGGTGTCTGATGGACGGGCACGAGATAGTTGCCGTCTATACCCAGCCCGACCGGCCGGCCGGGCGTGGGAACAAGATCAGGCATTCGCCGGTCAAAGAGTTTGCGGTGGAGAATGCGCTCACGGTCCTGCAGCCCGAACGGATCAAGACGCCTGATGCGTTCGATCAATTTGCCAAACTTGGTGCGGATATCGCCGTCGTCGTCGCTTACGGCCGCATCCTGCCTGAGTCATTTCTCGATGCGTTCCCGAAGGGCGCGGTAAATGTGCATTTTTCGCTGCTGCCCAAATACCGCGGTGCCGCCCCTGTGAACTGGGCCATCGTGCACGGGGAAACGGTGACGGGCGTGACCACTATGAAAATGGACTCCGGGCTCGACACGGGCGATATTCTTCTTCAACGCGAGGCCGAGATCGGCGACGCTGAGAATTCGATCGAGCTGATGGACCGACTTGCTATTCTCGGTGCCGAGCTATTGTCCGAGACGCTTTCGAAATTCGATGAGATCATTCCGCTGCGGCAGGATCATGAACGGGCCACCTATGCGCCGATCCTAAAAAAGGAAGACGGCCGCTTTGCGTGGACACAGACTTCCGGCGAGATCGCCCGGCGCGTCCGCGGCTTTCAGCCCTTTCCGGGTACTTACACCGATCTTCGGGGGAAGAAGCTAACGATCTGGGACGCGGCGGCGATGACGGACCTCGCCGAAGACCTTCGGCCGGGCGACGTCCTTGAAGCCGCCGGAGACTCGCTACTGGTCGCGTGCGGCGAAAACACCGCACTGCTGATCCGCGAGATCCAACTCGAAGGCAAGAGGAGGATGAGCGCACGCGACTTCCTAAACGGCGTACATTTAAGGCCGGGCGACCGCCTAATCTGAACGATCCGTGACCAGCCACCCTTCGGCTGCTTCTTCGGTCTCAAATGCCTTGATCGTCAGGCCGCGATTCTCCCCGACCAGTATTCCGAAATCATTCAGGCTCCAATGCTCCGGATATGTATCGACGAACGCGACCCGAATGCCCTTGACCGGCAGATCAGACAGGTCTGTGACGAGCTGATGGACCTCGGCGATCGAAATGACCTCGGGGATGTCCTCGACGACGAGGATCTTCCTGTGTTCGGTGGCAAGCAAAAGGCCGGCTATCTCGCTCCAATATGCATGGGCGATCTCCAGCGTAGCTCGCTGCCCGTTCACTTTAACGTAAAAATACTGGCCTCTGTCTTCGGCCAATAATGAATATTCTTTCTTTGGTTCGGTGGTGCTCACTGTCGTATGCCTAAATAAATGCGTAATTTGAAAATTATAAGAATTTATGACTGAAACTCCAACTATTAAAACATACGCTTATGTAAGCTCTGTGTTCAGTCTATTTGCGGGTATGCGGCTGAATGCCGTGGGCCGTTCATTGGCGTATAATCTATCGCTTCGTGTATGAAGTTCGAAATTTTCACATTTTACCGCTTTCAGGATATGTCAGAGTTGGGCCCGCTCCCCGAACTTCGTGACCGATTGCGCCAATTGATGTTGGGAGAGGGAATCGTCGGCACCGTCATTCTTGCGGACGAAGGCATCAATTCGACGGTCTGCGGCACGTCGGATGCCGTGGCGAGGTTCATTGCAGCTGCCTCTGAGATGATCGATCGGCCGATAGTGGGCAAGTCTTCTTTTTCAACCTCGCCTCCATTCCGAAAGGTCGATGTGAAGATCAAAGCGGAGATAGTAACCCTTAAACGATCGGTCGATATGAGCCGCGGCGAAGGAACTCACGTGAAGCCGTCGGAATGGAACCGAATCCTCGACGATCCCGAGGTCCTTCTTTTGGATACCCGCAACGATTACGAATTCCGTACCGGCTCATTCACCGGTGCGATCAATCCGGAGACGGAAAAGTTCAGCGATCTGCCCGATTTTGTTCACCAGAATCTGGATCCGGAGAAGCACCGAAAGGTAGCGATGTTCTGCACCGGCGGCATCAGGTGTGAAAAGTTTGCACCGTTTATGAAAGGAATGGGATTTCAGGAGGTATTTCAGCTCGAAGGCGGAATACTGAAGTATCTCGAGGAAGTGCCATCCAGTGAACAGCGTTGGCGGGGTGAATGCTATGTGTTTGACCGGCGCGTCACCGTAAAAGAGGATCTTGCCCCCGGAAACATCGAAGACCTTTCGCAGGCACGATAGATGAACTTATCACCAGCGAGGGCGGCGGCCTTTGACGTATTGGTCCGGATGGAACGACACCGGGCCTTCTCGTCCGTGCTCCTTCCTGAGTTCGAGGCGAATTTGGCCGAGCGCGACCGCGCACTTTGCCATCAACTCGTGATGGGCGTGCTGCGGAGGAAGCTCTTTCTGGATGCGCTGATAGATAAGTATTCAGGCGGCAGAAAATTGGATATCGAAGTGCGGACGGCCCTCGAGATCGGGCTGTTACAGATCCGCGAACTGGACCGTATTCCCGATCACTCCGCGGTAAATGAAAGCGTTTCGCTTGTTCAGCGTGCGAAGAAGACGTCGGCCAAAGGACTCGTGAATGCTCTTCTGCGAAGGGCGATACGCGAGGACGCCGAACCGGAGTTTGCCGACGCGACGGAGAGCGTAGCGGTAAGGTCCTCGCACCCGAAATGGCTGATCGAACGATGGGGTAAAGAGTTCGGCTCTGAACGTGCCGAATTGATCGCTAAAGCCAATAATATTCCACCCAGGCCGGCGTTCAGGCTTACAGCAAAGGGCCTTGCTTTGCCGGCCGATCACTCAGATCGCGAGGGGTCATCGATCTCCAAAGGCGGCTTTGTGGTCGAAAGGATGACGCCCGAACTTCGCGGCCGTGCGGAGCGGGGCGAGATATATTTTCAGGACGAAGCATCGCAGTTGGTCGCTGAGTCGGTGCGGCTCGAAGCGGGCGAGAGGTTTCTCGATGTCTGCGCCGCTCCGGGGAGCAAAACGACGATGATCGCGGCGGCAGATCCTTCCAATGTTTTGGTTGCCGGCGATGTGAGCGCCGCACGGGTCGAGTTTTTAAGGCAAAACTGCCTGCGGCAGGGCGTGGGAAATGTACGGGTCGTCAGGTACGATGCCGAGGCCGAGTTGCCGTTCGAGGCATCGTCATTTGACTTTGTTCTGCTCGACGCACCGTGCACCGGCACGGGAACGATAAGAAGCAACCCGGAGATCCGCTATTTTCTCGATCCGGCGGACCCGCTCAGAATGCAGGATAAACAACTCGCAATGCTTCGGAATGCATCAAAGGTCGTACGGCCTGGCGGGAGACTCGTGTATTCAACGTGCTCACTGGAGATCGAAGAGAATGAGGATGTCATCGCAGCCTTCGTTGCGGATTCACCCGAGTTCAAGGCCGTTCGTCCGGACATCCCCGAACGGTTCGTGACCGACCGTGGATTTGGACGCACTTTCCCGGATCGAGACGCCGCAGACGGCTTCTTTATTGCAAAGTTGGTGCGGGGTTAAGAGCCTCGACGGGCGTTACATAATTTCGTCAAAATGTTAGACTTTTGTTGAGGATCTTCTTTTGAGCATTATCGGTAAAAGCTTATCGGCAATTGGGAAACTTGCGGTCGTCGGACTGCTCCTCGCGGCTTTTGGCGGAGCGATGGCGGCAGTGGTCTATGTTTCCTTATCGGGGGCCGAAGTAAAGGTTCCGGACATCACGGGCAAGGATTTTGTCGAGAGTGAAAAGGAGCTTGCGTCGCTCGGATTGAAGATCAAAAAGCGCGCTGACCGGGCAAGCTCGGAAAAGATCAATACCGTGCTCGAACAGCTGCCAAAGCCGGGCGAGACGGTCAAGACGGGCCAGATGATACTGGTCGTCGTGAGCAAGGTCGGAGCCGGAGACGAAGCTCCGCCGCCGTCGCTCAAAAAGGACATCGAAGAGGACGACACCGAAAAGATAGAAGAAATGATCTCCGACAAGCCGAAAAAGTCGAAGAGCAATTCCAACTCGAACACAAATAAGAAGAAGGCCGATACCACCCGCGACGTCATCGCCAATACCTCGACCTCGGACGCGATCGATTCGAAGGGGGCCAAGGGAGTCGAGGGTGACACGAAGGATCCCGGAGCGGACGCGAAGCCGGCCGACGCAACGAACAAGCGTGAGCAGCCGAAAACTCAGGCGACTCCGAATCAGCCAAGACCGAATACGATCAAGACCCCGTCTGCCGAACCGAGGTCGCGGCCTTAGTTGAGCAACGATAACTATATTTTGGGCAACAAAGTAACCGAAAACCTTCGTTCTTTTGAAATTGCACCGTCAATACTCTCCGCGGATTTTACCCGTCTCGCCGAGGCGATCGGCGCGGTCGAAGATGGTGGTGCGACGGTCTTGCACGTCGATGTAATGGACGGGCATTTTGTGCCCAACATTACGATCGGCCTTCCCGTGGTCAGGTCGCTGCGGGCAGCTACGCGGATGACCATCGATACGCATCTGATGATCAGCGAGCCGGGCCGCTATGCTGTGGAGTTTGTTAGAGCGGGAGCCGACATGGTGTCGGTGCATGTCGAGGCCGATGTTCATTTGCAGCGAACCCTGACGGCCATAAGGGGAGCCGGGGCAAAGGCCGGGATCGCGATAAATCCCGCGACGCCGCTCGTTTCTCTCGAAGAAGCGCTCCCGTACGCGGATTTTGTGCTGCTGATGTCGGTCAATCCCGGGTTCGGCGGCCAGAGTTTTATACCGACCTCGCTTGATAAGCTGCGACGGCTGCGTTCGATGATCGACCAACGCGGCCTTGCGACGCGGATCGAGATCGACGGCGGTATCGACCGCGACAATATTGCCGAGATACGCGATGCCGGGGCCGACATCGTAGTTGCCGGATCGGCAGTTTTTGGCGGCGGAAAGCCCACGGAAGCGGTAAAGGAATTGATAGATAACGCGACGGTCTGGGTTTGACCATGGTACTTCCTGTTCGGCGAGAATTTTTATGAGAAAGCACTTATTCTTTTCTGTAATTGCGGCCGCGCTCCTTGGGGCGGCATTTTCTGCGACCGTAAACGCACAGGCGAAACCGGGCGACGGTACGCCGCTGCAGCGGCTCGAAGTGATGCGGCAAAAGCTGGAGACGATGCGGCGGTCGTTGAACAGTTCGGCATCGGTCCTAAAAGACGAGAATAAGGACGATGACAACAAGAAGGACGACAAGAGCAAGGCTGACACGCCGCTCGGCCGGATATTGAGCCTTGAAAAGGACGCCTCACGGCTGCTGTCAGAAGTGAACTCGATCAGAGGCAGGGTCGATCGGGGGGACAAGTTCGAAATGTCCGAGGTCGATCAGGTCGAGGTCGCGGTAGGCGAATTACTTACGCGCGTGGACGCGGTCCAGTTGGAGACGGCAAACGCCCGGGCAACGCCGGATTCGCCGGTAGGAAAACCGCGCGAGGTCAAAAAGAAGAAGAAATTCCTGGGCCTGTTCGGCGGCGGCGGCGATGACGAGTATGACGAGCTTATAGGTTCTGTATCACCGGGCCGCGATCGCGAACTCTTTATCGTCGCTACCCGTGAGGTCCGAAAGAAGAGATTCGATGTCGGCAGGCTCCTTTTCCAGACGATAATCACGACCTATCCCGATTCGCCTTATCTGCCGATGGCAAAGCTTGCGGTCGCCGACTCGTTCTTTTTAGAAGGCTCGACCAGCGGGCTCATTCAGGCGATCGCCGCGTATCAGGATTGGCTGACCTTCTTTCCGACCCATCCATTGGCAGACCGCGTCGTCCTAAAGATCGGCGAATCGGAGATGCGCCAGATCGGCCTGCCGGATCGTGACGCGACCCGGGCAAAGCGTGCAGAGGTCAGACTCAAGGCACTTATCCAGCAGTATCCCAATTCGATCCTCAAAAAAGAGGCCGAGGAGCGGCTGGCGCAGGTTCAAAACAATCTCGGGCTCCACAACCTCTACATCGCGAATTATTACTACACGCTTTCCGTTTCTCAGGGCAAGAGCGGCCTGAAAGGCGCACAGTCGCGGTACCTTGAGATACTGGAGAAGTATCCGAATTTCGGGTATATGGATGAGGCGCTCTATAAGCTGGCGGTCACCTATATGACCGAAGAGGAGACCGACCAGGCGGCCCGTTATTTTCAGCGGATCATAAGGGACTATCCCAACAGCGAATATGTGGCCAAGTCAAAGGAACAGCTTGAGCTGATCGGGGCGTCGATACCGGAACCCGACCCGGAGCGGATGAGCGTGACACGGCCCGATGACGGCGGATTCTTTCAGAACTTCAAGAACCAGTTCTTTGGCATCTATCCGATGACCATTGACAAGAACGGCGTACTGATGACCAAGGAGTTTGACAAGGAGAAGTTTGAATTGATCGACCAGATCATTGAGAACCAGGGTGAGATCTACGTCAATCAGATACCGCAGGCCCTTACCACGGTGATCTCTCAGCGTCAGGCCTCGGTACAGGTCCAGCCGGCAGCTCAGCAGACACAGCCCGAGAAGTGACCTGATCGCGTCGTCCCGATGATAAGAGCGGTGCTTTGAGACCGCTTTTATATTGTCTAAGGCCGTGAAGGCCGTCGAAAGGAGTAAAGTGAAAGCACTCGGTCATATTTTTTTGATCTGCGTATTCGCCGGAGCGGTCGTGGGCCAGCAGGTGCGTCCGACGGCCAATGCGACCCCCGCTCCCGATACCAAACTCTCAAAGGCTCTTGCCGCAAATCTGGAGAAGGTTGGCATAACGGGTACGGTCTCTACGGCGCAAGCTTCGAAGGCGTATGCAAAATTGCTCGAAGGTGAGCGATACGGCTGGGCGATAAAAAATTCCCGGACCCGCCGCGACCCGGCAATGACGCAGGCGACGGTGGTCGCCGCCCGGACCGCACTCGAACAGGCGATCGACGCGAATCCGCGCCTTGCCGAGGCCTACACCGCGCTTGCGGAACTTTCGATCACGGCCCCGCCCGGAGACATTGACGAAGCGATCGATCTCGCATCGCTGGCGTTGAAGATAGATCCAAAGAACTTTGGTGCGCGGCGGATACTTGCACGCCTCTTCACTTTCAAGAGTGGGCTGGGTTCCAGATCGCTCGAGCAATCCAACGCCTCGCGTGCTGTCGATGAGTGGAAGTTTGTGGCGAGCCTCGACCCGCGTTATGCAGAGGCATGGGCATTCCTCTCCGAATTCTATCAACGCCAGGACAAGAAGACCGAGTTGATCGAGGCCCTGGAAAAATGGCGAAGTTCCGCCGCTCCGATCGATTCGCAATTCTATCAGCGAATGACCGGCGGGCGGGCAAGCCTCGCACCCGAGGCGGCGACGCTCAAGCTCGGTGAGGCCCTTCTCAAAAGCGGCCGCCTGCAGGAAGCGATAGATACGCTTAGCGCGGTCATAGCAGATGAGCCGGAGAATGAAGAAGCGATCGAACTGCTGCGGCAGGCGATCCTGGCAAGCCAGGGGAGCGATTCGACCAAGGCGATATCCGCGTTGCAGCAGGCGGTATATTCGAGTCCTGACAATTTCGCTTTGACCAATCTCCTAGCCGAGGCGTATGCCCGCGGCGGAAAGGCAGATGAAGCCGCCAGGGTGCTCAGAGACGCCTCAGCAAAAGCGGCAAAGGCGGACCCTGTCTTGGCTTCGGAATTCTATCTTGCGCTTGGTGACATCTTTGACCGGTCTGGTTCGTGGTCAGATGCAAAAGCGGCTTACGAGAATGCGATCTCCGTCCGCCGGATCGGTGATTCGGAACTTTCGGACGAGCAGAAGATATTTTTGCTTCAGGTATTTGAAAAAGCGATCAGGTCTGCAAAGAATGCCGGAAAAGGCGATGACGTTCTTTCGGTCATCGAACGCGCCCGGAAACTCTTCGGGCCCGACGACACCTTCGCCGACCGGCAGCTTGTTGCCTTTTATCGCGAAAGCGGAAAACGGCAGCAGGCCCTCGAAGCTGTACGTTCGCAACGGGCCAAGGTTCCGCATGATGAGGGCTTGGCCCGGCAGGAGGCTACGATCCTCACCGAGTTGGGCAGGGTCGATGAAGCGGTCAGCGGATACCGAAAGCACCTTGCCGGCCTGGCGAATGTCGGGCTGACCGGCTCTTCAAATTCTGAGGGAACATCGGTCACGATCCAGCGGCCTGCTTCGGATGCATTCTCAAACGCACTCTTTATCTCGCAGCTCTACGGCCAGGCAGGCCGCGGCAAGGAGGCCGTCGAAGCGGCGAATCAAGCCCTCCTGCTTGCGCGTGGCTCGGAACGCAGACAGATCGCAAAATTGTCGATCGCCACCGCACAGCAAATGTCGGGCGATCACGCGGCGGCCGAATCCACGCTCCGCGAGATCCTGAAAGAATCGCCGGGCAATCCCATCGCCTTAAATAATTTGGGATACTTCCTGCTGGAAAGGGACGAAAAGCTGGAAGACGCACTCAAGCTGATCCGGCAAGCCCTCGACACCGATCCGACGAACCCGTCGTACCTCGACAGCCTCGGCTGGGCATTCTACAAGCTCGGCAAGTTCGGTGAAGCTGAAATGTACCTCAAAGAGGCTCTCAGGTACGACTCTGCTTCGTCGGCCATAAACGAACATCTCGGCGACCTCTACCTCAAGGTCGGCAAGCCTGATGCTGCCAAGGCACAGTGGCAGAGGGCATTGACCCTGGCCGTTGACGCCGCGGACATTGACCGCCTCAAAGCTAAGCTCAAATAGTAGTTCTGCTGGCCTTGATCTCAGCAACGCGAAATGACCCGCCGGCACTCCCCGATGCCGGCGGTTGTCATTTAGTCCCTGACCTTTTTTTGCATTTTGAACAATGGAAAGGCCGAGGCCGGTCCGGTTCTTCGAATTGTTGAACGGTGATCCTCCCGCTCACACTATTTCACACAAAATAAAAAGCGGTCCATCGCGGGACCGCTCTTTTTCCTTCTAAGATCATTGCTGGATCAGGGCTTCGGCGTCGGGACCGGCTCCTCACCGCGTTTCTTGAGTTTCGGCGGCTCACTGCTCGATGAGCTGGACGACGACGAGCTGTCGTCATCGGCTGACGAATCGGGAGCGTCGGGCTGCCGCTTCTTAAGGGTCGGGCGTCCCGGATCGCCCTCGTCAAAATCGGTCGTGATGCCGGCTTTGGCGTTCGTTACCTTGAGCAGGTGGCTTCTGACCCGTTGAAACTCCGAGGTGCTGATAATGTATTCTTCCTTTTCAGGGAATCGTGCGACCAGCGAAAGGCTCGCATCGCGGCGGTCCAGCGACTGTGGATGAGTCGAAAAGAGTTTCGACAGGGAACTCGCTTTCTTCTTGTTCTGGGAGGCGAGCTTTTCGAACATCGTGGACATCGCCGTCGGGTCGTAGCCCGATGCGTAGAGATACTGTACGCCGAGGGAGTCGGCTTCCATCTCCGCACCGCGTGTGAATTTCAGGCCCGCAAGGCCAGAAAGGATGCCGCCGCCATTGTAAAGTACCTGACTGACGATCGGACCACCGAAAATGATGCCCGCAAGAGCACCGTAATTGATCAGCGTCCCCTTACCCTGATTCTCCATCGCGTGCCTGGCCGCCACGTGGGCGATCTCATGTGCCATCACACCAGCGAGTTCGGCCTCGTTTTCCGCAGCCAGGATCAATCCCTTATTTACGAAGAAGAATCCGCCTGGTAGAGCAAACGCGTTCACCTCATCGCTGTCGATCACCTTTATCGTAAATGGGACCTTCGCATCCGAATGAAGCACAACATTCTGTCCGACTCGGTTCACATATTCCGTGATCAGCGGATCGTCGACCATCTTGGCCTGCTGTTCGACTTCCATTGCCAAACGCCGACCGATAGCGATCTCCTTATCCTGCGAGCCGCCCAGCCATCCGAAAAACTTGTCGGTACCCGAATTTATCTTCCGCTTTCCTATCTGATTCGGATCTTCCTTTGTCGAAAGCGGTTTGGCCGAGGTCTCCTTCTTCTTGTCGTCGCTCTTGTCGTCGCCTTTTGCGTCGTTTTCGTCGTTTTTGGCGACCGATTCATCCGCCTTTTGGGCCACTGCCGGATTGGGCATGCCCACGAACCCGGCGAGCGCAAGGACGACTATGAACATTAACGACAAAAACCTGTTTGAATATGAAACTCGCACCTTTGGCCTCCGTAAAACTTTCTGATCGTGCTGTCTACCGATGGTAATCCGTATCGCAGTGGTAAATCAATGACAATATGATGCCTTGACCGCCAAAATAGTTGCGCCGGAGTTGGCTTATTTCTTTTATCGTAGCCCACAGGCGGACGGATTCAAAAAGGCTTGGTTTTAACACGGTTAAATGCTACACTTTCTATAGTTGCGGGTCATTGAGGCCTCGCGACAAGCGGTCTCTGTTTCGGTCCGCTCCCAGGCTCCAGGTCCCACGCGTTCGCATCCATCCTCCGGTCTCGAATGAAAAGAATCAACGAAAAGGTCAAGGACATCGTTGAAGTCCGCAAGTTTGTTAGCTTGCAGGACTTTACGCAAGATCCGAGCGCCACCCTCGCGGCGTACCATTTTACCGACGCCACGGCCGAACTAATGGTGAAGTGGCTCGACCGGATCGTAGAATTACAGGAGAAAAAGGGAAATGCGCTGGCGCTGGCCGGGTATCGGGGCGTCGGAAAGAGCCACTTCCTCGCGACGCTCTCGGCGATAGTCAGCCAGCCCGAGCTTAGGACCAAGATCACCGATTCGCACGTGGCCTCGGCTGCCCAGGCACTTCTGCGGCGTCGTTATCCGTGCATCTTCATTCGTCGCGGTACAAAGCCGACGATCCTCGAAGAACTTCGCGATGGTGTCGCCGCGGCATTCGGGCTCGATGCGGGGTCTCTGCCTGAACGAGTGTTCGATATCCTTTCGCTGGTCAAGGCGCGGTCGGGCGACATCCCGTTTCTTGTACTTGCGGACACTGCGATCGAGCGCGGCGCCCGGGTGACGAGGGACGACGGCGACCTGCTTGCCGAGATCGCCGAGGCCGTAAAGGCGATGAATGCGTTCATCGGCGTTGCGCTCGACGATGATATTGCTGGTGCCGATGGGTCGAATGCCGCGATCGTTCGCTCGTTCAATATCGACTATCTTGATCAGGAACACCTCTACAAGGTCGTCGATTCGTACGTTTTCCCCAAGAATCAACAGCTTCGGCCGATATTGCACGACGTATACGAATATTTTCGCGCCGTAATGCCGACCTTTAGATGGAGCGAGCAAAGGTTTACGTCACTTTATCCGCTGCATCCCGTGATACTCGACGTTGCCCCTTTTGTTCGTCTGTACGTGCACGATTTCGCCCTTCTGGGTTTTGCAGCCGAGGCAGGTGAACGGATACTCGGCAGGCCGGCGAACTCGCTTATCGCGCTGGATGAGGTATTTGACAGCGCTGAGGCAGAGCTTAGAAAGGTAGAGGACCTTCACGAGGCCTTTTCGGCATATGACAGATTGAACTCGGATGTCGTTGCAAAGATCCCCGTGATGCAGCGGCTCCAGGCAAAGCTCATCCTCAAGGCACTCCTGATACTCTCACTCGAGGGTCAGGGAACAACCGTTGGGGAGATCAGTTCCGGAACCCTCATCTTCGACGAGAGCGACCCGAAAAAGGCGAACAAGACCGTCGAAGAGATCATTCGGATGTTTGCGGCCGCCGTGCCCGAAGACGTGCGTGTCTATGCCGATGAGGGACGCGAGGTCCGATACGGCCTAAGGGTCAGCGGCAAGGATAACTTCAACAAGCTTCTTGAGGAAACGGCCGCGGCGGTGGAGGACAAGTCGGTCGAAGAAGTGATCCAAAGGGTCTTTCACGACCGATTTCACGACAGCACGTTCGTGAACCCCGACAATACGAAAAAGTTCTCGATGGAGTGCCATCTCCATTGGCGAGGCGGGCTGCGACGCGGGCGCATTTTGTGGCGCGATTTGAGGCCGGAATCGACGGCCGAGGCTCAGCCGGGCATCTCCGACCCGCACGACTGGGAGGTCGTGATCGACCGAACGAAAGAAGAGGCCGAGGCAGTTACGGCCGGCGACCTACCGAAGGCTGTTTGGAAGGCCGCGGAATTGACGGCGGATGAGATCGCGGCGGTGAAGCGGTATCACGTACTTTTGTTCGATCAGGAGTTTCGTGCGTCGAACAGCGAGAACATCAGAGGAGCATTGCACTCCCACGCGATCTTGCTCGAGCGGATCATCGGACGCCTCTTTTTGGAAGATGGCCGGCTGGTGATCGACGGATTCGACTATAACTTTACCGAAGAGGCGCGAGCGTCCGTTTCGCTCGGCGACCTTTTATCGACAATGCTGGAGCCGCTCTTTGAGACGCGGTATCCGGAGCACCCATACTTTCTCAGGAATCTCGGGCTTGGCGAGGTCTCTAGTCTGGTGTCGGACCTCTACAGCGGCTCCAGACAAAAACTTTCCGATGTGCAGCAGCTTGCACAGACCTTCGCGTTGCCGCTCGGGCTCGTAAAACTGATCGATGGGGTCTATTACCCGGCCAGCCAGGAGCAGCTTCTAACAAAAGAATCGGTCAAGACGGTCGAAGCTCTTCTCGATCAGGCCGGCAAGGAAACTGTCGAGCTAAAGAAGGTCTACAACGAATTAAGAAAGCCGCCGTACGGGCTCGTTCGAGAGGCACAGCAGCTGCTTCTCACCGCAATGGTCGCACAGCGGATGATCGAATTCGTCACGTCAAAAGGCGACCGGATCAACCAGCGGTCGCTCGACCTGAAGATAATCTGGGACGACATCATCGGCCTCGCACGGCCCCAGGAATCGTCCTATTCGTCAAAGAAACTTGGCAAATGGGTCTCGCTCATCACAGGGGACAAGAACGTCGGATCGGTCGTGTCGGAGGCCGAGATCTCTTTGGCTCGAGACGCCTTTGCCCGCTGGCTTGCGCAGTGGGATGAGGCCCGAATCCTCGCGCGGTTCAACGACATTCCCGAAGAACGCCTTAATACACGCATCTGGCGTTCGGTTGGAAATGCATCAAAGACCCTTGGTGCCGCCGCTGCGGCGGTGAGGAAATTCCTTGGCAATACGATGACCCTCGAGGAATGCCTCGGCCGGATCTCGGAATCCTTTGTCGACAATACCGCGAACCTGGAAAGCGCCATGATCGACCTCGAAACTGTACGCATATTCCTGGAGGGCTACGCCAAGCGGGAGACGATAAGAAACTACGCGATCCTCGCCGGTACGACCGGCGTCGCGGAGATCGAGCAGACGCGCGAGCGCCTGCTTGCCGCGATAGCGAACTTCGACCGGGAACCTTTCGATGAGAACGAACGGCCGATCGGCCATCTATGGGCAAAGTTTCAGCGCGAGTATTCCGAACATTTTGCCGCGGCACACGACTCGGTCATGCACTCACATCAGCTTCAGGCCGAGCTAGACGACATTCGCAAGGGCAGCGAATGGTGGCTCCTCGAAAATCTGCGTGACCTCGTGGGCGGTTCGTCAGCAGCTGATGATATCGACCGAGATGTGAGTGAGCTTAACTGCACCGCAAAGACCCTCGAATTGCTCCAGCATCGGCCCGTCTGCAGCTGTCGATACGACATCGCACGTCACCGCTACTGGGAGACCGTTGTCAGCCGATTTCACGAGAAGGTGGTATCCGCGAACCAATTGCTGTTAAAAGAACTGCGGAGCAATTCGACTGTCGTTCAACGGAGCCTTTCGATCGAATTCACTTCGACCGGCGACACGACGCTCTCAAAAGCTGCGGAAGAGGTAAGGAACTATCTCAACGGAGGCGCCGCTCCCGAGGAATGGTCGCATTCGCATGTACAGATACTGCGATCGATCGCCTCTCCAGGCGGTGACGACCGGGGCGATCCTGTCGAAGCGGGGCGTGTTTCGCCCGAGCACCTTCCGTCATCTGCCGAGATCGAGGACGCGTTGCTCTCGGTAAACTAATGCAGCGATCAGATTGCTTTTGACCCGAAGCGAAGTTATTTTAACCACGTGCGATCTTTGTCGATCATTGGTCTCGGGCGTGCGGGCGGAGCCCTTTCGCTCGCGCTGAAGGACGATCTCGATATTCGCACGCTGGTCTTTCGCGATTCGCCTCCGGCAGTGATCGAGAATGTCTTTGGATCGGACCGCTTCATCACCTGGCAGAACCTCTCGTCGATCGATACTGACATCCTGATAATTTCGACACCTGATCAGGAGATACGCAGTTCCGCCGACAAGATCGCGACATTCAAAAACCTTCCGTCCGTAGCTTTGCATCTGAGCGGTTCGCTTTCGTCGGATGAGCTGTCGGCGCTTCGCGTTCGTGGGGTCTCGGTCGGTTCGATGCATCCGCTCGTCTCTTTGAGCGATCCCGTACGAGGTTCGAAGAACTTCGCAGATGCCTATTTTTGCCTCGAAGGCGATGAGATTGCCCTTGAGGCTGCAAATGAGATCGTGGGCGTGCTGGGCGGAAGGCCGTTTACGATCGACACCTCGCTGAAGCCGTTTTATCACGCCTCGGCGGTGATGGCGAGCGGCCATCTGACGGCTCTGCTTGATTCGGCGTTCGAGATGCTGACGGAGTGCGGCCTGAGCCTGGAAAAGGCCCGCGAGATACTTTTCCCCTTGATCGACAGCACCATTGCCAATCTAAGGGATCAGCCTGGGGAGCGGGCGTTGACAGGGCCCTTTGCCCGAGGAGACCTGGATGCATTTCATCGTCATTTGGCCTCTTTCGAGGGGAAGTTGGACCCCAAAATTCGCGATGTCTATCTTGCGCTCGCCGCCCGTTCGGTAGATCTCGCGCGCAGGGCGGATCACCGACGCGAGAGGCTCGATGAATTGTCAAAGGCAATTTCTGTGGCTAAAGAGAATGCCGAATGATAAAATCTCTATTGCATGGTTAAAAAGAAAGGAGATTTCGCCGAAGAAGAGGCGATCTTTCTCGAACACATCCAGAAAGCGGGTTTGCGGCGGACGGCACAGCGAGATCTGATCCTGGAGATCTTTCTGCGGACAGAAGATCATCTGACCAGCGAAGATCTTTATTGGCTTGTCCAAAAAGAAGATCCTTCGGTAGGGCATACCACCGTTTATAGAACGCTAAAACTCCTCACAGAGGCGGGCCTCGCCCGGGAGGTGCGGTTTGGGGACAATAAGACATATTACGAACATCATTTCAAGCACGCGCACCACGACCATATGATCTGCACTGAGTGCGGGAAGGTGATCGAATTCGTTTCGCCCGAGATCGAATCGCTTCAGGACGAAATGGCGGACAAATTCGGCTTCAGGCTTTCGCATCATAGCCTGAGAATGTGGGGCCAGTGCGAGGATTGTCAGAAAAAGCTGAGTGAACATCAGGTCGCGCCTTCCGGAGCGCAGCCCAAGGTAAGGGTCAGGAGTGTCGTCAACAGTTAACTATTTATGGCGGATGCGGAGATAAAGTTCGAACGTGAAGGCGCCGAGGGGCTAATAGCCGTCGGAAGTTATTTGAGCGACGCCGCCAGGCGACTTGGGGTCAAGATCGCCGAAGACTGCATCCCCGCGGAGGGCGTGCATTCGTGCCGCTTGGGCGTCATTCACGGGGCGGACCTGCTGTCTGAACCGACCGCGACGGAGAGGGAATTGCTGTCGGCACAGATATCCGAGGCGAACGAGCGTCTTGCATGTCATGCAAAGATCGAAAGAGAAGGGGAGATCGTACTAATGACAAAAGAGCCGGAAAGGTCGGAGGCCGAATCCGCCAAGATGGACGAGGCCGATTACCGGAAGAGGTTTGAGGAATTGCCGCTCGAGACGAAATTGGCGGAGTTGGTGAGGCTCGAGGCGATCGCCCTATCCGAGACGCTGACGTTTGTGGTCAATTCGCCTTACAAGGTCGTCGATAAGCTAATGGAAACGATGGCGGAATTCGGCTTTAAGCTTGAGAAAGCCAAAAAGGAGTCGACAAAGCCCGAAGAGCATCGAACCAACGGCAATGCTTCCGAGCCGGAAGAAGCCGCCGCCGATGCGACCGATACTGCCGAAGCGGCCACATCTGACGAAGCGGCCAGCAAGTAGGGAGGAATTTGAGCGAAACGAAACTCCAAAAGCGGTACTCAAGCTCGTTGAGGGATAAGGGCCATTACGCTCTGGCTATCATCGTGATAGCCTCCATGCTCGTCGTCACAAATATACCCGTGTTCGTGATCTTCTTTTTTGGCATTTTCGCTTATTTCGTGATCCGGATGTTCGCACCCGGCCCGCGAAACGAGACGCGCGAGATATTCGAATTCTACCTGTCCGCCAACGAGATATTAAAGGATGACGACCGCCGTTGGTACGGGTTCGAGATAGAGGAGACGATAAAGCGGGGCGAAGATATCCTGCACCGGATGAGTGCGGCACCGCCGCTCGTTAAGTTCACGCTTGGGGCCCTGTACAATAAATTTGGCGACCATAAATCCGCAGTGTCGCATCTCGCTCCGATCGTCGAGCATTCGGCGGCCGATGAGCTTGCCTATGTCTATCCGACGCCGGAACTGAGGAACTATGTGAAGATCCTCCGAAAGATCGAAAGGGAGCCGGCGGATGCCCCGCTTACGTCGGCGGCGGTCAGATCGCTCGAACGGGCAAGGAAAATTCGCGGCAAAGCCCTTCTGGAAGCGAGCCGAACGGCCTTTGCCGCCGTCGAGCCCTTCTCTTCCCACGAACATAACGGGCTGTCTCCAGACGAACGCCTGCTCAACGGTGAAACAGGTTCGAACTCTCGCGAGGATCGCACGCCGGCACACGGGACGGTAGCAGCCGTGTTCTCGCAGCCCTCGGACCTCGATGCCGAGGGCAAGAAACGTAAACGCAAAAAAGGCTCAAAGGAGGATGACTATGCCGACCGGCAGCCGATCACCGACGTCCTGCACGACATTTACGATCGAAATGTCGGATGACATCACTTTTTTAGCCCAAAGAACTTCCTGATCGCCTTCATCACTCCCGACTCGCCGTTAGCCTGTGCCTCTGCATCGTGAACACTCTCGTGGGCAAGCAGCTTTCTTCGCTCTTCGACGATCGATGAGATGGCCGTCATCAGATCGGGATTGGCCTCAAATAGAGGTTTTATCGCGTTCTTTCTGATCTGAAGTACGTCAGTCTCCTCTTCGGCGACGACGTTAGCGGTTCGCAGCTCACCCGTCAGAAGGCTCATTTCACCAAAGAAGTCGTTCGGCCCAAGCTGGTTGATGGTGCGCATTCCGGTGCCCTCGGGGATCTCTACCTTTACCGATCCCTTGGCGATCACGAACATCGAACCGCCTTCCTGTCCCTTTCGCACAATTGCTTCGCCGGGTGCGAACACGCGGCGCGTAGCGGCGGTCGCAAGTTTGGTGATCTCTTCCTCGGAGAGCGGGGCAAATATCGGCACCGCCTGGAGATACTCCGTTGCGGATGAAACAGCCTCTTCTTCCGTCACAACGGCCGGCTTGTCTTTTACGAAGACAGTGCGCGTCGGGAATGGGAATGTGATCCCCTCGCGCTTGAATGCGTACCAGATGCGCTGGCGGATGAGGGCATCGGTATCGTTGAATTTTGCATAGTTCTCGACCCAGTACTTGATCTCCCAGTCGATCCCGCTTTCGGCAAAACTGCTGATCCGAACGATCGGCCTTATCTTTTGCGAAACGTTCTCGACCCGGCGGACCGTCTCGCGAATGACCTGGGCCGTTTTGGCGGGAGAATCAGAGTAAAGGGTGTTAAAGTGCACCAATCTCGCGTTGAGATTTCCTTGCGGGGCGACCTCTATCGTTTCTTTTCCGAGAACGGCATTGCTTATCACGAGCACCTTGTTTTGAAAGGTGCGTATCCTGACGCCCCGCCACGAGACGCTCTCGACCACGCCCTGGCCGCGATTTGAGATCATGATGACGTCGCCGACCTGAAACGGCTGATCCGCCTGGAGGGCGAGGCCCGCGAACAGATTTCCCAGGGTATCCTGCAGGGCGAGGCCGACCACGATGCCGAGGATCGCCGATCCGGTGAAAAGCGGTGCAAGCTCGATCTGCGGATATTGCGATTGAAAGATGATGAAGAACGCGACGATGTAGATGATGATCGAAAGAACGCTCTTGACGAGCGAAGCGATCTCGGAATTTGCCGCCGACCGAAGCACGGTCTCGTAAAGTAGGCCGATCACCAAACGAAGCAGTGCGATGACGAAGGCCATCCAGAGGACGATCTTTATGATCCGAAGGATATTCTCGACCAGGGAAATTCCGGTGGTCGTCATCATATCCGGGGCATCGGCGCCGGTCCGGGCGACGAGGCGGCCGCGTACGTCGAGGTCGAACGGAAAATTGCTGATCAGATAGTTGCGGCCAATGTCCTCGAAAAGCGAGAGAAGAAAAAGAGCCACCAGAACGGAAACCGCAACTATAAGGAAGTAAATGGTTTTTCTGTAGAAGTCGGCTTGGGCCATAAGCGCCTAAAACATATCAACAATCGTTTTCCCAATCAACAGAAGCGAGAGAGCCGACACGATAACGGTGATCGACCACGCGAGAATGTTAAAAGCGAAGGTGTTCTTATGTTTGCCCATTATCTCCTCCCTGTTCGAGAGCAGCACGAGTGCCGAGAGTATGACGGGCAGCAACAGGCCGTTGATACATTGGGTCAATATCAGGAGCTTTATCTGGGGAATGTTCGGTATGAGGGCGATGACCGCTCCAAAAAGGAGAAGGATGGTGAAGATCCCGAGAAAGATCGGTGCTTCCCGAAACGATCTCGACAAACCCTTCTCGAATCCGAGCGCTTCACTTACCGAATAGGCGGTGGCGAGCGGCAAGACGCCCATCGCGAGCATAGAGGCACCAAAAAGGCCTGCGGCAAATAGGTAGCCGGCGTACTCACCGGCAACAGGAGCAAGGGCCCTGGCCGCATCCGAAGCGGTTTCCAGGCGAAGGCCCTGTGCGTGCAGCGTGGCTGCGGTCGTGATCAGGATGAAGGCGGCGATCACATTCGCAAATACAACGCCGATGATCGCGTCGGCCCGTGCCGCAGAAAGGTCCTCTTCTCCCAAGCCCTTTTCCACCACCGAGCTTTGCACATATAGCTGCATGAACGGCGTGATCGTGGTCCCGATCAGGGCGACGACGGTAAAGAGATATCCGGTTTCCCAATTGAAGCTTGGCGTAACGAACTGTCTTCCGACCTCGCCCCAGTCTGGCCCGATGAGGAAGGCCGAGGCAATATACGTAAGAAATATCAGCGACATGAGCAAGAAAACCTGCTCAACCCGCTTCGGGGTGCCTTTTACGATCAGCCACCATATAACGATAGTGATCACCGGGACCGCGATATATCGGGAAACGCCGAACAACTCGGAGGCCTGGGCGATGCCTACGAATTCCGCGACGATGATGCCGGTATTGGCGACCAGAAGGGCGAGCATTACAAATGCCGTCCATCTGACGCCGAACTGCTCTCGGATCAGATCAGCGAGACCCTGGCCCGTAACGACGCCCATGCGGACGCACATCTCCTGAGCGACGACGAAGCAGACCGTCATCGGAATGAACGTCCAGAGCAGGGTGTATCCGAATTCGGCGCCGGCGCTCGAATACGTCGCGATCCCACTGGCTTCGTTCCCTGAACTGGCGGCTATTATTCCGGGGCCAAGAAGTGCAAAATATATAAAGAGGCGATATTCAGACAGGCTCCGACGCGAACGGCTGCGAAACCGCTCGAATTTTCCAGCCAGGGTTCTGGGGGAAAACCGCCTTATGTCCATGGATTCTACTATCGCCTTCGCTCATCGTACTTTGCCCGCAAAATGAACAGCGGGCAGAAACTTGAATATAGCCCGTTTGCGGCGGATATCAAAGCAAGCCGCGCGGTCGGGAATCTGAGATCCCGGCCGAGAAATCACGCGGGCCGCTAAATTTGGGTTTCTTTAATTGGCAATGCAGGCAGTTCGCTGAAAAGTTGTGTAAAATAACGCGTATGCGATCCAAATTCATTATTCGAAATATTGCCGCTGCTCTGGTCGCGGCTTTTCTTTTTGCATCGGCACCGATATCGACGCGGGCGGCATCGCCGGACCCGGTTCGCGGAAAGCACGCGATGGTGGCGTCGCAGCACGAACTTGCATCGCGGATCGGCGTCGAGGTGATGAAAAAAGGCGGGAACGCGGTCGATGCTGCTATCGCCGTGGGCATAGCTCTCGCGGTAGTATATCCGGAGGCGGGCAACCTCGGCGGGGGCGGCTTCATGCTTATGCGGTTCAAGGACGGGCGGGCGATGTCGATCGATTACCGCGAGATGGCGCCGGCGGCTGCCCATCGCGATATTTACATCGATAAGGATGGGAATCTGATCAGGGGAGAGGGCGGTTCGACGGTCGGATATAGAGCATCGGGTGTACCCGGAACTCTCGCGGGATTCGAGATGGCCTTCCGGAAATACGGCTCGGGAAAGGTCAAATGGAGTGACCTCGTCGAACCTTCGAGACGGCTGGCGGCCGAGGGTTATGTGTTGTCAAACCGGCTCGCGGTTTTGCTTTACGCTTATCGCGAGTGGCTGGCGAAATAC
Organism: Pyrinomonadaceae bacterium; assembly: GCA_050246275.1. GTDB lineage: Bacteria > Acidobacteriota > Blastocatellia > Pyrinomonadales > Pyrinomonadaceae > OLB17. The sequence goes on from JBFWWI010000001.1 coordinate 624,523, forward strand.
CCCGACAGCAACCGAATTTTCCTGCGCAACGGGAAGTACTACGAAGAGGGTGAATTATTCAAACAGCCGGAGCTTGCTGAGACGCTCGGACGCATCAGCCGCGATGGGGCCAAAGAATTCTATACCGGAAAGACCGCACAGATGATCGCCGACGATATGAAGGCGAACGGCGGGCTCATCACGCTCGCAGACCTGAAGAATTACGTCGCAAAAGAGCGAACGCCGCTCCGCGGCAACTATCGCGGGTACGAGGTCATCAGCATGCCGCCGCCAAGCTCGGGCGGGATCGTGTTGCTGCAGGTGCTGAATATGCTCGAAGGCTATGATATCCGAGGCATGGGGCCGGGTTCGTCCGCGAAGCTGCATGTCCTCGCCGAGGCGATGCGGCGGTCCTTCGCTGACCGTGCGGAATATATGGCAGATCCGGATTTTGCGGACGTGCCGGTGATGAAACTTATCGACAAGAAGTATGCGGGATCGCGGCGCTCGACCATCCTGGATAATAAAGCGACGGCGAGCAAGGATGTGAAATGGGGCGATATCAAGGGCTCGAGCGAGGGGACCGAGACGACGCATTTTACGGTCGTAGATCCGGAGGGAAACGTCGTCACCAATACATATACCATAAACGACCTCTACGGATCGCGGGTGGCCATCAAGGGCACCGGGATCCTTATGAATGACGAGATGGACGACTTTGCCGCTCAGCCCGGCCGGCCCAACCTTTTCGGGCTCGTGCAGGGTGAGCGAAACAAGGTCGAGGGCGGGAAAAGGCCGCTCTCATCGATGACGCCGACGATCGTGATGAAAAAGGACGGAACGCCCTGGTTCGCGCTCGGCGCACGCGGCGGCCCGCGGATCATCTCCGCCGTTCTGCAAACTGTGATCAACGTGATCGATCACGATATGGATATTCAGGAAGCCATCGATTCACCGCGGATCCATCATCAGTGGCTGCCGGACGAGATAATGTACGAGCCTTACGGCCTTTCACCCGATACCAAAAATATACTTGCGGGTTTTGGGCATACATTCGTCGGCCGGCCGGGCAATATTGCCTCGGCAACGGGGATAATGATCGATAACGAAGGAGTGCGCCTAGGGGCAATTGATGCACGCAGCGACGGAATGGCGGTTGGCTACTGACGCTCTTCTTCCTTCGTGAGGAGTTTGGTGGTGTTGTCCGTGACGCTGCCGGGGGTTACCAGGTCGTTGGTGTCACGCCAATGGCCGGCGGCCGGCGGCGGAGCATAGACCGAGGCCGGGACCGAGTGCCCGGCGGGCAGATCGCCGGCCTTTTTCTTTCCTGCGATGGCGTTTTGCGAGGCGGCGATCACGCTTTCTTCCAGGGTCTTGCCGCCCGGCGAGCCCGATTCGAACATCAACGCATAGACGACCCTCAACAGACCGCCGACCGTCAAAACGATTGCCGCAATTGCCGGCAGGAACGGTTCGATATTCAAAAAAACAGTGAGAATGCCCGCAAGCGGCACTATCAGGAACGAAAGGAGAAAAATGAACGCGCCCTGCAATACGCCCTTTCGCCGCGGCGAGTTGGGGGCAAAAAAAGTTCCGGAGTCGGTCGCGATCAATCCGTCGTTCTCGATCACATGTGCGATGCCGGTAAGCAGAAAGCCGCAACGCGAGCAAAACCGCGTCTCCTCAGAGATCTGTTGCTGGCCGCATTTGGGACAATGCATAACTATTCTTTCTTGAGAAGTTTCGTTGTGGGGTCAGTGACGCTTCCGGGAATGGCGAACTCTCCCGTATCCGGCGTACGCCACGCTCCCTGCGGCGCAGTGTACTCGGCCGCGGGCTGGGTCTGCTGCGGCGGCAGTGCCTGATGGGCATGCGACCCGTGAAGTGACGCCTGACCGGGGTGGACGGCGCCCTGCATCATAAATGCCGGGGCTTGAGTAGGTTTTCTTAAAAGTACGAGCGAACCTATCAGGATCATTAAGCCGCCAAATACCCCTAGGATCGCACATATCGCGGCCATCTCCTCTACATCGGCTACTCCCCAGATCGGCGTCATTATGAAAAGAAAAAAGATCGTCCAGAACATGCTGAAGATGACGCCGTTGCGCCTGGTCAAGAGGCCCGTGTTCTTTTTGTACAACTCGGCCAGCTGTGGGAGAGTTCCGTCATTCGCAAGCAATTCGCCGACCAGCGCTAATTGGAACCCGCAACGCGAACAAAATTTTGTCTGATCTGAGACCTGCTGTTGGCCGCAACGGGGACAGTGCATTGATTAAACTCCGTATTGCGAGGCATCCTCGGCAACAAAAACAGAACGAATTCTTACACGAAAAGGTTCGCGATGCAATAATTCACGCTCTCGGCAGCTTTCGATCGGACAACATTTGGTACACGGCATAGGCCCGTCCCTGGTAGTGTTCCGACCGCGCGAGTGTCTCAAGCAAAATGTCGGCGATCGGCCGGATGGCGATAGGAGACGGGATCGAGGCCAGAAGCTCTTTATTGTCGCGGAGGAACGTGAAGCCGTCCGAGAACGACGCGCGAACCTCCCGCAAATATTCGGCTACCTTCTCGCAGGAATCGAGCTGTTCCGGCAGCGTCCATTCGAACGGGTCGTCCCAGAGTCGGGTCCGTATGCCGCCAAATGTCTGCTCGACCGTGGCCGCCGACCGGAGGAGATACTCGCCGACCGAAAACATCGCAAATGTCATCGGAAGCTCTCGCGGGCGTTCGTAGAGCATCCGATCGTCCGTCTGCTCGAGGAGGGCCATCGAGGCAGTGTGGACGCGCAGAAAGGAGTTTTCAAAAATTTCGATCAGTTGTCGCATAAACGAAGAAGGGCAACATGCATAATAGCGTGTTACCCTTCCGTGCCGTGAATCGGCATAGAAAACATCTACCTTTTCGCAAGCCTCCGGTCTTTTTCGTACATCCCGAGGCCGTAATTGCGCCCCTTCCAGTTGACGCCGCTGCCGATGCGCCCTTTGACGCCGATCTGCGTGCCTTTTGTGGGTACCGAATCCTCGGTCAGGATCCAGATCGACCCGGTGCCGTCATCGATCTTGTAAGCACCACCCCGGATCGGAGTGCCGGGTATCGATACCCCGTAGCTGTCCCTTACAGTTCCGGCGATCGCCACGTCCTTGTTGGCGTATCGCGACGGATTGGCCGAGATTTCGGCGATACTGACGCGTTTCGGGCATGCGGCCGCAAAGACCGCGGTGAAAAGGGCTATTACCAAGAGAAAGGATCTCATTCCTTTGTTCATCATATCTCCTCTAAAGCTGTGAAATTATCCGGGAAGAGATGTTCCAAGCCTTAGAGATTCATATAGTTTGCAAAAGTTTGCCATTATTTTTAATTTCTGCGATTCTTAGCGGAAAGCACCTTGATACCGATTCGCGAACGACGACCGTAATGATCTCGAAGCCCGGAGAAAACTTTGCGTTCTCATCCAGCCTGTCCGCCGACGTATGGCACCCGCAAAAGGGCGATAAGTCCTACGAATGGTGGTATTTTGATGCGTTGTCCGATGACGGCCGGGAAGCCATAGTCATTGTTTTTCTCGACAATTTCATCTACTCTCCGCGGTACAACCGCGAAACCATCTCGATAACCGGCAACGAACGCTGTCCGGCGGTCTCATTTACTTATTTCAAGGATGGGAAGGCGGTCTGCCGCGCGACGACGGAATTTCACCATTCCGAGTTCACGGCGAGTGAAGTGAATCCGGAATGTTCGATCGGAGATTCCGGGTTCACTTTTCGATCGGCGTCGTATGGAAGCGGGTTTCTGGTAAAGGTCGTGGCATCACTTCCGGGAGCCCGGCAGGTGGAGGCCGAACTCGAATGGCTCTCGGTCGAATCTGACCTTGCTCCAAGGGAGTTTTCTTACGAGGAGCAGCGTCATTGCTGGAATATGGTCAGCCCGCGGTCGGATGTCTCCGGAAAGATAACGGTAAAGGATAGCTCGGGAACCGAGACGGAGTCTCTTCACTTTCGCGGAACGGGTTACCATGACCACAATCTGGACAACCGCTGGCTCGCCAAAACGGTCAGGGATTGGCACTGGGGACGTGCGCATTACGCCGATTGCACGGTCGTGTTTTATAGGTTTCGCGAGACCAGAGCCGAAACGGCGGATACAAGTCTTATCCTTATCCGAAATGGCAATATGGAAAGAATGTCCGCGAAGTTCGAAGAGCAGAGCTACGTTCGCGACAAATTCGGCATCCGATATCCGTCGCATCTTGAACTGGTGACAGAGAACAATATTCGGGTACACGTAAAGCCGATCGACGTGATCGACTCGAGCTTTTACTTTCTCAGGTTCGCGAGCGAACTGACGCTTTCTATCCCCGGGCGTGAGGACCGCAAGACGACCGGCATCACGGAATTCATCGCCCCAAAGATCCTGAAATACCGCTGGCTCAACTGGCTTTCAGACGTCCGTACAGGCAAGAACGGCGAATCATCTTTCTTCTGACCCCGAACCGCGCGGCAGATCACACATCTCGGGAATGCTCTCTGCCAGAAGATCTCTTGTTCGAGTCTTCAAACCTGCCTGATCAACATCTTTAGAGAGTAATTCACAGCTTTGAGAAATTTGGCAACCAGAACTATAATTTCGGAGTTCGTTCGGCACAACAATCAATTCAATCGGAGTCTCAAAGTATGAAATGGGTCCTCACCTGCGTCTTTTTTTCGATCGTGTTCACACTTGCAGCGTTTGCCATTCCATTTACTGACGCGGTCAGTGCGTTTGGTAGGGTTGAAGCGGCTTACCGTCTTCCATTTCTTTCCACGGATATAGGAAAAGTCGGGACCAAAGATAGATTCGTTAAGAATGCGGCGACGGACCTCTTTATCTCGGAGTACATAGAAGGTAGCTCAAATAACAAGGCGATCGAGATCTATAACGGTACAGGCGGACCGATTGACTTGGGAACTGGCAACTATGTTCTGCAACTTTATTCAAATGGTGCTGCAGCTCCCAGCCAATCGTTTAACCTGGATGGGATTATTGCTGACGGTGACGTTTTTGTACTTTCTCGCAACGACGCAGACGCAGCGATTCTTGCTGTAATTGATGTAGCGGCACCAATAGTCATCAACTTTAACGGCGATGATGCCATTGTGTTAAGAAAAGGTGGGGTTTCCGGAACAATTTTGGATGTCTTTGGTCAGATTGGTTTCGATCCGGGTACAGAGTGGGGAACAGGCCTAACTTCGACGTTGGATAATACCCTTGTGAGGAAGAGCAGCATTTGCAGCGGCGATACGGATGGAGGAAATGCTTTCGATCCGTCTGTCGAATGGGATGGTTTTGCAAATAACACTTTTACAAACCTAGGTTCGCATACGGCAAACTGTGGAGGCGGAAGTCCGGGGGCCTTTTCGTGGACCGAGGATTTTCCGGTGTATGGTGAGGAGTCGGGTGTCAAGGTCTTTACTATCCAGCGAACGGGCGGTTCGGCAGGGACGGCGTCGGTCACGGTAAATACATCTGACGTAACGGCGGCCGGCGGAGCGATCTGCGGCACGGATGTCGATTACGTCGCGGTGACGGACGGCGTGGTGACGTTCCTTGATGGCGAGACGAGCAAGACAGTGAACGTCAGCATCTGCAACGATGCGCTATTCGAAGGCAACGAAGTGTTCAACATCCTCCTCTCCAACCCGACGGGCGGTGCGGTGATCGGCCTGCCTTTTGTGTCTCAGTCGACGATAGTGGACGACGATATTCCGTCAGCTCAGTTCGGTGCGACGGCGTATGCCGGAAGGGAAGGCGGTACGGCGAGTGTGACCGTTACGCGAATCGGGGCGACAAATGCCACCGCGGATGTGAACTTTACGACCGGCGGCGGAACGGCCGTCTCAGGTACGTGCGGCGACCCCGGTGTCGATTTCTTTCCAGCATCGGGAGTGGTGCATTTCGATGTGGGAGAATCCGCAAAGGACATCACATTTACATTCTGCAGTGATAGTACGAACGAACCTGCGGGCGAGACATTTGACGTAAACCTCCCGAACGGTATAAGCGTCGTGATCGGATCACCCGCCACCGCGACCGTGACCATTCTCGAAAGACCTGTGAACGGGATGTGGGTATTCGGCGGCTCGACGGTACCCGATCCGGTGAGCGATCCGGGCGGAAGGTCGAACATGATCGTAAGAAGTTCGAACGACGGTATAAGCGAACTTTATGTGAGCGTGTACCAGAGTACCGATAATGCGAATGGCCGCAGAATGTACGAAGACGACGATATGGCCGCTATGATCGCGGCCGCACATCTTGTCGGCCAGGAAGTATGGGCCGCATACGGAGCGCCTGATTGGCCTACGTTCGGCTGTACGGCGGGCGATTTTCCCGTACAGAGAATGGCGGAGGTGGCGGCATATAATGCTTCGCGGCCGGCGAACGAGCGTTTTGACGGTGTGATGCTCGACGTCGAGCCCGCACCGGCATCCGAGGCGGAGTTCCAGGCATTGATCGCTCATTACGAGTGTATGCGGGCGAGTCTGCCGGCGGAAGTGAAGTTGGGCGCGGCCATCAACGCCTTTTGGGATGACGACCCGGTCACCTACCCAGCCTCTGGCGGCAGCATCAAACCCGCTTCGGAACACATCATCGACCTCGATCTCGACCGCGTGATCGTAATGGGTTATCGCGATGCCGCAGGGACGGATACGTGCCCATCAAGCAACGGCATCATTTGTCTCGACAAGGCAGAGATCGATTACGCGGGATCGATCGGCAAGGTGGGCGTCGTGCTTGCGGGGCTCGAGACCAAGCTGCTTGTTTCATCGACCGGTATGACGGGCAACGAGACATTTTATGAAGAAGGGAATGTGGCGATGGATAACGAAAGTTCGGTCGTCGAGAACTACTTCGCCGGCTCAACGGCCTTTGGCGGCTTTGCCATCCACAACTACGCCGACGCATATCTCGGCGGTGATACCGGATGGCCGTTTGGCCCGACGGCGGCTCCGGCGTCTATTTCCGGCCGTGTGATGACGGCGGATGGAAGCGGGCTGCGAAACGCCTCGGTGACGATCCAGGGCGGCAATCTGGCCGGGACAAGGAACGTCGCGACGAGCACATTCGGCTATTTCAGATTTGACGGTCTGGAGGCGGGCCTGACGTATGTGGTGACGGTCAGTTCGCGGCGATACAGCTTTACACAGCCGACCCGTTTGGTGAACCTCTCAGAGAATGTCGAGGGCCTGGATTTTGTAGCATCGCCGTAGTTTGACCCCGGATGTTACGTTACACCGCCGGGGCGGATGCGGGAAATGGATACCCTTGCTTCGTGCAGGCTTCGGCAAGGTGCGGACAGGAATGTCCGCGTTCCAGCCGCGTTCCGCTAGAATTCCCAATCGCCCTGGCCTTCGGGGCGGACGTGATAGCCGCACTGTTCGAGATGGTGATAGACGAACTGTGCGTGTTCGGCATCGCGGACCTCGAGGATGAGTTCGACGCCCGTGTAGCCGAGCGGGGCGAGCCAGATGGCCCGCTGATGGTTCGATTCGATCACGCTGGCACCGGTCTCGGCGACGCGGTTGAGCAGGGCGGCGAATGAACCGGGGCGGTCGAGTATGAGCACCTTTGAGACGACGTAGCGGCCCTTGCGTACGAGCACCTGTTCGATCACGCGGGAGAGCAGGTTGCCGTCGATATTGCCGCCGCAGAGTATGGTGCAGACGACGTCGACGGGCGTGAGATCTATCCTGCCCGCAAGCAGTGCCGCGACACCCGCCGCACCGGCGCCCTCGGCCACGATATGCGAATTCAGCACGCAATGGTAGATGCCGGCCGCGATCTCTTCCTCGGTGACCTCGACGACCTCATCGATGTACTTGCGGATAAGCGGGAGCGTGACGATGCCGGGACGCTTGATGGCGATGCCGTCGGCGATGGTCGGGCGTGCGGAAACCTCGATCGGCTCGCCGGCAGACAGCGACGGGTTCATCGAGGCGACGTTCGAAGCCTGAACGCCGATCACACGCACGCCTGGCTTGAGCGATTTGGCCGCGATGGCCGTGCCGGATGCGATGCCGCCGCCGCCGATCGGCACGACGATCACCGTCACATCGGGCAGGTCTTCGACGATCTCGCAGCCGACCGATCCCTGGCCCGCGACGATCAGCGGATCGTCAAACGCATGCACGTAAACGAAGCCCATCTCATCGCCCAGGGCACGCGAATACGCGACCGCCGCGTCAAACGAATCACCTTTTAAGATCACCTCGGCACCGAGTGCCTTGGTCGCGAGCACCTTGGTAAGCGGTGCGAATTCGGGCAGGACGATGGTCGCTCGCGTATTCTGGAGCTTTGCCGCGAGCGCGACGCCCTGTGCGTGGTTGCCCGCCGAAGCGGTTATGACACCGCGGCCACGCTCGTCGCCGGTGAGCTTCGATATCTTGTTGTACGCGCCCCGCACCTTGAACGAGCCGCCCTTTTGCAGACATTCGGCCTTGAGAAAAGCACTCGCGCCGATCTCGGCAGAGAGGCGTCCGTCGGGCACGATGGGTGTCGGGTTGATGATGCCCTTGAGCAGCCGGCGGGCGTCTTCGATGTCGGATAGCGAAACCGTCATAAGCTGCACGCGATTATACACTCATCGCCGCAGGGGTAACTAGCGGTTAGATCGTGCTTCGGAATTAGTTTTTGGGGGGTGTTGGTAAAGGCAAAACTTTCAACTCGACCGTTACGCCCTTACTGACGTGCGGGCTTGTGCACAGAGAACACAGAGAAATGCCGGAAAGAAGCTAAGGAATGAAAAAGAGGATAACTGAGGTATGTAATGCGGAAAATAGTAGTTGCTGAGCTTCTCTCCGGGTATTTGGTTGTCAATGTGCTCGACCTTCCGAATATCTAGATCAAGCGTTCCTTCAGTTGTATTCCACCTATATAACGCGTAGGTAAAATTGAGAACGTATCAACTTGGCGAAAAGTTCCAGTAAAAACGTCGTTTCGGTGAGCAGGACGGCCCTGAGTTCCAACATTAGGCGGCCTCGGTTGACGAATGAGATTGGCGGGCAACGCGGGCGAGCCTGTAAAGTGGTACGGGCAGCGTAGTTAGTGTATATTTAACGAAAATAAAGTTTACGGAGGGCAATGATGGAAGTCTTTGGATTGGGTGCGATATTTCTGCTCTTTTTGGGATTGGCCTTGCTGACCGTCGCCTGGAAGACGATCAAGATCGTTCCGCAATCCAGCGTACTGCTGATCGAGCGGCTCGGACGGTTTCACCGCGTGGCGACGAGCGGGCTGAACATCATAGTGCCCTTTTTTGAGGCTCCGCGGGCGGTCTATTGGTCAAATGTTCGGCCCGGACTGACCTCCATCGACCTTCGCGAGCAGTACATTGATATGCCGCCGCAGCCCGTGATCACGCGGGACAATGTGACCATAAATGTCGATTCGGTGGTTTACTGGCAGGTCACCGACCCGATCAAGGCCGTGTATGAGGTCGCCGACCTCGTGGGTGCGATCGTGCAGCTTACCATTACGGGAATGCGCTCGGTGATGGGCGATATGGATCTCGACCACACGCTGTCGAATCGCGATCAGATCAACGGAAAGCTCCGCCTCATCCTGGACGAGGCGACCGATAAATGGGGCGTAAAGGTCACCCGCGTTGACGTCAAGAACATCAATCCGCCGGAGGATGTCCGCATCACGATGGAGAAGCAGATGACCGCCGAACGAAACCGGCGTGCGTTGATCCTCCAGGCCGAGGGCGACAAGCAGGCCGCGATCACTCGTGCCGAGGGCGAAAAGCAGGCCGCCGTCACGCGTTCCGAAGGTAATAAGCAGTCCGCGATACTGGACGCCGAGGGAGCCGCACAGGCACGCCTGACCGCCGCGAGTGCCGAGGCCCAGGCCATCAATCAGATAGCTCAGGTGATCGGCAATCCGGAGCAGACGGCCCAATATCTGATCACCGCCCGCTATATCGAATCGCTGCGGGATATGACGAAGACCCAGAACTCCAAGGTCATCTTTATGCCCGTCGAAACATCGGCGATGCTCTCAAGCGTCGGTGCCCTGAAGGAAGTGTTTGCCGAAACGGGCGAGAAAAGCGAGGCCACGCCACAAACGCAGCCTCGGTCGCCGAGGGAATTGAACAGGTAGTATGCGTAACGTGGCTTTCGGCCAGGGTTTGGAGTTCCACGTTTAGGGCGGTCTCGGTTGCGGGAAGACCCGTCAGGGCAGGCTCGGGCCAGCTAAAGCTGGAACTCCGAACTGCGATCGTCAGGTAACTCGGATCACTAAAAGATCATGACAATTCTGAAAATTGCCGGTATAGCCCTCGTATTACTCGCCGCCGCCGCCGTGGCGGTCGCGTATGGCTATGGCCTCATTCTCAATCCGACGCCTATCGAACCGGTCAATGCAGCGTCGGTGTATGACTTTACGATGAAAGACATCGACGGCAACGAAGTTAAGCTGGATAAGTACAAGGGCAAGGTCGTGATGATCGTAAATACCGCAAGCCGCTGTGGATACACGCCTCAGTACGAGGGCCTGCAGAAGATATACGAGCAGTACAAGGACCGCGGATTTGTCGTCCTCGGCTTTCCGGCGAACAACTTCATGGGGCAAGAGCCGGGAACCGAAAAGGAGATAAAGAAATTCTGCACGCTCAAGTACAACGTGACGTTTCCGATGTTCTCAAAGATATCGGTCACAGGGACCGACCAGCATCCGCTCTACGGTTACCTCACTAATAAGGCGACGAATCCCGAGTTTGCCGGTGATATCTCATGGAACTTCAACAAGTTTCTGATCGATAAGAACGGCAAGATCGTCGGCCGCTGGGGATCAAAGGATAAACCTGAAGACGAAGCTGTCACTAGAGCGATTGAGTCTCGGCTGAATTAGCTAAGCCTTCTTTTAATCAATCAATTAGTAATTTGAAAATTATTAATTATCAATGTGGATCGTTCACTTTCGCTGAAGATCCTCGTCGTACAATTCTCGGTAGATGCGGTAGTTGGTCATCACTTTATAGACGTAATTCTTGGTCTCGGCGAATCCGACCTCGGCGGTGAAGATGCCGGGGTCTTTTGGTTTTGAGCGGTTCAGCCAGCGGAGAGCGTTGTCCTCTCCGGCGTTGTAGCTGGCGGCGATGCCTTCGTAGAGTCCGCCGAACTCGTCTTTGAGAAAGCGGATGTACTCGGCACCGAGTGCGATGTTGATCGAGGGGTTGTAGAGATCGTCGGGCTGCAGGTTCTTGTATCCGGCGGCGTCTTTATATTTTATCGCGGTGTCGAAGACGAACTGGAGCAGGCCCCGGGCACCCGCCGGCGATTTCGCGTTCGACCGGAACGAACTTTCCTGCTTCATTATCGCGAGCATAAATCGCGGATCGACATCACGTTTCTTGGCTTCGCGGAGCAATTCGGTACGGTACATCACCGGATAGTCGGAGTAGTACTTCGGAGTGACGCTGGCGATCAGCTTGACGTTCGAGCCCCTCGCGCGGTCTGCGGCAAGGCCGCTGAAATACGATGTAGCCGATGGCGTGATAGCCGAGAACGGATCGCCTGCTGAAACTTTCGATTGAGCAAAGGCCCGCAGATATCTGATCTCGTCGGCCGTGGACATCGAACCCGCGAACGACTTTCCATCCAGAAGTGAATCGGCGACCGAAACGGCACCATTCCAATTCTCGCGATAGACCTCCATCCGCAGGCGTGCGTGAAGTGCGTTGACCTCGGTCGGCGTTCCTGCAAATTTTGTGACGGTCGTCGCGACCCACTTGTTCGCATCGTCGTATCTGCCCGCCTCGCGAAGTGCATCGATGATGTTGAGGTGCGCCGACTCGATCCGCTCGCCCTGCGGGAACATCACCGTGTACTGTTCGTATGCCTCGACCGCTTCGAGATTCTTGCCCATCCGCACGTACGAAGCACCCTTGAAGTTGAGCCCTTCGCGGCCATCCTTCGTCATCAAAAAGTCCTTCGTCAGTTTGTCGAACCACTCGACCGCCTTTGCGTACTCACGCTCCCACATATACGAGCGGGCGGTGCCGAACAACGCCTTTGGGATCCCGGCATCTTCCGGATATTCACGCATCACGATCGCCCAATGCTCGCGAGCCTGCGGGAACAGCCTATTCGCCATGTATGTTTCGGCACGCGACAGATGCTCGGCTGCCGAAAGTACCGGCAGCTTGCCAGTTGCCGCCCGGGCAGCATTGTCGGCCTCGGTTATTCGCCTGAGAGCGGCGTCAGAGGTCTGTCCGATGGCGGTAAATGCGAATAGCGTGAGAATGAATGCGGTTGTTTTCATATCGATGTAATGCTCTGACGCGGCGAGGAGATGCTCTCTATAGCTTAGCCGATTATTAGACGGCCGGGCAACATTTAGAGTTGTTCGGAGTGTTCTGAACTAAAACAACGGCGTGCTAAAATCTCAGATTATGAAACTCGCGTTAAACGGGGCGACGACGATGAGGGCCGACCTCGAAACCGACATCAGGGCTGCGGCCGCGGCTGGGTATGAACTGGTCGAGCTGCGGTCAAATAAGCTCTACGATTATCTCGAAACGAAGACGGTCGATGACCTGAAGGGATTGCTCGCGGAAACGGGAATCGGCGTCCTGTCGATCAATACGCTCGAGCACATAACGTGGCGTTCGGAAGAAGATCACGCGGCCATCAAGGAAGAATGTGCAAAGCTGAGCGAGATCTCGCAGGCGATCGGATGCCCGTACGTACTGTCGGTTCCGGGATCGCTCCGACAAGGCCCGAAGACCGACGAGGAGACGATCGAAGAATCGGTGCGAGTCTTAAACGAGCTTGCCGATATAGCCGAGCCTTACGGCATCAAGATCGGTTTCGAGTTTCTGGGCGAGGCAGGGAATTCGGTCACGACGCTCGACCTTGGCAGCAAGATCGTCGATCTCGTCGGACGCGATTCGGTCGGGAATGTGATCGACACCTATCATTTCTACGCCGGAAGCTCGTCGTTCGACGCGTTGGAGAACCTTGATCCGGCAAAGCTCTTTATCTTCCACATCAACGGAGCCGAAGACCTCCCGAAAGATCAGCTTAATGATTCCAAACGGCTCTACCCCGGCGAAGGCATCCTTCCGATCGCCGAGATGAAGGCCATCCTCGACAAGATCGGCTACGACGGACCCGCCAGCGTCGAGATCTTCCGCCCGGAATACTGGGAACAGGACCCGTTCGAGGTCGCTGTGAAGTCGAAAGCGGCTGCGGAGAGGGCGTTGGGCTTGGGACAGTACGCGGCGGGCGGAAGCTGGTAGTCGTTTGTAACCGCCGAGACGCAGAGACGCAGAGAGAATATAGAGTTATTGAAGGTGTAAACCAGGGTCAACGGCCGGTCAAGGAGTCTAGGCTGGTTAGGAACTTCTCTCGTAATTTCGGCGTCTCCGCGTCTCGGCGGTGAAGAATATATGCAAAAGGTAAGAATTGGGATCGTCGGGACGGGCTATATCGGCAACGTTCACGGCAGGATACATTCGCGGGACGAGCGGGCGGAGATAGCGGCGTTGTACGACATCGTGCCGGAAAGGGCGAAAGCCACGGCGAAGACGATCGGCGGGAAGGTTTGTTCGTCGCGTGAAGAGTTGATGGAAAATTGTGATGCGGTGCTTATCTGCTCGCCGAACCGCACGCACAAAGAAGTCGCTCTGCACGCGATCGCCGAAGCCAAGCACGTCTTCTGTGAGAAGCCGTTCGCCATCGGGATCGACGACGCGAGGGAATTACGCGATGCGGCGAACGCCGGCAAAGGCATCTTCCAGGTCGGCCATAACCGACGATACGCTCCTGTTTACGCGACTCTCAAGGAACTCCTGAAAGAAGACGCGGCACATTCGGCTCACATCAAGATGAATCGCGGCGAGCTGAAGAATCCTGTTTGGACGGGCGATGTAAACGTAACAGGCGGCTTCTTGTACGAGACGACCATCCACCTCTTTGATATGTTGCGGTTCCAGTTCGGCGAGATCGAAGAACTTGTCGCCTACGGATCGCAGCATGAATATCCGGAGCTTGATGAATTTTCGGTGATCTTCAAGTTCAAGAGCGGCTTCCACTGCACTTTCGCATCGTCATCAGACGCAAGCTGGCATTTCCCGTTCGAGCGTATCGAGGTTTTCTGCCATCACCGCACGATAATGACCGAAGAGATGGAGCGGCTGCTGGATTCACGCGGCATGGACGCAAACTTCGAGACGCATTCATTCCACATGGTCGAAAAAGAAGAGCGATGGGGCTATGTGCAGGAAGACCGGGCCTTTATAGATTCGATCCTCAACGGTACGCCACCGCCTGTGACCGCCGATGACGGGTTTGCCGCCGTCGAGCTTGTCGAGTCGGTCTATTCGGCTATCCGGACGGGCCAACGCATCAAATTCTAAACATTTCGATTACGGTTTTCGTTCTAGTTCCAGTATCATTCGAAAGATCGTGGCGACAAATCAATGTACAAATTGCGGTCAGGCCAATGCGGTGGAGAGCAGATTTTGCCGTTTCTGCGGTTACCAGATGCCCGACCCGTTCTTTCAGCCGGCTGATCCGATGGCTCAGCGGCGTCCCTATTCGTGGCAGACGGACGAGTTTCAGACCCGGTCGAGCAAGCGTCAGAGCGTGAGGGCGACGGTCGAGAATTTTCCCACGCCGCGTTACCCGCAGATGCAGGGTTCGCAGGCGATGGTGGCAAGCGCACACGCGCCGCTCGCCGGAAACTATCGCTGCCCCCACTGCGGTACTCATTACCTTCCGGTCATCGAGCGTCGGATATCGACGGCAGGCTGGATCACATTCGCCTTGCTTCTCGTATTTACCTTTATTTTCTTCTGGATCGGGCTTCTTTTGAAAGAGGATGTAAGCGTCTGTCCGGTCTGCAAATTCCGTCTTAATTAACGGTAATAATAGCCGCGTGGATGTTCTATCTTCACCTCGGGGTTGGTACTTGATACTTGAACCTTGTAATAGCCCTTCTTCATATGCGTGGACAAATAGGTCAACAGGAACTGCCGCGTTAGCAGAAGGTTAAGATCGCGGAAGAAAGGGTCAAAGCTGACCGGTGCCGTCGAACCCTGGAAAAAGGCACGCCCGCCGGTATCGTCCGAAAGCTTGAGAAGATTGCCCTGGCCATATAGGCTCAATGTCGGATTCTCCCTCGGATTGGAGCTCGACGGGGTGTAGATCGAAAAAATGGCCACGCTGCGCCGTTGCGCACGAAGGATCGCACGGTCGAGCTCCGGACTCTGACCGGGTGAGGCTCCTGAAAGTCCATTGGAAAGATCCAGTCCGTCGGAGACGAGAAGTATAGCCCTCCGTCCGGCGGGTAGTGCGTCGAAGCGCTCGAGTATATCGACTACGCCATCGAACGGACTCCTCGGAGCCGTCGCGTTGCTCGAGCTCACGATCCTGATCGTTTCTGCTGCACGCTCCAGATCGGTCGTGAATCGCTGCCGTATCTGCGGCGAACCGCCGCGTAGGTAAGCGACCATCACGCGGGAACCGCGGGGCAGGCTAGTAATGAACCGCTTGAGGTCGCGGATCTGAAGATTAAAACCCGAGCCAAGGTCATCCTGGATAAGAACCGCCAATGATAAAGGTGCGTCCTCGATATTCCTGATCGACAGTATCTGCTGTTCTTCGTTGTCTTCGCGTACGATCAGCCGCTCAAGCTGCAGATATTCCTGCAGGCGGTCTTCCTTTAACTCTTGCTTTGTGAAGATCGAGATCGGGATCGATACCGTGCGAACCCTCGGCCGGGCGTCGTCGCTCTGTCCCTGCACATTCAATGACCCGACGGCGCCCGCAAGCAGGGTCAGGAGGAGTATCGTACGGAGCACTCGGTTCATAGACATTCGCTAGTTTGAATTAAACCAACGCTGTTTGTAAAGTAATCGCTAGAGATGAAAAGGATCGGCTCAAGCCGCGCGATCGACGAGATCGACCTAAAACGCGGAAGGAATCTTAGGATTGTGGGAATTGGAGCGCCGGTGGTCCTGACGGCCCTTCCCGTGCTGTTGTTCCTCATTTTGAGCGTTATCCTGAGCGGAACCCCGATCTTTGCGGTCTCGTCGTTCGTTCTCGGCCTGATCTTCGGTGTGGTGGGGCTTGTGATCGGCCTGGTCATATCGGGGCTCTCTTTTTACAGGCATCAGTTGTGGTCGGCGGAGATGCGTGACCGGATCGCGGCGAACGGAATCGGTGCGGACGAGATAGATTGGTTCAGAAAAGAGCTAAAACCGGCCGAGAAGAGGGCGTTGAAATCGTTGAAGGCCCTTGACCCGCTCATCGAAGATGCGTACCGTGAGACGCTTGCCTCCCGGCTGACCGCCACCAGGATCGTCAAGTCCTCGAGGCGCGAACTCCAGGCCGCCAAACGGAGAGAGTCGAAGCTCAGGCTGCTTAAAGCCGAGAACTCGGCCTCATTCATCGAGCAGGCAAGGGAGGATGCGGCCAAGATCGGCTCCATCCATAACGATGCGAAACAGATGCTTGTCGAAGCCGAGTCTCGGCTCCAAATGATCGAGGCGGCTGCGGCCCGCGGCGGCGGGCTTGCCGATACCGAGGTCGCACTAAAGAAACTCGCGGCCCGGGCATCGCAGCTTCCGCTTGCGCTTGAAGCGGCCCGGCTTCGCGAAGAGGCCGCGGCTGAGATCTCCGGCGGCCCTTCGGATATGGAAGATCCCGCGCCTCAGTAATTCCGCTGCTCGTAATCCCGCCAGTCATAGACACCGTCGCCGTTCAGATCGGCATGTCCGCCATTCTGATTCAACATATGGGTTATCTCTGCCTGCGGAGCCTTCAAAAGGCGGAGTACGGCCAGCTGATAGATATTCGCCTCAGATTCGGCAACGGTACCTGCCTGATAGTGGCCGGCGCGATACTGCCAGAAATGCACGGTCTCGTGAATGAAGACACTCGCTAGCCAAGTCTTAGATGCGTTAAAGGTATTGAGTGCGATATCGATCGCATCGTCGCTGAAATTTGCCCCGCTTCGTGCGGCCGGACGGATCTTCAGATCGTACTTCATCATCCACGAGTAATACTGACCCGCTTTGGACTGAAGCATATCGAGGCATTCGCTTGCCTTGGTACGAAAGGATTCGGCAGGGATATGTGTGCTGTTGGCAATGATCCTGATCGACATTTTACTGTCACCTCCAATGACGGGTGACGGGGAAACGACAGGAATTTTGCAGGCCGCGGAAGAAAAAGCGAAAGTAACCGTGATAGCCGTTCCGAACGCATGAATTGAACCTGTATGTACAGGTGGGTGGCGTCACGCCTCCGAAGAGACGCATTAGCCGCAACCTCCGGCCGAATTCCCTTAGAAACCAGCACTGGCCACGGCGTCGGCCCCCCTCAATTCAAGTGTTGGCTCAATTATTATTGCGTCGGTAACGAACTACGCAGTAAAGATCTTTCGCCAGCATCAGGTTAGCATATTGGAGGAAAAAAGACACAAAAAAACCGGGGTTCGCCCGGCCGCTCTTTTCCTCGCTATTGTTCCATTTCCAATTCCTGCGGCGGATGGTCCTTGTGCTTTAACACGCGGTCCAGCATTTCGGCACACTCCGCACTGCGCGAGGCAAGCTGCATATCAGATTGATGCTGCGATTCTTTCAATTGGTGAAACTCGTCGGCGATATGAAGTGCCGCGAGGATCGCGACCTTGAGCGAATCGACCGTGAAAGTACCCGACGAGATATCGCGCATCTTTCGGTCAACATACTCTGCGAGCCGCAGAATGTAATCGTTATCACCGTCAGACCGGATGCTGTAGGTCTGATTGTAGATCTCAACGCGGATCGTTTGTTCGATATCAGGTTGGGTTCGCCCGGGGGTCATGACGCGTGCCTCCCGACGGCCTGCGCAACGTCGCCATCGATAATGGTCATTGCATCAAGCATCGCCTCTACCTTCAGCTGTATCGCATCTCTCTCGGATAATAGATTCGCGATCTTATCTTCCATTTGCGAGCGTTCTTCGCGTATCTGATTTGTGCTGCGGCGAAGTTCGTGAAGCTCGCGTTCGACCTTCTCTTTTTCTTCGCGCATCTTTTTCGCATACTCGATCGTTAGATAGATCTTATCCTCGAGATGCGAGAATTTCTCCATTCCCGTTAAGCCGTTCATTCAGCCTTTCTCCAGTGTGCGGGGGTCATGAAACTTGGAATTCCGATTATGGATATTTTCGAACGAAACTTCAAGCTTGCCCGGACGTTCGACTCATTTTCTCGGGCCGATGCCGAGCTGCTGCTCCAAGGCGGCGAGTATCTCATCGTGCGCTTTATTGACCTCGTCCTCGACCAGCGTGCGGTCGTCGCTGCGGTAAGTGAATCGCACGGTAAGCGAGCGTTCAACGTCTTCGCCGCCTGTACTTTCATAAACATCTACAAAATCGACCGACCGCAGGATGCCGTTCGCCGCCTCCATTGCAGACCGTCGTACAGATCCAAAAGCCGTTTGCCGATCCGATACGAAAGTGACATCGCGCGTGACGCTCGGATACCTGGGGAGCGGTGTATACCGTGTTTCGGCGATCTCGGTCGCGAAGATCGATGAGAGGTCGATCTCGCCGACGAACACAGGGTGTTTAAACTTATAATCGGCGGCGATTTCCTCACTAAGACGGCCTATGTATCCTACGGTTGCATCATTGACGCGTATCGCGGCCGTTTGCCCGGCCCTAAGATGCTTGATGTCGGCAGCTTCGTAACGTACTCCGTCGACGCCAATAACATCGAACACGCACTCGATGGCACCTTTTGCGTCAAAGAAATCCAATTCGCGTACCGGGACGGCTTTGCCCTGAAGGAGTTCGCCGCCGGTAATCGCAACGGCGAGAAGCTCTTGTTCGAGCGGAAGCTCTCCATCACCATAAGAGGCAAAGGCCTTTCCGATCTCAAAAAGTTTTAGGTCACGGCGCTGAAAATTCAGATTGAGCCTGATCGCTTCGAGAAGGCCCGGAAGGAGCGTCGTTCTCATCCGCACGGCTCCCTCAATAACGGAGTCTCGCAGCGTGACGAGGCCGCGGCCGTCGCCCATGCCGGTCAATGCGGGCACCGTCTCGAACCTGCCGTCATAGCTCGTATCGATAAAACTATACGCGATAGCTTCGTCAAAGCCGTAATCTGCCAGACGCCGGCGGAGCCGCATCTTCTTGCTCTCAAAAGGCTGATATTCCCCCGCGGTACGAGCTGGCGGGACCTCATCGCTTATCTTTTCGTAGCCCGTGTGCCTGGCGACCTCTTCGACAAGATCCTCGTCGATGGATATATCGTGCCGCCACGATGGTGAGATGAATGTCTGATAGTCCAACGAGCCGTCATCTTTCAGCTTGAGCGTAATACCGAGGGCGGCAAGGAACTTTAGGCAATCCTCGATCGGGACGTCGAGCCCGGTCAGGCGTTTTACCGAGGCCGCGATGTCAGTCGAAACAACCTCGATCGGCTTGAGATGCGTCGGATAAACATCGATGAATTCTCCGGCACTGCCGCCAGCCAGTTGACAGATGAGCTGAGCCGCCCGGTCTGACGCCGCCTTCAGATTCTCGATATCGACCCCGCGCTCAAAACGATAGCTGGCCTCCGTCGTAAGACCAAGTTTTCGTGACGTGCGGCGAATACTCGCCCGGTCAAAATATGCGACCTCGAGCAATACGTTCTTTGTCGATGCGGTAATGCTGCTATCGAGCCCGCCCATCACGCCGCCGACCGCGACCGGCTTTTCGGCGTCGCAGATCATCAGCATCGAATCGTCTAACTCGCGCTCGATCTCGTCCAGCGTCGTTATATTCTCACCATTGGCCGCGCGCCGTACGACGATGCGGTTCTCGGCAAGCTTATCCAGATCGAACGCGTGCATCGGCTGGCCGAGCTCGAGCATTACGAAGTTGGTAATGTCAGCGACGTTGTTGATCGAACGCTCGCCCAATGCTTCGAGCCGATCTACCAGCCATTGCGGGGACGGGCCGATGGTCACTCCCCGAATGATGCGAGCCGTAAACCGATAGCAAAGGCCCGGATCCTCGATCTTGACCACATCCGGTGCGAGCAGAGACGGAAATGGAGCATCAGGGAGGCGGTCAAGGCTCCGCCGGTCAACAAAGACCGTCTTGCCGGTGATCGCGCTCAGTTCGCGCGCGACGCCGACGTGTGAGAGGCAATCCGGACGGTTCGAGGTAAGGTCGATGTCGAGCACAAAATCATCCTTGTGCTCGTGAACGCCCTCAACCGCCAACCCGACGCGAGTCAACTCCGTCGCCGTTTCGTCCGGAGATAGTTCGATAGCGATAAGCTCCTTGAGCCAGTTAAAACTGATGTTCATTTACTTGAACTGCTCCAAAAATCTCACATCGTTCTCGAACATATGGCGGATGTCGTCGATGTTGTACATCAGGGCGGCCATGCGTTCGAGGCCGAAGCCGAAGGCGAATCCCGAATAGACCGTAGGATCGACACCGACCGCCCGCAGCACGTTCGGATGGACCATTCCCGACCCGCCAAGCTCGATCCAGCCTGAGCCTTTGCAAGGGCGGCAGCGTCCTGTAGTGGGCTGTGAACCGTGAGCCGCGAGCTGTTCGGTCGAAACCGCGATACTACTGCTAAAAGCTGGCTGCTCGCCGCTCACACGCCCGGAGCCGTGGCAGACAAAGCACGAGAAGTCGAACTCGGCCGATGGTTCGGTGAAAGGGAAGTAGCTCGGCCGAAACCTCGTGCGAGTGTCCTCGCCGTACATCCGTTTGAGCCATTCCGTCACCGTACCTTTCAGATGCGCCATCGTGATGCCCTTATCGACGCACAATCCTTCGATCTGGTGAAACATCGGCGTATGCGTCATATCCGGCGTGTCGCGGCGGAATACACGGCCGGGAGCGATCACACGGATGGGCACGCCCCGACGCTCCATCGCCCGTATCTGAACGGTCGAGGTTTGCGACCGAAGTGCGAAACCGTCCGTCGTGTAGAACGTATCCTGCGATTCGCGGGCCGGATGGCCCTCGGGGATGTTCAGCGCGTCAAAGTTGTAGTGATCCGTCTCGATCTCGCGGTCGTCCTCGATGGCGTAGCCCATGGAAACGAAAATGTCCTCGATCTTTTCACGAAGCAGTGTGATCGGGTGAAGATGACCGGGACGCGGCCTACGGCCCGGAAGCGTAACGTCCACGCGTCCGCGCTCGGTTTCGGCATCGGCCAGATACGCTTTCAGCTTGCCCTCGACATCATCGATCGCTTCGAGGATCTCTCGCTCGACCGACTGCACAAGCTGGCCAAAACGGCCGCGTTCTTCGGGATCGACCTTTCCGATGAGCTTTTTGGCCTCAGCGATCTCAGATCTCTTGCCAGTATGTTTCGTCTTGAATTCGGCAAGCTCCTTGCTCAGGGCGACCGCCGTCGCCAGCTTTAATTCGGTTGCCGAGGAGGTCAAATCCACAAAGCGTTCGAATTTTGCCTTGAACGCTTCGCGAATACCTTCAACATGATGCTTTTGTTCGTCCATCTTTGGTCGGCGGGCCTCCCGCGAAACACAATTGTACCAACGGTTTCCATCGGTGCAAACCAGTGAGCGCTTTTACGCGAATCTGTAAGGCTTTGGTATGATTACGCTTGTACGAACCGACATACAATGAAAGCAATAGTCAAAAGTAAGGCCGAGCCGGGACTTTGGATCGAAGATGTGCCCGAACCGGAAATGGGCATCAACGATGTAATGATCCGCGTGAAGAAAGGCGGCATCTGCGGGACCGATCTCCATATCTATAATTGGGACGCTTGGGCGCAGGGCACGATCAGCGTCCCGACGACGATCGGTCACGAATTCGTCGGTGAGATCGTCGATGTCGGTTCGAACGTGATCGATTTCACGGCCGGTGACATAGTCAGCGTCGAAGGGCATCTCGTTTGCGGCCGCTGCCGAAACTGCATGGCAGGCCGCCGGGCACTCTGTGCCAATACGCGCGGCGTCGGCGTGAACACCAACGGCGGGTTCGCGGAGTTCATCGCGGTTCCTTATACCAATATCTGGAAACACAAGCCCGGTATCGACCTTGAGGTCGCAGCCATATTCGATCCATTTGGCAACGCTGTGCACACGGCATTGGCCTTTGAGGTCTTTGGCGAGGACGTACTTATCACCGGTGCCGGCCCGATCGGAATAATGGCCGCGGCCGTCGCGAAACACGCCGGCGCCCGCAACATCGTCATCACCGACATCAATCCCTTCCGGCTCGAACTGGCCGAGAAGATGGGCGACGTGACCCTCGCTCTCGACGTAAGCAAACGGTCGATCAAGGACGTTCAAAAGGAACTCGGCATCAAGGAAGGATTCGATGTGGGAATGGAGATGTCGGGTGTTCCGGCGGCGTTCAAGGATATGCTCGCCAATATGTTCCATGGCGGCAGCATCGCATTTCTCGGCATTCCCGGCGAGCCCTTTGCCATCGACTGGAAGACCGTCATCTTTAACATGATCACCATAAAGGGCATCTACGGCCGCCAAATGTACGAGACCTGGTACCAGATGTCCAACCTCCTCGAGATCGGCGTAGATATCTCACCGGTCATCACGCACCGCTATTCCTACAAGGACTTCGAACAAGGCTTCGCCGCCATAAAGGAAGGAAATTGCGGCAAGGTCGTTCTGGATTTCGATGAGATATAATAGGGCTTTGGTGATTGCCATCAGTGGAACACAAGCGCGGGATAGCTGGTATGAATGATCACGTTGCGGATACTCATTAGTTGAATTGCAAAAACTGGCTACGCGGTGGGGAATAGCGATACGGGTTCGAGAGGATATAATTGAACTATGGAAAACGGGTCAATCAGGTCGTGGGCAGATCGTTGGAAAGAGACCGGCGAGGTTTTGGCGGCGCTCAAACTTGATGAATTTCGACGCGCCGATGTTTCCGCAATATTTTTGTCGTTGACCGATGCTTCAGAAGCCGCTTTGATCTCTTATCCGCCAAAACCGACTTCCGGCATGATCGAGATGCAGAGGCTTTTCCGAAAACTTCTGGAAAAATGAAGCCGATATTTCTGACTGCTCAAAAAGTACAAACTGTTTTTGAATCAGAGGATTGGCAGTTTTGCTTTATCGGTGGTGTCGCTCTTCAACGCTGGGCGGTTCCTCGGCTTACGAACGATGTCGATCTTACATTGCTCACCGGATTTGGAAACGAAGAACACTTTATTGAGAGAATTTTAGCTGAGTTTGAACCACGCGTTGATGATGCGACCAATTTTGCACTGCGAAATCGTGTTCTATTGGTAAGTTACGACAATGTCGGAATAGATATTTCGCTTGGAGCACTTGAGTTTGAAAATTTAGCCGTATCGCGTTCCTCAATATGGGATCCTCTTCCTGATATTTCGTTGCGAACGTGCTCCGCCGAGGATCTGTTAGTTTTCAAATCCTTTGCTGACAGGTTGCAAGATTGGGCCGATATAGAAAATATTTTGAGCGTTCGCGAGAATCTCGATTGGGACTATATTCTTGAACAGCTTGAACCATTGGTTGAGGTCAAAGAAGCACCTGAGATCTTAGTCAAATTACAACAATTACGTGCTGCTGCGCCATGATGACGGAAGCGCGGCCTATATAACAATGTATACGGATTTCAAACAACACCTGGAAAAGACCATCAGCGACATCCGCGAAGCCGGCCTGTATAAATCTGAACGCGTGATCGACGGCCCGCAGGATGCGCATATCGATGTGGGCGGCAGGGAAGTGCTCAATATGTGCGCGAACAACTATCTCGGGTTGAGCGATCATCCGGCGATAGTCGAGGCGGCGAAGAGGTCGCTGGACGAGTGGGGCTACGGCCTATCGAGCGTACGATTTATCTGCGGAACGCAAGCGATCCACAAGGAGCTTGAGCGAAAGATCAGCGAGTTTCTCGGCACCGAGGACACGATCCTTTACACGAGCTGCTTCGACGCCAACGGCGGGCTGTTCGAGACGCTGCTCGGCGAAGAGGACGCTGTGATCTCCGACGAGCTCAACCACGCCAGCATCATTGACGGCGTGCGTTTATGCAAAGCTCAGCGATTCCGTTACAAGAACAGTGACATGCCCGACCTCGAGGCGAAGCTGGAAGAAGCGAAGTCCGCCAGATTCAGGATGATCGCGACGGACGGCGTATTCTCGATGGACGGCTACATCGCCAAGCTCGATGAGATCTGCAGTTTGGCGGAAGAGCACGACGCCCTCGTGATGGTCGATGATTCGCACGCGGTCGGCTTTATGGGCAAAACAGGCCGCGGCACACACGAACATCACAACGTAGTTGACCGTATCGACGTCATCACCGGCACGCTCGGTAAGGCTCTCGGCGGTGCCAGCGGCGGCTATACGAGCGGGAAGAAGGAAATTATCGAACTTTTAAGGCAGCGATCGCGGCCGTATCTTTTCTCAAACTCCGTCGCCCCGCCGATAGTCGCCGCCTCGATCGCCGCGATCGACCTGCTCTCGCGATCGACCGAACTCCGAGACAAGCTGATGGACAACACTCGATACTTCCGCGAAAAGATCGCCGCCGTTGGCCTCGAAGTCCGCCCCGGCGAACACCCGATCGTCCCCGTAATGTTCGGCGAAGCTCAACCGGCCGTGAAAATGGCCGAAGCTCTTCTAGCAAAAGGCGTCTACGTCATCCCGTTCTCATTCCCGGTCGTTCCGAAAGGGAAAGCCCGGATCAGAACGCAGGTCTCTGCCGCACATTCAAAGGAAGATCTCGATTTTGCCGTTGAGAAATTTGCGGAGGCGAAAGCAGAGTTAGGTCTTGGGAAGAGCGCCACGTTTTAAGTCACTTACTATTCGAGATCGTGTCCTATCACCTGGATCGAACGTCGGAGAAGGATTATCTGACTAACTAAGGCAACAGATAGCGGAATCAGTACGAACAGGTAGTTGTTTGCTTCAAGACCGCCGTAACCACATTCCGAATTTGCACCTTCCCATAACGAATAAATCAAAGCGATAGGAAGGCTTAGCACCAGGAGCAAAAGCGAGCCTCTTAGTCGTCTCGTTCTCAGCCACATCAAGATTTCATTTCCCAAAAACGTCGAAAAGATCAAACCGAAATAGAAGCCCTTATAAAGGAAATTCGTCGCTCCCCATTGGGACTGAGCCAACTCTTGCGCGGGTGTCACGGCGACACACGAAGTCGCGAGAGCGGAGATAGCTGACATCTGGATAAGAATCAGAAGAAAAAAGAAATTGAAGACCTTGAGTTGCATGGACTGCCGATCCATCATTCCACATCGATCTCATAACTTACAAGCCAAAGATCAAGCTGGTCAAGTGTCTCTTTCCACCGGGCCTTATAATCGCGCATCCATTGACGATTTTCATCGATGTCTTCAACATCAATTACGATCCTGCTAAGCGCGTCGACGTAAAGTATACCTTCGTGCCGCCAGAACCCTTCAACCGCCGTCGGCTCAAAGCTCGCCGCTCCAAACTTGTCAACGATCTCGCTAAGGGCAAGTCCAAGCAATTTTTGCGGGACTTCGCTTTCGTCGTTAAATTTTCGAGGTAACAGGATCTCGAATCGCCGCAATTTGCTGCTCATAGGTCGATCGGCCTAACACCGTAAATTGGAATCCCTCATGGGCGAGAGCTTGCAAAGCCGGCTCGGGTACAAGGACCTCACCCGTCTTCAGCGCTCGCCCGGGAAATCGGCCCATAAGAAACCCCAAGGCCTCTAACCTGACATCCGGATCGGAGAATCTTATAGTGATCATATTGCCTCCAAATCCAATTCTACCATGCCTTACGCAGCCGCTGTCTGCTGTTTGCTGATCGCGTCTTTTGCCTGGCCGGCTATCGCGGCAAAGGTCTCAGGCTGCTTGACCGCGATATCTGCCAGCGACTTACGGTCGAGTTCGATACCGGCGAGGTTCAGGCCGTGGATGAACTGCGAATACTTCATATCGTTCAAACGGCAGGCCGCGTTAATGCGGACGATCCACAGCTTACGGAAATCGCGTTTTTTCAGCTTGCGGCCGGTATAGGCGAAATTCAGTCCGCGCTCGACCGACTCTTTTGCCGAACGGTAAAGTTTTGACTTTGTCCCACGATAGCCTTTTGCTAAGGCTAAGATCTTCTTGCGCTTTTCGGTGCGCTTATTACCACGTTTTGCTCTTGGCATAATTCCTCCAATGCGGAATTCAGAATGCGGAATGCGGAATTACATATTCAACGCGTTCGGAAACAATCCAAAATCCGAAATCCAAAATCCCCAATGATTAATCCCGGCCGTACGGCAGCATCTTTTCGACGCGCTTCTGATCGCCCTCTGATACCAATGTGTCAATATCCAGGTTTCGCTTACGTTTATTCGTTTTCTTGGTCAGAATATGACGCGCGTGCGAATGGCCGCGTTTGAATTTGCCGCTCGCCGTCGAGCGAAAACGCTTCGCAGCACCCTTGTGTGTCTTAAGTTTTGGCATACCTTTGCTCTCCTTAATAAAACTCCTAAAAAATATCGTCGATGTCGTCGCCCGCTGGTTTCTTTTCGTCTGCCGCCTTGGGTCTCTCCGGCTTTTCTTTCTTCTTTTCCGGTTCGGCATCGGGCGCCGCCGAAACATGCTGCGCCGATTTTTTTACCTCGGCCTTGCTCTTTTTCGGGATGAAGATGGTGAACATCTGGTATCCCTCCATCTTCGGCGCCACCTCGACGTCGGCAAGTTCGTTCAGGTCCTCGGTCAGACGCTTAAGGATCTTTGCCCCGAGTTCACGGTGGGTCATTTCGCGGCCGCGAAATGCGATCGCCGCACGAACCTTGTCGCCGTCTTCCAGCCACTCCTTTGCCCTTTCCATCCGGTAATTGTAGTCGTGATCGTCGGTGCCCGGACGAAACTTGATCTCCTTGACCTGGACCGTGACCTGTTTCTTTTTCGCCTCGTGGGTCTTTTTCTTCTGTTCGTAAAGAAACTTGCCGTAATCGATCAGCTTACAGACCGGCGGTTTCGCGTTCGGAGCGATCTCTACCAGATCGATGCCCCTGTTTCGCGCTTCCTGCACGGCATCACGCGTATCCATTACGCCGAGCGTTTCGCCATCCTCGGTGACCACACGAACCGATGGGACGCGGATCCTCTCGTTCGTACGGTGGAGCGGTTCGCGTATTCTCGGTTTCCAACGACCTCCAAATCTTCTAGCGATATTAGCCTCCTTTGCTAAATTGCGATCTTAGAGTGCCCGCAGCAGCTTTTGCTGCGTGATCATCTCCTTGAACTCTTCCAATGACATCGCGCCGATGTCCCCTCTTTTACGCTCACGCACTGAAATAGAACGGTCATCCAGTTCCTTGTCGCCCAGGACGACCATATATGGGATCTTTTGTACCTGTGCCTCACGGATCTTAGCTCCGATCTTATCGGACCTCAAATTTGCCTCGACCCTGAACCCGGCATCACGAAGGTCGGCCGCCACCTCAGCTGCATATTCGTTGATCCGGTCGGTTATCGGGAGCACAACGACCTGTACCGGGGCGAGCCAAAGCGGGAATGCACCCGCGTAATGCTCGATCAGGACGCCGAAGAATCTCTCGATCGAGCCGAAGAGTGCCCGGTGGATCATGTAGGGCCGGTGCTTCTGGCCATCGTCGCCGGTATACTCCAATTCGAAACGCTCGGGAAGATTAAAATCCAGCTGGATCGTGCCCAATTGCCAAACACGCCCGATCGCATCCTCGATCTTGATATCTATCTTCGGCCCGTAGAAGGCAGCCTCGCCCTCTATCCGCTCATAGGGAATTCCACGCTCGCCGAGCGAACTCGCGAGCTTTTCTTCCGCGAACGCCCAATCCTCATCCGATCCGAGGTAAAGTTTATTCTCAGCCTCTCCGCGGACCGACAATTCGAATTTCACATCGTCAAAACCATAGGTCTCAAAGACCTTGATCGCAAAATCGAGGCAATCCGCGACCTCGACCTGTATCTGGTCGCCGCGGATGAACAGGTGCGCGTCGTCGACGGAAAAACCGCGGACGCGCATCAGGCCGTGCAGCGTACCGGAGAGTTCAGCCCGATAAACCGTTCCCATCTCCGAATAACGCTGCGGCAGGTCGCGATAAGACCGCGGTGAGGATTTGTAAATGCCGATATGGAAAGGGCAGTTCATCGGCTTGAGCCGGTATTCCTCGTCCTCTATGCTTGTCGGTGCATACATTCCGTCGGCATAGTTATCCTCGTGGCCGCTCGTGAACCAGAGCTGACGCTTCGCAATATGCGGAGTGTAGACAAAGCTGTAGCCGCGTTTCTCCAGTTCCTCGCGAAGCAGGCGTTCCATTTCCATCCGGACGATCCCGCCTTTCGGATGCCAGAGGATCAGCCCGGCGCCATAGTCATCTGAAATGGAAAACAGGTCCAACTCTCGGCCGAGCTTTCGATGATCGCGCTTCTCGGCCTCTTCACGTTGTTTCACCCACTGATCGAGTTCTTCCTGCGTGGCGAAAGCGGTTCCGTAGATCCGCTGCATCTGCGGGTTTTCCGCGTCGCCTTTCCAATAGGCACCCGACAAAGCAAGCAGCTTAAAGGCCTTTAGCTTTCCGGTGTGCGGAACGTGCGGCCCGAGGCAAAAATCGATGAACGGAGAATTATCAATGTAATAGACGCTGGCCGTGCCCGAAACCTTTTCGTCGATCAACTCGCACTTTAGCGGCTCGTCGCGTTCCTTAAAAATATCGAGGATCTTTGCTTTTTCGATCTCCTCGCGGCGATAAGGCAGGTTTTGCTTCGCCAACGCTTTCATCTTCTTTTCGATAACGGACAGATCGTCTTCCGTCACCATTCGCGGTGCGATGAAATCATAAAAAAAGCCGTACCGCGGATCTTCCATCAACGCGGGCCCGACGCCGAGCTTTGTACCGGGAAACAGATCGAGCAGCGCCGCGGCGAGCAGATGCGCGGTCGAGTGTCGTATGACCTCGAGTCCACCGCGCGTGCCGGCGATGATAGGCTCGATCGAGATGATCTCGTCCGTAGCCGTGAGCTCACGATCGAGATCTACTTCCTCGCCGTTGACCTTCGCCGCGAGGGCAGACTTCAGCACATCGCGGTCAAATGCCTTGATCGCATCGGCCACCGTCGCCGGCGCAGGTATAGCCCGTTGGCTTCCGTTGAGTTGTACGTTCAGTTCGCTCATCATCTTTGCCGATCGTTCTATCCTTGAGCCCGAACGTGAGTAAGGGCGTAACACTCGATTTGAACTTTGCCCTAGCTTACACAGGCTTCTGCATTCCGCGGCCGCTCAAATTGGAAAACGATCAACAAATTCCTACTACTAACCAAGATCAGATCCGATAAGAGCGACTTTGCTTTGCGGTTCAAAATACGAACCGCGATTGTCCCGCCATTAGAGGCGGGTCGTAGTAGTTGTCGTAACTGCAAAGTTCTTCGAAAGCATCTTATCGAAAAATTGTAGCGGCAAATGCCGGAAGCAAATGCCGCGTATGTAACAAACCTCAAAATTATACGCACTGTCCGTGGAAAACTCAAGCTCGCGACATGCCTCAATAAAAAACTTTCTCGAAACACTTTCTTCGCCTCGCAATATGCCTCCACAAATAAAGTGGTCCCGTCCAGTGAAGTAGGCAACAGGCGGAGAGGAGCAATTTACCCTCGCGGGACCCAACCCTCTCGTTGACTGCGGCCTGTGAATTCCTCGTTCGGTATCTGATAAACTTTCAGAATGACCCGACCTTTGCTTATTGGATTGATCTTGATCGTATTCGCCTCGGCGGCCCTATTGGGCGGTACGGCATTGTGGGTGCGAAGTGCGATGAATACGCCGCAGGAACACGCGAAGGCAGGCGAGTTCATAACGATAGAGAAAGGAACGGCACCCGCAGCGGTGATCGGGCGGTTGGTAAGCGAGGGCGTGATAGCGAACGGAACGCCGGTGATGCTCTACCTGCGTACGGTGGGCGATGCGAGCAAGATAAAGGCGGGCGATTATAGATTTGCCTCGCCGATCACACCGCTTGAGGTGCTCGCCGAACTTGAAAAAGGAGAGGAACGAGCTGCGCGGCTGGTTATTCCAGAGGGGTTCACGATCTTCGACATTGCAAAGCGAGTTGCCGAATTTACCGCAAAGAATCAGCCCGAACAAAGCGGCACCGTCGATAGAGGTTCGCCGCTTACCTATACGGACAAAGATGTCCTTGCCATGATGAGCGACACGTCCCTCATCAAAGACATCTCCCCCGAGGCAAAAGGTCTCGAGGGCTATGTGTACCCGAGCACCTACGAAATACCGACCGGGACTCCACCCGAGAAGATCATCAAACAGATGGTCGAGCAGTTCCGCAAAGTGTGGAAACCCGAATGGACCGAAAAGGCAAAGCAGATGGGAAGAACGCCGCACGAGATCGTCACGATCGCTTCACTGATCGAGACCGAAACTGGCGTGCCGGCGGAGCGGCCCATCGTTGCGTCGGTCATCTACAATCGCCTTGCAAAGGGCATCCCGCTCGGGATAGACCAGACGAACGTTTATATCGCCAAGATGCAGGGCCGTTGGGACGGCACCATCCACAAGAGCGACCTCGAGGTGATCTCGCCCTACAACACTCGAAAGTTTCCGGGCCTGCCGCCCGGCCCGATCTCAAGCGTCTCGGAGTCGTCGATCGAGGCGGCACTTAACCCCGCCCAGACCGATTACATCTTCTACGTCCGCAACGTCCAGGCAAACGACGGCTCACATTGGTTCTACGCCTCCGCCGCCGACTTCGAACGAGGCAAAGCCGAATACCAACGCTGGCTCGAAAAAGAACGTGCCGGAAAGCGTGCAAACGCGGCGAATAATTCGAACGTGGGTCAGTGAGGAGTTGACGTTCTTTTATTTCTTCTTTTCTTCTTTCGTGGTTATGAATCTCCTGAGTGGTGGCTATCCGATAGTACAACGATGAAAGAGCAATAAACCACGAAATGGGAAAATAAGAAAAACATATGTGACAAGCACGAACCGCGGCCTAGGGGGATCGCGATTCCGTTCAATATTAGTGTTGATTTGATTTCTTCTTTTCTTCTTTCGTGGTTATAAAACGCTTAGAATACGAGCGACCAAGAAAGATAGCGACCTGAACGATCGCCGTTGAAAGGCGATGAACCACGAAATAAGAAAAGAGGAAAAGTTCTTCGATCATGGAAGATCATTCAGAACACAAAAGCCCCGAAGATCCAAACCTTGTTTACCTTTCTGCCGAAACGTACGAGGTGGTCGGGGCAGCGATGGAGGTCTATTGCAAGCTTGGGCCCGGCTTCCTTGAGCCTGTATATCAACGGGCCTTAGAGATCGAGCTTGAAATGCGAGGCATTCCATTTCGACCACAGGAAAGGTTCACGATCACGTACAAGGGCCGGGTGCTTGACAAGGAATACGTCGCAGACTTCTTTTGTTACGACCAGATAATTGTTGAACTGAAGGCGGTAAACCAGCTTTCACCAATTGACTGGGCTCAGGTGATCAATTACCTAAAGGTTTCGGGATGCCGAGTCGGTCTGCTATTCAATTTCTGCAGTCATGGAAAACTTGAATGGAAGAAGTTGGTGATCTAGGAGTCTGTCATTGAGAGATCAACCACGAAAGAAGAAAATAAGAAAGAAGACGAGCGGATAAAACTCCCGGCTCTTGATCTGGACGGGACGCTGCTCGATTCGCGAGACAAGATCGAATACCAACGCTGGCTCGAAAAAGAACGCGCCGAAAAGCGTGCAAATGAAGCCAGTAATTCGAATGTGAGTCAATGAGGAACTTTTGCAAGTGTGACCTGTCTATTGCTATATGAGTTCAGAACCTTCAAGAGCAGAACGCTCAAGGTTGTTAGTGGCGACTGGCTTTGCGTCTATCGTAAGCCTTGCATACATTCTCGTTTTGATCTTTCATAACGTTGTGCATCCACCGGAAGTTGATTTCGGCCTTTCTGGAATTCGTCCCGGCCACTTTCTCTTGGGACATTTTCTAACCCTGGGTCTGTTGGCAGTCACGTTCTTCACACGGCGACGATACGTCGGAGCATTTCTGTACAGCCTTCTCTGCTTCACACCGTTCGTGGTTGAGCTTGCCAAGTCATATCATATCCTTTACCACCACGACCTTATTTACACTCAGAGCTTTCTCAGCATACTGAATCTGATTGGAAACCCTTTCGATTTCCTGATCGCGATGGTCCTCCCCCTAATTGCCATGTGGCTTCTTTCGCTGGCGCTTCGTCCATTGGTTAAAATTCATTCGGATGCGAAATGATCAAGCTCCTTGCTCTTGATCTGGACGGGACCCTATTTACAGAATCTTGACGTAGTTACGTGGCGTAGTTACACTAGAAATGACATTTGAAATGGGATGAGAAGAAGAGGAAAGAGAACATCCGGAGACACGGCTTCGATTTTCGGGATGTTCCACGGGTGTTCGAGAATGAATCGGTTACCGATGTTGATGACCGATTCGACTACGCAGAAACGAGGTACTACACACTTGGAATTCTCGACCATCTTGTAGTGGTTATCTCCCATACTGAAGATGACAACTGCATCAGGGTCATCTCATTCAGAAAAGCTGAAAAACATGAAGAAGAGATCTACTACACGCACATCAGAAACTGATTGGGAACGCGTCCGAAATTTGAAGGACGAGGACATCGACTTCTCCGACATCCCAAGGTTAACCGAGAAAGATTTTGCGAATGCGATGGTTCGGAAAGGCTTCAAGGCACTTCCAACAAAACAGCAAATAACGCTAAGAATTGATCAGGACGTGATCGCCTTCTTTCGCGAGCAAGGTCAAGGATACCAAACCAAGATCAATCAACTTCTCCGGGCCTATATGGATGCACATAAGGCGGCTCGGTGATCAAACTCCTTGCACTAGATCTTGACGGGACGCTGCTCGATTCGCGTGGAAAGGTTCCCGAGGCGAATCGCGCGGCTGTTCGTGCGGCCGAGGAAGCTGGCGTGCTCGTGACGATCGCGACGGGCCGCAGGTTTCGCGATGCTCGTCCGCTAGGATTGGAGCTTGAGCTGAACGCTCCGCTGATCACGCACAATGGTGCTCTGCTGAAATTCGCATCTTCGCTCGACACGGTGGCGGCTTCGCTGCTCGAGCTCGACACGACGCGCGAGATCGTCCGCGTCGGAAAAAATTTCGGCGGGAATGCATTGGTGAGTGCCGACCCGCACGGCAAGGGCTCGATGCTCTACGATCGTATTTCGGACGATAATATCCCTCTCCAGAGATACATTGAGTGGGCGAAACATCTGCACGGCGACGAAGCCGAACACGCCGTGATGCACGTCGCCGACCTGCACGACGCATTGCCGGATCACGAGGTCATTCACATCTCTTTCTCAGGAGCATGCGAACCGATGTCCCGCATGCTCGCATTTCTCGAGGCCGAACTCGGAGACAGCGTAAAGATACTTCCGACCATCTATCCGCATCTCGATTTCACTTTGATCGACATACTCCCTCCCGATGCCTCAAAAGGTACCGGAGTAGAAAAGCTCGCGATCATCAATCGGCTGACCGCGGACGAGGTAATGGTGATCGGCGACAACTTCAACGATATCGATATGCTCGAGTTTGCCGGCACGCCTGTGGTGATGGGAAATGCAGACGCTGGTTTGCTTGAACGCGCGGAATTCTATAAAACAGATAATAACAACCAAAGCGGCGTAGCTTCAGCTATCGACCGTTTTATCTTAAAACAGGAGACTTAAGTGGCTAACAGAATCGCAGTTATCGAGACGAACAAAGGTACGATCAAATTTGAACTACTGGAGCAGGACGCTCCAAAAACAACCGAGAATTTCAGGCTTCTGGCCGAGAAGAATTACTACGACGGCGTGATATTTCACCGCGTCATACCAAACTTTATGATCCAGGGCGGCGATCCGCTCGGCGAAGGCTACGGCGGCGAATCTGCGTGGGGCGGAAAGTTCGACGACGAGATCGATCGCGATTCCGAGCTGTATGCGGGGATCTACGACAAGGGCACCGTCGCCATGGCAAACGCGGGGCCGAATACCAATGGCTCACAGTTCTTCATAATGCACGTCGATTACCCGCTGCCTCCGGCTTATACGAAATTCGGCCGCCTGATCGAGGGGCAGGTGGTCGTCGATGCCATCGCCGGCGTGGAGCGAGATCACAAGGACAAGCCCATCGAGGCGGTCGTGATGAATCGTGTCTTTATCGAAGAACTTGCCGCCTGATACATGCGAGCCGTCGTCCAACGAGTGTCGCGGGCAAGGGTAACGGTCGGCGGCGAGATCACCGGCGAGATCGGGAAGGGCCTGTTGGTCCTTCTCGGCGTTTCGATCCGGGATACTGAAAAGGACGCCTTATACCTTGTCGATAAGACGCTGAACCTGAGAATTTTCGAGGATGCCGAGGACAAGATGAACCTCTCGCTCCTCGATATCAAGGGGCAGCTTCTTGTGGTCTCGCAGTTCACACTTTTTGGCGACGCCACGCGAGGCCGCCGTCCCTCATTTATCGATGCGGCACCGCCCGAAAGGGCAAATCATCTATACGAGGCGTTCGTGGCAGAAGCCGGCAGGCAGATCGATGGAGTTCAAACCGGACGCTTTCAAGCGATGATGGATGTAGAACTCGTAAATGACGGCCCGGTCACGATCCTCTTGGACAGCGAAAAGACGTTCTGATATGAAATTATTACCGATCATAATTCTTGTGGCGTTGGCGTTCTTGTTGTCGGCATGCGGGCCCGGGAGCACGGGATCAAATACACCTGGTGCGGCAGCGGAGATAAAAAAAGGTGTCCAGCCGGTGGCGGACAATGAGATCGCCGTCATCGAGATGGAAAATTCCGCTGCCTACGGAACCATCAAGATCGAGCTGTACTCTAATATCGCTCCCAAAATGGTGGAGCGTTTCAAGGAGCTTGCACGTGAAGGCGTCTACAACGGAACCACTTTCCACCGCATCAATCCGTCGGTGATCCAGGGCGGCGATCCTCTATCTAAGGACGACGACCCGGATAACGACGGGACGGGAAGATCGAGCAAGCCAAACGTCCCAGCAGAGTTTTCCGATCTGCTTTACGACACCGGCATTGTCGGGGCCGCTCGCGGGACGGACAACAATTCGGCAAACTCGCAATTCTTCATCACGCTCAAACGCGAGGCCGGCTTCGATCAGCGATACACTATCTTTGGAAAGGTGATCGATGGAATGAGCAACGTCCGGACGATCTCGGGCGTGCAGCCTAAGGATGGCGAGCGGCCCGTTGAACCCGTTCGGATCAAGACGATACGGATTGAACCGAAACCGTAGAGTTGCTAGTATCTTAGCTGAGAGTTTCGCTCGCGTAGCTCAGTGGATAGAGCGCTTCCCTCCGGAGGAAGAAGTCGCAGGTTCGACTCCTGCCGCGAGTACCAAAGTAAAAGGGCGGTTCCCGGATGGGCCGCCCTTTTCCTGTC
Organism: Pyrinomonadaceae bacterium; assembly: GCA_050246275.1. GTDB lineage: Bacteria > Acidobacteriota > Blastocatellia > Pyrinomonadales > Pyrinomonadaceae > OLB17. The sequence goes on from JBFWWI010000001.1 coordinate 659,959, forward strand.
TTTACTGAGGTCTGATCATCTCACCTTTAGCATCGGGTCGCCGAAGAGGGCCCACGAATACCGCACATCGGCCCTGGCCGGCAGCTGTGATTTGGCATCGTTTATCAGGTCACCCATTCGCGGTATCGAGCCATCGCCGATCTTTGCGAAGAACCTCTTTGCCATGATCTCCTGCACGTCCGGCGTTGTAAGGCCGGTCGATGCCCACACCGCCACGGCTCCGCCGTTCGCAGCCTTTGTAAGCGACTCTGCGAAGCTGTCGGTCGAATCGGGCACGACAAAATAACCATTCAAGCAGGTCAATGCTGTAACGATCGTCGGTTTGGTCGAATTCGTCAGGCTGGGTACATGGACCTTTGAGAAGAATGTATCAGCTCGCCATGCACCGGAGTTTCCATGGCCGGTGTAGTTAGCGATAAAGACCCCGGAGTTCGCTGGGTTAGCCGCATCGACCTCGTTAAATGCTCCCACCACGGTCGTCGAAGCTCCGGCCGCATTGCTCTGCACCGAAACCACCGGCATCGAGGCAGGAAGGTTGGCCTTTATGCGGTTGCTCATGCCTTCGAAATCGTAACCATCCGGCCAATCAAAGCCGAACAATGCTCCCCGGTCGAGCGAATTTGGTGTCAAGGAAGATTCCCATTGAACGGTCTTATTGAAAATAGTCGTAATGCCTGTCGCATTGCGAGCAGCGATGCGGCCGATCGGGATCTCGGCTAGCCCGTCGCCGTTGAAATCGGCAAGTGCCTCGTCGCTTCCGGTCTCCTCGTAAAGCGTATCGACCATTTCGGTCGGGACCTGGTTCCAATAGCCGTAATTCTGATAGTTTCTCGGATCGACCGATGCGTCTCCCAGCAGAAGGACATACGAGGGCGGAGTGCTCCAGTTCGAATTGGCATAGGACAAGAACGCCCGGACCGATGCCGAACTCGAAACGCCATACCCGAACTCGTCAAAGATCTCTTCCGAGTCGACTATCTTGGTCGAGAATCCCTGACCCGACCTGTAAGCGGCCCACGTCTGAGCCTCATTCAGATATGCCTTCGGCGTAATGATAACGAGATTTGCACCCAGCGAAGGGTCGCCGAGCATTTCAGGATCATTTGGCGTTACCGATACAGGGCCCGAAAATACCGATGCCTCAATTGCCGTGAACACTCGTCCCCGGCCGGATGGTATAACAGGGCCCCAAGTGCCGCCGCTTTGAACGATCTGAACATTGGTCATCAATCGCGGATCGGCCTCATTCGTAACGTCGAATAATCTGATATTGGGCGAGGTAAAGCCCGAGACTGTTACCCGACGATAGTTCTCATTGTAGAAATTCAGCTTATTGCCCGCGGCAACATAGTTTCGGGGAAAGTCGATACTCACGTTGTCAAAAAGGGCGAGCCCGCCGTTCGTATTCTGCATCGTGATCGTATTTTGGCCATCGATCAAAACGTCGACCGGTATCGAATATTCCTTAGAGATGCTCTGTCGATTGAAGCCCGACATGGGCGCGAGGGCGACGCCGTTGATCGATACCGCAATGTTGTGCACACCAAGCGTATAGCCGCGCACGGTTAGCCTTAGCGTTCGGTTGCCCGGAGTGCGGTCGATACCCGAAAGCTCGAAGGGAAGGTTGGTGACACCGGCGGATACCAAACGTCCCCAAAAATTCTCCGCGTCCCCGTTGAGTATCTGGTTGATATAGTAGAGCCGCTCTTTCATGAAAAAGCTCTGCTGGTACTTATTGGCGGCAAGATTGGTCAGCCCCTTCCTGAGGACCGATGTAGCTATACGGCGGCCCGGCGTATCGCCGACAACCAGGAAGTACATCCTGATATCGCTCTCGACCGTGTCGAGACTCTTGCCGAAGAACTCGATATAGTCGGCATTCGGCCCGACGATAATAGGCCGCTCCACGCCTTCCATATAGAGCTGCCAAAGCGTTGGGTCGGCGTTGACATCAAAACCTGCCGATTCGAGCTGCGACCGATCGACGCGGATCATGCCGTCGTTCTTTACAGCGATCCGAACGCCCGGCTTTGCTATTACTTCACGATGCTTGATGGGATCGGCGTCGACAACGCCTGACGCGATCTCCTGGCTCAGCTCTGTGTCGACGATGAGGGCATTCTTCGTTTTGGATGGTTCGGCATAGGCGTTGAGTTTGGCCGAACTAAGTTCGTCGCCGCCGGCGACTGATTCGATGGCTGGGACATATGCGGCGGTCACCGTTGACGACTCGATCCTTTCGCCGGTCAACTTGATCGCGACGATCTGATAGGTCGAGCCGAGCGATCCGGCCCGGTCAAAAAATGTATAGGTCTCACTCTCGACCGGCTGATCTCCGTATTTGAAGATCGCACCCGGCAGCATTTCAGAGACCTGCTGCATTCCGGATTTATCCATCCGATAGACGTAGAAGCCGGCATTGTCCTTTTCGGCCGCCATCACCCACCGCAGGTAGGCGCCCTTACCCTCGCTGTAGCTTTCTACCCGGTCGAAACGCACGTCTCCTTTCTTTGGCAGAACGATCGCTCTTTGGGTGCGCTTTGCGTCTCTTTCTAACAAGCGTGACCGCTGGGCCGCGGCCGGCAGCGAAAGCGATGCGAAAAGTGAGACGATGGTAAGCAAGGACGCAATAATTCTCATTTTGGTACTCCAATAACACTCGGGGCGTAATCTGGTAATGATTCTCCCCAAATTACTACTTTTGCCCCGTTTTTGAAAGATTTTGTTAGCTGTGATCCGGGAAAAGCCGGCTCGAAGTGAGCACAACTCCGTAACTTATATCCAGTTACGGGTCGGTTTTATTCCCATCCAGCCAAAAATATCATTCAATTTACTGCCGACGACCCCTCTGCCAGGAGCTGTCTTAGAACAAACGGCAAAATGCCCCCGTTCTTGTAGTATTCGATCTCGATCGGTGTGTCGATGCGGAGGATGAGTTCCACATCGTCAACGCTGCCGTCTTTCCTCCTGATCGCCAATCGGACCGGATGTCGCGGGGTTATTTCCCGATTCTCGATCCCTGTCAGATCGAAGGTCTCCGTACCGTCCAATTTCAAGCTTTCCGCAGACGAACCTTCTTTGAACTGGAGCGGCAGCACTCCCATTCCGACGAGGTTAGAGCGGTGGATCCGTTCAAATGACTGTGCAATAACGGCCTTGACGCCCATCAAACGAGTTCCTTTGGCCGCCCAATCACGCGAACTGCCCGTTCCGTATTCCTGTCCTGCAAAGATCAATGTCGGCGTGTTTGACGCCTTGTACTTCATTGCCGCGTCGTAGATCGACATCTGCTCGCCGTCGGGCTGAAACGCGGTGAAACCGCCCTCGATCGGGGCGACCATCAGGTTCTTTATCCGGACGTTGGCAAAAGTGCCCCGAAGCATCACCCGGTCGTTGCCGCGACGCGATCCGTACGAGTTAAAGTCCCTCGGCTCAACACCTTGTTCTTGCAGGTAAAGCCCGGCCGGGGAATTTGCCTTGATCGCGCCGGCCGGCGAAATATGGTCGGTCGTGACCGAATCGCCAAAGATCGCCAATGCTCTTGCCCCAACAAAGTCCGAAAACGCCCCTGTTTCCATCGAAAAGTTCTCAAAAAACGGCGGTTCCTGGATGTAGGTCGACGAAGGATCCCATTCGTAAACCTTGCCTGTGCTGGAGGTTATATCGTTCCAGAGCGGATTCTGCTCGGCAAATTCGCTATACAATCGGCGGTAGGTCTCAGGGTCGGTCGCGCCCTCGAGGACCGCTTTCACTTCATCAAGCGAGGCCCAAATATCCTTGAGAAATACGTCATTACCTTCGCTGTCTTTCCCGATCGGATGCAAATTGACATCGCGAATCACGGTTCCGGCAAGCGCGTAGGCCACAACGAGCGGCGGGGACATAAGGAAGTTGGCCTTTATATTCTGGTGAACGCGGGCTTCAAAATTTCGGTTCCCAGAGAGAACAGACGCTCCGATAAGATCGAATTCCAGTATCGCCTGCTCGATCCCGGCATCCAGCGGGCCCGAATTCCCGATGCAGGTGGTGCATCCGTAACCCACAAGATTGAAACCGATCCGATCGAGATACTGTTGGAGCCCGGTCTTCTCCAAATATTCCGTTACGACCCGCGAGCCCGGAGCAAGGGAGGTCTTGACGTAATCGGGTACCTTCATACCGCGCTCGACCGCCTTTTTGGCAACGATACCCGCGGCGACCATTACAGCAGGGTTCGATGTATTAGTACACGATGTGATCGCGGCGATCAGAACATCCCCGTTACCGATCGCAACCTGCTCCGGCGGGCACGCCGCTCCGCCATCTTCGACACGGTCAGGCGTCGGCCGGTTATTCATCATCTCGACTTCGGTTGTAACGTTCGTATCTTTTGCGGTCGTATCCCCGAGGACGGGCAGCGGGATCGATCTTGAATCCTGATCGCCTCCACCCTCTCTTACTTCGGCGGGAAATCCGCAGAGAGTCACCAGATGCCTCTTCTCCAGCTCGTCCTCCGTCTTTCCATATCCGCCCTCAGAAAGCGGCTGGACGAAGAGTTCACGAAAGCGGTCATCCAGCTTGGAGAGTTCGATCCTGTCCTGCGGACGTTTTGGCCCGGCCACAGAAGGGTTGATGGTGGTCAGATCCAGGTCCAGAACGTTCGAATACTCGATCTCGCCCTCGCGGGGTATCCCGAACATCTGCTGAGCCTGGTAATAGTTCCTGATCGTGGAAACCTGTTCGTCGGTGCGGCCCGTGGCGCTAAAGTAGTCGAGCGTTCTCTCGTCAACGCCAAAGAAGCCCATGGTCGCGCCGTATTCAGGCGCCATATTCGCGATGGTCGCTCGGTCGGTGGCGTTCAGGGCAGCGGCCCCCTCGCCAAAGAACTCAACGAACTTCCCGACGACCTTCGCCTTTCGAAGCATCTCGGTTATACGAAGCACGAGGTCGGTAGCCGTCGCACCTTGCGGCAGCGTGCCCGAAAGGTTTACCCCGACCACATCAGGCGTCAGGAAATAGACCGGCTGACCGAGCATGCCGGCCTCTGCCTCGATACCGCCGACGCCCCAACCCACGATTCCGAGCCCGTTGATCATCGTCGTATGGGAATCCGTGCCGACAAGAGAATCGGGAAAATAGACGCCCTCGCGCTCGAAAACACCCTTGGCAAGGTATTCGAGGTTGACTTGATGGACGATACCTATTCCCGGCGGAATGACTCTAAAACCGTTGAATGCTTGTGTTCCCCATTTGAGGAAGCGATACCGCTGTTCGTTTCGGCGGAACTCGATATCCATATTGCGTTGATATGCCGATTCGCTCCCGGCATAGTCAACCTGTACGGAGTGGTCGATGACGAGATCGACCGGAACCAGCGGTTCGATCACGCCCACATCTTTACCCAACCGCTTGACGGCCGACCGCATCGCGGCCAGGTCGACGAGCAGCGGCACGCCCGTAAAATCTTGAAGGATCACCCTCGCAACAACGAAAGGAACCTCCTCGGTCCGTTCCGCCTCCGGCTGCCAGGCAGCGAGGGCGCGGATGTTCGCCTCGCTGACGCGACGCCCGTCATCGAAATTGCGAAGAAGCGATTCGAGGACGATCCTGATCGAGATCGGGAGGCGGGAGACCTTGCCTAGTCCTTCGGCCTCCAGTCGCGGAAGTGAATAAAACGTTCCTTTCGAGCCTGAACCCGTCTCGAAAGATTGCCGGGTGTTTAAAAGATCGTGTGTCATATATAGGGTGACGACGGAGCGAACGCCGAAACTAACAGTTTAGAAAGCCCTGATGCATAAATCAAGGTAGTTTTCCCTGCGTGTCAGAACTCTATATGAATGTCCTTTAGAAATGTCGTATGTGAAAGATGCTTGGGGATATCCGAATGGGGTGGCGATCGCAGAGAAAGGGACGCTATTGGAACGGGCGACCTAGACGAGATATGCCTGGTCGGCGTGGCGGAACGGTCAGCGGATCAAGTGTCACGGGCTCCGGCTTGAAATTCCCCGGTGGGATGCCCCGCCAAGGAATTTCAAACCTTGAAGCACTACACATTCTATCAAATTAGCGATGGGACATTTCTACAGAGTTTTAACTGCAGAAACTTAACCAAGTCTCTGCTTAAAAGACTCACTTTCCGGCCAACAACGCCTGCTGGGCGCCGACCCATTCCCATGCAGCCGCTTCATCCTCGGGGTCAAAGACCTTGATCTCAGCCGCGACCAGCGGACGGATCAGTTCAAGGAGATTGCGCATCCATGGTTTTGGCCCAACGACGGCGTACTTACCGATCTTATTGATGGCCTTGAATTTTAACTTGATCAGGTCATCGTCGAGCACCGCGAGCAGGTCAAACCCGCCAAACTCCTTCATCCTGGCCAGAACGTTGAATTTGCCCTCGCGTTCGAGAAACGGTTTCGTCGCGGCGACCGCGGCCTTGATGTCCTTTTCCCGCAAGCGTCCATTGACCTCATAGGCAAACACACCCTCGCTGGTGGTCTGCAAAAAATGGATCGACGGTTCGGGCACTTCAGGCTTTGGCAGCGGTTCGGGTGCCTCGGTCGCCCATGCAAATGCCTTATTGCGGTCCGCCGGTTCGAAGACGCGGACGTCTATCGAAGAAAAGACAAGGCCTTCGACCCTTGCCATGGCCCCGATCCAGCCTTTGTCGGTCACGACCGCAGCCCGAAAGTATTTTGACAACTTACCGAGTTGGCCGAGGCCCTTCCAAAGATCTTTTACAATTCCTTCGGCCGTAAATGCTACGGATTCGTCGATCTCTGCAAAAAACGAGATACGCTCATTCGAACCCAGCGCATCTTCGGTAGCCTTGTAGGCCTTCTCGATATCCTCGGCAGTGATACTGCCCGAGATCTTCATTGCCACAAGGTGTTTTGGTGATTCCAGTATTTCGATCATCGTTTCGGTCCCCCTTCAAAAAGCGCGCCGTTCCAATGGGCGCACATCTAATGAAAATACGCCCTTGGAGCGGTAAAAGTTCGATAAACCGATCAGCGTGCGATAAAGCGAGACATTACTCGGTCGTCTGATTCAGTTCCTCGAATACAAGCCGAACATATTGCCGTCAGGGTCGGTGCAGAGTGATATGAACCCATGCGGGCCGATCGAGAACTTGGACTTGAACACCTCGCCGCCGGCTCCCGCTACACGGCTTTCTTCCACCGCGCAATCGTCGCAGTTGAAATAGACCAAGGTGCTGTTTCCACCGCTTGGAAAGCCGTCCATCCGGACGATAGCACCGGTCGCTCCGGTCTGGGTCATCGACTCCTCGCCGGTGGAAAATGTGACCATTTTTAGCGGATCTTCGGTCGGATTAGGCAGCTCGCTCATCGAGATACCCAAAACCGTCTCATAAAATGCCTGCGACTTTGCGATGTCCTGCACATAGATCTCGAACCAGCCAACGGGATTTACTCCTTGCATCGTATAATTGCTCCTGTTATGAATTTCGATCGAAGATATTATATTCGGATATGGATGGATTTAAAATAAAAATGGTAGGCACTAGCAGAGTTGAACTGCTGACCCCTACCGTGTCAAGGTAGTGCTCTACCACTGAGCTAAGTGCCTACGTCTCTGGAAATATCGCCCGAAAGCGAACCTCAAGAATTACAAATCTCTTTACAACGTGTCAAGCACTGCACCAAAATTCAGGAACGCGGTAATTGCCTTTATAAGATCGGTTCGAGCCGTCAAGTTCTGATGGCGAACATATCGTCCGAGAAATGCGATGGTACTCGGCCCTGTATCACCCTGGTCGTTGTTCGGCAGCATTGTTGCTAAAGCGAAGTGCGGCCCGACTCTAGCGGGTTTCGGTTTTGCGTTCGCGGCGCGGCAACGGGTCCAGGAGCTCTGTGACATCCTCGGTTACGCTTGCGGGCACGTTCAGTTGATGGGTTGCTTTGATCGGCAGTTGGATCGGCCTTTCACGAATTTCGGCCGCGGCACCGGGATTTTGCCGCGGCAGCGTGCGCGTTACCTTGTGGCCGAGGTACATATTTGCGGCCTGGTAAAAGGCGACCACGATGCCGCACGCCATCGCAAGAAAGAGGAGGCCCTTGTCCATCGATCCCGACAAAAATGTAAGAATGATCACAACTGACGTGAGCGAAAATCCAATGCTGACGAGTTCAAGAATACGCATCTTGCGAATCTTTTCGTCGCGGGTCGTTGGTCTGAAGATCCCGCCGCCGGTCGCATCGGGATCGCGAAGCCAGTCGCCGCACTGGCGGCAATAGGATTCTGCTGATTGGTCGCCGGTTCCGCATTTCGGACAAAACATGATCATTGATGAAACGAAGGCGGGAGGCTGAAAGTTCCTTGCTCGTGTTGCGGCTAGAGGTTTTCGGAGCAGATTCGGTGCATCGCTATCGCTACGAGTTTGGCCGTGCGGTTGTCGGCGTCAAACTTTGGATTAACTTCGGAAAACTCTATTATCCGTGTGTTCGCGAGCGACGCGGCGTATTTGACCAATTGGATGAATTCGCCGGCCCGGATGCCAAGCGGTGACGGTGCGGTCGTGCCGGGAGCGTCTGCCGACCTCACGACATCCAGGTCGAAACCGAAGAATGTGTTCAGCGAAGAGCTATGGTGAATGAACTTTTGTTTGATCATCTCCTTAAGCTCCATATCTGATTCGGCCCGGGACCTCAGCAGCTCTAAACTGATCCTCTGCACGCCCAATTGCCGTATGTACTCGTAATAGACCGGCGAACAGAAATGGGTTTGATAGCCGACCTCGAAGAACCGATTGGGACGTAGAAGCCCTTCCTCAAGAAGCTGTCTATAGGGCGTTCCGCTGTTTCGCTGAGCGGCGATGCGGACGTCCAAATGCGAATCGACATTGATCCCGATCCAATTCTCGGGGCCGAAAACGTCCGCCATTGCGGCACCGTCGGGATAGGAGATATCATTCCCGCCGCCAAGCACGATCACACGTTTCTTATCGCGGAGAAGCTGCGTGACAACGGCCTTGTGATCATCGTGAGTTTCCTCGAGCGTGCCGCCGATCCTTACATTTCCCAGGTCAAAGATCGGCCGCCTGATGTTGTATGGCGTAAGCTTATAAAATTGTTCGCGGATGGCGTCCGGGGCAAGCGCCGCGCCCTCGCGGCCCCCGTTTCGCCGGACACCTTCATCCTGCGGGCATCCGACAATGACGATCTCGGCCGATTCATAATCGGCTTCTTCACGATGGACCACTTCGCCCAATCGTGGATCGTTCTTATCATTTCGGCTAAAGAAAAGGGCCGGATCCGGCCTCGTTGTGCGGCTAAAGATCTCGCTCATAACTTGTTTGTTTGGAATATCAGACCTTTCAAATATATCCGAAATTCCGGCGATCTGGAAACCGTGCGATCAGTGCACGACATCGTTACGGGGCAAACCTTTTGGGGTATTTGGCGAGTGACTCTTTTTCGTACGCTTCGGGGTGGTTCGCCCGTTTAACAGACCGAGAGTCTCAATATGCCGCCATTGGTACGCTCTTTGCGTCCATTCAGGTCGAAGCAATTGATCACGGCCATTTAGGCCACTCAAAATGGGGGACATCATGAAGAAATCCATAGTTCTGTTTATTATGTCGACGCTGTTCGCAGCGATGTTACTTTTTGCTACTCCGGTGAGCACCGACGCACAGGCTTACTATAGGAAAAAGGTCTATCGTAACGGCCGTGTTACCTGGGTTCGTGTCAGAAAGCCGAGCTATTATCGACGTCACCGTAACCGCATCAATATGGCGATCGGTACGGGTGCAGGCGCCGTCATCGGCGGCTTGATCGGCGGACGAAAAGGCGCCCTGATCGGTGCCGGTTCGGGCCTTGCGGGATCTGCACTGTACACATACAAGCTGAATCCAAAGAAGCGTAAGTATCGTAAGGTTCGCCGTTACTAGTAAATTTGAGATCCGGTGAACGAACAGAGCGTGAAGCGGGCAGGGCTTCACGCTTTTTTTGCGCCCGTTGGCAGCGATCCTGAAGTAAAATGGATGCAAATTATGAGGGGCTCGCTGTTGATCGCGTTCGGGTTCGTATCGGTCTTTGCCGTTGTATCTGCCGCGCAGGCTGATGAAGTGTGCCGGGAGTTTGGCGAATTTCCCACGCGCGAGATCGACCGCGGGAATCGCTCCGCCGCATATATTTACGGGCGCGTGTCGATCAAGGGTCTTTCACACGATTCAAAGCCTCAGGTGACCGTGATCTACACTGACAGTGTCCAGCCCGCGCTAAGACAGCGTCTTGGCCGGACGGGCAACTATTGTTTTCAGAAGCGAGGGACGGGCGGAACCATCCTGATCGACATCGATGGCGTCGAGGTGCTTCGGCGAGCCATCTCAGACGGTGGACGCGGCCGGCAGAGAGAGGATCTTGAGGTATTTGCCCCGGGCTCGTCTCGGGAAGAGGCCCCGCCCGGCGTTGTCTCGGCCAAGTTCATAAGGCCGCCGAACGAGAGAACGGCCGAACTGTATCAGAAGGTCGGCGCCGCTGAGCGCGAAAATAAGCCGGCTAAAGCGATCGAGCTTGTCCGGCAGATCGTGGATGTCGATCCGGAGGATTTTGTCGCGTTCGCTAAACTTGGCTCATTGCTTCTCCAGTCGAGATCGCTGGATGAAGCCTCGGCGGCCTTCGCCAGGTCGCTTGCTTTGAGGAATGATTACACGCCGGCCATTTTGAATTCGGGCGTCGTACTTGCCATGCAGGGGCGTTATCCCGAGGCGATCGTTATGTTTCAGCGGACAATTGCCCTTGAGCCGACCTCTGCATTTGCACATCGCCTGCTCGGCGAGGCCTATTTACAGGAACGTCAGGGCTCCAGGGCCATCGCGGCACTTGACGAAGCTCTCCGGCTGGACCCGAACGGCATGTCTGAGTGTCATTTATTGAAGGCCCGTCTATATGACCTCGTGGGTGCAAAGGATCTGGCCGCTGCCGAGTACAAAGCGTTCCTGGAGAAAGTGAAAGACCATCCGGACAGAAAGAAATTCGAGAAGTATATCAAGGACAATCCATTGTAAGGCGGCCGCCGACCGGCCGCTTTACGGCCTCATCGGCAACTTCACTCCGTTCGCTTCGGCAAATTCTATCGCCGTTTCATAACCGGCGTCCGCATGGCGAATGACACCCATACCGGGATCGGTGGTCAAAACACGCTCTATACGGCGCGCCGCTTCCGGGGTGCCATCGGCGACGATGACCTGTCCGGCGTGAAGCGAATAGCCGATGCCGACGCCGCCGCCGTGATGCAGCGAGACCCACGTCGCGCCGCCTGCGACGTTTATCATCGCGTTGAGATAGACCCAATCGGCTATGGCATCGCTGCCGTCCTTCATCGCTTCCGTTTCGCGGTTGGGTGAGGCGACACTGCCGCAGTCGAGGTGATCGCGGCCGATCACGATCGGCGCCTTTAACTCGCCCGATGCGACCATTTCGTTCAGTTTGAGGCCGGCTTTCGCACGGTCGCCGTAGCCGAGCCAGCAGATGCGTGCCGGCAAGCCCTGAAACTCTACCTGTTCCTGCGCCATCGTCAACCAACGTGCAAGGTGGTCGTTGTCCGGAAAGAGGTCCATTATCGCCTGATCGGTCCTGTAGATGTCTTCCTTCTCGCCGGAGAGCGCGACCCATCGGAACGGACCTTTGCCCTCGCAGAACAGAGGCCGAATATAGGCAGGCACGAAGCCGGGATAGTCGAATGCCTCCTTGACGCCATTGTCGTAGGCGCGCTGGCGCAGGTTGTTGCCGTAATCGAAAACGATGGAGCCGAACCGCTTGAATTCGAGCATCGCCTTTACGTGCTTTGCCATCGAATCCATCGCCTCGCGGACGTATTCGGCCTCGTTCGCGGCCCGTAATTCGGCGGCCGACCCAACAGAAAAACCGGAAGGAATGTACCCGTAGAGAACGTCGTGTGCGGACGTCTGGTCGGTCACGACGTCGGGGATGAGGCCGCGTTTGAGCAGATCCCAATGTACGTCGGCGGCATTTCCCAGGAGCGCGATCGACCTCGGTTCGCGGGCGTTCACCGAGAGTTTTGCAAGGTGCAATGCCTCATCGATGCTTTCCGTCGAGACATCAACTTGTTTAAGCTGGAGACGCCGCTCGATCCGCCACGGATCGACCTCGACCAGGATGCCGACGCCGCCGTTGAACGTTATCGCCTGGGCCTGTGCCCCGCCCATCTCGCCGAGGCCAGCGGTAAGTACGAGTTTTCCGCGAAGATCGCCCCAACCATGCAGGCGAGCCAGCGAGCCGAACGTCTCATACGTGCCCTGCAAAATGCCCTGCGTGCCGATGTAGATCCACGAACCAGCCGTCATCTGGCCGTACATCATCAGCCCGTCGCGTTCGTATTGATCGAACTGCTCCTGCGTCGCCCAATGCGGAACGATATTGGAATTAGCGATCAGGACACGCGGCGCGTCCGTGTGGCTTTTGAATACGCCCACGGGTTTTCCCGATTGTACGAGCAGCGTTTCGTCCTCGTTCAGGCCCTTCAGGCTTTGCAGGATCGCGTCAAACGATTCCCAATTTCGCGCCGCCTTTCCGCGTCCGCCGTAAACGATCAGATTTTCCGGGTCAAATGCGACCTCCGGATCGAGATTGTTCTGTATCATCCGATACGCCGCCTCGATCAGCCAATTCTTGCAGGTAAGTTCGCTCCCGGTCGGGGCTTTAACAATTCGAGTCATAGGGTTGTTAACTTATGCGAATGCCATATAATATCCGGAATTCGACCTGATCGAAACCCGAACGTCTCAGAACTGATTCATCCGACCCACTTAACTATGTCCGTCTCAGACGAAGAAATTGCTCAACTCGAGAATCGACTGGAATCGTGGATGCGTACCCAGATCCAACGAGTGAGATAAATTCTGAATGAAAAAAGTGTTGAGAGCTGTTTTTGAAAAGTGCTAATATGGCTTGTCGTCAGCGACTAACCCTCAGTCGTTCTCCTAAAATCTCCGATGAATTCAAATATCTTCCAACCATTCCTAAGGTCGTTCGGAATAGCTATCAGCGTACTCACGCTGAGCGCATCCGTCTGGCCTCAGCTTTTTAGCTATTATTTGATCGATCAGCCGGTCAACGACATCGCCTACTCTCGGACGACCGGGATGATCTATGCGAGCGTTCCCAGTACCGGCGGCAATTTGGGCAATCACATTATCGTTGTCAATCCAAATTCGCGGACAATAGTGAACAGTGTCTTTGCAGGCAGCGAGCCGAACAAGCTTGCGGTGACGTCGGACGGCAAATATCTGTATGTTGGGTTGAATGGCTCGTCATCTGTCAAAAGATATCCGCTCAGCAACATGTCGTCCGATATTTCGTTTAATCTCGGAAGCGGCAGCAATGGTTTTTTTATTGCCGAGGATATAGCACCGATACTGAATCGTCCGGATGTCGTCGCGGTCTCTCGACAGAATACTTGCTGCAGCCCGCGTCACGAAGGCGTCGCCATCTACGAGAATGGTGTTCAGCTGCCGACTGTAACGCCTCGTACCTCGGAAACGAACGAGATCGAGGCGGGGGGCGATCAAACCGCGTTGTTTGGATACAACAATGAGACGTCGGGTTTTCAGTATCGGAGACTATCGGTTGACGGTACCGGTGTGTCGATCGGTCTAAGCCAGCCAAACACCTTTGGAGCCTACAGTCTCAAGATCAGGTATTCCCAGGGCCGGGTGTATGCCAGCAACGGAAAGATCGTTGAGGCTTACACGGGCGTACCGGTCGGCGAGTTCGCATTGGGCGGATTCGCGAACGGACTGGCCGTAGATAGACAGAATCGTCGAGCGTTGTTTGTTATGGGGTCAACTTTAAGAGCCTTTCATTCCCTGACGTTTCAACCGATCGGAGTGGTGAATCTGCCAACGAATGTCCACAATCAAGCGCAGTTGACACGATGGGGACGACGCGGGGTCGCTTACCGCACCAATGACGGGAAACTCGCCATCGCCGAATCTCTCCTGATCACCCGTAAAACTGCCCAATGATCGACGCGAACAGGGCCTGCCGGTTCTTCCGATCACCTCGAACTTGACCATCTAGAACTTCATCTTTTCCAACGCCTTGATGAAGTCCTTAGTCGTGCTTTTTGCCGGACTCGTCTGAAACAGCGATATACCTGCCTGGGTGAACGACTGGCTTTTGGTCGATCTGAAGAGTATCCGGATACTGGGCTGGCCGCCGCTTGAAGCCCCGGAAGTGAATACCATCAATTGACCAGTCAACGTCTGATTCGAACGGTTGGAGTTATCGGTCACCAGGACACCCGAACTGTCGGTCATTCCAAAAACGAGATAGAAATCGGCATCTTCGAACGATGTCGCCGTGCTAAGTTTTGGAAATGCTTTTGTCAGTTCTTCTGAGATCGCCTGGCGGCTCTTGAGGTCATTTGCGTCGGTCAACACCCAAAAAGTCTTTAGATTTGCCATCTCTCCCAGACTGCCGAATTGTGCCATCTTTAGGATCTGATCGCCCGTCGTCTGCTGCGAGAATAGTCCAGAACCGGTCGACGGCGGAGCCGGAGTCATAGCACCACCGATCTGGCTAATCCTGACGCGTGCGATCGCGGCATACTTGCCGGACGGGTAGTTGTTCAGATATCCCTGGAAGTCCTGCAGATTCTGGCTGTTGGCGATCGCGTTCCAATACTGGTCCTCGGCGTTCGCACCGGGCGAGCCAACGGCACCGCCCCCAAGCTGCGAAATGCGAAGCCGTGCGATGGGCGCGAACTGGCCGTTTGGGTAATCGTTGAGATAGCTTTGAAGATCCTGAACGCGGGTGCTGTTCTTTACAGTGTCCCAATACTGTTCCTCGACACTATTGCCGCTCGCCGCCGAGGTGTTCGGGGACGTCGAAAACATGGACGACTGTGCGCCGCCACCGAGTTGGCTGATCCTTAACCGGGCAATGGATGAATATTGTCCGTTTGGAAAGTCATTTAGGTACGTCTGAAAATCCTGGACGCGCGCACTATTTTTGACTGCGTCCCAGAGCTGCTGCTCCACGGAGGACCCTGCGGTGGACGGCGCGGTCGTTTGTCCCACGATAGGCGTGGCGACCGCGGGACAGTCACCCGGAGAAAGGCTCACCGGCCGGCCAACATAATTGGAATTCCGGTCGACGAGATCGACCAAAAGCATGTAGTTCGTGTTTCTGGCCCTGGTGCAATATTTGTCTATGAGGAAAGACCTTACCGAAGGGCCCAGTTGATTCAAGTCGATGTTGTTCCTGGAGAGATTCGGCGCCCGGCTGCTGAGAACAAGCATCGCTGCAGACGGCGTAGTCGATTGGCATCCGACCGAACAATAGGTTGTCGCCGCAGTGAACTGGATGCTGCCAAACACGAACGGCAGATCACGGCGAACCTCATCCGCCCAATTCGCAAGAAACTGAGAATCCGGCGACGCGAACTGGGTGCCGCCCGTAGTTATGGGAACACTGATATTGGCATTCGCCTGGCAGCTTGCCGGGGTCAGACGCGCCAGGTCTCCCACCACGTTGTTATACATATCGGTCAACTGGACCTGAAAGGTGACGTTCCTCTGGGCCGCGCCGCCCGACTTATTGCAGTAGTTGTCGGTAAATGCGGGTAAGAACGACTGGGAAAGCTGTGCAAGGGGAATGTTCTGTTTTGCCAGACTTAGGTGTTTTGCATACACAACGAGGAAATCTCCGGCGTAGTTGTTCTCACAACCCGAGGCACAAAAGGTCGAGGCCTTCCAAAAAGTAATACCCTGAACCGTCAGCGGAATATCACGTCGGGTCTGAGCGGCGTAGCTGGCCATAAATTGAGCGTTCGCTGACTTAACTGTACCGGTCGCCGACGCCGATCCCGTCCCTGTACCGGTCGGGCAGTCAGTTGGCTGCACGTAGGCGACATTGCCGAGGTCCGTGCCGTACATATCTTTCAGATAGACCTGGATGCTGATGTTCCGCTGTCTCGCCGGTGTCGGACAATAGTCCCGCAAGAGTTCGTTCTTAATTACTTGCCCGAGCTGCGCGATATTGAGATTTTGCTTCGCAAAGCTCGGTGTCGTGCCGATGAGCCTCAGTACACCCGTCGCGAAATACGCCTGGCAGCCGGATGAGCAAAAGGTTTGAGTGCTCCGGATCTCAGCATCGCCGAGTCGCCTGGGCAGGCTCCGATCCACGTCTGCGGCAAAACTTGATAAGAATTGGGCATCGGTTTGGGCTAACGCACCGCTGGACATCAACATTAGAGCCAGGATCAAACCAAAAACAGGGGAAAGGTGCTTTTTTCTCATGCGATCTCCAAATGGCCAAATTTCTGCGGCGACAACGTGTGAAAGGGAATTGCTGTTCCGCCGAGAACTGGTCATTCCAGGGCGGCTCAGTAGCGGAAGGTACGCAGGTCAAGGCAAGAAACACAGGGGGAGTCGATACGGCGTTATTTGCGTTGCAAGCTCACCGGACTAGAACCGGAGTGGCGTTTTCAGGGTCGAACAGTGCCTCGATGAATACCACACTATCAAGACCGCCGTCAATGCGGCCCAAATCTGAGAATTTTCAAGGGATCGGCTCCAGACGTCGCCGTTTGTAAACACAATTGATCGATAATGCTAGAATTTCTTGTGAAAGGACCAGTAAATGCTATGAACAAAACACGATCGATCTTTATTGGGGCAATTTTGATGACGATGGGAATGTCGCATGTGTATGGGCAGAATACTGAAAAACCCGAGCCCATCGCCTTCGACTCGGCGCTCGCCGCCAAACTTGGCGCGGATGAGCGTGGGATGAAGATGTACGTGATGTGCTTCCTGAAGACCGGGCCGCTGAAGGTGGATGATGCCAATAGGCGGGCCGAGCTGATGAAGGGACATTTTGGGATGATCAACCGGCTCGCGGCCGAAAAGAAACTTGTGCTCGCCGGGCCCTTCTCCGACGGCGGCGACCTTCGCGGGATCTATCTCTTTGACGTGAGGACGATCGAGGAAGCGCAGAAGCTGACCGAGACCGACCCGTCCATCAAGGAAGGCTACTTCAAGGTAGAGTTCATTAAATGGTACGGCTCGGCCGCACTGATGGAGGTTGACGGCATCCACCGCAAGATCGCAAAGGTCGGCATCTGACCTATTTGGTCGAGATCACCAGGTGCTGCGGTGTCGGCGGCAGCGGCAAATGTTCGTTCTGGCCGAAGCCGGCGTCTTCGCACATCTTCTTTATTTCGGCAAAGGTGTAGGCGTCACCGGCAGGTGTGGCCGCGAGCATTACGAGCGCGAACAGTGCTTCGCCGGGAGGTGAAACGCGGTCGTCGTTCGGTATGAACTCGAGCGTGATCGCCTTGCCGCCAGGTTTGAGAGCATCGTTCACCTTTCGCATGAAATCGGTGCACGTTTCGGAGTCGAAGTGGTGAAGGAAGTTCGTGACGAGCGCGACATCATAATCGCTGCCAAAATCGACATCGAACGCGCTGCCTGGAATCAGGTGATGACGGTCGGCGACGCCCATCCGCTCGGCGTTCTCCGTCGCAACCGTTAGGACGTTCGTCCAATCGACCGCATAGATCTCGGCGTTCGGATAGTGCTGAGCGATCGTGATCCCGAAAATGCCGTGTCCTGCGGCGATATCGAGGACCTTGATCTTTTGATCCTTTTCGAAGCCGAGGTTGCCGGCGATGCTCAAAGCAGCCGGGAACATCATCGGCATCATCGCTCTAGCAAATGTCACCCACATCGGGCTGTCCGGGTCCATCGACGCTTCGCCCTGGATCTGCGACCCTCCGCGGCGGACGGCGCTCGTCAGGTCCGTATAACCGCGCATCTGCCCTTCGGACATAATGAAATCGACCGAACCGCCGAGGTAGGTCTGCAGATTCCTATTAAGAAATGTAGCGGCCATCTCAGAGAGTTCATATTCGCCATTATGTTTTCGAAGGAAACCGTGGACCGTAAACACGTCGGCGAGAACACGAATGCCCTTTTCCGAAGCACCACAGGCCTTGGCAATTTCTGCCACGGTCTTTCTGCCTTCGGCGATCTTTGTGAATAGTTCGAGTTCGATGGCGGTCTTGAATGCGGCCGAATGTTGATATCCAGTCATTATCTGCCAGATCGGTTGCGGATCTGCCATAGGCTGTGCGTGTGTCATAGTACGTCGCTCCTTTGGGTATCACGAAAAACGTACATCGAAAATAAGCCGAAATCAAATCGGCCGGATCGCGGGGCTTATCGGTGCCTGTGGTATCATTCCGGCTTGGTCATATTACATCCCGATCCCAAATGAAGGCCGACCTCGTCATTGTAAATATTGGACAGCTTGTAACCTGCGCGTCGGGCGGCAGGCCTAAACGCGGCCCCGAAATGCGCGATGTCGGGGTGATCGAGAACGGAGCCCTTGCGATCGCTGACGGCAAGTTCATCGGCGTCGGAAAGAAGGAAGTTATTTTGGCGGACTTTTCAGCTGATGAGGTGGTCGACGCCGGAGGAAAGGTCGTTTGCCCGGGGTTTGTAGATCCCCACACGCACATCGTTTTTGCGGGCGACAGGCTGGATGAATTCGAGCTAAAGATACAGGGTGCGGACTATCTCGAGATACTTGCGAAAGGCGGCGGTATAATTTCGACGGTTCGGAAGACAAGGGCAGCGTCCTTCGAAGAATTGGTTGAACAGAGCCGAAAACGTCTCGACAAAATGCTCGCCTGCGGCACGGCAGCGGCAGAGATCAAGACCGGCTACGGGCTCGACACCGAGACCGAGTTGAAAATGCTCAGGGTGATCGAGGAACTCGACAAGACCCATCCGATCGATATCGTACCGACGTTCTTGCCCGCCCATGCCGTTCCGCCCGAGTTCAAGGGAGACACCGATGGCTACGTCGATCTCATCTGCGAGGAAATGCTGCCAGAGGCCTGGAAATGGTTCGAACGGTCGCATTTTTTCACGAAGGGCATCCCGTTCTTTGCCGATGTCTTTTGTGAGCGAAACGCGTTCGGCCTTGATCAGATGCGGCGTGTGCTCGAGGCGGCCGCAGGGCTTGGCTTTCGATCAAAGGCCCACGTTGACCAGTTCACGAACCTCGGCGGTTCGGGTCTTGCCATCGATTCGAACGCTGCCTCCGTAGATCATCTAGACGCGATCTCTGAAGCCGAGATCGAGAGGCTTGCCGCAAGCGATACGATAGGTATCGTGATACCGACGGAGAATTTCAACGCGGGGAAGTCGCAGTTTGCCAACGCACGTGGGATGATCGGCGCCGGCTGTGCGATGGCGCTTTCGACCGATTACAACCCGGGCTCTGCTCCGTGCCCGTCGATGCCGATGGCAATGGCCATCGCCTGTCGGTACCAAAAACTACTGCCCGCCGAAGCGATGAACGCCGCCACCATAAACGCGGCCTACGGCATCGGGCTCGGGGAGATGCATGGGTCGATCGAGATCGGGAAAAGTGCGGATCTTCTCATCATCGATTCGAGTGACTATCGGCTGATTTCGCATGAATTCGGGAGACAGATAACCGCTACCGCGTTCAAAAGCGGCAAAGTTGTGGACATAGTTATATGATTTGACGGAGGATACTGTTGAAACTAGATAGTTGGTGGTCAATAATTCTCGTTCTTTTGGTTGTGGGCCTCTTGAGCGGCCTGATCCTGGGACTGTTTGGAGAACTGGCCGGACTTTCTACTACGGTGAGAACCGGTGGTGTCGGCGTGATAATCGGCGTAGTAGGCGCGTTTCTGATCTCACGAAAATCAGCTTCTAAACAGTGATCCTCAAGTTCGTCAGATGTTTAAGGAATCGATCTTTATTGATGGCGAAAGCCTGACTTTTGACGAGGTGATCGCGGTTGCGTACGGCCGGCCGGGCGAGCCGCGCGTCAATTTGTCGGAGGGTGCAAAAGCCAGCGTTCAGCGTGCGTCCGCCGCGGTCGATACGCTGCTTGAACGCGGAGAGGTCGCGTACGGGATAACGACCGGATTCGGGGCGTTCAAAGACAAGATCATCAGCCGTGAAGAGGTCGAGCAGCTTCAGCGAAATATCGTCGTGAGCCATGCGGTCGGTGTCGGCGACCCATTCGACACACCGACGGTGCGGGCAATAATGCTGATCCGCGCTAATACATTAGCTCGCGGCTTTTCAGGCGTCAGGCTCGCAACGCTCGAACTGATACTCGAATGTTTGAACCGCGGCGTCCATCCAGTGATCCCGCAAAAGGGAAGCCTTGGTGCGAGCGGCGATCTTGCACCTCTTGCCCATTTCGCCTGTGTACTCATCGGCGAAGGAAAAGCGGAGTATAACGGCGAGGTCCTTTCCGGTGCCGAAGCCATCGCAAAAGCAGGCCTTAAGCCGATAACGCTCAAGGCAAAAGAGGGCCTTGCCTTAACCAACGGGACGACCGTAATGACCGCCGTCGGCCTTTTGGAAACGGCACGGTCGATCCGCCTTGCTGAACTTGCCGATGTGGCCGGATGCTTGAGCCTCGAGGCCCTTCACGGAACGCTTTCCGCCTTTGACGACCGGATACATCAGCTTAGGCCTCACCCGCGGCAACTGGAATGTGCACGAAATCTGCGGTCCCTTCTTGAGGGGAGCGACTTCGTACGGGGTTTTGATCCGTCGAATGTACAGGACGCGTACACGCTCCGGTGTATGCCGCAGGTCCACGGCGCGTGCCGCGATGCCGTCGCGTACGCCGAATGGCTGATCAAGATCGAACTGAATTCGGTCACCGATAATCCTCTGATATTCCAGAACGACGACGGAACGATCGAGGTCATTTCGGGCGGCAATTTCCACGGTGAGCCGCTGGCACTTGCCTTTGATTACCTGACCATCGCCCTCTCGGAGCTAGGGAATATTTCGGAACGCCGCATAATGCGTTTGACCGATGAAGCCTCCAATGCCCATGTGCTGCCGCCTTTCCTCACCGAGCACGGCGGACTGAATTCAGGCTTCATGATCGTGCAATACACCGCCGCCGCCCTATGTACCGAGAATAAGGTCCTTGCACACCCGGCAAGCGTCGATACGATCCCCAGTTCGGCGAATGTGGAGGACCACGTTTCCATGGGTGTTACGGCCGTGCTGAAATTGTGCCAGGTCGCGGCCAATCTCGAAACGATCCTCGGCCTCGAACTTTTATGTGCCGCACAGGGCATCGATTTCAGAAAGCGGTCCGTCGGGAACGACGCGTCGCTCGGCGCCGGCACGCGGGAGATCTTTGACGAGATCCGTGCCGTAGTCCCGTTCGTACAGAGCGACGAATACCTGAAATCGCATATGGACGCGGTCGCGTCTGTGGTGAGAAACTTTATCGGGATGCCTGTGCGATGACGAACAAACGCGAAAATAAAGTGTCACTGTTCACCCGCTTCGCTCGAACGTCAGCCACCGTGACGGGAAAGCCTGCAACCTTTTTCACCGCTGCCTCTATCATACTAGTGTGGGCCTTTCTCGGCCCGCTCTTTGGATTTAGCGACACCTGGCAGTTGGTCATCAACACGGGCACTACGATCATCACGTTTTTGATGGTGTTCCTCATTCAGAACACCCAGAACCGCGATACTGAGGCCCTCCAGATCAAACTCGACGAGATCATTCGTTCGATCAGAGAAGCTCGAAACGAAGTGCTCGACCTCGAAGAGTTGGACGAACGCCAATTGAATCTCATCCGCAAGGAATACCTTGAACTCGCCGACCATGCACGACGTCATTTGGAAGAGAAAGCGGCCGCCAGGCCCAAGGGGAAACATCCTTAAAATTCGGATTTCGTTGATCGTAGTACTCCTGCTGGCGGCTTTCGTCTTCTGGCAGTCTGCGATCGTGGACGCTCAGACGGCCCGGAAACCGCTTTTCCTAAAGATCGCGGCTGAACGGACCGATGACGGCTCGAAGGGCCTCGACTTCGCTTCGGTCTGTGATCATGCGAATGATGCGGTGGCCAGGCGCGTCCTGCGGGAATACGGCGCGTTCTTCGTTGCCGTGGAGACGGTAAGTGTCCCTCCGCGTTGCATTTTCAGGGACGAGGCGGAGGTGAGCGAGTTTCACGCCGGCATCGAATTATCGACGGCGAATTTCGGCGGTACCGAGATAACGCTTCAGACCGGTGCGATGGCGGCACTGCTCGAAGCGGTGCAGTTGGCGGCCGCGGAGAAGATTAAGCTGACGCCGCTGGACGGCTCGATCGCCGGTCTAAGGACCTACGACGACACGGTCAGGCTCTGGAACTCAAGATTTTACCCGGCACTGGATCATTGGCAGCGGCGCGGACGCATTGCAAAGGAGGCCGCCGACGCCGCCCGCGAGCTGACCGCGTTCGAGCAGGTCCCGCTTGCTCTCTCATGGGAATCGAAAGGTATGTGGTTCAGCACCGGGCTGAACCGGTCCATCCTGACGTCGGTCGCAGCACCCGGAACATCCCAGCACCTTTCGGGGCTGGCGCTCGACATCGTTCAATATCGTGACCCGCGCGTTCGCTCTATCTTGAACGGTGTCGGGTGGTATCAAACCGTTGTCGATGACGAGCCGCATTTCACCTTCCTCGGGTTTCCCGAAGCGGAACTCTCGCGCAGAGGCTTGATTTCAAGGGTAAAAAGCGGATATAAGTTCTGGGTACCCGGGATAACCGCTTCGCGATAATATTCGGATGAACTGTCCACAGTGCAAAACACCGAACGAAGACGACTACGTGTTTTGTGTCAACTGCGGCATTCCCATTCCAAGCGACCAATATAAGACGGCCCGAATGGCGGCCCCTGTTCCGACACAGACGGAACCGCTGCCGCCGACCGTTTTCGTCAAGGAGGCGCGGTATCAACACCCCACGCCGCCATCCATCGAGCCGAATTTTGGCGTCTATGACGGCCCGCGACGGAGTAAGGCCCCGTGGATAGCAGGCCTGGTGGTGATAATTCTGGCCGCGGCGGGCGGTCTTGCATTCCTGATCGTACGCCAGACCACGGTGGAACCGGAGCCGGCCGAGGTGCTCCCGGAGTATCTTGGCCTGTTCGTGCGCCGGCCGAACGGCACTGCCCCGGTCGAGGTAAAGCGGCTGGAATATGCCAGCGTACTCGAAGCGCGTGATGCGATGCGCGCCGATATCCAGCCGGAGAAATTGGATAAGAAACCGGAATTCCTCTTGTACGCAGACGCCGCGGAAATGCCTCTCTCTGACCTCAAATTGATCCGGCTCGACTCGATCACGGACGATGGCCGATTTCGATATGCCGATTTTCAGGCGGCGATCATCGACGAAAAGCCGGCGATCAAACGATTGATGCTGAGAGATGCGCTGAGCAACGGGCGGTACGCCTTTGCCCAGCTTTCCGGCTTTTTCAATGAAGGGCGGCATCGCTTCTGGCCCTTTGAGATCACGGGCAACAGCGGCTCGGGCATCGCCTTTGATCTGGAGGCTTCAGTCGCCCTAAAGCCTGCCGATGTCCCGGTCGCGCCCGCTCCGCAGGAACCGACGCCGGTCACGATCCCCGCGGGCGCCACCATTGCGTATTGCAGAAATAAGGATGTCTGGCTTCGCAAGACGCCGGAACAGGACCAAAAGGGCAAGATCCTGCTCCTGAAACAAGGACAGAAGGTTTACGTCATCAAATACTCCGAAAACTACTCAGTTTGGAATGGCATCTCGTCAAATTGGGCGTTCGTTCAGACGGAAGCAGGCAAGCAAGGATGGGTCTTTAATGTATTTCTCGACCATGGCGAAAAGAATTGATAAGGCTCCGCACTCTGATCTGTCTTTGGCCGTTGTCGCTCTGATGGTCGTGTGTCTGGGCTGCTGGGGCGGCGGAACGAAACAGGGCACGCGGAGCGACGGGCCGGTCACATCCTATACGCCGGATACCTCAAAAGACAACAACGCAAAGACCAACAAAAATACCAACGTGAACAGCGAAACGAATAAGGCCAAAGGCTTTAACGGAAATTTGCCCGAGGGATTCACCTCGCCGACCGATGACGCCGGACGGCTCCTCTTGAAAGAGTACGGCGCAGTATTCGTGACTCGCGGCGGTGCCGTCCCGCCAAAAAAGGTCGTCTTTCGCGATCAGGCCGAGGTCACGGCCTTTCAGGGCTTGCTAAAGACGTCGAGCGAGACGATAGGCGGTTTTGCGCTCGAACTCCAGGCGCCGGCCATGGAGGGATTGAGAAAGGCTATCGCCGACGCAAAGGCTTCGGGCCTTTCGATAACGCCGCGCGACAAGGATTCGGCCAAGCGGACCTATGACGAGACGATCGAGCTTTGGAAAAGCAGGGTCGATCCGGCCTTAAAACACTGGGTCGGCAAGGGCAGGTTGACGCAGGCACAGGCCGACAAGATCCGAAACCTTTCGCCCTACGAACAGGTGCCCGAGGTCCTGAAACTCGAGGCGGACGGCATCTATTTCGCCAAAGACCTTTCCAAATCCATCATCTATTCGGTGGCTCCGCCCGGCACGTCCCAGCACCTCTCTATGCTGGCGATCGACCTCAACGAGCACGATGACCCAAAGGTGCGCGCGGTACTAGCCGCAAACGGTTGGTTTCAGACGGTCGTCTCAGACCTGCCGCACTTTACGTATTTGGGCGTGGCCGAATCTGAACTTCCCGGTCTCGGACTAAAGAAGACGAGCAGCGGCGGGCGTGATTTCTGGGTGCCTGATATATAGGCAAGAGAAAGGAGGGAAAAAAGTGGTACACCCGGCAAGATTCGAACTTGCGACCCTCTGATTCGAAGTCAGATACTCTATCCAGCTGAGCTACGGGTGCAT
This sequence comes from Pyrinomonadaceae bacterium, assembly GCA_050246275.1. Lineage (GTDB taxonomy): Bacteria > Acidobacteriota > Blastocatellia > Pyrinomonadales > Pyrinomonadaceae > OLB17. The sequence goes on from JBFWWI010000001.1 coordinate 684,679, forward strand.
CCAAACGAAAGTTTAAAGCGGCGGTCGGCGTTTTGCAAATTTATTTCGGAGATCGCGTGGCCGCCGGCTCGGGCATCTTTTGAATACCGCCGCGAACGTACCTTACGACCTCGCGGATCTGTGCCTCGCTCAGCTTGTCCTTGAACGACGGCATTCCTTCGTCCTCGACGCCGTTATAGACGTAGCCGATGATCTTGTCGTCCGAGAAAGCTTTGATCTTCGCAGAGGTCAGATCGTCGGGGTTTAGCGACTTTCCCTCGATCGTCACTTTGCCGCCGGTACCGTCCTCTTTGTGGCAGATCGCGCAATTCTGCTTGAATATCTTTCGCCCCTCGGCCAGCTCGTCCGGCGGGGTGGCCGGAGCCGTCGCCGCCGGAACAGCTGCGTTTTGGTTTGTATTTACGCCTGTATTGGTCTGCCCCGCGTCGCCGCAGCCGACGACAAAAGCAGCGGAAACTAACGCAATTAGATACGATGGTGTTTTCATAAAAGTGGAGTCTGCGTATTATCCTGAAGTTAGGCGATTCTAACCTATAGGAATGACCAGAAGCAATGGACGTCAAACCCTCACTTATCGACGGCAAATGGATGACGAGCGACGATCGATTCGAGGTTCGGTCACCATTCTCCGGAGAGATGATCGCGGAAGTTTCGCTTGCCGGCGATGATCAGATCGAGATGTCGTTGGCTGCCGCGAGATCCGCCGCGGCGAAGATGCGCGACCTGGCGCGCTTTCAGATCGCGAAGGCTCTGAATGCTATATCGAGCGGCATCGCGTCACGCAAAGATGAATTCGCAAAGGCCATCGCACTAGAATCCGCTAAACCGCTGATCTACGGCCGCGGCGAGGTCGAGCGAGCGATCGCGACCTTTGCATGGGCTGCCGGCGAGGCGGAACGCGCGGCCGGCGAGATAGTGCCGATCGATGTCCAGGCGAGCGGAAAAGGGAAGTGGGGAAGAACACTCCGCTTGCCGCGTGGGGTCGTCTATGGCATCACGCCGTTCAATTTCCCGCTCAATCTTGTCGCCCACAAGGTCGCTCCCGCTCTTGCGTCCGGAAATTCGATCATCGTCAAACCCAGCCCGCGGACGCCGCTCACGGCAATTCTGCTGGGCGAGGTCTTCCTTGAGTGCGGCCTTCCGGCAGGTGCACTTCAGGTCCTTCACGTCGATGTCGAAAAGATCGCCAAGATCGTTGCTGATGACCGCATTGCGATGGTCTCGTTTACCGGAAGTGCAGCAGTTGGATGGGATCTAAGGGCGAAAACCGGTAGAAAGCCCGTCACACTCGAACTCGGCGGCAATGCACCGGTAATTGTCGACGAAAGCGCCGAGGCGGAACGATCCGTCTCAAGGTGCGTGACCGGTGCTTTCGCCTATTCCGGCCAGGTATGTATCTCGGTCCAGCGGGTGTTCATCCACGAAAATATTGCCGATGCCTGGGTGTCATCGTTCGTGTCGCAGGCCGCAAACCTTCGCCGGGGCGACCCGCTCGACGAAAAGACCCAGATCTCCGTTATGATCGATGAGAAGGCTGCACAAAGGATCGAAACATGGGTCTCGGACGCGGTCGATAATGGGGCCGAACTGGTCCTGGGCGGCGGCCGCGACGGCAAATACTACGAGCCGACCGTCTTGACGAATGCGGACCCCGAATTGCCCGTCGTGGCTGAAGAGGCATTCGCCCCGGTCGTCGTGATCGAGCGTTTCCAACGGTTCGCGGACGCCGTCGAAATGTCGAACAATTCGAAGTACGGCCTTCAGGCCGGCGTGTTTTCGAACGATCTGAGAAATATCGAATATGCCGAGCAGTTATTGGAGTTTGCCGGCGTGATCGTCAACGACACGCCGATCTTCCGGGTCGATAATATGCCCTACGGCGGATGGAAGGAATCGGGTTTTGGCAGGGAGGGCGTCCGTTACGCCATGGACGAAATGTCCGAATTGAAACTGATAGTTCACGAAAGGTTGAAAGCATGAAGATCGAAAGAACGGCTAGGGGACGAATGGCAAAGCGAGCGATATTTCTGGCGGCGATGGCGTGCCTTTTCGCTTTAGCGGCGACGGCACAGCCGGCCACACTGCAGCTTGGGGTCAAGGACGTCGTCGATGTCACCCGCGATGGCCGCGGTGTGCCGTATATTACGGCAAAGAACGAACACGATCTTTATTTCGTTCAGGGTTACGTGACCGCGGGCGACCGCCTATGGCAAATGGACCTGATGCGTAGGGTCGCGCGGGGCGAGACTGCCGAGATATTCGGAAAGGCGACACTCGAAGAGGATAAACGCTGGAGGCGTTTCGGGTTTTCGGCGGTTGCCGACGAGAGCCTGAAGTTTCTTTCCCCGGAACTCCGATCGGCGCTCGAGAGCTATTCGGCCGGTGTCAACGCATATATCGGATCTCTACCCGACGATAAACTACCCGTCGAGTTTCGCATCCTGCAATATAAGCCCCGAAAGTGGATGCCCGCCGATTCGCTGATAATCGGCAAGATCCTTGCGGACGCTCTTAGCTCGACGTGGAGGCTCGATCTTCTGAAAGCATCTATGGCGTCGCTGCCAAAGGACAAATATGAAGACCTCGCGAACGTTCGGTCAGAGTATGACGTTGTTCTTTTTGGAAAGGATGGTGAGGCAAAGAAGGCGATGGCGGCCGATACTTCAATAAAGATCGGGCTCGACCTTCTCTCTAGGGCTGACCGAATCCAGAGCGACCGCCGGGCCTCGCTGGATCGAGTCGGGTTTTATGCCGAGGAACTCGCCGCGAGCAACAACTGGGTGATATCGGGCAAGCGGACCGCGGACGGCAAGCCGATCCTCGCCAACGATCCGCACTTGCGTCCATCCGCACCCGGGATCTGGTATCTGACTCATCTCGACTCGCCGGCGGTCCACGTCGCCGGGGTCACGTTCCCGGGTGTTCCCGGGATCGTGCTCGGGCACAACGAGCGGATCGCATGGGGCGCAACGAATGTCGGCCCCGATGTTCAGGACCTTTACCTGGAGGCCATGAATGATTCGGGTGAGCTAAAGACCCCCGATGGTTGGGCAAAGCCCGGTTCTCGAAAAGAGACCATCCTCGTGAGGACAAATCCTCTGAAGCCCGACACCACCCCTGAGGTGATAGACGTTCTGGAGACGCGCAACGGGCCTGTGATCCTCGAGGACGGAGCAAAGCGCTATTCGCTTCGCTGGACCGCGCTTGACCCGAAGAACAACGATTTTGCCGCCTTCTTCCTGCTCAACCGTGCACGAAGCTGGTCCGAGTTTCGCAGTGCACTTTCGACCTACCGAGGGGCATCACAAAATTTCGTCTATGCGGACGTCGATGGCAAGATCGGATGGCAGATCGCCGGTGCCATACCGATCAGAAGATCGGGCGACGGCTCGCTGCCATATGACGGATCGACCCACGATGGCGATTGGACAGGCGTCATTCCCTTTGACGAGCTCCCGAGCGTCTTCGATCCGCCGGGCGGTTTTATCGTGACGGCGAATCAACGTACCGTGGGATCGGATTATAAATATCCGCAATTAGTACGCGAATTCGCTCCTCCCTGGAGGGCCCGCCGGCTGTACGACCTGCTCAGCTCGCAGCGAAGATCGACGGTTAAGACGGTGGAAGATGCTCAGTTCGATGCATTCAACCTTCCGCTTTCCGGCCTTGCTGCCGAGATCGTTAAGCAGTCCGCCGCCCGTCCGGAGACCATCGAATTGGTTCGCGGGTGGGACGGCGTGATGGCGCCCGATTCACGAGCCGCGCTCTATGTGAATGAGATCCGCGAGTGCCTGGCTAAGAAGGTCGCCGACGAGAATGCCCCCGCTCCCGCGTACCTGATCCGCGAACGCATTCTGCACTGGGCGATCAAAGAAAAGGCAGCCAGGTGGCTTCCAAAAGCGTTTTCCGACTACCCGACGTTCATTCGGTCTTGTGACGAAGATGCAGAGGTATCACTGGGTAAGAGGTTCGGTGCGGATCGTTCTAAATGGACCTGGGGAGCCGTATCTGCCGCCCGCCTGTCTCATCCGCTGGCAGGGGTTCCGCTGATCGGCGGACAGTTTGCCACGCCATCGAAGGCACTCTTCGGCAGCGGGCAGACGCCGAACGTCGCATCGGCGGTGTCCATGCGGTTCATCGCCACGCCGGGAAACTGGGATGATACCCAGCTGATAATTCCCCTCGGGCAGAGCGGAGATCCCAAGTCGGGCCATTACACCGATCAATTCGAGACGTACTCATCGGGGTCGAATATCACGTTTCCGTTCTCGAAAGATGCGATCCAGAGGGCCTCGGCCGCAACTATTCGGATCGTTCCGCGTTAGGCCGCTTGGCATTCTCTTCGACGCGCGAAATGAAGTCGGAGAGGATGATGGCGGCGGCCTCTGCATCGACGAGAGGCTTTGTGCCCTCTGACGGTACATTCCGAGCCCACAAACGAGCCCGAGCGTCGTAAGTGGTCACTCGCTCGTCCTGAAGAAAGACGGGCACGCCGAGCGAGAGTGCGAATTTTTTCGCCATATCGCGGGCCTCGGCCGACATCTCGGTCTCGCCGCCGTCAAAAGCGAACGGCAAACCAATGACCAAGGCAACGGCATCGAATTCCGAGAGGGTGTCTTTGATATTGAGCAGAAGGTCTTTCCAGGATCTTCGCTTGATCGTCCGCAGTGGCCGTGTGACGATCCGGTCCTCATCCGAGACCGCGATACCGATGAACTTTGTGCCCGGGTCGATCGCAAGCAGGCGGCCGCGGGCAGGCAGGCCGGATAGTTCTGTAATCGGGGCGTTTTTCGTCGTTTCTTTTCGTTGCACTGTATCGATCGATAGCGGATAATCTATTGGACGCTTAAACCTTTGACTACGGGCCAACGTAACTATTTTAGCAGTTATTTGTAAGCGAGGTATTTAATGTCATTTCGCGGAAAGATGTCGATCCTGGGCGTATCCGCCTTCATTGCTCTCTATGCAGTGGTCGGCGGCATGCTTAGCCCCTGGACACGCGCTCAGCAGCCGATAAACGATGCGGGTGCACAGATGCGGATCTTTGAGTCCGTACTCCAGCATATTCAGAACGATTATGTAGACGAGCCGAATCTCGAAAAGGTCAGGCTCGGTGCACTTCGAGGCCTCGCGGGCGGGTTGGACCCGTACTCGTCATATTTGACCGCCGACCAGGTCAAAGAGTTCAATAATGCCCAGGCCTCGAACAAGGTCGGGATCGGTGCCGAATTTTCGCAGGTCTCGCTCTATCTCTACGTCGTCTCCGTCACCAAGGGGTCGAATGCCGAAAAGGCGGGTCTGAAGGCAGGCGATGTGATCGAGTATATCGAGGGGAAGGCGACCCGCGATATCTCGCTCTACGACGCAAAACAGCTTGTACTCGGAGCACCGGGAACCTCAGTCAACCTCCGCGTGCTGCGCTCCGGCGAAAAGCCGCAGACCATCAAGGTTACTCGCGGCGCATATAAAACGCCTCAGGTCGAGAGCCGGGTCGAACAGGGAAAGATCGGCGTGATAAAGGTTTATAGCCTCGAAACAGGAGAGGCTGCCGATATTCGCAACGCCGTGGAGAGCCTATCAAAGCAGGGCGTTCAGAAGATCGTGCTCGATATTCGCGGGGTCGCGACCGGTACCATTGACGAGGCGGTCGCAGTTGCGAATCTTTTCATTCGCGACGGAGAACTGGCGAAGGTGATAGGGCGAGACAATTCCTTGAAGAAGGTTTATACCGCCGATGCCTCGAAGATGGTCTTTGACGGCCCGATGAATGTGATCATCGACCTGGGCACCGCGGGCCCCGGCGAGGTTGTCGCATCCGCTGTCCTTGAACGCAAACGCGGCGACGTGGTTGGTGAACGGAGCTTCGGCTCCGGTGTCGAGCAGCAGCTTTTTCCGCTGAGAAGCGGCGACGGACTCCTTTTGACGGTGGCAAAATGGGCGTCTCCGGAAGGCAAGCCATTCCTCGGTGAGGACAGAGCGACGATGGGTGTGAAACCCTCCGTAGAGGTCAAACGGCCCGATACGCCCGAGCCCCTCGAAGTGGAGGATCTCATCGACCAGCAGGAGGACCAGAACCAGAATCCACAGCCCGCGGCCTCGCCCACTCCGGCTGCGGAGAAACCAAAGGCACAAACCGAGGACCTCCAGTTAAAGAAAGCCCTCGAGTTGCTCCAACAAAAGTGGTCGGCCGCCAAGGCTGCCGGGGCCGAATAGTTGCACTATAGTCTTACACCGAGGCCGGTTCAGGTGAGCCGGCCTTTTCTTTTTTCCATCTGTTGTTGCGGTCTGCCAACACCTGTTAGAATCACGCTTGATGCCCAAGAACGACTACGCGCTGCGTCCTGTGAGGGAATCGGACCTGAACGAATGGTTTCGATTGCGAAAGCTTTTGTGGGACGAGAATGACGACAGCGACCACCAATCTGAAATGCTCGACATTCTCGAGCATTCAGACACACAGCTTGTGATGGTGGCTGACCTCGGCGATGGGCGATTGATCGGTTTTCTCGAGGCAAGCATCCGTCCCTTTGCCGAGGATTGCGAGACCGACCATGTCGGCTACCTCGAGGGGTGGTATGTGATGCCGGAGCACCGGCGTCTGGGAGTCGGGCGTGAACTCGTCCGAAATGCAGAAAATTGGGCACGTCAGAAAGGATGCACCGAAATGGCATCGGACGCGGAGATCGGCAATGAGCAAAGCCTCGCTGCCCACGTTGGTTTGGGCTACGGGATCACATCGCGCCTTGTGCACCTGCGTAAAGAGTTGAATTAGAGAGATGCCACTTCCTAAGCAATATCGAGATCGCGTTAGAAGGCTCATTCGTGTGTCTGCGGCTGCCGTTCTCGTTTCACTGTTCTCCTTGTCCGCGGCCGGCCAATCGACCGATCAACAGTATCCGACGCCGGTTCGCACGAACGACATCAGCGGAACAATCCGTGCCCGCGATATCGGCGATCCGCGTTTGACGTCGTATTACTACACATTCGAGGGCGGCCAGGGCGATATATTCATCAATGTTCAGACCCGAAGCTTTTCGGGCGACATCGACGTTTACGTTCTGAATGGCCTCCAGCCGCTTACCAAGATCGTAATTTACGCCGATCTGCCCGAGACCGAGACGGGCCGTGTGATCTATCTTCGTAAGCCGGAGAGATTGCTTCTTCGCATCCAGGGCCGGACGCCCGGCGATGACGAGGCAAGTTTCCGCATCAAGTTCGCCGGCAGTTTTGCCGCTTCCACGCTCGATGACAGTTTGCGGCCGGAACTTCCAAAGATAGACCCGAATACGACCGGAGAGGTCCGTGTGAACTCGGTCGGCACTATCATTCCGTCGCCCCCTAAACCGGTCCCGACACCGGTTGCGGAGGCTGACCGGACCAAAGAGACCGAAGTGGCAAAGGAGACGGCCGCCGAGGATGCGCCGCCCGGTGATGAAAAGGCTGCGGTCGAAACACCGGAAAAGGAAGTTCGGAGCGTGACACCCGACGCACCGGTCCGGCAGGAAGTCGTGATCACGGATCCCATTATTGAGAGCAAGGCAAAAGCTACGCCGCCAGCTAAAACAGTGAGAGAACGTACTCGACGATCACGCTCGACCCCGCCGAAACGGACCGCGACCCGCACCGATCGCCCGGTGAAAACCGCCGACAAAGCGGCAGCCGAAAAGGCTGAAGAACCGGATCCGCTTGCAGGCGTTCGCCTGGTGATAAGTTTCAAGAACGGGGGAATGATCGAACGGCCGATGAACGAGGTTCTCCGGTTTTCGGTGGAACGGGCGATCCTGACGGTGATATCTAAGAACGGGACTATCGGCCGCTACAAGATGACCGACGTGGCAAAGGTCTCTATCGAGTAGCCGCCGCCGCGATGTTTTCCTGCAGTTTTCCGACCAGGGGACTTGTTGGGGCCAGCCTTTTAAGGTCTTCCAAAATGGTCGCGGCCTTTTCCCTGTCTCCCTTCCGCAGATTGGCTATCCCCAGATAATAAAGCGACGCGGCGTGCGTCGGGTTCCCACGCCTGACCTTTTCGAGCTCGCTTATAGCTGCGGCATAGTCGGGCGAGGTTTTCTCAACCAGTGAAGCGGCCAGATCGGTGCGAACGTCCGGTTCATCCGGCTTTATCTCCAGTGCCTTGCGATAGTATCCGGCCGCCTCGTCAAACTGCTGGGAATCGAAGAGCGCATTGGCAAGGACCACATTCGCTTCAAAATTTGAAGGGTTGATCAGAACGCCCCGCTTGTAAAACTCAACGGCCTGTTCGAACCTTGAGATCCTGGCGTACATATCGCCCGCTTTCATTTGGGCGGCAAAATTCTTAGGGTCTGATTCGGCCGCGGCAAGGGTAGAAGAGACATCGGGCTGCGGCCCATCGAGCTGGACCCGCTCGGAATTTCCGGCCGGGGACAATGCGATCACCTGGTCGGAATTTGCAGGTTGGTTCCTGTTAAGGCTGTTCGCGAGGAAGAATCCGCCGCCCGCGCCAAAAACGAGACAGGCGGCCCCGATCACAAGGTCTCTCGATCTCATTGCCGTTCGCGCTTGAACCAGACATGCGGCTGGTTCGGCTTTGCCCCTTCCGCCACGGTCGTAATGCTTTGCTGGTTTACATAATAGAGATCGAACTCGAGCGATGGAGCGTTGAGGATCTCCCAACCATCGCTTCCCAATTTGGCGATCGCTCTTGCAAATGCAGACTGGTTGGCACGCTCCTGAGCGAGGCGTTTTACGCGTGTGCTGTTCTCAAGCCGTTCATCCTGCAAGAACTTGCTTAGGTTCAGATCGAACCGGACCTCTTCGTTTTGACAGCCTGCATTCTGTAAGTAGCAGATATTGACGGCGCCCGAAACCGAACTCGGGCTCTCGGACGGATAAGGGACAAAATTGCCGTTGATCACGGCATATTCGAACCGCCTTTGAGCAGCGCGCTGGGCAGAGGTCGGATCGGAAAAATACGCAAGGCCGCCGGCAACGGCGCCCGCGACCATGACCACTGAGAACGCAAGGATAAATACTCTCTTCATCACGAAACGCCCCGTAACCGGTCTAAGCGTAACTGTGCAGCCCCGGAAGCAAATAGCTCACGCCCAAATAGGTAAAGATGACCAATAGAAAGCCGACGACCGCAAAATACGCGGAGCTGCGGCCCGTCCAACCCCTCGAGATCCTGGTGTGCAAAAATCCTGCGTAAGTCAGCCAGGCGACCAGGGCGCCGGTCTCCTTTGAGTCAAATCCCCAGGGCCTGCCCCAGGATTCGTTCGCCCATATCGCTCCGGTGATCAGGAGCATCGCAAGTCCCGCAAACGCGAGACACGCGGTCTTATACATCAGGTTATCCAAAGCTTCCAGACTCGGAAGACGCTCGCGGAGCTTCTCCGTTCGGAATGCGAACAGGATCACAAAGAACGTCGCCGCGACGGCGGTCAACAGCCCCGCGACCTCAACCGGATTCGTATTCAGGCTCAGATAAAAACTGTCGCCGTTCATTTGCACGTACTGGCGTCCCGTTTGTTCCAATTGTGTCGGCGAAAGGGCGGCAAATTCCGCCGCGCTCAGGTCCTGCCGCTCGGCGATGGCCCGCCCCGCGGTCGTATATTGCGACGGGTCGGCGGCAAGTTGGGCAGTTAGCCGCGCCGGAACGTCCGAGGTTCCGCGGATGCCGCCGATCAAAAGCGCGATCGCGACGATCTGGGAGACGAACGCCACCTTCAACAGCACGTGGCCGACCGACCGCGCGGTGTCGTTGTTTTGGTAAACGTATATCAGGAACGAAACTATCACTCCCGTCAGAAAGATAGCTGAGATCACCAGCGCTTCGCCGACCCACGGTATCTCAAGCCTAAAGGGAGCACTGAACGGCTTTCCGCCCATCTGGTTCGGAACGAACAGCCCGGCCCGATAAACAAAGTCGGTGAGTACCGAGAATTTGCTGATAGTAGAGAGTACAAGCAGGCCAAAGATACTGGACCAGATCGCCATCGACTCGACCTTTACCTTGTCTTTGAGCAGGTAGATCACCGCAATGGCAAAGCACACGAGTGCGACACCGTAGCTGAGCGATGCCACCCCGACGTGAATAGGCCTCCAGTAAGAATCGAGTACCGGCGGCAGGTCGATGAACTCATTACCGATGAACCTGGCAAGCGTCAATATCAACGCCGCCAGCGGCAGGGTGAATGCGGCCAATACCTGAAAATGTTTTCGGCGTGCCAGCAGAAGGGTCGCGATCCCCGCTCCGAAAGCAAATGCGAGGCTGAGATCGTAAAGGTTTGCGAAAGGAATGTACCGAAAGACCCACGGCTCCGTCATATTTCCGCTCGCGCGCATCTTGGCGATCTCATAGTCGTACGCGCCGACCCAGCGAACGAGCCAGCTCGAGAGATTAAAAAAGACCCCGAGGGCAGCGCTCCAAAGGCCGATGTTTCGCGCCATTTCGGACGGAGCATAAAGGTTGGTCAACTGAAACAGCGCGGCAAAGATGTACGCGGCAAGGGCGAGCATCATCAACGCTCCGTCCGAGATGAACGACGGGCCGATCTGGATGCGCGATACGAGTACGATGGACGCGCCTGTCAATGCGAGTATCGCGGGAAAATAGGTCGAGAGCGTGGAGTATCCGGTCTCGGCTGTGTTGAAGATCCGTTTAGTTTCTATCACCTGTGCCATTTGTTGTCTCAACCTCCGATTCGGGCGTTTCTGACGTTACCTTACCGCCTGCATTCTCGATCATGCGGTTAAAGCGTTCCTGAAATGCCGCATGATTGCGGTTAGTGTCGCCGCCTACCAGCGCGCTATACGCTCCGGGCCCGGCGTTCTCGATCACGCCCCACACGCGGCGATGCGAGAATGCAAAGACGAAAACAAGTGCGCCCATCAAGCCGATACCGCCGAAATACCAGGCAATGAACGCCCCATTATAGGGATCGTACTTGATCGACAAAACGTGGGCCCAAGGCGACTTCTCAAAGCTGGCCATGCGCCATTTGTACCCGAGCTTTGGGGCCCCGACCGGGATGTTGTCCGCCATGTTTCCGCCAAATGCGAAAACGCGGGTTCGCTCACCCCCCGGGGGTGTAACACCGAGGACCGCCACGGGATTATTGTATTCACCAGTTCGAGTGTCGGGCTTTCCCTCTGGCCCGAAAACAAAATCGGGAAGAAATTCTTCGTATTCTACGAGTGTCCCATCGGCCAAGGTCGTAGAACCAAGCCGCGGAATGCTGACCTTCGTCTGGCTTCCGTCAGCCTGCGATGTCAAGTTCAGATCGATCGTGCGGGCGCTGCCGAGCGTTATCGCACTTGCCTGGAAAAATCTGTACCCGCGGTAGGTGAAGGGCTTATTCAGGCTCACGTCGGCGGTCGTGTCGCCGTATTCCGGATCCTTGATCCGAACCTGGGTTCTCCAATCGAGCGTATTTTGGACATCTATCCCGCCCTGGGGGTCGATGAGCTTCTGCTGGATATCGGTACACTCGATCGTGAAGGGAAGCTGTACGCTGAACTTTTCACGCTTGTCCAGATTGAACTGGATCATCTCGATCTGGTCGCTTTCGCTGCCCGGGATCATTCGGACGTCCGCATCGAACCCGGTCCGAAGGGCCACGAAGTGCCCGAGGAACAGGGTGAGAAGCGCGACATGTACGATATATGCCCCGAGGCGGTTATAACGGCCCTTTTCGCCGAACACCACCAGGTTGCGCCGTTCGATGACCTTCGAAAAGTCCTTTTTGCCGGTCGCTTCGTCGATGCCGTATTCCGTCACCGTCTGCTCTGAGATAGATGTCTTGAAACCCTCGGCCGCAAGAACCGAACCGAGCTTTTCTGCCGCCGCGGCCTCATCGTCGGCATAGACAGGTATTTCCGCAGTTGCCTGCTGATTCTTAACCCATTCACGGGTCGCTGTCTTTTTCGGATTCGCAAAATAGTTCTTCCAGACGGAAGGGAATCGGTCGATCGAGGCAAGTACGATATTCAGCGAGAGAATAAGCAGCAGGGAGTTGTAATACCAGCTGTGATATATGTCGAACAGGCCCAGCGAGCCGAAAACGAGCTTTTCCGCCGGGGTCAGCGATGCGTAGTAGGCATCGAAACCCTGCACGTTCTGCTGGATCACGACCATTCCAATGATCGAGAGAACCACGAGGCTGATCAAAAGCGATACACCGAAGCGAACCGAGCTGAGCCCGTCGATCAAACGGTTCAGGAGCGGCTGAGATGCAGCACGAGAAAGGGTCCTAGCCTCTAGAGTTTCTTTTGCGGCCGACATTTAATACTAAAATCATAGAACAGCATCTCTATCTTGTCACACTTTAAGAAATAAGTTTTGCTTTATAACTTCCAAACCTTCGGCAGGGCGAAGTCGCTTTGAGAATGCGCAGCAAAAAGCTATTCTTTAGCTTTAGGCAAAATGGAAACAGCAGCCGCAGAGATAGCCGCCGGACAGGTGGGAAACATACGCAGCAGGATCGGTGCCTTCGCCGAGCTGACCAAGCCGCGCATCGCATTCATGCTGCTGCTGACGTCGGCCGCTGGTTTCTATCTCGGGAACAGGGGAGCATTCGACTTTGTGCTTTTCGCTAATGCGATGTTTGGCATCGTCCTCCTCGCATTCGGCGTCGCGACATTGAACCAGTATCTGGAACGATCGACCGACACCCTGATGGATAGAACGGCGGTGCGTCCGCTGCCGACCGGCCGGGTCACTCCGATCGAGGCACTGGTATTCGGCATCGTGCTCTGTCTCGCGGCCGAGGCCTACCTTTTCCTTCTGGTCAATCCTCTGACCGCATTGCTCGGCGTGACCGTGATCATCGGCTACGTGTTTCTTTACACGCCGCTCAAGACCCGTACACCCGTTTCGACCGCGATCGGGGCGATACCCGGTGCGATGCCGCCTTTGATGGGTTGGACGGCGGCCGCGGGCGAGATCACGCTTGGCGGCTGGGCCCTGTTCACGTTCCTTTTTCTCTGGCAGTTTCCGCATTTTCTGGCGATCGCCACCATGTATCGCGAGCAATACGCGAAGGCCGGCATCCTGATGCTCCCGGTCGTCGAGCCAAGCGGCAAGATCACATCCAGACAGATCGTGATGTTCGCCCTAATGATGGTGGTCGTTTCGTTAGCTCCGTTCTTTCTTGGTTTCGGCGGGCTTCCATTTCTGGCGGCCGCGGTGCTCCTTGGCGTCTGGTTCCTGGCCGAGAGCTTTAGGGCGGCACGGGCAAAGACACCAACTACCGCGCGGCGTCTGCTTCTTGTCTCGGTGATCTATCTCCCGCTGCTTTTTGCGGTAATGGTGTTGGATAAGCGTTAGTTCTATGCAGGTCGGCACGGCGGAAACCGAAATAGACGAAAGGGTCATCAGGCGCATGGGCTCCCGGGTACTCGGCTCCGGCACCTCGGGCGGCAACGGCCAGAATGGCGGCGGCAGCAATGGAGGCGGAGGCGACGGCCCCGGCAAGAACAGGCCCGACCTGGAGGGCGACGAAGGCGGCCTCATTCCGGACAAGTCCCGCATTCTCACATGGTTCCTGCTGCTGGTCGTGCTAATGACGTTCGGCGGGTTGATCGGCGCATACGTCGTCCTGGCGACAAATCGTGCGCTGGAATGGAAACCCTTCGACCTTCCGTTTCAGGTCTGGATAAGCACGGCGATCATTTTGGCGAGCAGCATCTGTTATGAGGTCGCGTACACGGCTATCCGACGCGGCCACCACGAGAGCTCAAAGAGGTTTCTCGTGGCGACCACCGCCCTCGGCGGCCTTTTCATTTCCTCGCAGATAATCGTTTGGCTCGCCCTTGTAAATCGCGGGCTCTATATGCGTGGGAACCCCTATGCCGGGTTTTTCTATATCCTCACGGCGGTCCATGCAGTTCATGTGCTCGGAGGTGTGATCGCCCTCGGCACGATCCTGTTGAAGAATTGGTACCGAACTCTCGACGACCGGGAGTCGGTGTATAGAATTAGCCTCGCCCGTTCGGTCGGCTGGTATTGGCATTTTATGGGCGTTCTTTGGGTAGTCCTCATCGCCTTGCTCGCATTCTGGAAATAGATGGACCTTCTCTACGTTTTTCCGCACCTGAACGCCTTCCTCAATGCCACCAGCGGGGTCTTTCTCTTACTTGGTTTCTATTTCATCCGGACCAGACAAATACCCAGGCACCGGGCATCGATGCTCACGGCCGCCTCGGTATCGACGGTTTTTCTCGTCTGTTACCTGACCCACCACGCCATTCGCACGTACTATTTCGGCCTCGGGCCGACGAAATTCACCGGCGAGGGGCTGATCAGGCCCGTATATTTCACCATCCTGACCTCGCACACGATACTCGCCGCAGGGGTCGCGCCGTTCGTCATCCTCACCCTGATCCGCGCGCTCAGGGGGCAATTCGACAAACATCGCCGGATCGCACGGCTCGTGTTCCCAGTTTGGCTCTATGTATCTCTAACTGGCGTAGTAGTTTACGTGCTCTTGTATCATCTTTATCCAGGACGCTGATTTTGCCGGAAAAATTCTTGTAACTGACAAAACGCTGTGCTATTCTACGAATGTTGAAAAGTTGATCACCGAAGTCGTCCGAAGCCGGTCGGCGCGGGGGAACCAAGGTCAAGTGCAATGCACAAGACGGGGGCGAAGAGCCTTAGTCAAGCTCAGGGATAATCTTTCGTTCCTAGCCCGTCAGCTAACCTCGTAGGTGTGGCAAAGAAGCTGCTGCAGAACTAGAGCCTTCATGGTGCGATTTTGTGAACGCTTCGCGCTCTGCTTTCCAACATATCAAGCAGACATCCAGTCTTCTCAAAGGGGAAAAGTTCCGTGTTGATCGCGGAACTTTTCTTTTTGGCGTAGGCTTTTCTCGGTGCCGCAAGAGAACTTGAAGAATGACGTTCGCGCCGTTAAGATTGCGACCTATGAGACACCTTATAGGCTTCTTTATCGTGCTCGCCGCGAACCTGGCGGTATTTTCTCAACAGCCCGTACCCACCCCGATACTCTATTCAGACCAGACTCTCTCGGAAATGAAGGCCCTTCAAAAGGCCGCATTGAGCGATGATTACAGCTTCAGGCAAACAGCCTATCTGACGAACAACATCGGGCCGCGCCTCTCGGGTTCGGCCCAGGCACAGCGCGCGGTCGAGTACATAGCCGAGGAGATGCGAAAACAAGGCTTTGTAGTTACGCTTCAGGAGCTTATGGTCCCTCATTGGGTCAGAGGTGCCGAAAGCGGTGCATTGATCGAGTTTCCCGGAATGGCTCCGGCCACCGAGCAAAAGGTCGTTCTCACCGCCCTTGGCGGAAGCGTCGCAACCGGCGATAGCGGCCTCACGGCCGATGTGGTCGTGGTCGATAGTTTCGATGAGCTTGCGAAACTCGGACGTTCGGCGGTGGAAAACAAGATCGTGCTCTTCAACTACCGCTTTGACCGAAAGCTCGCAGAATGCGGCAACGGCAGCATCGCCTATGGACAGGCGGTCCAATATCGCGGCGCCGGGCCGAGTGCCGCTGCCCGTCTGGGGGCCGTTGCAGCACTCGTGCGTTCGGCCGGCGGTTCACAGAACCGCCTCGCCCACACCGGCGGCACCCGTTATGACGAGAACGCGCCAAAGATCCCGGCGGCGGCCGTTTCGAGCGAGGACGCCGATCTGATCGAATATCTCGCAAAAATGGGAAAGGTCCGGATGCGTCTGAAATTGACGCCCAAAACGCTGCCGGACGCGAAGAGCTACAACGTGATCGCCGATCTGCCCGGCTCCGAACGCCCCAACGAATTCGTTATCGTTTCGGGACATCTCGATTCGTGGGACCTCGGCACAGGAGCTCTGGATGATGCAACGGGGATCGCCGCGTCAATGCAGGTGCTCAACCTCGTCCAAAAGCTTGGCCTGAAGCCAAAACGAACCATCCGGTTCATCGCGTATATGAATGAGGAGAACGGCCTCGTCGGCGGTACAAAATACGCAGAATCACAAGCGGCAAATATAGGCCGGCACTTCGCTGCCATCGAGAGCGATCTGGGAGCCTCGCGGACGATCGGTATGCTCTTTGCCGGAAAACCCGAAGCCTTGCCCTATCTTGCACCGATCTCCTCGGTCTTGGGCGGGCAGGGAGCCGCGGCGGTGCAGAGGCAGCCCGGAGTGGGGGCTGACATCGGCCCGTTGACCCAACGTGGAGTTCCGTCTTTCGCTCCGTGGTTCGATACGCGGACCTATTTCAATTACCATCACACTGCCGCGGATACGCTCGACAAGGTCGATCCGGAAGACTTGAAGCGATTGAGCGCCTTTATGTCCGTACTCGCCTACGGCCTGGCGAATCTGGAGCAGCCGCTCCCGCGCTGATTGATTGTGGCATCCGGGGCTGATAATCTGGACCGTATGAATAGACCTCCGCCATATTTTCCTCAAAACCAGCTTTCGCCGCCGGATGAGAATCGGTACCGCAAATTCAAGATCGTCGTGGGCCTTTCCGTCGTTGGCCTGATCGTTCTCCTCGGCGCTATCGGCTACGGGGTCTACTCGCTGATAAGCTGGCTCTTTTAACACGAAAAGGAGGGACCGAACGCCCCTCCTTTTGACCACCGTTTCAGATCGTATCGATCCTATCTATTTATATCGCTCTGGATCCGCGCCGCATTGGCCTTTGCCCGCTGCCCCTCGATCGCCAACTGCTTTGCCTGCGGCAACAGTTCTATCGCCTTAGAAAGCTGGGTATCGAACTCATTGAACACCTGAAGCGACGATGTGGTCCCGTAGGCTGCCGTGATCAACTCTGACCTCAGAGTTCTTTCGACGAATCGCCTGTCGCGATCAAATTGTGCCGCCGGCGTCTTGTACTTCGCGGCCGCGTACTGTTTCAGGGCGGAATACAACTGTTCCGTTACCGGAAAATCGGATGCCTTTATGTCGTAGTTGAACGTGATCG
Source organism: Pyrinomonadaceae bacterium (assembly GCA_050246275.1). Taxonomy (GTDB): domain Bacteria; phylum Acidobacteriota; class Blastocatellia; order Pyrinomonadales; family Pyrinomonadaceae; genus OLB17. The sequence continues at coordinate 701,592 of JBFWWI010000001.1, forward strand.
GGCGATCGACCATGTAATTTTCGAATCCCTTGATCTTTCCATACGCGAGGTCCATGGCGAAAGCGAAAATGGGATCGGCAAGTTTCGCCTGGGCCCGAGCCTGCTCGACGGTGATCGTGTCGGCCTTGAGCGGGACATCCGGCTTTATTCCTCCGCCGCCATAGACCGGCCGCCCGGCATCGGTCTTTGCCTCTTCACCTGTCGGGGTCTCGACCCCGGGCTCGCTGCCTATTCCGCCATTCGTATAGTAATCGTACAGGTTGCCGTCGGAGTAGTCCCTCTGGATGACGCGGCCGGAGGGCGTCTTGTATTTGGCGATCGTAAGCAGAAGCATCGAGCCGTAATCTAACAGGAAAGGATTCTGCACAAGGCCTTTGCCGAATGTGTTTTCGCCGACGATCAATGCTCTGTCATGGTCCTGCAGGGCACCGGCGAGTATCTCCGACGCCGAAGCGGAATTTCGATTCACGAGCACGACCACGGGCATCGTTTCAGGGACGGCATTCTCGGCACGATAATTCTCCGAAGTCCCTTCGAGACGTCCGATCTGTGTAAATACGGTCTGGCCGGACGAAAGGAAGGTGTTTGCTACGCGATATGCCTGGCTAACGAGGCCGCCGCCGTTATTCTTCAGGTCAAGGACGAGTTCTCTCATACCCTGAGCCTTCAGGCGTTTCATCGCGTCTGCAAATTCCGCAAAGGTCGTCTGGTTAAAACCGCCGGTCATCGAAATATAGCCGACGCCGGGCCTGATCATATATGCTTCCGGTATGGACGGCTGCGGCACCGCGTCACGAATAATGTCCACGATCTCGCGTTTTCCGGTACCGTGCCGCTCGATCAGAAGTTTTACGGGTGTGCCGCGCGGCCCGCGAAGCATATTTCGGACGTCCGGGAACGGCTTTCCGAGTACGTTGGTCCCGTTTACTTCGACGATCTTGTCGCCGAAACGGAGGCCCGCCCGATGGGCCGGGGCATTCTCGAACGTCGCGCGGATATAGGTCGCGATGACCTTTCCGTCGGCGTCGCGGAGATCTCCGATCGTTGCACCGATCCCGAAATATCTCGAGCTCTGATCGGTCCGGAATTGCTCGAACTCCTTTGCGTCGAAATAATTGGAATGCGGGTCGAGCGTGTGAAGCATACCGTCGATCGACGATTTGACGATCTCGTTATAATCCAGCTTCTTTCCCGCGACGTGATTTCCCTCTATGACGGCAAGTGCCTCTGCAACATCCGTCTCGATGTCCTGAGACTTTACGACCTCACCCGGAGCTGTGCGTGCCCCAACGGGCCTTTCCGGCGTCTTGGCCGGGTTTCGAACCTGCCCTAGGGCCGCGGCAGGAAAGATAAGTGAAATGACAACGAAAGCAAAGGTGAGACGAATATTCACTATAAAGACACTCCTATTAGGTACTTCAAGGGGCCGGATATCCGGAAAATGATAACATCCATTTGAGGAAAAATCGACGTAAATAGTTGCTTACACTTGAGAAGTTTACGTCGAGCGCATTAAATAGTTGCATGGCATCTCTGCTTGAGGTCACAGAACTACAGACCCATTTTCCGACCCGTGCGGGCCTTGTACGGGCCGTGAACGATGTGAGCTTCGGGATCGAAGAAGGCGAGATGCTTGGGCTGGTCGGAGAATCGGGATGCGGCAAGTCGATCACCGCCCTTTCGATCATGCGCCTGATCTACCCGCCGGGAAAGATCGCCGCCGGGTCGATCAGGTTCAAGGGCGAAGAGCTTACGACCGCGAGCGACGGCCGTATGAGGGCGATCCGCGGCAATGATATCGCGATGATATTTCAGGACCCGATGACCTCGCTCAACCCCGTCTTTACCGTCGGCGATCAGATCGCAGAGGCGATCCGGCTTCATCAGAAACTGGATAAAAAGCGTGCGTGGGCGGCCGCGATCGAGGCAATGAAGGAGGTTTCGATCCCGTCGCCCGAACGCCGGGCCGCCGACTATCCGCATCAATTGTCCGGAGGAATGCGGCAGCGTGTGATGATCGCCATGGCCCTCGCGTGCGGCCCGGAACTGCTGATCGCCGACGAGCCGACGACCGCGCTCGACGTTACGATACAGGCGCAGATCCTGGAACTCCTAGATGACCTTCGAAGGACCAGAAAACTTGCGGTGCTCCTGATCACGCACGACCTCGGCGTGGTGGCTGAAACTGCCGACCGGGTATGTGTTATGTACACGGGAAAGATCGTGGAGGAATCGGGGGTCGAAGAGCTTTTTTCAGACCCCAAACATCCTTACACTAAGGGCCTGCTCGCGTCGGTCCCAAAGCTCGCGGGCCGCGATATTGCGGAGGCGACACGTCTGCAGACGATCGAGGGCGTCGTCCCGAGCCCGACGGACCTGCCGCCCGGATGCCATTTTGCCCCGCGTTGCGGGTTTCGGATGCCGGAGTGTTCCCGCGGCGCGATTCCGCTCTTTCAGCTCGAACGGGGAGTTAAGGTTCGCTGCCTTCTGTACGACGAAGAACATATCGGACAAATTGATCCCACACTGAGTTTTGCCGCCGCAGAGTAAACTGCTATTTTCGATACTCGAATGTCCCTTTCAAGCGCTTCCCAAAAAAGATCGGAGTTGGTGTCCGTGCGAGACCTCGTCAAGTATTTTCCCATCGAGGACAGCCCCGATGTCGTAAAGGCGGTCGACGGTGTTTCGTTCGATATATTTTCCGGTGAGACGCTTGGCCTGGTGGGCGAATCGGGCTGCGGCAAATCGACTGTAGGCAGATGCCTGCTCCGCCTTCACGAACCCACGAGCGGCGACATCGAATTCGAAGGAAAGAACATCGTCGGGTTGTCCGACCACGATATGCGATCGCTTCGGCGTGAGATGCAGATCATCTTTCAGGATCCGTATGCGAGCCTCAACCCGCGGATGAGCATCCTCTCGATCGTTTCCGAGCCACTTAAAATTCACGGTGTTTCGAGCCGACAGGAGCGGTCTGATCGCGTCGCGGCCCTGCTTGAAAAGGTCGGGCTCGATCCAAAGTATATGCACCGGTATCCCCACGAATTCTCGGGCGGCCAAAGGCAGCGAATCGGCATCGCCCGGGCCCTCGCGCTGAACCCGAAGCTTATCATCTGTGACGAGCCCGTCTCGGCCCTCGATGTTTCGGTGCAGGCACAGGTGGTAAATCTGCTGCAGGACCTGCAGGCGGAGTTTGGGCTGACGTACCTCTTCATCTCGCACGGCCTTGCCGTCGTCGAGCATATTTCGAACCGGGTCGCGGTAATGTATCTTGGAAAGATCGTCGAGACGGCGGATTCGCTGACGTTGTTTGAGGCTCCGCTCCACCCATATACACAGGCGCTATTGTCCGCGATCCCGGTCCCTGATCCGACACATAGGCGCGAGCGGATAGTTTTACGGGGCGATGTGCCGACGCCGATCGATCCGCCTTCGGGCTGCAGGTTTAGAACGCGCTGTCCTTATGCGATCGAAGAATGCGCAAGGGTCGAGCCCGATTTGATCGAACACGGACCGGGGCATGCGGCGGCCTGTATTCGGATAGGTGAACCGGGCGGCCCTATTCCGTTCAAATAATTGAACATTAGCTCGATCTAGTGCGTACCGTTTTGTAGAAACACCCATTTTTTGTTTACCCGTTTGTATAAACGGAACTTTTATTTCGCCAGATACAGGAGTGAAAATTTATGGAAGACCCCCGCGATAAGGAACCGGCCGTTTCGGATCCGCCGCAAATGTCGGAAGTTTCGACGATATTCGGAGTGTTCATGGAGCCCGGTGCCGTGTTCGAAGACCTGCGAAGGAAGCCGCGTTTCATCATAGGAGCGATAATAATCGCTCTGCTCATGACCGCCTACGGCTTTGGCGTATATTACAAGGTCGGCGAATCTGCTGTCCGTCAAATGGTGATCACAGAGCTTGAAAAGAACCCTCAGGTCGCCTCGCTGCCCGCCGACCAGAAGTCCGGTATGGTGGATATGCAGATGACCATCCAAAACGTGATCCGCTATCTCATACCGATCTTCGTGTTCATCTCCTTTCTGATCGGAGGGCTGTTCTATTTCCTCGGTGCAAAGGCATTCGGCGGGACCGGCGGATTCATGCAGAATATGTCGTTGTGGATCTATTCGTCGATACCGCCGACGGTCGTTGCGATGATCGCAAACTTCATCGTGCTCGCTTTCAAATCGTCCGACGAGATCGATCTTGTCGCAAGCCAACGCGGCGTTATCCATGCAAATCCGAGCATTCTTGTCGACGGCAAGGCCCAACCGGTGCTCGCCACGATCCTCGGCACATTCGACCTCTTCTATATATGGGGTTGGATACTGGCGGCGATCGGGCTGAGGGTAACAAACCGCCTGTCGTCCGGTTCGGCCTGGGCCGTGGTAATAATCTTTGGCCTGATCGGGACGCTTATGCGAGTGATGGGCTCGTTCTTTTCGGGTAACCCGACCTGACGCCCGTTCGAGATCGATCTTGACCGGAGGCGGGGCAAAAAAGTGCTCCGCCTTTTTTCTATTCGTACCGGAGCGATTCGATCGGGTCGAGGCGTGCCGCTTTCCATGCGGGCCAGAGCCCGAAGATCAGTCCGATGCCGACACTTGCACAAAAGCCGAGTGGCGGTGCCCACCACGGGACATATGAGGGAAAGACAAGACTGATCAGCAGCGTCAATCCCCACCCGATCCCGAGGCCCACAAGCCCGCCGAATCCGGTGAGCGTCCCGGCCTCGATCAGGAATTGAAGAAGGATATCGCTCTGCTTTGCCCCGATCGCTTTGCGGATCCCGATCTCACGGGTACGCTCGGTCACCGAGACCAGCATGATATTCATCACCCCGATACCGCCGATCAAAAGGCCGATCGAGGAGATGACCACCATGGCTAGAGCGACGCCCGCTGTGATCGATTGAAATTGTTCGATAATGCTGTCGGCGGTCGCGGTCGAGAAATTGTTCTTTTGTCCAAAAGTGACACCGCGGCGAACGCGAAGCAGGTCCTCGATCTGGTCTTTTGCCTCGAGAATGCGGCCATCTTTTGCAACCGCGAGGATGAAGATGTCGTCGGCGTTCGGCTTGATCCTCAGCGCGGAACCGATCGGCATAAAGACCGTATTGCTTTCGTCGTTGTTACCGCCGCCGCCGCCGAGCAGCTGGGCCTTTTTTTCGAGCAGGCCGATCACCTTGAATTCGCGTCCGTTTACCTCGAGCGTCTTGCCGATCGGCGACTCGTATGGCCAAAACGTGTCCTTCACAGTCGCACCCACGAGGCAGACGTCCTTCTTGAAATCGACCTCCGACTGGGTGAACCAACGCCCCTCGACCACGACCTCGGTCTCGGAAAGTGCGATCTCGGGCAGAGTTCCGCTTAGCTGAATGTTGGAGGTCTGCTTGCCGTTGGCCGAGACGATGGTGCGATTGCCGAAAAAGCCGCTCGAGACATTCAGGAATGGCACAGCCGTTTCCACATCCGGCAGTCCGCGCAGTGCAAGGGCGTCATCCACCGTCAGGTCCGGCCGCATTCGCTCCTCGCGCGTCGGCCGGCTGAAACGGATGCCGATGTCCATCTTGTACACAAAGATCGACCGGGTACCGAAGGCCTTGATCTGTTCTTCGAACGCCATGCCGATGCCCGAGATGATCGACGAGATGAGCATCACGGTGATAACGCCCACGACCACGCCGATGATCGTCAGGAACGAGCGCAGCTTGTTGCCGCGCAGCGTGTCGAGAGCCATCTTCAGGTTCTCTAAAAATCTGCTTACCGCGATCTGCATCTTAGTCTGCCCTTAGTGCCTCTATCGGATCGAGCCTTGCGGCCTTCCACGCAGGAAATAGCCCCGCCAAAATACCCACGCCGGCCGAAACGCTGATCGCGATCACGGCGGCCCACCACGGGATCAGCGTGGGGAAAAAGAAAGTTGTGATGAGATAGCCGAGAAGGTACGCAAGGAAGAGCCCGATCAAGCCGCCGATCGCGGCCATCAGTCCCGACTCAAAAAGGAACTGGCGAAGGATATCGACCTGTTTTGCGCCGAGCGATTTGCGTATCCCGATCTCCTTTGTCCGCTCGGTCACCGCCACGAGCATGATGTTCATGATCACGATCGCACCGACCATCAGAGCGATGCCGGGAACGAAAAGGATCACTATCGAGAAGGTGCCCGTGATGCTGCCGATCAGGCCGCTGATCGCGTCAGGCGTCACGATGCCAAAGGTGTCCTTCTCGCCCGGCTCCTGCTTTCGCTTGATGCGAAGCAGTGTCCTCACCTCATCGACCGCGTCATCCATCCGCACGCCCTGTCGGGCAGTAACAACGAAACTCGGGGCACGGCTGAACCTAAGACCGCCAAAATTCGCGCCGAACGTCTTGATCGGGAGTTGAACAAAATTATCCTGCGGTTGCCCGAAAATGGTCCCTTTTGCCGCCCTTACACCGATTATGCGGTAAGGAATTCCGGAAATGTTCAGTTCATTCCCGAGAACGTCGCCGTTCGGGAATAGATTCTTCGCAATATCGGCACCGATAAAGGCCACCCGCATCGAATTGTTGTTCTCCGCCTCGGTAAAGTAGCGGCCATAGGCGACATCGACGTTATCGATCTCTCCGATGACCGGTTCGACTCCAGAAATGCTGACGTCCCTGAGCGTTTCGCCATCTCTTCGAATATCGCGGCTCGTATTGCCGGCCTTGGCTCCGATCTTGTCGATCAGATGTGCCCGCTCGCGGATGAAGTCGAGTTCGTCGAAGGTCAACTCCTTGTTGCGTCGCTGGGCTTCGGCAAGGGTGTCCGTATCCTTGAAATCTTCAAAACTGAACCGCTGGACCGTAAATGACGAAGAACCAATCCCCGCGATCTTTTCGTCCACGTAGGCGCGAAAACCCTGCAGCAGCGAGAGCACGACCATGAACGCAGTCATTCCGATGATCATTCCGAGCAGCGTCAAAAAGGACCGCAGCTTGTGGGCCCAGATCGCTGAAAATGCAAGTCGGAGTGTTTCTGCGTAGTTCATCCCTTATCTCTATCCTATTTCCCCCTTAAGTTCTACGCAATAAGTAGATTCAAGGTTTTGGATCTAGTCCTGAGGTTTAGATGCAAATATCAGCTGCCAGAGGCTGGAAAGATGGGCGAAAAGGACGATCGGGACGATCAGGGCCGGAAGCCAGATGAAGGGAAGGTATGTAACGCCGATGTTGGGCTGATCGAAGCCGATCCGCTGGGCCGGCCCCGGGAACGACACAACGGCGATGGTGACTATGTTGAACAACAGAAGCAGCGCGATCGCGTTCCAAATTATCAGAAGCGGCCGGTTGACACGTCCGCCGCGGAAGCCGAAAAAGTAAACGATCAGCGCGGTCAGCCCCGAAAGGATGTCGAAATTCCAGCCTTCGAATGTCATCTGCCGGGGAACCTGACCGGCCGTGTAGAGCCATAAAAGCACAAGCTCGACCGGTACCCTCACGATATGAAGCAGCGTGAGAGCCTTCAGCGAAAGCTTTTCAACAAAGCTCCGACGAAAGAACAAGAAAAGAAGGATGATGAAAGCCACGGCCGGAAAGACCGCAAACGCCGGAACACGCGGTGGAAATGCAGTGAACTCGCGATAAAAGCCGGTGGCGGCAAGGAAGCCCGTCGTTACGAGCCAGAATGGAATAGCGAAAAAAACGATGCGGCCCGCCAGGCTGTCGCGGCCTGCGGGCCTGCATGCGATCAATAAAAGCCAGATAGTGGCTATCGTTGTGAGGAAGAAGACCGCGGTGACGTAGAAGGGAAGGCCTTCGATCATCATTTTGTCCGTTCGTCGTTCTCTATGCGGCCGTCTCGAATAGTGATAATACGGTGCGCCCGAGCGGCAATGTCGTGTTCGTGGGTGACAAGTATGATCGTATTGCCTTCCTCATGAAGCCTTTCGAAGAGCTCCATGATCTCGTAACTCGTCTTGGTGTCGAGTGCTCCGGTCGGTTCGTCAGCAAGCAGGATCGACGGATGATTTACGAGCGCACGCGCGATAGCGACACGCTGGCGCTGGCCGCCCGAAAGCTCATTAGGCTTATGCCCGATGCGGTCCCCGAGTTCGACGGATTCGAGAGCGCGCTTTGCCTGTTCGTGGCGTTCCGCCGACCTCATGCCTGCATAGATCAATGGCAGTTCGACGTTGTGCAGAGCGGTCGCCCGCGCCAACAGGTTGAAGGTTTGAAAAACGAACCCGATCTCCTTATTGCGGATGCGTGCAAGCTCGTCATCAGTCATCTCTGAGACGAGATTGCCGTTTATCCAGTAATCGCCCTTGGTCGGTGAATCGAGGCAGCCGATCAGGTTCATAAGGGTCGATTTACCCGATCCCGACGGGCCGATTATGGCAAGATACTCGCCCTTTTCGACCTCGAACGAGACGTCGCGAAGCGCGTGAAGTTGTTCTACGCCCATCTGGTACGTCTTCCAGATGTTCTCCATCGAGATCAGCGTTCGCTGGCTGACGTTCGTTTCAAATCCGCTCGCCTTGGCGGGGCTTGCCGCATCATCGTCCATGAATTTGTACATCGAATCGGTTTTCGCGTCCAACATAATAACTCAGATCCTGCTAATTGATCGCTAGGACGCAGGAGTGCCTTCCTTTTTCTCCTGACGCCGGACGAGCGTCCCTTCTTTAAGTGTATTCAGGATCTTGCTCGGACCAGTAATGACCTCCTGGCCTTCCGAGAGCCCGGACGTGATCTGGATATCCGCTTCGCCGGTAATGCCCGTCTCGACCGGGACGAATTTTGCCTTTCCGTCCTCGAGTACGAACACTCCCTTTTGCGCCTTCGGACGGTCCATCGGCGACGCGGCGTTCGGATTACCCTCAGGTGACGGCGAACCCTCAGGCTTTTTCTCGACGATCGCCTGCAGCGGGACCGCGATCACATTCTTCTCGGTCTTGGTTGTGATCTCGGCGGTCGCACTCATGCCGGGCCGAAGCGAGGACTGCATATCGGGCGAAAGATTCACAAGACGGATGACGACGCGAAACTCCTTTGCCTCCTGAACGTTGATGTTCGTGGAAAGGCCGCCGGTCGTCTGCGATTTTCCAACCGCCAAGGGCGTCTTTTGAAGGACCTCGCCCTCGATCTCCTGTTCGCCGAAGGCATCTACCTTTATCTTGGCTTTCTGGCCGACCGCGACCTTGTCTATCTCGGTCTCATCGACCTTGACCTCAACATTGATCTCCGACATATCGGCGATCGTGAGCAGAGCGGTCGTCGAAAGGCCCGCGACGGCAAACGTTCCCACCTTGGACGGGATCTCGGCAATGACCCCGTTGATCGGAGCGACCACGACCGACTTGTCCCGCTGGCTCTTCGAACCGCGAAGAACCGCGGCCTGCTGATCGGCGCGTGATTGACTCGAACTGACGTTGATACTGGCGGTGTTGACGGCCCGGCGTGCATCGCGGACCGCGACCTCCTGCGCCGCCAGACGAGATTGTGCATCCTTCACGGCGATCCGTTGAGATTCGAGCCGCGCCTTTGCCGTATCAAGGCCCGAGCGGGCCGTTTCGACGCGGTCTTTGGCCGAATCGAATTCCTGCCGCGAGATGACCCCGCTTTCCAGCAGTTGTTCGTTACGCCGCAGTTCGCGATTTGCCGCATTGAATTCTACCTGAGCACGGTCGACCTCGGTCTGCGATGTGATCACGCCCTGACGGGCGGAATCGATCGCGACCTGGGCCTGATTGAGCGATTGCTGGGCCTGAGCGAGGCTATTCTGAGCGGCCGCGACCTGAGTCTGCGTCGAACGCACATCGTCCTGTGCCGATTGATAAGCGGCAAGCTGGGCATCAGTACTTGATTCGAGCTGGTTCGGATCAAGGCGGACAAGGACCTCGCCTTTCTGGACGACGTCGCCTTCCTTCTTGGTGATCTCCTCTATTCGTCCCTGAACCTCACTCGTGAGATTCATGAACTGTATCGGGCGCACCTCTCCCGACGACGTGACGGTGGAGCGCAGTTCCGGCCGAACCTCGATCTTTACCGTGGTGACCTCAGGCGTATCCTTGCGCGTAGCAAAAATACTTACAATGATGATTATCAGAAGCAGTGCCCCGACCGAACTACCGATTATGATCTTTTTCTTACGGCTCAACGCCATAGTGAAAGCAACCTCGCAAAGTGGAATTTATAGAAAGTAAACCTTTTACGGCAAAAGACCCGTCAGGTTCGCGTCAAGCGGTTTGTACGACCACCCAAATGGGTTTGTTTCAAAAATCTGAATTTGACGTCGTGACGTACCGGGCGGCCGGGAAAAAGTTTGAGGACTTTTTCCTTACACGATGCTTGCGCTACCCGTAAACCGCTATTTATTGTATAACTATAATGTTTTGCATATGACCTTGCCCAAGTTTTGATGCGATGAAACATTGTCCGAATTGCGGAAAGCAGAATAATGACGGCGCTCGGTTTTGTGAAGAGTGCGGCAATCGGTTCGCTTCCGTTCCAGCTGAGATCCACGAGACCCGCGAACCAGTCTCCAGGCCGGTGAGCAGCCCGGGTTTTCGTGCTAGTTCTGTCACCTCGGTGGGAATACCGCCGCTTGGCGAAGCCAACGGATCGAAACAGGATGCGCCGCCGATCGAGGCTTCCCCGGCCGCACCTTCCGGGGTACATTCTGTTTTGCTGATCGAACGCGGCGGAGGTGCGAGCACCGAATTTCCGCTGAGCAACGAGGAGTCGCAGATCGGCCGCTGGGATGCTGACAACGGGATCTTCCCTGACGTTGACCTCGATGCGTTCGACGCGGATGCAAAGGTCTCACGGCGGCACGCACGGATAATCTTTAAGGACGGCATTCATATGGTCGAAGACCTCGGATCAACGAATGGCACCTTCGTGAACAGAGGCCGGCGGCTGCTTCCCGGCAGCCCGCATACATTGAATGACGGTGATGAGATCATCGTCGGAAAGACTTTTTTGAGATTTAGGGTTAAGTGACCGATCAAAGTTTGTTCACATACAGATCCAAATGACCACTTGCCAAGAATGTGCTTCCGAGATTTCGGAGTCAGAAGCTTTTTGCCCTTATTGCGGCATTAAGATCGAGCGCGCCGAGGCCGCGACGGTGCCGGCGCCGGAGGCTGATGCTTCCTTTGACAGCACCATCGTGATCACGCCCGAAGAAGCGGCGCAGATGAAATCCGGCGGCGCAGCGGAACCCGCGTCGGCCCCGCCGCCGTCCCCCTTCGATGAGCCGCCTCCGATGAATCGGACCGCGCCGACACTCGAAGATATACCGACTCCGTCGATCCTCTCGTCGGGTTACGCCCGGCCGACCGACCCCGAGATATCCATCACGTCCGATTCGATGCCGACAAAGGAGACTCCCGTCTATGCCGAGGAGCCTGCCGCTGAGGCCGAACCTCCCGTTTCGGAACCGGTGATCGCGACACCTCCTGTGGCCTTCGAACGGGCCCCTGCCGAAGAAGAGGCCACGGCCCCTGAGGCGGAGCCCGTTGCCGTCGCCGAAGAAGAGGAACCCAAAAGAGAACCGACATATGACCTCGGCCCGCTGCCGAGCACTGAAGAAGTGAAGGTTCTGACATCCTCGGAAAGTGAGGCCGCGCCTCCGATCGAAACCCTTGAAACCGATTCGGTATTCGCTATCCCTGTGGTCTCGGAACCGCCCGTTTTCGAGGAGCCGGCGCCGATCGAGACCCCGATGGCCGCAGAGTCGAGCCCATCATTTGAGGCGGCACCGGAGAGCAGTTCGGAAACTCCGGCGTCAATTGCAGAGCCGGAGCCCGAGTCGCCGGGTGAACAGGAACCCACCGGGATCTCGAAACCGCTCGACGAACTCGAAGTACCCGTTGAAACGCCGTCGATGTTCGATTCGGTGAGGATCATGGAGGGCTCGGAACGGCCGAACCAGGATGGCGTTGACACCGTCATTCCCGGCCGGGGTTTCCAGATGCCCGTGATCAAAGGGCCGGATGAAAGGCCTAAACCGATCGTATCCGAGCCCGCGGAGGAGCCCGCACCCAAAGCGTCGCCAGACACCGGTTTGGGCATGGGCGATACCGACGGAAGACGTTCGGCAAAATTGAAGCCTCTGCCTGAGGGCACCATCCTGAATAACCGTTACGAGATCGTGAGAAAGATCGGCGGCGGCGGAATGGGAGCCGTCTATCTTGCAAGCGACAACAATCTTGGGGGAGTGCTCAGGGCAGTAAAGGAGATGGTGCAGGCGCACATCGAGGAAGATCAGCAAGAGAAGGCGATCAACGATTTCAAGCGCGAATCGATGATCCTCTCCACGCTCGACCATCCTTCGATACCGACCATCTACGATTATTTTTACGACGGCGAGGAAGGCCGCTTCTACCTCGTAATGAAGTACATCTCGGGCGGCGACCTCGCGTCAAAACTTCGCTCGGCACCGGACGGAAAGATCGAAGAGCTGACCGTGACCGAGTGGGCGATCCAGCTTACCGATGTACTGAATTACCTCCACAACCAACCGACGACGATCGTCTATCGCGACCTCAAACCCTCGAACATAATGCTCGACGGGAACTCGAGCCGCGTAATGCTCATCGATTTCGGGATCGCCCGGTCGATAACGCAGAAAGAGGAAAAGGGCGTGACCGCGGTTGGCACGATGGGTTATGCGCCGCCCGAACTTTTTAGCGGCAATGTCGAGCCGCGTTCTGATATTTATAGCCTCGGTTCGACAATGTTTCACCTGCTCACGGGTGCCGATCCGCAGAGCAATCCGCTTTTGATCTTCGATTTTCAGAAGAATCCGCGTCCGCGTCAGATAAACTCGCGGCTTTCCGACCAGATGGAACGCATTCTTATGCGCATGGTCGAATACAACGCGGAACAGCGATTCTCCTCGGCCGGTGAGCTTAAGGCCGTGCTCGAGGAGCATCTGGCCAATCTGCGTTCGGGCAACCTCTCGTATGGCGTCACCGAGGCCCCGATCTCGGTCAGCCTTGCGAACCAATCGGTCTTTTGCGGGTTCTGCGGGCAGCGGATCGTCGCCACCGATCTCTTTTGTGCCTTTTGCGGGGCAAAGCAGCCGATCGCCCAGCAGGGTGTCCATTCCGAGATCTACCACAGCGGGTCTGCGGGGACCGCACGGCTGGTTATCGAGGGCACGTCCGAACTTTCTGCACCGGTCTATGCACTGCAAAAGGATGACAACCTCATCGGCCGCCGCGACCCGATGTCAAATATCTTCCCCGAGGTCGACCTTTCGAAATACGATCCGCAGACCAAGATCTCGCGGCGCCATGCCAAGATCTGGCGTGACGGCACCGCATATATGCTCGAAGACCTCGGGTCCTCTAACGGGACGCTGATCGAAGGCGGAGCGGCGAACATCTTCAAGCTGCCGGCCCATCAGCCTTATAAGTTGTCGAGCGGCGACAAGATCAAGATCGGAGATACACGGCTTCACTTTGTGGTTGGTTAAGCCCCGGATATGAGTTCTACTTCAGAAGCCCTGCCGGCCGCCTCCTCCCGGAACAGAGAAATAGTGACCGACTTTGATCCGGTCGCAATGCGGGCACCCTTCTTTTTGAGGTGCGGCGCGGTCGCGTTCGACTATACACTGGTCATTATCTGGCCGGTGCTCGGACTTTTGTTCGGACGCTTCCTAGGCATTGACGGTGCAAAGCTTCTCACGGGCGACTTGAACAACATAGCGTGGCTGATCGCGATCCTGGTCGGATTCAGCAATATGATCGTGCTTCCGCTCGTCAATGGACAGAGCCTGGGCAAAATGGTCGCCGGAATTCGCATCGTTACGCCAAAAGGTTCGCCGGCTTCCTTTTCGGCCCTTTTGTTTCGGCATACGGTCGGGTATCTGATCACGCTGGGTAGCCTTGGGTTAGGTTTTCTGGTGTCGGTTTTCAGCACTAAGGGGCGGGCTCTTCACGATTACCTGGCCGGCACACAGGTCGTTTTTGGGAGCACGAAGATCCGGTCGAAATAGTAGAATATGCCTCAACTCATCCTTAGAAACTCGAACGGAATCCCTGAGAATATCCCGCTCAACCGTCTGAGGACCACCATCGGCAGGTCGGCCCGAAGCGACGTCTGTATCCCGGACGCTTTCGCCTCGCGACTGCACGCCGAGATCAGGCAAGAGGGTGACGGCTATTGGCTGCAGGATCTCGGTTCGGCTAACGGCACCCGTTATAACGGTGTGGTCGTCAAGATGCCAATTCCGCTCTCGAACGGCGGCGAGATCCAGATCGGCGAGACGCGGATCGTTTTCGACGACGAGCGAATGAAGGTATCGGCCGGTTCGACGCTCATCGCCGATCATACCGAGGCACTCGATCCGTCAAAGACGATCGCCTTCAGCCGTCCGAAATCGCCGACCACCGAATTTTTGAGCGGCCAGTTCTCGAGCCGTACCGACCTGCTTCAGTTGATTAGTAAGGTCGGCGTTGCCTTGCTCTCGGCCCGCGGTTTGGATGAAACGCTCGACCAGGTCGCCTCGCTCGTTTTCGAGGCCGTCCCGGCCGAGCGCTGCGTCATTATGCTCCGCGACGAGACCTCCGCCGACGGTATGCTGATCAAGGTCGCAAGGCTGCGGGGAAAAAAAGATCCGATCGAAGAGGTCCGGATCAGCCGGACCGTGATGGACGAAGTGCTAAAAAACGGAAAGTCCGTGCTTACGGCCGATGCCCAGCATGACCCGAAGTATTTTAGCCAGACGATGGCCCTGCAGGGGATACGCTCCGTACTCGCCGTTCCGCTCAGTGTCGATGAACGGACCATTTTCGGCCTTATCTATGCCGATTCGCCAACGTACGAGGCCACCTTTACCGAAGAACATCTGAATATTTTGACGACCCTCGCGTCGGTCGCCTCGATCCGGGTTGAGAACGCCTCTCTGATGGAGGAGCGTCTCGAACGCGAGCGTATGGAGCGGGAACTCGAGCTTGCTACCGAGATCCAGCAGCGTTTTCAGCCATCTGCGCCGCCCATTATCGCCGGCTACGAGTTTCAGGGCATTTCATTTTCCTGCTACGAGATCGGCGGCGACTATTACGATTTCGTTCCCCGCCATGACGGCCGGATGCTCGTCGCACTCGGCGATGTTTCGGGAAAAGGTACAGCCGCGGCACTGCTAATGTCGAGCGTCCATGCGGCGATCCACGCACAGGTTGCCGCCAAGACCTCTCTTGAGGAAGCGATCACCTCCGTCAACAAGTATCTGGCCGAGAACACTCCGGCCAACCGCTTCGTCACCTTGTTTGCCGCGGAGCTTGAACCTTCGACCGGAGTGATGAGGTATATCAACGCCGGGCATAATCCGCCGCTGGTAGCCAAGATCGACGGCTCGATCGACCAGCTTTCCGCCGGAGGGCTTCCGCTCGGGCTTATGTCACAGGCCGAATTCGAGGTTGGTGAGATGCGGCTCGCGGAAGGAGAAACGCTCGTGGTATATTCCGACGGCGTTTCCGAAGCAAATAATATAGAAGGCGAGGAGTACGGAATGGAGCGGCTGATAAATGTGGTCAAGACCCACTCCGGTGCCTCAGCCGCGGGACTTCGCGACAAAGTAGAATCGTCCCTGTCGGCATTCACGCAGACAGCACCGGCCAACGACGACATCACTTTGGTTATTGTTAAACGCGTCTGAACCGCTTCAAGGGCTCGGAGCGACCTGAGAATATAGCCACGCCTTTGCCATCTTCCAATGGCGATTTATGGTCGGTACGCTCACGCCCATCACTTCGGCCGTCTCTTCGATCGATAAACCGCCAAAATAACGAAGCTCGACGATCTTGGCCTTGTCCGGGTCGATCTTTGCAAGTTCCTCGAGTGCCTCGTCCAGGGCGATGAGTTCCGACGATTTGTCCTGCGAAACGATCAGTATCTCTTCCTCTATAGGCAGCTTTTCAAATTCGCCGCCTCGCTTATCGGCTTGGTGTTTCCGTGCATGGTCCATCAGTATCCGACGCATCACCTGAGCGGCGATACCGAAGAAATGGGCCCGATTCTGCCACTGCACCCGGTTCTGGTCGATCAGCTTCATATAGGCCTCGTGGACGAGAGCCGTCGGCTGAAGCGTGTGGTTCGAACGCTCCTTCCTCAGATAGCTGCTGGCCAGCTTTCTCAATTCGTCATAGATGTGCGGAAGTATCTGGTTGACGACCTCTTTATTGCCGTCGGTCAGCTCCAGAAGCATCTGTGTTATCTGGTCGGGTGAGTGTTCGCTCATATTTGGTCGGATCAGCCACCCGAATTATAGGGAAGAAGAGGCACTCAAGCAAATACTTTCGGCCTCTGATACTCGCCGCTCGGATCTTCCGCGTTTGAGAGTGAAGGCGATCGTTCGCGTTCAAGTTCCAGACTCTCGAACGGAGTGAATAATGTCCAAAAACCTTATCTATATATTTGCACTGATCATAACAGCTACCTTCGCTCAGTCGGCTCTTGCCGATGTGAAGATAAAGTCAAAGCAGACCATGAGCGGTCAAAGCTATGAGAACACGACCTACATCAAGGGCAAGCGTCAGCGGACGGAAACCATGAACGGGATGATGGTCAACATCACGCAATGCGACCTTCGCCGCGGGGTTCAGATCAACCCGAACACCCGAACGTACATCGTCAACCCATTCACCGTATCGAGTGAAACGGTGACCGCGTCAAAGCCTGCGTCGGTCGATCGAAGCGGAGTCGTACAGGCCGGCGGAACGGTCACGATGACGATCACGGTCAAGGATACCGGCGAACGAAAGCAGATGTTCGGCTACAGCGCTCGACACCTGATCATCACCATGGAGACCGCATCTTCGCCGGACGCGTGCAGCAAAACGCGTACGAAGATGGAGACCGACGGCTGGTACATCGATTTCGAACCCCAGTTCGACTGCGGCGACTCGGCATCCTACTCGGCCTACCGCGGCGGATCGAAGCCCGCTTGCCAGGATAAGTACGTGATGAGAACGAACGGAACGGCAAAGCGCGGCTACCCGGTTTACGAGAAGATGACGATGTTCGACGAGAACGGAAAGGAGAGCATGTCTTACGTGAACGAGGTCGTCGAACTTTCCAAGTCCACGCTCGACGCATCGCTCTTCGACGTACCGGAGGGCTTTCGCGAGGTCACCGACGCATCGCAGATGTATGCCTCGACGGCGTCGAATTCGATCGGCGTCTCGTCGGCGACCGTGAGCACCGGAACATCCGCCTCGACAATGCCGCTTCCGAACACCTCTCGACCGGGCAGTTCGTTGTCGGGAAATACGGATAGCATGGACTCCAATTCCGTAGAACCGGCCGGAGCGAAAAGGCCGGGTACGATACGGATCGGGTTGGCGGCCGTGAAAACGGGAGCGGTAGGCGACGGCATCGCCGCGGCCGATCTCGCCGCCGCAGTCCAAAATACGCTGACCACCTTCCTAAAGCTCCCGAATGTCGAGGTCATTGCTCTCGAATCAAGACTTGCCTCCGCATCGCAGACCGAGGCGCAGGAAAAGGAGTGTGACTACATCATCTACACGATCGTTTCTCATAAGAAAGGCGGCGGCGGATTCGGTTCGATGTTCGGTTCGGCTCTCGGTTCTACGGTCGGCCGCGTCGGCATCGGGCACACCGGGAGCACGGTAGGAAATATCGCCGGCCAGGTCGCAACGAATGCCATCGTGTCGGCCACATCCGTTTCGTCCCAGGTAAGGTCCAAGGACGAGATCACGCTCGACCTGAAGCTGAACTCCCCGTCGGGTTCGAGCGTCCTGTCCAAGATCTTCAAGGTGAAGGCGAAGTCGAACGGCGACGACATCATCTCCAGCGTGATCGAGCAGGCGGCACAGGCCGTTGCGGATTCGATCCGAAAATAGGCCTTTGAAATCTCGTCGGTCGGTCAGGGCTGGACGATGCGTCCGGCCCTTTCAGCGCCTGGCCTTCAATAACGGCGATCGTCGGAATGCTGCTGATAGGTTTCACCCCGAAACGTCGCGTTGGATATCGAACCTACCAGTTCTAGAGGGAACGCGATAATGAGAATTTCAAGGATATCGAAGACCGTTACATCCGTGGTCATGGCCGCCGTAATTGCGAGCTCTAACCTGTCGCTTTTTGCGCAGGCCAGACGCCCGGGACAGGTCGCCGCAAAGAAGCCGATCGCCGCCGCCAAATGCTCGGGAGCGTGGACGGGCGTCATTACCTACAAGCGTACCCAAGGGAAAAGCGAGACCAAACGCGTCGAAAGGGTATCCATGCGCGGCCACGATACACGGAAATGGGAGATGAGGTATTCCTACACGGCTCGGGTCGCCGTGGTCGAATCGCCCGACGGAAATGGCTCGAGCGACGGCAAGGCGAGCGTCGAGCATAGCTTCACATCGAACGAGACCGTCGATGCTGTGGAACTAAACTCATGCGACCGCGGAAAGACCTGGAAGGAAATGAAGGGCACCTCAAAGTCGGAGGTCAAGACCACCGGGTCCGGGAGGACCGAGGCCAACGTAACGATCGGCGTCAACGACGACGGCACGTACAGTGTCAGCGTCGGCATACCGCAGATAAAGGGCCAGACGAGCGGGAGCCAATCGTCGGAATTCAGCGGCCAATGCACGAAGAAGGAAGGCAAGTCACTGACGATGCCTCCAACCGAAACGACGATCGAGGGAAATTCTCTGACGAGTTCGGGGGTTCATAAGATCGATCCCGCCGACCCGAACAAGATCTCAGGTTCATTCACGAACACGTGGCAGGACGTCACCGAGACCATCGAGTGGAACCTCCAGCGGTGCGGCGCTCCGCTTCGGCTGATCGACGTCAAGTTCGAGGATATGAAGTTCCCCGACTGGAACGCCTGGCAGGAGATCACCGAGCAGAAAGGTACGACCGACGGCAACCTCGTGAAGATCAAGGCGACGGTGCTGAATGCATCGGGCGAGGAGAAATACGGCGACATTCGCTTCAAGGAGACCTACAAAGGGGATAAATGGGATGGTGCCCGCCCCGATCAGCCTTTGGACGATAGCGTCGTCTCCGTAAAAGTGCCGCCCGGCGAGGAGAAAGAGGTCGAGCTGATATGGGATTCGTCCGGCTATGCATGGTACGACGACGGCCGTCCCCGCCTCGTCCAGCGGATAAAGGCCGAGCTTGAAACGAACGGAAAGAAGATCGACGAGAAGACGCAAAATCTCAAGGTCGCGCCGAAGCCCCTCGTACTGGTCCACGGCCTTTGGAGCAACTGGAAGGCCTGGGAATCGTGGCAAAACATACTTACCACATCCCACTCGTACGATTGGAAAGCGTTCCCCGTTGGGGAAAAGCCGGAACACGGCAGGATGAACACCGGCGGAGAATTTATGTCCACCGACCCGACAAACACGATCGGACAGAATGCCGAGGAACTAAAGAGGTATATCGACTATGCTCAGCGTGACCGAAACGCATGGCACGTGGACCTGGTCGCCCATTCCATGGGAGGCCTTATCTCGCGAGATTACATAGATCGGCTGATGCCCGCGGCCTCGCAGGATGGCAGGCCGCAGGTCTCGCATCTGGTCATGCTCGGCACGCCGAATATGGGTTCTCCGTGTGCCGATATAATGAACCCAGCATTCGAGGTGCTCGGCAAGAAGGTCGAGGCCGTCCGGCAGCTTCGGCAGGACGTCGCCGCTGAGTTCAATAAATTGACGAGGAATCGGAAAGGCGTCCGGTTCTCGGCCCTTGCCGGCGAGGTGCTGCCGACGATCTGCTACGCGAACGAGTGGAACGATGGCGTGGTCACTGTGCCCTCAGCTATCTGGGAAGTAAAGGACAATGCCAGGTCAAAGAACGTTCATACCGATCTGACCGGAACGGCCGACTTTTCATCTTTTGTAAAACCGCGGCTTGCCGTCGGGCCAAAGGGAGATCACACGCCCGACGTCCAGATACCTGCGGGAATGGCGTCGGTTTACGGTAAGATCGCACATCGGCATTACGGCGCGTCGGGGTTTGCCGCCGAAACGTTTGACGGCTCGATTCAGCGGCCCGCTCCGTGGGCAAAGGAAGTGGTGATCGGCGGCAAGAGCTACGTCGATGTCGAACTCCCGGTCTCTGCAGGTACAAATTTGGGAGTCGTCTTCATGGCCGGTTCCGATGTGTCGGTCACGTTATTTGATGATAGAGGCAATAAGGTTGCGGACGACCGGGCCGGTTCCCCCGCATCCAGGGCGTGGTTCAGGTCCTTTGCCGTGAACAGGCCTGTGACGGCAGGCGTTTGGAAATTGCGGTTTGAGAATACGGGCGAACGAGAGATGACAGCCGTCGCCACATCAAGCCAGTTTTAGGATGACGAAATGAAAATTCTGTATTTGAACTTCTTGGTCGGCGTTCTCCTTGCACTCGGCGTCGGCGGACAGACGCCGGAGCCGAATCGCGACCCGAACGCGGCCCGGCTCGTAACGTCGGACATAGATCTCTTCTGGAAAGCGTATGACAAGGCGGATCCATCTAACGACCTCGTCGTTTACCGGGACGAGTACTTGAAAAAGGGAAGCCCGGGTTTGAAAGCGTTCGAACAGTTGCGGATCGGAAGCCCTTGCAACCTGGTCGACGCGATAAACGCCGCGCCCAGATACTATGCGGCGCTTCGCGGTCCGAGCCTCAAGGTCGCCGAACACGAACCGAAGATCAGGGAAAGTTTTAGAAAGCTGGCCGAATTGATCGCGGACCCGATCTTTCCGGACGTCTATTTCGTGATCGGGAGGATGTCGTCCGCGGGCACTTTGACGGACAAGGCGTTGTTCATCGGCGTCGATATGTTCGGCAAGAATGGCGACGCCCCGCTCGACGAACTAGGCAATTGGCATAAAGCCGTCGTGGGTTCGATCGATCGATTGCCCTACATCGTTTCACACGAGCTCGTCCACTACCAGCAGAAATATCCGCGCCCGGCCGGTTCCTCTTTGCTTATCCGTGCGGTGGGCGAAGGCTCGGTCGATTTTATTGCAGAGCTGATATCCGGATCGCACATAAACACGCACCTTCACAAGGATGGCGATCTGATCGAAAAAGAACTCTGGCTCGAATTTCAGAAGGAAATGAACGGCAACGACGTCTCGAACTGGATGTACCAGGGGGAAAAGGCAAAGGAACGTCCGGCGGACCTTGGCTACTATATGGGCTACAAGATCGTCGAGTCCTATTACAAGAACGCCGCAGATAAGAAGCAGGCAATTCGTGACATCCTTGATATCAAGGATATGAATGAGTTCTTTCGCAAGAGTCGATACGCCGAGAAATTCAGCAGCCAGGCCGGCAATTGATCCGCGCCGATCAATCCGAAACGATCGACGGGTATATGGGATTCCGCGTCTCTCGCAAGAGAGCCCTGTAACGGGCGTCGCCGCGGATAGGGTCGAGCTTTGGTTCGGTCCCGAACCAGATCATCCACGGGCTGAATTCGGCCTGTGCCTTATGAAAGTAGGCGAATGCAGTTTCAAGGTCGCCCACGGCCAAGTAACTCATCCCTAGAAAATAGGGCGGTACATATATCGACTCGGCGGCCTTCGTCCATTTTTCCGCCAACTGCCTTGCTTCCTCGGTTTCGCCGCAATCGGCCAACGCTACGGCCAGATTATAGATCAGCAATGGTGAGGTTGGTTCGATCTCCGCCGCTCGCCGTGCGTGGAGCAGTGCCTCATCGCTTTGTCCCATCGACGACAACACGTTGGCTAACTGCAGGTGAGATTGCATGAACTCCGGATTAAGCTCGGCCAGTTCTCTCGCTTTGGAGAGCGCTACTTCGTAATTCCGGGTTTGGTAGATCGTCCACGATGAAAGCACCTTTGAGCGAAGCGACATCGGGCTCAACTGCTCGCCTAAGAGGATCTCCTCGATGCCTTCGCTAAATCGGCCCGTTCCCACGAGCACTGAAGAAAGCCACTCGTGGGCGAGCGCGTAGTTCGGATTTAGCTCGATCGCCCGCCGGTAGGAAGCCTCGGCGTCGGCAAACCGCTGCATATTTGAGTGATAGAGGCCCATCGCCGCGTGAGCCTCGGCCAAAAGCGGATCGAGGGCGAGTGCCTTCTCGGCTGCGCTGAACACCCGTTCGTGCGTTTCGGCGGGCGGCATCATCCCGTAGATGGTCGCCCATGTAAAATAATCCGCTATGCCTACATAGGCGAGGGCATACTCGGGGTCGATCTCGACGGCCCGCGAAAATGCCTGGATCGATTTTGGAAACGACTCGGGCGTGAACTGGTTCCAGAAATACCTGCCCTGCAAGTACGCGTCGTGGGCGTCCGGGCTGTCGGTACCGCGTTTTGCGACCCTCGCTTCTTCTTCGCCGGATAGTTTCGGGAGCAGGTTCCTGGTCACTTGTTCGGCGATGGAATCTTCCAGCTCAAGCACATCCGTGTACTTTTCGACAAAGCTCGCGGACCAGCGGGTTGCGTTCTCCTTGACCTCCAGAAGCTGCGCCGTGACGCGTATCTGATCGCCGATGTGCCTGATGATGCCGTCTATCACGTACTCGACGCCGAGCCGGCGTCCGATCTCGAAAGGGTCAGTCCCTTCGTCGGCTATCTGGAGGACGGAACTTGTCGGACGCACGACGAACTTTCTCACGTTTGAGAGCCGCATCGTCACAGAATCCGCGAGGCCGATGCTCAGATAGTCGCCATTGCCGGGCTGTGCTTCCGCCTGGGTGACCAATTTGAATGGCAGGACGGCGATCGACCTCTCACGTTCGGCCGTGTCGGGTGTCGCCGCGGCCACGCCTGTGATACTTGCTGCGAGCGGGTTATTCGTCGCCGTGAGCATCTCTGTATAACGCGGATCTTTCCTGATCGGGTCGAGTTTTGGTTCGGTGCCGAACCACATAAGCCATTCGTTCTTCTCTTCAACCGCCCGCTGAAACCATTCGAACGCCAATTCATGGTCGCCGGCGGCCACCGCCGCCATCGCGATGAAGTACGGCTTCATATAGGCAATGCGCGAGGTCTCCAAAAGCTTTTCCAGGATCGAGACGACCGCTTCGCGGTTTCCCTGGGCGGCCCTCGCATGGGCGAGCAGGTACCGCGGCAGCCCGGATCGTCCCCACTTTTCGGAACTTCGGCGAAGCAGTTCGACCGCCTCGTCAAGCCTTCCGACCGCCGTCAGCGCATTCCCCAGATGCAGCATCGCCTGCGGCACGTTGCCGCTCATCTCTACCGCCTTTGCGGCTTTGCTGACCGCTTCGTCATAGCGGCGGGCCTGATACAGGGTCCACGCCGTCATCATGATCGCTCGGGGCGAGACCGGGTCGAGCTCTTCCGCTTTCTTTATCTCCCGTATGCCCTCGTCGAATCGCCCCTGTGCGACAAGAAAATTGGAATAGTACTCGTGGGCAAGTGGGTAGTTCGGACTCAGCTCGATCGAGCGTTTGATCAGATACTCGGCATCAGCCCAGTTCCAGTCGTAAAGAAAGACACAGAACGCAAGTACCGCATACGCCTCGCCGAGCGCGTCATCCACTTCGAGGGCTTTTCGCGCCGCTTCGATCGCCTGCGGAAATGCCTCGGTCGAAGGCAGCTCACCGAAGATGGCCGCCCACACAAAATAGTCCGCCAGACCGATGTACGGCTGCGCATAATCAGGGTCGATCTCGATCGCCTTCTTGAATTCCTCGACCGCCCGGACCAGGCCTTTATCCGTGAACCGGCTCCAGAAATAGCGTCCTCGGATATAGGCCTCATAAGCTTCAGGCCGATCGGTGCCGCGGCGTGCAAGGCGATCGCGTTCTTCTGATGAAAGCTGCGGAAGCAGGGCAGCCGTGACCTGTTTTGCGAGGGCATCCTCAAGCTCGAGGACCTCGCCCGTGTCCATGTCGAATGCCCGCGCCCATTCGGTGGTATCGTTTGCCGCGCTGTAAAGCTGAACGGAAAGCCTGATCCGCCCGCCGACGATGCGGATGTTCCCGTCCAGAATATATTCCACCCCGAGCTGCTGCGACGCCTCGAAGGGATTTGACCCTTCGAGCGAGAGAACGGACGTGGTCGGACGCACGATCAGCCTTGGAAGTCCGCTCAGGCGCGAGATGAGCGCGTCGGCCATTCCGATCCCGACAAAATCGCTGCCGGTGTCGCCGGGCGCGGTCGGACTGATGATCTTGAACGGCAGAATTGCGATCGAAAGCGTGCCCGGCTTGGGAAGCCCGGCGAGGCTCGACCGCGTGACGAAATACTCCGCCTGGACGGGACGGCCTTCGAGAAAGTTCGTGATGTCGTCCGCCAGCGCCATCGCCGAGCGGTAGCGGTCGGCAGGGTCCTTGCGGAGAGATTTCAGGATGATCTTGTCGAGATCGCCGGCGAGGTCTCGCCGCAGGCTTTCAATTGTGGCGTTTCGTGAGGCCAGCGCGCGGTCGAGCGTCATCTCGCCGCCGTTCTCGGGCACAAGGCCATTGGGACTTGCAACGATGCTGCTCGGATTCGTCGGTTCTTCGCCCTTGATCACGCGTGCGACCTCGTCCGGCACCTTTCGCCGAAGCTGGTACGGCCTGTGCCCTGAGATCAATTCGTAAAGGATCACGCCGAGCGAGTAAATGTCCGAAGCCGCTCCGATCTCTTCGCCTTCGATCTGTTCGGGCGAGGCATATTCCGGCGTCATCGCCCGCATCTGGGTCGCCGTCGGCTCGCCTTCCGTCATCGAAAGGTCCGGATCGAGCATTTTTGCGATCCCGAAATCGAGAAGTTTCGGCTTTCCGTCCTCCTTGACCATGATGTTGGCAGGCTTAAGATCGCGGTGGATCACCTTGATCTCGTGCGCGGCGGCGACCGCCCAGCAAACCTGGCGAAAGATGATGAGCCGCTCGCGTGTATCCAGCCGATGAGAATTGCAATACTTGTAGAGGGGAAGTCCGCGGATGTACTCCATTACGAAGTAGGGAAGTCCGTCTTCGGTAGAGCCGCCGCCAAGGAAGTAAGCGATGTTCGGATGATTCAAGGAGGCGAGGATCTGGCGCTCACGCCGGAAACGCCGCAGGATCATGTCCGTATCCATACCGCGCTTGATCAGCTTGATCGCGACGGTCTGCTCGAACTCCCCATCGACCCTTTCGGCACGATAAACGGCCCCCATCCCGCCTCTGCCTATTTCTTTTTCAAGACGGTAGACACCGATGTGGCGGCCGATCAATTGATCCTCGGAACTATCGCTGGGCAGATCCATTTAAACGACGGGAGAGCTCTACCAATATGCAAAGCATATTCTGGCACCCGCTGTTTTTTTGGTCAAACTAGCGATCTTTGCGGAGTTTTCGAAGAAGGTCCTGAAAGCGCGGTTCCTTCCTAAGGTCAGCAAGACGAGGCTCTGGCTCCAGGAGATTAAAGCTATGCGTGCCAGCCCGTTCGGAGCGTTCCAGAAAGTCGAGCGCTTTCTTTTTCTCGCCCAGGTGGTCGTAAGCGAGTGCGATCTCGAACGCATATGCGAAGTCGTTTCCCTTGACACCCGGAGCGTTTATCGCCGATTCGAGCATACGAAGAGCCTGTGACCGTGCCGGCTCGGCGGTGTCCGCGATCTGGGCCTCGATAACCTGCCATCCCGGATCGGTCGGCCCGCCTCCAGAGAATTGACGTTCAAGCAGGAACGAGGCCCGAGCCGCTTCAAGGTCACCCTTTGCCGCATAGATCCAGCGTTTCACTTTGTGGGCGGGAACAAAAGCCGGATCGATCGCGAGTGCCCGGTCAGCATCGGCGATCCCCTGGTCCAGGTCACCGCCGAAAAATCGTACGATCGCCGACGCCGCCTTGATCGAAAGCGATCTTGGATCGAGGCGCTCGGCGGTCTCGATCTCGCTCAATGCATCGACAGGCTTGTTCATCGCCGCAAGCGCGAGGGCGAACCAATGATGCGCCTGCGCGTAAGAAGGGTTCATCTGGACGGCCCGCCGAAACTCAAGTTCGGCCGCCGAGCGGTCCCGCTCATAATAGAACTTGATGTAGGCAAGCGATGCATGGGCCTCAGCAAGGTCGGGATCGATCGCAAGCGCACGATCGGCGAACCCCTTAGCCAGTGCATAGGCATCCGGGGGCGGCTCTATGTCGTAGAGGTTGAGCAAGGAATAGGCGTCTGCGAGGCCGACATATGCGGGAGCGAACCCGGCGTCTTCCCTTACCGCATCGGCAAACAGGCTGATCGCGTTTCTCAGGCCCTGGGAGCTTCGCGTGGTCATCTGTGTTCGGCCTAATAGATATTTTTCATACGCGGCCAGGCTGCTCGTGTAATTCTTCTCGATCTGCTGCCTTTCCATCGGAAGCGGCGCGATCCCGAGCGAGGTCCAAATGGCCTCCGCCACCTGACTCTGCAGGTTAAAGAAGTCGCCGTCTGCCGACGTGAACGATCTCCGCCAGATGACCGCATCTGCCGGTGCATTGACGAACTCTGTTTCGAGCGTTGTGCCCGATGGTTTTCTGTGGATGGCTCCGCGGAGTACGAATGTGACGCCCAATTCATCGGCGATCTTCGCCGGCGGCTCGTCGCGCATGAACCGGCCGCTGTTGGCGGAGATAACGCTGAGGTTTTTCAGGTTGCCGAGCTTCTGCGTGAGAGCGTCCGAGAAACCGACGCCAAGATTCTCATCAGCCTTATCGCTCGATGCAAGCGGGAGTATGACGATCGCTGCGTTCTGAAACCCGACGGGCCGAAGGACCGGACGAGTCGCGACCGCGTCCGAGCGCAGCCTGGAAACGCCGATTACGCCGGCACCGATAAGGCCGGCGACCACAATAGCCGCCGCGGCATACGACCTCCATGTCCAACCGCGGCCGGCCGCATCCGCGCCTTCGAGGGTCTGATGCCCGTCCTCGATCATCAGCGTCGTGAGGTCATGGACCCGTCCCGGACGGCCCACGCCGTCAGGATCGGTTATCGGCTCACGCAGAATGTCCGTCGAACTCTTGGAATACGCGTTGAACAGCGGCCGATAGCCGGTATCCTCAAAGATCTGCTCGAATCTCGGATCACCGCGAAGCGGGTCGAACGCGGGGTCGACACCCATCCAGTTTAGCCATGCTTCCTTCATCTCCGCAGCTTGCTGCAGATACTCGATGGCGCTTTCCCGATCGCCGAGAGCGCAATAGACGAGCGCGATCTGATACGGCGAGACGTAGCGGCTGGCCGAAAGCTCAATGAGGCCGGCGAGCTTTCCACGTGCCGCCTCCGCCTGGCCGTCGGCCGCGAGCGTTTCCGCCTCGGCAAGGCGGGAAAAAAGGCTCCCGCCCATCAGCTCGTCTCCGCGGCGGACCTGTTCGAGCGCCTCGCGCGTTCTTCCAAGCCGCCGGTTCACCTTGCTCAAACCGAGATGCCCGAAACTATACTCCGGAAAATTATCGATCACGCTTTGATACTGCCGGGCGGCCTCGTCATAACGCCGTGCATAATACAGGCCCCAGCCGATATTGTGGTGATTGAATGGCGTCAGCGGGTCGAGATCGAGGCCGCGGCGGGCAAACTCGAGCCCCTCGTCGAACCGCCCTTCGGTAAAGAGCACGATCGCGTACCAGACGAAGGCCTGCCCGTTACCCGGGTTAAGCTCGATCGCCCGTCTGAGATGCCGTTCGGCACCCGACCAGTCGTAGTTACCGGCATGAAGCGAGAATCCAAGTGTCGCGTGAGCCTCTGACAGTTCGCCGTCGAGTTCAACGGCCTTTCTGGCTGCCTCGATCGCAGGCAGGAAACACTCTTGAGGGGCCAGTACGCCGATTATCCCTAGCCAGTTGTAGTAATCGGCCAGCCCGCAATAGGCAAGCGCATAGTCCGGATCGGCCGTTATTGCCGAATGAAATGCCACGAACGCTTTGGCCAGGCCCTCTTCGGTAAACGAGTTGAAATAGTATCTGCCGCGGAGGTATTGTTCGAAAGCTTCGGGCACGTCGGTACCGCGTCTGCCGAACTCTGCCAGCTCGCTCCCGGTCAACTGCGGCAGAAGAGCTTCGATCACCTTGTTTGAAAGAGTATCTTCCAGTGTGAGGACGTCAGATAGCTTTTCGTCGATCGATGTCGCCCAGATCGCCGCGTTATCATTCACGTTGAGGAGCTGGATCGTGACCCGCAGCCGATCGTTCGCCTTCTTAATATTGCCGTCGATTATAAGATCGACGTTCAGGGCCTTACCCGCGCTGATCGGATCGGAAAGGGCGTCGCCGAGGGCGAGGATCGAATTCGTCGGCCGCACAAGAAATTTTCGGATCTTGCTCAGGCGTGTGATCAACGCATCGGTGAGGCCGAGCCCGAGAAACCGGTCGTCGGTGTCCTCTCCGGACCCAAGATTTAGGAACTTGAACGGCAGGACCGCGATCGCCTTTCCTTGCTCGGAAGTGCTCGGCGGCCTGAGCGGGCCCTCGCCGGCAGGCGAACGGTACCTGGGAGCCTCGACGCGGTTGCCCGAGAGAAATCGCGTGATGTCCTGCGAAAACGAGCGAACGTCCGGATATCGCCGCTCCGGCTCCTTTGCAAGGGCACGCATTATGATGTCGTCCAACCCTCGAACGAGCTCACCGACAAGCCCTTCACGGCCTGTGTTTCTAACCTCGAGTGACCCATTTTCATCGCCGCGGTAGTGAGGCAGCAGGTTTTCGACGACGCCGATGATCTCGCTCGGCTGTCTCGGCATCTCTTCGCACACGACACGCGTTACCTCGTGCAGCGCCCGGCCCGAGAAGTTATAGGGACGGTGTCCGGTCACGAGTTCATAGAGCAGCACGCCGAGGGAATAGATGTCGCTCACGGGTGTTACGTCGCGTCCGCGAACCTGTTCCGGGCTAGCGTAATCGGGCGTCATCATCCGCAGCATCGAGCCCGTGGGGTTCAGCGATTCGTGGATCAGGTCCGGGTCGAGTATCTTTGCGATGCCGAAATCCAGAAGTTTGGGAGCACCGCTCTTATTGATCAGGATGTTGCTGGGCTTTATATCGCGATGGATGATCTGGCGTTCGTGGGCATATTCGATCGCCGAACACACCTTCTGAAAAAGTTTGAGACGCTCGCGAAGCCCGAGCTTCTTGGCATCGCAGTAGTTGTAAAAGGTCTCGCCCTCGATATACTCCATCACGAAGTATGGGACGCCGTCGGCCGTCGTGCCGCCGTCGAGGAGCCGGGCAATGAAAGGGTGCTCGAACGATGCGAGGATCTGCCGTTCGTGGCGGAACCGGCGAACGATAAAATCCGTATCCATCCCGCGTTTTATCAGCTTGACCGCCACCGTCTGCTGGAACTCGCCATCGGCCCGCTCGGCCTGATATACCGCACCCATTCCGCCGCGGCCGATCTGCCGCGTAAGGCGAAACGCCCCGACGCGTTGACCCAGGAAATCGTCCTTTCCCTCTTTTTCGCTATCCAGCGAATTCGAGATCTCTTTTTTCGCGGATGTATTCAGGAAATTGCTGTCCGTCCAGACCGGAGATTCAATGAACTCCTCTGCATCGTCCAGGCTTGATAGAAGTTTCGCGACCTCCGCCGCAAGCGCAGTATCACCGTTCGCGCGCTCGGTTACGAAGGCATGCCTCTCCGCGGCCGGCATCTCGGCGGCGGCCTGAAAAATGTCTTCTATCTGCTTCCAGTGTTCGGGTGACATCAAAAGAACAAATTATAGCGAAAAACGGCAGAGTCGGTATTTGGTCACTGTTTCAAGTGGTTTAGATGCAAGATACTAAGAATTCACATTGATATTATCGCCCGCATCGCTAGCGTTAAAACTCGTTGACCACGGGGCGTCATTTACAATACAATAATAGCGGCACGCTTCCTCACCCTGCCTTTGCCAATGCCGCAAAAGAAGACCAAGGTCAGTCTAATATACTTTGTCATAATTACGCTCCTCCTCGTGGGCCTGGTTCCCCTGTTGCTTACGGGATGGCTGCTATCAGGGCGAAGCGGCCAAGAACTGCGCTCGGTGGAGAACCGCTACCAGATCCAGTTGGTGCAGGAAAAAGCCCGCCAGATCGAGATGTTCGCACAGCGATACGGCGACCTCGTTCTGAGCATTTCCGACTCACTCGAACTCGCGAACAACACCGCGATCCTGTCCACCGCGGAGACCGAACGCCACCTTGGCAAAATACTTCGCGATAATCCGAATCTTTACGCCCTCTATCTGAAGCCGGTGGATTCCGAATCGCTGTCGCTTTTTCGGCCCGGCGTATTCGCAAACGGCGAGTACGAGACCCTCATCAGTGATACCAACGCAAAACTGACCACCCAGGAACTTCTCATCGGTCAGCCGGTAAAACTATCCACCAGCGGTGAATACGCCCTGACCATGGCGTCGCAGGTCTCGATCGACAACCGGACCGTGGCGTCCGTGATCGCCATCGTCTCTCTCAAGGATATCTCCCGCAGCGTCGTAGGAACCGACCCGACCAGCGAGGACGAGCTTTGGAAAGCGGGCCTGCCGATAGTTTTTGTGGTCGACCAGAACGGGACCGCGTTCTTTCATCCGGACACGGCCCTCGTCGACCGCAAACAGCAGCTTAACGGTCTGAAGATCGTCGACGAGTGGCGCCAATCCAACCGCCAGGTCCAGTCGGGACTCGTACCCTTCGTGGCCGAATACAAGGGTAATACTCACGACATGATCGGGGCCTATTCGACGGCTCAGCTAGGCAAGAATATGAGCCTCGGCGTTATCACTATGCAGGACGAAAGCCGTGCGCTTGCGTCGGTCGGCGAGATGCGTTGGCAGACCTGGATGATAAGCATCGCGTTTGCCCTGATCGCCCTGATCGTCGGTATAATCGCGGCCCGCCTGCTTACCAATCCGATCCATTCATTATCGTCCGCTGCCCAAAGGATCGCCGGCGGCGACCTCTCGACCCGCGTCGATTCGCGGAATATCACCGAGATCGGGACCCTCGGCGCCTCGTTCAACACGATGGCCGACGAGCTCGAAGAACACATCGCCGAACTCGCCAAGG
The DNA here is from genome assembly GCA_050246275.1 of Pyrinomonadaceae bacterium. Taxonomy (GTDB): domain Bacteria; phylum Acidobacteriota; class Blastocatellia; order Pyrinomonadales; family Pyrinomonadaceae; genus OLB17. Next base: position 732,484 of record JBFWWI010000001.1, read on the forward strand.
CCGCCCGAGAGAACCGTGAACTATTTGTCGGCACGGTCAAGGCACTCTCGGCCGCGATCGACGGAAAAGACAAGTACACCCGCGGCCATTCTGAGCGAGTCGCCCGCATCTCGGTCGCGATCGGCCGCCAGCTCGGCCTGCCGGAAGCAGAACTTGAGACCCTCAGGATCAGCGCGCTTCTCCACGACGTCGGCAAGATCGCTATTGACGACAACATCCTAAAGAAACCCGCCGCCCTCACCACCGAAGAATTCGAGATAATGAAGACCCATCCGCAGAAGGGTTACAAGATAATGTCTCAGATCCCCGCAATGAAAGAATTCCTCCCCGGCATGTATATGCACCACGAGATGGTGAACGGACAGGGCTATCCGCAGGGCCTGACCGGCGATCAGATACCGCTTCAGGCAAAGATCGTCTCGGTCGCGGATACGTTCGACGCAATGACGATCGACCGTCCCTATTCAAAAGGAATGCTGCTGCCCGAGGCGATCGAACGCATTCAGAGCTTTGTCGGCACACGCTACGACGCACGCGTCGTCACGGCGCTGGTTCGAGGCTGTGAGAGCGGCGAGATCGGTCGTGGAGTGGTCAAATTCATGAATGAGAACAAGGAGGCTCAGGCCAAACGCCAGGAGCTTCTCGATGATGCGGGACCGGCGCAGCTCAGCGCCGCCTGATCTCCCCCAACTCTAGGTATGCCCGAAACGAACCCGGCAGAGATCTGGAATGTAGAAGTCAACGGCACCGTCTATGAGGCGGTTTTTTCTGAATTGCCGGATTGGATCGACGGCGGATCGCTTCTGCCGACCGATAAGGTCCGAAAGGGAAACCTGCGCTGGGTCGAAGCCCGACGGGTCCCGTCGCTCATACCATTTTTTAACGCTAAAGAGCGCGGCGAACCGATGCCGGTCGTGGTAACGACGTCCGCTCCCGAGCAGGTTGCGATGCCCTCGGTTCCCGAAGCTCCCCAGCCGGAGATACTCGCCGATATTGCAGGAGACACGGGCCCCGACGCGCCGATCGATATTTCTGCGGCGGTGCGCCTTGCCGATCCGGAACATTGCGCCCACCACCCGGAATTGGCGTCCGTATATCTTTGCCAAAGCTGCCTGAGCGGTTTTTGCAAGACGTGCCCAAGATCGTACGGCGGCTCGGTCAGGATCTGCCCGATGTGCGGGTCGTTATGCAGCTCGGTCCAGGAGGCGAAAGCGGTGGGGCGCGTCGCGAAAAGTAGCACGCGCTCCGATCGAAACTTCGGATTCTCCGATCTCTCGGCGGCCTTTGCACATCCCTTTAGATTCAAGGTGAGTCTCTTATTTGGGGCGGCAATGTTCGCCTTTTTCACGGTCGGTCAGGCCGCCGCGTCGATGGGCGGCATCTTTCTCTTCGTATCGGCGCTGTTTTGCCTGATGCTGTCGAACATGCTCACATTCGGCGTGCTCTCTAACACTGTCGAGAGGTTCATTCAGGGCGATCTCGACGCCAATTTCATGCCGGACTTCGAGAATTTCGAGATCTGGGATGATATCGTGCATCCGTTCTTTCTAAGCATCGGAGCATACGTCTCTTCGTTCGGGCCGTTCCTTCTAACTTTGGCGGTCGGATTTTATCTGGTCACGAGCGCCGTCACGGAACAGGCAAATTCCATCAAGAGCGACCTCGAGCGGATACCGGGAACAGAGGTCTATGCCGGCCGCGAGCTGGCGGATCAGTCCGGCGACGTAAAAGAGGTGCTTGAGCGGATCGACAAAAGGCAGGCCGAACGTCTAAAGGCCGCGACCGAACGGGCCACCGTTGCGACCGAATCGGCCGAGGCAGACACCGCGCCATCGGATCTGGAAACGAGCCCACCCCCGGCCTTCGACGAAGAATCCCGTGAACAGGAAGAACTCTGGGCGGCGGCGACCGAAAGCCGGCGAAAATCTCTGGAATCGGCCATCGGAAAGACACCCGAAACGCGCGAACAGGAGCAAGCAGCCATGATCGGAGCCTTCCTCAGGCTGGCTGCCCCGCTCGTTGTTATCGGCTTTATTACCTTTTTGTGGGGAGCGATGTTCTTTCCCGCCGCCTGCATCGTCGCTGGCTTTTCCCGGTCGTTCGTCTCAACGATAAATCCCTTCGTGGGACTCGACACGATCAGACGTCTCGGATTCAGCTACCTCAAGGTCCTTCTCATGGGCCTTCTGCTTGTGGTGATCGCGAGCCTCATCGGCGGGGTGATCAGTGCGCTCTTGTCGCCATTCGACCTTCCGGCTCTCGGAAACCTCCCCGCCAAAGGCATTTCCGCATTCTTCACATTCTATCTCTGGGCGGTCTTCTCTTGCGTTCTTGGCTACCTCCTCTATAAGAAGGCCGACCAGCTCTCGATCAGCCGATGACCGGCCACCCAAGCCGAACGTCCGACGCCCGTTATTCCGCGGGCGTTCTTTTTTGTATACTCAATAATTTATCCCGCGGCGTAAACGCGAGTTAGAACAAGCGGGCGCCCGACGGGCACGCTCTAAAACACCCGCATTTCTGCCCGAACTACATATGGCTATTTTTTGGCGACGTAATAAAGAGGACAAATTCTCCTCATCGGTGCTCGGCCTCGATCGGTCGATAGAGGAATTGAAGGCCCAGGAAGAGGCCGTCGAGAAAGAGATCGGCGTTCGATTCTCCAGGGCGATCGCAAAAACGCGTGATTCGATCAATACCCGTTTAGATACCATCTTCGAGGGCCGGAAGCAGATCGACGATCAGCTTCTCGACGAACTTGAAGAGATGCTCATCTCCACCGATATCGGCGTCCAAACGACGATGCAGGTACTTGAGGCCGTTCGCAAAGGCGTTTCTAGAAACGAAATAAACGATATCGCGGCACTAAAAGCCGTTATGAAGAACGAGCTGCTCGATATCCTCCACCATTCGAGCGATCATGGCGTGGCGTCGGAAACTGCGGTGGATAGCTCGGTCAAACCCTATGTTCTGATGGTGGTCGGCGTAAATGGGGTCGGCAAGACGACCACGATCGGTAAACTCGCCCAGCGGATCAAGAACGAGGGGAACGAGGTGCTGATCTGTGCTGCCGATACCTTTCGCGCCGCCGCCAGCGATCAACTCGAGATCTGGGCGGGACGCGCCGGCGTACCCATCGTACAGCAAAAGCAGGGAACCGATCCCGCCGCGGTGTTATTTGACGCGCTGCAGTCAGCCAAGTCGCGAAACGCCGATGTTCTGATCGTTGACACAGCAGGACGGCTCCACAACAAGGCCAATTTGATGGCCGAGCTTGAAAAGATGAAACGGATCGCCGCCCGTGAAGTGGAGCAGGCGCCTCATGAGACCCTGCTTGTCATAGACGCCGTAACGGGACAAAATGGACTCGAGCAGGCGAGGCAGTTCACAAAGGTCGCCGATGTGACCGGCATCGTGCTCACCAAACTCGACGGGACGGCAAAGGGCGGCATCGCGGTCGCGATCTCGAAGGAACTCGATCTGCCGATCCGATATGTCGGAATAGGCGAACAGGTCGACGACCTTATGGTTTTTGATGCTGAAAGTTACGTCAACGGGTTGTTCAACTAAGGTGCTTGCGGTTTGCGGTACAATTCAATTGTGAGGGCGAAATGATGACTCAAACAATAGAAGCTATTTATCAGAACGGGATCTTCAAACCATTGCAACCTGTTTCCGCTGAGATCGAGGAAGGGAAGAAGGTAGAATTAACTGTTACAGAAAAGAGACTTAGTCCGGATGAGATGTTAGACCTGGCGAGTCAGGTGTACGAAGGGCTTTCGGTAGAGGACATCGAAGAGATAGAAAGGATCGCTCTGGATCGGTCGAACTTTTTCGGGGACCGTAAGATATGAGCATACCTACAAAAGTTTTGCTTGACTCGGATATTCCTTCTCTCTATTTCAAAAAAGATCCGCTCGTTCTTTCGGCTGCGCAGGATTATCTATCGGATAGCTCCTTTTATACGTTTTCTATAATTACCAGATTTGAGATCTTGCGCGGATTGAAGGCCAGAAACGCGTCGAGGCAAATGATCGCTTTCGATTCCTTTTGCAAGAACAACGAAATTCTTGAGTTGAACGACGCGGTTGTCGTTCGATCAGCGGATATATACTCGACACTATACAAGACTGGGCAGTTGGTCGGCGATGCGGATATCATCATCGCCGCGACCGCATTGGAGCACAACTTGCCGCTGGTAACGAACAATCAGAATCATTTCAATCGTATTTCTGGCTTGCAGTTGTTGAACTGGGCCGTGTGATCGATGAAACTTTCCAACCAACAGCCTGGCGTTGTTTCAGACGAGGACTTCGGTCCTGTCAACGCAGGAAGCTTAGATCTCGTTACCACGCGCCGTGCCCTTGAGCTGGCAAGGAAAGGTGTGGGCCTTGTTTCGCCAAACCCGCTTGTCGGCTGCGTGATCGTAAGCCGGGAAGGGAATATCGTCGGCGAAGGATTCTACGTCAAAGAGGATGTGAAGCACGCCGAAATGATCGCCCTCGAACAGGCCGGCGAGGCCGCAAGCGGTGGAACGGCGTATGTCTCACTGGAGCCGCACGACCATCACGGCAAGACGCCTCCATGTACGGAAGCTTTGATCAATGCCGGCATCAAAAGGGTCGTCTGTCCGATCGAAGATCCGAACCCGCTCGTTTCAGGTAAGGGATTTCAGCGGCTTCGTGCGGCGGGCGTCGAGGTCGTGACGGGCCTTCTCGCCCGCGAAGCGGCCAGGCTGAATGAGCGATTCATCTGCTGGCACCGAAAGCAGAGGCCTTTCGTGCACCTCAAACTCGCGATCTCTCTCGACGGCCGGATATCTCTCGGCCGCAGCGTCTCGACGACGCTCTCCTCAGAAGCTGCACTCGAACGGGTGCACGAGTTTCGGCACGAGAATGATGCTATCCTGGTCGGCTCGAACACAGCGACGATCGACGATCCGAGCCTCACGGACCGCAGCGGCAGGCCGCGCCGGCGTCCTCTGGTGAGGGTGATACTCGACAACCGGCTGCGGCTCCCGCTCGAGTCCAAACTGGTTGCCACTACGGACGAAATTCCGACGTGGGTCGTCACCAATAACATCGACCCGCGGGCGGTCGGAAAATTGAACGATGCTGGCGTCCAGGTGATACCCGTCGAGGGCGGCGCACGAAACCTTCCGGTGGTCCTCGATGAACTCAGGCGTCGGGAAATTCAATCAGTTCTGGTCGAGGGCGGCACCGAGGTCGCGGGTGCCTTTGTCGATGCCCGGCTGGTGGATAAGCTCACATTTATGTGTGCTCCCATCGTCGTGGGCGGCCCCGATGCACCGGTCGCGATCGGTGGGAAAGGAGCGGGCGATCTTTCCGATGTGCTTCGGCTCGAAGACGCCGAGGTCACCCGGCACGGCGACAATATCGAGATCACGGGATACCCGGGTGAGTAACGGCCGCTTTGCAAAAAGATCTCTGGGCCAGAATTTCCTTGTCGATCGGAATTATGTCCAGAAGATAATCCGATCGCTGGATCTGAAAGACACTGACACCGTGATCGAGATCGGGCCCGGCCGCGGGGCGATCACCGAGTACCTCGTCGGATCAGGCGCACGCGTTATTGCGATAGAGCTTGACCGTGAATTTGTTCCGATGCTGTGGGAAAGATTTTCCGCTAATGATAACTTTTCGATCACCGAAGCCGACGCGACCAAAGTTAATTTCGAAGAGCTGATATCCGAACTTCCGAATTCCGAATTCCGCGATCCGCATTCGATAAAGCTCGTCGCGAACCTTCCATACTATATTTCCACCGCGATCCTGCAGCACCTCGAAACTCATCGAGAGGTCTTTTCATCGCTTGTGCTTATGTTTCAAAGGGAAGTGGTCGACCGCATCTTAGCCGCTCCGGGCTCTTCGGAGCGCGGCTATTTGAGCGTTATTGTCGGATCTGCGTTCGATGTGACGCGGCTTTTCGATGTTCCGCCGAATGCCTTCCGGCCGGTCCCTAAGGTAACGAGTTCCGTCGCACGTCTGACGCCAAAACCGGCCAGTGCCGCCGACGCAGCAGCCTTCAGGCAGTTGCTCAGCGCGGCATTCGCCCAAAAGCGCAAGACGCTTTTCAATAATCTGAAGCGATCGTATCCGACGATCTCGGAAATGCTTGAGCGATCCGGCATCGACGGAAAACGCCGTGCCGAATCGCTCACATTGGATGAGTGGCTGCGCCTCTATGGAGGTTTGGAAGAGAACGATCAGCCGGACCTCACCCAAGTCCGTTGAAATGCCCTAATGCGTCTCTTCCGGCTCCGGGACCACCCCGTCCGCTGTAACGGCCTCCTTCGCCGGAAACAGCAGTGACGCGATCACCGAAAGGCCGATCGAGCCCGCAATGATCCCGAGCGACCACGTGATCGGGAATTTCCCGCCAAAGGCATCGTTTAGCCAGACCATCTTCAGCCCGACGAACATCAGAACCAGCGCGAGCCCGTATTTCAAAAGGTGAAATTTGTCGATCACGCCGGCGAGCATAAAATACATCGACCTTAGGCCGAGGATCGCAAAGATATTCGAGGTGAATACGATCAGCGGCTCCGCAGTTATGGCAAAGATCGCCGGGACGCTGTCGACCGCGAAGATGATATCCGTCGCCTCGAGGAAAAGCAGCGCAATGAACAGCGGAGTTGCATGCCACCGGCCGTCGATGCGTGAAAAAAAGCGTGAACCTTCGAGCCTTGGGCTCACGGGCATGAATCGCTTGAACAGGCGGATAAGCAGGTTCTTCTCCGGCTCGATCTCCTCAGTATGGGTGAACAACATCTTGATGCCCGTGATAATGAGAAAAGCCCCGAAAAGATAGATCACCCAGTGAAACTGCATCAGGGCAGAGCCCATCGCGATAAAGATCGCCCTGAACGCGAGCGCGCCCAGAATGCCGTAGAACAAAACACGATGCTGGTATTTGACCGGGATCGCGAAATACGCGAAAACCATCACAAAGATGAAGATGTTGTCGACCGATAGCGATTTTTCTACGACATAGCCGGTCAGGAATTCCAGCGAGACGTTCCATGCGGCCAGGTCAGGGTTGAAATTGGGGATGGCAAGCAGCCGCTCGTCCTGAGGGAATTTCCAGAGCGCATAGCGGTAGAGTATGTAGTTGAAAACCAGCGCGAGGGAAACCCAGACTACGCTCCACACGCTTGCTTCCTTGAACGAAACAGCGTGGGCCTTGCGGTGGAATACTCCAAGGTCCAACGCCAGCATTAGCAGGACGAACAGGGTAAACAGGCCGTAAAACCACCAGTACTCGGCAAAAGGGAATAACATTGAAAGTCTCCTTAGATTTGCCGACCGCAAAAGGAAAAGACCCTTCACGATCGATTTAAATAAATCGTCGTAAAAGGTCTCGATACTTTCTTACCGTGCCGGAAGAGTTCAACGACAAGAACACTCCGTAATGACGACAGCGGTAAACCCCGAAGGGCGATCTACTCCCCCAAAATTGTCATTCCTAAGCTATAGAATTCCAACGGGGATGTCAATTTGGCCCGCAGTACCTCTTCCAGGGCATCGATCGGCTCGATCCACTCGAGTTTCTCGCATCCTCAGCGGTTCTTCGGCCTCGCCCACGGCTTTTATTCTCAATAATTTAGGGGAGAATGGCTCCCGACGGGTGAAATTCGGCCGGGCTCAATGTCAAAACTTTTTATAGATTCCTGGTGCGATTAGCGCTATACTCCGCCCATACAAGCCATTTTAACGACGAAAAAGCGCTTTCATTAGGGCTTTTGGGAGGTTTTGATGACGATTAAAACGGCCGTATGTTGTCTCGTTATCATTGTGTTTGCCTTGGCGTTGCACGCGCAGGATACGCAACCCGCGACGTTCGAAACCGGAAAGGAAAGCGATGCTTCCCGCTCCGCATCCAAGCGTAAATCGGGCGTCGGACTCGTTGACGGCAAGGTGATCCGGGTAGAGAACGGCGACACGATCACCGTTCAGGCAGACGGGCAGGAACAGTACCTGGTCAAGCTTCAGGCGATCGATGCGCCGGATCTCGGTCAGCCGTATTATGAGGAATCGAAAAATAGCCTTACAAAGCTGATCCGCGGAAAGGAGGTTTCGGTGGTTGTCCACGCGACGGGCCCCAGCGGTGTAATGATCGGAACTGTCTATCGCAATGGCCGCGACGTAAGTTTGAGCCTGCTGGAAAGGGGCCTGGCCTGGCATTACGTACGATTTCCATACCAACAGACCACTGCGAACCTGAAGACGTATGCGGAGGCGCAGAGTATCGCGTCGGCCGCCGGCCTTGGTATTTGGGCTGACGCTAGTCCCGTTCCCCCTTGGGTGTTTCGCGGCGATGCAATTACTTCGATGCCGGGAGCCGCCGAAACCAGTCTCGCCGGCGGGGCATCGGATCAGCGGACCACCGTACGCAAATACATTCTGGGTCCACGCGGAGGCTGCTATTACGTCTCAGAGAGCGGCAGCAAGGTGTATGTGCGGGACAAAATGCTTTGCGGTGTCACTACGCCGGAAGGCAAACCCTGATGCAATGGTAAGAGCCGGATGACCAAATTTTGTCCAATTTGCGGTATGCACAATGACGCAGCGGCTTTAAGCTGCGAATGCGGGCGTGTCTTTACCGAGGACATCATAGCTACGCAGCCTCCGCGATGGATCGAAATTAGACAGCACCGCCAAAGGCGGCTGATGAAGAAGATCGGCGCACTTCTCGGTGCCGTCACTATAGTTTTCTTTTGCGCCGCCTATTTTGGAGGCGTTTTCCCGATGCAGGGTAAGGCCGACCGCGACGACCAGCCTGGTCGGGCCATTGCCGAAGAGCCTTCTGCCGTTGCCCAGCCGATCCCTCCCGATCCGGTGCTTCCGCAAGACAACGTCCCCTATAGGGTATTTCCAGAGGCCAATGTCCCGTATAAGGCGACGCGGGCGATAACGGGCGCGGTCATTGCCGTGACAGATCCCAGCGGCCAGGAGCGTCGCGTCACGATCTTTGGTATTCAAGTGCCAAAGCTGGACGAGAATTTCGGCCTCGAATCAAAAGAGAACCTCTGGAACATCATTGCCGATAAGCCGCTTCTGATAAAGCGGCTCAAATTCACGAAAGAGGTCGATACGATCGCCGAGGTCACGATCGACGGTTCAAACGTGGGCATTGAACAGCTTCGCAGCGGGCTGGCACTCCTTGCCACCGACGAACTCGTCGGGCTGCCGTCCGCCGAACAACAGCAATATCTTTTGGCTGCACAGTCTGCAAGAAGCGGTAAATTCGGCATTTGGAGCGGTAAAAGCCCTGCCGCTGCTCAGTCCGCTTCGTCAATGGACCAGCCCGCACGATCAGATGACTCGCTGCAGGCCGAGGTCAGAAGGAATGGTCAGCGAAAGAAGCCGGCGGAAATGAGTTTCGACCTCCCGGAGCCCGTCTATGAGGAGCCGCAGGCCGCCGTTCCATTCGTATCGGAAACGGTTAAACCAAAGGAACCGGCACCCCCAGTCGATGTACCTCCCAAAGAAACCTCACCACGCGAAACACCGAAGGCAGTCGCAACTCCGCCTTCGAAAGGCGGCCGCAAATTCCTCCGCGGGCCTTACGGCGGCTGTTACTACATAAACTCGAGCGGGAACAAATCCTACGTCGATCGCAGCAAGTGCGAATCACAATAGGTAGCCAGGAGTCAGCGTTCAGCGTTCGGCTTTCAGCGTTCGGCTGTCAGGATTCCGAATAGAAGTTGAAAAGCCTTGCTATGCTAATATCTAATTGTAATGGCAGTTGTGACCGACAATTTTAACGATGTGATCACGGTAAACGACGTTGGGGTTTGGCGTGATAAGGGGACGCGGGTTTCGGTCGATTCGGTGCTGCAAGCCTTCAACAATGAAGGTGCGTCGCCAGAGGAGATCGTATGGCAGTTCGACACGCTCGATCTCAAAAAGGTTTACTCATTCATCAACTACTATCTTCACAATCGCGAACGCGTCGACAAATACCTCGCTGACAGCGAAAAAGCGAAACGCAAGATCCTCCGCCGGATCGACAAGGATTTCCCGCGTGCAGGCCTAAGAGAAAAAGTCCTAGCCCGTCGAAATTCCAAATGATCCGATTCCTGACGGACGAGGACTTCGACGCGCGCGTCATTCGTGGGTTGCGAAGACGTTTGCCCACTGTTGACCTCATACCTTGCCAGAGGATCGGTTTGCGAACTGCTCATGACCGGGTGATCCCGCGAAACTGCGGCAAGACTTGGCCGCGTCTTATTATCGCGCGATGTACGAACGATGACACCGTTTGCACTCGAGCGCGTCGAACAAGGCTTGCCGATGCCGGGCGTGATCCTCATTTCGCAGGACTATCCCATCCGCATCACTATCGATGACCTTGAGTTTATTGCCCTGTGCGGCGAACCCGATGATCTTGCCGACAGGGTCATCAGGCTGCCACTCTGACTCGGTGCCGCGAGCTAGGTTCAGCTAGTGGGTACGGGCAGGGAGGATCTTTGGCATTTAGCCGAACTCCATCTAATAAATGCTGTGCGAAGATGCGAGGGCGTGTTATACTTGCAACGGCTCGCCATCGGCGGTTCGAGCCGTCCGCGCGAGGCGGCAGTTCTTTGAAATGTATTATCTGTGGCTCGATCTGTGAAGGGAAGAGACGGCGGGAAAGTTTCTTAGGAAGTCTGCCGTTTCCGGCCTCAGCGAAATGCCGTAACCTATACTGCAGCAGTAACTTGCATTGATACCCGGATGAGTTTCCAAAGCGGTTTCCAACCTGGTTTCCAACCAGGTTTCCAGGTTGTTTCCAGACAGTTTCCAGAAGGGCTGTTGACCAAGCCTTGCTGCGACCGCCATCCCTCCTCACAACCATCTCTGATATCGTCCCCCTGCTTACCCGCGGCATATGTTAATCTATTACGTTAAAGTAGGTTAACGATTTGAAAAGAATAGAGATAATACCGCTTGGCGGGATCGGCGAATTTGGGATGAATTGCATGGGCATCCGCTACGGTGACGAGATGATCATCGTGGATGCAGGTATGGGTTTTCCCGAAGAAACGCCCTACGGAGTCGATATTTCGATCCCGAATTTCGATTTCCTGGAGGAATATCGCGACGACCTGACGGCGCTTGTGCTTACGCACGGGCACGAGGACCATATCGGCGCGCTTGCGTATCTGCTCAGGAAATTCAACCTGCCGGTCTATGCGTCGCGGTTCACGCACGCCCTTGCCGAGAAGCGTCTCGAGGAATTCGAGATGCTTGGCGAGGTGCTGCAGCATCGGGTAAAGGCCGGCGATGTTGCAAAGATCGGCGTGTTCGACGTGGAGTTCATCCACGCTTCGCATTCGCTTGTCGATTGTTTCTCGCTCGCCATCAAGACGCCGCTCGGCACGGTCATCCACACCGGCGACTACAAGATCGACGACACGCCGGTGATCGGAGCGCCGTACGATCTGAAGACGCTCGCAAGGTACGGCGACGAAGGCGTGCTCGCTCTTTTGGCGGATTCGACCAACGCGACGGTGCCTGGCCGGACGCCTTCGGAGCAAGCGGTGATACCTGCCTTTCGTGAGATCTTTGAGGAGACCGAAGGTCGCCTCTTCGTTGCCACGTTCTCATCCTCGATCCACCGGCTGCAGATCGTCTTCGATCTTGCCCACGAATACGGGCGAAAGGTCTGCGTGCTCGGGCGTTCAATGATGAAGAACGTCGAGATAGCGATCGATCAGGGATTGATCAAGGTCGGACACGGAACGATGATCGACCTAAGCGAGGCCAGGCAATACAACGACGACGACCTTTGCTATCTGGTCACCGGTTCGCAGGGCGAGAACCGGGCTGCACTCTGGAGTATGGCGACCTCGACGTATAAGGGCATCGAGATCGACAAAGGCGACACCGTCGTTCTCTCCGCCCGGATCATACCCGGGAACGAGAAGAACATCAGCCGCCTGATCGGCCACCTCTATAAACGCGGGGCGAACATCATCGAAGAAAAGCGGAGGCTGGTTCACGTATCGGGCCACGCGTCGCAGGAAGATATCAGGATCATGGTCGAGACAGCCCGGCCAAAATATCTCGTCCCGATCCACGGCGAATACCGCATGCTCTTCCGGCACAAGGAATTCGTAAAGAACCACGTCGCCGGATATCACGATGACAACATCATCCTCATCGAGAACGGCGACCTTCTCGAGCTGGACGAATTCGGCGCACGCGTTGTCGAGAAGCACGAGCTGCATAAGACCTTCATCGATGAAGAGTCTTTGGGCGAGATCGAGTACGACGTCGTACGCGAAAGGAAGAAGCTTGCCTACGGCGGTGCTATCTCGCTCGTTGTGACGGTCGATAAGGGAACGCATCGATTGGTCGGCGATCCGCAGATCACGCTCAACGGCGTCGCCGGTATCGATCTCACCAACGGATTCGCTACACACGCTCGCGACGCGGTTTCCGCTGCAGTAAACGAGATGAAGCGCGATCAGATAGCCGACAAGGCCGTCTTTAAGGAGAATCTCCGCATCCATCTAAAGCGCTTTGTCCAAAAGGAGTTGGGGACTAAGCCGGTCATCGTCACGACCATCGTCGAGGTCTGATGATGCATGCAAAGGAGATATTGAGATCGGCCAGGGTCGGCGTAGCGGCCGAGACGTTCGCGTTGGTCGGGATGGAGCCCCATCATCTGCTGAAGCTCCTGGCGGATAATTCATTGAGCCCAAGGATGTCGGCGCCGTTCATGATCTTTATGGACCCGCACGAGGTCACGCTCATCCTCGACGAGATCGATCTTGGCAATATGAGGCGGGGCCTCGCCGGCGCGAAGGTCGCGAACGGCTATCGGATGTTGACGTTCGACAGTGTGCTTGAGCTTTCGGTCGTCGGGTTTATGGCGGAGATATCGCGGATACTTGCGGATGCCGGCGTCGCGATCCTTCCGCTTTCGGCCTATTCCCGCGACAGCCTGTTGATCAAGCAGGAAGATCTCGCGGCGGCGTTGAGAGCCCTCGGCCCGCACGTCGATGAGATCTGTTGATCGGAACGCTTCACCTATGTACTGGGATGGCAAAGTAGTGTTTCTGACTGGAGCCTCGAGCGGGATTGGCGAGGCCCTGGCGCTTGCGATAGCAAAAGGAGGAGGCATCCTCGGGCTTGTCGCAAGACGCCGCGAACGGTTGGATGAGCTCTCCGGCCGCTGCCACGCATACGACGGAAAGACACGTGTTTTCGATCTCGACGTTACGGACGAAACGGCAGTTTACCAGGCTGCTGACGAGATGCGTTCGGAGTTCGGACGCATCGACATCCTTATCGCGAATGCGGGCATCGGCGGCAATGACGAAGAGACGCGTGCGTACCATCCGCCGTCGGTCAAAAAGGTGATCGATATAAACCTGCTCGGGGCGGTCAATGCCGTTCATGCCGTCCTGCCCGGAATGATCGAGCGCGGCGAGGGCCAGATCGTTGCCATTTCGAGCCTCGCGGGATTTCGCGGGCTTCCGCGGTCGGCGGCCTATTCGGCGAGCAAGGCGGGCATGACCGCATTCTTTGAGAGCGTACGTCTCGATGTCAGGAACAAGGGGATCGACGTCACGATCATTCAACCCGGGTTTATCAGAACTCCACTCACGGCCGGCCGGGCGAACCGGATGCCGTTTCTAATGGAACTCGAAGATGCGGTTCCGCTGTTCCTGAAAGCGATCGAGAAAAGAAAGCGTTTCGCTGCCTTCCCATGGCAGCTTGCAACGATCGTTCGGGCCGGTAAGTTCATGCCCGCATGGCTCTACGATCGGGTCGCGGGCCGTGCGAGATATCGCGAATAATATGTTAGTCTTTCTTTTTGCCCGTTATCCCCCGCTCTATTAACTGCCTTTTATATGACCCTTTTACAAGCGATCATACTTGGAATTGTTCAGGGCCTGTCCGAGTTCATACCGATCAGTTCTACCGCCCACTTGGTCTTTGCCAGTCGCTGGACAAATATTTACGGCGGCAACGCGGAACAGGTCACGGCCACCATCGCCGTGATGCAGCTTGGGACGCTTGCTGCCGTCTTTATCTATTTTGCCTCGGACATCTGGGGCATCACTTCTGCCTTTGTCCGTGATCACTGGGCCCTACTGACGCAGAAACGCGGTATGAGATTCTCGGGTACGGACGGTGTGCGGCCGATATGGCTTTCGAGCGAATCATGGCTCGGGTGGCTCATAATCATCGGATCCATCCCGATCGGTACCGTTGGCCTTATCTTCAAGGAGAACATCGAGGGAGAGGGCACAAAGAACCTCTGGATGATCGGCACCATGCTGATCGTCGTTGCGCTGCTGCTCCTGATCGCCGAGAAGGTGGGTTCGCAGCGAAAGGATATGAAGCACCTCGGGATCTGGGACGCTATCGTGGTTGGCTTTGCGCAGGTTTTGGCGCTGATGCCGGGCGCGAGCAGATCCGGTTCGACGATAATGGGCGGGCTGCTGGCAGGCGAAAAACGCGAGACCGCCGCACGGTTTTCGTTTCTGATGTCGATCCCCGCGATCCTGGCGAGCGGGCTGCTCGAGTTGAGAGAGGCGATCCATATCCTCCCGCCCGAGAGCTTCACACCGCTGCTTGCCGGTACGGTCGCTGCCGGCATCGTCGGATATTTGTCGATCTGGTTCCTGATCGAATTTCTTCGTAGGAATTCGACTCTCGTCTTCATTATTTACCGGTTGGTGCTGGGGACCGTGATCCTTGTTTTGCTGTGGCAAGGCATCATCAGCCCGCAGGCATAGATGCAAAAGCGGTGGGTAATACGCAGACACGATCACGGCGCGGCGGGCATGCTCGCCGCAAAGCTTGGCGTGTCGCCGCTAGTTGCCGCTTTGCTTATCGCGAGGGGCCATGATACCGAAGAGAAGGCAAATACGTTTCTCAATCCCAGCCTCGGCCATCTTCATGAGCCTTTCCTGCTGAAGGATCTTGAACCTGCCGTCAAGCGTGTTCAAAAAGCTATCGACGATGGTGAGAAGATCCTGATCTGGGGCGATTATGACGTTGACGGGACGACCGGCACCACGCTCCTGCGGCGGGCCATAAAGATACTCGGCGGGATGACTTCCTTTCATATCCCCGACCGATTTACGGAAGGCTATGGCGTAAATATCCCGGCACTTGAGCGTGCGTTGCTTGACGGCGTTTCGCTTGTGATCACGGTCGATTGCGGCATTCGAAGCTTTGGTCCACTAGAGTGGGCAGCTGCGAAAGGTCTCGACATAATAGTGACCGACCATCATCTGTCGGATGAGGTTCGGGGCAATCCACCGGCGCTCGCGGTCGTGAATCCCAATCAGCCCGGGTGCCCTTATCCTGATAAGGAGCTTGCCGGAGTAGGCGTCGCATTTAAGCTTGCCCACGCCCTGCTTCGGCAAAATCAAAAGGAACATCTGGTGCCCGCCTTTCTTAAGATCGCCGCGATCGGGACGGTGGCCGACGTGATGCAGCTGGCCGGTGAGAACCGCGCGATCGTGGCCCTGGGACTCCGTGATCTGCCACATACTTCCAACTATGGTCTGAAGGCACTTATGGAGGTGGCGGATTGCCGGGCTGAAATGACCAGCTACCATATCGGATTCAGGATCGGTCCGCGCATAAATGCGGCAGGGCGGATGGACCTTGCGCGGCAGGTCGTCGAGCTTTTCGAAACGGAGAGTTTCGAGGAAGCTCGCGGGCTTGCCTCCGCGCTCGATGCCCGCAATCGCGAACGGCAGCGAGTGCAGCAGGAGATAACTGAGCGGGCCCTTTCGGCCATCAGCGAGCAGCCGGACAGCCGTTTCATCGTGGTTGCCGGCGAGGGATGGCACCGTGGGGTCATCGGGCTTGCCGCATCCCGGATAGCTGAAAGGCTCGATCGTCCGACGATCGTGCTTTCAACACAGAACGGCCTCGCCCACGGGAGCGCCCGAACCGTCAGAGATCTTCATTTGCTAAAGGCCCTGGAGTCCTGCGGCGATGTTTTCGAACAATTTGGAGGGCACGCGGCGGCTGCGGGTCTGACAATGAGGACAGAGAATATCGACCGTCTCCGAACTCTATTGAACCGCTATTGCGAGTCCATCGGTTCCGGTCCTGACGATTCGCCGGTATTGGCGATCGACGCCCTCGTCTCTTCACGCTCGATGACGCTCGCACTGGTCGATGAACTCTCTGTTTTTGAGCCTTTCGGGGCGGGCAACCCCAAGCCCGTCTTCGTAACGAAGGGTTTGATCATGAGGGAAGAGCCCTTCGTAATGAAGGAAAAGCACTTGAAGTTTTGGCTGGAAGATGATGATCGTAAACGATTTGAGGCTGTATGGTGGGACGGTGTTGAACGATCAGCCGGGCAAACTCTGACCCCCGGAAGCCGCATCGAAGTTGCCTACACTCCTGAGGCAAATGTGTGGCAAGGAAATACAAGGCTCCAACTTGTAGTGCAGGATATGAGGGCCGATAATCAACAAAGTGGCTGAATCGAGATCAGAAAACATTGGTAAGCTGAAATTCCGGGCAAGACTACCGCTCGTTTTTCGCTACGCGGCCGTGGGAATACTCGTCCTCACGCTGCTGGTGATCGGCATTGCCTTTTATCGGAGCAGTCGCGATCCGGTCTTTCGTATGCAGGGGTTCCCAACATCTCTTTCAAAAGATGTTGTGGCATCGGTCTCAGGCTACGAAAGGACGGAGTTCGATAATGGCGTACGCAAATA
The DNA here is from genome assembly GCA_050246275.1 of Pyrinomonadaceae bacterium. Taxonomy (GTDB): domain Bacteria; phylum Acidobacteriota; class Blastocatellia; order Pyrinomonadales; family Pyrinomonadaceae; genus OLB17. The sequence goes on from JBFWWI010000001.1 coordinate 749,192, forward strand.
TTACGTAAAGGCCGACCGAGCCACCACCTTTGCGGACAACCATCAGGAACTGGAGAACGCGTTTTTTGAAATATTCGAGCCGTCGGGTGCCGGCTCAGACCGGATCACCGCCGTAAAGGCCGTGTACGTGCCCGAAGAGAATAAGAATTTCACGGCGTATCTTGCCGGCGATGTGCGGGTCGAGACCCGTGACAGGCTGAAGGTGCAAACTGAGCTGGTGACATATCGGCGTGCGGATGAGACGGCAACAGCTGACGAGGCCGTTGCCTTTCAGCGCGACAACCTCAGCGGTACGTCTTTCGGAGCGGCGATCAGGATAGCCGATAAACAGATCGAACTGCTTCGCGACGTCGCCATCGCAAGATATGACACTTCAGAATTTGCGGGTCAGCCGGATTCGCGAATGAATTCCGGCCATGCCCTTTACGATCAGCTCCACGAGATCATTAGGCTGGAGCACGGGGTGAAGGTCCACTCCGTCTCGGAGCCCGGCGGCCGGATCACGGATCTTAGCGGAAGATCATCGGTAATATCGCTTATGGAAACGGCCGAAGATCGACGCGATATAAAGACTGCAGAGCTTTTTACCGATGTGGCGATCGATTCTGCCACGGAGGGGTCGCCTACGCAGATAAGGTCTTCATACGCGATGTTCGAGAAGCCTGCAGACAAATTCGTACTTCGAGAGAATGTAAAGATCGTCTCGCCATCCGATGCCTCGACCACAACCATCACCGCCGAAAACGCGATTTTCGAAAGGGCCAAAGGTACGATCGACCTGTCTGGCAATGCCGAGATCACCCAGGGAGATAATTTTGCAAAGGGCAACTCGATCTTCGCGGAACTTTATCCATCTCAGAAATTGAAGACGGCCGTCATTCGTGAGAATGGTTATATCCGCCAGACAGAAGCGGACCGAACCATCGAGGTCACCGCCGCCGAACTTAACGCCTCATTTGCGGACGGTCAGGCGCTTACATCGGCGAATGCGGTTAATTCGGCAAACGCTGTGCTTACGCCTGCTAACCCGACCGAATACACCAAGGTGACCATGACCGCGCCGAGGTCGATCGGGCTGAGGTTCAAGACGGCAGGCATTCTCGACAAGATGATCACGGACGGGCGAACCACGATCAGGCTCGACGTGCCGGACAATGCCCCGGATTCTGCAAACAAGCGGCTTGTCGCCGATAAAGTGACCACGACGTTCTCAGGTGACGGCAAGAGCATTGTGACGGCATCGGCGGTTGGAAACGCCGAACTGCATGTCGAACCGCTAAAGGCATCCGCAGAGAATTACCGCACGGTAGTTAACGCCCCGCGATTCGAATGTGAGTTCTTTCCGTCCGGAAACAATGCCAAAAAGTGCGTCGGCGAAAGCGGCACGACCACGGTCAGATATCCGACCGTTGCGGACAAGGCCCGCGGGGAGCAAACGTTGAAGGCGGCGACGTTGACGGCGGATTTCTCGCCCGGCTCGCGTGATATCGAGCGGCTTGAAGCAGCCGGAAACGCGAAGTTCACCGAACTCGACAGAACGGGCATAGCCGATCGTATGACGTTCCTGACCGCGACGCGGGTCGTGCAGCTTCGCGGCGGCGAGCCGACGGTCTGGGACTCGCGTGCGCGTGCTCGAGCCGAGCAGATCGATTGGGATACGAATGATAACCGGTCTGTTTTGCGGGGCTCCGTCAGCACTACCTACTATAGCCAGGGTAGCACGGGAGGCGCCGCTCCTTTCAGCGATCCAAAGAAGCCCGTCTTTGTCACATCAGATACAGCCGAGATCGACCACCGTGCCGAGGTCGCCGTTTATACGGGCAATGCGCGCGGTTGGCAGGATAAGAGTTACGTGCGGGCAGCTAAATTTACCATTCAGCAGGGTGCGGGCCGTTTCGATGCCGTCGGCGGAGTGCAGAGCGTTCTGTACGATGTGAATCGGAGGGAAAGCGGACAGGATTCCAAAGTGCCCGTTTCCGCCTCTGCCGGCTCGATGTCTTATTTTCGTGATGAGCGCTTGCTGCGATACCTGTCCTCGGTCGACATCAGGCAGGGCACCGACCGGATCACCGGCGAAAAGGCCGATGTTTATTTGAATGAGAACAACGAGATCGCACGATCCGAGATCGAGACCAACGTGGTGATCACCCAGCCAAAGCGAAGGGCAACGGGCAGCTATGCGAGCTACGCCGCGGCCGGCGAGGTGGTCGTCCTTCGCGGGTCTCCTGCGCGAGTGGAAGACGCCGTCAATGGCCAGTCGGAGGCCGGCCAAATGACGCTGTATCTGAGAGAGAATCGAGTCAAGACAGAGGGACGCACTACCGGAAACACGGCCGGGCGTTCGCGCTCGGTTTACAAGGTCTCCGAAAATTAGTTACATATCCTTAAAATGACCGGCGCCTCATCCCCAGCAATCGCTCACAACAACGGCCAGCAGGAACACCATCCCAGGGCATTCTCGGCGCTTGACCTACAAAAGACCTATGGGCGCCGCCGGGTCGTGGATGGTGTCAGCCTACAGGTAAACGAAGGCGAGGTCGTCGGGCTTCTCGGTGCGAATGGCGCCGGAAAAACGACCACGTTCTACATGATGGTCGGGCTGGAGCCGACCGAACGCGGCTCGATCGTTCTTGGCGACGATGATGTAACCGTTCTCCCAATGTATTTGCGGGCCAGGCTCGGAGTCGGTTATCTGCCGCAGGAGCCGTCGATCTTTCGAAAGCTGACCGCGGAGCAAAACATCCTTGCCGTCCTGGAAACACGTAAGCTGGGCCGTTCCGAAAGGCTGGACCGTTTGGAAGAGCTATTGGATGAATTCGGCGTCTCTCACGTGAGACGAGTCCGTGGTGATTCGCTCTCAGGCGGCGAGCGTCGTCGCGTCGAGATAGCACGCTGCCTTGCCGGCGACCCGCGTTTTATTTTGCTTGATGAACCCTTCGCCGGTATCGATCCGCTTGCCATCGACGATATCCGCGAGATAATCCTCTATCTGAAGGACCGAGGGATCGGTATCCTGATCACCGATCACAACGTCCGTGAAACACTCGGGATCACCGATCGCACCTACATAATGGCCGATGGAAAGATCCTGCGTTCCGGCGATCCAAAGGCATTGGTCGAGGACCCTGAGGTTAGGCGGCATTATCTCGGAGAGCGCTTCTCCCTATGACCTGCCTGTGTTCACTTTGCTCCCGAAAAAACATATAATCAGAACCGTTCAAGCAAATTTGATACCAATAGAAAGCTACTTAATGGCCGCAGACAAAGTTTCGACCCGATGTCATCCTTAAGACTCACAACATCGATGCAGCAAAAGATGATCCTGACGCCGCAACTGCGTCAGCGCATCGAAATGCTTCAGATGACGTCGCTCGAATTGCAAGACCTCATTGAACAGGAAATGGTTGCCAATCCCATTTTGGAGGAGGTTCAGCCGGGCGAAGAGGTGGCTGAGATCTCAGGCGACATTTTGGACCAGAACGCCGATGGCCACGATAACGGGTTGGATGCCGATGCCGCTTCCGACAACGGATCGTCAGCTGATCAGCTTTTGTCCGGCATGTCCGACCAGTTTCAAAGCATCCAGGCGGAAATGCCGTCCGAGAACGGTTTTGAGGGCGAGATCGATGCCGATCGGGAACCGGGCGACGAATCGAGCACCGATAATGCCGACTCGTTCGAAGAGATCGATTACGGGCGAGAGTTTCAGGAATATCTGGATCCGGGATACAAGACGCAGGAGATCGAATACAAGGAAGATGCCCCCAGCTTCGAGCAGTTCCTGACCCATAAACCATCGCTTAGCGATCACCTCGAGTGGCAGTTGAGCATGATCGATATGTCTGAAGCGGTCGAGAGGGCCGCCGTCGGTGTGATCGGAAATCTGGATGAGGACGGCAGGCTGACGGCGGATATCGAAGTGATCGCATCACTGTCTGATTGCTCGGTTGCCAAGGCCGAACATGCAAGGCAGATCGTGATGGGCCTCGAGCCTGTGGGATGCGGGGCAAAGGATGTCAGAGAGTGCCTGCTCGTCCAGCTTGAAGCGAATGGCGAGGGGGAAAGTCTTGCGGCTCGCCTTGTCCGCGACCACCTTGAAGACCTCCAACCTCACCGGCTGCAGCACCTTTCCAAGGCGACTGGGATCGACGTCCATGAGCTGGACGAGGAGATCAATAAGATACGCGTTCTGGACCCGTATCCGGGGCGGCGATACGCTTCTGACGATGCGGTCTTTGTCGCCCCGGAAGTTTATATCGAGAAGCTTGAGGACGAATACGTAATATATTTTACGGACGACGGCAGTCCCCGTCTCAGGATAAGCCCCACATATCAGCAGATCCTGGAACAGAACGACACGACTCGGGAAACAAAGGATTTTATTAAAGAGAAGGTCAGATCGGCCGTCGACCTTTTGCGCAACATTGAACACCGGCGACAGACCATCTATCGGGTTGTCGAATGTATAGTACGTCGACAAACCGAGTTCCTGGATAAGGGGGTTGAGTACATAAAGCCGATGATGCTCAAGGACGTTGCCGAAGACATCGGGATGCATCTCTCCACGATCTCGAGAGTGGTCAACCGAAAGTATGCCCATACACCGCAGGGTGTGATCGAACTTCGCCGATTCTTTAGCGAGGGCATGATGAATGAAGAGGGTGAAGAGGTTTCAACCCGCATTCTTAAACTCAGGATCAAGAAAATGATCGAAGAGGAAGACACAAAAAAACCGATGACCGACGATCAGATAGCGAAGGTCCTCAGCAAAGAGGGTGTGAAACTTTCGCGTCGTACCGTTGCGAAGTATCGGGATCAAATGAATATTCCAGGATCGCGTGAACGAAAGACGGTGATCTAGCCGCTAGGCTTTATCAAGAGTGTAAACTGGAAGGGAATCTAATGAAATTTGAATATACTGGCCGCCACATCGATGTTACCCCTGCTCTCCGTTCGCATGTCGAAGAACATTTCGAACGGATCAAGCATTTGTTCAACGGACGTCCCTCGAAAGCTCATGTGATTATCGAGGTGGAACGCGGACGACATAGGTCGGAGATCATATTGACATGGCGAAAGGAGGTACTTACCGCCACCACCATCAATTCCGATATGTATCAGTCGCTTGCCCAGACGATCTCAAAACTCGAGAAGCAGGCCTTGAAGATCAAGGACAAGATCATCGATAAATCGCACAAGAAAAAGAAAGTTGGTGCCGTAACGACCGCCGCCGACGAGATCCGCCCTGAAACTCCCAAACGCCGTATTATAAACGCCCGGCGTTACGCGGTAAAACCGATGTCCGCCGAAGAGGCGGCGATGTTCCTCGACGACGGACAAGATAGTTTTCTTGTATTCAGGAACGACGAAAATCAGCGAGTCTCGGTCATCTACAAACGAAAGGACGGTAATTACGGATTGATCCAGCCCTGACAGAATGGAGCAAAACCCGGTTCCAGAGAGACGCCGAGTCTCAGTTGCCGAATTCTACGAGCGGGCTTCGAGTCGCCTTGCCCTAACGTCGTATTCGCAGGCCGAAGTGCTTGCAAAGCACGAATTGGACTCACCAAGAGTGCAAAAATTGGGGCTGGCGCTCTCGGGATTTGCGGAGTCCATCCATTCGGGTCGGATCCAGATTTACGGCAACAGCGAGCGGTCGTACATAGGGCGGCTTGACCGCGCCGAGATCGTTGAGGCCTACGGGCGATTAGATCGCTCCGAGATAAGCTGTATCCTGGTTTCGGCAGGTGTTTCGGTAAACTACGACCTCCGTAGTTATTCCGACCGCCGCGAGATACCGCTTCTTGCCACGCCCATACCCAGCTCCGAGACTATTACGGCTATTTGGGACATATTGTCCGACGCTCTGGCTCCCGGCGTGACGATCCACGGTGTCTTGATGGAGGTGTATGGAATTGGAGTGCTCATCGTGGGCGAGTCAGGAGTTGGAAAGTCGGAATGCGCCCTGGACTTGATCACGCGCGGTCATCGTCTGATCTCCGATGATTCGGTAAGCATAAAGCAGGTGGCTGACCGTCTCCACGGTGCGTCTCCGGAATCGATCCGCGACTTTCTGGAGATCCGCGGGCTTGGGATCATCAATGCCCGGGAGTTGTTCGGTGTTTCCGCTCTGGCGGACTCGGCGGAGATCAAGTTTTGCATAGAGTTTTCAAACGTCCCGGTCGAATCGGGGTCCGACCGTCTTGGGCTCGAGTCAACCAACTACAACCTTTTGAAGTTGGCGATACCTAAGTACGCGCTGCCCGTTACGCCGGGGCGCAATCTTGCTACATTGGTCGAGGCGGCGGTACGGGTCTTCGCTTCTCGCCAGGAAAGTGCGAGCGGAGCGACCGATCTTATCGACCGTCACAATTCGGTCATTTTGGCCGAACGGAGTCAGTCGTAATGGCCTCAAAGCGAGTTTCACCTGATCGAACCCATGCTAATTTCGTGATCATCACCGGGCTGAGCGGTTCGGGAATGAGTTCGGCCACAAATGCATTCGAGGATATCGGCTTCTTCTGTGTTGATAACCTGCCGCTGACGATGCTTTCGACCTTTTCGAGATTGCTTGTACCGGATGCGGAGGGCGTTGCCGGTCTGGAGAAGGCCGCTCTCGTAATAAACATCCGCGAACGCCATTTTCTCCAGGTATTCGAAAAGGAACTTGATAAGTTAAAGAAGAAGGGGCTGAGGCCGTTCATCATTTTCTTTGAGGCCTCTGACGAGGTACTTGCCCGGAGATTCTCCGAGACGAGGAGGCCGCATCCGGCTGAGACGGGTTCCGGGCTGCTCAAAGCGATCAGATCGGAAAGACGGGCGATGCTGCCGGTGAAGAAGATCGCCGATATGATCGTCGACACAAGCGAACACACGGTCCATTCGTTGAGACGAATGCTCATCGAGAACTTCACCCCGAGGTCCGAGGGCAATCCGCTGCGGATACAGTTTGTGAGCTTTGGACACAAATACGGCAATCCGCGTGATCTCGACCTTATGTTCGATGTCCGCCATTTGCCGAACCCTTATTTTGACCGAACCTTGAAGGACCTTACGGGAGAAGATCGTAAGGTCGTCAGTTTTCTTAAGAAGTATCCAGAGGTCAACGAATCCATTAGAAGATTTAGCGACCTGCTCGATTATCTTGTCCCGTTCTATCAACGCGAAGGGAAATCTTATTTGACCATCGGTGTGGGATGCACTGGAGGCAAGCATCGGTCCGTGATGGTCGCCAACGAACTGAAAAAGCATCTCGCCACGAGCGGCTACAAGACTTCGGTCAATCATCGGGATATGCAAAAATAGGTTAGAGATTATGAACAAGATCGGCGGCGTTATCGTGTCGCACGGACAGGTTGCGACGGAACTCTTATCCGCGGCAGAGACCGTAGTTGGCGATATCAGCCATGTTACGGCTGTGTCCATCGGTTGGCATGATGATGTAGAGGTGGCAAAAGACCAGGTAGAGCGTGCCATCAGGTCGGTCGAACAGGGAAGCGGAGTACTTGTTATGACGGACATGTTCGGCGGTACCCCAACGAACATCGCCGCGATGTTCCTGCGGGATGGCGAGGTCGAGATCGTGACCGGTGTAAATCTGCCGATGGTCATTAAGCTCGCCGCAAACAACAAGGAACTTTCCCTGTCGGAATTGGCACGTGAGGTCGAAGACCAGGGTAAGCAGTCGATCTATCGAACCGGAGCGTTGCTGGAGCCGCAAAAGCTCAAGAAAGATGCTTGAGGCACCGATCCTCGTAGTCAATCAGCTAGGCCTGCACGCCCGCGCCGCGGCTCAACTTGTCCGGCTTGCCGGGAAGTTCAAGAGCCGGATAATGATCACACGGCCCGATAGGAATATTACGGCAAATGCCAAGTCGATCTTGAGCGTTTTGACGCTGGCGGCGGCGATCGGAACCGAGTTGCTCGTTTCGGTCGATGGAGATGATGAGGAGCAGGCTCTTGAGGAATTGACGGCCCTCTTTGCGAATAGGTTTGGGGAGAGTTTGTAGTAATGGCAGAGAAAGGATCGGTTGGGGTCATAGGTGTTCCGCTTGGATTTGGAGCCGGGAAGGCTGGCAGCGAGTTGGGGGTCGAAGCGATGCGGCTTTCACCAGTACGCGGTTTAGCCCTAACGGAGCACATTGCAGATCTTGGATACGACGTTCGCGATTTTGGGAACGTGGGGATAGTCCGCCCAGAGACATCGGCTGAACATGCGAATCCGCGATTTTTGAAAGAGATGGCCGAATCGTGTGAGAAGATGTTCGTTTCTGTCGGAGACGTTCTGCGGGACGGCAGGTTGCCGGTCATTCTCGGTGGCGACCACTCGATCGCGATCGGGACGTTCTCTGCGGTGTCCGAGTATTTTCGTTCGAATGGCGAAGAGGTCGGCCTGATATGGTTCGATGCACACGCGGACATAAATACGCCGGAAACGTCCGGTTCCGGAAATATTCACGGGATGCCGCTTGCGATCCTTCTCGGCGAGGGCCCCGATTCGTTAGTGAACCTGGGCGGCTCGGCTCCTAAACTCAATAAGAAGTATTTTGCTCATGTCGGCGCCAGAGATCTCGACGCCGGCGAACGGGATCGGATCAGGGCCCACGGCCTCCGCGAGCAGTTCTTTACGATGAGCGACATCGATAAGCGGGGTATGCTTGCATGTATCGAAGATGCGATAGCCATCGCCTCTCAGGCGCCGGGCGGATTCGCGGTAACCTTCGATGTGGATATGATCGACCCGCGGTTTGCTCCAGGTTCAGGAACGCTGGTTCGGGGTGGGGCGACCTATCGTGAAGCCCATCTGGCCCTCGAGGTCGTTGCTGAACATGGCGGACTGCGTTCGTTCGAGATCGTTGAGGTCAACCCGCTTTTGGATCAGAGTAATATAACCGTCGAGTTAGCGATCGAACTAATACTTTCGGCCCTCGGCAAGACCATCATTTGATCGGGATCCACTATGAAAACACGGATCGGTATAATTTTCGGCGGTCGGTCGGGCGAACACGAGGTTTCGGTGCGTTCGGCCCGTGCCGTCATTGAACAGATCGACAAGAACAAATATTCGGTGGTTCCGATCGCCATTGATCATCGGGGGAGTTGGCTCGATCCATCCACCTCGGCGTCTCTTCTTCCGATCGAGACCGCCGAATTGATCCGGCAGGATGTGAATGAGATAAGAGCGGATTCGGTCGCATTTATCGGTGATCCGAAGCACCGCGGGCTCGCAAATTTGGGCAGGGGATCGGGCCCGGAGACGGTCCACCGGATCGACGTCGCATTTCCTGTCCTGCATGGAACATTCGGCGAGGATGGCACGATCCAGGGTCTGTTCGAGCTGGCTGACATACCGTATGTAGGCTGCGGAGTTCTGGCGTCGGCCTGCGGGATGGATAAGGTGACAATGAAGGCTCTATTCGCTCGTGCTGGCCTCCCGATCTGTAAATATGATTGGTTTCTCCGATCAGACTGGGAGGGAATGCCGGAAAAGGTCGTAGAAAAGGTCGAGCGGTCGGTAGGCTACCCTGCTTTCATAAAGCCCGCGAACCTTGGGTCGTCTGTCGGTATCACGCGTGCCGATGATCGAAACGGGCTCCGCCTCGGTATCGATAAGGCCGCGAAATTCGACAGAAAGGTGATCGTTGAGGAAGCACTCAAGATGCGGGAGATCGAGTGCGCTGTACTGGGCAATGATGTTCCGCAGGCGAGTCTCCCGGGCGAGTACATCATCAGGAACAAGGAAAAGGCGTTTCTCGATTACAAGGAAAAGTACGAAGGTACCGGAAATAATGAGTTTGTCGTGCCCGCACCGCTATCTTTGGAACTCTCCAATAAGATCCAGGAGATGGCGATAGCCGCGTTCAAGGCGATCGATGGGTCGGGCCTTTCGCGGGTCGATTTCTTCTTACGAACCGATAACGGTGCGCTTCTGGTCAATGAGATCAACACCATGCCGGGTTTGACCGACGCCTCGGGCTACCCAAAGATGTGGGCGGGAAGCGGCAAGCCATTTTCGCAGGTGCTGGATGAGCTTATCGGCTTCGCTCAGGAACGCCACAACGACAAAGCTCGAAACAAGACGTCCCACGATCTTGAATAAGTCACCTACCTTTTTCAGTCGTATATCCTTGACGTGTCCGGATGGAAAGGCCCGGTTTTGCGACGCGCAGTTCGATCTTGCGCCATTTGCCGTCCTTCTTGGTATTTAAGGGAGAGTATCCGATCGTGTATTGCGTGCCGAGTTCATTGGCTATCTTTTCGAAAGCATCTCTCATCGCCGCGCCGCCTGGAGTATCGATAAAAGTCCCTCCGCTTTTTTCGGCCAGATGCTTCAGAGCGGCCTGATTCTGGGCTCTTTTGCTGTCCCCGACCGGCGACATATCCACGGCGTAGATGAGAATGTCGGCGGCTAATGCCGACTTCAACACCTTATCCAAGGATCGCCCGCTCATCGTGTCCTGCCCGTCAGAGAGAACGATGATCGCCCGCCGCTTTTCGGGGCGATTGGAAAGTGCAACTGCGGCTTCGTAAACCGCGTCGTTCATGCGAGTCATTCCGTCAGCCTTAAGGTCGAACGCTGCCGGCGTCAGGTCCCGACTGTTCGAGAACGGCTGAACGATCTCTACTTTTGAATCGAAACGGTAAATGGCCGCATTGTCACTTTCCCTCAAGCGGTCCAGAAAGCGTATTGCCGCTGCCCGTGCCATGCTTACACGCTCTTCCATACTGCCAGACGTATCCAGGAGTATCGCCGCCGCAAATGGGGTCAACTCAGCCGAAAAATACTCGATCGGCTGTTCGACACCGTCTTCGAATACATGAAATTGAGGTTGTCGAAGTCCGCTTACGTGGCGTCCGCGGCCGTCGGTGATCGAGGCGTTGAGAAGTACGATCGAGGAATCTACGCGAAGCTCTTCGTCTTCATTCTGAGCAATGGCACTTTGAAAGGCTCCGAGGAGGATCAGAAACGCAAAAGCCGTGATCCCGATATTTCGAGATCGCCCGATCGATCGAGATTTTAAGAAGCTGCGTCCTTTCAATTCGCGAGTTTGAGAAAACGGGCCAGTTTGATCAGATCATTTGAGGTCTCGATCGCGACGATGGAAATACTGTACCGGGTCGATCTTTTCAACTCATCGACGAGGTTTGCCGTTGACTTTGTCAAAGCAGCGAAGCCCTCGCGAACCCCACGCGGGCGGAGTTTCTTTGGCAAAGGTTCATTGTCCAGGTCGTCATCGCCGCCGAGATCGTCCCTGATCTCTGCGATCAACTCAGTCAGCTCATCCAATCGCTTTTGATCTCCAGCCGAAAGCTTTTTTCCTGCCGACGACGACTTTTCCAGGTCCAAAGCAATGTTCAAGGCCCTTTCTCCCCGCTCGAGCATGGCCTCGTATTCCTTCTTTTCCCTTTCGGATTGTTGCTTTGCCAGCATCTCCTTGATAAAGCGGCTCTCTTCATCTCGCCTTCGTTCCGAATCGGGGAACGGCCACGGAGCGGGCGGCGACGATTGAGCGCTAATGGAGATAGCGGCAAATGCCGCCAAAATGAAAATGAATCCTAGCTGGATCAAACGGTTCATCTATTCGTTAGATTTCGGCACATCCTGAACTGGGTCGAGGGACATACCCGTTACTGCCTCGACGAGTACCTTTAGAAACTCGTCCTCCGCAAGCCCTGAGCTTTGAAGTGAGGCCCATTCCATTGTCAGCCCGTTCCCGGCACGGCCTTCGACTTTCGCATTCACCGACACATTATTCTGTACGCCGTCGATCGACTGAACTTCAATGATCAGCGTATATCTTCCACGTGACCATCCCGTCTGGTAGCCATCAAGCAGGGCGTAGCGGCTAAGTTCACTCTGTGCGATGACAGGCCCCTTTGCAAAGGTAAACGGCTGGGTTACGATGATCCCGTCCGAAAGCCTGGACGATGCTTCGTCAACGAGCATCTTCCGATCCTTCACTACGCTCTTTATCGTTTCTAGCAGGACGTCGCGGCGGGAGGCCAGTTTATACGGATTTGCAAGCCGCTCTCTGACGTTCGTCTTTCCCTTTCCCCAATCAAACGACCTTACGGCATCAGTTTCGTGCTGGGTCGTTTTGTTGGACGTATCCTTTATTTTCTGGGTCTGTGTGTCGATCCCCTTCTGGGCAGACGCGGGGATCGCCGCCGCCAAAAAAAGGAAGAGAACTAAGGATCGAATATTCATAAGTAAAGAATACCAGACTACGGTAAAACCCCATCAATCAATCTGATGTACAGCTATAACATTAGGTTGCAGTGGGCGACTATGTCGAAAGAACGTTGAGGTTGTCGCGATACCATCCGATCGTTTTTGCGATCCCTTCTTTCAATCCGATCGCGGGCTTCCAACAAAGCCTTTGGGCGATCTTTGCACCCGAAAGGTACTGAGCATCGATCTCCCGTTCGATCTTTGTCGAAAGCAGCACATCCGGTTCTATCTCGCCGTCCTTGCCCGATTCACGGATGATATGATCTACAAGTTCCCGGATCTGGACCGGGGCATCTGAACCAAAATTGAATACCTCGCCCCCAACCTCATCGATATTCCGGGACAGGGTCAAATACCCATCGACGACGTCATCGACGTGAATGAATTCGCGGAGAGGCGTGCCGTCGCTGCGAATGATCGGACGTTCGTTCTTGAGCACCGAGACGATCGTACCCGGCACGATCCGTGAGAGATTCATATCACCGGGGCCGTATATATTTGCCGAGCGCGTAACGCAGACCCGCATCTGATATGTTCGTGCGTACGATCGAGCCAGCAGGTCCGCGCAAGATTTCGAAACGTCGTAGGGAAATGTTCCATTGAGCGGAAGATCCTCTTCGTATGGCAGCGTTTCGTGCGAACCGTAGGCCTTATCGCTCGACGCGACGATAACCGCCGGGACTGACACCGCCCGCCGGCACGCTTCGAGAAGAATATAGGTGCCTCTAATATTCGCCTCGAAAGTTGAAAGCGGGCTGCGATTTGCCGGACTGACCAGGGCCTGGGCCGCCAGATGGTGTACGTCATCGGGCTCATACTCATTCATCACGCGTTCCATCAGGTGAAGGTCGTCGACCGATCCGTTGACGACCGTGACCTTATCGCGAAGGCCGAAAACGTCCAGCGTGTTCGGCATGTTGCGGTCCCGCTCAAGCACGATCACGTCCGAGCCGGACTCGACAAGGGCCTTTGTCAGATTTGCGCCGACAAAACCGGCTCCGCCGGTCACAAAGGCCTTGCGGCCCTTAAAGTAGGACCTGTCCCCAATTTGATTTACCATGTTTTCCACGGAGCTCCATTCTCCCAGAGCTCATTGAGTTCGATATTATCCTTGAAAGTGTCCATACATTTCCAAAACCCGGAGTGACGAAAGGCACGTAATTCGCCATCACGGGCCAGTGCCTCGAAGGGCCCTTTCTCCAAAACGGAGTACTCATCAAGGTATTCGAAGATTCGTCTCCCGAATACGAAAAACCCGCCATTCACCCATTCATTCAATTGAGGTTTCTCCCGAAATCGGATGACGGTGCCGTCTTCCTCCAGATCGATCAACCCGAAGCTCGACACCGGATTGACCGCTGTCAGAGTCGCGATCCGCCCATGCGATCGGTGGAACCCGATCAACCCTGCGAGATCGATATTTGCGAGTCCGTCACCATAGGTCGCACAAAATATGTCTTCGTCCTTGAAGACATCCCGAAGCCGGAAAATACGGCCGCCGGTGTTAGTTTCCGCGCCCGTGTCGAAAAGGCCCAGCTTCTGATCACCCCAGGCGTTAAGCGCCGCTCCGATCGCAGGCGTCTGGATCGGCAGCTCAAAATACTCGGAAAATTTCTCCGAAAGATGGCCGAGACATAACGCAAACTCGCTGAGGCCGAAGCTGCGATAGATCCTAAAAAGGTGGACGATCAGCGGCTCGTCTCCGATCCTGAATAAGGCCTTTGGAACTGTTTTCCCGTGTCGGTCGAGCCTCGTACCGCGCCCGCCGCACAATATAGCGGTCTTCATTGGCGGTTCGACCTTCGCTCCCATAATTTTGCGTACTTCAGGAACACGCCGTAGGCGGTAAAGAATGCAATGATCAACCCCTGAAAACCATCCCGAAATCCTTGCTTGACAAAATAAGTTCGAACGAAGCCCGAGATCGACTTTACGACGATCGAAGCACCCGAGACAGCTGCTTCCGATCTATCAAGGGCCTCTGAGGCCAGCGTTGTGTAGGAATCGATCGTCCGGTGATATTCACTGAGATCTCGCTTCGTATGGTGCAGGATCGGATTGTTGAGCCGTTCGACCCGGCCTCGCACACGAGCCGTCTCATGCGGAGCGACGCCGTCCCAATACGAGCCATCCTTCCGGTAAAGCCGCATTTGATAGTCCGGATACCAGCCGGAATGCCTGATCCACTTTCCGGCAAACCAGGTCTTTCTTGGGATCTCGAACCCGTCCGGCTTATCCTCACGATCCTTGAGGGCGATGATCTCCTGACGCAGTTCGGGCGTAACACGCTCATCTGCGTCCATCCAGAGGATCCAGTCGCCGGTAGTTTGAGCGTCGGCAAACTCGTGCTTGTCTTTATAACCTTTGAATTCGTGATCGAAGACGTTCGGGGTATATCGAGCCGCAATTTCTTTCGTGCGGTCGGTGGAGTAAGAATCGATGATCACGATCTCATCGACCCACGAGATCGATTCGCAGAGTTCGCCGATGTTGTCTTCCTCGTTGAATACAATAATGCTCGCGGATATTTTCACACGAGAAATTATTGCAATTTTGCGATGAAACTAAAAGCAGGTCCATCTGGACCTGCCCTTGAGCTATTTGTTGTCGATCGGTGAGTCTACGACTATGTTATTGAGTTCGAAGGTCGTCGATGTAGCCCGTTGTAGATTGGCGAGTGCCTTGTTATAGTCCGTTTCCGCCCGGATCTCCGCGTTTCGGGCGTTGGTCAGTGAGTTTTCCCGCTGAAACAGAAGAAAGGAGGTCGACCTGCCGGATTCGAACAATCGGCGTTCTCCTTCGAGTTGGATCTCGGCATTTTCCCGAGCACGCCGGGCCGCAAGGACCCGCTGTCGCGCGGTCTCCACTGCCTGAACAGCATTTCTAACCTCGACAATGACCGTTTGTTCCTGCACGCGTGTCTGAGTCTCGATCTGATTCTGCGTGATCTCGGCACCCGCGAGATTCGCCTTCGCCGTCCGATTCCTGAAAGGGAACGAGATAGTAACACCGACCGAGAAATTCGGTGCATCGCTGCGGAATAGGTTTGAAAGCGATCTGCCGAACCCGCCAACAAGGAACGTCGGCGTTCCCGGAACCTCAACTGAAGGGTTCGGTATCAGGGGCAGGTTCTCGAGGCCAAGCAGCTGGTTCACCCTTGCCCGTAATATCTCGTCGTTTCCGGAGAACTGGGGGAAGCTCGTCCCAACGCTGGAGGTGCCGCCACGAGCAAGCCCATCAAGCGAAAATGTGGTATTCAGATCGATCTGCGGCCTTGTTTGATTTCGGTAATAATCTATATCGATCTTATTGATGTCGCGAGAGAATTTTAATCTCTGAAGCTCGTAACGATTTTCCATCGCATCTTTCAGCGCATTATCGAGGTCTATCGGATCGCTGCTGAATGCGGGACGGTCGGTAGGCACATACGGCTGGCTCCACTCCGGCGATGTTGCGTCTTTCAGCAAGAGCTGCTTCAAGGCATTCTCAGCGATGGAAACCTGTTGAGTTGCCAGCAGCACGTCAGACTCCCGGTTTGCCAATTCGGTCTCGACCTCCGCCTTTGCAAGCGGTGCCGCCGCTCCCGCCGCTATCCGGGCCTCGACCTGTCGAAGATTCTCGCGCGACAGATCTAGATTCGCGGTCCGGTTCTGCTGGTCGCGCAATGCGAACACGAGGTCCCAATAGGCGTTTTGAACCCGGGCGATCGTCTCGATCGTCGTTCGGCGAAAGTCAGCATCGGTCTGCTCCAAACGGCGGCGGGCGATCTTCAGATTTCGACGCGTTCCGTCGATGGAAAAATTTCTGAGCAACGGCTGGGTGTAACGGATCCCCGTACTCGAGAGAAATAGGGCGCTCGTACCGCCGCTGACCGAGCCATTGCTCACCTGCGCTTGCGAAAAGGCATTCTCGGTCCGCGTGTTGTTGAAGAATGCGGTGTAGTTACCGCCGCCGGGCCTGATCGAACCTCTAATATCGGCATTGACTGAAAAATCGTTCGTTGAGGCACTGCCCGTGGTCGCGTTGCGATTATAATTGGGGTTGACCGTGAAGACCGGATCATAGAAGCCCTGAATCGACCTGACCTGAGTTTCCTGGAACCTTACATCATCACGCGAAACCTCAATATCATTGTTATTGGCAAGAGCCTTTCTGATCGCCTCATCGAGCGAAAGCGACACAGGATCGGCTGATTCGATACCGACCCTGACAATGCCGATCCTCTCTGACCGTCTGGTTATCGCGGCCGGCGGTACCGTGAGCGATGCATCGGGTTTAACTTCCTCTTTCAGCGCCCCATCGGCCAGGTTTTTTGCCACTGCGGTCGATTGGGCGTGAGCAGCGGATATCGAAAATAGGACGACGGCCACCGCTGAAAGTAAATATCGCGAAAACAGGTTCATTTGGGATTGCTCCAGGATCATTTATTTTTGGATCAAGTAATGCCAAAAACTCAAACCCGTTCTACGACGCTGAAACCGGCATTGTTTCAACAATTTGAATTTCTCAGCGACACGGACGACATTGACGTCCATGGGCGAACAGATTGAAATCCGCCGTTATTTCGGTTATCTTCAAGCTTTTAACACACAATAGAGGATCTGGGAGAAACATCCAAAAATGGCTATCAAAGTAGGTATTAACGGCTTCGGACGGATCGGCCGCAACGTTTTGCGGTCGTGCATCGGCGATTCGTCCATCGATTTTGTAGCGGTGAACGATCTTACCGACACAAAGACCCTTGCGCATTTGCTCAAGTACGACTCCGTAATGGGCAATCTTGAAAATAGGATCGCCGCCGAGGGCGATACGATCACGGTCGATGACGATTCGTTCAAGGTCTTTTCGGAAAAGGACCCATCGGCGATCGACTGGGCTTCGGTCGGTGCGGAGGTGGTCATTGAATCGACAGGCCGATTCACCAAGGCCGAAGATGCCGGCAAACACCTCCGCGGCTCGGTCAAGAAGGTGATAATTTCGGCGCCTGCCAAGGGCGAAGATGTGACCATCGTACTGGGTGTAAATGAGGGTATGTATGATCCCGCGAAACATCACATCATATCCAACGCATCCTGCACGACAAACTGCCTTGCCCCGGTCGCAAAAGTGATACACGAAAAGTTCGTGATCAAGAACGCACTGATGAACACGATCCACAGCTACACGAACGATCAGCAGCTTCTCGACCTTCCGCACAAGGACCTTCGCCGTGCCCGCGCCGCCGCTCTTTCGATGATCCCAACCTCGACCGGTGCGGCAAAGGCCGTAGCATTGGTGATACCGGAACTTAAGGGCAAATTCGATGGTATCTCCGTTCGCGTTCCGACCCCGAACGTTTCACTCGTTGACGTCGTTATGAACGTCGAAAAAGAAACGTCCACCGAAGAGGTAAATCAGGCGCTAAAAGACGCGGCCAACGGAGAGATGAAGGGCATCCTCGCATTCTCAGAAGAGCCGCTCGTCTCGATCGATTTCCGCGGCAACTCTAATTCGTCCATCGTTGACGCCGAGAACACCAAGGTCATCGGCGGCACGGCTATAAAGATCCTCTCCTGGTACGATAACGAATGGGGCTATTCGTGCCGTGTTCGCGACCTGGTTAAGTTCATCGCGGAAAAGGGAATCTAGAGAGAAACTGTTAACTTCAAACTAAACAGCTATTAACTGTTAGAAAACATTCTCACTAACAGTTAATAGTTGTCAGTTTCTAGTTATTAGTTATTCAGGCCGAAAGTAATGATTAAGAAAACTATCAGGGATGTCGAGCTTTCGGGCAAGACGGTCTTCATTCGCGTCGACTTCAACGTGCCGATAAAGGAGGGCGTCGTCGAGGACGATACTCGCATTCGCGGGGCCATCCCGACCATAGAATATGCGGTGGAGCACGGGGCGAAGGTGGTGCTCGCTTCGCATCTGGGCCGCCCTTTGAAGGATAGAAAGAAGGCCGAAGAGAAGGGGATCGAGTTTGATGTTTCGAAGTATTCGCTTGCTCCCGTTGCGAAGAAATTGAGCGAAATGCTCACAAAGCCGGTGGATTTTGAGGATTCATCGGTTCCGAATGATGGATATGCAAAGATCTCCGCGCTCCAGGACGGCGAGATCGTCATGCTCGAGAATCTTCGCCTCAACGCGGGCGAAGAGAAGAACGATCCGGAGTTTGCAAAGATGCTTGCCAAGGGCGTCGATATTTACGTCAATGATGCATTCGGCACTGCCCATCGTGCACATGCCTCTACCGAAGGCATCACACATTTTGTAGATACATGCGTCGCGGGCCTTTTGATGGAAAAGGAACTCGAGTTTCTCGGCAAGGCACTTAATGACCCGGAGCGTCCATTCGTTGCGATCCTCGGCGGGGCAAAGGTATCCGACAAGATACCCGTCATCGAATCGCTCATCAGGCGTAAGGTCGACAAGCTCCTGATCGGCGGAGCAATGGCGTACACATTCTTCAAGGCACAAGGCTTCACGGTCGGCAAATCGCTGGTCGAGGACGACATGATGCCGACGGCTCTCGAGGTCGAGCGAAAGGCAAAAGAGGCCGGTGTTGAACTCCTGCTCCCCACAGACCATCAGGTAGTTGATTCTTACGATCCGATAAATTCCCGAAAAGCGATCCAGATCGAATTCACCAACGCCGGACTCGTCGGCCTGGATATCGGCCCGGATACCGCGGCTCGGTTCGCTCAGGCACTGGAGGGAGCGAAGACCATCGTCTGGAACGGCCCAATGGGAATGTTTGAGGAGAAACCTTTTGACGAAGGGACGCTCGCGATCGCGAATGCCGTCGCCGAAGCCACCGCAAATGGCGCGACATCCATCGTCGGAGGCGGTGATTCGGTCGCGGCCGTTAATCAGGCCGGGCTCGCGGATAAGATCTCACATATTTCCACCGGCGGCGGCGCTACCCTTGAGTTTTTGGCCGGAGATGAATTACCCGGCGTTGCGGCTTTGGATGACAAGTAAGATGCGAAAACCCATAATTGCCGGAAACTGGAAAATGTACAAGCTGCTCGGTGAAGCGGTCGATACCGCATTGGCACTCAAACCCTTGGTATCGAACGCCAATCATTGTGAGGTCGTGATCGCCCCCGTATTCACGGCGATAAAGAGCGTTTCCGATCGGCTCGAAGGCTCCAATATAAAGGTCGCGGCCCAGGATTGCGCCGTACAGAACGATTTCGGGGCACATACCGGCGAGGTCGCCCCGGTGATGCTGAAAGATGCCGGATGTTCGTA
Organism: Pyrinomonadaceae bacterium; assembly: GCA_050246275.1. GTDB lineage: Bacteria > Acidobacteriota > Blastocatellia > Pyrinomonadales > Pyrinomonadaceae > OLB17. The sequence goes on from JBFWWI010000001.1 coordinate 768,663, forward strand.
TGCGATCGTCGGCCATTCAGAGAGGCGACAGTTCTATGGCGAGACCGACGAATCTGTGAATTGGAAGACAATGGCGGCTCTGGCTGCCGGGTTAAAGGTAATCGTCTGCGTCGGCGAAAGCCTTGCTGAAAGAGAGGCCGGTGAGGCCGAAAACGTGGTCAGGACACAGCTTTCCAGCGGTCTTCAGAGTTTGACAGTTACTGACCTGGAACGTATCATAATCGCTTACGAGCCTGTCTGGGCGATCGGAACGGGTAAAACCGCGACGCCTGAACAGGCTCAAGAAATGCACCGATCCATACGCGTGGCCATCGCGGACGCCCACGGCAGCGAGGCCGGCGGACAGGTCAGGATCCTCTACGGCGGTTCGGTCAAACCGGAGAACATCGCAGAGATTATGGCTCAAGAAGATGTGGATGGAGCCTTGGTCGGCGGTGCAAGTTTGGAACCGGAGAGTTTTGCAAAGATCGTGAACTACAAGTAGTTCAAAGGCGGACAGAAAAAGTTGTTATACGTACTTTACGCATTATTTTTTATCTCGTGCCTGGTGCTGATCGGCAGCGTGCTTTTGCAGCCGGGTAAGACCGATGCTGGAGCTCTCTTTACCAGCAACATCTCGAACGCAGCATTTGGCCCGCGTGGGACCGCGTCGGTTCTGTCAAAGATCACGATCGTCGCGGCGTCGGCCTTCATGGTACTTGCGTTGCTGATCTCGATGCCTGTATTGCAGGGCGGTGTATCGGTTTTGCAGACCACTACGGCAGACACCCCCGCAGAGGCTCCCGCGGAAGTTGCACCGGCGGCTGATACGAATTCCGCGCCCGCCAACGCGGCCCCTGACAACAGCGGAAATGCTCCCGCTTCGGATCAGGCTCCTGCTAACAACTAGTTCTTTTTATTGCTGAGGTGGCGTAATTGGTAGCCGCGCACGTTTGAGGGGCGTGTGGAGTGATCCGTGCGGGTTCGAGTCCCGCCCTCAGCACCATTTTGTTAACGATGAACGGGCGACCTCACGCCCGTTTTTGTGTTTTCGCCGAATAGAGTTCCTTAGGCGACCAGCATCGTTCCTGTACCCTCATCGGTGAACACCTCAGCCAAGATCCCATTGCGGACTGAGCCTCCGATCACATGAGCCGAGTGGACGCCCCGCTCTAGTATCGAGATCAGGTTCTCCAGCTTGGGTACCATCCCTCCCGTAGCCGTGCCGTCTTCGATCATTTTTCTGGCACTATCAGCAGAAAGCCGATCTATCTTGGTAGAACTGTCCTTCGGGTCTAGATATATCCCGTTCACATCCGAAAGCAGGATCAACTTTTCGGCTACAAGCCTGACCGCGATCTCTGATGCTATCGTATCTGCGTTTATATTATATATTTTGCCTTCGTCGTCGGCCCCGAGCGATGAGATGACCGGAAGATAGTCATTCTCCAATAGCAGTTCGATGAGCCTGCCATCGACGCTCACCACATCTCCGACATGTCCATAATCGATCTTTTCGGTGAGCCCTGTTTCTCGGATGAGGACGTCCTTCGGAGGCCGACGCTCCGCTTTGATCACCCCTCCATCCAGGCCCGAGAGCCCTACTGCATGAACGCCCCGATTCCTCAGCGCCGACAGGATCTCGGTATTGATCTTTCCGCGAAAGATCATCTTTGCCAGTTCGAGTGTGTCGTCGTCTGTGACCCTGCGGCCCTCAACGACCGTTTGAACCACTCCAAGTTTTTGTGCAAGCTCCGTCAACTGCTTTCCGCCGCCATGGATCACGCAAACGCGAATTCCGACCTGGTGCAGGAGGGCGAGTTCTTCGGCTAGTGAGACAAGTATCTGCTTGTCTTCGGTGACCTTTCCGGAGAATTTGATGACAAAGGTCGTGCCCTTGAACTTGCGGATGTATGGGAGCGCCTCTCGAAGGAGGTCGAGTGAGCCGATGTTCATATGATCAGCCTCGACATTATGGCCTTCTGGATATGGAGCCTGTTCTCTGCCTGATCGATCACGATCGAGTTCGCCGAGTCGATCACCTCATCTGTAACGATGACGTTTCGCCTCACCGGTAGACAATGCATAAATACGGCATCGCTCGTGCGAGCCATTTTCTGTTCGTTTACGATCCACTCCTCTCGGTGTGGTTCGCGAAATCGGATCTCTTCCTCGGGTGCACCGTAGAACTTTTTACTGCCCCAGCTTTTTGCATAGACGACATCGACGTCATCAAAGGCCTCAACGGGATCCGATACTACCTCTACCGATCCTCCGGACTCATCCGCCTGCCTATAGATCTCGGCCACTAGTTCCTCGTCAAGATCGTAGCCATCAGGATGTGCGATCCGCAGATCAAATCCGAACTGCGCCGCTGCCAGAACAAAGCTGTTCGGAACCGCCATCGGGAGCGGTTTCGGATGCCACGCCCAGGTCAGTAACACTTTTTTCCTGTCCGTACCGAACCGCTGTCTTATCGTCATCATGTCCGCCATCGCCTGGCAGGGGTGATGCATCGCCGATTCCAGATTAATGACCGGGACCGTCGCGTACCGGGCAAATGCTTCCAAGATAGGATCTTTACGTTCGATGCCCCAGTCCTTCAATTCTGCAAAGGTTCGCACGCCGATCGCCGACACGTATCGCTCCAGGACACGAACGAATTCCTTGAGATGCTCGGTCTTACCGCCGTCCATAACTACACCTTCAAGGTGTTCGAGTGTCCAGGAAGTTCCGCCGGGTTCGAGTATGACAGCGTTGCCGCCAAGCTCGTATACCCCGACCTGCATCGATGCCCGGGTTCGAAGGCTCGGGTTAAAGAACACAAGGGCGACGGACTTGCCGGCCAATGGGGTGACCCGACCTTTCCGCGAGGCGAATTGAACGGCGTCGGCGATCAACGCTTCAAGATCGGAGACGGAATGGTCAGAGGTGCGCAGAAAGTTCCTCATCGTTTGAGCACCTCGATGAACAGGTCGATCTCATCGAGAGCCACCGAGAGCGGCGGCAGCAGCCTCAGGACATTTGGATCACTGGATGTCCCCGTGATTATCCGGTTCTCAAGCAAAAGCGAATGCAGGCCCGCGGCCGGCTCATTCAGCTCTATTCCGATCAGGCACCCGCTGCCCTTCACCTTGCGAACTCCCGCCACATCCTCCAACGAGCTTCTCAGATGGGCCTCGACCGACCTGGCATTTTCCATCATCCCCTCCGATCCGATCGCCTCTAAAGTGGCGAGCGTCGCCGCCATTGCGATCATACCGCCGCCGAATGTTGTTCCGAGGTCATTCTCCTTGATCGCTGCCGAAACACGGTCGTTGACCAGGCAAGCCCCGACCGGAATACCACTCCCAAGTGATTTTGCAAGCGTGATGACGTCCGGAACGATCCCTCCGGCCAAGTCGCCCCCGGCAAAGAACCAATTACCTGTTCTGCCGATCCCGGTCTGGACCTCGTCAAAGATCAGAATAGCTCCGTGCCGGTCGCAGACTTCGCGAAGCCCCCGGAAGAAATCAGGCAACGCTTCGTTGACGCCGGCCATCGATTGGATCGGTTCGACGATAACTCCGGCCGTCGAGCCGTCTACTGACGCCATTACACTCTCAATATCTCCAAATTGCGCTTCGATATGGCCGGGCACATTCGGTTCGCCCAATGCTCGGTACTTACCAAGGAACGTCGCCGATATGGCATCGGCAGTCCGGCCATGAAACCCGCCTGAGAATGAGACGATGTTCTGTCGGCCCGTCGCCATCCGTGCCATTCGCATCGCGTTCTCATTCGCTTCGGTGCCCGAGTTGCAAAAAAATGCCTTGCAAAGGGAAGCCGGCGCTACCGAGATCAACTTTTCTGCGGCACGGCCGCGGATCTCCGAATAGACAAGATTTGAATAGAAGAGGATGCTTTCGGCTTGATCGCGAATCGCGGCGACTACCCGCGGATGCGAATGGCCGGTCGCGCAGACCGCGTGGCCGCCGTACAGGTCGAGATATTTCTCGCCATCGCTCGTCCAGACCCAGGAGCCTTTACCGCGGGCGACGGCGACAGGCATTTTCTTATACGTCGTAAGTTGAAATTGGTCCTCGATCTCCTTGATCGACCCAAACGAACCGTTCGCAGCTATCGCGTTCATGGGTTACCTCCGGCGAAAACGAGGCCCGTTGTCTCATCCAAACCGAACATCAGATTCATATTCTGCACAGCCTGCCCCGCAGCTCCTTTTACCAGATTATCGATGGCGGAGAATACGACAACGTTCGTCCCGTCCGTGTGGGCTGCGAGGTCGCAGAAGTTGGTATTTTTGACCCAGTTAATGTCCGGGGAAACCTCGGACCAGCGGACAAAGAACGATCCCTCGTAGAAGTGTCTGAAGAGGTGAGCAAGATCTTCATTTGTAATAGGCACCTGGGTTTCCAGGTAACATGACGCAAAGATGCCCCTGGAAACGGGAAGGCTATGGGTCATGAACACGAGTTCGTTCTCAAAATCGCCGACCGACCTAAGGTGCTGAGTGATTTCGGGAAGATGCTGATGCCGAAAAGGTTTGTACGCATAGAACGAGTTCATACGCTGCGGATGATGCGTGTTTGCCGCCGCTTTCGCACCGGAGCCAGAGGAGCCCGTTTTTGCATCCACCACGACACGTCCCGCCATCAAACCGCTCTTTGCAAGAGGAGCCAGAGCGAGAAGCGTTGCCGTTGCAAAGCATCCCGGATTTGCAACGTAGTTAGCACCCTTAATGACTTCGCGGTTCGTTTCGGTCAGACCGTACACGAATTCCGATTGTTTAGTGCCCGGATGTTGAAACCCGTAGAAGCGTTCAAATTCGGCGGCGTCGGCGATCCGAAAATCCCCCGAGAGGTCGATCGCTTTCACCGAGGCAGAAAGCCGCGGGATCAGCGATGCGGCCTGTCCGTGAGGCAATGCAAAAAATGCTATGTCGACATCATTGCCGACAGACCCGACGTCTTCCGGAGTAGAGCAAAAAACGAGGTCAGTGAGCCCATTCAGATTCCTATGAACGGAACTTACCGGCTTCCGGGCATGTTCGTTGGCCGTCACGAAGACGATCTCGACCGCTGGGTGAAATAAAAGGATCCGCAGCAGTTCGCTGCCGCCGTAACCTGAACCGCCAAATATTGCTGCCCGGATCTTTCCGTTCATGCAAATGCCGCCTCACTTCGGATCGAACGCATCGCAAGTTCGAACAGCCTCTTCCCGTCCCGTCTCGCATTGCCTGCTGCGAGGCCGAAATTCCTCGTAATGAATTCCTCCCCCATCTGCGAATCGGTGACCGATCCGGCGACGACATCGATGGCGATATCCATATCGCCCAAAATATTGATCCCGCCCGCCACACCTACGTAATCCGATGCGCAGAAGACGAACGCCTGCGCTGTACTCCTGATCTCCGGATCACGCAAGACCGAGTCAACGCCGTATCCGCCAACGATGCCGTCCCCAAGCTCCGCAACAATGAGGTCGGGGCCGAGGGCGGCGAGATAATTCAGGAGCCCTTTTGCGACCGCAGAAAGATCCGCGACGTCAACGGTCGAAGGGAGTCCGCAGTCCAGGAAACTGGCGGTCGCAAAAGCGCCGTGATCCTCCATATTTAGGGTATCTCTCAGACATGCGACGCCGGTTAATTTCGCCGCAGCGACCCTTAGGCCTGCGCGCGTTGCCTGTTTGACGAGTTCGATGGCAGCCACAGTCTTTCCGGAGTTCATGCAGGAGCCGGCCACAAATATCACCAGGACGTCGATCTCGAGTCGTTCCGATCGCGGCAAGGCCCGATCGCCGATGTTCATGGGCAGGCCCGTTTCGTCGCAAACGATCCCGAGCACCTCGAGTTCGATCGCATCGCTCAACGACGAATGATGACCGACACACTCGCCGACAACGCCGCCCATATTAAGGAGATGAAGCCTGTCCGACGCCTGCACTTTTGCGGGAACGTCGCCCACGAAACCTTTCAGGGCGCGCCGCTTTCCGAGAACTCCGGCCAACACATCTCCCAAGTTGATCTTGGCAAGCCGGCCGGATGGAAGTTCCAAATTGCCATAAACGACACTTTCCGAGACTGCCCGCACGGCGATGAGGTCGCCGACGCGCGTCACCGTGCGTTCGGATATGATCGAGGCTTTACCTGGGACGCGATCCCATCGCGTGGCCGAACCTATTTTGTCAAACTTGATCTCCATGATGGTCAAACCTCGAACAACTCCCACAGCCGCTTTATGACCGACTTCTGATCTTTGGCGTCCTTTACCGCAATAAATATCGTGTCGTCTCCGGCGATGGTCCCAACGATCTCCTCGATCCTAGCGCCATCTATCCGGACGGCGGATGCGGAGGCGAGCCCCGCATAGGTTTTCGCCACGATGATGTTTGGGCCGGCCGCTTCGATGCCCGTAAGGCCGAACGCAAATGTCCCCGGCGCAGGATCCGGCTGGACATACGCACCTTTGACCTTGATGATCCCCAGCTCTTCGAGGTCGCGCGATATGCTCGCCTGGGTCGCTTCAAAGCCGTGATCGCGTAGTGCCCGAACGAGTTCGTCCTGTTTTCCGATCCGCATCGCGGCGATTATCTTTAAAATGGCTTCCTGCCGGTCAGTCTTTAGCATATTTCTAGCGTAATATACACATAGAAATGCATATCTCCTGCATAGATGTATAATATACATCTTTAGTTGCCGAGTCAACGGTGCTTTCCGATCTAGAACAGGCTTAGTTTTATACGCAAATATTTTTTGGGATTTTGGCGGAAATCATAGATGAGCTTTGTGCTTTCGCTCGAAAGCTGATTTACGTTAGAGGCGGTTTGATTGATGTTGTTGTAGAGGGTCTCATCCGTCACAAGGCGCCCGATCGTGCCCTTGCCCGCTCGAGCGTCGCCGAGGATGAGGTCGAGTTTTTCGGCCGTCGAGTTGAACTTCGCAAGCGTATCGCGAGCATTCTCGTAGAGCTTTTCGTCTTTTAGAAACTTGCCCGCGCTTCCGTTGCCTCCTACAAGGTCGGTCGTTATCAATTTTAGGTCGTCGATGACCGTATTGAATTTGGCCGCAGATGTGCGAAGGTCTATGATCGCTGCCCTTGTCTCGTTGTACAAAGCATCGTCGGTGACGAACTTGCCGGCCGAACCCTTACCTGCTCGAATGTCATTGGAAATTCCCTCGAGCTGCGCAACGGTCTTGTTCAGGTTGTTATAGAGTTCTGCGTCATTCAAAAGTTTTCCGGCGGTGCCATCGCCGCGATTTACCTTGTCGATCGTTGTCTGAAGCTTGGTGACGGTCAGTTTGGTCTCGGCCACGGCGGCGTCGAGATTACGGTACAGCGATTCATCGTTCACGATCGAGCCAAGCGTACCCTCACCCTGGTTGGCCTTGTTCAAGATCTCGCTTGCCGGCACTGCCAGCTTATTTATCTGCTGCAAAAGATCGTTGCCGGTCTTGGTAAGCTGATTTATCGAAATAGCCTCGGTCGATTCCAGGACGTGTCCTTCGGACACGGGCGAACCTTTCTGCGTACCGGGGGTAATGTTGATGATCTTTTCATTCGCGAGTACCGATACCGCAATGAGCTGAGCCGTAGAATCGGTCCGGATCCTTTCGGTGATGGGACGCCCGTTGAGTTCGCTGTCCACTGCAAGCACGGCCTCGATCTTCGAGTCTTCAGGCGTGTCCGGAGGAAGGAGCGACACGCTTTCGACCTTTCCTATTCGAACACCGGCGATCTGAACATCCGAGCCTTCGCGAAGGCCGTCTGCCGCAGCAAATCTCGCCTTTAACCGGAGTTTCTTTTCGAACGGATTAAAATCACCTGTCGAATTAAGGATAAGAAACGCCAGAACGGCGAGACCGGCGAAGACGAAGATGCCCACTCTGAGTTGTGCGAACGACAGTGTCGGTTTAGTTTGAACCATCTCTATTTACCGAAAACGAAATTCTGGATATACGGGTCCGGGCTTTGTCTCAAACGTTCGTCGGAGCCGTTAAAAATGATATTTCCATCCCGCAACATTAACACTTCCGTATTTATCAAACAAAGTTTCTCACCCTCCTTTTCGAAGACTACCTCGCCGTTCTCATTGACGATCGCGTATTCCGACGAGAGGTAGCCCACGTTGTTCATCTCATGGGTGACGAAGATCGAAGATACGTCCTGAAGGTCGCGCAGCTTTATAGCGAGTTCGCAGATCGTACGGGCCGTAGGCGGATCTAATCCGGCCGTCGGCTCATCATAAAGTACGATCTCCGGATCGCCCACGAGAGCCCGGGCAATGCCCACGCGACGCCTCATACCGCCCGAAAGTTCGTTAGGCATCTTTTCGATGGCATCTTCGAGGTCGACGAACCGGAGCATTCGCCTCACCTCGTGTTCGATCTCTTCTTCGTCCACATTTTGTTCCCTGAGCCTGTACGCCACGTTCTCGTAAACCGAAATGGAGTCGAAAAGGGCTCCTTCCTGAAATACCATCCCGATCTTTTGGCGCACGTGCATCATCTCTTGCTCCGAGAGGCAGGTTATCTCTTCGCCATCAATAAAGACTTGCCCGGAATCGGGTTTCAAAAGGCCCAGAATAAGGCGAATGATCGTGGACTTACCCCCGCCGCTGCGGCCTAGTATCATCTTCGTCTCACCGCGGCGTACGCTGAAGGAAACGCCGTCAAGGATCACTTTCTCATCGAACGCGAGGCGCACATCCCGAAACTCTATGACGGGTGCGACGCGGCTTCTGTCGTCTACAGGCTGGGCGAGGTCAGCTATTACCGCCTCGTCGGCATCCATCGTCAATGTTTTATCAGCATCCAGCATTTTGCTCGTCTATATCCGGCCGATATCCAGGAAGTATTGCAGTGCTTTTGACAGAAAGAAGTCAAAGATAATAACCCATATCGACGCGATGACCACCGAATCTGTGGTCGATTTTCCGACGCCGACGGTGCCGCCCGTCGTACTCAGCCCCTTGTTACAAGCCACGCTTCCGATCACAAGGCCGAAGAATAAAGGCTTAATTACGCCGCCGATGATATCCTCCACCTGGATCCCGTTTCGTGCTGAATTTACAAAGACCGATATGTCCTGGTTGTATATCCCGTTCGCAACGATCGCTCCGCCGATAAGGCCGAATACGTCGGCCGCCACGGTAAGGAGCGGGAGCATTAAGATAAGAGCGGTCAGCCTGGGAGCCACAAGCTTGCGGTACGGGTCCGTGCCGAAAGCACGCATCGCGTCGATCTGCTGCGATACCACCATCGAGCCCAGCTCGGCCGCGATCGCGGAGCCTATTCGCCCCGATACCATCAACGCGCTTAAAACAGGTCCAAGTTCCCGGATCAATGAGGTAGCGACCGAGCGTCCCGATTCATTCTGAATGCTATAGTACTCGAGCGTCGGATACGTCTGCAGAACGAGAACGCCGCCGGTAAAGAACCCAGTCAGGAGAACGATCGGCAGGGAACCGACCCCGATCAGGTCCATCTGCCTCAACCATTCGCTAACGTAACGGGGTTTTGTGAAAATGCTGACCAAAGAACGCCAGACCAGCAGACTGATCTCTTGTAACTCATATACAAATTTTGTGAGTGGATTCATCAGCAGCAGGTCGGCGGCCGCAAAGGCTAATCTCTGATTTTGGTTAGGTTACAGGAAACTCGGCGAAACGACAAACAAAAGAACGGCCGCCCAATGACAGGGCGGCCGCAACCTTCGGAGGAAGGTAGAAATGATCTCAGTTGATCCGTGTTTGTCGCGGCAGTTGTCTCATCTGCTGGAGAGGCCGATCGTTCTGACGCAGACCCCGTCTTTTCACGCGTTCCTCAAGATCTCGCGCGACACGGGCCCGCAATGCCCTGAACTTCAAGAGTTGTTCGGGGGTCAGGATCTTTCTCAAAGACAACTCACTTCTAAATCGTATCCGTGCGACCTCGGCCTGGGCGGCCTGAAATTCGAGCAGTTTGGCCTGCACATTCGCTTCGTCCAGTTCGTCGCCGTAAATGGCCATATCCAATGCACGGTTCGCCTCGCGAAGCCGCATTTGGGCTGCCTCCATCGCTGGTTTGCGATCGCGATTCATCAACCGGATCTGCCGGACCTGCTCCTGAGAAAGCCCCAGAGCCTGAAGCAAATTGGGACGCTCGTTCCTTTCGGCAAACTCGGCACCGTCGCGCGGAGGAGGGCCATCCTGCCCATGCAGTGATGAGGCAAATGGCAAAAGCAGCATAAAGAACGCCAGAAATGTTGGGGAAAGACGTCTCATAAGATTCACTCAATGGTACCGATCTCTTCGAAGATATCGGAAAGTCGAAGAGAATCGTCCTCTGCCTCTTCCGCCTGCAGCAGGGAAGGCAATTCGCGGGGACTGACCGCGGTCAACCCTTCCTTTCGTTCCGGTGTTCGTTTCGGAACCAAAGCCGGCCGTGCATGACGGTCTAATTGGGTAGCTCTCCGCTGGGCCCGAGACGCGTCCGGTTCGGCCCGTGTGACCGGAATCGGCTCGGGAGAAACCGCTCCGGCTGCCGGCATCTCCGGCGAAACCAGATCCGGCGTCGGTTGAGGCTCCTGCTTCACAACCACGTTCGCCACTTCAATATCGGCGGTTGGATAACTTACGATCGCAAAGCCGATCACGCCCGCGAATACGATCATCGCAAAACCGCCTGCCAAGGATAGCGACGGGCGTGTGGCAAACGCTGCCTTGAGAATTGCGAGCCAACCCGATCCGGCGGCCGCATATGGGATCGTGATCGAAGGTGTAGGTAAAGGATCAAATTCGATCTGCTTCCATTCATAGACCGGATACCTGCTTTGCGAAAGCCATGCAAATTCTTCGATACAGCCGGCGCAATCAGGCAAATGCATCTCGAACCGCTCGCGATCTGCGGCGGGCATCTCGTCATAGAGATACGCTATCGCCTCAGGACGATGACAGCATTGATCGTTATTTGCGGTTCCTATCATCTTGCCTACACCACCTCTACGGGCAAACGGTCGAGTTTCATCCTTAATTGCTTCAGCGCTGTGTACAGGCGGCTCTTCACCGTACTGAGCGGAACATCGAGCGTGTCCGATATTTCTTGAAAGGTCATTTCTTCAAATTCTTTCATCACGACGACCTCCCTCAGATCGGCCGGAAGCGAACCGACCGCCTGCCTCACCACTCTTAGCCGCTCCGCATGCTCCGCCTTATTTCCAGGTGAGGATCTGATCGGAGCAACAAAGACCCGATCAGATTCATTCCCATCTTCGCTCAAAAGATCTTCCGACCGGCTCTTGGCCCTTCGTTTCTGGGTCAGGCACTGGTTGACCGCGATCCGATGCAGCCAGGATGAGACCTTTGCTTCGCCACGGAATTTCGAAAGGTTTTTGTATGCGGCGATAAAGGTCTCTTGGGCAGCGTCTCGTGCTTCATCTTCGCGTGCCAACATACCAAAACAGAGGGCGAAGATCTTACGCTCCCAACGCCTCACTATTTCGCCGAAAGCGTCGTGATCGGCACCGACCGCCATTTCGACCAGTTGTTCATCCGCAAGGTCTCTATACATTCAGTTCGCGTACGGATCAGCAGATCACGAGAATTTTACTCCAACGCTGACCTGGCATCATACGTTGGTCAGGTATTAGACGCCCCGATACCGCAATTAGTTGAGATTTTTCGCGATACTAAACCGCGTTATCAGGGCAGAGGTGACCACGTTATGACAGACATAAACTTTCGAACAGCACGGCAGGACGACGCCGAAAGTCTCGGCAAGATAGTTTTTGACGCATTCAATAAGATCTCGAAAGAACACAATTTTCCTCCGGATTTTCCGTCGCCGCTGGCCGGAGCGGAATTGATGCGGATGATGATCAGCCGCTCGCACATATATTCCGTAGTTGCCGAGAATGGGCGCATCCTCGGCAGCAATTTTTTGTGGGAGGGAGACGAGGTCGCGGGCGTAGGGCCCATCACCGTCGATCCGGAGGTCCAGGATCGCTCGATCGGGCGGATGATGATGGAAGAGGTCATTCGCAGGGCGGATAGTCGCGGGAAGATCTCGATCAGGCTCGTTCAGGCCGCTTATCACAATCGTTCACTCGCACTTTATACGAAACTCGGTTTTGACCCCGTGGAGCCGCTATCGTGCATCGCCGGGCCTCCGCCTCAGATCCGGATCGACGGCAGATCGGTGCGGACGATGCAGGGAAGCGATGTCGACGCCGCAAGCAAACTCTGCATCGCGGTACACGGTATTAGCCGCAAGAACGAGATCGCGGAGGCGGCTCTGACCGGAAGTGCAAGAGTGGTCGAAGCCGATGGCCGTATCACCGGCTACTTTACCCAACTGGGATTCTTTGGACACGCGGTGGCGGAAACCGATGACGATCTTATCGCACTGATCGGCAGCGGTGAAGAGATCCAGGGGACTGGATTCCTGCTTCCCACCCGAAATGCCAAGGTACTGCGTGCGTGCCTCGACAACGGCCTTAGGATAGTTCAACCGCTCACTCTAATGAGCCGTGGCTTCTACAGCGAACCGAGAGGTGCGTTCATGCCCTCCATTCTTTACTAAAGAAAGTTAGGGACGGCCTTTCGCCGTCCTTTTCATCTCAAACGCGTAGGCTGCCCAACTACTCTCCTCAAATGCGATCGCCATGACATGATGACCGCTCCGCTCTTAGACTTCACATGGCGGACGAGTTCGTCTAAATTCAGGTCATATGGATGATCTACGTTCGCTGTTGAGCCATTTTCTGGGAGCAATTGCCTATCGGACGCAGAAAGCAGTACGCGGTGCACCTGAGGGGTTTGGCGATTTCTCGCCTGGAAACCAGGTTAGGTCGCCAAAAGAACTTGTCAGACACATGACGAGCGTTCTTGGTTATGCTCGAACTTTCTTTATCGGGGGAACCTATTGGCCTGACCCTCTCGAGACCTTCGATGAGGAGATCGGCAGATTTCACGAGATGCTGGCGTTGCTTAACACAGAGCTATTGGCTGCAAGGGCTTTTCCCGCGGGCTTCACTCCCGAAAAACTGCTGCAGGGGCCGATGGCCGACGCGATGACCCACGCCGGACAATTGGCGATGCTCAGAAGGCTTTACGGAGATCCGGTGCCGCCGGAAAACTTCATCTCCGCGGAGGTATCTGCCGACAATTTGACCGCCGAACAGCCCGCACCCGCGGCGCCCGACGAGGTCTGGCCGGAGCGTCCAGCCTAACGCGAGAGAGGAGGGGCACAGATCGCGGGTTATTCCTTATAGTTGACAATGCTTGATTCGAAAAGGCGGGGCCTTCTTCTTTCATAATCAGCAAGAAACTCTCGCACCGCGCTTTCCGTTCCCACAAAGATAGGATTTGCTCCCTTATAGACGCGGAGTGCCCGATCATGATCTGGGATCACGACCGTTTCAACCGTCAGCCCAAGTGATTCGGCCATCTGAGCGGTGGGTTTATCAGCCGTCGATGCTTTTCTACTACCTGTGTCCTCATTCATCCTATCTATGGTGCGCAATTGGGTGACGAGACACAAGCGTTCAAGAGAAAATTAACATTGGTTCAAAATCGCGGAAGCGTCTTGATCGTGGGATCGCCGAGCCTTTCCAGATATTTCTGCTCGATCTTTTCCGCATCGCGGAACGGGTTGTAATCCGATCCCTCCACGTGTGCTGCTAGCATCGCAAGGTATTCATGGCGTAGAAAATACTTTAAGACCATCGGAAATTCGGGATTGGTCAGAAAGTGCTCATAGATGCGACTCTTGGTGCTTATCTCTTCGGTACGGTAGGTGAAGAAGATCGGCTTTTTCAATTCAGAGAGATAAATGTTTTGCAGCTGATGGGCTAGAAACTCCTCGGTATTATATTCGCCATTGGCGACCGATCTGGGCTCGAACTTATCGAATGCAAAGCGATAGGCGTGAACGAGTTCGTGAAAAAGTACATCGTCCTGAAACTTCTCGTCCGGGGCAAACCAAATGTACGACGACCCTTTTCCTCGCGAGTAGTTTATCTCCGGAGCGATCTGATAGATCAGCGGATACGTCTGGGCACAGTAACAGCCGCCGGTTCGTGGAACAATATACACGGCGGTCTTGAACTGTTTCAATAGGATCGCGCCTATTTTCGTCGAGTTTATCTTGCGAAGTAGCGAGGCAACGCGGAGGTAATAATTTCGGGCCGCAAACTGCGACGATCGGTCTGTGTCCTCGCGGGTTATGGCATCGGCACTTACACTTCGCTGCTGCTCATATTGCTTTTCCCTGTATAGCTCGTTGACCTCGTAGGCCGCGTCCAGTTGATTCTGGCGAGAATAGACCACGTAGATCGGGAATGGCGCGAAGTGATACATACCGACTCCTTTACCGTTAATGACGCCTCGGCCGACGGTGATTTGCCAACGAACCGGCTGCTAGTATGCCCGCGCAAAGAGCACGCGTTTTGCCGACTCCCTACCTGAATATACGCATTTTCCCGCCATATCTGCCGACAAGAGCGGGATGCATCGGATGGTCGCCTTTGTCTCTTCTTTTATCGCAGCTTCGGTTTCGGCGGTGCCGTCCCAATGGGCCATTATGAACCCGCCTTTTTCGATCTGTTCCTTGAATTCCTCCCACGTATCCACCAGAAACGTGTTGGCTTCGCGAAAATCGAGCGCCTTCTGATATATGGCGTCCTGGATCTCGTCAAGAAGCTCCTTGATCCCGTTGACAAAGGCCTCGGGCTGCGAAAAGTCGATCGGACGCGAATCTTTTGTAAGCGTGTCGCGTCTCGCCACCTCTACGGTTCCGTTCTCAATGTCCCGCATACCGATCCCGAGCCGCACAGGCACGCCGCGCAGCTCATATTCGGCAAACTTCCATCCCGATCTCTGATGGTCGCTGTCGTCGTACTTGACGGAGATCCCGGCGGCCTTGAGCTGCCCGATCAGCGGCTCGAGCGTTTTGCTGATGGTCGCAAGGTCCTCGGGCGACCGGTAGATTGGAATGATAACGGTATGGATCGGCGCGAGTTTTGGCGGCAGTACCAGCCCATTGTCATCGGAATGGGCCATTATCAACGCTCCCATCAATCTTGTCGAGACGCCCCAGCTTGTTGCCCAGGCATACTCCAGCTGGTTCTCCTTATTGACGAATTGGACGTCGAAAACCCGTGCGAAATTCTGTCCGAGAAAGTGCGATGTTCCTGATTGCAGGGCCTTGCCGTCCTGCATCAGCGCCTCGATGCAAAACGTCTCCTCGGCACCGGCAAAGCGTTCGCTTTCGGTCTTTATTCCTTGTACCACGGGCATTGCCATCCATCCTTCGGCAAATTCGGCATATATCCCGAGCATCTGATGCGTCTCGTCGATCGCCTCCTGTTCGGTGGCGTGGGCAGTATGCCCCTCTTGCCAAAGGAATTCGGCCGTTCGCAAGAAGATCCGCGTCCGCATCTCCCAACGGACGACGTTCGCCCACTGATTGATCAGCAGCGGAAGGTCGCGCCACGATTGGATCCAATTCTTATAGGCATTCCAGATGACCGTCTCCGACGTCGGTCGAATGATGAGTTCCTCTTCGAGCTTTGCGTCCGGATCGACGATCAATCCCTTGCCGTCAGGGTTCGCCTTCAGCCGGTAATGGGTGACCACTGCGCACTCTTTCGCAAATCCCTCGGCGTGCTCCTCTTCCTTTTCAAGAAAGGATTTCGGCACGAAGAGAGGAAAATATGCGTTTTGATGCCCTGTCGCCTTGAACATATCGTCCAAGGCGCGCTGCATCTTTTCCCAAATGGCAAAACCATAGGGCTTGATGACCATACAGCCGCGCACGGCGGAATTCTCTGCGAGGTCCGCACGTTTGACGATCTCGTTATACCACTCGGAGTAGTTCTCCGATCTTTTTGGAAGAGCCTTTGCCATAAATTTCAGTTCCGATCACCCGGTAAAACGAAGATGATATAGAAAAAGCGGTGTCTGCACAATTTTACAAAACGTCATCTGTGGAATAATCTTGGCTTTGCGCCCAGCAGGGCGTTCTATATTTTATGGGCGAATACAAGCTCGATTTCCAGGATACCAAGACGGCATTCGCAGACAGATCGGACGCAGAGTTGAAAGAGCGGCAGAGGCTTTTCAAAGTTATGAACTCGCCGTTCCTGAACGCGATCAGCACAAAGACGGCAACCCTGGCACTTTCTCTGGGCCTGCCCGTAAAGGGATTGATCAAATCTACGGTCTTCGAGCTATTTTGCGGCGGGGAGACCATCGAAGAGTCGGAATCGACGATCCAGCGGCTAGGGCGTTCGGGTATTGGAACCATTCTCGATTACTCGGTCGAGGGCAGATCGACCGAAGATGCGTTCGATCACACGAAAGACGAGATCATTCGGACGATCAAACGGGCGAACGACGACCCCAATATTCCGTTTGCCGTGTTCAAGGTCACGGGCATCGCCCCGCTTGGGACCCTTGAAAAGATGAGCAGCAAAAAGAAGCTCGATGCCAAGGGACAGGCGAAATGCGAACGGATACATACGCGGGTCAATGAGATCTGTGAGTATGCCTTCTCCATCGGCCAGCCCGTCTTTATCGACGCGGAGGAAACGTGGATACAGGACGCGATCGACCGTCTCGCCACCGAGATGATGGAGAAATACAACCGCGAGAGCGTGATCGTTTACACCACGTATCAGCTATACCGGAAAGATCGCCTTAAGGCCTTGAAAGAAGCACGAAAAGCTGCCGAGGATGGCGGCTACCTGCTCGGGGCAAAGCTCGTTCGGGGTGCGTATATGGAGAAGGAGCGCGAACGGGCAAAGGAAATGGGCTACGAATCGCCGATCCACGAGACCAAAAAGGAAACCGATCAGGATTACGACGCGGCCGTCGAATACTGCGTAAAGCACGTAGACAGGATATCGATGGTTGCCGGCACTCATAACGAGAAAAGCACCCAGAAGCTCGTCGGGCTGATGTACGAGAAGCGTCGGCTTCCGAGCGATCATCATATTCATTTTTCTCAGCTGTACGGAATGAGCGACAACCTTTCGTACGTTCTTGCCAAGAACGGATACAACGTCTCGAAATACGTTCCGTATGGTCCGGTCGAGGATGCCATTCCCTATCTCGTCCGGCGTGCGGAAGAGAACACGTCGGTGACCGGGCAGGTCAGCCGGGAGCTGGAGCTGATAACGACCGAGTTAAAGAGGCGGCGGCTAGCGTAGGCCGAGAAGAAGGCGGACCGAGCGGTCGGATATGCGCGGTTCGGCTGATCGTTTCCAGGCCTCATAGGCCACGAGATCGTCGGCCGTCAGCGGAACATTCCTCATGAGCGCCATCTGGCTGCTCTCGAACGCCCGATTTGTGAGGGCCGCATGGGCGATCTCGGTTCCGAGTTTTTCGGGCTCATCCAACGCTGCATCGGCAGTTTCGGTGTCGAGAAAGAGATCGCGATATACGGAGATGTGCCAAACGGCGTCGCCACCGGGCGCCTGAACGTCGAGGACGCGAAGCAGCGCGAATCCAGCCTCAAGCTGAAAGATCAGAAAATCGCCCGGAGCGAAATCGTGTATCGAGGACATATGTTTCCATCATAGGTATTCCTCTGCCACCATATCAACCGTAGCCCGATATGAACGACTACCACCAACGAATGCTCGACATCGCGATCGAGGAAGCCCGAACCGGCCTGGCCGAGGGTGGCATCCCGATCGGAGCCGCGCTGTTTGACGGCGAGATGAACCTTCTCGGCCGCGGTCATAACCGGCGCGTGCAAGAGAACGATCCGTCGATCCACGGCGAAACCGACGCCTTTCGAAAAGCGGGCCGTCAGCGGACCTATCGCAACACTACGATGGTCACGACGCTTGCGCCGTGCTGGTACTGCAGCGGGCTCGTCCGGCAATTCGGCATCGGGCGGGTGGTCGTTGGCGAATCGGTAAATTTCCGGGGCGGGATAGATTGGCTGCGCGAGAACGGCGTTGAGGTCATCGATATGAATTCCGCAGAGTGTATAAAAATGCTGGGCGAGTTCATCGCGGCGTATCCGGAGGTCTGGAATGAGGATATTGGAGAGTAGCCGATGACATCACAAGACGCGAGAGCACATGAAGCGGTCTCACGGGTCAGTTCCGGCGATCGCGTCTTTGTACACGGCGTCGCGGCGGCACCGCACGTCCTCATCGACGCGCTGGTCGCTCGGGCGTCCGAGCTTCGCGATGTCGAGATCGTCCACCTCCACACCGAGGGTGCGGCACCGTACGCCGCCCCAGAATTCGCCGAAAATTTCCGGGTGAATGCCTTTTTCGTCGGGGGCAACGTTCGAGATGCCGTCAATCGGGGCGACGGCGACTACATTCCTGTTTTTCTCTCTGAGATCCCTGCGTTATTTCGAAAAAGGGTACTTCCGCTCGATGTCGCGCTCATCCACGTCTCACCGCCCGACTCTCACGGTTTCTGCTCACTCGGCGTTTCGGTGGACATTGCGAGCTCTGCAGTCGAATGTGCTCAGACCGTGATCGCTCAGGTCAACCCGCGAATGCCTCGAACGCATGGCGATGCCCTGGTGCACATCAAGGATATCGACGTGATGGTCGACATCGACGTTCCGCTGCCGCAGGTCTTTCCTCCAGAGCTTTCGGAGACCGACCGTGCGATCGGACGTCACATAGCCGGGCTTATCGAGGACGGTGCCACGCTCCAGATGGGTATCGGGTCGATCCCGAATGCCGTTCTCACGTCGCTCGACGGGCATAAGGACCTCGGCGTGCACACCGAAATGTTCTCCGACGGTTTGATCGATCTAGTGGAAAAGGGGATCGTGACCGGACGAAAAAAGCTAAAACATCCCGGGAAGATCGTCGCCGGGTTCGTGATGGGCACGCAGCGGCTATACGATTTCGTTCACGATAATCCGCAGGTTCTGATGCTCGACATCAGTTACGTCAACGACACCGCCGTGATTCGCCGAAATCCCAAGGTGACGGCCATCAACAGCGCGATCGAGGTGGATCTGACCGGCCAGGTATGTGCCGATTCGATCGGTACCCGCCTCTACTCCGGGGTCGGCGGCCAGATGGATTTCATCCGCGGTGCATCGCTTTCCGAGGGCGGCAAACCTATCATCGCCCTTCCATCGCAGACCGCGAAGGGCGAAAGTAAGATAGTTTCCTTTCTCAAGCCGGGGGCGGGCGTGGTGACGACACGCGCCCACGTTCATTACATAGTGACCGAATACGGAGTTGCGAACCTCTACGGCCGAAACCTCCAGCAGCGAGCCAGGGCTCTGGTCGATATTGCTCACCCGGACCACCGCGAACATCTCAAACGCGAGGCCTTCGAACGCTTTTCCGGCCGATAGAGTCAGGCCCGCTCATTGTGTTAATCTGTCTATTTCAAAGGAGCATCGGGATCATATCTATCGGGGACTAAATATATGGCAGACACTCAAGAAGCAGTAATTATAAGCGCGGCACGTACGCCGACAGGGAAATTTCAGGGCGCGTTAAAGGGATTCACCGCCCCCGAACTCGGGGCCATCGCGATCAAAGAGGCAGTGAAACGAGCCGGGATCGATCCGGCAAAGGTGGACGAGGTGATCATGGGATGCGTCGTTCAGGCCGGGCTCGGCCAGGCACCGGCCCGTCAGGCCGCACTCAAGGCCGGCCTTCCGCCTGAAGTTTCGGCACTCACCGTCAATATGGTGTGCGGTTCCGGGCTTCGAGCGGTCGCCCTGGCCTCGCAATCGATAAGGCTAGGCGATGCCGAGTTCGTCGTGGCCGGCGGAATGGAATCAATGTCGAATATCCCATATGCCATGCCGGGGGCACGCGACGGATACCGGATGGGAAACCAGACCGTGACCGACCTGATGATACACGACGGACTATGGTGCCCTTTCGAGAACTGGCATATGGGCAATACCGGCGAAGTAGTAGCCGAAAAGCATCAGATAACCCGCGAGACCCAGGACGAATTTGCCTACAACTCGCACCGCAAGGCAACGGAGGCTCAAGCCGCCGGAAAGTTTCGGGATGAGATGGTCTCGATCGAGATCCCGCAGAAAAAGGGAGAGCCGTTGATCCTCGATTACGATGAGCCGGTCCGTCCCGATACGACCATTGACGCGCTCGGCAAGCTTAGGCCGGCGTTCAAAAAGGACGGTGGAACGGTGACCGCCGGCAATGCACCGGGCGTCAATGACGGGGCGTCGGCGGTGGTGGTGACCTCAAAGCATCGGGCTGCTGAGTTGGGCATCGAACCTCTCGGCCGCATTGTTTCTTACGCCGTCTCCGGGATCGAGCCCAAATTCATTATGCTGGCGCCGGTCGAAGGTATGCGGCGGGCAGTGGCCAAAGCCGGCTGGTCGCTCGAGGACGTTGAACTTTTTGAACTGAATGAGGCTTTCTCCGTGCAGGCCCTCGGGGTAATGAAGGAATTGGGTATAAACCCTGACCTCGTGAACGTCAACGGCGGGGCCGTGGCCATGGGGCATGCGATCGGGAATTCCGGGTCGCGCATCCTTACGACCCTGCTCTACGAGATGAAGCGCCGCGGGGCTAAGAAAGGCGTGGCGGGCCTCTGTCTCGGCGGTGGAAATTCCGTTGCGATGGCGGTCGAACGCGACTGACGAATTCTGCAACCTGCAAATAATTCCCGGCGTATCTCTTTCTATACGAGCGTCGGGAATTTTATCCTTTGGGAGGGCTCGCCAATGACACCGATCGAACACAATCGACTGATCAGCATTTTTTTCTACGTTCAGGGAGGCTTGCAGGCAGTCGGCGGGTTAGCCCTCGGCATTATCTATGGGGTGATCGGAACCGCTATGCTCGCCGCCGCCCAGCGAGATGAAGAGCAGATGATGGGCGGGATATTCCTGGTCCTCGGCATCGTTCTCGGCGCACTGCTGCTCGTATTTGCCGCCATAGATATATTTGCTGCGACCAAAATGCGAAAGCTCCAACCGATCGGCCGAACGGTCGGGATCGTGGTCGGCTGTCTCTCGCTCCTCAGTTTTCCGCTTGGCACGGCCCTCGGTATCTATACGCTCTGGTTCTTCTTTGGCGATCAGGGGAAGGCGCTGTACCTGGGTGCCGACCCGAGATTAAACAATTTTTCGATGCCCCCGCCGCCCAATAGCTGGCAATAGGACGGTCCGTCATCTCTGCTGCAAAAACCGGCGGCTGGGGTCCCATTCCCGACCGCCATTTGTTTTGCCCATTGAGTTTGGTTACTCTGAAATTATCATTTAGAGACTTTACCAAGGAAAACATTAGGCCAATAAAATGAGTGAAATTATAGGTGTGATCGGTGCCGGGACGATGGGGAACGGGATCGCCCAGACAGCTGCCACGGCGGGTTTTTCGGTCGTGATGTGCGACGTTGAACCAGAGCTTGTCGAACGCGGGCTTGTGAATGTATCCAAAAGCCTGGACCGTTTCGTTAAGAAAGAGACATTGACCGAGGGCGAGAAGGACGAGATCCTCGGCCGCATTGCAACAACCACTAGCCTCGACGATCTGAAAGACTCCTCGCTGGTCGTCGAAGCCGCGACCGAGAATTTCGATGTCAAGAGGTCGATCTTTGAGAAACTCGACAAGATCTGCCCTCCCGAGACCATCCTCTCGTCCAACACTTCCTCCATTTCTATCACCAAGATCGCCGCTGCCACAAAACGGCCGGAAAATGTGATCGGTATGCACTTTTTCAACCCGGTCCCGTTGATGAAGCTGGTCGAGGTGATACGCGGCATCGCGACATCGGATGAGACCTACTCTCGCGTTAAGGAGCTGTCCGAAAAGCTCGGCAAAGTGCCGGTCGAGTGCAACGATTCGCCAGGTTTCGTCTCGAATCGGGTCCTTATGCCGATGATCAACGAAGCCGTCTTTGCGCTGCACGAGGGCGTCGCGACCAAAGAATCGATCGACGAGATAATGAAACTCGGAATGAATCATCCGATGGGGCCTTTGACGCTCGCGGATTTCATCGGCCTCGACGTTTGTCTCGCCATCCTGAATGTGCTCCACGAGGGCCTCGGCGACCCCAAGTATCGGCCGTGCCCCTTGCTCAAGAAGTACGTCGATGCCGGCTGGCTCGGGAGAAAGTCCGGCAAGGGTTTTTATGAGTATCAGCGTTAGCGCGGGGTGTGTTATCCTCGCAACGGTCGTCCATCTATGCTATAATGCGGAGGGCCGAGTTTCGACTTTGGCGGAGCATTCATAATGCTCGCAGCACCGGCGACCGGCCAGGCCAAGCAGGGAGCGAAGCGGGGTGCCGGAAACGAGTTCTAATGAGATTTGGAAACCCAGGATGGTTAGTTTTTGCATGAAAGGGAATATGACATGGCCATCGAGGGCGTATCTTACGTCCTTTCAGTACGTTAGCAGGATCGGCACCGTGGTTTCCAACCCGGTTTCCAAGCTGGTTTCCAAGCTGGTTTCCAGCAGGTTTCCAGGCGGCCCAAACCGAGGGAAATACGGCCGGTCGTGTTAGGGCATCCAATTTGATGCAGGCCGGAAAATTGGCAACTAATTTTGAGTTGGAACGTACCGTCTGAGAGAAAAAATTATGCGAACTTGTAATTATAGAGTTTCGGTATTAATCGCGGTAATGGCACTCCTGACGATCATCACGGCGGCGCAGGTCAAGGTCGCGCCCTTGAACATCAAGGAACGAACCCTTTCGAACGGCCTCCGCGTCGTTTCCGTACAGGACAATTCGAACCCGACGGTTTCGATCCACGTCTGGTACGACGTCGGCGGCAAGAACGATCCGCCGGGGCGTTCGGGTTTTGCCCATATGTTTGAGCATATGATGTTCAAGGCCACAAAGAATATGCCGGATGAAAAGATGGACCGGCTGACCGAGGATGTCGGCGGGTTCAACAATGCCTCGACGTGGCCGGATTATACGAACTATTACGAGGTCGTTCCGTCCAACCACCTCGAGCGCATCCTGTGGGCCGAAGCGGACCGCATGGTCAACCTCAACGTCGACGAAAAGAACTTTGCCTCCGAACGCGAGGTGGTCAAGGAAGAATACCGTCAGGGCGTGTTGGCACCGCCCTATGGAAAGCTCTTTTGGCTGCTCGACGACATCACCTTCCAAAAGCACCCGTACCGACGGGGAGTGATCGGGAATCTTGATGAGCTGAGCGCGGCGACCCGAAGCGACGCCGAAGCGTTCTATAAAACGTACTATCGGCCCGACAACGCCTGGCTGATCGTTGTCGGCGACTTTGACCAGAAACAGTTCGACGCATATGTAGATAAGTATTTTGGTGCCATCGCCAAACCTGCCGGAACGATACCTCGTGTTAACGTCGCCGAGCCGGAGTGGACCACGGAGCGGCGCTTTAATGAGACGGGTCCGCGTGTGCCCTTTCCGGCAACGGCCATCGTCTATCGGGCGCCGCGATCCAGTCATTCGGACATCCCGGCGATCCGGCTGGCTGCTTCGATAATGTCGGGCGGCGAGAGCTCGCGGATGTACGTCTCACTCGTTCGCGAACAGCAGATCGCCCAGCAGGCCGACCTCGACCTTGAACTCAATACGGAAGGCGGGCGTATGTCGCTGATCGGGATCGGCTCTGAAAAGGGAACATCGGAGATCCTCGAAAAGGCAATGCTCGCCGAACTCAAGAAGGTGCAGGCGGACGGCGTAACGGCAAAGGAGCTTGAAAAAGCAAAGAACCAGTTGATATCGCGGGCCGTCAGGGCGCGTGAGACAAATGACGGAAAAGCGATCGCGATCGAGAGGGCCGTTGCATACCAGGGTGACCCGAAGGCGGTAAACGACGAAGTGGCAAAACTCCAGGCTGTCACCGCCGCCGACATCCAACGCGTGATGAGAACCTACTTCAAGGACAACAATCGCGTCGTGATCTATTACAACCAGGAAAAAAAGGGAGGTGAGGAACAATGAGAAATGGTCTATTCGCCACGTTGATGCCACAAAACGGAGACCGTAGTTTTGTGCGAATTCGCTGCTTTCTATTTGTTCTTCTGAGTGTCTCCTTCACCGCACTTGGGACTTCCGCCCAGGAACCCGCGCCCGGCCCGGCCCGGCCAGTGAGTGTGCCGGCCGTAAAAGAAGCGACGCTGAAGAATGGCCTGAGGATCGCTGTGATCGAAAAGAGAGGTGTTCCGCTCATCAGTGTTCAAATGCTGATCCGTTCCGGCGCCGCGGGTGAGGGAATGAAAAAGGCAGGGCTTGCAAATCTCACTGCCGATATGCTGACCAAGGGAACAAAGACCCGCTCCGCCCAGCAGGTCGCCGAAGAGATGGAATTTCTCGGAAGCTCGATAAACTCGGGCGCAGGCTGGAATAGTTCAAATGTCGGAATGACCGTCACCGCTGACAAGCTCAACGATGCGATGGCGATCTTCTCCGATGTGCTCCTGAATCCCGCCTTTAGCCAGGAGGAATTGGACCTACTCAGATCGCAAACCCTCGACGATCTTAAGGGTAACCTCCAGCAGCCAGGATTCCTCGCGAGCTATGTTGCGAGTGTGTACACCTACGGCGAGCATCCGACCGGCGGAACACCTGACAGCATTCAGTCCATTAGCAGGGAGGATATTGCTTCGTTTTATGGCAGAGAGTTCACACCGGCGAATTCTGTCCTGATCTTTGTGGGAGACATTTCGTCTAATGATGCAACAAAAGCGGCCGAACGGTTTTTTGGCGGGTGGGCACAGGGCAGGTCGGACGAGAATGTCTCTGCGCCTAATAGGTCGTCCCGTTCTGCAAACCCGGCCATATATTCCCGGATCCTGGTGGTCGACCTTCCCAATTCGGGACAGGCCTCGGTCAATTATGTCCTTCCGATAAGTGGCGGCGGTAGAAAGAATGCCGATTATTATCCGGCGTCGGTTCTGAACTCGCTCCTCGGGGGCGGTTATTCCTCAAGGCTGAATCAGGAGATCCGCATCAAACGCGGTCTAAGCTACGGAGCCCGGAGCGGATTTGGATGGCGCGACACCTCGGCGACGTTCGGGGCGAGCGCACAGACCAAGGTGGTTTCCGCTGCAGAGGTCGCGGAACTGATCATTGCCGAGATCGAACGGCTGAGAAACGTCAATACTACAGAAGGTGAGATATTGCCTCGAAAGGCCGTACTCACCGGCGGCTTCGGCAGAAATCTCGAGACCAATCAGGGACTCGCCGGAGCTCTGGGAGAACTCTATAGTTTTGGAATTCCCACGAGCGAGCTTAACGCCTATATGGCGAAAGTGGATAAGGTTCCCGGGCAGGCGATCCGCTCTTTCGCGCAAAAGAACCTGGTCAACGGTGATATCGTGATCGTCGGCGATTATGCGCAGTTCAAGGAAGACCTTGCCAAGCGGTTTCCTACGGCAAAGATCGAGGTGGTCAAGGCCGACGAGGTAGATATCGAAAGTCCGACATTAAGGCGATCGGACATCCCATAGGTCATTTGTTATGACGTGGTTTGAGACCAAGTTTAAGGATCACGGGCGGGCGGAGCTTAGCCAGATCAAGTTCCGCTTTCTCGTTTACCAAAGGCCACTGGCTGTTTGCGACGTAATACAGATCGTTGCCTTCAATAACGCCGAGGGTCGGTTCCATATGATCTGGATGATTGGCTTCAAGCGTCTGGAACGAATCGATGCGGTCACCCATAATGTGCAACGACACAACGCGGTTAGGGTTAACGCCGTTCTGGATCGCGATCAGCCGTCCGCCGTAATAATAAAGTCCGTCGATTCCAAGCAGGGTCACATTCCTTCCCGGGATCAGCTGCGTCACCGTCTTAGTGGAAATGTCGATACGAAAGATCCCTTTAGAATAGTCTGCGACAAAGAGTTCATTCTGATCCCGGCCAAAGGTCAGACCCTGAAGTGATGCAAAGTCAGGCAGCGAGAGAAACGGTTCGAGCGTCTGCTCTCTCACATCGATCCGAAAGATCATTGGAGAGACGCTGTCGGTCGCAAACACGTTGCCGTTATCGTCTATGAGCAGGTCTCCTATAGTGTGTTCTTCATCATCAGGAAGTATGTATTTTCGCAGCACCTTGGCCGTGCGGAGATCGTATTTGAATATGCCCGACCGTCCCCTATCCTCAGGCCGAAAGCCTTTCATCTGCGGAACCGCAGAAGTTGCGACCCATAAATGGCCGCGTGACAGGTCGATCTTGGTACCAAGTACACTCCATAGGCCGTCCGCGGGACTCGAGAAGTCGCTCGCCTTTCCGGCACTATCGATGCGGACGATCTTACGTTGATGAACACTTCCCAGGAAAAAGGCGCCCGTCTTTGGGTCGATCGACACGCTCTCGGCAATAAGAGTCCGATCCGGGTGCGTCCCAGCGATGATACTCCCGACTGCCGGACGCCTATTGGTAATGCCTTTCAGAATCACCTTTTTGAATTTTTCCTCCGCGCGCAGTGGGGCAAAGTCCTCATCCTTTTCAAAGTCGTAAGCCAGACCCATGTCGGCCAGTTGATCGAGAAGATCGAGGGCAGACCTCGTTTCGCCGGTCAATGCGTTGGCAG
The DNA here is from genome assembly GCA_050246275.1 of Pyrinomonadaceae bacterium. Classification (GTDB taxonomy): domain Bacteria; phylum Acidobacteriota; class Blastocatellia; order Pyrinomonadales; family Pyrinomonadaceae; genus OLB17. The sequence goes on from JBFWWI010000001.1 coordinate 795,119, forward strand.
CAGCCAAATTGTAGATCAGCCGCGGGTGATTGGGGCGGTTGGCGTTCGCCGTCTGCATCTGCGAACGAAATTCCAAATACCTTTTAGCCCGATAGGCGTTGATCGCCGATCTTTCAGCCTCGGTAGCGGCCTTCATCTGCGATGCGGTCTGGCCGGACACTGTGATCGAAAAGATAATAACAAACGATATTAAGGAGAGCTCCATTTTCATAAACGTATTATATTCAATAATTAGAATCGGACAGAAGCGTCCCTCTTGGGATGCCGGAGACCGAGAAATGGTTTGCAGCCTGGTCAATGAGTTCTGGATCGATCGATTCCTGGCCGGCTCGATTCGGTCGAACACAGAAAAGCTCCATGCATAAGAACTTACGGTCCTTTATAGACCTGCTTCGGAAGGAAGATCAGGTCACCGAGATCGATGTCGAGGTGGACCCGTACCTTGAGATCGCCGAGATTCACCGGCGCGTGATCGAGGGACAGGGAAGGGCTCTGTTGTTTACGAATGTCAAAGGATCAACGTTTCCGGTCGTTACGAATCTTTTTGGTACTATCAAGCGGATCGAGCTTGCGTTTGGCAAACGCCCTCAAGAGTTTGTCAAACGTGCGGTTCATATGGTCGAAGATCTGATACCGCCAAAGATCGGGAGACTTTGGGGCTATCGCGATGTGGCGATGACCGGCTTGAAATTGGGAACCAGAAAGGTGCGGAATGCTCCGGTTCTTGAGGCCCGTCAGTTGAGCGTCGATCTGGAGAAACTTCCGCTCCTTCAGTTGTGGCACGAAGACGGCGGGCACTTTATAACGCTTCCGCTGGTGTACACGGAAAGCCCTTCGACAGGCAAATCAAACCTCGGCATGTACCGGATACAGAGGTACGACAAGGAGACCACCGGGATCCATTGGCAGATCGGCAAAGGGGGCGGATTTCATTACTTTGAAGCCGAGCAAATGAACGAGCCTTTGCCCGTTACTATATTCCTTGGCGGGCCGCCGGCAATGATCTTATCGGCCATCGCACCTCTGCCCGAGGATGTTCCTGAATTAATGCTCGCGTCGCTGCTTGCCGACTCGAAGATCGGCGTTGCTAGCAACCCCGTCGCTGGCCGTCACAGGTTGATCGCCGAGGCGGAATTCGCGATCTGTGGCGATGTCCCGCCGCACGAACGCCGTCCCGAAGGCCCATTTGGCGATCATTACGGCTACTATTCTCTGACGCACGATTATCCCGTATTTCACGCCCGCGCCATCTTTCACCGCAAGGACGCGATATACCCTGCAACGGTAGTGGGCAAACCGCGTCAAGAAGACTTCTTTATCGGCGACTACCTGCAAGAGTTGTTGTCGCCTCTTTTCCCATTGGTGATGCCTGCCGTCAGAGATCTGTGGAGTTACGGAGAGACCGGTTTCCATTCACTCGCAGCCGCGGTCGTGAAAGAACGCTACAGCAGGGAAGCCCTGTCTGCAGGTTTTCGCATCCTGGGCGAAGGACAGCTTTCCTTGACGAAATTTCTCCTGATCACCGACAAGCCTCAGGACCTGCGCGACTTCAGATCGCTCTTCCAGTACATTCTTGCCCGCGTCGAATGGCATCGCGACCTGTTCATCTTCAGCCAGACGGCATTCGACACGCTCGACTACGCAAGCGGCAAGATCAACCATGGCAGCAAAGCCATCTTGATGGGAACTGGAGATCCAAAGAGGGAATTGGTGCATGAGTTTCGCGGCACGCTCCCATCAGGGATTAAACGCGCAGAGGTTTTCTGTGGCGGATGCCTCGTCGTCGAAGGGCCCTCGTACGAGGATGAAAAGGACCTTGGAGGGCGGCTCGCCGCATCGGGCGGTTTCGATGATTGGCAGGTCGTCGTCCTTCACGATCGCGTCGATCTCGCCAAGACAGTGGACAAGTTCCTTTGGGCTACATGGACCCGATTTAACCCTGCGACCGATATTTATGCGAAGGACGTCACCCTGAAGAATAACCATATCGGTTATACCGCACCGATCGTCATCGACGCTCGGACAAAGCCATGGTATCCAAAGGAGGTCGAGGTGCGCGATGACATAGCGAAACTGGTGGACAAACGTTGGGCGGAATATTTTAGCTGACCGGTCGATGAAGGTATACGGATACTAACTTTCCTGAACGATATCGGCCAACTGTTTTGAGTGCGAAACCGGATGAAGTTGAAGCGATCTTTCACATGTTTGTCATTGCCGATATTGTGCTTCCTTGTGTTGCTCGCCTACGCGTACTTCATCGAACCTGATCGCCTCGTTTTGAACAAAGCCGAACTAACGATCGACGGCTGGGACCCTAACTTTGAGGGCTTCAGGATCGCCGCGATCGGAGACATTCACGGCGGCTCGAACGGCGTGGATGAAGCAAAGCTGCGGCAGATCGTCGAGACGACGAACGCACAGAATCCTGACCTCATCGTGTTGCTCGGGGATTATGTTTCTCAAGCGGATGGGCGCGGACCGGACGGGCGGCGCGGCCTGAAGATGCCGCTTGACACCATCGCAAACGATCTCGGCGGCCTTAAGGCGAGATATGGCGTTATCGTGGTCTTGGGAAATCATGACGGGTGGTTCGACAATGCCCGCGTGAGCGAAGCGTTTGCCAAGGCCGGTTATCTTGTTCTCGATGGGGCCGTCACCCAGATAGTGAATAACGGGGCCGTATTAAGGGTGATAGGCCTGAAGGATCATCTGCAGATCGATAGCTGGTCCGAATATGCAGCGGGAGCCAGGGCCCTGCTTGCCGACACGGAAGGTACCGGCAACGTGCTCGTCCTGGAACATAGCCCGGATGTCGCTCCCATCATCACCGGGAACCTGTCGATATCGAACGACCTGAAACTGATGCTCGCGGCTCACACACACGGAGGGCAGGTCTGGCTTCCGGTACTGGGCCGCCCCATAGTCCCGTCAAGCTACGGGCAGAAATATGCGGCTGGACACTTTAAGGAGAATGGCCTCGATGTGTTTGTTACCACCGGGATCGGAACGAGTATTCTTCCGTTTAGATTCATGGTTCCGCCGGAGATCGCCATCGTCACCATCCGCTCGGGGTAAGGATCAAGGCTCATTCAACATCGGGCGTACGCGGGAAAGATCGCCGTCATTGGGCGCCGCCTTTAGGCCAAGTATCTCGCACATGACGTTGTAAACATCCACATTCGGGAACGGTTTTGCGACGAAGCCGCTCTTGAACGCCGGTCCATGCGCAATAAAGGTCGCCCGCATTGATTCGATGGCGTTGTCATAGCCATGGGCGCCGCGCGGCCGGTCAAGGTCATCGAGATCGTCTATCCAATCTTCATAGCGTTTGTGATTGGTCGTTATCCATCCTTCCTGTGACGAACAAACGATCGGAGCGACCCTCTTGCCTTGCCGGTAGTTCAAACGTTCGGGAATATCCGCTTTCTTCCAGCATGAAACGTGGGGCAGATCTTTGATCTTTGCGTATATACTCTCCTCTTTGCCGGGCTTTGGAAATATCTGGATTATCTCACTCGTCCACAGAATGCGCTCGGTGTCGTCAAAGTCGAAATGGTCGTCAAGAAATGTAGTGTTCCGAACATTTACTTTCGCCATTCCGTGATCGGAGACCACTATGACGTTTGCCTTGTTCTCGATCCCGCGCTTCTTTAATCCCTGCATCAGGCGCTCAATTGACGAGTCGACTTCCCATACGGCGTACTTCGTCTCTTCAGCGTCAGGGCCGAATTCATGGCCCGCATCGTCGACATCGCTGAAGTAAAGGGTTATGATCGTCGGCCGATCATTGACTGGATTATCGAGCCAGGAAAGGACCTTATCGACACGCATGTTGTTGGGAACGCGGCCGTTATAGTAGCGCGTTTTCCATATATTGACTCGCTCGATCGGAGCTTCGGTACCTACAAAAAAATAACTGCCGGCTAACTGGCCCTGTTTTGTTGCCGTGACCCAGATCGGTTCTCCACCCCACCAACGAGGGTTCCGCACCTCTTCACGCTTGCTCATCGTGAAAACAGTGTCGAAATCGTACACGTTATTCTCAACGATGCCGTGGTTTGCCGGATAGAGTCCTGTTGCGATCGTGTAGTGATTCGGGAACGTCTTGGTAGGAAAAGAGGGGGTCATCCATTCAGCCCGTACCCCGGTTTTTGCCATCTGCGTAAGTGCTGGCGGTATGAATCGATCGACGTAATCAGCGCGCATCCCGTCGATAGAGATTAAGATGACCGTCGGTTTCAGATCCGCGATCTTGGTTTGTGAAAATGCGGCCGCGGATAGAAATATGCAGAGAAGGACTGCGAACTGAAACTTTTTAGGGCGGCGATGTTTGGTCATGTGATTTTCTAGTGCTTGTAATGTTGGTTGCTTGTCGCATATTATATCCGCGATAGTATCCGCATCAAATTCAGACCGGGAGAACTCTTTGTGAACAACGCTTATCCGACAATTACGCTAGTAGTTTGCCTTCTTGCCGTTATGTCAATCGGTATCGCATGTAACCAGGGCGGCGAGAACACAGCTGTCGACAAAATCGCTCCGTCGCCGTCGCCGTCGACACCGCCTTCGAACGTCGCTGCGCCCCCGGCCGCGAATGCAACTGAGATCGCTGGAGACTATACGATCTCCGGTACGAATGAAGGCGGAGGCGGGCAATACGACGGTGAACTAAAGGTCACAAAGCGCGACGAGGTCTATCAGTTCAGCTGGTCGAGCGGCGGACGAGCTTATGACGGTGTCGGGGTTCGCACGGACAACAACGTCGCCGTTTCCTTTACAGAGGGTAGCGACGGAAAAGGATGCGGTGTCGTTCTATACAAGATCGGCAGTGACGGTTTGCTCGACGGAAAAGCAGGCTACTGGGGTGTCAATCAGGCGGAGAGGGAAAAAGCGACCCGTACAAGTGGCACTGATCTGGATGGGAATTACGATGTTGTAGGTTCGAATCCGGGCGGTAACGAATACAAGGGCAAGCTCACGGTTAAGAAGGACGGCCTCGGTTATGCATTTGCTTGGGATACTGGTTCGACCTCGAATGGTTTTGGGATCCGCGCCGGCGACAAGGTCACGGTCGGCATCGGCGGTGCTCAATGCGGTTTCGTAAGCTATGAGATAAAGCCCGATGGTTCGCTCGACGGCAAATGGGGCGGACAGGGCTCGAAGTCCATTGGTACTGAGATCGCAAAAAGGAAATAGCGGTTTTTCGGGTGGCGGTCTATGTGGACAGCTTACGTGATTATGGCTGGCGGCACGGGCCGTCTTGTCATTTGATCGCGGACACGGTCGAAGAGTTGATGGAATTCGCCTTGAGAATGGGCCTAAGACCGGAGTGGTTTCAGCCCAAAAGCTCGCCGCATTTCGACCTGACCCGAGATGGCAGGCGACTCGCCCTCGAGCTAGGGGCGATCGAGATCAGCCAGCGGGAATTGATCGGGATATTCCGAAGGATCAGGGCTGCAAGGCGAAGCACGGAAGATCCGCTTTCAGATCCCGACCAAAAGGATCTTGGCCGCAGATCGTAGAACGTATGTTGCCGCGGGTTGTTCGCTTGGCAAGAACGCGTCTCCAAACAATAATGACTTCGGCGCGCCATCGGCCGACTTGCATCCTACCTCTCCAGATAGGACGAAACAAAACACCGTCTCTCGGGCGGTCGAGTACTCACGGGGATCAAATTTTGCACCTTCAAGAACAACGACCTTAACATCTGCCAACCCTTCAGTCGCTTCGGAAATACCGGTATCCCTAATATTAGTGTCTGCCTGACGATCTGCGATATGCCGGACGAATCGTTGCCCATTAAATACCCGATCGGTATCAATGTCTGGCGTTGGCAGCGTAAGGTCGTGCTCGACCCAGGTCTCGTGAACTGACGGCATTCCGAGTTCTACGACTTCAGAACCGGCCTCTGCCCACAGTACACGATGGCGAACTTCCGGTGGCTGCAGCACACAATCGCCCGGCCGTAAAATAAATGGTTCGCCCTGGGCCTCGTAAACGACCTTGATCGCCCCACGGACGCAATAGATCATCTGAAATCTGACCTTATGATAATGGACGTAGTCGGGCACCTCCCCGCCCTCGGTGAGCCGTATGTGCGAGGCGATCAGCTTACCGCCAAGTCGGCCCGGGATCAGGTCGCGGTACATCATCCCGGCCCGGCCTGTGATCCAAATATCCGAGCTTTTAGCTGACGAGATCGATGTACGCGATGGTGCTCTTACGCAAACGTGAACTAGTTCATCACCACGTGACATCCGTGCGACTTTCGGGGCATCTGCCGGCACGATCATGTCCAGGCGAAAGCCGTCCGCGGCCATCGATCCGATCTTTGCGTCCAGATCATCGCAAACAACGGTCCTTAAATTCGCATCTCGAGGCTCGTGTGGTTCGTCTGGGTCACGTCTCGGGTCGTACGTTCCAAATCCTGTCATAACAACTTCATCCGATCGAGTTCCGCGTCGTCTGTGCCCGATGAGATCTTCCGATATTTCCTCACCGGCGGGAACTTGCCGTCCTCCCAGTCGCTCATGCGTTGTTTCGCTTCGCCGATGGTGTCGGTGATGAAGTTCCAGTAGATGACGGTCGGTTCAGGTAACGGTTCACCGCCAATGAGTACGAACCGCGCATCTTCGGTTGCAGAGAAACCCAACGCATCACCGGCAGAAAGTTTGCCCAGATCGTGGCGTTTCAAGCGAATGTCACCGATCCTGATCTCGCCCGCGCAAATATAAACGGCGAGTTCGTGGTTCGCATCGACCTCGAATTCGTCGCTTGCACCGCTGTCAGCGGAAATGTCGAGATAGACAAGCTGTTGATAGGTCGGGATCGGCGAAACCTCGCCCGCACAAGCGCCCGCGATCACGGTTATTTTCACCCCGCTGGCTTCGATCAAGGGCAACTCTTTTTTGGCAAAGTGCTCAAAGTCAGGTTCGATCTTTCGCTTGTCGTGCGGTAGGCCAACCCAGCTCTGCAAGCCATGAATTCGCGGCTGCAATGCGACCACTTGTTCGCTGTGAGTGATCCCACGCCCGGAGGTCATCCAGTTCACGTCGCCTGGTCTGATCAACTGCCGACAATCGAGCGAATCAGTGTGTAGTATCTCGCCCTCAAACAAATAAGTGACCGTCTGCAGACCAACGTGCGGGTGCGGCGGTACATCGAACAGCTCGGGCGTGATGTCAGACTGATCGAAATGATCCAAAAACACGAACCCGCCAACCCGGCGCAACTCCCGCCTCGGCAAAGCCCGATGCACCACGAAGTCGCCGGGAAGATACGACTTGCTCGCGGGAAGTATTAGGTCAACAGTTCTAAGCATTCAGTGATCTAGCTCACAGGAATCTCGTCGGGCTGCAGTATTACCACCTTGCCGTCACTATAAACGGCTAGAGGATTCCGAGCTGCCTTGTGTTTTTGAAGGGCTTCACGAACGGCTCGTTAACATGCTTCGGATATTTCTTGCGAATAACGAGTCAAAAGGTCTTCGCCCTTCTGCTTTATCTCTTGATCGATTTCCATAACACCTCATCCAAGATCCTTTCACCGCCTTCCTCGGTGTATCGTGCGATCTCGACCGACTATGCGAATGACGTATTTCGCACGCGCCACGCGTCAGCTAATGGCAAATACAACGTAAACAGATTCCGTAACCCTCGCTCATATCCAGCGTGGATTTCCCTGCTCCTTTTGGTCCGACGATGACGTTGGGCATCTAGGGTTTAGCCATGTCCCGCTCGATGGCAATTAACATTTGGCGAGCATCCTGATCCCGCGGTTCTATCTCGAGAAGGCGTGTGAGAAGCTTCTTAGCCTCCGCAAACTGCCCGAGACTTGCGTGCATTGCCGCCGCACTAAACAATCCGTTCTGGAACTTTGGATCGAGTTCAACGGATTTCAGATAAAATTTAAGAGCTTCAGCGATCTGATCGCGATTCTCAGCGACAACGCCAAGTGAATAGACCGGAAGCGGTTCGTTCGGAGCAATCGAACGAGCTTTTTCAAATGTCGCCAAAGCCACCTCGAATTTGCCAAGTACTGCCTGGCCATTCCCCAGGTAAATCAAGGCCTTCCAGTATTTCGGGTTGGCATCGAAAGATCTTTGTGCCCAATCGACCTGTTGCTGCGGCTGCTTGAGCACGCCATAAATGCCAGCAATGCTATTCATCGCGGCAAAGTCTTTCGGTTCTATCTTCAAGACCTCTTTGAACTTTCCGATAGCCTCGTAAAGCCTTCCCGATTCTTCTAGCTGAACAGCTTCCTTGATCAGCGCAACGGCCGTCGGATTTGTCTCGGATGGAGAAATATCAGCGGCGGACTGGCCGAATATAGCTGGGGAATACAAGAATGTGACCAGAAAGCATGTGATCCTTAAGAAATTTAGCATGATCGGTCTTCTCCCAATTTCATGGTTTCAAGCGATAGAGCATTCTAGGAAACGGTATCGTCTCTCTTACGTGTTCGATGCCGCACATCCAGGCGACGGTTCGTTCGATGCCCATGCCGAAGCCGGCGTGTGGGACGGAGCCGTAGCGGCGGAGGTCGAGGTACCATTCGAACGTCTCCTGATCGAGGTCGTGAGCTTTGAGCTGTTCGATCAGGTAATCGAGATTCGCGGCACGTTCCCCACCGCCGATGATCTCCCCGTAGCCTTCGGGTGCGAGCAGATCTATGCCCAGAGCGCATTCGGGGCGGTCCTTGTCAACTTCGAAATAGAAACCTTTAATGGCGGTCGGGAAATGGTGGACAAAGACCGGCAGCCCGAACTGCTTCGAAAGATAGGTCTCGTCCGGAGCACCGAAGTCGCCGCCCCATTCGAAGTTGTTCTCAAGTTCGCCTTTCGCGTGGCCTGCCTGCAGCACCTTGACTGCATCGTCATAATGCAACCGCGGAAATGGGCCTTTGATCGCCTCGAGGACGGTCGTGTCGCGTTCGAGCGTCTTTAGCTCCTCCTTGCGGTCGGTCAACACACGCTCGACGATCGAGAGGATCAATCCCTCGCCGAGGTCCATCATGTCCTCGTAACCAGCGTAAGCGACTTCCGGCTCGACCATCCAGAATTCGGTTAGGTGGCGGCGGGTCTTCGACTTTTCAGCACGAAACGTCGGACCAAAAGCGTAGGATTTACCGAATGCGGCCGCCGTCGCTTCGTTATAAAGCTGGCCCGATTGAGTAAGATATGCCTTATCGTCGCCAAAGTAATCAACCTCAAAAAGCGTCGTAGTTCCCTCGCATGCGGCCGGGGTGAATATCGGCGTATCGGCAAGTGTAAAGCCATTATTGTCAAAATAATCGCGTACAGCCTTAATGATCGTATGGCGAACTTTTAGAACTGCATGCTGCTTCTTGGAGCGGATCCACAGGTGCCGATGGTCCATCAGGAACTCGGTTCCGTGCTCTTTTGGCGTTATCGGATAGTCGTGCACATTTTGCAGCACTTCGAGATCTTTAACGTCGATCTCGACCCCTATCGAGGACCGATCGTCCGCCTTGACCGTGCCCGTTACGATGATCGAAGATTCTTGTCCCAATGATTTGGCCTTTTCAAACACAGCCTCATCGTTTCCTTTGAACACAACACATTGGACAATGCCCGTACCGTCCCGAAGTTGCAAAAAGACGAGCTTTCCGCTAGAACGCGAGTTATAGAGCCACCCCTTTAGAGTCACTTCCTGGCCAACGAGACCGCTCAATTTATCGATATATGATTGCTTCATTTGGTTTGGATCGATCAAGCCTAAGTTTATCTAATCAACCTGCGTGCGTAAATCGGCGACATCAAGGATGTGGTCATTAACCTGAAACGGCCAAGTTATAGCTCAATGGGACCAAAGTTGTTTGACTTTAGTTAGATCCGTTACCAGACTATTTCACTAGGAATGAAAGAAAAAAAGAAGATCGACTATTCGAGCGCATGGGCAGAAGCGAAAAAGATCGTTTGGAGTGCCCGGTGGCGTTTGCTCGTGGGCAGCGTGTTGCTGCTTATCTCCAGGCTCGCAAGCATGGTGCTTCCTGCCTCAACGAAATACATCGGAGATGAGGTCTTCACAAATCGAAATTATTCGCTTATCAAATGGATCGCTCTGGCCGTTGGCATATCGACGCTCGTTCAGGGTATTACCTCGTTCGTTCTGTCACAGATCCTTGGTGTCGCCGCCCAACGTGCGATAACGGAGATGAGAAAGCGGGTACAGTCGCATATTGAGCGTCTTCCGATATCTTACTTCGATTCCACCCAGAGCGGTCAGTTGATCTCCAGGATAATGAATGACGCTGAAGGGATCAGAAACCTGGTCGGTACCGGCCTTGGACAGATACTCGGAAGCGTAGTTACTGCAGCGATCGCGATCGGCGTTCTGGTTTATCTTAACTGGCAGCTGACACTTGCGACCCTCGTAGTTTTACTTATATTTGGGGCGGCCCTGTTTTATGCCTTTAAGGTTCTTCGGCCGATATTTCGTGAACGCGGCGAGATTACCGCCGAGGTTACTGGTCGGTTGGGAGAGAGTCTGGGAGGAATTCGGATCGTTAAGGCATACACGGCAGAAAAGAGGGAAGAGCTAAGTTTTGCCCGTGGCGCCCACCGATTGTTCCGGAATATCGCAAAATCGGTAACCGGGGTGTCTGCTATCAGTTCGTTTTCAGCGATCATAATTGGTGCCGTGGCCGTTGTAATGATCGTGATCGGCGGAAATGCGGTTCAGACAGGCAGTATGACGCTTGGCGATTTTCTGATGTACATTTCGTTCACGTTCTTACTGGCCATGCCCGTCGTCGAGTTGACCTCGATCGGCACCCAGATCACCGAGGCTCTGGCCGGACTCGACCGAATCCGCGAGGTCATGGCGATGACGACCGAGACTGACCAGGACGTTCAAAAACTTCCCCTTCGCACGGTCGAAGGCAAGATCGATTTCGAGAGTGTCGAATTCGAATACGAGGAAGGCGTTCCAGTGCTGAAAGGCGTGTCGTTTCATGCAGGGGCCGGTTCGACAACGGCACTGGTTGGCTCCAGCGGCTCCGGCAAGTCTACGATCCTTAGTCTTGTACTCAACTTCATCCGTCCGACTAAGGGAACGATCAGGATCGACGGAAAAGACCTCCAAAGCGTGAAGCTACGGGACTATCGAAGCAAGCTGGGTGTAGTGCTGCAAGACAACTTTCTCTTCGACGGCACCATACTGGACAATATTAGATTCTCAAATCCACAGGCGAGCCTCGCTGAGATCAAAACAATTTGCCAGGTAGCGAATGCCGATGAGTTTATCGAAAAGTTTCCGAATGGATACGATACCGTGGTCGGTGAACGGGGGGTGAAGCTATCCGGCGGCCAGAGACAGCGCATTGCGATCGCCCGTGCATTGCTTGCCGATCCACGGATATTGATTCTCGACGAAGCTACTTCTTCTTTAGACTCCGAAAGCGAGGCATTGATCCAGGAAGGGCTGAACAATCTGCGAAAAGGGCGAACAACGTTCGTGATCGCTCATCGGCTCTCGACCATTCGAAGCGCTGATCAGATACTTGTCGTCGAATCCGGCGAGATCCTCGAACGCGGAACTCATGCCGAATTGATAAGGATCAATGGGCGCTACAAACAGCTGTACGACAAACAGTATCGGTTTGAACAAAACCTATTTGTAAATCCAGGCGAAGACTTCACGAGTCGGCCGTCAGAGTCGGCAGCCAAATCCAGGCTTTAGCTGCGTTGTTTAGCTTAGTTGATCGTAAAGAATACTTCGTAACGAGGGATAGATGCCGACATTGTCGGCTGCACGCAGGACGATCTGGAACATCGGTTTGATAAATGGTAAAAAGTAAGTCTTTCCGCGGTTGGTAGATTGAAATGAGAAAGTGCCTACCGCCTTCAGACACCGCTGTATCGTCTGAAGCCGGAATTCGGCGGCAAATGAGGCCTCGTCGAGAGGTTCGAGGCCGAGTTTAACTCGACTTTCAAGAAACCTCTTACGTTTTTCGGCAAGCCATTCCGGGCTTGGTGGTTCGAGAACCCGGTCGAGGAGAAGCGAAACAAGGTCGTAAGTTGGCGAGCCGATCCGAGCGTCCTGGTGATCGATGATGCGAAGCTCGCCGTATTTGTCGAGCATTAAATTAGCCGCGTGAAAATCGCGATGGCAGAGAACGGTCGCCCTAGTTTCCAACTCCCGCGAAATTGCAGCGAATTCGGCAGTCACCGCAGCGTCGGTTTTTGCGTCAAGCGGCTGTTGTTTCAACGTCGTAAAGTAGTGTGTCTTAAAGAAATCTAATTCCCATGACAGCTTTTCTGCGTCAAATCTCAGTCGCGATGCAATAGAATTCGTTTCAAATGCAGTTTTAGTTGCTGCTTGAATTCTCGGTATCAGGTCGATAGCTGCGTTCACCAGCTCCTCACGACGAGCCGGTGGAGAGTCCTTGATCTCATCTCTTAATATCCGGTCCCCGAGGTCTTCGATAAGGATAATACCCAGTGACTCGTCAAAATCGATGACTCGGGCAACCGGCAAATCACAAGTTGAGAACAATTTTGTTACATCGAGATAGGATTGCTCGGCTGCGATGAAAGATTCCGGATAGACACATGCGATCGCGGATTCACGTCTCCACGAAATACGAAAGTACTCTCGGGTCGAGGCGTCCGGAGTCAGCTGATCCATCTGAGGGGATTCGCCGCGATATGCAAGGAACCGCTCGAGACGTTCTAAGAAATCAGACATACTTTGGACAAACGTGGTCTTCGCGCCAACGGCGGAATCAGGATAACCATTTAACTCAGTGGAACGATGTAATTCTTACCCCGGATATAACCCTTAAGAGCTTTTTCCGGAATCTCGTCACAAGTCCGCACCATTTCCGCGAGTACGATGGCGGCGTTCTCGTAATGCTCTCCTGCCTCGATCGTCACGCCGTCCGCGATGATCGTTCGGTATAGTTTTACGTTATCTGAGACCGTCACGTTGTCCCAGAGAACAGAATCCTTAACGCTCGCCGACGGGGCGATCCGGCAATCCTTGCCGACAAACTTCTCCTCACCACTGAGCATTGCAAGACTAATATCAAGGTAACGCGGAATCGTTGAAAGTTCGAACCAGTCGGCATTCGAAATGTGGGCCGCGATCCCTTTGCCATCCTTTATCGCCGGTAAGTAGAAGCTGGGCACGATGTCCGAGTAGACCCCGTGGGGAATGTATTCGAATACCGTCGGCTCAACGATATGAATGCCGGTGAACATTAGGGGATTCTCGGCCGGATGATCTCGATCGCAGATCTCCGCTTCGTTGAGGGGACGGGCAAAGTCGCCAAACCCTGTAACCAGGCCATTATCGGTCTCGACCACGGTGAACTTTTCGCGCCTGGTATTCGGCTTCAGGACCATTGTCGCCACCGCACCGCTCGACCTATGGGTCTCGATGGCCGCGCCAATATCGATATCGGTGATGATCTTTCCATTGACGATCAGAAAAGTCTCGTCATCCAGAAGGCGACGCGCATTGTCAAGAGCTCCCGCGGTCCCAAGAATCGACGGGGCTTCGATACTGTATTCGATACGTACGCCGAAGCGAGACCCGTCGCCAAGTGCTTCGATAACGGAGTCCGGTTGGTGGTGGAGATTTACCACGATCTGGTCGATGCCGAAACGCGCTAAATACTCCGCGACGTAACCGACCAATGGTTTACCGAGAAACGGTATGGCAGGTTTTGTACGGTCTATGGTTAAAGGAAAAAGCCGCGTGCCGAAGCCTGCGGCCAGGATCATCGCCTTCATATTGATCTCAAGCGAATCGCTTGTCGGATAAGAATATACCGCGTTGTTCGGCAAGGGTTCAATACCGCCCAGATCAAAACGTAAAGACAGAAATGAAAAGCCCCGGCGGTCTGCCAGGGCTAGAAGTCGAAATTACTGTCGATCTATCTCACATTCCAGTTTGCCAACGGATAATCTAAAACACCGCCCCAACTCTCAGCCCGGATGCTCCCGTCGATCGAATGCCGCACCCAGAAAACTCCGTCGGTCGGCCGGTATATTGCGATATCAGTGCGATCGTCACCATCGTAATCACCGGGCACGCTTATATCATCGGGAGCAGCACCGTTGGTCCCACCCCAGGGTATACCCGCCGCGCCGGTTCCGCCTCCGTCGCGCTCGAGAATAAAGTGGTAGTAAACACCGCCTATATTGCGGCGTGCGCAGAAGTCAGAACGGCCGTCAGCGTCGTAATCTCCGGGTACGATAAAATCAAAGACGCTACCCCAGCTAACGTATTCTGCACCGCCGTCCGATGAGCGCCGAAATACGTATTGGGCATAATTTGCATTATTCGGGTCCACTCTCTGAACGCACAGGTCCATCTTTGTGTCACCGTCATAATCTCCCGGACATGGGAAGAAATCGTCGAGCACTCCATAGCCCCATGGTGAATAATTGAAGCTTTCGGAAGGATTAGCACTGCTTCGAAAGAAATAATAACAAGGTCCCGGCACACTCACGTCGCACCGGAAAACTGCCCGGTCATCAATGCTGTCGCCGTCATAATCGCCGACAACGGTCGGATCGTCACCTTCGCCGCCAAAGGCGTCAAAACCGAACGTCGACGTAAGGCTGTTGATCCAGTAAAAGCCGGAAACGGCGGGATCCGGATCCGAACGCCAATATATCAGATCATCTCTGTTGTCGCCGTCGAAATCTGCTGACACGAAAGTGTCTGTAGCGAAGTCGCCCCATGCGGCGCCTGCCGTAAGGCCGGTACTCGATGACTTGGTCCACCAGGTCACGACGTCAGTTCCGACGCTCCTCTGGAAAAGCGGTTCACCTTTGAGTTCCATCTCCTTGCGGATCTGCCGCCGCTCGCGCTGGCTGAACGCTCCCTGATGGATACGCGTGACTCCGGTTGTATTGAGCGCCGCACCGCTTTCCCGCAGAACAACGAAATCACTCCGTCCGTCACCATCCATATCCACATTCGGTTCCTGAGGAATCACTGTTCCGGTGGGTTGGGCCTTTACAGACTGGGATTTAAGCTTGGAAGTCATGCGAGGCGACTTTCGCTGCCCAAACACGACAGAAGAAAGTGCGATCGCCAATATGATCAGTACGACAATTTTTGGTGTTCTCATTTTAGTTCAAGAATGCCTCATTCAAGGTACAAACGGATGTGCCAGCGAGGTAGCCGGCGACACGATCCAACCGATTCAAATTTGTGCAAATGCCATTTGGAGAAAAGAAGGTGGCAACTGCAAACTATTAAAATTATTGGCAAAAGTCAAGTTTTTCGTTTCAGTTCAAGCGAAAGACGTTGGCGTGTTATGGTCGATGGGTCGAATTGTTAGATGTCATGTCCCGTTGGTCCTAAATATTGCAGCACGATGCTTTTCACAAAATGAAATTGACGCAAAAGAACGACCGAAAGGCGATTTTTGGCTGGCTGGTGTATGACTGGGCAAATTCGGCCTTTTTTACAACAGTCGTCTCCGTTCTTATCGGCCCTTATCTAACGAGCCTTGCCGAAAGGGCCGTCGGTTCTGAGGGCGTGATAGCTGATCTTTACTTCACAGTAATTACCCCAAAAAATCTGTACGGCCTGTGTATCGCGATCTCCGTTGTCTCGATGGTAATATTCTTACCCCTTCTGGGAGCCATCGCAGACTATACACACTTGAAAAAGCGGCTGATGGCAGGTTTTTGCTACACCGGCACCGTGGCCGGCGCATTACTGTTCTTCGTAACAGATTCGTATTTGATATGCTCCGCCTTGCTGATCGTTTCGAATATGTGCTTTGCGGCGGCGAATGTTTTCTACAATGCGTTTCTGATCGACCTGACGACTGAAGATCGCCGCGACAGAGTCTCAAGCCTTGGTTATGCGTCAGGGTATATAGGCGGTGTTGTGATGCTGGCACTTAACTTCGCCCTTCTCAGTTTTGCCGATGATCTCGGAATCTCGACCGGGATGGCAGTAAGGATCTCGTTCCTGGCGGCTTCGCTCTGGTGGGGTCTATTCGCGATCATCACGTTTTATCTCGTTAAGAGCACTGGCCGACCGAAAGAGGTTCCAGAGGGCCAAACCCTCGTATCTGTTGGCTTTAGGGAGTTGTGGCAAACCCTGAAGGAACTGCGGCGACTGCGTTATACGGCATTGTTCCTGATCGCTTATCTTTTCTATAATGATGGGATTCAGACAGTCATTCTCCAATCGTCGGTGTTCCTGTCATACGAGTTGTTCACCTCACGCGGTTTACCCGACAACAATTCGTTTCTCTTGGGGATCTTCTTTGTGGCTCAGTTATCTGCCTTGGCCGGAGCGATCCTCTTCGAACGAATTTCAAGATATATCGGGGCGAAACGTACCATCCTCATTTCTCTGGCGATCTGGTGCGGGATCGTGATCTATGCCTATGGTTTACTATCTAATACTTTCCAGGCATGGATAATGGCGGGTTTTATTGGAATGGTGCTGGGTAGTTCTCAGGCATTGTCGCGTTCACTCTATTCTCAGATGATACCGGCAGACCGCGAATCAAGCTTTTTCGGCCTCTATGAGATCTCGGAAAAGGGCACGTCGTGGATGGGCCAACTGCTCTTCGTGGTCATCGTCGGTGCTACCGGTTCATATCGAAGCGCCATCCTCGGCCTAATCGTTTTCTTTGTCGCGGGCAGCATCCTACTGGTCTTTACCGATACTGCACGCGCGATACACGAGGCCGGCAACTTAACACCCGACGAGGCCGAGGCTGCCGCCGATTTGAGAACGAAAACGGCTTAGCTATAATTGGGACGGTCTACGTCCCACAAGTTGAGGAATTTTACGATGAACGAAAATGCCCCCGGCAGGATCATTACGATTTTTGGAGGATCAAAGTGCGGGCCCGATTCAGCGGAATATCAGGACGCCCTGACGCTCGGACGCAAACTCGCTGAAGCCGGTTTCACTATCTGCACCGGCGGATATCTAGGCGTTATGGAGGCAGCCTCCCGCGGAGCGCGGGAAGCCGGTGGCAGGGTGCTGGGCATCGTAATGAACCAATTCAAGTCAGAGCCCAATCGATTTCTGACCGACAAGGTCGCCACTGATCATTTTTATGATCGACTGCAGAACCTGATAACCCGCTCGGTCGGATTTGTTGCAATGCGAGGGGGTATGGGAACGGTGACGGAAATATCGCTGGTTTGGAATAAACTTCAAACGGGCGTTCTTGAACGCCGGCCGCTGGTGCTTGTAGGTGAATGTTGGCAAAACGTCGTGAACGCCTGGGAAAGTAACTTAGCAGTATCTCGCGCTGATATTTCGTTTTTGGACTTTGCCCAAAATGCTGAAGATGCAAGTGAGATCATCGTAAGGAAGACGGCTGGAGTGATCGTATGAATTGTCCAAAGTGCAGCGCAGTGCTGCTTCCGGATGCGAAATTTTGTGGCTCCTGCGGCCTTACGCTACAGTCGGCGCCACCGCAGAACGTACAACCACCTCAGCATCAGCAAATTCCACAGGGAACTTCGGGGCCATCGGCCGCGGCCGGTGGCGCGTTTCACTTCGATTCTGACGGTAAAGGTCAGGGACGCGGCTATACGTGGGAGATCTTACATCAGGGATCGTTTGCTCTCGCACTCGTAAAGCTCCAGGCGGAACAGTCGATCCACGCGGAAGCCGGCGCGATGGTGTCGATGTCGGGAAACGTTGACCTTCATTCGGAAATGAAGGGTGGTGTATTCGGTGCTCTCAAACGGGCCGTTGGCGGCGAGTCTGCTTTCGTCTCGACCTTTACCGCGAAAGGCGGTCCAGGAGAGGTTACGCTTGCGCCGGGAGCTCCCGGTGGCGTTGCCGGCATCGAAATGACATCCCAGACATTTATGGTCCAGTCGAGCTCATATCTCGCTGGCGACATGAGTCTGCAGGTTGAAACTAGGTTTGGCGGAGCTAAATCGCTTTTCGGAGGCGAGGGACTTTTTCTGCTCCAGATCTCAGGAACCGGTTTGCTTCTCGTATCATCCTTTGGCGCGATCCATTCCAGAACTCTCCGGCCGGGCGAGCAGTACGTCGTCGATACTGGGCATCTCGTCGCATGGGAAAGTCATATGCAGTACAACCTTCGTAAGGCGGCCAAGAGCGGTTTTTTCCGAAGCATGATGAGCGGAGAGGGCCTCGTGGCCGAATTCACTGGGCCGGGTGAGATACTCATCCAAACGCGAAATCTGGCCGCCTTCGCAGGCCTGCTTCGTCCGTATTTTCCCTCACAAGGAGGTTAGCCCGGCCTCGTCTTGCCAGATCCATGACGGACGGTAACCCCACTAACGGTTCGCAGACTCAGGCGAACGAAATTCGGCTGAACGCAAGGCCCGTCTCACGGGGGATTGCGATCGGGCGGGTCACTTGTCTTTATGGTGACAACCGACAGTTCTATCGTATTCCGATAGCACCAGACAAGATCGAAAGGGAAATTCGGCGTTTCAGATCGGCCCATACCGCGGCCACGAAACAGCTTGACAAGTACGAGAGCTCCTTCGATAGTTCCGCGAATTCAGCGGCGATCTTTGACATGCACCGCGCGATTCTTGAGGATTCGACCCTTAGTGAAAGGATCGAAGATGTAATTCGCACGCGGTCGGTAAATGCCGAGTGGGCCGTAAAGGTCGTGACCGATGAGTACATCGCCAAATACAGGGCGATACCCGACGAGCATTTTCGGGATCGATATATCGACGTCGAAGACGTTGCGGAAAAGCTGCAGAACGCGCTCGGCGGTGGTCGAAAGGCTATCCGAATCGCAAAGGATTCGATCATCGCCGTAAAAGAACTACGTCCGTCTACCCTTGCCGAGATCGGTCCAGAACACATCAACGCGATCATGACCGAACACGGCGGCTGGACGTCGCACACATTTATAGTCGCGCGCGAATTATCGATCCCCGCGGTCACAGGCATAAAGAAACTAATGCGTCGCGTCAAAACAGGCGACATGGTCATCATTGACGGCTTTGAAGGAAAGGTGGTCCTAAACCCGGATCCGGCCACTCTGAAGAAGTATCAGGATGAGTCGACCACGGTCTCCCCATCTTCGATAATGGAAAAGGCCCCGACAGGGGAGATCCGAACATTAGATGGCCGCGAGGTAAAGATACGTGCGAACTTCGACATACCGGCGGGATTTCGTCGGGCCAAGAGTCTGGGCGCGAGGGGCATCGGTCTGTTCCGATCCGAATACCTTTTCAATCGTTCCAACGGATTCCCGCGAGAGGCCGAACAGATAAAGGTCTACCGGGAGATCGCCGATTTCGCGGGTAAAGATCGGGTGAGGATCCGCACTTTTGACCTAAGCGTCGGGCAGCTTACAGACCAGACAAGGCGGCGTGAACCGAATCCTGCATTGGGGCTTAGAGGCGTTCGGCTTGGGCTGTCGCTTCCGAAACAGCTTCGCACGCAGATCAGGGCTCTGCTTCAAGCGTCCGTCGGGCGTGAGATAGATATTATTGTACCAATGGTGTCTGGGGTCGATGAGATCCGCAGTGTCAATAAGATCATAGACGAAGAATCGGACGCATTGCGAAACAGGGACGTCGAGATCGGTTCACCCCGTTTGGGAGCAATGATAGAGCTGCCTTCGGCAGTCCTGACTATTTCCGCGATCTTGGATGAGGTCGACTGCGTTTGTCTTGGTACCAATGACCTCGTCCAATATATGCTCGGAGTGGACCGGGATAACGAAGGGATGTCTGCTTGGTTCCGTTCGCTCCATCCGTCGATCATGCGTGCGATCAAAATGGTCGTGGAGGCCGCCCAAACACTTAACAAACCTGCAATTATTTGCGGCGAGATGGCCGGTTCTCCATTCTACGTCCCGGTCCTGATCGGGCTCGGCGCGACGGAATTGAGTATGAACGTCAATTCGATATTGCCAGTGCGGAAGGTCATCTCTCAGATCGCCTTTGAGGAGACGAGAGAACTCACGTCCCGGGTAATGGCCTGCCGAACGTCGGACGATATTGAATCGGGCGTCTACGATTTCATCAATGAAAGATGGAAACACATCTTTCCGCCCGATCTGTTGAAATATCGACGGACCTGACGGCCATCGTTGGAGGCTTTTTTCTTTCGTTCCATTGTTCAACAATTTTTGCTATACTGCGTGAGCCGTGCAAAAGAGGCAGGCTGGGCAGTCGCTTTTTCTTCGGGAAAAGAGGAAAGTCCGAACACCAAAGGGCAGCGAGCCGGATAACGTCCGGGCGCCGATGAATTTCGGTGACGACGAGTGCAACAGAAAGTAAACCAGCCATTATTTGGTGATGGGTGAAATGGTGGGGTAAGAGCCCACCGGCGCAATTGGCAACAAGTGCGGCCAGGTAAACTCCTCGTGGTGCAAGACCAAATAGGGAAGTGCGTATTGGGTTGCCCGCCTATGTTTTGCTTTGCAAGACCGCGTTTCCGGGTAGGTCGCTTGAGCCTGCTGGCAACAGCCGGCCTAGATGAATGATTGCCGCTCGAACTTTCGGGCTACAAAATTCGGCTTACAGGCCTGCCTCTTTTGCACTTGGCCGATCTATTCAACAATCTTAGGAGTCCACACTAGATAATGGCGAATCGGAAAGGCGTATTTATAGGCGCTTATGTGCCCAACGAACTCAAAGAATCACTCCGACGACGTGCCGCCCTCGAACACCGTACTCTTTCACAGGAGATAACAAGGATCCTGATCGAGGCTGTTCACGGGAAGGGATTGCCCGCGGGAAGCGTTGACCGCCGAACGGGGCAGCAATCTGTTCCGCGAAGACGAGCGACCGATCCGCCGGAGCGTCGCCGCGCCGATGATCTTCCTTACATTCCGACCGACGGAAAAAAGAAATGATCGCCGTATAGGGATTAATGCGGGTTTCGGCCATTTGTGTTTGGTGGCGGCATAATAGTTTTGCGGTTTCGGCTCTGCTAAAATCTAACAGATGAATAGAAGTTCGATCTGGATCTCTGGGATCGTAGCGGTAGTCTGCTTTGCAGGAGGCTTCCTTTTTGCGAATTTCCTTAACCGATCCGAATTAACGAACCTAAGAGGCGAAAATGAACGGCTTAAGGCGGGTCAGACATCATCCAGACAGAACGCACAGGACGTCACTCTAAGTGAGGATGAGATCACCCAGAAACTAAAAGAGGCTGAAGAGAACCGCGATGATTTTGCCTTTCAAAAGAGCCTCGGGTTAGGACTTTATCGTTACGGAGCCATCAAACAGGAACCAGCTGTAATCGAACGAGCCGTACCCGTTCTTTTGCGGGCCAATGCTCTAAAGCCCGAGGATTATGACGTCGTGGTCGGACTAGGAAATGCATATTACGACATAGGGTATTTCAGAAAGGACAACGCCGGTTTCGACCGTTCACGCGATTTTTACAAAATTGCTCTTGGAAAGCGTCCCAACGATATCGAGGTGAGAACGGATCTTGGGTTGACCTACTTTCTACAGGACCCACCCGATCATATGGCCGCGATCGCTGAGTTTGAAAGGTCGCTTGCCGTCGATCCAAAACACGAAAAGACTCTATCGTTCGCCGCCTTATCGATGAAAAAGGCAGGCCGCGACCCTTCAAAGTACGCTGCGGTCCTTCGTTCGGTCAACCCGGATAATCCGACCTTAAAGGAATTAACTTCTCCGACGCAACCACCTCCTCTTTCTCAATGAGAGAAGCGATCTTCATACTGTTGGTACTCGTCGTAGTTCTAGGGCTAACCGCTTTCCGCTACCGAAAGCAGATCCGATTTGCCTTAGAGATCTGGAGGACCATGAAGGGTGTTCGGGAACTGCAGAAAGGAGTTCCTCAAAGCGAAGTACGTACAAGCACCGAGGATCCAGTCGGCAATCTCGTCAATTGTGGCAAATGTGGAAAGTGGATCCCAGAATCAACCGCGATCAAGTTTGGTCCGACGATATACTATTGTTCGACCGAATGTCTGCGCAGCAGAGCGCGCATCTAAGGCAGGAAAGTGTTCACGTACCACCGAATCGCCGCCTCGCCGAAAAGTAGCGATATTATCGAACCGATCCCCAGGAAGATCCCAAACGGGATCTGTGTCTGCATGTCCTTTTCTTTTTGTCGCGCGATCACGAGGGAGCCAATGACTGCACCCGCGAACGCGCCGAAAAATATTGCCAGCAAGGACAGTCGCCAGCCCATGATGGCGCCGAAACCGAGCATCATCTTCACATCGCCAAGCCCCATTGCATCGACGCCGCGAAGCCGTTTCCAGACCTCGCCAACTATCCATAGCGACCCGCCGCCAGCCAAAGCGCCAGCGAGACCGCTCGCGAGCGATGCGAGCCAGAGAGGGAAGCCAGCCATTGATGCTGCGGGCCAGTATTGAAGGTCGCTGAAGTACTCGGCCCCAAAAAAGATGGGTAAGAGTATCCTAACCGCGATCGCGAAAATAAAGAAGGGATAGGTGATGACGTTCGGCAGGATCATGTGTTCCGCGTCGATGAACATCAGTGCGACGAGTACCGAAACGAAGATCAAGCCAACACCCAGAAATGGGTTTAACCCGATCTGCCAATATACCAGCACCCAAAGGAGTGCGTGAAACAACTCTACAGCAGGGTAGCGGGCCGATATCGGGGCATTGCACGACCGGCACTTTCCCCGCAGCAAGAGCCAGCTAAATACGGGAATGTTGTCATAGGGTTTTATTGATGCATCGCATTTCGGGCACTTGGAATTCGGAAATACGATCGACTCCTCGTTCGGAACTCGATGAATTACGACATTCAAAAAGCTCCCGACGAGGGCTCCGAAAATAAAGACAAAGAGATACGCCACTGCCTCGGGAACACCGGTCAAGGATTCAAAAGAAAAGAGTAACAGATGCATGGCGTGGCAGAGTAACGGCGTTTATACCGCTTCGGACTGCGATGTAAAATTGAACGCCTTTAACTTCAGCGGGGGCAGGAGGGATGCACTCGCTCCACCGCCTTCCGAACCGCCGACCCGTTCTGAGACTCCGACCATCTCTATATTGCCCGGCGAAAGCATCTGGATCACAGACTGATTGAATCGAAAATTCCGAAGTGGGAACGCGATCTTACCGTTTTCTATGAACCACACCCCGTCACGGGTAAGTCCGGTCGAACTCGCTGTCCGAGGATCGGTCGAACGAATATACCAGAACCGTCCGACCAGGATGCCGCGCTTAGTCGACCTGATCATTTCGTCGATAGACGACAGCTCTCCGCCGGCATGAAATATCGTGTTTACCGGCCCAGGAGTCGGTGCCTTACCCTTCACTTTGGCCCAATAGCGATTGTAATTAAGATTCTCCAAAACCCCGTCTCGGACGAGGTAGAACTTCTCAGCAGGTATGCCGCCTTGAGCCGACTGCGAGCCTGGAAGCTCGGGGTGCCATGGGTCGCTATAGATAGATACCTTTTCGTCAAACATCTTCTCCCCGAGGCGTGTCTTGCCCCCCGGAGCTGAGAAAACGCTTCGGCCCTCTTCGGCATTTCTGGCATTGAATGCAAATCCGAAATTTCCCATCAGGTCTGCCACCGCCTGAGGCTCGAGAATGACGGTGTACGTTCCCGGATCGATAGCCCGGGCACCCTTTCCGTCTATCGCCTTCCTTATCGCCTCTTTGGCGATGCGTTTTGTATCAAGCTTTGAAATATCGAAATGGCTTCGTAAGAAATACCCCGAGCTCATTCCATCAGTTGTCCGTGCCGTCGTCGACAGGCTCACATTGGTTGATCGCTCAAAATCGAAATTACCGTTCTTTGTAGCCGTTGCTCCAGCTTGCGATCTGGCGGAATGAAAACCCGCACCGATAACGCCGCTCTTTTCGAAATCGTCGATGATCTGGCCGATCGTCTTTGCCCGATCTGACAGCGAAAGGTTTTCCGTCGACTCCACATAACCCGCGACTGCCCTGTATTTTTGTGGAGGGAGCGTGGGGACGTATTCACGATCGACCGGGGCAGTCATTGCGATCTTTTGCGCGCGTTCGACCATCGATCTCAGACTGGTCTCATCAAGGTCGTTAGTCGACGCCGCCCCGCGTTTTCCATCTATCCAAACTGTAACATTAGAGCCGAGTCCTAGCCGGGACCCACTGGTCAAAACATTATTACCGGCAAATCTCAGATGCGACAGCTTATCACTGCTCACGCTGGCGGTCGCGTCATCGGCCTGAACCATCGAAAGCACCTTTGCGGTAATCTCCCTTGACTCCTTTTCAGTCAATAACATCAATCATGGTCCTCCATTTGTCCCGCATTTGCCGAAGACGCGGTATTCAGAACATTGATGTTCCGGAATCTCGCGGACGGACATCCGTGCGACACCGCATTCGATTGACCCGGTTCGCCTTTACCGTCGTTGAACGAGCCCGGTATCTCGTAGGTTTCACGTCCGCCAAGGCCGTCGCAGGCCCCCCAGAAATCCGTGGTTCTTGATTGGTACGCGACGTCCCGAAGCATTCCGGTGACTTTACCCTTTTTTATCTCCCAAAACGTTTGGCCGCCGAACTGAAAATTATATCTTTGTTGATCTATCGAATAACTCCCGCGTCCGTTGATCAGTATTCCATTCTCCACGTCAGCGATGAGATCGTCCTGGCTGACATTCTCTTTTGCTGGCTGGAGCGAAACATTGGGCATCCGCGGAAATGGCACGCTGCCCCAGCTATCGGCGTGGAGGCAGCCGTAAGATCTCTCCTTTCCTATCAGCTTCGCGGTATCGCGCGTCGTCTGCCAATCGACGAACACGCCATCCCTGACAAGGTGCCATTCCTGTCCCGGAACTCCCTCGTCGTCCCAGCCCACGCTTGCCAGGCCAAGCTTTTGATTTCGGTCAGCCACAAAGTTCACGATCTTGGATCCAAACTGGATCTTTCCAGTCTTTTCCGGCGTTAGAAAACTGGTGCCCGCGTAATTCGCTTCCCAAAGCAGCGCTCTATCAAGTTCCGTCGGGTGGCCGACCGATTCGTGAATGGTCAGGAATAGATGGGAAGGATGCAGGACCAGATCATATTTGCCGGGCTTTACCGACGGGGCGTTTAGTTTCATTACGGCGTTCTCGGCCGCGGACCGCGCTTCCGAAACCCAATCGTGCTTTGTCATATACTCAAAGCCGATCGCCTGGCCTTCGCGCAGCGAATTGACTGACTGAAAGTCTCCCGTCGAGCGATTGACAGCGGTCGCTGAAAAGCTCGGGTTGCCTCGGATCAAATACTGCTCTATCCGAGAGCCATCCGAGGTGGCGAGATATTTCTGTTCGTTCACCCATGCCATCGATGAATTGGCAAAACTTATCCCCTTCACTCCGAGGGCAGCCTCGTTTATCTTAAGGAGCACCGAGATCTTCTCATCAGATTGAACGTCAAATGGGTCGACCTCGATCGGCGTGCTCCATTTTCCGATCACTTTTGGAGTCGCTACCAATTCGATCTTCTTGCGTTGATACGGGGCGTTCGCCCTAGCCGTCGCAACTGCCTCTTTTGTGGCCCTTTGTACCTCTTCGGCAGTCACGATCGGACTGGCGGAGAATCCCCATGTGCCATTTACCAGTACCCGTACACCAAAACCAAAATTCTCCCCGCTTGACACGTTCAGAACTTGCCTTTCACGTGTATTTATCGCCTCAAGACGATATCGATTTATTCTGATGTCAGCATACGTGGCCCCTAGCCGTTTAGCCGTGGAGAGGGCGGCGTCTGCCAAGGTGTCCCTATCCACGTCGAGGAAGGACCCGCTGCTGCCGCGGGCATCGAATACCCAACTCGGGAGGATCGCCGCCGAACCTAGTGCGAGGCCAGCATTCCTTATGAAGTCACGTCGAGAAAATGCCATCTATTCACCTGAAAATGATTTGTGATCCTGAAAACGGGAAACGAGCCTCAAGTTTATTTCGAAGGGCCGACTGTGTCAATTCGATCCCCAAGATCATAAAATGAGAAGTTTCGAGTATCTTTGACCCGCCCTCTTTGGGTCTTAACCCATCACGCCGGATATTGTAAAATCGGTCAAATGAAGTATTTCTTCACGGTACTCGCGATACTTTTCGTTGAAATGTCCGCCATCGGACAATCCGATCTTCAGTCAATGGTCGATGCGGACCGGTCACTTGCGTCACGCGCGGTCGAAACCGGGGCGCGGTCTGCATATTTGGAATACCTCGCCGATGACGGCGTGATCTTTCGCCCTGATGCCGTCCGCGGAAAGGAATACTGGAATCTTCATCCCTCCGAGCCCGCCGAAATACTGAAACGTAAGATGGAATTCGCCGATATTTCAGCAAGCGGGCTGCTTGGCTATACTACAGGAGTCTGGGAAACAGAACCGAGGGTGCCGACGGGCCCGCCAAGACGGGTTGGACAGTACGTCACGGTTTGGTCAAAGAAGCCTGACGGACGCTTTCTTGCGATAATCGATATACTGACCGAATATGACGAAGCGGCGGCACCGGTGGGAAATCCTGCTCTTGCGACGACTCTGCCCCGCGACATAAACAAGAGACGGTGGTCGGCCGCAGATCCATCGATGAATTTCCTGAAGATGGGCATGAACGAGGGAGGCCTTGGAAAAGCCTTCGGCGAGTTTGCCGCCGAGGACATCCGTTTGATCATCGAAGAGAACCCGCCGATCTTTGGCAAGAAGAATACGGTAAAGGCCATGAAGAAATATCTCTCTGTCGCGTTTCCACAAAAGGTTTCCTTGCTCGAATCATCGGACCTGGCCTACGCCTGGAATCCATGCGAATATGCGAACAGCGAAGAGGGGATGGAGCGGGGGAACTGTCTTAATATCTGGAAGCTCAGAAAGAAGCGATGGTATATCACTCTCGGAGTCTTTGCCCGGGTCCCCAATGTTGTAAGGCCGAAACTAAAAATGAGCCCCACAAACCGCCCGAACTAGGATCAATGTTTCAGAATAAAAAAGCGGCTCGCCATCCGAACCGCTTTATTCGTTGAGCCAGGCTCTTCATCATTTAAACTTCTGGCTGATTCAAGATCTCGATCAGAGATCTAAGTCTTGCTAAGTCATTCTCGTTCTTAATAGATCCCGAATCTTTTTCCAACGAGGCTGCTGCCGACTTGAGTTTCTGAACATCTTTCTTGCTGAGCTTGGAGGCTTCAGCCTTCTCGACAGCACTGCGAAGCTTGGAAATTTTCCCCTGAGCAAGAGCCTTGGAACGCTCCAACTGATCGATGTACGCCTTGGCGACAGCTAGCTTGTGCGGCCATACGATCTTCTGCTGATTCTGCACGTTTAACTCGTCGACGTGAACGGTTTTCGCAGCATCGATCTCGTTTTGTGAAAGGTATTGGGTTGGTGTCAATTCAAAAATATCGAGACCTCGGGCGATCTCGGAGGAGTAAATGCGGCCATTGTACCAGTAAGCCGACCAGGATCCGCCCATGACCAGCAGTTTCGGATCTATTGGTCCGCGATCGAAGTAACCGATCTCGACCGGATGATCGGCATCTGTGAAATCCATGATCGAGATTCCGCCCTGGTACCAGGCTTGTACCTTTAGGTCGCGGCCGGGAACGGGAATCAGCGAACCATTGTGGGCGACGCAGTTCTCAAATTCAGACTGGGCGGCCGGCAGCTTGTAGTAGCTTGCAAACTTGAGGTCCGTTCCGTCCAGGCGAAATATTGCGTTGGCGCCCCATTTATTCGGATCCTTCTCACGGCACCGCGGCCCCATACCTCCACCCCATTCGTCCGTGAACACGACCTTCTTGCCGTCATTCGAAAACGAAGCCGAATGCCAGTATGCATAATTCGGGTCATTCACGGCCTCGACCCTCTTTGGGTTCACGGGATCTTTTATGTCGAGGAGTATTCCGTTACCCGAACAGGCACCGGCGGCAAGACCGAGCTCGGCATATACCGTGATGTCATGGCATTGGTTGGTCTCTTGCGGGCGACCGTTACCTTCGTGTGACCCGCCGTTGGTCAAGGCATTTATCGCACCCGTTGCGGGGTCCGAAAAAACGCGGGGTGATGAGACCACTTTTGCGTCCTCCGGTGAAGCTAACGGTACTTTGATAACTTCAATGCGAAATAAGGCAGTGTTGGGATCCTTGTCGGGAGGTCCTCCCGAGCAACCGGCCAACTCCTCAGACGAGCGGACAAAGGAAGTGCCTGACACATAGATATAAACATTCTCCTTGTCGTTCGGATCGGTAACAAGAGTGTGTGTATGTGAACCACGGCACGTTTGCACGGCTCCAACCTGTTTAGGACTCGAAATGTCACTAATATCAAATATGCGAACGCCGCGAAAACGGTCTTTGCTCGCCGCCGGCGGGCCCGGCTGTCCGCTGGCATTTGCGGGGAAACCTTGTTCGCCGCAGTCTAACCGGCCATTCGGCATCTCCACCGACATGAACATCAGGTTCTTGTATACCGACACGTCGCCTTGTCCGCCCGGGCACAGCATGGAGGTAAGAAGCTTGGCAGCATTGGGATTGGAAATGTCGTAAATATTCATCCCGTAAAAGTTGCCGAGGAAAAGGTGATAACCCTGAAATGCAATGTCCGAATTAGCAAATGCGAGCCCGGCAATGGTCATTCGAGCCTCGGCCGGAACCATCGCGGGATCGGGGATTCCCAAAGAGCCAAGCGCCGATTTAACCTTTGGTGTGTTCGGGTCGACCCCAAGCTGAAAGGCATCCGGCTTTCTAAGCAATTGAATATGCTTGATACCCAACGACGTCTCGCCCGCGTCGAAGAGGCCGGGTGTGAGTTTAGCCCGGGGATCGTTACTATCGGCTCCCTTCATGCCTGCGGGCATAGGGGCATTTTTCTCGGGCGCGGTCTGCGCCGAGACAGTAGTCACAAAAGATGCGGTCCCTAAAACGGCCCCAACGAGCATACTGAGAGTAAACTTTTTAATCCGATTCATGGTTTCTTTTCTACGCGCATTTTACTTAAAAGGTTCTGCATTATCTTGATCTCAGCCCGCTGTCCTGTATCCACATCCGAGGCAAAATTGAATAATTCCGCATCCTGTCCCGTTCCGGGCGATTCGAAAAGATCCTTGACCATCGTGAGCGCGCCCTCGTGGTGCTGGATCATTCCCTCAAGAAAGAGTCTCTCGAATTCGATACCGGTCGAATTCTTCAGAGCTAACATCTGCTCGGCCGTCAACATGCCGGGCATCATCATCTCGATGGCACCCGAATGCAAATGGCCTTTTGGCATCGGCATTGAAATAGGCTGGCTCCGAAGTTCAAGCCATCGTGCCATGAACTTCATCTCGTCAGCCTGCGACCCGCTGATCTTAGACCCGAGTCGCCGAATATCCGAATTCTCGGTACGCGATTCAATGAGATCCGTCATCTCGACCGCCTGGGCGTGGTGCATGATCATCCCCTGCATGAACTCGATATCTTTCCGGGATTCCGGCGGCAAACTGGCTCGGGTAGAGGCCGGGAGTTTTTTCGTAGCATGGCCTGGAGCACCCGGCCGCACGACCGCAGGCGGTTCCCCCTCACTCGTCTGGGCTTGGACCGACTGTGGTAAGGCGACTATCGCGAAAGTCAATAAAACCGTCCCCAATACAACAAATGTCAAGGTAAATGGGGAGTCGGACCTATATCCGGCGGCAGAAGAATTTGCAAAAGTCATGGCTTGTCGTCGATCGAGAAAAATTTATCACAAGCTGCGCGAATCGAGAAATCAAAGCTATATCCGCATCTCGTGTACGGTTACTCTATGATTCTTTCGACCGGCAAGAGGTTGAACGCAATAATTGTTCACGAAGGGAGAACTCGAACGAAACCGAACTGCTTCAGACCGGCGCGGTTCGAATGCACAGATTTGTATTCGCTGGGGGTCGGAACATCGACTGCCCCTTGATCGGGGAAACCATGATTTGAACGCTTATTCGTTTGCCTCAACTTCGATTCGATAGACACACGAAATATAATTGTGCCCGCATGGAACCTCGAGACCTTCAAAATTACCGAAACACCGGCATGATCGCGGCATTTCTCGGGGTCGGGTTTGTCACTCTCGCGTTGCTTCCTCTCCGGAGCACTGTTAACGCGACGACGGTAGGGTTTCTTCAGCTGGCAGTTGTCGTGTTCGTCGCAAGATACTTCGAGTGGCGGGCCGCTCTGACGGCTTCAATTCTCGCGGCGTTCTCGTTCAATTTCTTCTTCCTTCCGCCTTACCACGTGTTGACGATCGACGATCCACAAAACTGGGTCGCGCTCTTCGTTTTTCTGATCCTCGCGATCACGGTCGGCCGCCTTGCATCAACGTCTAACCAGCGACGCGCGGAAGCGGAAAGACTCTATCGGGAATTGGAAGAAGCTTTCGAGAAGGCGAGCGAATCCGAAGCCATAAAGCGGAGTGAAAAGCTGAAATCCGCGTTGCTCGATGCGGTCACGCACGATCTGCGGACGCCTCTCACAACGATCAAGGCAGCGGCGACGATGTTGCGGCAAGCGTACCGGAATGAGTCCATCCATGAAACGCTCGATCCCGAGGGCCACGAGGAACTTCTCGAGGCGATAACGGAAGAAACGGACAAGCTTAACGCATTCATCGATGCGATGGTCGGCTTGGCCCGAGTGCAAGCGGGTGAAGCCGCCGTTCAGAAAGCGCCTGTTTCCGTCGATGAGATAGTCTCGAAGGCGGCCAAACGGGCGAAGTCTGCCCTCGCATCGCACGTTCTATTCAGGCGGATCGACCCGGACCTGCCGCTTGTATCGGTAGATCCGCGAGCGATCGTCGAGGTGTTATACAATCTGATAGATAATACGGCAAAATACGGATTGCCGACGGTATTCGGCGGTTCGAATACGAACTCGACCGGGATCGTCCGCACGGACATCGATGCCGAACGAACGCTTGTTACCGACCAAGCCGGCAAGAAGCGGATCAGCAAGACGAACGCTCTCGGTCAGTTGAAGGAAGTCTGGGAGATACTCGCCGCCGGCGAGACCGGTTCGGAGAGCGTCTCGTTCCCCAACACCTCCATCGCCCACGGCTTCAAGACGACTTATCATTACAACACCCTCGGCAAAATGGTGCGGGTTCAGCAGGGGGATCAGAACCGGTACTTTATGTACGATTCGCTTGGGCGGATGTTGAGGGTGAAACAGCCTGAACAGGACGTGAATACGGGCCTGAACACGAGCGGCAACCCGGACAACAACAGTTGGACGGCGGGGTTCACTTACGACAACAACGGCAATGTTCTGACGGCGATGGATGCGAAGGGCACGACGATCACGAACGTTTATGACGCGATGAACCGCGTCACGCAGAGGAGCTACAACGACAGCCCTCAGACGCCAACGGTGAATTTCTACTACGACGGAGCGGGACTGCCTTCGGTGCCGGATTTCTCGAAGGGCAAGTTGACGCGCTTTTCGAGCAGCATTTCGGAATCTCGCTACACGGCGTTCGACGTTGCTGGCCGTCTGCTCGAATACAAGCAGATCACCGACGGTCAGACCTACACTTCCGAATACGAATACAACCTCTCAGGTGCGCTCGTGAAAGAGACCTACCCAAGCGGACGCGAAGTCAGAAATGAGTTCGACCCAAACGGCGACATCGAACGCATCTTCGGCAAGGCGAATCAATCGGCAGGTGAACGAACGTACGCAAATTCGTTCTCGTACTTTGCCGATGGAAGGATCGAAAAACTAAAACTCGGAAACGGTCTATGGGAAGCGGCGAAGATCAATTCGCGGGGGCAGGTAACAGAGTTTACATTAGGTCACGGGCCGACATCTGGAAGCCTGTGGAAGAACAACTACGAGTACGGCGAGTTGTCGGGCGGAACCGTCGATGGAACGAAGAACAGCGGCAACATCGCGAAGCAGACAGTCACGTTTAACGGCCTCGCTCATCCGTTCTTGCAGACGTATCAGTACGACACTCTCTATCGTCTGACGGAAGCGAAGGAAACGGTAAACAGTGCTCAGACGTGGAAGCAGACCTTCGGATATGATCGCTATGGAAACCGCACTGCTTACGACAAATGGCATGGCACCACAGCGCAGACTCTCACAACGGTCGAGGAGCCTGCGATTGACAATGCTACGAATCGCATTTCCTCAAGCGGATTCACTTTCGACGACAACGGCAATTTGATTGTTGACGCCGAAGGCCGACAGTTCACTTTCAACGGAGACAACAAGCAGACGAAAGTGCAGGATGATGAAGATAATCTCATCGGAGAGTACTTTTACGATGGCGAAGGCAAGAGGATCAAAAAGATTGTCGGAGCAGACACGACGGTTTTCGTCTATTCGGCGGGTAAATTAATCGCTGAGTACTCAACCGAAACGCCTCCGTCAAATCCTACTACGAGCTGGACTGTAACGGACCAACTCGGTTCTCCCCGCGTGATCGTGAATGCTCTTGGGGAGGTTGTTTCTCGCCGTGACTTCCTACCATTCGGCGAAGAGATCGACCCGGACGAGACCTATCGGATGTCAGCCGATGGATACGGACTTGCAGATCGGGTTCGTCAGAAGTTCACCGGCTTCGAAAAAGATGAAGAAACGGGCTTGGACTTTGCTGAAGCCCGAATGTATCAAAGTCTCAATGGACGATTCACGGCCATAGATCCATTGCTTGCTTCGGGCAAGTCCGCAAACCCGCAGACATTCAATCGGTATGTGTATGTGATGAACAGCCCGCTGATTCTAAACGACCCAAGCGGAATGCAGGCGGGAACATACTACAGAGACTTGGGAGATGGAAGATGGGCCTTAGCGAACTATGCAAAGCGAGGATATACGAGATATACAGGCCCTGCCAGAAGCGGTACTGCTCCGGACGGGACGCCGCTGCGAATTACCAGAAACGGATGGAGACCGGCTGACCCTGTTTTAGCTGAAACGGCGACGCGTCAGGGTGCAAGACCATCGGCTTCGAACGATGGCCCAATCAACACGCCACTACTTCAGGATTTGGGGAATCGCGGACCTGCTCTTCTGAAGATATCCACGGCCCTTGCGGCATTAATGGCATCTCCGGCTGCAGGTCCTCTCTTACCGACGGCCGCAGCAACGTGTTCGGTTGGCTGTCAGGGCGCCGCTGGGTTTGGATTAGGAGCGGGAACCGGATATCTCGCGACAAGGTTGATCCCGGAAGGCGGCGGCATTAATGTCGGAGGTATTGGAGAATCATCAGGCGTGACCAATATAAACAATGAGGCTTTTCAACCCGGTGCAAGTGTGCCAAACCTTGTGAATGCTGACGCGACCAACATTGGTGAAATATTCGAACCGAATTCGGCTACGTTGATAACATCGAATCGGTTGCCCGTAAGCGGAATAAGTGACTGGAATCAGTTTGGACAAGGAGCGTACAACGTACTCCAACCCGGTGGAGTAGTCGACATGCGAGTAACTGCAAATGGTGGATTACCTGATTCTGTGGTCAACGCCTTTCGGGGTGCAGGATTCGAGAACGTAAGTGCAACTCCACTGGGTGATCCGAGCACTGCTTGGGAGTATCGAATCACTGCTAATCGGCCACGGAATGCAACTCTTCCATACTGATTCTTCTTCGGCGTATGATATACAGATTTGTAAATCTTAATTCTAGCAATCACATCAGCACTTTGGAGGATTGTTGCGACCACCTTTTCCGTTTTGCAATGGTTGAGGTCAACTTCAAAGAACCTACACTTTACAATGGCGACAGTGGATTCAAGGCCATTCTGAAAACTGTCTGGCCGAAGCTTTCTGACGACGTTTCGAGTCGGAGATTTCCGAGTTTTCTGGCACAGGCGATTGAGTCGCATCTGAATGAACGATTCAGGCTAAAGGCGCGGATTTACACGGTTAGCTTCGTCGGACTAGCGGTTGAGAGCGGAAGAATCTTCGTTTCTTGGACAGGACTTTTTCGCACCCACCTGACAATCAATGGGAGAGTCGTCCAAGTGACAAGGGATCACAATCTGGTCGATGACCGACTACCGACAGTTGAGATAAGTACTGATCCAAGATTACGCGAAATTGACAAGCATACTCCCACTCGCCAGCTTCTAGCAGTGCGCGGCAGTGGTGATCGGACTTGGGAAAGTGCGGAATGGTTCGCCGATAGCGATTTCGAAATAATCATCTGTTCAGATTCCTATCATAAATTCGGGAAGCCGGAGGACTACGTTTTCGCCTTCTCGAGTTTGTTGGACCAGGGCCAATCGCCGGAACCGGTCGGAGGTGGTGGGTTGATCACTAAAATTGCTTACACGAGAGAAAGGCTAATCGAATGACGTATGACAAGTGGCTGGGCACGACGGCACAGACTCTAACGGCGGTTGAGGAACCGGCCATTGACAACACGACGAACCGCATAAGTTCATCCGGCTACTCCTTCGACGCGAATGGCAATCTAATCGTCGATGCGGACGGACGGCAGTTCACCTTCAACGGCGACAACAAGCAGACCCGGGTTAAGGATGCCCAGAACAACGTCATCGGAACTTACTCTTTCGACGGCGAAGGAAAACGCATCAAGAAGGTTGTCGGTAATGACACGACAGTATTTGTTTATTCCGGCAGCAAGCTGATCGCCGAATACTCGACCGAAACACCTCCCTCGAATCCAACCACAAGCTGGACTGTAAGTGACCAACTCGGTTCTCCACGAGTGATTGTCAATTCTCTCGGAGCCATCGTCTCCCGCCGCGATTTCATGCCCTTCGGCGAAGAACTCGATGCAGACGGAACCTGTCGAACAACCGGCCAGAAATACGGCCAAACGGACAGCGTCCGCCAAAAATTCACCGGCTACCAAAAGGACGATGAGACGGGTCTCGACTTCGCCGAAGCCCGAATGTACCAGAACCTGCATGGAAGGTTTACGGCGATTGATCCGCTCCTTGCTTCGGGAAAATCCGCGAATCCCCAGACATTCAACCGATACGTCTACGTGATGAACCGACCGCTGATTCTGACGGACTCGACTGGTCTCCAGGCCGGAAAACCAGCTGACCCCAAAAAGACTCCGGCTCCAACGAGGCCACCGAAAGTATTCAATACGCCAGATGTGAAAATTACTGATCTGGATAGAAATGAAAGCACAATTCAGCTTAGAAACTTTGGCATTAAGGGCAAAGCGCTTAACGGGGACCCGGTAGTGGGCGGAGACGGAAAACCATTGCTGAAGGAAGACGGCAGGACTGCGGTCAAAGAGTACGGAATCGTCGCGGAGGTTTCCTATCAACTCATTTTCGCTCGAGAAGGCGATAGACCGGATGAAGGTAGCAAAGTAATACTTGAAGAGAATGTTGTCGAAACGCTCGATGGTAAGGAAGGACCGGGATATTCGAAGAGATTGCAATTAATCGATAATGAAGATGGAAACTCATTCTATGGCGGTGACATCATAGGACTCACTAACGCCGACCCCGATGGTCAGGGACCATCTACAAAGGTCTATAAGGGCCAACAGACAATCTCACTGATCTATACTGTCGATGGAAAGGAACGAAAAGAAGTAGTTAGAGCCAACGAAATTGAGATAAATATGACCAAGAATTCAATAACCGTTACGGAGGTCGAAAAGAAGAAAAGGAACGAGTAACAGGAGAGAATTGTATGAAGAATCTGGCAATATGCGCAGTCATGCTCCTGATTCACGGCAGTTTGGTCGCACAAGGAGTGGGCCATCAGGACATTCTCAGTATCCGTGTAGGGGATTTCGTCCTAACCAATGCGAATGCTACTAGCGTGCTCCGGGAAAGATTGTCGAAGCATCGAATTCGACTGTCTCTTGAGTACTCCCGGAGCGACATGAAATCGGAACCAAGTACCATTAGCATAAGTGGAAATAACGCAACGTTGAGGAAGTTGCTAGACGGCTTCGTTCAATTGAATCCGAATTACAGGTGGTCGGTTGAAAAGGGAATCGTATCTATAAAGCCAGAAGAGGTGTCAGACCGGGAAGAGCTTTTGGACGTGCACCTTGGAGACTTCACGGTGAGCGATAGAAGCAAAAGAGAAACGGTAAGGGCGATATTTGAGACTTCGGAGGTCTCGTTATTCTTGCTCTCGAACGGCCTGCGGGAGAATACCGACTCGACTGGGTTCGGCGATATAACTGCGGAAGGTTGCTTGAACGTTGCTCGGAAGAATGTTTCGGTGAAGCAACTTCTCGACGATTTGTTGCTTTCGGAATCGATAAACTTCTGGGCGGTTTTTAGGACGGGCGGCGGTCGATACATTCGAATTGTTATTGACTAGTTATTCGACTTGGATAAGTTCGCCGGCGTAATAAATGTCCACGACTTGTATCGGTGGTAGACGTCACAAGCAGACGACGGATGGGCAGGAGTACACGACGGGGTACACGTACAACCTGTCGGGTGCGTTGGTGGAGCAGACGTATCCGTCGGGGCGGGTGGTGAAGAACACGTTCGACGCGGACGGGGCTTTGAGCCAGGTTCAGTCGAAGCGGTCGTCGGAGACATATCGGAACTTTGCCAACGGATTCGTTTACAATGCTGCCGGGGCGGTGACCGCGATGAAGCTTGGCAACGGACGCTGGGAGAATACGACGTTCAACTCAAGGCTGCAGCCGACGCAGATCGGCCTCGGTGCCGGGGCGTACTCGCAGAGCCTTCTGAAGCTGGAGTATTCATACGGAACCACTGCAAATAACGGCAACGTTGTCGAGCAGAAGATAACCGTTCCGGGCGTCACGCATCCGTTCGTTCAGGCTTATACTTACGACGAACTAAATCGGCTAAAGAGCGCGACCGAGACTCAGAACTCGACGCAGACCTGGAAGCAGACCTTCACCTTCGACCGCTACGGCAACCGCAACTTCGACGAGGCGAACACGACCACGCTTGTGAAGAACTGCGGATCGTCGCCGAATTTCACGGTCTGTGCGGCGGA
The DNA here is from genome assembly GCA_050246275.1 of Pyrinomonadaceae bacterium. Taxonomy (GTDB): domain Bacteria; phylum Acidobacteriota; class Blastocatellia; order Pyrinomonadales; family Pyrinomonadaceae; genus OLB17. Next base: position 831,962 of record JBFWWI010000001.1, read on the forward strand.
TAAGAAGATCGTGAATCCTTCGGTAAACACGGCGAATAATCGCCTCAGCACGAGTGACGACTATGCTTTTGACTCATCAGGCAACACGACCGGTGACGCCGAGGGGCGGACTTTTGTTTACGACGCCGAGAATAAACAAATATTAGTTTCCGACGGCAACGGCACGATCGGCGAGTATTCATACGACGGAGATGGCCGCAGGATCAAGAAGTATGTGCCTTCGACGGGTGAGGTGACGGTGTTTGTTTACGATGCAGCGTCGAAGTTGATCGGGGAATATTCGACGGTCGTACAGCCCGTGCAGGACGCCAAGACGGTTTACACCACAAACGACCACCTCGGCAGCCCTCGCATCAACACCGACGCCGCCGGCCAAGTCATCTCCCGCCACGACTACCACCCCTTCGGCGAAGAGATCGCCCGCACCGGCTACGGCTACGACACCATCCGCAAACAATTCACCGGCTACGAACGGGATAAGGAGACAGATCTTGATTTTGCTCAGGCGAGAATGTACGCCAATCGTCTGGGCCGTTTCTCAACGACCGATCCGTCCGCTCGAAGCATCGATCGCATGGCTCCGCAAACGTGGAATCGATATACATATTGCTACAACAACCCGCTTACGCTAATCGATGAAAATGGCAAGTGGCCGACCGGAACCCATAATAATGTGCTCCGAAAGGCACTGGACGGAATGAACAAGGATGCGAGAAGACTTATGGATGCAGTTACCACTTCGGCAAGAAAGGTTGATAGAGATGGTGTAGATGTAAAAACGATGAAAGAGGAAAATGCTCCGCAACATGCGATGACACCGAAGAGTTATCTTTCTTCGAAATGCGACCTCGGTTGCGCGAAGGAGAAGGCCCGGGGTGCGGCCAAGGAATTCATTGCGACGAACCTGCAACTGGCGAAGTCCGAATACGACAAGGTTAAGGATCTTGCGGATGGCGACGCGAAGTTCGAGGGAGTGAAGAAGTCCTTGGAATATTTTGGTGCCGCGATGCATACCGTTACGGATAACCGTTCGCCGGCGCACAGTGATTTCCAAGTGTTCGACGGAAATGAGACAACAAAGATAATTGTGGGTGGAGTAATAGGTGGAATACCTGGTGCACTTGCGGGCGGGAGGGGAACGATCCAGCATATGGCGATCGAGAAACGCGCGCCTAACGCTACTGAAGAAAACCTAATGGTTGACGAAATTAGGTTGGCCTTTCAGAGTGTCTACGGATCAAGTGCCTACGAGCAATCGGTATCCGAAGAAGAGCGCCGGAGAACCCAGCAGCGACAATCACAAGGACGCCAGGGAGGAATGCTGATACCATGAGAAAGCTCGCATTGGCTTCCGCCATCATTATCGCCGCAGTTGCTGTCGGTTCAGTTCCCTTCAACACTACCCTCGTTCCTGAGTGGACCGTTGTTGTTATTGATGAGAGCGGGACACCGTACGCGAATTTGGAGATTGTACAGTCATGTGAGTCATACACTTTTTCTGTAGACCTTTGTGGGGCGGAAGCTCAAGATCGAGTTAAAGCTACCAATCGCGATGGAGCGGTCACCTTCCCTGAGCGCACAATTCGTTTGAGTTTATGGTCGCGAGTATTTAGATTTGTGACCAATCTTGCGCTCTTGCTAGCACACGGAAGCTTTGGAACTGAAGCATATCTTTCTACATCTGGTCCGCAAGGATTTGTAAGATTAGATTACGTCAGCGGAAACCCTCCGGACGTTTTTTTAGTTCCGCGTGGAAACTCTTAAGGCGTCCCTGCTACCGTTCAGATACGCTGCGCCGGAAGTTCACCGGCTATGAACGGGATAACGAGACTGATCTTGATTTCGCACAAGCCCGAATGTTTGTAAGTCAGTTAGGCAGATTCTCTGCCGCTGACCCACACAACGTCGTGCTGGAAAAGCAAAGTGCAGAAAACAAATCGGATGCAAACTCCGTGTTCCAGAATTACTTACAAAAGCCGCAAGTCTGGAACAGATACGCCTACGTCATGAACAATCCCTTTAAGTTTATTGATCCGAGCGGCGAGGATGGGCTTGTCGTCGTATTTACAGACTACAAGATCGACGTTTCGGGAACAGGCGTTCCCTACCTTGGACATGCGGGCATAGTTCTTATCGATGAGGACGGTACGGCTACATACTACGAATATGGTCGGTACGACCCGGAACAGAAAGGCTGGACTCAGCATGATCGGAAAGGGAGTTTGAAAACTAAGCTGGAGTTTACCGCCGACGGCGTCGCCACCGAGGAGTCTGTCAAGGGCTTGATGGCTGAATTATCTGCAAAATATGGCCAGAACGGAGCGATCGAGGGCGCTTACTTTAATACCAATCAGGCCACAACCGATGCGATGAAGAGCTATGCAGACGGACGAGTGGCACAGAATGAGATTTCGGATCGGAAGGACTACACTCTCTTTGCCAACAACTGCATGACTTTTACGCGAGACGTTCTTCAGGGTGGGGGGGTAACCTTGAACACCACTGCCCCATTACCGGGTGGCCAGCCCACGTCACAGTTCGGTCGGGCAAAGCTGGCGGATTAGAACCGAGTTCCTCAAGCGCGCGACCGGCAACCGATATCAGATACTTGCAACAAGGAACCTACTCGATCCCTAGCGAGAGACGTGAATCTACGAAGCCGGGAAGAATTCCATATAAACCTTCGAAATGAGAATGAAAAAACTAATGCTCATCCCTACAAACTCGACGTTCTTGATACTACTTGCCGCTTTATTCGTGTCGGCCTGTGTCACTTATCCTCCTCATCGTCCCGTAGGTGTCAATGAGGTGGCAGTTTGGGCAGGAGGTCGTGATGGAGGCGTTTGGGTGGATTGCCAGGATGTGTCACAGGGCAAGAATGTCTTTGAGTGTTCAGTTTTTGATGAGCTTGGTGTGCTGTTGCGGCAACAGGATTTTCGTCTGGTCGAAGTGCATGTGCAAAACTCGTCCCTCCCCCAGCTCAGATTTGAACAAATTGCTAGAGCGGTGCAACTAGATGAAATTCGCCAAATCGGATTTCGCGCCTATGACGGGGAAAAACTAAGCTTGCTCAATGGGTGGGCGCTTATTCCCGAGGATTCGGCAGACTGAATCCGTGACGCCGTCCGAAAGCAGTTCACCGGCTATGAACGGGATATTGAGATAAATCTCGATTTTGCCGAGGCCAGATACTACAACCCGGCGCACGGGCGGTTCACTGGCGTCGATCCGTTTGGCCCTTGGGTGATGACTGACAAAGAAAAAGCGGAATTTCTCTCATTGCCTCAGCGTTGGAATCGTTACGTCTATGTCTCGGGAAATCCTCTCAAATACTCCGATCCAACTGGGCTTTATGTCTGTGATAGTACTGTAAGCAAAGAGCAATGCACTCAGATTCAGAAAGGCTTAGAGGCATTGCGTGATAAAGGTACGAAGGAACAGCAGAAGTTTGCTAAGTGGCTACTTCATAAAGACAATAAGACCGTATTTACGATCGGCGAGCAGGCATCGGTGGGAATAAATGACTCGAAAGGTGCAAACGAGCTGATTCAGCGTGGGAATGCGACAGTCAACGAAGCGTCAAAGTTCATCACGATAACTTTGGATAAGAAAGGAGACTTCAGTACGAGCGAAGGATTCAGCGGCACTGAGCCAGTCCTAGCACATGAGGGACGACACGCCTGGGTTGCTGCAGACCTGATAACGAGCTTCTCGAATGGGTCCGCAGCTTCCGACATCTCTCACTACGAGAATGAATTTCAGGCACATTATTCCGCCGCACTCTACCTAAGAAAACAAGGCGGAGAATACGCGGATTGGGGAATCAGCAAGCTCGGACATCTAAGGACTGAAAACGGAAAGATTGGTGTCAACGAGAAAGCCATTCGTGACAAGCTAAAGGACTCGTATGGCTTGACCAAGGAGCGGTCCGAAGACCAGTGCCATGTACGACCTGACGATTAAGAAGAAATAGGAGCTTTATGGTTTGTAATTTACTTCAATTAGCTTGCTTATTTTGCGCCACCGCGTTGGCGGGCTGTGCCGGGGGCGACACAAATAACGGAGCACAACCGTCCCCCACCTCAGGTGATAATGAACAGCACATTAACACCTTAGCGACCACTCCGACTCCTTCGCCAGTTGATTGTGTTGGGCGCTTACCAAAAGCGCGCTTGATATTGGCAAAAGAAGGCTACAAGCGCGGTGCCGAAGAATTTGAGAGAGTTATTGAAATGGGATGTGATTCGGCATACGCCCGATATGAATTCGGAAGGGCATTAAGAGAGGACAAGCAATACTCCCGGGCGGTTGAACAACTCCGCATCTCAATCCGTATGGACCCAAAAGAATGGGCTCCTCAAAATCTGCTCGCCGTGACGCTCATGGTCAATCTCGAAGAGTTCGAAGAGGGACTTCGCGAGTTAGAAAAGGCACGGAATATCGATGACTTGGATGATCTTGCCTATAGTTATGACTATTATGAGGGCCGAGCGCTTGAGGGGCTGGGTAAACTTCAGGCAGCTCTCATTCATTTTCGTAAGTTCGAAAGGCGGCAATCGGAGATAAACAAGAACGACGAGGAACTAATCGACGCGAAAAAGAGAATTGCAAAGCTTGAGGCCGCGCTTGAAAACTCCGGAACTTGACCTTGCTACACGAAATCAGTTCGTAAACAGTTCACCGGCTATGAACGCGACGGCGAGACAGGACTAGATTTTGCTCAGGCCAGGTATCACAGTTATAGCTCGGGCCGTTTTCCACACCCGACACCTTGTTGGCTTCGAACTCGCAGGATCTGCTGAAACGATACGGTTACGGAAAGACCGCCAACAATGGGAACGTGGTTTCGCAGACGATCACTGTACGGGGCGTGGCTGAAGATCTCGTTCAAAGCTACTCGTACGACGAATTGAACCGTTCGACCAATGCCGAAGAGATCAAGGACTCGGTCCGTCAGAGGTAACAGACGTCCACATTCGACAGGTTCGGCAACCGGAACTTTGACGATGCGAATACAACAACGCTTGGAGGAGAACTGCCGATCGTCTCCGAACTTCGAGGCTTGCAGTTCCGATGTACCGAATAGTCAATCCTCGGTAAACACTTCCAACAACAAACTTGTCGGGACGACGTATGATGCGGCGGGAAATGTCATCACCGACTCGGAACCGCCCATAAAGTGAACAAATCGGAACCTCACTCTTTACGAAGGAATTGTGGAGGGTAAGATGGAGCCTGCGGGTGCGATCCCCCGAAGGCAGCGTCGGTGAGTTCTGTTTGTTTTGTCTGTAGTCCCCCTTCGAGCATTCTAACGGTTCTCAAGGACCGAGCGGGATTGCGTTTGGGGAACTGACGAGCTAGTGCAATATTTAGGCACAGTAGAAATTGACCAGGCCTGTCTCATTCCGACTCGCCGAAGGTAAGTTATTCGTTTACAGGTATTTAGATGGAGGCGGCGATCGGAATCGAACCGATGAATAAAGGTTTTGCAGACCTCTGCCTTACCACTTGGCTACGCCGCCGAAATGAGAAGTAGGCAGTTGGCGGAAGGCAGGCGGCAGGGGGAAATCTGACTGCCAACTGCTCACTGCGAACTGCCTACTCAGAGAAGATGGAGCGGGAGACGAGGGTCGAACTCGCGACTTCGACCTTGGCAAGGTCGCGCTCTACCACTGAGCTACTCCCGCACGCAAACTGTAATTCTAGCGAATGAGGGTAAATTGTCAAGGAAGAATCCGGTCCCTAATTGACAATTGTTACGTCCTTTAAGAATGTCCAATCACCGCTTGGATTCATCTTCACATTACCGATCCGTTTGTTCGAGACGACCATGTTTGCGGGATACCAAAGCGGTATCAAGGGCAGGTCGCTACTTATTATGTTCCAGGCTTTCACGTAAAGCTCCCTTGCATTTTCGCGGTCGATCTCGTTTATGGCTTGATCAAGCAGTTGGTCAACTTCGGGATTACTGTACCGGCTTCGGTTGCAGCATGCGACCCCGGGCCCGGGGATCCGGCCTGTCGTAAAGAGATCTTTCAAAAAGATCGGGTCCTGATTTCCACCGATCCATACGCCTGTATTCATCTGAAACTGGCCTTGCGCAAGCTGGGTCCGGAGGGTGCCGGGGTCAAGTGTTTCGATCTGGACGTTAAGACCGACGGCGGCGAGGGAACTTTGGATGGCCTGAGCGTAGCTGTTAAAGGCTGCATTTCCAGAAGAATATTTGAACTTGATCGGCTCATTCTTATACCCCGCTTCCTTTAAAAGGGCCCTAGAACGTTCCGGATCAAAATCGTATTGTGTTCCCGGCGAATACGCCCACGAACCAACAGGAAGTATTGAACTCGCAGGCTTGGCCTGTCCTGAAAGCAGTTCCCTTATCAATTTGTCTCGATCGATGGCGTAGCCGATCGCCTGACGGACCTTTACTTTGTCGAGTGGCGGGGAAGTCGTATTAAGGCCGATATACTGGATGTTCGAGCCGTCAAACTGCTCCACCTTAAGGTTCGCCATCTCGCCAAGAAGCTTAAGCGTATCGGGTGGCATATTCGATGGAGCAGGCGCGATTTCGACACCGCCCGTCTGAAGTTCGGCCTGAAGGGCACTTGCATCGGTTACGGTCTTTACCCGAAGCTTCGAGAATTTTGGAGCTCCTTCCCAGTAGTCTGCAAAGGACTCAAATTCGACCGTGTTCTGCGATTGATCAAACTTTACGAACTTAAATGGCCCGGTGCCGACCGGGCTCTCTTTTTGCTGCTCTGCAGTACCTTCGGCAATGATCGGGATAGCCACAAGATTAGACAGCAGCTGATTTTTTAGTGCCGGCCGACCAACCACAAAAACGACTGTTTTCAGATCGGGAGTTTCGAGGGAATTGATATGCCTAATTTGTTTGCCGTCAACGGTGTCGAAAAACGCCCCTGACTTGAACCCCTTGCTTTCAAACAACCTATCGAACGTGTATTTAACATCCGCAGAGGTCAAGACCTTTCCGTTGTGAAATTTTATGCCATCCCGGAGGGTCAAGGTGACCGTTTTCCCATCTTCCGAAGTAGCAATGTCAGATGCCAATTCGCCCACATACTCGAAATTCTCATTCTTACGAACCAAGGAGTTGAACATAAGGTTCCTGACTCTCTCGGCCGCCGAATCCGACGCCGTTGAGGTGAGTGTGTCGAGTGTCGAAAAGCTTTCGGGCAAAGCGACAGTAACGTACTCATTGGTCTGACGCCGGCACGTGCCTGCACTCAAAAGAACCGTAAAAAAAAGCAGAATGATCGAATAGCGTAACAAGCGGATCCCTCCAAAATTTAGCTTAATTCCTCGCACAATGTGGCAATCTCTTCAGCAAGTTCGCCGAGCCGCGCTTCGTCGTATTCCGGGCGGTCAGTAAAGTGGTCCTTGAGCGCCATGATCCGCTCTATCGAAGCATCGATCCTTTCAATGGTGAGCTCCCCGGAATAAACCGCATCGACCAATGCCCCATAGGCTGCGCGGATCGAATCCTCGCTGGCGCAGATCGCTATCATGTCGACCCCGGCTTGAACGGCCAGCTTTGAGGCATCGCCGATGCCGTAATTGCGAACGATCGCGCCCATCTCCATATCATCAGTGATAGCGACTCCGGAAAATTGTAATTCGTCGCGAAGGAGAGTTTTGACGATGCGACCGTTAAGCGAAGACGGTAATAGATTGCCACTATCGTCCATTTCCTGCAAACGCGTTCCGGGATAGGCCGCGTGTGCGACCATGACCGACAATTTCGAATTTTGCGTCAGGAGTTGTTTATACGGGTACAAGTCGACCGAATACAGCTCGTCCGTTTCGATCGGTACGACCGGCAATTCTTCATGGGAATCTACCTGGGCTGCGGCCAGGCCCGGGAAATGCTTTAAGCAACCCAGGACATTGTACCGTTCGAGCCCCAAAATAAAGGCATTTGCCATTTCAACGACGTCGAACTTTGTCCTGCCGAATCCCCGACTCTCGAGACCGTTCGAAAACTCTCGCCTGGCACCTTCTATCACGTCAACAACCGGTGCGAAATCCATGTTGAATCCCAGGAGAGAGATGGTCTCGCCGATCAGCTCGCCTAAACGTTGTGCATCATCAGCATCTCTAAGTCGGCTCGCCGCTGGCATTGGCGACAGAACGCGGCGAAGGCGATCGACACGGCCGCCCTCCTGATCCAAACTAAGCAGTGGTGGGATGGGAAGTAAGCCAAACATTGAATCAAGAAGATCACGTGTCTGCCGAAGGCCTATGATATTTCGCGCAAATAGGCAAATACCGCCGGGTTGAATTTCCCCTAGCAGGTCGACCGTAGCTCGGTCGAAATCCGCGCCCGGTACTCCGACGAAGAAAAGCTGTCCGATCTTCTGTTCGACCGAAAGGGAACTGATATCTTGTCCAGCCATAATCCTTAAAGCAAGGCGTAAAGAGTTGTGATCCCAACCTCCGAGAGGTCACGTGCCGTCCGTCAAATGATCTTGGCTTTGAGCGACAAAAGCAACGCCCTGCTTTCCTCTGCCGTGAGCGACTCGATAGCGGCGGCGCGGAGTTCGTCAATAGCAGCTTCGTTCGAGATCGCAAAAAGTGAAAGCTGCGACGCTGCGTTTCGGCCTGCCGCCATAGCAAGTCCCACCTGGGCCTCGTCTGAAAAAACCGCGAGTTCGTAGCGCTCGAGTTTTTCCAGTACGTCCTTGGCTCTCTCAATAACTCCCGCCGGAAGCCCCGCAAGCCTGGCCACGGCGATCCCGTAAGACTTGGACGACTTTCCTTTGACCAGTTTGTGGAGAAAAACCACTTCGCCTTCTCGTTCGGTAGCTGTGATCTGGTAGTTTTGAGCTCCAGGAAGATGTTCAGCCAACTCGGTGAGTTCGTGATAATGGGTCGCGAACATGGTCTTTGCGGAATGGTCAGGCGAGTTATGTAGATATTCCGCGACCGCCCAGGCGATCGACAAACCGTCAAATGTCGATGTACCGCGCCCGATCTCATCCAGAATTATAAGGCTTCTGGGAGTCGCATTGTTTAGAATTGCTGCCGTTTCCGTCATCTCAACCATGAACGTCGAACGCCCTGAAGCAAGGTCGTCGGAAGCCCCGACTCGGGTCCAGACCCGGTCAACGATCGGCAATCTCGCTGAGGCGGCAGGAACAAACGACCCACATTGAGCGAGTATCTGGATCAAGGCCGCCTGTCGCAAAACTGTGGACTTACCGCCCATATTCGCGCCGGTCACTACAAGCAAACGATCCGTCGAGTTGTTTAGATATAGGTCATTCGGTACGAATGAGCTGCCCAGATTGGCCTCGACTACGGGGTGACGGCCCTTCACTATTTCTATCTCATCACCGTCGTGAAGGACCGGGCATACATAGTTTCGTTTCGCTGCGGTCTCCGCCATAGAAAGAAGAGCATCCAACGTCGCGATCGCTCTCGCGGTCGATTGGAGCTTTGCCGTTTCAGCCCGTGCAGATTCACGTATCCGTTCAAATAGTTCCGTCTCAAGCAGAACAATTTTCTCCTCTGCTCCAAGCACCTTCTTCTCCCAGTCCTTAAGCTGGGGCGTGGTGTAGCGTTCGGCATTCGCCAGGGTCTGCCTACGCTCGTAGTCAGACGGCACACGCGAAAGTTGCGCCTTTGATACCTCTATGAAATACCCAAAGACGTTATTGAACCGCACTTTAAGGGTCGCTATTCCCGATCGTTTACGCTCCGCCTCTTCAAACTCTGCGATTGTCTGCTTGCCGCTTCGGGAAATCCTTCGGAGATCGTCAAGTTCCTTGTCGAAACCGTCCCGAATAACCCCTCCCTCAGAAACCAGGTTAGGCGGATCGTCAACGATCGCCCGGTCAATAAGATCAACAAGTTCAGGAAGCGGAAAGATATTCTCAGAGAGGACCTGAAGCAAAAGCGAACGCGAGTCGGCGAGGTGAAGGATCATCTCGGGAACCTGACCGAGTGACCGGCGCAGCGAAATAAGGTCTCGGGGATTCGCACTTCCGAGATTAAGTCGCCCAACGAGGCGTTCAATGTCGGATATGCCCTTTAGGAGAGACCTAAGCTTTTCGCGAAGGATCGAATCAAGCAGTTCATTTACAGCAGTTTGCCTGGTCTGTATCTCGCTTCGTTTTATTGATGGGCGCAAGATCCAAGATCTCAACAACCGGTGCCCCATCGCGGATACGGTTTCATCTATTACTTTAAGTAGGGTGTGCTTATTGTTGTCAGTTTTGGCATCTACGATCTCCAAGTTTCTCAATGTGACAGCATCGAGAACCAAAAATTCATTGGATTCGAAATAACTTATTGAAGATATATGTTCAACCGCCGATCTCTGAGTCCGTTTTGCGTACTCGAGGCAGGCTCCCGCCGCGCGAACAGATTCTGGTCTTTCCTCTATTCCAAATCCAAAAAGATCTTTGGTACCCAAATGAGAGGAAAGCCCGTTCTGGGCCGCCTTCAGGTCGAAATGGGAGTCGTCAAGTTCGGTCAAAGTAAGAAAATCGCCCGGCCGCGTCGTAGAACGGAACTCGTCCATGAGATCCGGTCCCAAATTGTTTGCGGGAAATTCGGACCTGATATTACTAGCCAGAGTCTCTGGAACAAGAAGTTCGCGAGGACGAAAATTCTCAATATGCTCAAGAATTTTAGTTAGCGAATTGTTTCCTGTCACCTGGGTAGCCAAGAACTCCCCGGTCGAAAGTTCAAGAAAAGCAACCGCCCAAGTATTAGAGTTGCCGTAAATTGCGGCTAAATAAACGGATTCCTTTGGTTCGGAATCTTGTAGGTCGATCGCTGTTCCTGGCGTGATCACACGAACAACCTCGCGCTTTACCAGCTTCACTCCTTTGCGCGGAGCTTCTGCCTGTTCACAGATCGCTACTCTGTATCCTTTCTTTATGAGTTTTGAGATATACGCAGGGGCGGCATGGTAAGGGACGCCGCACATTGGGACAGGGTTGGGTGAATCCTTGTGCCTTGCAGTTAAAGTGATGTTCAATTCTTTTGAACCAACTAAGGCATCCTCATTGAACATCTCGTAGAAGTCACCAAGCCGAAAGAACAGGATCGTTCCCGGGTAATTTTTCTTTATGTCGAGATACTGCCGAAGCATCGGCGTAACGTTTTCCATGCCGCGTTCGAAAGAAAGTAAGAACAGAGTTTAGCGAAGTGACGCCTAGTTTCAAAACATACAGTTTTCAATGGTATCGGTATTTTGATAAAATTCTCATGCTCTCATTTCCTTTGCGCCCGGAATTTGGCGGCGCGAGAATTTCTGAACGCCGGGTCAGAAATTAGCCAGAAGACAGCGCCAGACAGTCGATTAAAGGGGTTACCAATGCGACCGGTTTTATTTCCATTCGTTCTTAGCGTTTTGATTTTGTTTTTCGGAAGCACTGGCCGAGCACAGACGCCCGTGCAATCCGGAACAGAGCGATATCGGATCGGCTATCAGGATAAAATTAGTGTTCAGGTATTCCGACATCCTGAATTAACGCAGAATGTCGAAGTGAACCCGAACGGGACGATCAAGCTCTTTCGGCTTGATGAGCCCGTCCTAGCGGTTTGTAAAACGGAAGGGGAATTGGCTAATGATATAGCTGAAGCGTATAAGAAGGACTATCTCCGCAATCCTGAAGTGGTTGTAAGCGTGGCCGAACAGCGGTCTCAATCGTTTGCGATAATCGGAGCAGTTGAAAAGCCCGCAAACTATATAATCAACCGTCGAGTTAAATTGTTGGAATTACTTGCGTATGCCGGTGGCCCGACCAGAGAGGCAGGCTCGCGGATGATCCTTGCTCGAACCGGGAGTACGGCGAATTGTAAAACTGGCGAAACCCAAATTGATGACGAAGACACGCTCTATATGGACTTCAAATTGAAAGAGGTCCTTGAGGCTAAAGTCAATCCTGAATTGCGGCCGGGAGATATCGTCTCCGTACTTGTTGAAGACAGCGTATATGTCTATGGCAACGTTGGAAAACAAGGCCCGGTCAAGTTCAAAGAGCCGATAACGTTGATGCAGGCTATTGCCTCGGCCTCGGGCCTTGCTTCGGCAGCCAATAAAGGGAAAATAAGGGTTTTCCGCCAAAAGCCCGGTTCGGCTGAGCGAGAAGAATTTATCTACGACATAGGAAAGATCGCAAAACGCGAAGCCAATGACCCGTTCCTGGAACCCAACGATGTGATCGCGGTGAGCGAAGACCAGGCGAAGAGTATCTTCCAGAACATCGGGCGTTCGCTTACGGGCGGCATCCCGTCGCTATTTTATCGTATACCTTGAACAAATAATGCGAGAAAGCAGAGAGATCGCGCGTAAGCAGCCAGTCAGCGAATCGACCGAGATCGAACGCCCGTTCGAACCGCAGATCGTTGCGGGCACGGGCCGGTACCCGTCTTATCGCGAGTTTTACATGAACGAGGGCTTCGGCCTTGCAGATTATTGGCGTGCAATTCGAAAACGCCTCTGGCTTGTAATCGGGCTTGCAGTGCTCATCACCACCTTGGTTGCCATATATATGGCGCGCAAGCCCAATATCTATGTTGCCGCCGCAAAGATCCAGGTCGATCTTGAACAGACAAATCCGGACCTCGTTACAAACGATAGGCAGCGTGCAATATCAAATCCCGATCCCTCATACTTCAATACACAACTCCAATTATTGAGCAGCGATGCCCTCCTGCGCCGAGTCATCAAGGAACACAGTCTTGATACGAGCAAAGAGCTGCAAGACTCGAGCGGAGCAAATTCCGGGTCCGCTCTTAGCGGGTTGTTTAAGGCGATAGGCTTAGCATCGGATAATGTTCGAAAGGATGGAGCCGAAAGCGAGATCCCGATCGAGAATAGTTTGCTGACTTCTGAAGAAGTTGCCGAGGCCATAAGACTCGCACCCTTCGTCGATGCCATCAAGCCGAACATCATCGTTGAGCCGATAAGGGAATCACGTGCGACATTCAAGGACACCCGCCTTATAGAGCTCTCTTTTCGCCACACGGATCCTCGATTTGCCGCGTTCGTTGCAAATGCGGTCGGCGAGACCTTTGTCAAGGCAAATTGGGAAAAACGGTCGGGAACAAGCCGTAAGACGAATGACTTTCTGCAGCAGCGTATAGCCGATCTCCAATCCGAAGTGAGAAATGACGAGATAAAACTCGTCGAGCTCAAGCAGAGCGCCGGGATACTGAAGACCGAGGGCGACCAAACGATCGTGATAGATCGCCTTTCCGGCTTGAATCGGGACCTGCTCGAGGCGGAAAATGCGCGAAAGCTGGCGGAGGCCAAATACAACTCGGTCCTTCGGTCGCCGGAAAATGCAAGAGCTTTGACCGAAGAGCGAATGGCAAGGTACATCACCGAACAGGAGAACAGCCTACGCTCGATCCGCAACGACACCCAAAAGAAGATCTCCGAGCTGAAGGCAAATCGTGCCCGTTTGCTTGAAGAGTTCAAAGAAGGTGCACCGGAGATCAGGGAGATCGACACCCAGATCCAGAGTTTAGAAAACTCCATCGCGGCCGAGGTCGAGAAGAATCGTAAGGAGTTGGACGATTTTAGAAAACGCAGCAGTCAGGTACTGCTCGATACACTTCGGACCGATTACCAGCAGGCAAAAGACCGCGAGGATAAGGTTAGGAGTGCGTACAACGAACAATATGATCTGGCTCAAGGACAAAATACCGGTGCCGTTCAGATAAAGCTCCTCGAACAAAACATCGAAACGAACAAGGGGTTTCTTGATAACCTCCGAAAACAACAGAGCGGCAATGACGTTGCTGCCCAAGGATCGGACAATAACATCAGCGTTGCCGATTATGCGATACCGAACGAAAACCCGGTTTCGCCCAGGCGGCTGACGACGGTGGTGGCGGCGCTCATCCTTTCTACTCTTTTCGGTATGGGATTGGCTCTGTTCCTTGAATATCTGGACGACACTATCAGCTCTACCGAAGAAGTTGAGAATTATCTTCAACTTCCGGCCCTTGCGGCTATACCGACGCTCGAATCGATGCCGAAACGAAAGCTGTTGCTGGTTGGCGGCAATAACGAGGAGCCCGAAGATCGGCTTAAGTCCGAACTCCTAATTTTTTCCGACCCGCGCTCTTCGCTCGCGGAGGCCTATCGCCAATTGCGAACCTCTATCCTTCTTTCGACGGCGGGGCACGCTCCAAAATCACTTCTGATCACCTCGAGCGTCCCGTCTGAGGGGAAAACGACCACCGCTACCAATACCGCGATCAGTCTCGCACAGACGGGAGCACGCGTCCTGATCATCGATGCGGATATGCGGCGGCCGCGAGTGCACTCGGTATTTGGACTCAAGAATGGAGAGGGCTTGAGCACCGTCCTCTCAAGTGAACTTTCCGAAGGCGAGATCCTGGCGTACATTGCCAGAGACGAACGGACAAGTGTCAGCGTGATGAGTTCCGGTCCGATACCGCCCAATCCGGCCGAGCTAGTCGGGTCGGAACAGATGGCCAGGCTCTTATTGATGTTCCAGAAGCACTTCGACCACGTTGTAATTGACTCACCGCCGATAACATCCTTTACTGACGGAGTATTGATCGCTTCGATCGTGGATGGAGTGATCCTCGTGGTCCATTCCGATCGTACCTCAAGGCAGGTCGTTCGCCGGTCCCGCCAGATGCTTACAGATATCGGGGCCCGTGTATTCGGCGTTGTGCTGAATAATGTGAAACTGAATTCGAAGGATAATTATTACTACTACCAAAGCTATTACCACCGGGACAATTACGATCGCGACGAACCGGCGGTATAGATTTTAGATCTTGATGATAACCAACAATAGGGCCCTGGTCACGGGTGCCGGTGGATTCATCGGGACCCATCTAGTTCGCTATCTTAAGGATCGCGGCTATTGGGTAAGAGGGGTTGACCTAAAAAGACCGGAATTTTCGGAGACCGATGCCGATGAATTTCTTGTTCTTGATCTGCGAGACCGGGGTGACGCTGTGCAGGCGACGGCCGGTGTCGACGACGTCTATGCACTTGCAGCTGATATGGGGGGTATGGGATTCATTTCCTCCCATCATGCGCAGATCCTCTACAATAATTCGCTAATTAACCTTCATACGCTGGAGTCCGCTCGGTTGAATGGGGTAAAACGTTACCTCTATACGAGTTCGGCTTGCGTCTATCCGGAGCATCTGCAGATGGATGCGAATGTTACGCCGCTGAAGGAAGAAGATGCCTATCCCGCGTTCCCTCAGGACGCATACGGATGGGAGAAACTCATCAGCGAGCGGCTTTGTACGCACTATCGAGAGGATTTTGGGCTAGAAACTCGCATCGTTAGATTTCACAATATATTCGGTGAACTGGGTACATGGCAGGGCGGACGTGAAAAGGCTCCCGCAGCAATCTGCCGAAAGGTTGCAAACGCCAAACTTGACGGAGACAGCTTTATCGAAATATGGGGCGATGGTGAACAGACGCGATCGTTCTGCTATATCGATGACTGTGTGGAAGGGATCCACCGTTTGATGCGTTCTGACCATTTCGAGCCCCTGAATCTCGGCCAGGACAGGATGGTAACAATAAACGAACTGGTTGATATCGTTTCGGGCATCGCCGGGGTCAGATTGGAAAAGAGGCACGTAGATGGCCCGATCGGCGTGCGAGGTCGCAATTCTGACAATTCAAAGCTCCGGAGCGTTCTCGATTGGGAACCGACGATCTCGCTCGAAGATGGTCTCCGCGAAACATACAAATGGATCGAAGCGCAGGTTGCGGCTTCACGGGCAAAGAAGACAATCACGTCGGGCACAGCGTAGCGGAAAATGTCGACCGAACTCGCAAAGACCGCCCTTGTAATCCCGGTTCACAATCGGCGAGATATAACTCTGCGGGGCCTGCGAAGCCTCGCTCGTATCAACCGATTTGGTCTAAATGTTCGTATTTTTGTGATCGATGATGGTTCGACTGACGGTACCAGCGGCGCCATCAGTGAGGAGTTTCCGGAAGTAGAGCTGATCCAGGGTGACGGCTCACTGCACTATGCTGGAGGTACGAATCGGGGCATTGAGGCCGCCTTGGACTGGGGAGCCGAATACGTTGTCACGATGAACGACGATGCAGTTTTTCACGAAAACTTCTTGCAGCAACTCGTGTCTACGGCTCGGCGACTTCCTGACACAATTGTCGGAGCGCTCCTGCTTCTCTGGAATGAGCCGCATCGCGTATTTCAGGTTGGGCTTAGATGGCGGTCGGCGTCGGGCGGCTGGGTCATTCCAGAAGACCTTACAGCATTTTCGGTCCCGAAAGAAGCTTTTGACGTTGAATGCATCGTCGGCAACTGCGTACTGTTTCCTTCCGCCGCATTACGGGAAAACGGACTATTGGACGAACGAAATTTTCCTTTCGGATGGGGAGATGCGCAACTGTTGATGCGGATGAGGAAAGCAGGTTGGAGGTTGGTTGTGGAGCCCCGCTCGCGCGTATGGTGCGAACCTAATACAAATCCGGCGCCACTCCACAAGCAGGGATTCGTTGCGGCGGGAAAGGCCTTGCTCCTCAATGAGCGGCATCCATTGAACTTGAGACGACAGTTTACCGCCCTTTGGTATTCTGCCCCGTCAAAACCCAAGGCTATTTATGCGTTTATGGCCTATCTAACGCGATTGATGCTCAAGGCAGTTCGGATCCAGCCCTTTGCCGGCACAAATCGAGGCCTCGTGTAGGAGCGACTCTTTTTAACTATGAAAGAGATCGTGTATGGGTGGAATTATCGCGACTGGGGCGGTGCCCAAAGATATTTTCTATCGCTGATCCCGGAGGCGTCAAAGCAATACAAGATCTCCATCGCGTTACCTGACGGTTCTTCCCCGGCCGTTATCGCGGAAGCTGAGCGGTTAGGGGCGTCCGTCCATTTTATTCCCGGGCAGTTTGACCTTAAAAGGGACCTTCGTGGGATCAAGAGATCATTACAGCGGTTATCCAAGATAGCCGCAGACTTTCGATTTATTAAAGCATTCTACAAGAAATTCGACTCTAAAGTGTCGATACTCCATCTTGATCTGGGCTTTTGGAACTCGTTTTGGATCGTGTTCATACTTGCCCTGCGATTCAATGTATTCTTCACGATACACACCCCGATCGGCGTCAGGTCCGGACTCCGGGCAAATTTGTGGCGGCTAAAAGGAAGAACCGTCGGCCGCCTCCCCACCATGCACTTCCTTGCATCAAACCGCACGGCAAAAGATAGCCTGGAATCGTTCATTCCAGCAGAGAAGTATGAGAACGTCGTTGTCGTATATTCCGGTGCTGGTCGTGAAGAGATCGACTCTGTGATAAAAAAGGGAGGGTCCCGCGAGAGCGTGAGACGCGCTATCGGCATCGGAGACTCTGATTTCCTGATCGTGCTTGTTGGTCAGTTTATCGAGAGGAAGGGCAGTAGAGTATTGTTGGAGGCTCTACCTGAACTCACGGTCCGGATCAAAAACCTACACGTCGTGTGGCTCACTATGAATAAACCCGACCCAGCGATGGCAAAGCAAGTAGCGGAAGCGACTGCTCGGGGAAGTTTCAGACTCGTCGACGGGAATGATGTCGGCGGGCGTATGGGTGTACTAAAGATCCAGTGGGCCGCGGACCTGTTTATTCTGCCCAGTCTAGAAGAAGGTCTTCCAATGGCTCTGATCGAGGCGATGTTCCTTGGGAGGCCATGCCTAGCCTCGGATGTCGGCGCCGTCTCCGAAGCGATAGAACATAACCTCTCCGGCAAGCTTGTGCCTGCTGGAGATCTGTCCGCACTCATAGACGAGATCACCGATCTTTCGAGAGACTCAAGATCTGCAAAAGCGTTCGGGGCCCGCGCGCGGGAAAAGGCGATCCGCGATTTTGATATGGCGGAGGCCGCAAAGGTCAACACCAACGCCTACTCAGCCGCGCTCAAATGATCTTTAATGCATACGCTTCAACTAAAACAACGCCTCGACTTCATCAAATCGCTCTGCGTGGGGAAAAAGGTACTCCATCTTGGCTGCACCAATTATCCATACACCCGCGATTCGATCCGTGAAGGAATGCTCCTGCATAGTACCTTGGCGGAGAGAGCCGGGCAGCTTTACGGCTTCGATGCAGACGAAGATGGCCTGAATATGCTCAGGGAGCTTGGATTCGGAGGTCTTTACCGCGCCGACCTGGAAAAACTGGACGAACTGGAACTTGAGGAAAAGTTTGACGTCATTATCGCCGGTGAAATGATCGAACACCTCAATAATCCCGGCCTGTTCCTTGAAGGGATTGGGCGGTTTATGAATTCCGATTCGGAACTCGTCATTACAACGGTCAATGCGTACTGCGCGATGCGATTCTTTCAGTATGGGGTAAGCAGAAGCAAGGGGAGGAATGAGCCTGTGCATCCCGACCACGTCGCCTATTATTCCTATTCAACTCTCTGCGGATTGGTCGAAAGGCACGGCCTTACAGTATCGGATTTTTACTTCTACGATCTTGGACTTGAGCATCGTCCATTCGCGTCGCGGCTCCAGAGAATAGTAAACGATATTTCGGTGAGATTATCTCCCCAGCTTGCCGACGGCTTGATCGCGATTTGCCGGCTGAATGCTCCCCACAAAGGGCTCTAGGGCAGGAATATTTTTCCTTTGATCACCAAACTGAGATAATAGACGGCGTTCGATGCAACAGGCCACCAAACAAACTCTTGCCCCCACTCGGATGTTCGATCCGATGTTGAAGATATCGCTCGCGACGATGGCGGGCGTTCTGTTCGCAGCATTTTGGTTCCTGGTCTATATCGGTGGAATGCTTGATTCGGTGTCGTTCCTGTTCTTGCTTCCATGGATAATACTTCTGACAGCGGTCCTCTTGGCGCCCGTAATGTATTTTGCGTCCCGGGGCGGACAGGGTTTTGACAGCCCACTGATGCTATGTACCGTGAGCTACTTCATTCCTGCTTTTGCTGTCGGCGGGCTCAGTTTGGCAGTAGGTTGGTCACAGCCATATTATCTCGATCTTATAAATGACGTTCGGACTACGCTTCAATTCACTATCTTATTGATAATTATCGGATACCTCGGGCTTGCGGTCGGATTTTTTCTTCCGATCGGCTCTAAGGCGGGAGATCTCTTTGGAAAGATACTCCCGGAACGAGAACATGCAGCGTCTGCCTATCTTCTGCCGGGTGTCATCCTACTCAGCATTGGCTTACTCTCGTCCACGTATGCCCTTGTAGCCGGGGTTATCGGATTTCAAAGAGTGGATGAGGTTGGGATCTTCGATGGGCTGATCTTTCTATCGACCCTATTCCCGGCCCAGGGCAGTTTCATACTCTGGTGGGCGCTCTTTCGGGAAGGTCGATTTTCAACGCGTTCCTGGATAATGGTCGGATTTCTCACTGCTACCGCGATATTCACTGCTCTCTTCGCGGGAAACCGGGGTACGCTGATCTCGATGGGAATAATTGTCGTCATGGCATACCTGCTTGCCGGGCGCAAGTTCACACTGCGAAGCTCCGCGATCACAGTTGGATTACTTCTCCTCGCTTTACTTGCCGGTATGATCTACGGAACGGCATTTCGGGCGAATAAGGGCTCGCAGTCAAGAGCGGGAATTGATGAATATGCCGGCACCGTGGGGGACACGCTCACTTCGATCGCTTCGGGCAAGAACGTCGAGAATTTCGAGCTCGGATTGACAAGCCTTGCGCAGCGTCTGGATATAGTAAGCTCATTGGCTGTTGTCGTATCCAACCATGAACAACTCGCTCCATATGAAGAAGGGTACGGATTGGATAATAACATCGCTAAGGATACTACCTATTTCTTTATTCCTCGTGCCATTTGGCCTGAAAAGCCAGTAGCCTCCGATTCGAGAGCGTATAGCGACCTTTATTTTGAATACGATGAGAATTCATTCGCGATCACCCCGATCGGAGATCTGCTCCGGAACTTCGGCGTGCCTGGAGTTTTCCTTGGCATGCTCCTTCTGGGTATCGCGTTGCGGTTCATTTATCGCAGTTTGGTCGAAGGAAGGACTCCCAATCTACTTCGTTCGACCCTCTATATAATGCTGGTGATAACGATCTCGTACGAAGGATTTTACGGAACGATCCTGCCGATGCTGTTCAAGGTTGGTATTACCGCATTGATCGGACTTTTTATCGTAGAATTGATCGCAACTCAAACCGAACGGTTCGGACGAAAAACCGTCCGTATCTCACGAAACGTTGGATAATAGAAACTCCTTGATGACAACCACTGGTGAAAAGATCGTATTCACGAACGGATGCTTCGACATTTTGCATCCCGGCCATATTCAACTATTAGAGAGTGCAGCTAAACTTGGAACCCGCTTGATCGTAGGGATCAACAGTGATACGTCCGTTCGAAACATCAAGGGTCAAGGGCGCCCCATCCAGGATCAAGAGGCCAGGAAAGCGGTTCTCCTGGGATTAAGTTCGGTCGATGAGGTGGTCATATTTGAAGAGAAGACTCCTGCCCGTATCATCGCTGAACTAAAACCTGATGTCCTGGTAAAAGGCGGAGATTGGCAAGAGTCTGAGATCGTCGGGGCCGATGAAGTGAAGGCAAACGGAGGGGAGGTAGTAACGATCCCTTTGGTTGATGGGCACTCAACTTCACAAGTAGTCGAACGGATCAAATCTTTCAAAATAGTCGCCTCCGATGGATTGCCAACCGACGATGTGGTCCTATCGTCCCTCGAACAACACAGGCAGGTTTTTTCGTCGCTCGATGATGCTTTTATCAAGTCCGTTAAGGATACCGCGAACCTACTGGTCTCGACCTTCAGGAGCGGTGGCAAGATACTCGTTTGCGGCAACGGCGGGAGCGCTGCTGACTCACAACATCTCGCCGCCGAGTTTGTCGGGCGGTACGAGTCAGAACGTATCTCATTGCCCGCGATCGCCTTGACAACTGATACTTCCGCGTTAACAGCTATTGCAAACGACTACAGTTTTGACCGAGTATACAGCCGACAGGTTGAGTCGTTGGCTACAGCAGCTGACTGCCTGATCGCGATATCAACAAGCGGCAACTCACCAAACATCATTGAAGCCGTAATGACGGCGCGCCGGAAGGGCATTAAGGTGATCGGCCTTACGGGCGAGAAAGGAAAGCGGCTCGCCTCGCTTTGCGATGAATGTGTGATCGTTCCGTCGGCCCGCACCGCGCGTATCCAGGAGATGCACATCACGATCGCCCACATTTGGTGCGAGGTCGTCGACACTGAATTTACCGAATAACTCTTGATCGTCATACACGAATGTTCGAAACCAGCCGTTTCTCAAATGCCCGAGTCCTTGTGATCGGTGACGTAATGCTCGACCGCTATTGGTGGGGCAGCGTGACCCGTATCTCGCCGGAGGCGCCCGTGCCCGTGGTCCGGCTCGACCGAACCAGCACGGCACCTGGCGGTGCAGCCAATGTTGCCGTAAATATCTCGGCCCTCGGGGCGTCAACAAGCTTGATCGGATTTGTCGGTAAAGACGAGGAAGCAGATCAATTACGAAATGCACTTGCTGAGAGGTCTGTAGCGGCCGATAAGCTGATGACGATCGCCTCCCGCCGAACCACCGTTAAGACACGCATCGTTGCCCATAATCAGCACGTAGTTCGAATCGATAGTGAAGACACTTGGGACATCTCAGACGGGGAGACGGAGGTTTTGATCGAAATGATCGCTGAAGCGATACCCGTCGCAGATGTCGTCGTGCTTTCCGATTACGCGAAGGGAACTCTTTCACCTTCAGTGCTCTTTCGCGTGATCAACCTCAGTCGTGAGCTTGGCAAGCCCATTCTCGTAGATCCAAAGGGTAAGGATTTCTCTAAATACAAAGGAGCTTCGATCATCACACCGAACCGCCGCGAAGCCGCTGAAGCGTGTAAGCTCGACGAATTCCGCCCCCGCGTGGTTAGCGAAGCAGGTCAGGCCCTGCTCGATCGATACGGTTTCGCCGCTGTGCTAATTACAGAAGGTGAGAACGGTATGACGCTCTTTGAGAGTGAGGATACATTCCACGTCGAATCCACTGCCCACCAGGTGTTTGATGTCACCGGAGCAGGAGATACAGTTATCTCGGCTTTGGCTGTCGGTCTCGCATCTGGCTTAAAGATCCGAGACGCCGTAGAGTTGGCCAATACAGCTGCGGGAATCGCGGTCGGTAACGTCGGAACAGCGGCGGTAACCGTAAGCATGATCCATGACGTCCTCGTCACTTCGCGAGGCGCCGGCGAAAATCAATGAAGCGTAAGATCGTCTATGTTGAACGCAAAGCGGGCATCGGGGTTAGTATCGAAAAGGCGTTCAGACAGATCGCCTCGTCGTTAGGTGCTAACTTTGAGGCTTCTTTCCATCAGGCGCCGTTCGCTTCGGGGATATTCAATGTGATTCGAAACCTGCTCTTCCTACGGACACCTTCAGCAGACATTTACCACATTACCGGCGATATCAATTATGTCGCGCTCCTCTTTCCCCCCGAGCGAACCGTGCTTTCGATCATGGATATACGATATGTCCATCAGCCAAAGAGTATACGCCGCTACTTCCTGAAGAAACTCTACCTAGAACTACCGTTAAGGAGGCTGCGATACATTACTGCGATCTCTGAGCAGATCCGTTTTGAGATAGTTGAACAGACCGGGTGCGATCCGGCAAAGATTCGGGTTCTCGACCTTCCCCTACTCGATCATCTGACCCAAGGAGAAACTAGACCATTTAACGGTAACCGGCCGGTTTTACTCCAGATCGGAACGATCCCAAATAAGAACATTTTACGTCTCGCGAAGGCCCTAAGGGGAATTTCATGCGTGCTTCGGATCGTCGGCCCTACAGATAATGAGCAGACCGCTGCTCTCAAAGCGAATGGTGTCGAGTCGGTGACTTTGCAGGGACTTAGCGACGACGAGATGGTCGGCGAGTATCAGAATGCCGATATTGTGGTATATTGCTCGACCTATGAGGGCTTTGGATTACCGATCATCGAAGGTCAATCAATGAAAAAACCCGTGCTCACGAGCAACATCAGTCCAATGAAAGAGACAGCCGGCGGAGGGGCTTGTTTCGTCGATCCGTTTGATCACGAGAGTATTCGGTCCGGCCTCTTACGGATCATTGAGGATGAGGGGTTCCGCACAGAAATAGTTGCAAAAG
This sequence comes from Pyrinomonadaceae bacterium, assembly GCA_050246275.1. Taxonomy (GTDB): domain Bacteria; phylum Acidobacteriota; class Blastocatellia; order Pyrinomonadales; family Pyrinomonadaceae; genus OLB17. Next base: position 855,123 of record JBFWWI010000001.1, read on the forward strand.
GGCTCGACAATATAAAGCGCTTCGATCCGCATACCGTCGCGACGCAGTATGAACTCCTATACCGGGAAATGCTCGGGGAGGACGCGGCGATTCTCGACTAAATGGCGGCCTCCGTTCGCGAGGCCGGCTTTAGTTCGAATAGCCAGTGATCGATCATCTCATCGAGCATCGACTCAAAACTATATTCAGGTTCCCATCCTATCGTCCGCCGAAGCTTCGAGCTATCACCTTTCAAATTGAGAACTTCTTCAGGACGCAACAGGCGTTCGTCCGTCACGACGTGATCTTTCCACTGCAGGCCGAGTCGCCCTAGAACATACGCCACGAGGTCTCGAACACTATGTGTGACGCCGGTGGCGCAGACGAAATCATCCGGTGTCTCGTGCTGAAGGATCATCCACATTGCGCGCACATAATCCTTCGCGTGCCCCCAGTCGCGCTTTGCGTCCAAATTGCCCAAATGGAGTTTGTCGGTCAACCCATACTTTATACTCACAGCCTCTTTACAGACCTTATTGGTGACAAAGTTGATCCCTCTCCTCGGACTCTCATGATTAAATAGGATACCGTTGCTTATGAACAGATCGTACGCGTTTCGATAATTTCGCGAGACGTGGTAGGCAAAGACCTTCGAACAGGCGTAGGGTGAGGCGGGATTGAACTGGGTGGACTCGCGCTGAAAGCCGTCATCATCCACGCTATTGCCGAACATCTCAGACGAGGACGCTTGATAGACGCGGGCCTTCGTTGCATACAGCCGCACTGCCTCGAGAACATTCATCGCGCCTACCGCCGTGGTTTGAGCGGTAAGCAGCGGCTGATCGAAGGATATTCGGACGTGGGACTGGGCTGCCAGGTTATATACCTCGTCGGGACGAACATCTCTCATCACGTGATTCAACGAAGCCAGATCGGTAATGTCGGCGTAGAACAATTCAAGCCGGTCGCGAATGTGGTCTATTCGGCTGAATTGAGACTCGGTGATCGAGTTCCGCTTTACGATCCCAAACACCTCGTATTCCTTATCCAGCAGCAGCTCCGCCAGATAGCTTCCATCTTGACCATTTATGCCGGTTATAAGGGCTCTCTTCATTGCTTTGTTTCAAAATGAGATTATAGTCCGTTAGTGTGATGGGATACAAAGTAGCCCACTTGAATGAGTTTGACTTGGACGATACCATTCTTCAGACTTCAGACAATGAGAATTCTCGTGTTCGGTGCAACGGGCATGTTGGGCCACAAACTTGTTCAGGTTCTGGGTCAGGCCTTTGAAACCTATTCGACCGTTAGAGGCGACTCTAGCAGACTCGAGCGTTATGATTTTATTGATCCGACTCGGGTCAAGGGTGACGTGGACGTAACCAGCACTCCAGACATCCGATCTGCTGTTGATTGGGCAAGCCCCGACGTTGTCATCAATGCAGCCGGTGTGATCAAACAGGTTTCGACGGCAAGATCTGTAGTACAGACGTTGCTGATCAACTCGATCTTCCCTCATCGGCTGGCGGAGCTATCTTCAGAGTTTGGCTTCCGCCTGATCACAATTAGTACCGATTGCGTCTTCAGCGGATCGCGGGGAAACTACAGGGAAACCGATACCGCAGACGCTCTCGACCTATACGGTAAGAGCAAAGAATTCGGCGAGGTGGATTACGGCAACTCATTGACATTGAGGACATCGATCATCGGAAGGGAACTTGAGACTACGAACGGATTGATCGAGTGGTTTTTATCTAACCGACGAAAGAGGGTCAATGGATTTACAAAGGCGATCTTCAGTGGTCTCCCTACGTTGATATTGGCTGAATTGATCCAGACGGTGATAACGGAACACCCTGATCTCCGCGGACTCTATCATGTTTCAAGTGACCCAATCTCCAAATTCGATCTGCTCGATCAAGTAGATCGGGCGTTTTCGACTGAAATCGAGATCGTTCCGTCGGAGGAATTGATCATCGACCGATCGCTGAATTCAGAGCGATTTCGTCATGCAACCGGCTTCAAACCGCTTGGTTGGCCTGAAATGATCGAACGGATGAAGACCGATCGGACTCCCTACGAGAAGCTGAGGAGCTAACGACTCGACCTGAACCTTATGAAAATAATGACCATTTTTGGCACTCGCCCCGAGATCATTCGCCTGTGCCTAATAATGAAAATACTCGATCAGCACTGTGAGCATGTGGTCGTCCACACCGGGCAAAATTTTCATCCGGGGTTGAGTGACATTTTCATTAAGGAGCTTGAGGTCCGTGACCCTGACGTTCATCTGGGTGTCCGATCTACAGGATTTGCAGATCAACTTGGGCGTATTCTTTTGGGTGTAGAGAAGGCTCTTGACGACCACAAACCGGACAAGGTTTTGATATTGGGAGACACTAATAGCGCCTTGTCAGCTATCGTTGCGGCCCGCCGCGGTATTCCCGTTTTTCATATGGAGGCGGGCAATCGCTGCTTTGATGATCGGGTCCCAGAAGAGGTAAATCGACGCATAATCGATCATTCGAGCACTGTGCTTCTACCCTACACGGAAAGAAGCAAAGAGAACCTCGTCGCCGAAGGAATTGAACGCGATCGCATCTATGTGACGGGAAATCCAATAAACGAAGTGATAAGGAACTACGCAGCAACTATTGACGCTAGCGTAGTCCTCGAAAAGCTTAAGGTTAAGGCGTTCGAGTATTTGCTAGTCACACTTCATCGAGCGGAGAACGTGGATATTCCCGAACGCTTGGCCTCGATATTGGAGGGTCTTAGTAAAGTGTCGGGAACATATGGACGCCCGGTCTTGATCAGTCTTCATCCCCGAACAGCCGACAAGATCCGCGAATCGTCAATCGCCGTCGATGAATCTAAACTCTGGATGTTGGAACCGCAGGGTTTTTTCGATTTCATAAAGCTCGAGAAAAGCGCACTGGCAGTTTTGACCGATAGCGGGACCGTTCAGGAAGAGTGCTCTATTCTTGGTGTACCTAATGTAACGCTTCGTGACGTAACCGAGAGGCCCGAGACGCTTGAATGCGGGAGCAATATCTTGAGTGGTGCGGACCCTAACATCATAAGTAGGACGGTGGAGTTGGCAATTTCGCAGCCGTCTGACTGGTCGCCCCCGGTGGAATACACGGTCGCAAATACATCCCAGGTTGTAACCAAGCTGATACTTGGCCATCAGAGCTACAGGAAACACAGATAACCGGCGATGTCTGAAGTCAACAAAGGCACGTTCTGGGTCGTGTCTGAGCCCTATTATCCGGAAATGACATCGACCGGTTATTACCTCACAAAGATCGCCGAAGGGCTGGCGGGTCTCGAGAAGGTAAAGGTCATCTGCGGCCAGCCGAACTACCTGGCGCAGGGAGTCACCGGACCATCTTATGAGATTCATAACGGCGTGGAAATATTCCGGGTCTGGGGCTCAAGACTGGATCGGCGGATACTCTTGTTTAGAATGGTCAATATGGTCTCCTTTGGTATTTCCGCGTTGTGTTCCGGCTTGTGGAGATTCCGGCGGGGCGACCGTGTACTGGTCGTTACGACGCCGCCACTAACGCCATTTGTCGTGGCAGCCGCAGCTCTATTCAAGGGTTCCGCGTTTTTTCTGCTGATACACGATCTCTATCCGGATCTAGCAATCGCATCAGGAAAAGCAAAAGAGACTTCCTGGCTGGTGCGAATGTCACGTATTGCGAACCGATGGCTCTATAAGCATGCGTCGAAGATAGTCGTGGTCGGGCGAGACATGAAGGACTTGCTGATCTCAAGGTCAGAAGGGCTCGATACCCGGATCGAGATGATACCCAACTGGGCCGAGCTGGATATCGTGGAACCCCAGCCCAAGGAAGCAAATGAACTAATTAAGCGCCTGCGACTCGATGGGAAATTCATTGTTCTTTACGCCGGAAATATGGGATATCCAAACGACGTGGAAAGCATTTTGGACGCGGCACTTAAACTTAAAGACCTTGAGACCCTACACTTCATATTTATCGGAGATGGCGTGAAGCGAAGATCGATCGAGAATAGAATCGCTCAATCTGCACTTGATAACGTTACGATTCTCCCGCCGGCACCTCGTTCTGACCAGATCGTTTTTCTGAATGCCTGTGACATCGGGATAGTCACTCTAGTAAAGGGAATGCGGGGTGTCTCTATGCCAAGCCGCACGTACAATCTATTAGCCGCCGGAAAACCGATCTTAGCGATCTGTGAACCGAGGTCAGAGCTAGAAGCCTTGGTCACTGAGAACAAGGTCGGTTTTGTCGTCCCTCCGGGCTCATCGGATGCTCTCGTAGCCATGATCGAAGCCATCCTAAAGTCTCCCGAACAATTAGAATCAATGGGTACGAGGGCAAGGGCAGTGGCTATTGATAAGTATTCAATGGATGAAGCGATCAAAAAATACCGTAGCGCTTTACTTTAGGTTGAGCGCGAGATAACCGATGTTCGCCACCACAATTTTAGTCGTTACATCATTTGTACTATCGCTCGTGGGTGTGGAATTCTTCGTCCGCCTGTCGAATGGGGGGCGTTTGACAGTTAGACCGAACGATCGTGGCAGCCATGTCGTACCTACGCCTTCCGGAGGCGGGATCGTTGTCTATATCATTGCAGCGATTGCCCTTATCGTCCACGGTAACCTTTTCGAACGATCGATTGATCTGCTCCCATTCCTTGTTATCGGCGGTGTGTTGACCGTAGTAGGCTTTTTGGACGACCTTGGGCACGTCCGAATTTTAGTTAGGCTGATATTGCATTGCGTGGCTGCAGCAATAACGGTCTACCTCTATTTAGATATCCCCTTGAGCCAGTTTGGAACAGATCTGTCCTGGATCATCTGGACCGGATTGATAGTCCTGTTTATCAACATTTACAATTTTCTAGACGGCAGCGACGGCATGGTTGCCCTCCAATCCGTTTTGGTCTTTTCATTTTGGTTTGTGGTGAGTCTGATGCTCGGGCCTGATGTCGCGGTCGTGCCCGGGGTTCTGTTGGGGGCTTGGCTGGGATTCTTGGTACACAACTGGCATCCAGCACGGCTTTTTATGGGTGATGCCGGCAGCACATTCGTGGGATATAGCGTGGCGACCGTTCCATTAATATTAAAAACTTCTCTAAAGTTTCCCGATCTAACTGCCGTTCTTGCTGCAATGGCACTTAGCAGCCCGTTCATCATCGACGGCGTAACCACGCGGCTGAGGTTGGCGTTCACAACGAGACGTTTCTGGGAGCCAAATCGGAAACATCTCTATCAAATTATGATAGACTCTGGTTTCGATCAGAGACACGTCGCATTGGTATACAGTTCGATCTCATTGGTTGTCGCGGTCGTGCTTGCATGGTGTTCCGCGAGTTTTAAATTTTCGTAACTGTCTAATAGTATTGGAGTTACAGCTGCTCCGAAATTCAGGAATGGAGAGATTCGATGTGTGTCGGCCCCTTCTGCTCAATTTCACGTGACATTGCCGTTTGTATTTTCTATTGAAGCATATGGTGTCAGGATTCAGTTTGAGGCTGAGACCGAACGGCTTGCGGAATTGGCTTACCAGATCGCAGCCAAATCTCTTGTAGGCCGATTGTCTCGGTTTGAGGGCCCAACAAGTACACCGGATCACGTTTTTCGGATCTACGAAACGAACCGCGGACTTGTTTTTGAAGACAGTATGGGCCCGAGCGGCGCTACGTTTGTAGAAGAGGATTTTGCTCGCTCTTTGAACTCGATGATCCGTGTGCGTGTCGGGATCAATTCACGCGAATGGATCTTTGTCCATGCTGGAGTGGTCGGATGGAAGGGACATGCTCTGTTAGTGCCAGCTGATAGCCACCAAGGAAAGACAACACTTGTTTCGGAACTGGTATCGAGTGGCGCCGAATACTATTCCGACGAATACGCTATCATCGACTCGAGCGGATTGGTACACCCCTTTGAACGAGACCTTTCCGTTCGAAAGGGAAGTACTTCGAACGTTATTGAGGTTCCCGTGTCGACTATCGGCGGCAGAGCGGGAACGGAGCCGTTACCTGTCGGCATGGTGGTTTTGACTAGGTTTGAGGCTGGATCCGACTGGCAGCCGGAAAGAATTTCACTCGGCGAAGGGATCTTGGAAACGCTTCCTTTGGTGTTATCTTTACGATTTAATACGGAGTTTGCACTAAAGGTCTTGAATACAGCGTTTAGACGTGCCATAATCGTAAGATCGTCTAGGGGCGAGGCCGTAAGGTCTGCCCGTAAGATCTTGTCTTATTTTGACAATTGTATGGATTTGGCCGGTAACGATTGATATCTACTTGCTATGATCTTTTGGAGGAGAAAATGAAGAACTCGCAATTCCCAACTGCTCGAACGAATGGACTTGTTGTACAAGAAGTCCCGGAAGAGGTATTGGTGTACGACCTTGAGAGCGATAAGGCTCACTGTCTTAACCAGACCGCTGCTATGGTCTGGAAAGCTTGCGACGGTAAGACGTCGGTTCCTGAGATCGCCGGAATCATTGGCTCTCAGACGGGAAATGCCGTTTCGGACGACCTCGTTTGGCTTGCCATAGACCAGCTAAGTGAACATCGCCTGTTGGAAACGGAAGTTCGTTCACACTTTGCCGGAGAGTCTCGCCGTCAGGTACTGAAGAAGATCGGTTTAGCCTCGATGGTAGCTTTGCCAATAATTGCATCTTTGGCTGCGCCAAAGAGTGTCTTGGCCAGCACATCGTGCCTCTGCCCGCTCGGCTCGAATCCGAACGGAGACCTCCAGTGTTCGGGTCAACCTGTATGTGCAGCCCCGATCTGCCAGCCGAATCAGGTTTGTGGAACGACACCACAACCGCGTCCGTAGGATCGGTGAAATTTGAGTCGGGTAGCGTTGCTTCTGCTGACGCTACCCTTTTGCATATGTGAACGATAAGAACGCGGGACACGAGGCCTCGGACCGATGGGCCATTATTGACTCAAAGGCCAAGGAATACCGGTTGTGTTCCTTATTCAGGTCGTTTCAAGAACATTCTATAGATGCGATCGCAATAAAAGGTTGGAGCCTGGGTCGTTTTTATCCAGGACATCGGCCTCGGGCATATTCAGATATTGATGTTTCGGTTCAACCGGAAAACTATCTAAAAGCCCGTGAACTTCTGTCGTCGCTCAATATCAACGTCGTTGTCGATCTCCATTCAGGTCTGAGAACCCTCGATACGCGGGAATGGTCCACACTTTTTTCGAGGTCCTATACCGTCACGTTAAATAATATTGATGTTAGGGTGCTCGGCGACGAAGACAATCTTTCGGTTACTGCAACTCATTGGCTAATTGATGGGGGAATCAACAAGGACCGACTTTGGGATATCTATTACTTGGTTGTCAATCGGACTGAGAAATTCGATTGGGATACGTGTTTGAATGCCAACGGCCCGGTGCGGAGATCGTGGGTCCTGGCCGTAATTGCGACTGCGAGAGATTATTTAGCACTCGACGTTTCCGAACTGCCGAGAGATGTTCAGCAATTCGAACTTCCTTCCTGGTATCGGCAAACCATCGAGAAAGAGTGGCACCGCGGACTGTATATGCGGGTTCCGTTCAGGTTCGCATTGAAAGATCCGAGATTGCTTCTCGAGTATGTTTACCGCCGTTTCCCCCCGAACCCTATTGCCTCCACGATCGAGGTAGAGCGCACTATTGATAAGTCAACGCGGTTCGGGACGCAGTTCCAAAGTCTCAAAAAGAAGGGCCTTGCTTTTGTGAAGCAGATCTCTGCGAAAAAGGGTGGCGAAGGGTGAAGGCACTCGATTCTCAAACGATCCTGGCGATAGAGGCTGCAGTCAATGGAGGCAGTTTGGCGATCATGCGCGATGGCGAGATCCTCGGTGAGTTCTGCGGCGAGGGCCAAACCACACGATCAGAACTACTATTGGATCAGATCGATCGATTCTTGAACAAGACGGTTGGGTCACTTAGAGCGATCGATCATATTGTGGCTTCCAATGGCCCGGGCAGTTACACGGGTATTCGGATCGGCATCGCGACCGCGATCGGGCTCTCTCAGGCCCGCGGAATTGGACTTTCCGGTGCCGACCTGCTGAGATCAATGGCAGCCTCTACCGGCATACTTGGAACAGTTGGTGTAATGATCCCAATGGGAAAGAGCGACATATGCTTTCAGATCTTCCGTGATGCCTCGGCCTTGGCATCACCACAGACGTATACGGTTCCCATGTTAGTCGACCTATTGGAAAAAGAACCGATTCATACAATTGTTGCCCCGACATTTCTGATCCAGGATCAGCTCGCGGCCTTTCGGCTATCGTCTGAGATCGTGGATGCCGGAGCATGCCTTGCCCGGCACATCGCTAGTGCCGCCACGATCGGAGGTGTGGGCGAGGACGTCCGGCCCATCTATGTTACTAACCCCCGTTTTGCAAGTTAATGGTCAAATCGGACAAGATCGAGATCTGCGATGCGACTACTTCAGACGCGGGAAGCCTTCGCGCTTTGGCCGTCAGTTGTAGGATCGATGCGTGGTCGGTAAGTGACTATGCAGAAGAGATATCGAGGCTGGATTCGATCGTAGTAAAGGCCCTATCGGAAGGCAGACTAGTCGGGTTCGCTGTGTCGAGATCGGTCCCTGGACAGGCCGGCGGTTTCGAAGTGGATCTTTACAACCTTGCGGTCGAAAGCGATTTTCGTCGGAAAGGAACAGGAGGCCTGATTCTCGACCGGGTAGTCACCGCCGCATTAAAGAAAGGAGCTACCGACATCTGGCTCGAGGTACGAGAGTCGAACGCGGCGGCTATTTCCTTTTACAAACGGCACGGGTTTGTTGCGGAAGCGACCCGGACGAACTTTTATTCGAATCCGAGAGAAAACGCCGTGATCATGAGATTGTCAATTAGCTCTCAAAGGGACAATTCCGGAGCGTAAACTTTGCTTGATTCTCGGATTGAAGAGGAGTAGAGTGAAGATTAAGCCTGCAATTGTCCGCAATCGCGGGTGAGACCTTTTGAAAAGTGAGGAAATGAATCGCTATGGACCTTTCAACTCCTGATGTTGTGAGAGACGAACTGATCAAGAGCAACCCAACCTTTCGCGATCTGGTTCACCAACATCAATCTTTCGAAGCACGACTCAATGAACTCGCCCATCTAACCTATCCAAACGAAGACGAACAAATCGAAGAATCAACCTTAAAGAAAAAGAAGTTGATGGTTAAAGATGCTATCTACGAAATGATGCACAACTACGAGATATCCCATTAACCGAGCGATCGTAAGACTGGGGCAACTACCCGATATTACGAAATTTTGGCCGCGGAAATGGCCAACGGTGAAATAAGATTTTTGAAAGCGGCAGTCATTTGCCGCTTTTTTCGTTATCGCAGTTTATCGAAAAACCGGACACGCCGGTCGACGTCGCGCTTAGCAGGTATTGTACATTACCGTGTACTGGCGTGAAGAGAAACGCATCGTCAACCGAGATGTCGATCTGATCGGTAATTCGGCCTTTGTCCAGGTCCAGTATCCAAGCCGAGCGCTCCCCGATCACGGTAAAAACAGCTCGGTCCTCTCCGATCAACCCGCCGTTAGCAATGCGCCCGGGAAGCCTACGTTTCCAAACCAGATTGCCATGGTCGACGGACATGAGATATACAAAATTGTCAGATGATCCGATCAAAACATTTGGGCCGACCGTCTTCACATATACGATTCGGCCACCAGCCCGAAACTTCCAGTTGCGTTGGCCAGCCAAATTCGTCGAGAAAACGCTTCCTTTTTGATCCGAGTAGATGACCGATGAGTCCTTACCCGCACCAACAATACTCGGGGTGAAATCAAGTGAGAGGCTCGACTTTTGATGGCCGTCAGCGAGGTCATAGGCCTCCACTGTATTCCGAGATGTGGCAATAACTAACTTTCCGTCCCCGATCTTCGGATCAGAGACGATCTCGCCAGAGACCTTTTTGTCCCAGATGAGTCTTCCGTCGGCATTCCCGATCCTGAATATTCGTCCTTCCGTTGATACGGCTATCAAGCCACCATTGACGTTTGTCAGGTAGTATCTCTCGGATCTAGGAAGCTCGGAACGCCAAGCGACGAGCCCTGTTCGGGTCGCTAGCGACGTGAGGGTGGCCGGTTTATCGTCAACTCCAGAGACAACGACGATCAGTCCCTCCGACAATACAATCGCGGAGCGGGTCTTTCCCGCGAGTTCGGAAACCCAAGCGATCCGCCCCGTTCTTATCTCGATCGCACTAAGCTTTCCCTCATCATTCGCGAAATAAACAAGATCATCATCGGCAGCTAACCCAGAGATCCCTGAAACGTCGGCTCGCGACTCCCAACATTTCTTAAGTGCATTTCGGGCCTCATCGGTTGTCGCCTGCCCATTGAGATTTATCAAGCAAAGGAGCACTAGGAGGCATGCCTGCTTTCCGGTTCTTTGCAAAATTGCCCTCCGATTCATATGAACAAGTCTATAAACTCTGTTCATCGTTCCTGGATAAGATGTTAACACGCTAATTGCCACATTCATTTGGAGCAATGTATCGATGACTTTGAATATGGAGAAAGTTTGCTACAATCGTTGAAAACTAAAGGAGAAATCCATAAGCAATGTCATTCAACAAGATCATTTTGGTAGGAAATCTCGGTAGGGATCCAGAACTTCGATATACTCCGCAGGGGATAGCGGTTTGTGATTTTTCGATGGCTACCAACGAGCGAAAGCGAGACAAAGCCGGTGAGTATCATGATGTGCCTACCTGGTTTCGAGTAACGCTCTGGCGCAATCAGGCCGAAAACGCCTCAAAGTACCTCAAGAAGGGTAGCCCAGTGTATATAGAAGGACGGTTGGGCTTGGAGGAATGGACTGACCGTGATGGAAATACCCGCCAAACACTGGCAGTTCAGGCAACTGAGATGCACTTCATCGGTGGCGGGTCGCGGAGTGAGGAATACGGCAATGATCAGGGCGACGAGCCGCAGTTTGCAGGACCTGCTAATGCCGAATCTTCCACCCCTCAGGCTTCAGCGGCGGCACCGGCAAAGGTTGACGACGACATTCCGTTCTGAGCAATTGCTGGACTAGACAAGGGGCAAATTCCGGGCGGAATTTGCCCGATGAATTTAAGACCAGCGGCCCATTTCGCGAAATTTCTTGTATCGCTTTGTGATCATTTCGTCCGGTGTCAGGGTCTTCAGTTCCTTTAGATTCGAAAGAAGAGCTCGTTTTAAGCTCTCGGCGATAGCTGTATAGCCTGATCTCCTGTCGCGAGCATCTTCATTTTCTATTCCCCACTCTTCCGGTTCCCTTATAACCTCATCGATCAACCCGAATTCATCCAGATTTTCAGCCGTTAGTTTCAAAGCAGTTGCGGCCAGATCGGCCTTTGCTGCGTCTTTCCAGAGAATTGCAGCACATCCCTCCGGCGAAATAACCGAGTAGATCGAGTTTTCCATCATAAGGATTCGATCGCCAATACCTATGGCCAGTGCACCACCGGAACCGCCTTCGCCCAATACCACTACGATTATCGGAACACGAAAACCTGCCATTTCGCGAAGGTTGAACGCTATTGCCTCAGCTTGGCCACGCTCTTCGGCGTCGATACCGGGATACGCACCCGGTGTATCGATAAAGGTTATTATCGGCCGGCCAAATTTTTCAGCTAGTCGCATTACACGTAGTGCCTTTCGATAGCCTTCAGGTTTCGGCATACCAAAATTTCGCATTTGCCGCGCTTTTGTGTCACGTCCTTTCTGCTGTCCGACAACACAAACCTCGTGTTCGCCAAGTAGGGCGAATCCGCACACCATTGCGGGATCGTCAGCATAGCGGCGGTCACCATGAATCTCAACGAAACCAGTGAATATTGACCGAACAAGATCGTTGGTGTACGGCCGGTCAGGATTACGGGCGGTTCGAACACGCTCGATCGCAGTTTTCTCCATAGTCTTTGCCATAATTGATCAGATCGCCCATTCCACGGAACAGCCGTGGGACGACAGTTCACCCTCAAGTCGGGCTGAGCCCTCAACTCTCAGGACCTGAGACTCCAGTGTAACCTCAACACCTCCGATCGGCATCTTTAGAATGACTTCACATCGGCCCTGAGATTTGCTTAGAATACCGTAAACTGTATTAAGATCATCGTCTGAACATCTTTGCGGTAGTCCCAAAAGCAGGGAATGTGCATTTTTAGGACGAGCGTCTGCTAAGTCCTTGATATCGTCAACAATAACCGTGATCTCCTGGCCATCCACCGACTCGACCTTTCCTTCGACAATGAGAAGGCTATCGTCGGACATTATCGAACCAAATCGGTTATACGATTCTGCCCAAACGAGACACTTTACACCGCCGGTCTTGTCCTCAATACGAAAGACCGCAAAACGGTTCCCCTTCTTACTGTATCTGACCTGCAAGCCGGACACGACGCCAGCCATTCGCAGACGATCCCCGGACTTCAGTTCTCCGCATTCGGAGAGGGGCTTTACTCCTAAACGCCCCGTTGTCTCAGTGTGGGCGTCGAGTGGATGAACCGACAGAAAGAAGCCGATCGCAGATTTCTCGTGTTGCGACATTTCAGCCAGTGTCCACGGTCGGACACTCTTTAGCTCGTGATCTGAACTATGCAGATTGTCGGAGGCCCCGAATAGATCGGACTGACCACGTTCACGATCATTCCATACGCGCTGGCTGAACGACAGGGCATCGTCTATCGACGCAAACAAGTCAGCCCTCCATTGATCCGGCCCGGTGGATGCTGGTCTCAGTGAATCAAATGCACCAGCAGCGATCAAGCTCTCAAGACACCGCCGATTAATGGCACCCGGGTCGACCTTCGAGATGAAATCAAAGAGGGAAGAGAATCTACCCCCTTTTCTGGCCTCGACAATAGACTGTACGGTCGAAGCACCAATACCCTTGATCGCGCTTAATCCGAAACGCACGGAGTCCACGGTCGGCGTAAAGCCTTCGTCGCTCTCGTTCACGTCCGGCGGCAAAAGCAACATACCCATCGAGCGCAATTCGCTTGAATACTTATAGATCTTTGCCGCGTCGTCTGATTCGTGGGACAAAACTGAAGCATAGAAAAAGGTAGGATAATGGGCCTTTAAATAAGCCGTTTGAAAGGCAAGATATGCATACGCCATACTATGGCTTCGGTTAAAGCCGTAATCGGCAAATTGGGCCATCAATGTAAATATTTCCTCAGCTTTATCGTGATCGATCCCGTTTGAGACTGCTCCGCTTATGAACTTTTCTTTGTGGACCGCCATCTCCTCGCGTTTTTTCTTGCCCATTGCCCGACGCATCAGGTCTGCCTCGCCGAGGCTGTACCCTGCGAGCTTTTGTGCAAGCTGCATGATCTGCTCTTGATAAACGAGGACACCATAGGTGTTGCTCAGGATGTCTTTCATTTCCGGGATTAAATATCGGACCTGCTTTTCACCCCGACGTCGAGCAATGAAATCGTCCACCATTCCTCCATCCAGAGGTCCGGGACGATATAAAGCGTTAAGCGCAGAAAGGTCCTCCAGATCTTCCGGCTTCAGCTTCCGGCAGATCTCCTGCATACCCGACGATTCGAACTGAAACACAGCGTCGGTCTTTCCATCTGCGAACAACCTCATCGTCTCCGGATCGTTTAGCGGTATCGATGGCCAGTCGATCTGAATGCCAGCCTTATTGCGTAGCGAGGCCAGACAATCATCAATGATGGTCAGGGTAGTAAGGGCGAGAAAGTCCATCTTCAACATTCCGACCTTTTCAAGATCGGTCATTGAATATTGACTGGTCAGTTCATTCTTAGACGAAACAGCCACCGGGATGAGTTCGTGAAGAGGTTTGGGTGAAATAACGACCCCGGCAGCATGAACCGACGAGTGACGAGCGCAGCCCTCAAGACGAAGGGCAGTGTCAACCAGATCTCTAACCCGTGGATCCTCCTTCATTGCGGCAGAAAGCTCCGGAACGCGCTCGATTGCCTGTGAGATGGTCGTGTTGCGGCCGCGAAACGGCGGAGGTATCAACTTTGCTATGCGTTCAACGTCGCCATATGGCATGTTTAGAGCACGGCCGACGTCTTTAATGGCCGCTTTGGACGCCATGGTCCCAAATGTGATGATCTGACAAACAGATTCTCGCCCATAGACTTGAGTCACGTGGTCGATCACAGCTCCGCGGCCCCGAATGCAGAAGTCAATGTCTATGTCGGGCATTGATATTCGCTCCGGATTGAGAAATCTTTCGAACAATAGGTCGTATTGAAGAGGATCAATTCCCGTGATCTCAAGACAGTAGGCAACTAGTGAACCGGCCGCGGAACCCCGCCCCACACCGACCGGGATGCCGTTGTCGACCGCATATTTGATGAACTCCCATACGATCAGAAAATAGCCCGGAAAACCCATCCTCTTTATGATCTCGATCTCCTGGGTAAGTCGTTCACGATATTGTTCTATCGAACATCTCAGGTCGCCAGTAGCTATCATGGCATCGAGCACGGTTTGCTTCCGCTTTTCGAATCCGACCCACACTACCTTTTCAAAATACTCGTCGACCGAAAGTTCGCCGAATTCAGGAGGAATCGGAAACGTAGGCAGGCTGAGGTCGCCTGTGCTGGAGAGATCCAGCTCACATCGATCGGCGATCTCAAGGGTGTTTAACAGCGACTCTGGAATTTCCTCGCCAAAGAGGTCCCACATCTCTTCAGCGCTCCTTACATAGTAATTGGGCTCCGGAAAGGAGTGGCGGGATTCTGAGTAAGAACGCCCTTCGCCAATACAAAGAAGTATTTCATGGGCGCGAAAATCGTCCGCTTTTAAATAATGGGCATCGTTCGTTGCGACCAATGGGACCGAAAGCTTTCGAGACAGCCGCACAATTTCCTTACGAACATTGGCTTCATCACTCGAGCCGTGATCCTGAACTTCAAGAAAAAAGTTTCTCTCACCGAAAATATCAATAAGTCGGTTCGCATAGCGTTCCGCGGCCTCGCTGTCACCATTGCGCAGATACGTAGAGATAGCACCCGAAGCCCCGGACGAAAGTGCGATCAAGCCTTTAGAGAATTCTGCCAGAAGCTCAAAGTCTATCTGCGGCTTAAAATTGAACCCTTCAGTGAATGCCCTTGACGCGAGTTGGACAAGGTTTTGATAACCAAGACGGTCTTCGGCCAGGAGAACCAGATCATAAAAAGGCCGGTCGCTGCCGCGCGCGACATCTCGAGATAGGCGCGAGGTGGTAGAGACAAAAGGCTGATAGCCCACGATAGGGCGAATGCCTGCGGACTTCAGGGAGTTGAAAAATGATATCGCACCGTACATGTTCCCATAGTCAGTGAGAGCGCAGGCTCGCATTCCGAGTTCATCCAAACGTTTCGCCAGTGGCTTTAGTTGGATAGTGCTCTGCAAGAGGCTATAATCGGAATGCAAATGCAGGTGGACGAAGTCCTTTTCGCGGAAAGTGAGGCTGCCCATTTCATACAAGATAGATGAAAAAAGTGTTTTTGGAAACTTTCGGCTGCCAAATGAATGTATCCGACTCGGAACGGGTGGCAACCACACTTGCCGCGAATGGATACGAGATCACGCATAACCAGATCGACGCGGATGTTGTCCTTATAAACACATGTTCAGTCCGCGAAAAGGCGGAACAGAAACTCTATACGCAGGTTGGCCGGATCCGCCGCGGCAAAACCACAAAACCGCTGATCGGGGTTCTGGGGTGCGTCGCTCAGTTGGAAGGAGAGACCTTATTCAACAAGATCGAAGGCGTTGATCTCGTTCTTGGCACGCGCGCTGTGGGCCGAGTTGCCGAAGCGCTTCAAAGTGTTTTCGAGGATGGTGCCGGATACGTAGATCTGGGTGATCGCGAGCGAGACTACAGATGGGACGTTGCCGACAATGCCCGGAATTCTAGGTTCGTTGCATTTGTGCCGATCATTGAAGGCTGCAATAAGTTCTGTACATATTGTATCGTTCCATTTTCCCGCGGAAGGGAAGTCAGTCTTCCTGCATCGGCGATCGTTCAACAGGTGACCGACCTTAGGAGCCAGGGCGTTAAGGAAGTTCACCTTATCGGACAAAATGTGAACTCGTACAGGCCAGCCGACGATTCTGGACTTGAGAAATTTCACGGGGAGACGCCGTTTTCGCGGCTGTTAAGAGCTGTATCAGCTACTGGGATAGAACGGATCAAATTTAACACTTCGTTTCCCCGGGACTTCCATGACGACATCGTCGCCGCGATGGAAGAGAACGAGAATCTCTGCAATTGGGTTCACTTACCCGTCCAGTCGGGAAGCGATCGGATCTTAAAGGCCATGAAACGCCTCCATACTATCGATCGATACAAGGCCAAGATCGACCGTATACGAAACTCGCCCCGCAATATTGCTATCTCGACGGATATTATCGTGGGATTCCCAGGCGAAACGACCGATGATTTTTGTAAGACCATCGATCTTTTTGAATATTGTAAGTATGATGCCGCCTATATTTTCAAGTATTCCCCTCGGTTCGGGACGCCGGCATTCAGTATGGAGGACGACGTTCCTGCGTCTGAAAAGAGTTCACGTTTTTCCGAGTTGGAAAAAGTTCAGAAGCGGCTTCAATCCGAAAGCCTATCGAGTTACAATGGCAAGACCGTGAGCGTCTTGGCCGAAAGGGTATCTACAAGATCTGAGCGCGACCTGAGTGGCCATACGACTTGTCACCGAGTCGTGAACTTTGCTGGTGATATGGGGCTTCTCGGTGAGATCATTGATGTCAGAATTACGGAAGGCAAGGCTAATTCGTTATACGGTGAGGTAGTCTAGATCAAGTGAGCGAAGACGAAAATTTGGTCGAGGTAAAGATCGGTGCTCTGATCATGGACCCTAATACCAACACGCCCATCGTTGTGCTGAAGGGAATCGACTCTGAAACGGTGCTCCCGATCTGGGTCGGTGCGTTTGAAGCGAACGCGATCGCCTTGGAGGTCGAGAAGATCATCCCGCAGCGGCCCATGACCCATGACCTACTGAAAAATCTGGTACTGGAATGCGGCCTAGCTGGGTCGAGGGTCATAATTACCGACCTACTCGACAATACGTTCTATGCATCGATCGAGCTTAAAGACGAGAACGGGGAACTCGTGCTCTTGGACGCGAGGCCCTCGGATGCTATCGCACTTGCACTAAGGCTTGATTGTCCGATCTATGTACGTCAGAAGGTTCTCGACCTTTCTGCGACCGCCCGTCAACCGGAAGAAGGATCGGAGGATGACGAACTCGGACCAATGCCGGATGACTGGCCAGAACTGATCGGCTAGGCCGGTTCCGTCCCCAAACGCATCTTTACGCCGGTTTCTCGATATTTCGTTTTACACCGTCCCATACATGATCATCGTAATTGCAAATCAAAAAGGCGGAGTCGGAAAAACCACGACCGCCATTAATCTTGCAGCCGCCATTGCGAACCAGCGAAAGCGGGTGCTGTTGATCGACCTCGATCCACAAAGCAATTCTTCGCTTTCTTTCATAGAACCCGATCGCGTTAACGGCGGAGCCTACGAGCTTTTTGCTGAACCTGACCGCGATCTGACCGAGCTTGTTTATCAAACGAGTACGCCTAATCTCTTTTTGATACCTGCCCGGATCAGCCTAGCAAAACTCGAAGCCAAACTGATCGGCGACTTTGACGCAGCATTTAAGCTTCGTGACCGCATAGAAGTACTGAAGCGTGATTACGACGTGATCCTTATCGATACTCCACCGACCCTTGGGATCCTGACCGTAAATGCTATGGTTGCGGCGAATCACGTCATAATTCCAATTCAATCATCTTATTTTGCTCTTGAAGGAACTGACGACCTTCTCGAAACGATCGAGAAGATCCGCTCAAGGCCCAACCCCGAGCTAAATTTGTTGGGAGTCGTGGTAACGCTTTTTGACCGCAGAACTACTATCTCCCATGACGTCGAGTCTCACATTCGCAATGTATTCGGCAAAAAGGCCTTCAAAACAGTCATATCACGCAGTGTTAGGCTTGAGGAGTCGCCCGCTCATAAGAAATCCATATTCGATTACGCGCCCCGGTCGTCTGGGGCCACCGAGTATCAAAGCCTTTCAAAGGAGGTGCTTAAACGTGTCTAAGGCAGGACTTCCAGTTGGCGTAGGCATGCGCCACGACTCCCATTACGTTGACAAGATAGCGGCAAGATCAAGGAGCGTCGGGCGGACGATACCGATCGAATCGATCTATCCTAATCCTGATCAGCCTCGATCCGAATTTGGGGACCTTTCCGAACTCACGGAATCGATTCGCGAGAAAGGGGTTTTGGAGCCCTTACTCGTGAAACCAGACGGCCAAGGGCGATTTATGATCATTGCAGGTGAACGGCGCTGGAGGTCTTCGAAACTCGCTGGCCTTGCGGATGTACCTTGCATCGAAATGGATCTCGATGCGCAGGGCGTTGCAGAGATCGCGTTGATCGAGAATCTCCAACGCAAAGATCTAAATATCTGGGAGGAGGCCGACGGGCTAGCCGCCCTCGCATCCAAGTTTGGATACACGCAGGAGGAGATCGCCAAGAAGATCAGTAAGAGTCGGTCGACAGTCACGGAGCTATTGACGATCGCGGGACTGCCTGATGAAATTCGTGTACGGGCGAGGGACGCAAACCTTACTTCAAAGTCGACGCTGCTTGAGATCGCCCGTCAGTTTGACGACAATGCAATGCACGAGTTTCTTGACCAACTCCTCGTCAGCGGTGGGCCGAGCAAGTCGAGAAAAGCACGAGTCGAAGCAGAAACCGTAGAAAAGGACTCAGCAGCAGTTCCGATGGGATCCGATGAAAAGGCTTTTAGCTTCTCCGGAAAGGGATTTAAGCTCGAACTTCGTTTCGAAAGGGCCGAAATCAAATCCCGATCCGAAATACTAAGGGCGCTTAAGACCGTGTTTGATGCGGTAAAGGCTGAAAAAGCGGAACTTTGATTACATAATCCCTATTATCAGACGCAGGGCGTCTGTCTAGTTGACCAGTGAAGCCTTTTCGCCGGAGAGTTGTACATAGTGGCTTCCCTGTGCGATAGCTGTGAAGTCAATCGAGACCGTGCCAAGGAGCACGCCTTCGCCACTTTCCAGACTCGCCTCATTTGGTTGGTTTCGGCGATGAACGTACAGATTCGCGGCCGTAAATTTCCTCCCGTTGCGTTCTGCTGCCTGCAGATTTCCAAAGTTCAACCGGTCGCTCCGAAACTTTTCTTCTCCGAAACTGAACGGGATCATTTGGGCCTTGACCAATTCCGTAAATACAGTCTTAAAATTACAGTATTCGCCCGAGCCCTTGAAATCCGCCAGGCCCAATGATCTGAGATCAATGGTCACATTTTGAAATTCCCAAAGGATCTGGCCCGAAAAATTCCCATTCTGCTTGTTCCTTTCACCACGCATGAAAACGACGACGCGAAGCTCGAATAATTCCCAGTTGCAACCCATAAAAGCAGCCCTCCTTGTGCGTGATTGACGCCTCGAAAGGACCTAATTTGCCTTCAACAGTTCCCGATGCCCATCCTACCTGTTTTGCCTTCATTTACTTTGACATAACCTTACATTAAAGTTAGGATTTAAGTTTTGGTATACCGAACTGATTCAATTAAGACCACAGTGAATAAGGAGTTAACAGACCATTGAGTAACGGAAATTTTCTATTTACGTCCGAGTCGGTGACAGAGGGTCATCCCGACAAAATTGCGGATAATATTTCAGACGCGATCCTTGATGCGATCCTCGAACAGGATCCTAATGCTCGCGTTGCGTGTGAAACGCTCGTTACAACCGGTTTGGCTGTTGTTGCCGGTGAGATAACAACGTCTGCTTCGGTTAATTACAAGCAGATCATCCGTGACACTATACACGAGATCGGCTACAACGATGCAAGTTTTGGTTATGATGCCAACACCTGTTCGGTGGTTGATGCGATCGGAACGCAGTCGCCTGACATTGCACAGGGTGTGGACACGGGCGGAGCGGGCGATCAGGGCTTGATGTTTGGCTTTGCCTGCAACGAGACGCCCGAGCTGATGCCGATGCCCATTCAGATGGCGCACAATCTGACGCGAAGGCTGTCGGAAGTGAGGCGCGACGGCACGATCCCATATCTTCGTCCTGACGGCAAATCGCAGGTTTCGATCGAGTACCGGGACGGGCGTCCGTTTCGCGTCGAGGCGGTCGTGATCTCGACCCAGACGGCTGACCTCGACATCGAGGATATCCGTGCGGACATCATGGAGCACGTGATCAAGCCCGTAATTCCCGCCGAACTGCTTGACGAGAACACGAAATACCATATCAATCCGACCGGCAAATTCGTGATCGGCGGCCCGATGGGCGATGCCGGCGTCACCGGGCGAAAGATCATCGTCGACACATACGGCGGATATGCACCACACGGCGGCGGAGCATTTTCGGGCAAGGACCCGACGAAGGTTGACCGTTCCGCGGCATATATGGCCCGGTACATCGCGAAGAACGTTGTCGCCGCCGGCCTTTCGGATAAGTGTACGGTCCAGCTTGCCTACGCGATCGGCGTTGCAGAGCCGGTCTCGGTCCTGATCGACACGCACGGCACCGGGACCATCGACGACGAACGCATCGCCGACATCGTTCGCGAGAATTTCACACTCACGCCCAAAGCCATCATCGAGACGCTGGACCTGCGTCGCCCGATCTACAAGGCAACGGCCCGTTTTGGCCACTTTGGCCGTGTGAACGACGAGTTTTCGTGGGAAAAGACAGATAAGGCCGAAACGCTTCGCTCGGCGGCTGAACAACACAGAGGTATCGCAACAAATGGCTAATCCTAGTACTTCAATTCAATACGACATTAAAGATATCAACCTTGCACCGCAGGGCAAGCAGCGCATCGAGTGGGCCGACCGTGAGATGCCCGTGCTTCGGCTTATCCGCGAGCGTTTTGAGAAAGAGAAACCGCTCACGGGTGTAAAGCTGGTCGCGTGTGCCCACATCACGACCGAAACGGCGAATCTCGCACGCACCCTGCAGGCTGGTGGGGCCGAGGCTCTGCTGATCGCATCGAACCCGCTCTCGACGCAGGACGACGTTGCGGCTTCCCTGGTTGCCGATTGGGGAATTCCCGTTATGGCGATAAAGGGCGAGTCCATAGAGACTTACGTGTCTCACGTTAAGGCGGCGCTTGAGACTAATCCGAACCTGATCATCGATGACGGATCGGACGTTGTCGCGACCATGCTCAAGGAAAAGCCGGAACTCATACCAAATCTCATCGGTACGACCGAAGAGACGACGACCGGCATAGTACGCCTCAAGGCCATGGTCGCCGCCGGTGTGCTCAACTTCCCTTCTATCGCGGTCAACGACGCTCAGACCAAGCATTTCTTTGACAACCGCTATGGAACGGGCCAATCGACCCTCGATGGCATCATCCGTGCGACCAACATACTGCTCGCTGGCAAGACGATCGTCGTGGTCGGCTATGGCTGGTGCGGTAAAGGTGTCGCGATGCGTGCCCGCGGTATGGGCGCCAACGTTGTCGTGACCGAGATCGACCCGATCAAAGCGATCGAGGCCGTGATGGACGGAATGCGTGTGCTTCCGATGGCAGATGCCGCCAAGATCGGCGATTTCTTTGTCACGGTAACGGGCAACCGCCACGTTATCGATAAACAGCATTTCGAAGCGATGAAGGACGGGGCGATCGTCTGCAACAGCGGACACTTTGACCTCGAACTCAATCTCGACGCCCTTCGTGAGATGTCCGAACCGCCGGTCAAGCGCCGCCCGTTCGTCGAGGAATACATCGGCAAGAACGGCGGAAAGAGCGTGATCGTGCTCGGCGAAGGCCGTCTGATCAACCTCGCTGCCGCCGAAGGCCACCCGGCATCGGTCATGGATATGTCGTTCGCCAACCAGGCGTTGTCCGCCGAGTATCTCGTTAAGAACAAGGGCAAGCTCGCCAACGGCGTCCACGTGCTCCCGACCGAGGTCGATCAGGAGATCGCCTCGCTCAAGCTCCACGCCATGGGCGTCAGAATGGACGTGCTAACCCCCGAAATGGTCGAGTATATGAACAGCTGGGAATCGGGGACGTAGGGCAGTGGACACTGAACAGTGAACAGTGAACAGTGAACAGTGAACAGTGAACAGTGAACAGTGAATAGTGAATAGTGTTTTTCAGCCCCGGCGATGTCCGGGGCTTTTTCGTGTGTTTTCGCATAGTTTCGCGGTTCCGTCCGCACATCAACAAATGGATCGGATCGCGAATCGCGCATGGCCTTGTGTTAGAATTAGCCTGTTATGACGATCACTGAAGACCTGCCGATCACTGTCGACCGCGAGATCATGAGTGGAGCACCGGTCTTCACTGGTACCCGCGTGCCCGTGTCGGCCCTCTTGGAAAACCTCGAAGCGGGTGTTTCGCTCGACGAATTTCTGGAAAACTTCCCTACAGTCAGGCGCGATCAGGCGGTTCGCGTACTTGAAACCTTCCGCACTTCGCTGAAAGACATCGTCCTTGCTGCATGAAGATCATCATCGACGGATGCGTTCCAAGCATCGTTAAGCGCGGGCTGCCGTCTCGGAACATTGTGACGGTCCAGGAAATGCGGTGGGCCGGAATACTACCGACTCCTCAAACCCGGCCTATGAATCCCTATATAAGCCCCTTCGCCTAACAAACCTCGCCTTTGATTCAAAGAGAACCTCGGCGAGAAATTAGGCCGGGCGAGGTCGGTTAGAGAAAAGCTCGTTTGTTGGTAAAATGTGCTCTATGGGAACGTCCCTCATTTTAATTGGCGATTGCCTCGACCTGCTTCCGACACTCCAAGAAAAGTCGATTCAATGCTGTGTAACCTCGCCGCCATACTGGGGCCTGAGAGATTATGATCACGCCGGCCAGATAGGGACGGAAGATTCGCCTGAAGTCTACGTCCAGAATTTAGTTTCTGTTTTTCGTGAATTAAGGCGTACTTTGAAGGACGACGGGACTCTCTGGCTCAATGTCGGTGACGGATACGCCAGAAATGGCGGTGTTGGGAAACCAGGCCCAAACGCGATAGTGGGCAACACCAAGAAACGTATTCAGAAACGCAATTGCAAAGTACCTGATGTTTGGGGCCTTAAGGACCGCGACCTGATCGGCTTGCCGTGGCGAGTTGCGTTTGCCTTACAAATGGATGGTTGGTACCTTCGGTCTCGAATTACTTGGATCAAGAAGACCGCCATGCCCGAAAGCGTAAAGAACAGACCCACAACGGCAACTGAAGAGATTTTCCTTCTTACTAAGAATCGAAGCTATTTCTACGATCCTGACGGATATCGCGAACCTTCTGGAGCGAATTTAAGAAATTATTGGATCCTAGGCCCGGATCCGAATGGAGACGGTCACCCGGCGGCGTTTCCACGGGAGCTCGCACGACGTTGTATTCTTCTCGGCTCGCGCCCCGCAGACATGGTCCTTGACCCTTTTAGCGGATCAGGAACGACGGGTGTCGCGGCCCTCGAGACCGGACGCAGTGCAACCCTTATCGAATTAAATCCGCAATATGCGGAGATAGGACGAAAGCGTGCAGCAACGGTACAACCCCAGCTTCTCTCAGCGGCAATGCAGGCAATATCAAACCTATGAAGAAGGTGAAGAAGGACGAATCGGTGCTATCCAAGATTAGGAAACAGTACCACGAGGCTCTGCTTGCAGATGTCATCAGAATAAGGAAGAACGCGAAAAAACATACTGAATCGCCCAACTTCGCGGACAGTAGTAGCGCATCAAGCTCTACGATCGCCTGGAATATCCTGCGACAGATCGGCGGCTCTGAGGACCACAGCAATTTATCGGATCAAACCCTTGGCAAAAGATTCGAAGAAAAGACTCGCGATTACCTAGAAAAAGCATTTGGAGAACTGCAACATCTTAGGCCAGGGAAATGGTCCTACACGGTAGGTGAGAAGAAGGTCTCGATCGCCGATTTTGACCAGTATGAACATTTAATATCCTGGGCAAAATTCGTTGAGCAATTGGAAAAGCAAGACGCATTTTTGGCTTCGTCTTTCGGTGGAGGTTATATCGTAAAGCCTGATATTGTGATCGGACGCAAATCGGTGACGGATAGCGAGATCAATGTTTCGGGGAGGAACATAGTTGGCAAGGACGGCTTGGCTTCACACACGCCGCTAAGGTCCGGCAACTGCGGAGGTCGCGAGATCTTGCACGCGAGCATCTCGTGCAAATGGACCATTCGGAGCGACCGATCCCAAAATGCCAGAACTGAAGCACTGAATTTGATACGAAATCGACGAGGTAATTTGCCGCATATAATCGCAGTTACCGCTGAGCCGATGCCGACCAGATTGATAACACTTGCATTGGGTACCGGCGATCTAGACTGTGTCTACCATTTTGCCTTGCAAGAACTGAAAACTGCCGTTCTCGAGGTCGGCAACGACGAGCAACGCGAGGCTTTCGAGAACATGATGCAAAGCCGTAGATTGAGGGATATTAGCGATGTCCCATTTGACCTTGCTATTTGATCGCAGATGGCTGCAAAAGGACTGCGATCTCCTCTTTACACGCGGAGTCATTTGCATAGTTAGAAAGACCGAGAAGTTCAGTTGAACGAAAAACTAAGTTCGCAAGTCCTGACTTCGTGCGGGCGAATTCGCGTCAGACGCGTCAGTGGGTGCATCAGTTGCGGCAGAATTTTAGACACTTCGGGAAAAACTTGCGTCAGATCACCCCACATCTTTGATCAGTGACCGCGGCGTGAATGGCGTGCCAGAGCGATTTGACCGAAGCTCTGACGAAGCCCCGGTTCGGCACTGACATAGCCGCTGACATTGCCGGGTTGGGCGGGGTGCGAAATCCGGAAGAACGGCACTCAAATTCGAAAGGTTGGTCAGGCCCGAAGACTCATCGGTTTTTTCGAGCGGAATCCGAAATAATTGTCTTGCAACGGTGTTGCATCTATGGTACATTGACGGTCGGGCTTGGGAGGCCTTGAACGTGTTGGAAGTACAAATAGGATGGACGATCTTACCGAGAGGCGACGTCGCACCGCATTGGTCGCGGCTGTACGTAACGATCAACAGATCAGGAGCCCTGGCCCTGAGCAGCGTGACACACGAACGGCTCGGGTCGCCCGAGGCGGTGCTGATAATGTTTGACCGGTTCAAGCAGCGGCTCGGCCTGAAGCCGGCAAAACTCGACACGCCCAACGCTTATCCGCTAAAGAAGTACGGTCGACGCGGGGCCAAGATCATCAGGGCCTATCGTTTGATCACTGAGTTCGGCATCCGTCCGCCGGACACCCTGGAGTTTCATTATCCCAGGCTGGATGCTGACGGCAACCTCATCCTGGACCTGCGAAAGGTCTCCATCTCGCCCAAGGCACATTCGCAGTGCCGGCGGAAACCAAAACAGTAGCGAGGGTGTCCCGGCTCGCCGCAAAGATCAGTGCCCGGGAAAGGGCAGGCTCTGCGGCGAGTCGTACTTGTGCCTATTTGTATGCGACGGCGGCGGAGGCCGGGCCGGCGAGGTGGATGACCTCGGTGCGTTTGAACCCGACTTCCCTGCACCATCGGTCGAAATCGGCGCCGGTAAAATCGAACGCTTCGCCGAATTCGATAAGCATATTCAAGGACATCATCAGCCCGAATGCGTTCTCGCGCCGCGCGTCGTCGATGATGTTCTCGATCGCGACGAAGGCTCCGCCCTCGGGCAACGCGTCGTATGCCTTCCGGATGAGCATCATCTTTTTCTCGAGGTTCCAATCGTGCAGGATCATTCCCATCATGACGACATCCGCGGGCTTTATCTCATCGCGGAAGAAGTCGATCGGTTCGGCCTTGACGCGGTCGGCAACGCCGGCGGCAGCGATCTTTCGAACGGCGATCTCGGTGGCCTGCGGCAGATCGGTCGATGTGCACGTCATATGCGGATTTGCCTTAGCGACGAGAGTCGAGAGCAGCCCGGTCGCGCCGCCGACATCGGTCAGCGTCTTGTAGGGCGAGAAATCGAACTTTTCGGCGAATGCCTGGAAATTCCCCGCGGAGATGCCCGCCATCGCGTCCATGAACTGCTCGAGCCGCTCTGGCTTGCTATACAGCTCTTCGAATACGCCGGCTCCGCCGTGCTTTGTCTCGTTCTGCGGCTTGCTGGTCTTGAGAGCTTCGTGCAGATCGCCCCAGAATGGATACAAACGGTCGTGCGCCATCTCAAGAAAGCCGCCGACGAACAAAGGGCTGTTCCGGTCTAGGAATACCGCGGTCTCGGGCGTGTTGGAGTATTGCGAAGATTCGCCATCGCCGTCGCGTTCGAGGAATTTGAGTGCAACGAGCGTGTCGAAGAAGTCGGGGTTTGAACGGTCGTGCAGACGAAGCGCGTTTTGCAGTTCTTTGCCCGTCTTTTTGCCGGAACCGAGTTCGGTAAAGAGGCCGAGCTTGATCGCCGTCAACAATGTCCGCGCCTGCCAGAATGCCATGCCGACTTCCATAATGCGTGCAGGTGATAGGTTTTCCATATCGTTACATAGGTGCAGACATCCCGCACCGAACTTTAACGCGTAAGAACTCCGGCCGGGGTGTCACTTGATTTGATAGTTAAAGCAGAAGATCAGGTGTCGCTGGCCCGACTGTTAAACGATCTTCTCAGGTTGCGGCAGTGAGTCCGCCTGAACGGGAGTGGAAACTATTTCTGCAGATCTTTGGCGACCTTCTGGACCTCATCCAACACTCGAAGCAGGTTGCCGCTCCAGATCTTTTCGATCTGGTTCTTTGTATAGCCGCGACGGACGAGCTCGAGCGTGACGTTAAAGGTCTCGGAGGCGTCGTTCCACCCCTCGACCCCGCCGCCGCCGTCAAAGTCGGAGGCGATGCCGACGTGGTCGATGCCAATTTTCTTGACGAGGTAGTCGATGTGATCGACGAAGTCCTTTACATCGACGTCAGGAGCGGTGTCCTTCAGACGTTCGCGGATGACGGGTGCGGCCTTGGCCCGGATAGCCGAGACTCGCGTAATGTAAGTTGCCCGTTCGGCCTCGGGAAGCTTGAGCATATCCGCCCGATCGAGAACCTTGAAGCCCTCGAGGTCGGCGATCTCTTTTAAGATCTCGGCTGACTTTGCGGCCCTCAATTCGCTCTTTTTGACATCGACGTACGCCTTTAGAGCGACGGCCTGGACGACGCCGCCATTCGCCTTGATCATCGCGAGCACCTCGTCGTCGAGGTTTCGGCTGTGGTCAGCCAGGGCCCGCGCCGACGAATGGGAGGCGATCACGGGAGCCTTGCTGAGCCGGATCGCCTGGATGTTCGCCTCTTTTGACGGATGAGAGATATCGACCATGATGCCCCATTTGTTCATCTCGGCGATGGCCTGTTTTCCTAACTCGCTGAGCCCGTTGTGAAGATATTTGCCGTCGCGCTCGCCCGTATTCGAATCGGCAAGCTGGCTATGGCCGTTATGGGCGAGCGACATATACCGCGCGCCACGCTCGGCAAAGTACTTTATGCGGCTGAGGTCATTGCCGATCGGGTAAGCGTTTTCGACACCGATCATTGCCACGAGCTTTCCAGACTTCACGATCCTCCGTACTTCCTTTGACGTCAGGGCAAGCTCGATCTGGTCTGGAGCTATCGTTTTGGTCAAGCGGTCGATCGCGTCAAATTTTTCGATCGCATTCTTATAAGCCCTTTCGTAGCCCTCGGCGGTCAGGTCTCCCTGGCCGGTGTAGACGATGAACCACGCCACGTCGAGCCCGCCGGCACGCATCTTCGGCAGATTCACCTGGGTCGCGAGGTCCCTTGTATAATTTTGCTCAGCGGTGAAATTTGCGACGTTTATGTCAACGTGGGTATCGAGGGTGATCACATCTCTGTGGATCTTTCTGGCCTTTTCGATCAGTTTTGATTCGGCATCGTCCGATCTTTGGGCCATCGAAGAAGCAGGCAGAGCGAACAGCGCGGCGTAGGCGATCAGGAAAGCGGTAAGTTTTCTCATTTTATATACCAGCGGAAACGATCAGGATATCGCCTAGATTACTTTTAATTCGCGGCCCGAGCAAGAGACCGCCGCGATCTGATTTGCAACCAACGCAAAATAGAGGCATCCTATATACAGCCTTAATTTTAAATATTCGAGGTATTAGTGAGAAAAGCGGCCGATGTATCAGCCGCAAAAGATATAATTGATGAAAGAAGATCTGATCGAAATGGTCGGCGTCGTAGTCGACAAACAACCGAATGCCTTTTTCAAGGTAAAGCTAAACGATTCGGACCACATGGTACTGGCGACCATCTCGGGGCGCATGCGTCGAAACCGCATCCGCATACTGATGGGCGACCGGGTCGATATCGAACTCTCGCCGTACGACCTTTCGAAGGGCCGTATCACATACCGGCACAAATAGCGTCCCGCTAGGCTTCGGAATTCGCCGGCACTTGGTCGATAAGGCGGCCGGCGAGCCGTGACCACACTACATTTCCGACTTCACCTTCGAGCACGACCGAATGTCCGCCGCGGAGGAGAAGCCTTGTCTTCTCGTCCTCGCGCTCGGCGAAAACGATGTCGGACGTATCCAGAAGCCTGTTTCCAAATTGCAGTAAGTTCATACCCTAATAGGACGGCCCGCAGCCGAGGAATTTGCAAAAATCGATTGCAAATTCGCCCAAACTGCGGATAATGAGGCTATATGCGAAAATTTTTGCCGATGTTTGTGATGCTGCTGACCGTGTCGGCTTTTTCACAGATGAAGAAGGACGCTTCGCCGGGAACCGCTGAATTCCTGGACCAGAAATTCTGGTCGGAGTTGGGAAAGCCTACGGAAGGGCCGCGGGGATATTCGCTCTACACAAGGAATATGCAGCCAAAGTCGGATACCCTTTTTGAATTGTGGGTAAAGATCATGCCGACGAACGCGGCGATGTTCAACCGGCGTTATTCCCTGCCCCGCGAGTCGGCGTATGTGATCCAGTTCGCGACGGTGGACTGCGGAAAAAGGCTTGTGGTAATGGAGCGCACCTCGGCGTACAACGATTCAAACATCCCACTCGATCCGCGCGGGTCTGACCTTGTGAAAAATGAATCGCGTGCGAGAGTTAGGACCGGATCGGTGAGCGAGACCGTTTTCGAATATCTTTGCTTAAAGCTTCAATAGCCTTAACCTTCTCTTCCGCAACATTTACACTCTACACCGTTTCCGATCACATTAAGTTCGGCAAATTGGTCGTCAAAGCGGCGACGGATGGCTTCACGCTCGCTGACCGCATCAAAATACTCGTTCACGGCATTTACCACCTCGAGCTTATCCAGATTCGGAAGTGAAAAGAACCCGTGCAGCACCATCACAGCATCCTTATTCATCGTTCCCAGGCCTCCATTTCAGCGAAAGGATCAGCGGCATGGCGGCGAATATCGCGACGGCGCCGTAATACGCGGCCGCAGCGACGGGATCTCTCTGCTCGAGATAGTCGTCGATCGACATTCCCCTTAACGCCAGGACAACCGAAAACTCCACCAATATCAAAAGAACGGCGGCGATCAACCCGCTTGCGGCCGCGCTCCAGGGCTTACAATTAAGACGATATCTGCGGACGATCCAACCTGCACATAGAACGACGGCGATCATCAAAAACGGCAGCTCGATCAACTCGGCATATCGCTCGCCGAGCCGCGGTACGAGGAACGGCACGCGGATCGAACCGAGCACGAAACCGACCGCGAACACGGTAATGAAATACAGCAGACCGGCCTTTAGTATCGTTGTCACGTTCGAACTCTCGAAAGCAGGAAGATACCCAGCATCGCAAATGCCCCGAGCGGGGCCCAGACCGCCGCGGCGGCCGGGAGCAGCCCGCTCAATGCCAACTGGTCGAATACAGAGGTCGCCGCCATAAAGATCAGCCACAGGCCGACCGCATAACCGACAGTGACCGCCTTTCCCTTTCGGTTAAGGCTCAGAGCGAATGGTGCCGTAAACAAGGCGATTATGAAAGGAAGGACAAGCGTGGACCATTTTCGCTCGAAGGCTACTTCAAAATTACGCTCCTCAACCTCCGACTCACTGTTTTTGATCCGTTCTTTCGTTTCCCCGATCGTGAGTTGACTCGGCTTTTTCCTGATCTCCTTGAACGGATTGTATCGGTACTCGAGTTCTTCTCTCTCAAGAACCGCACTCGAAACCGCGCCGCCTTCGAATGTATTCCGCCTCACCGGACCCTGCAGAACAAGCCTTCCCTTCGACCAGTTCGCGTTCTCCGAGCGGTACAGGGTTTGCAATTTCTCCCCACTATCCGAAAACTCATAGATCGTCACGCCATCTGCGGCTTTATCGTTATCAGACGCACTTCTGATATGAGTAAATGAAATTATAGATTTGTCGTCGGCGACCCAAAACTTGTTCGGCTGAGACGTAAGCGATCCGCGGCTTCGCAGCTGCTGGCGGTACTGGTCTTGCTTCAGATTTGCGGTCGGAGCCAAAAGTTCCTGCACCGCGAAGTTGAGGAGACCTAGAAATAACATTAAGGCAAAGCACGGAACTAACAGTCGATACACACTTTGTCCGACCGACGTCCACGTAACGATCTCGTTTTGCCGGGACTTTATAATGTAAGTACTCAGCGTGGCGATCATCGCGGCGGACGGCGAAAGCTGAAGGTAAATGAATGGAACCAGATACAGCAGATAGAGGCCGAGGATACGGATGCCTCCATCCATCGTACCTGCGTACCTCCACAATTCGAATGCGGTGAAGATAACAAAGATCGACGATAAAAAGAGCAATGTTAGTATGTAGTACCTGACCAGGTCGTAAAGAAAATCGAAATCGCGGAGGCCGGTCGTCATATCCCGAAAAAAACTATGGCCGCCGGTTTTTGATACCTGCTGAGAGAGAACCTCAGGCAACACCTTGACCCGCTCCGCTAAGTTATTGAATATTTTTATCTTGCCGACATAGGTAAACCAAATTATAGCGATCGCGGCGAGTGCGATAGGGATCGCGCCAGAGGCCGGAACGCTCAGCCATCCGGTCCTTGCCAGCTGTTCGCCCAGGAATGCGGCGAGATAATAGGTGATCAGAACTGCGAGCGATACCGCGACGCCAAAACCTCGGCCGCCGCGGTTGAACCGCAGCACGAGCACCGTGCCGAGTATGCTGAAGATCAGCGGTGTGATGCTCAGAAGTATGCGCCTCTGCCAGAGTATCTCGGCCTCGGTCCGTTCCCTTCCTTCTTTGGAGCGTGCAAATTCAGAAAGTTGTGAGAGGCCCATCTCCTCGGCCGATGTCTCGGAACGTGCGAGCCGCTCGATAAGCTCGTTTCGCCTTGTCTTGATCGCAAACCGGACCTCGCCGATCGTTTCGGAAACGAACTTTTCGTCCTTTCCATCCGGTGTGATGGTGGTCGAAAGCGCGTTTTCGAGCACGAGTTCCGATGATTCGCCCTCGGAATCGATCCGGCCCTGCCGTGACGTGATGAGCCGCGTCTCGCCGGTCTTCGCATCCTCGGTATGTATAAAAATGTTCTTCCACTTTCCGTCCGTAAGATCGCCGTCCTTTACATAGATGGTGTAGCCCGCGACCTCCGTGTTGAACACGCCCGGCTCGATCGGCGATTCAAGCTTGTAGATCGCCGTCTGCAGAGCGACCTGCCTGACAATGCGAGCAGCAAGCGGCACTCCAAGCAGGTTGACCATAAAGGTGAAGAACGAGAGGAGTACACCGAGAAGGATCACCGGAACGAGGATCTGGAGATTGCTTACGCCGGCCGCCCGGATCACAACAAGCTCGTTGTCGCCCTGCATTTTGGAGAGGCCGATCACCGTGCCGACGAGTACGGCCATCGGACAGGTGAACGCTATCACGTTCGGGACAAGAGCGAACGCAAGCTGCCAGATAAGGCTGTTCGGGATATTGACGCTAAAGAAAATGTCCGAGAATCGGCTTGCCTGTTGTACGAAAAGGATGACGCTGAGAAGGAGCCAGGCAGACAAAAAATAAGGCACGATCGCGCCGATCAAATATCTCGAGATCGTCCGACTGGTTCGCATAAGCCGATATATTTCGATTCTAGCTCAAAGCGGCACTGCCGGCGACCTCGCGTCCGAGTGCCTGCGCGATCAGCCGCGAAAGTACGTCAGATATGACCCGGAACTGCTCGCGGCGGCCGGCGGCCGAGACGACGAAATCGACCGGCGACATCCGGAGCACATCGGCGTAGAACCTTCGGTCATCGGCCGTTACCTCGCTGATCGCGTATCCGGCGCGGCAGTTTGAACAGGATAGATGAAAGCCGGAGATCAGCCTCGCAGATTCGTCGGGGCCGAGCGGACGGCTGCAGGAATTGCAGATCTCCCACTGCGGCAGAAAGCCGGAAAGCCGAAGCAGCCAGAGCTCGAAATATAATCGGACCGCGCCAAGGCCGGCCTCATCCTGTGCGGCCGAGAGGCAGGCGGTGATCATCCGATAGAGCTTTTCGTCAGCGTCATGAGGCGGGGCAAAATCGGTCAGCAATTCGCCTATGTATGAGAACGCCTCGAGAAACGCGGGCTCGCTCGTTCTTGCAAACCTCGACTCGATCAGCTCGATCTCGCGAAGCGTGACAAGCTCTCGCTCTTCCTTTTGAAAGAACGAGACCGTAACTGTCGAGAAGGGCTCGAGCATGCTGCCGAAACGGCTCTGAAGGCGCTTGGCTCCCTTTGCGACGCCGCGGATAACGCCGTACTCGCGCGTAAAGAAGACCACGATCCTATCCGCCTCCGAAAGGTTGTAGCTCTTGATAACGATGGCCTCGGTCTCTTTTATCGACACGAAATCAAAGACTCCCTGGGCCTACCACGGGACAAAGTAGAGGATCCACGCTATAAGCAGGCTGACGCCGACGAACTGTAGGAACGTCTTTAGCCCGTAAATGAATTTATCTCTCGGCGAACCGTGCGAGATGGAACCGAACACTACCGATATAAGGGCCGCAAATCCGACGAGGTAAAAGAAATGGATCATCTTTTCCTCCCGAGAAAAATATCGATGGCGTCCAGGATCGCCAAAATATTCAGCAGGCCTGCGGTTTCCACCATTCTCCCCCCGTACTCGAATGTCGCAAGTGCCGGTGTAGCGGGCGACGGAGTAACGGAAGCCAGAAAGCTGATGAGGGCCCCGAGCCCGTTCCCGAGCTTCGCGAACACATTCAGCAAATAGAGAAGCTGGCCGTCGCGAAAGTCGAACCCCGGGTAGTAAGCTCCGCCGCTCAATATGCCGACGATGAACATCACCCAAATCGACCCGCCGATCAGGAGCGCTCGCTTGGTCCTCTTTTGGATGAAATGGCCCGCACCCGGGAAGATCCAGGCAAGAAGGCCGACCACGAATAAGTTCTGCATCAATTTTCCTCTTTCCTCTCGTTCGAAATAACATTAAGTGTCGAACTTCGACAGACAGAATTCACTCGAACAGCCGCCCGTAAATATTGTTTCCAGGCGACTTCCATACATTCTTAAGGTTTAAGATCATGTTCAACGATCGCATTGGATAATCCTCATATAGTTTACCAACCAAGACGTCTATCCGACGATCTTCAAAGGGGTTGATCGCCCTCGAAACTACTTCAACTGCCGCCCGCCTTTGCATTCCAACTCAGCCGGCAACTTTCTACAAAGAAACTGAAAAGGTTTCCCGAAAGGGTGTCGTTCTTCCAGGAAAGTTCCGGATGCCATTGTACGCCGATGACGATCCTGCCCTCACGGTCGTCCTCGATCGCTTCGACGATCCCATCATTGGCCCACGCAGTCGCCCGCAAATTCTTTCCTATGTTGCGGATAGACTGATGGTGGTGGGAATTCACCTTAACGGTCTGTGCATCGACACCTAAAGCTTTCTCTAGGAGGCTTTCGGGTTCGACCCTGATCGAATGCGAGTTCCGGTCACGCGGAATTCCCTGCTGGTGCTGGACCGGCTCATCCACCTGTGACTCGATATCCTGTATAAGCGAACCGCCACGCGAAATATTAAGTGACTGCATACCGAAACAAATGCCGAAGACGGGCATCCCAAGCCGCTCGGCCTCGGCCAGGACAAGAAGATCGATCTCGTCCTTTTCCGGTATCACACGTCCGAGTTTTGGATGCGGATCTTCGCCATAGCGGTACGGGTCGATATCCGACGCGCTGCCCGGGAGCATCACGCCGTCAAGCGTTGACATCAGATCGGCGACATATTCCCTGTTCGGTATAAGCCCGATGTGGATCGGCGTCGCGCCGAATGCCTCGAGCCCCTCGCTGTAATCGCGGCCGAGATAGAAACGGTTAGTCTCATGCTCTAAACGCATCGTGATGCCGATCTTCGGTCTATACGCCATAAACTCCCTAATGTTCAGGTATCTGCCTTGCGCCTGTCAATTTGAGCATTTGAATTCGAACAACTATCATCTAGGTTTATGACGCAGATCCGATCTACCACCGTTTTGCTGGTCAAGCGTGACGGCAAGACCGCGATGGCCGGCGACGGGCAGGTAACGCTCGGCGAGACGGTGATAAAGGGAAAGGCACGCAAGGTCAGAAGGATCGCGGGCGGAAAGATACTCGCCGGCTTCGCCGGAGCGACGGCGGATGCCTTCACACTTTTGACGAGGTTCGAGACGAAGCTCGAACAGTTTCAGGACCAGCTCGAGCGGGCGGCGATCGAATTAAGCAAGGATTGGAGGACCGACAAATATCTTAGAAATCTGGAGGCCCTGTTGATCGTCGCGGACGAGAAAGACGCCTTCCTGCTCTCGGGCAAGGGTGACGTCATCGCGTCGGACGATGGCCTCCTTGCGGTCGGGTCGGGGAGCATGTATGCACTTGCCGCGGCCCGGGCCCTTATGAAACACAGCCCCCTCTCGGCGGCGGAGATCGCGACCGAGGCACTGACCGTGGCCGGGGAGATTTGCATCTATACCAACGGCGAGATCGTGCTTGAAGAGCTCCCGGAAGAGATATCCAGATAATGGCAATTCAGCTAGGCGGCGAAACGGCCGCGTTAAAACCTAAACTTGATGATCTGACGCCGCGTCAGATAGTAGAGGAACTCGACAAATACGTCGTCGGCCAGGCGGCCGCGAAACGTGCGGTCGCGGTCGCCCTACGCAATCGCATTCGCCGCCAGAAGCTCCCGGAAGAGATCGCCCGCGACGTGCTGCCCAAGAATATCCTCATGATCGGCTCGACCGGCGTCGGAAAGACCGAGATCGCCCGCCGGCTCGCACGCATCGCCGATTCGCCGTTCATAAAGATCGAGGCTTCAAAATTTACAGAGGTCGGTTATGTCGGCCGCGACGTCGAGAGCATGATCAGGGAACTGACCGACGTGGCGATCGAGATGGCGCGGCAGACCGCCTATGAAGATGTGCGGACGAGGGCCGAGGAGAACACGGAGGAGGCACTGCTCGACATACTCCTGCCGCCTTCGTCCTTTGCCTATAACGAGGAGGCGACGGACGCAGAGCAGCGGTCTGCACGAACGCGCGAAAAGCTTCGCGTGCAGCTTCGCCGCGGCGAGCTGGACGAACGCGAGGTCGAGATCGACACGCAGGACAGGGGCGGCAACGCGACCATAGATTTTATCGGCGGACAGGGAATGGAGGAGATGGGCGTGAACATCAAGGATATGTTCGGCAATCTCTTTCCGGCCAAGACCGTCCGGCGAAAGCTCCGTCTGGCCGACGCACACAACGTGATGCTCCGCGATGAACAGGAACGCCTTGTCGATATGGATCAGGTGACCCGCTCAGCGATAAAAAAAGTGCAGGATTCGGGGATAGTGTTCCTCGATGAGATAGACAAGATCGCCGGGCGGGAATCGACAGGGAATCCGGACGTATCCCGCGAGGGCGTCCAACGCGACCTCCTTCCGATCGTCGAAGGCACTAATGTGAACACGCGATACGGGATGGTGAATACTGATCACATCCTGTTCGTCGCTGCCGGTGCGTTCCATGTTTCAAAACCGACGGACCTGATCCCCGAACTGCAGGGTAGATTTCCGATCCGCGTCGAGCTTGAGTCGCTCACGATAGACGACCTTAAGCGCATCCTCACGCAGCCGAAGAACTCGCTGATAAAGCAGTACCAGGCACTTCTGGGAACCGAAGGGATCGAGCTTGAATTTACCGATGAGGCGATCACGCGGATCGCAGAGATGACGGCAGAGATCAACCGTGATACTGAGAATATTGGGGCCCGACGTTTGCACACTCTCCTCGAACGCCTGCTTGAGGAGATAAGCTTTGAGGGATCCGAGTTAAGCACCAAGCGGCAGGTGATCGATG
Source organism: Pyrinomonadaceae bacterium (assembly GCA_050246275.1). Taxonomy (GTDB): domain Bacteria; phylum Acidobacteriota; class Blastocatellia; order Pyrinomonadales; family Pyrinomonadaceae; genus OLB17. The sequence continues at coordinate 891,419 of JBFWWI010000001.1, forward strand.
CCGAATATGTAAGTTCGAAACTCGACGGGCTGGTCGAGGACCGCGACCTAAGGCAGTACATCCTGTAGCATTCGCCCTACGAAACAAGTGCATAATTCTTACTCCGTGCAAAAAGGGATGCGACTTAAGCAGTTCGCTTATAAAGCAGCATTAGCGGCTTTAGCACTTGTCGTGCTTAGCTCGCTGAACTGCGGAAAGCGGAAGCCGCCGCTGCCGCCGACCGAGCGCGTCAGCCAGCGCGCCGAGATCAGCGGATTTCAGAGAGGAAACCAGGTCATCCTGAATTGGAAGATGCCGATGCAAAACGCACCGGAAGGCAGCGTGCTGCACATTAAGCGGGCCGATGTCTATCGCATCACCGAGCCGCTCTCGGCCCCGCAATCGCTTTCGGAAGAGGAGTTTGCCGACCGAAGCCTGATCGTTGCCTCGATCGCGATCGGCAAGGACGATTTTGGCGGCAAGACGCTGCAGTTCGTCGATTCCCTGCAATTCGCGGGTCAGCCGGCCCGCCTGCGATATGCGTTGAGGTTCGCGAACGCATCCGGGCAAAAGGCTGCATTTTCAAATTTTCTCTTGCTCGAACCCGCGTCGAGGGTCGCCGGTGCCCCGACTTCCCTTTCGACCGGCTTGTCACAGGAATCGATAACGCTGACGTGGGAACAACCGACCGAGAACATCGACGCGACGTCGCCAGCTAACATACTTGGATACAATATTTATCGGTCGGAATCTGAGAAAGTACCTGCAAAGCTCCTCAATCAAACGCCGGTGAGCGGAACGACCTTTGAGGACCGCTTTTTCGATTTTGATAAGCAATATTTTTACTTCGTCAGAGCGGTCTCGTTAGGCACCGACGCCGCTCCTATCGAGAGCTCGGAATCGAATATCGTGAAGATAGTCCCGGTGGACACCTTCCCGCCGTCCGCCCCGGCGGCTATCACGATCGCTGCGACGCCGACCTCCATATCGCTGTTCTTTCCAAGCAATCCGGAGACCGATGTGATCGGGTACAGCGTCTATCGTACGACGGATGAGAGCCTGCCAAAGGAAGGTTGGGAGCTTTTGACGAAACAGCCTATCACGGCAAATACCTATCAGGACGAGAGGGTCGAATCTGGAAAGGTCTATTTTTATTACGTGACGGCGACAGACAAGTATAAGAACGTGAGCGAACCGAGCGAGGTCGTGAGCGAAAAAGTGCCGTAGATCGGCAAAAGATCACGAACCGGACGTCATATAAAAAGAAAAGGCCCGCTGCGGGCAGGCAACGGACCTTATCATCTTTTTCGTTCAACTCAATCCGAATCAAGAGCATCGCGCCGACAAGATTCTCAGGAGTGTCCCTGTGCTCCGTAACTCCCAAAGATACTTTCCAAGTCGGATTTCACTATCGGGCGGCTCACAAGCCGGGTAACCTTAAGTTCCCCTTGTTTACTAAAACGCGTTCAGTGAGAAGATAGTAGCCCGATTCCGGCGCAAAGTCAAGACTTTTTTTCACGAAATAGCAGTCCGGCCAAGGGAGTGCTCATTGCGTATTCACCCAAGATAGTGTGCCGCCAATGGCATCCGGGCTCGACATTTTGTATTCAACGACTTACAGTCATTTTAAAGGATATAGGAAGCAAAACAATTTCGATGAGATCACGGATCCCGGCTGATTTTTCCCCTTCAAAGATCGTTTGCGTCGGCAGAAATTATGCCGAGCATGCCGCCGAACTGGGCAATAAAGTGCCCACCGAGCCGCTGCTTTTCCTTAAGGCCCCGTCGGCGATCATATTCGACGGTTCGCCCATCGCGATCCCTTTCGGATCGGATCAGGTCGAGCACGAGGCCGAGCTTGCGATCATTATCGGGCGCGATTGCAAAGGCCTTTCGGATGACGACGACCCGTTCGAGTTCGTCCTCGGATATACCTGCCTGAACGACGTCACAGCCCGCGACATTCAGCGCCATGACGTCCAGTTCACGCGCGGCAAATCCTTTGATACCTTCTGCCCGATCGGGCCCGATATCGAAACGCTGCTTGACCCAAGCGACATTCAGGTCACGTGCAGGGTGAACGGCGAGGTTCGGCAACAGGGCAGGACGTCTCAGATGGTATTCTCGCCGGCATTCCTGATCCGTTATATCTCCCGGCAAATGACGCTTAAGGCCGGCGACGTGATCGCGACGGGCACGCCTGCAGGTGTCTCGCGTCTCATGCCGGGCGACGTCTGCGAGGTCATTATCGAGGGCATCGGGACGCTTCGAAACCCGGTTATCGGCCCCGCAGAATTGTAGCCCGGCGATCCATCTATTAGAATCAGATAATAAGCTTTAGTTTTGGCAGGATAATTCAATGAAATTTTTTATAGATACGGCAAACCTTGACGAGATCCGCGAGGCTAACGAACTCGGGATGATCGACGGGGTCACGACGAACCCTTCGCTGGTCGCAAAAGAGGGAGACGTCGATTTCAGGGAGCACATCGCAAAGATCTGTTCCATCGTGAAAGGCGACGTTTCGGCCGAAGTGACCGCATTGGACACGGCAGGAATGCTGGAGCAGGGCCGCGAGCTTGCAAAGATCGCCCCTAACGTGGTCGTCAAATGCCCCCTCACCCTCGATGGCCTGAAAGCCACCCGAACCCTTACCGACGAAGGAACGGGCGTAAACGTCACGCTCTGCTTTAACGCTGCCCAGGCGATACTAGCCGCAAAGGCCGGAGCACGTTATATCTCGCCCTTTATCGGACGGCTTGACGATATCGCCACAAACGGGATGCAGGTGATCGCCGATATCGTCCAGATCTATCAAAATTACGATTTTCCGACTCAGGTCCTGGCCGCCTCGATAAGGCACCCGATGCATATCGTCGATTGCGCACTAGCCGGTGCCGATGTGGCGACCATCCCGTACAAGGTCATCAAGCAGCTCGTACACCATCCGCTGACCGACAAGGGCCTCGAATCGTTCCTGTCGGATTGGAAAAAGAGCGGCCGGGCGTAAAAGAGTGGAAACCGCGAAAGACGCGAAAAACGCTAAAATTACAAGCCCAGGGGTAGCAAATTCACCTTAACCCCACAAGCTCCAATTAGCGTCATTCGCGTATTTCGCGGTTCGGCTTAACTGCTTCGAGCGTATCTCGCCGTCTGAGCCTAACCCCCGAATAACAACGCCCTCAGATCGCCCTGATGGGCCGCCGCGTCGAGATCCTTCTGAAGCCCGGACATATATTTCGCCCGAAACACCTCGTCCTCATCCTCCATCGCGATCAATGAACGCAATGCCGTGATATTTGCCTCGATCGCCTCATCCGAGATCCCGTCCTTTTGGGCAAACAACTCGTCTATCTCGACGATCAGCGTCGAGAATTTCCGCAGCCACGCAAAATCGGCGTCCTCGAGCAAGATCTGTAAAAATCGTCCGGGTGTCTGCGGCCCATTGATCCCCTCATACATCGCCCGTTCGTGATCGAGCAACGATTTATGCAGTTTAAGCAGTGCGTCGCGCCCGCTTCTTAAAAGTTCCCTGTTGGTCATGAAATTATTCTAACCCTTCTATTCAAAATTTATTACCCGGCTAAGCTTTGTTTATTAGCCCGGTCATGGTAATTTATTAGCCGTCTAATAATCTTTGGTTTCCCAGCTCATAGCTTTGCATAAAGCATTGTTTAAGTGCTTATGGACTTTCGCAACAGTGTAAGCTACCTGCTCTCAAAGCTCACGATCGCACACCGCAACCTTCTCGAACGCTCGGTTCAGGAGATAGGGCTTCACAGCGGGCAGGTCTTCGTCCTGCTCGAATTGTGGAAGAAGGACAAGCAGCGGCAGGTCGATCTGGCCGATAAACTCAACCTGGCGGCGCCGACCGTTAACAAGATCCTCGGCGGAATGCTGGAGGCCGACCTGGTCACGCGCGAGCGGCACGACGACGATGCCCGGTCGACCCGGATCGCGGTCACACAGAAAGGAAGGGATATACGCCCGCAATTGGAAAGCACCTGGAACGAGGTCGAGGAGCAGACGCTGATGGGCCTGACGGATACCGAGGCTCTGATGTTGAAACAATTGCTCGCAAAACTCCTCGGAGAAGTGTGAATGGCCCCGCCAGCAGCGATAAACCTTTTCCTGATGGCGATTTGCGTATAGAATATGGACATAACCTTATAAACGGAGGCCATCCCAATGAAGATCCTCTTTGCGACAGACGGTGCGAAGCAGAGCGATGCCGCCATCGAGATGCTGAAGCATTTCAAGCTCGGCGAGAACGATGAGGTCAAGATCGTCAGCGTGATCGATATGGCGGTGCCGATGGCGGTCGATATCTACGGCGGATATCTGCCGGACACCACCGAATTCGAGAAAACGGCTCGCGAGAGCGCCGTGAAGATCCTCGATGCCGCGGCCGAATCTCTCGGCTCCTATTTTAGCGGACCAAGGATAGATATCACTACCGAGGTACTTTTCGGGTCGCCTGAGAGCCGCATCGTCGAGGCCGCTGACGAATTTCACCCGAATCTGGTGGTCGTAGGTTCCCATGGGTACAGCACGTGGGAGCGGCTTCTGCTCGGCTCGGTCTCAGATTCGGTCGTTCACCACGTACCCTGCTCGGTCCTCGTGGTACGCTGCCCGGAGGAATAGCCGATTTGGCGGGCGCGAGTTTCGTGGTCAATTCGAGGCGCTTTGACGGAAGCCTACGGCGCAGCTGGGTTGCCGAGCTTGTCGATAGGACCGATCTCCTGCTCGAACTCGCCGGAACATTTAAAGAATCGGTCGATCATCCGGACCTTGGAGAGATAGCAGCCGGCACGATCTCGAAAGAGGTCTTTTTCTATGGCCGTTGGTTCAACTACTTCGAGTTTCTGGAACCGGACGGACGGTTTCGAAACTACTATTTTAATATCTGCCTGCCGCCGACAATTTCTGAGGCATCGGTTGATTATGTGGATCTTGACATTGATCTGATCGTCTGGCCGGACCGCTCGCTTTCGGTCCTGGATGTCGAGGAATTTCAGAGCGATCGTGACCGGTTCGAATATCCGCGGGAGATCTCCGACGGGGTCTTCGAGACACTGGAATTTCTAAAGCACAATTGGGAAACGACCCTAATAAGGCCGCCGAACTGGCCTGAGAAAGCACTTTAACTGTCGTACTCCAGACAGTTAAAGTGAAATATAGGCCTACTTTGGCTGGATGCGGAGAATGTATGACCCGACAGCGATGTTCGTGCCCGGCTGTACGGGAATGCGCTGGCCGCTCGGCAGGTCGTGGCCCGCGATCATCGCCGGATTACGGCCCTCGTTCAAGATCCAAAAACGGCCGCTACCATCGGTGATGAGCGAGGCGTGCCGACGGCTGATCTCGGGGTCGCCCGTGAGCGAGATATCGACGGGCCTCGATCTCGAACCGCGTCCGACGGATGTCTCCATATTAAAGATAGGCACCACATTCTGCCTTACGCCGCCGAACCAGATCTCCAGACGATAAAGCTCGGTCACCCGCTTGCGGACGTTCGTCATCACCTCGGCCTCTTCGCCCTCGAGTCGCTCGGCCTGGCGGATCGGCACACTCGCCGCGGTCGGAGGCGGGGCCTGATATTGATGTGTCTGCACGAAATTGGGCTGTGCCGGTGCAGCTTGCGGCGGAAGCGTACGGTCGGTCGGCAGCTGGCGGGCTATGTTAGGATCGGTGCTTCGCAGATCGGACCGCGGGGCCGCCGACGGAAGGCGGTCGGAGGGCAGCCTTGCCCCCTTCGGGCGGGCAAGCACGCCCGTCTTTCCCGTAGACGAATCTTCCCAACTGTGCTGTACGCGTAGTTCCCCTTTCTCAAGCGTGCCGTCGACGCGCAGTTCGAGGACAAAAGACCGCGTTTCGAGCTTTCGCTTCCCTGCGATCTCTTTCGCCCGCTCGGCAAGGATATGGTACAAGCCCTGCTCCAGGCCGCGCCGTTTAACACCCTGCCAATCCTTATCGTCGCCCTCCGAGAGAAATATCAGATACTCGCTCGGGATGATGGTAGTTCCCTGCGGCAGCGGCACCATCTCTCGCTGCATCACGGATTCGATCTCGCGGGCGATCTTTACAATGAATTCCTCGGCGGCGCTGCGCGGCTTCACCTGAGCATCTCGCGCCGCCTGTTCGAGCACGGTCTCAGCCGATTCGCCGTCGATCCAACGCCTGACTTTATCTAATACACTCAAATGATCTCTCCCATATTTCCCGATTAGTCCAGTGAAACGTACCGGCCATGGAGCCATCCCTTATTGACCGAAAGCGGAGGGTCGAGAGCCCTCCCTTGTTCGATGATCTCGACCTGATACCAGTTATCCTGCGATCTAAGGATGCGAACCCGCGAATCCTTTGTCACCAGCCCGATCGGGCGATTATCTGCACTCGGTTCGGGCCGCAGGTTGATATCGGTATTCGCCCGCCCGGTCCTTTGCGAGAATCCCGCGGTGACCCCGTCCAAAATACCAGAACCGCGAAGAAAAACCGATGTCGCATAGAGGCCGGTCGCAAATATCACGAGCACTAAAACGAAAGCGCCGAGCCGGCGAACCCGACGTTTGCTTCGCCTGCCTGATTCGGCCAGGTCCTCGTGGACGATCGAATTCAAGACGTTGTTTTGCTGCTCGCGGATCTGCTCCGGCCAGTAGTCCTCGACCCTGGGCGTCGGTTTTGGAATGATCGCGGGCGGATTCGGTAGCTTTTCGACATCGATCCTAAGCGGCGAAAGCGCGGGGGCGAACTCATTTTTGAGTTTCAGTTCTCTCGATGTATTGAACCGCGGCTGCTGCGGGGCGAGCGGCGTATAGCCTTTCGCGACATTCGCCTGAGGTGTTTGATGAAGTTTCGGCCGGATGGTAGTCGCCGTTTCAAAATCGGCGGCGAAGCGGCGGAGACCCTCAAGGTCCGCCCAGAATTCGTCAATGCTCTGGTGCCGCTCGGCCGGATCGTCGCGGGTAGCCTTATTCAGAACGCGCTTCAGGTCCGGAGCCCATTCCTCGTTTCGCGATGAGATCGGCAGGTCGGTGATCGGCTGGCCGGTATAGAACCGCGGAGCCTCGCCGGTCACGATAGCGTAGAGTGATTTCGCGAGCGAATAAATATCCGATGCCGGTGAGAGGCGGGCGGCCGTCGCAATGCCTCCGCCCTGGACGAACGGGCTGTGCTCGGGCGGTGCGTACACATTCGTCCCGACGCGGGTTATCGGAGCGTCATTCTGGTGAATTCGGGCTACGCCGAAATCGGCGATCTTTACCACATCGCGGTCCTTGGACAAAAGCAGATTCTGAGGCTTTATATCGCGATGGATGATCCCATTCTGATGCGCGTGGCGAAGGCCGGCGCAAACCTGCTCGCAGTAATGCAGTGCCTTCTTTAGGGAGATGTGTTCGGCCCGCGACGCCTTTTGCAGATCGCCGCCCTCCATATATTCAAGCACGAGGTAATGAAAGACCGTTCCGGCCAGATCGCGGGCGGTACCGTGGCCCAGGCGACTTATGACGTTCGGGTGGCGTACGCGGTCTAGGGCGATAGCCTCGTTCTGGAAATTTTCGACAAGGGTGCGTTCAAGCTCTGCATCAAGGTCATCCTGCAGAAAGACATTAAGTGCCTTGATAACGACCAAACTATGCGGAGATAGAGTCGAAGCGAGAGTGTCACGGGCCACAAAGATCTCAGCGTAGCTTCCGCGTCCCAGGATCTCGACCACGTCATAACGTTTGTCGATCCGGCAATTACCTAATGAGAGTTCGCGCATCGAGTAAAGAAAGCCGGGAGAGCAGGCTTATTCCTCAATACGACATTATAAGGTCAAAGTTCTCAAAACGCATTATCGTCACGGAATCGGCTCTCGGGAAAGACGCAAAAAGAAAGGGCCCACCGGAGGCGGCAGGCCCGTTTATCATTGAGAAGAACGCGGTCAGTTTCGCCGCTCGAAACCGGTTATCTGGATCGACTGGAAGAAAGGAGTTCCCGGCGGGAGGCGGTTGATGTCACGGAACGTCGCGTCGAATACCCAGTTACGTGTCGGCGGGCTATAAACCTTATCGCAACACTTGAAGGCACCGTTATTATTTCTTGAATTGAATAGGTTTATCAACGAGCCGCTATAGTTGAGTCGTTGAGACCAATTCTCAAGGAACCGCGGGAAGTTGTGAACGCCGCCGTTCATTCTCGGATCGCCGCCGCCCTGATTCGGCGTACCGTTAAGGCTCGTCAGCGTGTCGCCGGAGATCATTCCGAAACGCACGGTCGTTTCCGTGGTCGGTCGATTGGCCCTACTGAACGGGTTTCTGAAACTGTTCGAATCGGACCAGTTATTTGAGAGGATCGTTACGGCATCGGCTACGATCGACGCAGGAACGTGATCCACCGTATTCTGCGGCAAATAATCGGTCGACGGGGTCGGGCTGCCGTACGAGGCCACGCCCGTCGCGTTGTAATTGCCCCAAACGTAAACGCCGTTCTCGGACGCGACCGTGAAGCCGCGTGTGAGCGTCGGGTTCGAACTGTCGTAATTGCCCGGGAGGCGTGTTCCGTTCGTCAGCCGGACGCCGCGGCGATAGTACTTATGCTCGAATAGTGCGGCGATCTCGGGAATCGTGTCGGAGCCGGCACCCGTGTATCTGACCGCTTCTCCGTTGAAGAAGTTGTAGTCGAGGATGCCGTTGCGGTTCACGTCTTCACCAGCCTGAAGCGTCCCGTCGTTCGGGCCGTAGATATCTTCCATATCGTACTCGCCGTCAAAATCGTAGTCGCCTCGGCGATCGGATACATAGAAGACCCATCCGTTCTTGCTCGGGACGTCGCTTCCCCGCAGGGGCCGGCCCGCCGCGGTCGCGAATGGCGTGCCCGTCGGCATATATGAATCGTAATTTCCATTTAAGAAATTGCGGAGGTTAGCGACGTCGATGTCGACCATGCTCATCACGCCGGCCCACGGTACCCGTGTGCTGTATGTGGCGATCGGGCTGAATATCGATGTCGTGTCGTTGTAAAGACCTTCGCGGGTGTCAAAGACGTTGATCGGAAACGGGACCACGCACTTCAAGACGTTGGCGGCCATAGTACCGACATTTGCCTGTTTCCAGTGTGCCCGATTGTCGCCCGCCGGGCCGAATTCCGGAAACGTGCCGTTGTTGATGCGAACGAATCCGGGCGCCGTGGGATCGGAGCAGAGATTCGTATTGCCGGATCCGGTGACCGTTCCGGCGAGGACATAATTGTCCGTCCCGGAGTTTGTAATGTAGGTCGACGCCGTGGTGACCACGGCTGGCCCGCGCATATTGAAACGCTGCAGCTTTATGACCGAACGGGAATCGCTCGAATTATAGCCCGCCTCCGTTATGAACATACCACCCGATGCCGGTTCGGTAACACCAAGGCTCAGGATGTCGTGTGTAATGTCCTTTATATCGTATGCAAGGGTCGCGTTGTTGTAGGTCACGGTCTCGACCTTTATCCAGACCTCTTTGCCCGTACGTCGGAAACGCTCGCCGTTGATCCGGGTTGCCGTGTATGAAGGCGAACCAGTCATCGGATAAGGCCGATAACCGCGTGCATCGCCCACAGCCGGCTCGGCCCCCGAACCCGTGGCATCGCCGTCGAGGCGAACACCGCACGGCCCGACGACCGCGGTTCCAGAACCGTCAACGCATCCGGGCAGCTTCGCCTTGCTGTCAGCAAGGGATACCCGGATACCGGTTTTGTTGTAAAATCTTTCGCTCGCCGTGATCCGGTCATCAGCGGCCGCCGAGGTGACCGGGACGATCGCCGGAGCCGACGAAGTGCCGGTACCGTCGTTCCATAGATCGCCGACCGCCTTTCCGCGCTTGACGATCTCGATCAGGTCCAGATTCAGTCCATTGTTGTTGCTGTTCAACTTTAACGGAAGGTCCAGCGTGCCTTGATTGGCGAGCAGGTTTCCCTGAAATACCCCCTGATTCGTCGACCAGGTTGCGGATGTATATGCCGTCGGGAGCGGTGCAGAGACGGCGGGTGCGCCATTGACCGGATTCTGAAGGACGCTTCCCATATTGTTCCGTAGGCGCACATACGTGCCGGAAGCATTGCGGATATAGACATTGTCTCCCCAGTTCGTGTACGGGAACCCGTTCTTCTGCACGTCCGTAAAGACGTGGCGCGACGAGGTTACCTTTGACGAAAAATAAAGGCCCGTGCTGGCAGCCAGAAACAGCGAGCCGTTCGAGTGGACACGGCCGCCAAAGTCGAATCGCGGGCCGGGGTGAAACTCCAGATCGTCATCATAGAAGATACCGAACTGGAAGATCGGGATGCGGTCGTTCAGGAATTTTCGGCGAAGAGCAACCTGCACGCCGGTCAGCCGGTCGGTCGCGACCGCGTCGAGCTGCCACTCGTCTCTCAGCGAATTCAAGCCTTGGAATCTCTCGCCGGTCATCACCTTGACCTCGGTGTCGCCGGTCTGGGCGATCGCCTGGTCAAAGGTGAAAGCCGCGTCGAATCCGGGAGGCGTCTGACCCTGGATACGCGTAAGGTCGGACGGGTCTGGAACGAGCTTTTCGTCAAAGATCTTGTCGAAATTGCGCGTCATCACCTCGAGTGAGGCATGGGCCGCTTCGAAGGTCTTGGTCTCCATCGCGTCGTTTCCGGACGCTACGGTCTCGGCGGTCGTCCGCGAGACCGCAAGGGCTACAAATGCCAGAAGCAGAGCCAGAACAAGTACTGCGATGACCGTTGCCGAGCCTGTTTGGCCAGGAGTTGCCTGGTCTGGTCGGCGGCTATTCAACTTTCTTTCAGCTTTCGTTGCCATATTGATCATTCCTCAAACGGCCGGGTTCAACCGGCGTCGTATTCCATGTTGCGGGCACTAAAGGTTGCCGTAAAAGCGATGGATTCAAGCTGCTGCGTCTGTTCGTCAACCTCGGTGGATTGAACGCGGATCGAGATCGTCAGCTGCCGTACCTGATTGAGCTGTTCGATATCGTCGTCGGCCGTGCCGAGGATGCCATCCAGGCCGGCCGCAGGATTCTCGGTAACCGTTCCGTCAGCCAGAACATAAGAGATCTGAAGGTTTTGAACGTTGTAAGCGAGCGGCTGTTCCTGTATCTGCTCTGCTGCATTCGTCGCCGAGCGATTGTTCCCAAAGATCGTGCGAACGAGCGTGCCGTCCTGGCGGACCTTGTATCCGACCATGAAGAAACGATTTGCGGTCGTGGAAACGTATGGAGTGCAGTTATCGTCCGGAACCGGCGGGTCGCCGACGGGAGGGTTGCATTGCCGCAGGACGCTTCCGTTCTGGCCGGTGCCGTCAAGCGGCTGGTTCAACCCGAGCGGGTCGCCCGGAGCAGCCTCGATCACGTTGCCGTTAAGGCCGGTGGCCATGATGGCCACCTGCGACGTATCCGACTCGACGAGGAAAAGGTCACCCACGCCTGCATTCCCGATACCTGCGGCGGTCACCAGCGCAGCCGATGGGTTTCCGGCGGCCGGGGCGACCGAGGAGAGATTTATCACGTCCCCGTCATTGAAATCCATATCGCGAAAACAGAAGCCGATGACGTCCGTCGGGGCCCCGCCGTTCAGGTCGTTCGCGTTGATGTCATTCCCCGCGATCACCGATGTGATCAGGTCGCGATCGGTATTGGCGTCGGCCGGAATGCCGAACGTCGAACTCACGAAATTATCGGGCGCGACCGCACCTTTCCGGTGATAACCCAGCCCGGCGTTAAGGGCGTCACGGCCGATCATATGCACCGCGATGCGGGCGTTCTTTAAGATATCCGACCGTCGGCTGGACCGGTTACGATCGACCCGCCCGATCTGGAGTATCCCGTAGATCAGCGAGATCACAACCAAAAAGATGGTCATCGCCACCAACAGTTCCAGAAGGGTAAAGCCCTTTTGGGCGTTCGACGGTACGAGTATTCGATTCTTGGTTTTTAGGCGGATCATCGTTTGAACTCACGTATATCAATAATTTGTAATGATCGTTGAGACCGTCTCGGTCCGGATCAGATGGTTGACGAAATAGCGGACGTTTATGGTGATCTGGCGGCGGCTGACGGGGTTTGGAGCGGGCCGCTCGGGATCTTCGACATCGGTTATGATGATCTCCCGCTGAAAGCCGGTCACGACCGGGCTTGTATTGGTCGGCCGTCCTGTGACGGCACACGCGCCCTCGCCCTCGCAGGCGTCGTCCACGGTCCCGGCGACGCCGTCCCAGCCGAGCTCTTCACGCAGCGGCCGGAATCCGTTCACGAAAATGCCGTTGATCTCACCCGCTGGAGGATTGGTCACCTCGTTGCGGAGCGAGTCCCAGCCTTCGACCACACCAGGCCGCATTATCTGTTTGGCAGCAATGATGGATTCTATCGTCGAGAGTGCGACCTGCTTTGCAGCCACGCGCTTTTCTGCCTCATATGACCGCAGAAGGTTTGACGTCAGGGCCGAAAGCATACCAAGCAATCCGACCATTAGGATCACGAGGGCGATCATTACCTCGATATAAGAGAATCCACTCTCGTTCTGAGTTCTGATATTCATTTGCATGGTAGTTTTGCTGCGGAATGCCTAGTTGTTGGCGTTTCCTGTGGTGGTGCCTGCGTAGCTGCCGCTGCGCCGAGAGTCTTTCCACTTGTTGGTGGTCTCGAGGGCAGGGTCGTATTCCCACGTACGAATGGTGCCGGACGAACCGATGATCGTGATCGCCCGGGCGATCTGAGATGAGGTCGCATCCGTTTCCGAAGGCGACCAGATGTGAAGCGTTGCTCCGGAAGCGGTAGCTCCGGTGCCGATCGAGTTATTGCCTGCGTTCACAACCGAACCGTCACGAAGGAACCGGAAGGTTGCGACATTGTTGCCGAAACTGGGTGTGTAAACACTCGAGACGAAAACAGCATTGGGGACCGGCAGCGGTTCGGGCGGATTATCCGGGATATTCGCGGGGCGTGACCCGACGGTCACGACCGATGGCTCAGGAATGTTCACAGCTCTTATCACTACGTCGTCATCCGCCGTCGTGGACCGATTTTCATCGATCAGGCTGGCGACCTTTCGAGTAAGGTCCACCTCCACCCGCATCGTCTCTCGCTGTGTAAGCGACCTCTGCCGGGCCTCCTGCAGCAGATCGCCGACCAATAGTGCGGTCTCGTCAGGCCGATAAAGGCTCCGGTGCCCTTCATAGAAGAACAGTGAGATCGATACGAATATCGTGACGACCACAAGGACGACCATGAGTTCTATAAGCGAGAATCCTCGTTGATCCGGTTTCATAACGGTCTTCGCCATTTGATCCCTCCAATAGCTCTGTGGGTGAGTGTCCGATTGCATTTCCGCAAATCGGGTGAATTTGCGGGACTATCTCTAAAAATAATCAATGTTGAGCACTTTTCAACTAAATTTAACGCTCATGATGTCAAATTGAACGATGGCCGGGTTTAATTCGTATCCTGTTTGGCATAAAATTGCGTCTGTTCGGATAAGGAATGCCCGAAAGAAAGCCCGTACAATCCAAAGGTTTTTCGGTCGACTGGCTGATCAGGGGATCGCTGACGAAGATCGGCGATATATTCGACCGGCTTACCGGCCGCGGATGGAAGCCGTCGAGCAGCCTCGCGACAAGCGAACTCATCGAAAGAATGAAGGCCCTTATGGACGCCGAGGTGCGCGAGAACGGGGATAAACGCAGATACGTTCCCCACAACATCAAGCTCAAGATGCAGTGGGACAAGTTCTCGACTGATGCCGAAGATTCGATCCGCAAGCTGGAGAACGAATTCCTGATCGCCGCGGTAGATCACATCAACGACAGACATTACTTTACGCATGCCCCGCTTTCCATCGAGATCAAGCCGGACTATTTCACAAGCGGTGTGAAGCTCTATGTCGGCTTTGAGAAGCTCGAGGACGGCGAAGCGGCGATACACGTATCGGTCGGAGATGGAAGCTCTGAAATGGCGAGTGACGCGGCTTTGGAAAGGCAGGCTGCGACCGTGCATTGCCGGTTTCAAATAGGAACAAACGTCACCGAGCGCACCATCGAGTTGGAAGAAGGAAAGCGCATCTCGATCGGCCGCACCAAAGAGAATGACCTCCGCATCGATGATCAAAGCGTCTCAAAGGCCCATGCCTCCCTTCTTTTGAATAAGGAAGGCCGTTTGGTCGTAGCCGATACGGGATCGACCAACGGAACATTCGTGAACGGCGAACGTATCGCATATGGAAAGGCGATCGAACTGTCTCCGGGCAGCGAACTCACTATCGGCGTGGTCAAGGTAGCCGTTAGGATGCAGCGCAATGCACCCGCGAATCCCGTCGATACGGCCGCGGCTCCGACCGAGAGTTTCAAGGTGGGCGAGTTCGAGTTCTCAAGCCGCAGCGAAAGAACGGGGACTCCACCGCAAAACGTTCCCGCTGCCCCGGCGAATACAGCTGTCCCGGCTAAGCACGAAACAGTGGCACCGATCGTTAAGCCGGGCGATGCTCCGATGCCCAAATCCGTGGAGGCCACGATAGATGTTGCCGAGGTCGCTCCGCAGCCCGCACTCTCGGACGCGAACATTGACCTCAAAAGAGATAAGGACGATCCGGAAGCTTAGATGCTATTGCTGCTCTTACAGATCGATTGGGAGAAATGGAAGCCTGAGGCGCTCTTCGGCGGCCAGATACTCGAGCGTACGCCGGCCGGCCTGAGCATTCTTTATTTGATAGGCGTCGGGGTCCTGATAGGATTCCTGGTCCTCACATTCTTCGACAATTTCAATCGTCCTAAGTTCCTGTTCGAATTCGACCTTCCGAAGGAGGTCCGGCGAAAGCTGACCCAGACGATCGCGAACCGCAGCATCCGTCTATGGCAATTCGTCTTTATCATCCTCGCGTTCTCGGTCTTTGGATTTCAGGTTTACTGGACATATTTTGCCGAAGACTCGAACGAAAAGTTTCAGGAGCTGGCCTATAAGGACCTTCGCGGACGACGTTCCACCGCGGCAAATCTGCGTGGCTGGATGCTCGACCGAAATGCAAAGCTCGTCGACGCTCTCGCATACTATAAAGTGGACCAGGACGGCGACATCGTCCGCGCTTTCGCACTCGAACGCGAGATGGCGCACCTCCTCGGGACCGAACGCGGCACGCCCGGCCTTGAACGCACGCTCTATAAACGTGTAGCAGACCCGTCGCCCGAAGCGTGGGAAGTGCTGACAACAATAAAGCGAAAGGAAGACGAACAAAAGGATGTACGTGTGACGATCGACCGCGACCTGCAGTCTTACATAGCGGCTCAGCTCGACGGCAAAAAAGGGGCGATTGTCGTCCTGAATCCG
Source organism: Pyrinomonadaceae bacterium (assembly GCA_050246275.1). Classification (GTDB taxonomy): domain Bacteria; phylum Acidobacteriota; class Blastocatellia; order Pyrinomonadales; family Pyrinomonadaceae; genus OLB17. The sequence goes on from JBFWWI010000001.1 coordinate 906,706, forward strand.
CAAAACGGCGATATTCTCGCGATGTACTCAAATCCTTCGTTCAGCCTCGCCGAAGCACAGGACCTGGACGGTTATTTGAAACTCGAAGGCAACAACCGCGATAAGCCGCTGCTCAACCGGGCCACGCGTGAATTCTATGTGCCTGGGTCGACCTTTAAGACCTTTACGATGATCTCGGCATTCAGGGCGGGCAAGCAGAACTCCACATTCCCGAGCTACGCCGACGGTTTCAAACCGACGCGCGGTTCGCGTCCGATCGTCGACGCTACGCAGAAGCTCCAGCCCGACGGTTCGGTCACGGGTGTCTGCGACGGCGGCTGCGATCCCAAGAACATTCAGTTCGCTTATCAGGTATCGAGCAACCAGTATTTTGCACAGCTTGCGATCGAACTGGGCCGCGAACGGCTCGGCGAAACGGCGCGGCTTTTTGGGATCGCTCCTGCCGAAACTCCGAGCGATGCCCTCCTTCCTAAATTCTTCCCAAACATCCTTAATACAAGCACGCCGGCAATAGCGAATGCCATCGCGCCGCAGCAATCGACGATAGTGACCGGCAAGGACATTTCGCTTTTCGATCTCGGGATCGAGGGCATGGGCCAGGGTTATGCGGGACAGATGACGCCCTTTCAAATGGCGCTGATCGCGTCGGCACCGGCGAATATGGAAGGCCGGCTAATGAAACCCCGTATCGAGGCAGATCAGCCGCCGCAGATGTTCGCTCAACTTCTGTCACCGCAGCAGGCGGCACAGATTCGCATGATAATGTCGACCGTGACGGAAGAACCCGGCGGGACGGGCACGGTGATCTCGGCAAAGCTTGCCGGTACGGGCATCCGAACGGGCGGCAAGACCGGGACGGCAGAAAAGCAGGCACCGGTTTACGATGCCAAGACCGGAAAGCTAAAGACCACGAAGCAGCGTCGCAAGAACGACAAGGGCGAATGGGTCGAATACGATGCCCCGGTGATGTACGAGAGAACGGACAGTTGGTTCATCACGATCGCTCCGTTGGAAAATCCTCAGGTAGCGATCGCGGTCGTGGTCGAGGCGGGCGGGTTCGGTGCCCGAACGGCAGCACCGATCGCCGCGAACGTGATCTTAAAGGCGAGAGACCTGGGCCTTCTCGGCGATCAATACAGGCCGCGGCAGGCTCCGGCGGCGAAACCGAAGAAGCGTAAATAAGGATATCGGATCTGAAGAATAGAACGTCATCACATTTTTTCATCCTGGTGCTGATCGTCTTTGTGACGGCGATCTCGCACTACTCCATATATTACGGCGGCTTGATCCGCGGATACGAGACGTCGTCCCTCGCCGCGTTTCGCAATATCGCCATTCTAACGTTCCTGGCCATCCTTCCCGTCTTCATCAAGAAATTTGGAAAGTACGCCGGTAACTGGACGCTCTATACCTCGGCCGTGCTGCTTTTTTCGATCGGCCTCACGGTCCAGTACAGGCTCTTCAGCGATCCGGAATATACATCTCGCAAGGATAAGGCCGAGGCCCGACAGGCCAAGATCCACACGGCGCAGATGCACTATATTCAAGAGAATTATTCGGCCGAAAAGAAACAGATAATGGGCCTGCCGCCGACGCCGGCGTTACCGGTCGATCTTTCAGCCGAACAGCCGCGGCCGGCTCCCGACACCTGGTGGACCGTGCTTACGTCGGGGCGTACGGTCAACCCGATCCTCGGCATACTCGGGCTGCTGACGGCTTTTCTGCTTGTCCGGAACGAACGTATCCTTGAGTTTTTGCAGAACAACGGTTTTCTGATCGTGCTTCTGACGCTCGGGCCGCTTTTTGTAGCCGCGATAACCTCGCGCGCCGGCAAATCGATCGGCAATATGACGCCGTGGGAGCCATCGAAGATCCCGTTCCTGATCGGCTTCGCCGCGATCTTGTCGGTCTTGTATAAGAATCTGGCCCGAACATACTGGGGCCTGCCGCGGGCTAAGGACGTGGTTCCCCTCGTCTTCATGGCGATGCTTCCCTTCATTCCGTTCTTTGTATTAAAGGATTTCGGGCAAATGATGGTTTTCAGCAGTGTTTACGCGACGCTGTTCCTGATCGCGGTGCGAAGGTTTACCCAACGATTCGTGTTGGTCGGGAGCGTGCTGCTCGCGGTCGGGGTCCTGGTCGTCGGTGCATTGCCCGAGAAGACGCAGGAGAATATCCCGCTGCTGCCTACCTTGGCCGCCCCGGTCAAGGCCGTACTGCCCGATCGCATTCAACAGCGTTTTCACCTGTGGCTTGATGGATTCAACCCGCCGGAGCCGGACACGTCGTGGTGGAAAGACGATTACGACCAATACTACAAGCGGCTGGTCGAGAAAGATCCCGGCCTTCCACAAATGCTCGAAGAGGACCCGAACCTGCAGAAAACCATCAACGTGGACGCGTGGTTCGACGTCCTCGCATTTCAGCCGGCACAGGCAACATTCGGCCTTGCATCAGGCGGTACGACGGGCCGCGGACTGGGCCTCGGCTACCCCGAGCTGATCCCCGTCGCCGACTCCGATTACATCTTTGCGGCATTGGCGGAAGAACTTGGACTTTTCGGGGGTTTGCTGATAACCTTTGCCCTGATCGTGCTCGTAAGTGCAGGCGTTAGAACGGCTTTAGATGCTCGGGATATGTTTACGAAGCTGTGTTCGATCGGGCTCGCCGCGTTCATCGGATTTCAGGCACTCGTTAATATCGGCGGCATCACACGGGCGTTGCCAATGACCGGAATAACGCTCCCGTTCGTCAGCCACGGCGGATTTTCGCTGATCACGAGCTTCGTTATGCTCGGAATGCTTATGGCCTTCTCTCACCGTAACGCGATCGACCGTTCGCCGACGACCTCAAACTTACTACCTTAATTTTTGAGCGGCCGTGTTTTTCAGCCTGGGTTGGCGGCGTTCTGCAATACTGGAGAATCAGTGATGGAAAATAACTTACGGTTTGCATCGGCTTCGGTCTCGGACCGCGGTTTGAGCGATAAGCGTCCGGTCAACGAGGATTCGTACCTCGAACTCGGCCACCTTGGCCTTTTTGCGGTTGCCGACGGCGTCGGCGGCGCACAGGCCGGCGACTTCGCGTCGCAAATGGCAATGGAGACGCTGGCCGAGGCTTTCAACAATCTTCCGGAGAACTTCGACGCCGAGCAAGCCCTTAGGATCGCGATCCAGCACGCTAACCAGTCAATCTTCAATATGTCGAACGAGCTGCCCCAGCTCGCGTCGATGGCCACCACGATCGCGGCACTGCACCTGAACGACAATATTGCGACGATCGCCCATGTCGGCGATTCGAGGATCTACCGGATCGACCCTGATGGTACGCTCCTGCGTGAGACGGCCGATCATTCGGTCGTGGAGGAGGAAGTTCGGGCCGGGCGTATGACACCGGAGCAGGCACTTGTCCATCCGAGCCGCAACGTGATCAGCCGGGCGCTCGGCGCCGAAGACATCGTCGAGATCGACATCAAGACGATCATGGTCGAGCCCGGAACGATGTTCCTTCTGTGTTCTGACGGGATCACGAGGCATATCGAGGACGCTGAGATCGAGCACCTTTTCCAGAACGAACTCGACCCCGCCGCGCTTGCCGCCCAGATGAAGGAGATCTGCTATAGCCGTGGAGCCGAGGACAATCTGACCGCCGTAATCGTCAGGCTGTCGATCCCTCTGACCGATTCCTTCGTGCCGCCGCAGGCAGCGGAAGCTTTCCTGCCTGTCGAAGAACTCGAGGAAGAGACCGTCGCGACGGCCCGATCGCCTTTTGATGAACGGATCGAAGATGCCACGATCCAGGAGATCGAGGTGGAGCCAGCGCCCGAGGTCGAATCGCCCGAAAATGGTCAGTTGGACGATGAACGTTACCTAATGGACGAGCAACGCCCAACGGCCGAGGCGGAAGTGGAGTTGGAGCGTGATCAGTTCCCTGAGAGTATCGATGCTCCTGCACCGATCATCGCCGAGCCGCCAAGAGAGATAGAAGAGGCGCCGCCGTTCACTTATGCGAACGAGGCCGGTCCGCGGTCAGGCCGCTGGGGCAGTTTTTTCACCTCGGCCCTGCTCTTTCTGCTTGGCGGAGTTGCCGGATTTGCGGCCCTCTGGTTCTGGCAGCAATATAATCCACCACCTCAGGTTCCGGTTCTAAATGAAACAAAAAGCAACAACATACCGCTCACGGCATTTGAAGAGGCAAGGCGCGAAGTTGATAAGGCACCTGAGCGATATCTGGCCGCGAACGCCGCAACGCCACAGGACGCGGAGGACCATTACCTGCTTGCGCGAGCACAGCTTCTGACAGGCAAGTACGTGGAAGCAAAACGTCAGTTCGCCTTAGCCAAAGAACGGCTTTCAGAGGTCGACGCGACCAACTCGGCCACGCTCGCCGCCGAGATCGCAATGGGCACTGTTATCGCTGACAACCCGACCCTCGCCGAAGCGTTCGCAAAGGAGATCGCGGCCGCCGGCCAGTCCGGAACAGCGGCAAGCGTAAATTCCAATGCGAATGTGAATTCGCCGATCAGATGATCTGAACTATTTCTCCCGCCGGCGCTTTGCCTCGAAAAGGATAATGCCGACGGAAACGGCAAGATTGAGACTCTCGACCTCGTTCTCTAACGGTATACTGATCGTCTGGTCGATGGCAGACAATTCGTTTCGATCGAACCCATGGGCCTCTGAGCCGAAAGCTATTAGCCGTCGGGGCTCCCAGTCGATCTCCGAATAGCTCAACGACCCGGAGACCTCGGCGGCGGTCGTCACCAAACCCATCTGCTTCGCCCAATTGATCGCCTCGTTAAACGATATCCTCTCAACGACCGGCAGGCGAAAGGCCGATCCCATCGATGCTCGCAGTGCCTTTGGTGAGAACGCCCCGGCCGAACCGGTCGTCGTTATCAGGCCCGTCGCACCTGACGCCTCAGCCGTACGAACCACCGCTCCCAGATTTGAGGGGTTGTTCACGCGATGCAGCAGCACTACCGGCCCGCGATCGGAACCGATCATATCCAACGAAGCCGCGGGCATTTCACCCAGCAGGACGATACCCTGCGTACTTTCGGTGTCGGCGATCGATGCAAATGCCTTTTCTGCAACCAGGAGGGGCTCAACGCGTGTACGGTCCAGGAGAACCGCTAACTCACCATATCTCGTGTCCGCCGCAAATTCGGCCGAGACCAATGCAGTGGCGATCGGCAGATGCGATCGCAATGCCTCGAAGGCAAGACGGATGCCCTCGATAAAGATGAGTCCGGCTTCCCTGCCGTCGCGGACCGATCGGGCAAGTTTTAGTTTCGCATTATCGCGGCTTGTGATAATTTCACTGTCGTTCATCAAACGTTTTCAGCAGCTAGAGCATCCTGGCTAGGCAAGATTCTACATTCGGGAGGCCATCCTTATGAAACGCCCACTCGCGATAGCATTGATCATTGCAATCGTCCTGGCGGCCGCAGCCAACGGCCAGACGGCAGCACCGGCCCGGAGCGATCAGCCGGCATTTCGATCCGCAGATCCGGTCGAGAATATTTCCAACGATGTCGCCCGCACCGCAAGAGCGGTCGAAGCCCTGAGCCGAAGCTGGGCTGAGTTCACAAAGACCTTTTCTACGAACCAGGGACTGCAGCTCGATGAACGGCAAAAGAGCCTTATCCTCGCGCTTGAGGTGTTGAATCGCCTCGAGGCCAGTCTCGCAAATATGCAGAAGTTGAGATTCGACCTGACCGAGCGGCAAACGAACGCCGCCACAAGGATCGCACAGCTCAACGACGATCTTCTGCCCGAGAGCATTGACCGTTGGGTCTCGCTTCGCGGTACGACGGACGCGGAAGCGATCCGAAATATTCGGCGGCAGACACTTTCCCGCCAGTTGCGTGAATGGCAAACCCTCTTGCTGCAGATCACCCGCGAACTGGATAGCACCCTCACCGACATCCGCCGTACCGAGCTGCAGGTCAAGGGCCTGCGAGATCGAGTATTTGCCGAGGCCGAGCGGCAGTTGGCCGACTTCTGACCTTCTTGCAAACGGGCCGGTTCTCGCTTAACTTTAATTTATGAAACCCGAGACCCGGCCGATGAGCAAGCTGGAACTTCTAAAGGATAAATCAAAACGCGCTGAAGAGGGCGGCGGAGCGGCCCGCATCCAAAAACAGAAAGCAGGCGGCAAGATGACCGCCCGCGAACGGATCGAATTCTTTCTCGACGAGGATTCGTTCGAAGAGTTCGATAAGTTCGTCGTTCACCGTTCGGGCGACTTCGGTCTGGAGAAGCAGAAATTTCCGGGCGACGGTGTCGTAACGGGCCATGGCTTGGTCGATGGCCGCGAGGTCTTCGTTTTTGCACAGGATTTCACCGTGTTCGGTGGCTCGCTGTCGGAAACCCATGCAGAAAAGATCTGCAAGGTGATGGATATGGCGATGAAGGTCGGGGCTCCGATCATCGGCCTTAACGATTCCGGCGGTGCCCGCATTCAAGAGGGCGTGGTCAGCCTGGGCGGGTACGCCGACATTTTCTTGAGAAATACGCTCGCGAGCGGCGTCGTTCCGCAGATCAGCTGCATTCTCGGCCCGTGTGCGGGTGGCGCCGTTTATTCGCCGGCGATCACGGACTTTAATCTCATGGTGAAGGACACGTCCTATATGTTCATCACCGGGCCCGACGTGATCAAGACCGTGACCCACGAAGACGTGACGAAAGACGAACTCGGTGGCGCCATGACGCACAATGCAAGGTCCGGCGTCGCTCATTTCGCGGCCGATTCCGATGAGCATGCATTGCGGCTTACGCGCGAACTGCTCTCATTTATGCCGTCGAACAATTTGGATGACCCACCTTTCGTCCCGACCGGCGATCCGTCGGGCCGAACCGATGAGAGGCTGAATTCGATGGTGCCCGAATTTTCGAACCAGCCATACGACATCCGGGACATTATTCACGCCGTGGTTGACGACGGATATTTCTTTGAGGTTCAGGAGCATTTCGCGCCGAATATCGTTATCGGGTTCACACGCCTCGGCGGGACGTCGGTCGGGATCGTCGCTAACCAGCCCGCGTTTCTCGCCGGTGTGCTTGATATCAACGCCTCGGTAAAGGCCGCGAGATTCGTGAGGTTTTGCGATTGCTTCAACATCCCTTTGATAACTTTCGAGGATGTTCCCGGGTTTTTGCCCGGAGTGGACCAGGAGCATTACGGGATAATCCGCCACGGTGCGAAGCTCTTGTATGCCTTTGCCGAGGCGACGGTCCCAAAGATAACGGTCATCACGCGGAAAGCCTACGGCGGAGCCTATTGCGTCATGGCGTCCAAACATATTCGGACGGATATCAACTTTGCATATCCGACGGCCGAGATCGCCGTGATGGGTGCCGAAGGTGCGGTCGGCGTGCTCTATAAGAAGGAACTCCTTGATTCGACGAACCCCGAAGCGACCCGGACGCAGATAGTAAACGAATTCAACGAAAAGTTCGCCAATCCGTACGTTGCCGCGGAGCGCGGGTTCATCGATGAGGTCATCGAGCCCTCGCAAACCCGGCCAAAGCTTATCCGGGCGCTTTCGCTTCTGAAGAACAAACGTGACACCAATCCGCCCAAAAAGCATGGGAACATCCCGCTTTAGAGATCACTTTAAGGGTCTGGCACCCGACTCTTAAAGTTCTCTGTTAGCCTTCTGCCTCCGTTCATTTGTTACTTTAAGTATGAGCTACCTTTTCGAGCATGAGCGTCCAACTCGAGCCGAGATCGACCTGGACGCTCTTGCCTTCAATTTTCACTCCGTGCGCCGCTTCATCGGCGAGGGGGTCGAGTGCATGGCAGTGGTAAAGGCCGATGCATACGGACACGGGGCGGCGGAGTGCTCACGCCGGCTCGAGCGTGAAGGGGCAAAGTGGTTCGGGGCGGCAACCCTCGAAGAAGGGATCGAGCTTCGCGAAGCAGGCATCGCAGGCTCGATCCTGATCTTCGGCGGAATATGGCCGGGACAGGAAACCCCGATGATCTCACACGATCTGACGCCCGCCATATTCACGCTCGATCAGGCACGACGGCTTGACCGGGCGGCTGCGGACGTGGCCCGCCGGGTGCAGGCCCACGTAAAGATCGATACGGGAATGAATCGTGTCGGATTTAGGTGCGAGGATGTCCCGGAGGTCGCGGACCGGCTTTCGCATCTGGCGAATATCGAGATCACAGGGCTTATGACGCACTTTGCCGCCGCGGACGATCTCGGCCAGACCGACTTTACCGAGCGGCAGATGGCCCGATTCGCGGGAGCGGTGCAGACCTTTCACGACAAAGGCTTTCGGCCCAAATATATCGACATGGCAAATTCGCCCGGAGCGATAGTCCATCCGCTTTCACGCTCAGGGATGGTTCGGATCGGCGGCTTGCTGTACGGCCTCGGAGGTGATGTGCTACCACCCGAAGCAGTCCAGCCTGAACTGCGGCCGGTGATGGCGGTCAAGTCGAGAATTGCTCAGGTCCGAGCGATAAAAAAGGGCGAGACTGTGGGTTACGGACGCACATTTCTCGCTGAAAAAGATCACTTGATCGCGACGGTCGCGATCGGCTATCACGATGGGCTTCGGCGTGGGCTTTCCGGCAAAGGCCACTTTCTCGTTAACGGCCAGAAGACCCAAATAGCAGGGCGCGTCTCGATGGACTGGACAACGATCGACGTTTCGGAGATACCCGAGGCCAAAGTCGGCGATGATGTTACGATAATCGGAAGAGACGGGCAGGAAGAGATCCGGGCAGAAGACATAGCAAGGCTGGCCGACACGATCTCATACGAGATAACCTGCGGAATCGATAAACGGGTGCGGCGAGTGTTCACCGGCACCTTAGATCAAAACTAATGAACTTTCCTCTAAAACTCTCTTTCAAGATCCTGGCAATCGCCAGCCAGATCTATATTCGCGACTCTAACGATCAGCTGCTTGGCTACGTCAAGCAGAAGCTCTTGAAAATTCGCGAGGACATAAATGTCTTTGCGGATGAACAACAGACGCAGCACCTTTTCAACATCAAGGCCGACCGGGTGCTCGATTTCTCCGCCCGCTATAATTTTACAGATGCCCGCGGGGCCTCGATCGGGTCGATCAAACGCAAGGGCATGCGGTCAATTTTCAAGGCCCATTACGAGATATTCGAACCGGGCGGCGAACTCTCGATGGAGATCCACGAGGAGAACGCATGGATAAAGGTCATCGATTCGCTAATCGGCGAATTGCCGATCGTCGGTATGTTCACGGGTTATTTCTTTAATCCGGCGTACATTGTCTCAAGGGCAAACGGCGGATCAGCGGTCGTGCGTGTCCAGAAGAGACCTGCCTTTTTGGAAGGCGTATTCGCGGTCGAGAAGGTTGGAGAGATGTCGGAGGCGGAAGAGGTCCGCGTGCTGCTCGGCGTCCTGGCGATGACGCTGCTTGAGAGGGCCAGGGGATAGAATAGACAGCGTGAGAGGCTTGATCTTCGGGTTCGATTGGAAACGGTTCTTCGTGGGACTTTATAACAAGGCCCTCGACACTGATATCTTCAGCCGTGCGGCCCAGGTGGCGTTCTATTTTTCCTTTTCGCTCTTTCCGCTGCTTTTCTTCCTGATAAGCCTCGTGGGCATCGTCCTCGGCACTACGGCGGGTCTGAAAGGCGAAGTTTTCAGCTATATACGGCAGATCATGCCGCCAAGTGCCTTTGAATTGGTCACTCGGACCGTGGAAGAGATCGTCGATTCGAGCACGGGCGGCAAATTGACAATAGGCCTTCTAATAACGCTGTGGTCGGCATCGGCCGGGATCGGAAGCATTCGGAACGCACTGAACGCCGTTTACGAACTAAAGGAAACCCGCTGGTGGTGGCGAACCAAGCTGCAGTCGCTGGCCGTGACGCTCTTGCTGATCCTGCTGGTCGCGGCGGTGCTCGGGATCGTATTCTACGGATGGCAGTTGACCGCTAGTGCACTCGCGTACTTGAGCGGGTCCGATCCGTCACCTTGGATGCTGACCGCTATCCAATGGACAGCGCTCCTTTTGACAATGCTTTTCGCCTGCGAGGTCATATATAACTGGCTGCCGAATTTTCAAAGGTTTCGATGGGACTGGATCACGCCGGGGTCGATCGTGGCTATCGCCCTGTGGCTGCTGCTGACACGCGGATTCAGGCTGTATCTGGAGTATTTTAATACTTATAACCGGGCTTACGGCTCGCTCGGCGCCGTGATCATTCTTATGCTATGGCTGTATCTGACGGCGATCGTGATCATGGTCGGCGGTGCGATAAATGCCGTCATCGACGAAATGAAGGCGGAAGCAAAGAAAGAGGGAGATAGGAAAGCGACGGAGATCGAAGAGATCCAGATCGAACCGAACTGATATATGTCATTAATGCTTGAGGAGATCGCCGAACAACCGGAAGTGCTGGAGCGGACGATCACGGAAGAACGAGAGAAACTCGTAAAGATCGGCGACCATCTTCGCCAGAAAGATATCGACCTGATCGTGCTGGTCGCCCGCGGCAGCTCGGACAACGCTTCGCTTTTCGGCCGGTACCTGCTGGAAGTGTCGACCGGAATTCCCGTGTCCCTGGCAGCGCCGTCGGTATATACCCTCTACAATGCGAAGATGCGGCTGAAACGGGCGGTCGTGATCGGGGTCTCACAATCGGGCGAAGGTGACGACATCAATCACGTCCTCGAAAGCGCGAAAGCGGCCGGTGCATATACACTCGGAATAACGAACGAGGGCGGCTCCACCATGGCTCAGCTTGCGGACGAAACGCTGCTTATTCACGCGGGGCGAGAAAAGTCAGTCGCCGCGACGAAAACCTATACCGGCCAAATGCTTCATTTCTATATGCTGGCATCTGTGGTGGGTGATAAACGTATTGACTATACGAGGATACCTGATTTTACCTCGAAAGCACTTGAACTTAAAGTATTGGTTGAAGAACTAGTTCAGCGGTACATATTCATGGAAAATTGCGTGGTCGTCGGCCGCGGCATGAACTACGGAAATTCTTATGAACTCGCATTGAAATTGATGGAGACCTGTTATGTGGTGGCCGAACGATTTTCGTCGGCCGACTTCTTTCACGGCCCGCTCGCGATCATCGAACGCAGGTTTCCGGTTCTGCTCTTTTCGCCAAAGGGGGTTACGGCAAAGAGCAACATCGACCTGCTGCACCGTTTGAAAGCCCTTAATGCCGATTCCCTTTCGATCACGAACGACGACGACATCGCCGCCCTTTCTTCCCGCAGCATAAGGATGCCGGCTGAGCTCGATGAATTCCTTTCACCGATTCCCTTCATTGTGCCGGCGCAGCTTTTCGCCGCCTACCTTGCCGAAGCAAAAGGCCTCGACCCGGATGCCCCGCGCTCACTCGAGAAGGTAACAAAGACCCTGTGAACCTTTGGCTGGAACGCATATTCTTGCTGCTCATCGTCTCGCTTGGCGCGATGCAGCCCGGCATCAGTATTTTAGGCCTTCAGACGACGTTCACCGATGCACTTTTTCTGATCCTCTGCCTTATGTGCGTGGTTTCCCTTGCATTTGGTAAGAAGAAACTGCCTTATCATCCGATTTACAAATACATGATCGCCTTCGGGCTGTCGATGGCGATCTCGGCGGTTCTCTCGATCTCGACCTACTACAGCTTGCTCAAACTCACCGGGGTTCTATACCTTTTAGGGCTATCTGTCCTTACCATATTCGTCGTAAACAGTTTCGACTTATTAAGAAAAGTCGTTTTGATCTGGATAGCCGCAAGCACCATCGTGTGTGCATTGGGTGTGATCACGGTCGTGATGTTTTACGTCGACCGTTCGAGCCCATGGAATGATGTGTTCCTCCATCATTACGGGTCACTTCCGGTTGGAAATTACCCGAGGATCCAGTCGACCTTTCTCTATCCGGCGATGCTTTGCAACTACCTCACCGTCGGAATATCGATCCTTTTCGCTGCTATTCAAGCCGGATGGATACGTGTCAGGACCGGTTTGTGGCTGTTGGGGCTGCATTCATTCGCGGCCTTATTTACCTTGACTCCGGGCCTTGGCGGGCTTGTATTTGCTTCGGCCGCATGGGTGGCTTTGGCCCCGGCAACAGAGAGGACACCTTTGACGAGTAGAGTGTTGATGGCTGCCGGAGGGGCCGTGTTCGTCGCATCGCTTGCCGCGGCGTCCGTTTCGCTCTGGCCGATACCGACATCGCCCTTCAATTGGGAGGTGGCCGGAATTCGTATCGACCCGACACAACGACTTCTGGTGTGGAGAGATGCTCTCTCGACCTTTTTTCAGTATCCGATCTTTGGCAAGGGCGTCGGGCTCGGCGTTGCGAGCGTTCGCTTTCAGCCACCTTCCGGCCAGATGCAGCTGCTCACAGATGCTCACAACGTCTTCCTCAGCGTTGCGGCCCAGGCAGGCCTTCTCGGCATCGCTTGCTTCACCGCGCTTATCGGATCGGCGGTCCGCTCCGGCTTTAGCTCCGAGCCGAACGGCAGTGAAGCCTCATCGATCAGAAAGGCGCTGTCAATTGCCTTCGTTTCCGGCTTAATACTTCAGGGTTTGGTAGGGTCGTTCGAGGATGCACGGCACCTTTGGGTGCTGCTCGGACTCGTCATCGCTTCGACAAAGATCGAACCGGCCGCTGCCACGGTCTCCGCTGTTTAGAATTCGGAAGCCGCCCGCAGAAGGGCTTCGCGCATCTCCCCGGCCGAACGCCAGCGTAGCTCGACCTGTTTTGCGAGGGCGGTCTCAATGACGGCGGAAACCTTGAGCGGGACGTCGGGGACCCTTCTGGCGATCGGAATGATGGGTTTCTCAAAGATCGCCTTGACCGTTTCCGAGATACCGGCATTTGGGGAAATATCGAGCGCGTGTGCACCGGTCAGCAAGCTGTAGGCGGTCATGCCTATCCCGTAGATATCCGCCGGGGGCCGAACTTCTTTAAAGTCCCGGACCTGTTCGGGCGGCATATAGGCGATCGTTCCGGCAACGTCCCCGACCATGGTCACGCCGCTCATTCCGGTTTGCTTATAGCTCTTGGAGAGCCCAAAATCGGTCAGCTTTGAAATGAAGTTGGGGAAATTCCCATCGACCAGGATGTTCTGCTCCTTGATGTCGCGGTGAACGAAACCGAGGCTGTGGGCAAAATCCAGGGCCGCAAGTGTCTGCTCGATCACCTTGATAACCTGCGGGTAAGGAAGCTTGCCGCCTCTCTGTTTCGCGAGCCTCGATGCGTCCATCCCGGCAACGTACTCGGTGACGAGATAGACGATGCCGTTGTGGGTTCCGTGCTCGATATAGCTGACGATATTCGGGTGGCGGAGAGACGATGAGACCTCGATCTCGCGCATGAAACGTTTCAACGATTGCTCGCTGACCGCAACTTCGGGCAGCAGGGTCTTTATCGCGACAAGCCGCCCGTCCGAAACTCCCCTTGCAAGCATTACACTTCCCATGCCGCCCTGCCCGAGCACCTTTATCATCTGATAATTCGGGATCGGCTGCGGGTTCTTCTTTAGCTGGTCGCGGCAGGCCTCGCAAAGGAACGATAGCTTCGCGTCGGGCCGCGACGCCTCTGCCTGCGCCGGAAGGCCGCAATTGATGCAGGCGACGGTGATCAGCGATGGTTCTGTCTTTTCGGATATCCGCTGGACGTTGGGAGCGGCACTGTCGTGAACGTCGCCGCTGACCTGGACCTCGAGAACGGTCTCGCCGCCCTGGATCCGGTCGCCATGCTTGAGATATGTCGATTCGACGCGTAGCCCGTTGACGAATGTCCCGTTCGTGGAACCCAGATCCCGCAGGAATGCCTGCGGCGGTGCTATCTCGACGATACAGTGATGGCGCGAAAAAAACCGGTCGTGCGGGAGGCAAAAATGCGAATCCTCGCTTCGGCCGATCATGAATGTGTCGTGCTGGTCAAAAGTGAATGACCGTCCAGTCTGAGGCCCGGCCACGACGTTAAGGGTTACACGCATCGGTTAAGATTATAGATGATACTCTTTAATTCAAGCTAATAGGCCGAGGATCAGAAAGATGGTCGAGGCAATGAATGTCACGAGCCCGAGCACCAATCCAGCGATCGCGAGCCCGCGGCCGCCAAACCGCATCGGATCGCGCTCAGTATTCTTAAGGCCGATAAAACCCACTATCGCCGCCGGCAGCCCAAGCCATATACCGCCGTAACAACAAACAAGGATCAAAGCAAAGACGCCGAGGAGCATCGATACGAGCGGTAGTGTCTGGTCGCTCGCCGTGCGCGTAAAGATCGCGGCCTGAGGCGCCTGATATACAGGACTCGTACCCTGGCCTCCGGCCTGCAGAGGCCCTCCGGACCAACCGGTCGGATTGGTCGCCCTCGGGTCGTTCATGACCATCGTGGGCGGCGGATCATCATCGGCAAATCTGGTATTAGAGGCTGAGAACGGGTCCGCAGCGCTGCTCGGGTCATCGACGAACATTAGCAGTTCGCCGTCGCTCAAGCAGAAGTTGAGGCCCTGATCGGCGTACGATTGGCCGCATTTTGGGCATCGCTTCGTCATGAGAAGGGCGCCGCTATTTCCAGATCTCCAGTTTCTTGAATCCTATCTTGGCCCCGTCGCCCGAATAAAGCCCCGGCACGCCCTTGGGGTGCCCGAATTGATCTTTGATCGATGTTACCATTTGGCCGTTGATATACAGGTCAACGGACTCGCCTTTATCGTGAGCCTCTATTACGTTCTCCTGCGCTCCTTCCTTTATCGCCGACGAATTGGTCCACGAGACCATCGAGACCTCTTTGCTCGGTTCGTGACGCACGACGCGATACCGTTTTCGCTTTGTGTCGATCAGGAATGCATAATCCTTTGTCAGAGGTGTCGGGGCACTGTGAAAAATGAGGCCGTAACCCAGGCTTGAATCGGCGTTATTGACATTCCGGAGCGTGACGCGGGTATTCTTGCCGTCGGTCGTATAGTCCTCGGGAGCGACGAGAACGTAATAATAACCCTTCTGCTTTGCTGCCATCTGAAACTCGTCGCCCGACATCTCGGTCGTTCCCCAGACGGAAAAATCCTTGACCCAAAACGAGAGATCGACATTCTCGACATCGGCGTCGGTCGATGACGTAAATGGCGAGGGAGACGGCGATGCGGTCGAAGTTATCTTGTTCGTCGAAGAGACCGTGTTGCTTTCGGTGTTCTGATTTGCCTGCATACCGATCAAGACCAGGCCGACGAAACCGCCGCCGCAGAGCAGCAACAGAATACCGACTATCCCTACGATCCAGAGCCATGCCTTCGAAGACTTCTTCGCCGGCGGCATCGAGTAAGCAGGCTGGTTGCCGAAACTTGACTGGATACCCTGGTTCTGAGGCGAGGCGAATGGTGTGCTCGGGTCGGTCGGGCGCGGCTGCGACATCATCACCGTTTCGGGCGGATCGCTGGACGCAAAAGTAAGTATCGCGCCGTCTTCTAGGCAAAAATTAAGATTTTCGTCGGCGTATGTCTTGCGACAGGTCGGGCAGATCTTCATCGTAAACCTCAGAAAATATCGTCAAAATGCGACGCTAATTCATAGCATTATACGCATTTTGCCTTTCAATGGGTATTAACGAGGCCGTCTTTTGAAAGTTTCACGAAAGACTCTGGCCGCAGCGGCCGCAGAAACGGATGGTAGCGGGAAAAACGCCGCCGCATCTCTTGCATATCCGCTCGGCCTGCTGTGGGGTCTGCGGCGACGAGCCTGACATGAACCCTTGAGGACGCGAGGCCGATCGCGATTGGATCTGCTGGAGCATGGCCGGTGAGATATTCAACCCGCAGCGGCCGCAAAAACGAGAATTCTGCGGAAGAGTTGAGGAGCATCGCGGACATGGGAACGAGCCGGGCTCCTCGCCATGGCTTACCGTCACGAACGTCCGGTTCCCGCATCGCCCGCAAAACTTCACACCCTCGGCAAACCGCGACTTGCAATTGCTGCAGGCGACGATGCCCGGGATCAAGCTCGAACCGGTCCCGCTGCTTCCGGTTCCCTGCGACGGAGACGGCTGGCTCCCGCTCTCCTTGATCGAGCGAAGCTGTGCCTGTATCACTTGTTCGGCGGAGCCTTCGCGTATCTCGATCAGGCGTTCGTCGTCCTTTTCGCCCGCATTCGAAACGCGTAAGATATGCTGGCCAGCCGGCGTGTCAGAGATAACGACGCGGCCGGAACTTCCGATGCTTCCCTTACGCTCATCGTTGACGTAAACCTCGGACCCGGGCGGGCCGAGAACGACGAGCCTCGATCGGCCCAGTTTGCTGGTCTCGCTGACGTCCGAAGATGCCTCTTCAAGCTGCGAGATAAAATCGCCGATCGTCTGCGGGCGGTCCTTGGCCTCGATCTCGAGCGATCGCATGATCACCCGCTCGACGTCCGACGGAATATCGGTGCGAATGGTCGAGAGCGGCGGCGGCTTGTGCATTATCTTTTGCATCACGAGCTGCATCATGTCGCCGGTAAAGGGCGTGCGTCCGCCGAGCATCAGGTAGGCGATCGTCCCGAGGGCATAGATATCCGCGCGGGTATCGACACCGATCTCGGGCTGCATCTGCTCGGGGGCCATGAATTCCGGCGTGCCGATAATGCCGCGTGACGACGGAGTCGCATTCGAGCTGAAATCCGTCACGGTCTGATTGACTATCTTGGCAAGGCCGAAGTCGCCGACCTTTATAAAGCCATCGCCCTTGCCTTTCTGAAGTAGAAAGATATTCGCCGGTTTGAGATCACGGTGCAGGATCCCGAGATCGTGGGCCGCCTCGATGCCGTCGCAGATCTGCCGCAGGAGCCGCACCGCACGCTTGACCGGCAGCGTGCCCTCGCGGCGAAGAAGCCTGTGGAGAGTTTCACCCTCGACATACTCCATCACCAGGTAGAAGATCCCGTCATTGGTCTCGCCAAAATCGGTGACGCTGACCGTATTCGGATGCTGGATCGAGGCCGCAGCCTGCGCCTCGCGTTCAAACCGCGCGATCGCTTCGCCTTCCTGCAGGTCATCGCTGTTGAGCACGTCTTGCCGGACGGTCTTAACGGCAACGCGGCGAGTATCGAATTTCTTGTCGCGGGCGAGATAGACCTGTCCCATCGCCCCGCGGCCGAGACGCTTTTCGAGCCAGTACCGCTCCGCGATCAACTGTCCGCCGGGCAGCGAAAGCCGGGTCTGCGTCTCGTCAAACTGGCACACCGCCACATCGTCGCCATAACAGAGATCACATTTTGGACATTCCTTCATTTATCGCTAAGTGGAGAGAGTTGGCCTGATATAGAACGCTGCCGGGAACGGATTTTTGCTGTTTGCACTTTGAAAATCTTAATTGATATAATCCAGATTCGCTTCTGGGTCGTTAGCTCAGTTGGTAGAGCAACGGACTCTTAATCCGTGGGTCGCAGGTTCGATCCCTGCACGGCCTACCAGATCCGAAAAAGCCACCGAAAAAACTCGGTGGCTTTCATTTTATACCTTGTCACGCCATCTTAAAACTTCATCCCGTAAGATCGGATTCTGCTGAAAGCTGCCGGTGTGGCCCTGCGCCGCGGTGGCGCGTTGGATGTGCCAGTAACTGAGGCCGAGCTTGCCGACGGCGCGCAGGTATCGGCTTCGCGCCAAAAACTTTCCGCTGAAGATGCCGCCCATCAGCCACGCTGAGCTCTTGAATGCCGACGTCGCGGTGGTCAGCCGCTCCTGCGAGATGAGTCCACGCGCGACATCGAGCGCGAGCATATCGTTCAGTATCCTCTTCTGCCTCCTCATTATGAAGAACGCGAAGGCAGCGAATATTAGGAACAGCGGCACCTCGAGCAAAAGATAGAAGGTGAAGAAACCGCATAGCCCGACCTGCTCTCCCCCGAGGCCGATCGACCCGCATGTCGGCTCGAATCCCATACTCACGATGAGAACGGTCACGATTATGCCGAGACCGTTCCAGAGCCCGTGGAGGACCATGGCGATCGCATATCCGACGATCGGCATCAGGATCCGGACGAACCAGTTGTGAGATTCCCGCGAGATGCCGCAACCGATACCGGTCATCGCGGTGAATGTGACATGTGCGAACGGCGACAGTATCCCGCGAAGCGTGAAAAGCAGGAGGAAGCTCATAAAGGCCTCGGACGAGATACCGAACTCGGCATATGCCTTGTTCAATCCGCCGCCGTAATAAAGAACGTTCTCGACCGTGGCAAAGCCGAGAGCGATCACGCCGCCGTAAACGATGCCATCGAGAATGTCGTCAAAATATCGGCGAAAGAAGATGAGAAGGATGAGCAGACCAACGCCCTTCGAGGTTTCCTCGAACAGCGGAGCCGCGATCACGGCCGTGAGTATGTCCGCAATGGTCGGGTCGCCTGTTCCGACGTATGCGACAAAACCGAAAAGCATATTGCCGACGAACGAAACGAGTACCGCGACGATGGCTCCCCAGCCAAAGGAGAACGCCAGAAGCCAGAACGGCTCCGGGTCATACCGGTCGAGCCCCATCAGCGGAAGGATGTAAAGAACCGCCGGTGTGAACGCGATCACCGTCGCCAAAACGGCGGGTATCGGCTGGAGCAGCATCACGAACAGAGCGGCCACCAGAAGCCCAAGAAGCACGAAAAGAAGCGTCCCGATACCGACACCGACGAACAGCCCGGTCCGGCTCGGCGGCGGATTTAGCGGCTGTTCAAGATTTCCAAGGCCGAGGCTGGAAAGCGATTGCTGGATGCTTTTTGTAGGCACGGACATCTGCGCCTGCTCTGCGGCCTGTGCGAATTGATCGATCTGGATCTGCCTGAATTCCTCGGCCGGGATCGCCGGTGCCGTCACCGGAGTGTCGATCGATACTCTTGCGGTCGTACCGTTTCGCCCGAATTGAATGATATCGCCGGGGTTGAGTTTGACCGTCTCGACCCGGCTTCCGTTCACCAGTGTGCCGTTGGTGCTCGCATTATCGCGAATATAGAAGCCGTCCGATCTAGCCTCGATGAAGGCGTGCTGTTTCGACGCGATCCGCTCCGCTTTCGGATCGAATCGTACGCTGCAGGTCTCGCTTCGTCCGACAGACAAAAATCCCGTTTCGAGATCGAACGTCTGCCCTTCGAGTGTTCCGCTCGTGATCGTAAGCCTCAATTTCATAGTGCAATAATAGGAGCAAAAAGCCCGAAGTCAAGTTACTCGAATGACTTCGGGCCGATGCCTGCGCTGAACTTTGGCCGCAGCTTGCTAACGGGGATAATTCGACGTCGGTACCGGCACGTCGCCGGGCTCGCCAAAATATCGGAAATCGAAGGTGCCGTTAGAGCTGTTGATCCGATACCAGACCTTGTCGCTCGGACGATAAACTGTGAAATCGGCTTTTCCGTCTCGATCGTAGTCGCCGGGTACGGGAATGTCCTCAGCCACGCCCCACGCCTGATAGATGTACTGCGGACCCGTCATATCGAAAACGTACCAGTAACCGTTCGAGGGACGATAGACGCAAAAATCGGTCTGCCCGTCGCCGGTAAAATCGGCGGAAACCGGTATGTCTCCCGGTGCTCCGAACGAGATGAACAGCGGAATGCTCGACGAACTCGGGTAAACGTACCAGACGCCCTCGGTCGGCCTGAACACGGCAGTGTCGGCCTTACCGTCGCCGTCGAAGTCACCCGCGACGGGCTTGTCGATCGAGGCTCCCCAATAAATGAACTTGAATCCAAGCGTACTCTGCCAGATGTACCAGATACCGGTCGATGGCCGATACACGGCGACGTCCGTTCGGCCGTCGGCATCGTAGTCGGCCGGTACGGGAATATCACCGGGCTCGCCCCAATAAATGTAAGAGATCGATCCCGTACTGTTAAAGATGTACCAGTAGCCGTTCGATCCGCGAAAGACCGCATGGTCCGCCTTTCCATCACCGTCATAGTCGCCCGCGACGATCTGATCGGTCGGCACGCCCCACGGCCGAGCCTCGGTCTGCATATCTGAGCTGCGCTGAACGTACCAGGTGCCGGAGTCGGGTCGGTACGCCGACACGTCCGTCTTTCCGTCACCATCGAAATCGGCGATCGTGTTCTTTGGAAGCTGCGAAGTCCCGGTGACGTCGACGATGAGCAGGCCCTCGTTCATTTCGCCGATCAGCACCTTGTCCTCACCGAGAAACGGGAAGACCGCCCACGTACCGTTGTATGTGGTCGGAAGCGCGTTCTGCAGATTGTCGCGTCCGCAGATAAGGTCCCATGGCTCGTCGGAAAGGGAGGCTTTCTCGTTCCGTCCAAGAAATGCGGGCGAGAATGTGTCGTATTGCCCGATCCGCACAAGGTCGGCAGGCTTTGTAATGTCAAAAACCTGAATTCCCGCCTGATACCACGAAACATAGAGCTTGCTTCCCATCACGACCGGGTTGTGAGGTGTGACGGCATTCAGCCCGAGATCCGCCATCGTGACCCGATCGACCAGGAGCGGCGTCGAGGGATCGCTGACATCATAGACCCGTACATCGCCGGGCGAAGGGCCGTTGCTGTTGGTGACCTCGCGAGCACTGTACAAGTAATTTCCGTCCTCGCTTGTCCAGCTGCTGTGCATGTTGTTGCCATTTGACAGCGATGAACTTGGATCCTCGATATAACCCAGTAACGCGGGAGCCTGTGTCGCTATGTTCGAAATATCGTATATCTCGGTGCGGCCGCGGGCGGTCGAGGTTCCCCAGCCCGAAGTGTACATTTTATTTCCGCGTATGTGCATCGCGTGTACCCAGCTGATCTCGGTCGGCGAAATGTCGCGAACGAATACGGGATTCGCAGGATCGGTCACATTAATGACCTTAAGGATCTTCGTTGCAAAGCTGTTGAAATTCTCCACGAGGAATCTCTGCCCGCCCTGATCAAAGATGACCATTTCGTGGATGCCGTTAAACCCGCCGCCCGACGTTGAGTTCACTTTGCCCAGTAGCTGGGGCTGGGTCGGATCCGAAACATCTACTATATGTACACCGTCGCCGGCAGATGCCGTTCCGCTGGGCGAAGGTCCGCCGCTTCCGAAGTAGGCACGGTTGCCGATCACGATAGCCTCGAGAAATGCCTGTGTCGGCGTCGGATCGTACCAGTTCGCAAGCGTCGGCCGATCGGGGTCCGAAACGTCGAAAATGAATGCGCCGCGGCAGGAATAGCTTCCCATCACCGCGATATTCCCGTCGGCCCAGATATCGGCAAATTTCAGATTGGATGAACTGCCGCATTCGGGAGTTATCTTGCTCCGCAAACGCACCTTTTGACCTGCCGCGGCCAGCGACAAAGCCAAAAGCAAAGACAACAAAGCGGCGGAGATAAATAGATCACGTTTCATGGATTCAAAAAGGTGCGAGCCCGGAAAAACACAACGCGACCGATGATATCATCCGATCGCGTTCAATTACACAAAAATTTCTGGCCGAGAGCCCAACGAAGGGTCACGACGCTGCACGGGAAGCATCTCGCATGACCAGATCGAAGGTGCCGGGGCCGACCTTTCGGAATCGGCGATTTCGGTTCAGCGAAACGGCCACGGAGATCGTCGGATTGTTTCCCTTGAACTCCATGCCACCGGCTACCAGCAGATTGTAGAGTTCGTTTACGTGAAGCGGTTCGCCGGCCTCGCGGAGCAAAAGTGTGCAGGCCTGTGTGATCGTGCGATCAGCGAATCGATTGCTGACGGCCTCGATATTATTTCCGCGGGTCGGAACGCCCCGTCGCTGGCTGAAATAGGCGACCGTTCCCGTTTTGTTGGGAACATACACGGGCGGCGGCGAGGCGGCCCGTCTCTCAGCCAATCCACCTTTTACCGGGCTTGGATCTACGACGTCTTCGATGCTCATCGATTTGATCGCGCCAAACGACTTGGTTCCCGACCGCATCGCGACAAGGAGTCCGTCGATGGCCGATTCGGTCTGCGAGGCGCTGTTCTCGAGGGCCTGGATCTCTTCGCGAAGACGCCCGGATTCGTGCTCGACCTCGCGAAGCCGCCCCATTAAACGCAGTTGGGCATTGCGCGTCTCCTGAAGACTTTTCTCAAGTGTTGCTATAAGTTCTGCGTCTAACATACTGAGAATAAAGAGATTAGGTCGTTGAGCATTTTATGTGGTTTCGAAGAGATCGCTCAACTATTCCGGTCGATGACGAAATTTGGAATCTCGTCCAAGGCTTCACGATACGCGCTTCTGCTTAAAATTTCAAGAGATTTTCTCGCGGCGGCGGCGTAACTGTTTGCGATTGCACGCACTTCACTGAGGATACCTCGGGGATTAAGCTTTTGCATTAGGCGCTCCCGAAAATCTCCGGAATACTCACCCTTAAGCATTATTTCTTCGAGTTCCGACCTGATGGCAGGTTCGGCCGCGATCAGTTTGATCAGCGGAAGCGTGAGTTTTCCCTCGAGAAGGTCGGCGGATGCGGCCTTTCCGAGGCTCTTTTCATCGGAGGTAAAATCGAGCAGATCGTCGGCCAACTGAAACGCGATACCGAGATTCATTCCATATTCACGCATCGCATTTTGAGCTTCCCGCGTGGCGGGGCCGAGTATTGCTCCGATCTCGCAGCAGCCGGAAAAGAGAAATGCGGTCTTACGCTCGAGAATGTCGAAGTATCGCTGCTCGGTGATCTTTATGTCGCCGACGGTGGTCAGCTGTATCAACTCTCCCTCGGTCATCTTGCGGGTCAGACGGGTGAGGATATCGAGGATCTCAAGTGACCGCTCTCTTAGCGACGCCTCGAACGCGGACATATAGAGCCAGTCGCCCATAAGGACGGCGGCGTGATTACCGAACTTTGCATTGACCGTCGTCCGGCTGCGCCGCATGTCGGCATTGTCGATGATGTCGTCGTGTACGAGCGTGGCCGTATGCAGCATCTCCATCACGGTCGCAAGACGAATGACATTGTCGGAATCGCCCTTGCCCCCGATGGCGTAATTCGCCAGTATCACGAGCGCCGGGCGCACGCGTTTGCCTCCCGACGAACGCAAATAATCTCCCAAATAGTCGATGACCTGAATATTCGAACGTGCCTGACGTTCGAACTCCGCCTCGACCAGAGACATTTCATCCTTGATCAGCCCGAAGATCTTCCGGGCCGCCTGGTTCGGCAGTAACTCTTTTTTTGCTGAGGCAAATGTCTGCATTATCATTAAAACCGCCAAACACGCGAAACACGCTAAATTGTTTCCTTCATGTCCGAACCACGATCGCTTAGGCCTTCAATCTTACGCTAGTTGTAGACGCGATGCGTTCGTGCTCGATTCCAGGAAAGTGTCCAAAATTTACCAACAAGCCAAGGGGATGTCCTGTTCCTTTTAGATAGTTCATTGTTTGGGCCCGATGCTCGGCCACCAACTTTGAGACGGCTTTGACCTCTACAACGATTTTCCCAAAGCAAATGAAATCTGGCTTGTAAAAATGAGATAGCTTCCGGCCACGATAATACAATTCCAGCTGAGATTCTGCAGAAAATGGTATTCCTCTATGTTCAAATTCGATTGCCAGACACTCCTGGTAGACCGGTTCCACAAACCCACAACCTTTGTCTTTATAAACTTCAAAACAAGCCCCGATAATTGCGTACGCTTCCTCCTTCAATACCAAATCGGCCATATGAGATGCACTTTCGCGTGTTTAGTGTATTTCGCGGTTTCCTTTCAATTACTCCTATAGTTATCGAACTGCATATCGATGCCGAAGTCCTTACCTTTTAGTGCGGAGATAACTTCCTGAAGGGTGTCGCGGTCCTTTCCCGAAACTCGTACGGTCTCGCCCTGGATCGATGCCTGGACCTTGTACTTGCCATCCTTGATGAATTTTACGACCTCTTTCGCCTTTTCGGTCGGGATCCCCTGCTGGATCTTAACAAGCTGGCGGACCGTGCCGCCGGCTGCAGGCTCGACCTTCTGATAATCGAGGGCTTTTAGGGAAATGCCTCGTTTCACGAGCTTGCTCTGCAGGATGTCGTTCATATTTCGGAGCTTTGTCTCGTCTTCGGCGGCGAGCATCAGGTCCTTTTGCTGGAGTTCGACCGTCGCTTTGCTGCCCTTGAAATCGAACCGCTGCGAGATCTCTTTTGACGTCTGATTTAGTGCGTTCGTGACCTCGGCGTAATCAGTCTTGGATACGATATCGAATGAATTTTCCTTTGCCATAACGCAGATTTTGCCACGAATTAACGCGAATTACACGAATCGAGATCGTATTAGTGCGATTCGTGCTAGTTCGTCGGCAGTTTCAGCCCGAAGAAGTCGAGAAAGTTTTGTGTAGTTTGTTTGGCAAGGGTCTCGTAAGAAACGCCGTAAAGATCAGCCAGAAAGCGTGCCGTGTGCTCGACGTACGAGGGTTCGTTTCTCTTCCCTCGAAACGGGACCGGCGTAAGGAAGGGGCAATCCGTCTCGACCAGCAATCTATCTAGCGGCACAACCCGGGCCGCGTCTCGAAGATTTTCCGCTATCTTGAAGGTCACGTTCCCCGCGAACGAGATCAAAAAACCAAGCGGTATCAACGCCTCGGCCATCGCCGGCGTACCGCCAAAGCAGTGCATTATCCCGCGCAACGGAACGCGGACATTCCTGTCCGCTTCTTCGAGGTTGCGGACAGGAATGTCCGTGTTCCGTGAGAACTCTTCTGTCAGTATTTCGACTGTCTCGTCGTCTGCGTCTCGGCTGTGAATGATGACCGGCAGGTCTAAGGTTTTCGCGACTCGGATCTGTCGGCGAAAGACTTTTCGCTGCACATCTCGCGGGCTGTGGTCATAGTAATAATCTAGCCCGATCTCGCCCCATGCAATAACTTTTTCGGATCTAGCTAATTCGATGAGATGCTCTTCGGCCTTGTCATCGTAAAGCTTCGCATCATGCGGATGTACGCCGACGCTCGCGAAAACATTCTCGTACTTCTCAGCCACCGAGACCGCTCTCCGAAAATCATCCGAATGCGGATCGCCGGTGCCGACATTCAACATCGCCGCCACGCCGGCATTAGTCGCACGCTGCACGACCTCGTCGCGATCGTCATCAAACGCTTCGCCGTCGATATGGCAATGGGAGTCGACAAGAATCACTTGGTAGGAAGTTCGGTGCGATTTTGGTCGGCGATCCGGATAAGAAAACGAAGGGCTTCGTTGACCGATTCCGAGTCCGGAAACACGCGAGCGACATCAACATCCAGTCTGATATGGTTCATCAGCTTTCTACCCTCACCCACTCGCCGCACCTTGAAAGTACTCAAGTCGTATTCTGGTTTCAAATCATCATTCAAAATGTCCGTGCTCATATTGTCTTCGTTCGGCCGGTGTCAATTCTCTCGCGCTTATTATTCTAATCCGGTTTTCACGTTCGGTGAAAGAAATTATCAGCAATCGGTGAACATTCGATTCTCCGATCATCAGAAAACGATTCTCTTGAACTGAATGCTCGCCGTCAAAAACTCGATGTTGAAATTATCATCCCAAACTGTTTTGGCCTCTTCGAAACTGACTCCGTGCTTCACAAAATTCAAATCAGCTTTTGCGGGATCCCATTCAAATTGCATCAAACGCCTCGCCGTCGATATGGCAGTGAGAATCGATCAAATTCATTTATTAGTGAATCTGATCCCCTCTAGAGAGTTCTTCATTTTTTGATGCTGCTCGGCGTTATTGTAAGACATCGTCGCAACCAATGCGTAAACGTCGATCACTGTAACGAAATAATCCGAATGAATCCGCTGCCCATAGAAGTCAAGACCGAGTTCAACATTTGCCCATATGCGATCACCGATACTGACCAAAGAAATATCTCTAACGAGTTGGTTTTTCGGATTCATTAAGAATGCCGATTTGTATGATTCGGCGAGCATCTTTGGAAGGTATCCCTTCGATGGCAGTTTGGTTATTGTAATGCCAAGGGCGGCGTTTTCGACCGACCCCATGGGCTTCTCGGTCAGGAAAAGAATTATCTCATCCGTATTCGCTCCCTTCTCTATGATCGCATCCGTTTTGACGTCTCCGGTCTTTAAAGCGTCAAGCCCGATCCTCTTGGCAGCTTTCTGTTCCTCTGTCTCAACTTCAAGCCAGCCATCGGGAGGAGTCAATTCGAACTTCAGCAATTCGTTTACGAAACGACCCTTAACCAGATTTGCGCTAGTAGAGGATTGGCCGAGAGAAGAACCGCCCAGAAAGTGAATAAACAAAACGATAGATACCAACGTGACGCGAATAGGAATTGTCATTTGAGTCTCGCTCCAATCTTCACATCTTCTAAAAACGTTGCGATCGCGGGCGTGTCCTCTTCGGTCAGCGACGCGGCGCAGATCATACCCTGGGATTCGAGGCCGCGCATCTTGCGTGGTTTCAGGTTGGCGACGACGACGACTTTGCGGCCGATGAGTTTTTCGGGTTCGTAGTATTCGGCGAGGCCGGCGAGGATCTGCCGCGGCTTTTCTTCGCCGAGGTCGACCTCGAAGCGAAGGAGTTTGTCGGCCTTCGGTACGCGTTCGGCGACCTTTATCTCCCCGACGCGGAGTTCGACTTTCAGGAAATCGTCGATGGAAATATAGTGGTCGGTGGCGGGTGGTCCGTGGTCAGTTTCGGCGGCAGACCTAGTTTCGTTCTTTGACAAGGCATCCTGAGTGCCCTGGCCATTGACCACTGACTCCTGGCCACTGTCTTTTATTTCGTTCATAACACTGGTTTTATCTATTTGAGGGAATACCGATTCTGATTTGCCGATCGCGGTTCCGGGTACCAATCCACCCCAAGCTAATACCGCAGGATCGACGGAGATCAGTTCGTCTTGCAAACCGAGTTGACGATATATCTTCGTGGTCGCATCGGGCATTACGGGGTGGAGCATCACAGCGAGCCAGCGGAGAGTCTCGGCGGCACGGTAAAGGACGGCGTTCAGGGTTTCGGCCTGCTGTTCGTCCTTGATCAAAACCCACGGCTTGGCGTCGGAGATCATCTTGTCGATGCGGGCGATGACCGCCCAGAGCACTTCCAACGCCTGGCTGAACTCGAAATTATCGAACCGGCGGATGAATTCGTCGCGGGCGCGTTCGACCACCGAGACGATCTCGCCGCCGTCGGGGTCGAGGCCAGCTCGGCGGGCGTGGATGTAGTTTTCCTCGGCGATCTTGCCTTCCGGAATCAGGCCATGGCGATATTTTGAGATCATCGAGAGCGTTCGAGCCGTAAGGTTTCCTAAACCCTTCGAAAGATCGGCGGTCACGCGATCGATCAGATTCTCGTAACCGAACTTCCCGTCCTGGCCGAATACCATGTCCCGCAGCACGAAATAACGCAATGCATCAACCTGGAAATGTTCATGCAATACATCAACTTCGATCACATTACCCAGGGTTTTGCCCATCTTACGGCCGTCGGCATCGAGCCACATCCCGTGAGCAAAAACACCGGCAGGAAGCGGCAGGCCGGCCGCTTGCAGGAACGAGAACCAATAGACCGTGTGGAAACGCAGGATGTCCTTTCCGACGATATGAACGGCAGGCCAAAACTTTTCAAATCCATCCCGATCATTCCCGTACCCGAGCGCCGTGATGTAGTTCGAAAGGGCATCGAGCCAGACGTACATCACATGATTCTCATCATCCGGCACAGGCACGCCCCACGAAACCGACTTTTTCTCGCGGCTGATCGAGAGGTCCTGCAGGCCGCCACGGACGAACGAAAGCACCTCGTTGCGGCGTGCCTCGGGGCGAACCAAACCCGGGTCGCCTTCGATCAGGTCGATAAGAAAGCTATCGTAATCCGAAAGACGAAAGAAATAGCTTTCTTCGCTGACCTTATCGAGCGCGCGTTCATGGATCAGACAGAATGGAACGTCAGAGCCATCGGGCGTGTAATATTCGTCTTCGAGTTTGAAAGCCGCACACGGCGCGCAGAACCAGCCTTCGTAATGGCCCTTGTATATCGCGTCATTCCCTTTCGGCGTTTTGCTTTTTGCGATCTCTCGCCACAGATGCTGAGAGCCTTCGTAATGAAACGGCTCGCTCGTCCGCATGAAAATGTCGTAGCCGCCATGCGCCGGGTCGAGTCCGAAGTCGGCAAACATCCGCTTCAATTCGCCTGAGATCAGGTCCACCTGCTCTTTTGGAGTGCGGCCATTCTGCTCCGCCGCCCGCTGTATGTTTATACCATGCTCGTCGGTGCCCGTCAGGAAATACACGTCAAAGCCACGCTGCTGCTTATACCGGTGAATGACATCGGCAACGATCGTCGTGTAAAGGTGGCCCAGATGCGGAAGGCTGTTCGCATAGTAGATGGGAGTTGTTATATAGAACGTCTTCGTCATTAAGAAATATCGTGAATAGTTAATGTATTGACCTCGTACCGGGCGAATACCTGGTCTTCGGAAATGATCGTCAGATTCTCGATCATTGCCTGAGAAACGAGGAGGCGATCGAACGGGTCGCCATGTATATGAGGCAAAGAATGGACCCGCGTTACGTGATTCAGGTCGATCGGTAAGTGAAAATAGCCGGCACGCCTGATCCTATCGGGGAAAAACACTTCCGGCCTTTCCGGCAGCTTTAGTTTTCCCGATCCGAACTTTATCGAAGCTTCCCAGGCGCTTGCGTCCGAAAGATAGAATTGCTTAGATTCGACGTCCTCCAAGAACGCCCGAGCCTTGCTTGAGAATTCGCGAAGATCGGAGAAGATCCAAAGGAATAGATGCGTATCGATGAGAAGCCTCATTCGTCTGAATCAACCTCGTCCGGAAAGATCTTCGGATCGGACAAAGCTTTCCAAATGTCTGGCGGCCACTCGTCAAAATCATCAGCCATCCAAATCTTGCCGGCGTCCATACCAAACCAATCTTTCGGAGCCTTCTTGTATGGCACGAGGATAACCTCCGGTTCGCCATTCTTTGCGATCACGACTTCTTCCCCGTTCTTTGCCTTTTCGATGAGTTTACTCAGATTCGTCTTGGCTTCGTGTATGTTCACCTTTGTCATATCGACCTCTCTTCAAGTTTAACATGCCTTAGCTAAGCACCACAATCTGATTAGCTAACCTCTAAAACCGTTTCTTATCCGCCGCTGCAAACTCGTCGCCATCTTTATACCTTGGCATCTCAACACGATTCCCGAGCTTGAATCCTATCGCCAGCCCAAGCTCTGCGTTTTGGATCATCGCGTCCGTATCCCACCAATCTTTGTACTCGTCGGAAGCCTGATGATAGTACTTCGCCGTGTATTCGCTGAAAAATGCGAGTGCTTCGCCTTTCAATGGCGACACGAACGCATCGCCGTGCCGCAGCGAGATGGCCGGGACACCGACCTTCGCAAACGGGAAATGGTCAGAGCGGAAGAAGAATCCCTGTTCGGGCCGCATGTCGCCCTCAAGCGTCATATTCCGTTCTCTTGCGACCTCCTGAACGACAGCCTCGATCGTCGAGCGCTCCGCACCGAGGGCCGAAAAGTCAGTCACCTTGCCGAAAAAATTCACGCCGTCGATGTTTATGTTTCCCGCGATGTTCCTGAGCGGCACGAGCGGATGCGAAGCGAAGTACTCGGCCCCGAGCAATCCCTGCTCTTCGGCCGTCGGGAAAAGAAAGTATGCGGACCGCTTTGGCCGGTCATTTTTCGGCATCCTTGCGATCGCCTCCGCAATACCAAGCGTCGCCGATACACCCGACGCGTTGTCGTACGCCCCGTTGTAGATCTTGTCGCCCCGGGAATCGGGTTCGCCGATACCGAGATGATCCCAATGCGCCGTATACAGGACGTATTCGTTCTTCAATTTTGGATCACTTCCCTCGACGACGCCGACGACATTCGGCGACTCGAACGTCTTGAACTCACTCTTAAGGTTCAGTTTCACGCTCAGCCCCGTCTTTACAGGCTTAAAACCTCGTTTCTTTGCTGCGGCTATTAGCTCATCAAGACCGTTGACCATGCGCTTGGCGGCATCATGTGTGACCCACGATTTGATCGGCAGATAGGGCTTGGTTTCTTGCTTTGCGCGGGCGATCTCATAACGCCAGGAACCGTTGGAGGTGCGGACCACATTCCAGCCATAACCGGCTGATTCGTTTGTATGGATCAGGATCACGCCGGCAGCACCGCGGCGGGCGGCCTCCTCATACTTGTAGGTCCAGCGTCCGTAGTAGGTGAGGGCTCGTCCGCCGAAAAGGTTCGGCTCGGCCTCGGTCGCGGGCGGGTCGTTTACCAACATCAGCAGGACCTTGCCCTTGTAATCTTCCGCGGGCCCGCTGTAATCGTTCCAGTTGTATTGCGGCGCATCGATGCCGTATCCGACAAAGACCAGTTCCGCGTTGACGGAGACATCAGCGGTCTGAGCACTGGTCGTCGCGACAAAATCATCCCCAAAATCGAACGTCGAGCGCCCGGATGGCCCCGAGATCTCCAGCTTGGTATTCGGATCGGCCTTGACGCCGATCATCTTCACATTCTGAAAGTAGCTCTGCCCGTTTCCGGGCCTTACACCCGCAGCCTTCATTTCGTCGGCAATGTACCGCGCCGCACGCATACCGCCGGCGGTCCCGGGGCCGCGGCCCTCGAAATCGTCAGCCGAGAGGCGGATCACACGTTGACGCATCTTGGCGGCGTCGAAATGTTTGCTCAGGTCCTGCCCGATGGCGAATTGGCTCGCAAAGGCAAGAACGAGTGAAATGCTGAGTATTTTCTTCATATTAATGTAAAGGTTTACCTGTCGGGAACACGACACCTAAAGTGATTTCCAGGACCTATTTGGCCCCCTATCCCTTGATCAAAGCCATCGCTTCGGCTCGCGTCCGCGGATCTTTGCGGAAGCCGCCGAGAACCGCCGAAGTGACCGTGATCGCACCGGGCTTTTTAACGCCGCGGAGCGTCATGCACGTGTGCTCGGCCTCAACGACGACCATCACCCCGATCGGATCCAATTCTTCGAACAATGTGTTGGCGATCTGCTGCGTGAGACGTTCCTGCACCTGCAGGCGACGCGAGAAAATCTCAGCTATGCGCGCCAGTTTTGACAACCCGACGATCCGCCCGCCTTTTGGTATGTAAGCGATATGACACTTTCCGACGAAGGGCGCGAGGTGGTGTTCGCAGACTGATGCGATCGAGATGTCCTTCACAAGCACCATCTCATCGTGAGAATCGCCCGGCAGGGGAACGATATGTTCGCGGGCGTTTTGCCACATTCCCTCGGTGAGCTCGACGTAGAAATCGGCGACCCGCTCGGGTGTCTTCTGGAGGCCGTCGCGGTCCGGATCTTCGCCCATGCCCTCCAGCATAAGGCGGACGCCCGCGGCGATCTTGTCGCGATCTACTTTTGTCTTCTTCTTCGGCAAAGTGTGTTCCGCCCCCAAGCGCTATTGATTTACTGATAGATTCTAGCTTTTATCGCCCCTATTTGCATTTTTGGACGGCCTCAGTGACCGTCTTTACCGAGACACCGTGTGCCGCGGCCGCTGCTTTGATGTCCTCAAACTCGGGTTGGCTGTTTACCGCTTCGCCGCCGACGAAGGCGGTCTTCACCGCGATTTCGCCATATGCGGTCGCGACGGTCCTCGTTTCACGCTTGAGGCTGTGGCGCTCCATTCTCTGGATCCGAATACCGATGGTCGAAGTTTCGCGGTAAAGCAGGCCCAGCATCTCTTTCTCGCTTTCCGGACTACAGAGTATTGAGACCTTTGTCGCGGGCCGGTTCTTTTTCATCTGGATCGGAGTGAACCAGCAATCGAGAGCACCGGCCTCGAAGGCCCTATCCATAACGTGCCCGAGGATCTGGGGTGAAAGGTCGTCGATGTTCGTTTCGAGGACGGTAACCCGTTCCGCAATTCCGGTATCTCCGATCCCGCGGGATTCGCCAATGATCAGCCGCAGAACGTTTGGGAACTTTGCATATTCGCGCGTCCCGGCTCCATAGCCGGACACCTCAGGTATTAGCTCAGGTATGGCGGGATAACTATCACACACTGTTGATATTATCGCCGCACCCGTAGGCGTGATCAGCTCGCCCTCGATCTCGGTTGAGTATATCGACAGGCCTTTTAGCAGCTCCGCTACTGCCGGCGGCGGGACGGGAAACTTGCCGTGTGCCATATCGACGAAACCGCTGCCGACATGGATCTTGGAACAGGCAAAATGCTCTATACCGAGCATATCGAACCCGATACACGCACCGACTATGTCAATGATCGCGTCGAGGCCGCCAACCTCATGGAAATGCACCTTTTCTATTTCGATGCCATGAACCGAAGCCTCGGCAGAGGCCAGGCGGCGAAATATCGAAACCGCACGTTCTTTGACATTCGCAGCCAGGGCCGAACCGCCAATGATCCGTTCGATCTCCGGCAGGTGACGGTGGTTCTTCTCGTCAGGGATCACGACGTCGACGTGAACCGATGAAATTCCCGACCGATCGACCTTTATCACCTTCAACTCAAATTCGGGCAAGCCTAGTTTTTTCAATTCCGAAGTGAGCGCTGCGGCATCGACACCAGAGGCGATCAAAGCGCCCAGGATCATATTGCCGCTCGCACCGGCGAAACAATCAAAATACAGTGTTCGCATAAAGACCGAAGTTTAGCTTTTTGTCCTCCGAAATGTAAATCCTGATATGTTTCCGGACGCGTCTACGCGTATTGATGCAGGTATTGCTATGTCCAACATTTCAAAGTTTCTTGCATTGATCACGATCGCGGCTTTTCTGAATGTAGCGGCTATGGCCGACACCCGGATCCGCTTCGCAAAGGGCCGGACATCTGCGACGGTCGCGGGCCGTGTCGCGACCGGCGGCCGCGTCTGCTATTTTGCGGGAGCCCGCGTGGGGCAGCAGTTCACGGCAACCGTCAGTTCGAAAAGCGGCAAGGTCGTCATTTTTGAGAGCGGTGAGACGAGCTACGCCTACGAGGTCGAACAGAAGGGCGACCAATCGGTCTGCGTCGACAATATCGGCCGTGCGACGACCTATTCCCTCACGGTCTCGATCAAATAGGCAGCCTGCGTTTTGGCTAATGTTTCGGTTAGACCGTATAATTTCGGTTTCGAGTAGGTGATCCACTCTTAACCGTAATGACGCTAACCGAACTGCAATCCGTTCTTCGCGACAAGGTCCGCGAATCCGCCCAGACACATTTTCAGGCCACGCTCGGCCAGATCGTCGCCGAAGTTCCGCCGAAAACGGAGCTCGGCGACCTTGCATTCCCGGTCGCATTTGAGCTTGCAAAGCATATCAAGCAGGCAACCGGCGAAAAGCAGAACCCGCGGAGTATAGCGGAACAGCTAAAGCAGGACGTTGAGTCGCTCGAATTCGTTGACCGCGCCGAAGTCGGCGGTGCCGGTTACCTAAATGTTTTCTTCGACCGTGCAAGGTTCCTTTTGGAAGATCTGGAGGCCTCTCCCCTTCCCTCACTAAAGGCAGCCGACGAACTTTCCGCACCAAAAGTCTGCGTCGAACACACTTCCGTCAATCCGAATAAAGCCGCACACATCGGACACGTTCGCAACTCCGTTCTGGGCGACACCTTCCAGCGGATACTAAAGGCCACGGGCAAGCGGGTCGAGGTGCAGAACTATATCGACAACACGGGCGTGCAGGTGGCGGATGTCGTCGTTGGGTTCATATATGTGGAAGAGCGCGATCTCGAATCGATCAAGTCTCTTGATAAAGAACTCGCAGAGAAGGGTATCTCGTTCGATCTCTATTGCTGGGATCTGTATGCAAAGGTCGGCCAGCTTTACCAATCGGACGAGGCCCTCAAGGCGAAACGTACGGAGGTGCTGCATTCGATCGAGGAAGGCGAAGATCCGACCGCCAAACTCGCCGACTATGTCGCGACCCGAAACGTGGAGTGCATCACAAAGACGATGGAGCGGCTTTCGATCAGATACGATCTGCTGCCGCGGGAATCTGAGATCCTGCATCTGCACTTCTGGAACAAGGCTTTCGAGCAGATGAAGGAACGCGGCGTCATACATCTCGAAACAGAGGGCAAAAATGCAGGCTGCTGGGTAATGCCGTTCGAGGAGCATACAGGCACTGAGGAGCACGAATCGGACAAGATCCTCGTCCGCTCGAACGGGACCGTGACCTATACCGGCAAGGACATCGCCTATCAGATGTGGAAGCTCGGCATTCTGGGAATGGACTTTTTCTACAAGCCATTCTTCAAGTACGCCGACGGTAAGGAAGTTTGGATAACCACCGCCGCGGAAAGCGAGCACGTCGCGGGCGCACCGGTTTTCGGCCATGGCGAAAGGGTCTATAACGTGATCGATTCACGGCAGTCGTACCCGCAAGAGATCGTGAGAAAGGGTGTCGCCGCGATCTATCCTGAAAAGGGCGAAGCGGCAAGCGTGCATCTCTCCTATGAAATGGTGGCGCTGTCGCCTTCCGCCGCCGAAGAACTGGGATTTGAGGTCACGGACGAGGACCGGAAGAAGCCCTTCATCGAAATGAGCGGGCGAAAGGGCCTCGGTGTAAAAGCCGACGACCTGATATCGAGGCTTGAAGATAAGGCCTTCGAAGAGGTGGAATCGCGCCATCCCGATTCCCCGGAAGAAGAAAAGAAAAAGATCGCCCATCAGATCGCGGTCGGAGCCCTGCGTTACTTTCTTCTGAAATTTACGCGAAACACGGTGATAGTTTTCGACTTCAAAGAAGCCCTGTCGTTCGAGGGTGAGACCGGTTGTTTTTGCCAATACTCAGCTGTCCGGGCGAATTCGATCTTCAGGAAGCTTGAAGAGCGAGGCGGGCCGGACGAGACACCGGCATTGGACGATCCCGCGGCGGTAGCCGCAGCTTTCGCTACTGACGCAGGAACGGAAATTTGGTCGATGCTGATGCTTGCATCGCGCCTGAACGAGACGGTCGAAGCGGCAGCGGCACAGAATGAACCGGCGATCCTGGCCAAATACACCTTCAATCTGGCCAAGTCTTTCAACCTCTTCTATCACAATCATAAGATCATCACGGAGCCCGATCCGACAAAGCGTGCGGTTCTGATCGCCGTCGCCGGGTCTGCTCGCAGATCGCTGACCGCGGCGCTGGATACGATGGGAATTGAAGTCCCCGAGAAGATGTAAGACGGAGAGTTCGGAGTTCGGCCCTTCCGATGGCTTTTCCATGACGAAGTGAAGGGGCCGGCAAGGTCTGGAGAACCAAACCATGGTGAACTCCACAACTCCGGAAATTGACAGCCGGTAGAGGTTTCTGCTAAAAATCAATTAAATGCTTGTACGCACTCACGAATTTTATGCCGCAACCTGGCGAGGTCATTTCGCTTGGCGTTGGCATGCGCGTGTGTGCGGCTAGTGATCTGATCGAAAGAATAATGTTTTCTTAGTCCTTTCCCAGGAACAACGATCAAGAAGAACGCCGCTCTTTATCCAAGGGGCGGCGTTCTTGTTTTGCGATGAACGACATCGAACAGTACGAGGAAAAAGCAAAGTCGGCCAACGTTATTCCGGTCGTCGATACTCTGTCGGCGGACCTTTTGACGCCGCTCGCCGTTTACCTCAAATTGTCCGCGGGCGTTGAGAGTTCTTTCTTGTTCGAGTCGGTAGAGGGCGGCGAAACTCTTGCCCGATATTCCTTCATCGGCGCCGAGCCCTTTATGACGGTGACGGGAAATGACCACGAGGTAACGATCACTGACCTTAACGGCCAAAGGACTGTGGCAAAGCCCTTGTTCGAATTTTTGCGCGAGTACTTTTCGAGGTACAAGGTTTACGAAGACAGCTCGCTGCCGAGTTTTATCGGTGGGGCCGTCGGCTCGTTGAACTTCTCTTGCTGCTCGTGGTTCGAACCAAGCCTGGTGACGAAGGTGCAGCGCGGTGACGACCTCGGCACCTTTATGTTCTTTGGCTCGATCGTCGCGTTTGACCACGCCAAGCAGACGATCTCGATAGTCTCCCTGATCTTTACCGAAGATATCGCTGACGGCGAAATAGGATCAGCCGTAAGATCTGCCCGTGCAAGGAACGCCGAGATCAAGCGAATACTGGAACACGACGAACTCCGTATCGAACGGCCGCTCGGAGAAAAGCCCGCAGCGGCGATGACGTCGAACTGGAAGAGGGAGGATTTTGAACTCGCCGTCACCGAGATCAAGGAGTTGATCAATGCGGGCGAGGCGTATCAGGTCGTGCTTTCGCAATGTTTCAGCGTACCGACCAACGCATCGCCGGTAGCGATCTATCGGGCGGTCCGCCGATCGAATCCCTCACCGTATATGTTCCTCATCCGAACCGGCGGACGGTCGATCATCGGAGCGTCGCCCGAAATGCTCGTGCGAGTCCGTGGCCGCAGTCTCGAATACAGGCCGATCGCGGGCACGCGTCCGCGAGGCCATAGCCCTGAGGATGATGAAAGCCTCGCCGAAGAAATGCGTGCCGACCGCAAAGAAGTTGCCGAGCACTTGATGCTCGTCGATCTCGGGCGAAACGACTTGGGCCGCGTCGCCGAATACGCAAGTGTGAAGGTCGATAGCCTGATGCACGTCGAGAAATATTCACACGTGCAGCACCTGGTCAGCTATCTTTCGGCTAAGCTGCGAGAGGGCCTTGATCGGTTTGACGCGCTGGCCTGCTGCTTCCCGGCAGGTACCGTATCGGGTGCGCCAAAGGTAAGGGCCATCGAGATCATCGATCGCCTCGAGCCGACCCCGCGGGGCGTGTATGCCGGGACAGTCGGGTACATCGATTATGCCGGAAACCTCGACACCTGCATCGCCATTCGGGCGATGTCGCACGAAAACGGCCTCGCAACGGTGCAGGCGGGCGCCGGCATTGTGGCGGATTCGGTTCCCGCCTCGGAGTTTGAAGAAACGGTCAACAAAGCAAAAGCGATGATCAACGCGATCGCAATAGCGGAGGAATCCGAGCAATGACCTCGATCCTCGAACGGTATGCGGGCGAGTTCGCCGCCGGACGTGAGCTTGCCGCTGACGATGCCGAGGACGTGCTCGATGCACTCATCTCTGAGCAGGACGAACCGCTCATTGCCCGCACTCTGACCGCATGGAGCACAAAGGGCATCGAGGAAGATGAGATCTACGAGTTCGCACGGATCCTCCGTTCGCGAATGAAGCGATTGAATTCACGCCATCGGGCCTTCGTTGACATCGTCGGCACGGGCGGGAGCAAGGCGAAGACGTTCAATGTCTCGACCGCTGCGGCGTTAGTTGTTGCGGGAGCGGGAGTCCCGGTCGCGAAACACGGCAACAAGGCCGCCACGAGCAACTCTGGAAGCTCCGATGTGCTTGCAGAGCTTGGCATCGACCCTGCCGTCGATCCGGAAACCGCCGAACGCTGCCTGAACGAGATCGGCATCTGTTTTATGTTCGCCCCGAATCATCATCGGCTCTCGCCGACCCTCGCCAAGGTCCGTCGGGGCCTCGGCTTTCCGACCATCTTCAACTGCGTCGGCCCGCTGTGCAATCCGGCATCGGCGCCGCATCAGTTGATCGGGGTTTGGGATATGGACCTCGTGCCTAAGATGGCGAATGCACTGGCTCGGTTGGGGACGACGAGATCGTGGATCGTTAACGGCAATGGTTTGGATGAGATCTCTCTTGAGGGTTCGACGACCGTGGCGGAGATCGTCGGCGATAATGTACGGTTTAGCGAGGTTGAGCCGATGAACTTTGAGATCGAACCGTGCGAGATCGAGGGAATTCAATGCAGTGATGCAGTCGCAAGTTCGGAAGTGATCCGTCAGGTTTTGGTTGGGAATATGAAGAATACTGCGGCCGAGAATATCGTCGTAATGAATTCGGCCGCCGCGATCGGTCTTGCCGACGCAAAGATGACGACATCCGAGGCCGTCGAAGCCGCACGCGAGAGCGTTCGAAGCGGAAACGCTCAACGAAAAATGGAGGAATTGGCAACCGCCATACCGGCATGACGGATACGATCCTCGACAACATTTTCAGCGATAAGCGCGCCAGAGTTGAAGCTGCGAAAGCTGGCTCCGATCCAATTGCCCTACGTGAACTCGCAATGGAAGCTCGATCGTCGCAAGGATCTCACCGCCTCCGTGAAGCTCTGTCGAAACGAACGCGGATCAACATGATCGCCGAATTCAAGAAAGCCTCCCCGTCGAAAGGCGTGATCAACGACACAGCCGACCCTGCCGAGATCGCTCGGCAATTTGAGGCCGGCGGTGCTGCAGCGATATCCGTGCTGACCGAGGAAGATCATTTCAAAGGATCGCTCGACGACCTGCGAGCGGTTCGTGCCGAAGTCGATCTTCCGATACTCCGTAAGGATTTCATTTTCGATCCGTTTCAGGTCTACGAAGCCGCGGCCGCCGGTGCCGATGCAATACTCTTGATAGCCGCGATGCTCGATGATCCCCAACTCCGCGAGCTAGCGGCCGCCGCCGAAGGCGAACTCGGAATGGATGTTCTGGTCGAGGTGCATACCCGTGACGAACTCGAACGGGCAATTCGTGCCCGAGCCGCTCTGATCGGCGTAAATAACCGCGACCTGAAGTCGTTTCATGTGACACTGGACGTCTCTCGCGAACTCATCCGTCATGCGCCACGAGACGCGATATTGGTCGCAGAAAGCGGACTTCGGACGAGAGCGGACCTGCTTGAGCTGCAGGCTCTCGGCTACTCGGGATTCCTTATCGGCGAGGCGCTTATGCGAAGTGAGAGCCCGACCGAGGCACTCCGGGAGCTCTCGCTCGACGAGAGCTAATTATCAATTACTAATTATTGAATTAGTAATTAGCTAACAGGGGGAGATCGTGACAAAGGTTAAGATCTGCGGCATAACGAATCTTGCAGACGCCAAACTTGTGGCCGACCTCGGGGCCGATATGATCGGCTTCAATTTCTATACGGGCAGCAAGCGATACGTCTCGCCGGCGCATGCAGCGTCGTTTGCAGATGTCTTGACCGGCGGCATTACAAGGGTTGGCGTTTTCGTTGACGCATCCGTGCACGAGATCTTACTCGCAAAACGGCTGGTTCAGCTCGATGGGATCCAACTGCACGGAAACGAGTCGCCCCGATTCATCGCCGAGTTGCGAGATAAGGTAGATGCGACGATGATCAAAGCGATCCGCGTGAGGTCAGCATTAGACATCGACTCAGCTAAAACCTTCGGAGCCGACGCCATTCTGCTGGATGCGTACTCTTCTGTCGACTTCGGCGGGACCGGCGAGACCTTTGATTGGCGGTTCGCGGAAAGGGCCGGACCCGGAATAAAGCTGCTCTTAGCTGGCGGCCTGACCCCTGAAAACGTCGCTGAGGCCATCCGTAACGTCCGGCCCTACGCCGTCGATGTGGCAAGCGGCGTCGAATCGTCGCCGGGGACGAAGGATACGAAAAAACTGGAAGCGTTTATAAAGAACGCAAAGAATGCATGACGAATTACGAACCAAACGAGCTCGGATACTGGGGCGAATACGGTGGGCGATACGTGCCGGAGACGCTGGTCGCTCCGCTCGATGAGCTTACCGAGGCATATTTCGCATACCGACACGATCCGGTATTCCGGGCGGAGTTCGACTCCCTGCTCAAAGATTTTGTCGGGCGCCCGAGCCCGCTCTATTTTGCCGAGCGCCTTACGGAAAAGCTTGGCGGCGCAAGGATCTATCTGAAACGTGAGGACCTGAATCACACCGGCGCCCACAAAATAAATAACTGCGTCGGGCAGATCCTGCTCGCACGCAGAATGGGCAAGAAACGGATCATCGCCGAGACCGGTGCCGGTCAGCACGGTGTAGCGACGGCGACGGTGTGTGCGCATTTCGGGCTCGAATGTGTCGTTTATATGGGCACCGAGGATATGCGGCGGCAGGAGTTGAACGTCTTCCGTATGCGGCTCTTAGGTGCTGAGGTCCGCGGTGTCGATTCGGGGTCGCGGACACTCAAGGACGCGATAAACGAAGCTCTTCGCGATTGGGTGACGAATGTCGAGTCAACCTATTATCTGCTCGGCTCAGCTCTCGGGCCGCATCCTTATCCGCTGATGGTGCGTGATTTCCAATCGATCATCGGCCGCGAAACTCGGGAGCAAATTAAAGAGAAAGAGGCCCGGCTGCCCGATCTGCTGATCGCGTGCGTGGGCGGCGGTTCGAACTCTATCGGGCTCTTTCGCGCGTTTCTCAATGACGAGAAAGTTAAGATGATCGGAGTCGAGGCGGGCGGCACCGGCAGCGCTTTGGGCGAACACGCTGCACGGTTCATGACCAGTACCGGTGTCGGTATTTTGCAGGGAACCAAAAGCTATCTGCTGCAGGATGAAAATGGACAGATCGCGTTGACACACTCTGTTTCCGCTGGGCTCGATTATGCGTCGATCGGCCCGGAGCACGCATTCCTGCACGACAAGAAACGGGTCGAGTACATGCACGTTTCCGACATCGAAGCACTCGACGCCTTTCAACTTCTGTCCGAGACCGAGGGCATCATCCCCGCGCTTGAGTCGGCACACGCGATCGCGCAGGTAGTCAAGACCGCGCCAAAGATGCCGCGCGATTCGGTCATCGTGGTTAATCTTTCGGGCCGGGGCGACAAGGACGTAAATACAGTCGCGGATCTATTGAAAAAGATCCATTAATAATTAGTAATTGGCCAATTATCAATTACTAACAAAAGAATCGCTTTATGAGCAGGATCGGCAAGAAATTTGAGGAACTGAAACGCGAAGGGCGCAAAGGGTTCATTCCATTCGTTTCCGGTGGCGATCCCGATCTTGAAACGTCGAAGCGTATCGTCTTAACGCTCGCGGAGAACGGTGCTGACATCATCGAACTCGGAGTTCCATTCTCAGATCCGATGGCGGACGGCCCGACTATCCAGGCGTCTTCGCAGAGGGCTCTGGACAACGGCGTTACGCTCGCAGATATTTTGCAGATGGTTCGCGATCTGCGAGGGGAGATCGACACTCCGATCGTACTTTTCTCGTATCTCAATCCGCTCTTTCGATACGGGTTTGAAAAGCTCGCAGCCGATGCGGCCGATGCTGGTATTGACGGCGTACTTATAACCGACGCCGTCAACGAAGCCGCCTATGTCGCTTCGCAGATACTTGGCCGGAACGGGCTCGACCTTATATCGCTGATCGCTCCGACCACTTCCGACGAGAGGCTCCGTCGCATCGCCGCGAACGCGAGCGGTTTTATCTACGCCGTGTCACGTGCTGGGGTCACAGGCGCACGCGACGAGACAAGTTCAACTGCCGAAGCATTGGTCGCCCGAGCCCGACAATTTACCGATCTCCCGATCGCCGTCGGGTTTGGGATCTCGACCCGTGAGCAGATCGCGGATGTCTGGCAATATGCCGACG
The DNA here is from genome assembly GCA_050246275.1 of Pyrinomonadaceae bacterium. GTDB lineage: Bacteria > Acidobacteriota > Blastocatellia > Pyrinomonadales > Pyrinomonadaceae > OLB17. The sequence continues at coordinate 947,941 of JBFWWI010000001.1, forward strand.
CGGCGGTCGTCGGTTCGGCTATCGTAGCAGAGATCGAAAGGTCGCTTGAGAGTCGACAAACGGTGGAGAGAATCGCCGAGTTCGTTCGACGCTTGCTGCCCGCGGTTGCAAAAGAACCGTTGGAAATCTAGAGTTTTAAGTTTGGGCGATCGAAGCTAGCTCTCCGAGCAGGAAGCGAGCCCGGATCGATAGGACATCTAATTATGCTCATCGTAATGAAACCCGACGCGACCGAGGCCGAGATCGAACGGGTATTGGAGATCATCGGCAAACTGGGCTATCGCGGACACGCAATGCCCGGTGAGAACCGGACCGCGATCGGAATCACGGGCAACAAGGGTGCGGTCGACCCCGCACATTTCGAGAACTTGCCGGGCGTCGCCGACGCTATCCGGGTCACCAAGCCGTACAAATTGATCTCGAAAGACCTTCGGCCCGAAAAGTCGGCGATCAAGGTCGGCAATGCATATATCGGCGACGGATCGCTTGCGATGATCGCCGGGCCGTGCGCGGTCGAATCTGCAGACCAGGTGTTTCAGGTCGCAAAGGTCGTGGCGGCATCCGGTGCAAGGTTCTTCCGCGGCGGCGCCTTCAAACCGCGAACGTCGCCTTATGCATTTCAGGGTAAGGGTGAGGACGGGCTAAAGATCCTTGCGGAGGTTCGTGATATCCACGGACTGAACATCGTCACCGAGGCAATGGACGAACGCGGTATCGACCTTGTCGAAAAATACGGCGATTGTATTCAGATCGGTGCCCGTAATATGCAGAACTTTTCGCTGCTCAAGTACGCGGGCCAAACCCGGAAACCGATATTGCTCAAACGCGGCCTCTCTGCCACGCTCGATGAATTTCTGCTCGCGGCCGAATACATAATGTCGGAGGGTAACTACGACGTGATCCTCTGCGAACGCGGGATACGCACATTTGCCGACCACGCCCGCAATACTCTCGATATTTCGATCGTGCCGGCGGTGCGCCGCGTTTCTCACCTGCCGATAATAATCGACCCATCGCATGCATCGGGCCACAATTATATGGTCGATCCGCTTGCAAGGGCGGGCGTGGCGGTCGGGGCTGACGGCCTCATAATCGAAGTCCACCCTTGTCCGGAAGAAGCACTATGCGACGGTGCACAGGCATTGACGCCCGGCCAGTTCACGGAATTGAATGGCCAGCTTCAGCGGCTATTCGAGGCTCTCTCCGCCGACGAGCACAGCGGGATCGCGGCTGCCGCGGAACTTGCTGAGATACCTGCCTAAAAAGCGATCCGCGGCCGTTCCCGAAACGACCGCGGATCTTATTTACGTTCGACGCCTTTTGCCTATCTCGCCAAACGATCCCTTAGTATACCATAAGTTTGAACGTTGCAACATATAATTGATGCAACAATTAGAAGTGTCATCGGCAAATACGCGAACACCTCCGGGAGCAAGACCCCGATCGACTGCCTCAACATCAGCCCGAGCGATACACCCGCCGCCGCGACGAGGATACGTCCCACGACCCAGCTTCGAAAAGCGTTCGACGGCTGGAATATAAAATAGGGCAGGACGACGAATGCGAGAAGGGTTGCTGCGGCAGCTACACCGTCGAAACCGAACGATAGCCATCCCTGACCGAGGTCCAGAGCCAGAAAGAACAAGACGAAGGTCGTATCAACGGTTGTGCCGGCCGCTTCTCGCTCATTCGGATCGGCTGAATCGGCGGATGACAGGGATGCGTCGGCGAACATCGCCGCATTGCTGATGTTTTGCATAATCTCCTCGTTTCGATCTCAAACCGGGCCGACCCGCTACTTCTTCTTTTTCGAAGGAATGCTGAACTGCTTGTACGCGACCCTGAACAGCTCAGAAAGCGCGTTGGCGGTCTCCGGCGTGAGATTCTTGTCCGCACGCAAGTGAGCCTCGACGATCTCAGGGGTCGCTTCGTGCGGGTAATAGATCACCGGTTCGACATCAGAGGCCGAAGCCTGTTTGTTCATCACCCGGTCGATCGGCATATCGAGCCAGCCCGTGAGTCGTGCGATATTGTCGGCATCCGGTTTCCCGGTCCCGTTCTCGATCCGCGAAAGCGTCGAGGCCGATACACCGGTCTTATCCGCCACGTCACGCAGGCTGAGGCCAAGCTCTTCGCGTCGGCGCTTTATCGCCGACCCGAGTTCCTGAGTCTTTACGAAATTGTCATTTCTAAATGCCATATTTCCTCCAGAGGGTTGAGTGCCATTTCAGCACCCGCCATTTCATAGATAAAACATAGCACAAGAGTTTTTTAATTGCAACACCATATTTCATACTTGCAACAGGCCGGAATAATATGGTACGATGTTGCATCGATGGAACGTACACCTGATATCGATGTGGTGGCAGAAGAGCGTAACCATTGTCTTGACAATATTTAGAAGCTGAGTCGCCCGGCCTGAGGGGCGGCGAACAGGGTCTTGCGGCGGCACCGGGCTTTGGTCCCATCAGGGTTCCAGGGAAAACAGCCGGCCCGAATGGCAAGATCGATGAAACAAAGGAGAACCGAGATGAGAACGAAAGCTGAGACCCAGGAACAACGTGTTCTATCCGAAGAGTTCGAGGGCGACAACGTCCTGGACTTTTCCGTGACGCTTAAGGAATTGCGAAAGAATGTCGATCCGGACCTCGTACGGCATCGCGAGGCATGGCGTGACCGCAAGGGCAATGTCAGAACGGTCGATTATGTCGAGTGGCATACGGTCGCGGATATTCTAGACGAGACGGCGCCGAGTTGGGCACACGCCGTCAAGGATGTCCGGGCGATCGGCGACTTTATGATCGTAACGGTCGCGATCACGATAGACGGCATAACCCGCGAAGGGATCGGGACCGGATCTTCGCGGAGCGAGACCGGCATCAAAAAGGCGGAACACGACGCTCTCAAACGAGCAGCGGTGAAGTTCGGCATCGCCCGCGACCTCTATAAGCGGGAATTTGACGCGATCGAAAGAGGCGACGATAGGGACGAGCGAGCGGCGGGATTCCCTTCCGATCCGGTTGCGAAGACGATCGCCGATATGATCACGCCCAAGCAGTTGGGTATGATCCGGGCGGTGGCTCGCGAGGCCGGTGTCGACGCCGATAAGGAGTGCTCCGAACTGATGAATTGCCAGGTCAGCGAGCTGTCCCGTCGGTCTGCTTCGGCCTTTATCGATCACCTTCGAGTGCTGCAGCCGCAAGCCCTGCCGGTACGAAAGGCCGGCTAAAGTCTCTCCAAAGAGGTTTTGAGTTGTGATTCCCGTCGGGTTCGTCCCTGTCACGAACCTTGCAAACCTCCCGCTCACAACTCAAAACTCCTGCTTTCATTCCTCGTTTACTCGATTTCACAATAGTGCTAAGATTCGGTCGAACTGCGTCTGACAGTACGTCGATAGATCACGCGGGCATTCTATTCTATTTGGAGGGACCGATGGCCGAGCATGACCGAGCAAATAATAAGGCGATGCCGAAGCATGGCGAATTCTGCTGGAGCGAGTTCGCCGTCTCGGATCTCAAAGCCTGCCTTCCCTTTTACCAGAATGTATTCGGCTGGAAAGTGGAGCGAAGCACATCGGCGGGCGACGAAATGGAGTATCTCGAATTCTCGTCTTCCGGTGGTGAACAAAAGGATGCTGCGATCTACGAGATGAATGCGACGATGTTCGGCGATGAGATGCCGCCGCCGCACATTGCCCAGTACGTCGCGGTCGACGATGTGGACCAGACGGCGGAAAAGGCCAAGGCTCTCGGCGGCTCGGCAGTATTCGGGCCTTACGACATACCGAATGTCGGCAGAATGGCGGTGATCAATGATCCTTCCGGAGCATCGATCTCAATTATTACCCTGACCGGAGGAAATTAGATCATTATGGCTATTTCGAGCGCTCTTTCGGCGTTGGTCGGCAAATGGTCCGGTACCAACCGCCTGCATATGGTTTGGGATACGGAGAATCCGATCCGGGAATCCCAGGGAACTGCGTCGGTGGCAGAGCGGGTTGGCGGACAGGTACTCGAGATCTCATACACATGGGTCTTCGAAGATGAAGTGAAGGAAGGGCTGCTGCTTATCAGCGGAAACCCAAAGTCGGAAGCCGTCGAGGCGTTCTGGACCGATTCCTGGCATCTCACCGATCAGATGATGTTGTGCAGCGGGACCGCCGGCACGGACGGGAGTATCTCAGTATCGGGCACCTATAAGGTCGAGGGCCATCCCGAGTGGGGATGGCGGACTGAGATCATCCCGGGCGATGGCAGGTTTCGGTATAATATGTACAATGTTTCGCCCGAAGGGGTCGAGGATATCGCCGTCGAAATGGAGATGATGCGAACGTGACGAATGCGGCCATAAAGTGAGTTTTGCGTTACAAAACCTGATCTGTGTAGTTTCACTCTCCGCGGTTACGTTTGCCCAGACTGCGAAACCCGATACGCCCGACAGGTCCAAGGACGTCGAGGAGATCCGTCGGTCCATCCAGCAGGTCGAGCAGGCCTTTGTTTCCCGCGATCCCGAGCCCTTTGAACGCCTCTACATCGAAGGTTACGTAAATATCCGCGAAAAGCCTGTTTTCAACTATCGCGAACAGTTGGCCGCAATGGTCCGTTGGGATGCCGCGGCGATCAGATCGGGCAAGAAGCTGGATTTTGAGACTCTGTCATACGAGAGCGATGAGCCGGCCATAACCATTCTGGGCGATGCCGCGATAGTGAACTCGCTCAAGAAGAACCTCTGGCGCTACAAGGACGACCGATGCCTCACGCAGTATCAATCCACCGAACTTTGGATAAAGCTGGATGGTGTGTGGAAGGTCGCGGCTAGCCATGTCTCGACCATACAATGCGACCCGATGCCTTGGCTGCCCCCGCATCCGGCGGTATCGGCAACGCGCACGCAGACCAAGCCGACCAGGTTCCTATCGCCGACGGCCGAAACGGAACTGAGGGAGCTGATAAGCAAGCTGAGTGATTCCGGTATCAGAAGCGATAACAATTCCGATGCTTTTACCGCGGGATATGTATCGACGGCTACAAACGGCAGCATTTCGAGCGATCGGTCGATACTGATCAACGCCCTGCGGGTGCCTACCGGCCGAAACAACGAACGCTATCGCGATGACGAGGTCTTTCTTAATTTTGGCCCTGCCGCGATCTATCTTTTTCGCATTCGTTCTTTCCCGAAGGCCGGCGAAACGGATCCGCCGGCGCCGATCGTAGTTTCGGCTATGTTCGTTCGGTCTGGCGGCAGCTGGCTGATAGCCGCATCCCACGCCTCGGCAATAACTGATTAGGAGTCCAAAAGAAAAATGGCCGAATTCAATGTTCCCGCCCATGGCACGATCTGCTGGCGCGAACTCGCTACACACGATCTCGAAAACTCGAGCACCTTTTATAAGGAAATGTTTGGCTGGGAACTGAAGCCGAGCACGATCTCGCCCGTACCATACATTGAGATACACATCGGCGGACAGGCGGTCGGCGGAATGATGGCGATCGACAGCAGCTGGGGGCCGGAGCCGCCTCCATCGCATTGGAGCACTTATGTCGCGGTCTCGAACGCCGACGAGACCGCCGCGGCGATCAAGGCCAATGGAGGGGCTATACGGCACGGCCCGTTCGACGCTCCGGGAGTCGGCCGTATCGTACTTGCCGCCGACCCATGCGGGGTGATGTTCGCAGCCATCGAGTTCGAACGTCCTCCGGCCTGATCGTGATCAGCCCCGCGTACCCGAAAAAGCAAGCGGTTCGGGGACGATCGGTGCCGAGATGGTGCCGGCGATCGAATCTCCGTCGGCGCTTCCCGCGATCGTCAGCTCGAGCGACTGCCCCTGCATCTCGGTAACGGCGACGCCGGTGAATTTGTTGCCTCGTACCGTGCCTGACCTTATCTCGCCCTCGCCAAGCATCGTTTCCAGTTTTCCGTTTATCTCACTTCCGGTCTGTTCGACGGTCAGCGTAACCGGTACGGGCTGGCCCTGAAAGTCCAGCGTGAGCTGCCATACGCCGGAGAGGTCTGCGGGCGGCGCGGATGCGGCCGACTCGAAAGCCGCAATATCCTTTGGATTCCCGTCCGTGTCGAATATCTCGACCGAATCGGCAAAGAGCCGAACTTGAGGCAGCAATTCGCCCGCATCCCCGACGAGCACGATCGCGATCTCGTCCGGCCTGATGTGTTCTTTTGCGACACGCATCACATCCTCGGCCGTCACGGTCATCACGTGGTCGCGATAGGTTTGAAGGTAATCGGCGGGCAGGCCGTAAAGCTGCTGGTTTACGATCAATCCGGTCATCCCTTCCTGAGTCTCCGCCCGGAGCGGGAATACGCCAGTAAGGAAATTCTTGGCATCCGCAAGCTCCTCTTCGCCGACGATCTCATCCCTTATCCGGCCCAGTTCATAAAAGAATTCTTTGATCGAATCTCCGGTCACCGAGGTGCGCACCTCGGCCGTCGCCTCGAATTCGCCGCCCAGCTTTTTCATATCGAGCCGTGTATATGCTCCGTAGGTGTAACCTTTCTCTTCGCGCAGGTTCATGAACACGCGCGAGGAAGCACCGGCGCCGAGCACCTGGTTCATCACGATCAGGGGAAAATAATCGGGGTGAAGACGCGGCACGCCTATATTGGCAAGAACGATGTTTGCCTGAGCCGAGCCCGGCCGGTCCACGATGGTTATCGATCTTGCGTTTCGGGCCGCGGGCTTTGCGGGCCTTGGCGGCTTCACTTCTCGAGATAGCCAATCGCCGAAATGTTCTTCGATCTTTGAAAGAAGCTCGTCTCTTTCCACGTCGCCGACCGCGATCAGGACGGCGTTGTTCGGCACCATTCGGTCCCGGTTGAGCTTGACCAGCTCGTCGCGGGTCAGCCTTTCCACATCGGCCGGCTTTGGCGAGATGATCCCGTATGGGTGATCGCCGTAGAGGATACGAGCGGTTTGCTCATTGGCCAGAAAATTCGGCTGAGAGCGCTGAAACTTGAGATTCTCGATAGTATTGCGGCGATAGAGATCGAGTTCGTCTTCCGGGAACGTCGGCCGGAACACAACCTCGGCGATAAGGTCCAGTATCTCGCCGGCGTACATGGTAAGGGCCGAGGCCGAGACGATCGTAAAATCATCCGACGAACTCACGCTCAGGCTTGCCCCCAGACGCTCGACCTTTTCCGCCAGTTCCCGGCTCGAATAGTCTTCGGTCCCCTCGGTCATCATTGCGGTCATCGCCGATGTGATGCCGATGCGGCCAGCGGGGTCATCCGCGTCACCCGAAAAAAATGCCAACCGATAGCTCACCAGCGGGAGGCGTTCGTCGTCGAAGATCACTATCCGCAAACCATTGGGCAGGCGTGTTTCAAAAGCTGAAGGTATCTGGAACGGCACCGGTTCAAGAGGTGCGGGTGCTGTTTTTTGAGCTGGCATAATCAGAAATGCAAAATTCTCTCCGCCGTAAGTGGGAGCCTCGAGTCGTTCTAACGACGCGTATCAACCCTTTCCGGCCGGCACGATGTCGAGCAGCGCGCGATTCGCAGTGTTTAGGTATTTTGCGACCGCGTGACGGATCGCATCCGCCGTGACACCCAACAGTTCTTCAAGTTCTTTGTTGATCAACGCCGGGTCGCCATCATAAAGCGCGAATTCGGCGATCTGCTGTGCCCTCGACATCGACGATTGGCGCATCCTTACCGCGTCGTTGATAAGCTGATTGTGCAGTTTCTGCATCTCATCCGACGTCGGGCCGTTGGTCGCGAGATCGTTTATCTCATGCATGATCGTCTCGCGGATCTTGCTAAGGTCCTTTTCCGGTTTTGGGATCGCGCCGACAAAAATGCTGGACGGGCCGCGCCTCTCGTCGGTGAAACCAAATAGCTGGATGACGGACTCTTCTCCCTTTACCAGCTTCTGATAAAGCCTCGAGCTGTCGCCGTCGTACAAAAGCTTGCCCGCCAGATAGAGCGCGTGCGATTCGGGAGTTCGCCTGGGCGGTATCTTCCATCCGAGCAGGAACGCCGGGAACGGGGCAAGTTTATCTTCCCATTCGCGAAAGTCGTCGGCGACCTCGTCGGGCTCGGAGACATCCAGGGGCGGCGGCAGCGGTTGAGACGGGATATCACCGAAGTAGGTCTCGACCAGTTCCTTTGCGGTCTCGGGATCGAACGCACCCGAAATGACAAGCACCGCGTTGTTCGGTGCGTAATAGATACGGAAGAACTCCTGTACATCCTCGACCGAGGCGGCGTCGAGATGCTCCATCGAACCGATCGTCGAATGCGCGTTCGCAAAGTTCTTGAAGATCATCTCGTTGATCAGGTCGAATATCTGTCCGTAGGGCTGGTTGTCGTACCTTAGGCGTTTTTCTTCTTTGACCGCTTCGCGTTGGTTATCGAGATTTTCCTGTGTAACGGCGAGCGAACGCATCCTGTCAGATTCCAGCCAGAGGCCGAGAGGAAGCTGGTTGGCAGGCAGCGTCTCGTAATAATTCGTGCGCTCGCTGGAGGTCGTACCGTTCATCGTGCCGCCGGCTTTCATAATGTATTGAAAGTGCCCGGCCTTTGGGACGTTATCCGACCCCTGGAACATCATATGCTCGAAAAGGTGAGCAAAACCCGTCCGGTCTTCGCGTTCGTTTCGCGAACCGACGTCGTAATAGACCGCAATGGCGACGACCGGCACCGACATTTCACGGTTCAGGACGACACGCAGGCCATTGCCGAGGGTGTAGGTCTCGATGTCCAGAGGAGGCAATTTGAATCTGTCTGACATAGATATTTGCTGTATGTTTCATCAAACCATTTCACCCGATAAATTGCAAAATTGGACGTAAAGTTTACCTTCGCCTGATAGGTCAGAATATATCTATTGACTTATCGATATAAAGGGTAGAGAATCCGGTTGAGCTTCAATCCAGTGACGTCCGAAGATTTTCGCCCGTTCTATCCGATTCGACGCGGAATTCGGATCGCTCTCTACACCTCTTCGCCAGACCGGACGAAGCTCGGATGTCCCACCGAAGTCCAATATGTGAATCACTTGACCTCCTCCTTCCAAAATGAATGCTGAACTCCCAACAACCGGTACAATCCCGGAAAGCGAAGTTCTGTTCGCCGGCATCATCGACTCGGCATTGGATGCAGTGATCACGATCGGCGGCGAAGATGGAAAGCCGGCCAGAATGTTCGGTACTGTCCAGGACGTTACTGAACAAAAGGGTGTCGAGGCCCGCTTGATCGAACTAAACCGCCAGCTTGAGACCGAACGATCCAGGTTGGCGGGGATCATTGCGAGCGTGCCGGGGATCGTTTGGGAGTCGTCGTGGGACGAGAGCGAAGAGCAGCGGGTCAACTTCGTTAGCGATTATGTCCAAACGATGCTCGGCTATACGGTCGAGGAATGGTGCTCGACGCGAAATTTTTGGCAAACCATCCTTCACAAAGATGACCGCGAAAGGGTCGCGAAGGAATCGGCCGAACACATCGCAGGCGGCGCGAATGAGTTTGCGCAAGAGTACCGTTGGATCGCCAAAGACGGCCGCGAACTGTGGGCGCAGACGAATATGTCGGTGATGCGCGGAAATCCGGACGGAGAACCGATCGGTATCCGTGGCGTCACCATAGAGACGACAGACCGCAAAGTGGCCGAGCAACTTATCCGCGATTCCGAGTCCCGCTACCGAATGCTCTTTGACTCCAACCCGCTGCCGATGTGGGTCTTCGATCTCGATACGCTTGGATTTCTCGAGGTCAACGACGCCGCGATCCGCCATTATGGTTTCAGCCGGGAGGAATTCATGTCGATGACGATCAAGGACATCAGGCCTATCGAGGCGATAACGGCGCTCGAGCAAGATCTGGCACATCTTGATTCCCCATTTGGTAAAACGGCGACATGGGCCCACAAAAAGAAGAATGGGGACCTCATATCCGTCGAGATCACGGCAAATTCGTTCGACTTTAACGGTCGAAGGGCGAGGTTGGTACTCGCAAACGATGTCACAGTACGGCAAAGCCTTGAGGACCAGCTTCGCCAATCTCAAAAAATGGAAGCGGTCGGGATGCTTGCGGGCGGGATCGCCCATGACTTCAACAACCTTCTGACCGCCATTAATGGCTACAGCGAATTGCTCAAGAGAAAGATCGACGCCGATGATCCGCGCTACAGCCATGCCGAAGAGATCTCACGCGCAGGGGAAAGGGCCGCAAGGCTTACCGCACAACTCCTGGCATTCAGCAAGAAACAAGTGCTGCAACCGAGACTCATCGATCTCAATGTCTCGGTTTCCGAGATGGAAAAGATGTTGACGCGGCTTATAGGAGAGACCATCGACCTCCAGATCGAACTCGCAAAGGACCTCGATCGGGTATTGGCCGACCCCAGCCAGATCGAGCAGATCATTCTGAACCTCGCAGTTAATGCCCGCGACGCCATGCCGGACGGCGGGAAGTTGACCATAGAAACGAGCAACGTATATCTGGACGACGGTTATGCTGAACAACAAGTTTCGGTTCAACCCGGAAATTTTGTAATGCTTTGCGTCTCCGATTCTGGAGCCGGTATGACCACGGATGTAATGGAGCATATATTCGAACCGTTCTTTTCAACCAAGGAGACCGGTAAAGGAACTGGTCTCGGGCTTTCGACCACGTATGGGATCGTCGATCAATCCGGCGGCCACATTCGGGTTCACAGCGAGCCCGGTAATGGCGCGACCTTCAGGATCTACTTTCCGAAAGCACCCGATAAAAGTGAACCAACCGAGGACACTAAAGCGCCGGAATCACTTTTGGGTACTGAGACGATCCTCATCGCAGAGGACGAAGATGCGGTTCGGAGCCTTTCGCAGCAGGTCCTGGAATTGTATGGCTACACGGTGCTCGCGGCGGCAAATGGAAACGAGGCAATCGATATCGCCGCGTCGTACCCTGGCAAAATAGACGTTTTGATAACGGATATGATAATGCCCGGAATCGGTGGCCGAGAACTGGCAGGCCGACTTGAACTTATGCATCCCGACATCCGGGTCATTTTCATGTCGGGATACCCGGACGCTGACGGTACCGTAAATTCACTGCATAAACCGTTCTCAACCGACGCTCTGGCCCAAAAGGTAAGAGAAGTGCTCGACTTAAAATAGGCCGTACGTCCGATGCGGCCTAATCGCCTTTCGATCCGCTATCAGGCTCCCCTTGCTTCAATTCATCTTGATTTTCCATTGCGATAGAGTGTAGCGCCGATTTCACGTGAAACGGGGTGAGGTCGGGGTGCTTTTCGAGCAGGAGGGCAACAACGCCGACGATGTGCGGACATGCAAAGCTGTTTCCGGTGAGGTTCCGATATCCGCCGCCGGGCCACGCCGTTCGGACGTTAACGCCCGGTGCGGTAAGTTCGATAACTTCGCCGTACTGAAAACCAAAGTTCAGGGGATCGGTCTCTTCGCTCTTGATCACCGAGATCAGCGACGAAGAAAACACAGATGGGAAGCTCGGTTGCGGCAGATTATTGGCGGCAGCCACAACTATGCAGCCGGCCTGATAGGCACGGTCCAGAAGATCGTGAAGGGGCGCGAAAAACTGCGGCTTCGTCGTTCCGAGAGAAAGATTGATGACGCGGTATTTTTGCTTTATCGCCCACTCGAGGCCGGCCATGAAGGCCATGCCGTCGCCGAGCCCGCCCGCTCCGAGCACCTTTATGCTGTGAAGTTCGGCATCGGGTGCTATCCGCGAGATGATGCCCGCACACGCTGTTCCGTGGCCGGCCGAATCGCCGTCGTCCGAGGGATCGAACACCACCTTTTTCTTGTCGATCCTCGCTACGACCGAATCGACCACCTTACCTTCCAGATCGGGATGAGTCGCGTCGATTCCGCTGTCGATAATGGCGACGCTCACACCTTTGCCGGTGGCCGAGCGCCATTCATCGTCGAGGATGAAATAGATCGTCCTGCTGCGGTTCCCTATCTCTTCGTATCCTGAAACAGTCGTCATTGGATGCCCAAAAAGCTTGTCTCGGTGCGTGCTCCGGTATATTTCAAAAGCGATTCCAGAACTTCCCTGCAGAGATGACGCTCGTCCTCGCCGCGGCCCGCGATCTCACGCACTATCACGGCAAGGTCCATCATCTCCCGATGTTCTGCACCGCCGCGAAAGCTCGCAAGCCAATCGCGGACGTCGTCGATATTAAAGGAATCCTCATCGTTCACGATCCGCTCGCCCAGGTCTCGAAAGAGTTTCGCCGAGCCGTAAGCGTGGACGAGCGATGCGATCGCGTCCGCGAACCGGGCGGCACGGTCCATATCATCCGGTGAAAAAGGCTTGTACGGCGGTGCTCCCTTGCGATTTATATATTCGAGCACCCCGGTTATCTCCCCTTCGTAGCGAAGCGGCGTGGCGAGCACCATCTCGGTCGAATAGCCCGTCGCCTTGTCGATCTCCGCGTAGAATGCCGAATCTTCCTCCACATTCGAGACCACCATCGGCTGGCCGGAGGAAAGCACGAAGCCCGCGATGCCTTTTCCCGCCGGGACCTTTACCTCCATCAGCTGCTCGGCCACCTTGCCGATGGCGCAGAGGAACCGCAGGTCACCCTCGTCACCGTCGCGTATCAGCACAGAGGCCTCGTCCGACTCCAGGTCGGCAGCAGTCACCGTCAAGAGGTCTTTTATGGCACGCGTCAACGGGTCGGTCAGGACATTTGCGATGTCGATCGTCTCTATCAGACGCTGAAGCTTTTCAGTAAGGACGCCTTCGCTTTCGTCGGACATGAGTAGCATTTTCCTTGAATTGAGTTTTATTTACAAACAGTTCGAGGTCACGTATCGCCATAACTGGAATTGAATCGCTAATCATCGTATAGTGTCTTCAAATATCAGTCGATGAGATGGACCGGAAGGGCTTCGGGTTTTCAAACCTTTTCCTCGGACTTGCGAACTATGCTGGATAGAATAGCATCTGCAGCGTTGGTTTTGGCGGCGGCTGCCTCGGTCTATTCGCAACCGGGCACGGTCAGGACCGTGGGCCAAAATCGGTCGGACGATCCCTTTTCGCTTTCGGCGGGACGCACGTTCTCTGCCTCCTCGGGCAAGACGGCCCGGCCCGCACGGCCGTCGCAGCCGCTTGCCTCGTCGATCACCACCGACATCCTGGACGCCATTGCCGTCATTCGCCAAAATCACGTTGCCGGAAGGTCGCTCGACCAGAACGAACTCACCAAGGCATCTGTGAACGCGATGCTGAAGGTCCTCGACCCGCATTCGAACTTTTACGATGCGGCCGAGTACGACGAACTGATCGGCGATCAAAAGAGCGAGTATTTCGGAACCGGTTCGACGATCGCCTCCTATGAGCGAAACGGCGAGATCGGCACTTACATAATGTGGACCTTTCCGGGCTCGGCCTCGGAAAGGGCCGGCCTTAGGTTTGGGGATAAACTCAGATCGATAAACGGCGTCGCGGTCGACGCGAGGTCTTCGCTTGCGGTAAGGGACATGATCCGCGGGCCGCGTGGGACATCGGTACGTGTGGTCGTCGAACGGGATGGCCGTGATCTCGCCGTCGATATCAAGCGAGAGCGGATCCCGCAGCCGACCGTGACCAATGCATTCATCATCGGCGACGGCGTCGGCCTGATCGAGATGCCCGAAGGGTTCAGTTTTACGAGCTATTCCGAATTCGATACGGCCTTTGCCGCCTTGAAGCGGGCCGGTATGACGTCCCTCATCCTCGATCTCAGAGGCAATCCGGGCGGCGTCCTTGAGCAATCGATCAAGATCGCCGAGAAGTTTTTGCCGGCCGGGGCAACCATCGTAAGCCAAAAGGGCCGCTTTCCACTGGATTCGCGGGTTTGGAGATCTAATAACCGGGCTGCGGAAAGGCTCCCGCTAATAGTATTGGTTGACGGTGAGAGCGCCTCGGCTTCGGAAGTCATCGCCGGTGCCCTGCAGGACAACGACCGTGCACTTATCGTCGGCGAAAAGACCTTTGGCAAGGGACTTGTGCAGAGCGTCCTCGATCTGCCGGCGGGAACGGGATTGACGCTTACGACAGCAAAGTACTTCACGCCCTCGGGCCGTTCGATCCAGAGAGATTACGAACGAAGCGGAATGTACGACTATTACAATCACAAGGAAAGCTCGAACGGCACGCAGGAATCAAAGGTCGCGGCCTACACCGTGACGAAGCGTCAGGTCTTCGGCGGCGACGGTATCACGCCCGATCAATTTGCACCCACGGAGCAGGCTACCGCGGCTAGAGTCGCCATGCTCGACCCGATATTTTTCTATACGCTTGAACACCAGGGCCATTCGGCCGAGATCATCGGCGACGAGACGGTAAAGGAATTTGCACGATTCGCCCTTTCGGGCTGGGGCATTGGCAATGAAGCGGTGATGGCGAACGCGGAATTTGTGAAAGAACGTCTCAAATACAATCTCTCGCTCGCCCGGTCGGGGCCAAAGGCCGCAAGAGAGATGCTCCTGCGGGACGATCGCCAGGTCCGAACGGCCATTTCCGCCATCCCAAAAGCAGCAGCATTCATCAAAACCCCACGCAAGGCCGACCTTTCTATCAAATAAAAAACGCCCGGCAAGGAGTCACATCCTCTGCCGGGCTTAAAGGTAGAAACAGGAGGAAACTGGAAAGACTCGTCAGCAGAAAACCCCTTAACTGCTTCACTGGCTTTCGATTTCCAATAATGTTGATGCCGCTGAATTTTCGTTGGTTGCTTCACCGGCAGATTCAAGATCAAAAACTTTCCGCAGGTCACTCTCAATAGCTTTGGGTCTCCTCAACTCCAAACAGAATGGCCCGCCCGATATGACCAGGCGGGCCAAAGTGTCGTTCCAGTTCCCGTTAGAACAGGAACCTAAAGCCGAACCTCACGGTTCTGGGCGATTGGTAGATCTGCGGCATCTTGTAACGGATGTCGGGTCGGTCTGGCGACGCTGCAAACCGATCTAGGATGGTCTGAAGCAAGGCTCCGGAAGTGTATGCATTGGCGTAATCCCGCGAAGACAGTCCCAAGCCCGCGGCGCTCGGACGGCCGACCGTCGTGTTCATCGTGGGGTAAATTGCCGTCACCGTATCCTGATCCCAAAGGTTGATGAAATTGAGATCAAATGCGACTGCAAACCGGCTATCCCGGCCGAATTTGTAACGATGCGTTACGTTCATATCGGTCTGTGTAAAGGTCGGCGTCCGGCCAAGGTCGCCTCGCGGATAGAAGATCTGCGGAGTTACGCTCGACTGGCCGTAGATCGACGTAGTCTGCGGCGTTCCCGAAGTGATCGTCTGGAAGCCCGATATCTCGGTCGAATTTGATTTGCTTCCCATCCAATCGAAGATATACGCTCCGTAGATATTAAACACGTGAGGGCGGTCGGTAGGCAGACGGCCGTTATCAGGCTCGCCAGTCGCGGTAAAGCCAATGAACGGCAGGTCGAACGCACGGCTCACGCCGGGCGAGAGACGTCCGTTGACCAAATGAGCTTCGTCAGAACTCGCGAGCCCCGTATAGTTTCCATAGAGACGGCTCAACGTGTAGTTGGCATTGAAATACCAGCTATCGGAAAGGCGTTTCTCGAGCACGACCTCAAATCCGTCATACCGGCGTTCCGGCCTTGTCGACCGCTCGTAGCCCAGAGCCTGAAGAGTTTCCAGGTGCAGGCCTTTGCCCGGGTTTCCGATGATGTAAGCCTCACTTCCCTGAGCATTGACGATACCGGCATCTTCTACCGCTTCGTCAACGTTCTTGTAGGTGTAGCGAACCCTAAGCACATAATTCTTGCTCAACTGACGTTCGGCTCCGACCGTGAATTCCGTCTGTTGGAACGGATCGAGGTTCGGATCGACAGCACCGCTCGTATACGGAGATGCTCCGGGCTCGTTAGCATTTACACGCAGATTCCGTTGGCAGCGGCTCAAAGAACCACTTGCGATGAACCCCGTCGCGGGACAGATGCTCGGGCCGGTAAAGCTACCCACGATATTGCTGATGTTGAAGTCAGTCGCGGCATCGCCCGGGAAGATCTCGAAATAATCCTCGAGAAAGATATCGCCGCCAAAGAGGCCGCGCGGCAGAGCGAATTTTACACGGTCGTAAAATTTGCCGTAACTAGCGAAAGCCTTCGTTTTGCCGTCGCCGAAAATGTCGTAAGCAAATCCAAGTCGGGGAGCGATCTTATCGCCCCAACCAAAATCGACGCCGCTGGGAATTCCGTTGAAGGTCGGGAGATTCTCCTTCTCGAATCTGACTCCGAGATTGAGCGTCAAACGCGCCGTCGGCTGCCATTTATCCTGAATAAAGATGCCCTGGCTCAGGTTTGAACCCTTACCGTTGGTACCCGTACGGCGGAATGAGGCCGAACCGATCGCGCCGGGAGTATCCGTAACCCCGGGCTGAGTGCTTGAGATCGGCGTTCCGACAAAGAATCGGAGCTGGCCGATCGCATTGTTGCCCGACTGTACGTCGTTGAGGATCGTAAACCGCTGGTAGCCGCCCTTCAACTCATGACGTCCGCCGCCGCTGAAGACATAGCTTCCCGAGAACTCGTACGATTCGCGGATAGAGATATCCTTGACCGTGATCGAATTCGCACCTGTGGTGGAACACGGGAAAGCAATAGGCGGGTTAGTATTGTTCGTACAGCCGGCGACTTGCACCGTGGTCGGTACGAAGTAGTTGCCGAGTTTCTCGTTCAGGAATCCGCGGCTGTAGCGTCCATCGATTACGATACTGCTTGTCGGGGTGTACACGCCGGCGAAGGTGACGATGTTCGAAGTTTGACGTCCGCCCTGTTGCGACGTAAATTGATTGCCCCTCAGCACACCGATGCTGCCGCCATAATTCGCGGTGGGTACGTTATCGAATCCAAATGCCGTCGAAGTGACGTTGGAAAACGATGTTCCCGGTATGCTTCCTTCCTGGATGACCGGATTCCATAAGTATGTCCCGGTAAGTCTCAGATTGTTGAACGGCGTCGAGTCGATCCTTCCGAACGCATATTCGTATGTCGTCTTGCGGCGATAGGTCTCGGTCGCGATCACTGTCCGCGTCGAAGCCGGTTGGTTTGTGAAATACTGGGTATCGACCTCTGTGTCGAAGATCTGAGGCGTGTAGCTGCCAAAAAACCAAACCTTGTCCTTTACGATCGGACCGCTTAGGTTCGCCGTTGGAAAGTAATTGACGCCTCGCGACTTGTTTGGATCGAAATACTCAGCCGTTTGGGCAAAAGTACCGGCGCTAACCGTTCCTGACGTAAACCTCGTAAGCAGTGGCCTCGGTGAGCCATTGAACTTCGGTGTTTCGAATTGTGCGCCGAACTCGCCATGGAAATCGTTGTTGCCGCCGCGGGTCACGACACTGATAACGCCGCCCGTCGCTCCGCCGTACTCCGCGTTGAAACCGCTCGACTTTACTTGTACTTCCTGGACGAGCTGAGTCGGTATATCGAACGTTTCGTTCAGCGTGCCGGTACGATAATTCGTGACTTCCTGGCCATCGATGACGAAGACGTTCTCACCGCCCGAAGCTCCATCAACCGAAAATCCGCCAGTTCGCGATTCGGGACGTGTTCCCGGAACAGATTTCAAAAGGCTTGTGAAACCTGTGCCTTTCGGCAAAAGCTCGATCTTTTGGGCGTTAATGCTCGTTTGGATCGCGCTGTTGGTCGTATCTACCGGCGGAGCATCCGAAACCGTCACATCGACGGTATTTACTGCACCGCCCGGATTGACCACGATATTGAGCTGTGTGGTCTGGCCGAGCGCAACGGTCACATTCTCGTATCGCGATTCGCCAAAACCTGCAGTTGCAGCCGCTGTAACAGTGTAAGTTCCCGGCGGCATATTCAAAAGACGGAAAAATCCCTCTCCATTGGTCGTTACCGTTCTTCTAAAACCGGAACCGACGCCCGTTGTCGTAGTTCCCGATGCGGCATCCGAAGCTGACATTACCGTAACAGAAACGTTGGGGACCAAGCCGCCCGCCGAATCCTTGATAACGCCTTCTAAGTTGCCGGTAGTTTCCTGGCCAAACGCGGTGATTGACAATAACAATATTGCGATCACCGCGAGGCTCGAAAACAATGGGCTCTTTTTCATATTTTCTCCTCCGAAATAAATGGTTTGATCTTTTTCCGTCTGTCCCTCTGGCTCGTTCTCCGGCCCTGCTGTGCCGGGTTAGTTCACTGCCGGACCGGGGTCATCCAGGGCTAAAGCAGAAGACACTTTGAAACCGCGGTATGCAATTTTGATTCCACTATAATCAATCGTGATGAAATCACTGAAAAGCAACAGCTTTAGTAATACGGAGAGTCAGTCGGACTGGCCGTCAAAACCAAAAGTTTGGATTTTATTCAATATTTTGGGAGTTTATCTTTCGTAGCCGACGATGACACCTTTGGCGCCGACGGCCCAACCGTACCGCTTTGCCATAAATAGGCCGTAGAGGTGGCCGGTGGTGCGGCTCTCCTGTTTCACCCAGGTCCTGCCTTTATCGGAGGAGCGTAATATGGAGCCTTTATGGCCTACGATCCAGCCGTTCTTGTCGTCGGCAAAATCGACACGCATCAGGGTTTCGGGAAATGTGGTGATCACGCGGGTCCATGTGGAACCGCCGTTCTCGGTCCGCAGGATAGTACCCTTTCCCCCGACGGCATAGCCTTCGTTGTCATCTCGGAAATCGACGTTGTAAAGGGCGTTGGTAGTATTCGAATTCTGCTTTACCCAGGTTCGGCCGCTGTCGGTAGTTGCCAGTATCACGCCGTTATCGCCGACGATCCAGGCGTGCGAGCTGCCGTTGTAGTCAAGGTGAAAGAGCTCGGTCTTGGTCGGCATAATGATACGGTTCCACGTATCTCCGCCATCGTCGGTCCGCATCACCAGCGAATCGACCACGATCAGGTCGTTCTTCGTCTGGCGCAGAAGCGATCCCACTACGATCCCCCGCTTGCGGTCGGCAAATCTGATACTGAGGAACTCCGGGATCAAGGGGCGGAACATACCCTGTCTGAAGATGTTCGTCTCATTCCAGCTTCGGCCGGCGTCCTTGGTGATGAACATCTTCCGGCCAGCGACCAGGTAGCCGTCCTTATCGTTTCGAAAGTAGATCTCGTTGATATCCTCCGTGGTATTTAGCGGGTACTTTTCCCACGAGCGGCCGCCGTCCGACGTCTTGGCCAGATAGCCGTTGTCGCCCGCGACCCAGCCTTCCTTGTCCGACGTAAAGTAAACGGCGACAAGGTCGACGGGGCCGCCTTCGGGCATTTTCGACCAGCCCGACTGGGCTGCTGCACAAAAAACGCTAAGAATGATAAACCCTAGGGCGTGAGGCAATCGAAACACAATTCAACTCCTTGGAAAAAGAAAAAAGGTGATGTATTACCATCAGGATAACCTGATTGTAATTAGAAATCACCTTTTAGACGTAAGTTGCCGCCTGTTTTGCTATTTCGTGACGCGGTAGATGCGGCCCTTCCACACGACGGCGACCTCTTCACCTAGGGCAAAGAACTTGCCAAGTTCCGGCTCTCTCGCGATCAGATCGAAGTACGCATCGCTTGCGAACTGAACCCTCGTTTCCGGAAGCTGCGATCCGGCCGAAAGGTCGGCATCGACCCAGCCACTACCCTGGTTAAAAAAGTTCTTGCCGGCAACGAATTGATTCGAGGCCGAGTTATCGACGAGTATTCGCTCGCGCGCATCCTTTTTCTTATCCTCCGCGATCGAGAAATTCTCCTTCATCGCGTTTTGCTGTACGCTCATCGTAACCGCATCCGCTCCGCTCACCGCAGCGGCCTTGGCGGGGGCCGAGCGGGCGATATTCAGCTGCCGCTGCGAATCCCTCGGGGCGTTTGCTACGCTTCCGTCCGTGGCCAGGTACGAGGTATATGGCGTCACGATGCCGTAACGGGTCCCGAGATCTGTGACCTCGTCGCGAAGTTCCTTTGTCTCGCCGTTCCTGCGGATCTCCTCGATCAGCCAGCCTACCCTGCGGCTAGCCCACAGCCGCGGCAGGAAGTCGTTATTTTCGTTTCGTTCGGGGAAATCGAGCCCGTCAAAGCTAAAGCTCCGAGCTTCCCTGCCCGTCTTGCCGCGAAGAAGTATGGCGATGTTCTTCAGGTCGGCTGAGTTCTTGTAACGGCCGATCATCGCGATCTGCATTCCCTTGAATAGGTCGGTTATCTTGCGCGGATATACGAATTCCGGCTGAAGGTCGCCGAGATCCAATTCAATGTCCGAGAGGACCGGTGAGCTGACTCGAGAAAAGAAATTTGAGACCTTCACCTCGAGATCTTCCTTCGGTTGGACATAATCCGAGATGCCCGAGTTTTCCGTGCCGATGCGGTCGAGCAGTGCGGTATTTACGTCATAACCGAAACCGAAGGGGAACATTCGTACATCGACGTCTTTATCCTTTGCAGCTTTCAGGTTCGCTATTATCTTCTCGGCATCCGTGACTCCCACGGTCGGATTTCCGTCGGTCATGAAGACAAGCATCTTTGGCCGGTCGCTCTTGTCGAACTGCTTGAGTGACGCAATGAGCGAGTCGTTGATATTCGTACCGCCGGTAGGTGTGAGTTTCTTTACGAACTCCTCTCCCCTGCGTTTCCCCGACGCATTCGCTGCGACAAGGCCTTTTTCCATCAGCCGCTCCTCGCCGGCAAAACTTACGACGTTGAATCGGTCGCCGTCACGAAGGGTCCGGATCCCGAAAAGAAGCGCATTCTTTGCCTTTTCCATCTTCCCTTCGTCGGCCATTGAACCGCTCGTATCGAGCACGAAGACGATGTCCTTGTTAACCAGTTCCCTCTCCGAGATGTCGTCGCGGGGCGACAGCATCAACAGGAAATAGCCGTCCTTCCCCGGTTCACGGTGAGTCAGCAGCGAGAGGCCGAAGTCCTCATTCGAGAGTCCGTAGAAGAGCTGAAAATCGGCGTCGTTGTCCGAGGTCTCGAACGAAACGACCGCCGTTCGCTCGCCCTTGTTGGCAACCTCGACCTTGTGCGACGGCGAGTAGATATTTCGCAGTGCCTGACGGCCGACGATCTCGATACTTCCGGACACGGTGCCGAATTTTTGCTTCGGCATCCCTGCGTTCGACCTCTCGGCAACACCCGTGTTTCGCCATAGATTTCGGCCGGTTCCGAGCGGATATTTGTATGCGACCGTGCCGGATTCAGCCTTCAGGATCTGGGAATATTTGAGCTCGAGTTTCTTGTCCGAATTGCCCGGAATAGGAAAGATCGATGCCTGAAAAAGGTCCTTGCCTGCATATTCAAGCAGGCCCGGATCGCGCTGGCGGCGAACGATCTCGTCATAGATCCGGCGAGCCTCTTCGCGAGTTCTCACTTCGCCAACGAGCTTTTTTCCGTTTTCCCAGATCGAGAATTCTATGACCGATGCCGTCTCCGGGATCGGGAAAAAGTAGGTTCCCTCGAGCGTATGCGGGGTGTCGTTACGAAAAACTTGTTCGACATGCGTCGTTGCGACCTGTCCCTCGATCTTCGTATCGATCTTTATCGATCTTACGGGAAGGACGTTCGGCAGCGGGATCGGCCTTGGGATCGGCGGACGCGGCGGCCGGCACGGGCGGATATCGCAGACTATCGGCACGATGATGCCCTGTGCCCTGGCGGCCGGCACGTACACGAAAAAAGCGGCAAGAGACGCGAAAATGACAAGTAAATTACGAGATCTCATTGTGTTTCCTTAATGTAAGTCAAGACAGTTCTTGCGAAAGACTCACTTAAAGGAACGATGGATCACGGCACTACTTGCAGGAAAAATATCCTGGCCGATCAGGGTTTGTCGGAAGGCTCGGGTACAGGTTCGTCGGCGAGAGCGGAGTCGATCTCCTTTTCCACGCGTACGCGCAGCCGCTCGACGAGCGACTCCGCCCGTGCCAGATTCAGTTCAAGATTCGAGCGGTTCTTCTGGACCTCGGTGAGCAAGGTCTGGAGATTCTGCTTTTCGAGTTCGAGCGATCTGCGGCGCTGGGCACGCAGCTCCTCGGGCCGCAGCGATCCCACGGACGAGAGTTGGCGTTCGATGGCCTCCGGCCGTAGATCGTTGTCGATCTGGTCCATTCTCCCGCGGATCGTGTTCTCCTTTTCGATCATTTCGAAAAGCTGTTTCCTTAGTCCGTCTGACCGCTGCTCCGCTTTTGTCAGGATGTCCAGATTGAGGGCCAGGCGCCTCTGTTTTTCGTCCGGGTCGTTCTTCCTGGATTCGAGCCGGAGCAGGCGTTCGCGAAGATCCTCGATCGTTTCAGCGGAAGCCGCGGTCTCGCCCGCCGTACCGGAATTCGAATTTCCATCCGAAGGCGGTTCGATGACAACGGTCGGATAATCGTCAGCCCGGCTGATCACCGCGGGCTCGGTCGTAACGGGTGTAGCGCGTGGGGTCGCCTTAGGTTTCGGACGACGCCGGTCGGCTTGCGAACTGACATCGGTCGTCGCAAAAGCGATCGCGAGCAGTACGGCGGCAAACGATCCGATGGCGATTCTAGGCAGCTTTTGATCCATTTTTACTAACCTCTTTGTCGGCGATAAAATCCTTTCCTCTGACGATCTCGACCCCGTTCTTGACCAATCCGATGACCGGGATCGCGTCGAGGCCGGAATTAACCACACCTTTCAACAGTCCTTTATTCTTGATGTCCGATCCGACCAATACAATTGCGACCGCCGTGCCGCCGAACGGTACCATCTTGGCGACCCGTTTCGCCGCCTGCCAGCCGACCGCATGGGCCACTGTCCTTTTGATACTTCGCTGCTTCTTTGCCATCTTGATTTAAGTCTATACTTGCCTAAAATTGATGACAACAGCATACTTTTCTTTGCACGCAAATTCTCACCCAATGTTCCCGTTTTACCAATAATAATGCCGATCAGACTGGAAAATGCGTCGAAAAGGTCAGGAAATCAATGGGCATTTCGTGATGTCTCGATCGAGGTAGCCGACGGAGAGATCTTTGGAGTATTCGGGCCGAACGGTTCGGGTAAAGATGAGGTGGTCAGCCATTTATCGCCCGGCGAGGCTGCAGCGAACGGTTCCGGTTCGCTCTTTGCACGTCTCTTCGGCGGCCGAAAATCCCACCACGACAGATTCTCCGTAACGATGAAAAGCATCGAGAAAGCCTCCGGGCCGGTCTTCCTCATCGACCCATTCAGCGGAACGGACAGCGGGCAGAGAAAGCTGATCAATAACGCAATGCGAGATGCGGCCGGGCGAGGTCATGCCGTCATATTCGCGTCGCCGGATTTTGCGGATGCCTTTATTGCCTGCGATCGGTCGGCGATCCTCTCAGATGGATATATCCAGCAGATCGGTCCGCCCGAGGCCCTTTACCACGAACCCGCGAATCGGATAGTCGCCACCTTCACCGGGCGAAATAACATCCTCAAAGCTCGGAGGCTTACATCGTCAAAGTCGGAGATGCCGGAATTTCAGACCATCGAAGGCGGATACCGACTCTTTACCCAAAAGGCCGACCTTCGCAGGCTTGGGCCGATTCACAAGGACGTGTTCCTCGCCATCCGCCCCGAACAGGTAGTGATCAGCTTTGGAGCCTCATTTCCCGAAGACAACCTTCTCAAGGCCACGATCGAATCGGCAGAGTTCCTCGGCCCGATCACCTACGTCCAACTGGATTGCAGCGGCATGAGGCTCGAAGCTATGGTGAACAAACTCGTCGGGTTGAACGCCGGTGACGAGTGCATGGTAGGCCTGCCGCCGGACAGGATACAGGTCTTGCCCGATTGAGCAAAGCAGATCAAAGCTTCGGCAGCCCGATCAGATCACCGGAACGAGGATCATCTGCACACGCCGGTTCTTGGCCTTTGACGCCCTCGTGGTGTTCGGAGCGATCGGAAGGCTCGCGCCCATTCCGCGGGGGTCGATGCGTGTCTCGGCAACGCCGAGCTGGTTCAAACGTTCCGCGATCGCCCGTGAACGTTGGGTCGTGAGACTCTCAAGCGCTTCCGGTTCACCGGTCGCATCCGTATGGGATTCGATCTGAACGCGATAGTCGGGATTGTTTACCAGCAGCTCACCGAGCGATGTCAGGCGCGAAGTTGCTATCGGGGCGAACGTGGATGCCCGCGGACCGCTCCAATAGGTTTCGGCCAGCGTCAGCACGATGCCCCGCTCCGTTTTTGTCACCGTCCCAAAACGCTTTAGCGCGTCGATAAGCGAATTCTCATTTGCCCTGAGGCTTTGCAGTTTTGCGTCGCGCTCCCGCTGCTCTTCGGCCTCCCGTTTCGCCTGTTCGATCGCCGCGACCTTTGCCTTGGCGTTGTCCGCTTCGACCTTGATGCGGCCAAGTTCTTCGCGCAGTCGGCCGTTCTCTGCCCTGAGGTCTCGTGCCTGTGCAGAAAAGTTCGCGACATCGCGTTGGGCGAGCTCGCGGGCGCGCGTTTCTGCATCGAGTTGACGTCTCAGTTCCGCGATCTCCGCCTGAGCGTCAGCGAATTTATCCTCGGCACGCCGGATCTCGGCATCATTGCGTGCCTGTTCATTGCGCTTTTCACGCGCCTGCTTTCTTATGATGGCCGTATTCTCCGCCTTGACCGCTGTGCTTATGGCTCGGCGGGCAGTGATATCAACATCTTCTTCTTTTCGCCCCGCCTTCCACGATTCCTCGGCGTTGGTAAGTAATGTCTCGGCCTCGCTAAGTTCGTCCGACGCATCGCGTTCGGCCCCTGCAAACCTTGCGAGCGCGACAGCCTGCTTTGCCTGGAGAATGGCGGACGGCGTCTTCGAATAATCGATCTCTGCTATTTCCGGCGTTCTTGCATCACGGAAAAAGTCGCTCGAGTTGCCGAAATACTGGACTGAGGGAGTCGTATCGATCCGCCGTCCACTCACAGTATACGGATTTAGGTTCTCGAGCATGATCTCCTGGCTCGGCCGCTTTACCAGAAAGTGCGGCTCCGCGGTGATCATCAGCGCGAATGTCTGTAGCGGCGTCGTAACGCTGATCTTGGAATCGAATTCGAAAAATCCCCTGCGCTTGATCTCGCCGAGATTATCGATCTGCCCATCGGGCGATACTGCCCACAATACATATGTCGCGAACCCGCGTCCGAGTTCGAAAGGCCTCGGCATTTTCGAGACGCTCAGTTCTATCTCCGTCCCGTTTCGGCTGGTCCGCTTTATCCTTGCTTCGCCCTTCATCCGAGGGTAACGCGTCGTCCCGCGGAAATTCACCATTACCAGCTCGTCAAGCGGGTAGGTAATGGCGGTCGTGCGTCGCGGAACGTCGACCTGAGCAAGCGATACGAGCGAAAGCGAAAATATGAAGGCGAACGTCGAGACGATCTTTGAAACTGAAATTGTTGACATATTTTTCTCCGAAAGACTGGCGTTAAGAAAAAGATGCCACATTGATCTGTCGAGTTGCAAACATAACCGTTTGGACAACCTTACGGCGATTCACTATATTTAAGCTTTTGCCGCCGCTCTGAAATGCACGAGTTCAAACGACTTCTCAGATACGTACAGCCGCACTGGCTGACGTTCGTCGCCGCCTTTTTCGCGATGATACTCGTGGCCGCGTTCGAGACGGCGACCGGGGCATTGCTCATCCCGCTTTTCGAACAGTTCATGCCCGTGAGCGGCGCCGAGGCCAAGGCTCCGTTCGACCTTCACAGCCTGGTCCCGAAAGACGATTGGTTCGGCGCATGGATCGTGATCGCCGCTCTGCTCATCACGTTCTCGATCGGGAAAGGCGTCGCCGAATACTTCTCATCGTACCTGATGGCCAAGATCGGCCAGTCGGCGGTACTCGATCTTCGCCGCCAGCTCTACGATCACCTTTTGCGCCAGCCGGCGTCTTTTTTTGAGAAACATCGAACGAACTACCTGGTCTCGCGTATCGTGGTCAGTTGCTCGGCGATCGAGCAAGCGGTGTCGGCAAACCTTCGCGACGTACTGCGGGAGTCGCTGATACTGGCCTTTCTGCTCGGAGCCGCATTTTATTTGAACTGGCGGCTGATGCTCGGAGCAATGCTGATCGGCCCGATACTCGGACTTCTTACGACCAAGTTCAGCAAGCGCCTGCGGCGATTTGCCGAAGAGTCGTTCGAGGGGAACAAGCTGCTCACCGATACGGCACAGGAAACGCTCTCAAACCAGACGATCGTAAAGGCATATGGAGCCGAGGAGCGAGAGAACGTGAGGTTCGAACGCGTGGCCCGTATCATCGCCAAAGCAAATCTGCGGTCGGGCCGTCTCGCCGCCATCTCGCCTCCGACCATAGAGATCATCGGCTATATAGCGCTCTTGGTCCTGCTCTATTTCGGGCTTCGCGAGATCAGCGCCGGCCGGCTTCTCGCCGCCGAGTTCTTCGGGTTCATGTATTTCCTTTTTAGAAGTTATGACCCGATGCGAAAGATCTCGCGACAGCATAACGAGATCAGCAAGGCATTTGCGGCCGCAAAAGACGTTTGGGATGTTCTCGACCAGAACGAGGTGCTGCCCGAAAGTCCTGATGCCGTCGAACTTCTCCCTTTGAACGACAGGATCGAGCTGCGGAGCGTTTCGTTCAGCTATCAGGGCGACGAGCGAAAGATACTCGACGACGTTTCGCTCGTGGTAGAAAAGGGTTCGGTCATAGCGTTGGTCGGTGAAAGCGGCAGCGGTAAATCGAGCCTGATCAAGCTCGTTCAGCGATTGTACGATCCGACCGAGGGCGTGATCCTGTGGGACGGCACCGACCTTCGCGATGCAAAGATCAATAGCCTTCATCGCCAGATCGCCCTGGTCACTCAGGAGACGGTCCTATTCAACGAATCGATCCGCTATAACATCGCGTACGGCAAACCCGACGCCACCGACGAAGAGGTGAGAGAGGCCGCACGGATAGCGTTTGCGGACGACTTTATCGAAGAACAGCCTGCCGGTTACGACACGATCGTGGGCGAACGAGGCACATTTCTCTCCGGCGGGCAGCGGCAGCGAATCGCCATCGCCCGGGCGGTGATCGTGAACGCACCGGTCCTCATTCTCGACGAAGCAACATCGGCCCTGGATACGGAGTCTGAAATGCTCGTCCAGAAAGCGCTCGAAAATCTTATGACGAACCGTACGTCCATCGTCATCGCACATCGCCTCTCGACGGTGCGAAAAGCCGACAGGATCGTCGTAATGGACAGAGGAAAGATCGTCGAATCCGGCACTCACTCAGAGCTGCTCGAGGGCGACGGCCGATATCGGCGGCTGTTTGAACTGCAGTTTTCGGACGGCATCGAGGCCGTCGGATCGTAGGGATCAAGGAAGAATAAGATCATGAAGTCAATGACTGGATTTGGACGCGGCTCGGTTTCGAACGACCTCTTCTCGGTCGATGTCGAACTGAAAACGGTGAACAATCGATTTCTCGACGTAAATCTGAGGTTGTCGGGCGAACTGCAGGCGATCGAGGGCACGATCAAACGCATGATCGGCGAGCGTCTTTCACGCGGCAGAGTTGAAGTGAACCTGCAGTACGACCGAAGCGACGAGATAAACTACGAGATCAATCGCCCGATGATCAACGGCTTTCTCTCCGCTATGCGAAAGATGCAGGAGGAATTCTCGCTCTCCGGCGAACCGGACCTCAATCTGATCGCCCGTCTCCCGAACGTCCTGATACCGAAAAAGAACGAACTGAGCCCCGACTTTATATCGGCGGTCGAGAATGCACTTTCCGACGCGCTCGATGACCTCGAGAAGATGCGTCTCAAGGAAGGCGACCTGCTCAAGAACGAACTCGTTTCGATGATCGGCGATATAGAAAAGCGACTTGCGCCGATCGAGTCGGAATCGGCCGGTGTCGCCGAAGAGTATCGGACGCGGCTCACCCGGCGGATAACCGAGATGCTCTCCAAAAGCGATTCCCAGATCGAGCTGGATCAGGGGAGGCTCGCACAGGAGGTAGCGTACCTCTCCGATCGGTCGGACATTTCGGAAGAGATCACGCGGCTGAGATCACACATCGATCACTTTCGGGCGATAATGAACGAAGAGAAGGAGGTCGGCAAGCGCCTCGACTTCCTAACACAGGAGTTGAACCGCGAGGCCAATACGATCACATCGAAGACCGGCAATATGGCGGTCAAGGAAAATGCCCTGCAGATCAAGAGCGACATTGAAAAGATAAGGGAGCAGGTCCAGAATATCGAGTAAATGAAAGGCACTTTGATAATCATTTCGTCGCCGTCAGGAGGTGGAAAAGGCACGCTCATAAAGGAGCTGCTCGCCGGTGTGCCGCACCTTGGTTACTCTGTCTCTCTCACGACGCGGTCCCCGCGTCCGGGCGAGGAGAATGGGCGGGAATACCACTTCGTCACGGCCGAAGAATTTCAGAGCGAGATCAGTGACGGCGGATTTCTGGAATACGCAGAGGTCCACGGCAACCTGTACGGAACCTCACTTAAACTGATCGACAAGATCACATCCACGGGCGATGACGTGATCCTTGAGATCGATGTGCAGGGCGCGGATTCGGTGATGGCAAAGGTGCCGGACTCGGTGAGCATCTTTATCATGCCGCCGTCGTTCGAGACGCTGCGGGCACGGCTTATTGCACGCGCGACCGAGCAAATGAACGATCTGGAGCTTAGATTGCGAAACTCTCTGGATGAGGTCAAGCAGTACACCCACTTCAATTACGTCGTGGTCAATGACGAGATAGAGGCGGCCTCGCGAAAACTTGCGGCCATAATTATCGCCGAACGGCAAAAGCGTTATAGACAAACAGAGCGTATCCAGGGTATACTGGATAGTTTCGAGCGATCGAAAACTTGAACGACGGAGAAACAGCCGAAAATATGGCCCAAGAGACCGCTGAAGCATTTGAGACCGACGAGATCGACGAAGTGATCGATCCACCTGCTATCGATTCTAAATACCGGATGATTCTATTGGCAGCACAACGCAGCAAGCAGCTGCAGCGTGGGGCTCTTTCGAGAACCGAGATCGATACGCGTAAGCACAAGGCGACCCGCGTCGCGATGCGCGAACTCGAGGAAAAGAAAGTGAATTTTAAGATCCTCGACCGAGAATAAGGATACAACCACTGCAGACGAAAAAGCCGCTCATCTCGGGCGGCTTTTTCCTTTGTCCTCGGTTTGCCTGTCCGTTCATCGCATCGGCTGCCGATCCTACGGTATACGGCACTTCACCCTGCGAAGCTGGCTACATTCCCTTGTAGTTCGGGCCGCCGCCGCCCTCCGGTGTCACCCAGTTGATTATCTGATAGGGGTCCATTATGTCGCACGTTTTGCAATGGACACAGTTGGAGAAATTGACCTTTAATTCGCGGCGCCCGTCGGCAGCTTCTACCATCTCGTACACCGCGGCGGGGCAGAACCGCTGGCACGGATTTCCATACTCCTCCGTGCATCGGGTCGCGCAGATCTCCGTATCCAGAACGTGCAGGTGAGACGGCTGATCCTCATTATGCGCGACCCCGGCATGATAAACATCGGTAACCTTGTCAAAAGTGACCTCTTTATCGAACGGCACCGATCCGTATCTCTCCAATTTCAGATGATCGCTCGGTCCGAATGAATCGGGGCGGTCGCCGTTGTAATATTCGTCCAGGGTCTCCATTCGTTCATGGCCGGCGATGTGATGCTCCTTCGGCATGAAGCCCCACGCAAGACCGCGCGTGAGATACTGCAGGCCTGTATTGATCAGCGCCGACCAGCGGCCCTTTTGAAAAGACGCATGAAAATTCCGGACCGGGTGAAGCTCGTCGTAGATCCAGCTGAGATTTACCTTTTCAGCATAGTGTTTGAGATGCACTTCAGACGTATCGCCGTGGCCGAGTGCGTCGACGATGGTCTCGGCCGCAAGCATTCCCGATTTCATCGCGGTGTGAATTCCCTTTATCCGTTGGCCGTTAAGGAATGAAGCTGTGTCCCCGACGAGCAGCAAACCGTCCGAATAGAGCTTCGGCATCGTCCAATAACCGCTCGTATTGATCGTTTTTGCCCCGTATTTGATCATTCTCCCGCCGGCGATCACGGCAGCCACTTTCGGATGCGTTTTGAACTTCTGAAACTCCGCGTGCGGATCGATCTCAGGATCTTTGTAGTCGAGGCCGGTGACGTACCCGATGCTGACGACGTTGTCCTTCATTCCATAGATCCAGCCGCCGCCGTATGTGTCGGTATCGGACGGAAACCCGAGCGTGTGGACGACCTTTCCCTGCGGAAACGAGCCTTCCGGGACTTCCCAAAGCTCTTTGACACCGATCGAGAACACTTGCGGTTCCTTGCCGTCCATCAGGCCTAATCGCGACATCGCCTGCTTTGCAAGCGAACCCCTCGAACCCTCGCCGAGGACCGTCACCTTTGCAAGAAGATCGACGCCGGGCTCAAAATTATCTTTCGGGCGGCCTTCCTTATCGACACCTTTGTCGCCGGTCTGGATGCCTAGGACCCGGTCGGAGTCGGTGTCGTACAACAACTCGGACGCCGGGAATTCCGGAAAGATGTTTATACCGGCTTCCTCGCATTTCTCGCCAAGCCACTCGCAGATCCTGCTTAACGAAACGATGTACTTGCCCTTATTCTTTAGCGGCGGCGGGACGAGCGGCGCATCTATCGCGCTCCCTTCGGTCAGGTACCAGAATGCGTCTTCGGTGACCACGGAATCGACCGGACATCCCTGCTCGAGAAAATCAGGCATCAGTTCGCGGATCGCGATCGGGTCCATAACTGCCCCGCTCAGAATGTGAGCGCCGACGAATGGGCCTTTTTCTACAATTCCGATCTCGATCTCGCCGATCTTGGTGCCTGATCTAAGGCCCCTTTCGACAAGTTCATCGTGCTCGGCGATCTTGCGTTTAAGCCAGAGGGCACCGGCAAGATTTGCCGGGCCGGCACCGACGAAGACCACGTCCATCTCGATCTGTTCACGTTCGATCATAAAGGGTTTCACCTCACAGGTTCTGCTCGCTTTAAGAGAGAATTATACCAGTCACGGGTACGCGCACATAAACCGGCAAGTTGGACAACCGGCAAGTTGGACGCCTTAGCCTACGCGCCGCGTCGGGCCCGGCGGTAGTCCTTTGCCACCTCGATGTCATCCGCGAACTTTGAACCGGCCGCTACCAGTATCGCCAGGACGGCCAGGAAGAATAATGCGATCGCGGTGGTATGTAGAACGAAATCAAAGAGGCTGTGAACAAGGACCGCGAACAGGCCCGCAAAGGCTCCGGCGCCGATGCCGCGTCGGAACCTGTTCCCGGCCCGCAAGGCACGGATGCCGGACCGGATCAGGAAAAACAGAAAAATGGCTCCAAGAAGGATACCCGGAAGCCCGGCATCGGAAACGACCTGGAGATGATCGTTGTGTGCCTGCTCGACCCGCTCAAAGCCGCTGTTCGCATCAAATCGAGTGTACGCATCTCCGAAACTGCCGAGGCCGATTCCAAGCGGGAACGATTCGCCGATGATCTTTAGCGTGACCGACCAGATGTGGAGGCGATCGACATTCGTACCGGCCGCCGCCTGTTCGTCCGAGAGGCGCGTGAGCGATGATTCGCCGCCGACGAAAACCGAGCCCGCAACGATAGCCCCCAAAAGCCCCAATACCAGCAGGACGCGAAGTGCCGTCCCTCTGATCGTTCTCGCCCGAAATGTCAGCAAGAAGAGGAACACGATGCCGGAAACGAATGCGACAAGCCCGCCGCGCGATCCGCTCACCACGAGTGCGACTCCCATGACCGCCGCCGCCGTCACATATATCAGGCGCTTGTCCTTTTCGATATTATTCGTAAAGAGGAGTGCGATCGGAAACATCACCGCGAGCTCGATCCAGGCGGCAAAGTTATTCCTGCTTACGAAGGAGCCGAAAGGGGCGGAACCGAAGCGCGTGTAAAAGCCGTAGATCGCCTCCGGGCTCAGAACACTCTGCAGGATCGCAAAGAACGCGTAAAGGAAGCCGAAAATTGTAATGAACGACACGGCGAGCTTAAGCCGCAACGCAGAATCGAACAATGTCGCCGCCAGCGTGAAAAAGACCCCTAATGCAAGGAAATGGAGTGCGGCGACCTGCGTCGCAAAGGGATCGATCGAGATCGTCCGTCCAATGCCGCTTACGCCGCCAAGTTCCAACGTCCCAAATGGGATGGTCTGGATCGCACCGTAAAGCGCCGCTCCGAAGATGGGTATGAGCAGCATATTCAGGCTGATGTTCGCCTGCCCCGACCGGATCGCATCGATGCCGAGCAGCATCGCAATGAGGGCAAGCAAAACATATACGATCGCAAGTATGCTTTGATGGACCGCCCCGAACAAAAGTGTCGAGAACACGAGCACTACCAGAAGCAGTCCGAAGCAGATCTTGTTGATCGAGGTTCTGGGCATTCAGATTTGCGATAATTCGAGGTCGTCAAGCCAGAGCGTCCCGACCAGCGGACACTCGCCGACGCATGGTTCCCGGCCGATCTTCAAAATGTAGCCGTCGAGTTTTTCTCCGGCGGTGAACTCGATCGACGCTTCGTGCCAGATACCCGTCGTCTGATCGAAGGCGGGCGAATTTGCGATGCTGCTGTTGTCAATGGCCGATAGGAGTTCGAGCCGCGGAAGGCTGCCGCCGCGAAGCCCCTCGGTCCGGTACGAATATTTGAGCCGATATCTCACGCCCGGGACGAGCACCACCGTCTGCGAAATGCTCTCGAGCCAGGGCGCTCCGTAATTTCTGAACGTCACCCTCAGGCTTCGCTGGCCGCTTCGCTTTACGCGTGTATCAAGTGCGATATCGACCTTAGGGTCGCGGCGTCCCGCCGACCAGTCGAACATCGGCTGATCCCTTTGCTTGATCCCGGACTCAAAATCGCCGTTGGTCACCGCACCCGGACGGGCCGACGGATCTGTCCCCGACTGTCGCGAAAATTCAAGTGCCGCGGCATAGGACCGATGGTTGATCAGGAGCCTCGCGGCCGTCTCGGCATCGCGCGAGAACTTGTTCCTGTCCTCGGCACCGATCAGGTTCCAGTTTCTGATCGCGTGTTCCGGCTCATTTTGCGATGCATAGAATAGCGCAAGGCTCGCCCGGCTATCGGCCGAACCGTTTGCGAACTGCTCGACAAAATTCGGGTCACGTCCAAAGAAATTCCACGCTATCGCGAAAACCTGTCCGCGGTAGAGCTTGCTGTGTTCGGCGGCAATCCGAAGCTGTTCGATCGCGTCCTCGGTACGCCCGCGGCGGAGGTAAAAATTGCCGAGCTGCCAACGCGGTGTAGTGTACTCGGGAGCCAGCTCGACCGCCCTGGCGTACGCACTTTCCGCGGGTGCAAAGTCGCCCGCCTGTTCGTTGGCGCGGCCCAGTTCGGCCCACCAGCGATGATCGTAAGGCCCCGCGCCCGCAGCCTTTGAAAAGAACCGGACGACATCCGCCGCACTGTCCTGATCGAACCGGCTTCTCTCCGCCGCCCCTCTCAGCCAATAGCCTCGCGGATTTGACGGCGCCAACGCGATCGCGGCATCTGCGATCGTGGCTGCATCGGCGTCTGCGGGCGAAGCGACCTCGCTGAAGAGATCGCCGAGCTGGAAACGGACCGCAAACCATGCGAACGCGAAGAGCGCGGCCATAATGATAAGCATCGCCGCTTTCGCGGGCACGCCCGCCGTTGAATATGATCTGATGTGATCAGGCACCGCTCGGGATCGATCTGGGCTCGAAAAATTCTGCTGCTGACGACACAACGTATTCGATCTGCTCTGGCTTCAGCTCGGGAAATATCGGCAACGCCAGCGTTTCCGCCGCTGCCTTTTCGGCTTCCGGAAGGTCGCCTTTCTTGTATCCCACGTACTCAAAGCATTCCTGCAGGTGAAGCGGGACCGGGTAATAGATGTCTGTACCGATCCCCTTTTCAAGCAGGAACTCCCGAAGTTCGTCTCGCCGGCCGGGCACGCGAACGACGAACTGGTTATAGATATGCCGGACATTCTCCCTTTCGAATGGCAGGCCGATGAATTCGGCCAGGCCGGCATCGGTGAAAAGCTCGCGGTAAAGATTCGCGTTGTGCAGCCGCCTCTCCGACCACGAATCCAGATGAGGAAGCTTTACGCGTAGGACCGCTCCCTGAAAGCCGTCCAAACGCGAATTTAGTCCCACCCACTTATGGTAGTAGCGCTCCCTCGAGCCGTGTACGCGGAGCGCGAAGAGCTTTTCGGCCAGATCCTCATCGTCGGTCGTCATGAATCCGCCATCACCCATACCGCCCAGATTCTTTGACGGATAGAACGAAAAGCAGCCGATCTCGGACATCGTGCCCGCTTTAACTCCTTTTTCCTCGGCCCCGATCGCCTGTGCCGCATCCTCGACCAGCGGGATCGAATGTTTGGCGGCTAGCTCCCGCAGGGCCTGCATATCGGCACACTGGCCGAAGAGATGTACGGGCTGGATGGCCTTTGTCCGTTCGTTTATCTTCGCCTCGATCTGCGATATATCGAGGTTGTACGTTTCGGGGTCAATATCCACAAAGACAGGAACAGCACCGAGACGGGTGATCGCGCTCACGGTCGCAAAAAAACTATAGGGCGTCGTGATCACCTCATCGCCCGCCTTCACGTCGAGTGCCATCAACGCCAGCAGGAGAGCGTCGCTCCCGGAGGCACACCCGATCGCGAAACGAGATCCGCAATACGCCGCAAGCTCCTCCTCGAGCGCCTTTACCTCGCTGCCGAGGATGAAGCCATTCGTGTCCAGTACACGTCCGAGCGCGGCCTCGATCTCGGGCCTCAGGGCACGATTCTGTTCGGTCAGGTCCAAAAGCGGTACTTTCATTTATCGCACAAGAGGCCGGAACTCACGCCTCGCATCGCGGTCCGCGGAGTTTTCCGATCCTCGATCTAATTTCTAGATGATATCCAAAGCATCGCGTGTTTGCATTCTCTGCCCTTCTTTTTTAGTCTCATTCAGAATGGCCACCGATATTAAGAAACGAACGGCTGAGATAATAAAGCGGCTCAAAAAGGCGTATCCCGACGCACATTGCGCACTTGACCATACAAGCCCATTCGAGCTCCTGGTGGCGACGATACTCTCGGCACAATGTACGGATGAACGTGTGAATATCGTTACCGCCGACCTGTTTCGTAAGTATCGCGGGCCGGAAGATTTCGTAAAGGTCTCGCAGCGGGAACTCGAACGCGACATCCATTCGACCGGCTTTTTCCGAAACAAGGCGAAGAACATCAGGGCGGCGAGCCGGCGGCTGATCGAAGTTTACGGCGGCGAGATACCGCGGACGATGGACGAGATACTTACGCTCGGCGGCGTGGCACGCAAGACAGCGAATGTTGTGCTGGGGAATGCCTTCGGGATCGCGAGCGGCGTCGTCGTCGATACGCACGTCAGCCGGCTTTCGCAGCGGCTCGGATTGACCGAAGAAAAAACTCCCGAAAAGATCGAGCGCGACCTGCAGGCGCTGGTGCCGAAAAAACACTGGGTGATGTTCTCACACTGGCTGATCTTTCACGGCCGCCGGGTTTGCAATGCCCGCAAGCCCAAGTGCGGCCAGTGTGTCCTGGCCGACCTGTGCCCGTCATTCCCGATCTATATGGCCGACGCCCGCCAATAGGGAGCATCATTCCGATGGCTGACCGTCGACCGGTTTCGGGGCCGGTTTAGCGGGCGGGACCGGCTTCTCGGATGTCCCATTCCCCTCGATGCCCAATTGAGCAAGGACCTCGGGCCAGCTCAGCCCGAGTGCCTGCAGCTGCTGCAAAAGGCCGAATATAAGGGTCGGGCCGGTCTGAGCAAAGCGATTGATGCCGACGCCATCGCCGTTACCGTTCCCGCCGTTATCGATCATAACGACCTTGTCGATCTTGCCGAGCGGTTCGGCAACGGCCTGGAACACCGGCGCCGACGATTCGATGATCGACGGAAGTTTTTCGAGGATCGTCTGCAGCCGTGCGGCATCGTTGAACTCACGCCATGCAGCGGCTTTTTCCTTGATCGCCGCAGCTTCCGCAAGTCCCTGGGCCTCGATCGCTTTTGCTTCGGCCAAACCCTTCGCCTGCAGCTTTTCGGCTTCAGCGAGGCCGACCGCACGGATCTTCTCGGCCTCTGCTTTACCCTCTGCCTCGACCGCCGAAGCGCGGCCCTGACCTTCCCGTTGCAGCTTTTGAGCTTCCGCTTCGGCCGTTGCGATCAGAGCCTGCTTGCGTCCCTCCGCCTCAAGTATCTGCGCCTCCTGCAAACCCTGCGCCCGCAGGACGGCGGCCTTTCGGTCCGCCTCGGCCTGTTTGACGACGGTGGCCTCGAGTTCCTTTTCCTTACGCAGGACCTCCTGCTCCTGGACCGAGATCTGTTCCTGTGTGCGGACCTTTTCGACGCGGACCTCTTCGACCGTCACCTGCTGCTGAGCCTTCGCATCGGCAAGGGGTCCGGCCTGGCTCGCCTTTGCCCGCTCCGATTCGATCTCGGCCTGGACCTGCGCTTTCTGTATCTCGGTCTCGCGTTGCGACTGTGCGATCTGAGCTTCCGTTTCAAGCCGCACCTTTTCGCCCTCCTGCAGAGCGAGCGACGCCTTGATCTTGGAATCTCGGTTGGCTTCGGCCTGGCCGATCTCGGCGTCGCGTTTTACCTCCGCCGTTCGGCGTTTGCCCAGGGCATCGAGATACCCTTCTTCGTCGGAGATCTCCTGGATCGTGAGAGCATCGAGGCCGATGCCCATCTTTTCGAGATCGCCGGCAGCTTCGGTGGTCAATTTCTGCGCAAAGCTCTGGCGATCATTATTGATCTCTTCGACCGTCAGCGTGCCGAGGATCGCGCGAAGGTGGCCCTCAAGCGTTTGAAATACGAGGCGGTGAAATTGCTCCTGCGGCATCCCAAGGAATCGCTCGGAGGCCGATCGCAAGCTGGTGTCGTCGCCTTTTATCTTCACGTTGGCGACCGCCTTGACCGAGACGGGCACGCCTTGCACCGTGTAAGCCCGCGTGGTGGCAAGCGGCACCGTGATAACGTTCAGGTCAAGATATTCGACCTTTTCGAGGAATGGGAAGACCAGCGTAGCACCGCCCCGCACAAGCCGGTAACCCGCGATCGTTCCGTCGGACAGTTTGCGTTTGCGTCCCGATATCACGGCTGCCTGGTTCGGAGAGACCTTGATGTAATTTCGGCTGATCAACATTAGAGCGATCAAAAGGCCGATAACTATGACCAGGATCGCTCCGACGATAATGAGATTTGTGTAGTTCAGAATTTCAGGCATTGGCTCTCCAAAATTGGTTAGAACAACTTCTATTCAGGAATGACGATGACCGAATCGCCGATGATCGATTCGACCTTCACGATCGAACCGGCCGCGATCTCACCGCCGTCTTTCGAACGGGCGATCCGTTCGACCCTCTCGTCGCCGATCTTTGCGGTGATCTGCCCAACGGTTCCCTGCTTGATGGCGACGGTCACCTGTGCCGATCTGCCGATGATGTCGTCATCCGTGACCGAACTCGAAGCCTGTTGGCCGATAAGAAAACGGCCGAAGACCGAGACGACGCCGCCGAACACGACCCCGCCAAGCAGGCCGATCAACGAGCACGCCACCGCGCCGTAACCCATCTGGGCCCCGATGACGCCAAACCCGCCAAAGGCCGTAATGAAAACGGCGATCACGCGGCTATCGAGAAGCCCGAAGTCGGTGCCTCCGTCGCCGCCTGCGTCCAGGTCGAATCCGAGTGCATCGAATATATCACCGACGATGAGCGAGACGAGAAGAAATATGAAACCGACCCCGCCGATAATGGCGAAGAGCAGAAGGAGACTGAGATCCGATAAGAAATCCATGGGCGTATCTCCGTAGATGCAGATGCTGAGTGCCTAAATCTTACAATGAAAGTGTCACGGCAAAAAGTAGCGAAAGTACGAAATACGACGCCGCTGACAATGGAAAAACGGCTGCCCTCGAGATAGGACAGCCGATTAAATCAATACGCTAAGGAGCGACTATTCGAGGCCCGCCCGTATCTCTGTGGCCGCCGGCTCGGTGGTCCACAAAAGGGCCGTCTCGCCGGGGATATCTGCCTGCTCTGACGCGAGAGCGAATTTCAGCACTTCGTCGATCGTATCGACGAGGTGGATCGTCAGGTCTTCGCGTACCTCTTCAGGAATATCGGCGAGGTCCTTTTCGTTCTCTTTTGAAAGGATCAGCGTGCGAAGCCCGAACCGGTGCGCGGCCAGGAGCTTTTCCTTGACGCCGCCGATCGGCAGGACCTTTCCGCGGAGTGTGATCTCGCCCGTCATCGCTACGTCGTGGCGAGCAGAACGGCGTGTCAGCGCCGAGACCATCGCCGTTGCTATTGTGATGCCCGCACTCGGGCCATCCTTTGGGATCGCACCTTCGGGCACGTGAATATGAAGGTCCTTTTCGCGGAAATCCTTAGGATCAATACCCAGTTCCTCGGCCCTGGAGCGGACACACGTGAGTGCAGCACGCGCCGATTCCTGCATCACCTCACCCAGCTTTCCGGTCAACGTGACCTCGCCCTTGCCGGCCACGAGCGTCGCCTCGACCTGAAGTACATCGCCGCCGACCTCGGTCCAGGCCAGGCCGTTCACAAGGCCCACCTCGCTCTTTCGGGCAATATCCTGCTTTCTAAATCGAATGGTGCCAAGAAGTTCGCGGACCTTTTCGGCATCGATCACCACCTTGAAATTATCCTTGTCATCCGAAGCGACATATTTTCGGGCGATCTTTCGGAGGCACGAGCCGAGTTCGCGCTCGAGATTGCGGACGCCCGCCTCGCGCGTGTAGTGGCGTATCACCTCTAGAACGCCGTCGTCCGTGAATCTCACTTTCTCCGCGTCGATGCCCGTATTCTCGCACTGTTTTGCGATCAGGTGCCGCTTTGCGATCTCGACCTTTTCACGCTCGGTGTAGCCGGAGAGGTTGAGTATCTCAAGGCGGTCCTGCAGCGGCGCCGGTATCGTATGCAGCACGTTGGCCGTCGCAATGAAGAATACATGCGAGAGGTCGTAGTCCACGTCGAGATAATGATCGCGAAAAGTATGATTCTGTTCCGGGTCGAGTACCTCGAGCAGCGCTGCCGACGGGTCTCCGCGAAAATCTCGTCCGAGCTTATCGACCTCGTCCAAAAGGATCACCGGGTTGACAGTTCCCGCCCGTTTCATCAACTGAACGATCTGGCCCGGAAGCGCACCGATGTAGGTCCTTCGATGGCCTCTGATCTCTGCCTCGTCGTGAACCCCGCCTAACGCGAGGCGGACGAATTTTCGTCCCGTTGCATTCGCGATCGACTTTCCGAGCGAGGTCTTGCCGACACCGGGAGCACCGACAAAACAAAGGATGGTCCCTTTCGGATTCTTCACCAATTGTCTCACGGCGAGAAATTCCAGAATGCGTTCCTTTATCTTTTCGAGCCCGTAATGATCCTCGTTAAGCGTGTCTTCGGCTTCCTTCAGATCGTTAAATTCTTCGGAGCGGACCTTCCACGGAACATTGACCAGCCAATCGATGTACGTCCGCGAAACGGTGCTCTCGGCCGACATAGGCGGCATAGCCTCAAGACGCGACATTTCCTGCAAGGCCTTTTCTTTTGCTTCGACCGTCATCCCGACCTCTTCGATCTTCTTCTTCAGATCTTCGAGTTCCGCTTTGTCGTCCTTTCGGCCAAGCTCCTTATGGATCGCCTTGATCTGCTCGTTCAGATAGTACTCGCGTTGATGCTTGTCCATCTGCTTTTTGGTGCGGGCATGAATGGCGCGATCGAGCTGACGTTTTTCGATCTCGGCCTCGAGCACGTCTATAAGCTTCTGAAGCCGGTCGGGGACTGACAGTGTCTCGAGCAGCACCTGTTTCTCATCGACGCCTATACGGAGGTGCGACGACATCGAATCGGCGATCTGCGCCGCCGAGATACCGCGGAGAGATGCATGAAGCGCGTCGGTATATGCATCGGGCGAAACGCGCAAAAGCTGCTCCACAAGGCCGTGGATCTTCTGGAGAAGCCCGTCGGTCCTGAATCCCGATTCCTCGCTCGAGACGACCTTTCGAACGTGCGCGTGGAAGACGCCCTCGTCGTCCTGTTCGATGCGAACGGATTGCCCGCGTTCGCGGCCCTCGACGAC
This sequence comes from Pyrinomonadaceae bacterium, assembly GCA_050246275.1. Lineage (GTDB taxonomy): Bacteria > Acidobacteriota > Blastocatellia > Pyrinomonadales > Pyrinomonadaceae > OLB17. Next base: position 988,012 of record JBFWWI010000001.1, read on the forward strand.
GACCTTTATCTGTCCGTTCTCCTGTCGCTGTGCCTGAAGGATGCGGCCGATCGTTCCGATCCCAAAGATCTGGTCAGGATCGGGTTCATCTATCGTCGCATCGTGCTGGGTCGCGAGAAAAATGTCTCGCTCGCCGGACATCGCCTCTTCGAGCGCCTTGACCGAACTCGGCCGCCCGATCTTGAATGCCACCTTGGTGAACGGAAAAATGACGACGTCGCGGATCGGCACCATAGCGTATCGCTTGATGTCCGACGGCATTTGATCGCTAAACTCTTGCATAAGATTGAGGAGGCCGGGTCGCGAAATTTTCTTAGGGTTGAGTAACTCGGATATTTCTATTTACGCAAAATTAACGGCGAAAAGCAACACAAACACCATTTACCGAGATCTGCGTTCCGGGTCTTCAGTTTGCTCTTAGAAACTGCGATTAGCGACGGGATTTTAGAAAAAATCCGATCAATGGCCTCCTCGCCGCTCAACGCAGACATTGCTGAACACGGCCCGATCAGCGATCTGCGAGCGGCATCGGGAATGCAAAACAAACAAAAAGCGGTGCAGATGCCCACACCGCTATCTTACGAACCAATTGCAAAAAGGACTCTACGCCGCCTCTTCCACACGCGGGCCGATCACATCGAAAACGGGCGCGCGGCGCTCGATCATGTCGCGCGTTATGATCAGTTCCTTCACCTGTTTTTCCGACGGGAGAGCATACATCGATTCGAGCAATATCTCCTCAAGGATCATCATCAGGCCGCGGGCACCGACCTTTCGCTTGTGGGCCTGGAATGCGATCGCCTTGAGTGCATCGTCGGTAAACTTCAAACCGATATTGTCGAACTCGAATTTACGCTGATACTGTTTGATCAGCGCATTTTTCGGTTCGGTAAGGATCTGGATCAACGCCGCCTCATCGAGCGGCTCCAGCGTACCGACGACCGGAAGGCGGCCGACAAATTCAGGTATCAGGCCGTAATGCATCAGATCCTCGGGCTCGAGCTTGGTCAGAGCCTCTTGCTGCCTCATCCTGCTGGATTTGATGTCCGCCTGAAAGCCAAGCGACTTGCTCCTAAGACGCTTTTCGACAACCTTTTCCAGACCGATGAACGCACCGCCGCAGACGAATAAGATATTGGTCGTATCGAGCTGGGTAAATTCCTGCTGGGGATGCTTTCGCCCGCCGCCGGCAGGTATGTTCGCGACCGTGCCCTCGAGTATTTTGAGCAGTGCCTGCTGTACGCCCTCGCCCGAGACGTCCCTCGTAATGGACGGATTGTCGTCCTTACGGCATATCTTGTCGATCTCGTCGATGTAGATGATCCCCTGCTGCGCCTTTTCGACATCGTTGCCCGCTGACTGCAGCAGACGCAAGAGAATATTCTCGACGTCTTCGCCGACATAGCCCGCTTCGGTAAGGCTCGTCGCATCCACGATACAGAATGGAACGCTGAGGACCTTTGCCAGGGTCTGCGCCAGAAGTGTTTTTCCGGTTCCCGTGGGGCCGATCAGGAGGATATTCGACTTCTGAAGTTCGATATCGGGGCGTCGCTTGTTTATCTCCAGCCGTTTGTAATGCTGATAGACCGCTACCGCCAGCCGTTTCTTCGACTCGTCCTGCCCGATCACGTATTCGTCTAAAAATGCTTTTATTTCCTGTGGCTTTGGAAGATTTGTGCGGTTTGCCGTTGTCTCTTGCTGCTCGTCGTCGTTGATTATCTCATTGCATATATCTATACACTCGTTACAGACATACACGCCCGGCCCGGCGATGAGTTTCTTCACATCATTTTGCGATTTGCCGCAAAACGAGCAATTCAGCAATTCTTCGGGTCTGCGAAAATTAGCCATACTTCAAATTTTGGATCTGCGATCTCGAGCCCAGGTCTCAGGATCGTGGGTCCAAGATCTTAGATCACTTGTCTCTGTGCTCAATGACCTCGTCGATCAATCCATATTCCTTCGCCTGTATCGGCGAGAGGATACGGTCGCGTTCGACGTCTTTTTCCACTTGATCGAATGTCTGGCCGCTGTGATTTGCAATGATGCGCGAGGTCATCTCACGCATGCGAAGTATCTCCTCGGCCATGATGCGAACATCGGTCGCCTGGCCCTGTGCACCGCCGGAAGGCTGGTGAATCAGAATTCTTGAATGCGGCAACGCAAACCTCTTTCCCTTTGCCCCCGCCGCCAGGAGCAGTGCTCCCATCGACGCACATTGGCCGACACAGATGGTCGTGCAGTCGTTCTTGATGAACTGCATCGTGTCGTAGATGGCCATTCCCGCCGTGATCGAACCGCCGGGCGAGTTTATATAGAGATTGATGTCCCGCTCCGGATCCTCGGCTTCGAGGAAGAGAAGCTGAGCCACGATCAGATTGGCTATCTGGTCGTCGATCGGCGTACCGATAAAAATTATGCTGTCTTTAAGAAGCCGCGAGTAGATATCGAACGCACGCTCGCCGCGCGACGTTTGTTCGACAACCATTGGAACTAATGCCATATATTTCTCTCAATGAGCCTGAACACTTATGTAATGGGTGAAACGAACTCGGCTAAGTCGTAGAGGACAAGACCAATTGCAGATATTACACCCACGCCATCCAATTTCAAAACATCCCTGCACTGGCTACTCCGCCGTCTTGGTCTTTGCGGACGACTTTTTGCCCGTCTTGGCCTCGGGCGATCCCGACTTGGCGGACTTCGCCTTTGATGCCTTCTTTCGCTTCGCCGCCTCGGGCTCGGTTTCTGTCACTGCACCCTCCGTCTCGTCAAGCCAACGGCCTTCGGTCACCTTCGCCTTCGCGACCAGGGCTTCGATCGATTTGCGGGTCTTCAGATTATTTTCGATCGTTCCCGTGCCGCCCTGCTTTGCAAGCGATTCCCTGACCTCTTCAGCCGAGGTCCTGTAATATTCTGCCAGTTTACCGATCTCTTCGTCGATCTCTTCCGTGGTCACCTGTACGCCCTCGGCCTCGGCTATCTTGTCAAGGAGCATCGCTCCCCGCACATCGCGTTCCGCCTGTGCCCTCATTTGATGATACGCCATCTCAACGAAGTTGTTCTCGACCTGTTCAAGATTCACGCCGCGCTGCTGCAGGTCGCGGGCGAAATTATTCAAAAGGTTGCGTGCCTGATTCTCGATCAACGCGTTCGGTACCTCGAACGCATTTTCCTCGATCAGCTTCGCGATCGCGTTGTTCCGAAGGCGGGCGTCTGCATCGGCTCCGGCATAGGTTTCCAGATCAGCCCTGAGTTTCGCTCGCAGGTCGGCGAGCGATTCATAGCCTTCGTCCAGGCTCTTCGCCCATTCATCGTTAAGTTCCGGGACCTCCGAGCGTCCTACCGACTTGATCTTTGCCTTGTAATGAACGGTCTTGCCGGCAAGCGCGGGCGACGAGAACTCCTGCGGATATGCGACCGTGAATTCCTTGTCGTCATCCTCTTTCACGCCCACGAGGTTCTCAGTAAATGCCTTTTCGATGACCTCGTCGCCCAAAACCACTTCGAGCCCCTCGGCGGTGATCGGTTCGCCGTTCGGATCGTCATCAAATATGCCTTCGAGGTCGGCGATCACGGTGTCTCCGATCTCGGATGCACGGCCCTCGACCGGGATCAGTGCAGCTTCCTGGCTGAGGCGGCTGGCGATAAGGTCCTCGACCTCGCCGTCATCGACCGGCTTGACGCGCCGCGTCACCTCGATCCCGTCATATTTTGGCATCGGGATCTCGGGCATTACCTCAAGGTGGACGTGCAGCTTGATCGATTCCGAACCGTTGACCTTCACATTCTCGACGTTCTCGACATGCAGATGAGGTTCCGCGAGCGGGTGGAGCTTATGTTCCTGTATAGCGAGGGTCACCTGATCGGGCAGCACAAGCTGAAGCACCTCGCTCTTGATCTCCTCCTTGAAGCGCATGCGGACGACGTCGAGCGGTGCAAATCCCTTTCTAAAACCGGGGATGTTCGCCCTGTCGGCGTACCGCTTTGATACCTTGGCGTAGGCTTCCTTAAGAACGGCCGGATCGACCTCGATATGGATCTCTTTTTGGGTCGGTGAAATTTCCTTCAATTCGGTATTCATTTGCTTTGGAAAGAATATCGAACGGGTAGTAAATTGTCGAACGGTCGAACAATGCACAAGCCCGCGCGCGAGCAATGGAGATACCTATCAGTTGATAGTATCGCCCTTGTTCACGCGCGGGCCCGTTCAAAGAACTTGGTGCCGAGGACAGGAATCGAACCTGCACGTCTCTCGACGCTAGATCCTAAGTCTAGTGCGTCTACCAATTTCGCCACCTCGGCAAGCCGTGTGCAGATCGCGGGATCCGCCCCACTCGACTTTTTCGAATCTAGCGAATCAAGCACCGAAAGTCGAGCGCGCTCCGACTCGCAACGTGCGGTCGGCCATCGTCCGGATCGTGCATTCCGCGTTCCCGGCTTTCCGCATTACTTATTCAGATACTTTCGGTCGTATTCTTCCCACGAAAGGCTGAAGTCGCGGTCGTCGATAAGGCTTCCTGCCGAGCCGCCGCCGACATACTTCTGCTCGGCTTTCTTGAAAAGCCTGTATCCGCCGTAGCCGATAGCACCCAGAACGCCGAGTACGAGCGCGTACCACAGAAGCGATGTGACCAGGCCGAACAGCCAGAAGAACAACATCACACCGAATATCATTCCCAGGATAGCGAGCACCATTTTTATGAACTTCATCAAGGAAACCTCCCTTTGGCCAAATATACGAAATCGGCGGGCCAATGTTCGTTGAATTTTCTTTGTATCGTATAATCTGGCTCTTATCCAGATGAAGATCAAATGAAGATCAAAGACATAGCTGATCCACTTTCCGCACGGCTTTTTGGCGACGGTTCCGTCTCGGCGACCGACGTGACCCATGATTCGCGGCAAGCGAGGCAAGGCACGCTGTTCGCGGCTATAAAAGGAGCGACCGTGGACGGCCACCGCTTCGTTGACGATGTGATGCGACGCGGAGCCGTCGGGATCATCTCGGAGTACGACCCACCCGAGGGGTTTGACGGTGCCTGGCTCAAGGTCGCCGACGCCCGAGTCGCGCTTGCCAGGGCCGCATCGATCATAAATGGCGATCCCTCGCACAAACTTGATCTTGTGGGTGTCACGGGTACGAATGGAAAGACCACGACCACTTATCTTTGCTACGCCCTGGCCGAAGCCGCCGGCGTAAGACCGGCAATGCTCACGACGGTCGAATACCGGATCGGCGACCGGAGCGAAGAGGCCGTCCGGACGACACCTGAGGCGTCCGACACGAACCGTTTCTTACGGCAGGCGGTCGACGCCGGCTGCGGATTCGCGGCGATGGAGGCATCGTCGCAGGCCATCGACCTGCACCGCTGCGACTGGCTTAGATTCCGCGTAGCGATCTTCACAAATCTTACTCAGGACCATCTCGATCACCACGGCACGATGGAGAACTACTTCGACGCAAAGCGGAAGCTCTTCGACGGCCGCCTGGGCGAGGCTCCGGCCGCAAGCGTCATCAACATCGACGACGAATGGGGAGTGAAGCTGGCCGCCGGGTTAAAGGGATCGGGGCAAAAGGTCACCACCTTTTCGCAGCGGGGCGAGGATGCTGACCTCGTGGCCGAGGATGTCCGTGTTTCGCTGCTTTCGGGCACGTCGTTCCTTCTCAAAACGCCGAAGGGCAGCCGCACCATCACTTCCCCGTTGGTGGGCCGGCCCCACGTTTACAACATGCTTTCCGCATCCGCCGCCGCACTTGAACTAGGCTATGAACTGGATTCGATCGCGGAAGGATTGTCGAGATGCGTCGGAGCACCCGGGAGATTTGAAAGGGTCCCCGACTCCGGAGACCTCGCGGTCATCGTCGATTACGCGCATACGGACGATGCACTGCTCAACACTCTGCTGACCGCCCGGCAATTGACTGACGGCCGCATCATCACGGTATTTGGCTGCGGCGGAGATCGCGACCGTTCAAAACGCAGGCCCATGGGACGCGTCGCCGGGGAGAACAGCGACAAGGTGTTTATAACCTCTGATAACCCCCGCACCGAAGACCCATTGAAGATCATCGAGGCGATCGAGACGGGCGTGAAGGAGACCGGTACGGAATTTCGATCGGTCAGCGACCGGCGCGACGCGATCACCGAAGCGATAAAAGAAGCCCGGCCCGGAGACGTTGTGATAATCGCCGGCAAGGGGCATGAGACATATCAGGTCATCGGGAACGAAAAATTCCATTTCGATGACCGCGAGGTCGCTGCAGAGGCTCTCGCGATTCGAAATGACTGATATCGACGCCTTTTTTCTCAGCCGGCATTGCCCTCGTCGCCCATCAGGTAACTTCTCAGGACGTTCCGCTGTGCTTCCGAGACCATTGTGAAATGAACGGCAAAGCCGATCTCGTACACGTGGTTTGAGACGTTGCCGACGTACTGCACCTTCATCCCGTCGCCGATCGGCACAAAGAGCTTTACCTCATCTCCATTCGTCACTTCAGCTCCGGTCAGAACAAAGCAGCCGCCTTCGCTCAGGTCGCTGATCGTTCCCGGGTATCGCTCGCCCTTCGACTCCCACTCGATATCGATGGTCACAGCATAGCGTTTGGCGCTGCGGCGGTCGCTGCTGCGCCGCCGGTCAGGTGTTTCACCTTTTATCATCGTCCGCCACCTCGGGGCTTTTTCCGCCCTTATAATTTAAGTAGAAATAGACCGGCAATCCCAGAATTATCAACCCGATCCCGATAAATGAGCTTTCGGGCGACGTGATCATGGTGTTCACAAGCAGCCATGCCGTGACAAGCAGGAACAGGACGGGCACGACCGGATATCCCCAGGCCCGGTACGGCCGATGAGCGTCCGGGTATTTTCGCCTGAAAACAAAGATCGATGAGGTGACCAGCCCGTAAAATATCCACGATCCGAAGATCGCGTAATCGGTCAGCGTATCGAACGATCCGGAAAGCGCCAGGATGCCCGCCCAGACCCCCTGAAACAGAACGCCGTTGATCGGAACGTGATTTACCGACAGCCGCTCGAAGAAGGGGAACATCATCCCGTCCTTTGCCATCGCGTACGGAATGCGCGACGCGCTCAGAATGGACGTGTGCAGCGTGCCGAGCGAGGAGAGCATCAACCCGACCGTGAATATCGCAACGGCGGCCCCGGTCGCCACACCTGCAATGTCGGTGGAAAAGAATCGGCTCACGACCGACATCGCCACCGATGAATCCTTTGATACCGATGCGATCGCCGTCGGGTCAAGCACGAAATAGTAAGCGATATGTGCGAATACGTAGAGCAGAATTATCAGCAAAACGCTGCCGATGATCGCGACCGGGATATTCCGGTTCGGGTCTTTTACCTCGCCCGCAACGTACGAGAGATTGTCCCAGCCATCGTATCCCCACAAGGCTCCGAGCATTGCCGCGGCAAAACCCGCGAAGAAACTATAGTCGGGCGATCCGAACGTCACACTCGACGCGACGCCTTCGCACGTGCCGCCGGTCGCTGCGAGTGAAAAATTCTCAAGGCCGCCGCCGGTCACAAATAAAAAGGCACCGAGGCCCACGAACAGGACAAGGCCGATCTTTACGAATGTGAGAAACGTCGCGATCTGCCCCGAGAGCGAAACCGAAAGGCAGTTAAGCGTCGTAAAGATGACGATCACCATCAGGGAGATGATCTGGAGAGTCGTTATCTCATATGGATAGCCAAAGATCGTCGTCGCGAAAAGAGAGGTCTTGAGCGCCCCGCCGAGGTAATCGTTGAGGGCGATGGCAAAGACGACCGCGACACCGGCCTGGGCACCCGTTCGGGCTATGAACATCTGCATCCAGCCGAAGAGAAAGCTCGATATCTTGCCGTATGAATCGCGAAGGAAAACGTATGGGCCGCCCGCCTCGGGCTTCATCGCCGTCAGCTCGGCATAGGTCAGTGCGCCCGCGAGCGAGAGTACGCCCGCGGCGACCCATGCCATTATTACCCAAAAGGGCTCGCCCACATTGCACGTCATCACGCGGGCCTTAAGGAAAACACCCGTCCCGATCACGTTGCCGATGATCACCGATATCGCCGCGACCAAACCGAGGCCGCGTATAAGCCTGTGTACCGAGTCCGAATCGTTTGTCATAGTTTCAGCCGGGAGAGGCCAAGAGGTTAATTCCAAACATCTTACGCGAATTGCATCGCGATGGGAAATAATCCGGCCGCCTGCGTCGTGCTAACATCTTTGCGTGCTGCAACTCGACCTTTCTGCCGACGATCTGGTGCGCGGGCTTCTGGGCCGCGCGGCGGAGGATGATGTCTGCATTCTCGATAGCTGCGGCGTGGGAACGCTCGGCTCGCACCTCATTTTCGCGGGCCTTCATCCGGTGGAGACGCTGGAATTCGATGGGCCGCCGAACGAGGCGCTGAAAGAATTGGAGTCACGGGTCGGCGGGGACAAGGCAGTGATCTTCACGCTCTCGTACGAGCTTGGCAACCATCTTCAAAACGTCCCTTCGCGGCACGCCGGATCGGCCGAACCGCTCGTCTTTATGTCGGTCTTTGATACGATCGCGATCCACGATCATACTCGCGGCGCTACCACGGTCGCGGGCCGCGAGGCGGCGGGATTTGCGGATGCCGTTAGATCGGCGGACTTCAACCCACGGCCGATCACGTCGGCTGCAGAATACAGATCGGACCGAACCCGCCGGGAGTACGTCGATTCGATCGAGGCGATCAAGGAGCGGATCCGAAGCGGGGACACCTATCAGACCAATCTGACCCGCAGGATCGAGGTCGAAATGCCCGAAGGGCTCACGGCCGAGTCGGTCTTTTGGAGGCTTAGGCGAGATAATCCCGCGCCATTCGCGGCATTTATCAAACGCGTCGATTCGACCGTGATCTCAGCCTCGCCGGAGCGGTTCTTCAAGGTCGAGAACGGGATCATCTCGGCATCGCCGATCAAGGGTACCGAAGCACGCGGCGCGACGGCGGCCGAAGACGCAATGCTGCGTAATTCGCTCCTCGCCAGCCAAAAGGACCGCGCCGAAAATACGATGATCGTCGACCTTCTGCGAAACGACCTCGGCAGGATCTGCGAATTTGGAAGCGTCGAGGTAAAGGACCTTTGCCGCATCGAGGAGCATCCATCCCTGTTCCATCTCGTCTCCACTATCGAGGGCCGGCTCAGGGCAGGCATCGGCCTGCGCGATATGCTCTTGTCGCTCTATCCATGCGGGTCGATCACCGGTGCCCCGAAGATCAGCACGATGAGAATTATCGATGAGGCCGAAGGCTCTCCCCGCGGCCTCTCGATGGGCGCCGTCGGCTACTGGCTGCCGTCGTCGTTCGGCCTCGGCGAACGCCTGGATCTCAGCGTCGCGATCCGGACGGCTGTCGTTAGAGGGCGATCGGCCGTTTTCAACGTCGGCGGCGGCATTGTCATCGACAGCGACCCGGATACGGAATGGGACGAAACGGTCGTAAAATCGCGGGCACTCCTCGAGGCTTTCGGGGCGGACATCCGGGAACTTTCCGGCGGACATGGTGTCTAAGCAAGCAGGCTGAACACCCCATCGGAGGTCCAAAATGTCAAAACCTGAGATCAATGTCACACCGCTTATCGACGTGCTCCTCGTGCTGCTGATCATTTTCATGGTCGTCACCCCGGTAAAACCAGGCAAGTTCGAGGCAAAGATCCCCACCGAACCAGATGAGAAGGTCGATACACCGCGGCCGACGACCCTCGTCGTGGAACTCGGCGCCGCGGGCAATATCGCCCTCAATAACGAAAGGCTCGAGGCGACGGTGAATTCGACCGCGGCGCTTACCGAACGGCTGAAGGCAGTCTTCGAGGCCCGCGAGGCGAACTTCGAGACGGAAAAGATCGTATTTATAAAGGCCCCAAAGGCATTTAGCTACGGCTCCGTCGCACGGATCGTGGATGCCGTCAAGATGGCCGGAGCGGCCCCGATAAGCCTGCAGATAGACCGGCTGGATTAGCCAAAAAGCAGGGTTTTGTGTTAACGAATTATGTTATAATCGGCTTGTCGTTCGCGGCTGCTCCCGCAAATCGAAACGACGGCCTCTCCTTAGCTAGTTTCGTAGATGGCAAACTACTACGAGATATTAAAAGTTTCACCTAGAGCGAGCAGGACGGAGATCAAATCCGCCTACCGCCGGTTAGCGCGCCGGCTTCACCCTGACAAGAATCAGGGGTCGGAGGAAACCGCCCGAGCATTCGCAAAGATCGCCGAGGCCTGGGAGGTCCTGCGCGATCCGCAGGCCCGATCGGTCTACGATAAGCGGCTGCTTCACGCCCAGATGCATGATTCCGGCGGAGGCGATTCCCTGTTTGTCTCGTCGAATACGCATGCACGCCGGTGGCGGCAGCTGGTGTACGAGCACCGGTATAACGAGATAATCGACCGTATGATCGCCGAAGAACGGCGCGAATCCCTCGCACTCCAGAAGATAATATTTCCCACGGTCGCCCTTTTCGTTTCGTGTCTGGTGGTCGCGATATTCAAGCCTCAGCTTTTCGAGAATTCGGCCGTTATCGGCAAGATCATCCTGGTCTCGCTTTTCGTCGCAGGTGTGATCCACCTTTTCGGACGCATCAAGGACGGGCTCCAGCGTTTTACGTACGGTGACGAAGACCTGCACGAATCCATCCTCGATGACAATGAGCGAAAAGTGAAGCCTTTCTCCAGGGTCTTTGCCGGAGCTTTCCTATTGCTTGGCGTGGCGATGAGCTTTGGCGTCGGGCTGCTGATCGGGAACCTCGTCCAGGTTTTCCCGGCCACTATGCCGGCGATGTTCTCTCACAACCTCAAACCCGAGTTCATATTCTATCCACCGATCTTTGTGCTCTTCGTCGACCTGATGCACGGATTTGCCTCCCGCGTCGACATCTGAACCCCGCCTTGACACGTGCCCGCTCTATATGTAGAATTTGAGGTTTCCGTGTTAACGCGGTGAAGATATTAGTCTTAGGGATAAATAATGGCAAATCATAAATCAGCCGAAAAACGCGTTCGCCAGAACACAAAGCGAAACGAGATCAACCGTGCGAACCGCAGCAAACTGCGTACGCAGATCAAGAAACTCCGCACCGCGCTTGGCCAGAACGACAAGGCCGCGAGCGGCGAACTCCTGAATCCGACGGTCTCGCTCATTGATAAGGCGGTGAATAAGGGCATTATTCACAAGAATACAGCGGCGAGATATAAGTCCAGGCTGACGAAACACGTGGCCGAGCAGGCCTAGGCGATCGATTTTCTCCTTATAACTCAGCGGGATCGGGACCTACGAGCACCCGGTTCCGCTTTTTTTCATTTTGCTCAAGCCCTTGCCGGGGTCAATTAGCGCATAACCTAAGACGGCTCCCGTGCACTCTCTCGCGGTCGGGCTTCTCCATCTGCTACAATCTCGCCCAGTGGGAACGCGGCGAAGCTACAAATACTACGACCTTTTGATGGCGGCTTTCGTGGCCGTTTTGCTTTGTTCGAATCTGATCGGAGTTCACAAGGTCTCGTACGTTAACCTCCCGTTTTACGGCGAATACATTTACGGGGCGGGCGTGCTTTTTTTCCCGATCAGCTACCTTTTCGGTGATGTCCTTACCGAGGTTTACGGTTATGCCCGCTCGCGAAAGGTCATCTGGGCCGGTTTCGGGGCCTTGATCTTCGCGTCCTTGATGTCACTCGTCGTTACCTACCTGCCGGCCGCACACACGATGTCGGCCGACCAGCAGAACGCGATCAGCCTGATCTTTGGGCAGACACCACGCATCGTCGCTGCCTCGCTCTTTGCGTTTTGGGTGGGTGAATTCGTCAATTCATTCGTCCTTGCCCGGATGAAGGTCCTAATGGCCGGCCGGTTTCTATGGATGCGGACGATCGGCTCGACCGTGATGGGCGAGATCGCGGATTCGCTCATCTTTTACCCGGTCGCCTTTTTTGGGATCTGGTCAAACGAGCAGCTGATCAGCGTAATGATCGGCAACTACTTCATCAAAGTGGTCTGGGAGGCCGTGGCGACACCGTTCACCTATCTGATCGTCGGCTTTCTCAAACGCGCCGAACACGAGGATTTTTTCGACACTGAGACCGACTTTAACCCCTTTAGTTTGGAGACCTGATCGTGATGGCTTTAGGGTTGGAAACCAGGATCACGGACCTGCCTCAGCACAGCGTCGCACACCTGACGCAGTTCATGGCAAAAAAGCTGGCCGCCGCGGTCGCTGTCGTCGCCGAAAAGAACGACGCCGCCGATGCGAATGTCGAAGACCTTCTGAACTACTTTCCAATGCGGTACGAAGACCGCTCCAGCTTTTTGCAGATCGACCAGCTTTACGACGGGATAGAAGCCACGGTCGAGCTTTACACGCGTATCTCCGGCGGCTATCAGGTTGGAAAGAACCGCGACCGCAAACGCCCTCCGCTTTTTATTTTTGAGGTATCGGGCGGCGACCGCGAGCGCACGCGCAAACCGGTCGTCGTCTTTTGGTTCGTCTCGGGCAAAGCCGCCAAACCGACGATGGAGTATTACCAAAAGAGGTTTGCACGAGGCACAAGGTTTGCCGCTTTCGGAAAATGGGAATGGGACGGCCGGCGAAACACATTCGTTCTAAAGCTCAACAAGCCCGACGAACTCGAGGTGTTGCCATCCGACGAACCCGGCCTTCTCGTGAACGCCGAAAGCGAAGCGTCGCCGGAATCTGACGACACGCTTGACGAAGACATCGGAAGCCCCGAATTCGACAGCGTTCACACGGGCCGACGCGTGCCCGTATATCGAAAGCTCGGCCAGTTTCAGACCAAGCGTTTGCGCGAGATCGTCTTCGACGTGACCCGCAAACTCGATATCTCCGCTATCGAGGAGAATTTGCCCGGCCAGGTGGTCCGCTCGAACGATCTGATCGGCCGCGGAAGGGCCCTGCAGGAGATACATTTTCCACCCGACGATTCCTCGATCGCCGAATACGAGGCGTTTCGGAGCCCGGCCCATAAGAGGCTCATCTTTGAAGAATTCTTTTGGCTTTCCTTTGCCCTCCAGCTCAAGCGGGGCGAACGCAGAAAAGAGCCGAAAGGTGCCGTGATCGAGATACCCGAGACCACTCGCAAGCGAATGGCCGACCTTCTTCCTTTCAAGCTAACCGAAGCCCAACGCCGCGTTCTCAAGCAGATATTCGACGATATGCGTTCGGACGAGCCGATGAATCGCCTGGTGCAGGGAGATGTTGGCAGCGGCAAGACCATCGTCGCGTTCCTGGCGATGTTCGCCGCGATCGAGAACGGATATCAGGCGGCGATGATGGCCCCGACCGAGATCCTCGCCGAACAGCACGGGCGCAAGGCCTTCGCATTGTTTCACGAGACCGGCTACCGCGTGGGGATCCTGACCGGCAGCATGAAGGCCGCAGAAAAGCGAAAAGCCCACGAGGCGATACGAACGGGCGAGGTCCAGATCGTCATCGGCACACACGCCCTCATCCAGGAAGCGGTGGAGTTCGAGAACCTCGGCCTCGCCGTTATAGACGAGCAGCATCGCTTTGGCGTTCTCCAGCGGGCCGAGATCAGAAAGCGCGGGCTCAACCCCGACATTCTCGTGATGACGGCCACGCCAATCCCGCGTTCGCTTGCGATGACCGTTTACGGCGACCTCGACGTTTCGGTGATCGATGAACTTCCGCCCGGCCGAACGCCGGTCAAGACAGTGGTGCTCGGCGAAGACCAGCGCGAAGGCGTCTATAAGGGCATGGAACGCGAGATCGGCCTCGGTCGCCAGGTGTACGTGGTGTATCCGCTCGTGGAAGAATCGGAAAAGCTCGACCTCCGCGATGCCACAAAGATGTATGAGGAATTGCGCGACAAGGTGTTTCCAAAACGCTCCGTCGGGCTGATCCACGGCCGTATGAAGCCCGCAGAAAAAGAAGCGACGATGCGTGCGTTCGTTTCCGGCGAACTCGACATTCTCGTCTCGACCACCGTTATCGAGGTCGGCGTCGATGTCCCGAATGCGTCGCTCATGGTGATCGAACACGCCGAGCGATTCGGGCTCTCGCAGCTTCATCAGCTTCGCGGACGGGTCGGACGCGGTGCCGAACAAAGCTACTGCGTGCTGCTTACGGGCGACAAGAAGACCGCCGTCGCAAAAGAGCGGCTCGGGATAATGGAAGAGACGAACGACGGCTTCAAAATAGCCGAAAAGGACCTCGAGATCCGCGGCCAGGGCGAGATCTTCGGCACGCGCCAATCGGGCGTGCAGCTCTTCAAGATCGCAAATATCGTGCGCGACATCGACATCCTCGACGCCGCCCGCCGCTCGGCCGAGCATCTTCTGACCAACGAGCGCAGATCCAAAGAAACCGCCTCGCTCATCAAGAAAGTTCGTTCTGATGCGAAATTCAAGCTCGCCGGCATTGGCTGAGCCAATTCGTTTGTGCCCTGTAACATTCTTGTTTTCGCGAGTTGGATGTCCCACCCGAAAATGGGGCATCCAACATCGCTCCGCCTGACTGAATGTCTGAACCGCCGGTTCAAGTTCCCGCCCCGCTTCGGCGGACCTCTTCGCCGATAGCCTTGCAAGCAACTTCCACTGCTTTTTTCGGCCGGCTGAATGAACCGCTGGTGACCATATCGCCCTCGGCATTGAAGACCGCGAGTTTGTTGTCTTTGTTGAAAAGATCCTTTCCGCCTTCATGCTCTAGAAGAACGATGAAATCGGCCTTCTCTCTGTACAGTGTGACGACCACCGAACTGCACTGTTCAGCGAATCGCTTCATCGTCTCGGCCGTGCGTGGTACCGCACCGCCCTGTGATCCGCCGCCGCCAACGTGAACCCGGCCCTTTTTATCGGTTGAGGAATAGATCGGGTCGCCCTTCACTTCCCAGGAAGTCGTTTCCTCAATAAACACGCGGGGACGCCGGTCTGTCTGTCCATAAGACGTGCCCGAAATGACAAAAAGAACGAAGAGAGCGAAGTAAACCAAATAGTTATTCATATAAAAATAGACCTCCAACTAGTTTTTGGAGAGAGTCGAAAAAATCTTGGTTGATCGCCTGATGGGGTGAGTACTTCTAACACTCGGCGCCAAATAATGAACGCGAGAACCGGAAGCAGTTTGCATCATTTTTGTACACAATTTTTTCGCCTAGCGCAACGACCGCCCGTAAGGCCGGGTACGCGACATTGTTGCGGAACACCGTTAGAATGTTTCCTATGCGTATTATCTCGGGAGAGTATGGAGGGCGAGTGATCAAAAGCCCGCCGGACACCCGCACCCGTCCGACCTCTGACCGTCTTCGCGAAACACTTTTCAATGTCCTCGCGCCTCAGATCGAAGGTTCACGCTTTCTGGACCTTTGCTCGGGCACTGGGGCTATCGGGATCGAGGCACTTTCGCGCGGAGCTTCGCACGTGACCTTTGTCGACCGTTCGCGAAAGGCGTGCGCGTTGATCGAGGAAAATCTCGACCTGCTGGGCGTTCCGGAAGAAAGGACGGAGGTATTGTCGAACAGCGCCGAGAACTTTGCCGGGCGTAAGCATGAGATCGGTTGGGACATCGCCTTTTTCGATCCTCCATACGATACCGATTACGGCGTCGTCCTTTTCGAGTTTGGCTCGCCGGAAAGCAGCCTTTTGAATGACGGCGGGGTCCTGATCGCCGAGCACCACTCCAAGAACACGCTGCCCGACGCCGTGAGCGAACTCCGCCGGTGGCGGATACTCAAACAGGGCGAAACGAGCTTGAGCTTCTATGAAAGAAGCTAGGACACGAAAGTTCGGAGTTCCACCTTTAGGTGGCTCCTCGTTGACTCGAGACATCTCGTTGCAATAGAGGCCGGCAAAGGCTGGCGGATACTCAAACAGGGCGAAACGAGCTTGAGCTTCTATGAAAGAAGCTAGGACACGAAAGTTCGGAGTTCCAGCTTTAGCTGGCTTCGGCGGCGACGAAACGTCTCGTGGCAACGCGGGGCCAGCTAAAGCTGGAACTCCAAACTGCGGCCTATGAATATCCTCGTCTGGATCATTCTCTGCCTTATCTGGGGCTCGACCTGGATATTCATAAAGATCGGCCTTGCCGACCTTCCGCCGATCACATTCTCGGCGGCCCGGTTCGGCCTCGCCGTAATCGTCCTCGCCCCGCTGATCAAGCTCCTCGGATTCCGAATGCCGACCGGCCGCCGCGAGTGGAAGCTAATGGCCCTTACAGGCTTTCTTCAGTTCTCGATAAATTACAGCGCGGTATTCTGGAGCGAGCAGTACATCGAATCCGGGCTCGCCGCCGTACTGCAATCGATGATCACCGTCTTCGGCCTCCTGCTTGCTTGGATATTTCTGCCCGCCGAAAAGATCACTAAACGAAAGATCGTCGGCGTCGCATTGGGCATCGTCGGTGTTGCCGTGATCTTTGTCGATCAGCTTCGGGTCGAGAACTGGATGGCTTTTGCCGGCTGCGTCGCTATCGTCGTCGGGGCGTACGCGGCGGCCCAATCGTCCATCCTCGTAAAGGCAAAAGGCGTCGGCCTGCACCCCGCGAGCCTTGTATTCTCACAGATGATATGCGGCCTGCCCGCGATCATCATCTATGCACTCCTTCGCGAAGGAAACCCCCTTAAGCACAACTGGAGCTGGACGGCCATCATCTGTGTCGCTTATCTGACGATCGCCGGAACGATCGCCGCATTTTGGCTTTACTATTGGCTATTAAGTAGAATCGAATCGACAAAGGCGATGATGATCTCGCTCGTAACGCCGCTGCTCGCCGTCGTGATCGGAGCGGTCGTACTCGGCGAAAAACTCCCGCCGCAGACGTACTTCGGCGGGCTTCTGATCATCGCGAGCATCGGATTGATCGTCGTAAAACGCAGTGAACAACGAACAGTGAACAGTGAACAACGAACAGTGAACAACGAACAGTGAACAACGCACAGTGAACAACGAACAATAACTATTCACTATTCACTATTCACTATTCACTATTCACTATTCACTATTCACTGTTCACTATTCACTATCTCTATGTTCTTCAAATTCACAACAGCCGGCGAATCACACGGAAAGGCACTCGTGACCATCGTCGAGGGTCTGCCGGCGGGAATGCCTGTCGATAAGGGCGCGATCGACCACGAGCTGTGGCGGCGGCAGCAAGGTTATGGCCGCGGCGGGCGGATGAAGATCGAGTCGGACAAGGTTGAGTTTCTCTCGGGAGTTCGACATGGCCGAACTATTGGCTCGCCGGTGACGATGATGATCGAGAACCGCGACTACGTCCATTGGCAGGATGTGATGTCTGCCGAACCGCTTGCGGATGCGTCGGTCGATGAGCCGATCGTGAAAGAGAACGAGGGAGCACCCAAGGTCCGCCGCGTCGTAACACGTCCGCGTCCCGGCCACGCCGATCTTGCAGGCGGACAGAAGTTCGGAGCACGCGATCTTCGCGACATACTTGAAAGAGCATCGGCTAGAGAGACCGCCGCACGTGTCGCCGCCGGAGCATTGGCGAAACAGCTACTCGCACAGTTCGGTGTCGATGTAAAAAGCCACGTGATCAAACTCGGATCGGTCCCCGAAACGCCGCTCGAAAAGACCTGGGAAGAGATCTCAGCCATCGAGAAAGATTCGCCGCTCGCGTGTGCCGACAAAGGCATCGAAGCCGAGATGGTCGCGCTCGTCGACACAGCGAAAGCAAACGGCGACACGCTCGGCGGCATCTTCGAGGTGGTGGCGAAAGGCGTCGTCCCCGGCCTCGGCTCGCACACGTCATGGTATGAAAAACTCGACGGCCGCATCGCCCAGGCGTTTATGTCGATCCAGGCCGTCAAAGCCGTCGAACTCGGAACGGCGGTCGCGAACTCGGGCCGCTTCGGCTCCGAAGTCCACGACGAGATCTATTGGAAGGATGAAGGCGGAAGGATGAAGGAAGAAAGCGGCGATCCGGATTCATCCTTCACCCTTCATCCTTCATCCTTTGGTTTCGTGCGAAGCACAAACCGGGCTGGCGGCCTCGAGGGCGGCATCACCAATGGCGAGGAACTCCGCGTCCGCGGCTATCTCAAACCGATCTCGACGCTTCGCAAAGCCCTGCACTCCGTCGATATCGAAACAAAGCAAGAGGACCTCGCCGCCTTCGAACGCTCCGACATCACCGCCGTCCCCGCCGCCGGCGTCATCGGCGAAGCGATGCTCGCCATCGTCCTCGCAAACTCTTTCCGCGAGAAGTTCGGCGGCGATTCGATAGACGAGATGAAACGCAACTTTGCCTCATATCGGATATCTCTCGAGGCTTATTAACAGCAGAGTTTTTATGAAGTATCTTATCTACCCAATCTTAGTTATCTGGTGTTTCTCCTTGACCTCAGCGGTTGCTCAAAAGGCCCATCCCGACTGGTACATGAAGATGAAGCGGATTGAACCTCTTGTAAGCAACTATGACGTTGTGGCCGATGTCTTTGAGCGACCCGCGAAGGATCAATCAACGCGAACCTACGGCGAATACATTGATTCCTTTGACGGCAAATTCTTTATCGTGTATGCAACCGGAAAATGTGTCGAAAGGAACGGTCAAATGATTGGCTGGAAGGTGCCAGAGTGGACCGTGATCGAGATCTCCTATACTCCGCGAAAACGAATGAAGCGTAAACACTTGCCATTTGAGTTGAGTGGCTTTCGGAGCTATGAAGTTTCCGACGTTCCGGGCGCATTCATCTACGAGAATGATAAGGTTGGACTCAGCTACGGTTTGCGCAGGAATGGAACGGTCGAAATCGTTTCATTTGATCCACCAGAAGGCACTGAGCATCTTCACTGTTGAATCCACTAATCTAACCGGGAGTGAGTTAACTGAAGAAGACAAGACACATCGCTATTCTCATACTAGCTACGGTAAGCATAGCAGCGTGTAGCCGTGAGGTTCCGACTGCCGCTAAAACAGTCGCAACCGATCCGCAGATCGAATCTCTCCGTGCCGACGTAAAGATGATCGAGCCGTTCTTCAAGCCTATGGGCATCCCCGGCCAGCACGATTGGTTATGGACGCACAAAGAGCCTGGACAGACGTTCGACGAGTACATCGTGTCGAACCCGACGCTTCCGACCGACGAACGCAGGACGATCTACGTGCAGCCGATCGGCAAATTTAACGCACAGCAGTCGCAGGTGATAAAGACGACGAGCGAGTATATGGAGGCGTTTTTCGGATTGCCGGTAAAGATGCTCGACACGATGCCGCCGCCGCCGAAATTGGAAGAGCCCGACCAACGGATGATCGATTACCCGCAGCATCGTCAGCTTCGGTCGGGGTATTTTCTTGAGACGGTGCTGCCGCCTTTGCTGCCGAAGGATGCGGCGGCGTTGATCGCGTTTACGGAGGAGGACCTTTATCCGGACACGTCGATGTACTTCGTCTTTGGGCAGGCGAGCCTCGAAAATCGCGTCGGGGTTTGGTCGCTCTGGCGGCTCGACGATCAGGCCGATTTCGGCACCTTCCTCCGCCGCACGATGAAGATCGCCGTCCACGAGACCGGCCATATGTTCTCGATGCGCCACTGCACAAAATACGAGTGCGTGATGAGCGGCACCAACCACCTCGGCGAGACCGACCGCCGCCCCATCGACGCCTGCCCCGAATGCATGGCCAAGATCTGCTGGATGATGAAAGAAAGGCCTTCCCAAAGGTATAAGCGGCTGGCCGGTCACAGCCAAAAGTTCCGACTTGACCCTGAATACCGCGACTTCATTCTCAAGCTGAAGGCCGTCCAGTGACCTTTCCCCGCGATCGAAAATACCGTTTCGCCTACCGCCGTTGAACCGCAGATTTGGGACATTCGGGCCTCGAATGTTAAGTTATTTTTATCTCGCGTATCCCCATCTGACGCGGGAAAACCTCACGATCAGCAGGATCTTTTAATGGAAAACCTCACTCCCGAACTTCGCGAGAAGTTCAAAAAGTTCCGTAATTCTTACGAATGGGCGATAGTTTGGCTCGCCGATGCCGGCGGAAACGCCGAGCGGAAAGCGAGAGATGCTTGGTTGGCCGCGATACGCGAAGTGCCCGTGACCGAGCTCGAAGAAGACCTCTTCCGGCGGCTTATGGCACGCGAGGAAAAACTGATTCGAGAGTCTCGTCCAGCCGATCATGAACCACCCTCGATCCCTAAACCCGAAGACTGATCTGCAGTATCATCCGCAGATATCGCTCGCGCCTGGGTGATACATCCAACTCACCTCCCGATCGCGCCCTTGCATAGCCACCCCACGTCGGGATGTGCTCTTTTTGCGCAAGCCCGCGCGTCAGCAAGGGCGATACATCCAACCCGCCTCCCGATAGCGCCCTCGCATAACCACGCGCGGGCTGCCGACACTCGCACCATTCCGAGCTGTTTGGACGGTTCCATCATCTGCCGATGTCGCGGCGATACTGCATTCCGTCCCAGCTGATCTTCTCCGCGGCCTTGTACGAGAGTCCGAGGGCCTCGTCGAGGGTCTCGCCCACGGCGGTGATGCCGAGGACGCGGCCGCCCGCGGTGATGAACGCTCCGTCCCGGTTCCTGGCCGTCCCTGCGTGAAAGACCGTCACGCCCTCGACGTCATCGAGCCCCGATATCACATCGCCTTTCTGTGGGCTTAGCGGATAGCCTTTGGCGGCGAGCACGACGGTCGCCGAGCTCCCGGGCTTCCACTTGATATCGATCTCGCCCAGCCTTCCGTCGAGCATCGCTTCGCAAATATCGACCAGATCTGTCTCGAGCCGGACGAGGATCGACTGCGTCTCCGGATCGCCGAATCTGACGTTGTATTCAAGCAGCCTGGGGCCGCCGGCGGTCATCATCAAGCCTAGAAACAGTATCCCGCGAAACGGAAATCCCTCTTCGATGCAGCCTCTCAGCGTCGGCTTGATGATCGTCTCGACGATCTCCACCGTTTGTTGGGAAGAAAGCAGCGACGCGTCGGTAAACGTCCCCATGCCGCCGGTGTTCGGGCCGGTATCGCCTTCACCGATGCGCTTGTGGTCGCGGGTCGGCGGCATCAGGGCAAAATCCTCGCCGTCCGCGAACATCAGCAGCGAGACTTCCCTCCCGAAGAGGCATTCTTCGAGAACGATCCGGGCGGCGGCGGCCTCGCCCGCTATGGCCGCAAGGTCGCCTATCGCATCGATCGCTTCGCCTCGGTCCCTGGCTACGACGACGCCCTTGCCCGCCGCAAGCCCATCCGCCTTTACAACGACGGGCGTCGCTTCATCGCCGAATTCCCCGCTGTTCAAGAGGGCGGCGGCTTCGGCAGCGGAATTCGCGGTCTTGTACATGGCGGTCGGAACGGCGTGACGCGACATAAAGTCTTTCGAGAATGCTTTGCTCGCTTCCAAACGGGCGGCTTCCCTGCTTGCACCGATGATCCTAAGCCCGCGCGTCTCGAATGAGTCGACGATCCCCATCGCCAGGCTTGTCTCGCCGCCGACGAAGGTAAGATCGATGTCGCTCGTGTGAGCAAAGTCGGCGAGTTTTTCGATCTCCTCGGGCCTGATCGGCACACAGACGGCGACGCTTTCGATGCCCGCATTCCCATTTGCGCAGTAGATCTTCTCGACCGCCCGGCAGCGCGAAAATGCGTCGCAGATCGCGTGTTCACGCCCGCCTGACCCGATCACAAGAATGTTCATAGATTGCTTTTTTATGTTAACGAATTGTTATATACTTCCGCTTGGCCGCGCTAGACGCCTGATCGACACTTCGTACACTGCCGACCAACGCGAAATAATGGTAGCCTTTTATGGCCGGGCAGCCAAAACTCGTTGCAGGGCGGCGAGTAGCGATGCCGTTGGAAACTCCCGCATTGGTCCTACTCCTCAATATCAGAACGATCGGCGGGGAAGAACGAGCAATAGGTTATGTCTGAGAGTAATTTCAATGGCCGTGTGCCGGATCCATCCTCCCTCGCTGACCCGGATCCGGAATTTCAGGACAGGTCGATCACCTGCATCGATTGCGGCCGCGACTTCATCTGGACCGCGGGCGAGCAGGCCTTTTTTCGGGACAAGAATCTTCAAAACCCGCCAAAGCGATGCAAGGATTGCAAGCAGGCCAAGAACGAACGGCTCTCCGCGATCGCAGCCGCACAGGCCTCCGGAATAAAACAGCGTATCGAGGTGACCGTCTCCTGCGCCCGATGCGGCGAGGTCACGACCGTCCCATTCTATCCGTCGCAGGGCCGGCCGGTGTTTTGCCGTTCGTGCTTTCTTGAGATGAATCCGTCGATCCTGAACCCACAGACCTGATCATCCGCCGACGTGCACACTCGGCCTAAGGTCGGGATCTTCCTCCGCTTGCCGCAAAATTTCCCTCGTGACCGGCGCCGTATCGCCCTCGCCAAAGAGTATGTACCTCGCCAGATACATGATCGGATTTCCTTCGCTCCAACCAAAATACACGTGCGGTATCTTCCCCGTCCGGTCGCGAATGTGAAGCAGGAGCGCCGCGATCGCGTTCGGCACGGCCGGAGCCTCGGTGCGCAGGATCTTATACCCTTCGATATCGACGCCTCTGATCTTCAAGCCGCCTGAGAATTCCGACGCGTCACCGATGTCTATTTCGTAAAAGAGTATCGGGTCGGTCGAGGGTATGTGGTTGTCGATGCGTTTCTCGTGTTCCTTAAAGCGGTACTCGGTCACGTCACCCGTCTCGCGTCGGTTCGTGACTATCCGGATGTCGCCCTCCGAGTCGACCTCCTCGATGAACTTGAGGGCCATTTCGTCGAACTCGATATTCTCGACGCGAACCTCCGTTGTCCTCAGCGCACGCGAGATGAACGATGTTGCGATGATGCCGAATATGAACAACAACGCGATCTGGATACCGCTCGGCTGCTCGATGATGTTGACGACCGTCGTATAAACGAACACGATGGTTATCACCATAAAGAAGATCCACGAGACCTGCCCCTTCCGCCACGCCGAGATTGTCACGGCCAGGCACGCCGAGGTCATGAGGGCCAGAACGCCGGTGGCGTAGGCTCCGCCCTGTGCCGCAACATCGGCCTGGAAGAGTACCGTCACCAGAAAACAGATCGCGGTAAAGACCAGTACCAGCGGACGAGTCGCCTTTGCCCAATCGGGTGCCATGCCGTACCGCGGAAGGTAACGAGGCACGATATTGAGCAGGCCCGCCATCGCCGACGCACCGGCAAACCACAGAATGCCTATTGTGGATATGTCGTAAACCGTGCCGAACACATCGCCCATCATCTTATGAGCCAGATACGACACCGCACGCCCGTATGCCTCGCCGCCGAGCTGAAATTCCTTGGGCGGGATCAGCATCGAGGTGATAATGCTGCTGCCGATGAGCATCACGCTCATGATCAGTGCGGCGGAGGTCAGGAGTTTCTTGCCGTTCACGATGCGGCCTTGTATCTCCTTGTCATCGGCTCGATGGACTTCCGACATGCCGCTTTCAGAAATGAATCTTGGGAGCCTTTCGACTTCCGGTTCATCGCTGCCTTTGATGAGGGGCATCACGACGACGCCGGTCTCAAAACCGGAAAGCCCGAGCGCAAGTTTCGGGAATACATAAAGAGCCGCAATGGCGAGCCACAGGATGCTTCCATCGACATTCGGCCGGTTCCATACCGCCTCTTGCCAGCTTACAAAGACCTCCGGGCGCACCCAAAAGATCTCATATAGCCCGACGCTGATGGTTATGACATTCAGGACGATGAAAAGCGCCACGATCAGAACGGCGAGCCCGATCGCCTCGTTAAAACCGCGGAGAAATACAAGGCCGAGCAGGCCTATCAGCACCAGCGTGACGATCACATCGTGATGAAGTATCGGAAGGCTGACGGCCACGAATGGATTTTCGAGGATGTGAGCCGTCGCGTCGGCGGCCGACAGCGTGATCGTGATGATAAAGCTGGTGGCGACGAAGCCGAGCAGGATGAGGACGAACATCTTCCCCTTCCAACGCGAAAGGAGGCGTTCCAGCATCGAGATAGAGCCATCGCCGTGCGGGCTCTCCTCCGCGACGCGGCGATACATCGGAAGCGCTCCGAAGAGTGTAAGGAGAACGAGTACGAGTGTCGCGAACGGCGAGAGGACGTTCGCGGCGAGAAATGCGATGCCCGGCTGGTAGCCCAGGGTAGAAAAATAATCCACGCCCGTGAGGCACATCACCCGCCACCAGGCGTGTTTCTTGTGCCGTCCCTCCGGTTCGTGCGGCCCTTCCGGCTCCCGCACGCCTTTATAAAGCCAGCGAGAGAGCCAGCCCTGAGTTTTTCTTGCCATGGCGCGAACGTGAAAAAGCCGTTCTCGCCTGATATGCGAAAACGGCGCTCGTTAATTAAAGATCAGTCGATTCCCATTGCTTCCACAAGCCTGCGAGGTTAGCTGTCGGGCTGGAACTTGGAAGTGTCCTCACATTTATCGATGTTTCGCCCCGTCAATTGGTTCCCCCGTGCAGGCAGCCGTGCCTGCTTCGGCCAAAGTTCTTGAATACTCAATATACGCGACACGTCCGCGACTATGCAACCCTGTTCGCGAGAGCCAAGACGGCCCGTAAAAACAATAATAGGGCGACGTCTCCCACACCGTCGCCCTGTGGCCGCAGGTCCTCACCCCCTGCAGCCGGATGTTCACCGGGGAGGTGAACAAAACGATTATCCACAATAGCTTACAAATTGCAATGTTTTTCGAAGTTAGCGAAGGGAGCCGACGGGGACCTGGTTGAAGGCCGTTTCGGGAACCAACATAGAGCCGACCAGATAACGCGTCGTTCCCGAAGGTTCATCCACGATCAGCGTATATTCGCCCCGCGGAATATTGGGTTCGAGACCGATATCGATACCGATCACTTTGACCGACGGGCCGAAGTCCAAAAGCCGTTCGGAACCGGCGACCGCGGAGATCAGCGGCGAGGAGGATCTGATAGAGATGCCCGCAGGCCAGGGGTCGGAGCGCCCGATAAGAAGCCTTGTATCGCGGTCGGCAACTACAATGGGCAGCCTTCCCAATTGGCCGGCCGATCCGAGAAACGTGACCGGCGAACCCGTCGACGGCCTGTCGGCGAGCGTCAGGACCATATCTTTCTCGTCACCCAACGAAACCGCCAGTTCTTGTTCTTCGGAGGTCAGTGACCGATCGCGTTCCTCGATCTGTGCAAAGATCCGGTATTTGCCTTCGCGGAGGCCTTCAAGGCGAAATCGTCCGTTCTTTCCCGGCACTGCGGCCGCTACAACCCGGCCGGTATCAGATTCTTCCACCCAAACCAGGCCCGCCGCTGTCTCGCCGATAGCGTTTCCGGATATCCTGCCGGCAACCGTCGAACAACACTCGATCTCATCCTTCGGCGGACCGTAGAGCCCGCGGATGGCGGCCATATCGACCTCGGCAAGGCCGTTCGGCGGCACGATGCCCGTGCCCTTTCCCGATCGCTCGAACATTACAGAGCCCCAAACGGGCGAATGGTCAAGGCCGAGCAGGTGTCCAAGTTCGTGGGTTAGCGTTCGTTCCAGGTCGTATGTGCCGAATTCGCCGTTCGTCGAAAATTGAACATAGGGATTGAGGACGATGTCGGCCTCTGTGATCGCACCGCGGCGATCAAAGAAAACGCGCGTCGCGGCAGCGGGAGACAGAGCGAGTCTTGGAAAAAGTTTGAGGTTCTCGGCCGAGGATGCGGCCGTGATCAGGCTTACGCCGTCTCCGCGAACGCCCTGCGGACTCACATTCTGAAGACGCGAGACCTTTAGATCGATCGATAAGGGTGCAGCCGAGGTCCACGAGCGAATTGCCGCCAGCAAAGCCTGCTCGGCATTGCCCTGCACATTAGGAGCCCCGTTGAGCAGGGACAAGGACGCTGAGATCTCCAATTTCGTCGATCGCCAGCGAAGTCCCTGGTCCACCCCAAAAGGCTCGGAAGCCGTCGACGCAGAAGCCAGTAAAGTCCCCGCGGCGATGGAGAGTACCAAAAACCTGGAGAGGGTTCGAAGCATTAGGGTCTCAGCCTGATCTCTTTGTGTCGAAGTCTTCGCGGCCGACGTTTTCCAGGTCGGCAAAGGCGACGATCAACAGGAGGAGAACGATACCAAGGGTCGCTACCACGTAGAGGAGCGCGATCTGTTCGAGATAGATGAATATACCGATCATCAGGGCGGCCGCGATCAACCACAGCAATGCAGACGTTCGGCGATTAAGTTTATATGAGCTTGGCATTTTTTCAATAGTCCGGGCACGATGCCCTCGAACACCTAGTTTAACCAGCTAGTCCGATAAGGACAAGAGATTTCGTCCGATTAATCGATAATGCGCAGCGGCAGCGACGAACCGGCTGTCGGCCTGATATCCGGATCATCGACCACCGGCGGCAGGAGCCGTTTGGCCGAACCCCTCAACGGCACGTCCACTATATCGTACGGTTTCAAGGGCACATCTTTGGCGTCCCCGCTCACGATCCGGTCAAGATCGACCTCGATGATCTGAGGCGTACCATCGGAACGCCGGTAGATCGCGGCCTTTCCCGCGACGCCTTTCCGGGTCACGCCGCCCACCGCCGCAACGGCCCTGGAAACGGTCAGCCCGTCACGCCAATCTGCCTTGCCCGGGCGCTCGACCCCGCCGATCACATACACCGGCCGGACCTCTTCGACCGTGACGATGTCTCCGCTGAGTATCCTCGGGTCGGCCGCGGCCACGCCGCTTATGATATCGGCGACCTTGATATTGAGCACTCTGGACGGGTCGTCGGTCAATCCCTCGCAGCTCACGGCATCGGGCCGATAGACCGAGATATCACCGCTTGCACGGTCGGTCAGGCCGCCGCTGATGATCAGAAGCTCTCGCAGGCTGACCGGACGTTTGATCTGGAATCGCAGCGGCTGGCGGACCGCGCCGTAAACGAATGCCATCGCCCGGCTGCTCTTGTCCAGGATCCGCACCTTGACCGATGGGTTTCTCAGAACCGCCGAGTAAGCCTTGGTTACGTCCGCGGCAAGCTGTTCGGGCGTGCGGCACCGCGCATAGATCGGGTCGGCAACCTTTGTGAATCCGTCGAGAAACCCCTCGGGCGTCAATTTACCCCTCCAGTCAAAATCAAAGCCGCCGAGTTCGTCGATCTCGATGACATCGCCCTGATGGATCTTTTCCAGCGGGTCTATGGCCCGCGGCCGGTCCGCCTCCTGGCTTACGATCGGGATCGAGAACAAGAAAACAGCAATAAAGGCGGCCAAAACCCGCCCTTTCAAAAGGATCTCTGCTATTGGGGTCAACGACACAAGAGAATGGAGCGATGGAGCATCATGCTAGGGATCAGATGGTCTGACGGCATCCCTCGACCGGTTGGTCCTATTGCGGGTTCCGCGCGAGGCCGGCCGCGGAAACGCAAAACCGCGAAACTCCAAATTACACGCATCACATAAGAGATTGTATTGAAATACCAGCTTGAAAAGGAATGGGGTCGGGCGATAGCCCCGCCTTATTTTATCGCTTCGGCAGCTCGGACATTTCTGTATCATTCGATAATTCTCCGGACCTCTCCGTTGCTTCATTTCCTGGTCATAACTCGCCGATAGCCTTTTCTAATCTGGCAATGTTGTCCGAGAGCCGAGTGGCCTGGGCGTCATCCAGGTCGATAACTCCCTTTTTCATCATTCGCTCGGCCTCTTTATAATATTTAAGCGCCCTCTCGAGCGAATTGTTCGTCTCGGCCCTCTCCGCCCGCTCGATCGAACGTGCGAACTTTATGGAAGATAGCATTTCCTCCAAAAATACCCTCGAGTCCCTCAAGGATGATTCGTCGGGATAAGAGCGCAAAGCCGTATCTACCGCAAAAAGCGCCTTCTTTGCCTTTTCGAGCCTGAGCTCCGTCCGCACGGTGGCTGCCGCCTCCATCGTGTTGCCCGTAGCCTCGAGTTCTGCCCATGCGAGCATATGCGACCTGTGCAGAAGCTCGGCCTCAGATCGGCCGCGGGTGAGGGCTGCAAGTCTTGGCGAACCAACCCCTACGAACGGCAGTTCACGTGTGGCGGCCTCGATATAGCCCTCGCAAAGCAGAAAAACCTCTCGATGGCTCTCGGGCAGCCTCGCAAGCACGTTTGCGGCCGCCGATTTTCGGCGTATCTCCTTCAATAAAAGCGAGTTCTTTTCCAGGGTCAGCTTCCGAGGGTCAGACTCTTTCCGCGCCGGCGAGGGAATTGAAAGTACCGAATTATCAAGCATTCTCTGGGCGGCAACTACCCGGTTTCGCCGCGTTCTGAGGACCACCTCACGGATGACCACCGCCGTGATCATCGATACGCTTGAAACTAATCCCGCAATTATCCATGGGCTGTCGCCCCGCCCTTCCATCAAGATCCCCCATACGAGGAAAAATATCGCGATCGCGACCGCCGCCGACAAAAAATAGTACGTCGACCCAGGGAGCCAAAAGGGCCGTCGTTTTGACATTTGATGCCGGCGGGCTCTGCTCATAACTATTTACTTCGACAAGCGTAAAGGCAACGATCTGCGAGCGCGGAAAAAGTGAGCATTATATTCGTTTTTTTAAGCCATATTGTCAATTTCCCCGCCATCAGGCCTGCAGGTTGTGCGCTATAATCACGTCCGATGCCGGGTGGTCCGAAAAAGAAAAAGAAGAAGACCGGGATCTTCAGTGGAATTCGAAAGCCGACCGCGCCGCCGGCGAAAAAATTGGGCGACGAAAAGGCGGAGAGCAAGGCGCGGCCTTCGCTGCGAAAGGCGAAACACAAGAAGAAAGAGGACGATCGGCTTGATTATGGGGATCTTTAGGCGTTCAAAACCCGCGGCAAGCGACCGCGCCGTTCGGATCTGGGCCCGGCCCGAGATGAAGGTGACGTTTCGGGCCGAGGTCATGCCCGGCCGTTCGCGAGAGGACCGAACTTTTGTCGTTAAGCGGGTATTATCGAACGGTCGGGTCGAACTTCACGATTTTCCGGACGAGCATCGTGAAGGGGCCTTTGAGCCGATCAACTTTCTGCGTGAGCGCCGGAAGTAGTTCCGATCCACTCGTACTGCCTGCCGACCTCGAGAGGATCGACATTGCCGAGGCCGGCTGCCTCTAGCCCATTTATCACACTTTCCCGGTAAGCCGGTTTGATATTGATCGCGTAGATCGAACACTCCGGCTGATCGAACTTTTCAAGCTCGCCCGCCAATGCCTTCGGCGTCAGATGATGAGACATCTCGGCAAGCTCCGACAGCTCGTCCGGAAATGCGCATTCGATAAGAAGGGCGGAGAGGCGTTCGCGTGAGACCGCCCTCCAGAAACCGTCCATGTTGGAAGTATCGCCCGTCAATCCTATCGAAACGGATCCGTCCGAAATGATGAATCCCGAACACGGGACCTTGTGGTTCACTTCCAGCGAGCGAAACTTGAGCCGGCCGACAGAGAACGACGAACCCTGCTCGAACGGGCAGTATTTCATTACCGGGCCGAACGAATTGGAGAGCTCGGAAAATCTCGGATAGACCGCCCAGTTAAAGATGTCTCTCTCGAGTATCTCGATCACTTCGGGAGTGGCGTGGACCCTTATCGGCTGTTCGAGCTCGGAAAACTGATCGTCGATGAACAAAGGAAGGCCGGCGATATGGTCGAGGTGAGCGTGTGTGATAACGATGTCGCCGATGGACCTGCGCTCTTCGGCGGTTACCGCCATCGCGAGGCTGCCGGCATCGACGGCAACCGACTCATTTATCAGAAAACACGTGAGATGCTGCCGCGCCGACGCGCCGCCGTCCATTTCAAAACTGCTCGGAAGTAGCTTTAGTCTCACGATCTACTGCTATGGACGTATTCAACCCGGCAAATTGCCGAAAACTTAACGGGCGCACGTTTCCGCCCGTCCGCCGTCTATTGCATATGTCGCTCCGGTGATCCACGCCGCCTTGTCCGAAGCCAGAAAATAGATCAGCTCCGCGACCTCTTCCGGCTGCCCGGGACGGCCCAGCGGGTGTGTGTTTGCGGCATTTGCCAGGAATTTCCGGTAATCTTCAGGCTCCATTCCGCCCCGTTTATGCAGATTTGTTTCGACCACGCCTGGATTTACTGCGTTCACCCTTACGCCCTTTGGAGCAAGCTCAAGGGCCGTGCATCTCGTGAGCTGATCGATGCCGGCCTTTGACACGCAATAAGCGAGAACACCCGGGAAGGCTCTCGTGCCCGTCACGCTCGAGACGTTCACTATATTTCCCTTCCGCTCGATCAAGGCCGGCAGGCATTTCTGCATCAGATAAAAGACCGCCCGGAGGTTCACGTCAAGCATTTTATCCCATTCGTCCAGCGTTGTGGTCTCGAGCGAGCCTGACTTAATTATGCCTGCCGAATTGACCAATACGTCAATGTGACCGAAATATTCCACGGTTTCGGTCACAAGCCGGTCAACCTGGGTCTGCTCATTGACGTCCGCGAGATGGATCCTGAAGCTGCCTGCAAGCCCATTCACCTCCTCGTGAACCGCCAAAAGCTCGGCCTCATTGCGCCCGACGCCGATCACCTTTGCTCCGTTAGCCGCAAATAGCTTTGCCGCGGCGCGGCCGATGCCGCTGCTCGCGCCTGTTATCAGAACGATTTTGTCTTTCATCAGATCTCGGGTACTTCTCGTGTGGCCTAAGGATATCAAGTCTGGTTCCGGTACGGCAACAACGTCATTCACCGATCCGACAATAAAAAAAGACAGCCCCCTAAAGGACTGTCTTTTCAACAATTACACGGATCGGGATCGAGCGTTACATTTCGCTCGGGCGAGGATTTGCCTTAAAGAGCTGTTCAAAAGCAAGCCGCGTTTCCTCACGCTTGCGAGTCTGCAGGTCGCTGACCCAACCTGTGACATTTGCGACCATATCGCGTGCCGCCTGACGCTTCGAACGATTTTCGTTCTCGACAGGTTTCGCGGCTGGTTTCACATCGCCCTTTTTTATAACTTTTACCTTTGGTTTATTCGCCATTTCTATGTCCCTTTCCTTGTTCTTTATTTGTCCTGATCTGTGAATTGTTTCGATCCACTTGTTTATTCCACTACTTACGTGAGCAATCGCCGTGCCTAAACCGTTGACGTATCGAATTGCGAGTTTTTGCAGACCGCCGGCAAACTGTTGAGGATCTTCGCAATTTGCAAATAAAAAACGAAAAATTCGCGTTCTGCTAACTTTGATCAACGAATTCGAACTCTAGAATGTTCCAAAAATCCTTGCGGTATCCAGATATTACTGGCTTCTGATTACTAACGCGTTAAATATGCGAAAAACCTATCATCGGACCAGATATTGCAGTAATTTTTTCTGTGACACTCCTCGAAGCCTTGATCATCTACCTATCGGTGGGCGCTCCGTTCGGCGTACTGGTATATTTCAGCAGCCGCGGATCCACTGCCGCGCGGATTCTGTATCTGACAAGCGTCGCCACGTTTCTCTGGCCAATATTTGCGGCAGGGCGATTGAGACGTGCCTTTCGTTCTGATTTCGGCAAGCCTCGGCTCTCAGATTCGGCGATAAGGCCTGAACCGCTCTCGTTACACTCCATTCCCGGCGTACTCGGCCACCGTAGAATATCGGCCGCATTGGAACGCCACATAGGCATCGCTGAAGGTGTGCCGTCGGATCGCGGCCGAAACACCACGGGAATTGAACTCCTGCGGGTTGCCGGACATTCTGACCCCGAGCTTGGCGCACGGTGCCTGTTGCGCGAGAGAAGTCGGCGTTTGAAGGACCACCAAAGTAGATCGGCGATCTCGCTGCTCGAAGAGATGAGCCTTGGACGTCCGTCCAAAGAAATCATGTTCAAGGTTGCCGAGGTCTGCTCAGCGCTTGGCGACCCTGAAACGGCGGATTCGATTCACGCGCTGATCGATTCGTCTCACATCGCGGAAACCGCTAAAGCGGAAGCTCGGGCGGGTTCTCCCGTCGTACTCTAGCGGTCGCAACCTGATCAAGTGTCTTTGCCACGATAGGAATTGGCATTAGAATCTGGGTGTGCTCGTTTTACTTCACCTATTCGCATTATTTCTTATAGTGCTTTTGGGTTTCTACGTTTTTGTTGCGGACCCTCGAAACCGGGCCAATCAGACCTTTGCCGCGTTCATTGCCTTTCTTGCCCTGTGGACGACCAAGGACCTCGTCTTTTGGAATTTTTTAAGCACGGACCGGTTGGCCCGCTGGTGGGCCGTGTCGAGTTTCCTGATCGCCCTCTTGATGCAGTGCGCTCTGGTCGTATTCGCGTGGGTCTTTCCGGACAGCGCCCGACTCCCTAAACGAAAAGCTGCGGTCGTTTTTGCGCCCGCGATCGTTCTTGTCCCGGCGGTATTTCTAGGCTTGTTGTGGCGTGACGTCGGGTATCGCGGCGGCAGATTCGTGATCGAACTCACGGCGATCGCTTATGCCTTCGTGGGCTACGTCTATTTTCTCTACGGTTATGGTGCGTGGGTCCTTCTTAGAAAGTACGCGAGCTATAAGTTCACGCAAAAAGGCCAGCAGATCGGCGCGATACTTTGGGCGATCGCGATAACTGCGGTTTTCAAGACGGCCGAGAACATTGCCTTCCCTTTCTTCGGAATTTACGAATTGCTGCCGTACAGTTCGATCTTCCTTTTGCCCGGCGTGGTGATATATGCCTACGCCATCTCGAATTTTCGGCTCTTTTCGCTCCAGACGGCACTCGACCAGTTTCGGCTTTTTCCGATCACGTACAAGATCGCGATCAGCATCGCCGCCGTCGCCATCGTCAGCTTTCTTCTCTTCCAGATCCCCATCGTATGGTGGGCCTTCCAAAACGGAATGACCTTTGAAGCATGGCGCCGGTATCTTGTTTTCAGCGTCATCTCGGCACTTGTTCCAAACCTCTTGCTGGTGCTCCTTGTCGTGCGGTCCATCTCGCGTCCGTTGCAGCGGATAACCGTCGCTGCGGTCCAGGTCACGAACGGAAAGTATGGAACGGAAGTTGATCTAAGAAAGAGCAATGACGAGATCGGCCTGCTGGCGGATTCGTTCAACGAAATGAGCCGGAAGATGGCAGAGGACATCCAGCGTCTGCAAAACCTTAATGAACAGCTGGCCCGGGCAGAACGCCTTGCCGCAATGGGAACGCTTGCCGCCGGGGTCGCACATGAGGTCAACAATCCGCTTGCCTCGATCTCTTCGCTCGTGCAGATGATCAGGTCGCGGGCCGACATAGATGCCGAGACCAAAGAACGCCTGGACCTTATCTCGGGCCAGATCGCGCGTATCAGCCAGGTCACCCGCGACCTTACAGACTTTGCACGCGTGCGTCCGGCGGCTCGCACCGGCGTGAGTATAAATGACGTCGTCGATTCGAGCCTGAGGCTTGCGAGCTTTGACGGCGAGTTCCAGAAATTGGAGATTGTCCGATCGATCGACGAAGGCCTTCCTGAGGTGCATGCCGACGGCGATCAACTCCAGCAAGTTTTCCTCAATCTTTTGCTGAATTCGCGCGACGCAATGCCGAACGGCGGCACTCTCAAGGTCGCAACCTTTATGGATGGCGGCCACATCGGTATCTCAGTCGAGGATTCGGGCCCCGGAATGGACGAAGAGATGAAGAAGAAGCTGTTCGACCCTTTCTTTACGACCAAACCGGCCGGCAAGGGCACTGGACTCGGGCTCGCTGTCTGCTACGGGATAGTCACGGCGCATAACGGCCGGATCGATGTCGATTCTACCCAGGGCAACGGCACACGGTTCACGGTTTACCTTCCGCTTGAGGCTCCCAATCTTGACACTTCAACGGTTTAATTGCACCTTTATATAGCTTCCTATTCGAAAATCTAAATCAGTACCGAGGATCATTTCGATGAAACAATTCGTTTTCTATCTTTTTGCATTTCTGCTTCTCGCCCTTCCCGCGGCGGGCCAGCAGAGGCCGACGGCGTTCATCAACGCCCGGATCATCCCTATCGTCGGGGCTCCGATCGAACAGGGGATCGTTCTCTTCCAAAACGGCAAGATCACCGCGGTCGGAGATGCACGCGCGGTTCGCCTTTCGTCCGATGTCGTCATCATCGACATGGTAGGAAAGACCATTATTCCCGGGCTCGTCGACACGCATAGCCACATCGGAAGCCCGGCCGGCGCCGACGGTTCGGCGCCGATCCAACCCGACGTCCGGATTCTGGACAGCGTCAACGCACGGGCCGCAAGCATACAGCGGGCCCAATCGGGCGGGATCACGACCGTGAACGTAATGCCCGGATCGGGCCATCTCGATAGCGGACAGACCCTCTATCTAAAGCTCCGCGATGGTGCCAATACCATCGATGACCTTTTGATCATAGGTAAAGACGGCAAGTATATGGGCGGGATAAAGTTCGCGAACGGAACCAATCCGATCAGGGCCGGAGGCGGCTCATTCCCCGGAACCCGTGCGAAATCCGCCGCCCTTGTTCGCGACCAGTTCATAAAGGCGCAGGAGTATCGAGAGAAAATAAAAAAAGCAGCCGGCGAGACGTCCAAATTGCCGCCCCGTGACCTGGCGATGGAAGCGCTGGTCGAGGTTCTCGATGGAAAACGAGTCGTACACTTCCACACCCACCGGCACGACGACATCATGACCGCTCTCCGGCTTCAAAAGGAGTTCGGCTTTCGGATCGTCCTTCAGCACGTCTCTGAAGCATGGAAGGTGGCCGACGAGATAGCAAAGGCTAAAGCTCCTGCATCCATCATCTTCATAGATTCGCCGGGCGGAAAACTTGAGACCATGGATATCGACTTCCGAAACGGTGCGGCCCTCGAAAAGGCCGGAGCACTCGTCGGTTTTCACACGGACGACAGCATCACGGACTCGCGTTGGTTCTTGCGCTCCGGCGGGCTCGCCATCCGTGCCGGCATGAGCCGCGAGAAAGCGCTCTATGCACTGACGATGGCGGGAGCACAGATGCTCGACCTCCAAGACCGGGTCGGCTCGCTTGAAGTGGGTAAAGATGCCGATCTTGTCGTGCTCTCCGGCGACCCGCTGAGCGTTTATACTAATGTGCTGCAAACCTGGGTCGAGGGCGAAAAGGTCTTTGACCGTTCGGACCCGAAAGACCATTTGATAGCCGTAGGCGGAAAAGGAGCGGGTGATGACGGAATGTCTCATGACGACATTCACTGTTTTGACGGTGACATCGGAGGTAATGAATAGTGAATATCGAAAATCGAGCAACAACGCACAAGTGGCTGATGGCAATATTCGCCCTTTTCACTGCACATCTTTTATTTTCCGCTGCTTCGGCCCAGATCGCAGTGCGCGGCGAGACCATTTGGACGATGACCGGCAGCCCGATCACGAACGGCGTAGTGCTCATCAATAACGGCAAGATCGAACGCGTCGGGACCGCAGCCCAGGTGCCGATCCCGGCAGGATACAGGACGATCAATGCCAAGGTGGTCACCCCCGGTCTGATAGATGCACATACCGTGATCGGCCTGAACGGTTATCTCAATCAGCCCCACGATCAGATGGCCCTCGACGCTGGTGCATCAATTCAACCGGAACTTCGTGCCACCGATGCCTACAACGCCGAAGAGCGGCTCATTCAGTGGGTGCGAGAGTTTGGCGTGACCACCATTCATACCGGACATCAGCCGTCGGCACTTGTCCCCGGACAGACTATGATCGCAAAGACGTGGGGAAAGAATGTCGATGAAGCCACCATCGTGCCAACGGCGATGGTCGCGATCGTGCTCGGGAATGCCGCTAACGCGGGTTCCGGCAAGTCGCCGGGAACACGGGCCAAACAGGCGGCCATGCTCCGCTCCGAATTGATAAAGGCCCAGGAAAACATTGCGAAGAAAGAGCCGCCCAAAGACCTGCGTTCGGACATAATGATGCGGGTCATCAAGGGCGACGTCCGGCTGCTCGTTACCGCGCATAAGGACCAGGACATTATGACCGCACTCCGGATAGCCAAGGAATTCGGCCTTAAGATCGTGCTCGACGGCGCCTCCGAAGCTCAGCTCGTCCTCGACGAGATAAAGGCCTCAGGGTTTCCCGTCATCATTCATCCGACGATGGCCCGGGCCGGCGGCGATACCGAAAGCCTTTCGATGGAAACAGCTGCGAAACTGAAGGCAGCGGGAATTCCGGTAGCTCTGCAAAGCGGATATGAGGGCTACGTTCCTAAAACGCGGGTCGTGCTCTTCGAGGCGGCGATGGCTGCGGCCAACGGGCTTTCGCGATCTGACGCTCTGAGCCTGATCACGATCGATGCGGCAAAGATACTTGGGCTCGATGATCGCCTCGGCTCGATCGCTCCGGGAAAGGATGCCGACCTCGCAATGTACGATGGGGACCCGTTCGAATTCGTGAGCCACTGCACGGGAACGATAATTAATGGGAAGGTCGTAAGCGAGGCAGTCCGTTGAGGCTCGCTTAGCAAACTTGACAAAATGTGAAACTGCGCTATTCTTGCATAGTTTTTCGCGCTGCTCCACGCAGCGCGGAGAACACAAATGGTGCTGAAAACGGTGTGGGAGACGGTTTCGGCACCTTTTTCTTGTTTAAAATCCAGGATCGGGGCCGATCCAGGCTCTGGTATGTGAATTGCTGTATATCGGTTGACCGGCCAAAAGGCTGTAAGTATTCGATACACGGAGGTTTACGGATGAGGACAGAAAAGCTGCGACAGATCAGGGAATTCGACAAGCCTATCCCGAAACCAACAGAGGATGATTTCGAAGAATTTTTACGTTTGACCGAGGCAAGGTTCGTGACAAAACGATTTACCAGAGACGCTTCTCTGGAGGGCAGGCGCCGCTTGCCCGAATGTTCTGAGGCCAGGTAGAAAAACCTCACCGGATACCTGCCGGGCCTCAGTAAGGGTGGGGGCTGCCGATTTTCGGCGGTCATCACCCTTTACTTGGCCAAACTTTGGTACCCTTCCCTACTGGAAACTTTCACCTTTCGTCCCGTCTTCGTTTGATCGACAGTGATCTTTATCCTATGCCAGCAGCCGTCTGAACTCTCCGGCGAAAATCCGATAACATATTGATTGCGTGCGTCCTCGAGAAAACGCGTTGCCAGGGCGGACAGGTATACGCGGTTGCGGATGCTGCTTTCGAGGGATTCACCGCCGGTGGACCTGCTAACCTCAGCGACAACGCTTCGCTCGAGTTCCGTTGCCTCTCCGATCTTGAATGATTGCCGCGGCCCGTTGCGCAGCATATCGGTATAGCTGATTCGCCTCATATCATCACCGCGAAAAACCAGAGAATATAGTGGGACGTTTATGGATCGGAGCCGTTCACGGAGCTGCTTTGTATCGTGCTGCGAATTCCTGTCGTCACCGTCGCTGAACACGATCAGGTACTTCTTCGAGTTTTTCGAACGTTTTATCCGGTTTCCCGCCTCGATTATCGCGTCGTACAGCGCCCGTGGGCTTCCCGGTTCGGGATCGGACAAGTGCCTGCGGACCTGATCCGGATCGGGCACGATATTGGCTGTAAGACTCCCCTTGTCATTAAAGACCGTGACAAAATAGTCATCATCCGGCGAAAGCCGTGCGGTGAATCGCTTAAGCGCATCGAGGACATCGGCAGCGTCGTTGTTCATCGAATGCATGTCATATACGATACCGATCGACAGAGCATCGTCGTCGGATGAAAAGAACAAGATCTCCTGTTCGCGCCCTTCGTCCAATACCCTAAAATCGTCCTTCAACAGTCCTTTGATGTGACTGCCCGACTTATCCGTGACCGAGACATTCAGGGTGATAAGGTTGGTCTCGACGCTGATCGGGTCGTTCTGGCCATGGACGGCCATCGCGAATAAAATGATCGTGAAAGTCAAAAATAATTGCCGTTTCATAATGGTCATTTAAACGACTGATGAAGGCATCCGGTTTCGATACTTACTTCGGTCGTTTTTGTATTGAACCTGTGCTAATCTTCCCCTGTTTTCCTATCAACTCGAACCTGATATCCGAAATATGATCGCTACTTTTGTCTTGTCAACGCTTCTCCTTTTTCAAGCTCCCGGCGTAACGCCTAAGCCGTCCGAAACGCCCAAACCTGCCGCCGCCGAACAGAAAGAAGAGCCGCCCGTCGTTACGAAACATTCGATCCGCATTAACGGGCGTCAATTGAATTACACCGCCACGACCGGATTTATGCCAATTAAGAATGCCGTCTCCGGCGATATCGAGGCTCGCATCTTCTTTATGGCATACACGCTCGATGACCCGCCTGCCGAGCGCCCATTGATGTTCTCATTCAACGGGGGCCCGGGATCGGCGTCCGTTTGGCTGCATATGGGAGCGCTCGGGCCTAAGCGGGTAATGATGCTCGACGACGGCCTTATGCCGCCGCCGCCATATCGATCGGTACCTAATGAATCGAGCTGGCTGGACCAGACCGACCTGGTCTTCATCGACCCTGTCGGTACCGGCTACTCCCGTGCGGCAAAACCGGAACTGGCGAGCAAGTTCTTTGGGGTTAACGGTGATATTGAATCGATCGGCGAATTCATCAGGCTATATCTCGGCCGTTTCCAGCGATGGCATTCGCCGCTGTACCTTGTGGGCGAAAGTTACGGCACGACGCGCGCGGCCGGCCTTTCCAATCACCTGTTCGAGCGCGGTATCGGCCTCAACGGGATCGTACTTGTGTCAACCGTAATGAACTTTCAGTCGATCCGTTTCGCTGACACGAATGATCTGCCGTTGATCCTGATCTATCCCTCATATACGGCCACCGCCTGGTACCACAAACGCCTCCCCGCCGACTTACAAGCCAGGCCGCTCCGCGACGTCTTGCGCGAATCCGAGAATTTTGCGACGAACGAGTTCGCACCGGCGATGCTCCGCATCGATCGCCTTTCCGATGCCGAACGCACCGCATTGCTGGATAAATTCTCCAGATATTCGGGCCTGAGCCGTGAGTTCGTCGATCAAAACAATTTCCGCGTGGACCTCGGCGAATTCAACAAGGAACTGTTAAGGACACAGCGGCGGACGACCGGGCGGCTCGACAGCCGATTTCTGGGCTTTGACAAGGACTCGGCGGGTGATGGGCCCGATTTCGACCCGAGCATGACGGCGATAAGAAC
Organism: Pyrinomonadaceae bacterium; assembly: GCA_050246275.1. GTDB lineage: Bacteria > Acidobacteriota > Blastocatellia > Pyrinomonadales > Pyrinomonadaceae > OLB17. Next base: position 1,027,043 of record JBFWWI010000001.1, read on the forward strand.
GCCATACACGGCCGTGTTCAACGACTATGTCAGGCGGGAGCTCGAGTTCAAGTCCGATATCGAATACTACATCCTCGGCGGCGGCATCACGTCGCCGTGGAACTGGAATGTAAACAACGCCTACGCTGACACATCGCAGGCGCTCTCGGCCGCGATGCGCAAGAATCCGTATATGAAAGTGTTCATCGCAAGCGGATATTACGATATGGCCACGCCTTATTTCGCGGCCGAATACACGGTCTCGGCAATGAATCTTGACCCGCAGCTTCGCCGGAATTTTTCCTTCGCGTATTACGAGGCCGGGCACATGATGTATATCGAAAAGAATTCACTCAGGAAACTGAAGGAAGATGTCGCGGGCTTCATCCAGGCGTCGTCAAAGCGATAACGGCTCCAAAAGAGGCGGTCACGCGCGTCAAAAGGTGACCGTTACCGATCTTTCGAGGTCGATACGCATAACGGCCTCTTGCCGAAACCTCGCTTTATATTCTCTGCGAAGTTCTTCTATGTTTCTGTCGACGCTTTTTCTTGCCTTGCGCGGATAAACCAGCACGAGCACTTTGCTTTTCTCACGGGCGATCGAGCCGTCCTTGTTGAGCCATTGCCCGTCCGCGTCGAGTATCGTCAGCCCGTCAGGAAATCTGGGCGTGATCACCTCGTCAACGAATGCGTCCCACGCCTCTTCGCTCACGGTCCCGCCGCCGGGAATATTCCTGCCAAAATAGACCTCGGTCCTCAGGTACTTTTCCGCGGCAATGCTCTCTCTCGCTTGGTCTGCCCGCGGCATCGCGGCGAGCGAGGCCCCGCTCTGAGTCAACAAGAGAAAGAGGACAGCGAAATGAAAAAATGGTCGGTAGGGCCGCATCGTCTAATCTCCCGGCGGTCGGCTGAAACGTGCGAGGCTGTCGAAAAATTCCCTTGCCCATTCGCGTCCGGTCAGTTCCCTGGAGTCATCGGAGTGTTTATCCGTCCAATCCATCACCGCTATCATCGGGATGTAGGGCAGTTCGGGGCGGGTCTTGTCCTGTGATAACGATATCAGGGCCTCTTTCACCTGGAAAAAGTGCCTCACGTTCGCTACACCTTCGCCTTCGGCACTCGCACAATTCTCCGGCGGAGAGGTGACCAGATATTCGCGGCACGTGATCGGACGCGAGTCGTGGATCGAGCACGATTCGTCCTCGAGAAACGGGCACGGTATCCCAAATCTGAAATACTCCCGCACCGCCTCGTCATATCGGTCGTCGCTCGCTGAGGCAGCCTCCGCCAATCGTTCAAAATACCCGTTGGAATTCAGCCTCTCCATACCCTCGGAAAATCTCTCTGCCACGGCCGAGCGGCGCTCTTCGGGCATCTCATCCAACAGGCCGCGCAGGTCGAAGGCCTCCGCCTCCGACACCGGAACGATCTGGCGGCAGCACGCTCCGCAGCCCGCCCGGCACGAGATCTCCGATCCGGCTGCCGTTAGCTGCTCGACGCCGGAGGAAATAAAGGAATTGGACATCTGCCGGATAACGGGAAGCATACGCCGCAGCTTTACGGGCCGGGCCGGGACGTCCATTTCCAGCGGCACGCTTGCGTCCCCGATCCTTAACGCCACATTTACTCTCTCGCTGCTTTCTCTCGGTACCATTTTTTCAGTGTTCTGTATTGCCCTTGACCACCGCGACCGCATGTCTCAGTACCGGTGCGAGTACCGCGAAGCATTCTTCCACGCCTCTCGGCGAACCGGGCAGATTGATGATCAGCGTCCCGTTCCTGATGCCGGCGACACCGCGCGAGAGCATCGCTTTTGGGGTATTCCGGATCGTCAAAAGCCGCATTGCCTCCACTATTCCGGGTGCTTCGCGTTCGATGACGCTGAGCGTTGCCTCGGGTGTGTTATCTCGCGGGCCGAGCCCGGTGCCGCCGCTGGTCACGATCAGGTCGATATCCTGCCGGTCGGCGTAGGTTCTGAGCTTTTCGGCTATCTCTTCGAGATCGTCGGCCACGACAACGTGTTCGGAGACCCGGGCCCCGTACTCGACCAACAATTCGGCGAGCCTTTGCCCCGAAAGGTCTTCCTCGATCGATCTTGAATCGCTGGCCGTCACCACCGCTGCACGTATCTCAACGCCATCGCCCATTTCAGTTGTTGAGAGTAACACGAAGCGTCAGGCCTGCGTAACATCGAGTTCCGCCAGACGCCTGTTCTCGCGCTTGCTGTATATGAGGCTGAGCAGTACACCGCTGACCACCAGCAGCATTCCCAGGAGGGTTATCGGGAAGATCGACTCCCCGAAAACGAATACGCTGAAGAATATCGCATACACGAGGCCCGAATAGTTGATGATCGCGACCCCGGCGGCCCTTTCACGCTGCAGGGCATTGGTGAGAAATATCTGGCCAAGCTGGGAAAGAACGCCGATCAGGAACAACCACAGCCAGTCGAGGCCGTTCGGGGTCGTCCAGTTAAAGAAGAGGCTGATGCCGCCGGCGATCACGCCGACAAGCTGAAAATGGAGGACGACGGTGAGCGGGTGCTCCTGTTCGCGCATTCGCCGGACGAGATTATAAGCAACGCCGGAACAGAATGCCGAGAGGATGCCGATCGATAAATAGAACAGAGAGATCCGCGGGTCGAACTGCTCGATCAGCAGCACCCCGCCAAAGGCGAGGGCGTAAAAGGACCATTGGATCGCCTTTACCTTTTCACTCAGCAGCACGATCGCGATAACGCTTGTAAAGATGGGCGAGAGATATTGGATCGTCATCGCCGACGCGAGAGGTATGTTCTGGATCGTTACAAAAAAGAAGTAGAGCGCCGTCGTTCCAAAAACGCCGCGTGCGATCAGCAGCCCGCGATGAGAGCCTTTCCAGTCGGCACCTGCCCGATAAAGCCCTGCAAAGCAGAAAAGGCTCGCGACGACACAGCGAAAAAAGACCACCTCCATCGCGGGGATATGGGATACCTGCTTTACAAGTACGTTTGCCAATGAAAAAGCGAGCGTCGATAGGAACATCGCACGCACGCCTTCGGAAAGAAATTTTTGGGTATCGGCCAAGGGTGATGATCGGGGTGGCGGCTATCTCGTTTTCGTCCCGCAGCCGCAATCGCTGCCGCATGCTTTCTTTGGTGAAAAGGCAGCAAGCTTCTTGTACGAGATGGAGCCCACGTACGCGATGGCCGCTAAAACGATCAGAAATACAACAAGGCCCTGTAAACTCATAAATTCAAAAGACGATATTACGCCTCCCTCCCGCCTAAGCAAAGCCGAGCAGCCGGCCGCCCTGAAATGTGAGGAACGCCGCCGCATAGGCCAAACCCGTCATATATGCCACCATAAAGATCGTCCACGCCCACGAATTGGTCTCGCGGCGAACGACCGCCACCGTTGACATGCACTGCATCGCAAGCACGAAGAACACCATCAGGGTGAGGGCCGTCAACGGCGTCCACACGGTCTTCCCCTGGTCGTCCTTGGCCGCACGGATCGCGGAGATCAGCGTCGGCGAATCCTCGGTCTCCTCCTTACCCACGTTGTATATTATGCTCAGCGTGGAGACGAGCACTTCTCTCGCCGCAAAACTCGCGATCAGGGCCACGCCGATCTTCCAGTCGAACCCTAACGGCCGGATCACGGGCTCGATGGCGTGTCCGAGCGTTCCCGCATAGCTGTGTTGGAGCTGAATGGACTCATCGGTCGCCGCAGCGGTGCGAGGCCCTTCGGCCGCGGCTATCTCACCGCCCTGTGTCGCATTCTCAACCGCCGCCGTCCGGGGAAAGTACATCAGCGCCCACAGAATTATCGAGATCGCCAAAATGACGGTCCCGGCCCGCTTAAGGAACAGCAGGGCACGCGTCAACATATTCTGGAAAACGGTACGAAGGTTCGGAACTCGATACGGCGGAAGTTCCATTATGAACGGCGGGGCCGGAGCCTTGAGTACCGTCCGTTTGAGAATGAACGCGACCACTATCGCGACCGCGATGCCCAGAGCGTACATCGCCAGCATCAGTACCGCCCCGAGCGAAATGAAGCCGAGTACCGTCTGTCCGGCAAAAAAAGCGGCGATCATCAGCGTGTAGACCGGCAGCCTTGCCGAGCAGCTCATAAAAGGCGCGATCATTATCGTCGCGAACCGGTCACGCTGATTCTCGATCGTGCGCGTCGCCATGATGCCGGGGATCGCGCATGCAAAGCTGCTCATGAGCGGCAAGAAGGCCTTTCCGTGAAGCCCGACCCTGCTCATCAGCTTATCCATCAGGAACGCCGCCCGGGCCATGTATCCGGAATCTTCCAGAATCGAAATGAAAAGGAACAGGAGCAGGATCTGCGGCAGGAAGACCAGTACCCCGCCGACGCCGGCAATGATCCCGTCAACTATCAGATCGGTAAGAACTCCGGCCGGAAGAGTCTCTCGCACCCCGGACCCGAGCGCTCCGAACCCGACCTCGAGCAGGTCCATCGGGACCGTCGCCCACGTAAAGATCGCTTGAAATACCAGAAGCAGCAGGCCGACGAGGATCAAAAGGCCGAAAAATCTGTGGGTCAGAATGCGGTCGATGCGTTCGGAGACGTTGTGTGCGGCGAGGTCGTTGTGCTTGACCGCCGCCTGAACTGCGGCCGAGATGAATTTGTATCTCGCGAATATCTTTGCGTTGTCGCTCCCGTTCGATGACGGATCAAAAGAGAATCTGGGCTTCTGCGTCGAAGCGAGAACATCCGATACCGCCGAGGACAGCGCCTCGATCCCGCGTCCCTCGCTGGCATTGACGGGCACGACCGGCACGCCGAGCGAACGGGAAAGCCGATCGGTGTCGATGACGTGCTTTTCCCGCTCGAATACATCGATCATGGTCAGCGCTACGACGACCGGCACCTCGAACTCGAAAAGCTGGGTCACGAGATAGAGGTTGCGTTCGAGATTCGTCGCATCGACGACCGCGATGACCACATCGGGCCGGGAAAGTCCGGCAACCTCACCGCGGATCACGTCGCTCGCGATATGCTCGTCCAGCGACGTCGCCTCGAGGCTGTATAGGCCCGGAAGGTCTATGATCCGGGCCGTCTTTGAATCGACGGTCCACGCACCTTCCTTGCGCTCGACCGTGACGCCGGGGTAGTTCGCGACCTTTTGGCTCAGCCCGGTCAGCGCGTTAAACAGAGTGGTCTTTCCGGCATTCGGATTTCCCGCGAGCGCTACCAAAACGCCCTCCGCCGAAACCGATCCTATGGCAGCGTCTCTCATCGCGTGCGGAGCATTATTCCGCCACCTCGATCGCCTCGGCTTCGTTCTTTCGTACGGCGAGGCTGTAACCGCGAACCCTGATCTCGATCGGGTCACCGAAGGGCGCCGATTTTACGACCCGCACCGAAACGCCCGGTACCAGGCCCATCTCCATCAGCCTCTTTGCCACGGTGCCGTTCCCGTGAACGGCGACAACACTCGCCGGTCGCCCGGCCGTCAGTTCGGATAATCTCATTTCAGTTCTTTGCATCCCGCTTGGGCTTTACTTCCCAAAGCACGTTGACGATCTGCCATTTTCCGTTGATCTTTGCGACGTGCATAAAGTCGATCCAGTCCCGCATCTCGAGCTTCACCGTCGCCGCTCCGCCAAAAATGTCGAGGATGGTCACGTCTTTCTGCTGCTCGTCCTTCGGGGTCTGCTTGCCGAACCCGCCGCGAGTCGCCTGTACGAGGGTCATCGCCGTCATCTGGTCAAGACGCGTCTGGCCCTGCGGATTCGTACGGGCGATCCGTTTCGCAAGGTCGGGGCTGAGGGCACTTTCCATCTTTTCCGCGTTGCCCTCGTACCAGCCTTCGGCATAGTTGAGAGCCGTCCGCTTGATCGCCTCGCGGTCGGCGTCGGTTTGGCCAGATCCGGCTACGGCGGAAACTAGAACGAGGAGAATAATTGTGAACGATCGATACATGGCAAACTCACTCCTTTTATAGTTTATTGAAAATAGTTTTCACTTTCAATAAACGGATAACGATTCCGATAGGTTTCACAAAATATTTACGCGACTAGCGGGGTGGAATGACAGATGCAGAGACCAGATCAGCCTGATACGGCCCGATAGTGATCCGAAGCGGCATCCGGCCCTGATCGGTCGAAAGCCAGACCTTGATGGCAAGCTGGTCAAGTTGAGGATTGCCTGTATTCACGGCCACCAATTGGGCCTGCCGCTTTTGGCCGCCGATCTCGATCACCGCGGGCTGCGAAGGGCGAAGCGTGAAGATATATGGCTGGTTCTCCCAAAAGACGGCGACGCGAGTGTCGTTCACGGGGTTATCTCGGATCGGACTCTGCCTGAGGTTGAACGACCGCATCGCGTATAGCAGGCTGAGGATGCTGTGCGTCGCTATCGGTGCTTCGATGCGGTTCGCACCTCCGAACGTGATCGTTCCCGTCCGCTCGTCAAAAAGAGCCGTCTGTGCGAGAAATGCCAGCGAGCCGGACGTTTTTATATCCAACTGCCGGGGTGCAAGCGTTTCGGGGTCGACGTTTGCCGTGATCGAATCGTTGAGCTGAATGATCGGGTTTCCGGGGGCGGCATTCGTGACCGTTGCGGTCAGAACGAGCGTATCTTTGCCGCCCGACAGCAGTCGTTCCCTGGCCCTCGTAACAAATGTCCCGACCGGGCGGCCGGCGGCAGTGAGCCGGTATTCCAGGGTCTCGCCGATCTCAAATGCCAATTCCGGGGCAAGCGGCCGGTTTGGTATGTATGGTTCCGGCGTGGTTACCGGGGTCGGCGTGGGCCGTGGCGTGTTCTGCGGTGTCGGGGTCGGCGATGCCGCCGCGACCGGTTCGGGCACGATGGACTGGACACTCGCCGCCTCGGCTCGAAAGCCGCTCTTCTTATTGCGCATCAGCCGAACAACGACCGGTATCCTCGCATCGTCGTTCGTCAGATTCACCTTCACCTCCGGAAAGCCCAGTTCCGCAAAGAACTCGCTTTCGACAGATACGATCGTGGTGTCAAACTCGCCCGCCGGCACCGACACCCTCTCGCTTCCCGTCGGCTGGAATGTTACCCCGTAAACCTTCTCTCCCTCAAGAAAATTCGCCGCCCCCGAGCCATTCGATTGGCGGATCTTATAGATCAGCGAGATCAGATCGAAATTTACCGACGGCACCCGCTGGTGATCGTTGACGGTCTCGGTGCGGATCCCTTCCGGATTGAGCACCTTTGAAACGTAAAGCGGAAAACCCGAGGCCGGATCGACAAAAACGGTACGGCTCTCATCAACCTGATAAAAGGCCGCACTGATCAGGCTGAGGGTCTTGATCCTGGACCGTATCTCGACCGCATCTTTTCCCGCCAGAGTGCCCTGCGACGCGACGAAGAGTTCCGCGTACGCAACATCTCTGAAGGTGTCGTACGAAACGGAATAGGTGATCCGCTCGCCAACCTTGAATTGCGGCTGGGCCAGCAAAGGCATGGCCAGGCAGGCCACAAAGGCAAGCGAACAGAATAAGATCTTGGACAATTGAAATTTGGGCACAGGTGAAGGAATAGGTAAATAGCCGTTGGCTCAGTTAATGGTCAGTCCATTCAGGATCGCTTCGACGGCCTTGGCCCGATCCTGAGCTGCGGTTATCGGTCTCCCAATGACGAGAAGATCGGCTCCGTTCTTCAATGCCGCCTCCGGTGTCATTACACGCTTCTGATCGTCGTTTGTTGCCAAAGCGGGCCGCACGCCGGGCGTCACCACCAGAAAGCGCTTGGATGCGATCCGATGCTTGATGGGTTCGACGTCAAGCGGCGATGCGACAACCCCGTCAAGGCCACATTCTGCCGTAAGTTCGGCCAATCTCAAAACTTGTTCGATCGGCGACGCCGCGATCCCCGTTTCCTCCAGCGTCGAGGCGTCTGAACTCGTCAAAACGGTGACCGCGATCATTCGCGGGGCCCTTAGCGATTCGCGCTCGCAGGCATTTCTCATCTCCGCGGCGGCGGTTCTCATCATCTCGCTGCCGCCCGAGGCGTGCACGTTGAACATCCAAACGCCCAAACGCGCCGCTTCGACCGATGCCCTGGCGACCGTATTCGGAATGTCGTGAAACTTGAGGTCGAGGAAAACGCGTACATCCGCTTCGACCAGTTCCCTTACAAAACCCGGTCCCGCCGATGTAAAAAGCTGCAGACCGACCTTGAATCCGCTGACCAGCCCTTTCAACTCGCTGCATATCGAGCGGGCCGTCTCCGCGCCGTCGACGTCGAGGGCGACCAGTATCCTTTCGGCGATCGGGCCGGGCGTTCGGTTCATTGCAGCTTGCTGTTTCATTTGCTATGCCGGGGCGAGATCAGTCCAGATCGAGCGGATTGCGAAAGGGTTTGTCGCTGTCGGTATCGGCACGCTTGAGCGCCTCGCGGAATTTTTCCTCCAAAAGGCGTTCGCGGTCCTTTTGCGACGACATCTCCTGTGCAAAGATCTGCTCTCGAAGTTCTTTTTGCTTTGAGAGTTCACCCTTCAGGTCTTCAAAAGACCCGAGCGCCTTTTTCTTTTCCTCGTGCGAAAGGATAGCTCCGGTGTGAGCATCTATGTTGATCGTCGCCTCGCAACAGGGACAGATGACCGTATATCGTTCCATCGGCTGTGATTATACCGCAAGACCATTGAATTTCGGCCATCGGGTCGGCCGTTTCGAACTCCCTCGCCGCTAATGTTAGAATCCGATGGGCGGCGACCGGGCCGGCCCGCAGAAGAATGAGCGAAAATGGAAAACGCAGTTGGCGGGGACGGATCGCGGCCGTTGCGGTCTCAACTATCATTGGCTTCCTCCTGATCGAGGTTTTCCTGCGCATCTTTATGCCGATCTACCAAACGTCGATCCTCGAAGCCTACGAGTACGACGCCGAGCTCGGGACGAAACTCAAACCCGGCATTCACCTTTTTGAGACCACCGATTATCAGGACGAGATCAAGACAAATAAACTTGGGACGTCCAACTTTCAGGAGAATTGGGAGGCGTACGAGACGCTTGTTTTGGCCGCGGGTGATTCTTACACACAGGGCACCGGGCTTCCCGCCGATATGTCCTACCCGGCGCAGCTTGAGTTGACGCTCAATACCGACGCGGAGGGCGGATATTCGCCCAAATTCGGCGTCGTGAATATCGGCGTACCCGGTTACGGCGGCGAACAGTCGATCATCGCTATCCGGCGCTGGTGGGATGCCGCTCCCATAAAGCCGAGGTTCATCTTGTACATGGGCTGCGATAACGATTACGAGGACGACGTGCTTTTCCGCTCCGGATACCGGCACAATCATCTGGTTGACGGAAACCCGAAATGGGGCCCGCTGGTAAAACCCCTCCAATGGGTGACAAGCGACCTCCAGATAGCCATCCGAATGAAGATCGCCCTCGGCAAGATGCGGAGGTCTGCCATCGGCGTAAACGACGGGGCCACGGCCGACGCTTCTGCGGCGGGCCCGACGGTCGCCGAGCTTGAGCGGTCCGTGCTCGAACGCCTCAAAACATTTGCGGCCGAGAAGAACGCAGTATTGATCCTGGGCTGGAGCGACCAGGGCAGGGCCTATGAGTGGGCAAAGAACTGGGCCGCCGAAAACAACATCGAGTTTGCCGATTGGGCATCGAGCGTCGGGGCGGTGCGGGAGCTTTCGCCCGATATCCCGATCGACAATCAGCACTCCGGCGGGCATCATCGCGGCTGGGTGAACAGGCTTATCGCCGAGAGATTTGCGGCCGCCATCAGATCCGGCGGAAACAAATAAGAACGGCGGCCCGAGTTGCCCCGACCGCCGCTCCCCGTGCAGCCGCCAACTAAATATCGAAGTACATTGAAAACTCGAGCGGATGAGGCCTGAGCCGCAGCGGCTTGATCTCTTTCTCGCGTTTATAGGTGACCCACCTTTCGATCATCTTGGTCGTGAATACGTCTCCCTTCAATAGAAACTCATGATCGTCCTCGAGCGCTTTCAGCGCCTCGTCGAGCGTGCCGGGCAGCGACGGCACGTTCGCCAGTTCCTCGGGCGGAAGATCGTAGATGTCCTTGTCCAGCGGATCGCCTGGATCGATCCGGTTCTGGATCCCGTCGAGTCCGGCCATCAAAAGGGCCGCAAACGTCAGATAAGGATTGCAGCTTGGGTCCGGCGGCCTGAATTCGAGCCTTTTCGCCTTCGGCGACGGCGAGAACATCGGTATGCGGACGGCCGCCGATCGATTTCGTGCCGAATACGCAAGATTTACCGGTGCCTCAAACCCCGGCACGAGGCGTTTATAGCTGTTGGTCGTGGGGGCGGCAAACGCGACGATCGCCGGGGCGTGCTTCAGGAGTCCGCCAATATAGAATTTTGCCATCTCGGAAAGCCCCGCGTACTGATCGCCTGCGAAGAGCGGTTTGCCGTCTTTCCAGAGCGATTGGTGGCAGTGCATTCCCGAACCGTTGTCGCCGTAGAGCGGCTTTGGCATAAAGGTGGCCGTCTTGCCGTGAATATACGCCGAGTTCTTCACGACGTACTTGAACATCATCACGTTGTCGGCGGTATTGAGCAGATCTGAGAATCTGAAGTCGATCTCGCACTGCCCGGCCGTCGAAACTTCGTGGTGATGGCATTCGACATCGATCCCGACATCGCCGAGGACGTTCGAGATCGAGTTGCGAAGGTCGATCAGCGTATCCATCGGCGCCACCGGGACGTAACCTTCCTTTGAACGGATGTGGTAGCCGGTATTGGGATTCATCTCTCCGCCGGCCCGGCCGCTGTTCCAATGCCCTTCCTCAGAGTTGATGGTAAATCCGGCCGAGTTCTGGTCGTTATGAAAGCGGGCCTCGTCAAAAACAAAGAACTCCGCCTCGGGGCCAAAATATGCGGTGTCGGCGATCCCTGTGAACCGAAGATAGCTTTCGGCCCGCACGGCCACCGACCGCGGATCCAGTCCGTAACCGTCCTTCGTGATCGGTTCGACCACATTTGCGATAAGACAAAGCGTCGTCTCGTCAACGAACGGATCGATCCAAAACCGGGCCGCGTCGGGGACCAGCAGCATGTCCGACTCGTTTATCACCGCCCATCCGCGCAGGCTCGAGGCATCGAAACCGAAGCCCTCTTCAAACGAATCCTCGGTCAATTGACTTATCGGGTAGGTCAAGTGGTGCCACGACCCCGGTAGATCGGTAAACCGTACTGAAACGAACTTTGCGCCTTTTTCGGCCGCAAAGTTCAACACATCTTTTGCGCTCATTAGCTCTCCTTTAGATCTTGATCGGTCTTGGTCCCGTCCGAGCGTAGTTCGGGGGACGATTCGGGATGAACTACGGCAAGGGCCATTCCAGTATCCGTAAAGCCACTATCGGCCCGTAAAATACAGGCTCTCAACCGGCTGACAGATACGACTGCGCAAAAATGGCAACACAATTTCTTACAATTATGTTGCCATTGAAGCCAGGCTGCTACAAAAATGTAGCGTTGTTACTGTTTTGCGAAGATCTCAACGCGGGTGTCCGATGCATAGGCAACTGTTCTGCCTTTATTGTTCAGAAAGTTAACACGTCTCAGGCCTTTCGACTTCGCGAACTGAAATGCCTTCAAGAGAAACTCTTTTTTCTCGTCATCGGTCATGGCGTCCCACGAAGGCTGCGTCATCGCATACATCGTTTCGCGCGTCTTGCTTGCCTCCCGCAGATGGTCCTTTAATCCCGAATCGGCAAGGTCGATCCCGGGCGCGACATATATACCGGCCTGGGAGCTTGCGGATGATTCGGACCATAAATAGATGCCGATGCTCGCGATCAGTACGACAATGGTCGCGATTACGAGCCACTTGTTGATCCTGACCAACCCCGTCGGAGTTCCCTCTTCGACCGGAGCCCTCTCGTATTTGATGGCGGGGCGCTCGACGGGCTCGAACTTCTCTTTTGTAAGCTCTTCGACATCTGTTTCGTGCTTTGACTCGCGAAGCAGGTCCAGCAGAAATAATGTCTTGCTGGCCGCACTGGAAATAACGGTATCGTGGGTGTAGCCGTACCGCTCTTCGAGGCTCGAATGGCTGGCCGCTTCTCTCTCTTTTTCTATGAGCTCGATGAACCGGTTCCCGATCCCGACATTACATTCGATGGCGGCAGCAGTGACGGCCGGCTCAAAGAACAGCTCGCTCGTCTCCTCCTTAAAGAGGCGTATGCGGTTAAAGAAATCGGTCGAGATCAATTCGTCAAAGCTCTGAGCCTCCTGCGCTTCCTTTACAAAGGTCTCGAATCGGAGCACCGCCTCGGCGACCGAACGATTCTCCTCACCGGGCTCCGAAAGCGAAAGGCTGGCCCAGTTCGTATAGAGATTCTGTATATGGCCGAGCATCTCGATCCGCGGGAACAGGAGCTTTCGCATATCGCCGCCGATCTCGCGTGAGAACAGCTTTGTCATTACGAAATCGAACTTTCCGCGGACCGACTCGGCAAAGGGCGAATTCCGATAGAATCGGGCCATCGCCATCAGCGCCTGCGAGCTCAGAACGGGCCTGGAATTTTCGCAGAAGCGCCTGACGTTGGCGACCGATATGTTGAAATCTCGCTTGGAAAGCGTCGAGAACCAGTTCTCCGTCTCATGAAAAAGCGCATATTCGGCTTCGGAGTGCTCATCCGAATTCACAGACGCGGATACCTGGAGATACTTGTGCAGGGCCTTTTTGACATTGAGGTCGTCATAGCCCGCGGGAGACATCTTCATGTGCTCGCGCTCGATCCCGGAGAGCACATGTTCGACCATCTGCAGGCTTGAGACCTCGTCCATCGCCCGCCGCCGGTAGAGTTCGCGCTCGTCCTCGGGGGTGACGGTCGGCGGAAGTGAACTGCTGAGGTCGACAAGCTGAGGATCGAGTGATTCGGCAGCGGCATTCGCTGTCTCTAATTTTTGAGCTTCGGCGGAAAAGGGTTCGGGAACCTGCGGGCTTTGCGGCGGTGCCGCCTGCTGCCGTTCGTGTGCTGCACGGTTGAGTGCGATAACCGTCTCTTCAAGGAGATTCTCCTCCTTTAGCTCGTCGATCAGGTCTTCAAATACATTCATGGTGGTGGTGGTGCATCGGGCGGATTAGGAATGGGAGGATGGATCGACGGTTATTCGACAGCGCCGGCTGGAAGTACCTGAGTGATCCGTCCGGTCTGATCAAGCTCATAGCGGTAAACGACATCATCGCTCACGGATCGGACGGCCGAGATCAGGTATTCATTCGCCAGTTCCGCATCGGTCGGGGTCACCGGTGCCATCTCGAAGACGTAGCGGCCGCGGACCACACGGTCGCCGGTCGTGACGCCGATACCGTTTCCGACCATCGCCTGCAGCTCGGGAAGCCGTCCAAAGCGATTATTCTGAGAAAAGAAGCTGACCTGGGTCGAAGCGATAGTCCTCATCGTCGCAAAGGTAGTTCCGTTCTCAGCCGAGCGGATGCCCTTCTGAAGGGCCGGGATAGCGAGCGCCGTGACGATACCGATGATGACGACGACCAGCAGAAGCTCGATCAAAGAAAAGCCGTCCTGAAATTTATGTTGTTTCATATTTCCCTCAAAATGACCGGTTAAAGTGACAGATTTTGACACCACTAATTGACAACCTCTGTTTGGTGCGATCTTTGTAATATAGCTAACTCATTCTATTCATTTAGCTTAGAAGCCCAACCGGGTGCGCCCGATGAGACCCTCGGCCGGTTATAGTGCAACGCTTGTGCCAGATTTGAAATATCTGCCACGGCCTCCCGTATTAAGTATGTGTTTGAATTTTGGTCGTTATTTATTACACTCTAGGTTTTCCGTAATGTTCTGTGTTTTCAATTTTTACGACCGAGGTAACGCGAATTGAGTTCTGTCCTTGAACAGACCGTTGAAACATACGGCATCGAAAACTGGGGAGCCGGATATTTCGGCGCCAACAAAAAGGGAAACTTGGTCGTGATCTCGCCCGACAACGAGAGCTTTCAGGCTGATATAAAAGAGATAATCGACGATCTTCAGAAACGCGGTATTTCCACGCCCGTCCTGCTTCGATTCCCCCAGTTGCTTTTCGGCCAGATAAGGCGCCTGCAGACGGCGTTCAAGAAATCGATAAAGGAATTCGAATATGATGGCGGCCATCTGTGTGTTTACCCGATGAAGGTAAATCAGAACCGGGCCGTGATCGAAGAATATCTGCGAGAAGGTTCGCGGTACGGATTTGGCCTCGAGGCAGGCTCAAAGGCCGAACTCTACGCCGCCCTCGGCCTCGAACAATCAAAAGACAGCCTCCTCGTACTCAACGGTTTCAAGGACCGCGATTTCATCCAGCTCGCCTTCGCGGGTGCCGGCGCCGGAAAGAACGTCGTTATCGTGATCGAGAAAATGAGCGAGCTGACCCACACCCTCGCACTGGTCGAAGAGGTGACGGCCGAAAACCCCGATGCCAAGCTTCCGATGGTGGGCGTCCGCGTCAAGCTATACTCGAAAGGCTCTGGAAAATGGGAAAAATCGGGCGGTGAAGCCGCCAAATTCGGCCTCACCACGACCGAGATACTCGACGTGATCCGCCAATTGCAGGAGGCAGGCAGGATCGATCTTCTGCGGCTGCTCCATTTCCATATAGGCTCGCAGCTTACCGACATCAAACGGATCAAGAACGCAATGAAGGAGGCGGCCCGGACGTACGCCAAGATCAGGCAGATGGGTGTGCCGGTCGAGTATCTCGATGTCGGCGGCGGCATGGCGGTCGACTACGACGGTTCGCGAACCTCATTCGAATCGTCGGCAAATTACAACGCTCGCGAATTCGCCAATGACGTGATCTATGTGATCAAGACGGTCTGCGATGATGAGAACGTGCCGCACCCGACCATAATTCAGGAATCGGGCAGGTACCTTTCGGCCTACCACGCGATCCTGGTCACGAATATTCAGGACGAGATCGAGACCGTGGTCGAGGACCTCACGCCGATGGAGGTCGACGTGGACGACCCTCAAGTGGTCAAGGAACTTGCCGATCTACGCGAGACGATAAACGCCAAGAACTATCGCGAGTACTATCACGACGCGCTCGAACATCGCGAGGAACTCTTCACGATGTTCAATCTGGGGCTGATCACGCTGGAAGACAAAGGAAAGGGAGAGGTTCTTTTTTGGGACGTCTGCGAAAAGGCCGACCAGTACGCACAGCAGAAGAAGTACGTTTCCGAAGAGTTTGACGACCTTCGGCGGCTGCTCTGCGCCAAGTATCTGGCCAATTTTTCGGTGTTCCGGTCGATGCCGGACAATTGGGCCCTGGAACAGCTATTTCCAATCATTCCAATACATAAACTCAACAAAAAGCCCACAGAATATGCTACCCTATGTGACATAACCTGCGATTCCGACGGTATCGTTGATAAGTTTGTGGATCTCCACGATGTCAAACCGGTTCTTGAGCTTCACAAACTCACAAAAAGTGAGCCCTATTATCTTGCGATGATGCTGGTGGGTGCCTATCAGGAAGTGATGGGAAATAATCACAACCTGTTCGGCGTGCCGCACGAGGCTCATATTTTTATTGGCGAGGACGGGCCGATCATTAAGAAGGTTATCTATGGAGCAACGCTGGCCGACTCGATCTCGCTTGTGAGATTTGACGCCGAACAGCTCCATGACACGTTTCGCAGGGCCATTTTGGCGCGTATCAAAGATGGCCAATTGTCTACGAAGGAAGGCAATCAACTGATCGAGTTCTATCAGGATCAGGCGGAGAGTTATACATATTTAAAGCCGAGCGGCGTCAAGTAAAGGCCCGCTTGCGAGCGACGCGAAATATATTTCGATCTAATTTATTGGAGAATCTATCAACATGGTAGCTCAGAAAAAAAGCAAGGCTTCTAAATTTCTCACGGTCCCGACGCGACCGGTCGCGATCGACCGCGACCGTTCCATCGCCGGGCTGCTCGAGAAGATGGAAGGAGCCGGATTTGGAGCAAGACAGCTTGCGGAGGCACACCGCATCTGGCTGGATATGCTCGACGACAATTCGACCATATATGTCTGCGGGTCGGGTAACCTGATCTCTTCCGGGATGCGGCGGCTCCTGGCTTACGTCATCAAGAACCGCTTTGTCGATGTGCTGGTGATGTCGGGAACCGTACTTTTCCAGGACATCCACGAGACACTGGGACGCAACCACTTCCAGGGCCATCCGAGCATGGCCGACGACGAACTCGTCGGGGCCGAGGTCATGCGCGTCGGCGATGTCCTGATAAACCGCGAGGAATATCAGGAGGCCGATGAGTGGGTCGGCAGCGTCATCAACCAGCTCGACCAGACGCGGCCGTACGCGGTCCGCGAATTCCTGCTTCTGATGGGCCGCGAACTCGCGGAGATCGCGCATGAGGACGGCATTATCACGTCCGCCTACAAGGCGCGGATACCTGTATTTTGCCCCGACCTGCTCGCCAGCGAACTCTCCGTCGGCATCGCCCGCGCCCGGTTCGAAAAGAAGGCCCACCTCTCGTTCGACACGACCCAGGACACCATCGAGATGATGCAGATCGCCCAAAAGACGCGCAACTCGGCCATCATCACGCTCGGCAGTTCGAACAGCCAGAGCATGATCAACGTCGCCGAGATCTCGTCTTACATAACCCGCACGAACCCGCGCGGCCATAAATATGCGATCGCGATCACGACCGATGCGGTGCCGCTCGACAGCCGGACCCCGTCTTACTCAAGTAATCACACGAACAGTTTCGGCAAGTTGGCCAAAGGCGCGACGACCGCCTTTGTACCGTGCGACCCGTCGATCGCACTGCCCATGATAATCACGGCCCTCTCCCAAACCGCCGCAAAGTTCATGAAGGGACGAAAACGCCCGAGCTTTAGCTTCTCCGGCAAAGATATGTCCATCGACGTGCCCTAGGCCGAAGCGTGTCGTTCCCGGGCCGACCATCTCTCCTCGCTTAAGCAGAGCCCTCACATCGGTAAGGGCTCGAACGCGGGCGACGGGAATCTACTTCTGCCGGCCAACGACCTTCGATTAGGGTGAATTGCCGGCGACGCGTCGCACTTGTCGGCGTGCGGCCCGCCAACACGCTAGAACCCCATCGCCGTACAGCCTTTTCCGCCGTCCAGCATCCCCACCGCGATCGAGACGGCATCGACCTGGTCGTCATAGCGGCCGGAGGGAAAACGGCAGACCTCATCCACAAAATCGTCGATCCACGGCCCTCGCACCAAAACCACCTTTCCGGCTTCGGCGAGGTTGAGCCATGGGAGTGCCCTCGTCAGTTTATCCGCATCGACGCGGACCTCTCTAAATGCGAATCGCCTTACACGAGGTTCGCGGCGGAGTTCCTGCACGATGGCCTTGCCGTGCAACGCCGACTCGATGCCGTGCTCCGTTCTCGGCTCGCTCTCCATCCGCTCGATGATGTAGCGGCGCTGGTCTGGAAATTCCAGCCTCTTGCGAAATCCGTCCGCGATGTATAGGTTCCCATTCCGGTCAAAGGCGCACCGAAAGCTCGCGGTGTGGTCCGCCGACGTTTTTACCGAGATCGCCAGGTCGTAACCGCGTTTCCACCGCAGCCCTTCCGGAGCCGCATCGACGATCGCCTTGAACCATTCCCGCTTGAATCTTCCGCCCTTTGCCGGCACAGGGTCCTGCTGGTAAAGCGCCGAAAAGGAATACGACCCGAGCTTCTTCCTGATCCTTGACAGCGCCGCGACGCTGTATCGTTTCGGACAAAGAGCCTGTCCGGGCCGCCTTCCGATCGGGTCCGCCTTCGCCTTTACCGCATTCGCCGGATGGACGCACGGGCGCGAGCCTTCGCCCTCCGTATCCTGCATATCCTCTGCATCCTGTTCGAATTCTTCCCTGTTTCCTTGCGACCGCGCGGTGGGCTCGCCCTCCGCCAAAGCCGGCAGCCGGACCACGTCCCATTTTTCCCCGCCATCCTGCTCTTCCCGCAGCAGCCGCCCGGCGAGGTCGTCTTCGTGCCAGCGCGTCTGTATCAGAATGATGGCCGCATTCGGTTCGAGCCGCGTGTAAATGTCGTCGTTGAACCAGTCCCAGACCTTTTCGCGATACGTTTCGCTTTCAGCGTCGGCACGGTTGCGGACCGGATCGTCGATCACTATCAGCCCCGCGCCAAATCCGGCTATTCCGCCGCCAACGCCCACCGACCTTACGACCCCGCCGCCCGCAGTTTCCCATTCGGACGCCGAATCGAGCCTCCTGAAGCTTGCCTCCTTACCAGGCAGGGCTCCGGGCTCACACGGCTCGCAGCCCTCTGCCCCGGCAGCTAGAGAGCCCGAGGCGATCCTTTTGATCTTTCGCGAAAATCGGTCCGCAAGCCGCTGATTATAGCTTCCCAGGATGACATTCAATTTCGGATCGCGGAGCAGCCTCCAGGCCGTGTACCTCACCGTCACCGTCTCGCTCTTCCCGTGACGCGGCGGCATAAAGATCATCAGCCGCCTGCACTTCCCTGCCGTCACGCGGTCCAAATGCTCGTACAGATACCGCTGATAACGCCACGTCCACGTCCACTCCGGAAACGTTTGTTTCAGCCAATTTTCCAGATCGCGGCGTCCCGGAGGCCTCGGCTTCCCTCTTTCCGCGTTCGGCAGCAGCTCGTCCCAACCGTAAAGCTCCGGCAATCCTTTGCGTCCCTTGCCCGACCTGCGCGAGTACAGCATCCGCCGATTGAAGGGCCAGCCGCGCTCACGCATCTCTCTTTCGATCTGCCCGTGCTGCCTCCCGCCGAACTCCAAATAAAGCTCCTTCGCAGCCGTGATCATTTCTTCCAAATTCATATTTGAATTCTGTTCTCTCATACACACGAACGCCTTCGCCGTAAATATCAGGAAAGGCCGGCCTCGGCCCTCTTCTGCCTCGTCTTGAGCGGATACGCCTTTGAAAGGTCCAGGATCAGCACGCCGTTCTCGATCCGCGGCGAAGCGAATCGTGTCCTTGCCGAATGCCTTATCCCGATGTGGTTCCAGAATCTGCATGCACGCACTATCCTGTGTCCCCATTTCTCGACCGGCATCACCGGATACGCGTTCGGCACCGACGGCTCCGCTCCCCTTAGGCCGACCAGCCCGTTCGCCTTGTCATACATCAGCACTACCGCGTCCGGCTTGCCGAACTTCTTGTACGTATTGGCTCCGATCGTTATCTCGCCGCCCGGCCCGACCGTCACATTCAAGGCCCCGGACGCCGGCGCCGGTATCTCACACTCTTCCCATTTGATCTCCATGGTCTCTTCTCCCTTGCCACCCAGCTTCGTCCGTGGCACGTTGTATCATATACACTACCCCTATAAAATGCAACAATTGTTTTGCACGAGACCCGCCACCCGAAAAAACTATTCCTGCCGGCGAGGGGTTCGTGCGAATTCGTGTGTTTTCGTGGTTAAAGGCTTGGCTCAGTAACCACGAAACGACACGAAAATACACGAAACGAAGACATAAAAATAACGATCGCGAGTATTGATGGGAGGCCTGAGTCCAACGACCCCGTAGGCGCAGGAGTGGCACGGAAATCGAGTCACCTTTTGCGCAAGCCCGCGCGTCAGCAAGGGCCCATCTCCCCCATTCCGGTCGGCGACGGCGACAACCCAAAGATTCTGAGGCACTACATCGAAAAGAGTCTCAGACCTCATCTACGTCGATCCGCCACTCAACTCGAACCGCAACCACAACCGCGCGGTAATAGACAGCTGTATTCGTTAAAATCTAGAATAGTGGTTATGCCCCATGCGCTCGAACTAAAGTACGGCCTTACGTATGAAGAATTGCTTGACGCTATCGACAAGAGATTTCGATTGAAAGTTGCTCTCGAAGGTGCAGTTGCCGAGGTCCATTTCGAAAGAAAGCTCAGGATAGCGAGTCGCGAGGGTTGGCTGACGGGTTTTGAGAGTCACGACGTAGATGGAATGCACGACTTTACCGTGATAACTCTTTCTGGGGCATCGATTCGCGTTGAAGTGAAGACAATCCGCAAAGGAGCGAAACCAAAGGTCGAACTGCAAAAGACCCGTGCAGCCAAGGGAGATCCGAGTAGCCGTTTCTACGATCGTACTCACTTTGACGTAGTTGCCGTTTGCGTTGGACGGTTGACTGGGGACTGGTCTGAATTCCGATACGCACTTGTTAGCGACCTTCCCGTTCACCGCGAGCATCTGGGCAAGCTTCAGGTGATGCACTCGATTCCAGACAATGAACTGTCGACTCCCCGGTGGTACTCTCGATTTCAGGACATTATTGATGCTTACAACATTTGAACCGATTTATAGAACCGAGTTGGGGCAGCTGATCTGTGGGGACAGCCTCGATGTCATGCGTAGTCTTGCGGACAATTCTATCGACCTGGTTGTCACAAGTCCTCCTTATGCGCTCCATTTTAAGAAGGAGTACGGTAATGCCGACCAAAGTGAATACACTGCTTGGTTATTGCCATTTGCCTGCGAGATCAAGAGGATTATTAAGCCGTCTGGTTCCTTCGTTTTGAATCTCGGAGGCGCTTGGCAGCCGGGCTCTCCGATTCGAAGCCTTTATCACTACCGAACACTTATTTCCTTAGTTGACGATGCAGGATTCGACCTTGCTCAAGAATTCTTTTGGTACAATCCCGCCAAAATGCCGGCTCCAGCGGAATGGGTTAATGTGCGGCGAATTCGCGTAAAAGATAGCGTTGAGTATATCTATTGGCTCGTGAAAGATCCGATGGCGAAGGCGGATAATCGTCGGGTACTCCAAGCTTACAGCGAGGACATGAAACGGCTCATTAAACGTGGTGTTAAGGAAACCATTCGGCCGAGCGGACATATGATCAAGGGCTCTTTTGCTTCTGATCATGGTGGAGCTATTCCATCCAACTTGATTCAATGTGGAAATAACGAATCCAACAGCGCTTATATTAGGAATAGTAAACTTGCGGGTAGCAAGATTCATCCGGCGCGGTTTCCGGCGGAGCTTCCGAGATTCTTTACAGAGTTTCTGACAACGCCCGGCGATATAGTGCTTGATCCATTCGCGGGCAGTAACACTACAGGACAGGTCGCGGAAGGCTTAAAAAGACGATGGATTGCGGTCGAGCTACGAGAAGATTACGCGAGAGAAAGCCGACTAAGATTTGAAGGGGCTCCGGACGAAGAAGCTGCCGTAGCAACCGGTCAGACATCGTTGCCCTTTGGACGGTGAGGTGCCGCAATTCATCGGCGACGTCAAACCACGGCATCGAACGCGAAAAAGCCGCCGTCGGCGTTTACCTCACCAACAGAACCAATGAATCACCGAAGCTCTCGAAAAAGGCCGTTCCTGTCGCCGACGGCGACAAACTTATAAAGCCTGGGGAGCAGAGAGGCTTTGCGAGCGAAAGCCCTTTGCGCTTTTTGCACAAGCCCGCGCGTCAGCAAGGGCGATACATCCAACTCGTCGCCCTATATCGCCCTCCCTCACGCGCGGGCTACAGACACGCCCGTTTATGGCCACGCACCCGAATCGCCGACCGGAGCCCTTACTTACGTGCGGGCTACCGACACGCAGGCCACTACTCGACTGGACCGCACGCGTCCCGCGTGCAAACGCCGCCCGCGGCGTTCGGCGTTCACCACACAACGTTCCCACGATCCATTCCGGAGCCACGGCTCGCAGGATATGGATGGTGCGTTTGGCGGTAAGAGCAGCGTCCGGGTCATATGGGACCGATGTAAGGCCCATTTTAAGTGTGTCCTGGGTCGTACAAGGATCGGCTTCTTGTCCCAATTTCCAAGACCGATGTCACTGCGAGCGTGCGACCGCGTCGCGGCGATCCGAAACCTTGTCACTGGGATCGAAAGTGCCCGATTCCAGCGACAAGGTATTTTCTTCGTGTCTTTTCGCGCGGTTTCGTCATCCCATGTCTTTGAAAAACTTGACCCCAGGAATTGCACGAACAAGCACGGATCAGATCAACAATGGACAACGGAAAACCGACGATGGATAATTGAGGAAATGAGCGAATCAGCAGAACTTCCGATGAACTTTGGCGGGATCGACGAGGATGGACTTTCGTCATTCGACGGATCGCGCATCCTCATTCTTCCGGTCTCATACGAGGGCACCGTGTCTTACGGGACGGGCACCGGCCAGGGCGCAATGGCGATCGTCGATGCCTCGCGAAATATGGAGCTGTACGAGGAGGAGACCGATACCGAGGTCTATAGGCTCGGCATCCACACACTGCCCGAATTTGTTCCGCGGCCGACGCCCGAGCTGATGATGTCGGAGCTATACGAGCACGCGAAGAAGCTGATCGGATCGGGAAAATTCCTGTGTATGCTCGGCGGCGAACATTCGGTATCGGCCCCGATAATAAAGGCTCACGCCGAAAAGTATCACAATATGAGCGTGCTTCAGATCGACGCCCACGCCGACCTTCGCGACACGTACGACGGCACGCCCCACTCACACGCATCGATCATGGCAAGAGTGGTGAAAGACCTGCGGATCCCGGCCGTTCAGGTCGGCATCCGTTCGATCTCGGCGGACGAGGTCCGGTCGATCGCTTCCGGCATTCCGACAAAGATCTTTTGGGCAAGGGACATCGCGGGCCGGACCGATTGGATCGACGAGGCGATCGAACACCTGACCGAGAATGTTTACCTCACGATAGACATCGACGGACTTGACCCGAGCATCGTCCCGACGACGGGGACGCCGGAACCCGGAGGGCTCGGTTGGTACGAAACGCTCGAGCTCATCAGGAAGCTCGCCGAACGCCGCAGGATAGTGGGCATGGACCTGGTCGAATACTCATATTTCGAGAATTACGATTCGCCTGCGTTCCTCTGTTCGAAACTGGTGTATAAGTCGCTTTCGTACATTTTCCAAAGCGAATCGCCCAAAGTAATGGCGGCGGCTTGACCTATTCGATCCAAATAGATCGAACCGTATGCTGCGAATATTCGTAGTAAAGGATAATTGTTGAATCTTTTGCACCAAACGATAGAATCATAGTTAGATATTCTTTCGGGAGACGCTCTAATGTCCATCAGAAATGTTGTTTTGATCTCTGTGATCCTATCACTCGTGGTTCTTACCGGCTGCAATACAGGCCTCCTCGGCGGAAACGAGGCCCCGCCGCCGGCCCAGCCTGCCGCACCGCCGGTTCCGGTCGTTATTGACGGCGTGCGTACATCGTATGCCGACGTGGTCGAGAAGAGTTCTCCGGCGGTGGTTCGGATCGAGGCCGAACAGAAAGGCCGGCCGCAGTCTCAGACGCAGTTCAATCTGGACGACCTGTTTCGCCAGGGACCGGGCCAGCCGCAGCAGCGGCCGCAGATCGAACGGGGCCTCGGGAGCGGCGTGATCGTCAGCGCCGACGGGACGATCCTGACCAATAACCACGTGGTCGAGGGCGCCGAGAAAATAACCGTCCTGCTTGCCGATAACAAGTCGTTTGAGGCAAAACTCGTGGGCTCCGACAGGCCGAGCGACCTCGCCGTCCTAAAGATCGACGCGCAGAATATGCCTTTCCTTACACTAGGCAATTCGGACACGGTCAGGATCGGCGACATCGTGCTCGCGATCGGCAATCCGCTCGGCATCGGGCAGACCGTTACCGCCGGCATCATCTCCGCCAAGGGCCGCAGAACCGGGCTCAGTTACGGCAACGCAAATGATTCGTTTGAGGATTTCCTGCAGACCGACGCTCCGATCAATCGCGGCAATTCCGGTGGTGCGCTGGTAAATCTTAACGGCGAATTGATCGGCATCAACTCCCAGATACTTGCTGGCGGGCCTTCGGGCGGAAATATCGGCATCGGCTTCTCGATCCCGTCCAATATGGCAAAATCCGTTATGGAACAGCTTCTTAAGGACGGAAAGGTTCGTCGGGGAATGCTGGGCATCAATATTCAGAACATTACCGACGATACTGCAAAGGCTTTGGAGTTGAAAGATACGTCAGGCGTACTCGTAAGTAATGTACGTTCGGGGAGTGCAGCGGAAAAGGCAGGGGTGAAGCGCGGTGACATTATCAACGCGATCAACGGAGAAAAGATCGAGGACAGCAACGTGCTCCGCAACAAGGTTGCTGGTACATTGCCCGGAACTGAGATCAAGCTGACCATTATACGGGATGGAAACCCGGTCGAACTTAGCGCGACGCTCGATGAATATAACGTAGAGGGAACCGCCACAAACCAGCAGGAAGGAGACCGTGAATCGCCCTCTGCCCAACCCCAAGGCGGAAAGCTCGGACTCAGCCTTCAACCAGTAACCCCGCAGGTGGCGCAGCAGCTAGGCCTTGACAGTAATGACGGACTCGTCGTGACGGCCGTCGATCAGGCCGGTCCGGCCGCTGAAGCAGGGATCTCTCGCGGCGACGTGATCCTTGAGATCAACCGAACCGCCGTCAGATCGGTGGACGATGTACAAACCGCACTCGGCAAGGCTGGGGACCGGCCCGTTCTCTTGCTGGTCGCCCGCCGCGGCGGAACGGTCTATCTAACGGTCAGGCCGAACTGACCGTTAATTGTCCTTCATTCCGATCCGGTTTAATAGATCGGCGAATCGAGGATCGTTGCGGATCGGATCAAGCGTTGGTTCGCGGGCGATGGTGATCAAGTGGACCGATCTGCGACTGTACATTTCTTCGAGGACCTCGAAAGCCCGGTCGTATTCGCCAAGTTGAGCGTAAGTTGCGGCACGGAACATTGAGCCAAAGGCCGCGTTTCCACTCATGTGCCGAAGGACGGAGTTCCACCCAGACGCCCCGAAGCCCGATCGGACCGACGCGATCTCTTCTGCGGAGGCACCAGATTGCTCCATCAGTTTCAGGTACCAGTCCAACGCCAGCTCGTATTCCCTCTTCATTTGATGGCATAAGATGAGCCAACGAAATGCCTCGCGATACTCGGGGTCAGTTTGTCCAACTTGTTGGAGCTGCTCGATCGCTTCGTCATAACGGCGCGAACGATATAAGAGGCGGCCTCGGGACCGCTTGTTGAATGAGGTGGGCGCGATCGCGATCGCTTTTTCCATCGCCTGCAGCGCCTCCTCATCCTTTCCAAGGGAACTCAGTAAAAATGCTAGTTCCTTTAGCGCCTCGTGATTTTGGGGATCGAGTTCGACCGCCATTCGACATTCCTTCTCGGCGGCTGCATGATCCCAGCCGTATGTCGTCAATATTCGGCAGAGGACCGTTCGTGCGTAGGAATTCGCGGGGTCGATCTCTATCGCCCGCCGGACGGCGGTCCGAGCCTGGCTGATATCGTCATGCGCGCTCGAACCCCAAAAGAGGACGATCTTAGTGTCCGCTTTTCCCGCTAATGCATTTGCGTAGTTCGGGTCAAGACGGATCGCATTCTCAAAATGCTCGAGTGCTTTTTCGGAGTCGCCCTCATGCCGGCGTTCAACCAGAAATCTTCCTTGTGAGTATTGTTGGTATGCTTCGCCGCTTCCAGTTTCGGGTTTGGTGGCGCCTAGGGATAGTAAAGGCTGCACTTCATTTGCTCTGAAGGTCCACACAATTACCACCAGGATCAAGGCCAATGCAATAAAAGCTGGAAAGAGCTCGATCGCGCTTGGTCGCCAAGCCCGAGTTCGGGAGGGGCCATCGGATACTCCAGATACATGGGTTCTAGAAACTGATCCCACCTGCGGATCCACTTCATCGAGAACAGTAACTTCAGCGACAAATCGGTAGCCCTTCTTGGGCACCGTCTCGATGAATTTATGGGCATCCTTACCCTCCCCGAGCGACCTGCGAAGTGTGTGGACCACCCGCGCCAGATTTGCTTCCTCGACGATGGAATCCGTCCAGATCTTTTCCAGCAATTCATCTTTTTCTACGAGGTGCCCGCTCCGCTCAACGAGATGGACAAGGACGTCAAATGCCTTGGGCGTGAGCGGAAGATTGACCCCATTCTCCATCAATCGGCGTTCGGAGACGTCTAGCCGAAACGTTCTGAAGGAATAGGATCGTTGTTCTTTCGTGCTCAATTCGCCCTCGGAAAAATTGAGGAGAAAACTAGGAAACCTTTCCAAAGACATATTTAGCCTCCGACGAATAAGGTGTCTCTGAAAACAAATATCGTCGGTTGCTGTAAGTCAGTGGCGATTCCCGGAAAGGATCACCTGAGAATTATATAGCAACCGGCGGCCATATGACCGAAAAATTACCGCCCACAATGTCGTGGTCAGGTACGGGTTTTTGCCGAGTTTTCAGGTTGGCCGTTCAGGTACAACCTCACACAGCTCGGCAGCGAGGGTGAGCGGGTCGTGCGACGGCCGCTTTGGTCCCTCTTTCACAAGCCTCCACCGGACTTGATCGGCGGAAGGTTAGGGGAGATAAATCATGAAAAGAATACTACTTGGATCGATTCTTTTGACGATCTGTTTGGCCACATGTTTACCGGTGGCCGCCGAACCCACGGCGAGTGAGACAGAGGATGTCGTTCTGCAATGGAATCGCGTCCTCGGACAAACACTTGAGGTTCCCGGTCTGCATCCCGGGACGGTATTGCCCGCTCGAAGTTTCGCGATGCTCAATCTGGCAATGTTCGATGCACTCAACTCGATCGAAGGCGGATATCGGCCATACCTTACCAAGGTGCCGGGCTCGAAGAACGCCTCTAAGAGGGCGGCAGCCGCACGAGCGGCCCGCGACGTTCTTGTCGGGCTCTATCCATCGAGACAAGCAGTTTTTGACGCGGAATTGGCCGATTCCATTAGTGGGGAAGCCTTTAGCCGGGTCAGACAGGGTCAAACTGTCGGCCGCATTGTTGCTGCGAGGATCTTGGAGGATAGGGCGAGCGACGGTTGGGACGCTCCGTGGACGCCTTACCAACTCGACCCCACGCCCGGCAACTGGCAGGGACCAACGCCGTTTCCTGGATTTGCGGTGTTTACGAATATACCGGGTGTCCGTCCATTCGCCCTTAGTTCGCCGACTCAGTTTCTCCCGTCGGAGCCACCGCCACTTACTAGCGTCGAGTACGCAAACTCCTTCAATGAGGTGAAAGATCTCGGATCGGCGTCGAGCGCCTCTCGGACGCCGGAACAGACGGCTTCCGCATTCCGATGGGCGATCCCGCCAGTGAGTGACGCCGCGATGTTCAGCGTCGTCTTCTCGACGTCAGTCACACAAGGACTATCGTCACTCGAGCGAGCAAGACTGGCCGCACTCTCGTTCGTCTCCTTTCACGATGCACTTCTGACCACGTTCACGAGCCAGTACACATACGGCCGATGGCGTCCGGTTACAGCGATCGAGCGGGCCAGCGAGGACGGTAATGATGCGACCATTCCCGACGCCGGATGGGATTCCCTACTCGGGGAGACCGGAACGCCTCCTCATCCGTCATACGCCTCGAACGCATCGTCGGCAAGCGCTTCGATCGCAAGATCGCTGGAGCTCTTCTATGGTACAGACGATGTGGATTTTCAGATCGACTTCGGCCCCGAAGGCGTGCGTACGTATTCCTCGTTCTCTTCCCTAACGGACGAGGTCGCTCACAGCCGGATATTTGGAGGCGTGCACTTTCGTTTTGAAACCGATGCGGGACAAAAAGCAGGGCGTGACGTCGCTCTCTACGTGTCCGAAAACTTTATGACACCGACGAAAAGGAGAAAGCAATGAGAACTTTAAGAAGAATTATCCTGATCACCATCGTCACGGCAGCAACGTCAGCCGTCGCGATAGCGAATTCGGTTTACGTATCGAACGTGGAGGAACTCTATACGGCAGTCAACGATCCATTGAATGTCGGTGCAAAGGTCACGCTCGCTCCGGGAGTGTATTCGCTTTCCAGATTCACGGCCTTAAACGTCGAAAGACCCAATCGAGGACGTTTAGAGCTACAGAAGGATATGTCACTCATCGGCGTGGTAGGTGATCGGTCGGCAGTGGTCATCGACGCTTCGCTGTTGCCCCAAGCGTCGTACCAGGGCGGAGGGCCGCCGCTCACGGGGGCTATCCGACTGGGCCGAAGCGAACGCTGTCGAGCTCGAATTCATACAGCCCGGACGCCCGATGCAGAACGGCTTCATCGAACGATTCAACAGAACCTATCGCGAAGCTGTTCTTGATATGTACATCTTTGAAAGTCTGGACCAGGTGAGAGACCTGACAAACAAGTGGTTGGATTTCTACAACCACCGCCGTCCGCATGACTCGCTCGGAGGTTCGCCTCCTCGCTCATCATGCGGACAGGAACTTAACCCCGGAGCTCCACTTTAAACCGGCGCTAATACGGGGAGGTTTACACCGCACTCAAGGTACTCGAACGTACATACGGCAGGTTCGGACATTCTGTCACGGTTCAGCATGCATCGCTTCCAGGAATTGTGCTCAACTACACGGACCTTCGTGAGATGCTTGATGACATTTCAGACGCACGCGTCTATGGCGGAATTCACTTTCGTTATGATCAGGACGCCGGTGATCGCCAAGGTCATGCGATCGGTCAGTTCGTCTATAATCACTTGCTCCGAAAGTCGAACGGCCACTGACGGGTCTGAGGCTCCGTGTCCGTGAAGAACGCCCCACTCGCATCGAACACGTTCGGAGCAAAACAGAAAGAGCCTGCTCATTGCTGAACAGGCTCTTCTAAAATAATCCCGGCGGCTACCTACTTTCCCACACCTGAAAGGTGCAGTATCATCGGCTCCAGTAGGCTTAACTTCCGTGTTCGGGATGGGAACGGGTGTGACCCTACCGATACAACCACCGGAAAACTGAGGTGAAGCAGTTATCGTTGTGCGTCAGTCTCACGACCTCGCAAACCGCAGCCAACCTGGCGGTTGGCTCTGCTCCAAACTTATAAAAGATCAAGCCTGATATCTGACAACTGAATACATGTATTTTATATCCACAAAGCTGCTTGATCAATAAGATTTGCTTGTCAACAAATTTTATGGTCAAGCCTTGGGACATTTAGTACTGGTCAACTAAGTACATTACTGCACTTACATCTCCAGCCTATCAACGTGGTGGTCTACCACGAGTCTCACTGGCAAAACTAATCTTAGGTCTGGCTTCACGCTTAGATGCATTCAGCGTTTATCCATGCTCCACTTAGCTACCGAGCGGTACCGCTGGCGCGATAACTCGTACACTAGAGGTGGACCCAACCCGGTCCTCTCGTACTAAGGTCAGATTCCTTCAATTTTGCTCCGCCCACACCAGATAGGGACCGAACTGTCTCGCGACGTTCTGAACCCAGCTCACGTACCACTTTAATCGGCGAACAGCCGAACCCTTGGGACCTTCTTCAGCCCCAGGATGTGATGAGCCGACATCGAGGTGCCAAACCCTGCCGTCGATGTGAACTCTTGGGCAGGATCAGCCTGTTATCCCCGGCGTACCTTTTATCCGTTGAGCGACGGCACTTCCATAAGCGACCGCCGGATCACTAACTCCTACTTTCGTACCTGCTCGACGTGTATGTCTCGCAGTCAAGCTGGCTTATGCGTTTACACTCTTCGGCTGATTTCCAAACAGCCTGAGCCAACCTTCGAGCGCCTCCGTTACTCTTTAGGAGGCGACCGCCCCAGTCAAACTACCCGCCTGATAATGTCCCTGGCCCGGATAACGGGTCGAGGTTAGAGTCCAAACAAACGAAGGGTGGTATCTCACATTGCGGCTCCGCCAAGCCCAAAAGCCTGACATCAAAGCCTCCCACCTATACTGCGCATCGCTTGCCCGAAATCACTATCAAGTTGTAGTCAAGGTGCACGGGGTCTTTCCGTCTAGATGCGGGAAACCGGCATCTTCACCGGTACTACAAGTTCGCTGTGCCCCTCGTTAAGACAGCTTCCAGATCGTTACGCCATTCGTGCAGGTCGGAACTTACCCGACAAGGAATTTCGCTACCTTAGGACCGTTATAGTTACGGCCGCCATTCACTGGGGCTTCGATTCGCAGCTTCGCCTTGCGGCTAACCACTCCTCTTAACCTTCCAGCATTGGGCAGGCGTCAGCCCCCATACGTCGTCTTTACAACTTTGCGGAGACCTGTGTTTTTGTTAAACAGTCGCCTGGAACATTTCTCTGCGACCGCGTTCTTGGTGAACGCGGCTATCCTTCTCCCGAAGTTACGGATACATTTTGCCGAGTTCCTGAACGAGGGTTCTCACAAGCACCTTAGAATTCTCATCCCACCTACCTGTGTCGGTTTGCGGTACTGCCAGTGGAGTATGTATAGATGAACGGGAATTTTCTTGGCAACTGGGGTCAACAGCTTGTTCCGTTCCCCGAGGGGAGCGTACTTTCGTCCGTATATTTAGCCTTGTGTCGCCCGGATTTGCCTAAGCGACGGCCTATTTACTTCAACGGCATCCATCAGCCGTCCTGTCTACCCTGTTGCGTCAACCCACATCACATACCCATGGTTCCGGAATATTAACCGGATCTCCATCGACTACGCCTCTCGGCCTCGCCTTAGGTACAGACTAACCCTGCGCAGATTAACTTGACGCAGGAAACCTTAGGTTTTCGGTGCGCGTGGTTCTCACACGCGTTATCGCTACTAATGCCGAC
>JBFWWI010000001.1:1062500-1580816 GCA_050246275.1 Pyrinomonadaceae bacterium
AGTTCGAGCTTAATCACCCGCTGGTCAAGACCGCACTAAACATACTCGCTCGTTCCCATCCAGCACCGATGAGATTCGATAAGTTGATCGAAGAATTGCAAGCGCGGTTTGCCGATCAGGCGCCGGAGGTTCTTGCCGCTGGCCTTGCGGTTACGAGGGCGTATTTTGTCGAACTGATAAATTCTAATGCCGTCGAGATATTCTGTTATGAAAGTCCGCTGATGTCCTCAGTTCTGAACGACCGCCCAAAGATCTCGGAATTTGCACGGTGGCAAGCCGGTCGAGGGGCTGGTGTAGTCAATGGACTTTACGGCGCCGGAGTAAAGGTGACCGATGAAGAGACAAGGGCACTCATTGCTCTGGCCGACGGCACTCGGGACACTTCTGAGATCATCGGTGAACTGACCCGGACGCTCGGCGATCATGAAGAGGGACGTTTCGAAAACTTTGTTAACTCGAACCTGGAGTTGTTCCGTAGTTCCGGATTGTTGATCAAGTGAGATGCCCACATATTGTGGAGCGGGCGACGAGGATCGAACTCGCAACTTTCAGCTTGGGAAGCTGACACTCTACCATTGAGTTACGCCCGCGTTATAGAACGACCAAATCACGGTGATTATTGCACATAAATATCGGAGGACACAATAGTATTAGCGGTTGTTGTTCGAAGGAATCGTCCCAAAATGGCTGATAAAGAATTCTCATATAACGAAGTAACTTACCCGAGCTACGTTTTTCCGCAGACTAGCCCTGAAAGACTCGCGGCGGTCGCTATCTTTCACGGATCGGAGCCGGCCGATCCGGAGCATTGTCGCTTTTTGGAACTCGGTTGCGGGAACGGCGCGAACCTCTTGCTCCATGCCTCAAATTTCCCCGATTCGGAATTCACCGGTATTGACCTCGCTGCGGAACATATAAAAGAAGGTGAGGCCTTTCGGGAAGAGTTGGACATCCAGAATCTGAAGCTGATTCAGATGGATGTGATGAACTTTACCGGCGGGGAGTTTGGCAGATTCGACTACATCATCGCCCATGGACTGTACTCCTGGGTCCCGGATCTTGTAAGGGACAAGGTCGACTCGATATTTGGCGAATGCCTTTCGCAAAATGGCGTCGGCTATATCAGCTACAACGTTTACCCGGGCTGCCACGCGCGGGAAATGATCTGGAATATGCTGCGCTACCACTCACGCAAGGCGGAGAGACCGATCGACAAACTCAGGGCCTCGCTCGAGTACCTGAAGGTGTTTCGGGAGCAGATTTCGAACCCCCAATTCAAAGCAATGATCGATCAGGAGATCGACACGTTCGCGGGCCGCGAGGCCGAGAACATCTTTCATGACGATCTCTCCAGTTTGAATCGCCCTTTCTATTTCTTCGAATTTGCCGAGCGAATGTCGGCGGCCGGGCTGCAGTATATGTGCGAATTGCCGGCGATGGCAGTATCGGACATCGAACGTAGCTCCGAGGAGGTGGCCGCGATCGAAAGCCTGCATCCCGCCGACCTCGTCGAACGCGAACAGTATTCGGACTTCATTCAAATGCAGCGTTTTCGCAGTTCGCTGATCTGCCGGTCGGACGTCGAAGTAAAACGCGAACCGGCTCCCGAAATACTTGGCCGCCTTCGGTTCTTCACCGACGTCCGCCCGAAGTCGGACGAGCCGGATGTTTTGGGAGATGGATCGGAGGTCTTTCTAACGACGACGAACCGCGGATTCTCGATAGATCATCCGCCTACAAAAGCGGCGTTACTCTTTATGGCAGGCTCACACCCGAGGAGCTTCGAATTTGATCAACTGGTTGAGGCTTCAACCGAGGTGCTTGGCAAAGAAGTGATCGACGATGACATTAACGTGCTCGGCAACTTCGTACTGAGGCTCGCCGCTGCCGGGCCGATATTATTCCGCCTATTCGAGCCCGAGCTCTGCGTCGAGGTGAGTTCCCGGCCCGCTGCTGCGAGGTTCACCCGATGGCAAGCTGTGAACGGCAGCAATTCGCTTACCAATCAAGCCGGATACAATATCAAGCCAAACAATCCTGCAGTACTGCATTTGGTATCGCTGCTTGACGGGACACGCGGTCTTGACGATCTTGTAGAGGCAATGTCCTCTCAATATGAGGTGCCGGACCCGAATGATAAGGAATTCAACGAGGACCTAAAAACCGTGGTCAAAACTCATCTGCAACAGCTTGCACAATGCGGCTTATTGATCGCTTGACCGGCCGCGACAACCCAACATCACGTCAATTAGCTCTCTGACCGCTCCACGTCCTCCGCTCCGCTCAGTGACCAGATGTGCGGCAGCCTTGACCTCATCTACCGCGTTCGCGACAGCGACCGAAAGCCCGACCTTCGCCATTACGTCCAGATCGACAAAGTCGTCACCTATGAAGGCCGTCTCTTCCAAAGAAACTCCACTCTCGGCCGCGACCTCAATCGCGGAGGAGAGTTTGTCCGTTACACCCTGTCTCACGATATCGATCTTTAGGTCAGCCGCTCGTCTCCCTACAATTGGCGAACTACGCCCGCTTATGATCCCGGCACGCAGCCCGTGTCCCAACCATGTAACGATGCCCTGGCCGTCCTGCACGTCAAAGACCTTCAATGCCTCGCCCTCAGCCGAATAGTATAGCCGGCCATCCGTAAGCACTCCGTCACAATCCACCAGCAACAGACGTATCTTGGCCGCGCGTTCGAAAAGCTCGGGCGAGAGTGTGTTCATCGGACCTCAAAGACCTCGACCGCACGTATCCTCCAGCCGGAGCCGCTCGAGCGGACAAGCCTAAAAACGGCAAGTCCCGATTCGGGTTCACGATTCAATAGTTTGATCGCGAGGTTTGTTTCCACAAGTGCCGTATTTGCGTCGATCATATCAACGTTCGTGATCTCGGTCTTCCATGCCGCCGTTTGGCCTGCAACGCTGCCCGAAAATCTCGAAGCCTCACCGGGCATTACAAGTGCATCGAGCTGGGCCTTCTGGTTCGCGGCCGCCGCTCGATCCCACTGTTCGAAAAATCCGGCTATCGACGCGTCTGCTGAAGATCTCGCCCCGGCCCGGGTTCTAATATTCCGGGCGGCGAGGCTCGCACCGTATTCGGCATCTGCCCTGATCGCCTCAGTGGCTAGGCCGATGGCTTTCTCTTTCAGATCGGACCGCAAAGCGACGTCGGCAAGGCCGACTAGAGCCCATCCAATGCTTCGAGACGTCGGCAGCTTCTCAGAAAGGACCGCTTGAAACTCTTTTTCGGCCTCAACGGTTCGGTTCTGCGCGAGCACAGATCGTGCAAGTAGGACACGTACATCGTCAAATCGAGGGAAATCGCTCAGGACCAGCCGAGCCGTCTTCTCCGCGTTGGCATACTCCTGCTTATCAAAAAAACGCTTGACGGCAAGCAACGGATCGCTGTCGGACAGTTCACGCGGAGCCACGTCATCCGAAAAGTCGGTTTGAGGGTAAAGCTTCTGCCGGTCGACTTCGACTCGGGCAATTCTCTGCGGAGTCTTAAAGACGACCTCCCCGAAGTTTTTGGTCCGGATCGTTGCCGGGGCGCTGACGCGCTCTCCGTTTTCCAGCACGGCCTCCACGTCAACCGTGGCATCCACGCTTCCGGTATTTCTCAGCGCGACCTTCGACTCACCAGCCGACCGCTGGGGCAGGCCCGCCAACAAGTTCATATCGGTAGTTTGATCAAAGCCGTAGTCGAGGAATTCTTTCTGTTCAGGGAATAAGGACCTGATCTCTGCGAGCGAGGCCTCTTTGTTTTCCAGAGCGGCTCTCAATCTCGACCCAAACTCGGCCGCTCCGGTTTTGAGGGCGAGAAGCCGCCAGATCATTGCACCCTTGTTCGCGACGACGGAATAGTAATAGTCATCAAGCGGCGCCACCGTATTGATCGGTGCGTCACGCTGGACAACGGCCGCGTAAGCGACCCGCTGGCGAAGGCGCTCTACGTCGGCGACGTCCTTGCCGAACTTCTCCTCGAGGAATTGTGTGGCTAGATACCGGGAAAGGCCTTCGCGAACGGCCCCGCCGCCATCTCCAGCAATATCCGCCTGCCCTCCCAGTGAGATCTTTGCAATGGCCTCTGCTATGGATAGAGCTGTTTGCGAATCGACCCTTGGCCTGCGAAGCACGGCCTCGTCAATGAAGATCGTCCCCCCAGCGGAAAAGCCCGCACCGCGTGAGACAGCAACAAGCCGGACCTTTATGCCGGTCATCGGACCTAAAACCTTCTCGACAAAGACCCTTGCTTCCGCGGCGATGGCGGCCAGTTCGGATGCCCGCGAATTGCCCATCGAGTCAAGGCCTTTGGGTAAGTAGAGGGTTGCACCCGGCTGTTCGGACATTTCCCACGATCCGGCGGCAAAGAAAGGCTGGCCGTTGAGTCTTGTTTCAAAGGTGCTGCCGGTCTGCGTACCGCTCGAAAGTGCCGTTAAACCCGCCGGGGTGTTAACACGGATGCTAAAGGGCGCATGGTCGGCCCCGCGGGCAAAATACCAGCTGTTTGGCGTGGGATACCAGTGGGAAAGCGGTAAGAACTGTGAACCCGACGAGGATATGGCTCCGAGCCCCGAATTGTCTTTCACACTAAGCTTGTAGTCCACCGTTACAGCGATGCCTCCTCCGGCTGGAACCGAAGGCACTCTGATGACCAGCTGTTGAAGGACGCCCGATCCGATCTTTTCTTCCCGTTTCGATGCATCGACCGCTGTGCCGTTGACCGCGATAGAGGTGATCTCGGCCGAAGGGCTGATCCGGAGGGTCAATGTGGATGCCGGCCGCGAAGAGACATTCTTTGCGTCGATCTTCGCGCTGACCGAGAGCTTTCGATCTGCATCGGTCGGTGGAAGTGTGGCGGAGATATCATATTTCAACACCTGCCAAGTAGCCGACACACGAGCCGCCTCATCCTGGGCTATTAGGCTGGTCACGGATAAGGCCCAAAGCAGGGCGATCGAACTGATCGTTTTTATTGTCATGTCTGAATTACTTCTTCGCGCGTGTGCTCAAATGTAGAAGATCACCTCTGGACAGATCAGGACTCATTTACGAGGTGATGGATCTTCTTGAGTTTGGCGAGCAACGGTTCAAGCCGGCCGAGCGGCAATTGGTTCGGGCCGTCGCTCGGGGCGTTTGCCGGGTCGTTGTGAACCTCCATAAATACTGCATCAACGCCGCACGCGACGCCCGCACGCGCAA
Source organism: Pyrinomonadaceae bacterium (assembly GCA_050246275.1). Taxonomy (GTDB): domain Bacteria; phylum Acidobacteriota; class Blastocatellia; order Pyrinomonadales; family Pyrinomonadaceae; genus OLB17. The sequence goes on from JBFWWI010000001.1 coordinate 1,067,702, forward strand.
AGTCTTCGATGTATTGGGCTTGTCCGCCGGTTGCTTTCCCTAATCCGCCCGGAAGCTGGAGGCTGTGAGTAACATCAAAAACTACGGGCACCCCGAATGAACGCATTATCGGAAACGACCGAAGATCGACGACAAGATTGTTGTAGCCAAAGCTTGCACCGCGTTCGGTGAGCAGGATCCTTTCGCATCCTGCTGCCTGCAGCTTATCGACAATGTTCTTCGCATCCCACGGTGCGAGGAACTGTCCCTTCTTTACGTTGACCGCTTTTCCGGTTTTGGCTGCAGCGGTCAAAAGATCCGTCTGCCTGCAAAGAAAAGCCGGTATCTGCAAAACGTCCGCGACGGTTGCGGCTTTTTCTGCTTGCCATGGCTCGTGGATATCCGTGACAACGGGAACCCCAACTTCTTCTTTCACCTTCGCAAGTATCTCAAGCCCGCGATCCATTCCGTCTCCGCGAAAGCTCTCTATCGAACTGCGATTAGCCTTATCGAACGACGATTTATAAACGAATCCAACTCCTACACGGTCGCAGGCCTCCTTGATCGCCGTCGCCATAAATGTCGCGTGGTCCAATGATTCAACAACACACGGTCCCAGGATGAACGCGAGGTCACGCATCCCGAAATTAACATTTTGTACGGAAAAAGATCCCACTGAGTATTCTTCTGCAGAGAGCTTGATGTTCATAGTACCGATGTGGGTCGGCCCGTGTAAAATTCCGTCAATAGATCCAAGCGGCCGTCACCAACTGAATATCGTCAACGCATCCCAAAGCTCAGCGCACCCCAAAAGCTCTCCCAATCGGCGCCCTCGCAGTGCTTCGTACACCTCTGCATAAAGACCAGCCTCACTAGCCACACACCCTTGCGATCAAGGTCTATTTTGGCGATACCATCGGCGTTCGTCGTCAATTGCTGCTTGGTGATCGAATTCCCTTCACGGTTGTCCGCGAAGAGTACCTTATCGGCAAGCGGCTTTCCTTCGAAGAGGACCTGCACAGAAAGCTGGTCGCCTACCTTTAGAGAATAGGGATTCCTGAGCGGCACGATATCTAACCGTAGACCCCGCTGAGAAAATGTTTTGTCGCGCTTGTCGCCGACCTGAATGAGAACCTTTAGAAAGCGGCTGTAGCGTTCTTTGCCCTCCTTCTCTCCTTCACCGCGTTTCTGGCGTTCAGCGATGATGTACTGCATCCCGTCCTCGCGAAGGTACGCCTCAAACTTGTCAGGCTCAAGCGTGATATAGGACCAGTTGCGCTCCATCGCGAGCAGATACGTACCTGATTTAAGTGCCGAGAAAGAAAGGAGCGGCCTTGCCTCGTCCCGCACCTCGCTTGTCAGGTCAAATGGACCGTCGGACGAATGGAGCCGAAAAATGGAAGTCTTTGAGCTTAGGTACGGCATTTCCTCCTCGACGTTTAACCCTTCTCCCAAATATAGACGCAGGTCCGATCTTTCTCCGGGCCGCAGAAAAAAGCTTTCCGGCTCAAGCCAGTACTCGTGAGCAGCAACGGAAAACGCTGTCAGAAGTATGGACAAAAATGCGATTAGGGTTCTTTTCACGATCTTTTTGATAATAAGCGCGATCCTCTATTCATCTGCTCCAACTTCGATGCGTTCCGTCACCTCGACCTGCTTCTCACTTGTTACATCGTGCTCAAGGTTCTCGCTCTTCAAACGATTTTCCCATGCCGCTTTGACAAATGATACGAAGAGCGGATGTGCCTCAAGCGGCTTTGATTTGTACTCCGGATGAAATTGACAACCGATGAAGTAAGGGTGCATCTCACGCGGAAGTTCTACGATCTCGACGAATTTGCCATCCGGCGAGATGCCGCTAAATATCAGGCCTTCTTTCTCCAATACGCTCCGGTACTCCGGATTGAACTCAAATCGGTGGCGATGACGTTCACTGATCTTCTCGGTTCCGCGATAAACACTGCGTGCAAGCGAGCCTTCCTTTAGCTCGCAGTCCCATGCTCCGAGACGCATCGTGCCGCCCAATTCGTCCACATTTACGAGGTCGCGCAACTTGAAAATGATCGGGAACGGAGTCTCTTCGTTAAACTCGGTCGAATCGGCGTCGCGGAGGCCACATTCGTTCCTCGCAAATTCGATACAAGCTGTCTGCATGCCGAGGCATATCCCGAAATAGGGCGTGTTCGATTTACGTGCGTATTTTATTGCTCTGATCATTCCGGAGATCCCGCGTTTGCCGAACCCTCCCGGAACGAGAATCGCGTCATAATCCTGGAGCTCGTTCTCATAATTGTCCTTCATCAGGTTCTCTGACTCGATCCACTTCACGTTGACCCTTAGGTCATTGGCTACGCCGGCATGTGTCAGAGCCTCACGGAGTGACTTATACGAATCCTCAAGCTCGACGTATTTTCCGACGATCGCGATCTTCACGGCACCGCTGGAGGGATCTTTTATGGTCGCTACAAGTTCGCGCCAACGCTTCAGGTCGGCTGACGGAAACCGCTCGGCGAGGCCGAGGTCTCTCACGATCAGATCATCCAATTCCTGTTCGTGAAAGGCTATCGGCACCTCGTAGATGGTAGGCAGGTCTAACGCCGAAATCACGGCGCCTTCCTGAACGTTACAGAACAAGGCTATCTTGCGACGCATATCCGCCGAGATCGGCCGATCGGACCGACAAAGTAGAATGTCCGGAGCTATACCGATCTCGCGAAGCTCGCGAACGCTGTGCTGTGTCGGCTTGGTCTTAAGTTCGCCGGCCGCTGCAATATATGGCACGAGCGTCACGTGTATGAATATCGCATTGCCGCGCCCCTCTTCATTGCCCATTTGGCGGATCGCTTCCAAAAACGGCAATGATTCGATGTCGCCGACGGTTCCGCCGATCTCTACGATCAACACGTCCGGTTGATGGGTGTCGGCAACCGTCCTGACGGCCGCTTTGATCTCGTCGGTGATATGTGGAATAACCTGGATCGTCTTGCCGAGATAATCGCCGCGCCGTTCCTTTTCGATCACCGAGAGGTAGATACGGCCGCTCGTCCAGTTATTTGCCTGGGATAGTTTGGCGTGCGTGAATCGTTCGTAATGGCCAAGGTCGAGATCGGTCTCGGCACCATCGTCGGTCACGAATACCTCGCCATGCTGAAAGGGCGACATCGTTCCCGGATCGACATTGATGTACGGATCGAGCTTCATCATCTGGACCGACATACCGCGAGCTTCGAGCAAACAGCCGATCGAACTCGCCGCCAAGCCCTTGCCCAAACTCGAAACCACTCCACCGGTAACAAAAATATACTTGGTCATAATGTCTCTGCGTCTCCACGTCCTTCAGTATCCGCGTCACCCGAAGCTTTTCCTTCACGCTTCTTTTTTCCGTACCGGCCCTCTTTCATCTGCATTTCCACTTCCTTGGCCTTAGCTGCCGACGGGTTCATTATTTCATTCAGGGCGTTCATCGAGGCACCGAGTGCCGTAGTGCCTTCCGCCGCGTTCTTCTCAAATTCTTCCGTTGTCCGCGGCTTTTGATTAGCCAACGCCCGGATCCCGACAAATGCCGCTGCGATCAGCAATACGAAAAATGCTATTCCGATCCAGTCCGCCATAGATCACACCACTATCTCGTGTGCGGCCTCCTCGGCTTCGAGAATGCCCCGCACGATCCTCAGATCCTCGTCCGTATCAACTCCGATAGATCTTGAGGCGGCATCGACCACTGCTATCTTCGCTCCGTTCTCTAAGGCACGGAGTTGTTCGAGCATTTCGAATTTCTCCAGCCGCGTTTGCGGCATCTTTGTGAACTCGAGCAGGTACTCCCGGCGGTAAACGTAAAGTCCGGTATGTTTCCTAAAGTTCAAAAGCAGCTCGGGCTCAGCTTCGATCGCCTTATTCGGGTCGCCGTTGTATCGCAATGACGCTTCTCTCGGCCACGGCATCGGCGAACGCGAAAAATAGAGGGCATAGCCTCGGTCGCCGATCACGACCTTCACATTGTTGCCATTCAGTAGCTCACCAAGACTTTCGATCGGTTCGCAGGTCGTACTCATGTCGGCCCTATCGTCGTGAATCAAGGCCTCCACCGCACGATCTATCGTAGCCGGGGAGATCACGGGCTCGTCACCCTGTACGTTAACGACTATCGAACCTTCGGGCAGATCGAGCGCGACCTCGGCAATGCGGTCGCTGCCCGATCGGTGTTCAGCGGAGGTCATCGCTGCACGATGGCCGCTTTCGGTCACGGCATTGTAGATCCTCAGGTCGTCCGTAGCGACGATCACTTCATCGACCGTCGCGGCCTCGCGAGCCCGCTCGACGGTATGAAGGATAAGCGGCTTCCCCGCTATCGGCAAAAGCATTTTGCCCGGCAAACGGACGGACGAATAGCGCGCCGGGATGATCGCAACCACTAATTTTCTGGGTATTTCCCCGTGTGTCTCCACGGGCTTTTAGATTATATTCATTTTGCCGCCTAAGCAAGGCAATGAAACCGAAACTTGGACAGTGGCGTACAATTCGATATTCTTTCGCCAATGCAGGAGCAGGAACTTAAACTCGCCGAGCCTATATTATTTCAGCCATTTGAATCCCGAGGCCCCAAACGGATAGATCCGAATGATCCGCCATGGGGATCGGCAATTGGATTGGCCGTCTGGATAGCAAGCGTCGCGCTTGTAGTGTTTTTGCCGAGCATCTTCTTGCTCCCATACCTGTTCTCGAAAACCGGCGGAGTACTGGACCAAGAAGCAATTGGACAGATCGCGACCTCGGACCCGACAGCGGTACTTATCCAGGTGGCTTCGATCCTGCCGGTTCATATTTTAACTTTGCTCTTGTGTTGGTTCGTGGTGACCAAGTCCCGCTCGCACCCGTTCCGTGCAACCTTGGGGTGGGAGTCTGGGGGAATGCGATGGTGGCATTATCCGCTCATACTTTTCGGCTTTGTCGCGGTGATGATCGTCGTCGGCAGCATTATGCCTGAACAGGAAAACGACCTTTTCCGTATCCTGAAAAGTTCGAGATGGGCACTTTATACCGTCGCTTTCCTAGCCGTGTTCACGGCGCCCTTTGTCGAAGAGGTCGTTTATCGCGGCATATTATATTCGGCGTTTCAGCGATCCATTGGAACATATGGCGCGGTCGTCCTTGTCACGTTCTTGTTCGCGTTGGTTCACGTACCGCAATATTATCCGAGCTATTCAACAATTATCCTGCTCACGCTGCTCAGCCTGATCCTTACGCTGGTAAGGGTCTTTTCGGGAAATTTGCTGCCATGCATTATCCTGCACACGCTCTTTAATGCCTTCCAGTCGGCGATGCTGCTTGCCGAGCCTCATATCTCATTGCCCGGGCCGGCGCCGGCCGACCAGGCCGCACTTTTTCTGATGCTCATATAAAAAAGCGAGGCGTTATATCACCTCGCTTTTATCTACAGCTCTGAAAAGTTCCTACGGTTTTTCACGCCGCACGCCGCCCGCTCCCCTGATCGGGGCAGGCGATGAGGCCGGCGCCGAAGGTGTCGAGGGTGCCGATATCGGAGGCGAGAAGACCGGGCTGGCGGAACGACGCGGGCCGTCAAAACCGGTGTCAACATCACGCATTATCCCTCTATCGATCTTCGGGCCAGTCGATTCCTTACCCTGGATCGCAGAAAATGGAGGCGCCTTGGTGATCTCGCCGACAGGTGGGCGCCGATAACTTGGCGAGCCATCGCCCCGATCACCGCCACGGATCGGTCGACGGGCCGTCGGATCACCGGTCGGTGGTGTACCGGACGTCGGAGGTCGATAGGTAGGCGGTTGAAATACGATCGGCGGCAGTCTGTACCACCAAATATCCGCCCCAAATCCATATCCGTATGGCGATCTCCAACCGTAGCCGAACGGCAGGAAACAATATCGGCCAAATGACGCATCGTAAACCCAAAGTCCGAAGGAATTGTACATATTCCAACGGCCACCGATGAACGAATTCATTAATGAGGTCCGAAGGGTCCGGTCCTTCAACGAATTGGTAGCCTTTGCCAGTTCTTTAGCTCTGGTCTTGCTCCATGCCTCAAAATCGTCGCGCTCATCACGGTCAAACTTCACGACGGCGACATCGCCCTCGTCGGAGGTGATCGCTTTTCCACCCTTGACCACAGAATCGCCAACCTCGGCCTTGCCTTTCCATACCTCAAGCCGTGCGGTTCCATCCGCGGCAACATCGACCCGATAAACTCCGGTCTTGATAAGGCTGTATTTTTCTGAAGGAGTGAAGACCGTGACCGTGAAATCATTATCTGCGAAGACCTCGAGCATAACGCTGCCCTTCTCGACCTGAATCTGCAGATCCTCGAGTTGTGTTGTCTTGAACTGGAAGGTCGTATTTGGAGCAATGCGCAGGTACGAACCGGGGTTAAGCAGCACCTCTGCGCGGCTATCCGCGCCCGTGCTCACGATGTCGCCGATGTCGATCGTGTCCTTCCTTAGAAGAAGCAGGCCGCTTCTCCCTGAGGTCCGAATGACGCTTACAGGCCCCTCAATATAATTCACGGCTCCGGCCTTTGCAGATATGACCCATTTGTCGCCGGCCGCCGACCGCAAGGTCTGATCCTGGGAAAATGACGGCACCACAAAGAGCGCCAACATGGCTGCCGTTCCGAAAAAACCAAATAGCCGATGTTTCATGTTTTCTCCTTGGGAAGAGTTTGTCTAATATTAGTTTTTTTTGGCAAAAACCGCAATTATTTTCATCATAATAGTGTCCGGCATTATTCCCGGCATTGGGCGAATATGGGAACAACCTTTTTCCGAAATGCGTAATCATATTGATGACACGCCTGAAATAGGCGTTCGCCGAGAAATCAAATGGCAACTTTCGTCGATCCCAACCAATGCTTTGCACCTCTCGAGGTCATCGAGCGACTTCTTGAGATCCGGCACGAGCTAGGATTCAGCCAAACCCTGTATTTGCCGCATACAGAACAATTAACAGACTTTCTGGATTCTTACGGCTTCGACATATACGCATTCTCTACCGGCAATGAAAGGATCAATTTTGGCGATTACAGGGCGCCGGTCGTGCCCGGCGGTGACACCCATCACCTTTCTCTGATGGCACACTAACAGAAGTTCACAATCAACTGAATATACGCGGAAGGCGATGCGGAGGGCTTTGGTGCTCTCCGCTTTTTTTTCATTGACTATTCTGCCTTTACGATAAAGAGCGTGCCGTCGTCATCCAAAAACTTGCGTCCTGTAAAGTCGGCAACGTCTTTTCTTATGTGGTCGATGAGTTTTTTTGCAGGAAGGTGAATTCCGAGATGTACCCGTTGGGCAAGGCGGTTCGTCCCATATTCTTCGCCGGCTTCGTTCGTCGCTTCGGTAATGCCGTCGGTGTACATCACCATGGTCTGGCCCTGATCGAACCTGATGAAATGTTGGTGGTACCTTGCATCATAGAACATTCCCAGAGGCGTATCGCCGTATTCGACGTATCTATGTTCACCATTGGAACTCATTAAAAGCGGCGGATTGTGGCCAGCGTTCGAATAGACGAATGTTCGATTCGTTTCATCGAGTATCCCGTAGATCGCGGTGATGAATTGATGTTCCTCGACCGAATCCCAGAGGAGATTGTTGACCTTTGACATCGCTATGTGCGGGGCATATCCGACCTGAACGCTTGCACGCAGAGAGGCCCTGAGAAACGACATCAACAACGCGGCCGGCATGCCTTTTCCGACCGCATCCGCGACGACAATGCCGATCTGGTCGTCAAATATCCTCACCCAATCGTAATAGTCTCCCGAGACCTCTTCGGTCGGGAATACATATGCACTGATGTCAAAATTCAATAGTTCGGGATCGTGGTCAGGGAGTAGTTCGAGTTGCACCTGTCGCGCTATCTCAAGCTGAGCTTCGATCCGCTTCTTCTCGATCATCTGATCGTGAAGCTGAACTTTTTCAATTATTATTGCGACGTGAGAAGCAAGGAGGTTCAGAACGGCCAGGTCGTCTTCGTCATATTCCGCCAACTGATCGCTTTCAAGGTCGAAAACACCGATCACACGCTCATTTGAAATGACCGGTGCTACCATCTCGGATCTCGTTCGAGTCCTGGCCTGAAAATATCTTTTATCCGTACTAACGTCGGACGAGATTATCGCCTCTCCACTCTGGGCCACCGTTCCCAGAAAGCCTTCGCCCATCCGCAGGCGCGGTTCGACAAGCTCGAAACTGATGTCATATCCGCGAATCACCTTTGATTTGAACACGTACGGATCACGATGATCGGGGTCCTGGTCGATCAAGTAGATACCGGCCGCATCATAAGGCAAGAGCGACCCAAGCGTGTCCATCACCAGGTTAAGAACCTCGTCGAGATCGAGCGATCGGCTGATCTTGTTGGTGATGTCCAGAAGCAGGCGCAGTTTATCTTCCGTACTCAGTGCCCGGTCCGGTCGCGATGGTTTGTTGGAAGCGTCGTTCATTAGATCATGTGGCGGCGGCGGATGCTCCGACCAAATGCAGGGCCCGCGGCCCTACTTGCCTTTGAACAGGTTCTCCTTGTAGGCATCCCACAGTTTTGAGACCTTGATCCTATACTCCACGAGTGCCCGGCTGACATTAAAGTGCCTAGCAATATCGGCCGAGGTCATCCCTTGGCCGACCATTCGTTTAAGAGCGGTGTACGGTACAAGAGCAGCGGCCCCGGTCCCATAGGCCTCTTCCTCGATCGCGTGATTATAATCCCGTGCGATCGCCTGCCCCTGCCGGTTCGTATTCTTTACAGCCAGACGGCTGGGTTTGTGTCCGAGAAAGACGTGACAGATCTCCTCCATAAGTGTAGCATTGTGTCGATTTTTTCCGTGTGTCGGGTTGAGAATGATCAGTCTCTGGCCATTTGGTAGTTTGGCAGAGGCGGCCCCGCCTGACCATAGATCCTTCCCACCTTCCAGAAGGTGCTTCTTCGTGGCTTCGCTCAGGCCTTCGATCGTCTCGAATGTAGCAACAAAGAGCTTTGCGTATTTTGCCAAGGCAAATGGATCCAGCCTCTCGTCGTCAAAACGCAGCCCGGCAAATTCTCGCAGTGCGAGAGCCCTTATTTCGTTGTGCCGCCCTTTTTGGGTCGGAGGTTGGTCTTCGGTATTCATCGAACAAATGGCAAGAAGCCCAACCGTTAGGAAGGGCTTCGCAGCATTCAGATAATGCAGTTGCCTAGACTTCCTTGAACTCCGAATCGACATCCTCGGACGAGAGGGCGACGCGGTAATTCTTGGACTGCTTTTGCTTTGTGATCAAGAGGTCATCTTTGGTCTTGAGCAGATCGGTACGGTTATATACGGATATCTCGAAATTATATCCATGGGTGATGGCGTCCTTGGGACATGCTTCTACACAATACCCGCAGAATATACAACGCCCATAATCGATGTTGTAAACCTTCGCGTATCTTTCGTCCCTGCCGATACGTTCGGCATATGGCCGCGGATCGGTCTCCGCCTCAATATAGATACAATCCGAAGGGCAAGCCGCCGCACATAAATAACACGCTACGCACTTTTCCTTTCCGGCTTCGTCGACGTGCAGCAGGTGCATGCCGCGGTACCGCGGCTGGACCGTGACGGGTTCATCCGGATACTGTACGGTCCATTTTTCCCGAGGGATCTCAGAGAGTGTGCGGCGCATCCCTTTGACGATGGCGACGCTCGATTGAATTACGTCCGAAATTAAAGACATTGGTCTAAGTTTATCTCGACCCCGAACTCATTGAGAAGAGGCCGAGATACAAAACCACGATGAAAATGAAATAACCGATCGGAATAAGGATCGCTATTGAGCTCAAAATGGTCCCGATCAGGCCGGTGAGCTTTCCGGGCGGGACATTCGCTTTTTTGCCTCGCGTGAACGCAAGCAGGCCTGTTATGATGCCCGCCGCTCCGAGAAAGATCTGGACGATCCCGCACGGCAAAAGCAAAAGCGTCAACAGGGTCGCGATGAACGTGCAGAAACCGAGTGCGATCGAGATTATTCCAAAAACGATCGACGACTGGTCATTTACCACCTTCGCAGCACCATTCACGACATCTTCACCCCTATCTAGTACCTCAGCATTCCAGCGCCAACGATCAGGAATACGAACACAAAATACGCGATCACCAATAGCAGCAATAGCGTTCCAAGAACTCCGGTGATTATTCCGCCGAGAGCCAGGCCAGCGCCGCCGTATTCTGCGGGGTTGTTTGTGGCCTTCTTCTTAGCCATGATACCCGTGATAAGGGCCGGCGGGCCGGTCAGCCCTCCGCAAAACAAAATGCTCGAGATCCCCAGGACCAGCGAGACGATCGCCAAGGTCTGGTTTTGTCCGCCTGGCTGCAGGCCGCTCCCGGGTTGATATTGCTGGTTCTGCATCGGTTGATTTTGCCAGCCTTGATCTTGCGCCGCTGGCGTAGGCGTCCAGTCGGCCTGGGCGAGCGGTGCATTGCTTCCCGGGGCCGGTTCATTGAATGGATCAAAAGCCGGCGCGGGCGGTTCCGGCTGAGAATATGCAGGAGCGTCCGGTTGGACAAAGCTTGGCGGCTCGGGTTCGGGCGCTTTAAAATCCTGCTGCGGCACCTCCACCTCTTCCATAGGGCTCGAAAAAGGCGATGGTATCGGCGGCGTCGTCTTGGAAGCGCTACTACCCGGCTCGCTCGGTGCCTGTCGCGGAAGGTTCGGCTCTATGAACGCCGGCGGCTCGGGTTCGGATGCCGCGGGAATATCCATCACGGGCTTATCGACCTCGGCCATCGCGCTCCGGATCTCATCCTCCGAGGCATACATCGTCTTCTTCGGATCGACATCGGTTGGCGGTATCTGAAGGACGTCTTCTTCCACGGCGGCGGGCGGGTCCGGCTCGGGCGGTTTCGGCTCCGAGGGCGGGATCGCGGCGGCTATGTCCCCAGGCCGGGCGACCATCGTCTTATACGGATCGACCGGAGGAGCGGCTTCGACAAGCGGAGTACCATCCACCTGGCAGAAACGCATCGCATCGTCAAAAGTCTTTTCACAGGTCGGGCACTTTTTCATAAACGTTTGTCACCACCACCTCCGAAAGCCGGTGGTCAGGTAAAAGTATCAAAGGTCTCGAACAAACTAAAACGGCTTGAAAACTCTGAATCTTTATACCTTTAGCCTCAAACTAATTCAAGTTTGCTAAAGAAATAAGCGATCTCGATGGCCGCGTTTTCGTCCGAATCCGAACCGTGGACCGCATTCTCGCCGATGGACGTGGCAAAATCCTTGCGGATCGTACCCTCGGCGGCCTCGGCCGGATTGGTCGCTCCCATCAGGTCGCGCCAGGCCGGTACGGCGTTCTCTTTTTCCAGCACCAGCACGACGCACGGTCCGCTCGACATAAATTCGGTCAGCTCGCCAAAGAACGGCCTCTCCGCGTGCACTGCATAAAATCCTTCCGCCTGTGTACGCGTCTGATGAATAAGCTTCATCCCGCGGATCTTAAATCCCGCGCCCAAAATGCGTGAGATGATCTGCCCCTGTTTCCCTGCCCTGACGGCGTCGGGCTTGATTATTCCAAATGTTAAATTGCTCATTCTTAGTATCTTAACTGCCTCTCGAAAAAATAAAATGTATGTCTAGAGAGTTTGAAAAAACTCTCTGAAAGTATAAACGCAAGTTCGGTACGTGACTAAGGCACAGAATGTTTTTTTGGGTCAGACCCTTCGCACTTTGGCGAAGTCACCTAAAAAACGAGGAACCCATTCACAAACTCTGCGTACTATTGGGAAGAATGTATTGTCCAAAATGTGCGCTGCAGAATGGCGATGAGGTGATCTACTGCCGCGGGTGTGGTGTGGACCTGGCTTCGGTGCGGACGACACTCGAGGCCTCGGAGCGTGGAGTGACGGTATCTTCTCCAAAAGTGCAGCTCTCCGAACGTCAAATGCGGCGGATGCGTCGACGCGGGTTTGACGGGACCGAGACGCCGCTGACCCTTGCCGAACGTGCGATCGAAATGCAGAGCGCCGGTGTCCGCGGCCTGTTCCTGAGCGTCGGGTTCGCTTTCATCACCGCCGTTATCTATTCTCGCCCGCCCGCTGACGGAATTATCTGGCTCTTCCCCTTTGCGTTCACCTTTCTTTTTTTCGCCGCGTCGCTCTCGCGCTTCGTCCAGGCAAGTATGATCAAAAAACTCTCCGGCCAAACCGAACAGCCGGCCCGTCAGCTTGCTTTGCCGGATAAGCTGCCGGATCACATTAAACCACCCCGCTCGATCTATGAGACCGACGAACTGGCCCAACCCCACTCCGTCACCGACGCGACGACGCGCCATCTCCGTTGACCTCAGAAAAACCTTTTGCGGACGTGGCCCCTACGGTCCAGCCAACTAAGGTGATGACCGCACGTCATTCTAGGTTGAGCGTCAAGGCTCCGACCTGTTTATACATTTCCATGAAGTTGAATTCGTTCCAGGCTTCGACGATCTTGCCGTCGCTGACTCGAACGATGACCATGCCGGTAAATTCGACCGGCTGGTTGGTTGGCGAAACGCCGATACCCTGCCCGTCGTGTGAACCCGTCACGCGGCATCGGACCGCGATCTTGTCGCCTTCGGTGATCGTGTCTTGGACCTCTACACGCAGGTTCGGATAAGCCGATACAAAGGCACGATGGAATACCTTAAAGTTCTCCGGTCCGACAATAGGTTCGGGCCCAAGCCCGTGCCCGACGCCGTTTTCCGCGAACATCTCATCGATCGCCACCTCATTTTGATTGTTCCAAACCTCTTCGAACCAGCGATAGATAAGATCAGTTTCGGCCATTTTTTGCTCCTTGCAAGTTACGCGTTCAGGCATGAAAACCCACGGCTTCGGATATAACTCTTATTGTGGGGCCTTTGAGCCCAGAACATCTACATGGCCTGGCCGATGTCGGCGGGTGAATTCACAACGCGGATGCCGGCGGCGGTCAAAGCCGCCATTTTTCCGCTATCCTTCCCCAAGAAAACGGAGCATTATGTCTAGCGTAGTGGTGTCGGCCGCAGCATCGACGCTGCCGAAGTATTCGGCGCACATATAGCAATCCGGTGCCGCTGAAGAATAGACACTGTAAGACCCGATAGGGACCTTTATTTCGTAATTGCCGCGAGCGTCGGAAGTCGTGAAAAACTCCGTCATAATTCCTCGCTTTAACCTGATCGAAGCCCCGGCCACAGATTTTTCATTCCTGATTAATCGACCTTTATGATCGTAGCTAGCAGATTCCGATTTTACCTTTCCCTTAATGGTCACCAGCTTCGCGGATCTACTAACGACAGTGAAGAATCCACGGTTTACAACACACGAACCGAAACAATGGTAAATGCTGACCTTGCTCTTTATTGGGTAGAAGCCCTCAGCCTTTATTGAGACCGCATATACTTTTCGGCGGTCTTTGTTCGCTTCAATCTTTCGCAATATTTCGGTCTGGCAAAACTTTGCAACATAAAGCGAACCGTATGACTGCTTATACTCTGTAAACTTCAAGTCTTCAGCCGAGTTACCTTCAGGAATATCTATGAACTCAATTGTCGCATCCGGCACATTCTTTTCATTCTCGTCCTGTAATCTGACTTCGACAGCACCCTCTTTTTCGCAGGCCTGTGAAAACGCGGGACTTCCGAGAAGACCAAGAACGAAAATTGCGACTACTAAAAACTTCATATCCAATCGCGACGGGCTCGTGCGCTGTGGCTTACGCCGCTGCTTTCGAGCCTAAAACTTCGACGATCGCCTGGCCGATGTCGGCAGGTGAATTCACAACGCGGATGCCTGCGGCGGTCAAAGCCGCCATTTTTTCGGCAGCGGTGCCTTTGCCGCCCGAGATGATCGCTCCGGCGTGGCCCATGCGGCGGCCGGGAGGTGCGGTCTGGCCGGCGATAAATGCGACGATCGGCTTGGTCACATTGTCCTTTGCGAATGCTGCCGCGTCTTCCTCTGCGGTTCCGCCGATCTCGCCGATCATGACGATCGCGTCGGTCTCGTCGTCAGCCTGAAAAAGCCTGAGCGCATCGGTATGCGTAGTGCCGATGATCGGGTCGCCGCCGATGCCTATGGCGGTCGATTGTCCGAGGCCGAGAGCGGTTAGCTGGCCGACCGCCTCGTAGGTAAGCGTGCCGGAGCGCGATACGACACCGATCCTCCCCTCTTTATGGATATGGCCGGGCATGATGCCGATCTTGCATTTGCCGGGCGAGATGATGCCGGGGCAGTTCGGGCCGATAAGACGCGATTTTTTGTCCCGCAGAAATTCTTTTGCCTTTACCATATCGGCAACTGGAATGCCTTCCGTGATGCAGACAACGACCGGTATTCCGGCGTCGGCGGCTTCCATGATCGCGTCGGCCGCAAATGGCGGCGGGACATAGATGACCGATGCATTCGCTCCGGTCTCCCTCACAGCATCTGCGACGGTGTTAAAGACCGGAATGCCTTCGTGCATTGTGCCGCCTTTTCCGGGCGTGACGCCGCCGACCACATTCGTGCCGTATTCGACCATCTGCAGCGTGTGAAACGTGCCCTCTTTCCCTGTGATCCCCTGAACGATCAGGCGTGTGTTCTTATCGACTAAAACTGCCAAAGCGGTTCTCCTGTATAGGTTTGAAGTAAGTCGAGAGTATAACACGAGCCTTTTGCCTACAGCCACCTCGGCGGTGTGGGTGATGCGAAAACTCGAATGTCGTTCAACATCTTGAATTTACAAACTTTTTCTGAACATTTACTTTCGCCGAGACGTTTTAAGAATATCTTGCGGCTCTGCCGCGCTTCGAGGGGAATTCTTACCACGGCTAAGTTTGCCGGCCAATGGCCGCGAACTCCGTTTTCTGTATGAGGCAGCTTTACTCGTTCTATACCGACGCATTCTGGATCGCCCTTAAATCGATCCTCGAGCACAAGCTTCGCGCCTTTTTGACGCTGATCGGGATCATCATCGGCGTTGCGGCCGTGATCGTCGTCGGCGCGTCGATCCAGGGGCTGAAAACGTACGTTATCGACCAGGTGTCGAAGGTGCTCGGTTCGAATCACTTCATGATCACACGAATGGCGATGATGGAGCGGGTCTCGGACGAGGAGTTCGAGCGCCGGAACCGTCTCTACAGAGATGTGACATGGGAGGAATACAACTACGTTCGCGAAAACTGCAGACTCTGTACATTCGTCGGGGCTCAGATGAACGCCGGGACCGATCTGCAGGAAGGAACGATCGAAATGCCGTCTGTCCGGGTCCAGGGCGTGACCGACAATATGGTCGATATCGAGGATAAGACTCTCGTCGAAGGGCGATTTTTCTCGAGATCAGAGGTCGAACGTAATGCTGCCGTCGCCGTTATCGGAATGGACGTGAAAGACAAATTCTTCGAATTCGCATCGCCGATCGGTAAAACGCTGAAGGTCCGCGGCGTCCCGGTGACGATCATCGGTGTCGAGCAGAAACGCGGTTCGTTCTTTGGCCAGTCGCAGGATCGGCATATGTACATCCCGATCACGCTGCACAATCAGATCTTTTCGCGTACAGGCGGGCTGCAGATCCACGGCAAGACCGCGACCGCCGAGAATTTTAAGGCGTCGATCGACGAGGCTAACCTGCTTCTCCGGAACAAACGCCAGTTGCTCGGCAGCGACGAGAGCACATTTTCTGTGGTCAACGTGGATGAGTTCAACAAGACGATGGACAACATCACGGGAGCGATCGCCGCTGTGGTGATACCGATCACGATGATCATCCTCGTCGTCGGCGGCATCGTCGTGATGAACATAATGCTCGTGTCCGTGACCGAGCGGACGTTCGAGGTAGGCCTGCGAAAAGCCCTCGGGGCTACGCGGAATCAGATATTGCTCCAGTTTTTGATCGAATCGGCATTGTTGTGCGTGGTCGGCGGGTTGCTCGGACTGCTTCTCGCCACCGGGGCGACCCAGCTCGTCGGTTATCTGCTGCAGATGACGATGACCATCACGCTCTTTTACGTGATCATGTCGATCGCTGTCTCGAGCATCATCGGCGTCGTTGCGGGACTCTATCCGGCGTGGAAAGCGGCGCGTCTCGACCCGATCGTGGCATTGCAAAAAACTTAATGAGTTGCGGACACGGATGTCCGCGTTCGATCCAATATGCGGTTCTCTACATCACTACCCGTCGAAGTTCTCAAAATGGCGTACGACAGTGTCGTCTCGCATAAATTCCGCTCGTTCCTGACGATCCTCGGGATAGTAGTCGGCATCCTCACGGCGATCGTCGTCGCGTCGATCCTGACCGGGATGCGCCAGAGCATTGTGGCGATGTTCGAGGATTACGGCACCAACAACATCTACCTGTTTCATCTGTCGACGGGTTTTGGGCCCAGTAACCGCGACGAGCGAAACCGCAAGCCGCTCACCGTGGAAGACGCCAACGCAATACTCGCACAGGCCCCATCGGTGAACGATATTGCCACCGTTGCAGTCAATATCGGCTCCTGGGGAACCGGTTTTGACGACAACATGATCTACAAGGATAAGAACTACCGCTGGGCACTGACGGACGGCGTAACGCCCAATTATCCGGAGATCACGAACCTAAAGATGAAAGAGGGCCGCTGGCTGACCGAAATGGACAATTTCGAAAGGCGGAGCGTGCTGGTGATCGGGGTAAGCGCCGTCGAGGCGCTCTTCGACGGTGATTCCGCCGAAGCGGTCGGAAAGGTCATTCGTATGAACGGAACGACGTGGGAGATCGTCGGGGTACTCGAAAAACGCGAATCGGGTTTCTTTGGCGAGAACGAAGAGGACCGAAAGATATTCATGCCGTTCCGCACCGCGCGAAAGGTCGCGCCCACGCGCGACGCCGTTCTTCACATTGCCCAGGCGAAGACCGGATTTCTCAATGACGCGGTCGAAGAGATCGAGGGCGTCCTTCGCGTCCGCCGCGGAGTAAAGACGGGCGAACCCAACGATTTCGACGTTAAGACCGCCGACGATTTTATGAAGCAGTTTGACAGTATGATCGCGGGCATCGGTGCGGCGGCTATCGCGATATCGTGTCTCGGGCTGCTCGTAGGCGGGATCGGGGTGATGAATATAATGCTGGTTTCCGTCACGGAGCGGACAAAGGAGATTGGCATTCGCAAGGCGATCGGGGCGACCCGAAAGGCCATCGTGTTTCAGTTCCTGGCCGAGGCCATGGCTCTGACGCTTTTGGGCGGGGTCATAGGCATAGCGATCTCGGTCGGCGTTAGCAATCTTATCCTTCTGCTCATCCCGTCGATCCCGGCAAGAGTTGAACTGTGGATGATACTTCTCTCGCTCGGCGTCTCGCTTGCGATCGGGCTGATATTCGGCGTTCTTCCGGCCCGAAAGGCGGCCAAGCTGGACCCGATCGAGTGTTTGAGATACGAATAAGTGGTCGGTCTGCTAGACTTGCCTGATGAACAACGGGCTTGCAAAAGCGATCTTGATCGGAACAGTCGCCGGAATGAGATGTTTTCTCGCTCCGGCGGTTTTATTCAGAAAGGCATCCGCCTCGTCTGACGGTTGCGGGCTCGGCGGCGCCGTTCTCGATGCCGCCGCCGCCGGCGAACTGATCGCCGACAAGACTTCTTTTATCGGGAAAAGGACAGATGCCGGCCCTCTGATCGGGAGGTTGGTTTCGGGAGCGTCCTGCGGAGCCGTCGTTGGCCGCCGCAATGGTTGCGATGCTCTTCCAGCAGCGATCGCCGGCGGTATCGCGGCCCTGATCTCGGCACATGTTTTTTATCTCGCCCGCCGCGAGATCGGACGTTCGACGGGCATGCCCGAAATCGCGCTTGCTCTCGCCGAAGACGCTCTCGCATTTGGCATCGCCCGAGAGGCACTCAAGTAGTTCAGTCGCACTTTGTACGTTTCATCGGAAAGTCGATCCCGCTCAGCTTGCCGTTGCGTTCGCCCTCGATCCGCGCATACAAGGAATCCGGCGGCTGCAGGCGATAGATGATCCGCTGCGGAAAGTCGTGCCCGAGATTTTCGAAGACCGCCTCCGCTGACGACATCCGCACGAGTTTGAAGGCGGTCTCTTCCTTGTTCTGCGATGGCTTGGAAATGTACTCGATCCCGGCATCGCTGCTCACGATGCGTAGGAATTCGAATCCGCTCGCCTTTTCGCCGCGTACCGTCCTGGACATCCCGATGAGCATGCCTCCCAACGGCTTCATCCAATGTTCCGAGATCGTCATCTGCCGTTGAGGAATGCTCATCTCCCAGCAGCCGGCGATCCAACCTAAAGACCCTATAGTTGGCTTGTTCTCCTGGCCGCTCACGCACCCGCAGAGTATGAAAAAAGCAAGGCACCCAAACAGGCACAGTTTCCGATCGTTCATCTTCGACAGCCTCTCCGTTAAAAAGTCTCGTCCCCAAACACATACTAAAGCTGCAAAGTACCGGCCGTATTGTAAGAATCCGACATCTAATCAGTACTGACAAAGGCCTGGGACAGTTGGCGGGTGGCGGCGAAATAGGCTACCGGGCTAATCCCGGCAAACTCTTTGAAATCGTGGATCATATGCGATTGATCGTAGTAACCGAACGCCAGTGCTGTATCGACCGGGTCGAAATAAGATCCCGATTCGACCGAGCGGACAACGCTCTGAAAACGGAGTATGCGGCCGAAGAGCTTTGGCGGCAATCCAATATTCTTCTGAAATATCCGTTCGATCCTGCGTTCCCCGATGCCGGACAGCCTGCTCAATTCTCTTACCGAGATCGAGCCTCCGCCATCGGCGATGCGGCGGGCGAGCGCGGCCGCGATCAGACCCTGATCTGACGGGACAACTGCCAAGACAAGCAGGCTCATCTGAGCGGCATTGACCATCTGGTCAAATGTCCCGGCCGAGTGCAGCAAGTCGGCCAATCGATCGAATCTGCCCGCGGCGACATCTTCGAGCGGCACGATCTGATCCGTCAGCTCCGACATCGGGAATCCGAGGATCAGTGATCCCGCATGGGGCTGAAACCTGATGCCGAATAACCTGACGCGTCCGGTCGGGCGGATCATGATACGTGTCCGAAGCTGGCCGGAGATGATCGCGGCCGACTGGGTCTCGACGGGCCCTGACCTCGGCAGCCTTTGAAAGCGGTCGGCGAGATTAAAGACGATCTCGGGGCACCCGTCAGGGAGCACGGGCTCGGCATCCGACGTCTCTCGGCCATCGTACTCCAGCGACCAAAAACATCGAACGACGTTCGAAATCGGTCCGACTGGCCTCTGCTCTCTAAAGTCCATTTAGGTTAGCTCGACGGTTTGCTCGTATTGCGGGACCATCACGTTCCACCCAAAGCGTTCCCGTATGTGCCCGGCCATTCCCTCGGCAGCGTCGGGTTCACCGTGGGTCGTGAAGACGGCCTTGGGTGCGTCGGGGAGGCCTTCGAGCCAACGCAGAACGCCTTTCCAGTCTGCATGGGCCGAGAAGCCTTCAACCTTTTCAATGCGGCAATTCACATCGACCCAGGTCTTCATTATCTTTACGCGTCGTTCGCCGTCCTGTAGCCGCCTACCAGTCGTCCCGGCGGCCTGAAACCCTACGAAAACCACTGTCGCATTCTCCTGGGGAAGCAGCCTGACCGCATGGTGGAGCACTCGGCCGCCCGTCATCATCCCGGACGCCGAGATGATTATCCGTGTTCCCCGCATATCGTTCAGCTTCTTGGATTCCTCACGTGTCGAAGCGGTCGTCATCGACATCGTACGGAGCGGATGCTTCTTTGCAGCGACGATCGATGCATACTCCTCGTCGTGTTCCTCGTTCCAGCGGTTATAGACCTGAGTCGCCTGCGATGCCATGGGAGAGTCTACGATCACGGGAAGTACAGGGATGCGCTTGTCCTCTTCGAGTTCGCGTATCAGGTAAAGGACCTCCTGCGTGCGGCCGACGGCAAAGGCGGGAATGAGGACCGGGCCCTTTCGCTCGACCGCTTCGTTTATGATCCGCGCCATTTGGGTCGCCGAATCAATATCGCCGTGCAGGCGGTTGCCGTAGGTCGATTCGCACATCAGGTAATCGCAGGCTGGGGGCGGTGCCGGGTCTTTTACGATCGGCTGGTCGTAATGACCAAGATCGCCGGAAAAGAGGAATCGTATCGAATCGTGATTAAGCGTTAATGGCAGCGTTTCCGCTCCGTCGAACGGCGCCGCGTTGCCGGCCGTGGACCGGGCTCCGGCGATCTCGACCAACACAAGGCTCGCCCCCATAATGTGTCCGGCCACATGAAAGCTTGCGACAAAGCCGCTGCCCAGATCCGTCGGAATACCATTGTTCGAGCAGGTGTGTAATAGCTTTAGGGTGTTGCGCGCGTCCTGTTCATCGTATAGCGGCAGGGCAGGCTTGTGCGATGTCAGGTTGTGCCGGTTGCGGTAATCTGCCTCTTCCTCCTGAAGGCGTCCGGAATCCGGAAGCAGGATCTTCAAAAGGTCTGCCGTGGCTTTCGATGTGTAGACAGGGCCCTGAAACCCAAGCTTGACGAGCCTGGGAAGATACCCGGTATGGTCGATATGGGCATGCGTGATGATGACCGCATCGATATCCTTCGGCGAGAACGGCGGATCCTGCCAGTTGCGTTCGCGAAGTTCCTTCTGGCCCTGAAAGAGCCCGCAGTCTACCAAGACCCTTCGATGGTTGTGTTCGAGAAGGTACTTTGAGCCCGTGACGGTCCCGACGCCGCCGTAGAATGTAACAGTTGCCATTCCGAGAATGGTAACAACGAATACCAAAAGGAAAAAGCTAAGAATGGGCGTAAGTCCCATCCTCAGCTTTTCAGATCGACAATATGTCGGGCGCCGGGGTGGTTCAGTTAACGTATTCCCTTCGAAACATCACGACGTTGCCGGGATCTTCCGACTTCGCCTGCTGCTTTCTGGTATATGCGCTTTGCAGCAGTTGTTGGGCCGTCTCACCGTCCTTCCAAAAGGTAGCCCAGCCGAAGTTCAGCCAGAGTTTTAGCTGCTCGTCGTCGGCGACCGTCATCGGGGCCGCCGCCAGGCATGCCTGGATCCTGCCGGTTATCTCGACCGCGGTCCGCTCCGACGCTTTCGGCAGGACAACGAGAAATTCGTCGTTCATCGAGCGAGCAAGAAAGTCCATCTTTCTCAATTGCGACGAGATCTTTTCGGCGGCAAAGGAAAGTGCCCGGTCGCCGACCGAGTGTCCGTGATCCTTGTTCATCTCCTCGAAATTCTTGATATCGATCGCAAGGACCGTTAATGGGCGTTCGTCTCGAAAACGATGCGACTCAGCAAGTTGATTTTCGAGCACGAGGTGGAATGCCCTTTCGTTCGGGAGTTTTGTCAGCGGGTCGGTGAGAGCATTCGTTAGCGAACGCTCAAATGCCATCGAACCCAGAAATAGCGGCGAGATGCGGTCGGCGATCGCATGCAGTTTATCTATATTAGTTGGCGACAGAATGTCTTCTGAGTCGAAAAAGATCTGGAAAACGGCAAAGGCATCACCCTCGTGTGTAAGAGGAATGGCCGCGGACGAGACCATTCCCGATAAAATGTCAGCCGGAAATACACTTCGTTCGCCATCGAGGTCCGCGGTCGTCTCGATCTCGGAACTCAGGTAGCTCAGCCCGGCAAGCGATTCGTCCGCAGAAATGTCGAGGTTCTCGAAAAGATTCGCATTTGCCCCGTACGATTGGACACCTCTCAACATCCCCGTGTCCGTGTCCTTGACGAAAAGCACACAGGTCCCGATCGGCACTATCTCGTTTATTCGATTCGCCACCAGACGAAACATATCCGCGGGCTTCAGCGAAGTCCCGAAAAACTCGCGGGCATCCTCAAGCGCGAGAAGTTTTCGCTCCAGGTCGGATGCATTCTCATTGTGAACGGGAAAATGACTGGCGCTCTCAATGGCACGAATCCGGCGGATCTGGCTGTAAGCCCAAAGGCAGATCCCGGCATATGCCGCAGAAATGATCACCAGAAGCGAGACCTTGAGATCCTCGCCGAGCCCCGATACGGCGATGGCGAAGGTGGCAACCGGTGCGCCGAGGCCAAATCCGATCAGGGCGGCTTGGGTCGAAAGATCAGTGGCCGCATTAATAACACTAGAGGTCTGCTTGGAATAGGTTGGCATACAACTGAAACGAGGTAAGGGAAATGACCGGTGGATCAAAGAGGGTCGCGGGACTGAAGCCCGTAAAATGAAGATACCGCCTCGTAAACATGTAAGTCAATAGCCCAGTTTCAGGGCCCGGATCTTGAATCACAATCCGGGCGATAAATCAACAAAAAAATGCCTAAAACCGGGCAAAATAATTCTTTCTTAATTGTCACTTTTTCCGCTTTTAGGGTTGACTTAGAGGTTGCCAATGCCTAGTATTGTCGTTTGCTTGGAGACAAGCTTGAGTTTCCGGCACAGTACCGAAGAAAGACGGTGCTGAAAGTATTCAAGCAACTTAACTTTTGAAGAAGACAGGAGACAGTTTAAGAATGAAAAAGGTAATTGTACTTTCGACCGTACTCGCAGTAAGCGCTCTCGGTATGGCTTGCGGCGGTGCGGCGAACACCAACACTGCTGCCAACAGCAACGCTAACAAGGCGAACACAACGAATGTCGCTAACACGACTTCGAATTCCACTTCGAACACCACTTCGACTTCGAACACCACGTCGAACTCGAATGCGACCTCGAACACGACCTCGAACTCGACGTCCAACAGCACGGCGAACTCGAACGCAACTTCGAACGCTAACAAGCCGGCAAACGCAAACAAATAGTTCCGGCATCCGGAAGTTTTCAAAGGCACGCGGTCAAATGGCCTCGTGCCTTTTTTGTTCCCGATTTCCAGAGCGACGTACGGGTGGCCGGGTGACAGGTAAGATCGTCGGATCTCGGTCGCCGGGATCAGAAATTATTGATAAAAAACGCCGTTTCTCGTCTTGACTAAGACAGCGTTCGTGACTATAGTGTCGAATGTTCCAGAATTCGACACAATTCGGAACTTGAGAGCGCTTTTAAGCGGTCTCCGGTTACATAAAAGTTAAGCTTAATCTTTGAGGAAGACAGGAGAAAAATTTAAATGAAAAGAGTTATTGCACTTTCGACCCTTTTGGCCCTGGGTGCTTTAGGAATGGCTTGCGGCGATGCCGGCACGGCAAACAACGCGGCTGCCAATGCTAATAAGGCTGCGGCAAACGCAATGAATGCCGCCGCAAACGCTATGAATTCGGCTGCAAATGCTATCAGCACTGCGGCTAACACGGCTGCAAATGCTGCCAACACGGCTGCAAATACAGCAGCAAACGCAGCGAACGCAATGAAACCGGCCTCAAATGCCGGAAACGCAACCAACGCCAACCACAGCAACACCAATAAATAGTCGATAGCAATATCGAATGGAAAAGCACCTTGTTTCTCAACAGGGTGCTTTTTTTGCTTTCAGAGTGCCGGATGGGCACGTTCCATGACGACAGCGCTTCTATTCTTTCGCGTCTTCTACAACAATTCCCTCAAGTCCTCCGCGTTCTTCACCGGCCGCTGACAAACAAAGTTCTCGCACACATACGCAGTTGGCTTTCCATCCACCGCCTCGCGGCCTTCCAGCAGAGGCACGTCGCCGCCTGACGCAACAACCTTGAACGGCCGATATTCCGACCAAACCTCGCGTTCAAGACCGCTTCCCTTTTCTCCTACGATCGCGACCTCCTTCACATCAGACAAATTGAATTCGGCCGCGGACAGCATCCTACCGAAACCGCTTGGAAAACGCTTGATCTGCGAGGCCGCCAGCCGCAGCACCGTCGTTGCAAATCGCTCGTATTTCTCTTCGCCGTAGAGCTTCGCCAGCTTCAGCAGTACATCAGCCGCGACGGAATTGCCCGAGGGCGTGGCATTATCAAAAAAGTCCTTGTTCCTGACGATCAGCTCTTCGTGATCGTTCGACGTAAAAAAGAACCCGCCATTCTCCTCATCCCAAAACTCCGTGATCATCGCGTCGGCAAGTTCCCTCGCCGAATGGAGATACCTGGCCTCGCCCGACACCTGATAAAGCTCGATCAGGCCGTCGGCGAGATTTGCGTAATCCTCTATATAGCCATTCAACTTCGCGCGTCCGTCTTTCCATGTACGAAGAACCCTAAACGACTGGACCGCAGGCGTCCCCGCCTGCAACGCCGCTTGCGGCGTATCGTCGTGGACGACCATCTCCCTCAACAGAAAATCCGCATTCGCCTTCGCCAGCTCCAAATACTCCGGCTCATCGAGCACCGCGGCAGCCTCAGCGAACGCGGCCAGCATCAACCCATTCCAAGCCGTCAAAACCTTCTCATCCCGAAACGGCTTGATCCGCTTCTCCCGAGCCTCGAACAGACTGGACCGAAGGCGTCCCGCCTGCACGAACGCGTCACCGTCCGATTCCCCGCCGCCGAGGTCGCCCGTCCGGCCTCCGCGAATGTTGAGAATATTCTTCCCCTCAAAATTCCCATCCTCAGTCACGTCGTACAATGCACAAAATTCGCGTGCATCCTCTTCGCCGAGCACTTCGGCTATCTCTTTCGGTGTCCAGACAAAGAATTTGCCCTCTTCACCCTCGCTATCGGCATCCTGAGTCGAATAGAACGCCCCGCTCGCGTCGGTCATCTCCCGCCGCACGTTTTCAAGCGTCTCGACCGCGATCCTCCGAAAAAATGCAGAGGCCCGCGCGTCAGCAAGGGCGATACCCTCGACCTGGCCGTTACGCACTTCCTCACGTTCGGGCGTGAACACTTGATACAAATGCAAATACACCCGTATCAGCTGAGCATTGTCGTACAGCATCTTCTCAAAATGAGGCACGAGCCAGATCGCATCGACCGCGTAGCGGTGAAATCCGCCGCCGATCTGATCGTAGATCCCGCCCTTTGCCATCTTCTCGGCGGTCGTCTTCACGATCTCGAGCGCACCGGTGTCTCCGGTCCTTTTCCAGTAACGCAGCAAAAAGTCCATCGCCATCGCCGCAGGAAACTTCGGTGCACCGCCGAATCCGCCGTTCCTGGCATCGTACGAATTTACAAAACTCTTGTAGGCATGCTCGCTCAACGAGCCATCGACACCACCCGAAAGTTCCGTCAACGTCATCCGCCGCAGTTCGCCGACGATCTCATTCGCCGAATGGAGCAATTCATCGCGCTTTGTTTCCCACGCGTCGGCGATGCTCATCAGCACTTGCGGCCAAGACGGCATGTTGTACCGCTGAGTCGGCGGGAAATAGGTCCCGCCAGAGAACGGCAGCTTTTCGGGCGTGATAAAGACATTCATAGGCCATCCGCCGCGGCCGGTCGTGAGCTGAACGAAATTCATATAGATCTGGTCCACGTCCGGGCGCTCTTCCATATCGACCTTGATATTGATGAAATGTCGATTTTGGATCTCGGCGACCTTCTCGTCCTCGAACGATTCGTGCTCCATCACGTGGCACCAGTGACACGCCGAATACCCAATGCTAACCAGCACCGGCTTATCTTCGGCCTTGGCCCGTTCGAAGGCCTCCTCCCCCCACGGATACCAATCCACAGGGTTGTGCGCGTGCTGCAATAGATAAGGCGAACTCTCGCCGATCAGCTTGTTCGTGAATTTTTTTGGTGCCTGCATTTTGAGATTCTAACACGTGCATTTCGCGGCCGGGCCTCGCAACCGGCCGGGCGACCTACTAGCGGCAAAGTAGTAATTCTGATATATTCTCGAATATATCCTATGACCCCGCGGTGCATCGCAAAACTTCGACCTGCACGCCAGCGCGCCAATCTCTTCGGCGGCGACTAATTTTCTCCGATGTAACGCCGGAACACGACCGGCGAGTAACCTCGCCCGCGCGCAGGGCGATACTTCCAACCAAACCGCCGAGCACCGCTCAGCCACAGAACACAGGAGAAATACAATGACCCCGACAACAGAACTCGCGTCACGAACACACCCCGAGATCAAGACACCGTTGCCCGGCCCTAAGGCCCAGGCGATCATCGACGCCGACAAGCGGTACGTTACCCCGAGCTATCCGCGCCCGGATTACAAACTGGTCGTCGACAAGGCGCACGGCGTTTGGGTCGAAGACCCTGACGGCAACACTTTCCTCGATTGCAACGCCGGTGTGGCCGTCTGCTCGACCGGCCATTGCCACCCCGAAGTGGTGGCGGCGATCACAAAGCAGGTAAACGAATTCATACACTTCTGCGGTACCGACTATTTTTACCGACACATGCCCGAACTCGGGAAAAAGCTCGAAGAGATCTGCCCGATCGAGGGCCCAACGAGAACTCACTTCGCGAACAGCGGTGCCGAGGCCATCGAGACCGCGCTTAAGGTCGCCATGTATCACACGCGGCGGCAAAAATTCGTCTCGTTCTATGGATCTTTCCACGGCCGCACGCTCGGGGCACTCTCGCTTACAAGCTCAAAACGCGCACAACGGTTGGGTTTTATGCGGCAGACGCTGGACGTCGTTCATATCCCGTACCCGAATAAGTTCCGCCATTTCGCGACCGATATGCCGACCGATGAGGCGACGATCACACGCGACGTGATCAACTGGCTTGAGAATCGTGTATTCAAGACCACAACGCCTCCCGAAGAGGTCGCAGGTATCGTCCTTGAGGTCGTTCAGGGCGAGGGCGGCTACATACCCGCTCCGACGGCTTTCGTAAAGGAGCTTCGCCGGATCTGCGACCAGCACGGCATCATGCTCATCATCGACGAGGTACAGTCCGGCATGGGCCGCACCGGCAAGATGTTCGCACTCGACCATCACGACGGCGTCAAGGCCGACATCATGTGCCTCGCCAAGGGCCTGGGTTCGGGAATGCCGATCGGCGCCTGTATCGCACGCGCCGACATAATGGATTGGCATAAAGGAGCACACGCCTCGACATTCGGCGGTAACCCGGTGGCTCTGACCGCCGCGATGAAGACCATCGACCTGCTCCAGGGCGGACTTGTCGAAAATAGCCGCGAGGTGGGTTCGTATCTCGAAGCGGGACTCAACAAGCTGAAAGACAAATACGATTGCATCGGCGATGTTCGC
Source organism: Pyrinomonadaceae bacterium (assembly GCA_050246275.1). Taxonomy (GTDB): domain Bacteria; phylum Acidobacteriota; class Blastocatellia; order Pyrinomonadales; family Pyrinomonadaceae; genus OLB17. The sequence goes on from JBFWWI010000001.1 coordinate 1,094,706, forward strand.
GGGCTAGGTATGATGCTCGGCGTTGAATTTGTAAAGGATAAGACGTCGCTCGCCGCGGATGCAGAACTCCGCGATAAGATCGAGATGGCATGTTACAAAAAAGGCCTGATCATACTTGGCTGCGGCGACGCCGCCATCCGCTGGTCACCGCCGCTCATCCTCACAAAAGAGAACGTCGACGTCGCCCTCGAGATATTTGACCAGGCCATCGCCGAATCGATCTAGGTTCAGAGTGCGCGATTTATCGCGTAACAGGCCCGCAGCTTCGAAGCCGCGGGCTTTTTCCATTGACAATTAGGTTTGGCCACGCGCGTCATCGAAATTCAAAGTCTGGAAATCTGCGTCTCAAGACGCTAAACTATCAAAAACCGAAACGATCAGGGGGCGATATGGATCTATTGAACAGGCGCCGAATGGGACGCGCTTTTCTAACAGCGTTTTTTCTGCTGCTCGATTATTCGGCCGCGGCGGCTCAACCGAATGCAGGTGCGATCCGCGGCACGACCATCGATGTTCAAGGCAGTCTCGTGATCGATGCCGAGGTCACGCTGACCTTGACCGACGGATCCATTCGCACCACCCGCAGCAGCGATAGCGGCCAATTCTCTTTTACCGGCCTGGCGCCCGGAACCTACTCGATACGGGTCAGCAAGTCGGGTTTCGCCGTGTATGAGAACACAGGCGTGGCGGTACGTGCCGGCCGTACCGTGACGCTGGAGGTCACCCTCGGCGTCTCGATCCAGGAAACTCAGGTAACCGTCACCGATGAGGCCGCCGTAAGCACCGACCCCGAGGCCGCGGCGGGTGCGATCGTGCTGTCCGAAAAGGATCTCGAGGCCCTTCCAGACGATCCGGATGACCTCGAAGCAGCTCTTAGGGCCCTTGCCGGCCCAGGAGCTGGCCCGGAAGGCGGCGAGATCTTTATCGACGGATTCTCGGGCGGCCGCCTTCCGCCGGCCAACACCATCCGCGAGGTCCGCATAAACCAAAACCCGTTCTCCTCCGAATTTGACCGCCTGGGTTTCGGCCGCATCGAGATATTTACCAAGCCGGGCACCGATAATTTACGCGGTGAGGTCGAGTTCGAGTTCGAAGATGGCGGTCTGAATACACGAAATCCATACTCGACCAACAAACCGCCATTCCGTGCCTTTGAGGTCTCTGGAAATGTCGGCGGCCCGCTTTTGAAGAACCGTGTCTCTTACTTTTTCGATGCCGGTTATGATCGTTCGGAGAGTAACGCACTGATCAATGCCGTGGTTCTGGGCCCGCTGCTGAACCCCGTCCCGCTATCTCTTTCGGTCGTGACGCCCGACGAAGAGATCGAGTTCAGCCCGCGGTTCGACATAGAGATAAACGAGCGAAACACACTTGCCGTTCGTTACTCATTCGAGCGCGAAACAAGTGAAAATTCCGGAGTAGGCGGATTCAGCCTTCCCTCGCGTTCATTTTCGGCGAGCGACACCGAACACCTCTTTCGGCTTACAGAAACATCCGTGCTTTCTCCGACCGTGGTGAATGAAACTCGATTTCAGTACATCTCTCGATCAGGCCGTGAATTCGGAGACAGCGGTCTCCCGACCATCGAGGTGCTCGACGCCTTCACCGGGGGCGGTGCCAATATCGGCGATGCGTTCGCGCACGAACGGCAATTCGAATTGTTCAACTCCACGTCGGTAGTTAGCGGCCGTCACACGGTCAAATTCGGCGGCCGGTTGCGGCATTTCAATGTGAAGGACGCCTCGCCGTCGAACTTTGCGGGTACTTTCACGTTCACATCGCTCGACCAGTATCGCGATGCCATTCTGGACCTGCCAGGCGGGGTACCATCTCAATTCTCGATCGCTGGCGGCGACCCGGTCGCGGGTGTTAAGCAGACCGACCTGGGCGTCTTCGTTCAGGACGATTGGCGGCTCGACCCGAAACTCACTCTTTCATTCGGGCTCCGCTATGAGAATCAATCGAACATCTCTAGCAATGGCGATCTCGCCCCGCGCTTCGCCTTCGCATATGCACCGGGGGCAAGCCCGGACCGCACGCCGAAGACGGTGATCCGCGGCGGTATCGGTATCTTTTACCAACGCTTTGACGAGAGCTACACACTGCAGGCGAGCCGCTTCAACGGCATCGATCAGCAGCGGTTCGTTATCACCGATCCGGCAATTCTGGATGACGTCGTATTCAACGCGGACGGCAGTGTTTCTAACGTGCCGAATGTAGCCGACCTTAGCTCTCTGCCGCAGACGACACGCCTCGTCTCGCCCGAACTGCGCTCGCCGTATACAGTGCAGGCGGCATTCGGCGTCGAGCGTAAACTGCCCTTTGATTCGTCGGTCAGCGCCTCGTACATTCACGCCTCGATGTACCGGCTGCTTCGCTCACGGAACATCAATGCCCCTATCGACGGGATCCGTCCGATCCCGGCGGCGGGGAATATTTTCCAGTACGAATCGACCGGTCGCTCGCGAATGCATCAGTTCGTCGTCAATGCCCGCTCACGGTTTGCTGACGGGTTCTCCATCTTTGCCAACTACTCATTCTCCAAAGCTCAAGGCGATACGGACGGCGCCGGGACCTTTCCCGCAAACTCCTACGATCTTTCCGGCGAGTTTGGCGATTCATCCTCCGACATCCGCCATCGGATCAATGTCGGAGGCAATTTTGAGCTGCCCTACGGCATCGAGCTTAGCCCGTTCGTCACATACCGGACCGGTATTCCGTTCAACATTACGACGGGGATCGACACGAACGGCGATTCTCTGTTCACCGAGCGCCCCGCGTTCGCGACCGACCTCGGCCGCCAATGTAATTTCGGCACCGAGACCGACCCGGAGATCGGCCCTTGCGTCGTCAGAACGCCGTTCGGTAATTTCGATCGCCAACCATTGCCGGGTATGGCGATCATCCCGCGCAACTATGGCCGCGGACCAGACTTTTTTGTCACCAACCTTCGCGTTTCAAGAGAGTTCGAGATCGGTACGAGAAGCGGCAGCCAGGGGCCGGCAGACGGCCGCGGAGGCGGAGGCGGTAGAAGACGCGGGGGAATTAACGATCCACTTGCCGGCGTCTCGAGCGGCGGAGGCCCGAACCGCACGAATGACAAACAGCCGCTCTTTCGGCTGGAGGTCGAGGTATTCTTTCGTAATCTCTTCAACACTACGAACGGCGGTCTCCCCGTCGGCAATCTCCGCTCGCCTTTCTTTGGCCGCTCGACCTCGAGCGCTGGCGGTTTCGGCTTCGGCGGCGGAAGTTCATCAGCCGGGAACCGACGAATCGAATTCGAGATCGAATTCGGCTTCTGATCTCTATATTTTCGTCTTGACTTAATTAAGCCAATACTTTATTATCAACGCCATGGATGCATTCATGGCACTCGCGGAACCGACTCGACGTAGCATTATGGAAATGCTCGCGACGAACGGAAGTCTCGCTGCCTCAGATATTTACAAGAATTTCAAGGCGTCGCCGCCGGCGATCTCCCAACACCTGAAAGTCTTGAAAAACGCCAACCTCGTCCGCGTCGAAAAGCGCGCACAGCAGCGTATCTACTACGTAAATCCTAAACCCATGAAAGAACTCGAAGAGTGGATAAAGATGTTCACACAGCAAATGCAGGCAAGCCACGACCGTTTGGAAAAAATGTTGAAAAAGAAAATGTCGGAGCCGTCTGCCTAAAGAATTCGGCCAGATCGGCGAAAGGAGCACTGGGAGTGTCCCGCGAATCACGCGAATGAACGCGGATAAACTTTGAGCAAAGACATTCGCGGATATTCGCGTAATTCGCGGGCAAAAGACAAAGGAGAAATATTATGGCAAATAAAACGATAGTTACCGCCGAACCCGGCAAACAGGAATTAACCATCACCCGCGAATTCGACGCTCCGCGTGAACTTGTCTTCAGGGCACATATCGACCCGGATCAATATGTCCAATGGGTCGGGCCGAATGACCTGGAAATGTCGATCCAGAAGCTCGACGCACGAGACGGCGGCACATTCGAATTCACGCATAAGCGCGACGGCAACAGCTACCGCTTTTTCGGCTGTTATCACGAGGTTGCAGAGAACGAACGCATCATTGGGACCTTCGAATTTGACGGGCTGCCCGAACGTGGGCATGTCATCATGGGCAAAACGACCTTCGAAGAACTGCCGAACAACCGCTCCCGGCTGGTCCATCAATCGGTATTTTTCTCGTCCGCTGACCGCGATGGAATGATCCAATCGGGAATGGAACGCGGCGTCCGCGAAGGCTACGAAAAACTCGACGATCTTCTAGCAAAGGTATCCTCGTCATCTGCTAGGGCGTAAAGAACGTCAATAATGCAGGCGGAAACACGACGGTAGGAATGGGTCTCCAATCGTCGCGAGATAGAACTAAAAAGGGCGACGCTCTAACCAAGCATCGCCCTCAACAGGTCAAGGCAATTTGAAAACTGAATTAGCCTTTCGCTTTCTTTATCTCTTCGACCATAACGGGAACGGCCTCGAAGAGATCGCCGACGATCCCGTAATCGGCGATATCGAAGATCGGGGCCTCGCTATCTTTGTTGACAGCGACGATCGTGCCGGCATTCTTCATACCGACGATATGCTGTATGGCACCCGAGATGCCGAGCGCAATGTAGAGCTTCGGAGCGACCGTTTGTCCCGACGAACCGATCTGGCGATCGATCGGCAGCCATTCGCTGTCGCAGATCGGCCGCGACGCGGCGAGGTCGGCACCGAGTGCATCGGCGAGCTGCTGGGCGACGGCAATGTTCTCCTGTGACTTGATCCCGCGGCCGATGGCCACTATGATCTCGCTTTTTGTGAGGTCAACCGAAGCCTTTGCCTCCTGGAACGGTTCTTCCGCTGTCATACGGATATCCCCTATCGTGACGTCCATCGTTTCCACCGCGGCGCTTCCCTTTTCGGCAGCATCGCCGCGAAACGCTCCTGATTGGAACGTAACGAAATAAGGCGCTTCACCGCCGACGGTCACATCAGCGTCGAGCTTACCAAGAAAGATGCGGCGCGTAAGAATCAGTTTTCCGCCCTCGGCACGATAGCGAATGCAGTCGCCGACGACCTCGCGGCCGAGGCGCGTGGCGACCTTGGGCGCAAAATCGCGCACCTGATATGTATGCGACATCACAACATACTGAGGGTTTACCGTCTTTATAACCTGTTCGAATGCGTCGGCGTAGGCATCCGGCGTATAGATACCGAGTTTGTCGCTTTTCGCGACGATCACCTTTTCGATCGCGTATCCGGCGATCTCCTGAGCAAGTGCGCAATCCTTATCACACGGCAGGACGGCCGCGACCTTCAGCCCGAGGTCCCTACCGATCGATTGTGCGGCGGTGATCGCTTCGAGCGAGGTCTTATTCAATACGCAGTTCTTATGTTCGATGAATACAAGGATCATAATTTTCCTTTTTCTAAAATTAGTAATTCCTAATTAGCCAATTATTAATTACTAATGAGATCAAATGACTCTTACCTCGCTTCGCAGTTTCTCGACGAGTTCGACCGCACCGGCCTTTGCATCGCCGTTGCCGAGCATCTGCGTCTGCTTGGTCTTCAAAGGCATATAGACCTTTTCGATAGTCTGTGCTCCTGCAAAGGCTTCGATCGTCGGGGAGACGTCCCTGATCTCCTTTTTCTTCGCGGCCATGATTCCCTTGAGCGAGGCATAGCGTATCTGTGATATGCCCGACTGGATCGTAAGCAATGCGGGAAGTTGATAGTTGAACCACTGGTACCAGCCGCTCTCGAGCTCGCGCTTTACGCGGAGTGTCTCGCCGAGCGAGCTGCGGTCGACCTCGATCACGATGGTCGCGTGCGGAATTCCGAGCAACTCTGCCAACACTACGCCCGTTTGGCCGTAGCTTGCATCATCTGATTGCAGGCCGGTGAATACGAGATCGGCACTCTCCTCGCGGATCGCATCAGCGATAGCCTTGGCGATCTGATAAGGTGACAGCTTGTGAGCGTTTTCGGCAACGACGTGAATAGCACGGTCGGCCCCGCGGGCCAGCGCGTCTTTGATCACCGTCTTTGCACTCTGCGGCCCGAGCGAGCAGACAATTACCTCGCCGTCTCCTTTGGCTTCCTTCAGCCGGAGTGCTTCTTCGAGCGCGTAGCCATCCGATTCATTGGTCTGTTGGGCGACATCCGCCTCATTGATCCATTTTTCGTCGGGACCGATGCGGAGAACGGCATCCTTGTTCGCGACCTGCTTCATTAAAACTATGATCTTCATAAAAGATTTCACAAAATGAATGAGGATTCATTCATAGAATACAAGAAGAGCGTTCCTGCCACAAATCGGCAGAAACGCTCTGGAGGACTAATCTTCGTATCGCTTAAATATCAGCGATGCGTTGGTACCGCCAAAGCCGAAGCTATTCGATAGAACATAATCGACCCTGGCATCGCGGGCTGCGTTTGGAATGTAATCGAGATCGCATTCCGGATCGGGGAACTCGTAATTGATGGTCGGAGGAAGCTTGTTCTCCTTTATTGCCAGGACAGAGAAGACCGCCTCGATGCCGCCGGCGGCGCCAAGAGCATGTCCGGTCATCGACTTGGTGGAACTTACGGCCAAACCATTCTTAGCATGCTCGCCAAAGACCTTCTTGATGGCCATCGTCTCGAACTTGTCGTTGTACGGCGTCGATGTTCCGTGAGCGTTGACGTATCCGATCTGATCCGGTGTGATGCCAGCGTCCTTGATCGCACGCTCCATCACGCGGATAGCACCGGAACCCGTCTCGTCCGGCATCGTCACGTGAAACGCATCTCCACTCATGCCATATCCGACGATCTCGGCGAGAATATTAGCACCGCGGGCCTTTGCGAATTCGAGTTCTTCGAGGATCATGATCCCCGAACCTTCCCCGATGACGAATCCGTCACGCTCAGCATCGAAAGGCCGCGACGCATGCCTGGGATCGTCGTTTCGCGTTGAGAGCGCTCGCATCGACGCAAAACCGGCAACCGACATAGGCGTGATCGCACTTTCGGCCCCGCCGCAGATCATCGCGTCGGCATCACCGCGCTCGATTAGGCGAAAGCTGTCGCCGATCGCATGGGCTCCGGCGGAACAGGCGGTCGCTGTCGCTGAATTGGGCCCCTTAGCACCGTGACGTATCGAAACGTTGCCGGACGCCAGATTAACGATCGCCGAGACGATGAAGAATGGCGACACCCGGTCGGGTCCCGAATTGAGCAATTTCTCATGCTCGCGTTCAATCGCCCAGAAATCGCCGATGCCGGAACTTATATACGTTCCGACCATATCGGCGTTCGACTCATCGATCACGAGCCCGCTGTGCTTCATCGCCTCGTCCGAGGCCGCGAGAGCAAAGTGGGTGAATGCTCCCATCCGCCTCGCTTCTTTCTTATCGAGAAAGCTGAGCGGATCGAAATCCTTCACCTCACAGGCGAACTTGACCGAGAATTTCTCCGTATCGAACCTTTTAATGTAATCCGCACCGTTGGCGCCGTTCATTAAACCATTCCAGGTGGTCGGAACGTCGTTCCCAACGGGCGTCACAAGCCCGACTCCGGTTACTACAACTCGTCTCTTCATAAGTTTAGAGTGCGGGCATTCGCCCGTAATTGCCTACGCGATAAATCGCGCACTCTGAACACTATCCCTTGTGCTGCTCGACGTATGCGTATGCATCGCGGACGGCCTGGATCTTCTCAGCGTCTTCGTCGGGGATCTCGATGTCGAATTCCTCTTCGAATCGCATCACGAGCTCAACGAGGTCAAGCGAATCGGCACCGAGGTCTTCGATAAAGCGGGCGTTTTCGGTGACTTCTGCCTCGTCAACACCCAATTCATCAACGATGATCTGTTTGATCTTATCCTGAACTTCTGACATAGTTTCTCCTCTTTATAGCGTGTCTAAAGTACTTTTCAAGCTCTCTGAATTTTCGACGTTCAAGCAGCGAACATCGCGATCTATCTGCCGAACCAATCCCGACAATACCTTTCCGGTCCCCACTTCGACCATCGTCGCAACATCGTTCTTCACCATTTCCTGGACGCTCTGCATCCACTTGACGGGCGACGACACCTGTCGCGTAAGCCGTTCGCATACCAGGCCCGCGTCGCTATTCACCGCCGCATCGACGTTGTGAACGATCGGGCATCCAAATTCGCCGTACGCCAGGCCGCTTAGGTCCCGGGCCAGGCGTTCCTGTGCCGGCATCATCAGCGCGCAATGGAATGGAGCGGACACATTCAATTTGACGGCACGCTTGGCGCCGCGTTCTTTCAAGATCTCGCACGCACGGCCGACCGCATCGGCGTCGCCGGCGATGACGACCTGTGACGGCGAATTGATGTTTGCCGGGCTGCAGACTTTGCCTTCCGAGGCGTCGTCGCAGGCCTGTTCGATCGTCGCAAGGTCGGCTCCGAGTATCGCGGCCATCGCTCCCACGCCGACCGGGACGGCTTCCTGCATATATGTCCCGCGCTTTCGGACCGCTCGGACAGCATCGGCGAAATCGAGAACTCCCGCGGCCACCAGGGCCGAGTACTCGCCAAGGCTGTGTCCGGCCACGAGATCGGGCGTCGCAAAACCATTTGCGATCATCGACCGATAAGCAGCAACTGACGTCGTCAAGATCGCCGGCTGCGTATTGGCCGTCAACGCGAGGTCCTCTTCGCTACCGGCGAAACACATTTCGGAAAGCGAGAACCCCAACGCCTCGTCCGCCTGCTCGAACACCTCACGGGCCGCGGCAAAATTGTCAAAGAGGTCTTTTCCCATCCCGACGGACTGGCTGCCCTGACCGGGAAATATAAAAGCTGTCTTCATCCTTGTGCATAAGCCCGCGCGTGAGCAAGGGCGATACATCAAACTTGATCGTTCACGCCCAGGCTCACGCGCGGGCTCCTGCCAACTAAAACTGTACTATGGTCGCTCCCCACGTTACGCCGCCGCCGAAAGCGGTCAGAAGCACCGTGCTGCCTTCTTTGATCCTTCCGGACTCGATACATTCATCTATCGCGATGGGTATCGACGCCGACGACGTGTTTCCGTGAAACTCTATATTCGAATAGACCTTTTCTTCGGGAACGCCAAGCCGCGAGGCGACAGCGTCGGTTATCCGCTGGTTCGCCTGGTGCGGGATCACGATATCGACGTCGTCGACCGTCAAGCCTGCCTTCTTCAGCATCTCAGCAGAGATGTCGGCCATCGAGCGGACAGCGACCTTGAATAATTCGTTGCCCTTCATCTTGAAGAAATGCAGCCGATCGTCGATGGTCTTGTGGGTCGTACCCAATTTCGTTCCGCCCCCCGGAGCGTAAAGCTGCTCTTCGTAGCGGCCGTCGGACTTTATCTTTGTAGCAAGGATGCCCTTACCCGCCGGCACCGGCCCGAGCACCGCAGCACCCGCACCGTCACCAAAGATGACGCACGTGCCGCGGTCGGTGTAATCGACATACTTTGTCAGCACCTCGGCCCCGACCACCAGCGCATATTTGATCTGCCCGGTGCGGATCATCGACTCGACCATCGTGATGCCATAGAGAAAACCGGAACAAGCCGCGAAAACATCCATACCCGCAGCGTTCACCGCGCCCAGCTGCGCCTGGATCAAGGCACCCGTCGACGGCATTATCTGGTCCGGCGTTGTCGTGGCGCACACGATGATGTCGATATCTTCCGGTTTCAGGTTCGCACGCTCGAGAGCCTGTTTTGCCGCCGCCGTGCCGAACTGGGAGGTGTATTCGTTGTCAGCAGCCTTATGCCGCTGTTTGATGCCCGTGCGCGAAGTGATCCACTCATCGGACGTTTCCACGATCTTTTCCAGATCCGCATTTGTTAAAATGCCCTCCGGATAAGAGTGACCCATCCCGATGATGCCCGCATTGTACTCAGTCATTGAATAAAATTAGAACCTAAATATTTTGAAAATTCAAAACGTCTATTCTGCGTCTTTAACTTCAATGATCTGACGTCCTTTATAGGTTCCCGTCTTTGCATCAATGCGATGCGGCACCTTAGCTTCGCCGGTGTCCTTATCGATGTAGAACTGCGGGGTTTTCAGTGCATCGTGAGCGCGGCGCTCGCGGGTGCGTGCTTTGGAATGTCGTCGTTTTGGATTAGGCATTTTGGTCTCCTGGTTACGTCTTTACAGATCTTCTATTAATTTAAATTCTTTAGCGCCGCCCAACGGGGATCGATCTCCTCGTTGCTGCATTTACAATCTTTCAAATTGAGGTCGGCTCCGCACTTTTCGCAAAGGCCCTTGCATTCCTCTTTGCAGAAAAACTGCTGAGGCAGGGCGAGCAATATCTCTTCGCGGGCGATCTCGGCCAGATCCAGTTCATCGCCGCTGAGCAGGTCCATATTCAGATCGTCCGGCCCCAGCTCATTCTCAGCCTTTTCCGACATCCGCTCGTCGGCCACGAATTCACGATCGGCCGTGATCTCTATAGGCACGGTCCTCGAGGCCAAACACCGGTCGCAATCGATGTTGACCCGTCCCGCCAACGTTCCGCTCAGAACGACCGCATCCGCATCTTTTCGGACCGCACCCTTGAACAGGATCGCGTGATCAAGCCTTGCGTTCTCTACCCCGAGGTCGATCTCTTCGGGCTCCAGCGTCGCTTCAATTTTCAATTCCCTTTCAAAACTGTTCAGATCGATCTTCATTCCAAACACACCGGTACTGCCAGAAGGCCGTCCGCAGGGACAAACTTTGTATTATATCGGCTGAAAGATGATAGTCAACCCGCTCTGCAGGCGAAAACGGCCTATCGGTCCGCGCTTCCGACGGCTTCGTCGAGCGTCGAGAAACCCCGCTGCTCCAGAATTCGCGCGAGTCCCTCGACAACGGTTGACGCAAAGGAAGGTCCGCCATAGACAAATCCCGTGTAACTTTGTATGAGCGAAGCACCAGCGGCGATCTTTTCGAATGCGTCATCTGCCGAAAATATTCCGCCCACGCCTATGATCGGGATGCGTCCCTTCGAATACCTGTAAACTGCCGCGACGACCTCTGTGGACCTTTCGAAAAGCGGCCGCCCGCTCAATCCGCCCTCGCCGAATCGGGTGACACCGGCCGTTCTGAGCCCTTCACGCGAGACGGTGGTATTTGTCGCAATGATCCCGGCGACACCGTATTCGAGGCATATTCCGACCGCCGACTCGATCTCTGCCTCGCCGAGGTCGGGGGCGATCTTGACCAAAAGAGGCTTTTCCGCAAGTTCGCGATCGCGTTGCCGCAACGCCGATAAAAGGCCCGCAAGGCTCTCCGGCCCCTGCAGACGCCGCAGGCCCGGTGTATTCGGCGAGGATATATTCACGGCGACATAATCGGCCACGGGTTGGACGAGGTCGAAAGCGGCGAGGTAATTCTCGGCCGCTTCCTCCATCGGTACATCTTTGTTCTTGCCGATGTTTACCCCGACCACGCCTCGGCGTTTGAGTTCTTTTAGTCGTCCGGCTATGATCTCGGCCCCTTCGTTGTTGAATCCAAGGCGGTTGATCAGCGCTTCGTCGTTCGGAAGGCGAAAGAGCCTCGGCTTTGGATTGCCGGTTTGTGGCCGGTAAGTGACGGTCCCGACCTCGACAAACCCGAATCCGAGACGGGAAAGCTGATTCACGGCAACGGCGTTCTTATCAAACCCGGCCGCGATTCCGAGAGGATTTTCGAACTTGATGCCAAATCGCTCGATCGGCCCGAAACACGTCGGTGACCCATCGTTCGTGTAGAACGGACGCGCCGCTCCGTTTCGCAGGGCAGCCATTCCCACCTCGTGCGCGGTTTCGGCATCGAGCCTGAACAAAGCGGGCCTGATCAATTTTTCCCAGAGAAAGGGCATACCGCAAAGGCTAGATATTAGTGCACTTGCCGTGTTTTCATAAAACTCGGGCCACGAGTTTTGAGATTGTTCATAGGTTTGTTACGATTTGCACTCGAATGGCTGACGAGGCAAATCTGGTCGAAAAGTCGCGGATAATGGACGAAGCTCGAATGGAACGGGCTCTTTCGCGGCTTGCATCGGAGATAGTGGAATCGAACCACGGGGCCGAGGGCCTGTACCTGGTCGGCATCCGCCGTCGCGGAGTGCCGCTCGCCGAACGCATCCGCGACAAGATCGAGGCTCTCGAGGGTACAAAGCCCAGCTACGGTATCATCGACATCACACTCTATCGCGACGATCTCTCGACCGTCGGCGCCAATCCCATCGTGAACCGGACAGAACTTACGGAGGACATCGAGGGAAAGTGCATCGTACTGGTCGATGACGTGCTTTATACCGGCCGCACGATCCGCGCCGCGATGGACCAGCTTATGGATTTCGGCCGCCCAAAAAAGGTCCAGCTCGCCGTTCTGATCGACCGCGGCCGCGAGCACCGCGAGCTTCCCATCCAGGCGGACTTTATCGGAAAGGTCGTGCCGACAAAGCAGACCGAGATAATAAAGGTAATGCTCAAGGAATTTGACGACATCGAGGCGGTCGGCATCTTCGAACGCTCAAGCGAGTAAATTTGAAAAGCAAGGTTGAATGCCTTGCTTTTTTTGTGGGTAGATGGAGAAACCGTTCAAACGCAGGGACTTACTCGGCATCCGCGATCTGACCGCCGCGGAGATCCGGGGCATTCTCGACACGGCCGAGAATTTTCGCGAGATAAACTCCCGCGAGATCAAGAAAGTACCTACCCTGCGCGGCAAGACCGTGATCAACCTCTTTTTCGAGAATTCGACACGAACCCGAACGTCATTCGAGCTTGCGGCAAAACGTCTCTCGGCCGACGCCGTCAACATAAGCGTCTCGTCGTCCAGCGTAAGCAAAGGGGAGACGCTCGTGGATACGGCCCTCAATCTGGACGCGATGGATCCCGATTGCATCGTCGTGCGTCACGGTTCGGCCGGGGTGCCCCATCAGCTTGCAAAGGTCTCGCGGGCGGCGATCATAAACGCCGGCGATGGTGCCAATGAGCACCCGACCCAGGCACTGCTCGACGCGATGACGATCCGCGAGCATAAGAAGAAGATCGACGGATTGAACGTCGCGATCATCGGCGACATATTGCACTCACGCGTCGCCCGGTCAAACATCCATCTGCTCACAAAGCTCGGTGCAACGGTTAAAGTTGCAGGCCCTGGTACGCTTGTTCCCTATGACTTTAAATATTTTCTAAACGACCCCGAATCGGACAATGCGAAATCTGAAATCCAAGATCCCAAATCGCTAGAGGTATGCCCGCATGTTGAGGACGCGATCGACGGTGCGGACGTGGTGATGATATTGCGGATCCAACGCGAGCGTCAGGACTCGGCCTATTTCCCGACTCTTCGCGAATATTCGATCCACTACGGCCTGACGACGGCCCGGCTCGACCTCGCGCAAAAGGACGCGATCGTGCTGCACCCCGGCCCGATGAACCGCGGCATTGAGATCGCCTCGGACGTCGCCGACAGCTCGCGTTCGCTCATCCTCGACCAGGTAAAATACGGCGTCGCTGTCCGTATGGCCGTGCTCTATCTTTCAACCGGCGGGAGCATGGGCAGTGGATAACAAATTCGAGATCGTCGGGGCGATCGATGAGATCGAAACCATCGCCGTCGGTCCATCTATCCGCGAACTGGCATTGCTTCGTAAGCAGTTTGGCCGTGGACGCTGGCGAAAGCTTAAAGGAAAGGCTAACGTACGCCTGAAAAATGGTAGAATTCGACTTGCAGAGATTCATTGGTACGAAGCTCACGGCATAGGTAAGAGAAAGTTGAAGATCAAGTTCTTCCTCGACTAAGAGAAATGGATACCGAGAACGTAAAATTTGTCCTGTGTATTGACAACGAAGGATGCGAAGACCTTGAAGTGCGAAAGATCTATGAGGTCTTGCCGGACGAGAATGCCGAAAAGGACGATTACATTCGCGTGATCGACGAATCAGGCGAAGATTACCTCTATCCGGCAAGCTGTTTTTATCCGCTCGATATCGCGCCCCAAGTTCGAGAGACGTTACTTCATGCAGCCTAGAACCTGGAAATTCCATCAACCCGACAACCCGACCGCTCACCTCCTATTGTCGGTAGCCCGCACGTAAGTAAGGGCTCCTGCCGGCCGTGATGAGCCCTTACTTACGTGCGGGCTACTGACACAGAATCTAGATGAAACTTATTATTTCCAACGGACATCTTATTGACCCCCTTGCTCCGGAAAATACGGGGATGAGCGTGCTTATTGAGGACGGGGTCGTCAAGGCCTGGCTGAAGAATGGCGAGGCACCGCCGGATGGGACGGAGGTATTCGACGCGAGCGGGTTGCTTGTCGCACCGGGATTCATCGACCTTCACGTACATCTCCGAGAGCCGGGGCAGGAGCATAAAGAGACGATCGCGACCGGATGCGCGGCGGCGGTGGCGGGCGGTTGGACGAGCGTGTGCCCGATGCCTAACACAAACCCCGTCAACGATAACGCCGCGATCACGCGCTATATGATCGAGCAGGCGGAACGTGCGGGCTTGGCGAACGTCTTCCCGATCGGCGCGATCACAAAGTCGAGCGATGGCAGCGAGTTAGCGGAAATGGGCGAGATGAAGGCCGCCGGCGCTGTTGCGGTTTCCGACGACGGACGGCCGGTGCCGAACGCGGGGATAATGCGGCGGGCGATGCAGTATGCGAAGGATTTTGATCTGCCGGTCGTCGACCATTGCGAAGACAAGTCGCTGTCCGCGGGGGGCGTGATGCACGAGGGCCGCATCTCGCTGCTGCTCGGCCTCAAGGGTATGCCCGCGCTTGCCGAGGACATCGATGTGGTCCGGGACATCATCCTTGCAAAGGAGACCGGAGCCCACATCCACATCGCACACGTATCGACCAAGGGCGCGATCGAGGCCATCCGGCGTGCCAAGAACGAGGGCATAAACGTCACGTGCGAGGTCACGCCGCATCACTTCACGCTGACGGATCGCGTGGTCGGAGGTTCTGTCGGAACCGGGAGCGATAACGACTGGGTTTCTTCCGCATACGACACCAACACCAAAATGGCTCCGCCCCTACGCAGCGAAGAGCATCGCGAAGCGATCATCGAAGGCATCAAGGACGGCACCATCGACGCCATCGCTACCGATCACGCACCTCATCACGCCGATGAAAAGGCGCTCGAATACGACCGCGCGCCATTCGGCATCACGGGCCTCGAAACGGCGGTAGGCCTTGCTTTCAATGAACTCGTTCACAAGGGCGTTATCGGGCTCGAACGCCTCGTCGAGATGTGCTCGGCAAACCCCGCACGCATCTTCCGTCTCGAAGGCCGCGGCACGCTCAGGCCCGGTTCCATCGCCGACGTCACCATCATCGATCCGCAGCGAACGTGGACCTACAACAATGCCGATTCGCGCTCCAAATCGCGAAACACGCCATTCGACGGCTGGCAGTTCACCGGCCGCGCCGTCGCCACAGTCGTCGGCGGCCGCATCGTCCACAGCGACCGATGAACTGTTCACTGTTCATTGTTCATTGTTCATTGTTCACTGTTCACTGTTCACTACTCATCACTCTTGCTGATGCGCGGGCTTGTGCAATAATGCAAAGCATGAAAAAGATCCTGGTATCGGCGTTGGTGATGTTTGCGTGGGTTGGCGTTCGGGCACAGGTGACAAGCGTTTATACCGACCTGATCGATACGAAGTGCAAGACGATCGAGTTGAACGAGAACGAGGGCGGGTGGTACAAAGGCCTGTGTCCCGGCATTGCTGGGTACAAGCTCGAGCTGATCGAGGGCGATCTGCGGCAAACGATCAACATCATCGACCCAAAGGGAACGACCCACGAGCTTCACTTTTGGAAACTCACCGGAGCTTTCTCGGCGGTCGGCGAAAAGGCCGAGTGGCGAATGAAGGGCAAGAGGCCGATCGCGCTCATCGTGCGGCTCAACGTCAGCGAGCACCAGGATGACGGCACCTCAAGGAACAAGGGATATCTCGTCGTCGCAAAGATCACACCCCAGGCGATCTGCGTCACCCACTTCCTTGCACCGACCCGCTCGCACAATTTTGAGGCACGCAGAGCCGCGGACAAATCGGCCTCACGCCCGTGCAGATTTGAATCCACACCCGACTAAATTATAATTTCCTAACTTTCAGAGTTCCTTTTCACGGAGAAATTATCTATGGAGTTTCTTGCCGATCCCAATGTATGGATCGCGTTTGCCACCCTCACGGTCCTCGAACTCGTTCTTGGCATCGACAATGTGATCTTCATTTCGATCCTCTCGGGCAAGCTTCCGGCTAGCCAGCAGGCGCGTGCCCGATTTATCGGCCTCTCGCTCGCACTTGTGATGCGGGTGATCCTTTTGTTCTCGCTGTCGTGGATTATGGGCCTGGAATCGGACCTCTTTTCGGCTTTTGGTGTCGGAATTTCCGGCCGCGACCTCATTCTTCTGCTCGGCGGCCTTTTCCTGATAGCCAAATCCACACACGAGATCCACGGTTCGCTCGAGGGCGAGCCGGGGCATGAATTAAAAAAGGTCTATTCCTCCTTTGCGAGCGTCATCATCCAGATCACGCTGCTCGACATCGTCTTCTCGCTCGATTCGGTCATCACGGCCGTGGGAATGGTCAGCACTCAGTTCGGCGAGAAAGGCATTTGGATCATGATCGGGGCCGTCGTCATCTCGATCATAGCGATGATGCTCTTTGCCGGCCCGATCGGCGATTTTGTTCAAAAGCATCCGACCATCAAGATGCTCGCCCTTTCCTTCCTTCTGCTCATCGGTTTCACGCTCATCGCCGAAGGCCTGGACATACATATTCCGAAAGGCTACGTGTATTTCGCCATGGCGTTTTCTGTATTGGTCGAATTTTTGAATATGCGGCTGCGTCGCAAGGCAAAGAATCCGGTCGAGCTTCTTGATCCATATCATGAGCCGACGGTCGAGCCGGCCGAAGCCGGAGCGAAGTGATCACTATGGCACACACTGCGGGTCGAGAATATTTGTTTCGCGCGGCCCTTGCTTTCATTTTCGCCGCCGTCGCGGCCTTGGCCGCACACGCACAGGGCGATATTCGAAAGGTGGATTTCAAGAACTTCACCTATGCGGCCTTCTGTGTCGGCGACACGGCCGAGAACGTTACCGTCAAGGACGGCGAATTTTCTCGCGAGACGCAGGAAGACGGCTACGTCGACCGGTTCTATTTTCGTGTATTCGATATCGCCTACGGCGACCTGACGGGCGATGCCGCGCCGGAGGCTGTGATCCTCACGGTTTGCAATACCGGCGGCACCGGCAACTTTTCCGAGGGCTTCATTTATACACTTCAAGGGGGCAAACCGAAGCTCCTCGCCCACCTCGAGGGAGGCGATCGCGCATACGGAGGGCTGCGCGGCTCCAGGATCGAGAATGGCGTGCTGACCGTCGATAGCAACGACGTCGGCGAGATGGGCGGAGCTTGCTGCCCGGAGTTTGTCGTGAGCACTAAATATAAGCTGACCGCGGGAAAATTGGTCGCGATCGGAAGGCCGTTGAAACGCCCTCTAGTTCCCACGACCCGCGTCGCCTTTGCCCGCGGAACTTCCGGAAAGACCTATAACGATGTCGCGATCCCGGCCGGCGAGGCCATCCGCTACAAGGTCAACGTCCGCGGCGGACAGAGGCTTTCTGTCTCGGTCAGCTCTGATCAAGCCTCCCTCCGCCTGCTCGAGGAAGCCCGTATCACTACCGGGATCAATAATTTCCTGGCGGTGCTTCCTTCGAATGGGGACTACACGATCGAGATCGAGAACACGTCGAACTCAGATATCTCGATCACGGTAAATATCAAGGTCAACTAAAATGAAACAGATCATATCTCTGCTCCTTATCGCGGCTTTTGCATTCTCCGGCACCATTCATTCACAAGCGGCCGAGCGGTACGACCTGTTGATCGAAAATGCACGGATCGTTGACGGGACGGGAAACCCATGGTTCTGGGGCTCGATCGCGATACGCGACGGCAAGATCGCCCGCGTGGGCCGGTTCGAAGCGGCCGCCGATCAAATCATCGATGCGAAAGGCCAGATCGTCGCTCCGGGTTTCATCGACGTTCACGCCCACACCGAGGATATATTCAACAACCCGTCAGCCGAGAATTTTGTTCGGATGGGCGTCACATCCCTGATCACGGGCAACTGCGGCGGTTCTGTCATCGATGTCGGTGAATTTTTAGGCCGTTTTCGCGAAAAGCCTCTCGCCGTAAACCTCGCCACGCTGATCGCGCACGGCTCGGTCCGCCGCGAAGTCGTCGGGTTGGATAACCGCGCCCCGTCACCCGAAGAGCAGCAGAAAATGGATCAGATCGTCGAGAAGGGTATGCAGGACGGAGCCGTCGGCCTCTCGACGGGGCTGATCTACGTTCCCGGCACGTTCGCAAAGACCGAGGAGGTCGTCGAACTGGCAAAGGTCGCGTCGCGTTATGGCGGCACGTACGCGAGCCATATCCGCAACGAGGGCAACGAGGTCGTCGAGGCGATAAAAGAAGCTATAAACATCGGCGAACAAGCCAAAATGCCGGTCGAGATCTCACACTTCAAGATCTCCTCAAAAGCTCTCTGGGGACAAACGCCGATGACCATCGGCTTGGTCGAAGATGCTCGCCGCAGAGGACTTCAGGTGACCGTAGATCAGTATGCCTATACGGCCTCATCGACCTCGCTTGACGCACGGCTTCCTAATTGGGCCATTGCCGGCGGCCGCGACGAGGGAAAAAAACGCCTCGCCGATCCTGCGACCAAAGAAAAGATCGTGACGGAGATGAAGCAGTGGCTCAAGAAGGCAAAGTTCAAGGATTTCGACTTTGCTTACGTCGCGAGCTACGGTGCCGATCCGAAATTCAACGGCAAGAATATCGCCCAGATCACACAGGAGGTCCGCGGCAAAAAGAAACTTGATGAACAGTTGGAACAGATCTTTGATATGTACCGAAACGGCGGTGCACAAATGGTCTATCGGCAAATGGACGAGGCCGATGTGCAGAACATTATGCGCCAGCCGTTCACGATGATCGCCTCCGACAGCGGCGTACGGAGGTTCGGTGCCGGAGTGCCTCATCCGCGCGGCTACGGAAACAATGCCCGCGTGCTCGGCAAATACGTTCGCGAGTTGAAGATCATCTCGCTCGAGGATGCGATCCGTAAGATGACTTCCCTTCCCGCCCAAACGTTCAACCTTCGCGACCGCGGCCAGATCCGCGAGGGGTTCGCGGCCGACCTGGTCATCTTTGACGATGCGAAAGTCGCTGACCGGGCCACCTTCGAGGCTCCGCACCAATACGCTGAGGGATTCTCATCCGTGATAGTGAATGGTGAGATCGTTTTCGATGGCGTGAAGCTCACAGGCAAAATGCCCGGCAGGCCCATCTTCGGCCCTGGCCGTTCGCTCTCACCGATCGCGTCTCTTGAGAAGGAATGAAGTACGAGGTCCGCCATGCGACAGGAAACGATGTCGAATTCTTGCCGGCAATCGAACAAGCAGCATCGGAACGGTTTGCCGACACTCCCTTTGCAGACGAGACGGATCAGGAATGCCTGACAACCGAATACCTTCTCGAACGGCAGCAAGACGGAATGCTGTGGGTCGCGGCACTCGGCGATCAGGTGGCGGGATTCGCCGTTGCCGAATTTATCGGGAGCGACACCCATCTACATGAACTTTCGGTTCACCCACAACATCAGCGGAAGGGTCTCGGCCGACGGCTTGTCGAGGCCGTCATCGACCGGGCAAAAGCGGACCGCTGCGTCCGGGTGACCCTATCTACTTACCGGGACATCCCTTGGAATGCTCCGTTCTACCGCAAGCTTGGTTTCTCAGAGGTCACGGAGCTGACCGAACCGTATCGGGAGATCATCGATGGGGAAAGTCGCCGCGGGCCCGATGTGTCACAGCGGATCATCATGGAACTGTCGATCTAGATCGCCTGTGAGTGCGAGAACTGAAGATCGGCCGCCGATGTGAATTTACATCGTTCGCCGGTGGTGGGATGGATCAGAGTTAGTGATGAAGCGTGAAGACAAAGCCGTCGATGCTCGCTTCCTCCGCGGGCGGTATCGCCCACTATCGGATGGCCGATGGACTCACAATGGATCCGAAGCTGATTCGTCCGCCCCGTGACCGGCTCAAGTTCTAAAAGGGTTGTCCCCGCAAACCGCTCCTTGACCCAAAATCTGGTCTCCCCGCGTTTGCCGTCAGGTGAGAGCTGCCACTGTTTCGCATCGGCATTTCGGCCGATCGCCCCTTCGATGGTGCCGGACGCCTCGTCGACCGATCCGTCCACCAAGGCCGTGTATCTTTTTTCGATAAGCTTTCTTTGAAAGTGTGAGCAGAGGATCCGATGTGCACGAGGGTTCTTGGCGATCACGATCAACCCCGACGTACCTTTATCGAGACGGTGGACCAGCCCCGGCCTGACGAACGCTCCCTTGAGTTCGCGGTTAAGATGGTGAACGACCGCGTTCAGGAGCGTTCCGTTCTTTTCACGGTGCGACGGGTGGACGAGCATTCCCGCCGGCTTGTCTATCACCAAAATGTCGCCATCCTCAAAGACGATATCTATGGGCAGATCCTGCGGCAGCATGGAGTGTTCTCGGCCCAGGTCGACCTCGATCTCGATGAAATCGTCGGGTAAAAGCCGCTTCCCGATATTCTCGTGCCGTCCGTTGACCTCACAGGCGCCGTTCTTGACCACCTCACGCAGGTACATCTTGCTCAGGGCCGGAAAACGCGCACACAAAAGGTCCTCTAATCTCGCGCGTCGCTCCGAAGGCCCAACGGTGATCTCGACCCTGCTGACCATACGGAAATTGTATCGCAAGCCAAGTGTTGGGTCGAAGCAGGGTCGAACGGCTTTCCGACAATTTTGTTGCCCGAGGCGAGGTTTCTTTTCAAGATCTTGCGCAAGTTAATGTGCTGCCGTTTCCCGCAGGGCATTTATGGCGTATTATCAATGTTTTGAGTGTACGAGCCTACATTTTTGTCGCATATGACGTTATCAAACCTCGATGGGATCGCACGGGTCGGTGAGCTGGCGGCCGGAGCCCTCGACCAACCCTTCAACCTGAATCCGGTTCTGGAGCAGGCGGCCAACGCGATAGGTGTCGAAAAGCTCTTTCTCGTCACGGCACCGCGCGATTCGGAACGCCCCGTAGTCGTCGCGACCGCCGGCTTCACGATCGGCGAGTTCCGCGAGCTGGATTCGGCCCTCACGCCCGAGCTCTGGGGCCGTTTGAGCGGTTTGAGTGAGCCGTTCAACTCCGTCCGATCGGATAACGTCGAATTCTCGTCGTTTAGATTTCCATTTTCGGGTTGGCTCCTGATCAGCCGTGTTACGGTCGGCAGGAAACAGGTCGGCTTTTTGTGCGCGGTCTCGCATCGAGATGCAGGGACGAAAGATCCCATTCAGCCTGCAATGAGCATCTTTGCCTCATTCATCGCCCAAAGCCTGCGCGTAGAACACGTCGTCCTGGGCGAGCGCGAGCGCCTCAGGGAAGAGAACCTGCACCTCAAGCAGGAGTTAAAGGAGAAATATGATTTTACGCACCTCGTCGGCACGTCGAACGAGATGCGGCAGGTGTACGAACAGGTGTCGCAGGTCGCCCGCTCGAATGCGACCGTCTTGCTCCGCGGCGAGAGCGGGACGGGTAAGGAGCTGATCGCGAACGCGATCCACTACAACAGCCTCCGGAGCAGGCGGCCGTTCATAAAGATCAATTGCGCCGCACTGCCCGATACCCTCATCGAATCCGAACTTTTTGGACACGAAAAAGGTGCCTTCACCGGTGCCGATCGGTTCAAGAAGGGCCGATTTGAAATGGCCGACGGAGGCACGCTTTTCCTGGATGAAATAGGCGATCTGCCGCTGCAGACCCAGATAAAACTGCTCCGCGTACTGCAGGAGCGTGAGTTCGAGCGCCTCGGCGGCACATCGACCATTCGTTCGAACATCCGGCTGATCACGGCCACGAACAAGAATCTGGAAGAGGCCATCGAGAAGGGCGAATTTCGCGAGGACCTCTACTATCGATTGAATGTGTTCTCGATCTATCTGCCGCCGCTTCGTGAACGCCGGTCGGACATCCTGCTTCTCGCCGAGCATTTTCTTGAGAAATACGAAGGGGAGCATGGCAAGCGGATCCGCCGCATCTCGACGCCGGCGATCGATATGCTGATGAGCTATCATTTCCCTGGAAACGTGCGCGAGCTGGAAAATGCCATCGAGCGCGCCGTGCTTGTCTGCGACAGCAATGTGATCCACGGCCACCATCTTCCGCCCTCGCTCCAGACGGCTGAGCTTTCCGATACCGAGACGCACCTGACGCTCGCCTCCGCTGTCGCCGCATTCGAGCGAGATATGATCATCGACACGCTGAAATCGACTCAAGGCAACATCGCAAAGGCGGCGCGACGGTTGGCATCGACGGAACGGATACTCGGATACAAGATAAAGAAATACGGAATTGATACAATGCGGTTTCGCAAATGAGCGTTCCCGAACATCTGATCCGAGATCTGCCCGACCCTATTGCGGTGGGGCAATTTGCCGACCGATTTGCCCAGGATCACCCGTCGCGCTTCCGGCTTCTTTCCAGGAACTCCGCACTTCTCAGCGACGTGCTTACCCTCGCCGCATACAGTCCGCTCCTGGCTGCGACGCTTCTTCAAAACCCCGATCACGTGGCGTGGCTCGACCGGCGGCGAAAGGACAAGGGCATTCGCGGGAAAGAGGAATTGCTCGAATCCCTCGCCCGGTTCGCACTTACGAATTCGCAGCTCGACCACCAGGTGATGCTCGCGCGTTTTCGACGGCGCGAACTCCTCCGGATCTATCTTGCGGACATCCGGCGGCAGCTTGGCATCGCCGAAATAACTGAGGAGCTTTCGAACCTTGCCGACGCGATTCTCGAGTTTGCCCTCAGGCTCGTCCGTCAGGAACTCGACAATCGCCATGGGCCGCCGTTCGAGATCGATGAGAAGGGCCGTGAGATCCGCTCCGGCTCGTGCATTGTTTCGCTTGGAAAGCTTGGTTCGCGCGAACTCAACTACTCGTCCGACATCGATCTGCTGTTCATGTATTCGGCCGAGGGAACGACCTCGGGCCTCGGAAACAGGGGCAAGGTCACCAACCGCGAATACTTTGTAAAACTTGCCGAGCTCGTCGCCAAGATGATCGGCCAGCAGACCGGCGAGGGTGCGACCTATCGGGTCGATCTGCGACTTCGCCCGCACGGCCGTGTCGGGCCGCTGGCGATGTCTGTCCGCGACACCGCCCTCTATTACGAGAATGAGGCCGCCGATTGGGAACGTCAGGTGCTTATCCGCTCGCGTTCAAGCGCCGGAGAATCCGACCTTTTTGCGGACTTTTACGCGCGGACCGAGTCGCGCATCTTCTCCCGTTCGCAATCCGTTTCATCCGCGCTTAGGAGCGTAAAGCGGTCAAAACAAAAGATCGATATCGAGCACAATGCCGAGAAGGGATACGACGTCAAGCTCGGCCGCGGCGGGATACGCGAGATCGAATTCGTGGCCCAGGCCTTACAGCTTGCGTATGGCGGCCGCGATCCGTGGCTTCGTGCGAGCCACACGCTTATCAGCCTTTCACGGCTCACCGATCGCGGGTTGATCTCGAAACTCGAACAATCCGCACTGTTCGAAGCATACGAATTTCTACGCCGGCTCGAACACATCCTGCAGATGGAGAACGGCCTGCAGACACATCTTGTACCGGGCGATCCTGTGCGGCGTACGCTCGTCGCAAGGCGTATGCGTTTCGACGACACAGCGGCGTTCGATCGCGCTCTCGAGCTGCATTCGGCGAACGTGCACGCGGTGTTTCGCCGTGTTTTTTCCGATGAGAATATCAGGTCCTCGGAGCGGGACGCGGGCGGGCCGGTCGATGGCGCTTCCGCTCCACCCGCGGACGAGCCCGAGGTACAAGAGTTTGCGGATAGCCGTCTCGATCTTCTTCGTTCCGCTTCCCAGGCCTTCGCGACGCTGCTGAGATCGACGCCCGACCTCCCGGAGGCTATCCCTTTCGAGCCGCCTGACTTCCTTGTATGCCTCAAAACGGCAGCAAATGAAGGCTCCGATCGGCGATCGAAGCTTTCGTCAATCCGCCGCGAGTGGCACCGCCAGCTGATCGCGATCGCGGCATTGGATATGGCGGGCGACATCGACATTCGCGAATCGAAACGCCGTCAGACGCTGCTTGCTGAGGCAAGTATCGAACTTGCCCTCGCGATAGCCCGCGACGAACTCGCGGCTAGATACGGCACAACCCCGGAGCCTTTTGCTCTCGCTGTGATGGGCGTGGGAAAGCTCGGCGGCGCCGGCGTGGATTACGGATCGGACCTCGACCTCGTCCTTGTCTTTGACGAAACGCAAAAGGCAGATACCGGCGGCATAACAGCAATGGAATATTACAGCAGGGCCGCGGATCTATTCGTCAACGTGCTGTCGGGCTATACGCGCGACGGCAATCTTTACCGGGTCGATCTGCGGCTTCGTCCGCACGGCAAGAACGGGCCGAACGTTATCTCGCGTTCGTCCTTTGCGGCGTACTTTGCGGAATCGGCCGCCATTTGGGAGCTTCTCGCCTTCGTGAAACTGCGTGGTGCAGGCGGCAGGCCGCTGTCTGCCGATATCGAAAGCGAGGTCTCCGCCGTGGTTCACGAGAGAGCATCCCGGATCGAGGCCGCCGAGCTTGCCGCTGAGACGCGCCGCGTCCGCGAGCTGCTCGAAGCCGAACGCACCGATCGCCGCCGCAGCGAAGTAAATATCAAATACGGCGCCGGCGGAATGCTGGATATCTATTTTGCCATCCGCTTCCTTCAGCTTCGCGACAACGTGCCCGATGCACAGGACGATAGATCGAGCGAGGCGATGCTCGGCCGCCTTCGTGCGGGCGGCTCGATCACATCGGGGCAATTTGACGCGATGCTGTCGGGATATTTATTCCTTTCGCGGCTCGACCATGCGATGCGTCTGACCATCGGACGTTCCCACGTCGTACCGTACGCCGATCATCCCGCGATGCTCCACATCCTCGAACGCCTCGGGATCATCTCGGCCTCCGACCTTCTCGAGCAGCTCACCCTTCAGCGCTTTGCGGTCCGCGAAGCCTTTGACGAGATCACGAAGTAAAACTTCGACTGCCTTGCTGCATGCGGTTATAATCGCAGATGTGAATTCCCTCGCATCTTTGGCCGCGGCCGTTTTGATCGGTTCATTGTTCTCGATAGGTGCTTTCGCTCAATCGGGCCGGCAGACCGGCTATTCGGAAGGAACTGCACGAATAAAGGCAAAAAAGGCGGATCTGCCCGACGCGGCCGACGACACGATACGCGTGGAAACCGACCTCGTAACCGTCCCCGTAAGGGTGACGTCGAAGGACTCAAAACCGCTTTCGGACCTCAAGCAGGCGGAGTTTCGTATCTTCGAGAATGGCGTCGAACAGAACGTCGCCTACTTTTCCAGCGTCGATCAGCCCTTCACCGTCGCATTGCTTCTCGATATGAGCTACTCGACGGTCTTCAGGCTCAACGACATACAGGCCGCGGCGTTGCTTTTTGTGCGCCAATTGAAGGAGAACGACCGGGTCACGGTGATCGCTTTCGATCAAAAACCGCGGGTGCTGTGCCGTCCGACGAGCGACCGCCGCGTTCTGCAGCTCGCGATCGAGGCCGCAAAGACCGGCTCCGGTACGAGCGTGTATGATTCGCTCGATGTCGCCCTGAACTCACAGCTTGCCGGCGTTTCCGGCCGAAAGGCCATCGTGATGCTTAGCGACGGCGTCGACACATTCAGCGCAAGATCATCTAAGAAGGAGATACTCGGAATTCTCGAGGAGGAAGACGTCATCGTTTACCCGCTGCGTTACGACACCTACGACGATGTGCGCAAGAATCGCCGTAAAGATGCCGAGATCCGCTACGACGATGACGACCGGCCGTACGTCTACGAACGTGCTCCGGTGAAAGGCGAGCGCGAGATCGACTACGTCGAGGCCCGGGAATTTCTCGATGAGATCGCAGGTGTATCGGGCGGCCGCGTTTTTAAGGTTTCTTCGACGACCAACCTCAACAGCGCTTTCACAAAGATCGCCGAAGAACTTCGCAAAACATACAGTTTGGGGTATTATCCTACGGATGAGCGCCGCCCGGGCGCCGTTTACACCCTAAAAGTCAGGATCAACCGTCCGAATCTGAACATTCGTACCCGCGAGAGCATTATCAAGCGGCCCGAATGACCAATTCCTCCCCGATCGGGAACGGCGGTTAAGTGATAAAAGGAGAATCGTATGAGAAGCAGAATCTTTGTTCTTTCGCTCGCCATTGTCCTCACATTCGGCGCGCTCAATGCCGCGATCGCGCAGGAGGAGGTGATGACGAATGACGAGGTCATCTCCCTCACCAAGGCAGGCCTCGCCGGGTCGGTGATCATCGGAAAGATCCGTACGTCAAAGTCCAACTTCGATATGTCGACCGATGCCCTTATCAAGCTGAAGCAGGCCGGCGTCGGCGATGACGTGGTCGGTGCGATGCTCGAGGCAAAGACCGGCAGATCGACGGAGAGTTCGTCCGGTGCGGCACCGGTCGGCGCTACCGGGGACCCGAACGACCCGATGGCGAAACACAGCTACGGCATCTACCTTTACGAAGAAGATGGCGGACAGCGAAAGATGACACAGCTGCAGCCGAACGTCTCAGCCCAGAACCGCACAGGCGGTGCATTTACGGCGTCGATCACACCCTTTGGACTTGGCAAGGTCAAGACCAAGGCGAACCTGCCGGGACGCAATGCCAGCCTTCAGATCAGATCGACCTCGCCCGTCTTTTACTTCTATCTCGATGTCTCGAGCGGCGGCCTGAATACGGCCAGCGGCATCCCCTCGACACCGAACGAATTCACCCTCGTCCGTTTTAACCAGCGGAGCGATAACCGCGAGGTGACGATCGCAAAGGCGAACTCGTGGGGCGGCAAGGGCGGCCTTTCGGACGAGTATGTGGTTCCCCTCAAGGCCGAAGACCTCGGCAACGGAGTTTTCCGCGTGACCGCCGCTGTCGACCTGAAGAAAGGCGAATACGGCTTTTATCTTGTCAATTCCGGCAACTCGAATACGAGCGCGGGCGTCGGCTCTAAGTTCTTTGATTTCGGCGTCAATATGACCCCGTAGCTCGATCAACCCCGATGCGTTCGCGCTTCACTTTTGGCCCCGGGCAGAAAATGTGTTCTGTCCGGGCCTTGCTTTTCAAAATAGGTTCTGAGGATCGTTATGTACGCTATTGCGGCCGTTGGGCTGCTGACGGTCGTTTTTAGCACGCTGATGGCGGCAAGCCCCGAACGCTGGTCACGCGGGATCATCACGTTCGCCGCCAAGCCTTACTTTCACATCGCGGAGATCTCATCACGCACGCTGCTGGGTCTGGTCTTGTTGATCTTCGCGGGCTCGACGCTTTATCCCGTATTCATTATGATCGTCGGCGGTGTTTTCCTATTTGCCGGAGTGTTCCTGATCTTCGCAGGGCCGCGGCGCCACCGCGAATTCGCCGTCCGCTCGGCGGGGTTCAAAAAGGTCTTTCGTCCGGCCGGGATCGCCGGAGCGGCCTTTGGCGCATTCATCATCTACACCGCACTCGCAGGCTGAGCCGCAGACGGCCCCAACGCGAGCAGATTGCTATTTCCCCGAAATAAGCACATACTCATAGACGAAACGAGTCTCGCTCACTCCTTTTTCAGCCTTCCCGAATACGTCGGATCGATCCTGAGACAAGCAGCAAGTTGAATGGCCGTTCATCTTCAAACGATGGCCGAAGCTGTTTTGGAACCAGGAGAATTTTTATGTCCGACAAATTAGATCTGATCGAAACCATCAAGAAAGAAGATAAGTGGTCCACATTCGCCCGCGTTATGGAATCGTCGGGTGCGTTCAGCGCCATCGCCAGCGGCAGCGAATTCACGGTCTTTGCACCGACGAACGACGCCTTTGGCAAGATCGCCGACGCGACGATCGACGAGCTGTTGAACGAGCCGAACCAGATAAAGCTCAAGGCGATCCTGACCAATCACATCGTCGCCGGTAAGCTGATGGCCGCCAATCTGCCGTCGAGCCCGACAAGAACTTCCGTTGCGGGTGACGAGCTGGCTTTCGGCGACACGAACGGCCTTAGAGTAAATGGAGCGACGATCCAGGCACGCAATATCGAAGCGACAAACGGCGTGATACACCAGGTTGATGCGGTCCTTATCCCGACCCCAAAGCGATCGATCGCAGCCGCCGGAGCATCGGAAGCAGCCAAGACGGTTTCCGCCGCGCCCGTCACCGCACCGCTCGAAACACCGGCAGCAGCCGCGACCGAGCCCAAAAAGCCGACAACTATACTCTAGTTCGCCCTTATCGATAACGTCTACCACACCACATACAGGGCCCGCGTTCCAGATTGGAGCGCGGGCCTCTTGTCCGTAGGCTCCGAACCGCCGCCACTCGGCAGAAAGCCCAACCCATTGACGCGATAATGTGCTATACTTGTAACGGCGTGCTCTCGTCGATTCAGGTCGGCGCGAGCATTGGTTCTTTGAAAATAGAAGGATCGGGCCGGCTGTAGCGGGCGAAGCCAGGAAACAGGAAATTTTACTTAACAAGAAGTACTGTTCCCAACCGTTCGCGAACGCCGTAACCGCAACGACAACAATAACTTAGAGCGTCAACCTGAGGAGTTTCCAAGCAGGTTTCCAAGCGGTTTCCAAGCTGGTTTCCAAGCTGGTTTCCAAACGGTTTCCAGGCAGATGCCGCGCGAGGTTTACGCTGAGGCTAACCCTCTTGTTTGCTTTGGTTTACACCGGCGGACCGGGTGATCGCCCGAGATCGGCCAGGGGAGACGTTTGGTGCGTACGTGCCGTCCGGCGCATAATGTATGTTCCCCTTTCGTGCCCGCTCTCGTTGTGATAGTGAGGAGAGACCAATGCAAAAATACGCCCGATTTGGGGCAATGATCGCGGCTTCGACAGCATTGATGTTCTGTCTTATGTACCTCAACACATACAGTTGGGATCATGCCTTTTTCAGCGAAACGCGCACTTATATGGCGTTCTTGATGGGGGCGTCGATGGCGGTCTTGATGCTGCTTTTCATGATCGATATGTACCCGAGCCGCAAGGCGAACATCGGGATCGTAGTGGGCAGCATCGCGGTCTTTGCCGTCTCGCTTTGGCTTGTGCGGAGCCAGGAGACGGTCGAGGATGTATCGTGGATGAAGGCCATGATCCCGCATCACTCGATCGCCATACTGACCAGCGAACGTGCAAACATCTCGGACCCGCGTGTAAGAAAACTCGCCGACGGGATAATCGAAACGCAACGCCGCGAGATCGCTGAGATGGAGGCATTGATCAAGGAGTTGGACCGATGATCCGCAACGGCGCACCGGAGAGGCCCCGGATGTAACCTCGGGGCCGTTCTGATTGTGTGGGTGACGTTTGGTGGGACTGAATTCTACGGACCTACCAAAGGGATCGACTAAACTATGTCAGGTGCCCGATGCTGCCGTGGATGTCAGGCGGTTTTGCGATACGAACGCCTCGACAGGGTTATCGATCCTTTTGGTTGGCGGTTTCAAAGGCATCGTCGATGTGATCGAGCTTGGACCGATCGGGCGATTTTTTCGGCTTCGGGGCGATCGGCCTTCCGCCTCGTACCTTTCTCCGTGATCCGTGGGTGGGATCACCTCAAACTGATTTATACCCCAATGCTCGTGATCGCTCATATGTGTCTCGGTCGCCTTCGGATCGTTCCTTCAGAATGTTTTGATTATAGTGGCGATCTGCTCGTCCTGTATGTACGGTTGCACACACACACTCAGCGGGCAGCGACGATCGGGGGATTCCGGGGAACATTCATCTTTCGAAAGCGACAGATCACTTGGCCTCGCCGGAACGCCGGCGGCGGATGAGCGAACGGGCGGCGGCGAGAGCCTCTTTGTAGGCGTCTTTGTCGGTCTGCGGGCTGCACATCACAGCTCGGTCGTCGATGAAGGCGGACGCGACGGGCTTTCCGCGGCCGATGTAAACATCGCGAAAGGGTATCTTGTACCGCTCGAGCCAATCGATGATCTTTACACGCATACGGACCGGGTCGATCATTCTGCCCGTCTCGTCGCCGAGGTCTTCGCTGCAGCGGGACGAATAGATCACGATGTCCGCTATCTTGTCGAGGGCGAGGGCGAAATCGCGGGCACCCTTGAGCGGTTCGCCGATCAGCTCAGGGCCTTTCCAGCCGTCGTACGAGGCGAGAACGCCGTCGAGGTCGATGCACACGCGCGGCTTGCGCTTGACCGCCGGCTTTTTAGGTTTAGGGGCGGGTTTTGGATCTTTCTTTACTGCACGCTTCTTTACTCTTGGCAGCGGTGCAGGGCGTGCGGAGAGCATCGCCTCGATCGCTTCGCCGCCCTCGAGCCATTCCTGCCCGATCATCGGGTCGAAATTCCTTACGCGTGTGAAATGCTTTCGCGTATGATGTCGGCCCGGCAGACGCAGCGTATAAGGCAGATCGTCCGGCCCGACTTCCCGCTTTGGCGGAAAGATCTCCGGCTTGCGCGGAAGGTCGAGTTGCTGCCAATCGGAGCGGACCGAATCGGCATAATCGTAAACATCGGCGAGCGGGTATTCGCGGTCGAGAAGTACCCATATGTGATAACCTCCCACGCCGTTGCTGTCGAAGACGAGCGGATCGAAACCGGCTGTCCGCAGACGCCCGGCCCAGACCATCGCGGCGTTCAGATTGGCCTCAGCGATCTCGCCGGCATTCGCCAGCGTTTCGTCGTGTAGGTCGATATCGATCGCGAACCACTTGGCCGTCTGATGATCGCTGATCGAATGAAGGCCGATGAGGTGCGAAACGACGCGGCCGGCAAAATGACGCTTGAGCTTGGTGATCGTCACCATATCGGTGCCCGCCGCTCGACGTTCTTTGATAGGCAACATCACAACGCGCACCTCGCCGTTGCGAAGCGTGTACTGGCTCCACACATCGCGGCGGTTCGCGAGGTGCTCCATCGCCCACTCGGCGAGTCGCTCGGAATAGTTTTGCCATTCCGACGCGATCCAGAGCATCCGGCGGTCGCCCGCAAATTCGATACCTATGTCGGTAGCTGCCATCGAGGAATGCCTTCGCCTAAGCGATCGTGGTCAGGAGGCCTTCTCCCAACCGCCTACAAAATATTTCTTGGCCATTTCGTCCAGGAGCCGGCGTGCGGTCTTTTCGTTATTAGAGACCTTGATGTCGCGCTCGAGCGGCACCTTGCGGTTCGGGCTGAAGTCAGTGCCATAAACGACGTAACCGGGAAAATCGCCGGTGTCTTCTTTATTCGTCTTCCACAAGAGCAGCTTGCGGACCATCGGCGAGCCATGCATCACCTTGGTATAGACTATGCGCTCGAGCAGTTCGCTGGGCTTAAGCTCGCCTGCACGGGCCGGTTTATCGGCATCCTGCACCGGAACGAGATCTTTTACCTGGCTGATGTTCACGTCCTCGCTGTTCGCCTCTTTATCGTCACGAAAACGTACGAATTGCGGGGAGATGACGCTGACGAGCGGCATTCGCGAAAGCGCAGAGTACCGCTTGCCGTTGAAATCCAGGACCATCTTTTTTACAGGGTCGCCCTTGGAGTTCTCAGGGATCAGGTCGAGAAAGGAGATCTCGATAACGGGTCCGGGCTCGATCATCTCGTACGCGACGTAGTCATTGTTGACGGCGACGTACTCCGACGGAACGATCCGCTTGCGAAGGTCGGCAAAGATCTCTTTCCGATCATCCTCGGTAAAACCTCCGCCGACCCGGGCGATCTCATGAAATGTACCATCGTCACGCATCACGGCGACGAGCAGATCGTGAAGCATGCCCTTGCGGTTATCGCTGCCCTCGGAAAAGCCGATGATCGCGGCATCGAGGTTATGGCGAGACTTTATTTTGTAATAGCCGAGCCGGTCATGCCGCAGGACGACGCCCTCAGCACCGTCGCCGATAACCCAGTTGGTGAACGCGTCCTCGATCGTTTGGTGTTTGTCGGCGACAATGTGCTCGGCGGCCCGCACCAGCTTTCCGTTCTTGAACCATTTGTCGAGATGTTTAAAGACCTCGGCAACGGCATCGACCGGCTTGCCCTCGAGCTGGGCGATATCAAAGACGGCAAGGCCGATACGCTTGAGATCGGCAGCGGACTTTGGATTTCTCAAGAGCGAAACGATCGCCTGCACCGGATTCCGGTTTCCCATATCGCCGGTGACGTACAGTTCCGCAGCGAGAACGCAGGACGTGACCTTTGCCTTCCTCAAAAGCTCGGCCGTTTCCTCAAAACATGGCAACCCGACGCGGACCGTGCCCCCGGGATTTACGCTGAAAATAGACGCGCCGTCGTAAACGACATATGTGAACTCGCCGTCGTACTTTCGGATAGCGTAGACCGAACGAACTTTCGGGAGCGACTGAATATCATGCGACGCGACGGCCCGCATCGCGCCGCTCAGGCGTCGGCGGTACTCGCGGGCCTTGCCCTGCCACGTCGGATCGGCGAGGTCCTGGGCTTTCCCGACCGCGTATTCACCTTTCTTTACGGTGAGTTTCTTTTTGTCGATGCTATCTTTCTTTTTCGCCATCGCCGTCCAGGATCTTTGGCCGCTTCAGTTCCATATTCGATAAATGAAGGATCAGACAGTAGGTATCCTTTTTGGTCCGGCCCTCGAGAAACGCGTTATAAGAACGCCCGCCGCGATTCATTACGATCGGCTGATCGCCTTTTTCTCCGCCGCGGACGAGCAGCAGCGAACCGCGTTTCTCCAGGTCTTTTGCCATCTCATAAAGAAAGTCGAAGGTAAGGCCATTGATATGAACCAATTGCTTCTTACCGGTAAAAACAAAGCGGTGGATCGCGTCTTCTTTCTTGATGTACTTTCCGGTCCATTTCAGGGGCTCGTCCGTATTGATATTCTGGAGTTCCTTTCGTCGTGGACGACGATCACGCAGTGTCCCGTCCGGGTCCTTGATCACCTCAAATTCGTCCACAACGTGAACGATCCCGCCTGGCGAAACATATACTCGCGAGGTCTCAGCCAGGAACTTGCCAAAAAGTTCGATGTTGATCTCCGGGTCTTCCTTGATCAACGCCATAGCGACCGAATCGAGTTTTTTTCGGCGCTTCATCAGTTGCGGAAGATCATGATCGATGTCGCTTTTCAGGATCTTTCGTGTCGTTATCGGGTCGCCGTTCCGGTCCCGGTAATAGACCTCACGTTCAGGCATGAGACCTTCCATCGCCACGACCGCGTCCCGGTTTTTCGCATTGCTGATGTTGATCGGCATATTGGCCCTGCTTTTACTCCCTGCTTTTACTAAAGAAGATCGAAACTAATGTCGTCGGCCGAGATCTCCTGCTCCTCGACCTGATCGAGCCTAGCGGCCTGATTCAACCCGACAAAACCGATCTCTGCCCGCTTTCCGACGATCATAAATGCGTCTTTGCCCTGGCCGACAACGAATGCATCGTCGTATTCAAGTCCGCCGCGATAGCTGAATGGGAACGTATATATCAGGCCGGCAGAAAGATGATCTGTAAGAAGATCGAGCGGCCGCTCACCCGGGGACAAATAATAAACAGACTTCACTATCAGATCGAGATAATCGTCGATCTTGCTCTTCTGAAGTATGTTCGGGCCGTCAAAGGAAGACGGTACCCGCTTGATCACTTCACCGTTCTCGTTGACGGGGACCAGGTCGGCCCGATCGATAGAGTCGCCTTTCGCATCGACGGTGGCGAGCGCCGTGCCGCCCTTGTCGATCAGGGTCATACCGTCTGCGTCGAGAACCTTTATCTCCGCAGGCCTGCCTTTTTCGTCGAACGCCTCGATCTCGACCGAGCCATAAAGCTTCTCACGGTCGACCTTAATTATCTCGACCGGAAACTCTTCGCCATCCAATGAAAGTGTCAATATCCTAGCCATCTGAACAGAACTCTATATTTTAATCAGACCCCGAATTGTGATGATTGCAAAACCGAACGGTTCCGACAAATCTGCTGCCATGGCCGGACGATCAATAGGGTAAATGCGGATCGATCCTCCGCCGGTGAACCGTATATAGATGTTGAGATAAGACGTCGGCTGACATTTACCGGGATGCTCAGGCAAAGGTCTCCCGTGCCACCTCTCGCCGATGCCAGCACTTTGTACAAAAGCGGCTTTCGCGAAGTTCTGACATCGTCAGGTCCTCAAAATCAGGGAGACAGCTAATCAGGTATTGCTGATCCTCCGTAAGCTCGGACCAGTTTCGGACTTTCATTGCGTTGCATCTCGGACATTGCGATTCTGAACCAAAGGCTTCCATCGGTTTTGGCGTTTTGGGGATGTATGTTTAGAATCAAGATACTAACCCGACGACGCAGGAAACTCAAAGCTATTTTCGACGCAACCGTACGGGTTTGATCTATCTAATCCTTTCGACCGACCCGTAAAGATAAATGAATATCAAAAAGCTTCTGTTTCTGGCGACCTTTCTGGCAGTCAACTGTTTGACCGTTTCTGCTCAAACCGAAGAGAAATTCGATTTCTACACCCGCGGAGAATACCGGCCAAATGTGCCTAGGCCGCAATCGATCTTGCGTTACGATGTGGGCGACCATCATACGACCTATGCTCAAATGGAGCAGGTGATCAACGCGATCGCCTCAGCGGCGCCGGACCGTGTGAAGATCCTCCCAATCGGAACGACAAATGAACACCGTATGCAATATCTGATTGCCATCTCAGCGCCGGAGAACATGGCACGCCTTGATGAGATCAAGGCTCAGAATGCCAGATTGGTCGATCCGCGTCGGACCTCAGCGGGCGAAGCTGAGGCGATAGCTCAAAATAACCCTGCGATCGCATGGATGGCATACACCATCCACGGTAACGAGTCTTCGTCGTTCGAGGCATTTATGCAGGTGGTGTATCAACTTGCTGCTTCAAATGAGCCGACGACACTGGACATTCTCAAGAATACGGTTGTACTTGTCCTCGCTGGCGAGAACCCGGACGGCCACGAGCGTTTTGCTACCTGGTACAACTCGGTTGCCGTCGGCGATCCAAACCGTAACGCAATCGAACACCGCGAGCCATGGGCAATTTGGGGGCGGGTGAATCACTATCGATTCAATTTGAACCGCGACACACTAGCGTTTACTCAAAAGGAATCGCGGAATATGCAGAAGGCATACATGGAGTGGAATCCGCAGCTCGCGGTAGATCATCACGGCCAGCCTTCGCAGTATTTCTTTCCGCCGGTCTCGTTGCCTATAAACCCGAATCTCCCGCAGCCGCAATATAACAAATGGCTCGATGTTTATGGGCGAGCCAATGCGGCCGCGTTCGATCGCAACAAATGGGATTACTACGTAAGGGACGTGTTCGACGCCTTTTATCCGGGGTATTGGGATATGTATCCCTCGCTCAACGGCGCCACGGGAATGACTTATGAAACCGACGGCGGCGGATTCAAGGGGCTCAAATGGACCCGGGATGACGGAACGATCGTTACATTTCGTTCATCCATCGCGAAGCATTACGTCGCGTCGATGACCACACTCGAATCGACCGCGAAGAACAAGGTCGAAAGGATCAAGGACTTCTATGATTTCCGAGCCAGAGGTATGGCTGACCAGGCTCGTTCGAAGATGAAGCGCGTTGTGATCGATCCGACCAGTGACCGCGTGAAGGCGGCCGAACTTGTCGAGGTGCTGCGACTTTCCAATGTCGAAGTTAAAGTTGCGTCGTCCTCATTCACATCGCCGACCGCACACTCTTATATGGAAAAGGATGCAAAGGCGGCCTCACGCACTTTCCCGGCCGGTTCATACGTCATCGACCTCGACCAGCCTCAGAGAATTTATATAAAAGCAGTGCTCGAACAGGACACGCCGCAGGACAAAGCCTTCGTTGATGACAACATGGCCCGATTCAAACGAAACCAGATGCGTGGAAAGGGCCAGCCAAGGGAAGACTACGGGTTTTACGACATAACCGCTTGGTCAATGCCGCTCGCGTTCGGCGTGGATGCATGGTGGACCGAAGAATCCACAAATGTGGCGGGATCGATAGTCGATCAGACGATGCTCGAAAATGCGAAACGGGGCGGCGTGACGGGCCGCGCCGCGATCTCGTACATCATCCCGTACGAGACCGATTCTACCGGCGCCATGGTGATCAGGCTCTTGCAGGAAGGATTCAAGATCGCTGTAGCTACGCGGCCACTGAATGCGGGCGGGCGAAACTGGAAACGTGGAACGTTCGTGGTAAGAATTTCTAGAAATCCGGATACGATTCACGATGCGATCGCTAAATATGCTCGGGACATGGGCGTCAACGTAACGGCGGTCAATTCTGGATATAGTGAAGAAGGTGACACAAGCGTCGGCGGTGAGGCGGTTGTCTCGCTTCGCAAGCCGAAGATAGCGATCGCGGCTGACGAAGGCGTCACGCAGGAATCTTACGGATCGATCTGGTGGACATTCGATAAACACGGCATCGCCTTTACGCCGATGACGATACCGACGATCAGGGGAGGAGGCCTCAAGGATTATAATGTCCTTATTATCCCTGAAGGCTCGGCCGGACGTTACATGAGTTCGTTCGGGTCAGGTGGGGTCAGCGCCCTGAAGGACTTTGCGTCAGGCGGCGGAACGATCGTAACTATAAGCGGTGCTTCGGTCTTCGCCGCGTTGAAGGATGTCGGACTCTCGTCGGTCAAGTTGGTCGGCAGTGACGACGACGAGCAAAAAGGAAAGGCCGAGGATGAAAAGGACGCAAAACCCGCCGCCACCCCAACTCCCGAACCGGCAGGAATGGATCCAAAATCGGACCGCGAAGAGGGCATCGCCCCGAGCCTACCTCCGATCGCATCGCCATCGGCAAATGCCAACAAGGTTCCGGAGGCACTTCCGGGAGCTATCTTTCGGGCGACCGTCGACCGTACGACCTATATCAATTACGGCGTCGAAAAGAACGAGATACCTGTTCTGCTCGCAAACGGTTATTTCTTCCGCTATTCAAAGGAAGGGACAAATGCTCTGGTCTTTGACGCCTCTCCGAAGAGACCGCTTACAATATCCGGTTTCGTTTGGGAGGGTAACACTGAGCGTCTCTTAAAGGGAACAGCATATGTCATAGACGAATCGCTTGGAGGCGGGCATGTGGTCCTTTTTGCCGAGGATCCGTTCTATCGTGGAATGACCCGATCGACCTCTCGACAATTTTTCAACGCCATCGCCTTTAATGGTATATTCTAAGACGGTGCGAATGAGATGATCATTCGGGCAGGTATACATTTATGTTCACTGTTAAGGCAGGCTATAGCGATGCGATCGAGGTAAGGTCGCCGGCGGATCAGGTCCGCGAGTTCTTTGCGGACCTGCGTAATTTTGCCGATCTGATGCCGGGCATTGCCGGTATCCACACCGACGCTAAGGGCGTCGCCCATTGGAAGATCGAAGCTGACATCCCTGTGGTTGGCAAGATGATGCAGAAGTTTGCCGTCGAACTTGCGGAAAAGAACGAGGAACGCATCGAGTGGTTCCCGGTCGCTAAAGAGACTCAGAACTTTCTACGCTTTTCTGCTGAGTTTCTTGAGAAGGCTCGCGATACGACGTTGATCCATTTCTCTCAGATGGTCGAATTGAGGCGAAGGTCCGCACGTGAACTGCATATGCTTGCTGGCCTTGCAGGCGAATCACTTATCAGCACCGAAATGAGCAAAAAGGTGACCGAAATGATAAAGGTCTTCATCCAGAGGGCAAAAGAAAAACTCGAAAAATAGATCGGAAGATCTGAAATAAAGCTAGGATCCCGTGCAATTTCACGCGTAGTAGATTGACGGGATCTTTTTTTTTATATAATTCTTATTGAAATTGATTTTCAATTTCGAGCTATGCAGAGTAATTCCGCCACAAAATTTTTACCGGCCGTTTCGGGCGAAAGCCGTATCGACCTTGCCATCGATGGTGAAGAGACCGTTATCGAGCTTTCAACCTGGATCGAGGGTCTTGGCTGGAGCACTCAGAAGACGATGCGGCTTGATCCAATTCTGTTGGACCAGATGCATCGCGTGATCACCGCTGCCCGGACACGTTTAAGGTCTGCGAGATCAGAGATCGGCGAACCAATGTCGTCACGTGTGCTTCCCTTTCCCGTAATTTCCTGAGCTGGTTTCACCTTTAACGAATGGGCCGGGCGAATCGTGTTCACCTGGCCCAAACATAACTCAACCGTTAACGAGATCAGCTTACCTCACGAAGCACGATCCTCTCGGAATTTACCTTCGCCCTTCTTTCAGAAGTAAGTTTTTCAAGTTCTTCGATGTGCATCTGCTCGTCTGAGATCTGCCCCTCCAACCAGAACTTCTGCGGGAGGTCGTCGTCGTCGCATGCCGCCCCTGCCGCCATGTAGGTTGCGATCGCCTCGCGCTCGAGTTCCAGGTCTTGTTTCAGCATTTCTTCGAGCTCTACCGATTGCCGGATCATCCCCGGTTCGACCGCCGGTACACCTCCAAGAGCTACGATCTTATCGCCCAGCGTGTCGGCGTGATCTTGAGCTTCTTCGGCCTGATCACGAAACCAGTCCTTAAAGACCTCGCGGTCGGTACCAGTCACGAGATAGCTGTGCTGCGAGTATTGAATGACCGCAGCGAGTTCCAGGCTCAACGCCTTGTTTAAATTTTCGACAAGTTCCGCTCTTCCCATATCGCTCTCTCCCGATCTTTGAATAATAATTCAGGGTGGGTTCAGTTGTCAATATAAGTGCTTTATTCACAACATCTTAGAATTGACTTTCATTTTGAACAATCACCCGCCGATTCGTTTCTTCAACTCGTCTCGGGTGGTGATTATCTGTCTAGCGAGTTCGTCCGTTTCCGCCCCCGACAGGTCGCCGCAATTGACCACGCCGTTCAGTGTACCACCATCCGCCTCATTGATAACGAATTGGAGTTCGCGACCCGACAGGAATCTGGACGCCGGGGTACATTCAACGATTTGATCCAGGAAGTAGATCCAGCTACCTTCATTGTCGAGCGCGGAAAAGTCAGACTCGGAAGCGGCGACGTTCCGCTGAGCCGAGTAGAGTTCGCCGGCGATCCCTTTGGTCCCCGACGTTGCCGCCATACCGGTCGAGAGGAACATCAATTGTTCTTCCAGCAGTACGAGGCGGCCGGCATATCCGCCCGAATTCAGGAACACGTCGAAATGTACATGCTGAACGTCACCGGCGATCCCTCGACGCTCTGCCTCTGCCTCAAATATCCGGATGACGGAAGGGCTGTAGTGAGGACGGTTGATACTAAGGGCCGCGATCAGTTGATCGTCAAACATCGCTGCCGCCTTTTCTGCAAATGCTGTGGGGTCGATCTCACTCATTTGAACCTCGATCGGATCTCCGGCAAGAGCATTTAATTAGGTTATTGTACCGCCGTCAACCGTGATTACCTCGCCATTCATATAGGAATTTCGTTCGCTGACAATAAACGCAGCAAACTCGGCCAGTTCTTCCGGCCTTCCGAGCCGGCGAAGTGAAACCCAGTTCTCATGGGCCTCCAGAAGGCGTGCGGGTAGTGTATTTCCCAGATCTGTGTCGAATATTCCAGCCGCGATCGCATTCACTGTGATGCCGAAGTTCGCCGCTTCACGGGAGAGACATTTCGTGAACCCGATCATCGCCGCCTTTGAAGTTGCGTAGTGCACAGACGTTGGCAGGGCCCTGATGGCACCGATGCTGGTGATATTCAGGATCGTGCCCTTTCTCTGTCTAATCATCTGCTTGTAGAACGGTTTGGTGACGGCGAAAAGGCTGTTCACGTTAGTATCCACCACCCAATCCCAGGATCGGTCGGTCGTGGTGGCAAAATTGTCACCCTTATTGACGGCCG
Source organism: Pyrinomonadaceae bacterium (assembly GCA_050246275.1). Classification (GTDB taxonomy): domain Bacteria; phylum Acidobacteriota; class Blastocatellia; order Pyrinomonadales; family Pyrinomonadaceae; genus OLB17. Next base: position 1,134,635 of record JBFWWI010000001.1, read on the forward strand.
CATTATTGACAAGTATCTCGACCGTGTCCCATTCTTCGTGTATCTCCCGGGCAACTCGCTTCATACCGACGCGGTCAGTTACTGAAACCTTAAAGGTAAGGCACTTCCGTCCGTAGTCTTCGACCCTTTGCCGTACCTCTTTCGCAAGGTCATCGCTTGAGTGATAGTTAAATGCAATGTCTGCGCCCTCACGTGCAAAAACGTCGCAGAGTGCTGCCCCGATACCGCGCGTTCCTCCCGAAATGAACGCATGTTTGCCTTCGAGTAAAAGACTCAAATCCGTATCTCCACCGGCCCCGAATTAAAAGTGTGTTTATGCAAACCTCAAGGTTAATGAAATGATTGCAAACTGACAAGTTAAGGGCACGCCTGACCATCAGATATCAATGGCACTCGCGTTGCCTTGTTATTGGTGGCCTTACTCCCCGCATCCTCGAAAGGCCGATTAACTGAGGTTTTATGGGCGCGAACAGTAAAAGCTTCGCTAGTGTGCTGAATTTCGTCATTTTCTTGGTGACACTTTTTGGCAGATTTGAGCGCTTTCTTCGCGTTCTATATTGAGCCTCCACCCCGTCCTGTCAAGCGTATGCCCAGAACCTACGAGCGAGGATTCACGCTCATCGAATTGCTTTTGGTACTTGTGATCGCAGGGCTTGTCGCTACGGTCGCAGTTCCTTCATTCTTGAAGGCTCGCGATGCCGCGGACTCGGCGGTGGCGGTCGGACGCCTTCGTGCGATGCATACCGACCAGTCGATGTACCGGATCCAGAATTCGCGTTATGCCCGCCTTTCCGAGCTGAATGCATTTGCGAACAATGCCCACGGCAAGACCGTCGGCTCGACGCTGCGACATCGCGATTTCATCTTTTTGATGTTTCCAAATCCGACGGACCAGAGTTTAAGGCGCAATTACAATATTATCGCGTACCGGGTCCGTGAGGCCAGGGTCATTTCCCAATACGATATGGGAGAAGATGGGCAGATCGCGACCGTACTCCCGTAACACGGCAATCCCCAAATACAAGATGCTACAGGGAAACAACACTCCTGCCAGATCAGATAGCAGTCCGGCTCTTATGCCTCGGCTGCGGCACCTTGGTGAAAGGGCCCTTCATTTAAGGATCGTTGAAGAGTTTCTTACCCAACTCGAGCTGCACTTACTAAAATCGACGAACGAACACTTCAACCTTGATCCGGTCAAGCAGTGTTTGAGCGAACTCAAGACGTTGAGCGATGATCAAGCGGAGAGCGATCGCCGAAAGCGAGTCGAATTTCAGTTGGCCCATGAACTAGTGCTCTGGCAAGATCACCTTGCGAAACGCGACGAACAGATCGAGGCCTATCATATCCGGCGGTATTGTGACGGCCTGCGAAAGCCTCTCGATAGCGAGGTTTATGTCGCCCTCGCACGTTTTTACCGTGAGATCCCGCGCTCACGGCTTAGCCTCAGCAAGTTCGATCTGGCCATCACGCGTGCTTACAGCGTGCAGCTTACCGACATACGTCGACAGCTTGTCTCACCTAGAAAAGCGATCGCGGAGAGCATATCGGCCCATTATTGTTCATGGGACCGCGTTGCCGTCACCTCTCAGGGATCTCACCGGGACGAGGTCGTATTCGACGCATTTCTCAACGAATGCAACACTATCGCCGATTTCCATTCGCTCACAGCCTCGCGTCTCTTCGATCGCATCCGGGAATACAAGTCCGAACTGGGGGACCGATTTTGGGACCCAATCGTCGTGGCTGCCGCTATTGAATGCAACGTTCTGGTCGGCAACAAGCTGAACTTTCTGATGGCTAAGGCGAGTGAAATGCTGGGCGAGCGACTCGGATCGGAATTTGACTTTGCGGGAGCGTTTCAGGATGCGTCGCCGAACGCCGGCAATTACATCTCCGAGGTGATAAGAGCGATGGATAAGAAGGATTCGCTTATTACCTCGGTATCGGAATCGGACGACCTGAAGTTTCTCCGGTCGCGTTTGGCGCTCACCGATACCGTACGCAATGCGGCCGAAACAACGAACGACGAAGCAGGCGAAGAGCCGGAGGCGGCATTCGCCTTGTCGATCAGCACACCCGAATTCCAGTCGATCCTATCGCTTCTTTCTCAGCATAATCCCTCAACCAGGAGCATCGTGAGGTTTATCGATTCTCTGCAGATCGGCCATTCACTGGATCTCTCGGATTTTCTATTCGGGGAGGACGACCTGCCCGATCCGTTGGGACGCGAGGCGTTAGCCACCATCCTCTCACTCGAATCTCTGCGATCGGTGGAGCTCCACGAGCCAAAGGAGCTGCCCTCGATCGTACGAGATCGTGTTATGGCGCTTCTGAGAACGGCCGAAGACCTTGGCAACCGCATCGAACGATCGCTATCGGAAGCGAATGTATCAGCCGGTCGGCGGCTGATAGTCGCGAACCGGCTTCTCGAAGCACGTATGCGGACCGAGCGCGCCGTCTACAAATTCACGAGCCGGGGCCTAGGTATAGCTAAGGAAGAGGAATCCGATGAACCGGCCGTCGAACCGATGCCGTCGACCTTCTCTTATGTCGACTATGCGTCGCTTAGCGCAAACAAGTGGCTGGTAGGGGCAACACTCGCCGCCTTAGTACTTTCCGGCTTCCTGTATTTCTCTGCGGGCAGCGGTACAGCCTCGCTCCCGGACGACGTCGAAAGAATTGAGGCCTCGCGGCTCCCCGGCGGAAGAGTGCTGAGCAATGCGCACCGTCAGGGCAGCACCCTTTATGTGGTCGCGACCGATGCATGGCGTCAAAAATCCGATTCGGAAAAGACCGAGTCGCTAAAGGACCTGATCGGCATCCCTTCAAAAACGAGACTTGAGACCGTGCTCGTCATGGACGATCAGGGACAACCGCTCGCCGACATATCCGGCAACGGTATGAACCTCAACACCGTCGCACCTGTGTATTCTGAAGAAGGAAAGAATTAGGCCGCTGCGGAGGTGGCACTTTCAGGAGGCAGAAGGGTGAGGATCTCTTTTACGATCGACTCCGTTGAGTTAGGTAAAGAGAGGCCTGACGTCGCATTCCTCATTTCGGAATAACGGCCGGGATCAGTCGAGAGCAGTCGAACCACCGATACAATATCAGAGGGCTTTTCAAGCAGGATCCCGGCGCCTTTTTGAGACAGCATCCGAGAGGTGCCCGCCTCTTGCGGCATTGGCGGCGTCGTTACATCCGCAATGATCGGCAGCCGGCAGGCCAAGGCTTCGAACGTCGTCAATCCGCCCAGCTTCGATATCATGACGTTTGCCGATTGCATAAGCTTCTCGATCTCGTCCGAATACCCGATCACCTTGACGGGAAACTTGGCGTGCTTGGCCATTTCCTCAGCCTCAAGTCTCAGATCATCGTTCCGGCCGGCAAGAAATATAGCCTGAACATCAAGCTCACCGCGGACCAGTTCCTTGAAGATCGCCGGAATATTACCGCCGCCGATCCAACCCGCATTCACGAACACGGTGAACTTCTCGGCATCGAGCCCAAATGCCGTTCGCGCGAGTTTCGCCTCGGCCTCGGTGACCTCTTGAAACTTGGGATGCACCGGCATACCGGAGATCTTGATCTTGGTCGCCGAGACGCCATAATCGACGAGCTGCCGCTTCGCATCCTCGTTTGCCACCAAATAGAGCGAGACATCGTCGCAGGCCCAGCCCTTCCAAAATCCGTAGCATGGATCGGTAACGACCGTTACGAGCGGGATCTGATCGGACAGGTTAAGTTCGCGTAATATGCGCCCGAAGATGTGCTGCGTCAGCGGGTGAACACTAACCACCACGTGCGGACACCATTTCTCGAACGATGCTTTAAGCGGCACGATGCAGCGTTTAATAAAGAACTCCCGCGTTTCCGGCCTAAAGCGGTTGACCGCCCAGTACAAGTACTTCATCCACCCCTGCTTGTTCCTCAGGAGCCAGTTGTAGACTCTCACCAGTTTATCGGTCAAATGATGCGATTCCTCGATCGCCTTGATCGTGCGCACCGCCATCGATTCGCCATGCCAAAACCGCTCGAGGCCGTCGGCAAGCGTTTTCGCCGCCGACTTGTGCCCGCCGCCCGTATCCGACGAGATAATTAGTATTTTTGGTGAACCTGACAGCATCAGCGCACTTCCATCGACGTCGGTCGGATCGGCAGGCAAAAGAGAGATTTGAACTTGCGGTTTCAGGCTTTTAAGGCGACCTCTTTCGCCGCCGCAAAAACGCCATTCTTCGCTGCTTTCTTCATCTGGCCCTCTAGTTTCTTGATCTTAACCAGGTGACCCGCGTTGAACGGTAGCGACGGATAATAGCAATTTGATTCGTGCGTGCAGTAGCAACCGTTACCGGCTTCCTTGCGGCGGGTTTTCATCGCGTCCGTTTTCCACGCGGCCTGAAAATTCCAATCGTAATCGCGAAGGCTCAATACGTCCGGCTTATTCTCACACGACGACAGCACGCCGTTATCGTAAATGACCGCTCCCGCACTGCCTGCATAACATTTTAGCTGGGCCTTATTCTCTTCCTTGGTCTTGGCTATAAGGTCATGCATATAGATGTCGACCGCTGCCTTGAAGAAACCTGATCGGCCTCCGTAGTTATTTTTCAATGCGGCGTTCTTGGTGTCCTCGAGGATCATATTCGAGAGCTGGCCGTACCGTTTATGATCAAACTCGAGCTCAGTCGGATCGGCCGAAGGCGGACGGATATAATTGATGTTCACCTTGTCCGGCTTTAAGTCGTACTTAAGGAAATCGTACCAATCAAAGATCGTCTCCTCGTTCGACCTCATGACGCAGGTACATGTCTGGATATCGAGCTGCGGATACTGTTCCCGCTTCATCTGCTGCAGCGTGCGGGCAGTGTGTATCGCCTTATCCCAGCTTCCCTCTTTTCGGCGGATCTTTTCGTGCGCATCCTTCATTCCGTCGATCCCAAGGGCCACCGTTACATTCAATTTCGGACACTCATCGAGGATCCTTGTCACATCGGGAAATATCCGCGGATGGATCTGCCCGTTTGACATGAGGTAAACAGAATCGAGTTTGTTGTTCTCGTAGAATGCTCTTACGATCTCGGGTAGGTCCTTTCTCGTGAACGGTTCACCGCCGGCGAGAACCAGAACGCCGAGGTTGCCGCCGAGAGTTTCGGAGATCTTTGCGATCTCGTCGGTCTTCATCTGCAGTTTCTTTCGCGGGCGGTCATCCAGTTCCTCGGTAAAGAAACAGTGCGTGCAGCGCATGTCGCAAACGCTCGTGACCAAAATATTCAAGAATACCGGCGAGATTGGCCGGCCGACGACGATACTCGCATACCGCTTAAATATCTCTTTTGTAGTAAAGTCCAAAAAGTCCATTATTTTCCTGCCTTATCGCCAAGCGCAAAACACACTTCGGCAATAATAATTTACTTCATTTTGATGGGAATGAGAAACGATTGGATGGCTGTAATCGTTGGCACTGAGGCAAAGGAAAATTCAACTATTGTAACTTTATTCGATATCCCGTATGATGCTCCGCGATACAGTTCTCTTAGGTCGCTCGATCAATTCGCTTTCATTTCTTGTACATGTCTCAATTTAACTTGCTAGGAGGACCCAAAGTGAACCGAAAACCCCTGTTTCTACTGGGACTATTTGCGGCTGTATTCGTGCTTGCCGGTACCGCGGCGGCCCAGATTCGCGATCTCCGCAGCCCTATCGGCCAGCGGATCACACGATTTTGTCCGATCAATCCGACGGCCGAAGAGGTCACCCGAATGGAGGCCGACTTTAACTTTAAACGATACGCTCTCGGATCGTTTACCAAGGCCGCCACTGGCGGAGTAATAAATGTCTATGTTCATGTCATCTGGACGTCGAGCGGCACGGGCGGCCCGACGGTGGGACAAATGAGCAGCCAGATAAACGTGCTGAATGCTGCCTATGCCGCAACCGGCTGGTCGTTTAACGTCGTGTCGACCGATTACACTAACAACAGCACTTGGTATACAGCGGGCTACGGCACCTCCGCCGAGGCCGAGATGAAGAATGCTCTTCGCCAGGGCACGGCAGACGACCTTAATATCTATTACAACAACATGGGTGGAGGCTTGCTCGGCTGGGCGACGTTCCCCTCGAGTTACGCTAGCCAGCCGAGCAACGATGGTGTTGTGATCCTTTACTCATCGCTTCCGGGTGGATCGGCTGCCCCATACAATCTGGGTGACACCGCGACGCATGAGGTCGGCCATTGGATGGGCCTCTATCACACGTTCCAGGGTGGATGTTCCAGGACAGGCGATTCCGTCAGTGATACTCCTGCCGAACGGTCCGCGGCTTACGGCTGCCCGGTAGGACGCGACTCGTGCGCGGGCAGAAAGTATCCGGGAGCCGATCCGATCACCAACTTTATGGACTACACGGACGACGCATGCATGGACCGTTTTTCCGGCGGCCAGGACACACGCATGGATGCCCAATGGACGTCTTACCGTCAAGGTAAATAGACTTTTCCCCGCTAGAAGTCGAAAGGCAGGAGGTTCGCCTTCTGTCTTTTTCTATTTTGGGTAAGTACAATATTGATATGTTTCGCCGCATCTATATGGACCACAGCGCGACCACGCCGGTCGACCCGCGAGTGGTCGAGGCGATGATGCCTTACCTGACCGAAGCATTCGGCAACGCGTCGAGCATCCATTACTTCGGCCAACAAGCCAGGGCTGCGGTCGATAAGGCCCGGCATCAGGTAGCACATCTGATCGGGGCTCGTCCGAACGAGATCGTCTTCACATCGGGCGGGACGGAATCGAATAACCTCGCGATCAAGGGGGTTCTCGATAGGTGGAACGCGGACATCCTTGTCCGCATGAGCGCCGCTTCGACGCGAACGAGCGCGGAGCATCCTCACGCCCAAATAGACAATGCGAGTTTCTCCGGAGGAATCGGCGTTGGGGGACGGAGCGGGGACACTCCTGTCCCCATGAGCGTCGCCTCGACGCGAACGAGCGCGGAGCATCCTCACGCCCTGACCGGCAACGCGAGTTTCGCCGGAGGAACCGGCGATGGGGACAAGAGTGTCCCCGCTCCGCACATCATCACATCCTCGATCGAGCACTCGGCGGTCAAGAACGTCTGCGAAGACCTTGAAAAGCAGGGCTATCGAGTGACGTATCTGCCCGTTTACGAGGACGGTATCGTCCGCATCGAAGACGTGAAGGCGGCGATAACGGACGACACTCTGCTTATCTCGATAATGGCTGCGAATAACGAGATAGGCACAATTCAGCCGATCGAAGAAGTCGGAAAGTTTGTAAGAGAACTGCGGGCCGGCGGACAGAAGATCTGGTTTCACACCGACGCGGTACAGGCCGCGGGAAAGGTCCCGATCAACGTCGAAGAGATCGGCTGCGACCTGCTCTCGATCTCGGCCCACAAGCTGTACGCACCTAAGGGCGTCGGAGCATTGTACGTCCGACGCGGCGTCCGCCTTCATCCGCAGAATATCGGCGGGCATCAGGAACGCGAACGTCGCGGAGGGACCGAATCCGTCCCGAATATCGCCGCTTTCGGCAAAGCCTGCGAGCTGGCCGAGGAGGAAATTGCATCGGAATCGACAACGCTTAAAGATCTGCGGGACAAGCTCGAAACCCGCGTCGGCGAGATGATCCCGGACGTCGTCTTCAATGGCGACCGCGACCGCCGCCTGCCGAACATCTCGAACATCTCATTTCGCTCCGTCGAGGGCGAGGGCCTGCTCATCAACCTGGATATGCAGGGCATAGCCGTCTCGACCGGCTCGGCCTGCTCCTCCGGCACGCTCGAACCGTCCCCCGTCATCCGAGCCCTCGGACCGCAGACGCCATCGTCCGCCGGTGGTGATGACGAAGACCGTGCCCGCGGAGCCATCCGCTTTTCCCTCGGCCGCACCAACACGGCCGCCGACGTCGACCGCCTCCTCGAAGTCCTCCCAACCTCCGTCGAGAACCTCCGCCGCCTAACTGCCTCAGCCCGCTAAGGAGAAAACGTAGGAGTCGTGATAATCCGAAATCCCACATCCGAAGTCGCCCTGTGCCACCGCCGCGCGCACCGCATTTTTATTCAAATAACTGGCCCGGCCGACGATCGACCGGGTTCAAGGATTGTCCTAGTTAAACACGACGCCGTGTCAATATTTTCAATCGGCTCTGAATTAGGAATTCGCGGGCTGCGGGCCGTTACGGATTCGCCGTGAAGTCGAACCCCGTTAGCTCGCCGGTAAGTGCCACCGATCTCGGTTCGAAGGTATAACGCCGCGACGATACCGCCAGTTCGTAAGACTGACCGGTAAGAACATCATCGAATCGATAGTACCCGAACGTATTTGTCCGAAAGGTTCGCGCGCCACCTTGCGGATCGGTTAGGGTGACGAACGCCCCCGAGATCGGGCGGCCGGAAGAATCCATCACCCGCCCGGATATTGAAACTAAGGATGCGGTTACAGGACTTGAGCGGTTACCGACGTTGTCGTCAGCGAATGCCTCCAACGAGTTAGCTGTCGGGACAAACGGAGCCGTGTAGATCTGGAAGCTAGCATCCCCGGCATATCGGTAATAGATCGTGCCGACACCAGATTCGGAATCCGTGGCATCAATGGAAACAAGCCCCGTAGCGCTATCCTTGGCAAAGCCGACAGCCGGAGCCGTGACATCCTGCGCCGCCGCCCCGCTGACCCGAACATGAGCGGGTACAACAACATCGTAGGTACCGTCGCCATTCGAATCGTAGCGAAGATCCGGCACACCTTGCGGGTCGAAGGTAAGCAGACACTCGACATCAGCAGGCAATTCAAGATCAATGTATCGAATCGCCAAATTGGGCGAGGTATTCCCGACCCCCTTCAGAATCTCAATATCGATCGAATCGGTCCCCGTGCGGAATTTTATTGTATAAGCGCCCTCGTCGGCCGGCATCGCTATCTCTTGATAGCTTCCCTCACCTTCGTATATCCCGCCCGCAAAGCTAACACCTGGGACGCCAAGCTCAAACCCGGCATCTCCGATCGGAGTATTTGTGATACCCGATTCATCGGTGATGGAAACTCGATCGCCGCCAGAGATAGATAAATAGTACCCTTGGTTCACTGTTGGTAATGTCGCTCCAGTCGGGCCATTCTTGTCGCGCGTCTTGATTATCATAGATGTTGTCTTGCTTTGCTGCACAATCGACGGTTGGTAAGGCAGATCAAGAATATTCAGAATCTCCTGCCGAACGTCTTGAGCCTTTACGAGTCCCACATGGTCGCAAAGTGCATCTTCCGTCTTGTTTCGAGAAATGCATTTTGTAATCTCGGCTTCGGTAGAGTTATAGTTCAGACCCGTTTGGCAGTTCTCGATCTCGCAACGCTCGCTGCTCAAGTTGGGAACGGTTTTGTCACCGATACCTCTTTTCGAACGTAAACGCAACTCACGCCGGGCGTCAAATCGAGGCCTTTTCAACACCGGGGTCGCAATAAACCTATCGACCGTATCAGCAGGCTCGAATCCAGTTCGCGGTCGGAGAATTCGAACGTGGCGTCTCGACACTAGAGGCTGCCCTTTCGAAAGGGTCGCCCGAACTTGTGTCGATAGCGGTCGATCCACGTTGGCATCCTGCAATGAACTCGTCACGATTCGATGCGATCATCAGTGAAGTTGGAATGGGAAAATAGCCCGCGAGATCGCGGATGAGCCAATGGCGGATGAGAGTTAACTCTGCGCGGACTCCCGCCGACGCAGGGGTGCCTCAACAAGTTAAGAAAGCCCCTTCGATCGCTCGAAGAGGCCTAGGTGCGGGATACCTTGTAGTGCTTTACAAGGGGTTTCGTATTGTGAAAGTCGATCGATAATCGAGTCTAAGGGTTAGTCGCCGACGATGATCCCGGTCTTGTCGCCTACGATGATCCCGCATGTGCGGTCGCCTACGATGATACCCGTGCGGTCGCCTACGATGATGCCCGTGCGATCACCGACGATGATGCCTGTGGTAAAGAATGTAGCTACCTTGCCAAGGAATGACGTCACAACGCCGGGGTTTTCCTGTTTTTCACAAGTAGTCTCGTCTTTGCCCGTCGATCCGGTGCGGTCGCCGACGATGATCCCTGCATTAGCCGCGGTTGCTCCGAACATCAGCGTGAAAAGCATTAGTGTGGTCGGGATGAATCCTTTTAGTTTTGTCATTTTTTTCTTCTCCAGTTTCTTCAGTTTGTCCCGGAAGTTGATCGCTTCCTGCTGACCCGTATATTTCAATACACGTGCCACGATTTTCCTGGAGATCAAACGTATTTGTAACCACTTTATCTGCTTAACTTACGGTCAGGGTTTCGACCCGGATGAGCCTTGTTTAGGGTTTGGCAGGGTTTGTATACGTGGTATACAAATGAGTTTTGCACTTCGGCTAAGAGTTGCAGTTTCAATTAGTTACGGTAATGGATAGCACGTATACACTAGAATTTGGCTACCTAGTATCCAGATTCCCACGTCGCCTAAAGAAATATCTATATTTTCCTCAGTTGAACGTGCTATCATTACTACGGCTTTTTACGCCCCACGCTTCCATATCCCTGTTCAATGCAGACCACCAGCCAACTCCCGGATACGTTAAGGTTTCAGCCGACTGATCAATACAAGGTTGCGATCATCGTTGCGGGGTTGTCGTGTTTGATCTTTGCCCTGCTCACGATACCTGAGGGCGCATTGAGCCTTGGGTTCCTGGCTATCGTGGCATTCGCGATATTCGTCGCCCCGCGGATGAGCCTTACGCTCCCTCGCTCAAAGTTCTTTATTAGCTTTTCCGAGTCGATAGTGTTCTTTGCATTTCTCGTCTATGGCGGCGAAACAGCTATCGTGGTCGCGTTCATCGAGACGTTTGCGAACTGCATTTTCCTGATGCGGAACAGCGGGCTCTCCGGAAAGTGGGTCATCCTTTGGAATTCGGCCTTGGGCTCACTGGTGGCGACATTCGTATTCGTCGCGTTTACATTTACGTCGAAAGCATATGGTGGGAGTGTCGCTCTCTCGGACACGCGTAATCTGATAATTGTGCTCGGCGTCCTCGCAATAACACATTTCCTCGCGACTTCGCTCCTGGTCTCTTTCTACAGGCGGATAAAAACGGAAGGCGCTAGCCTTTGGCAGATTTGGAAAAGGGAATGCCTGTCCACATCGATGGCACAGCTCACGGGTGCCGGGCTTGCAGGAGTGATCTACAAGCTGATCAACTACGCCGATCCGCTTGTGATGGCTGTGGCCGCCGCGGTGGTAGGCGTTTTTTATCTTAGCTATCGGCAGTCCATCAGAGATATTAATTCTGCGTTCGAGCAGGTCGAAGAGGCCGAGCGGGAAAAGGCGGAAGCAGAACGCCAGAGAGCCGAGGCAGAGCGAACACGGCGTGTGGAAGCAGAGGAGTTCGCAAATCAGCTGAGCGTGGCCCTTGCAAAAGAAGAGCAGGCAAATAAGGCCCTTAGAAAAAGCGAACGCGATTTTCAACATGCGGCTCTGCACGATTCGCTGACAACTCTCGCCAACCGAAAGCAGTTTGGCGACGTACTTCGCCGGTTGATCACTGATTATAAGGTCGACCCGTCAAACGAGTTCCAAGTACTTTTTCTCGACATACGCAGTTTTAAGAACATCAACGATACGCTCGGCCACACCATAGGCGACAAGGTTCTCGCCATCGCGGCAAAACGGTTCGTACGGATGCTCGACACCAAGGACACGGTGGCACGCATCGGTGGAGACGAGTTCGCGATCATTCTCCGAGGGCTCGGCTCGACCGCAAAGGCAGAAAAGGTCGCCCGCCGTATTTACCAGAACATCACACAGCCGTTTTCGCTAAGCGGCAACAGCATTACGGTGGACATCAATATCGGTATTGCCCCTTGCGATGTCGAATACGACACCCCGGAAGAGATACTTCGCGATGCGGATATCGCCATGCATTACGCGAAGGAGAAGGGGAACGGGCTGGCCGTCTTTACAAAAGAGCTGCGGTCGCGGTTTCTCGAACGCGTCCGGTTCGAGATGGACCTCCGTCACGCGATCGATCGCAACGAACTCATCCTTCATTATCAGCCGATCATCTCATTGCAGGACGGCCAGCTGATCGGATTCGAGGCCTTGATCCGGTGGCACCACAGCGAATTTGGGCTTATTCCGCCAAGCAAGTTCATCCCTATCGCCGAAGATTCCGGCCTGATCAAGCCGATAACCGTCTGGATTCTCGAGGAAGCCTCGCGTCAGCTCGTTCGATGGCAGGGCCTCGCACCGGATTATAGATCCCTCATTGTGAGCGTAAATATCTCCGGCAAACATCTCGGCGACAACGATCTTATCGACGACGTGCAGCGGGCGCTCGAGATATCGAAGATCGACCCTTCAACACTGAAACTGGAGATCACGGAAAGTGCGGCAATGGAAAGCCCTGACCACACGGTAAATATGCTGCACCGCCTGAAGCAAGTCGGGGTTCAGCTCAGCATCGACGATTTTGGAACGGGATATTCCAGTCTCAGCCATCTGCACAAGCTTCCATTCGATACGCTCAAGATCGACCGCTCATTCGTGTACAGCGTAGGGGCTGCAGGCGAGAATTCCGAGATCTTGCAGACGATCATTTCGCTCGCTAAGAATCTGAAGATGCGCGTTGTGGCAGAAGGCATCGAGACCGCTTCTCAACTTGCACTGCTCCAAACGCTCGGTTGTGATTACGGCCAGGGCTTCCTTCTGGCTAAGCCAAAACCGCGTGAAGAGACCGAGGCTCTCCTGTATCAGCGACCCTCTTGGCTTCCTGAAGAACCACTCGTCGCCTATACCGAGCACATCTCAGAACCCGCCGATGCTCATCTGCCGGTATTTTGATCTCACATTTTTGCTGATCTGTTGAAACGGTCCCGATCAGATCTCGGGGCCGTTTTCGTTTACTGACCGTGGACGTGAAACGCAGAAGGTTCTTTCAGTTGATGCTGATGTGCGCGGCCGCCCAGCAACGTGACGTTGGCGTTAACTCGGCCAACGAATCTGTGCTATCTTAAGGTATACAAAACTGAGAGGTCACGTTATTTCTATGTACAGAAAGCTCCTTCTGTCTCTTGTCGTAGTTTCGTTCATTACCGCTTCGATCCCCGGGCAGAATGGTGTGGGGTATCCGAAGGCGAAGAAGGTCGACCAGGTTGACGATTACCATGGGGTGAAAGTGTCGGATCCATATCGCTGGATGGAAGACACGGCGTCGGCAGATACCCAAAGCTGGATCGAACAACAGAACAAGATCACCGATGCATACCTCGCGACCATCCCCCAACGCGAAAAGATCAAAGCACGGCTCACCGAGCTCTGGAATTACGAACGCTACGGAGCTCCGTCAAAGATCGCGGATGGATTTTACATCTATGCGAAGAATGACGGCCTGCAGAACCAGAGCGTTTGGTACCGTGCGAAGTCGATCGACGATCCCGGCGAGGTTTTCTTCGATCCAAATAAGCTCTCTACCGACGGCACTGCTGCGCTAAGTGGATCTTCGTTCACCGACGACGGCAAACTATGGGCATACGGTGTTGCAAGATCGGGCTCGGACCGCACCGAATGGAGGGTAATGAACGTCGAAACGGGCGAGTATCTGCCGGACACGCTGCGGCCCAACAGACAGGGCGGCGTCTCATGGTTACGGGACAACTCCGGTTTCTTTTACAGCCGCTTTCCGGACGCGTCCGAAGGTGCGGAGCTTAAGGGTGCCAACAAATTCCAAAAGATGTACTTTCATAAGCTCGGCACGCCGCAATCAGAGGACAAGGTCGTTTACGAACGTCCCGAAGACGGCGAGCTATTTATGGGCGGCGGCGTCACCGAGGACGGTAAATGGCTGGTCATGAGCGTTTCAAAGGGCACCCAGCGAATGAACGAGGTCCATTTCAAAGACCTCACACGGCCGGACTCGCCGATCGTTCCGCTCGTTAGTGACCGGAATAACAGCTGGTCGTTCGTTGGCAACGACGGACCGGTCTTCTATTTCCGCACGGACAAAGATGCAGAGCGCGGAAGGCTCGTAAGCGTGAACGTTCTCGCCCGTACGCGGGTGTGGAACGAGATCATTCCCCAGGCGTCTGAGACGCTTAATGGGGTTCAGTTCATCAACGACCAGTTCGTCGCGAATTACCTCAAAGATGCCTACACCAACATCAAGATCTACGACAAGAATGGAAAATTCGTCCGTGATGTCGCTCTTCCGGGGATCGGAACGGCGGGTGGGTTCGGCGGACGCCAGACAGACACGGAGACCTTTTACACGTACTCGAGCTATAACGCACCGCCTACGATCTATCGTTACGATATGAAGACCGGCAAGAGCCGGCTCTTTCGTCAGGCTAAGGTCAAGTTCGATCCGTCTCTGTTCGAGGTGAAGCAGGTCTTCTATTCGAGCAAAGATGGGACAAAGGTGCCGATGTTCATTGTCCACAGAAAAGGCATCAAATTGGACGGCACCAATCCGACACTGCTTTACGGCTATGGCGGTTTTAACATTTCTATGACGCCGGGATTCTCGGTAGCCCGTTTGCCATGGCTGGAGATGGGCGGAGTGTATGCGGTCGCGAACATTCGCGGCGGAGCCGAGTATGGCAAGTCCTGGTGGGCGAACGGCGCCCGGTTGAAAAAGCAGAACACGTTCGACGACTTTATCGCAGCCGGCGAATGGCTGATCGCGAACAAATACACCAGTACCCCGAAACTTGCGATCCAGGGCGGGTCGAACGGCGGATTGCTGGTCGGAGCGGTACTGAATCAGCGGCCCGATCTTTTTGGGGCGGCACTTCCGGCGGTGGGTGTTATGGATATGGTGCGGTTTACCGAGTTTACGGTAGGGGCTGCGTGGAAATCAGATTACGGCGATCCGAAAGATCCGACCGATTTCAAAGTGCTCTACTCATATTCGCCGCTCCACAACATCAAGCCGGGCACAAAGTATCCGGCGACCTTGGTAACGACCGCCGATACCGATGACCGTGTATTCCCGGCCCACAGCTTTAAGTATGCGGCCACGCTGCAGGAGGCTCAGGCAGGTAAGGCTCCGATATTGATCAGGATCGAGACAAAGGCCGGACATGGCGCCGGCAAGCCCACAACCAAGCAGATCGAGGAACAAGCCGACATTTACGGTTTCCTGGTAAAGGAACTGAAGGTAAGGATGTGAAGATCTTGCATTTGATTTAGGGGCACCTTGTTGATAACGCAGGTGCCTTTTCCGCTTGTAACGTCACCGGTGAAAGGTGCAATTTTCCTTGGGTTCCCGGCCCTCCGGATACGAACGTATCTCGGACTTGGGACACGCAGCCGTCGCCCGCATACCGGTTAGCGGACAGACGACGGCCGTTACTTTCACTTCGGGCCTTTCCCTGCCCTTCTTTGGGTCTGTTGAACCCTGTGGGCCGAGCTGGTCTTCCCAGGTTTCGTCAACCGGCAGCGGGCTTTTCTCAGGCGTTGGATAAAGGATCGGTTCACCCGTCTCCGGGTCATATTCAACATTTGCGGAATCCCCAGGGAGCACCGCCTTGTTTGGCACGGTTCCCGCGACGAAGAGCTCAACGCGGCGAAATTCTGACGGCACCTCGGTGACGTATATATCCGGTGGCTGGTCCTTCAGAGTTGTCGCCCATGCGGGGTCATTCACGGGCAAATCAGGCGAACTGGGCGTCGGCGATGGCGTCGGCGTCTCGTTGGTCTTGGTGGCGGCCTCGACCCCATCGAGTTCGCGGATCAATGCTCCGTTGCGAATGTCGACCTCGGCCTTGCGGACGGTGGCGGGCATCGTCCAATCCCCGTTCCATTCCGGATACCGACGAAGGGCTTCCTGCATAAAATCGGCCCAGATCGGCATTGCCGAATCCGACCCCTTCATCCCCAGGTCGTCTCCGTCGTCAAACCCGACGTAAACTACGCAGACCAGCTCAGGCGTAAAACCCGCGAACCAGCCATCCCGCGAAGTTCCGGTCTTTCCGGCATAGGCCGCCTTGCCGGCGACATTTCGAAAACCCCAACCCTGCGCCTGTGCGGCGGTTCCGCGGTTGATGACATCCTTTAATATGTCGTCGACAATATACGCGACGTCCGGCCGGATCACGTTCTTCTTATCGACCTGGGGCATCGCGACGGCGGCCCCGTCCCCGGCGGTGATCTGTGTGATCGGCATGGGAGCGACCCGGTCGCCCAAGTTCGCAAACATCGTGTAGGCGGTGGCAACCTGCAACGGGGTGGCCTCAGAAGTTCCGAGCGCCATCGACGGATATGCCTTTTCCACTTTCGGCATTCCCGCTTTGTGGGCTAGGTTCATCACACGGCCTATATTGACCTGCATTCCAATATCGACCGTGATCGTATTCTTGCTCTTTACCAAAGCGTCGCGGAGAGTTATCTCCTTATTCGAGAAAGTGTCGCCGTAATTATTCGGGGCGTAGCTGTCTCGTCCAAAAGTGAATACCTTCTTTTCGTCTTTTAGAACGGTCGCTGCCGTAAAAACTCGCGTCGCCGTATCGTACGCCGAGTTGATCGCGGCCGCATAAACGAACGGCTTGAAGACGGAACCCGGCTGGCGCATCGCGTTGGTTGCCCGGTTGAATTGATTCTCAAGATAATCGCGGCCGCCGATCATGGCCACGATCTCGCCCGTCTTGGGGCGTATCGCGACAAGCGACGCGTTCAGGCTGCCCTTTGGCTTCTTCGGAAAGTACTTATCCAGCTTTTCGAGACGTCTGCTTACGATCTCATAAGCCATCCGCTGAAGATCAGGGTCGATCGAGGTATACACCCTCAAATGCTGAAGGGCCTCCGGGTCACTAACGAGTTTCGGAATCTCCTCAATGACATACTGGGAAAAATACGGCATTCCCTGCAGTTCTTTCTTGCTCGATATCTTCTTTAGCTCGAGTTTAGTGTTTCGCGCCGACGCATGTTGTTCCGGCGATATCTCGCCTGCTTCAAGCATCGAATCGAGGACCTGATTACGGCGTTCGGCGACCCGCTCGGGATTCTTGAATGGGTTGTAACGGTTCGGGCTCCGAATGATACCAGCGAGGAATGCCGCCTCCGGAAGGGTTAGCTGTGAGACGTCCTTTCCGAAGTACACGCTTGCCGCCTCACCCACCCCATAGATAGAAACGCCGGACTGCTGACCCAGATAGATCTGATTGGCGTAGAGAGAGAATATCTCCTGCTTCGAAAGCCGAGTTTCGAGGATGATCGACATGAACGCTTCCTTGGCCTTACGCTCGAGGGTCTGTTCATTCGTCAGCAGCAGATTCTTCACGAGCTGTTGAGTGATCGACGATCCTCCCTGGTTAGCGATCGGGGAATCATCATCGCGTTCGTATCGCCGCCACGCGGCCCGCACTATTCCCCGGAAATTCACCCCGTAATGTTCGAAAAACGCACGATCCTCGGTCACGGTTATCGCCCTGATCAGGTGCGGCGGAAGGTCGTCAAAGTTTACGACTCGACGGCGGCCATCGCCCTCTGCCGCCACGGTGCTTAACATCTTCGGCTCGAGCTTCGCGGAAGGTTCTACTCGGCCTGACGCAAGATTCTGGATCGAATCGACAGATCTTCCGTCCTTGGCAAACTTTACCTGGAGGGGCGCAAATGCCTTTTCGCCATTTATGACGCCGGTCGATCCGGGTTCGATCAACAGGCGGGCGTCGGCAACTGAATAACGGCTTCGGGAAAGATCAGCCTTATTATTCTTTTCGATATAGCCCGCAGATTTAAGATATTCGATCAGCTCCTGCTGGGTTATCGTGTCGCCTGCTTTGAGAAGCTTAGGTGCGGAATAGATGCCTGCCGTGGGTGTAAAGATATCTGAACTCAGTAACTTACGATCGATGAGGTCGGAGTATTGAAACCAATAATAGGTAAAGGTCAGGAAGCCGAAAAGAAGTATAGTCAGCGCAAAGCCGATCGTCCATGGGCTGAAAAGGCGTCGCACACACCGACGGAACCACGACGGAGGCGGAGACTGATACGCCGAAACGCGATTCGCCTTCACCCATCCCCGGGGAGGCAGTTTCGAGCGCCTGCGTTTGACCATCGGCCGTTCCTGCATTTTGAATTGAATCGTGCTGCGAATTAGAGAGGTTTCTAAAATGGACGGTTGCCCTGTAAAATTCTATTTCGTTTAGGGGTCTGTGTCTAGGGGTTTGTCAGAATGAAGACTATCGTAACAGGTGGAAGCGGATACCTCGGCACGCATGTTCGCCGATACTTCCGGGCGGATGATCTGTCACGCCGTTCGGGGTCCAGCGTTCTTGATCCGGCCGGCTTGTCTAAATTGGAGGACTACGACCTTGTCATCCATCTCGCCGCCCATCTGGACAAGTCGCCCGATGCCGCAGAAGAGGTCTTTCTGACCAACGTCGAAGGGACCGTGAACGTGCTGAAGAATATCCGAGAGGATGCAGCCTTCATATTCGCATCGACGAAGGACGTCTATGGGAGGTTCGCCGACGGTTTTGCGGAGGTCCCGGAGTCTTGTCAGACCCTCTTCGCCGGCCAGTCAGCCCTGGAATGGTCAAAACTGATCGCTGAGAAGTATGTGGAATATTTCGCTCACCAAAGGCGGTTTCGGTCGTGCATTTTTAGACTCTCAAACATATATGCACCCAATAGTGAGGGAAATACGCCGGGTTTCGTTGGGGCTTTCGTGGATGCTTTAAATCGCGGCGAACCGGTTCGGCTTCCCGGCGGCGGTTCGCCAATCCGCGATCTTCTTCATGTCGATGACCTGGCCGCCGCGTGTGAGGCCTTCAGCACATCGGTGATCCGTCATGGCACCTACAATCTCGGCGGCGGCCGTAATAACGCTGCTTCGATAAAGGAGCTGGTGGAAAAGCTCGAGGCGGTCTCGCGGTTGCAAATGGTCCTTAGTGACGAAACGCTTCCGGCCCCGGTTCCGTTCAGATATGTCTCGGACCTTTCGCTGATTATCCAGGAACTGGACTGGGAACCAAAGATCGGGATCGACAGCGGTCTTGGATCCTTGTTCGGCAAACAATGAAGATCGTCGTTCGATGCCCTAATTGGATCGGTGACGCGGTAATGTCGATTCCCGCGCTTCGATTCCTGCGCGGGGCCTATCCTGAAGCCCAGATAGTCTTGCATACGCGAAGTTGGGCCGAGGGCGTTTTTCGTGATTCTGCCCTGATCGACGGCATGGTCCTGATCGGGGAAGGCAGATCGCGGATCGGGAATGTCAGAGAGCAGGTACGCGAACTCCGGAAGCATGACTTCGATATCTCAATTCTTTTTACAAACTCATTCGAATCCGCGCTCGTCAGTCGGTTAGCCGGCATACCCGAACGGGTCGGGTATTCGACCGAAACTCGCGGATTCCTGCTGTCCAGGCCGGTCCGAGTCCCATCGTGGAAAAAGGAACGCCATGAGTCCGAATACTATCTGAATCTCGTAGATGGCTTGGTCGAAGGAAACCCAAATTTATCGACCTCGGAGATAGGGCTTGAGGTTTCAATGAAGCGCCGGGCAGAGGCCCGTGAACACCTGCTTGAGTTCGGGGCTTCTCCGAACGAGTTGATGATAACGATCGGCGCGGGCTCGACAAATTCTATGGCAAAACGCTGGCCGGCAGAAAACTTCGCCACGCTATGCGACCTTTTTGCCGCTAAACTCTCAGCAAACATTGTGTTCCTCGGTTCACCCGGCGAAGCGGTTGTCACAGCCGAGATCGCATCTAGGATGACCTATCATCCGATCGATCTGACCGGAAAGACGGACCTGGATCTTGCGACCGCGATCCTCAGCGAATCGGATCTTTTCGTCTCGAACGATATGGGCCTCGCCCACATTGCGGCCGCGGTCGGCACGCCCACTTTGGTGATCTTTGGCCCAACGAATGAAATTGCTACCAAGCCGTTGGGGAGAAACGTTCGAATAGCGAGGGAACCGGTTGAATGTGCACCGTGTATGCTGCGAGAATGCCCGATCGATCATCGCTGTATGACTAGGATAAGCCCGGCTCGCGTCTTTGAATCAGCCGCGGAAATGTTGGAAACTCTAAGCAAATGATGATCGGAAGCGGAAAGCGACCTGCGGCATTCATAGACCGCGACGGAACACTGATCGAAGAGGTAAATTTCCTTTCCAGGGTGGAGGACCTTCGTGTGTTTCCCCACACAGCGGAGGCTCTCCGCCAGCTAAGGTCTCGCGGCTATCTGCTCGTTGTGGTCACTAACCAGTCCGGCATCGGCCGCGGCCTATATACTGAGTCGGATATGCGTTCGATACATGCCGCAATGCAGACAGAACTGGGTGGTATCATTGATGGCTTCTATCATTGCCCTCATCTTCCCGACGCGGGATGCGAATGCAGGAAGCCCGGCATTGGTATGCTGCGCTTCGCTGAACGCGATCTGGAAATCGACCTCGCCGCGTCGTGGATGATAGGCGATAAACGCATCGACGTAGAAACGGGCCAAAATGCGAACATCCGGTCGGCCTTGGTACTTACCGGATACGGTACGCTGCATCGAGATCATCTCGTTGCCGAACCCGACGTCATCGGTGAGACTCTGCTCGAAGCGGTGGAAGAGATCGTCAGCTTTGGATCAGCGGCAGCCGGACTGTAAATTTTGCGCCTTTGTTCTCGCCATCGCTTGTCACGCTTACCGATCCGCCGTGCATCTCAACAAGATTGCGGACTATCGCAAGGCCCAAACCGAGGCCACCGTTCCGGCCGGGCTGTTTTAGGTCCTGCCTGAACCTCTCGAAAACAACCGGGAGAAAATCACTGCTGATCCCGACACCTTCGTCCATTACTTCAACGACCGCCTGTTCCCCGTCGACCAAAAGGCTCACGCTGACACGCCCACCCTCGTGACTGAATTTGACTGAATTGGTCAGGAGATTTGAAAAGACCTGCCTTAGACGGTTGCTGTCACCCAGTATCGAAACGGGAGTGTTAGGGGATCCGTTGTAGAAATCAAATTCGACGTCCTTGTGGTTCGCCGCCGGACGAACACTTTCGATCGAGTCGGTGATCACATCCAGCAGGTCTACTGGCTCGTTAGCCAGTTCCAGCTTGCCCGAGATGAGACGCGCAACGTCAAGCAGGTCTTCGATCAGCCGGTTTTGGGTCTCGGAATTCTTTATAATTGTCGTAACGGCCCTCTCCGACTGTGTGCGGTCGAGCGTGCCGTCTTTCAGCAACCGAGCCCATCCGAGAATCGAATTCAACGGCGTCCGGAGTTCATGCGATACCGTGGCCATGAACTCATCGCGAAGGCGGTTGGCAATCTCAGCCTCTTGCCGCGCACTCTGCTCGCCCCTCAAGAGGATCTCGCGTTCAGATCCGATCTCGATTAGCCGTTCATTCATTTCCAAAAGCTCTTCCGTACGTTCCTCCACCTTTTCTTCAAGATTTCGGTTGGTCTCGATCAATTCTGTTTCGGCCGATTGCCGCTTTTTGATCTCGCGGAAAACTATAAAGTTGGCTAGGCCCAACGCGATGATCCCCGCCAGGCTGGCAGCAATCAGGACCCAGATCGACCTGCTTAGGCCCTTATCCATTCCAGAATCGCGTGACTGGAGCCGATCTGTAACGGTGTCTTTGTACTGCCGGACGGAAAGCTGGACCGCCTCGACCTTTGGCCGGGCCATTACGTTCGTGATTTGCTCGATCCCGGCACTAGGGCCGCCCATCTTTCGTGCCGCGACCATCTGGTCTGCTTCCGAAAGCAGGGCATTCGCGGCGGATTCGATCATCGCGATCTGCGTCGTTTCATGTTCGTCGTCGATCGCCAATAATTTAAGATCCGATATCTTTTGAGGAATGACGGTCTTGGCCCGCGTATAGGGTTCGAGATAAGTGTCGTTGCCTGTATAGACGAACCCGAAGACGCCGCGATCGACGTTCATCGCCAATCGGCCGATCTCATCAGCCGACCAGATCGATGCGTTCGCACGTCGCTGCCACTCGAGAGCTTCCTGGAACGACGCGGTACTCTGATAGAAAAGGAAACCGACGATCGTAAGCGTGAGGAATACGACGAAGAGAACTATAGGCAGTTTTTGTTCTGTCTTTAACGCCATCGGACCGCGATGCAACTTTGTCGGGGGACGGTCATTTAATAAATGCTAAATGCCGGTTCGGCCAAAATCGTCCTCAAAACGTTCGATGTCGTCCTCTCCAAAATAGGTGCCGGTCTGCACCTCGATAAAAATAAGGACATCGCTTTCATGCGGATTCTCGACGCGGTGGGCATCACCGATCGCTATATCGACCGCATTTCCGGCAGTAACTAGAAATTCCGATCCGTTTAGTGTTACCTTAGCTGTACCTCGAACTATGTACCAATGTTCGGACCTTTTGCCATGACGCTGATAACTCAGGCGTTTTCCGGGAAAAACCTCGATCCGCTTCACTTTGAACTCGGGACGTTCGTCCAGGATGGTAAAACTCCCCCACGGACGGTCCTCCCGATCGTGGGCGGTATCGTTGAATGCCGGCTCGGTCTCTGACTGCATGATGTTAAGTTTAATAGAAAACAACTCATCAGCCAACGCCCAACTCAGCCAGCGTATCTTGATGCTGATCGTCGGACGTCTCGTCGCGATCTTTCTTCTGTTGGTCTCAAGCTGGATTTGGTACAGCGGTTCCACGGATTTTACGCTTCAGACCATTCCGCAGAGCGCCCTTTTTGTCTTCATTATCTCGGTCGGGTTGACGGTCGTTTATTTCTTCCTGTTACGCTTTGGCCGACTGATCCGATGGCAGATAAGATTTCAATTCCTGGTCGACGCATTGCTGATCACGTGGCTTGTATGGAGAACGGGTGACCTGACGTCTCCATACATAACCCTCTACATCGTTCTTATCTCGGTCTCGAGCGTGTTCTTGCGGCCAAGGTCGACGATCTTCATGGCCCTGCTTTGTATCGGGTTCTTCATTGCATTGGCGTTTTTGACCGGATTTACCGTGATCGATTCCTTCGGCGTTCCGCAGCAACCTGGAAAAGTCGTGCAGATCATAAGTTTCCACGCCGTTGCGTTCTTTGTCGTCGGGCTGCTTGCTTCCCGGCTTGCCGACCGTCAACGTTCCGGCGAAGAACTGCGGGAGGCCACCAAAAGCCTTGCCACATTGCGGGCCCTGCATGAAAGGATCATCGAATCGATCCGGTCGGGCCTTATCACCACGGACCTCGAGGGAACCATCTACACGTTTAACGCCGCGGCTTCGGAGATCACCGGCTATCATTCAGAAGATGTCCGCGGAAGCTCGATCTACGATCTGATCCCCAACATCGGGAGCGATCTGGACGACGCATCCGACGAGACCAACGAAGCTCAGTCGAGATTTGAAGCAGACTTGAAAACACCTGATGGCTTCGTCGTCCGGATCGGCTACAGCGTCGCAAAGCTCTATTCGGAAGAGCAGGAATCGAGCGGGTACATTATTACCTTTCAGGATCTGACGGAGATCCGAACGATGGAGGAGAGCATACGTCGAAAAGACCGTCTTGCGGCGGTGGGCAGGGTCGGTGCCGGACTCGCCCACGAGATCCGTAATCCGCTCGGCGCGATGCGGGGAGCCATACAGGTCCTTGAATCGAGCATGCCGCCTAATTCGATCCATACCGATCTGATGGGAATCATCCTGCGCGAATCGGATCGGCTGAACAGCATCATCACCAATTTTCTGAGCTACGCCAAACCTAAGGTCGGGAACTATTCAGAGATCGACCTGAGGGAAGCTGTTCACGACACAGTCAAGCTCTTTCGCCACAGTCCTGACGTCAGCGAACGACACCAGATCTCGGAGGAACTTCCGTCAAAGCCGCTGTTCATTTCTGCCGATCAGACCCAGATCCAACAGGTCTTTTGGAACCTAACGCGCAACGCTATACAAGCCATGCCGGATGGCGGAACGCTCTCGATAAGAACGGACATCGCCCCTAATGGAAAGGCAAGGATCGTGTTCGTGGACACTGGCAAGGGAATGCCCCCCGAACAGGTCGAACAACTGTTCGAACCCTTTGCCCGGTCGACGACCGGAGGAACGGGTCTCGGCCTATCGATCGTCTACCAGATAATTCGTGACCACAACGGTACGATAAATGTCCGGAGTTCAGAAGGCGAAGGGACGACGATAACGATCGAGCTGCCGCGCGAGCGAAGGCATCCCTCCCCGACTTCCGACGGCAAAGACGATGGCGAGGGACAGTCGCTTATTGAGGCGTTTGTTCATGTCAGGGGAAACGGTACGGAAAATAGCACTTGATAAACAAGTCCTATATTTGGGAAAATAGAGTTTGCGGCATTCCGCATGCCGCAATAAGCATCCTTACCTCCATTTTGTTTCAACTAGACCTTCGGTAAAGTCAGGCCAAAAGATGTCCAACATTCTGATCGTTGATGACGAGCAAAGCTATCGACAGCTTCTCACGCTAGTATTCGAAAGTGATGGCCACTCCATTAGGACCGCCTCAAACGGACGCGAGGCCGTTACTCAGGTGAACCGTGAAGCACCCGATGTGATCATCTCCGACGTTAGAATGCCCGATATGGACGGCATCGAGATGCTCCGCACGGTCCGCGAGACGCACCAGGACCTTGGTGTAGTCTTTATGACGGCACATGCGTCGGTGGAATCGGCCCGGGAGGCCTTTAAGTTGGGTGCCGACGATTTCATCACCAAACCGTTCGATGTAGAAGAACTAAAACTTATCGTCAAAAAGACGCTGGAAAAGCAACAGCTTATCGACGAGAATCGGGCGTTCAAACGAGCGCAGCGAGAGCGCGGTAGTATCAAGAATATTGTTGGAAATTCGGCAAGAATGCAGGCGATATTTCAGATGATCGAGACCGTCGCCGAGGTACAGTCAACGATCCTGATCACCGGCGAATCCGGGACTGGTAAAGAGCTTGTTGCACGGGCGATCCACGACCTAAGCCCGCGGGCCGAGAAGCCTTTCATCTCGATAAACTGCGGTGCTTTCACGGAAACCCTGCTGGAGTCCGAGCTTTTTGGCTATGTAAAGGGGGCATTTACGGGTGCCAATACAAACCGAAAAGGGCTTTTTGAGGCCGCCAACCACGGGACGATATTTCTGGACGAGATCGGTGAAATGTCGCCGGCTATGCAGGTCAAACTGCTCCGCGTGCTCCAGGAGCGAAAGGTTCGGCCGGTCGGAGCGCATGACGAACTTCCGGTCGACGCCCGTGTGATCGCTGCGACCAATCGCGATCTGAAAAAAATGTCGGTGGAAGGCACATTTCGCGAGGACCTATTCTATCGGGTCTCGGTGATCCCGATCAACCTTCCGCCGCTGCGGGATAGGCGCGAGGACATCCCCGATCTGGTAAATCACTTTATCGGAAAGTTTTGCGACCTTTCAGGCAGGAATCTTACGATCTCACCTCGAAGTATGCAGCTGCTGGAAGGATATATGTGGGGCGGCAACGTCCGTGAACTCGAACATACGATCGAACGGGCCGTTGCATTGGAACGCGGCGATGAGATCTTGCCGGAGCGGCTTCCTGAGAACATAACCAACTACAATCCGGATCGCATCAGTGCTGAGTTCGACCTGCCGGAGACGGGCATCAACCTGGCCGCACATCTCGATAATTTGGAGAAGACCTACGTGGTCGAGGCCCTTCGAAAAACGGACGGCAATCAGACGAAGGCCGCCGACCTGCTTCAGATGCAGGTACGTTCTCTTCGTCATCTACTTGATAAGCACAATTTAAGATCGCTCTCGGCTCAAATGCGAAACGCGGATTAGCGATGCGGGCGGCTTTCGGGCCGCCTTTTTACTTCAAGGTTATTACCCGTAAATTGACACTTTTTGTCATAGCGGCTTTACCAAAATCTGGTAATCGCCCCTTCCAAGAGCGTTCACGAGCTCGGTCGCGGTTCCTTTGCAATTCGCATATACCCTTTATTTACTGCATTTATAGTTTGCTCAGCCAGCCGCTGCACGTTTGGCACACGTCTTGTTATAGGTATTCACGCCTGGGAAAGGTAGACGAAGACTTATACAAACTTTAGGAGATTGTGAATCAGAAATGAAAAATCAAAAAGGTTTCTCACTCATCGAACTTTTGATCGTTGTCGTTATCATCGGTATCATCGCAGCGATCGCTATCCCGAACCTGCTGGCGGCTCGCCGCTCGGCTAACGAAGGTTCAGCCATTTCCTCCTTGCGTACACTGCACGGAGCACAGATGACATATGCAGCAACTTCCGGTAACGGTCAGTTTGCTGGTACGGCTGGTGCGGTTGGCATCACGGCTATGACCGATATGGCAGCAGTTAACCTGGTTGACGGCGTCCTTGCTACGGGTACCAAGAGCGGCTACGCATTCGTTGGCGATCGCACAGCAGCATCGACGACGGTTCCGGCCACGTTCTACTTCTCGGCCATCCCGACCGCAGGATCAGGCTTGACACAGACCGGTACGCGCCGCTTTGGTATCGCTACGGCCGGTGTGATCGTTGCCGAGGCTGGCACCCTGACCACGCATTATGATGCGACAACGATCGGAACGGGTACACCCCTTGCTAACTAGTTGAATTCAAGTCAACTTAAATTGACTGGGCGAGATACTTCGGTTTCTCGTCCTTTTCCTTTTTTTGCTCACTTTCTCGTGCCTCAACTGCTATTATCTCAACCAAACGCCGCCCGGTGGGCACGAATTCCAGATGCATTCAGACGCGATCAGAATTAATGAGCTTACCGGTCAAACGACGATCCCCTTGTGGGCGGGGTCGCTTTTTGTGCTGGCTCTGATCTTCCCTCTCATCGAATTGCCAAGGCCTGCCCTACTTACGACCCCATCGTGGAAGGTCGAACTCCTCACGTCCGCGCTGCTGATCCCGATATTGATCTATCGAAAGTTCTCACTTGGTCGCGGACTCACGCTCTTCTCGCAGGTGAATGCGCTCGCTTACACGCGACGGGGTATGTTGCTCTTCGCGGCATGGAGCGGGGTCTCGGTAATCTGGTCGGCGGCATCGGGTGCGGCGGTGCATCATTCCCTGGTCTGGTCGGTTTATTTAGTGTTCCTTATCCTGGTCACGGGCCTGGCGAGCACTGAGGACGGGATCGACAGTATCGCAAAGCTCGGGGCAATTTTGGCCGTTATGCTCGGCTTCATATGCCTTATCGACTACGCTACACTGGTCGACTTTTCGGTTTCCGAGGGGACATTGCGGATTCGATGGGCAAAGTATGCGGAACTGCTCATCACCATTTCTCCGCTGTTGTGGGTGTATGCGTTCTCCGGCCAAATCCGAGGTCGAGGCTTGTTCATTGCCGGGGCACTTCTTGGGTGGCTGACCGCGATGCTGTCTTTGAGCAAAGCCGCGTTCATCTCGGGCGTGATCGCGTTCGTCATCTTGTTCATCGGACAGATGCTTGTCTGTCCGATCCGGCAGCGTAGAACGGCGATCTTGTCCGCAAGCCTGTGGCTGATCTTTACGGTTGCGGTACAGGTCGCGTTCACGGCCTTTTCTCCGGTTCCGTCAACTGCGCAATATATTTCGGGAAGTGCAGATAGCACGCGCTCTACATCGTCGATGCGGGTCTTCACATGGAAGGTCACCGGCGAGATGATCCGTAAACATCCCGTCCTGGGAGTCGGAGCCGATAATTTCGGCGCTCGGTTCAACGATGGTCGTGTGCTTTATGCCGAAAGCCACCCGGAGGACCCGGACATTGCCATCGGCGAAGACTATTTGTTCGAGCGTGCTCATAACGAGTATTTACAGATATTTGCCGAGCTCGGCATTATCGGTTTCGCCCTTTTCGTTGGCGCCTTTTCGGCATTTGGCTATTGGGTCATAAGAAGGCTTATGCAGGACATAGGGAATTTGCAGCCTCTCGCAGTGGCCGCACTTGCGGGGATGATAGGCTTCGCCGTAAGTTCGCTTTTCACTTCGTTTTCCTTCAGGGCCTTCCAGAACGGACTGGCCTTCTTTGCGATGATGGCGGTCGTGATCGTTGGGCTTTCAAAGCGGGGCGATAAAGGCGGAGATGAAGATCCGCCCGATCTGAAGCCAAACCGCATCTGGAGACTGACCTGCTTTAGTGTCCTCGCCACGATGGCGGCCTTTTCGGGATGTGTAGCGGCCAGCCAGATCTTCGCAACAATGGGCGAACGCCAGGCGGATACCGGGCGGGCGCAGAATTATTTCGATCTCAGTCTCGCGTTCTTTCCTGAAAATGGCGGTGCCCAGTTGGCTTACTCGTCCCGCGCCGCGTCACAGGGCCGATACGGCGAAGCGGCAAGGCTCGTCGAAGCGTCCATCCAAAATGGGACCGGAGCGAGCGTGACATACGCAAGGCTGGCGGAACTCTACCTTGAGGCCGGCGACACGGCCGCGGCCGAGGGATCTTTGAAACGGGGTATCCGGGTTTTCCCGCGTTCGCTCTATCTCAGGGCACGGCTCGCCGTACTTCTCGAAAGAACAGGGCGCAGCGAAGATTCCCGGGCAGAATTAGAAGCGGCTCGCGCGCTCGACCTTCGGCAGGCGAATGGATGGTATGCGATCATCACGAAGGGCAGCTCGGAAGCCTACCAGATCTCGCGAAACGATCCGACGGTTGCCGGGCCTGCGGAATTGCTGCCTTCGAACGCCGTCTATCCATATCTCGACGAGAAGATGGGCGCTGCCGATCCGCAGCAGTGAGTCCTTGATATCGATGTGATAATATCTCCTTGCGGGCGATCGTCCGCCGTTCAGAAGCATCAAAACTCTGATCTTCATTTCCGATGGGCTCTGCGAATAATTTCGTCTCAAGGATCTTCTCGATAGGCAAAAACACCTTTCGAGAAGCTATCCGCGACCGCGTTCTATACAACCTGGTCATCTTTGTATTGCTGATCACGGCCTGCGCGGTGCTGCTCGGTGAACTGACGGACGGCCAGGAGGCCCGGACCATCGTGAATATCGGCCTGAATGCGGTGCTTCTGTTCGGGACGTTCATAGCTATATTCGTCGGCGTTGGCCTCGTTTCAAAAGAGATAGAAAGAAAGACGGTCTACGCGATCTTTGCAAAACCCGTCCGCCGGACCGAGTTCATTGTGGGCAAGTATCTCGGGCTGTGCGCGACGCTATTCGTCAATACGGCGGTCATGGCGGTCGGCATTTCGCTTGCCCTGTTGTACGTCAGAGGCAGCGGACTTATCGGACCCGTATGGGCATCTGCGACGCTGATCTATTTCGAGCTGATGATAGTCACAGGGGTCGCGATCCTCTTTTCTTCGTTCTCGTCGCCGTCGCTCTCGGCCCTTTTGACCTTTCTCGTTTTTGTCATCGGCCACCTGAGTTCATCGCTTCGCGACCTCGGCAAGACGATGGGTTCGGCAATGGCGGGATACGTATTGGAGGCCGTGTATTATTTGCTTCCGAACCTTTCGCTCTTTAGCTTCAGGACCGAGGCCGCGATCGGGATGACCGCCACACCCGTAATGATCGGAGGTGCTTTTGCGTACGCTATCGCCTACATCGTCGTGATCCTAACGATCGCATCGGCTGTTTTCGCACGTCGAAACTTCAAATAGAAATGACCTCTCAGAGTAAAGACCTGGTGTTGAGGATGGCGATCGTGATCGTCGCCTTCGGCGGTGTTTTTGCTCTCAGCGGAGCCGTCGAGAAGGGACGCGTCAGCCTGCCCGAGGGATTTGAGGACTCGGATCTCGCACTTGAAGGAAAACGGCTAAGGGGTTATGCACTTGGTGCCGAGGGACTGCTCGCCGACTGGTATTGGATAATGTCGCTGCAATATATCGGCGCAAAGATCGTCGCGAGGGAAAACGAAGATATCAACATCGAGGACCTCACATCGCTTCAGCCCCGGCTCTTATTTCCCTATCTGGACAACGCCACCGACCTCGACCCAAGATTTTACGCCGCGTATTCGTACGGTGCGATAGTCCTGCCGGCGATCGATGCGTCGAAGGCGATCGAGCTGACGGAGAAAGGGATCCGGAACAATCCCGATAAATGGCGGCTGCACCAGTATCTCGGTTATATCTACTGGCGGGAGAAGAATTTTGAGAAGGCTGCCGAGACGTACGAGGCCGGTTCGAGGGTGCCCGGGGCTCCGCCCTTCATGCGGGAGATGGCGGCCCTTATGCGGGGCCAGGGCGGCAGCCGCGAGACCGCCCGTGCAATGTATGTACAGATGCTCGCCGAGGCCGAGGACGAACAGAGCAAGCGGAATGCCCAACTCCGGCTCTTCGAACTCGATTCAATGGACGAACTGGATGCGGTCAACGGCCTTTTGGGGCAGTTCCGCGATTCGAACGGCCGCTGCCCGGCCCGCCTCAGCGACGTGTTCCGATCGCTGTCAAAGATAAAACTCCCGCGTGGACGCGACTTTCGGGTCGATGCGGACGGATCGCTCCTCGATCCCACCGGCGTCCCATATTCGTTTGACCAAAATTCGTGCTCCGTGTCCCTAAGCAAAGATTCAAAGATCCCGAAGCCCCTAAATTAAAGAGTATGAACTTCGTCGTTGAGATCGAAAACCTTGTAAAGGACTATGAGACCGGCTTCCTCAAAAAGAAAAAGGTCCGTGCGGTCGACGGTATTTCGCTCGCGGTCAGCGGAGGACAGATCTTCGGGTTTCTCGGAGGGAACGGGGCCGGAAAGACCACAACGATCAAGATATTGATGAGCCTGCTGTATCCTACGTCCGGAAACGCAAGGATATTGGGGCGAAGCATCGACGATCTTCGAATGCATGAAAGGATAGGCTATTGCCCGGAGAATCCGTATTTTTACGATTACCTTACTCCTCGCGAGCTGCTCGGTTATTTTGGAGAGCTATTTGGGCTCGATGCGGCCAGGACGCGGAAAAGATCCGAAGAGCTTTTGACTCGGGTCGGGCTCGATGAGAAAGACTGGAACAAGCAGCTCCGCAAATTCTCGAAAGGGATGCTGCAGCGTGTGGGCCTGGCACAATCGCTTATAAACGAACCGGAGATCGTGTTCCTCGACGAGCCGATGAGCGGCCTCGACCCGATCGGCCGACGGGAGGTACGCGAACTGATCGCGGATCTTCGCGAGAAGGGGACGACCGTTTTTATGTCCACCCACATCCTTTCGGATGTCGAGGCGCTGTGCGATGAGGTGGCGATATTGCGAAAGGGCAAGATCGGCGCGATGGGGAAACTCGACGACCTCCTTGCCGCCGAAGCCGAACGTCAAAGCTATGAGGTAACGCTAAAAGGCTTAGAGAACGTAACCCTCGGCGAATCGTTCCCCGAGATGCCTTCGTCGGCGATCACGCTGAGGGGCAATGGGGTTTCGATCGTGTGCAGGGACGAGAACGAGATCGACGCGGTACTTTCGGCATCACGGCGACTAGGCGGAAAACTCGTGTCGATCCAGCCCGTCAAACAATCGCTCGAAGAGCTTTTTGTCGAGCCGGCGGCCGATGGGTCATGACGAGGGAACCCTGATCGCCGTGACTTTCCAGCGAATGTTCGCCCGGTCGTCCTTTTTCTCAAATCCGTCGATGCTGAGCGTGATCGGGATCACCTCGCCCGGGCTAAGCACCTCTCTCTGTGTCGGCACGACGAGCACTCGCTTCTCTTTGAGCGTCTGCCCGAACCGATCGACGACCGCGACATTGACCTCAAGCCCGTTGATCGTGCGGCTCCCCTTGTTGCGGATATTGCCCGAAATGAACATCGATATTCGGCCGAAAGCGTTGGGCGATTCCACGGTGTTGTCGCCGGTGGAAATGATGATGTCCTTGGTTAACTCCTGAAACTGCGGCGAATCTTCGTGGAGAGCGTCCGCCAGGACGGATGCCTTTTGGTCTTCCATCGACGGGCGCTGCATCGCCAGGAAGATAAGGGCGGCGATCGCAGCGAGGCCGACCAACCCTCCGAACAGGAACGCCTTGTTTATCCCTTTGCTCTTTTTCTCGTTCTCGAACAACGTATCCATAAGTTCCGGTCGTTAGACGCGGCTTTTCACCCGAAAGTTCCCATAGGTTATCATCAGGCCATAGAGAACAACAATGCCCCTCCGAAAAGCTCCTGATTCAGATCGAACGAAGTTCGTCGACGTAGCTCTGCCGATACCGGTCAGGTCCCTATTTAGGTATCGAATGAGCGAGGATATCTCGCGTGCGGCCCTGCCGGGAGCCCGCGTGCTCGTTCCATTCGGCAAGCGGACGCTGACAGGCTACGCCATCAGTTTCGCCGACGAACTGCGGCCGAACCTCAAGAGCGACGAAACATCTGTACGGGCCGTGATAGAGCTGATCGACGACATTCCGCTCCTGACCCCGGAGATCCTTTGGCTTACCGAATGGGCGGCAGATTACTACGCCGCCTCGTGGGGCGAGATGCTAAAGGCCTCGCTCCCGGCCGGCATAAACGCGAACGTCGATATTTTGATATCAGCCACTGAAAACGGCCGTTTAAGGCTCGCCGCTGACGCGCCGGGCAGAGCGGTCAAATGGAAAGTGCTCGGCGAGGTCGTAAAGAACGGAGAGACCACGCTCTCGGTGCTGGAGTCAGGTTTTGGCGAAGCAGCCGCAAAACGGGCATATCGCGAGCTGCTGGCGGAGGAACTCGTAACCTCGCACACGCGGTCAGCCCCGGCCGCCGTGAGGCCGAAAAGACAAAAGATGGTTCGATCGCTGGACGCAGACCGGTCGGGCCCGTTCACGGAGCCGCAAACCCGAATTCTGGCGGCCCTCGATGATAACGGCGGCGAATTGCTCTTCACCGAACTTCTCCGCGAGGCCGATGTGGGTGCCTCGCCGATCAACACTCTGGCCAAGCGCGGACTGATCGAGATCGCGGTGGAGGAGGTCCTCCGCGATCCGTTAAAGGGCCAGGTGCTCGCAGGCAAGGATGATCTCAAACTCAATGCGGAACAGGCCTTTGTGCTTTCTGAGATAACCAATTCCGTCCGGCATGAGGAGTACCGGGCATTTCTGCTGCACGGTGTGACCGGAAGCGGCAAGACGGAGGTCTATATCAGGGCGATGCAGCAAGCGCTTGCGCTCGGAAGAGGCTCTCTGATGCTCGTTCCAGAGATATCACTGACACCGATATTTTCCCGCCGGCTAAAGAATGTTTTCGGCGAACAGTTGGCCATCCTGCACTCGAGCCTCTCGCCCGGCGAACGATTTGATGAGTGGCGTAGGATACGCGCGGGAAACGCGATGATCGTCATCGGGACGCGGTCGGCGATCTTTGCACCGCTCAAGGACATCGGGCTGATCATCGTGGATGAGGAACACGATGCGTCGTACCGGCAGAACGAATCGCCTTTCTATAACGCACGCGACCTTGCCGTGATCAGGTCTAATCACGCCGATGCGGTCGTGGTGCTCGGGTCGGCTACGCCGTCACTTGAATCATTTCACAATGCAAAGTCGGGCAAATATCAATACCTGCAGCTCCAAAAACGCATCGGTGACCGCCCGATGGCGGTGGCTGAATTGATCGATATGCGTGAGGTGTTTCAACGGGCAGGAAAAGACGTCGTTGTTTCGGATCGGCTGCTCGAAGCGATCCGCGAGACCCACGAAAAGGGCGAGCAGACCATCATCCTGCTGAACCGCCGTGGATTTTCGTCATTCGTACTCTGCCGCAGCTGTGGCGAATCGCTCCGCTGTGCAAACTGCGACATCACCTTGACCTACCACAGGCAGCAGAACAAGCTCATCTGTCATTACTGCAATTATTCGGTCGCGACGCCAAAGCAATGTCCGTTTTGCGAGAGTGAGTTCCTGTATTTTGTCGGCCAGGGGACCGAACAGCTCGAAGGCATTCTGGAAAAGCGATTTCCCGAGCTCCGGATCGCTCGCGTCGACCGAGACGCGATGAAAAGGAAGGGCGAGATCGACCGGACGCTGCTGGCTTTTGACCGGGGCGAGATCGATATGCTAGTCGGAACACAGATGCTGGCAAAGGGGCACGATTTTCACAATGTGACGCTGGTCGGGGTAATCTCGGTCGATATTGGACTAGGCCTGCCGGATTTTCGCTCGGCGGAGCGAACTTTCCAGCTGTTGACACAAGTGGCCGGGCGGGCCGGCCGCGGCGACCTTCCGGGGCGGGTGCTTATACAAACCTACTACCCCGACCACTACGCGCTGCGATATGCCATAGAGCAGAACTATGAAAAATTCTACGATCATGAGATCCGGTTCAGGCAGCGAATGTCGTATCCGCCCTTTGTGGCCCTTGCTTCGATCTTGGTCACACATCGCGACCTGGCGGCGGCCCAGCGCAACGCGGCGATATTAAAGGATTCGCTCGCTCTGGCCGACGCGGGAAAAAGCTGCAGGATCTTGGGTCCGGCGTTTGCGTCCGTCACGCGGCTGAAGAACGAATACCGCCTGCAGATCATCATAAGGTCCGCGAGCCGGCGTTCGCTGAGAGACGTCATCGAAGAAGGCCTCAAGCGGGCCGAAGTATCGGGCGGCGAACTCCGCCATTACAGGATAGAGATCGACCCGATAAATCTGATGTGATCAATTGACCGCAGATGAGGTAAGCTGCGATTGCCCGAGCTTGACCTGTGCGTAGATCTCGGCGAGCGAGACCTTGCAGTTGATCGAGTCCATCGAGACCACGTCATCGCGCTCGTTGTAGATCTTGTATATCCACTGCTTTGCGTTCTGTTTTGCGTAGTGCTCGATCCTCATTTCGTCCTCTTTGACCAGGATGCATTCTTTAACGCTGTCCAGGGCGAGAAAGCTCTCGAGCTTTTGCGTCTTATCGGTCGAATTCGTCGCGCTCGATATGACCTCGACCACCACTGTCGGGTTCAGCAGGAGGTCGCTTGCCGGATCGGCGAAGTTTGGTTCGCCATTCACAAAAACAACATCCGGGTAGCATATGAAATTGTTCTTTAGCCGAACCCGCATATTACCGATGTAAATGTCGGTCTTGGTGCCGTGGATGCGGCTGCCGATCGCGATCGCCACATTGGAAACGATAAGATTGTGCCAACGGTTCGAGCCCGACCGGCCTATGACGCGGCCATTCAGATACTCGCTTTTTACTGCGCTTTGACGTTCAGACATAAGGTAGTCTTCCTGAGATTTGAACTTCGGGGTTGGGGCGTGGGGTCTTTCGGACATAGGTGATCCTGCTCCTGCTTTGAATTTCTAGCGATCCAGCCGTGGGCAACAAAGTTTTTGGGGGACTTTGATAGGGGAAAAATGTCTGGTAAAACTAGTTTTGCACACCGTCCTCTCGATTATCAAGGTACCCGGAATGAAACTTAGCGAATTGGCGGAAATCACAGGCTCGACGGTCGAGATCGGCTCGCCGGACACAGAGATCAGCGGGGCCGCCGGCCTCGATCTGGCGGGCGAGGGCGACGTATCGTTTCTTGCCAACCCAAAATATACACCGCAATTGAAGTCCACACGGGCCGCTGCCGTTTTCCTTAATCCGGGTATCGAGACCGACCGGGGCGACCTCGCGGTGTTGCGCGCCAAGGACGCTTATGTCGCTTACACACGCGCTCTCATGGCCTTTCACCCTGTGGAGCCGATCACGCCCTCGGTACACAGCACCGCGGTGATCGACCCAACGGCAACCATTTCGAATAGCGTCGAGATCGGAGCAAATGTTGTCATAGGAAAAGGTTGCTCGATCGCTGATGAAGTAAAGATCTTTCCCAATGCGACGGTCTACGACGGCGTCAGCATAGGCCCGCAGACGGTGATCCACTCCGGCGTTTCGATCCGTGAGAATTGCGAGATCGGCAGACGATGCATCATTCACAATAACGCCACGATCGGCTGCGACGGCTTCGGTTACGCAAAGGACGAAGACCGTCGATGGCTGAAGATACCGCAGGTCGGACGCGTCGTCCTCGAAGATGATGTCGAGGTCGGTGCAAATACCGCTATCGATCGTGCTTCGGTCGGTGAGACCAGGATAAAACGCGGGGCAAAGATCGACAACCTGGTTCAGATCGGCCATTCCTGCACCGTCGATGAAGATGCGCTGATCTGTTCGCAGACGGGCCTTGCCGGAAGTTCAGTGATCGGCAAACGGGTCATCCTTGCGGGCCAGGTCGGCATTGCGGGCCACCTAAAGGTCGGTGATGACGCGGTGCTAACGGCAAAATCCGCGACCTCGCACGATGTCGAACCAGGCAAGGTCATCTCCGGTATTCCGGGGTTTGATAATAAGGAATGGCTCCGCTCCACCGCCGCTTTTCGCCGCCTCGCCGAATTCGCCCGGCGGCTCAAAAAGCTTGAGGCTTTGCTCGACAAGTCAGAACCGCCTGAGTAATCGGGCGACGATCTAATGCCTTAATGCTCGAAGGACAAATACCGTTTGCTTCTACGGGCTTGTGATCTTTTGTATCGACGTCTCGAAAACCGAGCTTGAAAAACCGATAAACTCCTGCGGTTACTTGATCCTCTTCATTTTCGAAAAGCCACCATCCCCTTCTACTAAGAGTGCGGAAGGAAGGGTCAAATGGAAAACCCAGATTCTTTCAGTACCGTTTCGTACTAAATGCGGTACTGGGTTCACGATTAGCTGCGCCTTTGAGTCGCTCAAGATGTACACCGCAGTTCGCTTGCCGAAAGCCCATCTCGAGACCCCGATCGTTGCCTTGAAAGGAACCGCCGCACTTTGCAGACTCAAAAGATCGCCAATAAAGTTCGTACCTTCCTCTTGCAGGACAAACAGTTTAATTTTCTTCCGATTTCTGGCAGTTAGTAGCTGTAATAGAATCGCCTGGTCCATTGTAGACTTCATATAGACCAAGTTTCCCTCCGGCTGACCAAGAATTTTTATGGGAAGAAGATTTTCGCCCATCACAACACCTTTAGCCAATTCAGCTCTATACCCAAAAGATGCCTTGTAGGACGTGGCGAGTGCACTTT
The DNA here is from genome assembly GCA_050246275.1 of Pyrinomonadaceae bacterium. Lineage (GTDB taxonomy): Bacteria > Acidobacteriota > Blastocatellia > Pyrinomonadales > Pyrinomonadaceae > OLB17. Next base: position 1,171,524 of record JBFWWI010000001.1, read on the forward strand.
TTAATCCTTCCGTTGCTGATCCCATATTTATGCTTCCTGCATTCTTTGTTGACCGCTGAGGCAAACGTAAGAAAAGTCGCCTAAGATCTTAAAGTTGGTTTATAATTCATTCTAAAAATCCAGTAGATTATTCGGTGCATTTTAGTCTGGTATCGATTTCGCAGTCCTGAAAAAGCTGTGGAAATTTTGTGAAAGTCGCGTGAAAGGCCGTAATGTCGGGCAAAGACATCGAGGTTTACAATTTTGCTGACTTTCGTCTCGACACGGGCGAGAAGTCCTTGCTTCGCGGCGCGAATCGTGTTCCGCTCACGCCAAAGGTTTACGACACGCTCGAGATCTTTGTTGAGAACGCAGGCCGATTGCTCGAAAAAGATGAATTGATGCAACGGCTTTGGCAAGGCCAATTTGTCGAAGAGAGCAATCTGACATCAAATATCAAGACCCTGCGAAAGGCTCTGGGAGATGACGCCGCGCACCCAAAGTTCGTAGAAACGGTGTCCCGCCGCGGTTACCGCTTTATCGCTGAAGTCCGCAAGGTGGCGAATAATAAAGATCCGGTCGCCGACCAGGGGCGGACAACCGCGGAACGAACAAGATTCAATAGGCCGGTATCGACCCGATCAAAGGGCCTGTTCGCGGCCATTGTGATTCTCATTGGGCTTACAGTGACTGGGGTTTATTGGATAACAAAAAAAACCGCAGACGGTGAGGCCCGAAATTCCCTTCTGCCTCACTCTTTCGTTTCGGAACCGCTCTCCACCAATGGAAAGGTCCATTTCGCGATCATCTCCCCCGACGGCAAGAATGTTTTCTATACCAACGGAATCGAAGGGCCGCAAAGTATCTGGCTGCGGCAGCTCGAATCCGCTCAGAGCGTTGAGATCATTCCGCCTTCGGACGATTTTTATTACGGACTCGCTCTTTCCCCCGATGGAAATTTCCTTTATTTCGCACGCAGCGGCCGGCCCAAACGAGATATGGGCATCTATCGCGTCTCGATCTTTGGCGGCGTTCCGACCAAGATCATCAGCGGAAGCGAGGGCTGGATGAGCATCTCGCCCGACGGTGCCCGGATATCGTTCGTTCGCTGCCCGCTTACTGCGGATGAATTTTGTTCACTCTGGATCGCCGACGCACTTGACGGGAAAAACGAACAAAAGCTCACGTCGCGGCCCCAACCGATAAGAATAAGCGACAATAAATTCTCGCCGGATGGCAGGACGGTGGCATTTGCGGTTGGGCAATCGCTGAACCAGGCGAACGAATTTGGCCTGTCGGAGATCGACCTTGAAAGCAAAGTCGAACGGGAGCTCACTCCAGAGACCTTCTTCGACATTAGGAGCCTGACATGGCTTCCGGATCGAAAGGGCCTGCTAATAACCGCCGCGAGAATTCCAAACAAGCGGTTTCGTATCTGGGAGATCTCCCTACCTACAGGATCGGCCAAGCCCCTGACAAGTGAGGCAGAGAACTATACTCGTTTGAGCCTGAACAATGCGGCGAACCGGTTGATCTCGACCAAGGAGAAGCAGGACTTTCGCCTGTATCTATTGAATCGAGGATCGTCAAGCGATCCACATATCCTTGGCGACGCCTCCCGAGGAGCGTTCTTCCCGAATGGTAAGATCGTGTTTGCTTCCGTAATGTCCGGCAACGAAGAGATCTGGAGCACAAACGCAGACGGGACCGGACAAAGGCAATTGACAAATGATCCGGCTGCCGATCGGGGGCCCATCGTCTCGACCGACGGCGGCCTGATCTTCTTTTCAACGAACCGCACCGGCAGTTCTCAGGTTTGGCGGATGAATGCCGATGGAACCGACCAAACGCAGGTCACGCTAAAAGAAGGTGGATCACCAATATTCCTGTCTCCGGATGGACAATGGATCTATTATCACCACGGCGTTGATCGAACGCTCTGGCGCGCTTTGGCAAAAGGCGGCGGTGAGGAAATGGTTTTCAACAGGCGAGCGATCTCATATGCCGTTTCGCCGGACGGCAAGCAGATCGCCTTCGCCGAACGTGATGTCTCCGGCCGGCTCATAACCGTTGCCTCACTGAACAACGGACATATTGTCAGATCCTTCAGAGTTGGGTTCAACGAGTCGTCAGGTAATGACCTCTTATGGATGCCCGACGGCATGGCCCTGATATACGTCGACCCGACGAACGGCGGCGAAAATACTCTCATGTCCCGGCCGATAGATGGCGAAGCTCCGCTGCGAATTGCGGACCTCGGAAAAGAAGAGATCAATTCGGTCGCCGTCGCACCCGATGGAAGGCAGTTTGCGATCGTTCAGGGCGGATGGAAACACGATGCAGTGCTGTTGCGGGGAACGAACTAACGGCTGCATTTCGCCGCCTCGGGGACCTGGGCCGGCGTCTCCGCGAGATCGAGAAACACTTTCGCGACCCGGCTCCATAAGAAAGGCCCGCAGAGGTGTCTGCGAGCCCTTCGACCTCTTTCCTTTGCACTAATTGACCGATCGGAAGAAGTTGTACGTGGCAGTATAGGGTATTCTCGCCTCGGCCCCGATCTCGGTTCCCGGGACGCACGGAGGCTGGCCGCCGCTGGTATTCACTCGCTGAATAAAGCTAACGTCTGAAAATATCCCATGGCCTTCGGTGGCTGCTCCTTCGAGCAAAAGCCAAGGGACGGCAGTCGGGTCCTGAACGCAGCTTGCGACCTTTCGGCCTAAGACTCGGCTTCCGGTAGAACTTTCCCACACCGGACCGGCGTAATGTTTGCCGATCTTCAGTAAGAACTTAGAGTTCGGATAGAGATTGGCGTCCGGGGCGACAAAGTCCCAGGTCACGCCATTCCATCTATAAACTTGAACCCCGATCGCGTACACCCGGGTCGTGAGCCGATTTCCAGAGGGGACGGCGATCTCCGCACATTCCTGCGGAATGATACCTTCTCCTGCATTCGAGGTTTGACCGAAGGCTGGCGACGCCCCGACGACAGCGCAAAGCAGGAGCGTGAAAATGGCAAAATAGGATCTGTTCTTAATTATCTTCATTGTCTTGTTTCCTTGTGTTGTGTTGTGTTTTGTTTTGTCTTAATTGCCGGCCCATCCCATTTAGGAATAGGCCGTGAATAATAACCGCCTGCCACAGGGAGGCATCAGGTCAAGATGAGCGGGTCTCCGCAGAGCCTCCGACGATTCGACGGAAAAAATGTGTTTCATTTTGTTGTCTATCTCCTTTGATCGATCGTGATCTGCCGCGCACGTCAGCTCGCCAGGTTGAAGAACTCAGGCCGTGAGCTTCCGATCGCGGTATAGAAAACTGTCATTTCTGGCTGTCGTATCGCCGCCAGGATCCTCGTCTTGCCGACCTAGATGTCAGCCATCCGAACGACCCGCAGCTCCAAGGTGAATGCGGCCGTTCTGCCGGTAGTTGATCCGACAAATATCTCCACGTCCCCGCTTTCTTCGAGGCCGATCTCGTAGTGGCCGCCGCTCTCCTCCCGCAGCAGGACCATTTGCCCGAATCGACCTGAGGTTTCGACCCTTACACCAACAGTCTTTACTGGCGATAGATCCAGTACGAGTTTTTGGCCGGAGCGTGCGCGAAGCACGTACCTGACACCGTTATTGCCGGTTGTTCCTCTGACCACCGCCGAACTCTTTCCCTTGGCAAACTGGATGCGTTTTACGGTCTGGGCTGCGGAAGGCAGCGAATTGCCCGCGATGAGAGCGATCACCAGTATCAAATTTATCAATGTTCTAATTTTCATCGTTTTGAACTTCCCCACTGTCGTTTCCCCCACTTATGAGAGGTCCTCGACAAAAAACTCCTTATAGCTCACCTCGACGTGCTGTTGGCCGTTCTTGTGCCGGATCCGGATCACCTTCACGCCATCAAAGTTCAGCAGGTACCGGGCCGGATAGGCCTCCTCTGTCCTGAGCATCACGTGAACGCGAATATGCAGAGTGGCGCCGCGAAATTTAGAGGCGAATATCGTCTTTTCCTTGGCGGTCGGCTTCCATGCGAAGAACATCGGCTTCGATTTGTCCGGCATGCCTTTTGTCATCGCCTGAAATTCTGAGAACACAGCAATACGGGCCCCCTCCTGCGGACCTTCCGCATCTGTCAACTCCCTTCCCGGCCAAACGCCGATGGTCTTGACATCAAAGCCCGCATCCCCGCCTCCCTTTCTCATATTGAGCACGTATGCTCCGATCTTGTATCCCATTCGTAATCTCCTTAGTTAGTTCTTCCTCGTTACTCGACACCGAATCCGCTGATCGGATTCGAATAGAACGACTCGGTCTTCCACGCCACGCCATTCCACTTTTCGTCCGGTGCGGTCACTTTTACGGGCACGACGAATGTGTGATACGGAATGAAGACCTGATCAGCAAAGGCTGGTTTGACAAAGCGCCCGTCGCTGCCGACGGTGAATTCGAGCTCACGGATCTGAACGCCCTTGTTGAAGATCTTTACCGTGTAAACGCCGGGGTTTTTGTCCACATAAAAGGCATTCGGAAAGTTGTCGCGGTTGAACGTTCCGTTATTGTCGAAAAGTACGTCTCGCCACTGGAACTGCCAGCGTTTCCACCGGTTAAGCGGTGCAAACGCCGCCGACATATCGGTCGTCCGCTCGTCGTAGTCCGACGCTCCGCCGGCTTCTTTCGTCGAGCCGATCTGCTTGCCCTTGTAAAAGATACGGCCGTCCAGATCTGCTGCGTCCGGCGATCCCTTGATCCAAACACTCACGAGGGGAGGCATGCCGCCGACCTCGTCAATGCTGAGGTGAAAGCCGATCGTTCCGTACGGCATAAGCCAATCGTGGTCGACAAAGAATTCGAACTTGTTCTTATCGGGGCCGCCATTCGCGGTGCTGAACTTCCCGACTTTGAACTTGCCCTGATAGAGCAATTCCTTCGTATCGTCATTGGTGATCTTGAAGGCGAAGATTCCCGTTGCGGCGGTCGACTTGGTGTCTAAGATCCCGCCGTAAGGGCTTGGACTCTGGTAGAGTACCGTCCGATCGGCATTCCGGCCGCTGGATTCCAGCTTTTCGCTGTACCATGACGACCCATCCGGGTTGAAGTACTCGACGGTATAGTTCAGCGGTTTCTCGTTGTTATAGAACTGATTGAACCGGATCATCGGTACCCAGCTCGAATAGTTTCGCTGGCCCTTCATTTTCCAGTATTCGTTATGGCTCTTTGCCTGTACGTAGATCGTGCTTTTGATGAGCTGCGGCGTTCCGGTCGGCCGCATTGGGCCATATATGACCTTGGACCCGCTATTAACTCCGGTCGTCCCATCGGTCTTCGATGTGTCGACACCGTTTCGGCTGGAGTCGGGCTTTGGTTTGCCGATCTTCGGGATCTTCGGAATGTTGATCGTGATCTGCGAGAATACGGTGCGGCTGACCGCGAAGTGGACCAGCGTGAGCATGATAATTACAATTAGTTTTTCCATTTGTATGATCTCTCCTAACTTGTTTGTTTTTTCCCTTGCCGCCTAATGCGGAAAATGGGTGAAGCCGGGCTCAAGACTGTCACCCGGGCTTTTTGATCGTTTTATGTGAGCCAGGGAGCCAGCAGCGGTTCGATCTTGATAAGGCCCTGGACGTAATTCGGCTCGGGAGCAAAAAGCGCGGCGTCCGACGCAAAGTAGTGCATCAGCGTGATCGTCATCACCCGTTTCTCACCCGGCGTTATGCTTCGTCCCGCGTAGGAAGCGGGATGGATCAGGCCGTCGGGATTTCGCAGGTGTTTTGCGTTTGTGATCTGGAACTTCCAGATCGCGCGTTGGGTCTTTGCGTCACAGATCCCGGTGATCTTTGGAAGCTCGGACATTGGAATTCCCAGTTTGAAGTTGTTCTTTCCCTGCGATGCTCCGATATACCGAAGCATAGTTTGAATCAGCATCACGTCCGCCGTTCCGTTATCGCCCCCGACACCTACTGTGAAATGCAGGTTGACTGCGGGCTCCTTCCATTTTCCGATCGTTATCGTCTCCACTTTTGGCATAATTTCTCTCACCTCGTGTTTTTCGGCTTTGCCCCAGATCATTTCTGATGCAGCCGCAAGACCCGGTACTTTCGGGCACACTTTTACAATCGTTTTTTATGTCCGTTTCTGTCCTTAGATCGCGTTTAGATTTGTGATTAGAAAGTTATTAGAACGCCTAAGTAGTTGGGGGACAGGAAGTTGCTTTCATTTGGAGAATTCACTCTCTGCGCGAACGAAAACGCCCTGCATCGTAATGGGCAGCCGATCGCACTTACGCCGAAAATGTTCGAGATCCTTTTGGTACTGGTGAAGAACCATGGCCGGGTCGTCCAAAAGGAGACACTTCTTCGCGAGGTTTGGCCCGATAGCTTCGTCGAAGAAGGCAATATCACCTTTAACGTGAGGCAAATACGGAAAGCACTCGGCGACGACGCACAATCGCCCTTGTATATCGAGACCATTCCACGCCGCGGCTACCGTTTTATAGCCGACGTCACCGACCTTTCGCCGCTGCAGTCAGAACCGGTGCCTGCGCACTCACCGTCAAGAAAACGCCACTGGTACCCGGTCGCGGTGCTGACGGCATTGCTCGTACTGGGAATTTCATTGATCGAAGCCTTGACGGGAACTGTTTCCGGCCGAACGGCAGCACCGATATTATCAATGCCATTTTCGTCCGAGAGTCTTTCTACCGACGGTGCGGTTTATCATACCGTGATCTCGCCCGACGGAAAGAACCTAATACTCATCCACCGGAGGGCCGGAAAGGAGAGTATTTGGTTGAGGCAGCTTGAGACCTCCCAGAACATCCAGATCGTTCCGCCGTCGGATAACTTCTACGGCGGACTGGCCGTATCTCCTGATGGCAACTTTATCTATTTTGCACGCGGGCAAAGGATCGTACCGCGACTCGACGTCTTCAGAATGCCGATCCACGGCGGGGTTCCGCAAAAGGTCCTCGAAGGAACCCAGGGCTGGATCAGCCTTTCTCCCGACAGCAAGAGGATCTCATTCGTTCGCTGCCCGTATACGATAAGTGACCATTGTTCACTCTTTACGGCGGATGCGGCAGACGGCGGGAATGAGAAAAAAATACTGACCCGCCCGCGGCCCATTCGGATCGGTGACAACAGCTTTTCTCCGGACGGCCGACAGATCGCTTTCGCGGTAGGCCAGTCGCGAACCTCGTCCAACGAATTCCGGCTCATCTCCGTGGACATCGAGACCGGCGCTGAACGTGAATTGACCTCTCAAAAGTTTTTTAACATCCGATACCTGACGTGGCTACCGGACGGGAGCGGACTGTTGGTTTCGGCGTTGGTCCTTCCGGACAGGATCTATCGAATATGGCGGATCTCGCCAGCGGGCGGCGAGGCCGCGATGCTCACATCCGACGCCGTTTCGTATGCACGGATCAACCTTGATGCCCGCGGCCGCCTCCTTGTATCGACCAAGATCGAGCCGGATTTTCGCCTGATCCGCTACTCGACGGACGATGCGGCTGCCGGCGGAAAACCCTTGGTCGATGCGTCACATGTGGCATTCGCACCGAACGGCCGGATAATAATCTCTTCGTCGATGACCGGAAATTCGGATATCTGGAGCATCGATGCGAGCGGCGGCGATCAGCAACAGCTGACGAACGACCCGCGGAATGACACGGCACCGATAGTTTCCCCGGACGGTAGATACATCTTTTTTCAATCCGACCGCTCAGGGCAGTTTCAGATCTGGCGGATGAACTTTGACGGTTCAGAACAGAAACAGGTCACAACACAAGAAGGCGGCCCTCCGCTGCAGGCTTCGCCCGACGGCAAATGGCTCTACTATCGCTCCTGCTTTCACGGTTCTCTTCGGCGGGTTTCGCTGATCGACGGGAGTGAGGAATTGGTACTCGAAGAGCCGGGAAAGAGCATCGCCATTTCGCCGGATACTCTGCGTGCCGCCGTTTCCGACAGAATCAACGGATCGACCGAGCTTAGGATCATATCTCTGGAAAGCAAACGAACTATTAGTAAACTCGTGATCCCCGACACGACCGCACATCTCGCCCATCTGGCGTGGGCAGCCGACGGCAGGAATATTGCCTACGTGCTTGCAGACGACAGGTGGGAAAACGGAAGACTTTGGTTCCAGGATCCCGGCGGTGGTCCCGCAAGATCTATAGCCGACCTCAGTCCGGGTGAAAAAGCTGAGATCGCGACATTCGCCTTAGCCCCCGACGGAAAGTCCTTTGGGGCAGTGAAAGGAAAATGGAAACATGACGCCGTTTTGATCAGGGGGTTGAAATAAAACCGGCCGGCGGTGGGTTATACTCTAGAAATGGAGACTGTATCAGAAAGGCTTTCGGAATCGGGCTATGATATAACGCCGCTGGACAAAGAGACCGTCGAACGGCTGGCCCGGGGTCTGAACGAAGAAGAATATCGGGTCCTGCTAGATCACGGCACGGAAGCTCCCTTTTGCGGGACTTTGCTGGACAACAAACTTGACGGGACGTATGCGTGCCGCCTTTGCGGGCTGCCGCTTTTCACGTCAAAGCACAAGTTCAACTCGGGAACCGGGTGGCCTTCGTTCTACGCACCGTTCGACAAAGGCCATCTGGTCAATATCGAGGACAATAGCTATGGAATGCGGCGCATCGAGATCCGGTGCGCCCGGTGCGGCGGCCATCAGGGCCACGTCTTTCCGGACGGCCCGCCGCCGACCGGCCAGCGTTATTGCCTCAACTCCGCCTCGCTCGAGTTTTTTGAAGAAGGCAAAGATATCCCGCAAAAGAATTAACGGTCGACGTATCCGCGAAATAGGTTGGGATCGTCAAAAACCGGGTGCTTCATCGCCGCCCGCTTATCCATCAGGTTATTCATTGCCGAGGCCAGTTCGGCGATCTTTTTTCTGGTGTGGCCGGGATTTAACATCCCGGTCATCGTCAGATCCGTCTCAACGAGGCTGACGACCCATGCGTCCAGCGTGATCAAATTTTCGGTAAATCTTGAGGTATTGAGCCCGTTGGCCTTACCATGCCGGTCGTGCATCGCGCTCCTGCAGATGCCCTCCATTACCGCGAGGGCATTCTGGATGTGGACGATCTCCTTTTTGGCTTCGCCGATCTCGCCCAAAAGGGATCTGAAAATTCCGGTCAGGGCCGCGCTTACTCCGCTTTCGCTGATCTCGCCCCGCTCGAGCATCATCAACAATCCGCGAAAAGACCCTTCTCTCATGAGAACGTCGATCTGATTTTGAGTTAGTCCGGGCATCATTGGCCTCCTTTGTCAGCGGCAATTGTAGTCCCGGAATACTTTCAGACGCAATATATGACCCAAAAGAAAAGGCCGCCAGTAAGGGCAGCCCATATTCTCGGTAGCGTCCGAGCTATTTACGGTCCTTGAAGCTATCGAACAACTCGGTGTGCCTGCTCGTAAGCGGAATGGCCCTTCCATTGATGAAAAGGTGTTTGACATTCGTACGAGGATCAAGAAGATCGCCGTCGGTGACGACAACATTTGCGACCTTTCCGACCTCGAGAGACCCGATCTTATCCGCTACTCCCAAGATCTCAGCCGGATATATCGTCACCGCCTTTAGGGCCTCATCTTTGGGCAGACCATAAGCGCCCGCCAGGCCGGCATGGTATGGAAGATCCCGATTCTCGGCGCCGGTATCACCGGTCGAGATCGCAAATTTAACCCCTGCGGCCTGCAGCTTTGAAGGGCCCGCAAATAGATAGTCATACGGATCATCGTCACGAACCGGAAGGTTGTAAATATTGGTGAAGATGACGGGGATGTTGTTCTTTTTTAGTTCATCTGCGGCTTTCCAGGCTTCCTGGCCGCCGACAAGGATCGCCTTAACCTTCATCTCGGCGGCAAATTTTATGACAGCCTTTATGTCCCGCTCGCGTTCGGCCGAAAAGATTATCGGCTTTTCACCGCGTACGTACGGGATCATCGATTCGAGACTTAGATCGGTGGCCGGCATCGGCAAGGTCTTGTCCTTGGCAAAGGCGTCCACCGCCCTTCCATAATTGACCGCTGCGGTGAACTGTTTCTTTAGGTCATCGATCTGCGCATCCCTGCGTTTGACCGCTTCGTTAAAATCGATCTGCGGGCCTCCGAATCCTCCAAACCCGCCTCCGAAACCGCCCCCTTGCGTTATCCGTGGAAAGTTGATCACAAGGGCGGCCGTGGGCTCGATTGCCATTTCCGCCTGTGTCGAACCATTCAGGTTAATGATCGTCCCCTGACCCGCGATCACGCCCCCGCGGGGAGCCGACATGACCGTCGTGATGCCATTCACGCGGGTAATGTTCACGTGCGATGAATGAGGGTTAACGGCAAGGAATGCCTTGGCGTTAGCGTTATTCGAGGCGATCTCGGCAATGTCAACGGTTGCGTTCGCACCCTGGCCGATCTCCAATAGGCCAAGTCCGGTAGCCGAATCGATCATTCCGGGGTAAACGGTCAGGCCTTTGCCATCGATCCTTTCTGCCCCGGATGGTGCGGAAATACCGCTGCCGACCGCGGCGATCTTTCCGTTCTGGATCACGATCGTGCCGTTCTCGATGACCGGGCCCGTAACGGTCACGATCCTGGCCCCGACGATCGCGAAGGTTCCGGCACGGCCCGTTTGGTTCTGCTGCGAGCCGTCGCTCTGCCCAAATAGGGCCGCCGAAAGGATGACGGCCGTGAGACAAAGAGATCCAATTCTCATAATTTTGCCGATGCTAAGATCGAGGATAAAAGCTCTCATTGGCCACCTCCGATCTCTTCACGGTCTGCATCGTCACGGTCTTCGACCCGTCGCTCGGCGGGCCGTTGCGGAGGCGTGCCCCCGGTTCCGGGCGGGCGATTGACGTCCAGTTTTTCAAGTTCCTCGCGTTCCTTTGCGATCTGTTCGAGCCGTTGGCGGTCGAGCGTGCGGTCAAAGAAGACCTCGCCCTCGATCATCGTGATCTCCGGATGCGAGAATGAGCTGAACGGATGGGTATTCCAGATCACGATGTCCGCGTCTTTGCCTTGCTCGATCGACCCGGTGCGCTTATCGATCCCAAGCTGCTTTGCCGGATTCAGCGTGATCATCTTTAGTGCGTCCTCTTCAGGGACGCCGCCGTACTTCATGGTCTTTGCAGCGTCGAGATTCAGGCGACGCATTCGCTCGTCCGAATCGGAATTGATCGAGACCAGAACGCCATTCTTCCAGAGTATGTAGGCGTTGTAGGGTATCGCATCGTAAGCCTCTAATTTATAGCTCCAGCTATCGACAAAGATCGAGACGCCGGCGCCGTGCTTCGCGATCTCCGGAGCGATCTTATAGGCCTCAAGCCCATGCTGAAGCGTCCCGACCTTGAAGCCGAACTCATCCGCCAGCCGAAGCAGGTTCAGATGCTCATCCGACCGGTAGCCGTGACAATGGACCAGCCGTTTGCCTTCGAGTATCTCGACCAGAGGCTGCAGTTCTTCATCCACGCGGGGCGGCACGCGGGTTTTCTTGGCCCGGTAATCGTCCCATGCCTGCTTGTAATCGCGTGCCCGTCGAAAGGCATCACGGATCACCTCCATCGTACCCATTCGTGTCCGCGGATAGCGGAATGTCTGGCCCGGTTGGGTGATCACCTGACTGGAGCGCTTAACATTCTCACCCAATGCGAACTTGATTCCCGGCGGGGCGTCCGCGATAGGGTAGTCCTCGACCGGATGGCCCCATTTGAATTTCACCGTAGCGCTCTGACCGCCGATCGGGTTTGCCGAACCATGAAGCAGCAACGCACTGGTGACGCCGCCGGCGAGAGCCCTGTAGATAGAAATGTCGGTCGGATCGAGCATCTCTCGAACCTTCGTCATCGAGGTTACCGCGAGCGAACCTTCGTTGATCGCGCTGAGCATCGAATGGGAATGCGCGTCGATTATGCCCGGCGTCACGAACTTGCCGGTGGCGTCGATCACACGTGTATTCGCCCCGGCCGACAAACCCTTGCCGATCCGCGATATTTTACCGTCGCGTATCAATATGTCAGTTCCCGCGAGCGTTCCACGGGCCGCCGTCATAACGGTCGCATTCTTGATCAGGACATCGCCGCGGCCCTGCCCAGAAAGGGCGGCCGTGCACACCGTGATTATCAAAGAGAATAAAATGATCCGTTTCATATAGGTGATAGATCTTGTTCTTAAATATCCGTGCCGTTAAGGATTCCTCGTACCGCTGATCGGTATCGCTCCCTGTGGTGAATCGACAGTTCCGGTGAACCGATCGCCCGTGACCGTTGCCTGCACGGTAAAATCGATAGACTGTCCGCCAAAGACCACGGTTCCGCCAAAGCTAAAGCCCGTCTGCGTAACCCGGCCATCCTTGATCGTGGTCGTGCCGAGCTCTGTGACCATTGTGCCGGTCAGGAGCGAACCCTGCTGAGTAAGATTGAGGGTGCCGGTCAACGGCTGGCCTGGCGCCTGTATCGTGATCGCGTAATTCCCCGCAATGGCTGGAAGAGCCGACGGGTTCGTTCCCGCACCGCGTCCGCCCGGTCCCCGGCCAGCGGGCGTCTGAGGGGGTTTGGGCTCGAAGACCTTTCCGTCGATGAAAACGTGGGTGATCGTCTTCTGCTCGCCAAAAATGTCGCCGCGAACGACCGTCAGATTGGCGATCTTTCCGGCTTCGATCGAGCCCATTCGATCGCTTACCCCAAAGATCTCGGCCGGCGAAAGGGTCATCGCCCTGATGGCCGCATCTTTCGAAAGTCCCTTCTGCGTGGCCTTGGCGGCGTTCGCGATAAGATCGCCGATGTTTGTTGCGCCGCCGTCCTGAAATGCAAATTTGACACCGGCTGCCGCAAGTTTTCCGGCCGTCTTAGGTGCCTCGACCCTGAATCTGAGCGTGTCCATCGGCTCAGGATCGGCGTCGGGTGCGGCCGCCGCGGTCCGCTTAGGAAAGTTCATCGACAACAAAACAGGCACATCCTGGGCCTTTAGCCGGTCGACGAATTTCGCCGCTTCCTGGCCGCCGGCGATGATCGCCTTCAGGTTGTATTCCTTCGCAAGGTCGAGGGCCCTCACGATCTCATTCTCGCGGTTTGCAACAAAAACGACAGGGATCTGCCGATTTACAACGGGTATCACTGCCTCAAGCGATCGGTCGGCGGCCGGACGCTTCATACCGCGCGGATTTTCAGCATACATTTTCAAAAGCTGATCATGGCGACGCGCATCGTTAAAAAGCTGACGAAGAGCGGAAAACGTCCCAAGCAGCGATCCGGGATAGGAACCCGGGATCGTACTAAAGCTGATATGCATCGCCACAGGGGCCTTGACCGTGATCTCGGAAACGGATTCGCCGGCAAGGTTTATAAGCACCGATTGTCCGTTGAATATCCTCTCGCGTCCGGTCGATAGAGCCGTGGTAAACCCTGCATTCCTTACGGCTTCGAACTGACTGTCGGCCACACGAATATCATCGAGCGACGTGTATTCGGGGCGAAACCCGGCCGGGTAGTTCGAGTTCGACGGCTGCGCCTGGGCTGCAGCAGCGGCTGCGGCGGCAGCACCGCCTCCCGGACCACCGGCCGCCGGCCGTGACGGAGCGGCGATACCCAGGTTGGTCATGGCATCGATGAAACCCGGATAAACGGTAAGGCCGCTTCCGTCAAAAACCTGTGCATCCGCCGGTATGCGAGCATCGGCTCCGACGGATTCGATCAATCCGTTGCGAATAACAACGGTGCCGTTTTCGATCGTGGCTCCCGACACAGTCACGATCCGAACTTTCGAGATCGCATACGATTGTCCCGACACCGACACGGCGGCGAACATAAGTGTTGCCGCAATAGCGTACAAAACGAGCTTCAATTTCATATAAATGAATTTAGGTTGAGAACTGGAACTACTTGGAACCGTGTTACGGAGAGGATAAATGAAAAGTTTCAGAATGCAAAAGCGATACGCCCTGCGATCTGAAACCTTTACAAAAAATTACGAAATGAAGAAGGGTATCTAGGTTCGCTCGACCCGGGCGATAAAGCACCCGGCTTCGGCGTTTCTGAGGTTTATGAACTTGACGTCATTCGACGAGAACATCCGGGAGATCTGTGAATCGATGGCCGGAGCATCCATCCGGACCCGTTCGACAAGCCTGCTGTCATCGCCGAATGCCTCAAGGTAGATCGGGAGCCCGAGCAGATCCGTCGGAAATCGGTCGCTATCGAAAGGCTCACATTCATTCTCGTGGATGAAGATCGGGCCCGGGTCAGGCAAACTTGACCGCCCGTCAAACGAATTGTACGTGAGATAGATACGGCGGTCCTTACCCTGGTCAAAAACCTTCAGACAGCTTCGGCACGGGCCGTAGCCATCGGCGGTGCTCGGGATTGCCCGAAGGCTCTTATACTGCGGCGAGACCAAGGACTTCCTCGCCTCGGCTGCGATCTCGCCGGGTATCGGCACAACTTTGTAATTCATCGTGTATTAACTCCTTTTCTCCTCTGCTGTGAGCAGCTTTTCTTTTCTTTCGACACCCCACCGATATCCGCTGAGGTCGCCGTTCTTTCCGATCACCCTGTGACACGGGATGACGACCGCGACCCGGTTGCTGGCGCATGCCTGGGCGACCGCCCGAACCTTGTTCCTGTCTCCCAATTGTTCGGCGATCTGGCTGTAGGTGACGGTCTCGCCGTAAGGGATCTTTCTCAGCAGATCCCAGACGCGCATCTGAAACGCCGTCGCCTGAATATCCAATGGCAGGTCGAGACGTTTCTTCTCACCCGAGAGGTGCGTGAGGATCTCATCGACAAACCCTTTGAGCACGGTTGCGTCCTTTATTATCTCGGCATTCGGATATTCTTTCTTTAAGTTCAGCTCGAGCGATTCATCGTCGTCGGCGAATGCCACGTTGCACAGCCCTTTTATGGTACGCGCGACCAGTATCCGGCCGAGTTCGCAGTCGGTGATGGTAAAGCTGATCTTCATTCCGCGCCCTCCCTTTTTGTATGCGGATGGCGTCATTCCGAGGCTCTCGCCGGCTTTTTCGTATAGCCGGCTGCTCGAACCAAACCCGGCGTCGTATAAGGCCGTGGTGACATCGCTGCCCGACCGCAATTCACTCTTGAACTTTTCCATACGTCTTGCCTCTGCGTACTTTTTGGGGGAAACGCCGATGATCTCTTTGAAGCTTCTCTGTAGGTGGGAAGGGCTCAGGCCGGTCTCAGCGGCAAGCATCTCTAAAGAGAACAGATCGTCGGAATCGAGCATTTCGCACACCTTGAAGATCATCGCCACCTGTGGATCGATACCCTTGACTGACCTCGGCTTGCAGCGTAAGCAGGCCCGCAGCCCGTATGCCTCAGCGGCCTCGATCGTTGGGAAAAAGGCTACGTTCTTGCGTTTCGGCTTTCGTGCGCGGCACGAAGGGCGGCAGTATATGCCGGTGGTCTTGACACCGAGATAGAACGTTCCGTCAAACCTCGAATCGTTGGTGTTTACCGCTCTCCAAAAGATCTCTGTATCCAAACTCATAACACGCCACTCAATATAGACTTTTTCGATGTGTCGAAACGAAACAGATCCCAGGATCTGCTGAAAAACCGACTCCCGCCGCGTCTGTCTTCACCGGTGAAAGCCGCTCCCGACACCGCCGCCGCCGATCTTGCGAACCGGCACTGACGACACAATTTGAGTCTAGCCGCTGAGGCTCCTGAATTCTATCCGTTTCTTGCGGTAGAATTAGAAACATGGGTGCGATCGTACTTTTTGACGGCGTGTGTAATTTCTGCAACGCCTCGGTTAACTTCGTGATCGCGCGAGACAAGGCCGGGTATTTTAAATTTGCCCCGCTGCAGTCTGAGATCGGCGAAGAACTGAGCACAAGGCACGGCATCGACAAAATCGAGACTGATTCAGTGATCGTCATCGAAAACGAAAGGGTTTACACTCATTCGTCCGCGGCGCTGCGGATAGCAAGACATCTGGACGGGATCTGGTCGTGGGCTTACGTCTTCGTGATCGTGCCCAAGCCGATCCGCGATCTTCTTTACAGGCTATTTGCGAGGAACAGATATCGCTTGTTCGGACGCCAGGATGCGTGCATGATGCCGACGCCTGACGTGCGGGCAAGATTTATGTAGAAGAATGGACGACGGTAAAACAATTATGAAAGCAACTTGGAAAGGAGCCGTTCTGGCCGAGAGCAATGAAACTGTGGTCGTCGATGGAAATCACTATTTCCCTGCCGAGGCCGTTAACAAAGCGTATTTTCAACCCAGCCAGACGCACACGGTCTGCGGTTGGAAAGGCACGGCGAGCTATTACGATGTGGTCGTTGACGGTGAAACGAACAGGGACGCGGCTTGGTATTACCCGGAAACAAAGCCGGACGCAAAGAACATTGAGGGATACATCGCATTCTGGAAAGGCGTGGACGTAGGCGAATAGGCCTCGGCGCTCCCGTGCAGTTTAATGAGTTTCTCGCTGGAGACACTTGAATACGAAAGGCTTCTCGAACTTGTAAGCCAAAATGCGCAGACACCGATGGGTGTTGACCGCTTCGCTTACTTGCGCCCAAGATCCAGCCGCCAGGAACTCGAGCGCGACCTTGCCGCCGTTTCCGAAACGATCCTGCTGAATGAAGAAAAACAGGTCTCGTGGTCTTTCAGCGGGCTCGAAGACCCTGCGGATGCGGTCGCGATACTAAAGATCAAGAATGCGACGCTTGAGCCAAACCTCCTGCTTGAGTTGACGCGTGTATGCAATCAGGCACTGTTCGCCCGATCGCTTGTTCAGCCTGAGAAAGAATTCGTTCCCGTGATCTGGTCGATCGTCGAGAGTGTGCCGCCGACGCTGCTCGGAACGATCGAAAAGATCAACAAGAAGCTGCTGCCGGGCGGCGAGATCGACGATTCTGCTTCGCCGGAACTTGCGGCGATTCGGCGTGAGATATCGAATCAGCGGGCGCGGCTGACCAAGTCGCTCGAATCCGTGATGCGTTCCGCGGGCGACGCGATACAGGATCAGATCGTCACGATGCGCAACGACCGCTTTGTGATCCCAGTCAAAGCTGACTTTCGCGGCAAGGTCGGCGGCGTCGCCCATGGATTTTCATCGAGCGGCGCGACGGTTTTCGTCGAACCCCTCGATGCTATCGAGGCGAACAACGAACTCCAAAACCTGAAGGGCAAAGAGGAGCGCGAGGTCGCACGCATTTTGTTTGAGCTGACCGAGTCGCTTCGCGAACAGCTTCCCGCGGTCGAGGCGGCGGTCGATGCGGTCGCCGATCTCGACTTCATCAAGGCAAAGGTCGAATTCGCTCGAAAATTCTCGTGCGTCGTCCCGGACATTTCCGACAGCGGTGTTTTGGACCTGACCGACGCTCGGCATCCGCTTTTGGAGGAGAACATTCGGCAACATCAGGCGGAGACAGATGCGGTAGCGAGTGTGACCCGTGTCGGTAGCCCGCACGTTAGTAAGGGCTCAAGCCAAGGTATAGTCCCGAGTTCATTCACGTTGACCGCCCAACGATCAGTAATGATCATCTCGGGTGCTAATGCGGGCGGAAAGACCGTAGTGCTCAAGACCGCAGGATTATTGAGCCTAATGGCTATTTCGGGGCTCCCGGTGCCGGCTAAGTCCGCAAAGATACCATTTTACCGATCGGTTTTGGCGGACATCGGCGATCACCAATCGCTCTCGGCAAACCTCTCCACATTCTCGTCGCATATGTCGAACATCGCCGGGATGATCTGCGAGTGTGCGCCGCCCTCGCTTGTGCTGCTCGACGAAGCCGGCACCGGAACGGACCCGGAAGAAGGTTCGGCATTAGGTGTTGCGATCGTAAATCACTTTCGAAAGCAAGGCGCTCAGGTGATTGCTTCAACACACTATCGCGGGCTGAAGATCTATGCGGCAAATGACCCGAATGTCGTGAACGCATCGGTCGAGTTTGACGAGAAAACCCTCGAACCGACATACAAATTATTGATCGGGCTCGCCGGTGCATCGTCGGGCATCGAGATCGCCCGTAGGTTTGGCATAAAGGATGAGGTCATCGATGCCGCCCGTCAGAACCTCGACATTTCAGCCCAGAAGGCCGAGACGTATCTGCAAAAACTCCAGACGGAGACAAAACAGGCCGAGGATCTTCGCATCGCCCTCGAAGAAGAACGCGAAGCGACCGCGATGAAATACGCGGGGCTTGAGGTCGAGGCCGTAAAGAAAGAGAAGGAACGGCAAAAGCAATTTGAGAGAACGCTGGCCGAGACGGTCGAATCATTTGACCGCCAGTCAAAGGCATTTCTTGAATCGATTGAAGACAAAGTTCTCAAGAACAAGCTCGAAAAGGAACGATCAGCCCGCAAGGCAGAATTGAATCGTGCCGTGATGGCGAAGGTCCAGACCGGAACGGCCGCATCGACTGGAGCGAACGCGGCCCCGCGTGGAATGGGCGCGAAGAGCGAAAGCACGTTCGCGGCTTCTTACGAACCCGATGCAGGCGGGACACCCGCGGTCCAGTCGCTTGAGGTCGGCTCACAGGTCATCACCACATTTGGCAACATAGGCACGATCGAAAAGATGGATAAGGAAACGGCCGAGGTGGCAGTCGGCGGAATGCGACTTCGCCAAAAGCTTTCGGATCTGAAGGCCGTCAAAGCCGAACCCAAAGTGCAAGGTCAGAAGTCCAAAGCCAACGTCGCTCAGACGGCCTTGGACCTCGGGCGCGAGACACTCGACCCAAGCGCCGAGCTCAACCTGATCGGCCATACGACAGCCGAAGCAGAATACGAACTCGACCGCTTTATCGACGAAGCTTATATGGCATCGTTGCCCCACGTGCGCATCATCCACGGCTTTGGAACCGGAGCGCTCAAGAACTTCGTCCATCATTTTTTAAAGAATCACGACTTGGTCGAACGCTTCGCCTTTGCATCTTCCGACCAAGGCGGCAACGGCGCTACGATCGCGGAATTGAAACTGTAAATTCATTGACATATTCGCAAATCGGGTATTTCGTCCGTGAAATGGACGCCGCGTCAATAGCCCACCGATTTATCGGTGGGAAACGGATAAAACACCAAGCCAGTCCCGTAGGGACGAATGAACGGATACAAATGCCACATTCATACACCAGCCAACTAATGCATTGCGTCTTCAGTACAAAGGAACGAAGACCGATCATCTCGTCCGAACTGCAAACGCGCCTTTTCCAGTACATCGGCCGCATTGCTCGAGAGAACAAGATGAAACTAATTGCGGCGGTCGGTAGTGCAGTCCACGTGCATCTATTGATATCCCTGTCCAGGACGATCAGTATTTCGAAAGCGATGCAATTGATAAAAGGCGGTTCGTCCAAATGGATACACGACACCTTTTCCGAACATCGCACGTTCGAATGGCAGGAAGGCTACGGGGCTTTTTCCGTTTCAGTGTCGAATAAGAGCCGGGTAATTGCCTACATTAACAATCAACCAGAACATCACAAGACGCAGGACCTCAAAACGGAATTCGTCTCATTTCTGAACGCACACGAAATTGATGAACGGTATGTGCTTGATTGATTTTCATTCGTCCCTACGGGACTTCCACGATATTTTCAACCTTTTCCCAGCAATGAATTGCTGGGCTAATTAAGTACCGTCCGCGTTGCGGACGAAAACAAAATAAACCTGCCCAGAATATATTTGATCGCGATGCTGCTTCTGCTATTCGGTGTCGGTTCGCACGGCCAGGAACCGCCGAAAGCGGTTTTGGTTGACGAGCACGGCGAGTTACCGTGCGACGATACCTTGGGTCGAATCGATATGTATTTTGCGGAACTTTCTCACAATCCAGGGTCTTCGGGCTTGATCACGATTTCTGGTCCGCCCGACAAGAAACACAGGATCGCTTTTCGTCAGGCTATCATCGAAAATCACGCTAAATGGCGGGGCTTTGACACCCAAAGGTTCAAGATAATTACATTGAATTCTACGGATGCATTAAAGCTTCAGTTTTGGAGAATACCGCTGGGAGCCGATGAGCCGAAATTAAGCGGAATAGATACTTCGTATCAAATACTGCCGTCCATTTCACCTTTTATGATGGGGATCGAAACAGAGATCGGCGATCAGATCTGTCCGGAAGTAGATGATCTCGAGATCTTCGGCCGGTTCTTGATCCATAATCCCTCGTCACGCGGAATCATTGTCGTCCGCGAAAGAACATTAGCGAAAGCTCGGGCAAAAGGGTCCCGCCTATTGAGGACATTCGAGAGGGAATACGGAATCCCTTCCTCCCGCCTTCGTATTTTTCCTAGAAAGCGATCGATACCTTCGGACAATTTCGAACCTATCGTAGAATACTGGTATCTTCCCTAGTCAGTGTTCTGCAACGATCGAGATCCCTGAGCTAGAAGCCGATTCTCAATGATCTATCGCCTCTCGGCCCTATCCTTGTTAGTTTTCCTCTTTGTCCCGCTCAACGGGTGCGGAGGTTCCGCGTCTGAGCCCGTCTTCAGAAGCGTGCGGACGCTCGGGGCATCCAACGATCAATTTGGCGAACCATTTGGGATCGCTGTGCGCGGCGGCGACGTCCTTGTTTCCGACGGCCAGCGGGGCGATATCTCCGTGCTGAGACCGGACGGCAGCGTTGCCTCCATCGCAAAGTTGAATACTCCTTCGGGGATGGCCGTCACCAAGGACGGGGGTCTGGTCGTGGCGGACAGCGCTTCCAATACGATCGCGCTTATCGATCCGAGCGGGACCGTGGCCGATCTAACGGGCCGCGTCGACAATACTAGCGAGACGGCCGGTGCTGCCCCGGCGTTCAACGGACCGGTGGGTGTCGCGGTCGGGCCTGACGCTTCGATTTACGTTGCGGATACCTATAACGACCGGATCAGGATCATTCGCGTGGGTTCCGACGGCGGCCCGAAGGTCGAAACCCTCGCGGGCGGAGAAAGGGGATTCGCCGATGGGGTAGGCCGGGCGGCCCGATTCGATACGCCTCTCGGCCTTGCGATGTGGGGCGAGCGTCTTCTCGTCGCCGATGCGGGAAATCGACGGATCAGGGTGGTCGAGCCGGATGGCCGCGTTTGGACGCTGGCTGGAAACGGCGACGGCGCCGGAAGCGACGGTTTTCCCCTGCAGGCAGGCTTTGTTCGGCCGACCGCGATCGCCGTTTCGCCGGGCGGGGCTATCTATATTGCCGATGGAAATGCGATCCGCGTGGTAGGCCGCCGGTCGATGCCTTTTGTGGAAACGATCACGCTGCCGCGTCGAGGCTTTCGCGACGGCGAGCTACGCAGGGCGCAATTCAACCGCCCCTCCGGGCTCGCATTCGATGATAAGGGCCGGCTGCTGGTGGCCGACAGCGACAACGGTCTGGTCCGGATATTAGATGTCGGGGAACCCAGTGCAGAGGCCACCGGCACCTCGCCGCGCGAGTACACCGCGGAAGAGTTTCGGGCATTGCAGCCCGCCCGCTGGCCGTACGACCCGCCCGAAGCGAAACGCGACATCGCGGGCACTTTGGGCGAGATCCGCGGAGAGATATTGGGCGAGAATTCGCAGGTTTGGTTTCACAACGGGCTCGACATTGCCGGCGGCTATGGCGAAACGGCACGGTTCATTCGCGAGGAAAAGGTGCTCGACCCTCTATCGACGGACAATTTCGGCACCTTGCGCGAGTTGATACGCATGCCGACGATCGGTTACATCCATATCCGTCTCGGCCGGGATAAGGACGATCGAAGCTTTAGCGATCCGCGTTTTATTTTTTCCAGAGACCCCGCCGGTAAGTTGAACGACGTTCGCGTCCCGCGCGGAGCGACGTTCAGGGCGGGCGAACCTATCGGCACCCTTAATGCGATGAACCACGTCCATCTGATCGCCGGACCCGCCGGCAGAGAGATGAATGCCCTCGCTTCCCTCTCGCTGCCCAATGTGAGCGACGCCATACCTCCAACCATACAGGGCGTTTCGTTTTTTGACGCGGAAGGAAACATTATTGAAACCAGAAACGAGCATCCGCGTATCAAACTCACGGGCCCAACGCGTATCGTTGTGTCGGCGTTCGATCGTATGGACGGCAATCCTGAACGGCGGCGACTCGGGGTATATCGGCTGGGATACCAGCTTTTGCGGGCAGATGGTTCTGCCGCCGGAGCGATAGAATGGACCCTGACATTTGATCGAAACCCGCCTCCGGAAGCGGTCAAGATCGTATATTCAAGAGGAAGCAGATCGGGAGCGACCGGCGAGACGATCTTTAATTACATCGTCACGAACCGCCTCTCCGATGCCGGTTATGCCGAAGGGTGGTTTGACGCATCCCGGCTCGATGCGGGCGAACATATCGTTCGGGTCTATGCAGCGGACCTCTTTGGGAATCAAACATACAGCGACATTAAGATCGAGGTAATCAGACAATGAGAATACTTGTTTCGTTCGTGCTCTTTTCGATAATGCTGGCCGCGGCGCCGGTCACACCCGCCGTCGCGCCGATGGCCGATCCGCCCTCGATCCTGATCACACCGCCGGCCCCGAAATTTACCGAAGCGGAGCGACACGCCGAGCTTGCCCGCCGCCGGGCCGCTGTAGCCGCGGCAATGGCAGACAAAAGTGTGCTGATACTTTTCTCAGCGGAGCCAAAGCTATACACCAACGACGTCGATTACGTCTTTCGGCAAGAGAATAACCTCTATTATTTGACGGCCCTCAAACAGGAGGGAGCTACCCTTGTGATCACGAAAGACGGGCAAAAGGTCACTGAGACGCTCTTCATACCGAAGCGCGTGCCATTCCGGGAGGCGTGGGAAGGGCGGATGTATTCGCACGAGGACGTCACGCGGCTTTCCGGCATCAGGAATATCGTCGATGCTTCGGATCGCGACAAATATCTCGAAGCCCTCAAAACCAAGCGAGACTGGACCTCGACCGACGGCAAACTGACCCTGATGTCCAATCCCGCGAGCGTCTATCTTCTGCTGCCGATGAGCCCGCAGGATCAGAACGGAGCCCGGGAGTTCAGGCAGGAGGCCGACTACTCGGTCGGTTTTGACACGAGCATCGTCAATGCCCAGCCGATTTTTGCCGATCTCAGGCATATCAAATCACCGTACGAGATCAAGCTGCTGCAGCATGCGATCGATATCACCACCGAGGCGCAGATGCGGGCGATGGCCATGGTCGGACGTGCCGAGTGGGAGTATCAGGTACACGCCGAGGTCGAGTACACCTTTCGCCGTCGAAACGCCGATTTTTGGGGATATCCGTCGATCGTCGGCTGCGGGGCAAATGCCACGACCCTACACTATGTGGAATCGCAGAGCCCGGTCGTAAAGGGACAGCTCCTTTTGATGGACGTCGGGGCCGAGTACGAACACTACACGGCGGACGTGACACGCACCTTCCCGGTGAACGGCAAGTTCACAAAAGAACAGGCAGAGATCTACCAGATCGTATATGACGCCCAGGAAGCCGTCGCCAAGGCGACCAAGCCCGGCATCACATTCCAGCAGTTGAACGTGATAGCGCGGAATACGATAGCCGAAGGCCTCTCTAAATTAGGTCTGGTGACCGACTACAAACAGCCGACTACGCCCGAAGAGGCCCTGCAGCCGCGGTCACGGGAGGTCGGCTATTGGTTCATCCACGGCCTCGGCCACTGGCTCGGTATGAATGTCCACGACGTAGGCAGATACGGTGCTCCTTTAAAGGCCGGGATGGTGTTCACGAACGAACCCGGCATCTACATCCGCGAAGACGCCCTCGACAACCTCCCCGACACACCGGAGGCCAAAGCCTACAAAGCAAAGGTCAAGCCGATATTCGAGAGATACAAGAACATCGGCGTCCGCATCGAGGACGATATGTTGGTGACCGAGACCGGTGTCTTCTGGATGACCGGCAAGATCCCGCGGTCGATCCAGGATATTGAGGCGTTCATGGCAAAGGCACCCAAGGAATTGCCCTACACCGCCTTTCATTGAACCTTTGACTATCGCGGAAAAAAGCTGTAATTGTTTCTAGTTTTACAGTTTTTATGTTCCGTTCAACTTATCCGCTCTGCTTTGTTTTGGCCGCGGCGCTTGCGTCATGCTCGCTTCGTTCGGATGAGACGGCGAAAAACTCTCGGTCGACACCTGCCCCGAGTGTGGCCGCAACGGCCGCTCCGGCACAGACGCCCGAAGCGGCACCGGAAGAAACAGCCGGCCGCTCGGCCACTCTGCTCTGCCAGGCGACGGAAACCGGAGACTACGAAGTTTACAAGAAGCAGACCTTTGCCATCGATTTCGAGCCGTTCAGGAATTCGTGCTTCGTGACCGCTATAAACCCGGAGTACGACGACCCGCCGATGGAATCTCAGTTCGCCATCTATCGGAATGGGAAGAGGGTATTCGATTTTCCATCACAATTCAACGGTATCAACTTTGGATGCTGGATTGACGCGGTGTCCTTTCAGGACCTTGACGCAGACGGCCTAAAGGACATCATCGTGATCAGCAAGTGCCAGGCTAAAATGGGAGATTTTAACGAGAATACCGTCTATATGAACAACGGAAAAGGATTTACCACCCGCGAAGACGCCAACACCCAACTCGGCGAGCTGACCTCGATAAAACAGGTCGTAGATTTTGTAAAAGAGAATCCGTCGATGTTCTTCTGATGCTTCCCCTCGTTATCGTAAATCCCCGATCAGCGTCGGGCGCGACCCGTTCGAATTGGTCCGCGATCGCGAGCGACCTTCGCACGCATTTCGGCCCGTTTCAGGTCGCCTTCACAAAAGGCCCGGGCGACGGGATCGAACTTGCAAAACGGTCTGCCCTCGAGGGCCGCGAGCTTATCATCGCATGCGGTGGCGACGGGACGATCAACGAGATCGCCAATGGCATCATCGGCTCCGAAACGGATTGCGAACTGGGGATCTTCCCTTCGGGTACCGGCGGCGACTTTCGCCGCACGCTCGGCGTGCCGACCGAGCACCGCGAAGCGGCAAGAGCCCTGCGCGAAGGTGCCTCAAAGCCGATCGACGTCGGAAAGGTGACCTTTACCGATCTCGAAGGCGGCAGCTCATCGCGTTACTTTCTGAATGTCTCTTCTTTCGGCCTCGCCGCAGCGATCATCGAACGGGTCAAAGGCTCGAGATCGCTAAATTGGCTGCCGCTCGATACGATCCGCGGCCGCGCGAGTTTTGCCCTATCGACGCTACAGGAAGTCGTGGGGATAGGAACAACGAACGTTCGTGTGAGGATAGATGACAAGGAAGAGCGGCCGCTTTCCACCGTTAATTTTTGTGTCGCAAATGCCCGGTACTTCGGCGGCGGTATGATGATCGCCCCGGATGCATTGATCAACGATGGCTTTCTCGATGTGATCAACATCGGCGATATCAATACGGCAAAGATCATCCTCAACGCCTACACGCTCTATCGCGGGACACATCTCGACCTGCCCGAGGTCGCCGATACGCTCGCGAAACGAATCGAAGCCAGCCCGCTCAACGACGGCGACGAAGTTCACATCGAAGTGGATGGCGAATTGCTCGGAAAACTGCCGGCGGTTTACGAGGTCGTCCCGCGAGCCATGCGCGTACGCGTTCCCACAGCCAGATGATGCTTGCCTTTCGTGTTAATTATCCGGTAAAATCTCTGAAACTCAATTGCCGAAGTCGTGAAAACGACGCGGGGGATCCAAAATCGATTCCGTACCGTTCGGAACAGGGGCTAATCTGAAATTCAGAAGAAGACTTCTTCGCTTCCAGCCCGTCAGCTAACCTCGCAGGCAAACACGAAGAAGGACACGGAATTTCTCCGCCAGAAGGCTGTGAAGACCAATGTGGACTTCACGGCCTTTTCGTCTCTACGGAAGCCGATTCACTTCTTCGATGAAAGACTTTGATCGAGGAGGCGATCTTCGGATGAAACAAAGACATTTTTGGAAAATTCCCGGAGTGAAGGCATTTCCCACGATCCTCGTTTTACTGCTCTGTTTGCATTACCTGGTCTCCGCCGTTTCCCCACAGCCGGCCTTTGACGACGACGACGTACAATCGTGGAACGATGTTCCGCTGACCGTGCCTATTCATGATCGGGTCGATCTTGTTCTAACGGGCACCGTTCGCTTTGGTGACAGTGTTCGGAGATTGGTCGATCGCCGAGCCGCCGTCGCTGTTAGCTTCAAGGTCCTGGACAGGCTTTCGATACAACCCGGTTATACGAACATCGCTACTACCGTGCGGCCGAACATCAGGCGACGAATAGAGCACCGGCTGAACCTCGCCGCGACCTACAAATTTCCTTTCAAGAAGTTTGCCCTTTCGAACCGCAGTCTTATTGAACGCCGCGTGCGAGAGCCTCGAAAGTCCACGCGATATCGCAATCGGCTGCAGTTCGAACTGCCTATCAAAGTAATTGATGGCACGAAACTCATCATTTCAGACGAGGTATTTTACGACTGGAGTCTGGATCGCTGGTCTCGAAATCGATTTACGGTCGGAATCAACCATTCGATCAACAGGAAGCTGAGTCTGGACGTTTATTACATGCGGCAGAACGATGGGACGACGCGACCGGGCGACCTTCACATTATTCGGACCAACTGGAAGATAAAGCTCTAAGGAGGAGGAAAGTGGGATGAAGAAGAATTTGATCCTTCCGGCGATTCTAAGTTTCTTGGTGCTGGTTGCCGGAAGCTGCCTGCCCGGCTCAACCAGGCAAGACAGCGGTGGACACACAATCACCGTCTACGGATTTTCGATCATGAAAGAGGCTCTTGAAAAAGAGATCTACCCGAAATTCGCCGCGAAATGGAAAGCGGAGCACGGAGTCGATGTGAGTTTCAATTCGTCCTTCGCCGGTTCCGAGACCGTCACCAATCAGATCTTGCAGGGAGCACCCGCGGACATCGCGATCCTTTCCATCGAGCGAGATGTCGATCGCCTTATAGCCGCCGGACACGCGCCGCAAGACTGGTATGTGACGCCGCAGAAAGGCATCGTCAACAAGACACCTTTTATCATTCTGGTCCGGAAGGGCAATCCGAAGGGCATCCGGGATTTTCCAGATCTCGCGAACGCCGGCATCAAGGTCATTCACCCTGACCCGGTCAGTTCCGGCGGGGCTCAGTGGTCGATCCTCTCGATCTACGGTTCGGAATTGAAGAAGAGCGAAGCCGAAACAGGACAGAAAGACCCCGAGCGAGCTCTGGAAATGCTGAGATCAATTTGGCGGAATGTCATCTCAACGCCCGGTTCGGCACGCGAAGCGCGCACCCAGTTTGAGACCGGCTACGGTGACGCGCTGATCACCTACGAGCTCGAAGGGCTACTTATGAAGGAGGCCGGAGCACCCGTAGAAATCGTTGTTCCCAAGGCAACTATTTTCAGCGAGCATCCTGCCGTCGTCGTCGAGCGCAACGTAGCGAAGGAAGATCTGCCCGTCGTTTACGCATTCAGAAATTTCCTATGGAGTGACGAGGCACAAGAGGCATTCGTCAAATACCATTTCCGGTCGGTGACGAACGAAGCATTTAACGAGGCCAACCCCGAATTCGCAAAGATCGAGATGCCGTTCACGATCGAAATGTTCGGGGGCTGGAAACAGGCTCATCCTGAGATTATCGAGGGCATTTTTCAGAATCACGTTAAGAATTCTCAACGCTAGGGCCATCGTGCGGCTAGCGTTGAGATCAATATCATTCTCGTCGGAGTCCGAATGAGAACCCGGGTCATCGAGCGGATCAGGATCTGCCCCTCACCTTCATATCGGAGAAACTTATGAGTGCAAATCTATCAGGTGTAAGGCATACACGCGGCTTTGATGTGGTAAAGCCTCTGAGCGTCACGGCACTGCTATTGATGATGCTCCCGCTAATTCTGCTTCCGATCGCGTCGATCTTCATCTTTGGAATGAGTAAAGGGTTTGCGAGTTTCTGGGAGGCTCTTACCCAGCCCGACGCGATCTTCGCATTGCAGCTCTCCTTCGTGACGAGTTTTTGGGCGACCGCTTTCAACATCTTCTTTGGTTTGTTCGCGGCCTACGTTCTCGCGAAATACAGTTTTTGGGGACGCAACGCGATCATCGTCATGATCTCGATCCCAACAGCGATCCCGACGGCGGTCGCCGGGTTCGCTCTTCTCCTGCTGTGGGGGCCTTACGGGCTTTTGGGACAATACCTGTCGCCCGATACGCAGATAATGTTCACGCCGTATGCGATCATTTTGGCAAACATTTTCGTCACTTTTCCACTTGCGTTCGGTGTCATTATGCCCGTACTGGAGACGTTGAGCCACTCACTGGAGGAAGCCTCAGCGACGATGGGCGCTTCGCGATGGCAGACTTTCTGGCACATCACACTGCCGTCATTGAGAGGCGCAATTGTCGGCGGGGCACTTTTGACTTTCGCTCGTTCGGTCGGTGAATTCGGCTCGACCATTCTTGTATCGGGTAACCTCGCCGGAAGAACCCAGACCGCACCGCTATATATTTTCGCGAAGTTCAATGAAGGACAGGTCGAAGCCGCTAACGCCGTTGCGATCGTGCTTGCCGTCTTTTCTTTCGTGATCTTCAGTATCTTGTTTTTCGCGCGTGATTGGCTGGAAGCCGAGTGACGGGTCAAATGAATAATATTACCGAGAGCAAACAGTCCGCAGTAAGCGTGCGGAATATCAGCAAAAGGTTCGGGGACGTTGAGGTTCTGAAGGACGTTAGCTTCGACGTTGCCCAAGGCGAGATCGTTGTCCTGCTCGGCGCATCGGGTAGTGGTAAAACAACGATCCTGCGTATCGTCGCCGGTCTGGAAACGCCGAATACCGGAAACATAGTTTTTCACTCAAAGGACGTCACTGATCTCCCGGCAAGGGAAAGAGGAACTGGCGTGATCTTTCAGAACTACGCTCTTTTTCCAAAAATGACGGTCGAGAAGAACATTGGCTATGGCCTGCGGCTGCGACGGAAGCCGAAGAAAGAGATCCGCGAGAAAATTGATGAATTGCTCAAACTTGTTCACCTCGAGGACCACAGACGCAAATACGCTTCACAACTTTCGGGCGGTCAACAGCAGAGAGTCGCCATTGCTCGCGCTCTCGCCTACAACCCGGAAGTTTTGCTTTTTGACGAGCCGTTCGGAGCGCTCGATGCTCAGATCCGGACATCCCTCCGGCGTGAGATTCGAGCGCTCTTGAAGGAGATCAGCGTGCCGTCCATTTTTATCACGCATGACCAGGAGGAGGCTTTAGAACTCGGCGACCGCATAGGGGTTTTGAACGGAGGCAGGCTCGAACAGATAGCCACGCCGTTTGAGGTTTACAACAAGCCCGAGACCGAATATGTAGCCACATTCCTCGGTGCGGCGAATCTTCTTCTCGGGGTTGTAACCGAAGACAAGATCGCCATCGGAAATCGGTACATCCGCGCGCAGGAAGAAGCGAGCGAGTTTCGCAGCGGGCAGTCGGTCAAGATCGTGTTTCGTCCCGAAGACGTTTTTCTTCGTAAGCCTGAAAATCTTACTCAGGATTATCAGGAGCTGGCTTCCGGCACGATCGAAGAAGTAAATTTCGTCGGAGCGTTCGAAAGAGTGATCGTCAGACTCGACCTAGCTGACAAAGCGCCGATCATCGTGACCCGTCCAAAGACTGAAACTATGGCCTTTCCGCTTGAACCAGGGCAAGTAGTAACCGCCGGTCTGGTCAGGTTTCGAGTCCTGCCGAACTATCCACTCTCGTCGGAAACAGCGGGCAAGATCGCTTATTAAATTATGAATAGAATTACCATCATAGGCGGCGGGGCGAGCGGTACACTGTTGGCCCTCAATCTGCTCAAGTACAAAGGCGAAAAGCGGCTTGAGATCAATCTTGTCGAAAAGCGTCCGCACATCGGCCGCGGAGTCGCGTTCTCGACCGAGGAGGATGTTCATCTGCTGAATGTCCCTGCGGCGAAGATGGGAGCCTACGCGGACGATGTCGAACACTTTCATCGCTGGCTGAGCGAGAATGGGATGACCTACTCGGCCACGGCATTTGTTCCGCGTCGGATATTCGGCGAATACCTGCGTGTGCAGCTTGACGAGGCTAGCAAGGGCAGTTCCGACAACGTCGAGCTGAACATCTTCGACGACGAAGCTGTCGACATCGACATGCACGACCAAAAGGTAAGCGTCCATCTCGTGTCCGGCGATCATCTTTATTCAGAGAAGGCCGTGCTTGCCTTCGGCAACTTTCTGCCGCCGCATCCGTCCGTGCCGGATCGCTCTTTCGTCTCCTCGCCGATGTATTTCCAGGACCCGTGGGACACTGATGTCTTCCCTTCGATCAACAAAGATAGTGCCGTCCTGATCATCGGCACAGGCCTTTCGATGGTCGATGTAACTCTTCAGCTCAACAAGCTCGGGCATCGCGGCGTGGTCAATGCCATCTCGACGCGAGGTCAACTTCCGGCAGTTCACAAGCTCGGCTTCACCTATCCGCCGTTTTACGACGAGATAAAGGGCATGACGCGAGTAACCGATATTCTTAGAACGGTTCGGGCGCATTCGAAAAAGGCAGATGAAAACGGCAGCGATTGGCGTGCAGTTATAGACAGTCTCCGTCCAGTCACGCAGCAGATCTGGCTCGATCTGCCGCTTGCTGAAAAGAGATATTTCATGCAGCATTTGAGCCGTTACT
This sequence comes from Pyrinomonadaceae bacterium, assembly GCA_050246275.1. Lineage (GTDB taxonomy): Bacteria > Acidobacteriota > Blastocatellia > Pyrinomonadales > Pyrinomonadaceae > OLB17. The sequence continues at coordinate 1,202,110 of JBFWWI010000001.1, forward strand.
GGAACGCCGCCCGTCATCGAATGGCTCCGGAGGCCGCACTGGTCATCGATGAACTTCGGGGAACGGGACAGCTCCAGATCCTTAAAGGCCGGCTTAAGAAGATCACATGGGAAGCGGGGATCGGCTTCGACGTGCGATATTCGACCGTCGGACTCGACCAATATGTCCACGCCGATGTTGTCATCAACTGTATAGGCTCCGAGAGCCGTTTCGACCAGCTCGATTCCCCGCTCGTCCGCAACTTGATGAACTCCGGTTATATCCGTTGCGACGAACTTCGCTTTGGCCTCGACGGAACGCCTGACGGCCACCTCAAAGGTGCAGATGGACAGCCGAGCGAATTGTTGTACACTTTGGGAACTGCACTGAAAGGCGTCCTTTGGGAATCGACCGCGATACCGGAGATACGCGTTCAGGCTCGCGATCTGGCCAGAAAACTGATCCCGGAATAAACGGTAGGAAATGTTGTCCGATTCATTTTGCAAACGGGTCGTCGATTCCTTCGAATCGCGACAAGAGAAGATAGCGATGCGCATCGTCGGCGACGATTCGCACATTTACACCTTTGGCGAAACGCTTTCCCGGGTACGTTCGGTCGCATTCCGGCTGGGAATGGAGAATATCGAGATTGGTGATCGTGTTGCATTGATCGGCGAAAATCACCCCAACTGGGCGATTGCCTACCTTGCAAGCCTGTATCAGGGTGCCGTATGCGTCCCGCTCGATCCGCACGGCGAGATCGAAACGATCACCAATTTCATCGAGAATTCGGCGGCAAAGATCGCGTTCATCGGGGCGGAGTTCGCTGAGAAGTTCGAGCAGATCAAAGAAAGGCTTGGGCGTCACATCTCGGCCGTTGTGTGGGATACATCGGCAAACGAGGCTGAAGCCACTTCGACGATCCCATCCGGCAGATTTCATAGCTTCAAGGATTGGGCGGCCGCCGAGGTTCCGGCAGATCACATCGAACGGCACGCCTTTCCGTCTGGCGATGACATCGCCCTGCTCATCTATACGAGCGGCACGACCGGCACGCCTAAGGGTGTTCCGCTCACGCACGGGAATATCGTCGCGGAGCTGGACGGTATCAACGAGGTCCTGAAGCTGACCGACAAGGAAAAGATCCTCAGCCTTTTGCCGCTCTTTCACGCATATCTCCAGATAGTGAATCTGTGGGTGGCTACGACCTATGGCTGCGAGGTGGGCTATTTGAAGGAGCTCTCGCCAACGGAACTAGGAAAGGCGATGAAAGAGTTTCGCCCGACGATACTGACGACCGTCCCGAGGCTGTGGTACCTCTTTCACAAGAAGATCTTTGATGCTGTCGAAGCCAAACCTGCTGCGGTCCGTGCGTTGTTCAGATCTCTGCTGGCGATGAACGGCGTGCTTCGCGATACGCTCGGGACAAATCTCGGCCCGCGTCTCTTCGGCCAGGTGCACGAATCGTTCGGCGGCCGGCTCCGGATAGCGATCTCGGCCGGCTCCAGATTTGATCAGGCGGTCGCGCTGGATTTTCACCGGCTCGGCTTCACCATCCTTCAGGGATACGGCCTGACGGAAACGAGCGGCGCCGCCACCGCGACCTATGAGAACGACAACCGCATCGGCTCGGTAGGCAAGCCAATGTTCAATGCCGAGATCAAGATCGCCGATCCGGATTCCGAGGGAGTCGGTGAGGTCCTTATCAAGGGGGAAATGGTCTTCGACGGCTACTATAAGAATCCGGAGGCGACCGCCGAGGCATTCACCGACGACGGCTGGTTCAGGTCTGGCGATCTCGGAAAGCTCGACCGCGACGGCCACCTTTATATCGGCGGCCGTGCCAAGGATGTCATCGTCCTGCCGTCAGGAAAGAATGTGCACCCCGAGGATCTCGAGGTGCATTATTTAAAGGCTCCAGAGGTCGAGGAATTGGCGGTGATCGGTGTTGCGGATACAGACAGCGCGCGTGCCGGCTCTGAAAAGCTGGTTGCCGTGGTCGTGCCAGATTTTGAGTATTTGAAACATGCAAAGCTGCCAAACTCACGCGAGGCCGTCCGCTACGCTCTGGATAATCTCGGCCGCGAGCTGCCCGAATATCAGCGCGTTCGTGAATACTTCGTTCGCACGGAGCCGCTTCCGCGAACCGCTACGAGGAAGATCAAGCGATTCGAGCTGAGAAAGGAGTTCGAACGCGGTATGTCCGCCAACGGCACACCCGAAAAAAAGAAGTGGCTGGCTTCGGATGAGCAATTGGCGCTGGTAGGTTCGAATATTGCCCGGCCGGTCGTCAATGCCATCCGGGCTCACACAGAGCACGCCGAATCGATCCATCCGGATATGAATCTCGAGATAGACCTCGGGCTCGATTCACTCGCCCGGGCCGAGGTCTTTGCAAGCCTGGAACATACCTTTGAAAGCGACTTTACGGCGGAGGAGGTCGCAGCCGCGCTTACCGTCGGAAATATCATCGACCTCGTTTCAAAAACGCCAGCCGGAGTGCAAGCGGCCCGCAGCGACACCGAGCTTGCGAGTGGGTTGAACTGGGCGACGATCCTCAATAACGACGCGGGCGACGACCTCGCCGAGGTTCGACCGGTGCTGAATGAGAAAACGTGGTTCGTCGCATTCGCATATTTGGTATATCGCTGCTTCAATTTGTTCTGCAGGCTCTTTATGAGGCTGGAGGTCCGCGGGGTCGAGAAACTTACATCGCTAAAGCCGCCGTTCATCATAGCACCCAACCATCAGAGCTTTCTCGATCCGTTCGTTGTCTGCTCTAACTATCCTTTCGCCATCTTCCGACGCACGTTTCATGTCGGAGCGAAGATGTTCTTTGAAGGAAGAATAATGGCGACCGTTGGAAAGCTGCTTCGCGTCGTGCCGATCGATCAGGATACCCAGCTGCTTCGTGCGATGAAGGCCGGGGCGATCGGGCTGCGCCACGGAATGATCCTGAACATTTACCCCGAGGGCGAGCGTGCCTTTGACGGCAACCTGCATGAATTCAAGAAGGGCGCAGCGATATTGGCGACCGAACTCGATCTTCCGATAGTACCCGTGGCTCTAGACGGACTGCATAAGGTCTGGGCGAGACGGTCGTTAAAGATACGGTCGGCAAAGGTGAAGATACGGTTCGGCGACCCGATCTACTCTGCCGACGTGCTAAGGCCCGGCGACGGGTCGCTCTCACCCGAGAAGCGCTACCAGATAGTGATCGACCATCTTAAAGACACCATCGCAGATATGATCCGCGAATCGAGAGAGGGTACCGAGAAGGTCTAGACCTGTACCATTTCTCCAATGGCATCTGGGTTTCCACTCTCACGGGCCGCCCCATTTTTCCCCACATAAACCAGGGAAGACGCAAAAACACTCAGAAGAATCGCAATTCCATACCTCTCCACTTCTGGCATAGCGTTTGAAGTAGTACTCGCGGGCGCACCTTGAAATCTATCCGCCGCACGACGATCTTCGTACAGACTTAACCACGATGAATACAATCTACTTCCACACCCGCAGTTTCCTTCGAGGTGCGCTCGGCGCGCTTGCGACCGTTGCGATCTGCCTCTCGGCGGCCGCAGCCCAGCAAACATTCCAGATCTCGTCGCTGACAGCCGATAACTCGAGCATCATCGAACATGTTTCGGTCACGGGTGACGATCGCGGAGGCATCGCTCTCTCCGACACCAATCTTTTTTATACGGGTGACTCTGCCACCGGAAGGTTCGATGTTTCGAACCTGTCAAATACCGGGCTGCTCTCCCCAAGTGCCCAATACGACGCACTCGCAAGCAATCTCAAAACGAGACAGGTCTACTCGCTTGGTTCTCTTTTCGGGCCGATCGCGGCCGGTGGCGGTGAGGTTTCGCGTCTCATAGCGTTGGACCCAGATACGGGCGCTCCGACCGGTGCCGAGATCCTGCTTTCGATGCCGATCAACATCAACTCGGGAATCACATCAGCCGGTATATACTCCGGATGGGACCGGATCGTGCTCACCGATGGCAACACGATGCAGGGATATAATATCGACCTGCCGTCGGGAACGGTGACGAGCCTTGGGTTCATCAACTTGTATGCTGACTCGGGCCTGGATACGGACCGGTGCGGCTGTGAGAACTGGGCTACGTGGGGCGTTGCCGAATATGCCAATGGTACGATCCGGTTGGCTTACGCCGCCTCGCCTAATTTCTTTGGGTTGAACGGATTCGGACAGGGTTCCATCAAACGCTACGACGTTGGCAACGGCACGATCACGACCCTTGCCGATTTTCCTACGGGTATCTCCGATATGTGCTCGTTCACGGTCGATCCCGCGACAAGCCGCTGGTACTTTCACTATGAAGGGTATTCGGGTGCCTTCAACTTTGGTAACGACGAAAATATCGGGTTTGCAACGGCGAGCTTTGCCTCACCTTCTAATTCGACGGCTTCGATCTCGGGTCGGGTCCTGAAGCAGAAAGGCGTCGGCCTACCCGGCGTTGTCGTTCGCCTGACCTATCCCGATGGCCGAATGGCGACGACACTCACGAATTCATTCGGACGATTTGCGTTCACTAAGCTCCCGGTCGGCGGATCATATGCCGTATCGGTCTCGGCAAAGCGGTATACGTTCACACCCGATTCGGAACTCGTCGTAGTAAATGAAGATGTAAGTGATCTGGAGTTTCAGGCAGACTAGGACTCCCAACAAGGCATAAATGAGGCTGGCTCCCGGGCCGGCCTTTTTCTGCGGTATGGTCGTCGATAAATATATCGATCTGATCAAAAAGGCAATAGCAATAGGCACCGGCTTCGGGCATGGAGTCGAAGTCTGTTAGAGTTAGGATATGCCAGCTGCAGCTATTGTTAGCGGAATCATACTGATCGCGATCGGCGTGGTCGGTTACGTTATCGGGGTTTCGTCGGACCGGGCAAGCATCACGGCCCTGATCCCGGCGTTTTTCGGCGTTGTGATAGCCGCTCTAGGACTAGCCGCCCGTGCGAGCGAAGGCCTTCGAAAACATCTTATGCACGCCGCCGTGGTCGTGGCCCTGCTCGGCTTCATTGCCACCGCCGGACGCCTGATCTCAAAATTGAGCGAATTGTCGGCATCTCCGGCAGTGCTGTCGCAGGCAGCTATGGCTCTGGTGTGTCTTATTTTCGTAGTGCTTGCGATCAGGTCCTTCGCTGCCGCCCGCCGCGGGTGAACATTTAGTTATCCCGTCGGTTGCCGTTGGGCGAATGGCACGGAAGGACGATCTCTACGGCGAGGCCATCGCCCTCATTGCGGGCGGTTATGGTTCCCTTGTGGGCGAGGATCGCCTGCTCGGCGATCGCAAGCCCGAGGCCGGTGCCGCCCGAACCGCGGTCCCGAGCCTCGCCGACCCGATAAAAAGGCTTGAATAGATTCTCCAACTCCTGCTCCGGAACGCCCTCTCCGTGATCCGCGACGCGAATCGTCGCATCTTCGCCCTTGCGTTCGAGCGACACCTCGATCGAGGTCGCCTCCTTTGTGTACCGGACGGCGTTCCGCAAAACATTCTCGACCGCGCTTCGGATGAGGCTTTCGCTTCCGAAGACCCTGCATTCGTCCAATCTCAACACCTTGACCGACCGGCCTTTTGCATTCGCTTCAAAATCGGCATCCGACGCGACCTGATCGACCAGCGTAGCGAGGTTGAGTTCTCGTCGGTCAAAATCGTTCGCTCCGGTTTCGAGTTTCGAAAGCGTCAAAAGGCGTGAGATCATCTCGTTCAGGCGATGTGATTCGTTCTCGATCCTCTGGATGAGCGGCGATGCCTCTCCGTTCGACCTTTGCTTGGCGATCTCCAGGGCAACGTTCATTCGGGCGAGCGGCGACCGCAGCTCGTGCGACACGTCGCGCGAAAGCCGCTGCTGAGAGGTGACGAGCGTCTCGATCCGCTCGGCCATCACATCAAAGTCTTTTGCGAGCGATGCTAGTTCGTCCCGCCGCCAGCCCATCTGCGGTGTTACACGTGTGGAAAGGTCGCCATCCGCAAGCTTGCGGGTCGCACGCCTGAGTTTATCGATCGGCGACGAAAGGTATTTGGCTAACAGCCAGCACAGGACCAGCGCGGCGAACAAGAGGCCGGCATATCTGAGATAACGAAGCGGCGTCTCTCCGAAAAAGGGAGTAAAGCGGGGGCGTTCCCAGCGGACGATCAGAACATATCTCTCACCGTTCGGCAGCGACAACTTTCGTGCGGAGACCGCCGTTGCGATCTCGGGATTATTCTCGATCTCGACCGTATCGCTCTCCAATGCCGTTTTGACGAGATCGCGATAGCTTTCCGCATTTACGCCCTCCGACATCCACACACGGCCATTCTCGCCGATCAGATCGACCTCGCCGATGCTCTCCGGCTTCCTGATCCTATCCAGAAACTTGCTGAGTCCTGCTTCTCCCTCTGCCGCATAGATCTGCGCCGCTGTCTCGGCATAGATCGTCGTTTGATTGCGGACGGACACACGCCAGCGGCTAACGACCGGCTCGGTCTGCACCGTCCAGTTAAGAAAGACGACGACGCCCACCATCAATGCAAGCGCAGCCAGGAACCAAAGAAAGATCTTTACAAAAAGATTCATACTAGCGTGTAAATATATCCGACCGATCGGACCGTCTTGATCCTCTCGCTGCCGTCGTCCCGGTGGCCCAGCTTTTTCCGGAGATTTGAAATATGCATATCGAGGCTGCGGTCATACGGCGATAATTCGCGGTCAAGCACGCGAATACTGAGATCCTCTTTTTTGATGATCTTTCCGGCCTCAAGAAGCAGATGCTTGAGTAGGTCGAACTCGACCGATGTCAGAACGATCTCTTCGCCGTTGAGCTTTGCCGATCGCGAAGCCTCCGACAATTCGATGTCGTCGACCACGATCTTCTCGCTTGCTGCGTCGCCGCCATCGCCGGCAACCCGCCGCATTATTGCCCTAAGACGCGCCACAAGCTCCCGCGGATTGAAAGGTTTTGGGAGATAGTCGTCGGCACCGGTCTCGAGGCCGACTATGCGCTCCATATCGTCGCCGCGGGCGGTCAGCATCAGAACGGGCAGCGACGAATCCGTCCGAAGATTCTTCAGCACCTCGAAACCATTCATTTTGGGCAGCATTACGTCGAGGATCGCGAGGTCGTACTTCCCTGACCTCGCGGCTTCGAGCCCGCTGGCACCGTCATTCACGACCGCAGTCTCAAACCCCTCGACGCCAAGATACTCTGAGACCAGCTCACATAGTTCCTCGTCGTCGTCGATTATCAAAACCTTACTCATAGAGTTCCTACCATTCTACGTCAAAAAAGAGCGCAAAATACCGTGTTTACATTTATTTACAGAAGTTAACGAAACCTCTACATTCGAATGCCCGAAGAAAGCGTTTCAACATTAGTGGACTCGGACGCGAAGCCGATCACGACAAAGGTTCGATAAAATGGAGCAATAAAATGAAAAAGGTAATAGTAGCAATTTTGGCGGTTGTGGTCTTGAGTATAGGAGCGATCGTCATTATCGCTCAAAGATCGGGACACGGCGGCAAGCATGGTGGTTTCGGCCATCGGGGAATGGGGATGATCTTCAAAAAGCTTGATCTGACCGACGCGCAGAAGGCCCAAGCAAAGGAGATCGTCAAAGCCGGTTTCGAGAAGAACAAGGGCGTTTTTGAAGCAATGAAGGCGAATCGCGACAAGATGAAAGCCGCAACCGCCAACGGAGCATTCGATGAAGCCACTGTGGCGGCGATCGCGGCCGAACAGGGCCAGTTATCGGCACAGTTGATCGTCGAAAGAGAGAGAACGAAGTCCAAGATCTTCGCGATCTTGACCGACGATCAAAAGGCAAAGGCGATCGAGCTCGAAAAGGAGTTTGACGGCAGGATGAAACGCGGACCGCGTGGAAACCGCGGCGGTTTCGCCGGCCCGACAGACTCTGAATAATCAGACCAGAAACAAAGGGAAAGGCCCGGGATCGAAAAGGTTCCGGGCTTTTTTACCGTGTGCTCCAATTGGAGACGAACCTGCCGCCTATCAAAACGGATCTGATGCTGCCGTCAGGGCCGATGAGCACGATGTCGGCACGCATTCCGGGCTGGAGAGAACCGTGCGAACTCTCAAGGCCCAGCAGTTTTGCAGGGTTTGTCGAGGCCATCCGGGCAACTTCAGCAGCCGAGAATCCGATCGACCTCATGCCCTTGAAGGCGTCGAACATGGAAATGACCGAGCCTGCAATGCTGCCGCGTTCGTTGCGTGTCCGCTTATTTTCGACCGTCACCTTTTCGCCCCAAAGCTCGAACTCGCCGTCACCGAGCCCGGTCGGCGCGACCGAATCGCTGATCAGCAAGACCTTGTCCGTGCCTTTAGTGCGTGTCGCCATTTCCAGCATACGCGGATGGACGTGGATACCGTCGGCGATAATGTCGAATGTGACCTCAGGGTTGCTTGCCGCCCACCCGGCGACGCCGATATCACGATGGTGAATTCCCGTCATCGCGTTGAAAAAATGGGTCACATGACGTGCTCCGAGCTTAAACGCGGCCTCGAGCACGGCAACATCGGCACGCGTATGGCCGATCGAGGCGATCCATTTTTGCCGGGCAAGTTCACCAGCCAGCTCGATGCCGCCCTCGATCTCTGGGGCGAACGTCGTCATATGAAGGCCATTCTTCAATCGACGCAGCGAGATCCCGTTCCGTGTCTTTTCGTGTGCCTTCGTGCTTTGCGCGATCCCGCGTTTTTCCTCTGCAGGGGAACCGTTGTGAAATGATCGAAAATACTCCGGCCGCAAAGCCCCGCACATCTTCTCGTTCGCAAACACGCCCTCGTAATGGACGCCTACGGCCTGCGCGATCGGCATCTCAGTTTGGACCTCGATCAAACGGTCAATTGCGTCGATCGCGCGTCGATATGCCTCATCCGAATCAGGTACGAGCGTCGGCATCCAGGCCGTGACCCCCTGGGTCGCAAGAAATTTACCAACCGCAACCAGCCCATCGACATCCGCTTCATTCACGTCAACGCCGACAGCTCCGTGGTTATGAATATCGATAAACCCCGGAAAAGCAGTCAGCCCGCCGCAATCATTAACATCGCCGCCGCCACCCGCCGCCGGAACTACCGAAGCTATCCGGTCGTCCTCAACAACAATGTCCCACGAGCCATCCGCACCCGAAGCCGCGATCAAAACGTTCGTAAATGTCGCTTTCGCCATCCCTGAGATGTTAACAAATAAAATGCCCGCGTTGCTCTATCGAACAACGCGGGGCAAGTAATCGATATTGATGATCTAAAAAGAATACTTCAACGACACTTGTACGTTTCTAGACGCGTATTGAGAGGCCAACGCGGTAAGCGTTCCCAATGAGGTACTCGTATATGTCGCGTTCGGGAATCCCCATTGGACGTGATTGAATGCGTTGAACATATCCGCCCTAATTACGAAACTATGACCTTCCCATGGAAGGAGGAAACGTTTTGTGAACCCGAAGTCGACGTTCTTGATCCCGTCCACAAAGAAAGTATTTCGGCCGAGAATACAGCAGTTGTAGTCACTCGGGGATGTTGGAGACCTAAAAGCGCTTTGCGGAAGTTCCTGCTGAGAGGTTGCTGGATTATCAATGCTTCGTCCTAATACCGAAGGATCGACCAGAACCGGACGATTCTCGGAGAAACCATCAAGATTTAGGTCCAGCGCCGTACCGCTGACAGTGAAGGGGGTACCATGGGCCCACTTGAAGACCATTGATGCCTCCCAACCACCGAGTATGTGGCCGAGGATGCTGCGGTCCTTATCAAAGAATGGTGACCGATAGGTTCCAAACAGGGTAAATCGATGCGGCGTATGGAAGCGAGAATACCCGCGCTGTGCCTTGGCATCAGGACCGAGAATGTTACTGTCTCCCGTTCCGACGAAGGTGGCCTCGGAGGTAGTATCGATCGCCTTGCTCCAAGTGTACGCCGCCTGAAAGTTCAGATTATTGGTCAAACGCTTGGTCCACTCCGCCTGCATCGCATTGTAGTAACTCCATGCCCCGTTACTCACCTCGAGATTCGTCGTGTAGAGAGGGTTTGGACGACGTTCGTTTGTACGCGGTACGACACGGCTATATTCCAATGGACCGATAGGCGTGACCGGGCAAAGCGCATTAGCCACAGTGGTACCAGCACAAAACAGGTCTGCAGCCGGCGTTAATGTTTGTCCCGCCAAAGCACCATTGAATGGGTGGTTCGCAACCACTATCGGACCACCGGTGTGCTGGGGCAGATTCTGCATCGTATATTTCAAGAGTCCGATGCCGCGGTTTCCGGTATAACTCAACCTTAAGGCAGAAGCCCATGGCAGCTGACGTTCAAAGGTCACGTTCCACTGCTGGGTGTAGGGCATTTCCAAAGCTGGATCGATTATAGTCAAAGCCGCGCGGGCCGTTGGTGCGACACCGGGCGTAAATGTGAATCCATTCGTCGGATCTGCCAGATTGAACGGATTATAGTCCGAAGTAGCGGCGCCCGTACGGGTATATGTGAATGCATTTGGCGGGTTGAACCGAACCGTTGCGCCATTCTGAGAGAATATCGATTGAAACAGGCGGCCATGATAGATCCCATAACCGGCCCTGATCGAACTGTTCCCTAGGTCGCCAAACAATGAATTTAAGAATCCTCCCTTAAAGTCCGGACTCCAGGCAAAACCAAGCCGAGGCTCCCAATTGTTGGTGTCAGCCTTGAAGGTGTATTCGAGGAGGTCATCAACTTCTTTTGGAGCTTGCACATACTCGTAACGAACGCCGAGGTTGAGCGTCAGATTTCGGGCGACCTTCCAATTGTCCTCGGCGTAAAAATTGCTTTCGCCGATCCGGTTGCGAAGAAAGAATGGCCCATAACCTTTCGTAAATGTCGTCACACATCCATTGATCAGCTGCAGCCATCCAGATAAGTTGTTGTTCGCATTCGGATCGCGAAACTGAGTAGATCCATTGCAGACGCCGGTAAAGTTCCAGGAACCACGCGAATTGCTATCCGCAAGGTCATCAAGTTTTTGATGGCGAATATCTGTACCTAGTTTTACGAAGTGATTGCCGCCGATGATCCAGGACAAGTTATAAACAAACTGATTGTCTGTTTGATACCTTTGGATCGGAAAGCTTCCCGCATTTCCAATGATCGTGCCGCTAACTACCGGATCCGGGTTTGTGAACCGAACGATTGGAGTATCATTTCCCGCAGTAATATTGACCAGCGTGTTGCGGAGGCCAAGCCCATATCTGAACTCACCAACAATATTGTTGTTGAAAATATGGGTCCACGTGAGACCGTAATTTTGTTGCTTATTGTTTTGGTCAGCTCTTTCCCCAGGAATAATGTCAGCCGCCGCAAATATCTGTCGGGTGTACTGCCACCTTGCCCATAGAGTATCCTTTTGGGTCGCATTCCAGTCCAAGCGTACGGAGTAGTCATTCGCGGGAAAGTTGAATGGCTGAACACCGACAAAGGTTCGGCGCGAACGATTCGCCGGATCGTTTGGAGTAAGTCCGTCGAACCGGTCCATTATATTCTGAATGAAGGCCCGATTGGACGGGGTATCGTTTGCCGGAGCCAATGCGAACCAATTGGCTGGGTTTCGTTCAAAAGCCGTCGGCAAGTCACGTTGATAGAGGTTAGCACCAGAATGGCGAACTTCGTCGACGCTTAAAAACGCGAAGAATTTATCCCGAAAGATCGGAAATCCGCCGACACCGCCAAATTGATTTCTGCGAAACACCGGCTTGGCACCGTGAGAGAAAAAGGACTTCGCATTTAACGCCTGATCGTTGTGAAACCAGTAGGCACTGCCCTTGATGCTATTGGTACCCGATAGGGTTTGAACAAGGACGACAGCACCATAGCCGCGGCCAAATTCAGCCGTAAAGTTGTTTGTTATGACCTGAAATTCTTTGATCGTTGCTAGTGAAGCACCTTGGCGATTTTGGTTTTCAGAAGAATCGTCGTTGTTCACTCCATTGATCTGGAACGTCGCTCCACGGGTACCGGTTCCGTTGAAATTTATAGACGATCCGGATGAAGCGGTCGGATTATTCTGTCCGCCGGTAGGGTTCTCCTGATAGCCTGTAAATGTTTCGGCGAGCGTCAGAAAATTCCCTTGATTTGCAACCGGGCGTTCAAGGATCTGGGAAGCCGAAAGCGACTGAGCTATTTGACCGTCGCTTGTATTAATAGGGGCAGCTTCGCTAGTCACAGTCACTTCGCCGCTGACCGTTGGATCAAGGCGAATATTGATGACCGTTGTCTCGTTAAGCGATACGGTGACGCTCTCTCGAATGACCCTATTAAAGTCGGTTCGCGATGCTACGACCATGTATGTTCCGATCGGCAGAAACGCAAAATTGTAGACACCATCGTCTGAACTCGTAACCGTTCGCTCGAGTCCGGTCTCGGTGCTTCTGACGACCACAGTTGCATTGGGAACGACCGCTCCGTTCGTATCCGTGATCGTGCCTCGAAGAGTTCCGCTGACCGTCTGACCGAATGCTGTAGACGTGGCGGCGATAATTAAGAATGCCCAGAATGCGTTCTTGATCCAAAAAAGTGTATTTGCAGACATGGCTGAACTGTTTCTCCAATTTAGGAAATTTTACTACCGGTAACCATAAGCTTTCTTTACGTTTCTGGAATAATATCCAAAATTTCGTTATCGCTCTCAATGCACGAGGCCCGCTCAAAAGGATCGAAGCCTTTTATTATTAACGGGTTGTTACAAAAACGTGAATGCTGGGAAATTTTATAACTCTATTTCTGCTATTTGTAAAGCAAATAGGATGCCCGACGTCCATTAAAATCGGTTATGCCATTTTGCCATGATCGTTCCACCGCTTCGGGCGAGTCGCCGCGGGTGACGGCCCCCAATATTTGCGCGTTCACAAGGAGCCTTCCGTACCGCTCGACGTTCCATTCGGTGGGATAAAGTTTGCGGAGCGCACATGCGATCTCGATACCGGTTCGGACCGATCTGAACTTCGATCGATCCGTGATCACAATATTTACTCCGCCGAGATCTTCACCTTTGAAGACGGAAGCATTGGGCTTGTAGCGGACAGGGATGAAGCGGACCCCGGGGAGGCGACGTTCGTTCAAGTGTTTCGCCAATCGCTGTCCGTCGAGCCACGGTGCGCCGATGACCTCGAACGGCGTGTCGGTCCCGCGGCCGACGCTGAGGTTTGTCGTCTCAAGAAGGCCGATGCCGGGATAGAGTGTCGCCTGCGTGAGCGAACGCATATTCGGCGAAGGGTTTACCCACGTCTGGCCGGTCTCGTCGAACCACATCGAACGCCGCCAGCCTTCCATCTTGATCACGCGAAGGTCGGCACCGATCTTTCGCTCGGTGTTCATCATCTGGCCAAGCTCGCCGATCGTGAGGCCGTAGCGGACCGGGATGGTGTGGGCGGCGATGAAAGAGAGTTTGTCTTCGTCGGCAAGCGAGCCTTCGACATCGACGCCGTTGATCGGGTTCGGCCGGTCGAGAACGTAAACGGGAATCTTCGCCTTCGCGGCTTCCTCCATCACGTTTTTGAGCGTCGCGGTATATGTATAAAATCGCGCGCCGATGTCCTGAATGTCGTAAACGATCGCGTCGAGATCTTTCAGCTGCTCCGGCTTCGGCCGACTTATGCCATCTTTGTAAAGCGAGTAAACAGGCAGCCCGGTCTTCTCGTCCTTAGTGTCGTCGATGTTCTCGGTATCAAGTTCGCCGCGAATGCCGTGCTCCGGCGCGAAGATTGATACGAGGTCGACGTTCTTCGTCTCGTGCAGAATATCGATCGTCGACTTCCCTGCCAGGTTGCGGCCGGTGTGGTTTGTTACCAGCCCGATCTTTTTGCCATCGAGTTCCTTAAAGCCATTCCTCTCAAGGATGTCAATTCCATTTAGAACCGTTACCGACTGGACCGCAGGCGTCTCGCCTGCAAGCGGCGCTACGCCGCTCCGCGACGTTGCAGGCGGGGACGCCTGCGTTCCAGTCGAAGCACGCCTTGCCGACTCAACAGCTTCTTTGAATTTCGGCACCTGTGCCGCGACTGCGGCGTTATATCTAGCTTCGGCTTCCTTCCATTTCTCGATCGGAAGGTCTTCGATCGCGGATGCGACGACAGTCGCGACTTTCCCGCGGAGCGGAGTTACGTCGCCTTTGCCGTCCGGGTGAACGCGGTTGGAGAGGAATACGTAGAACGTCTGCGAGGTCGGGTCGATCCAGATGCCTGTGCCGGTGAAACCCGTGTGCCCGAACGAACCTTTCGGAAAAAGATCACCCCGGTTCGCCGAGAACGAAGTGTCCATGTCCCACCCAAGCGCGCGTGCCGATCCGTCCTCCGCAACCACGAACGGCTGCGTCATCTTCGCAACGGTCTGAGCAGTAAGAATGCGTTTGCCGTTCAACGTCCCGCCGTTCAACATCATCTGCGCATATCTCGCGAGCCCATCGGCTGTCGCGAACAGTCCTGCGTGCCCAGCGACACCACCCATCCGAAACGCGGTAGGATCATGTACTTCGCCTCGCAGAATCTGGTTGCCTGCCTTATCATCACCCGCGAAGGCTGCACCAAGGTAATTGCCTTGCCCTCTGACACTTTCCGTCGGTGCAAAGTCGGTTGGTGGATGGTTCGCATGAAATCCCCCGGTGAACGACCACAATTCCCTCTGAGCATTGACGGGCACAACTCTGGTCGGGAGAAACGTCATATTTCTTACGGAAGTGTGACCTAGGAAACCCGATGCGAATTCAAAAAGAAACTCCTTTGATACCCGTTCAACGATCTCCCCCAGTACAATGAACCCAATATCCGAATAAACAAACCTCGTCCCCGGCGGGTTTCGGAGTTTCTCTTTCTTCAACGCCGCGAGCATTCCTTCGCGGCCAGTCCATTTTTCGCCGAGATCAAAATCGGGTCGGTAGCCTGACGTGTGGGTGAGGAGCTGCAGGATAGTGACCTTTTTCGCTTCGGGGTCGTCGATATCGGGGATGAACTTGCCGACGGTATCGTTCAGCCGAAGCTTGCCCTGTTCGATCAGGATCATTATCGACGTAGCGGTCGCGACGGGTTTGGTGAGCGATGCCACGTCGAAGATCGTATCGACCGTCATCTTCTCGACGATGGGAACCAGCGAGCGGTTGCCGAAGGCTTTGCGGTAAACGATCTTCCCTTTTCGCCCGACGATCACGACCGCACCGGGCAATTTCTTGTCCGCGATGTCCGCATTCACCAACGCCTCGATCTGATCCAGCTTCGCCGCGTTCATCCCGACCGACGCGGGCGTCGCGAGCGGCAACCCTTGCGCAAGACTATAGCCACAGAGCACACAGAGGACACCGAGATAGAATGTCACTCTCAAACTGACCACTGTCCACTGTCCACTGACCACTTTCATCTCTTGGCCCTCAACTCTTTCTCCCGCTCGACGAAGCTTTCCTTACAAAGCCGTACGAATTCCTTGCCGATGGGCGAGAAGTGGCCGCCGCGGAGGCGGGCTAGGCCGAGTTCCCATTTGATCTCGGCGCCTTCGATGAGCCACGTGATCAATTTGCCGTCGCGTTTTTCGCGGGCTACCGATTTCGCCCCGGCCATCCCGACGCCGAGGTTGTTCTCGACCATCAGGTTGATCGCCTCCTGCCGCGAGAGTTCCATCGTGATATTCGGCCTTACGTTGGCGGCGGCAAAGAATTCGTCGATCATGCGGCGCGTATTCCCTCCGCGTTCGCCGAGTATCAGGCTCTCACCGGCGAGCGTCGCGGCGCTGATGTACTTTTCTCTCGCAAGCGGATGATCAGGGTGCGCGATGGCGACGATCTCGTCCGAAAAGATCGATTCGGTCGTGATGTTAGCATTGTCCACGGGAAGAGAAACGAAGGCAGTATCGAGTTCGCCGTGCATCATCTTATCAACGAGCCGTTCGCTAGTGCCGGACGTAACTGTCAATTCCGAGTGCGGGAATTTTACCTTTAGCTTTTGGAGGATCACCGGCAGCTGGTGCATCGCAAATGTGCCCGACGCGCTGCCTATACGAAGCCGGCCATACTCGGCACCGGCGACCTCGGCGATCTCGGCAAGTGCCGAATCGTGCTCGCGCAGAATTTTCCTCGCGCGTTCGAGCAGGTACTCGCCGGCCTCGGTCAGTATCACGCGGCGCGGTGTTCGCGTGAAAAGCTGAAGGCCGACCTCATCTTCGAGCTGGCGGATCTGCATCGAGATCGCTGCCTGGGTCACATTTACGCGGCGCGCGCCAGCAGTAAAGGTCTTTGCCTCGGCGATCGCCAGAAAAGCTTTTAGCTGTCTGATCTCCATATCGGAATCTCAAATTGTAGTTATATAAAAAACGACGGGCGTATCACGCTATCTTATTGAATACATAAAATCTGTTAAATTTGATTATATGTCAAGTTTGGCGAAGAATAGCGCAGAAATATTTTTTTGAACTCGTCAGAGCTCCGATGCCGACAAGAACGACAAGACCAAACCGCAAACCCGCGTTTCCACAATTCTTCCTGGGTGTGGACGGCGGCGGCACCAAGACTCATGTCGCGTTGATGAATGAAGCACGCGAGGTGGTGGGCGAGGCGACGGCGGGACCGTCAAACCCACTGCGGGTCGGCGTAGAGACGGCAGTTTCAAACATCGTAAAGGCCGCCGATCAGGCCATCGATGCGGCCGAGATCCTGAGAGTCGATATCGCCGCCGCAACGCTCGGTCTGGCCGGCGTCCGCCGTGCCGACATCAAGAAAAGCATCAAGGCGAGCTTTACCGAGCAGATCCGCATTCGCAAGACGACCGTCATCACTGACGCCGAGATCGCCCTTTTCGCGACAACGCTCGGAGAGCCCGGCATAGTGGTGATCGCGGGCACGGGCTCGATATGTCTTGGGAAGAACGCAAAAGGCAAGATGGCGATCGCCGGCGGTTGGGGGCCGCTCGCGGGAGACGAGGGCGGCGGTGTCGGCATAGCGCAGACCGCGCTCCACGCCGTGGCGAAGGCATCGGACGGCCGCGGCATCCCAACCACGCTGAGCAAGCGTGCATCCGAATATTTCAGAGCCTCCGGGCCGGAAAATTTGATCGTTGCGATATACTCACCGCAGGTCGATAATAGCCGCATCGCGGGGTTCGCAAAGTTCGTGGTCGAGGCCGCTCAGGAGGGCGACGCGGTCGCCGAAACGATCTTACAAGAAGCCGGTGCCGAACTTGGCCTTGCCGCCTGTGCTGTGATCGAAAAGCTCGGGCTGAAGCGTTACAATGTCCCGATCGGATGCGTCGGGAGCGTTTTCAAGGCCGGCCCGCTCTTAACCAAGCCGATGATCGAGACCATTCATACCATCGCACCCAAAGCGTTCCTGACCGAGCCCGAAATGCCTCCGGCCCACGCGGCAGCGTTGATGGCTCTGCTGAATGGCGCCACCCTAAAGAACGGAACAGGAAAGTAGATGCTCCCCATAACCGAACAGGAGAATCCCAAGACCGCGAACATCGATCAGCTATCGACGCTTGATGCAATGCGGCTGATCAACGATGAGGACAAGCTCGTCGCGATGGCCGTCGAGAAAGTGCTGCCCGATGTCGCGAATGCTGTCGATGAGATAGTCCAGCGGCTGAAGAACGGCGGGCGGTTGTTTTATGTCGGCACGGGTACGAGCGGGCGGCTCGGGGTGCTGGATGCTTCCGAGATACCGCCGACATATGGCGTGCCGTACGAACTGGTTCAGGGCATCATCGCCGGCGGGTACGACGCTCTTTACAAAGCGACCGAAGCAAGCGAGGACAACAAAGAACAAGGCATCGAAGACCTGAAAGCGCGTGGTGTGAACGAGAAAGATGCCGTCATTGGCATTGCGGCCTCGGGTCGCACGCCTTACACGATCGGCGCGGTCGTATACGCGCGAAGTATCGGCTCGTTCACGGCCTGCATCGTCTGCAATCCGGAATCGGAGATCACGAAAGCTGTCGATGTCGCGATCGTCCCCGTCGTCGGCCCCGAAGCCATCACCGGTTCCACTCGAATGAAAGCCGGCACCGCCCAAAAGCTAGTCCTCAACATGATCTCCACCGCCGCAATGATCCGCCTCGGCTATGTCAAAGGCAACCGGATGACAAACATGAAACCCGCGAACGAGAAATTGAAGGAACGCTCAGTTCGCATCCTGATGGCTGAGACAGGATTGGATGAACCGACGGCAGAGAACCTGATGTCCGACGCCGGTGGGGACCTTCGAGTGGCGTTGGTGATGAATGCGTCGAACTTGGATCCCGAAGAAGCACGCACAAGCCTCGAGAAAAATGATTGGGTAGTCGAGAAAGCCGTCGCCAATTCGAATCGATGAGCTACGCGCTGTTCTTCATCAAGGATCATCCGCAATTCCCCGAGGGAACGATTCTCAAACTGGAAGACAACATCATCTCCGCCGCCAGCCTCGACCAGACATTCGGCCAGCCGTTCAACACGATCCCTGACAGCGACCACGAAGCGATGGGGTATCGGCTGCCCGATCGCGGCGATGGAACTCCCGGATTCATCGCGAAGGAAGAGTTGGTCGCCTGCCCGCCATTCGCCGAGAATGTTCCGCCGGGAAAGTGTCCGGTAAAGATCACGTATCAACACCTACTGAGCGACACGGATCCGATACTTGACGACGATCCGAACAACCTGGGCATCTTCGGCATTTACGTCGATCAGAATCTGCATTGGCAAAAGATCGTCATCCCGCTGCCTGCGAAGTTTGAGCCGATCCAACGGGTGACACTCACGAACACCCTGAAGAATTTCGAAGTCGATTCGTACGAGACGCCTTCGCTTGAACAGCTCGACAACGGTCCGGCGTATTGCCTGCACATCGGCCACGTCGGGCCCGGATTCTACCAAGCCGACATCCGCCTCGGTCGTGCGCGGTACATTCGCATTCGATTCGTCAAGTTCTTCCCGCCCGAGTTCGAGGCACGATACGAGACGATCAAGAACGCGCAGCCAAGAATCGAACAGGCCAGGCCGGCGGAAACGCTTCCGGTAAATCTCATCCACGAGCACAACGAATACGAGTTCCCGGTTGGGATGATGAACCACGCTCTTGCACTCGCCACCGAGTGGGGCGAGAACTTTCGCAAGCCGATCGGCGATCGCATGCGGCTCAAGTATCCGGATCTGACCGACGACGAGATCGTAAGACTGAAGAAGATCGCCGATGAAGCCGAGTCCTACATTCTCTCGCTCGCCGACGACGAACTCGCGGGCAAGATCAGCGAATCCGACATCGTCCCGATGGCCCGCGAAAAATATCCGTGGGTCGATGAACAGCAGCTTTATCGCATCAAGAATATCGGTATGTATTGGGCTCGCAAGTAGCTAAAGCGGCGGATAGGAATATCCGCGTTCCTTCTCGTTCCATTTGACCGAACCGGCGTTTCACGATAAAAACTTCTTATCGCTTTCCCGATATTCTTTCAGCATACTTATTGATCGATGCAAACTCTCGACCTGGTCATAATCTTCGGCTACCTGATCGGCATCACCGCGTTCGGCATTCTGTACGCCGGAAAGCAGGAAACGACCGAAGAGTATTTCGTCGGCGACCGAAGCGTGCCGTGGTGGGCGATCGCGATGTCGATCGTCGCGACCGAGACGAGCACGATCACGTTCATTTCGGTACCGGGCATCGCCTTCGCAAAGGGCGGGAATTTCGAATTCCTCCAGCTTGTATTCGGATATTTGCTTGGCCGCGTCGTTATCTCGATCGTCTTTATACCGCTCTATTTCAAGGGCCAGCTTCAGACCGTATATCAACTGCTCGGCGACAGGTTCGGTGGAAAGGTCAAAATGCTCGCGTCGGGGCTGTTCGTGATAATGAGGAATATCGCCGACGGAATACGACTGCTGCTGACGGCCATCGTGCTCGCGGCGGTTTATACGGCGTTCCAACCCGACACCGATCCGGCCTACGTGATAGTCGGATCGATCCTCATCCTCGGGATCGTGATGATCGTCTTCACCTTCTACGGCGGGATGGAAGCGGTCATCTGGATCGAGGTCGTCCAGCTCGTCATCTACATCGGCGGTGCGATCGCAGCCGCGGTAGTTCTCATACAGAACATCGATGGCAGCATCAGCGGAGCTATCGACATCGGGCAGCAATACGGAAAGTTTCAGCTTTTGGACTTTAACCTCGATTTCGCCAAAACCTATACATTCTGGGGCGGAGTCCTCGGCGGATGCTTCCTGACGATGTCCACGCACGGCACCGATCAGTTCCTGGTTCAGCGATATCTGTGCACCGATAAACCGCGTGCGGCGATCACGGCGTTGATGACGTCCGGCGCAGTGGTGCTTGGGCAGTTCATCGGGTTCCTTTTCATCGGCGTGCTGCTGTTCGCGTTCTACGCGCCATACGATCTGCCCGGTTACGGAACGGCGGCCGGAGCGTTCCCGTTCACCGGCGGCGACAAGGTGTTTCCGGATTTCATCACGCAGAAGATGCCGACCGGCCTTTCCGGCCTCGTCGTTGCCGCGATCTTTGCCGCCGCTTTGTCGTCCTCGCTTAACTCGATAGCGGCAACGGCGGTCAACGACATCTACAAGCCGTTTGCCGGGGACAAGTCGGACAAGCAGTTGATGCGGATCGCCGGAATTCTTACGGTCGTTGTCGGCATTATACAGATCGCGATAGCTATCGGTTTGAAGGACGCGAACAGCTCCGCATTGAACCTGGCACTGGCCGTGGCCTCTCTGATCAACGGCCCGATCCTCGGTGTATTCCTTGTCGGAGCGTTCCTGAAAAAGGCGAAAGAAGTTCATGCGCTCACAGGAATGTTGGTAAGTATTTGCCTGATGCTTTATGTGATACTTGCATCGAATAAGATAGTTCCCGGGCCGGTCATCGCCTGGCCTTGGTATGCGCTGATCGGCAGCCTGACGACAGTACTGATAGCATTCGTATCGACTTTGATCGTCCGCAGCAGCAATGAGGCGAATGCAAACTGAGTTATCGTCTTCAGTGGATAGTGGATAGTGACAAGTGGATAGTTAGGAACTATCCACTACACACTTGTCACTATCCACTGAAGATATTAGGAAAAATGAAAGTTGTTGTTAAACTATTACTATCGGCCATGGTTATACACACGTCGCTGTTCGGGGCGGCTCCTTCTCCTTCTCCGCGCCTCGGCG
This sequence comes from Pyrinomonadaceae bacterium, assembly GCA_050246275.1. GTDB lineage: Bacteria > Acidobacteriota > Blastocatellia > Pyrinomonadales > Pyrinomonadaceae > OLB17. The sequence goes on from JBFWWI010000001.1 coordinate 1,223,270, forward strand.
CCTCGGCGGCTCAAACAAAAACTGAACGTTTCGAACCATCGAAGAGATCCTGGGACTTTGCCGCGAAGCTCGTCAGGAAAATGACGGTTGACGAAAAGGTCGGGCAGCTCATCCACATCGGCATAAACGCTCGGTTCGCCAATCAGCAGAGTCCTTTCTTCAAAGATCTGCAGCGGCACATCGTCGAGAACAAGCTTGGCGGCATCATCTTTTTCGGCGCCCCGATCTATGAGACGACGCACATCGCGAACCGTATGCAGGCGGCGGCGAAGTATCCGCTGCTGATGTCGCTCGACGCCGAGACGGGCATTGGAATGCGGTTTGAGGACGCGACGAATTTCCCGTGGGCGATGGCGGTTACCGCGACGGGCGATCCCGAGTTCGCTCGGCGGATGGGCGTCGTCACGGGCCGCGAAGCTCGCGCGGTCGGCATTCAGCACGTCTATGCTCCGGTCCTCGATGTGAACAACAACGCCGCAAATCCGGTCATCAACGTCCGCAGCTTTGGCGAAGATCCGGAAGACGTCGCTAGGTTTGGTGTCGCGTTTGCCGAAGGCATTCAATCGCAAAATGTCATCGCCACCGCCAAACATTTCCCCGGCCATGGCGACACAAGCGTCGATTCGCACCGCGGCCTGCCGATCATCGACCTGCCGCGTTCGCGTTTCGATTCGCTCGAGCTCGTACCCTTCAAGCGTGCGGTCGATGCCGGGATCGGGTCGATAATGGTCGCACACATCGCCCTCCCGCAGATCGACGGCGAAGAGATCAAGCCGCTTAAGAATTACCAGGGCGGCGATGCCGAAGCGGGAGCAGAGATCGTCAGCGAAAAGGCATATGTTCCAGCGACGCTCTCGGCAAAAGTGCAGACCGAAATACTTCGCAAAGAGATGGGTTTTAAGGGATTGATCGTCTCCGACGCGATGTCGATGAGCGGTCTCACGCTCTATTTCACACAGGAAGAGGCGGGCGTCCGAGCCTTTCTCGCGGGGACCGATATTCTCGAGAAACCCGAGAACGTCGATGCGATGCTTCGCGGGCTAAAGGCTGCGGTTGCGAGCGGACGGATCCCGATGGCGCGACTCGACGAATCGGTCACGCGGCAGATCGCGTGGAAGCACGAACTCGGACTCTTCAAGAATCGCTTTACACCGCTCGACCAGATCGACCGCATCGTATCGTCGCCCGACGTCACGCAGCTGACCGACGAGATCGCCAATGCCGCGATCACGCTAGTCCGCCAGGGCGAAGGCGACCTGCCGCTCGACCGCTCTAAGAAGATCGCCGTGCTCGGCATCTCGAACGGCTTTGACGGCGGCTCGGTGATGAACCCGCTCACGGGCACTCTTCGATCGAACGGATTGAAATTTACGCAAGCCTACCTTCAGGAGAATTCGCTGCAGCAGCAGATCGATGCTGCGAGGAAAGCGGTGAATGAAGCGGACACGGTCGTCGTAGGTCTCTACGGCCGCGTGCGATCCGGAGCGAAGAACAGCGTCGGCATCCCCGAAAACGGTGCCGCCATTCTCCGCGAAGCCCTCGCCGCCAACAAACGCGTCATCGGCATCAGCTTCGGCAATCCGTACATTCTGATGTCGTTCCCCGAGATGAGAACCTACCTCGTCGCATACGGCGATATGCCAAGCCTCGGTCGTGCAGCAGGTCGAGCGATCCTCGGTATGCAGCAGATCACCGGGAAACTTCCGATCACGCTGCCCGGGTTGCATCCGCGGGGTACGGGAATCCAGTTAGCAACGAAATGAACCGCCGAGACGCGGAGACGCCGAGAAAACTGAAATGAATAGGGAGTTTATATAACCGGCCGCACACAGTTCGACCGAGGCGGCGGAGTTCATTCTTCAAAATTCGTAAGCAACTCCGCGTCTCTGCGTCTCGGCGGTTGAATTTCCCCTTATGCCCCAGAATTGGCAAATCGAGGGCTTCCTCGAAACCAAAAACAACCGCCTTCACATCGACGGTGTCGATGCCGTCAATCTCGTGCGGCAGCACGGCACGCCGCTGTTCATATTTAGCGAATCGCGTATCCGCCACAACGTTGATCGGCTGAAGAAAGCGTCATCGGTCATTGATTGTCGGCTGAAGCTTTGCTATGCGGCCAAAGCGATGTCCACGCTCGGGATATTGCGGGCGGTGAAGGACGCGGGCTCGGATATCGAGGTCAATTCGGGCGGTGAACTGTGGAAGGCGTTGAAGGTCGGCTTTGCCGGCGAGCAGATCAACTACAACGGCAACAGCAAGGAGATCTGGGAACTCGAACTCGCCATCTCGAACGATGTTTACGCGATCCAGGTCGACTCGCTTTACGAGCTTTCGCTGATCGAAGAGACCGCGAAACGCATCGCCAAGCCCGCGAACGTCAGCCTTCGAATGGTCCCCGAGATCAAGACCGGAACGCACAGCGGACTGCAGACGGCTCTGGTTACTTCCAAGTTCGGAATGATGCCCGACGAAGCGTTCCACGCCTTCGCGAAATACAAAGACTCGCCGCACCTGAACCTGAACGGAATTCACTTGCACATCGGCTCTCAGCTTCCGGAATCGCAGGCGTACGTCGATGCGTTCCGAATGTTGACCGATTCGATGATGCGGATCCACGATGCCTCCGGAACCAAACTACAACACATCAATCTCGGCGGCGGATTCCCGGTAAGTTATCTCCGCGACGATTCGCTTGGCTCACAGTTCCCCGCCGAACAGCGCGAGATGTTCTCCGCCGATTTCCAACCCGCCGACGCGGTTGGCAAGGCGTGGCAGGAAGCAAAACAATTCGCCGACGACTGCGGCTCCGCTCACCTCCTCGACGGCCTAACGCTCCTCCTCGAACCCGGCCGCTCGATCATAGCCGACGCGGGCGTTTGTTTGACGACCATCCGTAACCAAAAATCCAGACCCGTTCCGGCCGAAGAGATCGCAAATCGCAACTCGCAAATCGCAAATGATAACTGGCTCCTCACCGACGCAGGCTTCAACATCCTGCTCTCGATGGAAACCTACAAGTGGTACTACCATCTGATATCAGCCGAGCGAGCCGCTGACGCTCACGACACGCCGTACAAACTCGCCGGCCCGCTGTGCGACGGCGGCGACGTTTACTTCGACCACGAAGGTCACGGTCGCCTTCCCGAACACCGTCTTTTGCCCGCCGATATGAGACCCGGCGACGTCCTCGCACTACTCAACTGCGGGGCCTATTCACTCGCACAAGCATCGCAGTACAACGGCCGCTTCCTCCCGCCCGTCGTCCTCATAAAACAAAACGGCGAACCAGAACTGGTCCGCCGCCGTGAAACTTTCGAAGACCTGATCGCAAGCGATCTTTGATCTTTCGTCTATCGTCTTGAAATTTCGGCAAGCCGTTCAGAAAGCAGGACGTTCGCAAGATGCTCCGGTATAACACCTCTCGTTTGCGCTTCGATCTCGATCTGCTCGTAAACCTCCGGTGCGATCGCGATCCGATGCCTTCTCTTAGCCGTCACTTCGAACTCGGCCTCTCGGGTCTGGTCCCAATGGTCTTCCAAACTATGAGCATCCCAGTATTCACCGATACCTTCGTACGACGTGGCTTTCGAAACACTTGATTCTTGCTTTTTATTTTCGTTCATATCGTCGTCGTTCCTGGGATCCATGTCCCTTGCACTCAATACTAGCGCGGATTTGGGGGCTTTAAAGACGAAAAAGACTATCAGATATCTACCACTGTCAGTCGGGCCCGCCGCTGAGTAGACATTATCACCCTTCCGATGCCCCAATTCAACAAATCGAAAACGCGGCCTGTTGAAAAACACTTCTTCGGCTTCTTCGGGCAGAACCGAATGCTTCCTTTCAACCTTGTCTACAATGTCGGACAACCAAATGAATTAGTCGATCTGCATCGGATCTCCAATTGTATCAAGCGCCTGCTAGACTGATTCCTGTCGCGATTTGTCTCGACTCCGCGTACTCAATGCGAAGCACCCGCCGTCATTCGTCGGATTCACATTTTGAAGAAGCGTGAATCAGCAACGGACTCATCTCGACCACACCTCCTCGACCAACGCTAATTTCGACCTGCTGCCCTCGCTCGACCCAGTTCCGGAATTCTGCATCATCGTCAGTTATTCGCCTCCAATGCGAGCATGGTGTCAGTCGCAACCGCCCTTTTGTTGAAGTCGCGGCATCGAGATGAATGCGAAGAAATTGCGTATCCGTCGCCGCCAAACATCAGTCGAGCGAAACATCCTTTAGGATCGTCTTTAGAAAATCCAGGTCTTCCGGAGCGATGTCGATCTTCAATTCCTCGACGATGCCTTCCAATTCGATAAGCGACGTGACCTTGATGCTTTCGTCCTTGATCTCGGTGATCGCTTCGATCCCTTTCGCGACCGAGGCGTCAAACCTTTCGGCAGACTCGTATTTTGCGTAGCGTTTAGCGATCTCGAGATAAGCGCTCGACCTCGACGCTAGCTGGGGAACCGATCCTGTGAGGTGTGCGGCTTCGTCGAGATGTGCTATCGCAGCTTCCCGTTTACCGGCCTTTTCAGCGGCATCGCTTACGCCAATCAAGGCAAACGTACGCTGCGCGTCCTCGGCGATCGTATTCAGCGATTGTCTGACCAACTCATCTTCGCCGCTCGAAGCAAATATCACCGCTATCCGCGCCAGCGATGCCATGCTCTCCGTTTCGTCCTCGATGGCTTCGGCGATCTCGATCGCACGCTCACCCTTGCCAAAATTTGCCAATTGGGCGGCGATCGATCCAAAAAGTCGAAAACGTTCTTTGCTGTTTCTTGTTTCCTTCTCGCGTTGAGACCGAAGTATGGCGTATGCTTCCTCGATCGATTCGATCGCATCGTCCTTCTGCCCGGTTTCCCAAAAATGATGGGCGTGGCCGGCCAGGCATTGGGCGGTCTGGGTCTTATCTGAGACCAGGTCGAGCGTGCGGTCGGCGAGATCCTGACTTCCGGCACGCAGAAACCCGACCGACACGGCCGCGAGAAAAGCATCGCGGTGAACATTGTCGAGCTGCTCCGCATATTCGCGGGCCTTGTCGAAGGTCTCGATCGCCTTACCGTTGTTTCCCGTTTCGTGAAAAAGCGTCCCGATCTCGACAAATGCCCTTATGCGTTCTTCATCGTGTTCGATCTCGGCGGCGTCGGCGGTAGATTCCTCTAGCAATTCGGCCACGCCGTCCGTGATTCCTTCTGCAGATCGAATATGTGCGATCCCCGTGTATGCAGAGACGCGGGCAGCCGGAAATTCGATCTCCGCCATGGTCGAACGAAACGCTTCTTCGTCACCCGCCAGATACTCCCTGACCGCGATCGCGGACAAGACAAAGTCGGGATGCGGCATCGCCCCGGCTACGCTACGGGCCTCTTCAAATTTGCCCTTATTTGCCTGGAGAATGCCGATGCGCTCGCGGCCATCCGAGCGAAGCCCCGGTTCCTCGATCGCATCGATAAGCTGCGTCGCGTACTCATCGTCATCGATCTCCGCGCACCGTTCGGCGACGTGTATCAAAAGCCGATCACGCGTGAAGGGGTCATCGACGGTGTTCGCCAGTTCGGCGGCCATGTCGACGTTTCCGTGTTCCAGATAACGCGTCACGACCGATGAGATCGCCTCCGCGTGCCCCTCGGCACTCTCTACGGATTCGGCAAGATAGGTCGCACACGCGAGAAGGTCTGATTCGGCCTCTTCGCGCGAGATGAAGTGTTCGGACATAAGCTCGGATAGGGGGAAGGTTGCCGGGACGCTGGTAGAACTACACGAAAACCCTTCGAAGGGTTTCAGGCCACCAATCGTTGAGGTCGGTGGCTATAGCATTAGCTCCCGCGGCCCTTAGTTGATCCGCCGGAACCGTGTTGGTCACGGCGAGAACGGGGAGATCTGCCTTTCGCCCCGCACGAACGCCGGGCGGCGAATCCTCGATCACGAGGCATTCCTCGTGGACCATCGGCAGATGTCCGGCAGCGGTCCGGGCAAGGTCGAGTTCGCGAAAGCCTCGCCGGTAACATTCGGGATCGGGTTTACATTGGCCCACCTCTTCCGCACTGATAACGACCGAAAAACAATCCGCGATCCCGACGGTCTCCAGAACAAAATCGATCTCTTCACGCTTGGCCATGCTGACGATCCCAAGCGAGAGTTCCTTCTCGCATTTGCGCACAAAATTTACGACGCCGTCAAATATCGGCATCGCATCGGCGACGATGTTTCGCCAATGCTCGGTCTTTGCAGCCGTAAGTTCGAGGACGTGTTCAAAGTCGGCCGGCCTTCCCGCTTCTTCCAGGATCGAAGCCACAAAGGTCTTGTCGTCCATTCCAAGCCGCGAATAATACATTTCGTCGGTGACATCGATGCCGTCGGCACCGAAGATCTCCCGGTATGCCGCATGCTGGATCGGTTCATCGTTGATGATGACCCCGTTAAAATCCATCAAAATTGCCTTGATCATACTGCCAAATCCCGTTCTCAGATCGTTCGTGCGAACTCATATATTAACTGCCCGAGGGCAATGCGGCAAAGGCACCGGCTACGACCTCGCCCATACCTTCTACGCCGAGGCGCGGGTGACATCGTATCGGCCGATCCGCTTAGCGGGTGTAGTTGTCATCGGGTGTGCCGATTGTAGCCTAGTTCGGTACCAGGCCAATAGCCGGGAAACCTATTTGAGAAGTTCGGGGCCGAACATATTTCCGCGGCCCAGTATGCCGTTCGGATCGAAGGCCTTTTTCAGCTCTGCCATCTCGTTCAAATAGCGTTCGCCCATCATTACGTTGAGATATTTCGATTTGAGCTTGCCGATCCCGTGTTCGGCGGAGACCGTTCCGCCGAGCATGATCGCCTGTGCGACGAACCGTCCGTAAAGATGCCGCGACCGTTCGGCCTCTTCTTCCGTTTTCGGCAGGAGATTAGCATGAAGATGGCAGTCGCCGATATGGCCGAAAATGACGTAGTCGATGCCGCTTGAGTCGAGCGCTTCCTTATAAAATCGCAGGAATCCGGGGAAATTCTCATCCGGCACGGCCATGTCGGTGCCGATCTTTTTTTGTTTGTTGCGGACCACACGTTCATTGACCGAAACCGGCAACGCATGGCGAAACGCACGCATCTTTTCGCGGTCCTGATCGGTCGTCGTGAACCACGAGGCGTCAATATCGGCATTGTGCGTCTCAAGCAGATCGTTCCACGCCTCAAAGAGCTTATCTTCCGTCGCCGCCGTGGTTTCCTGCTCAAAAAAGATCGCGCCGGCCATCCCCGTCGGTGTTTCGGGAAATTTCTCAGATATAAATTTCAACGCTCGCTCGTCGAAATATTCGATCAAGGTCGCGTCGAGGGGAACGCGGACATTCCTGTCCGCATTTTCGCCGGCGGACAAGGATGTCCGCGTTCCGAACGACAACTGCTTCGCCGCCTCAACGAAGGCTAACAGATCTGCATTCTTCGGAAAGAAAACGATCCCGCTGAAAAACCCGTCCGGCTTTGGCAGCAGCGATAATTCGATCTCGGTTATCACTCCGAGCGTTCCTTCGCTGCCGATAAATAGGTCGATCGCGTCAAGCGGCCTTTCGTTAAAGAATCCGCTCACGTTCTTGCGTACATTAGGGCGTTCGTAGGTCGGGATCTTTGCCGTGATCGTGTTTCCAATAGCGGTGTTCAATTCGATAAGTCCGCCATCTGTTGCGATCGAAGACCCGCGTTGCAGCGAAAGCCTTTCCCCATTCGGCAGCACGAGCTTTAGCCCGGCAACAAATTCACGCGTCGCTCCATACCTGAAGCTCCTCGCACCCGAAGCGTTTGTCGCCACCGTCCCGCCGACCTGGCAGCTCCATTCCGTCGGGTCAGGCGGATAAAAAAGGCCTTCGGCATCTACCGCCTTTTGAAGGTCAGCAAGGACCACACCGGGCTCGACCACCGCATGCAGATTCGCTTTGTCAATCGACCCGATCTTGTTCAGTTTCTCGAGCGAGATCACCCATCCGCCAAAAGGAACCGCACCGCCGACCGTGCCGGTCCGAGCCCCCGACACCGTCACCGGAATTCGCTTTTCGTTTGCCTCGCGCAAGATATCGGCGACCTCGTCCTCGTTCTCAGGCACAAACAGCTTCTCGGCGTGCCCGCCGGGCATGTTGCTCGCGTCGGTGAGGTAGTCTTGCAAATCGTCAATCGCCGTCTTTACTTGCATGCTGCCCAATAAGATGAATCTTATCTTATCCGTTTTTATCCGTCGAATCCGCCTGATCCGCGTTCAAAAAATGTCACCGATATTCCAACTCCCGTTCCCTTAAATACTTCAGCCTGTCGCGGATCTCAGCTGCCTGCTCGAATTTCATCTCTTTTGCAGCGTGACGCATATCGGCCTCGAGTTGCTGGATGGTCTCTTTCAGCTTCTTTGGCGAATATTCCTCGAAGGCATCGAGATCGAGCGGCACTTTAAAGTAATCCGCCTCATAGGCCGTGACCAGCGTCGCCTCGATCGACTTGATGATGGTCGTCGGAGTGATGCCGTGTTCGGTGTTATAGGCCTCCTGGATAGTTCTGCGGCGCGCGGTCTCGTCGATCGCATGCTTCATCGAATCGGTGATCTTGTCGGCATAGAGTATCGCCTTTCCGCCTGAGTTTCTTGCTGCACGGCCGATCGTCTGAATAAGCGAGCGCTCGGAACGAAGGAAGCCTTCTTTGTCTGCATCGAGGATCGCAACGAGCGAAACCTCCGGCAGATCGAGCCCTTCACGCAATAGATTTATCCCGACCAGTACGTCAAACTCGCCGCGGCGCAGGTCGCGCAATATCTTGATGCGGTCGAGCGTATGGATCTCGCTGTGCAGATAGCTGACCTTTACACCGACCTCGGCAAAATACTCGCTCAGGTTTTCGGACATTCGTTTGGTCAGCGTCGTGACCAGCACGCGCTCGTTCCGCTCGGCTCGCTGCCTGCATTCTTCCAACAGGTCGTCGATCTGGCCCTTTACCGGCCGCACCTCTACGATCGGGTCAAGCAAGCCGGTCGGACGAATGATCTGCTCGATCACCTCGCCTTCCGTCTGCCGAAGTTCATAAGGCCCGGGCGTCGCCGAAACATAGATGGTCTGCCCGCGGCGAGCCTCGAACTCCTCGAAATTCAACGGGCGATTGTCCTTGGCACTCGGAAGTCGAAATCCATATTCGACGAGCGTTCCCTTTCGCGATTGGTCGCCTTTATACATCGCGCCAAGCTGCGGTATCGTCTGGTGCGATTCGTCGATCACCATCATCGCATCCTTGGGCAGGTAATCGAGCAGCGTCGGCGGCGGCTCGCCCGGAGCTTTTCCCGTCAGGTGACGCGAATAATTCTCGATGCCGCGGCAAAAGCCCATCTCCTTGATCATCTCAAGGTCATACATCGTCCGCTGATGAAGCCGCTGGGCTTCGACGATCTTGCCTTCCTCGACCAGGAATTTTTCGTGCTCGTCCAGTTCTGCCCTGATCGTCTTTACGGCCTGCTTGATCGTCTTTTTTGACATCACGTAGTGAGTCTTCGGGTAGATCGGGATCCGCGATTCATGTTTGTGGAGAACTTCGCCCAACAGAGGATCGATCGTCGATATCGAATCGATCTCGTCTCCCCAAAACTCGATCCGGTACGCGTTTTCCTGATAGCTCGGAAATAGCTCGACCACATCGCCGCGTACTCGGAACACGCCTCGGTCAAAATCGACATTTACCCGCTCATACTGAAGTTCGACGAGCTTCTGAATGAATTCTTCCCGTTTGATCTTCATTCCCGGTTCGATAAAGATCAGCATTCCGTAATAAGCGTCCGGATCGCCAAGGCCGTAGATACACGAAACCGATGCGACGACGATCACGTCGCGACGTTCGAACAGCGCACGCGTCGCACTCAATCGCAGACGGTCGATCTCGTCGTTGATCGTCGCTTCTTTTTCTATGTAAAGGTCGGCCGCCGGGACATATGCTTCGGGCTGGTAGTAGTCGTAATAGGATACGAAATATTCGACCGCATTCTCCGGAAAGAACGACTTGAACTCCTGATAGAGCTGGGCGGCAAGGGTCTTGTTATGCGCCAGCACGAGCGTCGGGCGCTGTGTCTGGTCGATCAGATTTGCGATCGTGAACGTCTTGCCGCTTCCCGTAATGCCGAGCAGTACCTGATCGCGTTCGCCGGCATTCAATCCTTCGACCAATTGCCGGATCGCCTCAGGCTGATCGCCCTTTGGCGTGTTTTCACTAATGAGACGGAATTGCATACTTCGATCATAGCCGATTTCGAGCTATGACAAAAGCATACTACTAACCGAGTATCATTCGGCGCACGCGCGCTCTTAACTCGTTCCGGCGATCCTCGATGGCTTCGGCCCTGGCGGCGTATAGGCGAAGGATCACATCGTGGTCGTTCGGGCGAAACGCACGAAGCATTGTTTGATGGGTCCTGACCATCCCTCGTGCGTCGATGACCGTCAATCCGCGCATCAAGTTGAGGGGAAGAAGCCAGTGTTTTGCGTATATCGAGGTAACGGTGCGGTCTTCGTCGGCCAGGATGGGCAACGGCAAGCGGTATTTTGAAGCAAAAGCCTCGTTCGCCTCGCGGCTGCCCGACGATATCCCTACGATCTCGGCCTTTGTATCCAGGTACTTCGACCAATTGTCGCGAAGCGAGCAGAGCTGTCGTGTACAGACGAGGGTCTCATTTGCCGGATAGAAAAGCAGCAATACGACCTTGCCGATGCGGTCGGACAGCGACCAGTCGTTCCCGCTTTGATCTGTGAGCGTAAAATCGGGTGCCGGTGTGCCGGGTTTGATCTGTGCCGATGGTTCGCTCATGTTCGGTGGGATAGTTTCGACCGCTTCACGCATTCACGGGAAGAGCATTGATGCCGAGCAATACTTCGCGGGCCTTATCTGCGACGCCGGATGACATCGGTTCGGCCGCGATGAACGAACTAAGCTGCGGGATCACCTCAGCGACGTTGGCTATCTTCAATGTATGCAAGAGTGCGATCCGCGTCTTGATGTCGCGGTGGTTCTTTATCGCCTCGAAGATCTTATCCGTCTCGCCTGCCTTTACGAGCAGAAATACGAGTGCGAGCGCTTCATATGCGGCTTTCTCATCTCTCAGGACGAGCCGGTCGAACGACCGCTCTGCAATGCCCGCCTCAACTGCGGCCCGTGCGATCTGCCGGCTTAGATAGAGATCAGATGAATAGGCGAACCTCGCCCACTCATTTGCCCGATCGAACGAGACCTTGACCAGAGCCTTTGCACCGGCCGCCCTGACCTCACGCGAGGGGTCGGCACAGGCGAGCACGATCGTTTCAAAGACACTCTCGTGATCAAAATCGGCAAGCATCGAAACTGCCTTGGCCCGCAGCGTTCCGGAAAGATCGTACAAAGCGATCTGGGCAAGCGCCTCAACGGAATTCCTGGTCTTGAATCCGGCAAGTACGCGAAGCGCAATGGTCCGAAACTCCGAATCGGCATCGGAATCGTCCTGCAGCTCGTCGATAGCAGCGAGCAGGCCATCATCGTCCGAGTCGGGCAACTCGTCCATCGGCAACGGCGGCTCGACCCTCTGGATCTGTCCGATAGGGAGATGACTTATCTCGAGCGATTGGGCATAATTGCGCGAGAAGTTCGCATTCTCGCTTGACGCCGCACGTGCCAGGTCGGACTTATTGGGCGGTGCTGTCGCACGCTTTCGTGAAGGATTTGCCTCGGGTCGCGCCGTGCTTTCGGCAGGTGTTTGTGAGCTATCGTCACCGGTCAGGCCGAGGCCGCCTGATTTGCCCGAGCGGGCCGAAAGGTAGCGCATGAGGAAAACGATCCCGATCCCCACGAACAGCGCGAGGGCCGCAGGCAGGATAAGCCCGGACGCAAACGATTCGGATGAACCGCCCGTTTGGGCATCGACGCGGCTGGCGAGGAGAATGATTCCCGTCGGGAGAGACAATAGCAAGGATCTGCTTGATTTCATTTTACAAAGGTGAACGCAAGTGAAATTTGGACGCGGAGGGATTGGTCGCAAGGCAAACCGGGCGTTCGCCACTCTCTCATTATGACCGATTCGTGGCGTTTTGTCACGAAACTTTTATCAATTTTCAACCGGTTTTAAACCAACTTCTTGCCGTCCTTTACCTCATCAGACAAAAATATTAGTCTTTTTATAGTTGACGCTTATCTATGACTGGCACCGCAGCCCTTTCTGAAACCGAAATACCCGAATTGAATTTGATCCATCGTGGCAAGGTCCGGGACGTGTACGAGGTGTCGCCCGATACCCTGCTTCTGGTCGCGACCGACCGGCTATCGGCATTTGACTGTATCTTGCCGACCCCGATACGGCACAAGGGCGCCGTGCTGACGGCCCTGTCTGAATTCTGGTTCAAAAAACTTGGTCATATTGTCGAGAATCATATGATCACCGCCAACTTTGACCTAATGCCCGACGTGGTGAAAGCCCACGAGGAACTTCGCGGCCGGTCGATGCTCGTTCGGAAAGCCAAGGTCTTTCCGGTCGAGTGTGTTGTCCGCGGATATCTCGAGGGTTCCGGATGGAAGGATTATAAAGCGTCGGGAAAAGTCTGCGGCCGGGATCTGCCGCCGGGGCTCAAACACTGTGACCGCCTGTTGAACCCGATCTTTACGCCTGCGACAAAGGCCGCCGCCGGACACGACGAGAATATCAATCTCGTCGAATTCATGCAGATCGTGGGGCACGACACCGCGACCGAACTTAAGCGCATATCCAAGGAGATCTATGTTGAGGCGTCAGAATATGCACTTTCGAAGGGCATGATCATCGCCGATACAAAATTCGAGTTTGGCGAGGACAGAGACGGCAACTTATTGCTCGTCGATGAAGTGCTTACGCCCGATTCATCCCGCTTTTGGGATGCCAAAAGCTATGAGGCCGGACACCCGCAGCCGTCTTTCGATAAGCAATTCGTTCGCGAGTACCTCGAAACGCTGGATTGGGATAAAACCCCGCCCGCACCGCCGCTGCCCCCGGAGATCGCCGAAGCTACGTCCGAGCGATATCTCAAGGCCTATGAACTGCTCACCGGTGAAACACTGCCGCTACCGGAAGAACCCGTCAAAAATTCGCCAGAGGCGCCGACTGAGCCGAAACGTTGAACCTTGCCGCGTAGTGTTCGTGGTTACGGTTGACGTGAATATGGCCGAATTCCATTCGGATCGGTTACGCCGGCGCTGATGGGTCCGAAATTCAACTCGGCCACAGGTAACAGGCCTTTTCTACGGTTCAATTTGTGACGTCGGAGTAACCGATATCTTAAGTCTATTTGCTCAATTCGAAGGGAGGATTATGATTTCACGATCTATCTTATTTGCGGTCGCTGTATTCTCGTTCTCGTTGGTCGTCAATGCACAGACCAGCGAGCGTTCAGGACTCCCAAAAGCGGAGATCCGCGAGGCTCGCAAAGTTGCCATCCGCGAGAAAAACGAACAGAGGCAAGCTGTTCTCGCCGGCGCATCTCTGGTGAACAGTCCGTTCAATGACGCGGACTCATTCGGCAAGAACGTAAAGTTTCTCGGGAGTTTGTATGCGGGAACCGTCTACGTTTACTACACCTGTGACCCGGCGATATTCGAACAGGACCTCGGGGCACCGCTTGCCGCCGATGACAAATGCGTTGCCTACACACCGAACACCCCCGGATCGACGTTCGAGTTTTACGATCCCGCGTGGGAGTTCATAATTCCCGGGAAAACGGTCGACAACGTGATCTACCCGCTGCTGAATAACTCGACGGGATTCGATAGTTTTACGACGACCGGAATCCCGGTCACGTACTTCTATACGCCTCGAGTTACGATCGAAAGCGATGCGCTCAATGATCCGGCCGCGATCGATCCCAACACAGGAACGCCGATGAACGGTTCGTTCACGACGTCGCTTGCCGGTTCGCAAGTCCGGACGTTCTCGACGACGGCGGGTGAGTTTCTCACTGATTACAGGAGTTACGCTTCGGTGTCGGGCCGCGGACTCTCGCGAGCTTACTTCAAAGCTCTGGGATTGCCTGATAGAGTTGTGAATAACCTGTTCAAGAAGGATATGAAGCTGAAATTCGGCATCCGCGGCCGGGCAACCGGCGCGATCGATTTTTCGCAGATGTTCTTTACCTACAGATTGATAGGAAACTAGAGATACCTAACAGCTAAACCGATGGGGCCCGAGCTAAGCGGGCCTTTTTCGGGTCTCGAGAACCTCGATCTCATCACCAACCCGAACGGTCGTCCCGGGATTTTCGGGGATCAGATTCTCACCGAAGAGCACTGCGTTAGCCGTTTGGCCGAGCGATTCGTAACTTGAGGGGAATACATCCTTCGCCGATCGAAACGACGCAAGGGTCTTCAGCGGTTCGGGTCCGTCAAACTCGCCGGTCGCTTGCTCGACGGTAGTCATCACGCAACGGGCACATGGCTTCACAACCCGGAAGATAGCCTCACCGACGCGGATCTTCGACCAATTGTCCTCTTCAAAAGGATCGCTTCCCGCTACGACCAGATTTGGCCGGAAGCGGTTCATCGGAACGCGGACATCCTTGTCCGCATCCGGATAGTTCTCTTCAAGGCGCTCGTTCAACTGCGCCAAAGAGCCTTCGCCGATCAGCAGCAGCGGATAACCGTCCGCAAAGCTCACGATGTCGCCGCCCCGATCGAACTTTTCGCTGACGTGCCGCTCGCTCGACTCCGGCATCAGCACAAGCCGGCAGCCCCGCCCGAGCACGTCGCTGAACCATTCGCTCACCGCACCGCCATACGCAAGCGCATCGACCTCGCTCTGCCAGACGACGACCCGCTGCCGCTCGCCGCGATCGGGCTCAAACGGTATGTTCAGTGATCCGGCGGCTTCACTCTCCACTATCAACTGTCCGCCATCCAGTCGCACCGCGATCGCCGCCATCTTTGGCGTCTCGCGCTGGGTAAAGAACATCCCGTCCCAGTCCGTCAGCATCCATCGCCGGTCAAGCCGCAGCCCGCGCTTTTCCACCACCGCCTTATTCAAAGCGATGCCCCTTAGCGACTTGATCGGATAAATATTTATTTCGGAGATCTGCACGTTTTCTTAATGGGTCTGTTCAAAGGAAACTCTCATTCTAAGGGACTTAACGATTTTGCTCTCTCTTGTTGAGAAATATCGACCATTTTCTTCCAAAGACGTGACCGTCAATATCTGATAATGCCACACTCAGCTTTTCTGCCATCTTAAATTTACCCTTGACAAGTTTAACCGCGTTTAGTAAATTAGCACTCTTGGAGCACGAGTGCTAATTGTTATGAGCCCGCGCGTTAGCTAGCGCGAAACGAACAAGTTGGATGTATCGCCCATGTTTACACGCGGGGGCTTATGCACCCTGGCCAAGACGTCATCTTAATACCTTTAAGACTATAACGAAAGGAGTAAACCATTATGGCAACCAGTATCAAACCGCTTCACGACCGAGTTATCCTCCGTCGTATCGAAGACAACGTTAATCAGACCGCAGGCGGGCTCTTCATCCCGGACACTGCTAAGGAAAAGCCGCAGGAAGGCGAAGTTATCGCAGTCGGCGAAGGCAAATATAAGGAAGACGGCACCCGCCAGACGCTCGACGTCAAGGCCGGCGACCGCGTTCTTTTCGGCAAGTACAGTGGATCTGAGATCAAGCTCGATGGCGAGGAGTTCCTCATCATGCGCGAAGACGAGATCCTCGGAATCATTTCACGCGCCGGAGCGGCAGCGTAGACAGTGGCCAGCCGTCAGTGGCCAGTGGTCAGTGATCTGATCACTTCCGACCACTGACCACCGACCACCGACCACTTTTTTCGACGAAGGAGAAATTTTAATCATGGCAAAACAAGTAGTTCACGGAGAAGATTCACGCGCCGCCATTTTGCGCGGTGTAAATCAGCTTGCTGATGCGGTAAAGGTCACGTTGGGACCGAAAGGCCGCAATGTAGTTATCGACAAGAAATTCGGTTCGCCGACGATCACCAAGGACGGCGTCACCGTAGCAAAAGAGATCGAATTGAAGGACACGCTCGAGAACATGGGCGCCCAGATGGTCCGCGAGGTAGCTTCTAAGACCTCGGACGTCGCCGGCGACGGTACGACCACCGCGACCGTTCTCGCACAGGCGATCTTTAAGGAAGGCGTCCGCACGGTTGCCGCGGGTGCAAACCCGATGGCCCTCAAGCGCGGCATCGAAAAGGCAGTCGTTGCCGTGGTCGAAGAGATCGGAAAGCTTTCGAAGCCGGTTTCGGGCGACGCGATCGCACAGGTCGGTACCGTTTCGGCCAATGGCGACAAGACGATCGGCACGATCATCGCGGAGGCGATGGACAAGGTCGGCAAGGACGGCGTGATCACGGTCGAAGAATCGAAGACCATGGACACCTCGCTTGAGGTCGTCGAAGGTATGCAGTTCGACCGCGGATACCTTTCGCCTTACTTCGTCACTGACGCCGACCGCATGGAAGCGGTGCTTGACGAGCCCGTCATCCTCATTCACGAGAAGAAGATCTCGAATATGCGCGACCTTCTTCCGATCCTCGAGCAGGTGGCCAAGGGCGGACGTCCGCTCCTGATCATCGCAGAGGATGTCGAGGGTGAAGCACTCGCGACGCTCGTCGTCAACAAGCTCCGCGGCACGCTCAACGTTGCTGCCGTCAAGGCTCCGGGCTTCGGCGATCGCCGCAAGGCAATGCTCGAAGACATCGCGACCCTCACCGGCGGTAAGGTCATCAGCGAAGACCTCGGCATCAAGCTCGAATCGATCACCCTCGAAGACCTCGGAAAGGCCAAGAAGATCACGATCGACAAGGAGAACACGACCATCGTTGAAGGTGCAGGTTCGGGCGAAGCCATCGACGGACGCGTCAAGACCATCCGCAACCAGATCGAGGAGACCACATCGGACTACGATCGCGAAAAGCTGCAGGAGCGTCTTGCTAAGCTCGTCGGCGGCGTCGCTGTGATCAAGGTCGGTGCTGCGACCGAGACCGAGATGAAGGAAAAGAAGGCACGCGTTGAGGACGCAATGCATGCGACACGTGCCGCGGTCGAAGAAGGGATCGTGGCCGGCGGCGGCGTTACGCTCGTCCGTGCATCGAAGGTGCTCGACAACTTCAACACCGAAAGCGAGGACACCGATGAGCAGATCGGCGTCAATATCGTCAAGCGTGCCCTCGAAGAGCCGCTCCGCCAGATAGCTGCCAACGCAGGTATGGAAGGCGCGGTGGTCGTCGGCAAGGTTCGCGAAGGCGACGACAGCTTTGGCTTTAACGCAGCGACCGAGAAATACGAAGACCTCGTCGCAGCCGGTGTCATAGACCCCGCAAAGGTCACCCGCACCGCTCTGCAGAACGCGGCCTCGATCGCCGGCCTGATGCTCACCACCGAAGCGATGATCGCTGACGTCCAGGACGAAAAAGCCGATGCCGGCATGGGCGGCATGGGCGGCGGCATGGGCGGCATGGGAATGGGAATGTAATTTCCCGAGTGTAGTTCATTCACTTAGAAGGCCTCGCTCGGAAAAGCGAGGCCTTTATGTTTTATCCTCCCAATGACTTCTTAGGTGCCGACCGCAGAATGCCAATATCTCATGACAAACATTTAAGAGTACTTCTCCAAGGGATTGTCTCGGCAAAACTTGAGACCGACTTTCAGCGCGAACTCTACTGGCACTCGCTCACGAACTGGATACCTGAATCTGAAGTTCCACGACTTTTTAAAGAGACAGGCATCGTCTTCACTGGAAAAGAAAAAGAAAATACATACCGTAGTCTTAACGCACTCCGCCATGATCCGAGAAGCGAATACTTAGAAGAGCGAGAGCTAAATCTTGCACTATCTAAACTAATGATGGAGGTAATAGAGGACCGGGCGAAGTATAAAGATTCAGCCGCGATAAGGGGCAGTATTCAGAATTTTTTGGATGAAGTGCTTAAGCCACTTCACGAGTATGAAATCCTTTTCAAGATCCACAACATGAAGGTAAATATTGATGAAGTTCGATTTTGGGATGTGCAGATCGTTAGGATGAGTTCTAAGCGGCTCTCGGACTGGGGCATGAATGAATCGTCTCGGCATTTAGTTTCTAGAGAGTTCTTCGAAAATGAAAATGCGATGATCCTGAACGAATTCGGCAACAGCAGCAGAAGAATCGAACAACGGTGTCGACGTCGGGCTGTTCGGCGCTTGCGCACGCTGCAAGCCTACCTGAAGGATCGTTATTCGAACCTACATGATTTTCAACTTCAGCTGCATATATCCGACGAATACTTAGTGCGCAGGGTAGGCAAGACGGCACTATCGGGCTGGAAGAGTTCTCAACCTGTCGCGTTTGATTATGAAAATGTCCTTCTGGAGCAGTCGGAGGCGGCGAATACAGACTATGAGTTAATGCAGGCATTGCCGAAGCCGATGAATGAAATTTTACAGCGCGCATTGGATTGGATGGGCTTATCAATTCAAGAGCCCAACTACGATATCAAAATCGCTCATCTTTGCACGGCTTTGGAGTCTATCCTCACGTCGAAAAAGGATGCAAGGAAAGGAGAAAAATTGGCATATCGTGCTTATCTCATATCAATGGAAGCTGAGGCGGACAATGGTCTTCCGCCTCATAGGATCCTCAATCTCTACGATTTGAGATCGAGTATTGTCCATGGCTCGCGAAATGGTATTGGTTCCAAACAAGATTATTGGACACTGTACGGTATCGCTAAAGTGGTGTTCGGGAGTTTCTTAAAGATCGCTAGTAACCGCAGCCTTATTAGCCAGAGTAAGGTTTTCGAGGAGTTGTTGCGGTCAAGGCATTTGGACCAACTTTTGAAGTGGCTGGAATCATTTGATGACCGAGAATCACGGGCCATTGCCGAGGCAATTAAACTCGACATGACGGAGCATCAAGGAACGACTAGAAAGGAATGAAAACTCATCGACAAACGGAAGTGAAGGCAGGAATATGAGAAAGGGTCGAAATTTGGAACAGCTTGTGAAGAAGTTTGAAAGCCTCCTCGTAGGCGATGAGAATGTCACGATTACATCGCCGAAGCGACTTCTCGACAAAGTTACTAAACGACTCCGTGAGCACGACGTAGTAATCGAGATTAAGAAGGCACATCATACAAACGTCTTGGCTTTCGAATGCCGAGACCGCTCAAGGCCTATTGATGTAAATGCTGTCGAAGCATTTGCAAAGAAATGCGAGAACACCGGGGTCGATAAGCCCATCATGGTGTCGTCCAGCGGATTTACGGGGCCCGCTCGCGAAAAGGCTGACTTTTATGGGATCGAATGCTTCGATCTAGAACAAATGACGGAAATGGTTGTGCATGGAATCGTTGTCGGGTGCAGCACTATTCTGTTCAATACCATCGAGTCACCTCAAATCCACTGGAATTTTATAGCCGCTGACGGCCTCAGCCGAAACGAAGGTGAGTGGGGGTTGGTCAATTCAGACGGTGAGTGCATTAATCCAGGAATATTTAATCAACAGGCTCTAAATGAGCTAAACAGGGTTCCCGAATCCACCATGGCCGGATCCCACCGGGTTTCGATTGGATTTCCAACCGAAAATGTCTGCATACGTGTCGTTGAAACCGGCGAGATTATCGAAATTGTTCAGGCGATTGCAACGGTCCAGTTTGTTGTCCGACGAGACGAGGTACCGATAGAACGTTTCAAGTATTCGCGAAACAATGGACAGAGCGATATTGCCGGCTTTGCGCTTGGTCGTCAAACAATTCAAGGAAAGGAATTGAGTCTTGTATTCACCGCACCTGATAACGGACCGGTCACATTGAGTCTTCATTTGGCACAGGATGACTCAGCTGAGGGGAAGTCGTAGGCGCTCGAACAGGTCTGGATTGCTTCAAAAAAGATGAGTCGGCAATTTCAGCATCACCTACCTAAGTTCTATCTTCGTGGCTGGTCGACAACGGTTAACCGCGTCCCTATGCGTGTGTGGGTCTATGAAAAGGGCACGGAACCACGGCCTTCGGCAATCCGTCGAACAGGGGGCCGGGATAATACGTACGCGTTGACCCGCCACGACGGCACTATAGACCTTAATGAAGTTGAGAATTACCTCGGTCGAATCGAAACTCAAGCTGGCAAGGTATTCCCAA
The DNA here is from genome assembly GCA_050246275.1 of Pyrinomonadaceae bacterium. Taxonomy (GTDB): domain Bacteria; phylum Acidobacteriota; class Blastocatellia; order Pyrinomonadales; family Pyrinomonadaceae; genus OLB17. Next base: position 1,243,406 of record JBFWWI010000001.1, read on the forward strand.
GGATTCTTCAGCGGAAAGTACTCACGGCTAGCGAGAAAAGGACGATGTCCGTCTTTCTGAGCGTCATGTATCGGCGTGATACCTATACTCTCGATGCTTTCACCCCTGAGAAGTTGCCTGCGATGCTCGTCGATGTATCAGCAAAGATGCATGCTCAAGTAGATGCGGCCGATGTTTCAGCTGAGGCCAAGGAACGATACCACTTAGAAACTGACAGGGCTCTTGAACACTATCGCAACAATCCAAAGTCCGTTACTGCTAGAGCAATCCTCGAAGCTGAGCCGTTCGGTGAGTCAATTCTTCAGCGTCTCAACTGGTCCTTCGCCTGTTCCCCTAGCAACAGCTTTGTTACTTCGGACTCTCCCGTCGTTTTTGACCGTTTTCGTGGGCTCAAGGATTCAGCCGGGGGCCATATAATCTTTCCTATCTCGTCCGGAATCCTTCTCTGGATGACGCGATGACCAGTTTTCGCCAACAGTTACTTCGAGATTGCAGATGATCTCGCCGGCAAAATGAACGCTCGGATTATTTTCAATGCGCACAGACAAGTTTACGCAAATTTTAAAAGCGATAAGATCAAGCAATTTGTAGACGAATTCATGGCTCGTGGACTTCCACGAGCGGAAGCTCCCGACCCCGCCCGAGGGAGCCATTCTGGGCGGCGTACTTAATATTATAAAGCGCTCGTGTCTGCTATTGGCATATAGTTCGGGCGTTCAACAAAGCCTCGGCAACCCCGCCGGGGCCGTTTTCTCGTCTGACCGCAGGCGTCCCGCCAGCATCATACGGGCAACCTCCCACTGCAAGGCATAATGCAATCAAAGGCCTCGTATTAGAGGCTCGCCTTTTTGATTTGTCTACCTTTTGCCCACCTTGCCATAGCGTCATGAGGAAGTCTGAAAGTCGAAATCAGAAGAATCGAAACCACAAAAAAACACGAAATTGCACCAAACTTTACTCTTTCGATCTATTTCGTGCTTATTCGTGTCATTTTGTGGTTACTATTCCACCTATCTCGAAAACCCTCGTCCGTTCGCGAGGCGAAAGATCGCCAGGACCACGATCGCGCCGATGATCGAAGAGATGAAACTCGGAAGGTTGTCGCCGATGTTGTCGAACGAACTTATCATCGGATACCCGAAGAAATATCTTCCGAGGAATCCGCCCACGACCGCTCCGAGTATTCCCAGAACCGTCGTCAAGATCACGCCGCCGCTGTCACGGCCCGGCATGATGAACTTGGCAAGATAACCAGCTAAAAATCCTAAAATCAACCAAATGATCAATGAAACCATTCATATCTCCTATTCTCAGTTCCGTCCGGGAGGGCTAGTGCGCGGTTGATAAGGCTGTCAATTTATATCAAGTGCACTGTTAACCTTCTATTTGATCAGACAAAACGACCGTTGTCCGTGCGTTCCCACACGGAGAAAATGCAGGAAGCGTCGGACGGCAGCCCTGAACGACCTAACCGCGAGAGGGAACCCTTGCCGCATTTCGGACGTACCAGATATTTGATAGGCTGAATACAGATGAACCACTGTTCAAATTGCGGTGAACGGATCGTCGGGGAGCAGCAATTTTGTCGCTCGTGCGGGGCCGAGCTTTTCGCCGAGGCGCGGCGAAGCGGATTCGATCCGCGCAATTTGATCTATGTCGGGCTGTTCAGTACGCTCGTCGGCGCTTTGGTAGTGATGACCGGGAAATTTGTCGATTCGAAGGTGATCTCATTCGCCGGCGTCGTGTTCGCGATCGTCTCATTCGGAGTGATGCTCGTCGGCGCGATCCTGAGCGAGACGCCAAGGCGAAAGCGAAAGTCGGCGGCCCCGGCCGCAGACGCACAATACCGGCCGCCCGACCTGGAAAAGGCAAACACCACAAATCAACTGCCTCCTATCGCGGCCGACGCACACTTTCCCGCGAGCGTCACCGAACAGACGACCACCAAGCTTCGTGTCCGATGATCTAATAAGGCGGCCTGATCGGATGGCCGCCGTAAGCGCGAGTTCGAAACATAACCGGCAAGCGCACGCGCAAGGTCAGAACACCGCCGTCAGTGAATCTGTCAACTTCCGGATCAAAGGCTTCAGGACCTTTGTCTGCATTTCGGCCGCCCCGCCCGACCGCATCGTGCCCGCGGCCTGCTGCGACGTCGCGCCGGTGTACTTGACCTTGCCGGTCGCGACCTCGACCAGTCGGGCCTTGAGCGTCGCTGAACCGCTCGTGTCGTATTCCGAAACGACCCCTGTGAGCACGTAGCTGACGCTGAGGTGTTTGCCCGCCTTTACGGCGGCGGATGTCGACGTTCCGCCGTTGATCGCCTCGAGACTGGCTTGTGTCGCGGACCTCGTATTTCTTACATCGACAACGTCGAACAGATCGCTTTCCACAAGAGCGAACGCAAGGCTGGCCTGAAGCTGCCGCTTGGCCTCGGCGGTCATAACGGATGCGTTCGGCCCGGGTGTAAATTCGACAACGGCGATCCGTACCTTCTTCGTTCTGTTTGCCGCTCCCTTCGACGGCGCCTGTGCGATCGTCAAACCCGCCAGAGCGATCCCCAAAACAAATGCGATAGATAAGTTCTTCATAAGTCCCTCCATTTCTATGTCCAGGCCGCCCTATGGCAGCCATCAATGAGTGCGTCGGGAAATGCTCAAAACTATCAGGCGGATGAAAATATTCCCGCGGTCAGGACGGTCGATCCGCTTGTGAAAATACCAGGTAAAGATTATCTTTGGGGGGCATTTCACCGGAAAACATATGAACATTGCGATCAAGATCAGCCTTTTAGCTTCCGGGCTCTTCCTTTTGGTGGGAATGCTCATCGGTATCGTCAAACACCAGCGGATGTTAAAGAGCGAGGACCACACGGCTCCGGCTTATATCGACATCGCCCACCGTGCGGCTTTTCTTTACAGTTTCGCGATGCTCGTGATCGCAAAGCTGCTGGAGTACAGCCCATATTCAGAAATGATTCAGCTAGGAGCCATGGGCTTGGTCCTTGTTTTTCTGAGCGTTACGATCGTCGGGTATTTTGTCACCGGCATGATGAACAAGACCGACAATCTGTTTCGCCGCCGTGATTTTCGAACCACCTGGTACGTGTATATGCTGACCGTGGGCGAGATCACCGGATTGGCGATCATCGTTTGGGGCTTTATCTCAAGTCAGTTCTTGGGATAGGTGAGATTGACTTAAACCCTATGGAACCGAATGTTTTCCTGGTCGCATCTGCACAGATCGCCGTAGCCATCGCGGGCTTTGAGGTCCAACAAAATGCCGCAACTGAAGGGGAGGAAGGAGAATAATGGAATATCTGATCGGTGTCGTCCTTGCATTGGCGGTCGGCGTCTTTACGACGTTCCTTGGTATGGACCGAGACCGGGCCCTTTATCCGACGGCCTTGATCGTTATCGCCGTGTTATACGCCCTTTTTGCAGTGATCGGCGGCTCTAGGCAGGCGCTGATAATGGAATCAGTTGCCGCTGTTCTATTCATAGCCCTGGCGGTCGCCGGCTTCAAGAGGTCACTCTGGCTTGCCGTCATCGGCCTCGTCGGTCACGGCGTTTTTGATCTTTTTCACGGGCTATTCATTGAGAATCCGGGCGTCCCGGTCTGGTGGCCGATGTTCTGTTTTGCCTACGACGTTACGGCCGGCGCCTTTCTGGCGTGGCTGCTTTGGAGCAATCGAGTCCGCGTCGCTCCGGCATGACCATTCGGCGCACCCGGTTGAGAGTTATAACGTTCGGTGAACGAAAGGGCTTCGACTGTCGAATTTTCGCCTGCTGACAACGAGCCGGTGTCCTTCCCACGCGCGTCTTCTGAATCCGAGAAGGTGAAAGATCTGGAGTGGAAAGAATCGTGCAACTCGTGTATTTACGACGAGGCTTTCCGGGTCATCGGGGTGCCGCCAAACGCCCGGAAGTATCCTGATCAAGGTCGGCGCTCCGGCCCGCCGCAGCCACTTTGAGAGAATCAGCCAAAAGTTTGCCACTTCCCTTCCAATAAAGAAGCCGTCTTCGCCTTTCGTTTGGTACAGCGGCATCAGGATCAGACCCTTTCGCGGCGAGACTATAGGGCCGCGGCGATCGCGGGCTAACACCTGCCCGCTCCCGACCGGATCGAAGTTCTCATATCCCGGATCCATCACGAACCCGTCGGTCGGATGGACGTGATGGCGGTGGATGATCTCGACGACCCGCGGACGTCCGCTGGCCTTTGCAAGGTCCATCTGGAACCGTTCAAATTCCGGTACGTCCTCCGCGGCGGCGATCCCGGAGTTGACGAGCCCAAGATAGACCAGAGCTTCGTGGTTCGCCACCGTCCGGGGACTATCGTGCTGGCCTCCCTCAAACCCGAACGTCACGACGCCGCGGTTGTTGAGATATTCAAGCATCGTTCCTTCCAGTTGTTCCTCGATGCCCAACAGGAAAGTTACCGGAAATCTCTGGGCAAAACCGCGGTTTCGCAGCGTGTCGCCAACCGTTGCAAAGGGTGATCCATCGGCCGACGTAGAGTGGAGATCGAGCGCGAAAACCTCGCTTCGGGCTGTATCGAGAATGTCTCGAAACATCGCAAGCAGTTCGCGAAGTTCCAGGTCCTCGGAACCGGACGGCGGTTCTCCCGAGTCGACGGCGGCGATATTTGCACGGGTCCAGTGGCGGTTGAGGTCGGCGTCGATGTAGCGAACTTTTTCGCGAAAGGTACGCATGTTCCCCGCGATCAGGTATACGCGGCCGCGCAGCTTCGATTCTAGACTGCCAAGCACCGCAGCCACTCTCCGCAACGCGGCCGCACCGCCCTGCTCATTTCCGTGAATGCTCCCGACGGCGATAAGCGTCGGGCCGGATGCATCGCCGCAGAAGCTCCCGATCAGATGATCGACCGGAGCGTCGCCGTGAGATGCTGTGGATGTTGCGTTTTCCATAAACGGACAGTCCTCGCCCGGGCTAAAGGCAATTCTAACGCTTGCCCTTGCAGTACCGTAATTGGCTTACGATCTTTCCACCATCGGTGACCTGCGTCACGCCACAGCGCCGGACATTGCACTAAAATAAAAAGGACCATAAAGAACTCTCTGGTTTAGGAGGCCTCAATGATCGAAGTTAAAGACATGACACCTAAAGAGGTCGAAGACCTGCTAGGCCGCGTCAACTACGGGCACCTCGGCTGCTCATCGAACAACCATCCATACGTGCTGCCGATCCATTTCGCTTACGATGAGCACACGATCTACATCTACACCACGGAAGGCAAGAAGTCCGAGATGATCGATTCAAATCCCGAGATCTGCCTGCAGGTTGAAGAGGTAGTGGACAACGAGAACTGGGCAAGCGTGATCGTCATCGGCGAAGCTTCCCGCCTCTTGAGTGCCGCAGATCGTGAGGAAGCTTACGCGTGCATAGCGGCGACGAACCCGACGCTGACGCCCGCGATCAGCTATCGCTGGCTCGACAATTGGGTTCGCGAAAACAAGGACATCGAAGTGGTCTATCGCATCAATCGAAAGTCGACCTCGGGACGTCGGGCCGGAGAGGTCAGAAGCCTTTGATCCGGCCGCGGCGTCGAGAAAAGCTGGTTACGATCAACTTCTACTGGCGTAGTTATAGAAGGCTTCTTCTCTTGTCGACCCGAAAGCATAACATTCGCTTTCCTCGGTTGAAACGAACTCAGGGCCAACGACACAAAATTGATCTCCGTCAACGAAGACGAGCGTCCCGCCCGGGCCGGGTTCGGCCTCAAGGTCAGGGTCGTTTTTCAGCAGTTCAAATTCCGGCGTCACGGCTTGTCGGACTTGGGCTTTTCTGCCGGTGCTCGCTTGGCGCTCCATTCGTCGCCGGCGCTCTCGTTGAACATCACCGTACCCGCCATCGTATCGCCGTTCACCTTGCCGGCGTAGGTCAGGGTCACGTCATTGCCGTTGTAGCTGATCGTATAGGCAAAGGTGATGTCGTTGCCCTTGATCGTGCCCGAAATGGGCACGTCACCGCTCGAACGCTTGGCGGTGCCCGTCAACTTCTCGCCGTCCACCTTTAATATAAGCTTGAACGGCCGCGGCCCGCCGGGCGTATTGAACACCGCGTCCCAATCGCCGGCCACAGATGTCTGCGCCGACGTACCGCCGGCAAATATGATCAGCGCTCCGAAAACAGCGAACGCAGAAAGTATGATCTTTTTCATTTTGACTCCCGAATATAGAACTCGGCTCAAGCTTATCACTTCAGGTTCTTCTTAAAGAACTCAAGCGTGCGTTCCCACGCCAGTTTGGCGGCCTCGGCGTCGTATCGCGGCGTAGTGTCATTGTGAAATCCGTGCTGCTTCCCCTCATAAACGAACGACTCGAATTTCTTCTTGTTCTCTTTCAAAGCGGCCTCATAGGCGGCGATCCCCGAGTTCACGCCTTGATCGTTGCCGGCGTATTGGAACATTAGCGGAGCCGCGATCTTTGGCACATCCGCGACGCCCGCCTGGCGGCCGTAGAAAGCAACACCCGCGTTCAGGTCCTTGCCCAGCCGGACCGCAAGCTGGTTGACCATTCCGCCGCCAAAACAGAAACCGACCGCTCCCAGCTTGCCGGTGCTATCGGGGCGTTTCTTAAGCCACAGAGCTGACGCAACAAAATCCTCGGTCATCTTCTTGCCATCGACGGTGCGAAACAGGGCGACACCCTTTTGCTCATCACCGGGGTAACCGCCGACCGAGGTGAGCCCGTCCGGAGCGAACGCCATATATCCGGCCTTTGCAAGGCGGCGGGCGACATCTTCGATATAGGGATTGAGCCCGCGGTTCTCATGTATGACCAACACGCTTGCGAACTTCTTCCCTTTGGCGGGTTTCGCAAGATAGCCCCTGATCGAACCGTTGCCCGTCGGTGATTCGACCGTTTCATAACCGGCCTTGATGTCCTTGTCATCCTTCGGAATGGTCTGGGCCCATGCGTAGTTCGGTGTGAGGCTCTCAAAGATCGCCGCTGCGGTCAGCCCGCCGACCGCAAATTTGCCGAGGCCGCTGAAAAAGGTGCGGCGGTCGATGTCGCCGTGCTGATACTCGTGAAAGAGATCCAATAATTCCTGCGGATACTCGTCCGCTGTCTTTCGTTCCATATATCCTCCCTGTTTCGAGAAGAATACTAGAATCACTATGCGCCTTCCAAATCGTTTCTATTTGCGGCTCATCGGCTGACGCCCGGGCGCTCTTATTCGTGTGAGCCGCACTCTCGATCTTAAATTTTTCTTACGGCAATAAAATCACTTGTAAATGTGCTCGCGGAAGTCTAGATTTAAGACTCCAAAACAGAAAAGGAGGAACGCAATGCCGACGATCACTACTCGCGACGGAGTTGAGATATTTTACAAGGATTTTGGATCCGGCCAGCCTATAGTATTCAGTCACGGTTGGCCGCTGAGTTCTGACGACTGGGACAAACAGATATTCTATTTCGTGTCGCACGGCTTTCGCTGCATCGCCCACGACCGACGCGGCCACGGGCGGTCTCAGCAGACGTGGGAGGGAAACGACCTCGATACGTATGCCGATGACCTTGCCGATCTGACAAAGGCCCTCGACCTGAACGACGCGATCCACGTCGGCCACTCTACAGGCGGCGGCGAGGTCACCCGATATATCGGCCGCCATGGAACCGAACGCGTTGCCAAGGCCATACTTATCGGCGCAATACCGCCATTGATGCTCAAGACCGAGAGCAATCCCGGCGGTTTGCCGATCGAGGTCTTTGACGGATTTCGCCAGGCGATGATCGACGACGTCGGGCAGTTCTATTATGACGTCGCCAGCGGGCCGTTTTACAGCTTCAACCGTCCCGATGCGAAGGTGTCGAAAGGCGTTATCGACAATTGGTGGCGGCAGGGCATGATGGCCGGCTTCAAGCCCGCGTACGACTGTATCAAGGCGTTTTCAGAGACCGACCTTACCGAAGACCTGAAAAGGTTCGACATTCCGACCCTGATCATGCATGGTGATGACGATCAGGTAGTGCCTATCGGAGCCTCTGCCATGCTTTCTTCCAAGCTGGTCGAAGGCGCGATCCTTAAGGTCTATCCGGGCTTCCCTCACGGAATGTGCACGACCCATCACGAGACCATAAACGCCGACCTGCTCGAATTCTTTACATCTGAAGCACCTAAGCGGGCAACGGCCAGCTAGATTCTCAGGTCCTGCGGCCCGCCCGTTCATGAGCCATTAAGTCAGCGAATTACGCGGTTTGAATGTGGCGGGCCAATTAATATGAACAATCAGATCCAGGGCAGCATCGCCTTATTTGTGCTGATCGCGGCGGTTGCCTGCGGATGCCGTCCGGACGCGATCGCGAACTTGTCCGGTTCCTCACCTCAGCCTCCCGCGCCGTCCTCCTCTCCTGCTGCACCTGACGGAGTACCTGCCGCCGTGGCCAAGAAGGCCTTTCGCATCTCGGGAACGATCGACGACGCTGTACAGGAAGGCGACGTCTGCGACGCCACAATGAAGTTCACCGTTCCCGGCACGCTGCTGTTCGAATTCACGCCGACGAGCCCGACAAAGGGAAATTACACATACTCCGGGCCTTTTAATGCGACCGGATCCGGCCCGTATGAGATCCGGGATGACGGCACGATGCTTGTCGATGGTACCGGATGCATTATGGGCAAATGCGCGACTTACTCTCACGAGTGGACGGCGACTCCGATCGATCCGAAAGACTGCAAACGTGCAAGTTGACCACGAGTTCACGATGATAATTCGGGCCAGATAGTACTGGAACCGAATGACTGTGTATTCGATCCGTACGCCTCGGTGTTCTATCTCTGTGCTTTTTGCGGGCGTCGCGGTTCGGCATAAAAATTGCCGACGACACCTTTGAACGAAAGCATCTCGAGGATATCCCTCGTGAAGCCTATCAAGATCACGAACTTAGGGAGGAAAAGGAAATGGCAGAAGGCGAAGGAACGGGAAGCAGCGTCGTTTGGGCTCTGGCGCTCGTCATCATAGTTGCGATCATTGCTGGAGTATTCTTTTACAGCGGCGGATCTATGGGCGCCGATAAGAAGAAGATCGATGTAGAGATCTCCGCTCCGAAACAATAGACGTAGTTAATTCAATTCTAAGGGAGGAAACGAAATGGCGGATCAAGGAAAATGCGGACATGAAATGTGTAAATGTGCTTCGCAGCGTGATGACGGATATTGCAGTGACCACTGCCGCGACGCGGCCGGTCACGACCTGACCGAGATCAAATGCGATTGCGGCCACGGCGCCTGCTCCTAGTTTTCACGACGTCTCCCGCATCGGTGCACCGGCCTCTGGCGGATCTCCCCTTGATCCGCCCCGATCCAAAGTATGGCAATCTGCGTATGCGGACACGACCCTTCATTTAAACTGGCCTTGCGTCCTATCTCTTATTGGCAACCTAGAGCCGAACTATTCTCGTTGAAACGGCCAGATACTACTTGACTTGTGCATTTACTGACATACAATTCACCCAGTAATAGATCCAATACGGTCGTCGTTAATGCGTTCCAGGTCCTACATGAGAGTCGGCACTGACAACCAAAAAAAGGAATTGTGCGCTAACGCAGCCGACTGTTTCCTGGTCGACAGTCAGATATCGCTTCGGCGGCTCCTAGACCTCCTCCCGGCTTTCATTAAAATCGGAAGCCCAGACGGAAATTTCGATTTCTTGAACAAGCAATGGCTGGATTATACCGGACTCAGTTTAGCTGAGGTGAAAGGTATGAATTGGATCTCGGCGATCCACCCGGACGATGTGGCGGAGGTTGCCGAGAACTGGAGCCATTCGGTCTCTACCGGGACGCCTGTTTACCACGAATCGAGAGTGCGGCGTTTTGATGGCGAATATCATTGGTTTCTGCACAGACACGCCCCGATACGTGATGATCACGGTCGAATCATCATGTGGGTCGGGTCGAGCATTGATATTGAGGAGCGAAAGCAGGCGGAACAAAGAGCGATCGACAGCGAGAGAGAATTCCGGCGATCGGTCGATACGATACCCGCGTTGGTGTTTACTGCTTTGCCAGACGGTGCAATGGACTTTTCAAATCTCCGCTCTTTGGAGTTCTCCGGTCGCACTCCGGAGGATTTTCGTGAGTGGCACTGGGCAGAAAACGGGATAGTTCACCCGGAAGATGTGCCAAGACTGCTTGAAGAGCAGCGAGCTTCCATCTCGTCCAGAGAGCCATTAGAGACCGAGGCGCGTCTTCGCCGCTATGACGCAGAGTTTCGCTGGTTTCGGATCGGCTTTGCCCCCCTGCTAGACGAGTCGCAAGAAGTCATAAAATGGTGCGGAGTTTGTATTGATATTGACGCTCAGAAACACGCCGAGGCACAGGTTCGGCGTGACGAGCAAGAGCTACGGCAATTGATCGACCTGGTCCCTCAGCAGATCTTCGTTCTTTCACCGGATGGCACACCTGTTTACGCCAACCGCGTAGCCCTCGAGTACACGGGTCTAACCCTAGAAGAAAGCTTGTCGATGAGTATTTCGAATCGCATCTTCCACCCAGACGATGCGGAGCGCGTCATTGAGGAACAAAGGCGGAAGGTCGCACTTGGATCTTCGTTCGAAATGGAGGCCCGACTACGACGCAAGGACGGCGAGTATCGTTGGTTTCTGATCCAACTGAATCCACTGCTCGATGAAGATGGTCGGATAATCCATTGGTATGGAAGCCGAACCGACATTCACGATAGAAAGCAGGTCGAGGAATCAACGCTTCAGGAAAACATCGTACTGCGCGAAGAGGTCGATAAGGCCTCGATGTTCGAGGAGGTCGTCGGCGCGTCGCGAGCCATCAGGTCCGTACTCCGTCGCGTGTCAAAGGTCGCCCCGACCAACTCAACTGTGCTGCTGACCGGCGAGACGGGTACCGGAAAGGAACTTATAGCCCGAGCCATCCACAAGCGTTCGCAGCGAAAAGGCCGTGCGTTTATCAGTGTCAACTGTGCCGCCATCCCGCAGTCGCTGATCGCTTCGGAGCTTTTCGGCCACGAGAAAGGCGCTTTCACGGGAGCGAATCAGCGCCGCCTCGGCCGGTTCGAACTCGCGGACCGGGGCACGATCTTTCTTGACGAGGTCGGCGACCTCCCGGCGGAGACACAAGTGGCGTTGCTGCGGGTACTGCAGGAGCAGGAGATAGAGCGCGTCGGCGGCAGTCGACCCATTCGCATCGATGTTCGCGTGGTCGCCGCGACGAATCGCAACCTTGAGGCGGCGATCGCCGAAGAAAAGTTTCGTAGCGACCTCTATTACCGCCTAAATGTTTTTCCTGTCGAGATACCGGCCCTTCGCGAGCGTAAGGACGATGTCCCTCTTCTCGTTGAATACTTTATCGAACGCTATGCAAGGCAGGCCGGCAGAAAGATCCGTCCGCCGTCGCTGAAGACGATGGACCTGCTGGTGTCGTACTCATGGCCCGGTAACGTCCGAGAGCTCCAGAACGTTGTACAGCGTTCGCTGATCGTTTGCGAATCCGACGTGTTCACCGTGGACGAAAGCTGGCTCGTTTCGAACCGTTCGCAGAATGATAGAAACGACGTGCCACTCGCAACGACGCTCGCTGCCCGCGAAATAGAGATGATCGAGACGGCACTAGCAAATAGTCGTGGACGCGTCGCTGGGCCGAACGGCGCGGCAACCAAGCTTGGCGTGCCGGTCTCGACCCTTGAGTCCAGGATCAAGAGTCTGAACATCGATAAGTACCGCTTCAAATCCCTCTAAAACTGATCCTAGCACGGCAAATTAACGAAGACTTTTTAACGAGTTTTCGATAATAAACCGTTTCTTCTCCGCCCTAACTTCCTACCATCTTCCCTGTTTTCAATAGCTTAGCGTCTGGCATCGCGATTGCGAATACGTTCGTCATGCTGGTCATAAGGCCAACGACAAGGGGAACGGATGGCATTTCGGATTCAGACAACGGTCAACAAAGAAACCGTTACGTTCAAGGTAAGCGGTCGACTGGATGTCGACGGGATAGCTGAGTTAAAGCGGATGTTGGAAGGATATCGAGAAGAGGATCGGTTGGTTTTGGATCTGGAAGATCTCGGGTTGGTTGACCGGTTCGTTATCCGATCGCTGACCGCGTTCGAAGTCGCAGGGGTTCGGTTGGTAAATTGCCCGCCGTACGTTCGCGACTGGATCTTGAGAGATGTCGGATCCGCATAAAAATGAGGGAGCCAGCACGCTGGCAAGAAGAATTCAAATAGAAGGAAGGATATGGAGGCAATAAACATGGATAACATCATCGTCGCAACATTTGACAACGAGAAGACCGCCGTCGAGGGCGTACTCAAGCTGAACGCACTCGATCATAGCGGTGAGATCGCTACTTATAACAACGTCCTTATCAGACGGAACCAAGACGGATCATTCGATTACCTCAAGGATACTCGTGACTTTACTGTGTGGAACTCAATGGGCGGAATGCTGCTCGGGGCAACGGTTGGAATTATCGGCGGACCGGTAGGAGCTTTAGCGGGGCTTTTTGCAGGGCTCACGGTCGGCGGAGTTGCCGATCTTGCACAGTATTCGTTCGATTACGATTTTCTGGAAAACTTCAAAGACGGACTTCCGAAAGGAACCACCTCGCTGATCGCACAGATCTCAGAACCGAATGAGTCCCTGATCAACGATGCCCTTCAACCGTTGGGAGCTCAGATCTGGCGGAGCAATGTCTACGCACAACAGGACAGGTACGTTCAAAGCCAGGTAGACGCGTTGGACGCCGGCATATTGGAGGCGGAAAAGGAACTTGAGGAAGCGGCCGCAGACGAGAAGACCAAGGTCCAGGCCAAGCTCACGGATCTTAGAGCCAAACGGGACGCAAAGGTCGCCGAGATCAAAGCCGAATTCCAGGAAGACGTCGACGAGATGAACGCACAGATCGATCGCTTCAAGCAGACCCTGCAGGGGAAAGTGGACGAGACCCGTCGGAAAGTGCTCGAACGCAGGCTTGCCTATAACGAAAGCAAGGTGAAGAAGTACGAAGCACAGGCCGAGAAGCTGAACGCTGAGATCGCAAAGACCAGCCACGCTGCACCGGCGTAAGGACCGCTCCCCGAAAGGGGAGTTCCGCAGAGAGATATATCGAGGCATTTTTGCCTAAAGGAGAAAAGGAAATGAAAGAGCAAGAATCAAGCAATCCATTGAAGGACCTCGTCGGTCTGTCGATCGGGGTATCGGTGATAATGATCATTCTGGGATGTCTGGCTATCGTGATGCCGAACGCTACGGGTATCGGCATCTCGGTCATCTTTGGCTGGGTGATCATCCTGGCAGGGTTTATGCATTTCGCATACGCCTTCGCCGCTTCAGGAGCGGGAAGTTTCCTCTGGCGAATGCTGATCTCCCTACTCTACATAGTCGGCGGCTCATACCTCTTACTGAATGCTCCACTTACGCTGGCGGCGCTTACGATGGCGGTGGCGGTGATATTCATCCTGGAAGGAATCTTCCAGATCATCGCATTCTTCCAGGTCAAGGACCTTCCGGGAGCCGGTTGGCTGGTCTTCAACGGGATCGTATCGATCGTCCTGGGCGGGATGATCGCGTATCAATGGCCTGCCAGTTCAAATTGGGCGATCGGCACACTCATCGGCGTGAATCTTCTATTCAGCGGCGTTACCAGATTGATATATTCGGTCGCGGCGAAGAATGCCATCGGGGCGGCCGTGCACTAACTGGATCAAACGATAGGGCGTGGTGAACGATATGTCGAGGAAACCGAAAACATTACATCAACGGCTCGCAAAGGCGCTCTTGCTGACAGTGTACTGCGTCGTTCCAGGCTTGGAGGTCGCAGCTCAAACAGGAGCAGCCCGCGAGGCGTTCAAGGGATCGGAGGAGTTTCGGGCCGCAGTTGCCGACACTGCTTCCAGTGTCAAGAAGTACGCTAACCAACTCGAGAAGGCCGACCGATCCCTTGCCCAGCTCAGCCGCTCAGACGGCGATCTGGGGAATCGATATAAGTCGTTCGCAAACGACCTCCGGAAACTTGAGAAGGCTCAAAAGAACGCCGCCTCCACTATTGAAAGATTGCGGGCACGGCAAACGGAGTACTTCACCGCTTGGGACAAAGCTAATGCGCAGATCGCCGATACTGAGCTTCGACGGTCGCTCGCGGTGAGGCGGTCAGAGGTGATGACAAAGTATCAGGCGCTTGCTGATGACGTGAGTGCTATAGGGCGGGACCTGCAGCCGTTAATGAGTCATCTTCGTGATCTAGATCTCTTTCTGGGATCCGACCCATCGCGAGCGACCCTTAAGGAAGCATCCGCGATGATCGACGGATCTCGAACCGAGATACGGTCGCTGAAACACGAGATCGCAAACGTCCAGCGAACTCTAAAGGCGTTTCTAAGTGAGAACTCGGGCAGATCGTAGAGGCCGAGATGGGAGGCATAGCGTGAGAACAGTCAATCAATGTAGATCCATATTCGTGTTCGTGCTTACGTCGATCGTTTGCCTTCTGAGTATCGCATGCGGCGGCTCATCATCAACGAGTGGGCCAGCCGGTAACGGTACCGAGCGGGCTGATGACGGAACGTACGACGAGGCTCAGCTCGCCAGCGAGGTATTTGACCAATTGAAGGGGAAACGCAGCCTTGTCGAGGCGTCCCCGATGTACGATCCGCTGAAACCGATCGTTGATCCGATCACACGGACCGTGCAGCCGAAGTACGAGTATCCGCTTAGGTTCTATCTCATTCACGACCCTAGCGCGAACGCATTCACGGCGTCGGGCGGCAACATCTACATCACCGATGAACTGCTGTATGCGACGAAGACCAATGACGAACTCGCCGGCGTGATCTGTCACGAGGTTGCACATGCGGTCAATCATGACAGCGTCGAGCTGATGCAGAAGCGTGAAGAGAATTGGAGACGGGGTATCGCGGCAGAAGTTCTCTTAGGAAGGACCCGGGGAAAGGCGCTTGCGATCCTCTTTCTTGGCCACCTGAACTCCCTCGGCTATTCGCGCGAGGTGGAAGAAAGGGCGGATCTTGACGGTGCAGATATTTGCGCCGAAGCAGGCCACAACCCCTGGGGATTGATCTGGTTTTTCCGTGACTACGACGTCGCGGGCAAGGAAGAACTGCCGGAGGTCTTATCCGACCATCCGGACCACAAGAGTAGGACCGAGTCACTCGAAAAGCACTTTCGGCGGAATGCGTCGAAATTTGAAAAATTCAATTCGGACCGGCGTTCGGCAACAGCGTTCTCGGTGCCCGACAAGGCCCCGGTAGTGTTCATGCGGTAGATGGGTCGGAGCGAATTTGAGGTCGAACTTCAGGGCGAAAACCCTGCAGATAATCACAGAAAAAAGGAGCAAGAAAATGTCAAATTTAATAGTTGTTGGATTCAAGAATGACCGGTATAAGGCTAACGAGGTTCTCTACAAGCTGAGACGCCTCGACGAAGATTGGGCAATTTACCTTGATGACGCGGTCGCTGTCTATCGCGGTTATGACGGCGAACTGCGTGTCGATCAGAGTTACCAGTTGACGACCGGCGAAGGTGCCGCCTGGGGAACTCTTTGGGGATCCCTGATCGGGCTTACATTGGCAATTCCGTTCACGGCTGGTGCCACGGCTCCTGCTGCGGCGGTCGCGGCCGGCACGCTTGGCGGGGCAGCAGTTGGAGCTGCAACGGGGGCCGTTGGCGCTAAGTGGTGGAAGGAAGACTACGGTATCGCGGACGAATTCGTTCGGGATGTCGGAACCATGATCCAGCCAGGCGATTCCGCGATCTTCGTGCTCGCGAACGGAGATCCGGAACGAGCAAAGAAGGAGTTTGAAGGATCAGGCGGCAAGGTTCTTATGACGTCAGTCAGCGAAGAGCAAAAGGCAAAGATCGAGAAGGTACTTAATCAGAAGGGTTAGCCGAGACTAGCCAAACTCACGCACATAACTTTGGGACTGGCGGCCGATCAGCGGTAGCCGAACGACCGCCGGTTCCCTTGAATGAGACTTTGTGTATTGGATGGAGGTTATATGACAGAGAGAACAGTGATCGTTATGGCTCTTGTACTGACCGCAGCGGCTATGATGCTCGGCTGCAGCGAGGCTTCGCAGTCCAAGGTGGATGAGGCCAAAAACAGCTCGCGGGCGGCGGCTAACAATATGCAAAACGCCGCGAACAGCCTCGCTCAGGCGCAGAAAACGGAAGCCAATGTTGTAGCCCAGCAAGCGGCTAAGGACTGGAACAGCTTCAAGGACGATATGAACCAGCAGCTCGCACGGAACGAAGCCGAGATCAAGGAACTGAGACAGAAGATAGCGGCAGCCGATGCGAAGGAGAGGACCCGTCTTAATGGCGAACTGGATAAGCTTCAGGCGCGCAATAGCGAGCTGAAAAAGAAGATCGAGGCAGAGAACAACGAGATCAAAAAGAAAGTAGGAGCCGAGATCGAGCAAGACAAGCAGCGGCAGGCCGCCTTCCAAAGGGAGTTCCAGCACGATGCGGATGAACTCGGGAAAGCGTTCAGGAATTTTTGGACGGATAACGTTAAGTAGGCAGGGGCGATCGAACGGTCGCAGCACTGCCAAATATGGAGACAAAGCGATGGCAAAGTTGATAGTGATCGGATTCAAAGATGACAAGTTCAAAGCATCTGAGGTTCTTAGCAAACTGCGAGAAATGGACCGTGAATGGACCGTCCAATTGAACGACGCGGCCGCCGTTTATCGCGATGCGAACGGCGAACTTCGTGTTGACCAAAAGCACGAATTGACACCCGACGAGGGCGTCTCTCGGGGCCTGATGTGGGGAATTGTCGTCGGCGGCCTTCTAGCGATCCCGATCGCTGTGGTTTCTGGAGGCGTGGCCGCTGCCGCTGCTCTCACGGTCGGAACCGCTGGCGGGGCCGGGGCAGGAGCTGTGGTGGGTGCGCTCACCTATGACTGGAGGAAGGAGGGCTTTGGCTTATCGGAAGAGTTCATTGGCGATGTGGGCTCGATGATCCAGCCGGGAGATTCAGCCATTTTCGCGGTTCTTGATGTCGACGAACCAGACGAAGTGATCAACAGATTCAATGGGACGGGCGGCAAGGTCCTGATGACGAGCTTGTCCGACGAACAGAAGGCGAAGATCGAAGAGGCCCTGAACGGTGCCCAAAGCTGATCAAGAAAAGTGGGAGGCTAACGCAATGGAAAGCATTTCCGAAAAACAGAAAAAGAGCTGGTGGATCCTTCTGCTGCGCGGGATGGCAGCCGTAGCGTTTGGAGTGCTAGCCCTGGTGTTACCCGCTCCGACCATCCTGGCGATGACGCTGATACTGGGACTGTGGATCATGGCCGACGGTATTTTCGAGATCGGTTACGCCTTCTCTTCCCACCGTTGGTGGAAGATCCTGCTTGGCCTGCTGGGACTTGCAGTCGGCATCTATGCCGTCATGGATCCGCAATTGGGGACGTATCTGCTGATACTGTCGATAGCCGTGTGGGCGATGGTGCACGGGGTGGTCGACATCGTTGAAGCGATCAAGCTGCGAAAACGGTTGGCCAACGAATGGGTGCCGATACTCGGCGGGCTCGTTTCGATCCTGCTCGGTGTCACGCTCGTGCTTTTTCCGGAGGCGAGCGTATTAGTGATCATAGGGCTTTTGGGAGTTTATGCAGTCTTTTACGGCGGCCTGACGATCGTGGATGCCATTCGCATGCGGTCCACTGACCCGGCGTTTCGCCACTCAACCGGTCACGGCCATGCCGCGTGATAGCAGTTATGAATAGTCTATTGATAGCGACATTTGGGGATGAATCATCAGCCCGTAACGCGATGAAGAAACTGGACAACCTGGCGCTTAACGGTGAGATCGATCTCTACGAGCGGACCCTCATTCGAAAGACGCCGGATGGCCGCAGCGAGCTGTTTCGTGAGAGTGGTTCGGCCGGATGGCAGACGATAACGGGTGCATTCGCCGGCAGTCTTGTCGGCCTACCTGGCGGCCCGGTCGCATTTGTTATCGGCCTTCTTTCGGGAGCGGTTGTTGGGTCGATCATCAGCGACCGCGAGCAGCACGATTTCGGTGTCGGGATCCTAAGAACGGTGCAAAACAAGATTCCGCCTGGATCGATCGCCATCGTCGCCCACGTCGGAGAAAGGGGTCCGGAACTAGTTGATGCGGTCCTTAAGCGATTCGATTCGCTCCCTTTTAGAATGGCCGTTCAGAACTCGCACGTAGGGAGCGGCATAGGCGAAACAAGGTTAAAAAATTATCAGAGAACATAAAGGAGTTAAGAAAATGTCAATACAAACAGCAGTAAATTCGGAAGAGAAGAACCGTCTGCAGGAAGCATTTGAGACGGCTGGAAGGATCGCGGAAACGGGGATCGACATCGCGGCGCTCAAAAAGCGGGTGGAGTATGCGGTCGAAGACGCGGTCATGGACGCTGAGCGGTTCGCGAAGCAAGGCAAACACGCGTTGGAAGACGTCGGGGAGGACGCGACCTATTACATCAAGAAGAACCCGTGGCAGTCGGTCGGCTATGCCGCGGGGGCTGCTTTTGGTGTCGGCATCCTGGCGGGTTGGCTTATGACACGAAGAAACGGCGAGAACACACATTAGCTGATACGCCGCGAGTGCCGATCAAGAGCCTCGGGCGGAATCAAAAGAAGAGGAGAAAGACAATGTCACATTTGATCGTAGTAGGGTTCAAGAATGATCGGTACAAGGCAAACGAAGCTCTTAACAAGCTGAGAAAGATGGACTATTGGAATGAGGAGTTGGAGGACGCCGTTGCCGTTTCTCGCAGCCCCGGAGGGGAATTACGGATGGATCAAAGCTATAAGCTGGCCACGGAGGAAGGTATGGCATGGGGCGGCCTATGGGGATCCTTTCTCGGACTGCTGGTTGCGATCCCGTTTACCGGCGGAGCTTCGGTACCCGCAGCGGCCGCGGCCGGAGCAGCTCTCTTGGGCGGTACTTTCGGTGCTACGACCGGTGCCATCGGCGCCGCGTGGTGGAAGGGAGATTATGGGATCCCTGAAGACTTTGTCTACGAATCCCGCGAAATGATCCAGCCGGGAGACTCGGCGATTTTCGCTTTGGTCAGCCACGTCTATGACGAGGGGATCAAGCAATTTGAAGGCTTCGGAGGAACGGTGTTGAAGACGACATTGACACCGGAACAGGACGCGAAGATCCAAAAAGTACTGCGACGGGGCGCATAAAGCGCGGCTCGGTGCGGGCGGGCGATGGACCACGATCCGGTCGATCGCCCGCCAGATCGGGGCCTGGGATGTCGCAGTTCCAATGAGTTCCTTTTCTTTGGCGAAGTGAACTCGTGAATCGTATTGATCTTTCATCGATGCCCTTTCTCTAACAACAAAATGATCGCGAATACAGAATTGATACAGCGTGAGGTTTCGAGAATCGATACGCCGAAGGTAGAGCAGAACAGCGACGTGCATCGGCTGCGCGTATTGGTTCCGCCCGGGGATTGGCCGAATACCGACCCGTTCCTCGTTTTGGTAGAAGATTGGTTTACGGGCCTTGCATTCGACAACCATCCTCATCGAGGCTTCGAAACCGTCACCTACATGATCGAAGGGAAAACGAGCCACTTTGATAATCATGGAAACAAGGGTTTGACCGGTCCGGGTGAAGCTCTATGGCTCACCGCCGGTCGTGGGATCGTACACAACGAAGTCCCGATCGGTGATGCTCACCTATTGCAGCTCTGGGTCAATCTTCCGCGGGTAAAGAAGAACGTTATGGCGAGTTATCAGGAAATGAAAATTGGTAATACGCCGAGGAGAATTCTGCCCGGAGTTGAGGTTATCGTTTTCTCTGGGAGTTCTGGAGGCATTGAGTCTCCGATACGCAATCACGCAGAGGTCACCATGGTTGAGGTGCGCCTCGAACCACATGCCGCATTCAGCCAGGAGCTCCCGGCGAATTATAACGGCTTCGTGGTTATCTTCCGCGGCAGCGGCAAAGTTGGAGCGACACCCGTGACCGACGGGCAGGTTGCGCGTCTCAAGCGAGAGAGCGTTGAGAGTCAGGTAAGCTTTGCCGGCGGAAGAGGCGGGATGCGGGTTATGTTGTATGCCGGCTTGCCATTAAATGAACCGGTTGCCGCACGAGGTCCCTTTGTCATGAATACCGAAGAAGAGATCATTTCTGTATATGTCCAGTTTAGAGAACAGGGCGAACGGTTTGGTTTAGACGAAAGTCCTTTTCTGGTTCGACCATAAAGGAAACGTCGTCGCTTACGCCAATGAGCGAAGCAGTAAGTGTTATGACCGATAGGATCAGATCAGCGGTCGGAGAGATCTTGGAAAGCCCGGAGATCCGGCTCACCAAATTTGAACGCCATGTTCTTCAGAGCATCCACAAGAAGAACGTAGTTGCCCGCGATACGGAAAGCGAATTTTCTGACACGCGCACTTTCGGTGAGAGAGTTTCAGACCAAGTCGCCCTCATTGGCGGATCGTGGACGTTCGTCATCGTCTTCATCTGCATTTTGCTCGGCTGGATGATCTTGAATTCCGTTTTTCTTGTTAGATCGGGCGAATCGGCTTTTGACCCGTATCCTTACATATTGCTGAATCTCCTCTTGTCGATGACCACGGCAATTCAGGCCCCGATCATAATGATGTCGCAGAACCGCCAAGCTGAAAAAGACCGTCTGCAGGCGGCCAACGACTACGAGGTCAATCTTAAGGTCGAGCTTCAGATCCAGCAGCTGCACGAAAAACTCGACGAGCTTCATAAGAGCGAATGGTGCGATATAAAGAAGATGCAGGAGCGCCAAGTTCGAATGCTGGGGAAACTTTTGAACGAAGGGAAAAGATCCGAAACATGAGACTCGGAGAGCATAAAATGAAAGAATTCCTAACCGCTTGGTCACCACGCGTATTGAGTGTCTTGCGGATAATTACTGGTTTTTTGTTTCTCTGGCATGGGAGCCAGAAGCTGTTCCATTTTCCGCCCTACCCAATCGGCACCGAGATACCCCCGCGTGCATTCCTGATCTTTGCAGGCGGTCTGGAGTTCTTCGGCGGGTTACTCATTGTCATCGGTCTTTTTACTCGTCCGATCGCTTTTATCTTAAGCGGCATGATGGCGGTGGGCTATTTTATCGTCCACGCCCCCCGCGGCTTTATCCCCCTGATCAACGGGGGAGAGCCCGCCGTTCTTTACTGTTTCGTTTTTCTGTATCTTGCTTTCGCGGGAGCAGGAATATGGAGTATGGACGAAGTAATTGCCAAAAATCGTAGGCCTAACGAATAAACATGGGAGCGAGTACCTTAGGGCGTCCGAGCGATGGTGGGGTCGATCGGAATCCGGACGCGGATACCTGACCAAGAATGTCGTGGCACCTCGATGAGTCCTGCTCCAACGCCACCATCATGGCCCCTTTTTGCCGAACAGAGTCATAAATGAGTCCACGCGATCCGCCATTCACCGGATCTGCGATAGTAAGTGGCTGAGCAACCCGCCTCTCGTGGATGGGGAAACCAACGAAAAATGGGACTTTCGAATTTCATCGAAAGCCCCATATTTATTGGTCGGGACGACAAGATTTGAACTTGCGACCTCTCGCACCCCAAGCAGAAATGGGACCTTCGCATAGATTGTCAGAATCTATCAAACCTGCTTAAAATCAACGCCTCCATTGAATTCCTGACCTTATCGAATTCGTTATGATCGGGAAAAGTGCCACCATCCTGCAACCATCGCGAGAGAGCAGCGACTGTCGTCAGTCCCGAGCGGGTTCGATCAGTTTCGATTCTTTTCTCATAAGTCGCTGTCCGGTTCTCGGCGAGTCGCAACGGAGCAACTTACGGCAGCAATCGCCGCACCAAAGAACGGTTTTCTGGGGCTCTTGGATAATCGATTCACCAAGTCCTGCATCTTCTCCACTTGGAGTCGCGTGCGATTCGTCGTCAATATCGAACTCTTGAAAGCTGCCAGGGTTCCCGGTCGCAAAACGGTAGTTGGCGAAAACGGGGCGTCGACAGTGTCTTTGACTTCGATAGAAATAAGGCGATAATCTTGGTAAGTCCCTTATTAATCTGGACTCCCGAGCGCGTGAATCCCAGCGACGCGTAGCTGCGCACAGGTTAGCGTCCACTGGGGGCTTCCGGGGTCCGATCACTGCATTGGCACCCGTACAAAATGCAAAGAATTATGGCTCCCTATAAATATTCGTACTGCCTGGTAATCGCGGTCTTTCTATTCTCTTTTGCCATATTTGGACAACAGAAGACAGCAATGCTTGCCGACCAGACATTGCGATCGAACGGCAGGGTGAACCCTTCCACGCTTGGCCTGGAGATGAGCATCCCATTGGCATCATATCCCGGTCGAGGCGGGATGGATGTTCCGATCACGCTTCAATATTCGTCGAAACTTTGGCGGATGGAATTCAAGGGGATCGATGCTCCCCAAACCCAGGGTGACTGCCATAAGCATTACACGCCGCGCTTCGGGGAACTGTCTGCGTCCGGATGGACGACCGATGTTTCAAGACCGTATATCGAATACACGGGCTGGGACAATCCTTTCGACGATGCGGGCAATGGAGCAGCCGAGCCGGGATTTGGTGGCTGTGGAGGTGATGATTTTACCGGATCGCATCTTGTGAAGAGGATCACCGTCCATTTGCCGGGAGGCGGAACTCATGAACTCAGGCCTGACGATACCGTAGTCTCTTACTGGCCGAACCTGCCTTCTAACATCTCAAAAGACGGAACTTATTACGCTGCTGATGGGTCCAACCTGATCTATGTGGAAGGCTCGGGGACTTATCGTCTGAGGTTGCCGGATGGATCTTATATCGATTACTCAAGTTCACTAAGTTCGATAACGACAGGAGGGCAGACAAGAACTGTTCGATACGCCGTTAGCAGGACGGACAAGACCGGAGCAAACACGATCACGTATAACGCACCGGACGGGACTTATCCGAACGGCAGCGTAACGGACACAATGGGGAGAGTGGTCGGGGTGCCGCTGGCTCCTGACGCCCCGAGTTCGCCGACCACGGATATCGCACCGCAGCAGTACTCCATCCCCGGCTTCAACAGCACAAACATCGTCTACAAGCTTCATTGGAAGAAACTCAAAGACACGACCGCACAGCAGAGCGGTCTGACGCATTTCAGCGACACGCTTTGCTACAAGTCAAAGGGTTTCAGGAACGTGGGAGCCCAGCAGCCCCCGACCGGATCGTGCTTTCTGTTTGACGACGGGTTCGATAACTATCCGACGGACTTTGTGGTTTCACAGGTCTCCGACGGCGAGTTCAATCCGATCGTCCTGACCAAGGTCGAACTCCCTGATGGACGGGTCTACAAGTTCGGCTATGACAAGTACGCCCGCATAGATCGAATCGACTACCCGAACGGTGGATACGAGACGGCTAGTTACTCGGGCGTCAAGACGCTTGCGTGGGAGACCCCTAACGTAATTTCCCAAACCAACTTCGGCGTTACGGAGCGCAATGTCTACGAATCGTCCGGGGCGGATCCGATGACCTGGACGTTCGGCATCACTGAAGACACTAATGCCCCTTACGGGCTGAAGGTTCGAACTGTGAACCCCGACGACACGAAGAATGATCGATATCTGCTCCGAGGCGAGGACTATACAGTTTGTTCAAATGATATCTGTTCGGGAGGCTACGGCTACGGCTCTTCGCTGGTGGGAATGTACTACGAAGAGCGTATTTATTCGTCCAGTGACGATCTGCTTGCAAAAACAATTAACACTTGGGCGGAATCGAGCCTTTCGATAACGAATAACAACGGAGCCTATACCGCGACCGGCGACTGGCACCCACGGCTTACAAAAGTTGAGCAGATCACCTACGATCCGAATACCGCTCAGCTTTTGTCGGCTGCCTCTACTACCGATTACGCCGGCGACCTGGATCAGCGGACCACAGCTCTGAATCCCTCGGCCGTAAAGCAATACGGATATTCAACCAGCGCCGGCACTCTCGGGACGCTCAAGAGGTCGACCGAGACCTCCTACGAATCCGGGAGCAGCTATACCAGCCGAAATCTGCGGAGCCTCCCGATCCAGGTCTTGATCAAGGACGGAGCGGGTGTCGTTAAGGCAAAGACCGAGTTTTCATACGATGAATCGGGCTACGGTATCTCGGGTGTTTATGGGCTTTTGACCAAGAATACGACCTGGCACGACATAGGTAACAACTTATCAGTTAATACGAGGCTAAAATACGACTCGTACGGAAACGCCATCGAGAGTACTGATGGACGCGGTCACGTTACGACCACGGCGTACTCAAGCACCTACGCTTATGCCTACCCGACCAGTGTGACCACTCCGGTACCGGACTCTACAGGAATCCATGGATCAAACACGGCATTTACCACTTATGTCGTTTACGACTACAACACGGGATTGCCGACCGAGACCACCGACGCGAACGGCCAGACGACGGATATGGAATACAACGATCCGCTGCTTAGGCCGACAAAGGTCGTCGCGCCGAACGGGCACGAGACCGTTACGGAATACGGGGCGGGCACGTCTCCCTCGACCCGTTGGGTGAAGGTGACGAGCGACATCGATGCCACCAACTCGAAGTACGCGGTCTCGTGGTACGACGGACTGGGCAGAAACTGGCTCTCGCAGACTCAGGATGCGGCTGGAGACGTGTTCGCCGTCACCTGTTACGACAATATGGGGCGGGTTGCGAAGACCTCGAATCCGTTCAGGAATGTCTCTAACCCATCGTGCGCTTCATCATTGGAATGGACCACGCCTGCTTATGACGATCTCGGCAGAACAACAACCGTGACCACGCCTGACGGCGCGGTCGTGACGAGCGGATACAGCCTCGAAACGACCCAGGATCTGGGGACGATGGTGACGGTCGAGGATCAGGCCGGCAAGAAGCGTCGGAGTGT
Organism: Pyrinomonadaceae bacterium; assembly: GCA_050246275.1. Lineage (GTDB taxonomy): Bacteria > Acidobacteriota > Blastocatellia > Pyrinomonadales > Pyrinomonadaceae > OLB17. Next base: position 1,268,307 of record JBFWWI010000001.1, read on the forward strand.
GACAAATGCCTTGGGCCAGCTTATCCGAGTCGACGAACCGGATGTGTCGGGAGCAGAGCCAACTCCGACACCCACGCCTACTCCAACTCCGACCCCAACTCCGACTCCGAGTCCGACACCGACGCCGTGCGAATGGGAGTATTGCGAGTGGCCTTCTCAATGGGACTCGCAAATGTGTCGGTGCACTGACCCGCTCGATCCATTGATGAGCGGTCCGCAGATGCTGCTCGGCGAGACTTGGATGTCAACGTATTACACCTACGACGCGCTCAATAATCTTACGATGGTTGAGCAGGGCGTGCAGACCAGGACGTTCACCTATGATGCTCTTTCGAGGCTAAAGCAGGCTGTGAATCCTGAATCCGGGACGATCAACTACAGTTACGACGCGAACTCGAACCTTGCGAATAAGACTGATGCGCGAAGCATTGTCACAACGTACGCTTACGACACTCTGAACCGTGTAAAGACGAGATCTTATTCCGTTTCCACACCCGCGGTTAGCTACTACTACGACAATCTTACGAACGCGAAGGGCAAGCTGCGGAAGGTATCGAGCAGTGTTTCGACAACGGAATATACCGCGTTCGACATCTTAGGGAGAGTGACGGCTCACAAACAATCCACGGGCGGGAACGATTATGTGACGGGTTATACCTACAACTTGTCGGGTGGCTTGATCGAGGAGACCTACCCGTCGGGACGAAAGGTGAAGAACACACTCGATGCGGATGGTGCATTATCACTCGTAGAGACGAAGCCTTCGGGCGGAAGCTACGCGACGAGAGCGAATAACTTTACATACAATGCCGCCGGTGCGGTTACGAGTGTGCAGTTAGGAAACGGGCGCTGGGAAAGTACGGTCTTCAACAGCAGACTACAGCCGACGCAGATAGCGCTTGGCTCGACGCAGAACGCGACCGATCTTCTGAAACTCGAGTACGGCTACGGGACGACGGACAACAACGGGAATGTGCTGTCGCAGAAGATCACGGTTCCGGGTGTGACGCATCCGTTCATGCAGAGTTATACATATGATGCATTGAATAGATTAGAGAGTGCCGTCGAGACGCAGAATTTATCTCAGACATGGTCGCAGACTTTCACTTTCGACCGATACGGGAACAGGAATTTCGACGAGGCGAATACGACGACGATACCGAAGAGCTGTGGAACGTCTCCGAATTTTACGGTGTGTGCGGCTGACAGAAAGATATTCAATCCGTCGGTGAATACAGCGAATAATCGTCTGAACACGTCGGACAATTATGTGTTCGACAACGCCGGAAACACGACCGCCGATGCCGAAGGACGGCAGTTCACATACGACGCGGAGAATAAGCAGATACTCGTAAAAGATGCGTCGAATAACACCATCGGCGAATACTTCTACGACGGAGATGGCCGTAGGGTGAAGAAGCTAACGAACACGAGCGACGATGTAATTTTCATCTACAACGCCGCTGGGAAACTAGTCGAAGAAAGAACCGCCTCAACGGGAGCATTGCAAACCAGCTACGTCTATGCAGGCTCAAGACTGCTCTCAACCGAAACCGCCTCATCCACAAGCTACCTAACCAACGACCATCTCGGATCCCCGCGGATCAACACCGACAGTAGTGGCTCCGTCACCGCCCGGCACGACTATCATCCCTTCGGCGAGGAGATTATTCGCTCTGGCTACGGCTCGGATATTGTGAGGAAGCAATTCACCGGCTACGAACGGGATGGGGAGACGAGACTCGACTTTGCTCAAGCTAGGATTTATGCGAATTTGCTGGGAAGGTTTACAGCGCCTGACCCGTTATATTTCCAAGCCTTCATGATGACGGACCCACAGGGATTCAATTCTTATCAATACACACGAAATCAGCCTTTAACGTTCATCGATCCGACCGGGAACGAATTCGTGGACGATGAGGGAAATCTAATAAATGTAAATGTCTTCAGTGATGGGACCGTCACTGTAGGGTGTAAAAAATGTAACAAGCAGTCAAAAGAGTACAAGAGCCTAAAAAAGTTGCGAAATCATCTTAATCAAAACGGAAGCGCGACCGCGAATGGAGTAATCCGTGGTCTGGCCGATAGTAAAGGTAAGGTTCATTTTATTATCGATAATAATGCGGCGAAAGCCGCGGAGCACCGCCCTTACGGACAAAAGGACGGGCAAGGCGGCGGGAAAGATGTGGCATTGCAATACGGTGACTGGAATAACACCCCCGACGATCCGGACGATGACGGCTTCAACGGTACACCGACGCTCTTAACTGACCAGAATGGAAGTCCGATTCCCGTTTATGCGGAGGCAGCAATCGTATTTAACATGGAAATATTAGAAAAATACCAGGGAGTTAAAGATGTGACTTTCGGAGAATTTGTTGTTTCTATCTTTGCTCATGAAGGGAAACACAACTTAGACCCTGTGCAGGTCTTAGCTGCCCGGGAAAGAAAAACCGGTCCTGAAACTTACCATCCAGGTGGGTCAAATTACTGGAATGACATAGTTATTAATGAGATACGGGTATCGAAAGAACTTAAGAAAGTCAAAAAAAGAAACTGATAAGAATCTAAGTTTCATTGGAGGAGAGGATGCAAATTTTTACAGCGTTGGTGTTTATTTTATTCATGAACTCTCTCGCTTCTGCTAACGTTTTTAGCCGCGCCTTCACTGATCACGCAGCTGATATTCAATTTCAATTAAATAAGGAATGCTCTCCCAACCCAGATAGTCGCTATGACCGCAACGAAATGCTAGGAAGGTTTGCCGTCGTTCTGGATAGGCTATTTCCAAATTATGAGTCTTTTAACAAATACAGGCGTGATTTTTTTGTTCAAGACCTTACGGATGTTGCTAATAACTATCGTATCGGTAAAGACGACTGCATTACCTTCGCTAATGGTCATGTATACTACTTTGCCCCAATTGGTTTCGAAAAGGCTGCTCCCCACATTGCCATCCTTAAAAAAGGCACATTTAAGATCTTTGAGAACATTGATTGTAGTTCTACGGGTGATCGACTAAGCAAAGTAATGGAATATCTCGAATTGCATTTAGAACCGTCTCCGGAGAAAAAGGATATTTTGACCCGCGTGGCAAACTATCGGCGATATGGTTTTTATGTAATGTTTGACCGGCCAAATGAATATTGTATTTACAATGAGTCTACTAGTTTGCGAGAGCCGACCGGGGAAGAAAATAATACGACTGAATTGCTGGAGAAATTCGCCGATATTCTTCGGCGATCTATCCGTAATGATAAACAAAGATTTCGCCCCGGTTTCTTCATTGAGAGAGGTCGCGCAACGGGTTTTTTTGTTTACGATCTGACTGATCCAACGCAGCGTCAGACATCGTTGCTTGAAAGTATTACTCTTAAGAAGGGACATATCTATCATTTTGCAGCGATCGATCTCCCGTGGTCATTTAGTTTTATTGCTGTAGCCGGCAAGAATGAAAACGACACCAAGATTTTCCGAGCTTTAAACTGCAAAGGTCGGGGAGACAAGATATCCAATGTGCTCGACTTTCTCTCAATGAATCTGCCGGATTCAGATAATAAGAAAGAGATCATGGAGAGGGTAAAAAACTACCGATCATACGGCACCTACGCATCATTTGACGGAATCTCTGAACCTCAGTGCCGCGATTATGCTGAAATCGCGCGTTAAGCCGACGCGAAAAGTATTGGTACGACCCAGAACGCGACCGATCTTCTCAAACTCGAATACGGCTACGGGACGACAGACAACAACGGCAACGTGCAATCCCAAAAGATCACCGTATCCGGGTTACTCATCCGTTCATTCAGACCTACTCGTACGATGCACTGAATCGACTCGAATCGGCAACGGAAACTCAGAACCTTTCTCAAACGTGGGCGCAGAAGTTTACGTTTGACCGCTATGGGAATCGCAACTTCGATGCTCCCAATACCACGACTCTGGGCTCTTGTTCCACTGCCGTTTGCAACCCGGCCATCAACGCCTCGGACAACCGGATCGCGGGCGGGCAGGGATACAGCTACGATCTTGCCGGGAACACAACGAACGATGCGGAAGGGCGGCAATTCACCTACGACGCGGAGAACAAGCAGGTGCTTGTGAAAGACGCCTACAGTGCGGCGATCGGGACGTATTTTTATGACGGCGACGGCAAGCGGGTGAAGAAGACCTCCGCGACGAGCGACGATGTGATCTTCATCTACGACGCGGCCGGGAAACTGATCGAGGAACGAAACGCGTCCACGGGAGCCTTGCAAACGAGCTACGTTTACGCGGGTTCCCGTCTTCTCTCAACGGAAACATCCTCCGGCATCAGCTACCTGACCAACGACCACCTCGGCTCGCCTCGGATCAACACGGACGGGTCGGGTACGGTAACCGCCCGCCACGACTACCATCCGTTCGGCGAAGAGATTATTCGCTCGGGCTACGGCTCGGATATTGTGAGGAAGCAATTCACATCATATGAGCGAGATGGGGAGACGGGTATGGATTTCGCTCAGGCTAGATATTTCAACCCTGGATTTGGACGATTTTCTAGTCCCGACGATTTTTTGAACGACAGTGTCCCACTGGAACCTCAAAGCTGGAACAAATACGCTTATGTGCGCAACAATCCCACGAATCGGATTGATCCAACAGGCGAGAAGGTAAAGTACCGAATTACGATCGATACCAACAAGAAAACCGTGACCGTAACCGCTATTGGAACCATTGGAGTTTGGAGCAAGAACTATGGAAAGTCAGATCTTGCGAAGGCGGCCAAGCGTATCGAGGAAGGAATTGAAAGCAAATGGAAGGGCGAGTGGACCGACGGGGGATGGAAGTTTGATTTCAATGCCCAAGTTAGCGTGCAAGTTTTCGACAAAGCCGGGAGCACTGACGATGTGCTGAATACGAACCCAAGCATAATGAACGTTGTTCAACTTGAGGATCTCAAGGCTGTTAATGAACTTAGCGAGGTTTACGACCAGTTAGGTGGAAACAAGGGATCTAAGAAGTGGAGTTTGACTAACAAGAAAAATCCTGACGGGACTCGCCCCGATGTTGCTATGTGGGATTTTGGCAACGCTGCTCAAACTCATACCGACTCGGAACCAGCGCATGAATTTTCGCATCTACTTGGCGTATTTAATCAAGGAACGACCGGAACTGACTTGATGGCCCCTGGATCGGGACAGGCTGCGAAGATGTCGAAGAACGATTTCGAAAAGGTCGTCGGGAACGATGCAAGATACTTTCGAGACGCTCATCAGAATTATGTAAATCGAAATCCGAACACAAAAATAAAGCGATTCCAGTACTTTATTTGGAGAGGGCATTGCTGCAAATAACCACGAATCTTATTCAGGAGGGCATCTAGTGTATGCTAAAGAACTTGTCCATTTTGATCCTTCTTTGGTTTGGCATTTCGGGAATGGTATTTTCGCAAGGGTTAATAGAGGAGCATTCCCCTTTTCGAAACCTCAGATCGATCGTGAGCTTTTCACAAAATGGGGAATATCTGTTTGTTGCTGTCCCTCCGTTAAGCATTGATGCGTATATTGAGAATGACAAGGGTCTTCGCAGACGGGCCGGTTATTCAGAATCAGAAATAGAAAACGTTTGGCGAAGCAAGCTTAATAGGGATCAAATCAAGTCTGAGGTTGCTTCAAGAGAAAAATACCCTGTAACCGGTTTATATCAAGCTGGCAAAAAGGAGCCGATACAAAGGATTGACGATTTCCCTCAAGAACTCGACAAGATATATGTTTCCAATAACGGCTCGTTTATTATCGGTGTTAATATTCAAGTACTTCGTCCATCTATAAATGGAAATACTAGCGACGAAGAACTGAGACAAACCGATCAGAAAGCGATATATGCTGTGCGCTTCGGCCCTAATCCCTACGTTTGCTCAAAGAATCTCTCCGAGTTAGTAAAGCCCGGCGATGATTTAATGCGAACAAGTGAAGGATTTTACTGGGCACAGGCGGATTTTGTAGTTGATCTATCTAGCCAATCCGTGACACTTGAAAAGCTTGATACTTCAAAACTGACAATCGACCTAACTGGGTGCACTCTTCGTGCAGATTCAAAGGAGTTTCAAGATCTTTCGGACAGTGACCAGGGAAATTCCTCACATTCGTGTCTTGCGATTGTATTGATATCAGCTTTGATGTTTATGATTCGTTAATGGTCAAAAGGCGTCGCCGCTTATGCGATCGCAAATAGGGTAACCTAGTATTTCGATTTCATCTCCTCCAATCGTCGATCCATATCTCGGAAAAATCCGTCACAACCGAAGAGACCATGCGGAGTCGTGCGGCCTCGGTTGCTGCCGTTTGGCTTATCGTAGCGGCTTCGGTGCGCCCTTCGAAATACGGCTTCGATACCTTAGGGAGGGTGACGGCTTACAAACAATCCACGAGCGGGAACGACCACACGACTGGGCGCAGAAGTCAATGTTCGATCGGGAAGGAAATCGGAACTTAGATGCGCCCAATTCCAGGACGCCTAGGATGAGCTGAAACAGCCGGTTCCAATGACTAGTCCGAATCGTCAGAGCTTCCCGTTTCCGAGTTCTTTCTAGAAACGTCGTCAAGGAGTTTGACCGCTTCGAGCATCTGCTTCTTGTCGGCTTGGGCGTAGATGGTTGTGATGCTCATGTCCGAGTGTGCGAACAGGTTCTGAACGATCAATGGATTGGTGTTTCTCTTGATCAGCTCGCTTGCGAAGTAGCTGCGCAGATCGTGGAAATGATAGTTCTCTTCTCTCGTTCCGCCCTTCTTGTTGATGCCGGCTTCGCGGAGTGCGGTGTGCCAGCGTTTACGAAAGTCGTTCACCGGGAATGGGAGTTGTCCGTCCGCGATCATTTCTTTCAGCATTGCAGCAGCAGTCGCGTTGATCGGGACAAGACGTGGCGGTCGTCCCTTCGATCCGATCACAAGGATCTGCTCGTGCTCGAAGTCGATCACATCCCCGGTGATGGCCATGAGCTGACCGCGGCGGAGCGGAAGGTTGACTGCGAGAACTATTAGCCGGTACAGAAGCGGGTGCTTCTCGAGTTCCCTCCATAGGGCCTTCTTTTGTTTTTCGTCTAATAGTCTTCTCCTCGGCGGCGGTTCCGGGAGAGCCTTCACGTATTGCATCGGGTTCCGCTCGATGATTCCCTCCTCGCATGCGAGGCTGAAGATCTTCGACAGCGTCGACATGATGCGATTGATCGAAGCCGGTGACAATGCACTTTCCTTCTTTCTCTTGTTCTGACGGTCTTGTAGCTTGGCTCTACAATTACGGCAGTCCTGCGGTGTGATGCTGCCAATCGTTTGCTTCTTGAAATGCTTGAGCAAGAGCCTTATATAAAGATCCTTCGCTCCCTTATTGACGTTGTTCTGTTCAACGTACGGCCGGTACTTTGTCTCGATGAACGAGGCCAAGGTCGTCGTGGTGTCGGCAACGTTGTAACTGTGGTCGAATGAGGCCTTGATGATCTGTCGTTCCGCCAGCTCCGCTTCCTGTTTGGTTTTGGCTTCGGGAATACTCTGATGGATGGTCTTCCCTTTTAGTCTCTTGTAGATCCACCATCTAGCATCAGCGTATCGTGGGTGAGATGAAGAGATTCGTTTTCCTTTGTATCTTTTATAAACGGACATAGGCTGTGAGTGAACTTCTAATTGGGCGGCACTAGTTAGTCCGACCTGTCGATCCACTATCGACATCGGCAAGTTCTATTCCGCCGCTTGTCAGCCGCCTATTTGTTGAGATTTGGGATGATATGCCTGAGATTGGTTTGTTTCCGCACCAAGGCGGTGCATTATTGGACCGGTTGGTGCGTCAACTATCCAAGATGGTTCGAAAAACGAGTGTTCAGACCGATGGTTGCAAAATGGAGGCGCTTTTTTCGACGGGTGGTCGTCGTAAGTAGCACAATTGCGAGGCTTACAGATTAGCCCTCTCGTGGCCTTTTGCTACCAACGAAAAAAGGGACTTTCGAATTTCTTCGAAAGCCCCATTTTTATTGGTCGGGACGGCGAGATTTGAACTCACGACCTCTCGCACCCCAACCAATCTGGGGATGAATCAATAATTCTCAGAATCGCTCAAACCGCCTTAGAATCGACGCTTCCACCGGCAACCGAGAGCTTGTAAATCGGTTTGAATCGGCAAAACTGCCACCATTTTGCAACCATCCGAACCATTCAATTATCTGTCCTAGTCCCAAACGTAAAATCAAAAATCGACGTCATCGGCAATCAGATATCACACCCTACGCAACTGACAACTACTTCATTTTTCGCCCATGTCCGGGGCAGCGCTTTCTGATACTCTGACGGTCAAATGTCACTTCTCACGTGGCACGATTTCACGTTATTCGGCGAGGAGGCACTCGTAAAGAATCTGATCGCGTCGCCGGCGCAGGCCCGTTGCCAGTGCATTTTGCCGACCTGCCCGCATGTTTGCGGCGGCAGGTGCCGAACCTTCCCAATGTCCCAATTGTGCCTAAATAGGACATATGATGTGTCCTGATTATCCCCCGACTTGAGAACACCCGCGTAACTTCTCCGCGTGGTGTTGGGATCCGCCCTGAACAATTGCTGAGTCGTTCCCAGATTCGCAAGCACATCCAACCGTGTCGCCTGTACGCAAGCTTTCAATATTCCGATGTCGGGCGGCTGAGAGGAACCCGGGCACCGTGGAACCATCTCAGGGCCGTTCTCAGAAAGGACAACGGGCTAGTTTTCGCAACGTAAGATCAAGACTTCAGACGCGGGAATCGAAAACTCGATCCTATGAGCCTTGCGATCAAAAGAACTCGATTGCGGTTTTGAGATACCGATCTGACTCGTACACTCTGAGTAAGCTCGCTTGGGATCAAGTGAAATTCGTCGAGTTGAGATACCGTAATTAACGATAGCCGCGGAAAAACGCTCGCGTGATTCGTGCAGCGCAATATCAGAAGCCGGACCGGCTTGCATAATCGGCACCAAGGTCGGTTTCCCCGAGATCTCGATCGCATTGTTTACCACCCCTCTTACGAGTTCAGGAAAATGCTCTGCTGAAAAGCCGGCATCCGGAAGGATCGTAAACACGGTACCTTTTCCAACCTTATTCTTAAGGATAGCTGCCGAGCCATCCTCAAACTGTGCGACAACCGCGGCCTTGTCGACTTGCCAAGACGGAAGCTCCGTTCGCGGAAATGTTGTTGTGAAGCCTTTCCTGCCTTTTTCGGCGTCATTAAGCACAATTCGTGAATGGGTTTTGGAGGGCAGTGCGTCTCCCCCAAATAGAGCTTTACGCTCGAATGTTCTTCCGAAAGGGATCTGCGGACCGAAAGCGATCACGACTCCTCCTCGTTCAACAAACGCCTTGATAAGATCGCTATCGGTTTGCTGGAACCCGGAGACATTCGCGAGTACGAGGATCGTTCGCTCTCTGAGAAGGCGATCGAGCACGTTTTCGTTCATGTTGATCGGATAGTACGGATAGACAGATTCGTCGGATCGGGGGGCAAACGGCAAGATGTCGATCGCAATCCCGAGCGAACGAAAAGCATCGAGTGCCGGAAGAAAGTAGTTGTTCCAGCGCTCAACGACAAAATCGGAGTACGGAATATAAAGCGCGAGCGGGCCGCGCTCATTCGATATCTCGGAGGTGATAGTTTGATAGAGCTTCAACCCTTTCTCGACCGCGGATCGCCCGGCCTTTCCTTGCTCGAACCTTTTAGCCTGATCAAATATGTGAGTGTGATATGCAAATAGAGCGATTCCGTCGGTATCGGTCACGGTGGCGGCGCTCAGGATCTGCCCATAGATATCGTTGAACGACGCAGTCAGGATCTCAGGCCGCGATCGTTTCTCCATATAAGCGAACAGTTCGACGTGAGTGAGCGTGATCTTATCCTGGAGACGCTTCGCCCCAGCACCGAGGCCGGAAAAATCTCGAACCCGGCGAATCGGATACTGTTTCCGATTGTCGGGGCGATAGCTGGCCATCACGGCGCTTTGGTAGATCATGATATCGAGATCGTCGATCACGCTCAGATAGCTGGCCAGGAGGGGATCGTCGATATGCGGTGCGCAGGCAGTCAGCAGCCCGCGGCCGAAGCTTTTGATATGGGCACTGAATTCGCGGACGAACTGCGCGTAATAAGTCCCGCTGCCTTCCTGCCACGAGTAAAATCCGACGAGCGACGGATGGTGCCGATATAGCTCGTATAGTTCCGTCGCGATCTTTCGGATCTCAGCCATTCGGTCCTTGTAGGGAGATTGGCGCGTCATGTCCCAGCCTACTGATAGCAGGACCGGAATCCCAAGGCGGTCCGCTCGGTCAAGAACCAATTCCACGACATCGCCTTCCGTGCCCGGTGACACTTCATTCTTCACGATCTTTGAAGGGTAGAGCGCACCTGCGGCAACGATCACATTGTGTGCTACGAGGAAGTTGCCGCCGATAGAACGAAAGTCCGCGAGATAGGCGTCGAGGTCAGCTGCAGGTCGCTGCTTATCCAGTGAACTTGCAATAAAGAAATCCGCGACTATATTTCCGACGCGAAACGAAGCCTTTGCAATAGACGACGGTTGGTCCTCCCTTCCGGTCCAGGCGTGAACGGCATAAAGGCCGCGTGGCGATCTGGCGGTTACATCATACTTAGCCCGAAAAACACCGTCACCAGCCCGCGTTAACCTAAGTTCTCGTCTGCCGACGGTCGGTTCGAGAAGGACGGCGGATGGGTCTAACTTTCCGTTTGATCGGATCGTTATCTCGACCGATTCACCAACCTTTGGCTTCGTGGTCGTTAGTTCGACGCTTAACGCTTCAACTTGAGAATACGAAGGTACGATCAGTGTGAGAAACAAGATCGCAAGTCTAAGCGCACTCGTAAAGATTACAGCGACCGTACTTACCGTTACCGGCGTTTCAGCATTCGTTCGATACATAGGATGTTCAACATCAAGTGTCGCGGGTGGTGGTAATGTTCGATCCGCTTTGGCCGTGACTTAAATTCTTCAAACTCGACTCGCCGGTTACCGGCGTACATCCACACCCGTGAGCCATGCTTCTCGAGCGGGAAGGTTTCGCGAACGTATGCAAATGTTCGGTCGAACATTTCGCGAGCCCATTCGGCACCCGAGTTTTCGAAGATCAATAGACTTCCGATAAGCACCTCTTCCTGAGCCCAGAGAACCTTGTCGAGCGTCCAAAGGTTCTGATCGACGTTCATCAGATTGCGGAAAACGCCACCGTAAATGGGGTCCCAAGCAACCTCTACATGACGCCGAAACCTTTCCGCGATCTTGTCGAACATCGCATCATTCTTCAGACGTTTGGCTTCGAGCAGGACCATCCAGAGCGTCTCGATACAGTGTCCTGTATATACAAGTTGAGCGTACTCGTTCGCCGGTCGAGAAAGGTCGTGTTCCAAGAGTTCGTTGTTCAGTTCAAAAACAGGATTGAAATGCCGATTCAGTATTGCATCAACGCACCTTGCGGCGACCTTTTCGAGTTCGGCGTCCGAGCGTATCTCAAGCATCTGAGTCATCACGCGGATCAGGACCATCCATACGCCCTGGATCCGCGCCCCCGGAAACGGGCGCGCGGTTTTTCCGAGATAGGTCTGGCCGATCGATGGGCGATAATCCGGCCGGTCGTAGATGCGAACGCACTTAAGGACGAGGCCTTTTGCTTCATCCCACAACGCACTATCTCCTCTTGCCTTTGATAACTCCGCCAGCCCCTCTGCAATGAAGAGATCGCCATAGACCTCGATGTCGGGGCCGCTAACCGGCTTGCCCTCGCGCGTCAGCTCCTTCGCCCACAAGGTTTCCGATGAAGACGGTTTCGATCTGAGAACGAAATCGATCGAACGACGCGCCACGTCCAGATACTTCCATTCGCGAGCGATGTTGTTATAGAGAAAGGAGTAGACCCAGGTTCCCCGTCCTTCAAACCAGCTCGATTTGTTGTCGTTCTCGCGCCTTCCCGTGTAGTCGGTGTAGCACATGAATCCGCCCAGCTTATGGTCGATCACATACTTGTCCATGAACGGCAGAAAATCGTCGAATAGGTCTCGGCGGTACAAGCGATCGAGCTCCACCAGGGAGAGACCACCTAGGGTTAGCTCCGTCGACTTTCGGTCCTGGCTCAATGATCGGTGCGCTACGCCTGCCAGTCCAACCCCGCCTGCAGCGGTCAAGCCTAGAAATCTGCGTCGATCCATATCACAGTTCGTACTTCTCTTTCTCGTCGCCGTGCTTCGAATTCCGGAGGAGTTTCTTCAGGTCATCGAGGCCTCTTACCGCGACAACCGCGGCGATCGCGAAGAACGCAACGGCGGAGATCGCGAAGATCCCCAGCCAAATGACTGCCGCACTATCCATTGGTGATCCCTCCCGCAAGATCCGTCCGCGGTGGCGACACATTCTGCGTCAGCTTGGATCCGAAATACATCCCGGCCGCCGCGAGCACAAAACTCAAGACGCCAGAGATGTTTACATCCGTTAGTAATGCTAGCCATGACGGCAGCGTTTCGCGGGACTTTTCGAGCAGCAAAAAACCGGCGGGCGCGATGGCTCCCATGATCAGCGCGCAGTACGCTCCGACGTTATTTGCCTTTTTCCAGTAGATCCCTGCCGCGACAGTGCCCAGCGCACCGGCGGTATACATCGCTCCAGTTATGAAAAGATATTGAAATGCCGTGTCGGGGATCTGATACCAAAGGCCAAAGACAAGCAGGAACACGCCGATCAAAACAGCAAATGTCCGCGTGATCCAGATGGTCGTACTTTCGTCGAAATCGCGTTCACGGAAACATGCGATCACGTCTCGCGTGACCACTGAACTCCACGCAAGTAGATAGGCACTATATGTGGACATTGAGGCCGCGAGCATGCCGGCGACGAGGAGCCCGAGGAAGCCGCTTGGGGTGACCATGCCCAGCATCTTTGGCATTGCCGCGGTCGGCGACTCGTTCGGTCCAAGATAGGCGAGTGCGGCGATACCGATGAACATCGGTATCATCGCCCGCCCTGCAAACGTAAGGCTCGTGTAGAAGAACACCTTTTTTGCAACCTCGGGGTTTTCGGACGCCAGGGCTTTCGAGGTGCCGGGCTGCCAAAGAGCCCCCGCAGCAACATTGCTGACGAAGATCCACACGATGAACATCCATCCGAATCGCGGATTCACGAGCGGATCGACGCCCCCCTGGCCATGATTCACGTTAACTGCGGTGATGATCGATCCGAGATCGACCTTTACGAGTACTGCAACCAAAGCAACGAACACGCCGATCGACAGCACCACAAACTGCATGTAATCCGTAACAACGACCGAGAACATTCCGCCGAGGACGGTGTAGAGAACAACAACGACGATCATTGCGACCATGATGCTCGCGAGCGCACCTGGCCCGAATCCCATCACTTCGGAAAGGAAGATCCCATCGAACTTCAGGAAGATGCCCATATTCAGGACACCGCCGAAAAACAAGATTAGTCCCCCGAGCAGGCGTACATTCCGACTGTATCGAAGCTCGTAGTATTCCGGTATCGTCATCACTTCTACACTGCGAAGACGCTCGATAATAAAGCCCGTCCTACCGACGAACATGTACGCCAGCATCGCGAGGATGCCAATGATGAAGCAGGAGAACCCCGTCACGTAGCCAAGCTCGGCGAAGTACATGAACGTGATGATCCCTAATTCGGTCGCCGCGAAGGTCGCGACGCCAAGCGAGAGTCCGACTCGACGGCCGGCGACCATGTAGCCGCTCAGATTCTCGACATACCTCTTCGCGTATAGGCCGGCCGCAACCGTAAGAAGCAGGTAGATCGCCATTACGAACCAGTCGATCGTGGTGAAAGTCATATCGCGTTTTCGTTATGATCAAAGAGCTGTGACCAAAATCTCCCGTAGAGCTTCCACTTCATGAAGTTGATCCCCCAATGCGGACTCGCACCCGTCGTCCAGCAAGTAACCCGGCCGTGACCGAACGACCGCGACGCAAGCAGTGGATACCATCGATCGCCCATCCCGATCTCAACAATGCACTCGCTTCCCTCGCGGATCGAACATTCGTTGAAGCCAAGCAACGGAGGCGCCGACGTCCAGTCGATGTCGTGCACGATCGGATGATCAGGTCGGGTGCATTTGACGTGATATCCCGCTGTTGATTCGACGAGGTCATCCGTCTGCATGCATACGACCGGAAGCACGTCGTGAAAGCGTGATCTTCCCCATCCGCCTTTCCCGAGCTCGCCCGAGAAGCTGAGCCATCCTCCGTTCATATGAAAATGACCACCGGTCGTGATCCATTTACGCAGCAGGTCGAACCGATCGGGAAATGTTATCGGCTCCTCACTCCACTTTGAACGCCGGAAAAAATCGGGATGAAGCATAAGGCACTTCGTCTCGACATCCGCGAAGATGATCGTCGTCGCCCAGGCAAGCCGGTCGTCGAACGCTTCGGGCGACATATGATACAGCTCCCAGGACGGCTGCGAAACGACTTCTGCCCCCGGTATCTCTCGCAGAGCCTCCACGAAAGGCTGGGCATAGTTGAAGACCTCGACGTCTTTGCTTGGCGCTTCGAAGGGCGATTCGACATACTTCTGGCCGATATGGATGCACCAGTTTCCGACATGCCAAATTCGTAATGTTTGCGTCATCGGTAGCTATCCCTGCATTCCTGGATCATAAAGAAGTGGAAAAAACTGTCCGCCTAGTTTCTCCCCTCTCGGGATCACAGGAACGCCGTCGAGCAGCGGTTCATCTGATCCCGAACGGACGCCATCACGCACTACGTTGATCACTACGGCGCGTCGGGGTCGGTCGGATGAATTTTCAAAAGAACCGTGGACCATCATCGGATGATGAAACGAGCACTCTCCTTTTCTCAGCTCGATCGGGACGGGTCGGAATTCCCTCAATTGTTCCTCGGTCAGGTAGTCGCGGATCTTGTTCATATCGTTGGCAAAGTCCTCTCGCGGCAGCAGGTTCCACTTGTGACTTCGCGGAACGTAATGGACGCACCCGTTGTCGAGCGTCGAATCATCAAGTCCGATCCAGCACGTCAGGTGTGCCATCGGTTCCGTCCGCGTCCAGTAGGAAAAGTCCTGATGCCAGATCACGACACCACCGTCATGAGCGGGCTTTACAAATAATTGGTCGTGCCAAAATCGTACTGGACCGCCGAGCAACTGCGACGCGGGGACTACAAATGCCGGATGCCAGAGAACGTCGTGAAACGGTGTCGATACCCGCCACGCACCAAGTGCATGAAAAAGGACGCGGTTCGGATCGGCGGATTCGTTCGAATTGAATTCGTAGAAGAGATCCCGGCCCGGATCCTCGGCGTCCATGAGTCCTGACAGCGCCGCTCGGAGCACCTCGATCTGATCGTCGTCGAGAATCGGGATCCCCGCGAGATAGCCATTCTCATTAAAGAAATCCACTTGATCGGCGGTAAGCCGGTATTGATCATCGTCGCGGCTCACGGTCCCGAAGAATTCGCCGATCGGCGAATGGATGGTTGAAAGATCTCTATGCATAAACTCGATGAACTGCAGCAGCGAGCACCTCGACGCGAGACGCCGCTACCTGTCCGTTTTCTCGTGCGGAGGTCCCGACGTGAAACTCCCGGATATCGGAGTTCGCCTTAATCACGTCGATCATGTGCCTATCGACGCGGCCGCCAGCCAGAATTGATATTTCCGGCTCCGCAGCCTTCGCATACTTTGTCAAGCTCGCTACACGACCCTGCCAATTTTCGAATCCGCCATGGGAGAGTATCTTGTCCACCTGCCCGATCAGTTTCAGATCCTCGATTGCGGCTAATTTATCAACGCTGTCCTCGAATGCATGATGGAAAGTCGCCTTCAGATCGGGTGCGCATGCGAGGATCTTCTTTGTTAATCGGATGTCGATACGCCCGCGAGTCAGGAAGCCGATAACAACCCCATCTACGCCCATACTGTTCAACTCGCACGTCATGCAGCAAAGCCGCTCGACCGTTATTATCTCGGTCAGGCCATGGCCTGGCTCCTCGCGAAGCATCACTCTCAGCGGGATGCTGACCCGAGCTCTGATCTCCCCGACAAGATCGAGATTCGGCGTGTATCCGCCCGCGTCGAAATCGCTGATGATCTCAAGCCGATCCGCTCCCCCCTTTTCAGCCTCGATAGCGTCGTCGACGGTACAGGCGATCACCTCAAGTACAGGTCTCTTCTTACTATCGCTATCGTTCATTCGTCGATCTCAGTTGCGATATCCAGTAACCGGATCCGCCCGGCGAATGGGCGAAGGATCTCGCGAAGCATTTCTGCGCCCGTATTCTGGAGATTCGCACTCGGGAGCACTGACGGGCCAATGCCGCGACCCGCGAGTTCGGATAGTGCTTGGATAACTATCGAGTGGATAATAGCGGAGCCAGCGACCGTCGAAGACGGCCCGGTCCTAGAATCGATCCCTTCGATCTTCACCAATGCATCACCCGCCGGAACACAATTGTCGATGACCACATCGGCGATCTCGAAAAGGCGCTTGCCCGAAGAGTGACGCGGTGGTGATGTGGATGACTGCTCGACACTTGTGATGGCGATCACGGGGACCCCGAGCGCCTTAAATCCAAGTGCCATCTCGACCGGAACCGCATTCCGGCCCGAGTTTGAGATGATGATCGCGACATCGTCCTGACCAATCTTTTCCCGAGCGATCAGCCTACCTGCGATACCCGTTTCCCTTTCGGCTCTGGTGCTTTCGAGTGCTCCGTTCAAGAAGAGAAATCGTTCGTCCAGGATCGGATTAACGGCGGCAATTCCGCCCGCACGGAAAAACGCGTCCTCGGCGATCAAGTGTGAATGACCTGTCCCGAACGTGTGGATCAATCCGCCGCGGCCAAGCGAGTCAGCTATCAAAGATCCGGCTCGCGAGATATTTTCCGCCTGCTCAACCGCAATTCGATCGAGGATGGATCTCAAATTCTGGATGTATTGAGTGAAGATCATGTCCAGCCTTTATTGTTAGCCTCATCCAAAACGGTCAACAGGGCTTCGTCGATGATCGCCCCGGCCGACGATTGAACCAACAGGTAAGCTCCGATTACCGGCAAAAAACGCGGCGGAATTATCTCAACCTGCGACGCCTCTCGCGAGAGATGAGCGCAGAAGCTGATGCGGACCGGTTCGCACGCGACCATCACAGATCCCTGATAGGAAACCCTGATCTTGCGGTCAGCGATCTTGAGGCGGTGAACTGCGGCGGTCACACACTCGGCTAGTTCTTTCCCTGCGGTTCCAAGGATCTGCTCCGCGACGGGATCGCCTTGCTTAGCAACCGAGTAGACAGTCTCGCTCAATGCAGCTATATCGCGCGGTTGCATCTCATCAAGGTATACAGCCTCGACCGCTTCCGAAAATTCACTAAGGGCCAAGACCTCCAAGACTGCTGCAGTAAGCCTCGTTTCCGGACCGCGACCGTCAAAGTCCCGGGCCGATGCCCGTAACGCGGCTTGGCCGATTCGATACGCACTTCCCTCATCACCGAATATCGGCCCCCATCCGCCGATCTTGACTCGTGTACCGTCGTCGCGAATACCCAGGACCGAAGAACCGGTTCCCGCGAGGGCAATGATCCCCGGAGTTCCGGCGAGAGCTCCCGCGTGAGCGATGACCATATCTCCTTCGATGACCGTGCGTTCGAATCCGAGGTTGTCGAAAATGGGCCGCATCTCCTCAGCTCCGGAGCCGTCATAGTCAACCCCGGCAAGTCCGGCAGCAACGCCTAAGATCTCGCCCGAGCTAACACCGGATGAATTGAGGGCTTCCAACACCGAAGTTTTCAAAGACTCCCTGACGACCTCTTGATCGACGAGCAGGTGGTTTGAGGGACCGCCGCTGCCTGATCCGCGGATGATCCCGTCGGCATCGATGGCGAGACATCTTGTATGACTACCACCGCCGTCGATCGCGAGAAACAGACCCATGGTTCTACATTATCTCTCCCTCTAACCAGGCATACGCATTTCGCGAAGCATCTTCGGGAAAACTGTGGCCGCCATTGAAAAAATAGCTCGAAAGTTCATCCTTCGCGCCGAGGAGTTTATATACGAGCCGCACCTTCTCGATCGCCCGGCGCGCACTCCAACCGCCGTTCGGGAAAACGAAATCCTCATCCGAAGTAGAGAGAAGCAAGGGACGCGGAGCAATGAGGGCGAGCACCTCGTGCATATCGAACGGGACATCTATCACGGCGGAATCCGGCACGGCGCGGTATAGATCCATGGTGATCCGCGGGTTCGAGATATAGAATCCTAGCTTGGGCAGAAGGGCGGTCGCATGCGACCAGCGCCACGTGTTGCCGTCAAGGCGAAACGTATCAAAGCCGCAGTTGCTGACGCCCGCTCGGATGCGCTCGTCAAACGCCATTGCAAAAAGCGTAGTATAGCCGCCGTGTGAATGGCCGATACTCGCGATCCTGTCAGGATCAATAAAGTCGAGCGTCTCCAGATAGTCGATCGCCCGCCGCAGGTCCCAGATCATCTTCCCGAGCAGCGACCATTGCGGGTGTTTCGTGTAGAAAGGAATCGCATCTCCATAATGGCCACTTGCCGTGTCGTGCCGTTCGCCGAAACAAAGCGCATCATAAGTGAACGTGACGAAGCCGCGTCGTACAAGATGAAGAGCGGTTTGCAACCGGGGATCGCCAGCGAATCCCGCCGGCTCATTCTTTCCGGCTTGCGTCGTTTGGTGCGGGCATATGACCACGGGCATCCGACCGGTGGTCTTCTTCGGCATCAACAGGATCGAAGGAACAAGTTCCCCGGGTTGGGTCTCGAAGGTGAAGCGTCGCACGATGTGATCTTCTCTCGATGTTTCGGTGATTCTAGTTATAGCCGGTGCTTTCGCGGCGGGAGCACGGCCGAGAAAATGATCAAGCCTCGATCTGATCTCCGCCTTTTTTTCGTTCCATTCGTTTCCGCTCGATATCTTCTTGTTCCCCAACTCAAGCAGATCTACCAACTCGGCCTTTCCTGCTTGTGCGCTTTTGATCGTGCTTGGCCGGACAGCTCTGGTTATCCGCTTCCAGTTTTCCCAACTCCAATCGACATAATCGTACTCGCTCTTCGGTATCGGCCTCTTCTGCGCGGAGATCCGCCCCACACCGAGCGCAACGGCCGCGGCCGCAAATGATATGCCGAGAAAGTCTCTCCGTTCCACCTTCAACATCTTTAGATCTTTGCGATCGATATACGAATCTCGTGCTGCCCTGGAGAGACACTCAGCGAGATCGTCCCTGCTGTCGCATCGTAACTAAACGCTCGTGCTTCGATCTTGTTACCGTTTATCGAGACCCCAGTGGGCCGCCTGCCGGTAAACAAAGTGACCTTGGCTGGCTGTTTCGAACTAACGTTCACACTTACGATCTGAGCCTCGTATCTCGCAACAATGCTTACCGGGAAGTTGGATCTAAACATAGCCTTCGGACCGTTAGTTACAGATCGGGCATTCTGTACCGCGAGAGTTCCTGCATCCGACCCCTCCTGCGTCACCATTAAGACCGAAGCATCCGCCGACCACGCGGCGTGCCGAATCGGATTCTGTTCGGTTCCGGTCCGAAACATTACCAGATCGGTTTCGCTTCCGCGTTCGACACGGATGCCCTTCATCCCAATACTCGCGATCGGAAACATTCGTGCGATGAAGGTTCTCGCCGCCTGTGAAGTTTTCGCGGGCACGATAGCAGTCAAGAACTGGGTCTCGGTTGACGCCTTCGCGGTTTCGAGATCGAGGTAGATGGGCTGCGGCGGTGTCGCGGCGGGAGTCCGAGCAGAAAAAACCGGAAATGGGATCCGCCCATTCTTAACGGTCAGGACAGCCTCTGCGGGTGTAAAAGATCGAATCCCGACTGCAGCCTTCGATGCCTCATAAACAGCGGTCGATCCTTCGGCCCTTACACCTGAACGATCGGGCAGGTGGAGCAAGAAATTGAACCGAGCCGGATCGCCCGGGGCCTCCAAGTCGTCGTAAACAACAAAATAGTGCGGCTTCACGAAAACAATCCGTCGGATATATCGCCCGATCCCGCGCGAATAAGCGGACGAAAGATCGCTGCCGACCCCGTCGAAGGATTCGCTCGTAATCGAATCTGTGATTTTCGGATAAGAGTCAAGCGCCGTGAACTGCGGCGTGTCCGGAATGATCTGACTTTCGGGGTTTCCGTTAACAAGGACGGTGTTGTGTCCGACTGCCTGAGTAAAAAATGTGGCGTAATAAGGGTCTTTATAGTAGTCCGACCAACCTGCTTCTGTTACGAGGGGTTCTCCATATGCGGTGATCAGAAAGGAGCCCTGATCGGCGTGATGATGATTGAAATTTGGCCCCGCCCTAAACAGCATCGCGATCGAATCCTCGCCCCAGCCGGTACGGAAAACTGCGTTGCCCTTATCTTCGAAGATCGCCGAATCAGGCATTCCGGCTGCGTCAGGGGACTTCGGCGAAACCGAGTCATCAAAGAAGATAAAGTGCTGTAGCGAGGGACGATCGAACTTCGAATAATACCAGCGCATCACCGGGTCCTTACTTCGATAGATCAGCGGCGATATTCCGAAACCCGCAGGCGGATGCGTGTCGCCCATATCAAGACTCGCTTCCCGCGGATCGGTCCGTGTATACAACGCATAGCGGAGCGAATTCTTCACATGAGTCGAATTCCAGTAGTCGATCCCAAATGCACGTTCGACGGCGTAGATCAGTGGTGCCAGCGTTTCCAGATCGAATTCCTGGTAGCTGATCCCCTCACCGTAACTGCCGTCCGGCAGATAACTCGCAGCCATATGCGCTTCGATCTTCGCGAGCAAACCGTTAACATAAAGATCGAATTTACCGTCCGCTTCGTCCGAGGTGACGTCGCCCGCGATCGCCGCCGCCGCGATCAGGGCACCGCCGACGGTATGTGAGATCCAGTTGCTCGTGTTCGCCATTGCCCGGTTGTCGAGAAAATACTCGTTATATGTGGGGACGATCTGTTTCTCGATGAGCGCACGGCGCACTTTTGATCTTTCAGCTTCGGTCAATTGATCGTAAAGCAGGTCGTAGCCAAGTGCGACATCGACCGCTAGCAAGCCGGCGGGATAGTAGGTATGCTGCCCGTGGGCCGTAAACCAGGGAGGTTCCCACCGTTTCCAGTTGCTCACCGCGAGGAGCGCTTCCTTCGCACTTTTGCTTGCGTCAGGATCAGCGGTCAGATAGGCGACGAAAGCGTTGTATGCGATCCGTGAACGAGCGCGATTAACGACGTCGAAGTAGCCTAGCAGCGATGGCAATAGATATTCCCTATCGAGTAGCTCGAAGACATCGCCTCCGTGGGCGACCGGTCCGCTGGCTCGCGCCGTTTTAGCGGTAGATTGTATGTAGTCCCAAACCTTCGCAAGACGGGGATCATGCGTCCGCGAGACAAGCCCCCGCCTCTCGGTTTGATCGAAGTACAGCCGCGGGTGCGGTTTCGCCTCTGAATGAACGAGAAAACGAAGACTGGTCAATACGGACCCAGCCTTGCTATCTGTTCCTCGCACCTCGGCGATCCACAAGCCGGAATTGTCGCGTGCGAATTTGTGTACGTCATCATTTGTCCAGACACCATCGCGCGCCGCCCTGTCGCCGTGAGTGCCGTCGTCATACATCGGCGCATTTGCGATCGAGCGGCCGGTTGGATCCTTGATAGTCACCGAGGCCTTATGCAGCGCGACTGGCGAACGAACTTCCAATCGAACCGCATCGTTAGTGCGGAAGCCCGCGGCGCTGATCGCCGTATTCCAGGGATCGACCTTGAACGAAGCGGGAGTTATGATCTCAAAGCCAACCGTTCGCGATCCGGATATCGCCACGTTGTCGATCAGAAATCGATAGACAGTGTCGGGATCGGCGTCCGCAAAATGAGCGATCATGAACACCGCCTCGACCTCGGTACCGTCTTTCAGCGCGCTGCCGTTCGTTTGACGAAGACTCCGGAAATCCATAGACGTCTTCGACCAGCCGTTCGAGCCGACCGCGACCTCGCTCGAGTATCGATTTCCGTCGCCGCCTGCAATCCCGATCTCGATACGCCGCCCCTTCAGGTGGTCGCTCAGCCTGGCATCAAAGCTGACCGAACTTCGGTTGCTCACGGTAAAGCGAACTTCTTTAATGAATCCGATGCGTAGGTCGCCGCGCCGCGTAGGCTGGACCCATCGCATCAGTGAGCGTCCTCCGGGTGAGTCGAACCCCGACGTCGGAGTTATAGAGGGCTCATAGCCAATATCTTGGGCCGGCGGATAGCTCGCCCACTGTCCGAGCCCGTCACCTTGAAAGTCCTCAACGGATGAAAAGTCGGCGAGACGGTTCGGCTGACCGGCGGCTACAAAAACCAGTACCGCGAGCGAAACTAACGCAAGCGATAACCGGCTCATGCGGCCCGCCACTATTTCAGGGATCCGAATCATCTACTTCCTAGCGGCTTGCGGGTTGAACTCCCGGACCAGAACATCCCAAAGCTTTTCGCGGTTCAAGCTTCCTGCAGAGAAAACCGCAATGCCGTCGGGTTTCGCCTTGCGAGCAGCGGCGATCGAGGCGGACAATTTTTCAGCAGGCAGGAAACCTGATGGAAGATCGGCGCGGAAGGTCGCCAACCTCTTCGAAAGATCAGCCATATTCGCCGCCGTCGCATTCATTCCGCTATTCGCAGTTACAGCCTCGACAAGCGGGATCAATTCCTTCTCGACGGAAGGAGCCTGCCTCGACAACTGCGCCCGGCCTACACTGAACGCCTTGGCAATCTCCATTGCTTTCTCGTTCCGGGTTCTCACATCGGTCGCCGGCACGGCCTGCATTTCCGCCAGACGATCCCGCATGGTGTCAAAGGGGGCGAGTTCTTCGCGAAACAGATACGTGGTCGCGACTCCTGCGTACAGCGGCCGCCCGCGACCGATCCACTCGAGCTGTCTTTCCGTCGTTTCCGTCAGGTGATCCAGATACGCTTCAAACGATCCGGCAAAGTGGCTGCGGTATGTCATTGGCATATAAACGTCGATATACGGATTCCAGCGGTCCCAATGCTGTCCAATAAACCGTGCACTGAGAATGGGATTCTTGAAGACCGCCGCGGAGAGCTCGATCTTGGGATCGGTCTTCCTTACTCGCGAAGCAACTTCCGCTACGAACCGATCTATCTGGGTCACGCGGTAGTCGTAAAAGAAGTAACGCATGTCGGGCGGCCCGCCCGGGATAGTGCGGCCGTTAAGGATGAAATCTGCCTTTTCCCGGCGGTCCATTTCGTCCCAGTTCGAAGGGATCATCGTCGGATCGCTCCACCAATTCGCCTGGATGATCGGCTGCGCCGGAGTGACTCGATAGCGTTCATTCGCACGCGCGCGATAGCTCAGCATCGCGTGCTCGGGGATCTTTTTGAGACAGTAGTCGCAAAAGCAATAGCTGTCGGGGGCGACATCTCCGGGATATCGAACGTAGTCATGATGCAGGCTGTCAACGTCGTAGTTCGCGGCAATTTCCTCGAATAGAGGGATCAACCATTGGTCGGTATACCCGGGACGTCGTGCCGGGCACATCCAGACATATGGATAGGGCCGTGTCTTTCCCAGCTTTTCCGACAGCGTCGTCTCGCCGTCTGGGTTTAACTGGGCCCACTCGGGATGCGCCCTAAACGCCGCTCCATTCGCCCCTTCGAGAAAATCGACAAGCCATGCATCGACTTTGATCCCTGCTGCGTGAGCCTCCCGCACGAGGTGTTCAAGCATGTCGAAGTTTTCGTATCCGCGCGCAATAGCTTGCGGAAACTTCTTGCTCATCCAGTAAAGCCCGCCGTTGCTGTCTTTCACATCGACGACAAGAACTTCGATATGTGCTCGTTTGCACTTAGCCACGAACTCGCGAACCGCCTCGACGGTCTTGCCGACCTCGGGCGGATGCACCCAAAGAGCATGAACTTCAGCAGAAGCCTGCCCCGAAACAAGGACGGTGATTGCTAACGCAAAAAGAAGAGTTCTGAATTTCATTAAACAAACTCCTGGGTTGACGACTACTCGCCCTCTTTCTCAGAGCCAAGCGAGCGGAAGACTCCTCGCTGCGCCCAACGCCACATGAACCAACCACCGCTAACAACCGCGACGGCGAGAGATGCCGCTAGAACGTCCCAGTGGCGGCCGAACGGACTTACAACTGCTACGATCGAGGCTCCACAGAATGCGATCCCGAGCAAACAATCGAACAGGTCGCGAACTGTCTCGCTCTTGATCTTGGCTCTTTCGCTGTCCGGCAGTTCCGCCAATACCGGCCCCCAAAAGCCCGGCGGCCGGCATCGGCGATAGAACTCGCGAAGCGTCTCGATCTTCTCGGCCGGGGTGATAAGGCTGACTAGGATTATCGTCACGAACCCGAGTCCAAAGAGGAGTAGGAACCCTTGCCAGAACGGGTGTACCTGTTCATTCGAAAACCCGAGCACAAACCAGACAATGTAACTGAGCGGCAGGCCCAGAACGAGGGCCGCGGCCTCGCCGTAAATGTTCAAACGCCACCAAAAAAATCTGAGCCACGATAGGGGCAGAATGAACGCGAAGACGACCGAGTTGATGAAAAGAAACCACGAGCGAAGTCCTTCTACGAAGTAGTATGCGACGATCAATGAAAGCCCGAAGATCACGATCGAACCGATACGGCCCACCATCACGTAATGCTTCTCACTGGCATCAGTCTTTACGAATGGCCTATAGAAATCGTTCACAACATACGAGGCTCCCCAATTCATCTGGGTGCTGATGGTTGACATGTACGCGGCGAAAATGCCCGCAACAAGCAAGCCGAGCAAGCCCGTCGGAGCGTACGCGCTTACCATTCGGGCCCAAATCTCGCCCGGTTCGGCGACGCTGCCGGGCTTAAAAAGAGCTGCGGCGATGACACCCAGAAATATGAACGGAACAACCCGTATGATCAACGTTAGGAGAGTGTTAAAAAGTTGCCCAACCTGAGCGTGAAACTCGTTCTTCGCCGCCATGAAGCGCTGCGCTGTAAATCCTTCTCCACCGGTTGGAGATGCTGCGAAGAACAAGCCTTGTACGACAAACGCCGTTATCGTAAGAGTATCGAGCCCTGGCCCGGGAAGGCTCACACTAAAAAATGCCTGAGCGTCCGCCCCTCGGGTCGTTTCTATCATTTGATAGACATTCTCCATTCCACCGACCCCTGCCAGCACGATCGGGACCAGTATGATATTGCCGATAAGGAATATTCCGAACTGATATGCGTCCGTGTACGCCACGCCGTAAAGACCGGACATTACCGTATAAACCGCCGTGATGATCGCGGAGAAAAGAATGAGGCTTATCGGCTCCCATCCGAGTATCGGTCCTAGCGCCGCTCCGAGCCAGCCCGAGACATACCCCATCAACACCACAATGAAAATGCTCATAAAGATCGCGTAAACTCCGCGATAACCGTGAGCGAACTTTCCGCCATACCGAACCCCGAACATTTCCGCCGAGGTAACAGTTCCTAGTCGCCGCCAGTATTTCGACCAAAGCACGGCACCGAGCGGCATCCAGATCACGTATGGTATCCACCACACAGCGTTTCCCAGAAGTCCGCCCTGATAGGTCAGCATCGTTACCGCCGGTGCCAGTCCGGCGTCGGTGTACGTAGCGACAGCCGAGAGCGCAATAATCCACCACGGCATATTTCGTCCGGAGACGAAATAATCCTCGACACTTCGGCTCGCCCGGCGGATAAAGTAGAGTCCAACCCCAAGCATGAACAGAAAGTAGAATCCGACAACTACCCAATCGAGCGTCCTCATCCGCGCCACCTCACGGTAGTGTTTAAGAGGCCTATGCCCTCTATTTCGCAGGTCATTTTGTCACCGTCAGCGAGCGAGCTGCGCTTGTCGCCAAGCCCTGCTCCCGAGGGTGTTCCCGTAGAGATGATGTCGCCCGGTTCCAGGGTCATTATCGAAGAGATGTATTCGATCTGTTCGGGAATCGAAAAGATCATTTCCGCTGTGCTGCCCTGCTGGCGCAATTCGCCATTCAGATAGAACTTGATCTCAAGTTCGTGCGGCCGTGGCAGTTCATCGGTCGTAACGATGCAGGGTCCGCAAGGCGCGAAGCCGTCGAACCACTTTCCAGCGAGCCAGTCGCAAAACCCGTCCATCTCGCGGAGGTGACGGTCGTTTATGTTCGAGTTCAGTCCTCGTTCCGAGATATCGTTCAATATCGTGTAGCCGAAGATATGATCGAGCGCATTGTTCTTCGTGATACTCTTTCCGCGTTTTCCGATCACGACAGCGAGCTCGGCCTCCCAGCCGACCCGGTGATTCGTTTCCCCCAACTCGATGATGCCTCCATGGCCGAGCAATGATGTCGATGGCTTAAGAAACAGCTGCTGCGTAAAGTTTGCTCTTGCGGCGGGCTCGACGTACCCGCTCTCGGTAATGTGTGCGCGATAGTTTCCAGCTAAACAAACGATCTTTCCCGGCCGAGCGACGGGAGGAAGGAGTGTGACATCCGAAATCTTGAGAAGTTCTCTCGAACCTAAGCTGCCCGCGTCAAGGTACGCGGCAACTCTCTTCATCAGCTCCGGGCTGTCGATCAAATTGAGGAGATCGCATGCCCCGACGATCTCGCTTATATCGGCGACGCCCTGTCGGCTATCGTCCACAATACAGCCGACCCGCTCGTCCGCTTTTGAAATGAATCGGCAAAACTTCATAGATGAACGCTATCCGACAATCTCGACCGGAACGGCGTCTTTCGTCTCCTCGATGCGCGTCATGTTGCGCATGAACCTTCGATGCAACTGATAGAGTCCCGCTCCTACGAGACACAAGGCGATTCCCGATCCGAGATTTATGTAACGCCCGACGTTTTCGGGCTGAATGATGCCTGCGATGATGAGCATCAGGCCTGTACCGACCGTTACCCACCCTATGATCTTGAACGGAGAGAAAACTTCGCTTCGGGCTTGTGCGTGTGTCCGCTCGACTTCAACGGGCGTGGCAAGCTTTTCGAAGAACACTCTGATCTGCTCTACGTCCTCCACGGTCTTCTTCTCGAAAATGGTGGTCAGCACCATTGCTACGATCGTCAGCAAGAAATTGGTAAGTATGCTGATGGCCTCGTAGTCGTATCTGAGCCAGTTGGCATCGATGCCCGGTTGACCCGAGAGAACAAACGTCTTGTATAGAAAGAAACATAGGCCCGAGACGAATCCTACGATGATCCCCGCGGCGGCCCCCCGCCATGTCACTGAACGAAAAAGCAGCCCCGCGAGCATTGGTATCAGCATTGGTCCCACAAACAGGCCGAAAACCGTCACCATGATCTCGAACAGCCCTTTCTGGGCCGTCGCGATAAGGCTGATCCCGATGAGTATCGTCGCGATCCCAATCGCAAGCGTGGCGATTCGGCCGACAATGACGAGCCGCCGCTGACTCGCATCCTTATCGAACAGGCGCCGGTATATGTCCTCGGTGATCACACTGGCAAGCACGTTATAGTCGCCGCTCAGCGTTGACATCGTAGCCGAAAACATCGCGGCGATCATCAGCCCCATAAGCCCGATCGGCAGGAACTTGAGAGACAGGGCAGCGTAAGTGTACTGCGGCGAGTTCGGCGGAACTGCAAGTTCGGGCATCAGCGAATGAGCCGCTATCGCGGGCATGATGAACAGCGGCGGACCAATGATCTTCAGTGCGACCGCAAGCATACCTGCTTTGCGCGCATCCCGCTCGTCACGGACGCTGTAAAACTTCTGCGCATACGCCCAATTCCCGTTGTAGCTGAGCGCTATGAGGAGATAGAACGCCAAGATGTAGATAGGCGAGAACGGCTCATTCACCGGGGACATGAATCCGGACGGCGATCGAGAGATGAAATCGTTAATTGAACCGAACTGCGAAAACACAAGCGGAAACAAGACGACGACTCCGAGTGTGACAATGATGAACTGCACAAAGTCCGTCACTACAACTGCCCAAAGCCCGCCCATGAATGTGTACAGCAGCATTACTCCGCCACTGACAATGATGCTCGTTTGCAGATCGAAGCCTAGTCCGATCGAGACGAAAACACCGGTAGCGTAGATCTTAAGGCCGTCGTCGATCACCTTCAGCGGTATTCCGAGCCAAGCGAGGATCTGACGAATGTGACTGCTGTATCGATCTTCGAGAAACTCTACCGGGCTCACAATTCGAGTACGCCGCCAGCGGCCCGCCAAGAAGATCGTACCTATCGCCATCGCGGCCGCTGCACTCCATGCGAGGGTTACGGCCACGAACCCGAACCGATACGCCATCTCCGAGTACGCCACGAATGTGAACGCGCTGAATCCGGTCAGATAGAACGAAACGCCTGCCAGCCACCACGGGATCGCATTTCCGCCGGTGAAGAAATCCCGGACGTGTTTCATACGACGCCAGAAATAGAGCCCGATCAATGTCAATAGGACAAAGTATCCAGCGATGATGATGTAATCGGCTGTATGAAGTCCTTCGTTCATTCGATCTTCTTCCCTTGAAACACACTTCGACCGGTTCGCTCGTTACGAGGTTTGGCGAACTGCGATAACAACCGTGTATAAAAGCCGTTTAGGGATTCCCCGAGGAACGGCGGACAGCTTCGAAGGGAGTCACCTTTTCAGTCGCACCAGATTCGAGGGATCTTGAAACGGCATCAAGCACCGCTGTGACCTGACGCCCGTCATAAGCTGTTACCTTCGGTTCCGAACCATTGATGATCGAATCGAGGAAGTCCGACAAGCATTCAACGAAAGCCCCTCGAAGTTTTCCGAAGATCTCGGCCGTGAGGAACACCTTGGGATAGGTGAACTGTTGATCTGTGCTCATTTCGATGGATTCGCGTTTTCGGTCGAAATGGAGGTGGCCCAGGCTGCCGACGACCTCAACGAACGAGTCTACGATAGTCGGGAAGACGTTCGGATATATCCACGCCGACTCGATCGTGGCAAACGCACCGCTCTGGAATTTGACCTGCGCCTGGACAAGGTCATAAGTGTCGATCCCCCGTTCCTGCAAAACGCCCTTCGCCCCGTAGGCACGAACCTCAACCGGTTCACTCGAGAAAAACCACCTCATCAGATCGATATCGTGGGCGCCGAGAAAATGGATCGGGGTCGTCTTTTCCGCCCAGTCGATCATCTCCGTCGCCACCCATATCGTGTCGTTCTTGCGAGCATAGCCCGCGACGGTGCGCCCGATCTTGCCGGCTTGGATACTTGCAAACCCGTGATGGTATGACGCCAGCCAACGGTGATTGAAACCCACCTGAAGAACCTGATCCGGACGCTTCAGGCATAGATCAAGAAGTTCGTCGGCCTCCGGAAGATCGGTCGTGAACGGCTTCTCGCAGAGAACATGTTTCCCTGCTTCGAGCGCTGCCTTAACCGGCAAATAATGTGCAAAATCCGGCGTCGCAACGCAAACCGCGTCAACCGCGGGGTCGCCGAGAAGTTCGTGATAGTCCTCATACCGGGACGCGATCTCGTACTTATCGCCGATCTCGTCCAGTCGGTCTCGACCCCGGTTGCAGATGGCAACTACCTCGGCAACCGGATGTGCCTGATAAATGCGTGCATACTGCTCGCCCATTATCCCGAGCCCGATGACACCGATCTTTACTCGATCTTTCATTTCGATTTATGAAAACAAGGACGCTTCGAGCCTGTTCAATTCCCCGTACAACAGTGCCTCGGATTCCGGGGCGACCTTGGACGAGATTACTTCGTACCCGCCCACCTCGTACGCGTCGGCCGTCGGCAAATACCCGATATATCCGTTTGCGATACCGACCACAAATACCTTCCGTTCCGTGCGCTGCTTTATCCTAAGGCCGATCTCCACGAAAACTTCGGCGGGTATTGCGAATAAGGCCGCGTCACCGATCCGTACCCCCTGAAGATCGACAGGCAGATTACCGTCTTCGAAGATAGCGGTCTCACGAGCGTAGAAGTTTGTGATCGAGGCGTAGAGGCGCTTCGACTTGGCGGCCATTACAGCTTCCGCGAGATTACCATTCTTCTCGGCTGCAGCGAGCTCTTTCTCAGCGGCGATCAGTTCCAGTCCGGCGTTCGCCGGTTCGGGAAGGGCCTTTAGCGGAAAACGCACACGAGATATCATCGCCTTGATCTCAAGCGAGTCCGTCGCCTCAATAGCTCTCACGGAAGCGAGCGTCGCGTCTGCGAGTTTATGGCCAAGCTCTTCAGCATGCTCGAAGGTCCGGCCGGGAGTGACAACCCCGATGGCACTCAGTTCAGACGAATGGCCCATACTGATATTGCCCTGAGTGCCGTTAACGAACATTGCGAAGCCGTTTTCACCTATGCCCTGCTCGACTTTTTCTATGGCAAAGTAAGGGAAATCTCCCGTCGCAAGCAAATTGTCCGAACCGAGCACTGTCGGGTGACACGAATAATTCATTATGACTGCTCGGACCTTGCCGCTCTCGTCCTCAACCTTGATTATGCCAACCTCTTCGTCGACCGGCTTCTTGTCAGCAGTTCGCCGATTTACACCGATCCCCTTCACCGTCCCGCTTCCAACTCCTACCTTAGCTGGCTCACGCGATTCCCATGCGGACAGAACGCTGTCATAGATCGCTCGCTCGAATGAAGCCATGTAACCCGAGTCCAAAGCACCATCCGGATTGAAGAACGTCTTAATAGTAACTGGTCCCGCATGTGTGTGAGTGGAGGCGATCATGACTGCCTCACGGGGAATCCCGGTTCGTTCTTCGATGCCGGCCCGCAGTCGATCAACAAGTTCAGAAGGGACCGCTAGAACATCCAAGCTGATAATTGCGATCGCAGTCCCGTCCGATTCGAGAACAAGCGCCCGTGAGAAAAGCTCGTCGTGGATCCCTTCGCAGTTTCCCTGCCTCGCCGCGAACCCCGCGAGGGGATCACCGACCGAGGGTGAAATTGCCGCCTTTCCAAAGCCTGCTCTTACCACTGATAGACCTCTGTCATAAAATGCACACCCGATCCGTTCGCCGCCGATCAGCAACTATGAGCAACGGCGAGCGAATCTCTGCATAGCTAGAAGGAAAGCCTCGCTCCGACCTGGATGGTATGCGGAAGGAAGTATATGTTCCTGCCGGGAATACTGCCGCGGACCGCAAGGTTCGTCAAAGCATTGGCTCCACCCACCTGTGTATGAAAAACAGGATGATGGAGGACCTCGCGTGTGACATTGAACATATCGAAGCGAATTTCGAACCTCGCCATTTCACCGATGTTCGTAACCTTTGCGAGCGAGAGATCCAACCTCCGCGTGTGTAAATAGCGAAAAGCGTTGCGAGGTATGTTTCCGATGCCCGTGTAGTTCAGGTCGATCGCGTCGGGCCTGATTATAGGCAGTCGGGCTCCATTCTCCCATGCAGCCAGCGCAGCACGCCATTCCTCATCCGAGAATGGGGCGGTGTTGCCAAAATTGCCCCGCTCCACAACAGAAACACCGGTGTTCGTTCGGCTGCCCGTCGTCAATAGATAGGGCGAGAATGGCTGCCCGGACTGGATCGTGAAGACCCCGGACAACCGCCATCCACCCAGCAACGCATTTACGATCCCGCCACTGTTTAGAAATGGCTTGCCTCTTCCAAATGGCACATCGACGCTGCCGCTTGTGACCCACCGATGAGGAATGTCGAGCAGCGATACACCCCGGCCTGCATCGAAGTCCAGATTGTTAGGCAGGAACGCATGATTCTGCCCGAGTGAATATACCTCCGCTCCCTGATCGATCGAGCGGGAGAATGTATACGTCGAAAGGAAGCCATAGCCGTCAGAAAATCGCTTATCGACCTTAACCGTCAGTGCGTTGTACTCGGCTTCCAGGACATTCGCCACCATATTCGCTCCAATAGAGAAATTATCGTAGCTTCTTCTGAGGTAAGGATTCGCCTCGGGATTCAAACTTTGAAAGTTAACCGGCGTATTGCTGAACGTCGGCTGATTGAAAAACCACTGAACAGGCAGATTCCGGGTTATCGAGCCCTTATAGCTGACGTCCAGCACCATGTTCTTCAATAACTCCCGCTGGATCCCCGCGCTCCACTGGTGCGACATCGGAGTTTTATAGATCCCAAGTCCCGATACGGAAATAACCGGCTGATTGTTAACAGCTGCGGGATTAACACCCGACGGAATGCCAATAGAGATACCGCTTCCACCGGGGGGAGTAAAGTTCCCCGACGGAAACGCATTGTCCAACGTCGCGGCCGGCATATTGAAGTTCGCAAGTGTGGGCGTAAAGCTGCCTGACCGAAACGGTACGTAGTAGAGCCAATGGAAGAATTGCGAGCTGTCTGTGTAGAACAGCCCATAGCCAGCTCGGATGACGGTATTGTCCTTGTCAAAAGGGCGATAGGCGATTCCGATCCGCGGAGCAAGATCGTTCTTGTCAGTATCCACAACGCGCTCGCTTGTACAGCAAACCACGTTAGGATTGTTAGCTAACCGAGCGATCTCGGGATCGGCGACCAATAGCCTTCCTTCACCCGTTAGATCAAATCTTCGGCCGCCAAGATTGAGGTCACGAAATGGTTGATGAAGTTCGTATCGCAGCCCAAGGTTGACGACGAGACGCGAGTTCACTCGCCAGTCGTCCTGGAAATAAACCGCCCAAGGCATATTCTGAAGGTCTGCCGCGTTGGGACGATTGAGCGAGTGGCTACTGACGTTCCCAAGCAGGAAATCCGCGATCGAATTTGGCCTCGACGCATTCCCTCCAAGACTGCTGTTTCCGACGCTAAAGAGGCCGTTGAAGTTAAGGATACCGTTAGACTGGATCCGGTCGATATTCGTGAAACGATTATAGTCGGCCTTAAATCCGGTCTTAATGCTGTGCCGTCCCAGCGAAAGTGAAAGGTTGTCAGCAATCTGGTACGTGTCCTGATGCGTTTCGAGAACTGAGGCAGTGAATCCTCCAAAATTCAACGTACCGCCGGCTGTTAGAAAGAGGCCGGGCAAAGTATTCAATCCCGTGTTGCCGATCCCGAACTCAGTTGGGTCGATCTCGGTAACGCTGTCGCCATAATCGCCCTGAACATAGCCAAACCTGAATTCATTGACAAGACTAGGAGTAAAGATATGTGTCCAGGCCGAGTTTAAAACCTTTCCCTTACCGATCAGGTTCTTCTGCTGATATGGCAGTACGGCCTCGCCGTCGCGGGCGTTGTCCTGCCACGTGAAGCGCCCGTACGCGCTGTCGCTGTCTGAGAACCTATGATCGATCCGCACCGAGAACTGGTCATTGACAAAATTGTTTCCAGCCGGGTTCGCATAGTTCAGATCGGATGCTGAGACAAAGTTCGGCAGTGCCTGTACGGCCCCGATAAGCGCTGTCGCCTGCGGATCGATCCGTCCGCTCGGGATCCGATTGTCGGCGAACGGCTGACGAATAAACTGCGGATTGAAGGCAGACTGAGGCAGGCCCGGATTGAAGAGTGGATTTGCAACCGTCGTTGCCGGATCAAATATCTGACCAACCCGGACACAGTTTCCAGAGGGAGTTCCATCCGGATTGAGTTGAGGAACGGCGTTACCGCCGACCATAATGCATCCGCCCAGGTGCGACGAAAGGTCGCCGTTCCGCTCCGCCTGAGTCAATACACGTCCGAAAGCAAGGTTTCTTTGATAGTTCCTCAGACCCTCGTAGCTAAAGAAGAAGAAGGTTTTGTCCTTTACAAAGAACGGACCGCCTTCACCGAATCTCGGCATCCATATCGGGCCACCGATGGTGCCGCCAAACTGGTTGCGATTCAGTTTATTCTTCCCTCGTTTTCCGTCGTCACCTATCGGCGCGTTCGGATTCCGAGGCTGAAAGAAGGAATCCTGAGCGAAGTCAAAAAGCGATCCGTGAAAGCGGGCAGTCCCACTCTTGGACGCGATGTTGACCTGGGTAATGCCTTCGAACTCAGCCGAATATGCGTTGTTCTGGAGTTGAAACTCCTTAACGCTGTCGAGGGACGGTGTGATCGTCGGTGTTCCGAATGTCGGATCGTTGTTCGCCTGGCCATCGATCTTGAACGTAACTGATGAGGGTCGCGACCCACCTATCGACATGGTTCCCCCGCTCTCAACACGGAAGGCTTCGGCATTACTCGAGTTCACGCCCTGCCCGTTAACGGTTGAATCAAGCGATAAGAATTCGTAAATGTTCCTGTTCTGCGATGGAAGATCCGTTAAAGTCTTACTTGTGACAACCTGGCCGACGTTTGCGTTCTCAGTTTGAACGAGGGGAGCGGCATCCGTAACTTCTACGGTTTCATTTACATCACCAACATCCAATTGCAGGTTCACCCCGATGCGCGAACCTACGGCGACAACGACATTTCCGACAACCGTCCGCTTGAATCCGGAAGCACTCGCCGAAACTTCGTACGTTCCCGGATTTAGGAAAGGCGCATTGAAGATTCCCTGGTCATTCGTGCTGAAGATCTGGGAAGTCTGGTTAGCTACGTCCTTTACGGTAATGGTCGCACTTGCGACGACTCTTCCATTGACGTCAGTGACCGTCCCGACGATCGCCCCCTTCTCGGTCTGCGCGACTGCGGAGTGAAGAGACGTCAAAACCACCAATAAAGCGGGAAGGAGAAAATGAATTCGAGTTTGCCTCATACAAAATAGGACCTCCATTAAGGATCTTCGTCGGGCTGCAACGAGCCCTCTCCCACCTTGGCGTACGCTGAGCCGCGAAGGGCCCGGCTCTCTAATATCTTTTCTTTCGAACTGCTTCAGAGGTTCGCTCGATCAGATCCAGGCATTTCTCACCCAGCGTGATAGCGACCGTGACCGACAACACATCCATAACGCAGAGTTGACTGATCCGTGATGCAAGGACTTCCCCGCCGAACGCTGATTCAGGTGCCGCTGTTGAAAGCACCATATCGGCGACCTTTGTTATCGGCGAGGGAACAAAGTTCGTCACCGCAATCGTTACAGCGCCCTTCTTTCGAGCGGCAGTTAAAGCATCGACTACGTCGCACGTGCTTCCCGAATGCGATATACCGATCGCGACGTCTCGGTCAGTAAGAGACACCGCCGCCATCGCCTGTAAATGGGCATCACCATAGGCGTCAACCGACAAGCCGAGTCGGGCGAACTTCAGCTTCGCGTCGTATGCTGTAAGCGACGAATACCCAACACCGTAAATATCGATCCGTCTTGCATCGGACAGCGACCGTGCGGCAACCTCCACAATCTCCGGGTCGAGCGACTTCATCGTGTCCTCGACGGCCTTCAAATTCGTCTGGAAGACCTTCTTCGCTAGTTCCTTCGGACTGTCCGAGAAACTAACGTTTTCGTGGATGTAGTGAACCGGCTCGACGAGGTCTTGGGCGAGACGGAGTTTGAATTCCTGGTAGCCTTTATAGCCAAGGACGCGGCAGAAACGAATGATGGTCGATTCGCCCACGCCAACATTCTGCGATGCCTCGGAGATCGACATCTGCATGACCCTCTCTGGATTTGCGAGGGCAAACTCGGCCACCAATCGTTCCGACGGTTTGAAGCTTTCCATTGCGTGCTTGATCCGAATCAAGCAGCCCGCCTTGGTCCCCGCCGGATGTTTTGTCTTTGTCCTCATATGCAGATTCGTGCCTCGTTTGTCCGAATTGAAAACCTGAGCGTGTTGGTGTATAACTTCGTCTTGAGTGAAAGTGGTGGAACTTTACTCCACTTTATTCACCCTGTCAAGTTTAATTACATAAAGGCTGGCAGAAACTTTATGGCAACACTTGCGATACACGGCGGAGAACCTGTAACAAACAGGGGTTTCGCGGATTTTCCGGCATACGATGGGAGCGAATACGAAGCACTTCGCGAAGTGCTCGAGAGCGGGATCTGGGGCGGCTACAACCCCAAAGTTCCCGAATTCGAGGAGAGATTTGCTAAGTTCCAGCATGCGCGGTTCGGCATAAGCGCGGCAAACGGCACTGTAACGCTGGAGACCGCTTTGACCGCTTGCGGGATCGGAAGCGGTGATGAGGTCATCGTTCCGCCGATCAGTTTCGTCGCGACAGCCACCGCGGTCCTTCGCGTGGGAGCTCGTCCCGTTTTCGCCGATATCGACGCGGACACACTAAATATTGACCCCGCAAAGGTACGCGAGAGCGTCACAGACCGCACTCGAGCGCTGATTCCAGTTCACTTTGCTGGACAGCCAGCTGATATGGATGAACTCTTGTCGATCGCCGAGGAGCGGCAGCTTCGAGTCATCGAGGATTGCGCCCACGCCCACGGCGCGTCGTGGAATGGAAAAATGGCTGGAAGCCTGGGTGATTTCGGCTCGTTCAGTTTTCAAGCTTCGAAGAATTTGACCGCCGGGGAGGGAGGCTTCTTAACGACAAACGACGAGGAACTCGCTGAAGCTGCACGATCGATCTGTAATCAGGGGCGCCGGACAGGTGGTGAGTGGTACGAGCACTTTCGCCTCGGAACTAACTTGCGAATCACGGGTTGGCAGGCTGCCATACTTCTATGTCAACTTTCTCGGCTGCCCGCCCAGCTTGAGACCAGAGCCCAAAGTGCGGAACTTCTGAACGAACGACTGTCAGAAATGAAATCGATCTCCATTCCTGTCGTCGATGAACGCGTGACCGGGCACAGCTTTTATCTTTACCCGATCAGGCTTGGTACCGAACTCTTGGAATGCACCACAAAAAATACCTTCGTCAACGCGTTGAATGCCGAAGGCATACCATGCTCCGCCGGCTACCCGCACCCGCTCTATAAGAACCCCGTCTTTCACCAATTGGTGGATCCGTCGACTGAGTGCCCGGAAGCCGAGCAAATGTGCCGCGATACTTTTTGGTTCTCACACGAAGTAATGCTCGCAGGTTCCGAATGCATCGATGATGTCGTATCGGCAATTGAAAAAGTTCTAAGTGCAATCCGAGGCGGTCAGCTTACGTAGAACATAAACTTTCGCGTAGCGCACAACCATCAACCGAGATCAAGGAAACGTTGAACAAAATCCTGAGATCAGTCGGCGAAATGGCACACCGTCTTTCTAAGAAAAGACTGAAGTGACTGCCGATCTAATGACTAGTCGGAATCGTCAGAACTTCTCGTTTCTAAGTTAGTGTTAGACACTTCGTCCAGGAGTTTGACCGCTTCGAGCATCTGCTTCTTGTCCGCTTGGGCGTATATAGTCGTGATGCTCATGTCGGAATGGGCGAACAGGTTCTGAACAATAAGCGGATTCGTGTTTCTCTTGATCAGCTCACTTGCGAAGTAGCTACGCAGATCGTGGAAGTGATAATTCTCTTCCCTCGTTCCACCCTTCTTGTTGATGCCGGCGTCACGAAGTGCGGTGTGCCAACGCTTGCGGAAGTCGTTCACAGGGAATGGGAGCTGTCCGTCCGCGATCATCTCCTTCAGCATCGCGGCAGCGGTCGCGTTGATCGGAACTAGACGAGGCGGTCTTCCCTTCGACCCGATCACAAGGATCTGCTCGTGCTCGAAGTCGATCACATCCTCGGTGATGGCCATGAGTTGACCTCTTCGCAACGGTAGATTAACTGCTAGAACTATAAGTCGGTACAAGAGCGGGTGCTTCTCGAGTTCCCTCCAGAGGGCCTTCTTTTGTTTTTCGTCTAAGAGTCTTCTTCTAGGTGGCGGCTCCGGGAGAGCCTTCACGTATTGCATCGGGTTCCGCTCGATAATTCCCTCTTCGCATGCGAGGCTGAAGATCTTCGACAGCGTCGACATGATGCGATTGATCGAGGCGGGTGATAGTGCACTTTCCTTCTTTCTCTTGTTCTGTCGATCTTGTAGTTTCGCTCTACAATTGCGGCAGTCCTGTGGTGTGATGCTGCCAATTGTTTGCTTCTTGAAATGCTTCAGTAAGAGCCTTGTGTACAGTTCCTTCGCGCCTTTATTGACGTTGTTCTGCTCGACGTACGGTCGGTACTTTGTCTCGATGAACGAGGCGAGTGTAGTAGTGGTGTCAGCGACATTGTAACTATGATCGAATGAGGCCTTGATGATCTGTCTTTCCGCCAGCTCTGCTTCCTGTTTGGTTTTTGCTTCGGGAACACTCTGATGGATGGTCTTCCCTTTCAGCCTTTTATATATCCACCAGCGGGCGTCGGCGTAGCGCGGGTGAGATGAAGAGATTCGTTTTCCTTTGTATCTTTTATAGACAGACATTTGCTTCGGAAATAGAAATCGCTTTCGGTGAACAATCGAAGAACTGAATGTCCTCCGAATGACCAAAGACTTTCGCAAGTTCTATTCCGTCGCTTATCAGCCGCCTATTTTTTGAGATTAGGAATGATTTGGCCGAGATCGGTTTATTTTTGCACCAAGCCGGTTCATTATTGGACCGCTTGGTGCTTTAGCTGCCCACGATGATCAAAAGGAAGTGTGTCGGAAGGATGGTTGCAAGATGGAGGCGCTTTTTTCGACGGGTCGTCGTCGTAAGTATCACAATTGAAGGACTTACAGATCAGCCCTTTCGTGGCCTGTGTGCAGACGCTAAAAAAGGGACTTTCGAAATTCATCGAAAGCCCCATTTTTATTGGTCGGGACGGCGAGATTTGAACTCACGACCTCTCGCACCCCAAGCGAACCAAGTGGGTTTTCAGAGGTTGCCGTAATGACTCAAAACTTGCTAAATCAATGATTTACACTTTTGACCGAAATGCTCTGATTTGCTTCAATCGGGAATAGTGCAACCATCTTGCAACCATCTTTCGCTTTCTACGAGAGGCGATTTTCGCTTCCGTGTCTGCCGAAAATAATAGATCAACGAGGAAAATTCTGCAAGAATTTTTGCAGTTGGATATCGCTTTCGAAAGAAAGAATCCGCCGTCCCCAGTTTCGCTCCGGCGAGGATCAAATGCCGCCCTTTTCGCTGCCCGAATAAAGCTTAACTCCCGGGTTGCCTATGGAGACGAATCTCTGGTTCCGCGAGCCTCGATACTCACCGGCATTTCGGTTTAAGCGAGTCACGAACGGGCCATCGATGAGCAGGTCAGCGTGCGTAAGTGCGTAGTCGATCGCCGGCTGTCTTCGTTCGATGAGCGTTTCCATCGTATAGCCGGTGTAGACGGTCAGATGAAGACCGTGCCTCTTCAACCTATAGATAAGTTCTGCAAGAGGTCCCGGCTGGTCAAACGGTTCACCACCTAGAATCGTTACCCCGTCATGCCTCGCACGATTCTCTAAAATTTCATCGACGATCCGAGCTATTGAGACCCGACTACCATTTCCCCGCTCATGAGTTTCAGGAACGTAGCATCCCTGACACCTGATCGAACAACCCGCAACTTGAACAACGCTTCGCCGGCCAGGGCCGTCTGCGACCGAATCGTGATAAATCCGATATAGCCAGACCATTGAATTGTCGTCTGGGAAGAATCGCGTATTTTCTGGTGCTCTGCTCGCCCCACACTTCGATGAGTCTGCGGGCTTAGCACAGTTTACGTTTACCCGAATACCAAGATCGCCCTGTAGCTCCTTAATCGCGGAGCTGGGTGACCGGGAGATCTCGACCGTAACGCGGCCCGACTCGGGTTCGAGAACAAATACAAGTTCCCTATTCATTTCCTTTGATCCGTGCGACCGGCTGGGGCTTAACATAGTATTCCTTTGTCTTTCGATCCGTTGAAGGAGCACCGAGGATCTGCTTCAGCTGCAGGGCAGTCTTTTCGCAAGCCGGTCCCTGAACACCCTTGATCTCCGTGGCACACGTTCCCGTTTCTGTATCGATGGTGAATTCAATTTCAGGCATTTTTCGACTAGCTCCTAGAACTTAACTCGTATCTTGATCGTTTTCCCGATCTGTTCCCTGATTAGGGTGCCGCCCAATCGCTTCGCCATTTTCCTGGCGGCGGCCTCGTGATAGCGACTCTGCAGCTTAGTTACGAAGTCCCGCCCCAAACGATAGTCGAGATCCATGTCGTCGAGAACGGCGACATATCCGCCCGCCGTCTTTTGAAATCCGATGTCGCTCAGAAGATGATGTTGCTTTACATCTGAACGCCGGATAACAATGTCGGCGGTGCGTCGATCCCTCTTGTCCCAACCGTTGAGTTGGAGATCTTTGCCTTGCACCACAGTCGTAAAACCGGAGTCGGCAAGAGCCTCAAGCAGGAGTTCTGAGTTTGCGAAAGATTGCGATTCAAATTCCATGTACTTGCTCATAAGTTTGTCTCCAACATGATCGGCGCCAACTACAGCTCGTAAACTCGGTCGGCCTTCTGTCCTGAAAGCAGTGATGCATCGCTTCGCATGCCAACGCCTTTTATATTGTTCCGGGCCCATTTTCGGATCTCCTCGATCTTCTCGCTCATCATCTGGGCGGTTGGGGTCATGCTTTCGACAGATTTTAGAATGTCGCGAGTTTCGGCCTGCCGGTCGCCGTCTATAAATGCTTCAAGAACTCCGTCCTTAACTGCCCCTTCGATCTCGGCGCCGGAAAAGTCTTTGCTCTTCTCAACGAGCTTATCCAGATCGAAGGCTTCCGGGCACAACTCTCGCTTGTTGAGATGGACCCGAAAGATCTCATGGCGGTCTGTTTCATCCGGAAGATCGACGAAATGGATGTAAGAGAAACGTCCGATTCGAAACTGTTCGGATTCGAGTTCGCGGACGTCATTGGCTGTAGCAAAGACCAGTACGTCGCGATTGTCCTGCATCCAGTTGAGCAGGTAGGAGATCGTACGTGCCGTTTCACCACCGTCGGTCTTGTTCGAGGACTTCATTCCCGAGACAGCCTTTTCAAACTCACTGATCCCGAGAATGCCTTTTATCGTGCCGGCAATTGAGAGCGCCCGTTTTATCGACATCGCCGACGATCCAATAACGCCGCCGCCTTCACCCATGATCGAGCCGAAATCGAGATCAAGCAGGGCTCGGTTAGTTATGCTCGATGCAACGCGTTTACAAAGGTCCTTTCCGCAGCCTGGCAAGCCGACCAGAAGAATCCCCTTGCAAGGTTCGACATGCCTCGCTTTTGCTCGTGGACTGAAAGTATAGGCTGCTCGTTCGAGGATCGCTCGAAGAGATTTGTAGCCGCCAAGATTGCTGGCTGGTTCCGGATGGACATAAGTGAGCGAGCCGCTTCCGCGAATAACGTTCTTCTTTTCTTCCAGAATTACATTGATCGAATCCGGGTTGAGACCGTTGCAGCTGATAACTGCTTTGGCGATGACGTTGCTGATCTCGCCGGCGGTCAGTCCAAGAAGCGATTGGAGTAACGCGTCTTTTGTTTCCTTCGTGAGATCGATGTCGAGTCCGCTCGATTTAAGATTCTCAAGCTGCAGCTCGATCGAGTCTTCGATCTCTACGTCTTTCGGCAGTTCGAGTTCTAGCTGCGTGATCTCCTTTTCGAGTGTCTTGAGGTCCGGAAAGTTGGGACCAACAAAAAGAACCGTTGCCTTTGTCGACTTCAGTTTCCATGCGATCTCTCGCAAGCGCCGGACCAGCATGGCATCCTCTTGGCCATAGGGCGAGATGTACGGAGCGAAGTCACAGAGCAAGAATATGCCGGTCTTTTGTTCCCCGATATAACCCAGAACGGCTTCGGGGTCGTCGGTATCCGCCACCACTTGTGGGTGCTGGAGAACGCCTTCCTTCGGGTCAGCTACCTTCTGAAGACCGGTCGGGCGGCTCCAGAAGTACAGAGGCTTTTCCTTGTGACGCTCCTGAAACACCAGGTCGAGAAGAGCGTCGCGAAGGCGATCTTCCTCATAGGTGTTGATCGCGATCAACGGATATCTTGCCCGGATCCTCACGTCGAGTTCGCGCAGGAATTTCTCGATGCTTTTCGCATCCGTTTCTGTAGCGGTCATGCTGGTTCCTGTTATCTGAAGCTTCTAGAATTCAACGATAAAGCTCGCGTCTTTAAGCTTTCGCCACATCTTCTCGTCGGCGGCGGTGATTAGTAACGTGCGTCGGCGAACTTCGTCTTCGTCCAAATTCGAGTCGAAATCTTCATATCCGATCCAGCTCTCCCGCCATTCGAAGTAGCCTCGCTTTTCCTCGCTCATGCCGGAGACTTGAGCCTGATCACTTGGATCAAAGCTCGAGCGAGTC
The DNA here is from genome assembly GCA_050246275.1 of Pyrinomonadaceae bacterium. Classification (GTDB taxonomy): domain Bacteria; phylum Acidobacteriota; class Blastocatellia; order Pyrinomonadales; family Pyrinomonadaceae; genus OLB17. The sequence continues at coordinate 1,310,384 of JBFWWI010000001.1, forward strand.
GAATTGTCCGCTGTTGAGCATACCGGCCGGCTTTGCTCTGGTTCGGGGTTCGCCGACTTTAGCATCGCGAGATTCGGCCATCTCAACCTCGCTCGGAGTAGATGTGAAGAATTCAATCTCCCTCGCGAGACGACTGTCACGAGATCCGGCGGGGTTGGTTTCATATGGCGTCACTCGGTGATTCCGTTTTGCGGTCAATTTCCGCTGAAGATCCCGTTCGGCTTTGGCGCGGACAGTGTTTGCAGAAACTATCACTCGAACAAGCGAACTCCCTCGCCGACCGTGCTCCGAGATGCAGTCGAAATCATCGTCTTCACCATTCTGGATAAGAAAGATGTTGTAGATCTTGTCGCTGTTCTTCGCTAGGTTTCGATAGTGGAGAAATTCCGCTCGCACGATCTTGCGGTTACCTGAACCCATTGTCGTTTTCGCTTCAGATCTCGAGGGCGGATAACCGGTCTTCATCGAGCAGCCGTTTTGAATGGACGGTTGTCGCCCTCAGCACGTCGCCCAGTGCTTTCCGCATCTCTTCCGGCGTACGAGCCTGGGCATCCCGGTCTGCCGCGGATCTAAGCTTGGAGAGCACATCATCGAGCGACGTATCCCCGGTGAAGTTCATCAGCGAATACCATTCGCACATCTGGCGTGCCCGTTTTGCGAGTGACCCGGGAACAAAGTTGGCGTCGCGGAGGCGGTCGGTCATTTCGTTTGCCGCCTCGCATATCTTCGCCGTGATCTGAGCCAAGCCTTCCTTAATCGGTGAAACTGCCGCGTCGGCTTCTTGCCGGGCCGCTTCGATCTTCATATCGCGGATACGTTCTTTGACCTCGCGTTCCCGCCGCCGTTCCTGCTCGAAGTCCTCTACCCGGATCTGCTCGATACGTCTCCTGGAATCCAATTCAAGGGCGACGGACTGACGCTCCGCATCCGTTTTCTCTCCTTCCAGCGAGAGCTGACGCTTCAGGTTCTGCTCCGCGATCATTTCAGAGCCGAGAATGATCACCTTCGGCTTCATCGTGATGACAAGGCCGTCGCGGATCATTTCACGTGTCGGCACCATCCCGAGTGCCTGAGCGACAACAGATTCGATGAACTCAAGTCGTTGAAATGGTTCCGAAGCGGTTGCTTCAAGCCTGTTGGCCGAGTCTTCTGCAAGATCACGAAACCCGTCGACGAGTAGGGTCAGGATCTCATCGTATTTTTCAAGGACCTCTGCTTTTGCTGCGGCAAGAGTCTCGCACGCTCGCATGTAATCCTTCTCGAACGGCTCAAACGCACACCACGGGATCCACTTGTATTCATTCGTTCCCCAAAGCGTCTCGCACAACGTGAACCTGAAACTGTACTTGCTTAGAGCATTGTGCGCCTGCGATGCACCGCGCATCAGCTTGTGCCGGTAGACGTCGGGCAAGAGCCCGGCTCGCGGCGGGCTGACGCGAACAGCAGCGTGTTCGGGGAGCCTAACGCCAAGCGTCTTCCAATCGAGTCGCCGCACAAGCGCTCCAAAGCCACGGCAGTCGATATTCATGAAGATCCCTTCGCTCTCAAGTGCCGAAAGGTCAAAGGGGATGGTCTCTACTTCGCCTTTGTTTAGGCCCAACTCAACCGACGCCTTTTCCTTGCGCTCTTCAAGACGCTTAAGAACGTCCACTGCTGCAGGTGCGGTCTCTGAACCATCGGCGGAGACTGGGGCACCCGAAATGGGATTAGCGATAGTCGGAACCTGATCGCCGCCGAACACGGACTGCAATATCGACGAGGCAAATCCGTTTGTTGGTGCATGCGTTAAATTACGCTCGCTTTCGTACTGCAGATCCATTCACATACCTCGGCGACTTCTCGATTGTTCGCTGTTACTTTGCCCACCGCTTGGTTTTATGCCGTGTGATCGCAAATCCAGAAGGCAGTCGCTGATTCTCGCCGACTCGAAGTACTCATCCCTCTCGATCGTGAGTCCATTGATGTTAACTGCCTCCAGTTCGCGAAGGCTGAAGTAACCCCACTCGGCCTCGAAACCAATAACATGTCCGAAGAAAATGAAATCCGATCCTTCCTGCTGACCCTCTGTAACAAACCAGGTCCATCCGCTAAGCGGAAAGAAGAACTTTGCGTAGACTATCGGGTCGTCTAACCCTTCCTGCGAATGCAGAACCGGAAGCCTCCTTCGGAGCTCAGATGGCAGAAGTTTGTTCATGGCAGATCAGGCTCTTTTGGCTTTCGAACGCCCTCGCGATGAGATTGCGATTGCGGATTCAATGCTCGGTGCCGTGCAGTAGAGCGATCGGCTTGTTCCGCTTTCGAGGTCGAAGTAGGTCGCGAATCGACGAAGCGAATTGATCAGCAGGAATGCGGATAGCATCTCGGCAATCTCCACAGCAACTCGTTGGTTGATATTCAGGCTTTGTTCACCGAGCCGAATGCGTTCAGGGCACGAGACTGTAGTCTCAACATTTTCTTTCGTTAACGCTTCCTGATCTTCGAGCAGTTCCGGATGAACAAGTGTTGGTGCCGGCAGCGAACGACAAATACTCGAACCGACAAAATAGTCCTCGGCCTTGAGCCGTTTCACAGTGGAACCGACAAGAACCTGGCCCGAGAACTTGCCGTTTCCGGCGTCGACCCACCAGATATTCGGCGCCTCTGAAACGCGATAGCCTTGGAACTCCTCAACCGCGCGATGAAGTTCGCGGCGGGCGAAATGATTATCGACACAGCCGACGAGAACGCTCAGCTGGCGATAGTCGCCCGCGGATTGTCTTAGGTGTCTTTCGGGATCGAACTGGTCACACGCATATCCGACATCGATTCCCCATGCGAGCGTGATCCGTTCGGCGAGCGACTGTGCCTTGAAGCGTCCGATCTCAGCTGCGCAAAAGCTGCTTCTTGGAATGTTACTCACCTCGACGCGGTCCGGATCGATGATCGATAGCTCCACGGTCCTGCCTTGTACTTGCAACTCGAAGACAAGTCGCGCGATCGCGAGCGCCGCAAATGAGCCGGTCCCTCCTGCACCCACGAGGACGATTCTTAGCTTGCTGTATTCCCTAGGAAGGATCACCGCAGCTTGAGAGAAACTGAGATCGATTTCCATATCACAACATGAACTTCACCAATGCTTCGATCTCGTTCAGATCGGCAATACCGCCAGGAAGCGCGCCTACCCAACAGGAAGGGATCTCGATCAAATGGTCGTAGACTCCACATCGGAATCGGATCTTTGGCTTGTCATGAACATCGACGAGGATCGCAAAGATCCGGAATTTGCCGGATTCGTCCCGGTCATCCGCACGGCTGAAGTTCAAGGCTCCAGGTGGATGCGTGTGAAGTTCGATGCATGCTTCGCTATACTCTGTCAGCGAGTCGTCCGCGATAGTCGCCGCCCAATTGTTTTCACGGCCAGCAGACCTCCACCGCCAGCGTTCGGCGGTCCTGTCCCAGTAGATCAGATAAACATCTTCCCTGAATGCGGATGAAGTGTGTCGGCCTCGAGCATCGCTAAGTATCTCTTGCCAGATGTAGGGTCTGATACGGGGTCGATGCCAATGGATCCCAATGCGGAACTCCGGTAGCCCGCGAATCTCACGGGAACAGATCGGCAGAGACGCCGCAAACTCTGTCCGTTCGGCGCGGATGAACAACCCGTTGCCAGCCAGGCAGTATTCGTAAAGCAGGGCTTCGATCTTATCCTCCTCGGACGATGCGACCTTGTGGCCGATAAAGCGCGGAGGAGTGATCACCCGATCCCGTGGGCTCTGGTGTGGTGACATAAGGCAGTTGTACTCCGGGAATCAGAATCGACTGTCGTATCTTCGGCCTTCCACAATCGCTTCCCAAGCGTCGTCGATCGTCGTGTTCGACATGAGAAGCTGGCTATTCGGGAATCGTTTTGGCTTCTGACGCGATAGATCGAAAAGAAGGTTTCGAACGTCGGTGGGTTCAGCAAGACATTTGTCATTCACGTTGTCGTGATTGAAAGGCGTCTCGAATATTAGCTTCCATACTGCCCCAACGGAGCAGGGATGGCACTCCGGAACTTCATTCCGACCAAAGCAAATTTTCCCTTGCAGACGTGAACCGATATTCGGAAGGGGAGCAACTGCGAGACATGTTTTCGACGAGATTCGCGTCGCAGCTGTGGCCCACAGAAAATAGTCCTTACCTTTTCCGAGTAAGATCAGCGTCGGAAGCGGTATCGTGATTGTCTCGATCTGTCCGCCCAGGAGCTCTACAAGTATTGTCCGTGTTGAAGCGGGCTCGTATGAAAGGATCGCGTTTCCTTCAGGCGCCTCCCGGTACCGAAGAATGCGCCGATCAAGCCATCCGGTATCCGTATGAAGATCTCGAAATGCCCGCGCGACCTGAGTGCTTGATAAAGCCTTCAGGGTTGACTGGCCTTGACCAAACGTCGCGAACAAATATTGTCCCGGCAGGAAGTAGAGTGCTGCCGATGCGTCCGACGGGATCTCAGATCTCGGATTCATACACGATGCTAAGCAGGCCGGTTCTGCCCCGCGTTTTCAACCGGTTGTCCGTTCGTGTGATTGGTCCTAACATATCCGTTCCTGTTTGAGGCTTCATTACCGTCGTCGTCCGGATCTGACACGATTCCGATGATCGCGGCCAGGCCGTAACGACGTCCGTATGTCATGGCGGAACCCACGCCCTGCGGATCGTTCTTTGCGAGCGGTAAACAAAGTTCGCTCTGGATCCATTGGCCCGACTCGTGAGCGAGGATCGTTTCAACGATGATCGTGCTGTTTGGCCCGATGCTGTTTCCCTGGATAACGCTCAGGCCATTCCTTGCAAGCAACTCACGGCAACTGTCCCAGACCGAACTAAGATCTGCGTAGTTCGATTTGAAGAATGGATTCATCGAATCACGTTTAGCGGGTACCAGACTCGCCTGCACGAGAGCCAGCGACTTTGCTAGATTTCCGATGCTTTCGCTTTTTTGCATTAGTTTTGTCTCCCTGAGGGTCAGTTAGCAAAGTCCCCTCGTTCCAGAAGGTGATCAGGTCGCGGATCACCCTGCGCGGATCAGCCAGGATCATCTCATCGAGTTCTCCGAGCCGTTCGAAAATTGCATTGGCCTCCCTGTACTCTTTCGTCAGTTCGTCGATCGTTTCCCGGCTCCAGTCATACCAGTCCGAATATTGACAATGAGTACTGTCGAGCCATGGATTACCGGTACAATGGTCCACCAGCCTCAGAAGCTCGCCATAGCGGGCCGCCTCAGGGCTTCTTTGCCTCTTCCATACATTCGGGTGCGGATCTTTATTGATCGCCCGAAAATCGGATTCGGAAAAGCCAAACTTGTCAGCGAAGAACTCCCAGATCCCATCATCCGAAAAATAGAACAGCAGACCGGCTGCATAACTGATCCGCAACTCCTCGTAGTAGATCTCTTCGCAACAAAGGTCTAGATTCAAAGGCGGAATGGCAAACCGCTCGAACTCGGCTTCCGGATCATCGTGCCAGAGGCCGAGCAATGGAAAGCACTTTTCGTTGATAAGTTCGAAAAGCTGGTTCACCCGCTCGCTGTATTTATTGAATTGCCCAGGCCGATATAGGCTCGCGCGAGACTCACGCCATTCCTTAGGGAATAGGTCACGAAAGACGGCATATTTCTGCTGCTCTGAAACCAACCGCGAAATCGAATCGCAGGCCGCCGCCGCGTTATGGCTTCGAGCTTTGAATCCAAGATATTCGATTGATCTAAGGAGTCTGTCTCCGAAAGATTCTGCCAAAGGACAATTTGGCTGGCCTTTTAGGCTTGACGTAGTCACAACGTCTTTTCTCAGATTCAGAAGCCGCTAGGAATTTGGGTTGACGGCAAAGCTCTCGATCTCGCGAACGCGGAAAGGTGCCTCTCGATCACTTCAATCTCACTGGATCCTAGGCGCAGAACCTCTTCGGCCCGTTCAATTTCCGCCGGAGTCAATGGCTCGGCGGCGTCCCTTCGCATCAATTCGTCAGCCATGATAATCGCCGGATTGAGGTTCTCAGGCTCGCTGCAAAGAATGTCAGTCGGAGTTTCGATACTCATCGAGAACCCTTGTGCTGTGCCCGTTTTACGATCGTTACCGTAAGCTTGCCCTCTTTGACCTCACGCGTTATGTTGGCATTCTCGATCGAGGCGAAATGCGGCTGTAGCACTACTTTCAGAGTCTTGTCTTCCTGTGCGAGCGATGAATCGAGCTCAAACTCTTGTCCCTCGATTTTTACCGTCGCATTTGGATCGGTGACGGGCTCGCTTGCCGAAGAAGACTCAGATTCGTTTTCGTTCGCATTAGTACTTTTCCCTTCGGCTTCTTCCTTATCTTGCATTTCTAATTCTCCTGATGGATCTGCGTCGCTAATCATGATGCAAACAGGTTTGCCTGGTCCGCTGATGGGGCAGCAACGGTGGGGGCTGGCATTGCCGATGAACTCAAAGTCGGCTGCGGCGAGGCATTCGCTTTGTCTGCTGGTTTGGCCGTACGCTTCTTCGTGCTCGATTTCTCCTTCTTAAGCTTTTCGGCCGATCTCGCCGGCAGATCTGCCTGGTACTGGCCAAATGCACTGTGAAGTTCGCTTGTCAGTTCGCCTATCACCAGCGGATGCGAGAGCTCCGATATCGTGACCAGCGGCGTGAAGTCGTGCGACCTGACGCTTATGACGCACTTCCTGACTCCGTCCGCGGTCGGCAGCAGTTGGATCGCGGCTGTGATAGTGGACGAATCGAAATTGTACGGCTCCTTCTCCGGGAGAACGATCGACTGGATACTGGAAACGGACTCGGCGGGTGTCACAGCCGGGTTGTTCTCGGCTTGGGTTTCGTCAGCGACTGTGTCCTGAATGGGTTCGGTGGCGACAACAGTGGATTGAGCCTCCGACACCTGCGTGGTTGGCGCATCCGGTTGGACGGACTCGGTCTCGACGACCGAAACCGTCCCTACTTTTTCATCCTCGGCGAAACACTCATCGGTCTCACGTTCGCCTTCTGGAATGCATTCATAGGCATACGAGGACTTTTCGGGAAGACTTTCCACTGCTTCTTCCGCGGAGATCACTCCGAGATATTCATCTGCTGTCACCGTAGATTCTGAAGGAAGATCGGGCGGCGATGGTGCCGCATCCGAATGGAAGTGTGTGGGTCGGACAATCGGTGAAACCGAAACAGTTTCAACCGGGACATTCTTCTCACGGTCGAGTTCAGCCAGCTGCTTGAGAAAATTGCTTAAGAAAATATTCTTGATCGTGGCTTCTTCATGGGCACGAGTCACGTACTCCGCACCCTGCCACATTTCTAGAGCAAGCTTTTGTTTACTGCCGCCGTCAGACTCGAACCCGGACGCCTGACTCGTAGCGTTCGCAAGTTCTTTCGACGTATGGATCAGCTGCTCAATCTTGTTGCGATCGTCCAACGTAATGAACGAGCCGCTATTGAGTATCTCCATGATCTCTATCTCCACTGTCTGCCTGCCGCCTATTTTGTTCGGAAGATTGTAGTGGCGCTCGGCCCTCCTATCTTGGGTTGAAAATCCAATTTGACATCGAATCTGCGAGCGGACGTACTCAAGCCGTACTTATATTCGAGGGTGGCGAAAAACGAAAGCTTGCATCCCCATCGACATACGGGGGTCGTGTTGTTCTATCGCCCGCAGGTGCAAGGTTTAGGAACCCACTGGCACCGATCAGAAGAATCTCCGAATTCGTCCTCAGAAGAAGAAGCGCAACAAAAAAGAATTTTGATCAACTTCTGGTGGCGTCTCGCAGACTACTTAGAAATTGTAAAAGTCGGCCCTGCAACGATCGGTGAACTTCTGGTCGAAAAGGTTGAATCATCCACTCTACAGGACAAGTCCGCAGTGGCTGCGATGCTAGCTCGTCGTAGGCCACGACAGGTCTTCCGATTCCGGCAGGTCCGCACCGGGATTCACCTGCACCCAACTCCTCGAACAAACGCGAATCCGGGAGTGATGTCCAATTCCTGTTCCGTTTCATATTGCACGATCAGGGGAACGCTGACGAACGTATGAATTCTGATTGACGCAAAATTGAATCTTGTGGTAACGTCTCTGCAACTCGTTACTGGAAGGAGCGGCATTGCTCGGCCGCTTACACAAGAGGCGTTATCTTGAGCTGGGTTTTCCCAGACGCAGTTTCAGCTCAATGCAACAAGGAAGGTTTGCCCCCGCACTGGTCGAATCCGGCTCCTACTCGGGTCGTGGCGAGTTGCGTGCGGATGGTCTGACTGAAGAGTTATTGCTGCAAAGTTATGTGAACCGATCGGGACAGGATTCCGATCGGTTCCTGTCGTTTGAGCGAACGAATAAAGCCCGTCAGTAATGGCGTTACCGACGGGCGCGTTTTCACTCTACGGAATTCTGTCCGTAAGACTGACCTAAGCAGTCACATCTTACCACCAGAATTCGTCAATCTTCAATTATTTCGGCTCAACCTCGTGAGCCCTAATGTGTCTCGGATTGGGTGCGAACTTTCGCGTCCTGCCCGCTGGTCGAACATATGAATCGAAGAAAACTGTATACCGCTCTCGGTATCGCTGCCGGTAGTCTCCTCGTTATCGTTGGTGTTTTTGCCGCAAATGATTGGTTTCCGAAGACCGATCCGATTTCCGGTCAGAAGTTTGGTTGGTTTGGGAAAAAGCTGCCGAAGAATTATTCGGCTAGTGTCTGGAATCCGCTGCCGCCTCCGAGTCCGACACCGCAACTGTCAAAAGAATATTTGTACGCAGGGTCCAGGCTCTTGGCGGTCGAGGATGCGAATGCGGTTGCGGCTCCACCGGCGGACTTGGCGGTTTGGCGTCCGACCGGTGGCGTTTGGATGGTAATGGGGCAGACGGGATCGGCAACGACAACGCTGGGGTTTGGGCTGTCGTCAGACGTTCCGCTGATCGGTGACTACGACGGGGACGGCAAGACGGACTTCAGCGTCTATCGCGAGGGCTCGACCTCGACGTTCTATGTCTGGCCGAGCGGTCCGACGAGCTGGTACGGCTTCAATTGGGGAATCACGAACGACGACCCCGCGGTAGGCGATTACGATGGCGACGGCAAGACAGACTATGCGATAGTGCGGCCCAACACAGGAGCCGGCGTGCTCGATTGGTGGGTGAGAACGTCGTCCAACTCGAGCCATTTCTCGGTCGCTTGGGGAACGCTTGCTCACAAGCCCGCACCGGCAGACTACGACGGAGACGGCAAAACCGACGTTGCCGTGTTCGATCCGACGGGCAAGATCTTCTACGTCTACAATTCCAGCGATTCGAGCGTTTCCGAACTCAGCGTCGGATACGACGGCACGATCGTCTCGTCCGATTACGACGGCGACGGTAAAGCCGACCCCGCAATCTACGTTCCTTCAACGGCCACCTGGTATGTTCGCCAGTCCACGACGAATTCAGTTGTGTCACAGGTCTGGGGCAACAACGGAACCTCTGGCTGCACCGGCTCGTGCACAGCTCTGTTCCCGGTTCAGAACGACTACGACCTCGACGGCAAGACCGATCTCGCGGTCTGGGACAACGGCTCATCCGCGGTCTGGACCATCCGCCGGTCTTCCAACGGCACCACCCGCACCGAAACCTTCGGCACAACCAACGACATCCCCGTGCCGGCTTTCTACCGACGTTAGAGGGTGCGGCGCCGACTCTCAAATTAAGGATTACATCACGAAAGGAAAAAAGGATATGTCGAAACTACGGCTCATATCGATTGTCATTACAGCCATTGCTAGCGTGAGCGTTCTGCATATGGCCGTCCTCGGTCAGGGTGAAAGAAACATCGACCGAAATCCTGACCAAGTGCTTCGAAGCAACGCTCGAATAAACCCGTCGACGCTCGCAATGGAGATGGCGATACCGCTCGGGAGCTATCCGGGACGGGCGGGAAACGATCTCACAAATACGCTTCAATATTCATCAAAGGTGTGGAACTTGCGCGAGTACGGAGCAATTGTAAATCCTTCAGGGAGCGAGGGTATTAGTGTGGTTCCGCACTATTCAAGGCGCTCCGCGGCAGGGTGGACCTCGTCCCTCTCACCGGTCAGGATCGACTATCCGGACGAATTCCCATACTACCTTGAGCAGGGCGCCGGTGACTACGAGGGAGCGATCTGGTCAAATATTTACTACGGCGAGAATTCGTTTGCGATCTACTATATGAAGCGCATTCGCGTAACCATGCCCGGGGGAAGCAGTCACGAATTCCGGGCAAGCGACACGCCTATATTTTGCGGAACTACGACCGGAGCCTTGTGCAACGATGTTGACCTGACCGGAACTTACTACTCAGTCGACGGAACTAAGATGCGGTTGGTTGTAACGAGTCTGGGAGCGACTCTGTTTACGGCCGACGGGAGGCGAATGTTTTTTGGTGCTGCGAACGGTTCGGTGCTTGGGCAGGTGGCGACTTCGATCATCGATGCGCATGGCAACCGAACCGAGTACGATCCGGCAACCGGCGAGTGGACAGACACAATGGGACGTGTGATCGAAAGCCCTCTTCCCGAGAATCTCGGTGGGTCCCCTGGAGGCTATGCAAACCACAATCAGGAGCAAACTGTTGGCGACCAGACAGTGTCGGTTCCCGGTATCGGCTCGAATACTATAACGACGACACTAAGTTGGCGCTATCTGAAGCATCCGACGAGCACAGACCCAGACGACAGTGCGCTTGGCAATACGAGTCAAAGCCTTGCGTATCCGGCCGATTTCTATTGTGTGGGCTCTTACTTCTATACGTTTACAGGTACCAAGCTATTCAACAATACGAACGCGGCAAACGTACGACTTTGTAATATCGCTACAAGTTCTCCGGGAACTCCGTTCAATCCGATAGTGCTTTCGAAGATCACGCTCGCGAACGGCCAGACCTATCAGTTCAAATACAACCTGTACGGCGAGATCGAGAAGATCATTTATCCCACGGGTGGATATGAGCGGTTCGTCTACGGAATAGTGCCGATGCTGCAGGTCGGAGACGGTCCGTATGATCAAACAAACCGTGGAGTCACGGACAGGTATGTAAGTGTAAAGGGGGATGGAACGGACGAGGTGCATTGGACATATGAGGCCGACCGCGACTGGGTGAATTTTCAACCGCTGCCCTACACGGTCACCATCACAAATCCTGACGGCACGAAAACTGAGCAACTTCTTCATGACGAGCCGGACTATTGGACTCAAAGGCCATTCGGCTTCGACAAGGCGTGGACCGGCAGACCCTACGAAGAACGCTCTTTTTCCTCGGATAGTACGCCGGCTCTCCTATCCCGACGCCTTATCGGCTATGAGGTCACGGGACCGCTTTCGTCCGGTTATGCAGCCGCGTCGCGAGATCTCCGTCCGGTCAAGGAGATCATGATCACGTTCGAGCCCGGAGAGAACACCGCTCTGGCTACAATGATTGAGACGGTATATGACACAACCGGCAACTCTGACCCGGCTTATTTTTCTTCCCTAAACCCAAAGCAGATCAAGCAATACACGTACAAAGCCGTTGCTACGTCCGCGGCCTCATCTGCAAACATGGCGACAGCGTCTGCGTGGTTTTCAGGTAGCGACATCGTCAGCACGACCGAGAACGATTATTTATACGATGCGGATTACAAGGCGAGGAACATTTCTGGACTTGTCACGGAGTCGCGCGTCAAAGATAGTGCAGGGAACGTAAAAGCCAGAACTCAGATCACTTATGATGAGGCCGGTTTCGAACTCGCTTCGACTGGATCTCTCCCGACGGCCGCCGCCGATACGTGGATCGATCCCGAAACGGAACTCGGAGCATCCATTGGACCAAAGCGCGGGTTCGCAACGACGCTGAAAGAGTACAAAGATATTTCCGCCGGGCAGTACATCACCACAAATACCTTTCACGACCAGTATGGAAATACCAGAAAGATCAGGGACGGACGGGGGAATGACACCGAGACGATTTACGATAGTTCATACGCGTTCGGATATCTCACGAGTGTGGTCAGTGCCGTTCCAGACGATTCAGGGACCAAAGGCTCAGATACAGCCCACGTCAATTCATTTACATATGACATGGATACCGGATTGATGCTTACAAGCAGCGATCCAAATTCACAAGTGACCACCTTCCAGTACGAGGACCCACTTCTAAGGCGGACGACGGTAGTTTCCCCTAATGGACACCAAACGATCACAGAGTATGGCAGCGGGCTCACGTCTTCCGACCAATGGACGAAAGTGACGTCCCAGACCACTAGTACTGAATCGAGGGTCGGCTTTACCTATTTTGACGGAATGGGGAGGATCGTAAGGACCCGTAGCGTGCGCGAGGGGGCTCCCGATATTCTTTCCGATACCACCTATGACAACCTTGGGAGGGTCAAGGAGGTATCAAATCCTTACTTTGAAGGCGAAGCGGCTCCGGCTTCCGAGGTTTTCTATGACTCACTGGGACGCATGATCAAAACCGTGTATCCCGATGAGTCGGAGACGTTGACTGACTATGGACTCGCCACTGTCGGCTCAGCGATCGGGCTTACGGTGACATCTACCGACCAATCAGGAAGGAAACGCAGGGCAATCCTCGACGCAAGGAGCCTCATTCTGCGCGTAGATGAACCGGACGCGAGCGGGAGCCTTGGCCCTATCGACCAGCCTTATCAACCGTCTGATTACAGCTACGATGTATTAAGCAATCTCACTCAAGTGGTGCAGGCGGGAAACTCAACTGCCCAATGTGCGGGGGCATCGCCTTGTTCGCAGACCCGCTCCTTTTCATATGACGCCCTATCACGGCTACTATCAGGAAGTCACCCTGAAGACGGCACAACGACATTTACCTATGACGGAAACGGAAACGTGCTTGCAAGAGTTGATGCTCGAGGTGTGACAACGTCAAGCGTTTATGATCGACTCAATCGGCTCTTAACGAAATCGTTCACCGGTGAGAGCGGTCTCACGACGCCAACCGTACATCACTATTATGACAATGTAACCAATGCGAAGGGAAAATTGGTGAGGATCGCATCGTCCGTGGCCGACACTAGGTACACGGAATTTGATTCGATGGGAATGGCCGAGGCCAGTGAGCAGAGGGTAACCCCTGACCAGCTAGCGGGTTCGGCTTCACCTTATATTTTCGAATATTCGTACGATCTTGCGGGAAATATCGAGGAAGTGACGTATCCCAGCAGTCGGCGTGTGACGTACGACCGCGATTTGAACGGTTATTTATCCGAGGTAAGTAGCTCGAAGAATTCCACCGCTGAATCAAGGATCTACGCCTCCAAGTTTGCCTACAATTCAGCCGGAAAATATACGAGGGTAAGACTTGGAAACGGTTTGTGGGAGAGGCGCGGATACAACGATCGTCTGCAGGTTGCCAATATTTCGCTTGGTACGGCTCCCGCGTCCACGAACCGTCTGAAGATCGAGAACGCATACGGGGTATGGAATGGAAGCGGTGTCGAGACAGACAAGAATAACGGAGGTATCGCCAGACAGACAATTATCGTGCCCGGTAGCGGAAGCACTTCAGGTTTCACCGCGGTTCAGATTTACGAGTACGACTCGCAGAATCGATTATTGGACGCGGCTGAGACGATCTCTGGTCAAACGTGGCGACAGCGGTTCAAGTACGATCGTTACGGCAATCGAACTTTTGACGAATCGGTAACCACGACGCTTCCGAAGCAGTGTCTCGATGGGTCGCAGCCAGTGGTCTGTCAAGAGACGCGGGAGCGTCTGAACCCTTCTGTGTCCGTCGCGACCAATCGGCTCACGGCCGATCAGGATGGTGACACTTCGGAGGAATACCAGCACGATGCGAATGGAAACGTTACGAAGGACGTGGCGAACGGGAGCTTTTCTTTCGATGCTGACAATCGTCAGGTCGAGTTTCGAAATCCCTCGAATCAGGTCATCGCCAAGTACCAGTATGATGGCTACGGCAACCGTATATCCAAAGAGTATCCCGGAACGGGAGAGACAACGTATTTCGTTTATGATGCATTTGGAAACCTTGCGGCGGAGTATTCGACGAATACGCCGTCCAACAATACGCATTTTTCGACTGTAGATGCGCTGGACTCGCCACGGATCGTTACGGACCAGTTTGGAAGGGTAGCCTCGCGAGACGATTTCCATCCGTTCGGTGAATCGGTATCCGTTCCCGGCCTTCAGAACTCGGATATGGGGCCGCACCGCTTAGAAGAAAGTTCGCTCAATATGAACGCGAGACTGAGTCCACTCTCGACTTCGCTCAGGCTCGCTATTATTCAGCAGAGGGAGGACGCTTTCGAAGTGTCGACCCGGTCTTGATAGCATCGGCTGACAAGCCGCAGTCCTGGAATCGCTATGTCTATGCGCTCAATAATCCGACTTCCTACTCGGATAGCAACGGTCGATGGCCGACCGAGATCCATGATCGCATACTCTCAAATGCGTTCCCGGGTCTTACGCACTGGGAAGTGCGAGCAATGCAGTTAGGAAGCTTTTACGTGGATGCTCCCGGAACAATATTCGAAAAGAATGCTCCGCAGCATGCTATGAGAAACCCTCAGCAGACGGAGGGCCAGGCGGAAGCCGAGATGAACGCATTCATTGCCGAAGCAACAAAAGAAGCACGGGCGACACGAGGCAGTGGGCCCGTACCGACTGATACTTCAAGGTATGCTTTCGGTCAGGCAATGCATCCCGTAATGGACAATACCTCGCCTGCTCACCACCCATTCCAGGTGTTTCGGAATCCCAGTACTGCTTCATGGATCGTTAGTCCGGGGGGAACTCTCGGGAAGTATATTAGGGATATGAGGGACCACAAGAGACGCGAGGCAACAATAAGCCCGGCTCAGATGGACTCGACAGTGGCGCAGGTTCAAAGCCGCTATCTTGATACATACGGCGAGGGGCCGTACGTGAGGGCAGTTTATGGCGATGCAGTTTACAATCAGTGGATGGCCCAAAAGCGACAGCAGCGGCCTCCCAAACAGGTGCCTAAGAAATGTAAGGAAGGTAAGGGTAAATGTACCGAGGTGACCGTTACCGTGGGAGCTGAAGAGGAGGTAAGAAGATCAAAGGCCGGTTACTAGTTGTGCTCGCACGCTGTTTCACAATAGCGGTCGCTGCAATATTGCTGGCGGGATGTGAGCCGGAGGCTCGCCCGCCAGCGGTAAACACGCTTCCGATTGTTCTCGAAAAGCTACAAATTCAAGAGCGAATTCGTTCTATATCTTCGACCGCGGAATTTTCATTTTCGGGGCTTGAATACTTTGATGGACGGCTTTACGCAGGCACGAATCTAGGTGTTTTGGAGATAGACGAATCTGGAATACCGAGGCTCTTCAAGTGGCAGGGTCATGACGATGTTGTCTCCGAACCGTGGAACGATAAGCCTGGAGGAGCCCTCTGGTTTTACCACAGTGGACAAGGTAATCTAGTGCGTTTTGATGGTTCAAAGTGGACGCGAGTTGAAGTGCCGAACGATGCTGAGAGTACGAGGGCCGATGCACTTCGAGGTTCGAGGGGATTCAGTTCTACGACGGATTTCTTTTTTCAAACGACCTCCGCCGCATGGCGTCGAAGTGCGACAGGGGAATCCTGGGAACGGGTGCTAATGCCGACCTTCGACTGTTCATTCGACATACTAATGCCCTCGGACGAAGGTCGAAATGTCGGATGTTTTGCAAGCATTGTCCCTTTCGATGGTCAGATGAATGTCATCGCGCATTCGCGCTACCTTTCCCGGGCTGACACTACCGAGACGAGCAAGGGAAGAACTGCTCCTGATCGGATGTATAGGCTCAGAGACGGAAAGCTTGATCAGATAGATCTTTCTGATCGAAGGTTTATCATCGACGAGCGGCTGATATTTCCAACGAACGATGGAGTGTATTTCGGGTCCAGGACTGCTGGGATCTACTACGCCACGAGATCGGGCGTATCGCGGATCGAGACTCCGGGAGAATTGCTGACATTTACGGTGCGGCCAAATGGAAATCTGATGGCGGTCGTCAAAGACCTGGGGGTTTTCGAGCGTACCGAGCGATGGGAAAAACGGTTCGACCTTCCTGCAGGCTGGTCACACTCAGAGTATTTTGTTTTCCTTGCCGCCGATGATCGAAACGTGGCACTCGGGATCACTCCAAAACGTCAGAGATCCGACGGCGGGGTCACGCGGACTCGGCTCTGGCTCTTTAAAGATGGCCAGTTGATTGAGCATCTGCGAGATTTGTATAGCGAGACTCCTCCGCAATGATCCGGTCTAGTAATCCACATTTTCAATGTGGCAAAGGCGCCGAAAGAGGAGAACCTATGGGGTTGCTCTTGAGACTGAGGAACGACAGTCCAGATTTCGTTTACGCCTGGGAAGTCAATCGAAGGACAGATCAACTCCGACATGACCTTCGGCGAACTCCGGCAAAAGAGTAACAGCCGCACGAAGTATCTGTCCAGTTAAAGGTAGAAGCATCAAAGCTACAAGACAAAGCGACCGCCAGTGTCTCCAAAATAATTTCCGGATATCGTTCTGCAGACCACCTCCTTCAGCGACAGCTTTGACGTTTTTTTCCAGCGGTGTGTTTTCTACGCTACGGCTCCGAAGGATCCGAAGTTTGTGTCCAGCGGAAGGTTGGGGGACCTTTCCTTATGTAGTTTCAGAATGCGCAAGAGCGTTGAGTGGCTGCTCCCCATAGATCGAGCGGCCTTCCGAAGGTTGCCGTTGGATCGTTTAAGAGCATGCTCAATAAAAGTACCGGCGGCCTTGATATAAACGGTATCGAGATTATCCGTATGAGGGTCAAGCATAACGGTTAGCAGGTCTGTCCGATGGGCACTACGATCTAGCCTTTCAACACTATTCGAATAGGCAAGCATTGCGTTCGACCGAGTCGCCGTGATCGCACTTGAGCTTTCTTCAAGCGTTTGTCGAACAAGTCGGGCTGAGATATTAGGCCCATTCATCGCCTCGACAGCGAGTCGTGTCGCGAAGTTCAGCAACTCGCGATAGTTTCCATCCCATCTGTGTCCTTCCAGCTCGTTGAAGGCTTCTTCATCAATATCAAATGCCATCCCGCGGCCGATCGAACGCCATTCGGTCTCGAACTGTTTGAGGAACATTTCACGGATCTTCTCTCGCTGGTGGCGGAGCGGAACAGTCTCCAACTGTAGGACATTAAGACGGTCGAACAAGTCGGGACGAAACGAACCGTCGGCGACCATCGCTATTAGATTTCGGGACGTAGCGGCGATCACCCGGACATCTATCTGTCGCTCGTATGTTCCGCCAACGCGGCGAATTCGTTTCTCCTCGACGGCTTTCAGAAGTTTCGCCTGAAGGCTCAAAGTTAGTTCACCGATCTCATCCAGAAACAGGGTCCCACCAGCGGCAGTTTCGAAGAGACCTGCCTTCGCGGAGACGGCGCCAGTAAACGCTCCCTTCTCGTACCCGAAGAGTTCGGACTCGAGCAGTTCTGAAGTGAAGCTCGCGCAGTTAACGTTTACGAACTGGCCCCTCGACCTGCAACTCTTCTCGTGCAAAGCTCTGGCGATCGTCGTCTTTCCAGTTCCACGCTCACCGACGATCAGCACATAATGTGGAACTTTTGCAAAGCGATCGACCTTTGCTTCAAGTTCGGCAACACTCGAACCACCATTGACACGAATATCTGAGTTACACGGCATCTCCCACTCCTCCTTGGCTTGATAGGTGAAGCTATGTCTACTCAAGAACCGTGCCTCGTTGGTGCGACGCCGAAAAGCGCTGAAAACAGATAGCTTCCGGCTTTTCAAATGTGCGTCGGCTCCTTCCAAAGTGTCTACGATGGCAACAATTTGTGTACGTCGTGTACAGTTTGGAGTCTTGCGACTTCCTTGTCGTCCGGCTCGACCAGCCAGTCTGGGATCTGAACGGGCTTATCGTCGGGAGGCGACGTCAACTGCGCTGCCATTTCGGGCGGCGTGAAACCAAAGTCACCGGATTGCGGTGGATATAAGGCCAGAACCCTTTCGAGACAAGCCAAGGCAGTAGAATGATCGCTCGAAAGGAAGAATCGCTGCTTGCCATGCTGGGCGATATTTGTCAGACCCATGCCGCGAAGTTCTCTTATCTGCTCGACAGTAGAGGGGCAGACCTCCGTACAAAGCTGGCCTTGAAACCGCGCCGTCCGCACCTTTATGTCGTGCAGCAGGTTCACAACGTTCCGTTCAAAATCCACGACCCTAAGAATCTCAGCGGCAGTAGTTGGAATGCTCCCCTGGATGCCAAAGTGGCGTCTTACATCGCGGAGCGACTCGGCAGATATACTAACGCCGACGAGACGTTTCCCATCGTCCGTCGTGGTCCTTACGATCTTGAGATCTGATTGCTGCAGCGTCTTCAAGAACTTCCAGATCGGAAGCAAGGCTCCGCTGAGGAGATGAACCGTTTTGAATTCGAACAAAGGTATCTTCTCCTCTTCGTTGACCCACCATGTTTCAGCTCTGATCTTTGGAACAATTCTGTATTTTTGATTGAGTTCGCCTTCACGTAGGTACGCAATGTTACGTCCGGCGGGACGGGTGATAGAGAACATCTGATAGCGTTCGCCTGTTTCAGGGTCTGTATGCGACATGCTCGGCCTGACGGCGACAAAGCTGCCATTCGCCCGGTGCTGGTAAAAGCGCATAACGTCACTTGCCGAAACTTCTAGATATCTTGCCGGACTCGTAGCTACTTTCAGGTTTAGCTCGTAATAGACCGTTCTTGCACCTGTAATTGCATCTCGGTAAAGGATCTGCGCCGGTTGAGCTAGCGTGACGGATGAGGCTTTCAAGTCCTCAAGTCCATCGTCTAGTTTTCCGCTTGCTTTAAGATGCTCGATGGTCTCGGTGAATGTTGAGTAGAAATAATCGAACAGTGCATTCTGCCGGTCGACTTCAAGTGAGAGTAGGCGATTTAAAAATCGGGGGATATTCGTCTTGTCGCTTTCGGCGATCTCTTCGCCCGCATCCCCTGACCGAAGTAGACCCATGTCCCGAAGGGCAAGCATTGGGTCGTCAAGCCCTTGGACATCGATGCCACGCAATATACCGCTCAAGACCACGTTGAGTGCCGAGCGGCCTTCCCTTGATTCGAGATTGTATCTGTCGAGTGTCCCGGCTTTCTCTGCCTGCCTGTCGCCCTTAGTTAGAGCACCCATGTTTCCAAGCCGCCGGGCGATCGTTGCAGAGAACCTTTTTTCGCCGCCCAGTTCGGTGAAGACGAGCAAGTAAACAGGCGGTGCGACTTGGCCGGTCCGATGTGTGCGACCGAAGTCTTGCACCTGTTTGTCGGCGGACCATTTTAGCTCGGCGGCAATGTGAAGTCTCCGCTGCTGGTTGAGAACGTTCGAGCCCGCGTGAAGGCTATCGCCGGTCGACGCGACTTCGGACATTATAGCGATCCGCTTCTGCTTGCCTTGAAAGGAGTTCTTTTCGTGAAGGTTGACCAACTTCGCGGGAACGCCGGGAAGTTGCCGCGGTCGATATTCGAGGGCTCCGCCCGTCGTTCGGATCAGGCGTTTCTTTCGACCGGTCATCTCGGCGACGTTCTCGGGCCCGAAATAATTTACGAGTTGGTCGAGCGGATGTTCAGGCACGTCCAGCGTCGAGAGCCTATCGAGGAGATCGCGTCTCAACTGCAGAGCAGCTCGGCTTTCGAGCTGATTCCCATCGTCGGTTAAAACGGGCACGTGTTCGGTCACGCCGCTACAGGGGTTGGTCCGCTCCTGAAACACCCTAGTCGGAAAGCAATTTTCAACTAACCTTGAAAGTGTTTCGCGAGGGCTAAAATCAAGAGCATCGATCGCTTCCTCCTCATCGGCGGCCCGTTCGACCTGCTTCTTTGTCTGGCTTTCGCCCGTTCCCGTTATCGACACGACTATCGATTCTTTGCGACCGAGTGCTTGCTCGATCTCTCGGATCAATGTGGGCACCTTAAAGGCGGTGATGAGATTCCGAAAGCAACGCTGGTGTTCGGCCCAGAACTGATTTATCGCATTCCGGCGCGAACCTTTCCCGGAATTTGTCAGGTCCAGGGCACGATGAATATTCTTGAGCACCTCCTGCCACGCTCGGGCCATATTGTCGTACATTTGCCGCTGCGTTGGCGTCAGCCGATGGATGACCTCGCGATACTCCACAGCGAGGCCCGACGCGGGATCGACCCCCATGCTCAGGTTACAGCAAAGATAGCGACCCATTGCTTTGAGATCACGACAGACCATCTCAAGTGCTCCGACTCCACCGGACTCGATCTCATCTGCAAACTGCTCAAACCCAAGCGGAAAACTAGTACCTTCGCCCCAAAGCCCAAGCCTCGACATGTAGGCGAGGTGGCGGACTTCACCCGCGGATGTGGCAGACGAGTAGACGACCCTCAGTTCCGGAAACTTTTCCGGGTCCTGTATCTCAAGGACCGCAGCACCCGTTTGAGTAGCCTTGCCGCTGTCATCAGCAAATGCGTATTTTGCCTTGTGACCCTCGTCAAATATTGCAAGGCCTCCGCCATCAAGCCATTTTGTTATCTGGTCGATACGCTTCGCTCCTGTCTTTGAGCGTGCGATAAGCGATTTGTATGTGCAGAAGATTATTCCTTCGTAAAGGGAAATATCGGAATCGTACGGGTACTCATTAACGAGCTTGATCGGAACCCTGAAACCGAGGCGAAGAAACTCGTCTGAAACCGCCTCTATCAGGTCCGCCTTTACCGAAAACCAAATCGTCCTTCTCCTGCCCTGGAACCAGTTATCGAGCACAATGCCCGCGATGCTCGCGGTCTTGCCTGTGCCCGTCCCATCCCCGATGCTGATGCCTGCCCTGGCTCCGTTTGCCAACCGCTGCTCATGAGCCTGACCCGCGTAAATTATTCGCTCAACCTGCATTCTCGAAAGGCGACCGTCCATCGCAAGCTCCCTTGGAAGCAGAGGTTGATATGTAATTGCGGGAGGACCTACATTTGCGAGTCCGGAGGTCTCGACAATGTTCCCGGGATGATCTGAGCCTCCGGTAACATAGTGGGGAATGTACTCAAGCGGTTGTCGGTCGGGTTCGCATTCCTGGCCAGAGTCTTCGTCAACGAGCGGAGCTAGAGAAGTCCCATTCACGATGGGAGGTCTGGTGGACATCGGCAAAGCCGCTGCGCAGCTTGTTTCCATGATTCTTTTTCACAAATCGAGTTCTGAAGGAGTTGCCGCAGCAAACGCCTCTTCGACCGATCGGACAGAGGTGGTAATTGATAAACTCTCGGTTTCCATCTCTTCGGTTGATCGGATTCCGCGCTTCTGTCCGATTATCAAAGTGACATTGGTAGTCGTGCCATTCCGGTAATACTCTCTTCCGTCTATTTCAATCGCTTGAATCAATCTAATGTCGGCGTCTAAAGAGTTCCAGAATTGCTTTCCGGTACTCGTTCTAGGAGAACCACTCTCGCCGAGGATCACCCCAAACCTTCCACCGATGCGTAAACGCCTAAGTGCCGATTCGACATGCCTAAAACCGAATCTGCTCGATGTCGATTTGGTGCGGCCGCCGTTCGACGAGAATGGGGGGTTGACCAAGACAACCGTAGGGATCAGGTCGTAAGGAAGCAGATCGTCGATATACTCGGCATTGTGGCTGCCTGATTCGAAGCCGAGGAGTCGCAACAGGTCCCGCCTTCGCGGATCGATCTCGTTCGTTGTGACATTCGCACCCGCAGCCTTACCCCATACCGCCAGACACCCGGTTCCTGCCGACGGTTCGAGGATCACGTCGTTTGGATTGGGATCGACCAGGTATGCCATTAGATAAGCGATCGGTGTCGGTGTAGAGTATTGTTGGTGGTCGATCTGCGCCCGACTTCGCCACGCTTGGGTTGGGAGCCTCGCCTGCAATGGCCGAAGTACCTCGCTGCATGCTATCGCGGGACGCCTTTCGTGAAGAAGTTGGGGACCGTACTTCTCGGCGAGAAGTAGATTTAACGCAACTTCTGCCAATTCATGATAGAAGTGCGGATCAACTTGACTGTTTACAAATCATCCCGATCTCTGAACAGACCCCCATCAGATCTTTGTTTGAGAGTCTTTGCTTGTCGGTGTCGATCAACGTCGCTATGCGTTTAGCAATTTTGCCAAATGTACTACGCGGCACAGTAAGGATTGCGTTCATGGACGGAGTCTTTGATTTCTATGGTACGCCTCTCCGCCAGCCGCTTTTTCCTTCGGTTGTGGAACACCGTTCCGAGATCGTGTCCAACGGCTTTGAAGCGCGCGAAAGCGTTCTTTGCGGCGAAATGGCACGCTGGTGTCAGCCGTTGGAACCAGTCGTTGGGTGTCACGGAGTTTATCGACCGTCCTTGTATCAGAGCCTCATCTAGTCCGTTTGCACGCTTGTCCCAGACTAGAATACGTAGCGCGTCTTGATACCCGTGCGTAATCTGATCCGTCAGTCGGCGGCCGATGAGCCTTGCCATTGCACCGGCAACGTGCGGATTCGTGAAACTGTCCATATCAAAGGCGATATCAAGCTGCCTAGAACGCGCAGCGTCCACTATCTCATCGTGCGAACAGGACACGCCGGCGCTTGCGGCAATATCGTGATCCGCGAAGAATGCTTTAGCTATATCGGCTTTCAAGGGACCTTCTGTCACAAGAATCGGGCGAAGGGTTGAGAGCGAAGCGGCGGCATAGTGGAGAGGCGACCCGGGACTACTTCCTCCCAGTTTACCTGCGGATGAGAACCAGAAATATTTAGAACATCCTTTTGGAACAATGCCGATCGAACGTATCTGACATGCTCGGATCATTCCGTTTCGATCAAAGATCGGGACCAGCAGAAGGGTTGTCGTGAAATTGAATTCGCTTCCGAGTCTTAGATTCCCACGGTCATCGGTCCAAAAACCGGGTATCCGGTTATTCGACATTCTCCCGATCCGACAATCGGGCCGTTTCGCCAACAAGGC
Organism: Pyrinomonadaceae bacterium; assembly: GCA_050246275.1. Taxonomy (GTDB): domain Bacteria; phylum Acidobacteriota; class Blastocatellia; order Pyrinomonadales; family Pyrinomonadaceae; genus OLB17. The sequence continues at coordinate 1,333,315 of JBFWWI010000001.1, forward strand.
ATGAAGCTGCGTCGCGAGGCTCCGTCGGTCTGCCGCTGCTCCTGGCAGACATCCGTACTTTTCGAGATCATAAACTTTTCGGCTGTAGACACTTTTCACGGCTCGAAGGATCTCTTGTGATGATTTGGCTGGAGATAACTCGATCAGTTTTCGATATGCGAAATCCCTCGATTCGATCGGTGCTAGCCGAGGTCGACTCCTGGCGAAGGCCTCTACCTGTGCCTTTGGACCAAAGTCACGACGTTCCGAATGATAGAAAACTCCCCAACCGTGACTGCTAACTCGGTCAGCTCCCGAAGTTACGCGGGCGCAAAAGGAGGCCGCTTCGTTTGGCGTGAAACTGCACCAGTCAGGCTTACCGCATATTCGGCAATTCCGCCTTTTACTTACCCGCCTGTACAGGAGATTCGCCATACCAGTTGGAACCGAGTCCTACAAGATATGTCCACCGCTCGTTTGTCGGTTAGGTAAGAGCCGCAAGAGTTGCGGGGCTTGACCCGTCGAGCGGACCGGGAGATGTGGGCTTTACAGAATCCCTGCGAAATTTAGGACGGGTCGTCCGGTTAGGCTTTCAATCACACACCCGAGAAACATCAGGAGAGAGCCCCGCCCGAACAGATCTCCGAACTTTATCCCTCCCTGTTTCGGCGAAACTTTTGGAGGAGCGGCTTACCGATCTGGGAGTTCGGTTTGAGCCGGATTACCGGGCAGACCCGGCTTCTGCGTAAGAAGCCAGTGCACGCATGTCAGGGACTAGGATGCTCTTGCCCTTGTGAACGATCATCTTTTGATCCTGAAGCCGAATGAGAGTCCGTGTCACAACCTCGCGAACCGTGCCAATCCGTGCGGCGAGTTGATTGTGGGTCAGTCGTAAAGTAACTCGGGTTCCGTGAGATGTCTTGACTCCGTCCGTTGCAGCTTCGTGCAGAAGGAATCTTGCCAATCTTTGACCCACTTCGTGAAGCGATAGTGTCTCGACGAGTTCGGCGCATCGGCGTAGTCGTGAAGCAAGTAAACGTACCGCCGCGAGTGCTAAGTCGGGATGTTGGAGGGCCGTGTTAAGGATCAGTTTCTTGTCAAGGAAATAGACGGTTGATGGTTCGTCAGCAGCAGTAGTCGAAGGATAGTTGCCTTCGTCAAAGACTGGGACCTCCGCAATTGTTGTTATGGCTCGTTCAACGTGAATAACTTGCTCCCGTCCGTCCGCGGCGGTTCTGAAAGCTCGTATCGCCCCGGAGGCGACGACAAACAGCCCTTTTGCCGGTTCGCCTTCGACAAACAAGATCTCGTTGCGTTTGAGCCGCTTCACGATCGAGCGTTCTGCAAGGACGCCTATTACGGCATCGTCCAATTCTTTGAAAAGCTGGGTTTCTTTAAGAACCTTTATTTTGTCGTCTGTCATGATCGGCCGTACATCTTTCCTAAAACTCTATCTTGGTTAGACGGTGACATTTGTCACCGCATCGAAACGGTCGGTCGGTTTAAAGTATCAAAAAAGGAACGTATGTTGGAGGCAGGCAAATGAAGATCTTAGGAACAACGAAGATAAAGGAAGTACTCGCTCACGATGAAGAAAAGATGATACGAACGCTGATGTGGCTCGCTCCGGAATTCGAGCGGCTTCAGTACCCGAAGTTGAGACGAGCCATGGCCGGTCGAGTTTCTGTATCTCAGGCAGCAAAGATCGCCCGTATCCCGCTGACTGAGATCCTCTATGCTCTCAATCTCGCGATCGGAGCCGACGAGGCGGAACTTTCAGTCGAGCTTCGACTTTGCGACGCGGCTGATTTCGAATACAGCGACACGAATCCTCCGATCAAACCGAAAGAGATCGCCACGGTAGGAGACGACGCTCAAAATGTGGTCTTTGTCGACCTGATGAAGCAAGCCGACGAACGACGGGATCCGATGCCGGCGATAGCGAAAGGGCTTGTAAGCCTGAAAGGGCCCGGCGACGTGCTGCTACTGCGGCATCCATTTGATCCGATACCGCTGCGGGATATGTTTGCAAGACGCGGTTTTGAAAGCTGGGCTGAGGAACGGAAGCCGGGAGACTGGTTTATCTACTTTTTCCGCCCGACGCTTCGCGCGACGGTCTCCGCACATCCGTCCGTGCTGCAACCCGTTTACGCGAGAGCATTCGCGGCGGCGGCTTAGGGCTAAGCAAGCTTAGATGCTTTCGCATAGTCTTCTGGCGTGTTGACATTGATAAAGAAACTGTCGGCCTCAGGCAGGTCACGGATCTCGTCAAATTTAACATAGTGGGTAGCGAGGTTGGTCAAAAGTTTCTGGAGTTTCAAGTCCCCGGCCTTGATCGTCGCCTCTACAATCGGTCGGCATCTCTCAACTCGGTAGAGTGCACACAATGGCTGAGGCCTTGAGTCAGGCTGTACAGGCACGACGGCGTCGACCACATCAGAGCAAAAGCCCGATAGCCTACAGATTAGATCGCTCGTCACAAACGGGAGATCACAAGCTAATACGGCTATCCAGGGCGCTCTCGCGTTCACAAGTGCTGTATAGAGTCCAATGATTGGGGCACGCTGCCAATCATCCCCGTAAGCTCGGTTGTCCGGAATTGTTGTGACCCGTGACCCCGCTCCATCAATGCCGTCGCCGCCGGTGTCACCGACGAGGAAAACGTGTCGATTGCATGTGGCTCTCAGTACTGAGAATGCCCTCTCGGACATTTCCCGCCCGCCGATCTTCAATTGGGCCTTGTTCTCGCTCATGCGCGAACTCGCTCCGCCGACGAGTACGAACCCCTCGATCTGAGGGTCATGATCAGAAGTCATTCCCGTCATGAAACCTCCGACGAAGGATCGAACCAGGAACTTCTGGGCTCTCGACATCGAAGCACTGCGTTAGGCGACCGCTTCGCCAAAACGAGGCGGCATATTAGAAAGTTCTCGTCGAACCTTTGAATATAGACTTGATTGGTCCTCCATGGAAAGCTTGAATTCAATAAGCGAATATAGTTGTTTCTCTTCTATCTCGTCATGAGAGAGCAAACGCTCACGCAGGTACTTCATACGTTCTCTGGCTTCCGACAAAAAATCTGGACATGATGCTTCTTCGATCGACTTTCGGACTAAACGCCATCGTTTTACCAAGCTTCCCAATTCCACCATGAAGAAATTGTGATCCGCCCGAAGCCCGACGATAATCTCCTCGATCGAAGCGTCAGAACCTGGCTTCAAAAGTGCCGGAAACAGGTGCAGGTGCTCGGCCCTGATGTGAACTGCAAGCCGAGCCCAAAAGCGATCGAGGTACTCGAATGCTTTCGATCCGTCGCCTTGTTCAAGAGCAACGAAAGTGCGATCTAAGATCTTGTCGATCGCTTTGTGATCATCCATCAACAGGTCCGGGCCTGACATTGCGAATAAAGGAAAAATAATTAATCGAAAGACACATCAAAGCGAAACCGGATAGCAGAATAAATCCGATCGTATAGCTGCCGGTTGCGTCCTTCACCAGTCCGAGCTCAAGAGGCGGGAAAAACCCGCCGAGCCCGCCGAAAGCTCCTACAAGGCCTGTTACCGTTCCGGTCTCCTTCGAAAAGTATTGGGGTACGAGCTTAAACACCGCACCGTTCCCAAGCCCCAAAGCTGCCGCACAGCCCAAGGCACCAACGGTAAACAGGCCGATCGTTGTAAAACTCAAGAGCAGCGACAATATCGCGATGGCCGCAAAAACGAGCATAAGGACCCTTGCACCGCCAACTTTGTCGGCCAGGATGCCGCCAACGGGGCGCATCAAAGTTGCAAGAATCACGAAACCCGCCGTACGTGCACCCGCATCCGTAGGTGTCAGAGAAAAGATCTCGCGCAAGAATGTCGGCATATACAATGCCAAAGCAACGAATCCCCCGAACGTCAGAAAGTAAAACAACGACAGGACCCACGCTGTCTTTGAAGTTCTCAGGACACTTAGACTCTCGCCGAGCGATTTCGGGCGCGCCGTGGTCCGATCGTTCTCAGCCGACAGGTAGAAAACCACGCCCCACAAAAGCGTGACACCGGCGAATATGAAGAAAACAGTTCTCCAATTGCCAAGCTGCAGCGCCAGGACCGGTGCGAGGAAAACTGCGATCGACTGGCCGATGTTGCCCATCCCGTAAACGCCAAGAGCCGTTCCCTGCTTCTCGGGCGGAAACCATCGCGACGTAAACCCAACACCCACGGGGAAAGTCGTGCCGGCAACACCCAGAAACAGCCCAAAGATGACGAGCTGTGTAAAACTCGTCGAGAATCCGATCGCTATCGCGGGCACCGCAGCGAACGCAAGCAACGCGGAGAACACGTTGCGACCACCGTATTTATCGGCAAGGATGCCTGCGAACAACCGTCCGATTGATCCCAGAAGGACAGGAACGGCGATCAGCAAACTTCGTTCGGTTGCGGAGAGTTCGTAAAGGCTGCTGAATGTCGGAGCGAGGGCTGCGATGAGTCCCCAAACGGCAAAGGAAACTGCAAAGGCGGTAGTGGAAAGAAAGAGGGCTCGGTAGGCACCCGGGCGCATTGCTGAACTCATAAGACACGGTTGTTATTAGGTATCAAAATCCCTTGGTGCTCCTTGGTCACACTTGCGGCAATCGATCGCTACTCCGATCCGTTCCGAACGGCCGGCTTCGGTCAGTATCCATTCGCGAACCCGCATCGGCGGATCGTGTCGCATGTGCTGGTAATGACCGCATTCGAGTCTCGCACGCCAGTGTCCCTCGTCGTCCTGATCAAAGCCAAGAATCGCCTGTTTCATTTGGTGTCCAACGAAGTGCGTACATCGGCACGTTTCGGAGCGGGTTTCCACCACAAAAAGATCGTCAACGCGATGACCCAGCACACCCCGGACGCGATCACTAGAGGCAAGAGCTGCTTGTAGTGTGCCGCCAGTGCTGCCTCGATCGTCGCCGATAGTATCCAAAGCTGCGCAATATTGATGAGGATCAGCAAGGCGAGCCGCGCCTGCCAAATAGCAGTTCGACCTTGAATCGGGGGACGACGTTTCGTGTTTGAGTTACTTCCCATCAGACAAGCCCTCTATGCCTCCTCATGGCTGCCCGTCAATTTCTTGCCGACCGCCCAGACACCATCGTCGCGAATCTCAATATCCACACGCGGCAGCGGGCGCGGCGGTGGGCCGTATAAGACATGGCCAGTCTTCGCATCAAAACCGCCTTCATGGCAGGGACATTCAAGCCGGTCGTTTTCTTTGGCGTAATAGACGGGACACGTAAGATGCGTGCACTTTTGCTCGAAGGCATTGTACTGTCCATCTGCACTGCGGATCAGGATAGCCGTGTCGTTTTCGTGCGGATACACGAAGTTAAGGGCATTCCCTGGGGCCAATGTTTCAGCACCCTCGATCTTCAACGGCGCAAACGTATGTTCGAAAGTAGAATTGTAAGCGAGCTTCCCGGCGAAGCCAGCCGAGCCAAGGAACAACGCGCTCGACGTCAGGAACAAGAAGTTGCAGAACTCGCGTCGAGTAACCTCTGATTCTTCATCGCGTTCATACGGAAACTCTTCCTGATACGACGCCGTCGCAACGCGGACATCAGCCTCGGTCGAGATCTCATTAGAATCGCGGTCGATGGCGAGCACGCTATTCACCGTTTCGTCATTCAGATACTTAGAATTCATTGCTCTTGTCCGATTCCTCCACCTGAGTGTCGATCCACGATTCCCTGGGCTCGCCTCCGCCATCGACGCCCACCCGTCCTTCGAAAACACCGCATCCGTCCACCCTTACTTCGTCCGCATCCGTCGGCAGCATCAGATAGACCTTTGTTTCAACATGCTGATTGCCGAAGACGTGAGCATTCACCGGCTTCGTCCGGCGCGTTGGAACAACGTCTTCATATGTTCCGAATGTGATCGCACCGGTCGGACAGACGCTGGCACACATTGGTTTGAGGCCCTCGCTTGTCCGGTCAAAGCACATATCGCACTTCATCTGCAGATGCATCGCCGAGTTGTATTTCGGAACACCGAACGGACACGCGTTTACACAGTTCCGGCAGTCAAGACATCTTGGCTTAAGTGCCGACATCACAACTCCGTCCTCGTTCTGCTTGATGGCATCGGCGGGGCAAACGAGGGCGCAAGTCGGTTCGCTGCAGTGCATGCAGACGGTCGGCATTGTCGCCGTCGTCTCGCTGCGGTCGATGTAATCGACAAATATCATCGAGTAGCCTTTGTGGGTGTCACACTCTCGGCACGCCCCAACGCAGGCTCGGCATCCGATGCAGCGCTGCGGGTCGATGAACATTGTCTCTTTCATAGGCCTTCTCCTACTTCCCTTTCTGTACTTCGCTCAAACTCGTTCCTTTTCGCCCTTTTCCGAGGATCGGTAATTCTCGAGAATGGACCTTCTCGATCCGCGCCGCGCACGCCTTGAACTCAGGTATCTTCGACGTCGGATCGAGCGCAGCATTTGTTATCTGATTTGCTGCAAGCTGTTCGCCCCAATGATATGGAATAAAGATCGTATCGGGCCGAATCGTTTTGACGACCAATGCCGGAAATACCCCTTCGCCGCGTCGCGAAATGACCTTGACGCGCTCGCCGTCGTTGATCCCATATTTCATCGCGGTTTCAGGATGGATCTCGACGAAAGGTTCCGGGCACTGCTGCACAAGAAACCCGATCCTTCGCGTTTGATTGCCGGAAAGATATTGATGAACGATCCGACCGCTAGTGAAGATCAGTGGATATTCCTCATCCGGCTGTTCGGCCGCGCCTTTGTACTCGATCGGATGGAATTTCGCCCTACCGTCATCGTGAGCAAATCGTTCTTCGAAAAGCCGGGGTGTCCCCGTGCTTTCTTCCGTCGGGCACGGCCAAAACACGCCATCCTGTTTTTCGATCTTTTCGTACGTGATGCCGTAGTAATCAGCCTTTCCGCCTTTTGAAGCGAGTCGCAATTCATCAAAGATCTCGCGTGGCGAATTGAACTGAAAATATTTCCCGCGTCCCAGCCGATGAGCGATCTCTTGAATAGTTTTCCAGTCTTCCTTTGCATCGCCTGGCGGATCGATGGCCTTATTGATCTTGATGACGCGTCCCTCGCCGCTCGTCGTCGTACCTTCGTCTTCTGACCACGTCGTGCCGGGCAGCACCACGTCGGCATATCGAGCACTCTCGGACAAGAAGAAGTCGATGCAGACGTTGAACTCGAGGCCTTCGAGAGATTCCCGAACCTTGTTTATATCGGGGAGCGAGACCATCATATTGCTGCATATCGATAGCAGCCCGCGGATCTCGCCCTCGCGCATTTTGCTGAAAACCTCAACGGCAGACACGCCCGCTTCGGGCAGTTCGGACTCGTCAATACCCCAGACACCCGCGACATATTTGCGGTGGTCGAGATTCGTGATGTAGCGATAACCGGGAAGCTGGTCGGCCTTTTGACCATGCTCGCGCCCGCCCTGGCCGTTGCCCTGTCCGGTGATCGTGCCGTAGCCGCGGCCTTTTGAACCGATCTTGCCGGTGGCCAGCACAAGGTTGATGTAGCTGAGAACGTTCTCGGTGCCGTTGGAATGATGTTCGATCCCGCGGGCGTGCATTACCATCCCGGTTTTTGCACGTCCATATATCTGGGCGGCCTGAACGATCTTTTCGGCGGGAACGCCCGAGATCTGCGAGGCGATATCCGGCGTGTACTTCATTGCCGTCGCTTTTGTCGCTTCCCAATCGTTCGTTCGGCTGTCGATAAACGTCTGATCGATCAAGTTTTCGCTTATCAAAACATTGAGGATTCCGTTTGCGACAGCTACATCCGTCCCTGGCTTGAGCTGCAAATGAAGATCGCCTTGTCGGGCGGTCGGAGTTTCACGTGGATCGATGACTATCCAGACGCCGCCATTGTCGCGCTGTTTCCAAAGGAATCCGTTGATGATCGGGAAGGTCTCTGCGCAGTTCGCCCCCGCGATGATGAGAACCTCCGCGAACGGTATATCGCTCCAGGGATTCGCGGCCCGATCCACACCAAACGCCTTGTTGTTTCCGGCGGCTGCGGAAGCCATACAGAGGCGCCCGTTATAGTCCACATACCGAGTTTGTAATCCAAGGCGGGCGAACTTTCCGACTAGATAGGTCTTCTCAGTGGTCAGCGACGAACCCGAATAAACGGCGATCGAATCCTTTCCGTATTTTTCCTGTAGTCCTTTGAATTTTGAAACGACCAGGTCGAGTGCCTCGTCCCAACTCGCCTGCTCAAAAATGCCGTTTCGTTTGATCAGTGGATGGAGAAGACGATCCGGATGATGCGTCTGAAGGTAAGCAGTAACTCCTTTCGGACAGAGCCGTCCCTCGTTTACCGGAAACTCATACCGCGGCTCAAGACCGACGACATGATTGTCCTCAACGAGGAGCTTCATTCCGCACTGCATTCCACAGTAGGGGCAATGAGTGGAAACGACCTTGTCGATCTTTCGGTCGCCCTGCCATCCGCCGTAAGGCTCGTCATGGAGATGCGGACCAAAGCGCTCGACGATATTGTCTAAGTGTTCAACCTTGCTCATTCAGACACTGTCTCCTCCGACCTCGTACCCACAAAGACCTTCTCTTTAGCCATCGGCAGATTTGCGTATGCCAGCCCGCGCATGACTCGTTTGCACCGCGGACAATAATCCTGGAGCGTGTGTCCATTCTCCATTCGGTAATCGAACCCAAGTTCTTTCACCACATTTTTCAGATCGTCGATCCACAGCTTGCCGACAAACATGGTCCCGCAGCGAGGACAAACGGCCTGTTCCATCTCTTTGGAGCGTTGCTGGTACAGCTCGACTCCGATCGAGGCAGGCCGCTGAACAATATGAAAGAGCTTGCCAAATGGGATATAGAACAGGGTCATTATTACCGTCGCCTGATGGAGAAGCGCGATGAAGTAATACATGTAGCCATCAAACCACAGGCTTGAAGCAGTCAACATCAGGCCCGAAACCGAGATCGCGATCAGCATCAGGTGCGGCGTGAAATCGAGCAGAAACGACTGATAAGCGATCGCTCCGCGGTCTTTTAATCGTCTGTGGATGGCTATGGCACATCCGGCGATCACCATTAACGCGGTGAAGTCGAGCGCGTGGAACTGTATCCACGCAAGGATGCTTCGGCCGTCCAACACCCCCGGCATCGGGAACCCGAAGAGATAGGCTCTATAACCTCTCTCCCCTTCGAGCTTGAAATGCACCCAACCAAACGACAACGGAAACGTTATCGCGGCTGACAGGATGCAGCCCCACATGATCAGAAAATGTGTGAGCCAACGTGAGAAGCCCCGCTTGAAGATAAAATGCTGTGCGACGAGATTCTTACCGACTGTCCCCGCGGCGCTTGCCGTATTCTCAAAAAGCTTGTTCCTGTCACGAAACAGACGAAGGCCGCGTAACCAGTAGGTGCGCGTTGCGGGACGCTGAAGCCAGATCGCGTAGCGAAACACTATCGCCCCCAATGCAACGATACTCGCGATCGTGTACCCGAACAGTGCTGAATCGAAATGCTGAAGATTTCGCGAACCTAGGATGACGAGGGCTGTAAGAGCCGCCGAGGCGAGGATTCCAAAGTACGCAGGACGTCTGTAATTGACCTTACCCGCTGGTTCGACTGGAAGAGAAGCTGCCATCAGATGTCCCTCTTGGATTGAAGACGACGACCGGAAAAGCGAGCCTTAGCTCCATGTGTTTCCATGATATTACCTCAAAAGACGCTGGGCTCAAAGGTCTGTCCCTTTCATATCAACATTTAGCTAGCAACGATGGGTTCGGAAAGGCATCGGAATCATCCTCGTTCGAACGTTGGGTGGGACACGCAAAGTCCTTCTCGACAAGAATACGAAGGTTCTCATCTGCACCTATTGGCTGCAGATACTCCAGGCCAATCTGCTCAGAACCGACCCATTGATCGGCGTCCACGCTCGGAATCATCACGGTCAGACAGTTCCCTTCAAACTTTGCACCATATCCTCCATTCGGAACGGTGGTCAGTTGGTATCGAAATGCCGGACCCTTACCAAACTCAACAGTGTCCGTAATAACACCCGAGCTTCCGAACTCTTCGACCTCCGACCTGGTCAGACGAAGCCGTATAGAGTTTCCGCGAATTCTCAATTTCATATCAGGAACAGAATAATCTCGAAAAAATTTCGATGGCGTGACTTACGTCACTAAATCTACGGATCTTTTCACGTAGCCTTACCTCAGAAGATTTGGAGGTTTTATTTTTATAATGCAAACAACATTCGCAACCAAGACCATTCGCGAGATCGCGCTGGAAAGTCCGGCTACAACCCGCGTTTTTGAAGAATTCAAGATCGATTATTGCTGCGGCGGAAGGAAATCGCTTGAGGAAGCATGCTCAAGCGCCGGGCTGGATTTTGAGATTGTCGCGGATAAAGTCGGTGCCATACTCGATGGCGTGAGATCAATAGACGATTCCAACGAGATCGAACGACAGTCCGCCTCGGCCCTGATCGAGCACATTATCTCGAAACACCACGTCTTTACCGCGGCTGAGGTTGAAAGGCTTCGGCCATTGATGGAAAAAGTGTGTACTCGTCACGGAGACCTGCATCCTGAACTATTCAAGCTTCAGACGATCTTCAATGCGCTCGCCGACAGCTTGATCCCGCACATGCGAAAGGAAGAATCGGTCCTCTTCCCCTACATCCGGGGACTGCAGAATGCGACCGAGGCAAACCTTTCAGCTCCATCTCCGCATTTCGGAACGGTTGCGAACCCGATCCGAATGATGATGGCCGACCACGAGGAAGACGGAGAGCGTTTGAGAGTAATGCGAAAGATTACAAACGACTACACGTTACCGGAAGGAGCCTGCCCTAGCTTCACTGCGCTCTATGCTGGATTGGAGGACCTGGAAAAGGATCTCCATCGGCATATCCATCTGGAGAACAATGTACTCTTCCCAGCGGCGGTTGCTCTCGAGGAGAGAGTCGCGGCTGTTTAGCTCGATCGTCGAACTCGGTTTGAGATGCCGGAGCAAATTTTTCAGGCATATTGCTCTTCGGTGAATCGAGACATTGCCCATTAGCAGATGTCACGATTCACCGAACGTACGTTTTAGGTGACATGTGACTTATCGCCTTGCTGCAACCGTATCAATACGTCTCGGAGATATACTGATACGCTTGAAGTACGGAATTTATGCAAACCGATCTGATGCAGACTCTGCCGCTGGATGCGGCTGTTTGGCGACACCGTTTTTGCGGTTGGAGCCGTCGCATTTGTCTGGTTTGCGGTTAAGCTGATGCTGACACCGGGCAAGACAGATGAAGACCGGTATCTTTGCCGTAACATTGATCGAGGATGAGAGGTGTAAAGATCGCGGTGCCCTTCGTATGGTTCGGGATGGTTCTCGCCATCTCCTTTATGGAGGCCCCGCTAAAATTTCAGGCACCGGGGATCGATCTCCCGCTTGGTTTGGGCATCGGAAGGCTTGTCTTCTTTGCGCTTAACAAGATGGAGATCGTCTGCGGTCTACTTCTATTCGTTGCATTTTTGTGGCGCCGCCCAAACCCATTGACCCAGAAGGTTCTGCTAGGTCTAGTATTGTTGATCCTAGCCGTGGAGACGCTTTGGCTGCTTCCCGTGCTCGATGCGAGGGCGGAACAAGTGATAAACGGAACGGCACCTCCCTACTCGGCGATGCATTTGGTATACATTGTCCTAGACGGCATTAAGATCATGGTACTCCTTGTCTTGGGCATCATAACCGTCCGTCACGATCTCGGACCGTAAAACGATCTGGCCCAACCTGTCTTGTCGAAGAACTCGGAATATCAAATGAAAGTATTGCGGACGCATTTCATTCTCTATGTTGGCGATCAGCAACGCAGCACAGACTTCTACAAATCTGTCCTCGAGATCGAACCCACCGTGAATGTTCCGGGCATGACGGAGTTCCGGCTCGGTGAAAACGTTGTCCTTGGCTTGATGCCCGAGGATAGCATCGCTCGCCTGCTGGGGGATGCAGTCACGCATCCCTCAAAAGCGCGCGGCGTGCCGCGTTCGGAGTCTGTTTGGTAGTGCCCGCTGCCAGGGGTCACTCGCAGCCGGTGCTCCGAGACTGTGGATACATAGCTGCCTACAGCCTTGATCTTGACGGACACATTCTGGCCTTCGCCTCAGTGCCCGACGCCGATTAACTGCGGAATTATTAATATCTCGGTTTCATCTCCTCTAGCCTTCGATCATGTCACGGAAGAATCCCGAAGCACCTGGAGAGACCATCCAAAGCCTCCACGTTCTTGTCGGCGACGATTTCGGTGTTGTTGTTTTGGACTGCGACGGTCTTCGCGCTGTCAAATCGCTTGTTGACGTCCCGGATCGGTTGTTTGTCTCTGGCCCAATCGAAGAGTTCCTGGCTGGTGCGTATCGGAACTGATGTACGGGCGATCGAAGAGCCTCCGGGCGTAAACTCATAGGTCTTCAATCCAACTGTTCCAAATTCCCCTGACCTCGCAGTTCGACCTCTTTCCAGCCATCAAATGTCCGCGACTCTCGCGTTCCTTGCGCCTCTGCGAGTGTTCGGGCGATCTCACCACGTGTCGCGGCGCCGCTACTTGCGAGTCCGTAGTTCTTATTTGCCTCGGCCAGCAGCGGCTGAGTTCTGATTGGCACGGATGTGGCCGAGATTCGTGATCAGGCCGCCTAGCGACAGAGGAAACGAAAGTTGCTTCGGTTGACTGGTTCCCCGCCCGACAACCGTATACTCACGAAACCGAATCAATTCGAAGCTCTCAACGCCCTACTGATCTTCTTACAAATCCTATCCGTCATGAGAGATACAATTGATAGAAGAAGTAGGACGTTGCTTATCCCTCATGCCCTTTTTCGCTCGAAGAAGATTTGTGCAGTAGCTATACCAGTCGATTAAGTGGCCATGCATTACTTCTCGTTCGAATCCAAGATGGTGTATTGTCGCTCGTTATTTGGTCCTGAATCCACGAAGAAAAGCTCTATCCAAACCAGACCGAACATTAGCACTGCACAAGCAACAAGGAGAACGGTTATCGTGCCGATTCCCATGAACTTACCTCCCTTAATGACTTCACGTTCTTCTATTCCTGCCGCGTCCTCGACTGACTGGCTTGATCCTCCAAGTGTCGATCGGCTATTCACGATACCTGAGCAATGCGGCAACACCTCCAAAATCTCTGAGCAATAAAGGATCCTCGATGAAAGTAACTGCCGCCTTAGTATTCAGAGCTAGCTCGACCAGTAAATCCGCGGCTAACTCACTCGAATGCGTCCGCGTACCATATTCAGAGAGCGTATTCGGGGCCGTGTACACGGAAGGTATCTGATCCAGTGCTTCCCGGTCGACCTGAATTTCCTCGTCAGACGCACTTATCAATAATTCTTGAACTTGTCCCTCTGATAATGCATAGATCGTGTCCCTCAACCCAACGACGGCGGTCCCGCCGGATGAATACCTGTCTAGCACTTCCCGAACCTTTTCGGCATCCGAGTGTGTGTTGTGTTCCTTAAGCGATCGCATCGTAAGTCGAAGCACCTCGTGTTCAGGTGTGTTGATGTCGAGCCGAAGGATATCGATCACTTTTTCATCGATTTCTGGGTTTAGGAGTTTTTGCAACGGAGGAATTATTACCTCGTCACCGGCTAGGACGACGTGCTCAGCTTGCTCGTCATTTATAGCTCTCTCTAATCTCTCAACCACATTCTTTAGAAACAGTGTTCGCTGGTTTTCGCCACGCCGCGTGTGTTGGAAATAATCCCTTTCACCCAATTCGGTCTGATTAGCATATTCGTTAGGTATTTCCGCCTTTAGCTTTGTTCTACCAAGGCTGAAGACGAATAGCCTGGCCCTCGTTCCATCTAGAATGAGAGCAACATACCGTGGATACTGATCGATCACTCGGGCTAACGGATAAAGAAATGGCCGATCCAGAACATGAATCGTGTTCTTCTCGATCGGCGCATCGAGTTGGATAGCCTCAAATAGACTGCTCGACCCTCCGCTTGCGAATATAGCAAGTCCGTTTGTCGCAACCTCCAAACGATCCTTCAGAAAGGCAGTAATCCTGGTAGCGATACGTTCAAAGACTTCTCGGTTTCGAGAACCTTCAGCAAAAGACTTCGCACGTGTGCTGAGTTCTTTCCGAAGGAAGCGATCGAAATCGTCTCGACCGTGCTGATTTGCCTGCGTATTTAAGTAGAGGCTTACAAACGGAGAGCCATTTGGACAATGAGCAGCTAATCTGTGTAGTTTGTTCGAGATCGCCATGATCGCACCTTCCCCCCTTCGCTATGTTCACAAGTTCCCTTAACCCCTTTTGTCGAACATCGTATGCGGAGATCAGCCTTGTTTTTCCGTTGAGGACAGTTCCAGCCTGATCTCGTCCGGGTTAGTTACCGACTTCCACAACACTCCGCCATAAATTGTTGGGATCGCGATCATCCCGGCGATCAGAATGGCAGACACAGAGTTAACCTGGACTTGAATAAAGAAGAACAGAACAACTGATAGTGCTATCAACCAGGTCATAAATTGATTTCCTTTCATGGTGTTTACTCCAGCTTCAAGGATGGTTCCTTTACTCTTAGACTATCGGAACTGCTGTATGAGATGGTCAAGTTTTTTAGGACAGGATCCTCTCGCTCCTTTTGGTTGAATTTGGGTTAAGGTTTGCGTTTTTGAGGCATGGGGAATCTATCGACAAAGGGTTCGGCGAGACGCGGGGTGGCGTCTCGCTTTTCATCAGTCGATGAGTTCCCGGCCGGTTATTCCTTGACAGGATGCTCGCCAGCATTGCCCGTCTCCGCTTCACCGGTTGGCTTAGAATTTGGTTGAGAAGGTTTCCATTGTCAAACCGCATAAGGGTTTCGAACTCGATCGGGGTCAGATAACCGATCGTTGAATGGAGCCGGTTTGGGTTATAAAAGCCCTCGATGTAGGTGAATATCTCGCTGCGGGCCTCGGCGAGCGAGGCGAAAACGCCGCCCTCGACGAGCTCAGTCTTAAAGCGAGAGAAGAAGCTTTCGGCCTGAGCGTTGTCGTAGCAGTTGCCCTTGCCGGACATCGATTGTCTGAGGCCGCAACGCTCGAGCAGATCGCGAAAATCGGTCGAGACATACTGCGAGCCGCGATCCGTGTGGACGATGCAGCCGCGTTTTATAAGCCCGCGTCGGAGGGCCATCTGCAACGCCCGGACCACCAGATCGGCGGTCATCGAGTCCGAGATCGCCCATCCGACCAGCCGTTTTGTCTTCTTATCCTGAAACATAGCAAGATACGCCCAGCCCTCACGCGTCGGCACATATGTGATGTCGCCCACCACCACTTCGCCCCAGCTTTTCGGGTGGTTCTTCTCCTCGCGCAGCAGATTCGGACTCGCCAATTGACCGTGCCCCGAATCGGTCGTTTGAGGGCGAAACGCTCGCGGCTGTATCGCCACCAGGTTCTGCTCGCGCATCAGCCGCCGTACCAGGAACCGCCCCATCCCGAGCTTCGCCGCGATCCGCCGCGACCCGTACCGACGATAATTGTCGTAAAAGCAATCCTTGACCAACTTCGCCGCCCCGCTGTCTTTCCGCTCTTGCCTCTGAGCTAGATAAGCGTAATAACAAGAACGCCTTACCTTCATCACCCGGCACAAAACCCGCACCGGATAGTTGCCGCTCTCGCACTCGACAAAGCGGTACCGCTCTACCCGCCCCGACCGAAGATAAGCGCCGCCTTTTTTAGGATCTCATTCTCCATCCGCACCTCGCGCAGCTCCTTCTTTAGCTTTATCAACTCTTTGTCCGTCTCCGTCGAAGCCTCAAAAGTCCGCTTCTTCCACAAATGCAGCTGGTTCTCACTCACCCCCAACTCCCGCGACAAACTCGCCACCGACTGCCCATCGTGAATCTTCTTCACCGCCTCCCGCTTGTACTCGTCATCGTATTTTCTCATGCTTCTATTCTACCGAGAGGATCGTGTCCGGCTAAATTAGACCACCTCAGTATCGATAAGAGGGTATTAACACCCGCGCAAGCAGGGCATTAACACCTGTACAGTGTTCGCGATGAACTTCGGATGGAGAAAAGGGTCATGGTACCGCGCTTAGGAAGGCTTGCCTAGCGGGTACTTTCATCGGCTGGTTGCCTGGAAAGCGTTGTGAGGTAGTAATGATTTCGGGCGCCGCGAACATCTCTCTTCCGCGGTAATCAGAAGAGAGATGCACGTCACCCGATTGATGGAATATAAGGTTTGAAGAAGGAGCGTTTATACATCGTATGATCTCGAGCCTGAGACTATAGATCGAAGAACCCATCGGCCTCTGGCTGAAAGGGGATGTCGAGAATCCTAAGCCTGCGTATACGACCTGGCGCTTTGAACTCAACCGTGGCCCCACGACGATGACCTAAAAGAGCGGTCGCCAACGGGGTCAAGACAGAGATCTTTCCTTCATCAAGGTTTGCCTCGGTTGGAAAGACGATTGAATAGCTACTCTCCTCTCCGGTGTCGAGGTCCAGTAGACTGACCTTCGAGCGCATAGTCACGACGTCCGGTGGTATATTTTGGGGTGCGAGCACCTCGGCAAACTCGAGTTCATCCTCAAGTTTGTTAACGTACGAAACGTCGGAGGGTGCTCCGTGCTTGCGCACCAACTCGATGAGATTTCCAAGACGATCCCGATCGGTCTTGGATATGTAGACTGTAGCTTGCGTTGTGACGACAAGGTTGTCGGACATATATGATCCTCCTTATGGTTCCCGCTTTAAAAGGAACAACGAAAGAACAGGAATTAAATAGGGCGAAAGCTCAGATATCTTATCAAGGCGTATGCCTTCGAGCGGCACCGAACTTTCGCCTAACCTTCCCGTACTCGTTTCCCCACGATCTAAAGAGCTTAAGCGGAAATATGAAGCTAATCGAGCGTAGAAACACGCAGTATACTCGGGTATTTACACCTGCTTTGATCCATTGACGTCAGGGCTCACCACCACCACTAAACATCCTTGCGTTCGCCGGATTCGGTTCGCTCCGATGACTCTCCGGGTTGCTTTCCTCTTGAATGGATCTCCATCCAAACGATTGCTCCCAGGGATAAGGCGGTTCCTACAACGACCACAATGATGGTCTCAAATCCACGCTATAACCTCCTTTAGGTTCGGCACCCGCTATTGGCTCAGGCCTCGGAGCGATCTCGACCTCTTCGCCAGCGGAGTTTCGTGACGTCGGGCGAGATTCGCCTCAAGATCCAGTATGTTTTCTTTGCAGTTAGCGGCAGAACGTCCTCGATCCGCCGGCCATCGAATGCCACGGCTGCTTCCAACACCGAGTCGGGTATCCCGTTGACGGTGTATCCGCTAGTTTCGAGTTGGCGTCGAATCCGCCGCAGAACCCGTCTTGTCCGACAATGCTCGAGCTGCAGCCATTTCATGTAGATCGATCTCAGCATTCCTTCCTCTAGCTGCTCCCTATTGCCGGTCTCGCGCTAGTTTTCGATTTTGCCCTGAATACTCGATCAAGAGGCAAACCAGCTGGACGCGGTCTCATAACGGCAAGTCGCTACTCCTTCTAACGTTTCTCACCTTTCGTCATAGTCAACGGCCCCGCCATCATCATTCCCAAAAAGACGAGCATCGCCGTGAGCATGCCAACGGGTATTAGGAACCCGGCATTGAGGAATCCCGCGAAGTACGAAGAAACCGTCATCCCAACAATCAGGAACCAAAACAGGGCTATCGTACGTATTAGCATCTACAAAACTTCCTCCTTTCGTGTATATTTTGGTGCCGCCCTATGAGTGCAATTACCACAGTGGTTGCGTTCATAGATGCACCGCTCGTTTGCGTAGCTCTTGACCTTCTCATGGTCGCCCACGCTGTATCGAACTGAGACCGGTCCTTGATGCGTCGCCTTACTTCAGATTGACGCCGCCTTCCAGAGCAGCCTAAGCACAATCTCTACATTAGGTTCACAAAGGCGAATCAAACAGGGTATTAACACCCGATCTTCGGGCGTATTAACACTTGTCACATCGATAGAGTCCTACCGAGCTTCCGACCTGCTTTTGAAATGTGCTGGTGCGTAGTAATACGCGATCGAAGCAAGTAGTAACACTCTTAAAGTCAGAGCCCCATAGTGGCTAGTCTGAAGTGGTGATTCAGCTCTGCATCGTGTGCGTCATTCAGCGCGTCATTGCAGAGCTAAGAGAAACGATCGGAGGTATTTTTGCATGAAGGTGTTGATTGGGTACGACGGATCAAGACATTCCGACACGGCTTTGGACGATTTGAGGCTCGCGGGACTGCCTCGCGAGACGAAAAGCCTTATTGTCTCGGTAGCTGATCCCCTAATGACGAGTCGGCCGCTTCGAGAGGTAGTAGCGCTTGCGATGCCTTCCCGGCGCGTTGTGTCGGGAGATTTCGCCCAATCACAGGGAGACCGGGCGATCCTAGCTGAGGAATTCTCGATGAAGGCGGTAAACCGCCTCCTCCTGGAGTTCCCAGGTTGGGAGGTTGCGAATCAGAGTCGAATCGGAACAGCGGCGTGGGAGCTCATCGACGCTGCAGATGAATGGAATGCGGACCTGGTTGTGGTGGGATCCGAAAGCGTTCCTGCGGTCGAGCGAATTCTCCTGGGTAGCGTGTCGAAAAGAGTCGCGACCGAGTCGCGGCGCTCGGTGAGAGTTGCCCGCTCTGTCGAAAGGAAGAAGCCGTATGCCCCCCCGAAAATCATTATCGGGGTTGATGGTTCTCCGGCCGCTCAGGAGGCGGTCTATGAAGTAGGGCGGAGGGTTTGGCCGGACGGAACTCAGGTGAAGTTGGTGGTTGCTCGCAGCGGCCAACCGATGCCCGGCTATGATCAACGACCCGGTAATCAGGCGGAATCTATGTTGGAGTGGGCCCGGTATCACCTGAAGGCGACCGGACTGAACGTATCAATGTCCATTCAGACAGGCGATCCTAAGCGCATTCTGCTTGGAGAAGCTCGAAAATGGCGCTCTGACTGCCTTTTCGTTGGATGTCGCAACTTCAAAAGCGGCTTCGAGAGATACAAGTTAGGGAGTGTCTCGACCGCAGTCGTCACGAAGGCTCCATGTTCAGTTGAGATCGTGCGCCCGGTCGAATAAGGCTATGGGAAGGGAGCGGCAACGGAAGAGTATCCGTTGCCGCTATAATCGGTCTGCGTCTCAGTGCTTAGATAGAGGCGCTCCCATTAGGTGCTTAAAAGGCGTCGCAACTTGAATCCGTTGGGGTATTTCCTCGAACTGATTTCCTTCGGCGTCAGGCTTTACCTTGCAAATTCCTTCGATGGTACTTCGGCTGAAATATCCGATCGACCCACCACGGCAATACGGCTACAAAGAAGCCGAAAAAGAGAGTGGCGAAAATGAATCCGAAAATGCTTCGAGCAACGTCGCTCATGTTTCCCGTAAAATACAAAGTGCCTGCTGTTGCAAGAACTACGAACCAAATCGCTGCGTAAATTCTCGGTACCATAACATTCCGTCCATCATTGAGATCTATCAACAAATCCATCTGTTGATACCTTGACATTAGCTCGAAGCGGAGGACGGCAACAGCGTGTAATCACGTAGCATAGGCGCGCGTTTTCACACAGTCCCCAGTTCATCGCACATTCCGGCATAAGCTGCTAACAAAATGTGAACAGAAGCACGTGCTATCACTCGTTCCATTAGGGTAATTCCGCGCTATCGAACAGTATGTCGAGCTACTAGGCTGAATATAAGGCAGGGAAACCACGCTGGCGAGACATACGGAATAGACTCGCCGAAGTGCATTCGATCTAACCTGCAAGAACGTGAGTGAGGTGCAAGCATAAATGAGAGTACTTATTGGTTACGACGGTTCAGAGTATTCAGACGCGGCAATTGAGGATTTGAAAAAGGCCGGTCTTCCCCGCGACGGTAAAGCAATCGTTGTCTCTGTCGCCGACTTGCTAATGAGCAGTCCCGAGCTTTCCGCGGCAAACGGAAGCTCTATAACTTCCCGACGCGTCGCATCGGGGCTAAGAAAAGCTCAAGATCATGCCTCGCGCGTAACTAACGAAGCCCACGACGCTGCAAAACAAGCGAAGAAACGTGTGCAAAAGCTCTTTCCAGAATGGGAAGTAGAATCTGAAGTTATGGTTGGATCTCCTGGGTGGGTTCTGGTAGACAGAGCGAAGGAATGGAAAGCTGATCTAGTCGTTGTTGGTTCTCAGGGCCGTACGGCCTTGAAGCGCCTGTTTCTCGGCAGTGTTTCTAGACGAGTGTTGAGCGAGGCGTCTTGCTCAGTTCGAGTTGTAAGAACCCAACCCCGCTCTCGGAACGATGATCCGCCGCGAATTATCATAGGTGTGGATGGCTCGCCAGCTGCCGAACAAGCGATCTACGGCGTCGGACAACGGGTGTGGCCGGCCGGGACAGAAGTGCGACTTGTTTCAGTCGATGACAGCACACCCACTACTCAGATCATTTCGCGGCTTCCACAGGCGACGGCTATGATCAACAGCTATTACCGGAAAAGAGAATCGCGCATCTCTGCCATGCTCAAATGGGCAACAAAAGGGTTGAGCGCGATCGGAATTGAATCATCGGTTGTCACCCTCGAGGGTGAGGCTAAAACCATTCTCCTTCGGCAGGCTCGAGAGTGGAATGCCGACTGTATCTTTGTCGGAACCCGCGACTTCAAGAGCTCGTTCGAGCGGTTTCGTCTAGGTAGCGTTTCGACCGGTCTCGCGACAAGCGCTTCATGCTCAGTTGAGGTAGTTCGTCCCTTTTTGAGAATGACGATTTGGTGACCAAAGCTACCTACGCCTTAGGGGGTTCGAAATCATGTTGAGCACAATTATGGTAAGTAATGTTTCCAGTCAATTTTTTACGAGGCAGTCGCTAGATCGCTGGGAGAATGAAGGCGGAAGAATTCGCGATGAGAAAGCGGAATGGATCGATTTCCGCCCCAACGAAATACGAAAAGGGTCTCGCACTAGCACCAGCGCTAGCACTAAGAGTACTCGATCGCCGGTAACCGCGAGGCGTATTGCCAGGGTGCCGCGTCCGTGGGCAGATTGATCACCCCGAACTCGGCACAGTCCTTGTCTCTATTCGGTTCTTCTGGCAGCCGCGATTTGGAGAGCCAGTTCCACACGGTTACCGAGGTTCTTCTTGTCAAGAATTCGACTGATGTGTCCCTCGATCGTTCGCAGGCTGAGACTAAGCTCGGCCGCGATCTCCTTATTGCTTAATCCGCGGGCGACGGCCTCCGCGACTCGCCATTCGGCATCGGTTAGTTCCTCATCCCGGATGAAGTCGTGGGTATCTTCGTCTTTTTCACCAAACATCCGCGCGAGATCCGAATGCGTGCGCTCAACCCGGCTTAAGATCGCCGCAACTATTGCGGCCAATTCGTCCGGCTCAAAAGGCTTTGTAATGTACGCGTCTACTCCGGTCCGAAAACCCTGTATGCGATCGGCGGTCTCGTCCTTTGCCGTCAAGAAGACGATCGGGACCAACCTTGTACGAGCATTCGATCGAAGGTTTCGAACAAGCTGATAACCATCCATTCCAGGCATACGAATATCACTGATTATCAAATCGGGAAGACCTTCAGCGACACGAATCATTGCATCTGCACCACGGCGCGCCGTCAAAACCTCATACCCTTCCGTCCGCAGCGTATCGGATACGGCTAACAACAAGCCCGGATCATCGTCTACCACCAGTAGTCTCTTTGCCATTCTCTCCCTCGCTATCCAACGCCATGTTCCCCGCGGTCGGTCCCCACAGCGGAAGTCGTATCGTAAAGGTGCTACCATGTCCGACCTGGGTCTCGACAGAAATGTCGCCACCCATTCTCTCAACAACATTCTTCCCTAGGTAAAGTCCTAAGCCAACTCCGGACACATCTGCATCTTCGAGAAATTCCGCATATTCGGTGGCCTCGCTCATCGCTGCAGAGTGCTTGGCAGGACGCCCCCGGTGAAACTTGTCGAACAACACCGGCAGGTCTTCGGGGGGTATCCCGCGCCCGTTGTCGGTAACTTCGATCAAAACGAACCCGTCGTCAACGCGAGCATACAGCGAGATCACTCCACCATCCGGCGTATACTTTATGGCATTCTCGATCAAATTGCTCAATACGCGTCGAAGTGCTTTCGGGTCCGCACAAACTGAAGGGACCGCAACGAACGGCTTGACCTCAAGTTGATGTCGACGCCTTTCGGCCGCACGCTTCTCCGACTTAACGCACGATTCTATGACTTCTGCTATGTAGACTTTCTCCTTGGACAGGCGAAAAACCCCGCCTTCAATCCTGGATAGATCAAGTAAATTAAGTACCAGATCGATCTGCCTATCACATTCGACTGAGATGGTCTCGAGATACTCTCGGCGTTTCTCCTCGACGAGATCGCCGCGCAGCAATAGCCGCGTAAGAGCTTTTATAGTCGTCAAGGGGGTTCTCAACTCGTGCGATACACTGCTCACGAAATCTGATTTGAGTGTGTCCAGCTCCGTAAACCTTCTCCGGCGTTCGACCAGCCGCTCCGCCATCAGATTAAACCGGCGCTCAAGCGAACCAATTTCATCGCTACCCTGTTCAGCCCGCTCAGGAACTCGGGCCAAGAAATCACCTTCGGAAATTCTCTCTGTTGCTCGGTCGAGGGTTTGCAGGCGCACGCGAATACTTCTCGCGACGCCTTCCGCCGCCGAAACTCCGGTAGCGATGGCAATCAATGCTGCCACCGCGACAACAACCAGACTTACCGAATCTCGAAAGATTTCGGCCAGAACGAATGGCAATGCCGTTGCAACGACAATGATGAACAAGCGAGAGAGAATACCCATCTTTCCACGCCAGAGAAATCAGAAACTTTACGAATTATAGCAATTGCCATTGCCTCGTCGACACGAGTAAACACCTTATTTCGCGAGTGGTAATACTCTCGATGCAAATTAAGTGATTGACTAGACTTTAATCTGATAGGACGGTGTCAGTTGTTTCTCTCTCACAATAGAGCTGAGGTGTGCATTATGTATTCATCGCGTGTTTCGAAATTCCCTACAGATACAAACATTGATCTGCGATCAGGTCCGACGGATCAAGGAAACGTCTGGGCAGTGATCCTAGCCGGAGGTGATGGGCTGCCAAGAACTTCGGGCGTACCTTCCCACATGCGAGGGCAACGGCCAAGACAATTTTGCAGAACTGCGAACACTGATTTCATCATCAATCAGACAAGGGATTGGATCTCGGGGGTGGTCGCTCCGGAAAGAACCCTATATACCGTTTCTTACGAACATCTGAGGTACGCTCACGATGTGCTTGATGATGTTCCGGATGAGAACATCATCGTAGAACCGCAGGATGACGGAACAATCTTCGCGATGCTCTATAGCTTGCTACGTCTTAGAGAAAAAGACCCCTTCGCAACTGTCGTATTTCTGCCGGCCGACCTGTCTACCCCGGATGAAGATGGCTTTCTCTCAGGCGTACGCGACGCGATTGACGCGGTCAGCCTAGTGCCCAAGCTCACTTTACTGGGGGTCGAACCAGCAACACCTGATACTGACCGCGAGTGGATAGAGCCGGACCTGTCTGTCCCTATACACAACTCTTTGAACCTATGGAGGGTGCTTGGTTTCAAGGATAGAGTTTCGCGGCAGGAGGCTAACGAGCTGTTTGATCGAGGCGGGCTTTGGAATAGCAACGTAGTGGTCGGAACCATCCCGACCTTCTTGCGAAAGATACGCCGAGCGAAACCACTTATCTACGATGCGTTTGTTGCTGCCGCGCCGCGGATCGGAACTTCTGCGGAGTTCGCCGCGATCCGAAGGGTCTACTATGAGAACTACACTGAAAGTGATTTCTCACGAGAAATCCTGCCGTATACAACTGACAAGATCGCTGTGGTTCCGGTCATTTCCAGGGGCGTCAAAGGCGCTGGGAAGGAGATAGCCCAGCCGGCGAGCTCACTGGTCAGCCACTCCCTGCGTGGGAAGTCGATAGCAGCCACGGCTGGAGCGTAGAGCATATATCGTCCGCCGAAAGAGAGCGCGAAGAGAGATGTTGACATTTCGATTTAACAACAAAAAGTATATTGGATCTACGGCTCTTGAGATCGTGCGGGCGTTGGAGGCGGACGCTGAGAACTACCGGCACCGAGGCCAATCTCTCCGGCAGTTTCTAGTTTGGTCCTTGCAGAGCCTCTCCGACCGTCTTCCGCCCCGCGACCTGGATCTGAGCGATCGGCTTGATGACGACGAACTTGCTTTAAGCTACCTGTATTTACGCGACGAATATGGGGCCGGCAAGTTCGAGCCGGCCCCTTAGGACCTCCAGAGGCCCTTACAGTCCAGGGATTATCTTTTACGTTATTTCATCAGACTTGCAAAAGCGACCCCACTCCGTTTCTCTCGATAGATTCGGATCGTGTAATTCTCAAGTACTGTCCGGAAGTCACATCAGGATAGATTTCGTTGTATTTGAGTATACCTGTCGCACCTATTCTGCGGTTGATTTGCTCCCGGCTCAGTCCGTCTGCCGAAGCGACGCCAGAGGCAGCAAGCAATTCGATAAAACTCTCGATGGTTGCTTTGTGAAAGTTTGCTACCCTTTCAGCTTTGTCCTCAACCACCAAGCCTTTCATAAGGCCCTTGTCTTGAGTCGCAACCCCCGTAGGACACGTATTCGTATGGCACTGGAGTGCCTGGATACATCCGGTCGCCAGCATCATTGCTCTAGCAACACTGACCATATCGGCTCCGATGGCGATAAGACGTGCAATATGATAGCCGTTGAACGCCTTACCGGAGGCCATTACCCTGATCTCCTTCTTCAGGTCGTATCCGTTTAGTGTATCCACCGCAAAGGCGAGACCGTCGCGCAGTGGCATCCCGATGGAATCGGCAAATTCGATCGGGGCGGCTCCGGTGCCGCCTTCCCCACCATCGATCGCAATAAAGTCAGGCATGATACCGGTCGAGATCATCGCCTGACACATCTCGACGAACTCTGATTTCTTTCCGATGCATAGCTTAAACCCCACCGGCTTGCCACCGGAGAGATCTCTGAGCTGCTTGATGAATCGCATCAGCCCTTCGGCGTCCCGAAAGGCCGTGTGCGAAGGAGGTGAATTGACGGTCGTATTCGGCCTGACGTTTCGTATCGCAGCGATTTCTTCGGTGTTCTTCGCGGCCGGAAGAATGCCCCCATGTCCAGGTTTCGCGCCCTGTGAAAGCTTGATCTCTATCATCTTCACGCTCTCAAGCTGAGCCTTTTGCTGGAACAAAACAGGGTCGAATTCGCCGGTATCCGTCCGACAACCGAAATAGCCGGTTCCGATCTGCCAGATCAGATCGCCTCCATGCGCTAAGTGGTAGGGGCTTATACCTCCCTCGCCTGTATTCTGCGCGAAATTGCCGAGCTTTGCTCCTTTATTCATTGCGAGGACCGCATTCTTACTCAAGGAACCGAAGCTCATTCCCGAAATGTTCAGGCGGCTTGCGAGGTAAGGTTTGCTGCAGTCCCTCCCGCCGACCAGCACCCTCTGCTCTTGTTCGAGATCCGCAGGATTGACTGCATAAACTGAATGATCGATCCATTCGTAACCCGGATGATAAACATCCCACTGAGTTCCGAACGGGCTCGTGGAATTTACCCTCTTCGCCCGTTGATAGATCACCGAACGAAACAGGCGATTGATCGGCCGACCTTCAGTATCCGTTTCGACAAAGTACTGCATGATCTCGGGCCGCACTTTTTCGAGCATATATCGAAAGTTCCCGATGATCGGAAAATTTCGACGAATCGTTTG
Source organism: Pyrinomonadaceae bacterium (assembly GCA_050246275.1). Taxonomy (GTDB): domain Bacteria; phylum Acidobacteriota; class Blastocatellia; order Pyrinomonadales; family Pyrinomonadaceae; genus OLB17. The sequence goes on from JBFWWI010000001.1 coordinate 1,359,105, forward strand.
CTTCTTTTGCACGATATCGACGATACCGATAGTAACGACCGGTGCGACTATGATCAGGCCTATCAAGAAATACGGGCTCAAGAGGCTAAGTAAAGCGATCGTCGCCACAGTGACCGAAGATGAAAAAATAAATATGCGTCGGACATTCATATAAAGTGTTCAGGCACAAATCTGCGCCTGCGTTCCCCTCTAATGAATCTACCTTTCCCCTTCGATCACTTGAAGAGTGGAATCACTTGTCGGATAACGTGTTTTCTCGCTTATCTCAAATGACCTAGAACTTTAAACTATGTCTTGTAGCCCGGACAGCTTTGGGCATGGTTAAATGGAAACTTCCGTAGACAAAAAGAAAGTGGACCTTCGACCTGGACTGGAGATCGCCGACGGATATGCGCTTCGCGATGCTGATTCAGACTTGAATGACCCGATTCTCGATGGGTCGGACAGTTGGCGCGAAGACTTCGAAGGCGAGCGGGATGCTAGATTGCGCCTTGCTGCAGAATATGAAAACTATCGCCGCAGAACGAAGCTGGAGATAGCGAAGGCTGCCGAAACAGGCAAGCGGGAGATTCTCGAGCAATTACTGGAAATTGCGGACGATCTGGATCTCGCTGTCGCTAATTCCTTTGAAGCGGACGCCCGGGATGCCGAATTTGTCCAGATGATGTACCGGAAGCTTCGTGCGATCCTTGAGGCAAATAGTGTTGTCGGTTTTGATAGCGTGGGCGAAGCGTTTGATCCGGAGCGGCACGAGGCGTTAGAGGTTATAAACGAGTCATCTTCGGAAACAGGTACGGTCCACTCGCAGATCCGTCGCGGCTATTTCTTTTCCGACAAGCTCCTTCGTCCCGCCTTGGTGATCGTTGCCCAATAGGATTTCGGTGGTAATCAACGGTGTCGATCGCCCACCCCAAGGTGGTAAGGACACAACTTACGACTCCGCCTGACGAGGAGGATCGTCGTACCGATCGCCATCATGTTGATGAACTGCACTAGGGTTAATAGCAACTCTCCACGCGCGATGCAGTGGACCGAAAGAAACAAGCTTGCGAACAGCCAAATTACCCATGTCAAAGGACTAATTCCCCAGGCACATTGCTCGGCCCATAAATGCCGTATCTGCGGATAGTATGCGATTACCACCAAGATCGTTCCGATCCAGCCAACCACTTGCATAGGAGTCCTCTCTTCCGGAAGAACAGTAGCGAATCCCGCTTTTAGGCATCCGCTCCGTAGACCAAAGCACCGTCCCTTATCCTTGCGGCGGCAGTGTAGGGATGGACCACATTCGACCTGCCAGCCATGATATGTTCTACGATCACGCCTGACGCTTTGAGGTAATCCGCGATCATCGATCGATGGCACCGCCACCAAACTGCTTCGGCACACATGATGGCCGTCCGTTTCGATCGGGCAAAATCGAGCAGTTCCGCGACGCCGTGCTTGAAATTTTCCGTCTCCATATAGTCGGCGTACCCACGAAATGCCTTTTGGCGCCAGACGGTGTTCGGAGAGTCACTGCGTGTCGGTCTTCGCCCGCCGAGGCCCTTCATAAGAACATAGCCAATTCCATTTTTCTTTAGGGTCTCACTCAAGACCTCGGAGTTAAAATGCGGATACTTGCGCGATCCCGGCAAGCTGCGCACATCAGCGACAAGTTCAATACCGTTGCTGATAAGCAATTCGAGGAAATCCACGGTCGTTCGCGTCGAATGTCCAATCGTCCAGATCTTGGAGTCAGTCATGTTCCTTCACTCCAACCTTCTACAATTTGTTCTTGAATTCTCGGCGCTTCTTGCAAGTCAAACCTAAGCATTCAACGCTTCAACGAACCTCTCGTAACTCGCCAGGGGCTCACATCTCATTACCTCTTCAGCGATTGCGAGCGCCCGATCTCGTCCCATTCCGGCAACTGCCTTCACATGATCGTGTTCGAAATAGAAGGCTAAGAACTCTTGAGCATCTACATCGCCATCAATCAGGATCCGATCCCATTGTCGTGCGTGCCCGACGTAGTTGAGGGTTGCGTCGAATTGAGTCGTCCAAAAGAACGGGATCGCCTTGAAGGCCTTCTTATACCCGTGGGCCATGTTATAGGCAGCCGCCCTCCCCTGCTGCATCGCAAAACGCCAGTGCTCGATCCTAATCAATTCCGAAGTGCTCGAATCCGGAAACGTAGCAATGTCCCCCGCAACGTAGACGTCTTCTCCGGCGCAAAGAAATTCGTCGACGATAACGCTTCCGTCCTGATGAATCTCAACGCCTGACAGAAAGCCTGTCTCCGGAACTACCCCGATACCGAGAAGCACAAGATCAGCCGCTAGTCTCTCTCCTGAACCTAGGAGGACGTCGACCTTCTCACCACTTTGTTCAAAGCCCTGAATCGAAGTTTCGAGACGGAATTCGACTCCATGCCCTTTGTGAAGAACCTTGAACATTCCCCCGATCTCATCCCCAAGAATTCGCTCGAATGGAATGCCATCAGGCGCTACAACTGTCACTTCGAGCCCGCGTTGTCTCAGACTCGCGGCTGCCTCCATTGCAATAAAACTGGCACCGACGACAACGACGCGTTTCGCTGTCTCACAACGCTTGATCAGCTCGTCGGCTTGATCGAAGTCGCGAAGGACAAAAATGTTCTCTAGGTCAGAATTCGCGAGATCGAGTCTTCGGGGACTCGAACCGCTCGCTACCAGAAGGCAGTCATATACGAGTCGCGTTCCGTCCGTAAATTCTATCGATTTCGACGAGGCATCAACGCGCTCCACCTCCTTCGGACGTAACATTTCGATCTCATGCTGTTCAAAAAAGTCGTCAGAACGCAGGGGCATCCACTCCGGTTCGGCACGTCCCTGGAGGTAGTCCTTGCTGAGATTCGGACGATCATATGGACTACGGTCCTCACGGCTTATCATCACGATTCGGCCTTGGAACTTAAATTCACGAAGTGCTTGTGCAGCGGAATAGCCTGCTGCTCCGGCGCCGATGATCGCAATGGTGCGATCGTCAACTCCTTGGTCTCGTTCAGCCATACCCGGATTACCACGGTCACTAGAATCATCCGAAAGGGTAATGAGTATTTCGTCTCCATCGATTTTTACAGGGAAGGAAGGAAGGGCGTCAAGGGCGGGAGGCTCGAGCAGTTCTCCATTCTTCGCATTGAAACAAGCATGATGCCAGGGACAAATGATCCGATCTCCGACGAGCGCTCCTTCTACAAGCGGAGCGCCGTAATGTGTACAATGAGCTCCGACGGCAAAACATTCGCCATTGATCCGAGCGAGTAACACTTCGACTCCTTCCACAGATATCTCCTTCATTTCACCGTCGCCAATATCAGACAACCTTGCTACTGTGACCTCACTCTCGTTCATAGCAGTCCTCCTGCAGACTCGCCAACGGGTGCGATTCCGATGCCGCCGGAGAATGATCTGGCTCGAAGATTCGATAACGTCGAGTTTACTCGGCGAACAGTGCCGAGATCGCTCCATTTCGAATCGCGTACCGGGAGCACGGCAAGATCCATCGGTCGAGCCTGCAAGACCTCGCGCGAGAAATTCGAATCGCGAATCTCACCGTAAACCCTGTCAATGGCTTTCACTTCATTAGCTGCATTTATGGCCGATCGAACTGCGTCGAACTTCGCATAAAGTTCAACGGATGCTTTGCGAATCATGCGTAGAAAAGCTGAAACCGTTCCGACCATAACGAAGCTGTTCCAGAGGCAACCGCGCGCCATCAAGTCGTGAGCAAAGACTTTCGAAGGTTTCTCCCAAAAACGCTTAACGCGGAAGATTGCGGAGTTTCCGATCACCGATGATCTCGGTTCGGGCTCGATCCATCCATATTCTTCGTCGGGCCCGTGAGGCTCGATACCGAGCAGGGTCACCAAGGCCGGGTCCTGACGGGCAGCGGTGAACGCGATCTGTACTGCGGACATGAACGCCCTGTCATCGGCAACATAGTGGTCGGAGGGGAAGAAGGCTACACGCGCGCTCGGATCTATCGCTTTTAGACGCAATAGGCCATATAGGATCGCCGGTGTTGTGCCGGCATTCTTCGGCTGGATAACGAGATTCGTTGCTGGTACGCCTGTGAGAGCATCGTTGAAATATTGCGCGTGTTTTCGGGTCAGAACGAACATCGTTTTTGCGGGAGGCAAAGCGATCTCTACACGACGACGAGTTTCGTCCAACAGTGTATTCTTATTTATTATCGGACAGAACTGTTTTGGTCGGTCGTCGCCAAAGATCTTGTGTGTCAGCGAAAGTAGCCGCGAGCCGTCACCGCCGGCAAGAATTACCGCCCACTCGTTCTTTTGTGTCATTGAATAGCGTTCATACATAAATAACTCCATCACTTTTCTAGGATCTACTATGCAATCGAGTCTAGTCGGTTCAAGCATTTCAACGACAGCGTGATTCTACGCACAGTACCGAGTGTTTTCTCTCGATCACGCTTGGGCCTTTGTCATCTTGCGAAATCCAGTCCGGGTAGATCGACCTCAAGACCGGCTGAACTCGTGCAGCGATCGTCGCCGCCGAGATCGATCAGATGTCCCATTCGATAACGCTTCGTTAGCAAATACGCCGCCATGCTTCGATGAACTCTCACAGGCATCGAAACTCGTTCGACCAACTCTAGCCCGCCGTTCTCAACAGCTTGAATCTTCTCCGGGTTGTTTGAGATCAGGCGGACACGCTGCAACCCTATCTCCCGCAAGATCTCCGCGCACTGGTCGTATCGCCGCAGATCGACCCCGAATCCCAATCGGTCGTTTGCTTCAACAGTGTCAGCTCCGGCGTCCTGCAGAGCATATGCTCGGATCTTGTTGATAATCCCGATGCCTCGTCCTTCCTGTTGCTGATAGACGATCACGCCGCAGTTCTCCTTAGCAATCATCCTCATCGCAGTCTGAAGCTGCTGACCACAATCGCAGCGTGTCGACCCAAAGACGTCTCCTGTCATGCATTGCGAATGTATCCGGACCAGCGTTGGATGCTCCGCGCTAAGTCGCCCGCGAGCCAGAACAACATACTCCTCATCCGATATGAGCGACTGATAGCCGATCAGTCGAAACTCTCCCATTTCGGTCGGTAACCGGGACTCGGCGACGCGCCTGACTATCCCTTCCGACACGTGCGGGAACAGGGAGTTTGTGTCCGCACTTGCGGCAACTCGAGTCGTAGTTTCAGTTTTCATCGCGTTTCTTGTTTCTAGTTTTCCTTGTGAAGGAATCAAACTAACCCGCGTATTCTTGACTCAATCGTCCAAGAGCGGCCGCAGCTAGAAGCAGTCCGAAATCACGCAAGGCGACATCGAAATACCCCGGTATCAGCAACAGGTTGACAATGATCAATCCAAGCCACGCGGCGACAACGTAAGCAAAGATCTTTGGTTTGAGAAACACGCCAATACCGGCGACGATCTCGATCACGCCCACGACGTACATGAACTCGTGCCCGTAACCACCGAGCATGTTGTTGGCGAAAGCCGGTAGGTACTGGTCCCAGTTAACGAGCAAGCCTAAAAACTTATCAAGTCCCATCAGGATCGGAGCGACCGTGAAGCCCAAATGCAGGATCTGATACGCCTGATAGCTAGGTCTGCTTGTGTCGTTTGCCTTCGCCTTGTCGGTTGTTCCTGCAACGCCGGTTCCGTCAAATATGTGTTCCATCTTCTTATCCTCCAGATTGATTTCCGCAAGCGGTTTTGTATTTCCCAACCAACATACGCCATTTAATTGTAATTAGTCAAGTAGTTATTTGACTTATTGTGTTTTTTGAGAGAAGTATGTATTATTTGGTAGGAGAAAGGCCATGAAAGGGACCAAATTTGGAGAAAGTTTCTTTGAATCGACCCGAGGGCAAGTGCTCGGACTTCTACGAAGAGGGATCGGGACCGTTGAGGAATTGTCGTCCGCGCTGGGCCTGACGGACAATGCAGTGCGAGCCCATTTGGCTACCCTCGAACGCGACGGATTGGTCGAACGGCGTGGAACACAGCCGGGTTTACGCAAGCCGCATTTCAACTATGCGCCGACAGTCGAGGCCGAACAACTGTTCCCAAAAGCTTATTCGACCCTGTTCAACCAGCTGCTTACTACGTTAAAACAGAGGATCGGTGCCGAGGAACTCGAATCTATTCTCGGTGAAGTTGCTAGATCACTCGCCATCGGGAACACTCCGGGACCAAATGAATCCGTTGAGAACCGCGCCGAAAGAGCCGTTGCGACCTTCGAATCCTTGGGTGGAGCCCCTGCCATAAATACCGACGGTGACAAGCTCGTGATCTCCAGCGTGACAACATGCCCGTTTGACATCGCGGTTTCAAAGCACCCGGAGGTATGCGCGTTGGCAGAAGCCTTCTTAGCCGAGGTAACCGGAATGAAGGTAAAAGAACACTGTGACAAGGGCGACCGAGCAAGGTGTTCTTTCGAGATATTTGAGGAAAAGACCAGCTAAAGAGCCTTAGCCGCAGTTGCTCATCCTCTATTGTGTTTTTGTTCCGCTTTCCGGCAAAGGTTCGACTGGTTCATTAGAGTGAATACGATCGATTTTGAGAGATCAGGCGTAAGATCGACCGAGCAACGACGCGAGGCTTCGATCGAGAAGGCCCGTCGGGCGGTGATGACTTATGGCTGGAATTCGACGTCGTATCAGATCCTTAATCCGGGTATAAGCCACTGGTTCTCGGTTACAAATAATGCTGTAACAGGCTTCGTTGCATGTAAGGGTGTGTTGGTCGTTGCCGGAGCCCCAGTTAGTACCGCGGAAACCTTGAAGGAGGTCGCCGCCGAATTTGAGAGGTATGCGGCGAAAGGAAACAATCGCGTTTGCTATTTCGGCGCCGAATCGCGACTCGAAGCGATCTATTCAAACTCACCGAATCACGCGAAGGTGCTTCTTGGAGCCCAACCCGTATGGAGCCCTCGCAATTGGGAGAAGATCGTCGCAGAGCATGGATCCATCCGTTCCCAATTAAACAGAGCACGAAACAAGGGGGTTCAAGTTGCGGCATGGCCTTCTGAAAAGGTTCACGACAGTCAGGTTCTGCTGGATACCTTAAAGGCGTGGCTTGCTTCAAAAGGTCTTCCGCCTCTTACTTTTATGGTCGAACCCAACACGCTTTCCCGCGTGAACGACCGCCGGGTATTTGTCGCGACACGTGGGGATGAGGTTGTTGGATTCGTTCTCCTTTCACCCATTGCCACTCGAAACGGTTGGCTGTTTGAGCAGTTCGTTCACACTCCAGGTTCGCCGAACGGAACGGTTGAGCTAATGATCGATTTCGCGATGCGATCTCTGGCAGACGACGGGGCTGAGTACGCAACTCTGGGTCTTTCCCCGCTTTCAAGAAGAGCTCAAATAGATCCATTCCGAAATCCCCTCTGGCTTCGGATCTTTCTGACGTGGATGGGAAAACACGGCCAGCGATTTTACAATTTCGACGGGCTGGATGCGTTCAAGGCGAAACTCAGACCCGAATCCTGGGAACCGATCTTCGCGATCTCAAATGTGCCGCGATTCTCTTTTCGAACGCTTCGCTCCATCGCTGCATCCTTTAGCGGTAACGCTCCCGCACGACTATTTTTCGCCGGGCTGTGGCGCGCATTCGCGACCGAGATCAAATGGCTCCGGAATGCTCTCGCTTCTAGCATGGTTCGAGGAGTCATCTCCAAGTAATCTTGGTTCATTGAGTTGCTCGACGATTAAAGGAACATCAACTCATAATCGCCCATACGTCATAGCCTTGTTTACACGCCGACGATGAATTCCGGGCAATCTATCCGAATATCCTGCGACCTTAGTTCCTTCGCAAGCAGATGACAATAAGACTTCTCCTTTCGAGGTTCATAGAACTTGCAGTTGAAGCACATCCGCTGAACCGAGATCAAGCCCTCTTGATTTGCCTTGTAAATAATTCGGCTTAAGACGCTCCAGAAAGCCACTTTTTCCGTTTCGGACAAATCGGCAACGATCTGCGTGAAGGGGTTGGCAAAACATTCGGTTGCACGGACTGACTGTTCGCCTTCTTTCGTCAGCCGAATTGAAGAGCTCCGAGAATCTTCCACACTGCGGATCTTGTCGACCAGCCCCTTCGTTTGCAGAGCAGCAACGGCATCGCTGATCGTCGGCCTCGCAAGATTGAATTCCTGCGCCAAATAACTGACCGTTGATCTATCCTCTTCATGGTACTTGAGAAAGATAAGGATCTGGATCTGGATCGGGCTCAAGTTCAAGTCTTTTGCGTAGTTCCACAGAAGTACGCGAAAGATCTCTGCGACGCGCTCAAGCCCGACCACGATCTTGCTAGCGACATCCGACTGCTGATGCTGCAGATCGAAAGGTGATAGTGTCGGAAACTTCACAGACCTCGACTTTGTTTCGCGTCCGCTACTCAATCACAGTTCTCCATTTCAACGATGTGATAGCCGAACCTGCCGATCGAATCTACGACATCGGGCCCCGCTTCTTCAATATGACAGAACCGGCATTCGCTCGAGGTCAAGGGCTGTCCTTCCTGCTCCTTTTGGGCTAAATACTCTGTACCGAAACCGAAGATCCTATCGACGTCTTTTTCTCCTTCCGGCACCAGAATATCAAAATGCATCACCCGGCCGTCCTTACGTTCGACATAAGTATCAAAGACGGAAACTTTCATATTTAGAATTCTCTTTCCTTGATGTATGGCTGCGTCCAAAGGACGACCGTCAGTACGACAGCTTTGAACCAAGCGTCGTGCATTTTATCGACCGTAGCCTGATCGTGCCCCTTGTTCGCAAGAAATCCCTTGATCGTTGCGGTTATCGGGTAGACGAATGCCGTCAAATAGCGGTAGTGAATGATCGGAACAGAATCAACTCCGTCGGTCTTGTTCTTCTTGGTCGAGTGATGACGGAGAGCGATCTCGTGTTGATAGTCGAGCCATTCCTGATCGAACGGCCGATTGCACAGATCCAAGATCCACTGGCCAAAGCGTTTTCGTACTTCGGTCAAATACTTGGAGTTGGGAGCTCCCCCGGTCGTAAAGTAATAAACCAGATGCTCATTCGAGCCGACGAATCCGTACCATAGGTCGAGTATGTCATCGATCTGATCTTTCAGAACTTCGCCGGCCAGACGAAGGTTTTTCTCATCCTCCTCTCCAAAAAGAACCGTCTTCTTCAAGAGATCGAGATCCTCCAAACTAACGGGCGACTTCGTGCCCTGCCCATACGCGTATCCTTGCATTGTGCTGAGTCCTCCTTTAAGTTGATCTCGCAATAATAGATAGGACTCCTAACTATTGTCAAGCTAGCTAAGAACAATTGGGGCAGACTGTGTGCGACGCAGCGGCATTCGTAAAGGTCGAAGATTCGTGGTGATGTTCCTAGTACTTCGGTTTCATCTCTTCTAAACGCCGGTCCATATCCCGGAAGAACCCAGTAACAACCAAAGAGATCATCCGAAGTCGTGCCGCCTCGGTTGCGGCGGTTTGGTTGATCGCTGCGGCTTCGGTACGACCTTCGAAGTTGAGTTGATTGGAGCCGCGTTCGAGTTCGGCCGAACGCCGAATTCCGGAAAGCTGAATACCAGCACCCTGCCGGCTGCTTGACGATGCGATCGAGCTGCCAACATGGAACGCTTGCTTACTCTGTACGGCCTGAGACTCAAGCGCTTGATTGATCTCACCCTGATATGTGTTGCTCGCCTCCACCTTCGTATCGGCAACTATGTCCGTGTTGTTGTTTTGGAGTGCGACAGTGCTTCGCGTCGTTGAGTCCATTCGCTTATTGACGTCCTGGATTGGATGTTTGTCTCTTGCCCAGTCGAAGAGTTCCTGGCTGGTGCGTATCGGAACGGAAGTTCCTGCGATCGACGAGCCTCCCGGTGTAAATTCGTAAGTCTTCATCCCAAATCGCTCTAAATTGCCCTGACCCCGTAGTTCGACTTCTTTCCAGCCATCAAATGTCCGCGACTCTCGAGTTCCTTGCGCCTCTGCCAGAGTTCCCGCGATCTCACGACGTGTCGCCGCTCCGCTGCTTGCTAGCCCGTAGTTTTTGTTGGCTTCCGCAAGCAGTGTCTGCGTTACCTGATTGGCACGGATGTGGCCGAGATTTGTGACAAGTCCTCCTTCGACGCCGGCGACAGAGGAAACGAGCCTAGCATCCGTTGATTGGTTCGCAGCCTCAAGAGCCTTCTTCGCGGCTGCCTGTTCCGCATTGTAGATTCCCTGGATCTGCGTATTCTCAGCTTGCCTGTTTATGGCTGCCCCGGCCACCAGACCGTAGGTTTCGAGTGCGGTACCCAAGGTTGAGAGCATCCAGCCCATGGAAATCTGCGACACGCCTTCGTAAACCTGTCCGCGAAGGACGCGATAGCTCAGCCATGGAACGAGAATGAAGCACAGACTCGATACAAAGAACAGCAAAGTTACGATCAGAGCACTCGCCGCCGGGTTGTAGTTGCCATTGGTTATGATCTGAGCCGTCACCGGGTCGAGAGTAAACACCGTCTCACCGTTGTAAATGGATAGCGCGATCAGCCCGAGACCGTACGCGACGTACAGCGTGACTTCCTTGACGATCGGGAACGTAAGCGCGAACGTTGCGACGCCCCAGCAAAACGGGTAGAAGATCTGGTTCGCGAATTTTTCATCAAAACCAAAAGCGGACATTACCGGCGCAGCGAGCTTCAATCCGATCAGGATAAAGAGCCCGGCAACGGCCAAGAAAAGGCCACCGAATTTGATGATGTTTTGGGAGACGACCATGATCGTGAACATTCGCGGCATGTCCCAACCGAGGACGTTCATCTGCGCCGTGATGTCGGTAACACTTGATTGTTTGTCGGTGATGATTCCGACAAGGCCAGGTTCGCCATTGGGCAGCCGTTCGGCCAGCAACGCATTAGGGTCTTCGACGGCGAAGTTTGTCTTTACATACTTCTTCATCTTCTCGTCGAACTCCGCGACGATCTGCCGATTGAAGCCACGGATAGGCCGTGCGAAGAACTTCCCCGTCACCGTTAGTGCGTCAATAACAAACGGGCTCGCGCCAATGATGACCATAAAAACGATCGTGCGAATACCCCACGCAACGATCTGTTCGGGTGCCATACCGCGGTTGTCATGAAACCTCCTGATAAATGCGAAGATCAGGACAAAACTCGCGATGATCCAGGCGAGAAACGTTAGTATCGGCATCAACGGCTTTATGATGATGTCGAGTATCGACTTGAACAGCCACTCATGCCCGGTCCGCATCAGGTTCTGTATCTGCTCGGTGAATCCGGGAGCTGGCGGTTTCGGCGGTATCGTCGGGCTGGGTTGCGGCACAGGGACCGGATTTGCCGGATACCGATTTTCGAATTGCTGCAGCGTCGGAACCGGACCTCCGTCGAGCGGGGGCATAAACGGCGAATCTTGATTGATCGTCAAGATCAGATCGTTCGCGGTAACCGGCTGCCCGTTCATCGTACCGATGGGCGTGTCGCCCTGAACCCTTGGCGGTCTGGGTCTTGGCGGCTGCTGCTGTGCGATTCCCTCAAGACAGCCGATGCCCAGGAGGAGCGCGATCAAAAGTACTGGTGGCAGCAAGTTCGCCTGCGCGTTATATATTCTTCTCATCTGAATTCTCATGATGTCGTTACTCCGGTCGATACATTTTCAGGGCATTGGACCTAGGGCAAAGGACTCTGGTAAACGTCGTCGTTCCAGACTTCCCATTTCTCAAGTTCGCGCAGAAAATCGTCCGAGGCCCGCGTGACGCCTGTCATCATTTCTGAGGTCTTTCGGATCTCCTTGCCGAATTCCGTCATCTGTTCGATCTTGAGACCGTAGGTAACGAATTTCTCCTGTATCTTTGCTTCGAGATCGCGAAGCTGTCCTTCCACCGTGGTGATGCGTAGGTTGACCGCAAGCATCTGGTCGATAAGAGACTGAACGCCATCCTGATTGGCGTCCGGATTGGCGGCGATCGCTCTCGTCGCATCCGCGATCCGCTCACGTTCCTCGTAAAGCTTTGCAAGATCCAGAAGGATCATTTCGCGGTCATAAAGCATTCGTTCGAGCTCTGAATCGAGTTTTGCCAGACGCTGTAGGTTCACGAAGTGCGCATCAGCCCGCCGGCCGATCGAGTGCCTTAAGAAGTCGTCGAGGTCACGCTTGTTCGCTTCCATATCGAAGATCCCGTTTCGAAGCCGGCGTGAGATATTGACGACCGAATGGATCTGACTCGTGATGGTTGTCTCGATCCGCCGCTTCAGTTCATAGGTTCCGCGGATCAGCCTTCCGAGAGTCGCATATGTGGTGATCAGCTGCTTATGCCGCATGATCTGCTCGTCGACTTTGTCGAGGATCCCGCGAAGATTGGTCACGCCTTCGACCATCTTCTGGTACTGCTTGACCGCGTTCTCATACATCGTGATGTAGTGATTGATCGTCTCGATCCATCGGGCCGCCTCCTCGATCTTCTTTGCAAGCTGTAAGGTGTACTGCGTTGGGTCGAAGACGGTCCACTGAGCCCGTACGGGCCGCACTTCAAATCCAAGCAGGATCGATGAGAGCACCGCACTCAACAAAAGCTGTCTGCCAAAACCGAATCTTTTCTTATTCATCTGTTCTCACCTCGATTAGTTCCTGTAAGTCACGCTCATGAATGGAGGTCAGTCCGTCGGCTGTGAGGCCGCGTGGATATTTGCTTGCGAGCCAGGTGACTATGAAAGCAAGCGGGATATCGGGACGAAGCGATTCGACAAGTCGCCTGGCGTTCGCTTCGTTCGTGTCGTTCGTGTTCGCCCACAGCATCACGGGCGAAAGGTGAACTTCGGCCATCTGGACGATCTTGTCGCTGCCGCTCCCGATAACCATCACCCACTGCGTATAGCGGCCGTATTGATTTCGGATCCCGCGAACGGCAGCGATCGTTTCCCTGGCGAGTTCGCAGTCATCGGCAAGTCGTTCGAATCCTCCGATCTGCTTGCCGATGAACTTCACCCCGGAGTTTTTGACAAGGTCGATGCCCGTCTCGTTCGGTCGCTCGGATGTCCCCGTAAAGTGCTCGTACGCCTGTGAGAAAAGGAGGGTGACGAGACCTTCTTTGCGTCCTGTAACCGACGCCTCTGCGATCAGCTCCTGGATCGCCGGAAAGTGCTTGTTTATCTCGCGAACCTCGTCGCACACAAAAAGTATTGGCGTCTTTTGTTTCTGCTCATCTTCCTCGCCGATCTCCTGCATTATTTGGGCGCTTATGCGAAAGCCGACGCTTTCGCGGATCTTTTCATCGAGACCGCTGATGCTCGACAGTTCGAACACATCGAACATCGAAGCTGTGTCATAGTCCGGATGCGTCGGTGCGTTTAGCCACGGGTCTTTGCGGAAGACGTTGAGTTTCAGATAGAGCTCGCCCGCGTGCCGCTGCTCGGCCGGGCTCCAGTGGTAGCTCTTGAGCAGATCGAGAAAGTGACCCAGCGTAGGTTGAAACTTCGGCCTGCCCGGACCGTTTCGCGCCGTGGACATCTTGTAGACCTCATCGATCACGGTCGCGGCCACCGCACTGGTTATCGCGTCGGATCTTGGTGTCTTGCTCAGGATGAGAATGTCGGTGAGCACCATCGAAAGCTGTCGCTTCGTAGGCGTCCGGCCTTCTTCGATCCCGGGATAGTTCCAGATGTTGATAGGTCTTGGATCGGCCTCCGTGAATTCGATGTGCCGACCATTAAAAAGGCGTGAGATCGGCTTGAACGAGTATCGATAATCCATCACCCTCACCTTCACGTCCCCTCGGTGAGCCCGGATGTCGGTGATCAGCATTGTGGCAAGGAATGACTTTCCTTCGCCGGAAGCTGCCGTCACGATGGCGGTCGGTGATTTGATCAGCGAGCGGTCGTAAAGGTCGAGACCGAAGATCTGGCCGTTGGGCGTGCTGAAAATGCTGTGCGGCCGCGAGCTACCGCGCCAGCATGTCTCGGTCGGAACGAATGCGATCACGGAATCGGAAGTCTCAGTAAGTTCCTGGCCGGTCGGTTTTGCTGATAGTTCGCCGGCGAGCATTCTTTGATAGAGCGCTCGCTGCCGAGCCGCATCTTCGCGAATGGCATCCGCACCGGTCTTTTTTCGGATCGCAGAAATGAGAGCATCACAGCGGTCGGCAAGAACCTGTGACTTTCTCCGTAACCCGGTGGCCGAAGTCGATCTATCGGCAAAAACGATAACGTTCAGCCTAAGCTCGCAGATTTCCTCATTATCCGCTTCGATCTGTTCAAGCAGGTTCTCAAGATCGGCTTTGATCACCACCGCATCCTTCTTGAGATTCTTGAAGCCAAACCATGTGTTCCGACTTCGGTCGATACGATCGATCCGCTTTTGAAGGTCCTTCTTCGCCTTCTGTTTTTCGGTGGTGATCAGGTCGACAACGATCTCGTGAGGAAACGATAGCTCTCGCGTGGCTGTGAGATAGCGCATCACATCGGCGGTCACAAATCCGTTTGGCAGCGTCTTCAAACTGATCAGGCTTGCCGGGGTTCCGTTATGGGAAACATATGCTTCATCAGAGTGCTGAATTGTCGTGCTTGCCAGGTATCGGCGAAGATCAACACGCCGGTCCGCGGCAAGAGTCGGGGCGGGAGAAGGCTCACGACGGTGACTCCGAAACATCTCGTTGAAGACCTCCTGCCGGTCCATCTCGCGAAGTCTCAGCTCCTTTGGGAAATTCGTTTCAAAAGCCTGAAACGTGCGACGTGCCTTCACGCGACAATTCTTCTCTGCGTCGATCTCCCGGACCAGAAAGCTTTCTGCTAACGCATTTTTTGTTTTCAGTACGGGACGGACAAGTGTGCGAAATACTCCACGTTCCTTGATCTCGCGTGCAAGCGACGGAAAGCTCTCGCGGAGAAGGCTGCGGTCCTGTCCGTCACGAGCCGGGATCCGAACCCAGACGCTTGCCTCCTGTGTCATCACGCTCCCCGAAAGGATCGCGTGTTCATAAAGCGATAGGTTTGTTGCCTGAAGCAAAGAAGCGAGAGGATCGCTTTTCTCGTCATTGCGGGATCGGATGTGATCCTTCAGCACGCGGCCGTCGTCAGACCTGTTTGAGAAACGAAACTGGATGATCGTCCCCTTCGGCCGATCGAATCGGAGGATCGTCTTTAAATCCTCTATCCTCTGCTCGGTCAGTCGCCCATCGTCGTAGAGAGTCGGGACGGGCTCGAAGACATACGCCTTGCCGAAGCTCCCATCGCGATAGCGGATCAGGTTGCCGTCGAGACCGAGAACCTCTATCGGAAGAAGCCTTCCGTCACTTTCGGACAGGTTTGAAGAGGGTGGGAGTGGAGGTCCTGAAGGGATACTCGATGATCGTCGCGAGTAGCTAATTGCCAGAGGAAGTGCTCGGCGACCAATGGCAAGGCCGACTCCGATGAACACGAGACTGCTGCCGATGGCGGCGAGAATGTATGTGTAGCTGAGATTTGCTGGGTCCATTGTCTTTTGTCCTTTTACTTTGGTTTCGTGATCCAGTCCGAGTTCTGAAATTCTTTGTTCAGAGGAGGCCGGAAGCTTGCCCATCGATCGGATGCAGCGTCGAGTCTGTGTTTGAGCCAATAACGCGGCTTGCTCGCACGCAGAACGTTGAAGGTCACAAGCAGAATCAGAAATGTGGCTACTCCCAGCGGGAAACCGAGCGGAATATAGTACAGCCACAAACCGAGGATGAACGGCGTCACGTACATCACCGCGGTCGGGACGAGAATGTACTTCCAGTCGGTGGAGTACACGCCGAATCGCTTTAGGTCACGAAATACATTTGGTCGGGTCGCTCTTTTTCTCATCGGTTAGAAATTCGTATCGACGCCTACGGCACGCCCCTGTGCCAGCTGCCAGAAAACCGCGACGATGGTTCCGAACGCGAATGAAAGAAGAGAGCCGAGGGCCTGGTTCGACCACTCCTTGCCCGTCATCTTGTTGTAGATCCCCCAGGCCAACCCTACTGCTCCAAGGCAGAACAGGATGATCGCCATCAGCTTTAGCGCTTCGCGGATGATGTTCGAGAGATTGCCGGCGTCACCGGTAAAGATCGGCCCCTGTCCAAAAAGGTTCCCGGATAGCAGCAGGCTTATCGTGATCGTCGCCATGATCGGCGCCGACGATCTGATCTTTCGCAAAATAGTTTTCATTCTTCATGTCCTCGCTTATTAAAGATCGGGTTCGCTTCGACTTCTTGGAAACGTGCCCATGATCTTCGCGTCCTCTGCAACGTCTGTGCCGCGAGTCGATCGACACAAGTTGGCACAGGCGTTGCGAAGATACGCCGCATGAATACCCGAATATTGAATCTTTGTGGAACTCTCGTCCTCGGGCTAAGCGCCTTTGCCGGTCTCAGTCCCGCTCAAGGCAACCAGCAACTCAGTCGTCGTGAGTTCGCAAAACTCGATGTCATGGCCCGCGCCGCTTACTTTGAAAAGTCGATCGCCGCGGCGGCAAAAAAGGAAGGAGTAGACCCGCTGCTCTTGTGGACGATCGCGTACAACGAAACCCGTTTCAGGCCGTGGCTGACAAGTCCGAAGAACGCTCGGGGACTGATGCAGTTCATACCCGCAACAGCTGCTCGCTTCGGGTTGAGGGATCCTTACGAACCGGTATCGTCGATCTTTGCCGCGGCTCGTTATGTACGGGTTCTATCGGAGATGTTTGACGGTCGAATGGATTCCATTCTTGCTGCCTACAATGCCGGCGAAGGAACCGTTTCCGCGTATCTGAACGGCTACTCGCTTCGTTCCGGGAAGAAACAAATAAACTCCTCGAAACGGCGTACGCCGGGTGGAGTTCCGCCGTATTCAGAGACTAGAACTTACGTCAGTCGCGGCCTCGGCGTGTACAAAGCACTGCAGCGACGAAGAGATCTTACTCCGATAGAAGCAAATACGGCTTCGGTGGTCAGAGCAGATGCGCCACGAGAAGACGTCGGCGAACGTCTTCCGCAATTCCCGAAAGTCTTCTATGATCCGAGATCCGGCAAGCGCCTCCTGATCGTCGACGGCACAAAGGACTCACTTGCTCCGGGTCCGGTCATAGTGTCACCAAATAGCCGGGCTGCCATTTCCGCGAGCGCACGAACCACTTTCTTTCGCGACTCTGAACAATAGACCCTCGGGCGAAATGCTCGTGGTGCCTTCCCCGACCAACCGGCAAATTTCTGAACCGAAGCGGAACAGTTTTGAACCACGAACGCTTCAGCGTGGAATTCACTGATCCTACTTTTATCGCTTTCTGGCTCTGGCATCACTTTTGCGATATCGATGCGACGAAGCAATTAGCTCCACATTTATGAACACCAGTCTTATAAACACCGAAATAGACACTGAAAGCGATCGGACGGACACCGAAATGGCGAACGATACGGTCTACCTCGCACGTGATCCCCAAGACATCATAACGATAAGCTCCCTCTTCAGAGCCGTGTGGGTCCTGCTCATCATTGTGATGCTTAGCGTTGGGATAAACCTCTTTCTCGCGTTCCGCAAGGCGGACCGCATCGTGATCGACAAGGCGAGCGGCCGCGTAACAGAACTCAACAACCGCGACTACGGATCGACCGAGAACGTAAGCATCACTCCGGACATTCCCGGCGATACGGATAAGAAGTATCTCGCTAAAGAATTCTTGACCGCACTCTACGAGGTCGAGCAGGCCACCCGTGAAGGCCAGATAAACAAAGTGCTCCGTATGGTCGATCCTGATCTCTCGCTTGCAATGGCGGCGCGGCTCAAACAGAACGGAGTGCTCGCGGCCGAGAAAGCTGACAGCCTCAACTCTTCCTGGGAACTGCAGGACCTGACGGTTGATGAGCGTGACCCCTATATCTTGCGGGCGATAGGCACGCGACGGATACGACGCAAGGTCGGAGGCCAGGATGTCGAAGAGTCCATGCAGTTGAAGTGCAAGTTTCTTCTAAAGGACAGCCCGACCTCGCCGGCTCGCAACGACAGCAATCTGCGAACTGGTTTCTCGATCCTCCGCTTCAGAGTTGAGCCGGTCAACGGGAAAACAGTTTCTCCGATCGTCCTCGTCGCCGACCCTGAGTCTTCCGGCCCCAAGTCTTCCGACCCTGATGTAGCTGCAGCACAAAACGATGAAGTCGATGCGAAGCCGAAAGAGTAGATCAATTTCAATGAACAAATGAGTACAAATATGAATAGAAACATCATTAAAGTTATGAAGTTCAGGCAAAAGCCGATCATTACGTTCGGCGTTCTGGTAGCCATGGCGATCTTGGGCATTGCGGCCCGCGACATAAGCGGCCAGCAAAGAAGCGGTAAGCCGAAACGGAACAACAACATTTCGGCGGCAAGGTCAAAGCCACGCCCGCCAAAAACGCCGCAACAACCGGACAGCGTGAGTTTGCCGGTGCCGGCAAGCAACGCTGCCACCTCTGTTTCAGTAGTCAACACAGCGGTCCCCGACTTTCTATCGGGTGAGGCGAGCGTTACCGTCAATCCAAAGCAGCCAACAGTTATTCGCCTCGGACTCGCTCAGAATGCGGTGTCGATCGTCGAGTTTCCGGCCTCGGACGGCATCTATTACATCCACGAAGGAAATCCGAAACTCGCGTCGATCTTTCAGTCACCAACAAAGGAAAGCGACCGCTCGATCACGATCTATCCGGGCGAATCTTTCCTGCCGGCGCGAGATGGATCATCTCCTTCAACGGCGATAAGTCTCCAAATGCGTTCAGGCCTCGTTCTCATTCTTGAACTCGTGCCGGTGAACGACATCAGGAAGAATGCACATCGCTGCGTGATCCGGTACAACCGTGACGATGTGATAGCAGCCAGAAGGACCGCGGGATTAGCTTTCGACCTCGGCGAGGATGTGAAGATGCCGCCTGGACCGACCTCAAAAGCTACGTCGAAACTCATGCAAGGAAATCGCGGTCCCGATGACAATGATGCTCAACCAACACTGTCGGACGAAAACCCGGTACTGCGTCATCAATCGGCGATCGTCGAGGTGAAGGCGGGCGGAGCCCGTAAACAGTCTTCGGGTAGAAAAACAGTGGCCGCTTCGGATCAGGAGATATCTCTGCTCGCGAACAAAAGGCTGGCGGACTCTATAAGAGATCCGAAGAAAAACCTTGGCACGTGGTCGAAACAGTCGGCAGGTATCGAACTCGCCGTCACAAAGGTCACGGAAGTCGATGCCGAGTTAAGACTCGTCGTCATCGCCGTCCGCAACGGGACTACGGAAAATCTCCGGTTGCTTCCCGGATCACCCGAGATCCAGGTTCAAACCTCCGACGATAAGGGAAACAGCCTACAGATGGAGCGCGTCGAGAGGCGGTACGTCGAATCGACGAGCCTCGAAGGGCTTGTCCAACCGGGGGCAACCGTATACTACGCCCTCGTCTACCGAGGTCCCATTCTTGGAAGTAATCAGAACATTCGCGTACTGGTCTCCCATCGAGAGGCTGCCGATGCCCCTGTCACGCTTCCATTGTCTTCGGCCGAAACCGGAAAGGAGTAACAGTATGTCTACATCGAACACCAGTACGCTCGATATCCCGACCGCTCTGCCCGGAGTGGAGGACGAAAGTGAACGGGAAAAACTCTTTAGGCCAACCGCCGATATATTGGCTGGATTTGAAGACCGAGGTGAGGAACTTGATGACGAACTTGACGACGAACTGGATGAGAAGATCGAGCATCCACCGCCGTCGAAGACTTCGAAGAGACGTGCCGTCAAGGCTATCGCATGTCTCCTGGTTTTCTTTATCCTGCTCTTCCTGACCATTTCGTGGTTCTTTGGGATGGGTATCTTTGCGATGGAAAAGCCCCAACCCGTAAATCGAACTGCAAAAGGCGATACGCCGGCAGCGATATCCGAGGACGAGAAGCTACGGATGGCCTTGAGCATGGTTGCCGCAAGGGAGCCCTCCGCAAACTCGCCAACCGCTCCCGCGGAAAACGAAACTGCGGTTTCGGAGATCCCTAACCAACCCTCGACCGAGTTGGAAAATGTCGTCCCCGGCGGTCCAATATCGAGCGACGTTCCGGCTTTGCGTGAAACTAGGAATCAATATTCAACGCTAAAGTCGCACAACGACGTAGGCGTAGAAAAGACACAAACTGAGCCAGATCAAGCTCCGTCGAATGCAACCGGCGCATCGCTATCAGAGCTAAGAAACTCACAAGCGCAGGTCTCGGCGGGACGATCACTTTTCTTCGGTATAGAAAAGAAGGCGGTCATCGCGCAAACGAGAGACACGGAAATTCGCCGGTCTCAAGATGTTCCAACACCGGGTACGCAACCTGGAAGTATTCCATTTGGAACCCTGGTCCCCGTTCGCCTCTTAAGTGCCCTCTATTCGTTTCGAAACTCGGGCGGCTTCATCCGGATGGAGCTGACTAGAGCGATCGATGGAAAGGAACACTCCTATCCCGCCGGAACGGTCCTGGTCGGCACGCTGCGCGGGTCCGAATCAACGAGAGCGTTCGTGACCGTGACGGGCCTGATCGATCCCGCTTCCGGAGAACTGGTGAAAGTCAGCGGTGAGCTTTTGGGACGCGATGGAGCGTCGGGGATCACCGGCCGTAAAAGGAAACTCGCGAGCACTTGGTCTCGCTTGCTCCGCGGACTTCGGGAAACCGGTTCTTCGATCATTGGTTCGATCGGCAGTTGGCGAACCGGTGGAACGGTCATCCTTTCCGACTCGATGCGCCGAGCCGGTACGGACATTTCGGGTTCCTCGAGAGTTGATTCGGACAGCTTTGTCCAGGTCGATGCCGGGTCGATGGGATTTGTTCAGATCACGGATCTGCCTTCCAGCAGCTCTTCGAACGCGACCCAGCCAACTGCCCCTTCGGCGAGCGGTCTTTCGGATGAGGAACTTGCCGACCTCTTTAGCGAGGGTTCCCCGGACAAACTGCGAGCCGCTCTTCCAAGAATGACACCGGAGTTTCGGCGAATTGCGGAACAGGTAATCGACGCCAACCTAAGCCGCTAGGCAGAATTTGAAGCATATGATCCCGCACGATCAGACACGCCCACAGATCGATCCGAGACGCCTGGTACTTTCCGGGCAAAAAGGGGAACTCTTCGAACTGATATGCAAGCAGGGCTACGTCCCCGATAACAGGAACTTCTCTGACTTCTGCGAAGCGCTGAAGTCCGGCCGTCCGTGGTTGATCTCAGGAACGCGCGGAAGCGGCAAGACCGCTTTTCCCGAAGCCGTCGCCATCGCCTGCAATCTGACGATGTGTATTGTCGCCGGCCGAGACGGACTAAAGCAGGAGGAGATCCTATATGACTGGGATCGTGAGGAACAGAACAACTGGATGAACGAGAATCTGCTTCTAGCCAAGGGGCTGGCCGAAGACGAACGAGAGGTCTTTCTCGAAAAAGCACGCCGCGGCAAATGGAAACGCGAATTTCTTGTTCTCGGAGAAGTTGGCACAGCTTATGATCTCGCGGCAAATGCGGCTCGCGTAGGTTCTGATTTTGCGCCGCCGATTCTCCTTCTCGATGAAAGCGACAAGTTCGGACCGGCGATCGAGGATTCGCTGCTGATGCCGCTTGAGCGTGGTCTCATCTATATTCCGCGCTTCGAGAATGGTTGTATCGGCGTTCCCGATTGGCATGCAAGACCGATCGTTGTCACTACGTCGAACGATCTAAGACATAAGCTGAGCTCCCCATTTATATCACGTCATATTTATAGCCGGTTTAAGACCCCGTCACTTGTTAACGAACTCGAAATACTTGCGGCGAGAAACCCGACTGCGACCTCTGCGCAACTTGCGTTGGCGATAAAGCTCCTGGACGCGGTCCGGGGTATAGCCGGGCTTGAGGATCATCCGAGTCTGCGTGAGTCGCTCGATGTGGTTGCGGCATTCATCCGGGACTGTGTCGAGGATCTACACGAGGAAACGCTTCTGCGTATCTTCTGTTATTTCGTGAAGGCTTCGGAGGCGCAGGAACTTCTGAGATTGCAGCTCGACTACCTGATGATGATGGCAGATGCGTTTCAGCCTGAAGTAGACACGTGGCTCTCTGCCCGAGACCCGTTGTGGGCTCGGCGCTGGAGTCTTACCGACGAGGTGAAACATGAGGATGAGATCAATGAACAGACAAGGCGCCGCTGTTACATTTAGCGCACGATGGAAAGGCTTTCGCGATCGCGTAACGAGATCATTCTCTTCGCCGAGCGTTGGCGTGTCGATCCTTGTTGTCGTGATGGTCGGAGGATTTGCTTGTATACGAACGCTTCTCCCAAACGATTCGGCGGCGCAGCTCATGTTCGTTGAGCTCCCTCAAACGGAAAAACTCACTACTGCAGGGACCGGGAGTCTCGAACCCCGATCAGAAATTTTCTACGGCGACGTATATGAGTCAACCATTTGTCTGCGTGAAGCCGCCGCCCTTGGCATGGCAGTCTCTCTGACAGTATTCGCCGAATACGCTGAAAAACGAGCCGTCCCATCTACGCCCGAAGTCGTTCTGAACAGCCTGCACCGTCGAAACCTTTTGCCTCCCGGGATCAGTATCGAACAAGGCATAGCGATCTCGGATGTGAGCCGGTATCGATTGCGTTATCAGGCAGCACCTCTGCGTTTTGAAATTCTGTCGACGCCCGTACGACCAGAACGGTCCTATTCTCTCCTGCTTCGATTTCCGCTTCCTGCGTCGAGTTCAGGCACGATCACGTACTTCCGCTCGTCGCCTGATCGAGCCGTTCAGATCCCGAACCCGTTCAGCAGTCCGGATCGAATCGTCGGGCTGGGATGGACGATCGAACAATGGCATGGGGATGTTCTGGCGATGGACGAAAACACTAAAACTGCTCTTCGCGAGCAGAGCGACTGGCTGAGATCACAGAGATAAAAGGGGTATGCGTCTCCGCAAGAATATCGAACAATTCGATGCATCGTACGGCATTCCGAGGAAGGCGAATGAACAGTACCTCCCGGCCTACCAGGCGTTTTGGGCGTGGACGGCGGACCTTGGGCGTGCAGTATTCTTCTGTGCTCTTGGCATCATTGGCGCCCTTCTTTCGCTTCTTGCCGGATGGCTTCTTGGGGTTTCGGGCCTGATAACGCTGGTCTTCTGGATGATGGCATTGATCTGCCTCGCCGGGGCGTTGATAGATGCCTATTCGCTGACATGGGACTATCGGACCAGGCAGATGAGCACCTCGCATGGCTCGGCACGATGGGCGCAAGTCGCCGACCTTGTCAGGGTCGGCCTATTGAACCGGATCAAGGGTAAGCCCATTCCAAAAAACGCGCTTCCCGTTGCTCAAGTGTTCGGGGGGCGCGAGCTATTTCTTCCAAAGGAACAATGGCTTCGGCACTTTGCGATGTTCGGGCCGACCGGTTCGGGCAAGTCCAAGACATTCTTCATATCGATGCTTCGAGCGGTTCTGAAACGATCGTCGTGCCTGGTTTACGACCCGAAGGGTGAGCTGTGCGAGCAGACCGGCAATGCCGCCCGGCGTGTATTCAGGCTTGATCTCAACGATCCCGCGAGAAGCGACCGCTGGAACTTCGTACCTGACTGCCGGAATGATCCCGCCTTCGCATGTCAGGTCGCCGGGATGATGCTGGGTGTTGAAAACCGGCGAAAAACGAACGCAGATCCCTTTTGGGGCGATGCGGAACAGATCGCTCTTACCGCTATCCTGCTTCATATCGCGGAGGTCTACCGCGACAAAGCGATTCCCGCATTCGCTGCAGACTTTTTGCTGTCCCTCGATGAAGAGGACAACGACGCATTCGGACGAGCAATGAAGGTCTCGCCGAGCCTATACGCCAAGCAGGCGTATCTCGCTTTTCGGCAAGCTCCTTATCAAACCCGCGGCTCGATCCTTATCGGCTTGTACAACAAGCTGCGTCCGTTCACCTTGACTCCCGCTCGGATGGTGACCGCGGTGCCAAACGATATGGAAGCAGCTCGAGGCTGTCGCCTGATCGATTTCCGGATGCTCAGAGATCCCGGGACCGCGATCTACCTGGTTGTCTCAGAAGGAGCCGCGGACATGTACAAGGAACTCATCTCCACGTTTCTTGGCCAGGCCGTGATGGAAATGCGTCTCGATGGCGTTAACGAGCCCGAGCATCCATGTTTTGTTCTGATCGATGAGGCGTATCAATTGAACGTAGCTGAAGTAAAACGGATATCCGGGATCGGCCGCGGGCGCGGTGTAGGTCTGGGACTCGGATACCAGGATCTACCGCAAATGTACGATCAATACGGCAAGGAACAGGCAAATGCGATCCTAGGCACGGTGATGACAAAAATATTCCTCCCGGGTCTAGACGATGTGACGGCCGAATATGCGTCGAAACAGTTGGGCGACACGACGATCTTCTCCAAGACCTATCAGGACTATCCCGGAACGAAGAATGACAACATCCGTTATGCCGAGCAAAGACGCTCACTTATGCACGGCGCCGAGATCCGGCAGATTGCCCCCTTTAACGAGGTTCTGATCGTGACGGATACCGCTCCGCCGATCCGTGCCGCTTATCCGGCTCTTGCTGTCACATCCGCGAAGTTCGCCGCGCCTCTGTATGGAAGGCCGAGGCCTGCGAATCTTGGCGATATCGACCCGGCATTTCAGTTGATGAAACCTGCGACCAAAAGCATTGACCCGGCCAGCTCGACTAGCAGCAGCCCCTCGGCACGCCCCGTCGATGATGTAGTTTCGGGAGCGGTGGATGATTCATTGAATGACCAGTCACTTTTTGATGCTAGTCGGCTCACGCAGTCTTGCCAAACGAGGGGTGCCGCTCTCAATGGTCTGCCCGAGCAGGTTCGCGTCAGATGGCACGAGCAGCGTGATCTCGCCGTCCTGGCACATAGCCGCAGCATGGTCTGACGCCCATTAATATGTTTAACCGTCTCAAAATGTCGATCGTCTTGACGCCCCTGGTACTCCTGCTCGTGGTCGGTGTTTACATTTATTCATTGTGGGCGGCTGAGAACGAAAAGGCTCAAGATCTTCCGATGGACGCGGCGAGTATGATGATGCGCGATCTTCTCCGCTATCACGAGAAGCGGGGAGGCTTTCCGGCAACTCTTAAAAGCTTGGAGGGGATTGTCTGGGAAAAGAAACCGCGAGAGTTTTCGATCGACGGCAGGGCTCTCACTCACCGCAGTTATTACTACTTCTATTCGCGAATCGACCATCATCACTTCACGCTTTGGGCGATCCCCACTGGCAAGCAGCGCGAAGAAGCAGTCACCTGGTTTCTGTCTGTGACACCTAAGGCCGCCCGTCGCTGGAAGGGCGGCGCCCTTCCGCTGGATCAGGTCGATCAGGTTGTTACTGATCCAACGCTAAAGGACCTTGGCGTACTTGGCCTTATCGAGCAGGAACCGATCGATCTACTAAGCCGGCAACAGACGGCCGACAATCTGGTCGCTCGACCAGCATTCCCCTCTCGCTCGGAGAAGTGAGACACGGATATCGGGGGGCGAGCGACGAAAACCGGTAAATACGGCTGCTCTTGGGAATTTTGGGAGGTTTTTGTGAACTGAAATCGGGTCTTTCGGTACCGTTTTCCTGGTGTTACTTTATGTCAATACTTGCTAATATCTATTGACATTGTGTAACATCTTTTCTGTGAGCAGGCTAACGAACCAGGACAGGATACTGCGATACGCCGAGAAAAAGAAGCTGATTCGACCGATGGATCTCGCCAACATCAAAGGCGCTCGGACACTGATCTCGCGACTAGTGGACGAAGGAAAACTCGTACGAGTCGGTCGCGGCCTTTATTCGCCCGCCAATGCGGAATTCGATGAAAAACAGAATCTTGCTGAGATCGCCAAGGTCGCGCCGAACGCAGTGATCTGCCTTCTTTCGGCCCTGCGTTTCCACGATCTGACCACCCAAAATCCATTCGAGATATGGATCGCGATCGAAGGCATGTCACGAAGACCGTCTGTCGAGTTCGTTCCGCTGCGAGTACTGCGCTTTTCCGGCCCCTCATTCACGGCCGGGATCGACATGCACAAGATAGACGGCGGAAGCGTGAAGGTTTACAACCCTGCCAAGACCATTGCGGACTGCTTCAAATATCGAAACAAGATCGGTCTCGACGTCGCAATGGAGGCCCTTCGGGATGGATGGAGCCAGAAGAAGGTTACGATGGACGAGCTATGGCACTATGCGAAGGTCTGCCGCGTGTCGAACGTCATACGGCCTTACCTTGAGTCGCTGCTATGACCGAAGAAAAGAAGAATATTGCCGCTTCGGTCCGCCAAAGGCTTTACAACATTGCAAAAGCGAGCGGAGAAGAATTCAATCTGGTGCTTGGCCGCTATGCGAATGAAAGATGGCTTTATCGACTGAGTGTTTCTGCTTATCGAGAGAGCTTCTACCTAAAGGGCGCATCGCGGATGAATTTCTGGTTCGACGAACCCCACCGACCGACCCGCGATGTTGACCTGCTAGGATTCGGTTCGAGCGATATAGAGGATCTTAGAGACAAAGTCTCAGAGATATGCGGGATCGACTGCCCTGACGGTCTGACATTCGAGCCTGGAACGGTACGGATTGAAGAAATACGGGCACAGGCTGCCTATCCGGGTCTGAGAGCTAAATTCACGGCACTCCTCGATCGAGCAAGAATTGGCGTTCAAGTCGATGTCGGGTTCGGGGATGCTGTCACCCCTGCTGCGGAGACGATCGTCGTTCCCACGCTCCTTGACCTCCCAGCCCCCGAACTCCTCGCATATCCTAAAGAGACCGTAGTGGCCGAAAAGTTTGAAGCCATCGTGAAACTTGGGATCGCGAACAGCCGGATGAAAGACTTCTGGGATCTACGCCTTCTGATCGACTCATTCGAGTTCGAAGGACCGCTTCTGCAACGGGCGATATTGGCAACTTTTGATCGACGCGGGACTGCATTTCCACAGAGCGTGCCCTTGGGACTTACCGACGAATTCGCTGCCAACGATTCAAAGCGGACCCAGTGGAGAGCATTTCTTCGCACCGCCGGATTAGATGATTCCCGGGATCTAAAGGAGACCGCTGAACGCCTCCGCGAATTCTTCAATCCGATCGTCGATGCCGGCGAGAACACTTTCGAACGAGCATGGAATTTGGAAGAGTGGACATCTTAGACACCTTTTGCCCCTAGATCTTATCGGCTATAAGTTTGTTCAAACGAACGTTCTTTGATCGGCTGGCGAACCAACGGGTCCTTTTCGTTGTGGGGTGAACCATTGTCAAAGCCGTTCATATTGGCACGTTGGACCGCTCGCGAATTCACGCTCCGCTCTTGCGATTGAATTTCCCTTCTGATCCTTTCGCCTACCTCATGTCCCAATGCTGCAACCTTATCGCGGTCGATCGGAAAGTCGCTCTTGCCTAGATGCAGTTCGATCACACGACTTGTTTGCGCAGCCAGATCGTCATTGAAAGATATCGGCCTACCGGAGAGAAGTTCGATCAGGTCCCGCTTTATACTCTGGCGAACCGCTGCTGCATCTTGTAGATACTCTTTTTGTTGGACCGCCCGATTGTAAACAAAGTCTTTCTCCGCAGGAGGAAGCTTTCGATAGACCTCCGAGTGGTCGAAGGAATTCCTGTACCGCAATTCGTGATCGGGCGTCCGGAGACTTTCAAGAAAATGCTTCGTAGCGGAGATCGAGTCTTTTTCGTATCGTCGCTCCAAACGAGACTCCAAGCTGTCGATCAAGGTTCTGGCCTCCGGACTTGGAGGTATTTCGTCTCGCATGAGTGCGTTCGTGGTCGCATTCCGACTTACACCCGCGTGTGAGTAGGCGAGACGGGAAACCGTCATCTCCGAGGTGTAATGTCGCGGCGATACTTCGGTAAACAGGAATTGCATTTCCCTCGCCGTCAAAGGACGCAGTCCATCCATTTCACCATTCGTCCACGCAAGACCGTCCTTGGCATTTTCCAGGCGTATCGCTGAAGCCGCGCTGATGACCTCGCTTCGCGTGCTCGCGCTCTCAAGCATTGAGGCGTAATTCCGATACCTCTCGTTCTCATGACGCAGCCTTGACTCGGGGTGCATGAGCTGGTGATCCACATATGCGGATGCGATCTTCAGATCGGCGAGAGCCTCACGAGCGTTTGCCGGATCGTGCATCGACGTTTGGTAGACCGTCTTCCGGAATCTTTGTAGGATCTCACTTATCGGCACGCCACGCTCCAAGTCTCGGTCGATCCTCTGAAAACGGTCGTTGAACCACCGCTCGCGTTCGTCGGCACTGGTCTGCGCGATCAGTTTTGAGATCAGTGGCTCTCGTAGATCAATTCGCTCATAACCAATTCCTAAGAGGGATGACACCTTTTCACCGTCAGCGGCCTGGGGAATAGCTGGAGGCCCCTCTTTGCTTTCGTACGAATACTCAACTTCATCGCGAGGATCGTCGTTGACACCGGCCCCAGCGGCAAGGCCGTCGGCGGGTTCGAGTTCACTCATTTCTCCTGCTAGTCGGGTAATGCTCTGCAGATTGCGGTTAAATCGCTCACTCGAGGATTCACTTCTTTCAGCCGGTTGATCATTGGGGAGAAAGTCGTATTTCCCTTCGAGTGATTCGTAGATCGAAGAGAAGACCTTTAGCGTCGTCTCGCGGTCAGGCGTAAAACCTGCGATCTTATGACCCGCTTCGATTACTTCCGGAGCAAGTTCGGCGGCCCGCTTTTCATCTCCCAGGATCCTTGTGAGCCGCTTCACTGCGTGCTCATTTGTAGAAATGGCAAGAGGTTTCGCGAGAGCGGGCTGGTCAGTTGGAAGTACCAGGATTCCGTCTCTTGTGGTCGCACCCTGCTCATAAGCTTCGCGTGCGAACTGCGAAAACTGATTTAAGTACTCAGAATGTTCGCTGCGGCTACGACCGTCCGTGTCGTCGATCCGAGCCAAAAGTCGGTCGTTTTCGCTGTAGCTAAGTATCTCGGTAATGGCTCGCTCCGTTCGAATATTTCCTGCGAGTGCCGGTTGAGGTCGTTGAGCACTTTCCATGGCCGGCGCCATGCTGGCTGACTGGCGCTCTTTTAGGTACACCCCGACTTTTTCGATCGCCATTTTAACGACGTCGGCGTGGCACATCTCTCCACCGCGGCAGGAGCAGAAGATCGCAATAGCCTGACCTCGATCGATCGTCTCAGCTAGCATCGCCAGTCCGTCGCGAAAGCCATTCTCATTTTGCCTGTAACTATTTCGCAGCCGGTCGGCATACGCGACAAGGATCTCTTCCCGACCGACGCCGGGAGAAGCAATTTCGTCACGTTTGGGTGATAGA
The DNA here is from genome assembly GCA_050246275.1 of Pyrinomonadaceae bacterium. Lineage (GTDB taxonomy): Bacteria > Acidobacteriota > Blastocatellia > Pyrinomonadales > Pyrinomonadaceae > OLB17. Next base: position 1,388,361 of record JBFWWI010000001.1, read on the forward strand.
AGCGATAGCTCCGGAGTTCGAATCTTTTCAAGATCAAGCGAGCGCGTTTTCAGATCGACGGATCTACTGTTCAGTCCCTGCACAATGACTTCGTTTTGATTCCTCGACTCCATTCGAGATCCGGCTCCGCCCCGGTCGGATGCAAGTTCTATTCCCGATGCCGGACACGCAACTATCTAGACAATCCTCGTGGTTCACGTCCTCGCTGGATCGCAACAGCGGCTTGGCGATCCACAACAGTTCCTTCGTCTCGCGCCTTGTCGCTTCGCTCAATATTTAGCTGGCTTACATCTCGTTCACCTTTATGAACCGGGGTCTCAAATCCTTCGAGAATTTTCGTCAGAGACTCAGTACCCTCGTGGCTTCCAGCGAGAACCCTTTCAAGCCTTCGCACTTCTGCACGATCAGTGCTGTGGCGAATGCGGCGTTCGATCATTTCTCGCTCGGATATAGCGAAGAGCGGCTCGTGCGTCTGAACGGTTCGCAATCCGAAGAACTCCAACTCTTTGTATTCCGAGGCAGCTTTAGAAGAGCTGTCAAGAATCGCTTTTGCGGCCCTCACTTCAGCCTTGAGATTTTTTTCCATTTCTTTCGCGGCATCTTTGACGATCGCACGGAGTTGCCTTCGATTCGGGCCCTCGGTCAAATAATCGACCGTTTGGTTCAAAAGTGAACCGGAACGACCTATCTCGACCTCCCTTAAACTAACGAACTCGCTCTTGCCGGTTTTCGGGTCGGCGACCTCGAACTTATGGAGTGCTCTGAACTTCGAATACCGCCGCAGTTCAGACTTCGCTTCATCGAGTTGGATACGGCTTACGATCTCGCGTGCGAAGGCCCGGCCCGCGATGGTTTTCGCTTTGTGGTCTTCAAGGAATTGTTCCGCTTCGGTTGCGGATCGGCCTTTGAGTATCTCGCGACCGATCAAAGAGGTCAGCGAAGCTCGCTGAATGAGCGACCTCTGCATTTCCCAACTTTGCTCGAAATGCTCGACGTTTTTTTGTCTGAAAGAAAGCGATTCCATGTCTTTCATGTACGTGCCGGGTATTCTCGAATTGCCGTAGTCGAGGTTTACTGTCAACTTTGAGTCAGACAGAGCGGACCTGAGTAGTTTTGCCTTCTTCTGCTCCAGTGATTGTCGCTTAGAAAGCTTGCGATCCTCCTCATTCAGTTTGCTGAGAACCTGACTCCTGAGTTCGGAAGTTTTGGCGTCCGCGTCAATTTCGCTGTTTTGCAGTCCAAATGCGGATCTGACCTTCTCGGAAAGGGTTGAAGGAATTGAAGGCCGTCCAAGACTCTTGTCCAGTTCGAAGAGTGACAGGCTCGTACCATTCAATTCGACCTTTCTTGTATAGCGATGCTCCGAATGTCTCTGAAACCGGTTCTGGTAGTGTTTGGATCGTAGATCGTGGATAGTAGCGAGAGCCGATAGCTCCTGCAGATCTTGTTCGTCGCGCCCGGGGATCCTTCTCGAAGCGCTCAACTCACTCCGTACTCGTTCCAGATACCCGAATGTGCGTATGTCGTCCGAATCGAGAGATTGTTTTTGTAGTCGATCAAGTTCATCCTTCGTGAGCGCGGGGGTTGGAAGTTTCTTGTCTTGTTTCCGACACGCAGACCTGATGGCGTTTGCGTCGCGGTTTATCGCTTTACACCTATCTTCAAGAGCTTGTCGTTTGGATTCTTCCCGGGCCGTTAGTTTGAGGAGAATGGTGCGGATGCGCCGACCGGCTGCCGAGTCCGATTCGTGATCTATCATACGGGTCGGTTCTTTGATCTCAGCTCGCCGGTTAAGTTCTTCGAGCGACATGCGACACTTCGTTCCCGTTACTGGATCGAAGACCATGAATCGCATTTTGTGCCCGCGTTCGATGAGGGCTCCGATCCTTTTCTCGCATGCCTTCAAAGCAGACTTTTGCAGCAGCTCTTTCCGCAGGATCTCTGCATCGCGTTCACGGGGAGACGTAGTGCCTGACTTCTCCCGGACAGACCTGACTGGTTTTTTTCGTCCTTTATCGCGCTCAAGATTGCGGTGGATTATCTCGTCCATTTTTTCTGCGGCGGCCACGATCAATAGTCCCGGGGAAAACTCCTTTTCCTTTCCACCCTGGTGCCGATAATGCGGAATCGCGTCGCGAGGGATCTTCGCGAGGATTCTCTTCTCCAGATCCACGTTGAAGTATTGCTTCTGGATCGCGATATGAACGTGCGGATTACCGGTGTTCAGATGCACGGCCGCAGTCCAGGCAAGTCGATCAGTATTCACGGATCTTTCCAGGCGATTCATGGCGGCACGAGTGATCTGTTTCAGGCTCCGCCGGCGGTTTCGATCGCGTGTTCCTAATCGTTCGAAATCTTCCGGCCGGAATGAAAGGACAAGGTGATGAAGTTCTTCATTGGATGGCCGGCTCCGAGAGACGTCTGTCTTGAGATAATTATTTGCGCTTTTTACATCCAGAGAATCGCCGAAGCGGTTGAATAATTCGCGTCCTCGTTCCGGTTCGTTATCCGGGTCGATCTTGCTGTGAGAGAGGTAGTGAACGAGTCCGCGCGAACTGCCGCGTTTCGACTGTATGCTGGCGATGATTCTCACTCGCGGCTCTCCGGTTTCTCACCGCTGGCTGCACCGGATCTCGGCTTGTCCATCCCGGGTTCCAGCCGCTCAAGCTTGGAAAAGATGTAGAGCTCGTCCGGCAAGCTGTTCGCGGCTTCGAGATCGTGGTAAGCAGAGCAGCTTCTCAGCTCTTCAACAGAGTGTTCGATCAACGCCGCCATGACCCGGTTGGCAACATCGACGCTGTACTTTCGCTCAACTTCAACGGGTGACAGAAATTCCAACAACTTGGTGAAGATCTGATTCAACGAGGAGATTGCGATGCTGCTCATGCAGAAGATCTCCGCTGTAACAGCCATGGAAGACTCTGAACTATTGCTTAGAACTTCCGCTGAGGTTTCTATTCTTTCGAGCCGTTCTGAGAGGTCGTGCAGCTTCGCGGCTATGGTCTCCTCGACCGCCCCGGTTTGTCTGGTGTTTCTTATAAGCCAGTCGACCTTTTCTTCAACTCCATTTTGGCTGAATTTTAGTTCCTTGCCGGCAAGTGCTAGGTGAACAAGCTTTTGGGCAATAGCGGACTTTTTCTTGCCGGTGAATTTCGATATCTCTTCGATCTTCTTGTCGTCGACCTCGTACGGCCGAAAATATAAGGGACCGCCGACTTCGAGACGGGAGAAGTTCTGAGTTTTCTCAATTATCTTTTCTCTCTCGCGACGCCGCATTCCCCTCCGCTGTATTCAGTCCTTTGAGTTGAAATGGTTAGAGATCTATCACACGGCGAAGGAGCAATCTCCGTTCCATACGATGTCTAACGGGTGCACGCAACGGTTGGTTAGAATCTAACGCCCCAAGTGCCCCCTGTAGTCGGCATGATGAATCTAACAGGCGGAAAAAAGGCTCCTATCCTGTCGTACAAGCCGACACACCTTTCGCTCAAATCAGATACGAGCCGCTCTTCGGCCGCAAGCCGCTCGTTTTTCCACTAGATCGGCAGCTCCCCTGCGCTGAACAGCCTCGTCGTGGCACGCCGGTTGATCTACGTCTTCGGCAGCATCAAACGGTGCAAAAACAAACCGAGGTAAGCAAAAAACATATGTCCCTAGATCAAGAACAAACCAACACGACAAAGACAAACGCCGACGCTCCTATCCTTCAGCTCTACAGGCAAAACTATGTAAAAGTGAGCGGCCGGATACTTGATACGACCGAGAAGAAATTGAACGATTATCTGCAGTTCGCTTCCGCTCGAATGAAGACCGAGATAACCAGCGGCGACGTTTTGGAGCATGCCCTAAAGCTGCTCTTCGAACGTGATTCGAGCTTCCGAAATTGGCTCAAGCAGAATGGTTAAATCTGTCCTCTCGAACTAGAATGCGGAAGGGGGCGTGAAGGCAAATTCCTGGCGATGCGAGTTCACATTTATATCGTCAACCCAATTTACGAATCTTGGTGACTGATAGCCGGCGGCGAGGCGCCTGAGCTCCTGTTCCACGGCTCCGATCGCTGTCTCATCAGAATCAACTTTGACCAGTCTCGAAACAATCTCAAGCTCGTCCTCCGACAGACCCGATCGCAAGTCCGCTGCCGCCCGCGACAAGCGATCGGCGATCTCCTGAAACACTACACCGGAGTGGCCTCGGAGCCATCTCCAGGTTACGTGATGCCGATAGCACGCACGGATAAGACCATCCCACAGACTCCGATTGCTCTTGATCCGATTCCTTCCCGCCATCGTATCGATGACGTATCGCGAATCCGAAAATATCTCGATGCGACAGGGCCGCTGCAGCAGGCGGAGAGCATTTGTACAGGCCGCGATCTCGGCCTGCTGGTTCGTTCCGGGACCAAGATAGATAGCCTGAAGTCGAAGCTCACGGCGGTTGTGGTCGATAACAACCGCGCCGGTGCCCGACGCCGAATCCGGCATTCCGTTCCGAAGGCAAGACCCGTCCGCATAGATCGAAATGATCGGAGCATATGTGTCTGCGGAAGTACTTGAGTTGTCGGTCGGCAGCGATTCGTAGGCCCTCATAATTGCACCTCGGCTGAGACTAGCAAGGGACGCCAAGGACCGGCATCCCTTACTAGTTTGATCAAGATCAAAACTGATTTACGAAGGGCTCGTCGGCAGCTCCTGCTGCAGCGGCGGCTGCCTGCGCAGCCACATCAACACCGCTCTCCGACGGCTCATCCGGGACGATCTGGTCCTCATCTACCGGCTCATCCGCACGACTGCCCGCGAACTCGAAGTCCTTCAGAATGACATCCGCGGAAACACGCGGCTCGTTATTCCGGGTCAGCCACGGGTTAAACGTAAGGCTCCCTCGAACCAGAAGATGGGTGCCCTTGCGGACCGTATTTGACAGGTTCTCCGCGAGTTTCCCGAACGCGGTCACGTTGTACCAATCGGTCTTCTTCTCTTTGCCTCCAGGGGTGTTGCGAAACGAGTTGGACGCGATCGAAAACGTCGCCATTGCGGTGCCGTGCTGAGTCTGTCGAAGCGTCACTTCGCTTCCGGTGTTTCCGAGTATCGATACTGATGTAGACATGGTTGTTTTTCTCCTTTTGGTCTATTTATTTTCCAGTCCGCCTGGATATATTGATTTAGGCAAGAATCGAGCCCCCGGCCTTCGCCTGAATGCGTCGGCCGGTGCACTGTGTCATTCGCACCAAGGTGGAACAGTGCACCAGCCGATCCCGATGGCTTGGCCGTGACGATCTGGCTGACCGCCGCTTGTTTGTTCTTATGCGGCATGAACCGCGATGGGGTTCACCTTCACGCGTGAAGTTTGTACCGCATTCGTCTTGAAGAGTTCTATCTGAAGTGACCGGTTGATGGAACGCGATTCCGACTGAAGCTCAGCCTCTCGAGCCCGCACGGAGTTCCACAATCGCTGCTTTTCCTGGCGGGTCAGGTTCTGAACGTCCCGATCGTTGTATAGCGAGTACTTCAGAAACCGCAGTCGGTTCGGCGAAGCGGTTGCGATCGTTCGCAGTAGTCTTCGTGTAGTCGGAGATATCAAATCCGCAAGACGCGATTCCTGGGATTTCGCAACGGTGTTCAGGGCCGTAAACTCCTTGAGGGTGAGGCGATTCTTAGCCTTAAAATCCGAGTAGGACTCTTTTTTCAACTCCGCCACTTCGGCCGTATCGGTCGTCTTTCGGATGGAAACGTACAGATCATGATAAGCCGGGTTGCGGAGACTCCTGAGGTGAAAGTCGGCTTTCTGTCGATACCACAGTATCTGAAAGATAGCAGCGACGTATTGCATCTCCTCATAGTCGGGATTCACTTCCTGACTACTCATATACTCAAACGACCCGTTCTTGAACGACCGGATCCGACGCACGGAGCGAACCGTCCGCCGGTCGTAAACCGCGTCAAGCACAGCTGCTAGCCATTCGTTGAACTCACGGTCGCTTATCGGATCGCGCGAGTAAGACGCAACCGGCAGGACGCTGTTCCCCGCAACACCGCAGCCATTTGGGTAGGCAAAATCGTTTTGACGCTGCACGTTGGCGGCAGCGAGGAAGTGTCTCGCATCCTGGGCGGCGGCACCGCCAATGGAATGTCCGACAAACATCTTCGCGAGCTGCGTCGCAAGCGGGCGAAGGTCCGCAGGAAGATACGTAGGATCGACCTCGGCCTCGAAGTCGTAAACGATAACCGAGCGTTGCCCACTGTTCATCGAGAACCCGACGATACCGTTCTCGTCGTACTGTTCCAACGCTTCATAGGTCAGAAAATCCTGATCGAGATCTTCGATCGTTTTGCCATCATCGTTGAGAAAATAGTCGGCAAAATCGTCGTAGATCATCCGGCTCACCTTATGGCGTCCGACACGGTGAAGAACCGCAGCCAGCTCATCATCGTAGTTCGGGGTACCTGCTGGAAGCGGCCTTCTATTTTTCGCAGCTTCTTTGCTTCGTCGCTGGTCGGCAACAGTCAGCCTCTGTTCGCCGATCTCGGTCTCAACAAAATCGATCTCACGATCGGCGTTCGTGCTCGTGACTGATTCCATGTGAAGCCCGAGCAGCCCCATTTCCGTGAGCACCTCCGGGGCGCCGCGTCGACGGATCTCTCGGTAGTAGTAGGCCGCGATCTGTTCGTACTCGTACTGGCTCGCGTCCGGGCTCGAGATCGCCATCACACAGCGAACGAATTCGCGTCCGTCTACATCATTGCCGAGCGTGCGGATCGCATACTCGAGCGACATGATCTTCACTCGTTCGATCGGTTCGGGTTCTAGTTCATCGGCGATGCGAATTACCACATCGCCAAGTACCGCGAATTCCTCGAGCTCTCGGCGGTAAAGAGCATTCTCACCCAGATGACGACACCAGTCCTGCATCGGCGACCCGGAATCCGCCGGTCGAAACACCAGGATCGGCGATTGCGGTGCGAATGTTCTTAGCTGATTCAGATTTAGCTGTCCTACCATTTTTTCTCCTGTCCGGCCGCACTGATCCTTTTGGCCAGGAAAGCGTCTTCGTTAAGGTGTCGCTTCCAGTCACCTGATTAAAAAAAGCGACCAAAAACAAGCTGGAAGACCCCTTTCGTGTTAAGTACGAAGGCTGATGATGTGAACGAAGATTCGTTAGGTTAGGAAGGATCTACCAACTCGCGGAGTTTCTTCTCCAGATAGGCAAAGGTTCGCGGTGCACGCTGCTCTAGTTCGGCTCTACCAGTGCCGAGACCGGCGGACGGAATGACCAGAATGCTTGGCCCAACAGATGCGAGCAGCCTTTCAACGATCTCGAGAAATGCCCGATCGATCGCTGCTCGATTGTCGTCAAACTCCTCATCGGTGAAATACGAATCCGGCGTTCTGGCGGGCCGTTTCTTTGTCGGAATGCCGATCGCGTTCGGCTCGCCTCGCATTTCGCGGGCTTGTCCGCCTAGCCCGCGTCGCTGCAAGTTATCGCCGAACACAAATAGCTTGTGAGGATTGCTGCGGACCTCCTCGCGGGTAGTATATGCGCTGTGCTCAACCGAATATTTCATATAGCCTCATCAAATCTGGAGGCCCCGGGCCGCCCCGAAAACGAAGACGGCCCAGGAATGGTAGGGGGAGTTTGAAACTGCGTCGTTAGTTTGCGGCGGTCGACTGGCCGGAGACATCCTGAACCTCGGTTGGAGGGATCGCGGCTGATTCAACGGTCTCGCCATTCTCATCACGACGCCCGCCCGGCACGAACTGAAATTCCTGCAATACGACATCTGCGCTGACCTGCGGTTCACCGTTGCGGTTGAGCCACGGGCTAAACGTCAAGCGGCCCTGAACGCAGAGTCGGCTGCCTTTCCGGAGGTATCGGGCGAGTGTCTCAGCCTGCTTTCCGAAGGCCGTCACGCGGAACCAGTTCGTTTTCTTGATCTGTCCTTCCGCCGTATTTCTTACGGAATTTGATGCCATCGGGAACGTAGCGATGAGCGTTCCGTTATCGCTGATGCGGGTCTCCGGCGTCCTGCCGAGATTTCCCATTAATGAAATGTTTGCTGACATTGCTCTTTCTCCTCAAATTGATCTGTCACGATTCTCAAGGTGCCATCTTGGTCCCTTAGAGTTCACCCGTTGGCGTCCGCTCCTTTTTTCCCGTTGCAGATAGGAACGAGGTCGAAAGAACTACTTGTAGATTCGATCGGCTTGCGGCGGCGATTCATTTTGATCTGAGGCACGGGAGCGGCCTCGGTCAACTATAAATCGCCGGAGTTAGCCCGGAGCATGTGGCGTAGTCTCCACCAGAACTGGCTCAGGTGTGGATCAGAGTCGGCCGTCATCTGATCGATCAGTGGGCCGTGCGAGTCTTTGATGCCACGGTCTCTGAGGTAAAGCGCTTCCAGAAGTGATGTGAAAGACTTGGTCGCCGACCTTGAGTTGAGTTCGCGCGACAGTGTCAGCGCGGCATCTACGAGCAAACCATGTGTTTGTTCCGCCCGGTCGGAAGACTCGGGAGCCGGTAGGATCGATTGCAGTTTGAGTATTTGGGACTCCATGTGAGAGCGAACCTCCGGATCTAGGTTCGATTGAACGGCACGGTTTGCTACTGCGAGAAGAATGTAACCCGGCCCCATATCTTCGGACAGTTCCAGATTATCTGCCTCAAACGCGAGTATTGCGGAACGCTCTAAATCTCGCAATTCTTCGCTAACGGGAAGATCGCCCGCGATCATATAGACCATTAACCATGGCGAAAATTCCTTCGGGTTTTCTACAAGCATTTTCAGACTCATCGAAAGCAAATCCTGAAGGTTCGCGGATCGGAGATGTTCAAAAATAATCGATTCACCGATCGATGAGAGTGCTTCGAACCGATCGCCTCCGAACAGTGAAGAGAGATGATCGGAGCAGAGCAGCGGGTCCGCATTCAAGACCAACGAAGTGATCTCGTTACCGGATTGGTCGACGCGAAGGGCCGCTCGCTTGATCGTTTCCGGAATTGTTAATCTTTCAAGCACTTCGACAGGGATTCCTCCAAACAGGCGAGTCGCCGCATGAGTTAGAAAGTTTGTGGGGTTGAGCCTTACCGGACTTGCACAGTCATTACGATATTCCGCCGGTCTTTCGATCGATTTCAACGCATTCTTTCCGCGTCGCCGTCCAAACGAGTCGACGATCTGTTCGGGTGCATTCCCGATATTGCGAAGAATTTGGTACAGGGTCGATGCGTGGGTCCACGAAACAAAGAGCGATTGTGCGGGATCCGATGGGTCCGATTCGATCAGCGATTCGGCCGTGAAGGTGAGCACGGAAAGAAAAGCTTCAAATTCGACCCGGAACTCCTCGGAATAAAGTTTATCCAGGAGGTTCTCAGCTACGCCCATCAGTTGTTCCGAATCGGTCGACGTTCGTGCGATCAGGTTAACGAGATGCAAAAGTCGGGTCGGAGATGCGGAGCCGTTTGCAATTAGTCGATCCGCAAGTTCGATGCGATCTTTCACAGGAAGCTTCGCGAATTCGTCAAAGACACGGGCCGAAAGCGGTAAGGGTAGCTTTGAACATTTAGAAAATGTAGTCCCGACACCTTCATCGTCGAGCATGCGATTCACCGCCGCTTCCCATTTGCTCGAAAACGGATCACCGGCCGTATCCTGGATTCGGTAGTACCGAAAGATCTGCTCTCCGTCTGGTGGGAGAAGCCTTGACCATGGGATCAGCGCTCCCGGACCGAACATCGATTCGATCTCTTTATAGTGATCCCAGACCGAACGGCTTCTAAGCTCGAAGAATCTCGATGCGCGTTCAGCTGGATCTTCAATCGCTACCAACTCCGAAATGATTTTTTCGAATTCGGAGTTCGTGCAATCGAACATATGCCTGAGATTGTGAAGTGCCTCGGATCTCGCGACATCCGCGGCGAAAATGCAGAACGAGATGTCGTGAACGGTCCTCACCGTCTTGCCATCGGGCGATCGTATCTCGATGCCCGGGAAAGCGACCGAAATGTCGGACGAGTCCTCGTGCCGCTTGAACGTGTAAACCTCGTCGCTGTCTATCAGCTTGGCGGCACCTTCGGATCCCTGGACCGCAGATTCGATCGCAGGCCAGTATTCATCCGGTTCGAAGTTCAGATCTCCAGCCGAAACGGTGTCGCCAACCCTAATGTGCAGCCATGTCTTGATCTCGTCACTAAGATCGGCCCTTTCCCTGATCGCTTCCGGAAGATCCAGAAACAGGCGGCCGAGCATAACGCCTGAAAACTTCGCGTAGGTCTCATTTGGAAATTCAGCACCCTTGACGTTCAGAATCTGCGACTCAAACATTTTGGCAACTTCGGAAAGAGCCGACTCAAGATTTGCGGCATTCTGACGCAGTATTCGATCCTCGACCCACGCGAAATATGCTTTGCGACGAAGACGTTCACTGTTAAGCGGTTCCAAGTCGGAGATGAAGACGCCGCGTACGAGCAGGGCATGTATGTCCGACGCAAGCAGAATTCTTGTCAGATCGTCGTCGACGGGCACTTTGTCAGCGGATCTTAGAGTCACGGCGCCCGAATGACCGGTATAAAGATTCTCGATCAACCAGTTCGATCTCGCGGTCGCGATCTCCACTGGCAAGTCTTCGTTCCGCCAGAGCTCCGTGATTGCAGCCAGGACGGCTTCTATCGACTGCATGATAAACGCGCTTTCCGAATGTTGCGGGGCAGCGGCGACTTGGAGGAACTCCCCATCAAGAAAGCATGACGCCTGATACTGCCTTAGAGTTCGAAGCTCTTTGGTTTCGGTAAGAACTCCGTCTTTGATCCGTCCGGCCTCCAAATGAAAAAGGATCTCTTCCTCGGTCAGCGGGAGGTACCGGTAGTTGATCTGGCGGAGTTCAATAAGCTTTCGATAGTAAACCGACGGTTCGATTCGGCCGCGTTGTCGCAACGCCATCAAGACATCCGGAATGGTTACGATCGGGACGAGCGTCTCTCCGTCGATCCTCGATGAGTGACGATTCAGGTATCGGTCATCCAGCACTATCAAATCGCCTGATTTGATCGGAAAAGTGAGCAGATTCTCGACCGCGGCGATATCGATGCCGAGCCTGCCGTCATCGGTTTTCTGTTCCGAATGGGGTAGCAGTTCGTACCGGCCCGAGGAGATGCCGTCGGCGAGCCTGGACTGGAGAGCATCGAGGTCTTTGTCCTGGACCTCAAGCTCTGAAAAGCGGCTGATGTCGGCCTGGGCTCTGTTCCACGATCGAGCGTCGAACCGAACATCGAAGCTGTCACAAACTTCGTCGAGTATCCCTACGCCCGCAAGTACCGACTCGACATCGGGCATGAAATAGACAATTGAACCTAATTCGGGAAGCACTTCTGTCCGCGTCTTACCCTCAACACCTAACTTATCGACTGTCTGCGAGTGCAACTCCTCGGAGATCCTGTTCGCTTCATACAGAGCGTCAACTATCGCCCGAGCATTTACCAGACGATCCGTAAGCGAGGCGGGGAATTCCAGTTTCGGCTTCTTCAAGCCGGAGTAGTCTGCGAGCGGCAGGAAGCCTGCCGCGAATCCGTCGTTGCGATGAGCATTCAGGATCGCAGTCATGCGGTCACCGAGTTTGGCCTTCACAATGTCGGCTGAGATCCGGGTCTTGCCGTCTCCTGATCCGTCGTCGCTTTGGCCAATACCCTCGGGATCCACGTCCGTCGGAACCTCAGCTTCGGCGACCAGCTCTTTGGCGAACAGCTCTTTAATATCGTCAGGCGATTCAGCAGGTTCAAAGATCGTCGCCCTTCCGTCATCTACAAGCTTCTTGATCTTAAGGTTCTCACCAACGTGAGACCTTTGGATCGGCATCATCCGGTCCCGCTGATCGAAAAGGGATGCGATCGTATGTCGTGAAACAACGATCGGCATCTCAAGACGCTCTATGTCGTCGAGGATGCCCAGGTGATTCGCAAGCAGTAGCGAAGTCGTATCCAGATAAAGCCGGAACTCGCTGCCGATATGATCGGCGAGTTGCACGGGACGAGACCCGTGGCGAGCCATTATTCTGAAACGATCCTGGAAATCGTCGACGCCACGATTGTGTTTTCCGATCCCCGCGTAGACGGTCATCAGCGCAAGATTTCGACGATTTGCCCAGAGGTGTACCGGGATCTCACCGGTTGCGTACTGACGATCGAGTTCACTGTTGGCCGCGGACTGTTCCTTCATTACCTCGACCGCCTCGTCAAGGTCCATCATCTTCATCGGCCCGACACCCTTGCGGGCGTCCGCCATCATTTTCTCGACAAGTGGCCTACCCAGATCCTCGAGGCCGAGCTTCATAGCGAGAGAGTGGGCTTGAGATCTCAGCCCTGATTCTTTCGGGTCTTGATCGATAGCCTTTTTCAGCAATTGTTCGGCGAGGTCGTGATCCCGAAAGGCCGCGAAGTGAGCTGCACGGATCAGTTGGGCCGGTTTCGCATCGGCGCGTCCAAGTAGATCTTTTGCCGACGAAAGTACGCCCGATAGATCTCCCTTTTCGCGTTGAAGATCCATGATTAGCGAATGCGTTTCTGCAGTGTTCTCAACGTGGGCAAGCCGGTATCCTTCCGCAACTGCCTGAGAGATGTTCTTATTTCGAAGGACGTCGATCTTAAGCTTGAGGATGTGAGGTGGTAGTTCGCCATTGGGGAATAGCTCCACATATTTTTCGGAAAGGGCGAGAGCCTCGTCATTTCGTCTCAAGCGCGAAAGAGCCGAGGCAGCGAGTTCGACGGCGAATGCAGTCTGAGCCGACTCGCTAAACCGCTCTGCCTCGGCTATGACGAAGTCTTTATCTATAAGCGCGTGAGCATTTGCTTCGTAATAAGCCGAGAACGTTGCAGCATTCGGATCGCGGTCATAGCCAACACGCAAGTATCTAACTATCTCTGAGCTGTCGCCGGAACTATTCGCTTCAAATGCGAGGATCGACAACTTGAGCGACCCTTTGAGAGCGGATGACACGATCGACGCCATCTCCTTTGTCGCGTTCTTTGTCTGTCCGAGATCGAGATAGGCCATTCCTCGCCAGTAGTGCCGGAGGTCGTTGATCTCCCCCGACGTAAACGCGTCTTTAAACCGATCCGACTCGGAGATCGCTTCCGACGGTCGTCCGATCCTCAGGTTGATCATCACGATCGCGAGCGCGTCTTGCACGTGATCGGGGGATTCAGGATTCTCATTTGCAATGGCCGCCAGACTGCGCTCAAAGTCCCATTCGTAGCCACGATACATGAACCAGTTCAAGAGCTGCACGTTCGAGGGATCCTGCTCAAGCAGCCGGGTACCGAGTTCGATCGCTTCTTCCTGCTTTTCGAAAACGTTCGCAAGACACGCGAACATCCACAACTCGCACGATTGCCGGTCAACGTGGCTTTCGGGATGAGTTTCCGCGAGTAAGCCGAACTCCTCAGATGCTGAGAGCAGACGCTTTTGACTCTCATTGTCCCGCTTCACCATGCCGAGGCTGATCACCTCCGGATACTTGGAGAATCTGCTCGGTCGGACCAAAGGAGACAGAGACCGGTGATAGGCGATCATGGAGGCGGTATGCCGGATCCCAAACCAATTTGGACTCGCCGCCTTCGCTTTTTCGATCTCGGCCGATGCGGCCTCGAGTTTCTCGAGCGTAAGCAGGTTCAATGCAAACACTCTGCGGACGTTGGCTCCGAGGTTGAGGTCGGTCGGTAGCGCCGAATATATCTCGTCGATCTGTCTGTACTTCTGAGCGTTGAAAAGATGAAGGAGAGTGTAGAACTGAACATCTGCACTTGCCGCTAGCGAAAACGAATCCGCGAGAACGAACTCCTCTCGGAAGAGTTTGATCTGAAGGTCCATCGCGGTCCGGTCGAAATCCGGGTCGAGCTTGGACGCTTTATCGACTAAGTTATTCGCATCGCCGGCTGCCTCCTTTCCTCTTAACCCGAGCAGCATCGATGCCTGGACTTGCAGGATCTTCGAGCGCAAAGGGGCTTCGAGACTCGGCCAGCTCTCAAGTTGCGTTAGGGCGGCGACTCCATCCCATCCCTTAACAAGGTATCCTGCCCGAAAGTCTTCACGAAACTTTTCAAGCTCGCCGAAGACACTCTTAGACAGCTCGGACTTCAACGCCGTGAATTGTTCGTCGAACAGAGCGCTCGTCCCTCCGAACACGAAACCTTGATCACCGGTATTTACGCTGCCTTCGACAGTCGAGCCTTCGAGAAGAACATTTCGCTCAAAGTAATTATTGATCTGAACGTTGGTGATGTGTCGTTTACGTCTTCGGTGTCTTTTGCTTGGCATAGGGAGAACAATTCAACTTGCTATGACCATTTAGGCCTGATCGGAATTCGAACTACAATATACAACTAAGGATAAGTATGGACCCGATAACAATCCAGTTCGCGGCGGCCCTGATCTCGGCAGTTCTCGTAAAGACCGGCGAGAAGTTCGCAGAAAAATCGGGCGAAGCTCTACTTACCAGCGGCAAGAGCATGTACGAGGCGTTGAAGAGAACGCTTGCAGGTGATCCCGACGGTGAGCTAATTCTGCTTCGACTTCATGATGAGCCGAGTGAAGAGGTGCGCAAGCACACAATTTCAGAACTGCTCATTAAGAAAGCCGATGAGGATTCCGAGTTTGCGGCGCTACTCGAACGTTTGGTCGGGGAGGCCAGACAGTTACAGAACACGAATATCTTCATTGCCGGCAATCGAAATGTGACTCTAACTAACAGCACTACCGGGTCTATCAATACTGGCGACGTAGTGCATTATCACCCGGAAACAACTGATTAGAAATCGAGCGTAGATTTGTCGTTTAAGGCTTGGCGTTAGTGTCACGAGCGAGCAAATTGATGCTCTTGTACTGGTCAGTTGGCTTGTGCGGAACAAATTTGCAGACTATAGGTTCATCACCGGCGGTAAAACGCAACCTTCCGGAGCTAATATCCACTGGACTACGATGTGAGCTTCCTGGTGCATTTATGAACCAAGCGGTTCGCTTCCGCACCACTACCGGTTCGTTTTTGCACCACCGGGCTATTCAGTGGGCGATTCTCTTTAGCTTTTTTATAAGCCCCGAACGGCTGATACCGAGGTCTCTCGCGGCCCGGGTTTGGTTATAATTATTCGATTCGAGGGCCGACTTAAGAAGATCGGTCTCGATCCTCTCGAGGTATTCAACCATTCTCTGGCCGGGTACGAACTGCGGCCAAGGTCCAAGAGGAGACGACGGTGAGCTTCCCGCATTCAGGGATCTTTTGCTGAGGCGATTTTCAACTATCTCCTTAGTCATTATCGCCTTTTGATCGCGCCCACCTGCCGCATCGGCTTCAAATAGAGCATCGAGGCAGGCCTTTTCTATAAACGATCGAAGCTCGCGGATGTTCCCGGGCCACGAAGCCGTTTCGAGGCGTCGCAACACCTCTTCTTTGGCCCAAACGTTTCTGCCGGATTTGGAATTGAAGTTCCTGAGAAATTCCTGTGCAAGCGGGACGATCTGTTCGACCCGGTCACGCAACGGTTTGAGATGGACGGCGTGGGCCGTCACTCGATAGCGCACATCCTCGCGAAAGACGGCGGGATCCCGATGGGTAGCGTAAACTATCCGCACATCGACAGGGCGGGACCGATTTCCGCCAACTCGCGTAACGTTCTTTTCTTCGACTATCTTTAAAAGTTTGGCCTGAAGATTGATTGTCAACTCGCCGATCTCATCGAGAAAAAGCGTTCCGCCGGCGGCAGCCTCAAACTTTCCTTCCTTCGACGAAACGGCTCCGGTGAAGGCTCCTTTCTCATAGCCAAATAGCTCGGCCTCAATGATCGACGGCGTCAGCTCCGCACAATTGACCGCAATAAACGGCTTCTTGGCACGCGGACTCAGATCATGTATCAGCTTCGCGGTATGAGTCTTGCCTGTACCTGTCTCACCAAGTAGGCAAAGGTCGAGAAAATCGTACCGGGCGAGATGGGCGATGTTTACATTTTCAGTTTGCAAGGTGTATAACATTTAGCACCTAAGTATAAACAGGAGTTCAATTGCCGATTGCAAAGACGATTGCCTTTCAAACGTTTCTGAAGAGCCGTCTTTTCGAAATAAGTGTTCGTTACTGATAAAAACCCTGGAAATTGGCTCAGGTTACGCGCCAATCCGATTTTGTCCTAGCGACCTCGGCAAAAAGACAACAGGCGTGGCTAATACGATACTTCCCAAATTGCAAACCTCGCCTGGAGATCCGCCAGTTGAGCCTGATACCACGCAGGATCGGGAAGGCTTCTTTACAGAATCACTCAGTCTAATTCGAAAGGTGATAGTTGGTCGGAGGGGCCTTCCGAGCGACGACTTGCCAGATGTTTCTCAGGAGATCGCTTTAAGGCTCTGGAAGTGGTTCCGCAAATTCGATGAAAAGAGTTCTCGAATGCCTGATAGCGAGTGGAGATCGTTCGCCGCTCGCACCGCTCACAACGAAGTAAATAGAAAGCTTTCGAATCAGAATAAGCGAGCTGAAATCCCCCTAGAAGAAGTTGGTGGCGAAGGCGCCATAATCGGTGAAACTTCTGCGGAAACGGTTCTCTTCGTCCAGATGGTTTGGCAAGGGATTTGCAAACTGACCTTGTATCAAAGGCAAGCACTACTACTTAATTCGGTCGACCTTGTAGTCTACCTGCTCCAGTTTGGAGTTGAGGAGAACGATCTAATAGAGGCTCTTGGAATGTCGACGAAGTTTTGGGGAAAGGTGGCCGCTCGGATGCCATTGAGCGACAACGAGATTGGAGATCTAGCAAGTGCGAACTCCAACGCGGTGAAGAAGGCGAGGTTCGACGCTCGCAGAAGACTAAAGGAGTTGATGGATAAATGAATCAATATCACGTATCAACTGCCGAAGTCGCTATGTTCAGGTCAGATCCTGATGCACCTCGCTCCATCGAGATAGGACGGCACTTACTCGGCTGTAGTGAATGCCGTGCAAAGTTACCGGCGATATCAACGCAAGAGTTTCGGGACTGCGTGCTGGGTGCCAAGAACACATCGCCGATCGCGTCGGAGGGTTACCGACCCCTTTTGTCCCTATTCCCGAACATGTCCTTTGTTCGTGTGACGGCCTTCGCGGGACTATCTGTTCTACTAGGACTAGGCTTGTACATCGCCGCAGACAGGCTAGTTCCTGCGGATGGCACGGTTGCAAGAATTACTGAGTATCCACCTGAGACACTTACAAAATCCGTCCCGCCAGATGGATCCACAGTTGCGTCCCTGCCGGGGGCACAGAATGAAACTCGCGAACCAAACGTCGTACCCCCAACTGATCCGAATCCCAGGGACCGTTCAGCAAAACCGGAGCATTCACCGAGTGGTCCGAGAAAAGGTCGAAACTTCGAATCCAAAGCATCCGGGCTTCGGACTGCTGAAACCCGAGGAATCGAGAACCCATGTTCCAATGGGTCGATCATCACCGTGGAATCCGTGTCTGATAAGAACGACATCAAACTCAAGTGGAATGCAGTGAGAGGAGCTGCTTTATACGAGATTTATATCGCCGACCTTGACGAAAATCTTGTGGATCACTTCGAGTCGAATTCAAAAACTTTCTACCGATCCAACATCGTTCTTGACTCGACGAAATCCTACCGGTGGAAGCTAATCATCACGTTGAAAAGTGGCGAGCGGATTGTCGGTCCTCCACAGGTGCTAAAGCCAACGAAGGGTGAGGTCGAGAAACTGCAGGGTTCATTCGAAATGAGATGTGTTGCAACCAGATGAAAGGAATGATCGACACGCTTATGAATAAGATTCCGCTATTAGCACTCATTGGCTTCTTGTCCTTGTCGATTGTCGCCCAACAAACGGACGACTTTCCAGTGCCCGCAACTTTTCAGTTGGAGGGAGTTCCGCGGATCAAGAATGAGGATGTCAAGCATTTGTTCTTTGAGCCTTCTGCGATTAGGAGCAACTTGATATGGGACGTAGATCGCTCTGCTCGTAAACTTTTGGTCACTGACGAGAAGACGGGAGTATATGCGGTTGAGTCTCCGATGAGTAAACCGAAGATCCTCATAGAGCGCCGGGCGCCCAGCACGCTACGGGTTAGCCCCACCTCGCCGCTCATTGCCTTCAACAATGACAAGGAAGATCCGGACAACTATGCATTGTTTCTGTGGGATGGAAAATCGGAGCTCCGAACGCTGTCAAACTTTACTGGGAAAGACGATTCAGTCGATTCTTTTGTCTGGAATCGCGATGGGAAAAGCATCTACTACACGCTCAATGACTATGCGGCCAAAACGACAAAGCTCTGTCATACCGACCTCGCAATTAGCAAGTGCTTCCCGTTAAATTTGACCGGCCTTTGGAATGTAATGGACATCGATGACGGCATCGTGTTGCTCAAGTATTGGAAATCCTCGACAAACCAACATATTTTCAGCTACACGATCAATAGCGGAACGCTCGTCCCGTTGTCCGAATCAGGGAATGCAACGAGGGCCTTCTTCGCTTCCGGAAAAGCAGTTGTCCTAAATGAAGATTCACCGGAGTGTGACGGCAATCGATGCCTGTTCTCAATCGACCCTCGAACCAATGAGAAAGCGATCATTGGGCTCCAAAAGGTTCGTGGACATTTAGGTGATATAAAGCCGTCGCCGGATGGCAAACGGCTCCTGATTCAAGAGGCGTTCGACGGTATGGACCGTTTGTGGATCGGACGAATCAAGAATAAGCGGATCGAGCCAGAAACTCCCAACTTTCTTGACGGCTCATTTGTAGTTTGGAATACACGCTGGCTTTCCAACCGCGAAGTTGTCTACACGGTCGAGAATATTGCTCAGCCAGCATTGATCAAGTCGTTTGACGTCCAATCTAAGAAGACGACCGACTGGACCAGGTCGAGTCTTCCGGCAACTCTGACAGGAACTGTGAAACCGCCCGAGACTATTCGTTGGAAGTCTTTCGACAGCAAAGAAATTTCCGGGTATATCGTAAAACCCGTCAAGGTTGTCGGGAAAAGCCCGGTTTTGGTCTTCATACACGGCGGACCGCAGGTCGTTGACCGGCCAACTTTTAACTCCCTTGACGTGCGGTTAGCCACGTTTCTCGGAATTTCCGTCATCCACACGAATATCCGCGGTTCCAGAGGATTTGGAAACGGATTCATGGATGCAGATAACGGCCCGAAGAGAGAAGATGCGGTGCGAGATATTAGCTCGCTGCTCGATTGGATCGCAAAACAGTCCGACCTGGATCCGGAGAAGGTGATCGTCCGCGGAGAAAGCTACGGTGGATTCATTGCCTTGTCTGCTGGCCTCAGAGAGTCCTCCCGCATTCGTGCTGTAATCGCGGAATACCCTCTCGTATCAATCAGAAATTACCTTCAGCAGAGTTGGATTGACGAATTCGCGAAGAACGAATATGGCGATCCAAAGGATGAAGCATTAATGAAAAAGCTTGATGAGCTGTCCCCCTTGAACAACGCATCGCGATGGAAGCGAGTGCCGCTGTTCCTTACTAGGGGGAAACTCGACTCAAGGGTCCCAGAAGGGGACGTTCTCGGACTCAAATCTCAACTGAGAGAAGCGGGTACCGATGTTTGGTTCATATATGCAACCCAAGCGGGACACGGCGTAGCCGGACGTTTCGTCACGGCTGCAATGTATGAATTTCTTAAGACTAATATTCGGAGGAAATGAAATGAAAAGAATTAAGGCTTTCTTCATAGCTACTGTTCTGACCGTCACCCTCGCTGGAAATATTCTAGCTTCAGGTCCTGCGGTGGCGCTGCCTGCTGGCCTGATCTCGTTTGCGGTTGGTCAAGTGCTTTCGTTCTTCGGAGCGGATGACCAATGCCCGCTGAGACAATGCACGAACTGCCGACCGAACAACGAGAATAACGGCGACGGAAACGGTGACTGCCGGCCAACACCCAACTAGGAGTGGTATGAGCTTCGATCCGAATATGTGGACTAGAGCGAAGAGATCGGCGGTGATCGTCTTCGCTCTAGTTCTCATGTCGGTCGCTGGCTTTCCGCAAAGTCGTCAGGAGACTATCCCTTCGCTCTACCTAAAGGGTCTATTTGATCAGATAGTGGAACGAGGTCCGGGCGACATTACAAAGTTGGAACGATCGGGACAGCTCGGTCGCGCGGCTGAGATTGCTCTACCGACGTGTCGCTCGTACATTCAACTCGGTCGATACGATGACGCAACTCTTTTGGTCGATAGGTTAGCAGCTGAACCGAACTTAACGAGCCGGTTCCCCGCAAGTGCTGCTGCTCTCTACTTTTGCAAGGCCTCAGTTCTTCGCGCAAAACGTGATATTACGGGAAGTCTTAAGAATCTAACGCTGGGATTTTCTTTAGCGCCCGACGATTCTGGAACGCTAGCAGGCTACTACCTTGAGGTGGGAAGGACACTCTATTCGGCCGGCTATGATTTCGCCGCCATCATTTGGTTGGAGAAGGCTGAAAATGTAGCTTTGACACATGGACATACGTCAACCTACCACGACGCGTTGCGATTCCTGAGCTCTGCTTGGAGTGCCAAATCATATTATGCAAACGCACTTGCTTACGCGGAGAAACTATTAGAGAGATCATCCCGTGGCGGGTTTGATCATCGGAATCGAATCGCGCATTTGGAACTTGCGAGCCTGCTTGACCTAACGGGGCAGCCACGACGGGCAACAGACGTCTACCTAAAGGGCCTGTCTCTCTCTAGCCGGGCACGCGTAAATTATCACTCCGGACAGTTCCTCTCGAGTCTTTTGCTTCGTTCGCTCTACGGGAATGATATTGAAGGTGCCCAAAGTTATCTTGAGAAATTGGAATCGATCGACCAGGAAAGGCAGTTCAAGTTTGAACGTTTCTTAGGTAGGGCGTTAGTCGAGAACTATCGAGGAAACCGTTTACTTTCTGATGAGTATTTTTCAAAACTTGCGAAAGAGCAAGGCACATCGGATTTCATCGTGCCGTACTGGAAAGGCACGATCGCAGAGCGGGATCAGAATTGGAAGGAACTCGTCAACAATACGGAGACCCTTCGCAAGCTAACAGAGGAGTCGAACTACAGTGATGACCTGCCGGGTATTTACTACAAGCTCGCGCTTGGAAATTGGCGTCTTGGCGACGAACAATCTGCCAAAGAGTATGCCGCAAAGTCTCTCCTCGCTTTTGAATCCTTCCGAAACTCACCCAAGAGCGACCTTTCACTTGCAATGATGGAGATCCATCATTCGATCTATCGCTTGCTTTGCGAAATTGAAACCACGCGAGATCCTGGGAAGGCGTTTGAGTACTCTGAAAGACTGAAGGCGAACCTGTTGCGGGACCGAATTGAGGGGTCTGGTCTTAAGCCTCGACCCGATCTCACTGCGCAGTTTCGGACCCAACTCTTTGATACCTCTCGTGATCTCGTTGAAGGACGAGCGAGTGATGAAGCTTTGGCCAAGGTTGAAAAGAGCGTCATCTCAGAGCGACAAACTGACGGTCGCGTATCTAAGGACTTTTCATCCAATTTACTAAAGTTGCCCGATAATACTGCGGTGGTGTCGTATGAGTTTACGACATCCGGAGAACTTCTAGGATTTGTAATCGAGGCCGGGAAGCAACTGCGTGTTGTGAGACTGGGCATTCGAGAAGAGCAAGCTTCGGAGCTTGCCAAGGAAACGCTTTCCAAAATAAAGGAACGCATCTTTTTCAAGAGTAACGGAAAGCAACTCTTCGATCTGCTGCTGAAGCCTTTCGATCTTGGTTCGCAGCACTTGGTGATCGTTCCAGATAAGCTTCTGTGGCGTATTCCGTTCCAGGCCCTAAGCCCGGATGGCAAACGGTATCTGATAGAGACAAATACTATTTCATACTCGCCCTCGGTTTATTTCCTCAAACAGAGCTTGGCATCCCCGTCGCCTCGAAGAAGGTCGATCAAGATCTTCGCAAATGACACTTTCGACAATCGGCGACTCAAACACGTAAATAACGAAGCAACCAGCATTGGTGCGTTGTTTGGAACATCTCCGCGATTGACAGCGACCAAGTCAGATTTCATTGCTTCCGCTTCAAACGCGGATATCCTCCACTTCTCGATGCACGGGCAACTCGACAGTGAGAACCCCCTATCATCGTTTCTTGCATTCATGCCGAATCGTTCTGACTCTGGACGACTAACCGTTAACGATCTTCTTTCGATTCGACTCAAACCCAACAACTTAGCATTTCTGGCCTCCTGTGACACAAGCAAAGTACACAACGGCGAGGGGTTGGTCAGCATTCCCTGGGCGATCTTGGGCTCCGGAAGCTCGTCGGTCATTTCATCTCAGTGGGAGGCCGCCGACAACGCAACTTACTCGTTTGCCACCGCCTTCTACGCTGAATATCTAAAAGGCCATTCAACCTCGACCGCCCTTCAGAAGTCAGCGATCTCAATGATCCACGATAAGAAACGCGGATTTCATGAGCCGAACTTCTGGGCTACATTCAGCCTGTTGGGCGATTTTAGATAGCTAGATTACTGATAGCCTAACCACCATCCCCTTGTTCAAGATTTCTTGGCGTACCGAATTTCAGTCAATTGGATAGTCTTCCGCAACCTCGTTGCATTAAGTTTGCTCGTTGCAAAAACACATCATTGTAGAACTCCTACTGTATATTTTTTGCAACCCTTCTCTTGACAGGCACATCTAAGACTTTGTATTCTGTCTACTGAAATATTTTATGCTAGCAAAACTGGCAGACGTCGCAAAGATCCGAACCGGAGTGTTCGCTCGTCCCGAGCGGCAAGGCGATGTTCTGTATCTTCAAAGCAAAAATTTTGACGAGTTGGGAGAGCTTGATTCAACGGTTTGGCCCGAGCTTAAGGCACAGGGGACGCTTCAAAAGCATCTGCTCAAGCGGGGCGACGTTCTTTTTGCTGCCAAGGGTGACAAGAACTTCGGCACCGTGTTTCAGGATGATCGGAATGCAGTAGCGTCTCCCACGTTTCTTGTATTCGAGATGAAGGATACGTCTGTACTTTCGGAGTACATATCATGGCAGCTTAACGATCCCACGAACCTCGAATTTCTGAGGCGCAATGCTGTCGGCACGTCTATGGTTTCAATTTCGAAATCTCTGATCGGAGAATTGTCAATCCTGATTCCACCGCTCGAGCAACAGAAAAAGATCGTTGAGGCATGGCGTCTCAGCAAGAAGGAATATCAACTACGGCTGAAGATCGCAGAACTTAGGGAAAGCTTTGTACAGGGGGCACTTGCCCGCTCGATCAACAAATAAATTATGGCAAAGGTCACGCAGAAGAAGATAAACGACGCCGTCTGGAAGGCCTGCGATACGTTTCGCGGCAGCATCGATCCGTCGGTCTACAAAGACTATGTGCTCACGATGCTCTTTATCAAGTATCTCAGCGATGTTCACGACGACATGTTTGAAGGCTATTTGAAAAAGTATGGCGGCGATAAGGAACGAGCGAGGCGTGCAATGGAGCTCGAACGCTTTGTCGTCCCGGAGAATAGTCACTTTCGATACCTTTTCGATAGGCGCAATGAAGTCAACATTGGCGAGTTGATCGACATCGGCCTCGCGGATCTTGTCGAAGCGAATCGCGAAAAGCTCTATAGTCAGGACGGTGCGGGGATATTCCAGAACATCAGCTTTAACAGCAGCGTCCTCGGCGACCAGAAGGATAAGAACACTCGGCTCAAGAATCTTCTTCTCGATTTTGACGACGACGATCTGGACCTGAAACCGTCGCATCTTGCCGGTGCTGACATTATTGGCGACGCGTACATGTTCTTGATCGAGCGGTTTGCCAGCGATGCCGGGAAGAAGGCTGGGGAGTTCTTTACTCCGAAAGAGGTTTCAACACTCATTGCGAGGCTCACAAAATCGAAGCCGGGATCACGAATCTGCGATCCGACCTGCGGCTCCGGTTCGCTCTTAATCAAGGCCGGATTAGAGGTCGGGTCGGATAATTATGCGCTTTACGGTCAGGAAGCGAATGGCAGTACGTGGGCGTTGGCCGTAATGAATATGTTTCTTCATGGCATAGACAATGCGGTAATTCGCTGGGGGGACACGATCCGAAATCCAAAGCTCAAAGAGGGCGATGCGTTGATGAAGTTCGATACGGTCGTCGCCAATCCGCCCTTCTCTCTCGACAAGTGGGGAAAAGTCGAAGATAAGAAAGACGGAAAGAACGATGAGAACAAGAAAGGCACCGATTACGATCCAGCTAAGGACCAATACGATCGCTTCTGGCGAGGCGTTCCCCCGAAGAGCAAAGGCGATTGGGCATTCATCAGCCACATGATCGAGATTGCCCATCAGGGCCATGGAAAGGTTGGGGTTGTCGTGCCGCACGGCGTTCTTTTTCGCGGCAGCAGCGAAGGAAAGATCAGGCAAAGAACCATTGAAGAAAACCTGCTTGAAGCTGTGATCGGCCTGCCGGCAAACCTATTTTTTGGAACCGGAATTCCCGCGGCGATCCTGATCTTCAACAAAGGTAAGGGCGATAACACGGATGTTCTTTTCATCGATGCAAGCCAGCACTTCGAGAGTGTCAAGAATCAGAATCGTCTTCGCGATTCGGATATCGATCGCATAGTCGAAGCGCATCGCAAGTTTAACGCGGGTGAATTTTCCGCAGGCGTTGTCGAAGACAAATACAGCTACGTCGCCACGAGAGCAGACATCGAGGAGAACGATTTTAACCTGAACATTCCCCGATACGTCGATACGTTCGAGGAAGAGGCCGAGGTTGATATTGCTTCGGTACAGTCTGAGATTGACCGGTTAGAGCTTGAGTTAACAACGGTACAGTCGGAATTGAACAAATACTTAAAGGAGCTCGGAGTGTAACCATCTCGTGGAGGAGCACGAGATGGTTACACGGAGTATATGAAGCAATTTCACAATTATCTTGTCCCTAATGAATGGGAGGTTAAGAAGATCGGCCAAATCACAAAAACTGTTGCCGGTGGCACGCCGGACACTTCGGTAGATGAGTATTGGGGCGGTGATATTCCGTGGATGAGTTCGGGCGAGTTAAATCAGAGAAGAGTCGACACCGTTAGAGGAAGAATAACAGCAAAAGGTCTTAAGAATTCAAGTACGAGCCTTATCCCCGCAGGATGTGTATTAATTGGCTTAGCAGGACAAGGAAAAACCAGGGGAACGGTTGCAGTTAACACGATAGAACTTTGTACCAACCAATCTATTGCTGCAATCTTTCCAGCAAAGGGCTTCGTAACTGATTATCTCTTCTACAATTTAGATTTTAGGTACGAAGAGTTACGTCGACTTTCGACTGGTGACGGTGGGCGTGGCGGCCTGAATCTGAGCATTATCAACGGTCTATCAGTGTCTTTTCCGTCAGTGAAAGAACAGATGGCGATCGCGCATGTTTTGGGTTTGGTGGATAGGGCCATCGACCTTAATAACAAGATCACCGCCCAGAAAGAACTACGCAAAAAATGGCTAATGCAGACCTTATTGACGGGAAGGAAAAGATTGAAGGGCTATGGTAAGGAAGAGTGGAAACTTGAAGTCGTAAAACGCATCGTGATCCCGGTGAGGAAGCCGCTCATTCCTAACGAAAATGAACATTACCAACAAATTGGGATTAGGTCTCATACGAAGGGAATTTTCTATAAAGAGAAGGTTTTAGGATCTGTATTAGGTGACAAGAGTGTTTTTTGGGTTGAGCCTAACTGCTTCATATTAAACATTGTATTCGCGTGGGAGCACGCAATTGCCAAGACAACTGACGCAGAGACTGGAATGATCGCTTCTCATCGGTTTCCTATGTTCAAGCCTAAAGTCGATGTTCTTGACTTGGACTACTTCCTCTACTATTTTGCGTCTTCCCGGGGGAAATATCTGCTTGGGCTTGCCTCTCCGGGCGGTGCTGGAAGAAACAAGACTTTAGGAAAGTCAGAATTTCTCGAGCTTCGCATTCCTGTCCCTCCGTTAAATGAACAAGCCGCAATCGTGAAAGCATTGCAGGCAGCTGATCGGGAAATACAATTCCAAAGAACAAAATCTCGCGAACTTCGCGAACTTAAGAAAGGCATGATGCAGCAATTATTAACTGGAAAGAAAAGATTGAATTTGGAGCAGTAAGAAAATATGAAGGTACTTGGAGTGGATATTTCGGGGCGTGAGGTACGGATCGTTGCATTAGACAATGGTGGCGACACGATTGTAAACAGTACCGGCACCTACAAACCACTTAGACTAAATGGTGATGAGAACGCGGCTACCCTAAAGCTATTTAAGAACACGCTCTTTGCGACATTCGACGGATTTGGTCCAGACGTCATTGTCTATAATGCCCGCAACTCGACCGGTAAATTTGCCGGTTCGGCCATATCCTTCAAAATCGAAAGCCTTATTCAGCTTTACGAGAATGCCGAAATTGTATCCACCAAGTCGCAAACGATCGCTGCCTTCTATAAAAAGAATGAGCTGCCAATCGCGTGTGAGTACGGATACCAAGAGGATGCCTTAAAACTTGCGTATCACTACTTGGAGGTCGATTGATGGATCTCTCTGCCCTAGAACTTGACGAAGAAGTAAAGGCGTTTTTGAAGAGTCAGACGGATTTCACGATCGATGGCGTTTCACAGGAAGGCGGAAACTGTGACATTTTCTTTGGCGATCACAGGATCTTCGGTCGACGAATCGCACTAAAGGTATATTACGGATCGGACGAAAGCACCTCGCATTACGAAGCACAAGCACTTGTTGCTCTTGACCACCCGAATATTCTGCGGGTCAGGGACGCGAGACGAATCGGGCCGTACTACAGCTATTTCATGACTGATGAGATTGACGGTGGTGATCTCGAAAAGTGTTTCAGGAACAAAGAACTCGATTTAAGAGATAAGCTGAATGCAATTCACGGCACACTAAACGGCTTGACCGAACTGCACAAGGATGCAATTTCGATTGTGCATCGCGATCTCAAGCCTAAGAACATTCTACTTTACCGAGAAACGAAGCAACCATTGATCGCGGATTTTGGTTCGATAAAGCACTTTGACTTAGAACTCGGTTATGTAACTGGGTCGAAAACAACACTTATCTACACGCCCTTAGAAGTGTTCGACGGGCACAGACACTCAAAACAGTCAGATCTTTACCAAGTAGGCGTCGGTCTCTTCCAGATCCTTGGCGGCTTTTTCCCCGATACGTATGATGCATGGCTCACCGAAAAAGAAAGGAAGCGTCGAGACAGTATTGTCGATGGTTTCGACCGAAGCGTATTTATCGAGAAAGTCATTCAACGCCTCGTAACTCAAAACAAATTGCTGCGACTAGATACTCTGCCTGATTATCTCGACCCACAGATAGTTAAAGTAATCTCAAAAGCCACGAACGCGCGGCTCCAGACGCGGTATTCGACGACGGGAGAATTCATGGCTGATTTGATGAAGGCACAGGTTCAATTGACCAACTGGAAAGAAAGTGACGATGCACTTTATGCCGATAAGCAGAATGGCGATAAATACAGGGTAGTCTGTGGAAACAAAGGGTACTTTGTTGAAAAGCGCGGAATTCTCGGTATGTGGCGCCGAAGCGGAGACTTTGCCGACTCCCGGCGTGAGCTTTGCCAATCAGTTAACAATAAATAGTATGGACGTCCCGAGCTTCAAAGAAGATCACATTAGCCAGATACCTGCTTTGCAGATGCTGCAGAAGCTCGGTTGGAACTACCTTACCCCGACCGAGGTTGACCGGCTGCGTGGTGGAAAGACGACCAATGTATTGCTTGACGATATCCTGCGCAAACAGCTCAAAGCGATCAATTCTGAAAAACGGATCAGTTCGACAAAGTCCACGTACGTAAGCGACATCAATATCGAAAACGCGATCCGCGAATTGAAGGAATTGCCGATGAACGAAGGCTATATCGCGGCCTGCGAAACTGCATATAACCTTTTGACGCTGGGCAAGGCTTTCGATCAAAGCTTTGACGGACAGAAGAAGAGCATCACGGTCCAGTATATCGACTGGAAAGAGCCCGAAAATAACGTCTTTCATGTTGCTGAGGAGTTCTCGGTAATGCGGAGCACCAGCAAAGAACATTACCGTCCGGACATCGTTCTATTCGTGAATGGTATTCCGCTCTGCATTGTCGAATGCAAACGGCCGGACATGAAAGAACCGCTCGGGCAGGCAATAAGTCAGCAACTTCGAAGTCAGCAGGAAGATGGGATCCGCTCTCTGTATGTCTACTCGCAGGTGCTGTTAAGTATCGCCTGCCAAGAAGCGGCCTATGGCACGAACGCGACTCCAGAGAAATTCTGGTCGCAATGGAAAGAGAAATTCCCGACACCGTCAGAAGAAGGTGCTTACCGTCAACGGCTTTTCGACCTCAAGAACGCTCCGCTTCCGGATGAATACAGATATCGCCTTTTCGAAGGACGGTTCCGATACGTCGAAGACTATTTCGAAGCACTCGAAAGCGAAGAGGTTCAACCGACCATTCAGGACGAATACCTTTTTGGCCTCTGCGAACCTTCGCGACTACTCGACCTTGCATTCAACTTCGTAATATTTGACGACGGCGTAAAGAAGATCGCGCGTTACCAGCAGTTCTTCGCCATCAAGAAGACGATGAACCGGATCCGGAATGTCGAAGGCGGCAAGCGGAAGGGAGGCGTGATCTGGCACACGCAGGGCAGCGGAAAATCTTTGACGATGGTGATGCTCGCTCAGGCCATCGCTATGGAGCCAAACATTCGTAATCCAAAGATAGTCCTCGTCACCGATCGGACAGACCTCGACGATCAGATCACGAACACTTTCCGAAAATGTGGCCTTCCCGTCGAAAACGCCACGACCGGGACGAGATTGGTCGATCTTTTGGAGAGCAAGAGCGATGCCGTTTTAACGACGATAGTCAATAAGTTCGCCGCGGCAGTAAAGAAGATCCGAACCCCGCTCGAAAGTCCAGAAATCTTCGTGCTAGTCGATGAAGGGCACCGGACGCAGTACGGCAGCTTCAACATCGAAATGCAGAAGACGCTTCCGAACGCCTGCTATATTGCGATGACGGGAACGCCTCTTTTCAAGAAGGACAAGAGCACGGCGTTGAAGTTCGGCGGAATGATCGACACGTATACGGTTGACGAGGCCGTAAAGGACAAGGCCGTTGTTCCGTTGCTCTACGAAGGTCGGCTCGCGAGGCAAGACGTGAACGAGACTCCGCTGGATAATTATTTCGCGATGATCTCAGAGGGACTGACCCGCGAGCAGAAAGCCGATTTCAAGAAGAAATTCAGCAGGGCGGATCAGTTGAACGCTGCTGAACAGAAGATGTATGCGATCGCCTGGGACATCAGCCTGCACTATAAGAACAACTGGCAGGGCACGCCGTTCAAAGCCCAAGTGGTTTGTGACAAGAAAGTCAACGCTATCCGGTACAAGGAATTTCTCGATCAGATCGGCCTCGTTTCCAGCGAGGTGCTCATCTCCCCGATCGACGAACGCGAGGGTGAGGATAGCGCCTTCGAGAAATCAAGTGAGAGGGAAAACCGCTTCTGGAATCGCATGATGGAGGAGCACGGGAAAAGTGCAGCGACCTACGAGAAACAGATCATCAGCCGTTTTAAGAACCATCGTGACCCCGAGATCATCATCGTTGTCGATAAACTCTTGACTGGTTTCGACGAGCCGAAAAATACGGTGCTCTACCTGACCCGAAACCTTCAAGGACACAAGCTCCTGCAGGCGATCGCCCGAGTAAACCGCGTTTACGAAGACAAGGAGTTCGGGTACATCATCGACTACTACGGGGTGATCGAACGGCTAAGCGATGCCTTAGAGATCTATTCGGCGTTGGGTGACTTCGATCAGTCTGATGTTGACGACGTGCTGATCGATATTGCGTCCGAGATAAAGAAACTGCCGCAAAAATATTCAGAGCTTTGGGACCTTTTCAAAGAAGTGACGAACAAGCGGGACGCGGAGGCCTATCAGCTTGTTCTGAAAGATGAAGCGAAGCGGGTTCTCTTTTACAGCAAGCTTGCAGAGTTTGCCAAGTCGCTTAAGCTGGCATTGTCAGCAATTGAATTTCACCGGCAAACTGACGAAGCGACGATAAACCGGTACCGCGAAGATCTGGCAATGTTTCTAAAGCTACGAGTGGCGGTGATGGAGCGCTACAGCGATGCCGTTGATTACCGACAGTACGAGGGCCAGATTCAGAAGTTGGTTGACACACACGTCACGACCGAGAAGGTCGAAGTCATCACCGAACTCGTCAATATCTTCGATAAGGAGAAGTTTCAAAAGGAACTAGAGAATACACTCGGCACCGCGGCAAAGGCAGACAAGATAGCAAGTAGAACCGCCAAGCACATTAGCGAGAAGATGGATGAAGATCCGGCTTTCTACAAGAAATTCTCGCAGATGTTGAAGGACGCGATTGCGGAATACGAGGCAAAGCGTACCGATGAAGCTGAATATCTCGCCAGCGTCCAGTCGATCATGGAGAATGTGCTAGCCCGAACCGATGCGGATATTCCGGATGCCCTGCGCGACAAGGAAGTTGCGAAGGCCTTTTACGGAATCGTTTCGGAAGAGATAGCTAGCAAGCTTGACGACAACGGATATCGAACGCAAATCGCTACCGATTCGGCCCTGGCAATAGATGGGACTATTCAGAAATTGATCAAGGTCGATTGGCAGCAGAACGTTGACATTCCGAAGCGAATGATTCACCTCATTGGCGATTACCTTATTGACGAGGTACGCGACAAATATCAAATAACGATGTCGTTTGGAGAGATCGACAAGATCGCGGAACGGTGCGTCGAAGTGGCAAAGCTGAGGTACAAACAATGAGGTCTCAGATTCAGTTCGGGTCGGCCACCATTGATTTTGACCTCGAGTTTTCCGACAGGAAGACGCTCGGTATAACTGTAACTCCTGACCTCGAAGTTTTGGTTAAGGCCCCGAACGACGTTTCAGTCACTAAGGTTAAAGAGAAGTTACGGACGAAGGCTCCGTGGATCATTAAGCAGAAGAGCTTCTTCTTGTCGTTCCATCCTAAGACGCCTCCGAGAAGATACGTGTCTGGAGAGACGCATTTGTATATGGGTCGCCAGTTTTGTCTTAAGATCGAAGAGTCGGCCACCGAATCTGTAAAACTGAAGGGTCAGTTTATTCTTGTTGGGACACCGGCGAAGAAAAGGGCTGAACGTCTTGTCAGGGAATGGTATTTAGTGAACGCACACTCGAAGTTCAAGGCCATCGCTGCACCACTCGTTGAACGCTTTCGAAGATACGATGTCGAGCCGTCCGAATTGGTGCTGCGGGAAATGGCAACCAGGTGGGGGAGTTGCACACCACGCGGCAAGATCATTCTAAACCCGGAATTGATCAAGGCTCCAAAGGGGTGCATCGAATACGTTATCATCCATGAGCTCTGCCACTTGATCCACCACGACCACACCCAGAAATTCCTTGATCTCCAAACCAAAGAGATGCCTACTTGGGAAGAATGGAAGACGAAGCTTGAGAAGCTGCTAGCTTGAGGCCTCTCGGTCCTGCCAATTGTCAGTACTCAATAGTGAAGTTAACGTTCTTGTTAGGACCGACTGTACCTTAGACGAACTGACTTTTTAGGAACTTCCCCAGTCATCGTCCATTGCAAGAATCATTGATCGGATCGAAAACGGCAACCAATTCCGATTGATCACCCTACGTAGCAAATTGAAGTAATGGGTCATGCTAACAAGACACCGCAAAAATACGGGTTTCGATCCTCCTGGTCGGATTTCCAACCACCGGTGCGAAAAGGCACCAGCAAGTTTGGCGAAGAGAATAGGGAAACTGGAGTTTAACCCTTCGGAATAGAACTTGCAAAATGGTTTAACTTAGAGAGGTAAACGGTTAATGCTTGGTGAATTTGTTGTGATGCAGAAGGAAGAATTTGCCGAATTGCTGCGAACACTTATAGGCGAGGAGATTGAGGCTCACATTGGCCCGCTCAAGGCTGTGATAGCTATTAAGCAAAAGGATGCTTGCGAGGCCATCGGCATAACGGACGACACCGCGAGAAACCGGGTGAATCAAGGAAAGGTAACAACTCTTCAGCGAGACGGATCGCGTTTGGTGTATTTTCAACTCACGGAATTGCCCGGCTTAAAACCACGTTTTGGCCGACCGCAAAAAAGTAAAGCTGACGTCAAATAGATACTAAAATAGATAAAAAAGGAAAAGGCGTCCGATCTGGACGCCTTAACTTATTGATAATATTGGTGATCCGACCAGGACTCGAACCTGGGACCCAATGGTTAAAAGCCGGGCGCGAAATCTCGTCGAATCAAAAACTCAAATCTCACTGAATACTTAGCGTTTCTTGTACTTCGTCGAGTCGCTTGACGGCTTCAAGCATAAGGTCAGCCTCGGTCTCAGCGTAGATGTTTGTGATACTCATATCGGAGTGCGCAAAAAGATTCTGAACGACAAGAGGGTTGGTGTTTCGGCGGATGAGTTCGCTGGCGAAGTAGCTGCGTAAGTCATGGAAGTGGTAGTTTTCTTCCCGCGTCCCGCCGGGTTTGTTTATGCCGGCGGCTATGAGGATCGCATGCCATCGCCGGCGAAAGTCCTTGATTGGAAATGGCAACTGATTCTCATCGATCATCGCCCGCAGAACTGAAGATGCAGTAGCATTGATCGGAACCAAGCGAGGAGGCCGGCCTTTAGATCGGATCACATATATTCGTTCTTCTTGAAAATCAACTACCTTTTCATCTAGAGCAAGGAGCTGGCCACGTCTCAACGGAAGGTTTACGGCGAGAACAACTAGTCGATAAATCAGCAAGTCTTTTTCAAGTTCTTCCCAGAAGCGTTCCTTTTGCTCGGCTGTTAACAATCGTTTACGAGGCGCCGGTTCCTGTAAGGCTTTAACATACTGCATCGGATTTCGATCAAGAATTCCTTCCTCGCACGCTAAGCTAAAGATTTTCGAAGCCGTCGACATGATGCGATTGATGGATGATGGTGACAGCCCTCCTTTCTGGCGTTTGTTCGATCTGCGCTGAAGCTTCGAGCGACAATCTCGACAGTCCTGCGGCGTTATAGAGGATAAGGGCGTTTTCTTGAAATGCTCGAGCAAAAGGCGAATGTAGAGATTTTTTGCGCCCTTGTTGACGTTGTGCTGGTCAACGTACTTTCGGTATTTGGCTTCGATGAATTCTCCGAATGTGGTAGTGGTGTCGGCAACTCCGTATGATCGGTCAAAGGCCGTCTTAACCAGCTGGCGCTCAGCAAGTTCAGCTTCTTCTTTGGTGCGGGCTTCGGGAACTGCTTGATGAATGATCTTGCCCTTGAGACGTCGATATACCCACCAACGAGCTTTTGCGTAAGCCGGGTGCTTAGCGTTTATGCGTTCCCCTTTGAATCTCTTAAAGACTGCCATTGGATCTTTACGTCGCCTAGTCGAATTGCTTTAGGTTTGGGAAAGCCATGCATCGACCTCTGACCGGTTAAAGGTAGGCCGTCCGGTGCCGTGGAACGGCAAACCGTGGTTTCGCATCCAGCGATTGATCGTCGAATGGGATTTCTTGAGGTATTTTGCCACCTCGCTCTTTGTCATGATCTCGGAGGCGCTTGTCGAACGCACCGCACGTTCGAGCGCTTCGGAAACCGAAATGTCGATCAATCGAACGAGTTCAGCTTTCTCGATAGTTACGATCTCAACCATCCTTTGATACTCCTTCAGGGCTACTGGAGACCGTTCAGGTCCAACCGCTAATTCCGCAAGTTTTGTGCCGCGACTTTATCCAGAAAATGACCGCGAAAATTCGATCTCTTGGTTGGAAAATGCACCAATGTGATCAATTTTGAACCTCGCTGGCACGCGCCATCGGGCCGCCAGATCTTCCCGATTTCGCCCCTTCTCGGTCACGGTTGAGCGGGATAAATCACTGCTTTCCAAAAAACTGCAACCATCTTGCAACCATCGTAAAAAAATGGGGCCTTCGTATATTCACGAAAGCCCCATTTTTATTGGTCGGGACGGCGAGATTTGAACTCACGACCTCTCGCACCCCAAGCGAACGCGCTACCAGACTGCGCTACGTCCCGAAAAAATCAAATTTTAGATTAGGTTTGCCCGGGTGCCTTTGTCAAACAATGAGGCTCAGGCGGGCCGATTCTTTAGCAGTTCCCTGATCTCGAGCAAATTCTGTGAGAGTGTCCGCAAGGCTTCTCGCTGGGCCGGGGAAATATTAAGGTTTTCCGAGCCGTTCGAGGCCGCATGGCTATCAGCCTCGAGTTGTAGGTCATCGTCGAAAAGGCCTGGTGCGCCGTGCGATGGTTCGACACTTTGTTGCGGCCTGGGCTCCGGGTGTACTATCTTGAGTTTTGGAGGTTCGCGGAGTTCGTTCTGGAGCTTTTTTCTCGCACCCGCGATCGTAAACATATCGTCGTAAAGGAGTTCCTTGATCCGCAATGATATCTCGACGTCCCTTCGGCGATAGCTTCTTTGTCCCGAGCGATTTTTTTGAGGCGAGAGTTGCGGAAACTCGGTTTCCCAATATCTGAGTACATGCGCCTGAACCCCCACAAGGTCGCAAACCTCACCGATCTTGAAATAGAGTTTCTCAGGGATCACTGTAGCGGCCTGACTCATAATACGAGAACTAGTGTTAAAGTTTATTGTAGCTCTGACGCGTTATTCTATGTGTTTATTAAACTTGTGTCAATAAAGTTTTGCTATGAATGAATTCGAGTTCATCAAGAACATTAAGAAAAAGTATGGTCTTTCGCATGTCGGCGACGATTGCGCCGTCTTACCGCGCGACCCAGAAACAGACCTCCTTATAAGCACCGACCTGCTTGTAGAAGATATCGATTTTCGAATTGAATGGATCACGCCGGAGCTGCTCGGGCATAAGGCTCTCGCGGTGTCGCTGTCGGACATCGCCGCGATGGGCGGAAGGGCAGAGTTCGCCCTCGTCTCCGTCGGCATCCCCGAACCTCTCTGGAGCTCGAAATTTCTCGATCGTTTCTATGAAGGTTGGCACGAACTCGCCGGGTCTTTTGATGTGGTGCTGGCCGGCGGTGATATCTCCCGTACACCGAACAAACTCGTGATCGATTCCATTGCCGGGGGATCGTCGGCCCGCGGCCGTTCGATCTTGCGCACGGGCGCCAACGTCGGCGATGCGATCTACGTGACCGGCCCGCTTGGAGCCGCGGCCGCCGGCCTCCGTCTTTTGAATGAGGGTAAACGGCTGCGGCCCGATGCCCCTGGCCCCGAGACCAACCTGATCGAACGGCAGCTAAAGCCCCGGCCCAGGCTCGAAGCCGGACGAGCACTGGCAGCGACGGGCCACGTTACCTCGATGCTGGACCTGAGCGACGGCCTTTCATCCGACCTCGCGCAGATATGCCGGGCGAGCAGCGTCGGTGCCGTGATCAACGCCGACGATCTGCCGTTCGAGGCCGCCGTCCTGGATGTTGCCGGTTCTGTGGACGCTATGCTTGACCTGGTCCTTAATGGGGGAGAGGATTTTGAACTGCTTTTTACCGCGGATGCGAGTCTGTTTTCCGAAACGGTCGTGGACGGGCTGTTTCGGATCGGCGAGATAACCTCCGAAACCGGCCTGATCGAACTCGTTCGCGAAGGAAAACGCGAGGTGCTGCCGCCTGGCGGCTATCGGCATTTCTGATGCGGGCGTTGCGAGCGTGCGCCGAACTGGCGAATCACAAATTCGCGGACCATTTGCGTTCGGCTTCTTTCTCGATAGCGGGCAGCAATAATAGGCGTATAGCGACGATGCCAAAGCGCGCCCAGCGCCAATAGCGCATGAATTTGCGTTTCGCCGCCGCGTCGGTCGAAACTGCTCGGACCTCGTGTGAAAATCTTGTCACATTCGGAGATATCTCTTCGGCTTCAAGCGACCAGACGATCTTTACCTGAACCGGCTCACTATACGCGACGAGATCTTCCAGCGGAACGGGCGTGAATTTTACGTCGCCATGCCACGGCTGGCATACGGCACCGCAGATCAAAAGCCTTCCGGGTTCTTCTACCAAGGTTCCCCACCCGATCTTCCGCGTTTCCTCGACCAGGCCCATGGCCCGACGTTCTTCGCGTGTACCGCCTAGAATGAACTTGCGCGTATCGATTATTACCCGGATCAGCCAGATAGACTGCATGTCAAAGTCGTAGGCCACCTTCATCACAACATCCGGAGGTGCTTTGACGTTTCGCTCGAACCTTTCTCGAATGTCGGGCTCCGGGATCAATGTCTGGACTGAGATCGCCATATCTGCATCCATCATAGCCTTGTTTTGAGACCCCGGACGCATCTCATTCGGTATAATCATCGATGTGAAGGTCAAGAAATTCAGATGCATCCAGTGCGGCGGGCCGAAGATCAATCCCTACTCGACCCCTTACATAGTCTGCGACTTTTGCGGATCTTTCACTGACATCGATTTTGCCGTCGGGATGGAAAAATGGAACGAATCGGCCCCTGTCACTCTGAATTATCAGTTTCAAAAGATGGCCCTGATGTCCCGGGCACAGATGGCGTTGGCGGCTGGAGACCAGCGCGGATACTACGTGATACAAAAGGAATATTGGGACTTTTATTACCGAAGTTTCCCAACCTATCTGCCGCCCTCGATAGATAACGATAAGAAATACGCGATCTACATCGAGGTCTGTTCGGTTTCGAGCACAGAGAGCGCTTTCGATCCAAAGTGGCAGCAATACGGCCTGAAGCAGCAGCACCTGCAGGCTGAGGTTCAATTCACCCTCGAGGATGGCCGGCGGATCGCCGACTCGAACGCCTTCTTTCGCCTGGCCGACTTTTTTGCGTCGATCACGCGCGAGGGCATGGCGGCATTTTATCGCGATCCAAAATTCAACATAATGCATGAGCTATTGCCGGAGCCCGTGCATTTCAAGTTGAAGACCTCGATGTTCGTCCAGGCCTGGCTTCCCTACCTGAGGCAGGCTGACGCCGCACGACTCTTGAGGGAGATGGGGTTTGCCAATGAATATGTCGAGATCGAACCGCCGGCCGGGAAGATGGTCGCTTGCGGACACTGCGCTGGCCAGCTCTTCGCACCCGAAGGCTCGTACAAGGTATTTTGCGAGAAATGTCGAAAGGCGACGCTGCTGTCAAAGCAGTTCTTCTGTATGTCTTGCGGGTCTCCAAATCAGGTTCCTGAAGATCCTTCAAAACCGATCGATTGTTCTAATTGCGGCATAGCCAACCGGCTTATTCAGCCCCAGTTCGGCTGGTAGATCTGAAGGCAGAGTTCCCGAGACACGTCATCGGAATTCACGAGACGATCTGGGTCCCTGACGCCTCGAACCAAGAAGTTTCATCACCCGAATTGCCTTGCAAGAACCGACCTCGTCAGCTCCGCCGGCCGCTCCGGAACTCACGATCTGATAAGGCCTTGACAATAATATAGTGTCTAAATTTTTCGTTACACACAAGATATTGTGCTTGCCATAAAAATGCATTTAATATTACATTAGTCATAGCAAAAAAGGAGGAGCGTTTGGGTTTGCTTACTGGGCGAGTTTTACTTTTAAACTTTTCGTACGAGCCGCTGGGAACCGTCGGCGTTGCGCGGGCAGTATGCCTGTGGTTTCGCGGCGCGGTTTTCATCGAAGAACACGACGGCGAGAATGTGCTCCGCTCCCCTTCGACGGTATTCAAGGTCCCGTCCGTTATCCGCCTGCGTCATTACATCAACGTGCGCCGGAATCGCCGCGAAACGACGATGAAGCGGGCCCGCGTTTACATTCGCGACCGCTACCGCTGCCAGTATTGCGGTGAGCATAAACATGCAAAGGACCTGACGCTTGACCATATTTTACCGCGGGCTCAGGGCGGCGAAAGCACCCCGGCGAATCTTGTCACCGCCTGTGTAAAATGCAACCAGCGTAAGGGCAACCGCACGCCGGAACAGGCCCGTATGCCCTTGCTTACTTCGCAAAAGCTGCTCCGCCTCGGACTCGATCATGTGTTGCTGTGCCATTACGCCGAGTCGCGTCCGGAGTGGAGAAAGTACCTGTTCATGGACAATTCGCACGAAGCCGAAACTGTCGAGGCGCTTGCCGCTTAGATGGCCGGACCGTCCAGGATCGCCGCCGGCCATTCAACGTCCCTGCTGGATCTCTACGACGATACCTTACTTTACGATCTGGTTCACGGACCCTTTGCATCCGGTGAAATTCTTCAATTCTTTATCGATGCGGCCGCCGAATTCGGCCCGTCGCTACTCGAGTTGGCGTGCGGTACGGGCAATATACTTATCCCGCTGACAAAGGCGGGGGTTGATGTTTTTGGCCTCGACATCTCGGACCGAATGCTTAGCGCTTGCCGGCGAAAGGCCGCCGAGCAGAATGTCGCGATCAATGTCAGGAAGGGCGATATGCGGTCCTTCAGGGTCGGGCGAAAATTCGGGCTTATATATATAGCGGGAAATTCGTTCCAGCACCTCTATACGGGTACCGACGTTTCGGAATGCCTTGAGTGCGTCAAGATCCACCTCGAGGCTGGCGGCAGGTTAATTGTCGAGATATACAATCCGTACGTCCCGCTGCTCGTTCGGGAGATGGGCAAGCGATTCGTGGTGGGAGCCTTCGGCGACTATGTTCTGACTGAAGACGTTAGCTACGACGCCGCCTTGCAGTTAAGCGAATTCCATTGGCATTTCTGGCACCGTCCGAGCGATCGGGAAAAAACGTTATCGTTTATGATGCGCCAATTTTTTCCGCAGGAGTTCGAATCCCTCTTTGAACTGCATGGTTTCAATATCGAGCAAAAGTTCGGCGATTTCGACCGCTCCGGGTTTGAAAGCTCTTCGGCTTCGCAGATCGTGATCGCGAGCTTGAAATGAAACGCCCACATCCAATAACGCGGACCGAAAAGACCGGATCTGGAGCGGATCGCTCTTAATGATCGGCAGCCTCGCCGACCGAAACCGGCAGAACCCTGGCCGACATTTATGACATTTATCGCCCGCCGCAGCCTCCGAAAAAAATTGCAAGGAACTGAATATGTGATATAATCACGTCTCGATTTCAAGACAGAATGATGTGGGCCAGTGCGGCCGGTTTCATTCTGTCTTTTTTGTTTGGCTTGTTGCACAAGTCCGCGTGTAGGCAAGGGCGGTACTTTCACGTTGAATGTATCTAACCTTGAGTTTATCGCCCTCCCTCACGGTCGGGCCTGTGCAAAAATGGAGGATCGCAATGTTACGTAAATATAAGAACGAGGAAGATGTCTTTGAACTCCTAAGACTTTTCGAAACCGGCACGATCTCGCGTGACGATTGGCGGCATGCCGAGCATCTCGTCGTCGCTCTGTGCTATCTGACAGATCGCCCATTGGACGAGGCGACCGACAAGATGCGAAGCGGTATTTTCAACCTGCTCGGTGCATTCGGCGTCGATCTGAGCAAAGAGATGCCTTATCACGAAACGCTTACCGTTTTTTGGATGCGAACGGCGTATGCGTTCACGCTGATGACGGCCGAACTTCCCCTGTACGAACGGGCGAACCGGATAATCGACGCCTTCGACAAGGACTATCCGCTGAGGTTCTATTCGAAGGAGCTTTTGTTCTCAGACCGGGCCCGGGCCGAATATGTCGAGCCCGATCTGAGTCAACCCGATCATTCGGCCAGCGCCACTTCGGTAAATGCCGCCCTATCGACACCCGCGTAGACCGATCCGATCATATTGAAGTCTGAGATGCTCTTTCGCTGGTGCTTTCCTATCCAGCCGCTTCCGCTTCCCTTTTTCGCCTGGGGTTCCATCACGAGCACTTCTGCCCACGGATCGGTACTTGTTAGCCCGTAAATGACGTTGACGTGTTTCTTGTGGGTTCCAGATTCGGTATAAGCTGTGTAAACGGGCCCGAACCAAAGCAATTGCTGGAGTTCCTCCGGCGTGAACGTCTCTGCGTTTGAGAAGGGTATCACGATCATCTCGTTTGCGTTGATGATGTGCTGCATCGGGGAATCGGGCATTCCGCCATCCGCGGAGCGCAGATGTTTGTACCGGTTCCAGAGCTTTGTTTGAGATGTCGAAAGGGCCTTAACGGCCTTGTACCACCACTTCAGGCTTGCAGCCCAGCAGGCTTTGTCATTTATCTGTCCGACCGGACTTACTTTTGTATAATCTCGTGCCATTCGGCTTTCCTCCTATATTGATGACGGTTTTCGGTTGGTTTTTTGTAAGCTTCCGGCATCTCCAACGCTCCCCGTTCGGAAGAGAATGCGGTTGGCGGCTGCAAAACCTATCATCCTGAGTAACAAAAAACGGAACGCAGGCCGATCGCCCCCGTTCCGCTCGCGTAGAGATAAGCAATAGATCAATTATATTCTGATGATTACCCGCATATCCACGATATTGCGTTCTCGTCGTTTCAGGCTTCTCCCGCCGCCGAGTACCGATTGGTTCCCGTCGACCGTATTGACCATCGTTCCGGCGCCCTGGCTGATCACTATGCCGATGTGGCCGTTGTTCATCACGTAAATGTCGCCCGGATAAGAGGGGCTCGACCTGACAATGGTCTCGGGATACGCATTGGCCCATTTGGTCAATTTATAGCCGCTCCACAACTTCTCCGGTATGAAGGGCAAGGCTGCCCCGTAACGGTTCGCGGCCTCGCTCAAACAGTAATAAACAAAAAAACCGCACCATTGGTGATTTGCCGATTTGGGCGAGTGGGCCCGCGCCTTGTATATATCGATCTCCGGGCCGCGGTTATTTGAGCCCACCTCATAAACGCCTTTCGCTTCCTCACGAAGCGCGATCTGGGCGGCTTCGTATCTGATCAGATTGTATTTTTCGGACATTCCATACCTCCTAATCCAGTTCGGCTCCCGGACCCGATATCAGGCTGCAGAGGTCTATCGGCAGTTTCGGGTCCAGTCTTAGGTCGTTGAAATAGCTGCTGTAAAAGAACGAGTACTCAGCATTCAAGATGTGCATCGTGTAGTTTCGGCCATGCTTCGGCGTGGTGATGCGTGATCCGTCAGCTTTGCTGATCGTTCCATCCTTCACCAGCTGATTCTTCGCTTGGAAGTGCTTGATGCGGCCCCATGTTTTCCCGCCGAACTTTCCATCCGGGATCAGCAATTGATTCCCGACGCCGGGATGTTCCGCCTTTATGTATGCACGCCAGACCGCGTTCAACAGGAATTGCACGAGGAGGACGTCCGTCCAATAGTTCTCACAGCCGTAACCGACCCGATGTGAGGTATTCCAGAAGAACTTTGCACCGTTCAACCGGGCGCTCAGTTCCATACTTTCAACTGCTTGTTTTCTTGCCATGATCTCTCCTTAAATGTGAAGAGAAACGTTTCTCGAAATGATCGAATCGCGCGTTTGGCGGCCCCGCGTTCGAAAGCCCCAGGTCAACCGATCGGGAATGCGTGATGCCGGCGGCAAAACTATCATCCGTCATAGGCGTCTCGCCAATTTTTTTTTCTCTGTGATAAATTTGAATCCGTCCTTTTTTTGATTACCGGCTTGTTCATGCCCGAAGAGACTTCGCAAAACTTGACCTTGCTGCTTGAAAGATGGAGCGACGGTGACGCCGCGGCTCTGGAAGAGCTGACCCCGATCATTTATGCCGAGCTTCACCGCATCGCACGGAGGTACATGGCCCGCGAGCGCGGTGGCCACACCTTGCAGGCAACTGCACTCGTCAACGAGGCCTACGTGCGGCTGATCGATTGGAGAAACGCGAGGTTCGAGAATAGGGCCCACTTTTTCGGCGTCTCGGCCCAGCTTATGCGGCGGATCCTGGTGGACTTTGCCCGAAAACGCCCCCGGGACAAAGACGCACCGATATATAAGGTCTCGCTCGATGAGGCAATGGCGGTAAGCGATGAAAAGGATGCCGACCTGGTCGCCCTGGACGAGGCACTCAACGAGCTTGCGAAATTCGACGAACGCAAGGCCCGGGTCGTCGAACTCAAATTCTTTGGCGGCCTTGATACCAAACAGATCGCCGAGGTGCTTGGTGTGGCCGAGATCACCGTTCTCCGCGAGTGGAAAAAGGCAAAGGCATGGCTCTTTGTGGAGCTGAATAACAACGACTAGTGGATGTAGCGCGCTGGAAACAGATCGACCAGCTTTTGGATGCGGCCCTCGAGGTCTCGCCCGAATTGCGCGAAAACTTCGTGACGGCCCATGCCGGTGACGACCTCGAACTACGCGACTACGTGCTTGAGCTTTTGAAGGCCGAATCAAGATCGGGCGAGTTCCTCAACGATCCGGCGATGCACGTCGCGGCCCGCGCCATTGCCGACGATGAGACCGAGGTATCGGCATTCGCATTCATAAACAAGACGATCGCGACATATCGCATAGACCGTATGCTCGGCGCCGGCGGTATGGGCGAGGTGTACCTTGCCTTTGACGAGAAACTCAAACGCAAGGTTGCGCTCAAGATCCTCCCTTCGGAATTCATCTCGAACGACGAGCGGGTAAAGCGGTTCGAGCTCGAGGCCCGGGCCATTTCCGCCCTTAACCATCCCGGGATCGTCACGATCTACGATGTCGGCAACTACGAAGGCGTCAACTATATCGCGACCGAATATGTCGAGGGCCGAACACTTCGAGAGCTGATGGGCGGCGATTTCAAGATCCGCAATATCGTCCTTAATTCGATACAGATCTGCGATGCCCTCGCGGCGGCCCACGCCCAGGGAATCATTCACCGGGACATTAAGCCGGAGAACATAATGATCCGTAACGACGGGTACGCAAAGATACTCGACTTCGGACTCGCCAAACTCACCGACCCGGGCCACCAGACCATCAAGGACCTTGCCGCTACTACCAAAGGCGTGATCATCGGAACGCCAGCTTATATGTCGCCTGCTCAGGTTTCCGACGACCGCGTCGACCACCGCACCGATCTTTGGAGCTGCGGCGTAGTGCTTTATGAATTTCTAACTGGCAAGAACCCTTTTAAGGGTGCCAACAAGCAGGAGACGTTTCAGGCGATCCTTTCAAAGGATCCGGAACCGTGCAGTTCGCTGAACCCCGATGTGCCCGTCGAGCTTGACCGGATAATCGCGAAATTATTAGAGAAGAATCCGGCCAAATGCTATCAGTCCGCCGCCGAGCTTCGCTCCGACCTTGCTCTCGTTCGAAGAGAGGTCGATTCGTCTCAATCCTGGTCGGACGCAAGCGGTGGCACACTCCGGCAACAACGCCGGTCCAACGCTTTTTATGCCATGGCGGGATCGGCCGCACTGGCCCTGATCAGCGTGCTTGCCCTCGCCTACTGGTTCACATTTGTGAGAAAAGATCCAGATGCGATCGATTGGACGGCCGCTCGGAGCGTGCCGATCACGGATCAGGCCGGGGTCGAATATTTCCCAAGCCTTTCGCCAAAAGGCGATGTCGTCTTCTACGCTGCCGAAGAGAACGGGCAGTTCGACATCTTTTCGCAGCAGATCGGCACAAAGAACCGCATCAACCTGACCCCGGATTCCCCCGCCGCCGATACACAGCCGGCCGTATCGCCCGATGGAAAATTCGTCGCCTTTAGAT
Organism: Pyrinomonadaceae bacterium; assembly: GCA_050246275.1. Taxonomy (GTDB): domain Bacteria; phylum Acidobacteriota; class Blastocatellia; order Pyrinomonadales; family Pyrinomonadaceae; genus OLB17. The sequence goes on from JBFWWI010000001.1 coordinate 1,431,911, forward strand.
CCGACCGCGAACCTCGTGGGATATATTTGATGGGTTCGGCCGGTGGATCGCCCAGGCTGATCTCGGATCTCGGCTATCATCCTTCCTGGTCGCCCGATGGTCGGGAGATCGTGGTCAGCTCGTTCGGGCGCGACGAGCCGACGGTTCGAGCCACGGGCCGGCACTCCCTGATGGTGATCGATATAGAGACCGGGCTAAGGCGTGAGATCTCGAACGTCGAGGCATCGTTTCCTACTTGGTCGCCGAACGGCACGCGCATCGCTTATTGGTTCTATTCCGGCCCATACGGCCGCCGCGAGATCGCAACTATCCCGGCCGGCGGCGGCGAACCGGTCGTCGTCGCAAAGGACTTCTCGGTCTCCAACTGGAATCCTGTCTGGTCGCCGGAGGGAAAATACCTCTACTTTGTGAGCAGCAGGACCGGAAATCTGAATTTCTGGCGCGTTCGGATCGACGAGAATTCCGGTGCGGTGCTGAGCGAGCCCGAAGCCGTTGTCACGCCATCAAAATACAGCCGGCATTTGAGCTTCTCAAAGGACGGAAGCCGGATGGTCTACGTCCAGACCAACGATCATGCGAATATCCAGGCGGTAGGGTTTGACCCGTTCGCGGGGAAACCCGTGGGCTCGACTTTCTGGATCACACAGGGCGACCGGCAAGTGTCCCGTGCCGAGCTTTCGCCGGATGGGTCCAGGTTCGTAATGCGGCTGATCGGGCGCACGCAGGATGATATCGTCACCGTCAGCCGAGACGGAAAGGAATGGCGCGAAGTAACGAATGACGAACCGTTCGACCGCTATGTGCGCTGGTCGCCGGACGGAAATCGCATCGCCTTCAGTTCCGATCGCCAGGGCGGCGGACAGGTTTGGGTTTCAAATGCCGACGGAACGGATCTTCGCCAGATCACCTCAAATGTAAGAGGAGAGGCTGGGACCGGTTTTCCCGTCTGGTCGCCCGACGGAACCCGACTCGCCGTATATTTTGACGGGACCACCTATATTTTGGACCCGATGAGGCCACAGTCCGAACAGACGCCGGAGACATTGCCAAAGGACCCGCGATACCGGATCGTCGTTTGGGATTGGTCGCCGGATGGGAAAAAGCTTCTCGGCGTTATCGCCGAGGGCGACCGGAGGCACATCGGATATTATTCGCTTGAGACAGGGTCCTATGAAGTAGTGATCGAAGATTCCGACGGGATCGGAGCATGGCTCCACGATTCCACGCGTTTCGTTTTCTCCGGACGGCAAAAGGTCTACCTCGGCGACATTTCTACCCGCACACGCCGCGAGATCCTAACGGACACGCAGGCCGAGATCCGAAGCCCGTTCGTCAGCCGCGACGGCAAACTGCTCTATTTCACCGCATCAAATTCCGAATCCGATATCTGGCTGCTGGACCTGTCATCGGATCGATAGAGAACGGAACATTTCAGCTGGCCCTGTTTCGAGAGGGTGCTCTTTCCGCCGCTTTTCCGCTATCATACTGGTTTGCTCTATTTTGGATCCGTATGCTCAGATTTTTCAATACCTTAACGCGCAGACAGGAAGAGTTTCACCCGTTGGAAGACGGCAAAGTGCGGATGTACATCTGCGGTCCGACCGTCTGGAACTTTGCCCATATCGGAAATTTCCGAACGTTCGTATTCGGCGATATTCTGCGGCGCTACCTCAAATATAAAGGCTACGACGTCACGCATGTCTTTAACCTGACGGACATCGACGACCGCATCATAAACGAAGCGGCGAAACGGAACATCTCGATCGACGAATTTACGGCCCCGTATATTCAGTATTTCTGGGAAGATTTCGACGCCCTGGGCAACGAACGCCCCGAGGTCACCCCGCGTGCGACGCACCATATCGCCGAGATGATCGACATCATCTCGAAGCTCCTGGCAAACGGAAAAGCCTATGAATCCGATGGATCGATCTACTATCGGATCTCGGCCTTTCCGGAATACGGCAAGCTGTCGAAGATCAACTTTAGCGGCAACGTGACCGGCGGCAGCGAGCGGATCGACACGGACAAGTACGAGAAAGAGGACGCCCGCGACTTCGCATTATGGAAACTTGTCGGCCCGAATGACGAACCCGGCTGGGATGCCCCATTCGGCCGCGGCCGCCCGGGCTGGCATATCGAGTGCTCCGCGATGTCGATGAAATACCTCGGCGAGACCTTCGATATCCACGCCGGCGGTACCGACCTTCAATTCCCCCACCATGAGAATGAGATCGCACAGAGCGAAGGGGCGACCGGAAAACTGTTCGCGAAGTATTGGATCCACAGCGAGTTCCTGAAGATCGACGACGTGACGATGTCCAAATCGAAGGGCAATTTCTTCACCTTCCGTGACCTCCGCGAGCAGGGCTATTCGGCACTCGCTATCCGGTATCTGCTCCTGAGCGTACCTACTCGGAAGCAGTTGAATTTCACCTTCGAGGGCTTGCAGGGAGCGGAGGCGACCGTTGAGCGTCTGCGGAATTTCCGGCAGAGTGTCAGTAGCCCGCACGTAAGTAAGGGCCCATCTCAGCCTCCGCAGGATGTTGCCGGGATCGCGCGGGTCGCAGTCAAAAAGTTCGAATCCGCCATGGACGACGACTTCAACACCGCCGCCGCCCTTGCCGCGATCCACGACATGGTCCGCGAAGTGAACACCGCCATCTCTAGGGACGGCATTTCACCCTCAGACCGCGAGGCCGTTCTCGACGCTGTGACCAAATTCGATTCCGTCCTCGGCATTTTCGGCCCGGAAACGACCGATCTTCTCGACGCCGAGATCGAGGCCCTCATCGAAGAACGCCAATGCGCCCGCCGCGACCGAAACTTCGCCCGCTCCGATGAGATCCGCGATCTGCTCGCCGAGAAAGGAATAATTCTCGAGGACACGAAGGACGGCGTGCGATGGAAGCGAAAGTAGCTATTTGGAAGCTTCGCCGAGGAAGACCCTCATACCCTGAACCGCGTCCGAGGCGTAAACCTCCCGGACCCGGTAGCCCTTCGTTTTGAAAAACTCGATAGGTTGGTGATGCTCGTTCCACGCGGTATCGCGAAAGGCGAAATACACCTTCCCGCCCGGCAGATCCGCCGCGGACGGCACATCCCCCGCATCGGCCACCTTTAAGGCATCCTGCATTCCGCGGGGCAGAAAGTACGCCTTGTCCTCCACGATCCCGTCCACGCCGTTCACTTTCATTACACTTAGATTCGACCGTCGGGCGGCAAACCAGAGGTGATAGGCCGCGAGGTCTTCGAATGCGTAGATCGTCGCGTCCTTTTGATCGAGAACCGCTGCCTCGACGCTCCTTTCCCATTCACACCATATCTGCTCCCGCGGCGGATTCGCTGTTGTCCGAACAAACGCCGCGATGATCACCAACGTGACGACCGCTAACAGCCCGTTTCTCAAGAATGCCGACCGTATCTCGCTCAAATAGATGGCGAACAGGATCGTCACAGGCGCGAAGATCACGATCAGATGCCGCGAACCCCAGACCGAATACGGTGACAGCCAACTCATCAGAAATGCGGCCGTTATCGGCACCCCGATAAAGATCGAGAGTATCACCATCCGCTCCCGGCCTTCGCTGTTCTTTTCAGCCAGATACGCAGCCTTCGCGACGATAAACACAACGATCATCGGCAGCGACACCCACAGAAGCGTCCGCGGATCGACGCTGCTGATCTGAAAATAGAACGGCTCGACGAGATCGAAGAAAAGGTCAAATACCTCCCGAAAACCGGGCCGTCCGATCCACCCGATATTCTGCCCGATATCCGAGCCTCCGCTCGCCGCACGCCAAACCGCCACCAGCCACGGAACGAACGACACGGCCGCGATCCCCGCCATCACCAATACGTGCCGAACCTTTATCCGCTGCATGATCAAGATGATCAGAACCTCGCTCAAAACGACCAGCCAGCCGAAATAATGCGTATATACGAGGAGAATATTGACCGCCGTCAGGATCCAGATGTTCTTGCCGCGATAAAAGAATCTGGCGAAAAGCCACAGGGAAAAAAGCGAAAGGCACAGGAAAAGGCTGTACATACGCACTTCCTGGGCATACTTGATCAGCGATCCGTTGACGGCAAATAGCGCGAGGGCGAGCAAGGTCGCGCTCGTCTTCAGCTTCAATTCGCGGCAAAGATAAAGGAACGGGATAAGCGCGAGCGTTGCGAAAAAGACCGGAAACAGCCGCAGCCACGGCAACCCATCGCCTCCGAGCCCGATCCACATCTTTAGCAGCGCATAGAACATTGGCGGATGGATCAGGTCCTGCGCGGCGAACCACCACATCCCGCTCCACGAATGCTCCGCCGCGTGCACGCCGAAGATCTCGTCGAACCAAAGGCACGGATCGGTCAGCCGCCACAAACGCACGGCGACGTAACCTGCGCAAAGCACAGCGGCCGCAAATCGAAATTTCCTTTGATCTTCCAACTGATAACCGGACTGACAACTGTTAACTGTTAGTACTTAAAACTTCTAACAGTTTTCAGATAAAAAGTTAACAGTTAAAGCTGAACGCCGTCGCAGAGTTTTCCGTCGATCGAGGTGTAAGAAAGCTGGACCTCTTTGAAAGTGTCGGTGTCGCGGCAATAGGAGATGCAGCGGTCGTAGGGTTTCGAGTAGATGTGGATACTGACGGCACGTTCGTCATACTCGGCGAGGTTAAGTACCTGATGGATCGGCTCCTCGAGATCGACCCTCGCGGCAAGGCACTCGGTCAATTCGAAATTGTTGGTCTCGTACAGCTTGCAGTAACCGCGACTCTCGTCGATCTCCTCGATGCCGAAATTCTGCCCCAGCAGCTTCCCGATCGGCACCATCATCCAGCATCGCTGATCCCAATGATTGTGCACCCGCGAGACCTGCCCCTTATCCCAGCAGATCGCCATCATCTCGAATCGCTCGTCCTTATATATCAGATTCCGCGTATAGAATTTCGGGCTCCAATGGATGTACTTCGCGATCGAATCCGTATCGAGCTGGCGTGCGCTCAGATATTCGTACACCGGTTGGCAGACGAACATCTCGTCTGACATCTCTCGTAAACCGTCAACAAGCTGATCGATCGTTACAATTGCCATTCGTGTAATTCGTAAAATTCGTGGCTAATTTTGCTTAGCGGATCGACATCGATATTCAAGTCGCTAGATGGTAACTTTCGCCATTCGTGCAATTCGTAAAATTCGTGGCTAATTTTGCTTAGCGGATCGAATTCGTCTAATTCGTGGCTAATTTTCTTGCGCTTTTTTCAGAAAGTCAACAAACTCATCTGAATTTCGCGTGAGGCCCGGAAACGTAGCGACCGTCTTCCCGTCCGCATCGACGATGGCGTAGAACGGCAATGCGACCGTTCCGAACATCTCCTGTTCCATCGCCTGCTGCTTCTCATAGAGTTCGCCCTCGCCGTCGGTATAGAGCGACGAGAGTACGAACTTCTTCAGCTCGGCCTCGACCTCCGGCTTCGGGAAAATGTTCGCCTCCATCCACCGGCAATTGGTACATGTGTAGCCCGTAAAGTCGATGAAGACGCGTTTGCCCTCGGCCTTTGCCTGGGCGAGTGCGGCGGGGTAATCATTCTTTATCCACTTCAATTCGTCCTTGCCGCCGCCGAACACACGGAACGACGACGTGCCGTCGAGATCCGGCGGGAGAAAGGCTTCGAGCTCGCCAAGTTTTGCCCCGAACAATCCCGTGATCAGCCAAACGCTGATCGCAAGGCTAAGGATCGCCGACACCAGCCTGAACGCCCCGATCCGCTCCGGTTTCGAGTCATGCGAGAGTTGAAATTTACCCAAAAGATAAAGCGACAGAATGATGCCGATCGCGATCCAGATGGCGAGCACCGTGCTGCGTGTAAAGATCCCCCATTTCCACACGACATCGACATTTGAGATGAACTTCATCGCCGCCGCGACCTCAAGGAAGCCCATTGCGACCTTGACCGAGTTCATCCAGCCGCCGGCACGCGGCATATGCGAGACCCACTGCGGAACCAACGCGAGAACAAAGAACGGCAGAGCGAACACGGTCGAGAACGCGAGCATGCCGACCAGCGGCATCTGCCAATCGCCCTGCGATGCCGAAACCAGGATCGTGCCGACAAAAGGCGACGTGCATGTGAACGAAGTCAGCGTAAATGTCAGCCCCATCAGCAACGCGCCGACGATCCCGCTCCCCTCGCCTTCGTGCGAGCGAGTCAAACCGTCGAGCTTTGTCAGAATTCCGGTCGGGATCGATATCTCGTAAGCACCGAAAAGATTGAACGCAAAGAACAGGAACACGGCCGCGATCAGGATATTCACCCACGGATTCGCCGCAAAAAGATTTATCCCCGCCGCCCCGACAAATATCGCCAGCAGCATCCCGATAAGCGTGAACGTAGCCACGATACCGACCGAATACACTGTAGCCAGCCGAACCGACCTGGCCCGGCTCCCGGCGGAATGATTCGTGAAATACGAGACCGTGATCGGGATCATCGGAAACACGCATGGCGTCAGCAAAGACAACGCACCCAACGTCGCCGCAAGCCAGATGAATGCCCAAATGTCGGTCGGCTGTTCTCTGGTGATGATCGGCCGCTCCGTCGCGCCTGGCTGTTCCGTCGGGCCGGAAGCTGGCTGCTGAGAGCTGAAAGCTGTTCCTTTAACGTCTTCCTCGCCGGCAAACGTCACGCGCTTGGTCCGCGGCGGCAGGCAAAAAGTGTCGTTGCACAGTTGAAAGCGCACATCGAGAGCGATCGAGTCGGCAGCAACATCCGAAAGGGCCGTCAGCGGGACGCTAAATTCGGCCCGGTCGATAAAGAATTTCGTCTCGAGCGGCTTTCCGTCGATGATGAAGTTCGGGTCCGGCTGAACTTTGGCTTTCGTAACTTCTTCGATATTGCCGACGATCTCGAACTGACTGCCCTCAGCTACCTTGATAGTCGTTGCGATCGGCCCACCCTTCGGCTGGTCAAGCGAATAAAGATGCCATCCGGGCTCGACCTCCGCTCTTACCGTGACCGCAAAAGTATCGCCGGCATTCAACGACTTCCCTTTCGCATCAGATTCAAGGATCCACTTCGTCGGATTCTGCGCGACGGCAGATACGACAAAGAGAAATACGACCGCGATGATTCTTGTGACGTGAGTGAACTTCATTCCCATTCCAATCTTAGTATTTGCTTACGATCTTCGCCAATAGATTGTGCCTTTACGATGCAATTTGATGCTAAAATGCTCTTATTATGCAGAGTGTTGAATCGATCTATCAGCAGTCCATAAGGCTCCTTCCGATAAAGGATCAGCTCCGTCTCGCGGAGTTGATCAAGGAACGCGTGGCCGCCGACCGTCCTGACCGGCGATCTGCGGTGGAAATCCTTCAAAAGATCCAGCCGTCGAGACCGACTCATTCTGTTGCTGAGATCGACACATACCTGCGTTCGGAGCGTGACTCTTGGGACGACTGATATTCCCGACAGGTTCTGAATGCGATCACATAATTTCTAATGATCATGGCCTCCGACGTCTTACCGTTCCCAACGTGACTATTCTTTCCGATCTGATCTGACCCTCTCTCCTCTTTTTGCACAAATTAAACCCGCTCGTTTATAATAATGAGTTTGCACTAGCTATTTATTCGCAATTATTTGCGGTTCGGAGGATTTTGGTTTTGCCAAGAACAGCAACAGCTTCAAAAAAGAACAGTTCGGCCGGTTCGAAGAACGGTTCAGGACACGCTGAGCCTAAGACGGCCGGGTCGGCAAGGGCCGTCGGCGATCATGCCTCCGACGCCGACATCGTTGAACTGGCCAAGCGTGAGTATCAGAAACGCCGCAGATCTCAGCTCGAATCCATCAAGAAAACGGACAAGAAACTGCTTCGCGAGATGCTCTTCCAGATGGTGCTTGGCAGGCGGTTCGAAGAAAAGTGCGCCGAGGTTTACCGAATGGGGAAGATCGGTGGATTCTGCCACCTTTACATCGGCCAGGAGGCGATCGCTGTCGGGGCAATACTCGCTCTCAAACCTTCGGACATGGTCATCACTTCATACCGCGACCACGTCCAGGCGATGGTCAAGGGCATACCGCCCGAGGCCGTGATGGCCGAGCTCTATGGAAAGGAAGGCGGCTGCGTAAAGGGCAAAGGCGGGTCGATGCATATGTTCTCGAAGGAACATGAATTCTACGGCGGCCACGGCATCGTTGGCGGCCAGATCGGCGTCGGTACGGGCATGGCATACGCTGCAAAGTATAAAGAGTCGGGCCAGGTCACGCTTTGCTTCTTTGGCGAAGCCGCCGTAAACCAGGGCATTTTTCACGAATCGCTCAATATGGCCCAGCTCTGGAAGCTGCCGATCATCTACATATGCGAGAACAACCAGTATGGGATGGGCACGTCTCAGGAACGTGCGATGTCCACGCGAAATATCGCTAAAAAGGCCGAAGCGTTCGAAATGGCGAATGAGTTTGTTGACGGGATGGATGTGATGGCGGTCCGCGACGCTGCCCTGCGTGCGATCGAGCGTGCCCGGAACGAGTCGCTGCCGACGCTGCTCGAGGTCCGTGCCTATCGCTATATGGGTCACTCGATGTCCGACCCCGGCAATTACCGCACCCGCGATGAGATAGCCAAATATCAGGAACGCGACCCGATCGTCCTCTTCAAGGACAGCCTTAAGGAAGCAAAGGTGCTTGGCGATAAAGATTTTGAAAAGGTCGAACAGGAGGCCGCCGAGGCGGTCGAAAGTGCCTTGAAATTTGCCGACGAAAGCCCGTTTCCGAGTGAGAGCGAACTACTCACAGACGTGTTCGCGTAGGGTCGGTGATGGAATACAAACTGCGATTTGGCAATCGGGCATTGAAAGACCTGCGAAAGCTCGATAAGCACGTCAGTAAACGAATTATCGATCGGATCGAAGCTCTGAAAAAGAATCTTAGCGGGGATGTAAAAAAGCTGACTGATCATTCACCAAATTACCGATTGCGGGTCGGCGATTTTAGGGTTCTTTTCAATATAGAAGGCGACACGATCCAGATCCAGAACGTTAAGAACCGTCGAGAGGGATATTAAATATGACGACTGTCGAATTGCATCCTGAGTTTCTCTCAAGGGAAGGTAAGCGTCAATTTGCCGTGATCCCGTACGAAGAATTTGTGCGACTTCAAGAATGGTTTGAGGATGCAAAGGACTTACTTGACCTCGAACTAGCGATAATTGAGAACAAAGACCAGCCGACTTACTCATTGGAAGCAGTCAAGGCAGATCTTGGAATCGAATAGACAACAATGGCAGTTTTGACCATCCGCGACGCGCTGAATCAAGCTCTTCGCGAGGAAATTCTTAGGGACGAGAATGTTTTCGTCATGGGCGAGGAAGTTGCCGAGTACGACGGTGCATATAAGGTGACCCGCGGGCTCTGGAAGGAATTCGGCGACAAGCGGGTCGTCGATACGCCGATCACCGAGCTTGGTTTTGCCGCTGTCGGCGTCGGTGCTGCGATGGCGGGCCTGAGGCCGGTGATCGAGTTCATGACGTGGAACTTCTCCATTCTCGCCTCCGACCAGATTATCAATCACGCCGCCGCCATGCATTATATGTCCGGCGGCCAGTTCAAGGTGCCGATCGTATTTCGCGGCCCGAATGGTTCGGCATATCAGGTCTCGTCGCAGCACTCGCACGCGCTCGAGGCGATGTACGCCAACTTCCCCGGCCTGAAGGTGTTGATGCCATCGACCGCCGCCGATGCCAAGGGCCTGCTTAAAGCTGCGATCCGCGACGACAATCCCGTGATCTTTATGGAGCAGGAGCGAATGTACGGCCTTAAAAGCGAGGTGCCCGAGGACGAAGACTTCATCATCCCGCTCGGCGTCGCCGACGTGAAACGCAAAGGCACCGACTGCACCATCGTCGCACGGTCGATGACCGTCCCCCTTGCACTTCAGGCTGCCGAGAAAGTCCAGCAGGAGTTTGACGTTTCGGTCGAAGTGATCGACCCGCGGACGATCAAGCCGCTCGACATCGAGACCATAGTTAATTCCGTAAAGAAAACGAACCGTCTCGTGATCGCCGAGGAATCGCACGCGTTTGCTTCGGTCGGTGCCGAGATCTCGCACCAGATAATGGAAAACGCGTTCGATCATCTCGACGCCCCGGTCAAACGCATCTCGACCGCCGAAACGCCGATCCCGTACGCGAAAAATCTCGAGGCCGCCGCTCTGCCGGACGTCGACAAGATCGTCGCCGCTGTGAAAGAAGTTTGTTACCTGTGATGGAACGCGGACAGTTTTGTCCGCTGCTTAGATGATTGCGGACAAGAATGTCCGCGTTCCGATATATGGCTGAAAAATTTTTAATGCCGAAGCTGTCGCCCACGATGGAAGAGGGCCAGATCGCCCGTTGGGTGAAGAACGAGGGCGACGCCTTCGACGCGAACGAGACGCTCGCCGAGGTCGATACCGACAAGGCGACGATGGAAATGACCGCGCTCAGCGGCGGCACGCTTCTAAAGATCCTGAAGGGTGAGGGCGATACAGCACTCCTCGGCGAACCGATCGCGATCATCGGCAAAGCGGGCGAGGACATCGGCGATCTCTTGAAAGAGATCTCATCCAATGGCTCCGCAAAAAAGGCAGAACCGTCTGCGTCAGCGGGCAGCGAGCAGCCAGAGGCGGAAACGCGAGCGGAAGCGAGCATGCCCGAGGCGGAAACGCGATCGGTGGCGAGTTTGCCCGATAAAGATCAAGCTGCTCCGACAAACGGAAGAATGATCGTCTCGCCGATCGCCGCCCGAATGGCCGCGGACAATGGCCTCGACCTTCGCACGATCACCGGTTCCGGCCCGAACGGCCGCATCATCAAACGCGATATCGAAGAGGCACTTGCCGGCGGAACCGCGAAGCCCCAGGCAGCAAGGCCATTCACACCTTCGACCATCGTCGGGGCCTCGGCCTATCACGACGAGGCGACGTCGAAGATGCGAAACGTGATCGCGTCGCGGCTTGCCGAATCCATCGGCCCCATCCCGACCTTCTATCTCACCGTCGAGATCGAGATGGACAACGTACTCGCGACCCGAAATCAGATCAACGCAAGCCTCGATGACGCTACAAAGATCAGCGTCAACGACATCATCGTAAAGGCCGCAGCCATGGCCCTGCTCCGGCATCCGTGGGTGAACGCCTCATATCAGGGCAAACACGTCCGGTTCTACGAACAGGCCGACATAGGTGTTGCGGTGGCCATCGACGAAGGGCTGATCACGCCCGTCGTTCGCGGTGCGAATCTCAAGGGCCTCGCTGAGATCTCCGCTGAGATCAAAGACCTCGCAGCAAAAGCGAAGGCCAGAAAGCTGCAGCCGGAGGAATACACCGGAGCCACTTTCTCTATCAGCAATCTCGGTATGATGGGCATCAAGGAATTCACGGCCATCATCAATCCGCCCGAGGCGGCGATCATCGCCGTCGGCGGTGCTGACCCGACCCCGGTCGTGCGCGACGGCGAGGTGACCGTCCGCAATATCATGCACGTCACTATGTCCTGCGATCACCGCGTAGTGGACGGCGCCACAGGGGCCAGGTTTCTCCAGACCTTCAAGCAAATGCTCGAAAATCCGGCGCTTATGCTTCTCTAAATTTGCCGCTTTTCTTGTTTGTTTTTGGACGACTCGGACTCTGAGTTTGTCCGGGCTTATTCAGATTCGTGGGTTCAGTTGAAGTATTTCTACTATTATTTCCCTTAAATAGATTCATAATCTGTGGTCCGGCTACAATCAAACCTACAATGAGTCCAATTGATACGAGCACAGCGAGAGTAACTTTTAATAACAGTTTTCGGCGCTCGTCTTCTCTTTCGTGGCTAGCAGCAAAAACTGCTTGATGTCGATCTGATACGCTATGATTGAATTCCCATTGGCGATTACGGATGATCTCGTTCGCCTTATGTATTCTGTCAACTCTATCGATTTCGGCGACTATCTTTTTCTCAACACTAATTAACTGTTCTAAGTGTTTTACTGATTTTTCGTCAAGGACGAAGTATTCGTGCTTTAAATCGTCCAATAACTCGTCAAAACCCAGCAACTCGGCTTCTCTCACGGCCTCACCAAGTCGTCGAGCCAATACGATCTGGTTACGGTCTTGAGTAATAACGGACGGTGATTCCTTAACTGGATTATGCCTAACGAACTCATACCACGAAACTTCCTTTGGCTTAATATGATCTGCATCGAGGTTTTCATTCTGCTCCCTGGCAAACTTCTTACGAGCGCGGTCCAAGTAAGCACGCATGTCACGTACAGATTGAAAACGATCAGAAGGAGATAAATCACAGGCCTTTTGGACAATAATTGAAACCTCATATGGAATCTCTGGTTTCAGTTCCACTATAGGGCGTAACGGATCCCCCTGACCTAACCATTTCGCCTCTGCCCTAACACCAGCATCATATTCGAGAACATTAGTCAGTAATTCATAAGTAGTTACTCCAAGCGAATAAATATCAGCTCGACCATCTATACTGCTATTTAGTAATGCAGAACTACGCTCGGCAATGTCGTGCCCCAGGTCGTATCGAAAATGGGCTGCCGTAGGCATGTCAAATTTAAGCAGTTGCTCAAGAGCAGCATACTTTTTCGTACCACCATATAATCCAATTGTCTCAGAATCAGGGGCCATTTCGCCTACGTATCCACGGGCTAAACCAAAATCAAGCAGTTTTATTTTTCCGCGAGGGGTTAATTTAAGATTTGCTGGCTTAATGTCTCTGTGAAGAACACCATTCTCGTGCAAATATTCAAGCGCATCTAAAATTTGGTCCGTCCAACCCAAGACGTCCTCCCAGTTAGATTTGCGGGATCGTATTAGCCGAGCAAGATCTAGTCCGTCAATGATCTCCATTACATAGAAGCCACCACGGCCGTCATCAAAAAAATCCGAAACCCGGGGAAGAGCTTCATGATGTAGATTAGCAAGCAATGAAGCCTCTCTTCGAAATGCTCTAACGGCTTCATCAAAGTCGTTCAAGGTTGTTCGTTTGACGGCAACTCTAGCATTAATGTTAAGGTCAACGGCCTCGTATACCTCTCCCATCGCTCCATTTCCAAGAACTGAGCGTATCTTATAGCGAGATTGCAGAACTGTGCCAACTAACACTTGATAGGACTGGCTTGGTCAAATGGTTAGTTTGTCCGTTGAACGAACTCGAAAATAATACACTACATTCCCGTTCTTAACCTCATAGTGGAAAAACTTTTGCAACCGGTGGTAACCTTTTGCGTACTTAATGCGTCATAGCAGCTAATAGTTCGATGCCGACACAGATCACACAGCGAGAGTCCAACGGAAGGATCTACCTGCAGGTCGAAGGCGAGATGCTTATCGACGACGCCGTCCTGCTTGATCGAATAGCCGACGAGATCCGCACGGATTCCGGGCTTCATGTAACGGTCGATCTTGCCGACCTCGATTTTCTCGACAGCGAGTCGGCCTCCGTCCTAAAGCGTCTCCAAAGCAAAGAGGGCATTTCCATCGAGGGCCTCGAGATCTTTCTTCAATCCGCGATCAACGCCGCCGAGCGAAACGCCGCATAAAATTGCAGAAGCCCGCGCGCTAGAAAGGGCTTGACATTCAATTTGAGCATTAAGCCCTTGCTAACACGCAGGCTTTTGCATTAGGACGAAACCGTTTAAATTATTCCCAATGAAACTCAGCGAGATCGCAGAACTCGTCGGCGGCGAACTGATCGGCGACGGTGATACCGAGATCACGTCCGTCGCCGATATCTCGAAAGCCCGGCCCGGCCAGCTCGCGTTCTTCGAAAAGGACGCCGAACTCCCCAAGACCGCCGCGTCATGCGTCATCGTGCGATATCGGGACGCTGCCATACAGTCAGGAACAGGACCGTTAGGGAGTGTGTCCATACTGATGGTCCCGAATCCCAAGCTCGCCTTCGCCAAGGCGGCCGCCGCACTACATCCGCCAAAACAGCGAGACCCCGAGCGCCACCCGACCGCCGCTATCGCCGATTCCGCGACTATCGCTGAAGACGCCTTCATCGGAGCATTCACTACCGTGGGCGAGAACTCGGCCATCGGCGACGGCACGCATCTCCGGGCCGGAGCGAAAGTCGGAGACAACGTGACCGTCGGCAGAAACTGCGTCCTCCACCCGAACGTCTTTATCGAGGATGGCTGTACCATCGGCGACGGCGTCATCCTCCACGCCGGAGTGGTCATCGGGGCCGACGGCTTCGGATACGTCAAAGAGGCGGACGGCGAGTATGTCAAATTCCCACAGCTCGGCACCGTCGTTATCGAAGACAACGTCGAGATCGGCGCGAATACCTGCATCGACCGCGGAGCGCTCGGCGAGACACGCATCGGCGAAGGCACAAAGATCGATAATCTCGTCCAGGTCGGCCACAACGTCTCGATCGGCAAACGCTGCGTCATCGCCGCCCAGACCGGCATCTCGGGCAGCGTCACGATCAAGGACGATTGCGTCATCGGCGGCCAGGTCGGCTTTGGCGACCACGTCACGGTCAGATCGGGCGCCGTCATCGGCTCGCAAGCCGGCGTCCTCCCCGGCAAAATAGTCCGCCCCGGCGTCTGGTGGGGCACGCCTATCCAGCCCCTCGACGAATACAAACGCCAAAATGCCATGGTAAAAGGCCTCGGCCGGATGAGAGACGAATTGCGGGAACTCAAACGCAGGTTGACCGAGCTCGAACCGCGAAAGTAGCCATGCCTCTTGATTGACATCGCCCAAAGATCACGGATACGATGGCGGCATCATGTTCATCGGGCACTACGGTATCAGTTTCGCGGCCAAGAGCTTCGAAAAGACCATACCTCTTTGGCTCCTCTTTCTCGCCGTACAATTTGTCGATGTAGTTTGGGCAATTCTCGTCTTGGCCGGGATCGAAAAGGTTCGGATCGTTCCGGGAATCACGGCGACCAACCCGCTCGATCTCTACTACATGCCGTACACGCACAGCCTGGTCGGTGCGGCCGTTTGGTCACTGATAGCTTTAGCAGCTTATAAATTCGCGCGTGGCGGGCCGACGGCCGGGGCCGTACTCATTGGCCTCGCCGTCTTCTCTCATTGGGTCCTGGACCTGATCGTGCACATACCCGACCTCCCGATCTACGACAATTCCGCCAAGGTCGGCCTCGGGCTTTGGAATTATCCGGCAACTGCATTCGGCCTCGAGATCGTCTTTCTATTCGGTGGGCTCGTGCTTTACATCCGATCATCGACGGCCCGATCGCAGATCGGCCGGTTCGGGATGCCGGCGCTTGCCGTGATCCTGGTCGGGCTGCAGGCGATCGTCTTTTTCGGGGCGCCGCCCGAATCGCCTTCGGCGGCGGCGGTTACCGCATTATTCGCATTCCTTCTGTTTGCGGCCCTGGCCTTTTGGCTTGAGCGATACCGGCAGTGACCTACGCGCATATTCTTGCTGCAGACCCGCGCCTCAAAATGCGTTGCCGAAGACTTCAGTGAATGGAGCAAGTTTCCGGATGATCCGGACGAGTATAAGAATTAGATCCTAAATCCTTGGAAAGCGCCGGCCGACGCCGGGCAGAACGCCGACACGCCCGACGACCACGAAGTTCGGGGCCCTCATCGGCGAAAACCGCGTCACTGGGTGACAGTCATCGTGTCACCGGGACCGAAAGACCAGGTCACTGACGGCACGGCCCGCGTCGCAAAACACTCGGGTGCGCATTTCCGTGGGACGATCCGCGCCCGATCCACAGAATTCGCGGTTAGTTCTCGTCGATCAAACGCAGGATCGCCTCTGCCGCCCGTTTCGAGGCACCGCCGTGGCCGAGTTTATCGACAGCAGACGCCAGCTCATTTCGGGTCGAACCATTTACAGACGGATCGAGCAGACGAAAAAGCTCTTTGGAAAGGATCGCAGGTGTGAGGTCGTCCTGGATAAGTTCTTTTGCCACCCGCTTTTCCGCTATCAGATTTATCAATCCGAAATGCTCGACGTCGATCAGCGGACGCAGCAGTTTGTAGTTGATCGCGGAGGTCCGATAGACGATCGCCATCGGCGTTCCGATGATCCCGGCTTCGAGCGTCGCGGTCCCGCTTGTTATCGCCGCTGCGTCAGAGGCGTTAAGGGCATCGAATGTCTCGCCTTCGGCCCATTTCACCGCTTCGGGGGCGTCTATCTTTCGCGACAACTTCCCTTTCGGCAATGCGGCAACGAACTGCAATTCCGGCCGTTTCGCCGACATAAGGGCCGCGGTCTCGATCAGGATCGGCAGTATCCGTGCGATCTCGGCACTTCGGCTTCCCGGCAAGAGCGAGACGATCGGCCGCAGCGGATCGAGGCCGTGACGCTTGCAAAATTCCTCCTTCGAGATCGCCGGATGAACCTCCATCGCGAGCGGGTTCCCGACGTATTCGACGTGCTCGACGCCGTTCTTTCGGTACCATTCCTTTTCGAACGGCAGGATCGAGATCACGAGGTCCGCATACTTCTTTATCGACCTGATCCGGTATCTTCGCCATGCCCAGATCTGAGGCGAAATATAATAAACGACCGTGATCCCGCGTTTTTTCAGCGCTTTCGCGAGCTTTAAGTTAAAGTCCGGAAAATCGACCAGGATCGCAAACTTTGCCCCGCGGCGGTCAGCTTCAGAAATCAGACTGCGATAAACGCCGAAAAACATTGGAAGGGCCTTGCCTATCTCCAGCAAACCCACGATCGAAAGCTCGTCGGCGCGTACCGTCGCCTCTACACCCTCGCCACGCATCTTCTCGCCGGCGGCCCCGAAAAAGCGTATCTTGCCCTGATCGCTGAGTGCCTTCATTTCCCGTACAAGCTTTGCGGCGTGGACATCACCCGAAGCTTCTCCGGCTACGATCAGGACTGGGACCTCGCTCTTTTGCATTTATATATCCGGATCCGGTATGGACAACACTGAATTTTAGACGATGCACGCATATTCCCGAAAAGACAAACCTTTAGCCTCGTTGGGGCATCAAAGACCTTGTTCTTCGGCTACTTAACATTCTGCCGGGCAACCTTGCGGATGCCCGGTGTTAGCTCTAAAATATAGGGTTTGTGCTTTCCCTAATGCATTTGTTCTAATTTCGCTCTTTTTCGTTTGGAGGAGTTTGTGAACCTTCGGTTTTTTGTTTTTGCGGCAGTCATCTTTTCCCTTATCGCCTCGCCGGTATCAAAAGGTCAGGCGAGCTCGGTCATCGGCCAGTTCACCTCATCGCCTCAGGAGACGTTTGCAGGCTCGATCAGCGGTGACGGCCGTCTCGTCGTCTTTGAATCGCGCGGCAATGTTGCGACCGAAAACCCGAGAAATTCCGATGGAAATACGGAGATCTTTCTCTGGGATTATGCACAGCGGAGGATCTTTCAGATCACGGATACAAAGAGCGTTCTGAAGAATACGTTCGGGACCGCGGTGCAATCGAATATAAAGATCGACATCGTCAACAAAAGGCCGATGATCAGCCAGAACGGCAGGTGGATCGCCTTTGGCTCAAACGCCACCGCGGCGACCGTAGGCGTACCTGACGGCTCGAATCCGGGCAGCTTTGACGGCAATTTTTTCAACACACAGGCCCCTCCGCCATGTACTTTGCCGACCCCGACACCGACGCCGACCCCGACCGCGACGCCTACTCCGACGCCGACCCCGACCGGGTCTCCTTCGCCGACCCCGACCCCTTCGCCGACCTCTACGCCATTCAATAATCCGCTCTCGTGCGATGCGAATATGGAGGTCTGGCTGTATGAGATACCCCTTTACGCACCGGCCGATCTGGTCTCGGGAGACCCGGTACCGTTGACGAACCTGAGCGGCGGAACTTTCACTTTGGTCACCAATTCGGTCCCAAGCCGGCTTCCGCTCGAGGGATCTGCTGTCCGGAGCCCCTTCGTCGCCGACGACAACCACGATGTCTCCATCGACGACGACGGCACCACTATCGCTTTTGTTTCCACCCGAGACCTTGTCGCCGGCGGCAACCCGTTCCCGAACGAAGACAACGACGAGATCTTCACATACGTCCGCGGCGGTGCGATCAGTCAGGTCACCCAAACGCCTCGCGGCCCGATCTCAAACCCGATCTACAATAAGAATCCTACGATCTCAGGTGACGGAACGCGCGTCCTCTTTGCGAGTACGGGTGATAATCCGATCATCGGGATGACGGGCGGCAACAACCCCGCTGATAGTCGTAACGAGGAGTTGTTCATTTCTGACCTCGACGGGGCGGGTGCGCCCGCGGGACTGCGCCGCCAGGTGACGGTAACTACGCCGACAAATCCAGGCGACCCGGTCAATTTTCTCGAATACGGTAAGCGAATGAGCCGAAACGGCAACCTGATCGCGTTCGACTCATTTGCAGACCTCGCAAATGAGAACAGCGGGACTAACTACACATCGTACGCGACGTATCTCTACGATGTGACCGCGAATGCGTTCAGGCGCATCGGCGACCGGAGCACGGCAGACAGCGGTGCGACGGGCGGGGACGTGCCGCGTTATCCCACATTCACCGATTACGATCCGAATGGGGCGCCGGCGACACTTGTCCTCGAGACCCGGATGAATATCAAGCCTGACGGGATGGTAGCGACCACGGCGTCCGACGGCCTGAATAACGATCCGGCCCGGCCTGTTCAGTTTTATACTTACCCGCTCAACGTACCGCCGGCAAGCGCGACCTTTACAAGGATCACCAAGTTTCCGATCTCGAGCGGTTTTCTCGCACAGTCGCAACCTCTCGCATCTGATACATCAGAGCGTTTGGCGTTCAATCTCGCATTGACGGAACTCGGCGGCGGGAATACGGATCAGCTTAGCGAGGCCTTTTACCTTTACGTTCCGCCGGCAATCGGCGATCCGGTCACCGTTTTCGACCTCAGCTTCGTAACGGGAGCGTCGGGGCTCGCGATCCAGCCGACCGGCAGCCCAACACCGACCCCGAGTCCTAGCGGTTCGCCAACGCCGACACCGACTCCGACACCGACACCGACACCGACGCCAACTCCCACCGGTTCGCCGTCCCCGACACCCACACCGGTCACGCCGGCCGCTGTTCTGGGCATTTCGCCGGGAATGCTGGCCAGGCTGAATTTCAAGACACCGCTGAGTCCGGCGATCATACCGCGTACGGCAGCGGGCGATATAGACCAGAGTTTTTCCCTGCCGATCTCGCTTAGCGGAGTCACGCTGACGATTAACGGTTACGCCTGCGGACTGCGCTCGGTTGACAGCAGTTCGATCGAGTTTGTCGCACCCAAGGGCCTGCTTAGTGCGCTGACAGGTACCAATTACCCGGTCGTTCTGAATAACCAGGGTACGGTGACCAAGGGCTTTGTTACGGTAGTTCCCGCACGTCCTGACGTGTTCAGCAGCGTGTTCGGGCCCGGCGGCCGTGCACGTGCATTCAACGTCACGAACCGCGTACATACGACCGAACCCTTTACCGTTACCACGGTCAGGATCCGCGGCGGAACACGGGTGCCGACCGTACTTCGGCTCCGGCTGACTGGCGTCGAAAGCGCATCCAGCGCTAACTTCAATATCCGCATCGGCGGGGTGACCATTGCCGGTACCCAGGTGCGGACGGGCGGCGTGCTCGTCGAGCCGGGGGTTTACACGGTCGACTTCACTCTCCCTGCATCGCTCAACCGTGCTGGAGATGTGCCCGTTGTGGTCAATATAATCGCCGGCGGGACGGTCTTTTCAACGCGGGTCGAGGACACAGCCCCAAGGATCCGTATTTTGTAAATATTCCATCTGCTCAACTTGATCGGGCAGGGCTCGCGTCCTGCCCTTTCTTATGCCTGGCGATTATGTTCCGATCACATTTTGTTATGTTTGCCAACCGTTGACAGATGTAATAACCTAAGTTGTATGCATTGCCGCCAATAAGCCTCACCTCGCTCGGCAGCCTTTATTAATAATAGTTAGTACCGCATCCCACAAAAGGAGTTGGTCAGTTCAATATGGCAGAAAAAGATGTAAATACGATGAAGATCTCGCCCAAAGTTTGGAAGAACGGTGAGGTGATCGACTGGGACGACGCACGGATCCACGTGATGTCACATGTTGTGCATTACGGGTCGAGTGTTTTCGAGGGTATTCGGTGTTACGAAACGTCCAAGGGCTCGGCCGTTTTCCGGCTTCCCGAGCACATTCAACGCCTTCTCAATTCGGCAAAGATCTATCGTATGGATACGCAGTACTCGCGTGAGCAGATCTGCGACGCAACGGTGAACCTCATCCGGCAAAGCGGACTCGAATCCTGCTACATTCGCCCCGTGATCTTCCGCGGCCTCGACGAGGAAAAGCCGGCATTCGGCGTGTACGGAATGGCGAATCCGATCGAGACCTACATCGCGATGTGGCAGTGGGGCAAATACCTCGGCGAAGAGGCGATCGAGGCTGGCATTGATGTATGTGTTTCAAGCTGGAACCGCATCACTTCGAACGCGATGCCCGCGATGGCAAAGGCCGGGGCGAATTATATGAATTCGCAGCTGATCAAGATGGAAGCAAAGCTCGGCGGTTTTGCCGAAGGTATCGCACTTGATGACCGCGGCCTCGTTTCCGAGGGTTCCGGCGAGAATATCTTTTTGGTTAACGGGGGCAAACTCTACACACCTGCATTAGGTGCTTCGATACTGCCGGGGATCACCCGTGATTCGGTCATTCAGATCGCCCGCGAAATGGGCATCGAGGTGATCGAGACCTCGATCCAGCGCTCGGCACTTTATCTTGCCGACGAACTTTTCTTTACCGGGACAGCGGCCGAGATATCCCCTATCCGCTCGGTTGACCGCATCACCATCGGCAGCGGCAAGCGCGGCGAGATGACCAAGGCTCTCCAGGACGAATTCTTTGCGATCATAGATGCCCGAAGGCCCGCACCCGAAGGAGCCCAGTGGCTGACATTCGTCGCTGACACCGCAGAAAAAAAAACGGCAGTAGCCTAGCTTCTGCATAGTACCGTACTTATCGCCCCGTATATTTTTGCGGGGCCTTTTCTTTTGCAATGAAAGTCATAGAGCCGTTCAAAGGGATCGCTCTGGATGCGGTAGTTTTCATCTGCGGCGCGGCCCTAATGATATTTGAGATCACGGGTTCGCGGGTCGTCTCGCCGTACATCGGTACTTCGACCTATGTCTGGACGAGTCTGATCGGCATCATTCTCGCGTCCTTGAGTCTCGGGTACTGGATGGGCGGTCGAATGGCAGACCGCTCACCGCGAGTATCGATCCTTGCCTCGGCCATATTCTCGGCCGCATTTCTACTCGCTTTGACGATCCTGATAAAAGATCCGCTGCTGGCGATGATCGCAGCGGGCGGCGTTTCGATCGAGTTAAAGGCGGTCATCGCTTCGATCCTGCTTTTTGCCCCGGCAAGCATCGCCCTCGGTTTCGTGACGCCCTATGCGGTAAAGCTTCGGATCACATCGCTCGGCGAAGCCGGACGCACCGTCGGGCGTCTGTATGCGCTTTCGACCATCGGGAGCATCGGCGGCACCTTTGCTGCGGGTTTTGCGCTGATCCCTTTTCTTGGCACCGACCGCACGCTCTATTCGATCGCCGCAGGGCTGATGCTGACCCCCTTTCTGCTCGTTCCGTTTGCCTTGGACCGAAAGGCGATCGGCGGGATCGTGATCTTGTGCATAGCCGTCCTTGCGGGCGAAGGGTCACGTTACGCTATGTGGAGCGGTTCGCGATATGAGGACATCGACACCAGATTTTCACGTGTGCAGATATTCGATACGACCGACACCGCGACGGGCCGCGAGATCACGGCGATGACGTTCGACCCCTATTCCACCCAATCGGCGATATTCCGCGACGGAAACGAACTCGTTTTCGAATATACAAAGTTTTACCACCTCGTCCGAGTGATCAAACCTGATTTTCAAAGGTCGCTGATGATCGGCGGTGCGGGTTTCAGCTTTCCCAAGGCCTACCTGGAGGCATACCCTCACGCATCGCTGGAAGTGGCGGAGATCGACCCGGCAATGACCGAGATCGCACGCCGCCGGTTTCGCCTCCGTGACGATCCGCGGCTGACGATCTTTCACGAGGATGGCCGCGTTTTCCTCAACAGTGCACGAGCAGGTTCGTACGACGCCGTTTTGATGGATGCTTTCGGTTCGATGTTTTCCGTGCCCTGGCAGCTCACGACCGTCGAAGCAGTTCGTCAGATGGACCGGATCCTCAAGAACGACGGCGTTGTCATATTCAATCTGGGTTCTGCGATCCGCGGCCCCGCGAGCCTCTTTCTTCAGGCCGAATTCGCGGCCTATCGCAGCGTCTTTCCGCACGTCTACTTGTTCAAGGTGCGTCCCGAGCGTCCCGATACCGATCTCCAGAATCTGATAGTTGTCGCCTGCAAGCAGGAGTGCCTACCCGCGGATACCGCCGGCGATGAGTTCATCGGATCCCTTCTCGGGCGCCAGCATACTGGGGATTTTCCACTCGAAGTTCCCGCACCTACCGACGACCTTGCACCGATAGAACGCTACAATTCGATCGCCCAAGCATTTACGCGTTGAGACCCGCCCATAGTTTTGGTTTCGTTAACGAAGTCCCTGCCCGTACTGTTCGGTGCCGAATGCGCCGATGCCGTTCAGCCGAAACGAGAAGACGACGCGGTTCTCGTTACGTACGCCGACATTGAATGTGTAGAACTGCAGGGCGAGCGAGCAGCAATCGTAAGCGTAGCCGAGCGTGTAGAGCGAGCTGATGAGGGGCGAGAGCTGGGCCTCGCGGCGGTTTTGAAAATCCAGAAAAAGCGATGCCCCGCCGTACAGTCCACGGTCGCGGTCGCCGATAAAAACAGCCGGGCTCCACTGCGAACCGCGCAGCGTACCGGGCTCCTTGCCTTCCTTATTCGCATATTGCGCGAGCGAGGGAACTAACGTGACGGCCCGGGTGTAATAGAAGGTCTGAAAGATCTTTACCAATCGCGTATCGTACCCGACCGTGGCCGAAACCGCCCGCAGCCCATCGCCCTGAAATCCCCAGTCGAGCCGCGAGTTGAAGAATATCGTCTTTTGGGGCCGGTATGTGGCATCGATATTCAGCGGAGAGAACCGTCTCGGGACGCCGCCAAATGTGTAGAACGACAGCGTCGTGATCGGCTCGATCTGGTTGCGTCTGCCCGGAGTGAGTGCACCGCCGAACGTCTTATCGAAAAAGTACTTACCGCGCACCGTCAGCGTAAATATCTCGTAAGGTTGGACGGCCGCGATATCGGACCTGCCGCTGGTGGACTGCGGCATTTCGCCGGTCAGCATCGTATCGTTGATGTCGAGCACGCGCGAGATATCGGAAAGCTTCTTCTGAGCTTCTGGCGTGACGGCCTCGGCGTACCGCCGCGTGTAAAAGCGGTTTGTCACGCCGAATTCGATCTCATTGGTATCTGCAATAGTATCCAGATAATCGAAACGGATGATCTTGTTAAAATTATCGACGCCCTTTACATAGCGGTACGTAGCGAACGGTTCGATCACATGCCGAAGCTTAAACGCCTTATCTTTGCCGTAAAAGTTACGCGCCAGGGCCACGGGCCTCACATCGAATTCGAATTCGCCATATTTCCGGATCACGTCGCGGCCCGTCACACGCCGCATATCGTTAAAGGAATTCGAATAATACGTCACGCGGGCCGCCCCCACGGCAGTAAAGTTAAAATACTTGGTGGCTATTGGCAGCGTGGCCTTGGGATAGAGATCGAACCGTTGGCCGATCGCCGGCGAAACGACCGGATCGCTCCCTGTCCGTTCGCGATAGGCATCAACATCGTCGACGTCTTCACGTCGTGAAACGCCCTCCACGCTCGCCTTATATGAAAAATAGACCGGCTTTAGAAAAGACAGCCGGCCGGGCCTTTTCTCAAAATTGACACTCGGCAGGTTTCGCGATTTCACGCTCACGTTCGGGATCGAAATGACCTGCGAACGGGCAAGCAAATTGAGCGTGTAATTGTTCCAGCTCTTGTTGATGAAAGCCTGCGAGACCTCGATCGGCGAGATTATCTGCTGAACGCCGTCGAGGAACTGCTGGCGAAAGGCGAGGTTCGAGGTCAGCCGCACGTCGACAGCAGCCGTAAAGCCATTTGAAAAATACTGCACGCCCTCGGCATAAACGGTCGAACCACCCTGATCGGGCCGCTCAGGGCTTTCGCTCCCACCAAATATGCGGTCCTTCACGGCGTAGAAGCCGAAGTTGAAATATGAACGCGAATTTGCCCGCGAACGAAAATCAAGCCCATAACCAAGTCCGCGGGACGTGTAAATATCGGTCCGAACAGTGACGTCCGCCGAGCGCCCAAGCGTCTGAAAGTATGCCCCAGAAATGCGCAAGCCCTTGTTTCCCGAGAACCCTATGGTCGGCGTAAGAAATCCTGAGGCACGGTCGCGCTCCTTTATGGGTATTGACGCGAACGGTATCGGGAGCAAAGTTATATCCTTTATCTTGAATTTTGCGCCTTTTAGCTTCACGCGGTCATTCTGTCGGATACGAGCCTCATCCGCTGTAAATGACCATTTTGGGACCGCCTCTTCACATGCCGTGAACATTCCGTTCGTGACCACTACCTCGGTCAGCGAAACACGCTCGACCTTGTCGGCAGTGAAATAGATGACCGTACCGTCATTGGTCTGATTGGTAAACCCGGTCGATTCTTCAAAGCTGCCGAGTTTCGTCTTGTAATTCCAGATCGCCCTTGTACCAGTGATCCGCTGATCGTCGCCCTGGTCAAACACGACACTGCCCTCGGCTACCATCTTGTTCTCGGCCTCGATGATCTGGATCTTATCCGCCTGCATCCGATAGATCCCGTATCTGACATCTACATTACCGGTGTGCGTGACTATACGCTTGCCCGATTCACCCTCGACGGTATGAGTATCCGAATAGACGACGACCTCGCCGTCGCCTCCTTCCGGTGTGATTGTTGGCCGGCCCGACCTCGGAGCTGAGATATCTTGCTGTGCAGAGACGGGGTTTATATTGGGCGTATCGGTTATCGGGTTGGCTACGCGCCGCTCGACGGGATTTGTCTGTTGGGCAAAGCCCGCCGCGAAACACAAAAGTATCAGTGCGATTGTATGGAAGACCTTGAAAACACGCATCGAGAATCCCGAGGAGAATATGAAACGATGCTACACGAAAATCCGGTAACTATAAAGCTGTGTGATAAAATGGCGATTCCAGCATAAATATGGCGAAACAAAAGGTTTTGGTCGTCGAAGATGAGGAGGTAATGCGTACCATCCTTCGGACCTTGCTTGAGAGCGAGGGCTACGAAGTATTTACGGCCGACAGTGCCGAGGCCGCACTTCGGATCTTTCCGCAAAACGAAATAGATGTGACGCTTACCGATATCAAGATGGCGGGAATGGACGGCCTCGCTTTGCTCGACCAGATCAAGGCTATCGATCAGCACGCCCTCGTGATAATAATGACCGCCTTTTCCTCGGTCGATTCGGCCATCGCGGCCCTACGCAAAGGGGCCTACGATTACGTCACCAAACCCTTTGTCAACGAAGACCTGCTTCAGACCGTTCGCAATGCCGTTCAGAACCGGTCGCTGTTCAACGAGAATCGTGCATTGCGGCGCGAGCTTAACCGCCAGTACAATTTTCCTCAGATCGTCGGGTCGAGCGAAAAGATGCAAAGGGTCTTCGAACTCGTCGCCAAGGTCGCCGATACCAATACGAATATCCTGATCCAGGGCGAAAGCGGCACCGGAAAGGAACTGATCGCACGATCCCTGCATTTTAACAGCGGCCGCTCGGCCAAGCCCTTCCTTGCGGTCAATTGCGGTGCCTTGCCGGAATCGCTGCTCGAAAGTGAGTTGTTCGGCCACACAAAAGGCTCGTTCACCGGTGCCGTCGCCGACAAGAAAGGACTCTTTCGGTCGGCTGAGGGCGGCACTCTGTTTCTTGATGAGATAGGCGAAATGCCGATGCCGCTGCAGGTCCGCCTGCTGAGAGCGTTGCAGGAGCACGAGGTTACGCCGGTCGGATCGTCGTCAGCGGTCAAATTTGACGCACGCATCATCGCGGCGACGAACCGGGACCTCGAAAAAGAAGTGGAGGCAGGCAATTTCCGCGAGGACCTTTTCTACCGCCTGAACGTTATCGAGATAACGCTGCCGCCGCTTCGCGAACGGTCGGACGATATTGTCTCGCTCGTTCGTCATTTCGTTTCAAAGTCTGCCGGTAGCCAGAACACGGTTCAGAAGCCGGTCACCGACGAGGCGATGGATGCGCTCAAGTCATATCGGTGGCCCGGGAACGTCCGCGAACTGGAAAATTCGATCGAGCGTGCCTTCATTTTGAGCGGCGACGAGATAGGACTCGAAAGCCTGCCGGCAAAGGTTAGAAACGCGGCGGGCACACCTGCATCGCAGGCGAGCGAGCAGGCCACGCTTGAGGCCGTCGAGCGCCGCCACGTTCTCGAGACCCTCCGGTCGGCCAACGAAGATAAAGTCGCCGCGGCAAAGATGCTCGGCATTGACCTTTCGACCCTTTATCGAAAGCTGAAACGGTATGAAGAATTATGATCTACCCGGCAGCGATCTCGATCACGAAAAAATCGGTGCCGGTTACACGTGTAACGGTTCCCTGCGAATAAGGCGGCTGATAGAAATCATCTGCGGGGAACGCCGTCCCCTCAACGGCGGTTCCGCCTGATGCCTCACTTCCCGCGATCAATTCCGGCGGGAACCATTGCTCTACCTGTACGCTCTTTGGTGCCCCCGGTGAGCGTGCGGTCAGTTGATCCGAGAGCTTTTTGGCGTCCTCTTCGTCGAGCCGAAACACGGCGGTGATCGAACGCGTTGTTTCGGATCGCTTCCAGACGAGGTCTTCTGGTTCCCACGTAAAATTTAGAAGCATCCCAAGTTCTTCGGCCTTTGTGTTCGCCACATTCGAGACCGACACGGCCGAGTTGCGACCGGGGTTGTTCGCATTGGCTGAGTTTCCCGGCGCAGACGAAGAACCACACCCCGTCCCCATTGAGGAGCCCAGGATGAGAGCACACAAGCCGAAATAGATGAGAACACGCATTGCCCAATCTTAAGATAATGCCTGCCCAATGCAAATTGCCGATCGAGTTCTCGGCAAATCTCGCCTCGCCGGCCGTCAAGTGTTTATGTTTTTGAATCGCTCACGGATCGTGGTGTGTTTGATGCTGCTTACTGGAGCATCGGCGACTGTTTTCACTCAAAACTCGGGGCCAAAAGGCACCGTAACGGCATTCTACAAGTTCGACCGGTCGCATTCGCAGGTGTTCAACCGTCGTAACATCGTTGCGCGCAAGCAGTGGTTCAGCACTGAGCTTTATGAACTGTTAATGAACGAACTTGCAAAAGAAAAGGCTTATCTCGCTAAGAATCCGACCGACAAGCCGCACTTTGGCGACGGACTTCCCTTTCAGCCTCTCGATGAAACGTGCGAGCTGAACGGCAAGAGCTATCGGCGAGCGATCTCGTACGGCAAGGTCACCGTCAAAGGCGATCTCGCCAACGTCGACGTCCATTTCAAATATCCGAATGGCTGTAACCTCCCCGACATCCTCTATGCCGTGAATATGAGCAAAGAACGCGGCCGCTGGGTGATCGATGACATTCGCTACATCGCTGACAGTACTTCGCTCGTCGAAGATCTGACCCGCAAGGAATACTGATAGAGCAGAACCGCGAGTGAGGGAGCGTGCCTCGGACCTTGAATGCTACAATTGCGTCGGCAACAGAAGGTATTGGTCCGCCCATGAGATACGTCGTTCTTGCACTTCTAACTGTTCCGACGATCGTCCTTCTCGCAGGCGTCTTTGTCCCGATTCTAACCGGGCAATCTATCGGCCTTCCCGTTTTCTTTAGCATCTTCCCGCTTTTAGGCTTTGTTATTGGCATGGCACTTATCTTCGTATTTCCAGACTCAAAGGAATGGAGAATAGCCGCAGCAATCAATGCGATCCCTCTGATCCTAGTTCTTTTGGTCTCCGTTTTTTTCTGGCTTGTTGGTTACAACGGCTAACGGCCTCGCGAGCCTCCCTGTGATAAAATCAAGGCTTATACTCGATAAGCTATGACACCAGAGATCAAAGAAGCGGTTAGCAAGGCAGAGGAAGAAAAGCAGCGTTGGGAAGCCGAAACGCTCGGCAAAGTGCTCGAGAAAACCCCTGAACGAAAGCAGAGGTTCGAGGGCGTCTCGCTTGAGCCGGTAGAGCGGCTTTATACCGAGGCCGATAGCGAAGGCATTGACGTCGGCCTTCCCGGCGAGTTTCCCTACAAACGCGGCATTCATCCGACCGGCTATCGCGGCAAGCTCTGGACGATGCGGCAATTCGCCGGATTCTCTTCGCCCGAGAACACGAACGCCCGCTTTAAATATCTGATGGAACACGGCCAGACGGGCTTGTCGGTCGCCTACGACCTTCCGGCATTGATGGGTCTCGATGCGGATTCGCCGTTGAGCGAGGGCGAGGTCGGCAAATGCGGTGTCGCAGTTTCATCACTCGCCGATTTCGAGGTTCTCTTTGACGGAATTCCACTCGATGAAGTAACCGTCTCGCAGACGATCAATGCTCCGGCTCCGATCTTCCTTGCGATGTATCTCGTCGTCGCTGAAAAGCAAAAGGCCGATTTCAACAAGATCTCCGGCACGCTACAGAACGACATTCTCAAGGAATACATCGCCCAAAAGGAATGGATCTACCCGATCAAACCGGCGATGAAATTGGTCATCGACACCTTCGAGTACACGACCAGGCACGTCCCGAAATACAACCCGATCTCGATCTCGGGCTACCACATCCGCGAAGCCGGTGCGACCGCGTTGCAGGAGCTCGCGTTCACCTTGCGTGACGGCGTCGAATACGTTCAGTACGGCGTCGATCGCGGAATGGACGTTGACGAATTCGTGCCCCGGCTGTCGTTCTTTTTCAACGCACACAACGATTTCTTCGAAGAGATAGCTAAGTACCGTGCAGCACGTGTCGTGTGGGCCCGCACGATGAAGGAGCGGTTTGGAGCAAAGAATCCGCGTACGATGCAGATGCGTTTTCACACGCAGACGGCGGGCGTTTCGCTCACGGTCCAGCAGCCATTGAACAATATCGCCCGCGTCGCTATTCAGGCGCTTGCGGGCGTCCTCGGCGGAACGCAGAGCCTTCATACCGACAGCTATGACGAAGCACTCGCCCTGCCGACCGATGAGGCCGCATTGATCTCGCTTCGCACGCAGCAGATAATCGCCGAGGAAACCGGCGTTGCGAACACGGTCGATCCGCTCGGCGGCAGCTTTTATGTCGAATCACTCACCGAAAAAATGATCGACGGCTGTATGGATTATTTTGCAAAGATCGATGGTTTCGGCGGCATGGTCGAGGCGATCGAGGCCGGTTTCCCTCAGCGTGAGATCCAGGAATCTGCCTATCAATATCAGAAAGCGGTCGAACGGAAGGAGCAAGTGATCGTCGGGGTCAACAAATATGTGATGGAGAACGAGATCCACAAGACCGACATTCTGCAGATAGACGAAACGGTCCGCGACCATCAACTCGAACGCCTCGCACACGTAAAAGCCACTCGCGACAATGGCGCCGTCGCTACTTCGCTCGATCGCCTAAAGCTCGCCGCTCGCGACAACGAAAACACGATGCCCGCCATCATCGAAGCCGTCGCCGCCTACGCCACCGTGGAAGAGATCTGCGTGGCGTTGCGAGACGTTTACGGAATTTACGAGGAGCCTGCCTTTTAACATTTAGATCTTGTACAGCTTCCAGCTATTAGCTCTCAGCTACCAGCAAGACTGGAAGCTCATAGCTGAAAGCTGGTGGCTGGTCGAAATTTAATATGCAAGATTTCAAGAACCTGAAGGTATGGCAGAAAGCCCACGAATTGGCGCTATTCACGTATCGAATTACTACTGAATTTCCGAAGGAAGAATTGTTCGGGTTAAGAAATACTCTGAGGAAGACCAGTGTCGATATCCCGGCGTTTATCGCCGAAGGATGTGCGAAGACCAACGACCAAGATTTCGGAAAGTCGATCAGCATGGCGATAGCGTTGAACAATCGCTTGGAATACTACGCTTTGGTGGCTAGGGACCTTCAACTAATCAATGATGCGGTCCATAAGGAGTATGCAGACCGTATTGTTGAGGTAAGGAAGATGTCAAGCGGATTCAATCAGCGGCTTGTCCCATAGCTCACCCGCCAGATCTTGCGGGCACCATCGTCGGTGATGAGAAGCGAGCCGTCGGGCAGTACGAGCAGGCCGACGGGGCGTCCCCACACTTCGTTTGAGTTCTCGTCCGGGAGCCAACCGGAGACAAAATTCTCGTATTTGTTCCCTTCCAATTTGCCTTTTTCATCGAACGGGATCCGGACGACGGTATATCCGGATAGTTTCGCCCTGTTCCACGAACCGTGAAACGCCACGAACGCGTCTCCTTGGTATTCCTTCGGAAACATCTTGCCGGTATAGAACTGGATGCCGAGCGACGCGACGTGTGACGTGAAAAGCACATCGGGTACGATCGCCTTCTTTACAAGTTCAGGGTTCTCGCCTTTTCGCCTCGGGTCTTCATTCTGGCCTATGTATGAAAAAGGCCACCCATAAAAGCCGCCCTCTTTTACGCTGGTCGCGTAATCGGGAACAAGGTCGTCGCCTAGGCCATCCCGCTCGTTCACGGCTGTCCATAGCTCGCCCGTCTTCGGGTTCCACGCCAGGCCGATCGGGTTTCGCAACCCGGAAGCGTAGATTCTGTGGTTCTTACCGTCGGGGTCATAGACCGAGATGGCCGCACGCTTCGGATCGGCTTCGACATCTACATTCGTCGCCGAGCCGATCGAGACGAACATCTTCTTACCGTCGGGCGAAAAAAGAATGTTGCGTGTCCAGTGCTGGTTGTAGCCGCCTGGCGTCAGTTCGACAAGCTTTTCCGGCTCGCCGACGGCTTCGGTCTGGCCTGGTTTATATGCAAAACGTACGACCGAATCGGTATTGGCGACATAGAACCAATCCTTATGAAAGGCCATTCCGAACGGCTGAGCGAGTTTATCGGACCACACGGATCTCTCGTCCGCGACACCGTCCTTGTTCTTGTCACGCAGTACGATTATCGAATTGGCACGCGAATCGGCGACGAACACGTCTCCGTTCGGCGCCAACGCCATCCAGCGCGGATAGCGAAAGCCGCCCTCGGCATATACGTTCACCGTAAATCCCTTTGGAACAGTCAATTTTGCGTTGGCCGGTTGCGGAATGACCTTTGAACTTCGCCTTGCACTTTCCGTATGAAATGGCGGCGGCAGCTTTGCCGGGTCGTATGAAAATACGGTCGGCTTATCGACCTGAATGATCTCGGGCAGCTTAGGCAGGGCCGTTATGGGCGTTGGCGTTTGGCAGACGGCTGTAACGCCGGCCGCCAGGACCAAAGCTGCTGCGGCAAGGATTTCTCTGCTATACTCAAGGCTCATATTTATTCCCCAATGTTCGAAATGTCAGAACTGGATTCTCTAAAAATAGAGAATAAACGCCCCGAGAGGCGAAGTACAAGCGAGACCGGTTCAAAAGGCGAGCGAATAGCGGCCGAATTCCTCGTCGGAAACGGCTATCGTCTCGTAATGTCGAATTTCACTGTCCCGATCGGGCGAAACAATAACGGGGCTCAGGTCAAAGGGGAGATCGATATTGTCGCCCTCGATGGGGAGACCCTCTGTTTTATAGAGGTCAAGACACGGCGGAGCGAAGAGTTCACCGGGCCGCTCACCAGCGTCGATCTCCATAAACAGCGCGTCGTCACACGATCAGCACGCATGTATCGCAGAATTTTTGCGATAGGCGATATGAGATACCGCTTCGATGTGGTCGCCGTCATCGACGACGGTCACAGCGAACCGCGGATCGAGATCTTCAAAAACTATTGGACCGAAGGAAAGTTCAAAAAACGCATTTGGGCCGACGGAGCGTATTAGGCCTGTCAGTTACAAGGAACAATCAAACGAGACATATCGTAAAGGCTCGAAAAGGAAAATCATTATGAAAAAGTTCATCCTCCTGTTGACGCTTCTATTCTCTACCTCGGCACTCTTTGCACAACAGCCGCCGCTGATCGACCGCGAACTGATCTTCGGCAATCCGGAATACGCCGGTGCCCAGATATCGCCCGATGGCAAGTATATTTCTTTTATCAAGCCGTTGAACGGAACGATGAATATCTGGGTCAAGGGTGTAAATGAGAAGTTCGATGCCGCACGCCCGATGACGAACGACCAGGCACGGCCGGTCCGGTCCTATTTTTGGTCGCAGGACGGCAAATACATCCTTTTCGTTCAGGACAAGGGAGGAGACGAGAATTTCAATGTTTACGCCGTCGACCCGGCCGGCAGACCAGCGGAGGGTTCGCCCGTCCCGGCAGCGCGTAATCTGACGGATGCGAAAGGCGTGCGAGCGTTGATCCAGGCCGTTCCGGAATCCGACCCGGACGCGATCTATGTCGGCCTGAACGACCGCGACAAGGCCTGGCACGACCTCTACAAGGTGAAGATCTCCACCGGCGAACGCACGCTTATCAGCGAGAACCGCGACCGATATCAAGGTATGATCTTCGACAATGCGGATAAGCTCCGGCTTGCAACGCGTTCGGCCCCGAACGGCGATACTGAGATATTAAAGATCGGAGCCGACGGCAAGGCGACCAAGATATACGACTGCAACACTTTCGAAACATGCGGCCCGATCCGTTTTCACAAGGATAACAAACGCGTCTATTTCCAAACTAACAAGGGCAATCTTGACCTGATCGAGCTCGTGCTGATAGACGCCGAAACGGGGGCCGTTACCAAGGTTGAAAGCGACCCGCTCGGAAAGGTGGACTTCGGCGGCATCTCGTTCTCTGAGGTCACAAAAGAACCTATCGCGACCGTATATACCGACGACCGGCCGCGTATCTATTGGAAGAACAATAAGTACAAGAAAGATTACGAGTATATAAAGAAATCGCTTGGTGACCGCGACGTCAATTTTCAATCGTCGACAAAGGATGAAACGAAATTCATTGTGGTTACCTCGAGCGACATCGACCCCGGAACCGTTTGGCTATTTGACCGCAAGACCCGAAATCTGAGCACGCTGTACCAGGTGCGC
Organism: Pyrinomonadaceae bacterium; assembly: GCA_050246275.1. Taxonomy (GTDB): domain Bacteria; phylum Acidobacteriota; class Blastocatellia; order Pyrinomonadales; family Pyrinomonadaceae; genus OLB17. The sequence continues at coordinate 1,465,074 of JBFWWI010000001.1, forward strand.
GAAAAGCTCGACCGAAAGTCGCTGTCGCCGATGACAGCGGTGAAATATAAGTCGTCTGACGGACTCGAGATCCCGGCTTATCTCACCATTCCCAAAGGTTCGAGCGGAAAGAATTTGCCGACGGTGCTTTTCATCCACGGCGGTCCGTGGGGGCGCGACGTATGGGGCTATCATTCATACGCTCAATTTTTGGCGAACCGCGGATACGCGGTGCTCCAGCCGAACTTCCGTGCATCGACCGGTTACGGCAAAAAGTTCCTCAACGCCGGAAACAACGAATGGGGACAGAAGATGCAGGACGACATCACCTGGGGTAAGAAATACCTTGTCGAACAGGGCATCGCGGATCCGAACCGCGTGGCCATTATGGGCGGAAGCTATGGCGGCTACGCCACGCTGGCCGGTGTGACATTCACTCCCGATGAGTATGCGGCTGCGGTTGCGATCGTGGCCCCGTCAAACCTAAAGACGCTGCTCGAATCTATCCCGCCTTATTGGGAATCGATCAGGGAAGTCTTTTACAAACGTATGGGCGACCCGCGCACGCCCGATGGGCTTGAGCAGATGAAGCGCCAGTCGCCGCTTACCTATGCGGATCGTATCAAGACGCCCTTGCTTGTGGTTCAGGGTGCGAACGACCCCCGTGTGAACAAGCGTGAATCCGATCAGATCGTGGCGGCCCTTCAGAAGCGGAAGTATCCGGTCGAATACCTCGTCGCCCCGGACGAGGGCCATGGTTTTGCACGGCCGGTCAACAACATGGCGATGGTATTCGCCGCCGAGAAATTTCTTGCAAAACATCTCGGCGGACGCTATCAGGAATCGATGACACCCGAAGTTGCAAAGCGGCTTGCGGAGATCACGGTCGATCCCGCTACCGTCTCGGCCGGACCGGCCAAGTCCGGCTCGCCTTCCGGTTCTTCATCGCTCGCGAACGGCAAATGGATACTGACCGTGGCCGCCCCGGGACAGAACGTCGATGTCGTGCTTGACCTAACCCAGGATGGTGAAACACTTTCCGGAACGATGTCGTCCGAGATGGGCGGCGGCCGCATCACAAAAGGCGCGGTCTCGGGCAACAAGGTGTCAGCAACGATCAACGCCGACATCCAGGGTTCGCCGACCGAGCTCCAGCTCGAAGGCACGATAGAGGGCGGAAAATTCAATGGGACCGTCCTTGCTCACGGCCTTGGGAGCTTTCCGTTCTCGGGCGTAAAAGGCAAGTAGTCGTGTTCTACCCGCGAGTGAAAAAAGGACGTGCCCGGCCTGTCCTTTCTTCGCGATCTATCGCTTGCTTCGCGGCTGCTTTGCGTCCGTAAGAATTACAAAATCGCCCGTGCCCGTATGTTTTGACGAATCGAATTTCTTGAAATCGTCTTCGTAACGGATCGTCACCACGATGACGCGGGCCTTAGGGCGATACCTAAGCAGATGCTCGACCGTCCCCAAACGGTTCTCGGTATGAAACCCGCCGTTGAGATGTACGATCAGGGAGCGTTTTCTTTTCAAGCTCCGAGCCACGGAATAAGCCATCGTCGCGTCCCAAAGCGACTGCGAACTCAGTATGTTGTCGATCCCCATTTGGGCCTCGGGACTCGGGCCCATCAACGCCTTGAACTTTTTGGAATAAGCGACAGACGGCTCGGCGTACGGCAATGGAGCGAGCCATTTCTTTGCTTCTTTCGAGAGCGGCGCCAGAGCTTCCCTCCCGCCGCGTGAAACCATATTGACATACCGCCGGGGCGCGTTTGCCGCCGCCACCGGTAGTCGCTTTTCCTTTGCCAGTTCCACGAGCGGCCGATAGTCGGTTTTGTAGTTTCCCCAGGGCCTCGAACTCAGAAGAAAGTGATTCTCCGTGATCAACCCGGCCAAGTACTCGTCGATGACGGTCTGCGTATCGCGTTCGAACATCTCAAGCGACAGAGTGATCCGCCGTGACGCCGCAAATTTTTCTACCGCCCTTCGGAAGATCTCAAACTGGACGGCATGACCGACCGAATCGTCGTGAAGTTCACCTAGAAAAACAACATCGGAGTTCTCTAATGCTTCGACGATGGCCTCGATCGAAGATTCGGCACCCTTTCCCGAAAAGACGGTGAACTTATCATTCTGGGTTTGAGCGAATGACGACGTGGAAAACAACATAAGCGCAAATAAGGCAGTCCGTCTGACCATATTTCTTGACTCTATCACGACAACTCACCCCGGCGAAGGGCACAGTTCAAAGTGTCTTCTACCCGAACACACTAGATCGCACATCATTCTGACGCCGGACCGATATCTCTAATGTTTTCAGATAGTTGCAGATGCGTATTGAGATGTTGGCACAATCCTTGCACCTCTAGTTAAATTCCCAGGCTTTTTGTCTTAGAAGCATTCAAAGGAGAAATACAAGATATGACACACGCAGCAAAAAAACAGGACTCAAAACTACTTACGGCGCTCTTCCGCAACCGCGAAGGAGCAGAACGGGCGTATGAATCGCTCCGCGCGCGAGGTTACACAGATCGGGAGATCAATGTCCTTATGTCCGACGCGACGAGGGACAAGTACTACAAGAATACGGAGGAGTCCGAGATCGGCAACAAGGCGCTCGAGGGTGCCGGTGCCGGCTCGGCTATCGGCGGCGCGTTAGGCGCCGTGATCGGCGGGATTGCCGCGATCGGAACCAACGTTCTACTGCCCGGACTCGGCCTCGTGATCGCGGGCCCGATCGCAGCGGCCCTGGTCGGCGCTGGAGCGGGCGGTGCGACCGGAGGACTCGTCGGAGCCCTCATCGGTTGGGGTATACCCGAAGAAAGGGCGAAGTACTATGAAAGCGGGATCAAGGAAGGCGGGACCGTCGTCGGTGTGACGCCGAGAAGCGACGAAGATGCCGAATACTTTGAGACCGAGTGGAAAACCTACGACGGCCAATATATCTATCGCTAGATAGATCTATGAGAAGGGACGCAGCCCCCGCGCGGCCGCGCCCCTTTTATCGTTAATTCGGGAAACTATCTCAATTCCCAGGTGGTCCCAACCGTAAAGGAACGTCCACGGGCAGGGGCAAAGACGAATTGCTCGCTGTAGTATCGGTCGAACATATTTGACACTCCAAGATTAACGCTAAAATTGAAGCGCTCAGTTCGAAAATAATATCCTCCCGACAGATTGTGGGAGACAAAGCCCGCTTCCGGCCCTCCGTTTATCTCCAGAAAGGTTTCCGACAAACGCGACTGCTTGGTCACTATCCGGGCGTTATAGTCCACGTAGTAGTTCTTGCCTACGTTCTGCCAGCGAACTCCTGCGTTCACACGGATCGGACTTATGAAATCCAGCGGTTCGCCTTCGGCAGTGTCGTCGCCGCGGAGATAGCTGAAATTGCCGTACGGCGTGAGATACCCGAGGCTGATGCGAAACGGGGCGTCCATCTCGGCCTCAAAGCCTTGTATTCGGGCACGAAGAATATTCTGTGTCTGGTAGATATCCACCATCGAATTACCACTCGGAATACTCAGGCCCGTAAATCGCGTAGCGAGAAAATTCTTGAAGTAGTTGTTAAAGTACGTCGCCGAGGCGCTCAGCCGTTTTGTTCGAAGTTTCACGCTCGCATCGAAATTGATGCCCGTTTCAGGAACGAGAGACGGGTTGCCCACCAGAAAACCCTCGGCCGAGCCGGGATCGGTGAAGAACCGCTCCGAAATGTTGGGCGTGCGGAAGGAACGTCCCACTCTGGCCGAAACGCTCACCTTCTGTGTCAGCGAATAGACGACACCGACGTCTCCTGTGATCGCTGAGTTCGCCACGCCAAGTCCGTCCTCGAGTCCGGTGATACCAAGTGCTGCTATCTGTTCGGGTGTCAGACGCGGGTCGATGGCGAAGTCGGCGGTCGGTTCGGCCGTCGTCTTAAAGCGGTCGAAACGGACGCCCGCCGTAAGCCTTAGCTTGCGGTTCAAACGATATTCATCCTGGGCAAAAAAAGCGATGTTCGAAAGGCTCGCGTCAGGCACACTCCGGCTATTGCGAACTGTAAGATTCGGAGATGTGGGTGTCGAGCCGGAAGTTATCAACCTCCGATCACTGTTGTCGTCCTTAAAAAAGCTTGTACCCGTTACGAGGTTGTGGCGGCCGAATACCCAATCGGTCTGCAAGTCGAAACCGGCGGTCTTCGTATCGGTCGTCGTCTCGCTCAGCTGATAAAAACCGGGAAAGAACGGAGGGAATGGCCCCACTGTCACCGAGTTGGTAAAGTTCCGATATTGGGTCTGATAGAAGGCCTTTGCCGAAACCCGCTGCAGATTCGGCGTGATCGCCGCTACGTCATACCTCACGTTGAACTTGTCGCGGTGATTGAACGGAAAATAGGCGTTGAACACACCAACCTGGCCCGGAATACCGGTGTTCGCCCCGGCAAGGCCTGCCGAACCTATATTTGCCGCCCGCCGCCGTTCATAGTTCAATTTCAGCGTGTTCGTATCGTTTATGAAAAAGCGGAATGTACCTTGTGTACTGCTGCTGTGTGACTGCGAATTCAGAACCTCGCCGTCGTCCGTGATCTGCAGGTCTTCTTCGTCCCGGAGCCGTGCGGCCTCGGCCGGGTCGGGCATTCCGGTAAAATAATTGCCGAATCGATCCATTGATTGGGCCACGCGAAATGCAAAATACTTACCCGAACCGGTGATTCCGAGCGTTCCCTTTCGGCCCGTCTCATTCGAACTGTAAAGCGTGTCGAACGATGCGCCGAATCGAAAATCGGCATCTCGCCTGACAGGCGTATCACGAGTGATTATGTTAATGGTTCCGGCCAACGCGTCGGTACCATAAAGCACCGAACCGCTCCCGCGTACGACCTCGACCGATTCGATCTGCGAGGTGTCGACGAGTCCGATCTCGATGCCGGATTGGCCCGTTGACGTGCGGCTGTTGTTGAGCCGTTCGCCATCGACCAGGATCAAGACCCGATTGCTGTCCAAGCCGCGGATACGCGGACGCACCTGAAAGGCACCTTCATTTACGGTCGACGTACCGGGAAGCGTACGAAATATCTCGCCTACGCTGTTAATGTTCTTTTGCTCGAGCTCCTCTCGCCCAACTACGGAAACTGGTACTGCGGTCTCATCCGAGGTCACCTGATTTCGCGTGGCTGTGACCGTGACCGTTTCATTCACACGGCCGACCGCAAGTACGACGTCGATCGTTCCCGCTGGCGCATCGCCGACCGCGACGTCCTGAAGCGTGGTCGAAAAGCCTGCTGCTGAGACCGCGGCCTTGTAGATCCCGGGCTTCAGATCACGGAATGAAGCCGCTCCGAACTCATCCGTTACGGCCGCGCGAACCGGAAAACCGCCGAGTGAAAGATCCACCGATGCTCCTGCGACGGCAGAGCCCTGATCGTCCCTGACCGTGATCGTCACGCCGCCGGATTGAGCGAACACCCCGGTCGCCGAGATCAGGACCACGAGGAGACCTGCGGCTCGTGCGCTTCGTATGAAAAGATCAAATGATGAATTGAGCATATGGAATAATTTCCTCCAGAAGAATGATACGCAACGCCGTCCCGATATCTAAGTAAGAATGGCTTCAGCAAACGGCATTGGATAACTAAGCTCGCCTAATAAATGTACCGCGGCGCAAACGGCGTTTCTGTTCATTATGGTGAGACCAATACCGCCGATATAATGTGATGGCTGTCACTGAATGCCTCTCAAAATAGAAAAGCCGACCCAACCAGGACCGGCCTTTCAAATGTTGGTGTCGCCTGATCTTATCCGCCTGCGCGAAAGGCGATTATATCCGCTCCGGAAATGTTGCTATTCGAGGTAAAGGCCGCGATCGACGGCGAGAAGATATACCGCCGGTTGGAGACCTGCATAGTATAGGTCTGACCAGCCTGGAGGCCGGAAATATTGTAGTAGCCGGCAGTATTCGTCAGAGCGAACTTGGGCGACAACAAGCCGCCGCCCGAAACCACGACGATCGCCCCGCGGACGCCGGCCCCGTCGGGCAAGCGGACCTGGCCGGAGATCGAGGTCGCAGCACCGGCTTGCGAGAATATCTCGAGTCCCCACCCGGCGATAGTCCCGTTCGTTCCGCCCGCTGCGATCGCCGCTCCGTTATCGTCTCTTACGTAGAGGCGCCAGGTCCCGTTCGGATCGGTACCGCCAAAAACGCTCGTCAGATTCGGGCCTCCGCCGACCGCACTTCCCGGTTCGTTATACGGCCCCGCCGGCGCAGGTGCCGAAAAGTCCGGCTGTCCGGGCGTCCATGTGGTCGGCTCATAGTTGCCGGTCGTTACCGAACCGGATTGCGGCACGACCTGTCCGGCAGAGTCGACGAATGTAAGGGTCTGCGGACTGGCCATCGGCCCACCGGCGTCAGCCATCAGAAGTATCTGCTGCCCGCCCGGGCCGACCAAAAGCACATCCACGTCCGCGGCGTTGAAGTGCTGCATATCGTAAAGCGTAACGCGTATCGATCCCACGGGCCCGGCCTCGCCCGAGACCGTAATATCTGAAGGATACGGCGTGCCGAGGGCACCGTCCTCGATCGTGATGGTATTCACGTTGCGATACTTTGAGGCCGTATCTACGATGGACACCGCAGTGACGGTCGTCGAACCCAGGACCGCGCCTGATGGGTTTGAAAGGAAGACGTTGAATTCCTCTACTGGCTCGGTAAAGGCATCTGCGCAGAGCGGTACGGCGATCTGCTTTGAAACCTCGCCGTTCGCGAAACTCACTGTGCCGCTCGATTCGACAAAGTCGGCCGCAAGGCCGCATATCGATGATGAGATCGCCGTGCTTGCTCCCATCGAATAGTCAACCGATGAGGCACCGGCCGTATTCCCGCTGCGGGTAACGGTCACCACCGCCGACTGCGATTCATCGTCGACGAATTGCGGGGACGAAAACTCCACAACTGCGGGCTGGGGATCATTCTCGGTGATCGTCAGTACGGCTGTCGATTGAGCACCGAGCGTCGCTCCGCCGGTCGGCGTTGAGAGGCTCAGATCTACGGTCTCGTTCCCTTCAAAAACGGCGTCATCGCATATGGTGACGCTGAAGGTCTTGTCTGCCATATCTCCGTCGATCCACGAGAGCGTTCCCGCCGCCGGGTTGTAATCGGCCCCGGCCGTGCCGCACGATGCATCGCCGGTCGCTGTTCCATTTTGCGTTCCGTAGGTAACGCCGACCGCACCCGTCGTTCCTCCCGTCCGCGTAGCGGTTATGGTGGCTGAAACGCCATCTTCGGACTGAGAGTAAGTAGGTGAACTGAACTGTATCGTTCCCGCATTGCCACCGCCGGCTGGGGAACTCGATATAACGACGTCGTCAATGCCGACCCATTCGTCGTTGCTAACCGCATTTGAGGTGATCACGCGGATCTCGACCTGAGCCTGGTTTTCCACTGCCGCAGGCAATGCAACACTGATCGGCGTCACAAGGGTCGCCGCCGATACCTCGGTCGCATCGGCGATATAGCCCGCCGGTACATTAGTAAAGTCGCCCGTATTCCCGACGCGGTACTGAAGCGCGACCTGCTGGGTAGCATTGTCGGTCGAAGCATCCAGGTCGCGCACGTTATACGCGATATTCACAGACTGCCGGCCGGTCGTATTCATATAAAAGACCAGGCTGGGAGCATCCGCCGTCCCCGAGCCGGTAAGCGCGGCCGATGGATTCGCGATCTCAAATTCGGCGACGCCTCCGGTCGGGAAGGTATCGGGATTGGTCTGATTCGCATTCACATCGATAACCGGCGTGCCTTCGATCAGGATCGTCTGCGGGTCGGTCGCTGTCGTGGGAGTCAATCCGTCTCCCCGAAAGCCCACCACGCTTGGAACCCCGCTCCAATCGTCGCTGACGGTGATCAGGCTGGTATCGGTCCAATCCTGCGTGAAGTTGCCTGAGCTTAGATCAAAGTAGCTCGCATTCATCACTTTAGGTGTAGGGTTACCCTTCGTGCCTCGCGTTTGCGGCACCACACTCGCCGGAAGCAAGAGAGAGAAAGCGACGAGGTAAGCAAAGATCGATCTGTGCATGCAAGGTTTCTCCTTTAGCGGCGCCCATCGCGCGGATCTCGGGCAACGGGTATTTGCAAGTATTTTTGCAACTTACAGGTGGAATTTCAGCCTTAGTTTAACCTCATCCTTGACGATGTCAAATTCAGGACAGAGGGCGATTTAAGCTTATGTTAATAAAGAAGGCCCCGACGAGGATCCGTCGAGGCCGAGCATTGAGCGTATGACCGAAGCGAAAAGCTATTTTCGGGCGGCCAACTGCAGGCGGGCATTAGCGATGTCGAGCTGTTCCCTGGTCACCTCGGTCAATTCAAGAGCCGACGATGCGTTCGCCGCAAGTTCGCGCTCGGCGGCTTCACGATCCGATCTCGCGGCATCTACATCGACCTCTTCGGCGGATTCAGCGGAATCGGTCAATACTGAAACCTTGTTATGGTTCATTTCCACAAAACCGCCTGAGACCACCAGCTTTTCGACCGAACCCTTTATCGTATAAGACAGGATACCGGGCTTAAGAGCCGAAACGATCGGAGCGTGATTGGTAAGCAGGCCGGCCTCACCCGACGCCGTCGGTATCGTCACGGCCTCGACCTCTGCGTCGAGTACTTTCTTTTCCGGAGTTACGATCTCTAGATTGAGCATAGTTCAAAATTCAGGGTTCAAAGTTCAAAGTTCAAGGTGCTTCACAAAACAGTCGACCTTGAACCTGCAACTTTGGATCACTATTAGGCTGCAGCGGCCATCTTCTTGGCCTTCTCCCTGGCCTGTTCGATCGTGCCGACCATATAGAAGGCCTGCTCAGGCATGTCGTCGCATTTGCCGTCGAGGATCTCGCGAAATCCTTTGATCGTGTCATCGACCTTTACGTATTCGCCCTTTAGGCCGGTGAACTGCTCGCCGACCGTGAACGGCTGCGAGAAGAAACGCTGGATCTTTCGCGCACGTGCGACGGTCTGCTTGTCGTCTTCGGAAAGTTCGTCGAGGCCGAGGATCGCGATGATGTCCTGCAGGTCCTTGTAACGCTGGAGGATCTTCTTGACTTCCTGAGCCGTGTTGTAGTGCAGGTCCCCGACGATCTGTGGATCCAGGATCCGCGAGTTCGAAGCCAGCGGGTCAACGGCAGGGTAAATACCAAGCTCCACGATCTGACGGGACAAAGCCGTAACGGCATCGAGGTGAGCAAAAGTCGTCGCCGGAGCCGGGTCGGTGTAGTCGTCAGCCGGTACATAAACGGCCTGGATGGATGTGATAGCACCTGTCTTGGTCGAGGTGATCCGCTCCTGCATCTCTCCCATTTCCGTCGCGAGGTTTGGTTGATATCCCACCGCCGAAGGCATGCGCCCGAGAAGTGCGGACACCTCGGAACCCGCCTGTGTGAATCGGAAGATATTGTCCACGAAGAAGAGCACGTCGTTGCCCTGGTCGCGAAAATACTCGGCTACGGTGAGGCCGCTCAATGCGACCCGGAGACGGGCTCCCGGCGGCTCGGTCATCTGCCCGTAAACGAGCGACACCTTCGAGTTCTTGATCGCTTCCATATCGACCTTCGACAGGTCGAAAGCACCGGTCTCCTCGTAATTATGCATGAAGGCGTCGCCGTAAGTGATGACCTTCGATTCCACCATTTCACGGAGCAGGTCGTTCCCCTCGCGCGTTCGTTCTCCGACGCCCGCGAATACCGAGAAACCTTCGCGGCCCTTCGCCACGTTGTTGATCAATTCCATGATCAGAACGGTCTTACCCACGCCGGCACCGCCAAAGAGGCCGATCTTACCGCCGCGAAGGAAGGGCTGGATGAGATCGATCACCTTGATCCCGGTCTCGAACATCTCAAGCGACGTGGCCTGTTCGTCAAAAGAGGGAGCATGACGATGGATCGGGTATTCTATGTCGGATTCGACCGGGCCGAGTTCGTCCACGGGGTCGCCGATGACATTCATCACACGGCCGAGCGTAGCGCCCCCAACGGGCACGGTGATCGGGCCCTGCAGATCCTCGACCTTCATACCCCGGACCATACCGTCCGTCGGCAGCATCGACACCGCACGGACGCGGCCCTCGCCGAGGTGCTGCTGTACCTCTGCGACCACATCGACGGGCGAATCGACGTCAAATCCCTCGGATGTAATGCGAAGAGCCTGATGAATGGGCGGAAGATAGTTTTCGAATTCGACGTCGACGACCGGCCCGATGATCTGCACGACCTTTCCGATCTTTACGTCCCCGTTATTAGCCATTTCTAATGAAATACTCCTGTAATTGTTTGAAAAAGCGTTGTCTTAACAAAGGAGTAAGAATAGCATAGCCCTGCTCCGGCAAGCAAAGCGGAGAGTGTCAGTCGCCGGCCTTTTATACAAGTACTTTTCTACGCCGCAGCCGTTTCGCCGCCAAAATGTGAGCACCTCCCCGGTGATATGGCTTGCACCCGCATTGGATGCGAAAAGACCGTGTACTGTAAACGTCTATCGGAGCGAATCCGGCACGCGCCCAATATCAATCTTTGTCCTTTTTGGCTCCTTTTCGGCCGGAGCCGCCGGGGTTTTTGCCGCCGCCGTCCTGTTTGTTTACAGTCGCCCAGGCCCTCGCTTCGGCCTCCTTCTTCGAGACCCCTTTCTCCTCGTAGCCTTCGGCGATGTGGTCGGCTTTGCGTTCCTGTTTTGCAGTGTATTTGCTGGTTCCGTCTTTCTTTGTCGGCATATTTACCTCCTAATCGAAAATCGTTTGTACCTCATTGTAGATCCGGGAGCGGATCAAGAACTGGTCGGCCCGATGATAGAGATTTATCCCGGCCCGTTTCTTTTCACGTGCCGGCCTGTTTCTTGTGATCGCCTGACGCTTCTCTCCGGGACTGGTCGTGTGCAGGTCGAGCGTTACGACTGCTTCGCTGTCCTTTCGGTTGATCCCAAACATATTTTCTCCCCCGTCTCTTTTTCGAACACCGGACACCGTCTGCCAACTTTCTCGGCAAGGAGCGTGCCATGGGTGCAAATGATTGACACCCGTTCACCCTTCTAGTAGCCTCACTCGTATACAAATTCGTCTTGATAATAAGGAACCGCTAAATTTGAGCGATCTAAGAAAACTCGAACTTCCGCCGCAGGGCCTAAACACGCTTTTTGGCGTACAGGATCAAAACATAAAGTATTTGGAAACCCTTCTCGACGTGAGCATCGGTGCACGGGGCAACGAGCTGCTCATCGACGGCGACCCGCGCGACATCGAGACCGTCGAGCAGATCCTCCGCGAATTCGGAGAGCTTTTTGACGAGGGCCAGCATTTTACCGACAAGGAACTCCGCGATGCTTTCAAGCAGATCGCTGAGGACCGCGCCTACAGCCTGAAGGATTATTTTCTCAAGGCTCGATTCAACCCCGCCGGCAAGAAACAGGTCGCGCCAAAAACGGCGAATCAGCGAAAGTACCTCGATGCGATCGCGAACAACGATCTCGTCTTCGGAATAGGTGTTGCCGGTACCGGAAAGAGCTATCTCGCCGTTGCGATGGCAGTCGATGCTTTATTTAAGAAGCAGGTGAGCCGCATCATACTCACGCGGCCCGCGGTCGAGGCCGGTGAGCGCCTGGGATTTTTGCCCGGAGACCTGCAGGAAAAGGTCGATCCGTATCTCCGCCCGCTCTACGATGCTCTGTTCGATCTCGTTGACGGCGAAAGGGTCACGAAGATGCTCGAAAAACGCATCATCGAGATAGCACCTCTTGCATTCATGCGAGGCCGGACTCTCTCCGACGCCTTCATAATCCTCGACGAAGCCCAGAACACCACAAGCGAGCAGATGAAGATGTTCCTCACCCGCATCGGCTTTGGTTCTAAGGCCGTCGTCACCGGCGACAAGACCCAGATCGATCTCCCCCGCGGCCAGCGGTCAGGCCTGAAGGAAGCCGAAGAGGTCCTGAAGGACGTAGACCTGATCGAATTCGTTTATTTCTCCGACAAGGACGTTGTCAGACACAAGCTAGTCCAGTTGATCGTGCAGGCCTATGAATCACATTCCGGCGAAGGCGCCGATCGAACATAGCTCGACCGTAAAGGCGTCTGTCGAGTTTTTTCAACCCTCGAGTACATATCTCTCTCCGGATCGGTGTCTGCCGGGTTTCACGAGTAAAGTAAGGATTCCTTGTGGTATAGTAAGGAATGAGGTTGTTATGCATGAACAGGCGAAGTTGACTAGTAAAGGACAGATCACGGTGCCGAAGCGAGTTCGCACTCGACTTGGCGTAAAGGAAGGCGACCTACTTGCATTCGAGGACGAAGGCGACAAAGTAATCATTCGCCCGGTTCGCAAGGAAAGCCCGTTCGCAAAATACCGCGGGATCGGTAATCCGGGAATCGGATCCGGTTTACAAGCGATCAATAGATATATTCGGGAAATGAGAGGTTTTGATCCTGACGATCCGACGGTAGAATGATCTCCGCGGTTGATACCAACATACTAATTGCCCTTTGGGACGAAAAAGACTCTCTGAATGTTCGAGCTCTGAAAACGCTCGATCTCGCTTACGAGAATGGGAGTTTGGTCGTTTGCGGGCCCGTCTTTGCCGAATTGTTGGGTGGGAAAGGCCGAACAGTTGAAATTATTGAAGAATTTCTAAATGAGACTTCCATCGGCATCGACTGGACGATTGACGAACCGATTTGGCGAAGCGCCGCAAATGCCTTTCAACGTTACGCGGCACGTCGGCGTAGGCAAGGGCAGCATGAACCCAGACGTCTCGTTACCGATTTCATTGTCGGAGCACATGCGGTCGAGCGTGGATTTACGTTGCTGACCTTCGATGATCGGCTGTTCAAAAAGGCCTTCCCAACATTGAGGATCATTGCAGCCTGATACGTATCTCACGCATCGGACGTTAGAAATGATCGTAAACCTCCAGCGGAAGATCAAGATAAGATCGGCATCTCTGATGCCGTTCGTCGTAGCACTGCGAGCCGGCATAGAGGAGGCCGAAGGCGGGAATTTTTCCGTGGCTTTCGTTTCGGACAAACGGATGCGCGAACTGAACGGGTTCTTTCGCGGAAAAGATTCGACAACGGATGTCCTTTCGTTTCCGCACGAACCGGACGAGTTTGAGACATCGCACGCGGCGGGGTTCACAGCCGACAACGAACTCCCGGCGGAGGGAGGCTCCGGGCACTTCCTCGGCGACATCGTTATCTCCGCCCAACAAGCCGAGCGCCAGGCAAAAGAAAATAAACTTACACTCGATATCGAGATCAAGCAGCTCATCCTTCACGGCGTACTCCACCTTTGCGGATATGATCACGAGACCGACAACGGCGAGATGAACGCCCGCGAACTGGAGCTTCGCCAGCGACTATCAATCTAATGAGCGTCCGAATGACGTTATGCCGGGACCATTTATCCACGACATCGACCCCGTTATCTTTAGCCTCGGCAATGTGCATTTCTGGTTCTATGGCCTTAGCTTCACGCTGGGGTTCATCAATGCTCATATTTTTCTCCGGCGAAACCGAGAGCGCGTCGGGCTGAGCCTGTCAGACGTATACGACCTGACGCTCTTTCTTGCGATCGGCATTTTGCTCGGCGGGCGTGCGGTGGTGGTGTTCAACAACGAATGGGACTTTTACCGTCACCATCAGGAGTTGATCTTCAGTCCGTTCGTCGGCGGATTCGCATCACACGGGCTGATACTCGGCGGAACGATCGCAGTCGCTCTCTTCTGCTATCTCTATAAGACCCCGGTCCGACCGCTGCTGGACGTGTTAGCCATATCCGCGGCGATCATTCTCGGGTTTGGACGCATCGGCAATTTTATCGATGGGCAGATCTACGGGTATTTGACCGATCTTCAGTGGGGCGTTGAGTTTCCGGTCATCGAGGGCTTTCGTCACCCGGTAGTACTGTATGACGGGCTGAAGAATTTTGCGCTCGTGCCGCTGCTTCTCTGGTTAAGGAGCCGAGGTGCTCCTCCCGGGCGAATCGCCGCGGTGTTCTGCGTTCTTTATCCGCTGCTGCGCATTCCGATAGACACGCTGCGAGATTATCCAAGCGACACGCTGGGCTTGCCAAACGGCCAGCTGCTGAATCTGATCATGCTCGCCGTCGGGATCGTGGCCCTTGCGGTGAACATCTATCGAAACCTGGATCGATCCAAACCGCGCGAGGAGGCAAAAACCCCGCCGCCGAGCGGAAGCCTCTTGTGGCGAAGGATCGCGCTGGCCGCGGTGTGCGTATTTCCGCTCGTGATCCCGAGCGATGCGACCCGCGACGTATCCGCAACTTACGGCCATCGCCACCCGATCCAACCCTCGATCCTTTACCCCGCGATCGCCGAAGATCTTGACGCCGCCGATAAGGTCCGCAAGTCGGGAGAACCAAAATAGTTTCCGTTCTGTGCTAATCTCCTTTTGTTACAGAATATGCCAGACACACCTAAAACCGCTGAGCCGTGCGTGATGGTCATTTTCGGCGCGACCGGAGACCTGACCAAACGAAAACTCTTTCCTGCACTTTACAATCTCGCGAAAGACGGGCATATGCCCGACAACTTCGCGATCGTCGGTGTCGGCCGCCAGGAGATGCTATCCGATGAGTTTCGCGATCAAATGATCGTCAATCTTAAGGAATTTGCGGGGACCGCCGGCGACGACGAATGGGTCAAATGGTTCTGCGAGCGGACCTTCTATACCGGCGGCGATTTTGACGACGACAAGAAGTTGTTCAAAGACATCAAGGACATGCTCCGCGACGTATGCGAAGCGAACAAGATCCCTGAAAATTTCTTTTATTACATGGCGATCCCGCCCGACCTGTTCGCTAACGTCACGCAGAAGATAGTTAAGAACGGGCTCGGAAAGGAAGAGAACGGCAACTGGCGGCGGTTCATATTCGAAAAGCCATTTGGCCGCGATCTTGAATCGGCAAAGAAATTGAACGCCGATCTCTTGAAGCTCCTTAAGGAATCCCAGATCTACCGGATCGATCATTATCTCGGCAAAGAGACCGTCCAGAACCTTTTGGTATTCCGCTTCGGCAACAGCATTTTCGAGCCGATTTGGAACCGCAACTTCATCGATCACGTTCAGGTAACGGTCGCGGAAAAGCTGGGTGTCGAGCTTCGCGGCGGATACTACGATTCCGCCGGAGCCCTCCGGGATATGATCCCGAATCACATTTTTCAGCTCGTTACACTGACCGCGATGGAACCGCCGGTCTCTTTTGACGCTGACTCCGTGCGCGACGAACAGGCCAAGATACTTCAGGCGATCCAGCCATTCTCCCCCGAGGACGCGCTTCACTGCGCCGTTCGCGGGCAGTACGCCGCCGGCCGCGTAGATGACGACGTCGTACCGGCATATCGAAAGGAAGAAAAGGTCGCCCCCGATTCGAATACCGAGACGTTCGCTTCACTAAAACTCGCGATCGACAATTGGCGTTGGGCCGACGTGCCCTTCTATGTGCGAACGGGCAAGCGAATGCCAACCAAGCACTCGAGCATCGTCATCCAGTTCAAAAAGGCGCCCTTCGTACTCTTTCGCGATACGCCGATCGAACGCCTGACCACCAACCGCATCGAGATACACATCCAGCCCGACGAGGGCATCACACTCCATTTCGGAGCAAAGATCCCGGGCCCGATCGTGAAGATGGGCGCCGTCGATATGGATTTCGATTACCTCGAGCATTTCGGCGAACAGATCAGCACCGGCTACGAGCGTCTCCTGTTCGACTGCATGATCGGCGACGCGACCCTTTTCCAGCGTGCAGACATGGTCGAGGCCAGTTGGCGCATCGTCACGCCGATCCTCGACGTATGGAGCGCGATACCGGCCCGAGACTTCCCGAACTACGAAGCCGGCACCTGGGGCCCGGAGGATTCCGACGAGCTGCTGCGGCGGGATGGCAGGAAATGGAAGAACGAAGTACCCGAGGCCGCGGCCGCGTGAAGATCGTAGTTGCAAAGAACGTCGATGAACTCGGCGGAATGGCGGCCCGGGAATTCGCCGCCGCGGCCAGGGCATCGGTCGATGCGAGGGGCCGGTTTACCGTGGCCCTTTCGGGTGGCTCCACGCCTCGCGTGCTATATCGCAGCCTTCGGGATATCTCGATGCCCTGGGCCAAAACGTACTTTTTCTTTGGCGACGAAAGGAACGTCCCGGCGGATGGCGACGAGAGCAATTTTCGCCTCGCCCGCGATGAGCTCTTCACACCTCTCGAAATTGATGCAGGCTCGGTCTGCCGGTGGCTGACCGAGCTTCAGGACCCTGAGGCCATTGCTCTTGATTATGAAGAACGCCTTCGCGAATTCTTTTCGACCTCTGCGTCGGACCCCTTTCCAGTGTTTGACCTGATCCTGCTGGGAATGGGCGGCGACGGCCACACCGCGTCTCTTTTTCCCGGGACCGAAGCTCTCGATGCCGCCAGCCGCCTGGCCGTTCAAAATCCTGTCGCACAGCTCGGCACCATACGTTTCACACTCACATTTCCGGTCATCAACAGCGCTAGAAATGTCGTGTTCATGGTCGCCGGCGCTGACAAAGCTCAAGCCCTTAAGGAGGTCCTCGAAGGTGAGCGGCAGCCTCATCTATATCCTTCGCAAATGGTGCGTCCGGCCAAAGGAAACCTGACCTGGTTTCTCGACGAAGCTGCTGCAGGCCTTCTATCTCAGAAAAACATTTGATTTTGAGCTTAAGTAAACCTACCATTCAAGCGTATTAGTTATGGAATTTGAGATAGCGGCGTGCGTCTCGATCTTGATCGTCCTCGTCTTTTTGGCGACGGTCGATATGGCGTTCTCACATCTGTCCGACCTCAGCCTTCGCCGACTCTCGGCTGATATCGACGAAAACGCAAAGGCGCGCACCTACGAGTTCCTACGCGAGATACTCGAAAATCGGCCTCTTTTTCGCTTTGCACTCTCGTCGGCGATCCAGTTCCTCCTTATCACCTTTACCGTATTGGTCGTCATCATAGTCATTCGGTTCACGCTCGACCGCACATCTATACTTTTGTACGGGCTTCTGATCGGGCTGTTTGCCACGGTGGTGTTTCGGCAGATCCTGCCCCGGCTTTTTGTTCGAAACGATCCGGAGGGTGTCCTGCTGATCGTCCTTCCGGTCGTTCGTCCGCTTTATGCCGTGACCTCGGCTATAATGCGACCCTTCTCTCCGCTCTTCCGGTCGAGGGAGCAGCAGCAAAAACTCGAATCAACGACCACTCCCGATCCGTTTGACGAAAAAGAGGACGACGACGAGGATATTCAGGCATTGCTGGAGGTCGGTGAGGCCGAGGGGATAATCGAGGAAGGCGAGCGGGAAATGATCGAATCGATGGTCGAGTTTGCCGAGACTCGCGTCGGCGAGATAATGACGCCGCGGACCGAGATCTGCGCGATCCCTTTCGATTCGACGGTGCAGGCCGCCCGCGACGTGATCATCGAACAAAAGTACTCGCGCCTTCCGGTCTATCGCGACACCATCGACAATATCGAGGGAATCATCTATGTACGCGATCTGCTCCAAACATGGGCAGACGGCGGCAGAGAAGATCAGCCGATCTCGGGCATGCTCCGAGACGCCTATTTTGTACCGGAGACGAAGTCCGCCGCCGACCTGCTCCGTTCGATGCAGGTCGACCATGTCCAGATCGCGATCGTCGTGGACGAGTACGGCGGCGTCGCTGGGGTCGTGTCGCTTGAGGACCTGATCGAGGAGATCGTCGGGGAGATCGAGGATGAGGACATCGAGGACGAAGAGATCATCGAGATCGTCGAAGGTGAGGACGGATTCTACGACGTCCTGGGCTCTACCGAGATCGACAAGATCGAACGGATCTTTGGCTTGGATCTTGAGGATGATGATTTTTCGACCATTGCCGGAATGATCACTTCCGAAGTTGGCCACGTTCCCAAGGCCGGCGAAAGACTCACTCTGGAGAACCTCGACGTTGAGATACTAAAGGCGGACGAGAAAAAGGTCCTCCTTGTCCGCCTTAGAAAAAGTACGCCTGAATCCGACAAAGATCCTGAATGACGGATCGCTGGTCGAGTCCATATTGCTCACATAAACAATAAGATCGAAAAAGGCCAGAATTTTTCCTTCGTCTTGGGGGGCTACCCTTCCACGTTCCAGATCAATGGGATGACCCTCAGGGTTCCGAATTTTTTGGAATTTGATATAATTGGGCTTCAAAAAAACGGAGGTACATATGGCAATCAGATTAGGCGACGAAGCGCCGGATTTTACCGCTCAAACCACACAGGGCGAGATCAAGTTTCACGAATGGCTTGGTGACAGCTGGGGCGTTCTATTCTCGCATCCGAAAGATTACACGCCGGTCTGCACCACCGAGCTCGGCATGGCCGCAAAGCTTAAGCCCGAATTCGACAAGCGCAACGTAAAGATCATGGGCCTTAGCGTTGATCCGCTCGATTCGCATACGGGTTGGGAAAAGGACATCGAGGAAACTCAGGGCACAGCCGTGAATTTCCCAATGATCGCCGATCCCGACAAAAAGGTGTCGGACCTTTATGACATGATCCACCCGAACGCGAGCGACACATTCACAGTCCGCTCGGTCTATGTGATCGGGCCGGATAAGAAGGTCAAACTGATGATCACTTACCCGGCAAGTACCGGCCGAAATTTTGACGAGATCCTGCGTGTCATCGATTCGCTGCAGTTGACCGCGAATTACAGCGTTGCTACTCCCGTAAACTGGAAGGACGGCGACGATTGCATCATCGTCCCGGCCGTATCGAACGAAGACGCCAAAACGAAGTTCCCCGCCGGCTGGAAGGAAATAAAGCCCTATCTCCGGATCACGCCCCAGCCGAATAAGGTCAAGGGCGAAGGGCAGGCAGCTTAGGTGAATCAATCGGGGCGGCCATCGAGCCGCCCTTTTTGTTCGTATTAGGTGGAATATGAGATGGAATTCAAAAATTCCCGAGGCTGACTCGGCTCGTTGGGCACGGACACGAGCAAAAGGTAAGTGGTGGTATGTAGCCCTAAATGCCATCGGGTTCGGGCTGGGAATATCGATCTTTCAGCTAATCGCGGATATGGCTGCAAATCTCATCGACTTCAGTCCGAGCCTCATTGTCATCAACCTCGGTATTGGGTTCTTTTTCGGATTTCTGGGCTGGTCCGTGAACGAATCGCGCTATCGAGAGGCGATTGAGAAAAGAGAGGTTTCCTAGCTCTTAACTCTCCAAATAGGCTATGAAACTCCAAGCCCAGGTCGGCGACACCCGTCACGAACTCGAGATCAAACGCGACGGCGATAAGGTGTTCGCCAGGGTCGACGATCGCGAATACGAACTCGAGGCATCCGAACCGGAGCCGAATGTCTTTCTGTTGAAACACAAAGGGCAGGTCTACGAATTCTATGTCGCCCCCGCCGCTAAGCCTGGATCGCCGCAGATCGTCTCGTCACGAAAGGGCGATCTGGAGGTGACGCTGATCGATCCAAAGCGTCTCCGCGGTTCCATCGGGCTTGCCGATTCGGCAGATGGCATGGCCGAGATCAGGACGATGATGCCCGGCAAGGTCGTGCGTGTGGTCGCGAGTGTCGGCGATGCGGTCGAGAAAGGCGACGCCATCCTCGTCGTCGAAGCTATGAAGATGCAGAACGATCTCAAGGCGCCAAAGGCCGGCGTCGTAAAAGAGATCAGGGTTTCCGAGGGCTCAACCGTCTCCGGCGGCGAAATCCTTGCAGTGATCGAGTAGGACTATAATTTCGCCCTGAGACCCTGCTCGTTCTTTGAATTCGGTTTCCACCCGAATATTAAACACCAGATAGCGGCCGGACGCATTTCTAAACTGCCGCTGCCGTATTGGTCAGCACGCCTCGCATCGGTGCGATCATCCACGCCATCATCTCGGCAAAGTCGTCAAAGGTTAACGACTGAGCACCGTCCGACCAAGCCTCGTCCGGCCGCGGATGCACCTCGACGATCACTCCGTCCGCACCGACGGCGATCGCCGCCTTGGCACACCTTCCGACAATGCTCCGCTTACCTGTGGCATGCGAAGGATCGACGATCACGGGCAGATGCGTCATTTCCTTGACCAATGCCACGGCGGCGAGGTCGAGTGTATTTCGTAGCGAGTTGTCGAACGTCTTGATCCCGCGTTCGCAGAGCACCACACTCTCGTTCCCGCCGTGCAGAATGTATTCCGCCGCGGCGAGCCACTCCTTGACGGTCGCGGCCGGGCCCCGTTTCAAGAGTATCGGCCTACGGGTCTTTGCGACCTTTTTCAGCAATGCGAAGTTCTGCATATTTCGGGCGCCGATCTGCAGCATATCGGCGTGGTCCGCTACCACTTCGACGTCTTCTTCGCTCATCACTTCGGTGACGACCGGCATACCTGCCTCATCGCCGGCCTCACGCAGCAGCTTTAGTCCCTCGATCCCGAGGCCCTGAAAATCGTACGGTGATGTTCGCGGCTTGTACGCACCGCCGCGGAGCATCACAGCCCCGCAGCTTTTTACGGCAAAGGCCGTCTCGGCGATCTGCATTCGGGACTCGACCGAACACGGGCCCGCGATGACCACCGCATCCGGCCCGCCGATCGGGACGTCATTTACCCAGACGATCGAGTCCGCCTTCGCCTTAGCTGTAAGCGGGAGCGAGCCCTTTGCCGGGCCGTTCCCAGTGCTCTTTTTTATCACCCATGAATCGTGCATATCGTTACCCCGCGTTTCTTCCTATCAAAAAAAATGTCGTCCAATTATCAATATCGTCCGCGATGCCCTCCGCGAGGATCTTTGCCCCATATAATTGCGCGGCCCGCCGGCTCCCGATCGCTGCATTCTCCGCCAAACCTCCCTCGACGACCCGCCGTATGCTCGAGGCCGTATCGGCCCCGATGATCTGTCTCCATTCGGGATATCTTCCGAGGAAACGCCGGCACTGCTTTAGCGCCTCGACGTGCGAACGGACCGTTTCGATGCCTTCAACGCTCGCATCCGCGGTACCCGCGAGAACATGCTTGACCCGTAGCGGAAACCGGTCGTGGACCCGAAAATCCCCCTGCCGCAGCAGGTTCACAGAGTCTGCGATCTCACCAACGATCTTGTTCTCGACCGGCACGACGGCAAATTCCGCCTGTGAGGTCGCAACCGCGGCGAAAGTGGCAGCAAAATCCAGGCACTCGACGATCTCGGCGTCCTGCCCTAGAAGACTCCAGGCGGCCTCTTCGCTATATGAGCCTTTGACTCCCTGTATCGCTACGACGCTCACTGTATCGCACCGCCGATCTCGACTATCTCCGGAGCACCTTTAGCTTGTATTCGCCGCGATTCGAGGACGATCTGTTCAAAGATCCGCATCAGGGCCTCATTGTCGATCTGGCCGTAGTTCTCGGCCGATACTCTTCGGTAGATCTCGTCCTCACGCCGCCGGTCGATCGTCGGCAGGCCGGCCGCCGACTTCATGCGGGCTATCTGCTTGACCTCGGCCGCACGCCGATTTAAAAGCGCGACTATCTGTTCGTCGATCGCGTCGATCTTTTTTCTGCTTTCCTGAAGATCCATTCATTGCTCCTAAAAACCAAAAAGCCGCGAACTGCTTAGGTTCACGGCTTCGTTTTGGTGATCTTTATTCCTCTACGCAGGATCTGACCAAACCTTAGCCGCTTTACCAAAAAAGTAAAAATAAAAGTAGCTAAAGTTGTTAATGCTGCGTCGGCTCATCGAATAACTGACAATTATCTATCGAAAATTACCATAATCGATTCTTGATTCACTTGTCAATCTCTAATTTCTCGCGAGATATTTTTTGACGGTTCGGTCCAGATTCTGGCGTGCGAGTTTTAAGCCATCGAGGGTGCTGACGTACCAGGTGTCATCCTCGACTTCGAGCTCCCGCTCGACGGAGAGTGCCCGGCGGGTTTCGGCTGGCGCGGTGCCGCCAAAGATGGTGCGGACGTTAACGAAATTCTCGGGCGATATGGCCGCCGCGAGTTCATCGTCGCTCAGGCCGAGCGGCCTTCCGATCACTTCGTGAGCGGCGTTTTGCAGTATCTCATAAGTGATGCCCGAGCCGGCATCGATGGCGCTCCTAACTGAGATACCGACTATCTTGTGCGAGAGCCTGAAAGGAAGATTCTCCTTTCGAACGATCACATCGGCCAGCTCCGTCACGGCTATAAAGTTCTCGCCCGCCCGCTTTTTCAGAACGTCGAAGTTGAACGTCGCTGACCTCAACGTGCCTGCGAAGAGCGCGACGGCCCGGTCCGCGTCGCGCATCGCCGAATAGATCAGCGGCTGAAGGTCGTCCTCGACATCGTTGATATCGCCGAACGGAGTGTTATGGACCGCCGTGATCACACCTAATGCCTGGCCGAGGGCCTTGCTGCCGATCGCACGGATATGCTCAAGCGCGACCGGATTTCTCTTTTGCGGCATTATCGAGGAACCTTGCACATAGCCGTCGGGCAGGCGAATGGCATTGAATTCCATCATCGCCATCAGCAGAAATTCCTGTGCGAACTTGCCCGTATTGACCAACAGCGCCGAGACCGCACCGAGCGTCTCGGTAAAATAATCGACCGACGCGATCGAGCCATAGGAATTCACCGTCGGCGACGAAAAGCCTAGCAATTCGGCCACCCGCCCGCGATCTATCGGAAAACCCGTGGTCGTGATCGCTCCCGCACCGAGGGGGCAATGGTTCATATTCTCGAAGGCGTGTTGAAGCCGCCTGATGTCACGCCCGACATTCTCGGCCATGGCGAGCAGGAAATGGGCCATCGTCGATGGCTGTGCCGGCTGTGTATGCGTATATGCCGGGATCAGAGTTTCGTGATTGCGGGACGCGAGGTCGAGAAAGACCTGCCTGAGGTCCATGGCCGAACGTATCAGCCGCAGCGTATCTTCCCGCAAATGCAGCCGATAGATCGTCACGTCGATGTCGTTCCGGCTGCGCGCCGTGTGGAGCTTGCCGGCCGTGTCGGGGTCACAGAGCTTTGCTATCTCCTGCTGGAGCAGGTAGAAAAGGTCCTCGAACGAGCCGTCGTACTGCCGCGAACGGATCGCGTCGAAATCAAGCTGAACAAGCGCGTTCAGTATCGCCGCGAGTTCGCCCGCGGTAATGATCTCCTGCTCGAAGAGCATTACGGCATGAGCCAGATCGACCTGATGATATGCGTCGAGAAAATGTTCCTTTGCATCCGCAAAGCAGTCCGCAAGTACATTTTTCTTATACGTCTCGGCCGGAAATTTCTCTGTTTCTTCTTTCGTCTGCATTTACTCCTGCCTTGAGAGACTCAACATATTTGCGAAGATGCGGTATGCGCCCGGATTACCTACCGGAAGCTGGCGGAACCAGGAATAGGATGTATAGATATACTTTCCTTTTCCTACCTCTGCATAGACCATGCCCCCGGTTCTTTCGGGCTCACCCTCATCGTGCGATTCGAGCAAGGCCGTGTATTTCGACGCATCGAAATCCGAGAAAGAATAGAGATTTCTTTCCTGCACCCAATTGAGCCAATCGGCGTCACCGATCCGATTCGGGGTGTTGAATACGGGATGCTGAGGCTGCAGGATCTTGACGGCGGCGTTCTCGTCGGTCACGCGAATATTGCCGTCCATCTTTGCCGGATAGGGCTGAAGGCCTAAACGTACATACTCCTGCTGCTGGTACTGGACGATCAGCGTCCCGCCCTGATTCATGAACTCCGTAAGCCGTCCGTTGTTCGAGACGTAATCGGGCCTTACCTGCGACGCACGGATACCGACCACGATAGTGTCGAACTGAGACAGATCGCCGGTCGAGAGCATCTTCTCATCGAGCATGGTCACATCGACACCCATTCGCCTGATCGCCTCGGGCACCTTGTCGCCGCTGCCCATGATATAGCCAACCCTCACCGGCAGGATCCTGAGGTCCATAACCTGCGCTTTGACATCTGCTCTTGTGTAGATGCGATGCGTTTGAATGTGCGGATAAGCGATCTCCTGCACCGAACGGTCAAAGGAACGCCCGTTCATCTCGGCGATCGCGGTCAGGGAATATGAATCGGGCCGCTCATTTGCCGGGATCGTCAGATCGAACGAGAGCGCGGTCTTATCACCTTTTCGCCGAAGCTCGAAGGGTGACGAGGCCGGCGCCAACTGCCATCCGGCGGGCAGCGCAAATCTCGCTGTGCCTTTCGCCGGATCATCGGTATTATTTGAAACGGTCATGACCAGCCGATGCTTCTGCGGGGCGGCAGAAACAGGAGCGATCAGAAGGTCAGACTGCAGCCCGACCGCTAGGGCCGGTACGATGTTGATGTCTCGCCTGATCTCGCCGCGTATGTCGTCTGCGTAGCGATATTGAACTTCCTGGGCGACCTCAACTTCCTCGCCGCCGATCTTAAGCTTCACCTTTGCCGTTACCAGCGGCGGCCCGAACGGAAGATTCTTGGCATTGCCGGCGTTTGACCAGTCGAAGTTGAAATTCTTTCGCGGCGATTCAAGCCAGTAGGGTGTGGTCAGCTTTGCGTCGGCAGGCGTGGCCACGCGAAAGAACGCCGCACCGAATGCGGCCTCGCGCCGCGGCCTGAATCCCGATGAAGGTTCCTGGGCCGGTTCTTCGGTCTTCGTCGCCGTCCAACCGGCGGGGACGCCTAATGCCGTGTCAACGATCGTTGCCGCTGCATTCTCCGGAGCAAATATTCTGATCGCGACATCCGCCGAATCGCCCGCGACGATGGTATCGCGGCTGCTTAAAGCGTCGATCACGATGCCCGACGCCATCAAAAGTGCCCGGGCAAACTCATCCTGCTTTTCGCGTAACAGAGCCTTCGACTCGGGGTCGCGCGTCGACAACTCCGCGTCGCGGGCTTCCCTATGGCCGCGAGCGAGGATCGGTATCAGCTTTTCAGGTGCAAATGGATCGTATGTCCGCATTGCCTCTTCTGCCGTAGCCTGCAATGCCGCAAGCTTTGGCGTCAGGTTCGAGTTGCTGTCGCCCGCGAGCGCTGCGATCCCTTTGATCGATGTGTCGATGCCGTCGAATACGCTCGTCTCCTTTGAGAGGTCTTTCCCAGTCAGGTTCTCGACCAGCCTCATTCCCGACATCTGTCGGCCGCGCAGTTCGAGCATCCCCATTTCTTGCGATTTGTGCTGGCTCCGGCCTTCCATCGCGATCTCGAAATAAGAGCGGCCGATGAGCGGATCATATTCACCGGTATTTATCGTAAGCGTCGGCTGGTTCTGGGGATTGGCCACAAAACTCTGTGAAACATAGAGCTTCTTTGCCTGCCACGGTTCGAGTCCTTCCTTGAAATGCTCGGGAAACTCTTTCGGGTCGGCGGCCGCTTTGAACGCGATCGGCGTAAGATAGCCCGCAAGCTGATGCTGTCCGTGCCCATCCGCAGGCGTGCCCGAAAATCGCGAGATGATCACGAGCGGCCGATACAGCCTGATCGCCCGGACCATATCGCCCAGCACCTCGCGTTCGCCCCATATCCGCGCGGCTTCCTCTCGCCGCTTTGAGAAGCCGTAATCCATCACGCGGGTAAAGTACTGCCCGCCGCCGTCCAAACGCCTCGCCTGCAGCAGTTCTTCCGTTCTGATCACGCCGAGGCCTTCGAACAATTCCTGTCCGATGACGTTTTGCCCGCCATCGCCGCGGTTTAATGCCAGGTACGCCGTTCTGGCCCGATCATGCCGGGCGAGATAAGCAAGCAGGCCCGAATCCTCATCGTCAGGATGGGCAGCTGTGTGGAGGGCGCTCGCCGTTGTCTGGAGGCGTTTAAGTGCCTGCCCGAGGCCGCTCGCCCCGAGGTCGTACATCGGTCGCACCTGCGCTGTCACCGGTTCCGGTACGATCAGCCGCAGAGATACAGAGAGACAAAAAAAGGTAAGAATGAGCGATCTGGCAATAAAAGTTCTCGGCATAGATAACATTGGAAACTAAACTCCTTGTGCCTCTGCGTCTCCGCTATCGTCGGTATCCGGCACCGTGAGGCTGATGAGGTAACCTGCGGTGACCGTAACGACGCAGCCGACCACGTTGAACCAAAGGAACTCGATATTGGTATAGATGCTCGCGATCCAGACCGAGGCAATTCCGAACAATAGCCCGAAGAACGCGCCTCTCGCCCTCGCCCGCCGGACGCCGATCGCCAGAACGAAGACACCGAGCAGCGAACCGTAAAAGAAAGACCCGAATTTATTCACCACCTCGATCAGCGAACCGAGATTTGTCGAATAGATCGCGACGATACACGCGAAGATGCCCCAGAGAAGCGTCGCAAAACGTCCGAACCTCACGTAATCGCGGTCGGTGCCGTCCTTCTTGAAGTGGCGTTTGTAAAAATCGATCGTCGATGCGGTCGCGAGGGCATTCAATTCCGCCGAGATCGACGACATCGCCGCCGCGAATATCGCCGCGATGATGAGCCCGATCACGCCCATCGGCATATTTGCGACAACGAACGACGGAAAAACGTAGTTGACATCGTTAAAGCTTGTGTTGCTGGTCGTTGCCTTGACGTAATCGACTGCGTTCTTCCGTGCGTCGTTGAAGCTTTTGTCGGCGGCAATGTAGGCATTACGCGCCTGGTCGCTCCGATCCTGAACAAATGCGAGCGCCGCTTGTTCGCGTCTGTCGTGTGCCGCATTGTGCTCCGCCTGCAGTGTCTGATATTGGGCGTTTGGGACCAGCTTTGCGTCTTCGACCGCGTTAAAGATCATCGGCGGCATTGCGAACTGATAGAAGACAAAAACAAGTACCCCGATCAGCAGGATCATGAACTGCATCGGTATCTTGAGAAAGGCGCTCATAAGGAGCGACGTCCGTCCCTGGCTTACCGATTTTGCTGTCAAGAACCGCTGTACCTGGCTCTGATCGCAGCCGAAGTATGAAAGGAACAAGAACAGGGCAGCGATGGTGCCCGACCAGATCGTGTATTTCTCGGTCAGGTCAAAGCTTGTGTTCACCGTCTCGAGCTTGCCGAGCGAACCGGCGAGATAAAGGCCGTCGGTAAGCGTCACGCCCGCCGGAAATTGCGAAACGATCACGAAGAGCACGATCGACAACCCGACGAAAATGACGACCATCTGCTTTACATCGGTCCACGTGACCGCCTGCACTCCGCCGATCATCGTATACGCGGTGGTCGAGAGGCCGATGACGAATATCGTAAGGATCTCGCTCCAGCCAAGCACGATCGACAAGATCACCGACGGGGCCGCGATGATCACCCCGACGCCGAGGCCGCGCGAGATCAGGAAAAAGAAGCTGGTCAGTGAGCGTGTCTTTGAGTCGAAGCGTTTCTCGAGATACTCATACGCCGTAAAGACGTTCGCCCTGTAAAAGAACGGTACGACCGTGATGCAGAGTATTACCATCGCGAGCGGGAGTCCGTAGTAGAACTGGATAAACCGCATCCCGTCGGCGTAAGCCTGGCCCGTCGTTCCGACCAGCGTGATCGCGGAAAGCTGAGTCGCCATCACAGAAAGCCCAACGGCCCACCAGGGCAGGCTCCGGTTAGCGAGGAAATATCCTTCGGCGCTGCCGCTGTGCTTCGTCATCCTGATGCCGTCCCAAATGACGTATGCAAGATAAACGACGACGACCGCCCAATCGAGAAATTGCATTATCGGCCTAACTGGAAAAGTATCTTGAAAAAGCCCAAAGCAGAGAGATGACAATGATCGTCATAACGATCACCCCGGCATAGACCCGGTACCACCACGCATCCGGCAGCTCTTCGACGGGTTCCTTGATCTTTGCCTCGTGCGATCCCATTTATCGGTTCGGGAGAGTGACCATTATAACAATTAAGCCGGGTGCCCGCTTTCGACAAGCACCCGGCACCTTCCCAAGCCCGTCTAGAAGATGAACTTGAACCCGATCTGCGCCTGCCGGCTGTCGAGCGATGTCACGGCCCGTGTCTGCGCCGTCGGCAACGCCTGAGTCGCATTTCCGAGCGCATCGGTCGTCACCGTAAGGCTGTTGATCTGAAACACGCTGTTGACGTTAAAGAGGTTCAGGAACTCTACGAATGCCTCGATCCTGAACCTTTCGGTGATCGGGATATACCGCGAATACCTCAGGTCGAGGTTGAACTGTTTTGGTGTCACACCGGAATTTCGCCCGATGCCAACCGGATTGTCCGATCCCGTGAAGCCATCGCCGTTGATGTCCGTCGCCGCTACGATATTGAATCGCTCACCGCTGTTCAGAGTTGTAATGATCCCGAACTGGTTATTGTTGACGAGGTAGTTAAGGGCATTGTTCTCAAAATTGAACTGCGGCCTGCCTACAAAGCTCATTACAAACGTATGCCTTTGGTCGGCGAGAGCCGGGCCAAAGTCGCGAGTTCGGTTCGTCGGATCCTGTACGACCAATCCGCCGGATTGAGTTGCTACGAGATTCTGCTCTGGTGCGTCATCCTCAGCCTTCGAAAGAGTATAGTTCGCGCTGAACTGATAGCCTTTCGAGAATCGCTTGTTCAATTGAAGAGTGAACGCGTTGTAATTCGAATTTCCCACGGACTCCGCGAGAAGGATGTTGTTGAACCGGGTATCGAAGCGAGTGGTCGAATTGACCGTGCTTCCTGAGAAGAACAGCGGCCTCCCGTCAGCAAGCGTGCCGCCCGTCAAACGCCTGTTGATGCTTCTGTAAAGCGGAATGTGGCGGCCGCTTGAGTGGATATAACCCACCGTGAACGAAAGGTCTTGGGTAAGCGCCTGCTCAAGTTGAGCATTCGCGTGGATCGCGTACATGTTCTCGAAATCAGAAGCGATCGCGGTTATGTCCTGAAGCGGCGGTGTTCCGGTTGACACATTATTCGGGAAATCCGGAGCGTTCGGATCGGCCGGATTTGTGAATGACACAGTAAAGAAGCTCGGATTTCCATTCGCCTGCAGGGCCCGCTGATAAAAGTCGAGGTACACCGTATCGTAGTAAATACCCACACTTGCACGAATAACGGTGGGGCGCTCGCCGTCCCGCAACCCATAAACTACCCCCAGGCGTGGAGCAAAATTATTCTTGTCCACCTTGAAATCCCTGGATGGCTCGTATGCTGCTGCGGGATCCGCATCCGGGATCTGGTATTGATCATAGCGGACACCATAATTCACTTTCAGCTTTCGCGTCACCTTCCAGTCATCCTGAGCAAAGAAGTTGAAAAAGGTACTGTTATAGGCGATATTCGTATCGCCAAAGATCTGGTCAAACCTGGTATATGCCCGTCGATTTATCCCATTCACGGCACTCGCATAGTTTGCAATGCTCGAAAACGTGTAGCGTACGAACGAATTTGTCCGCCGTGTATCGTCGATGTGGTTAAAGCCGAATCCGAACTTGGCTACATGGTTACCGGTGGTCCAAGTCAGGTTGTTCTGGATCTGATTGGTCTTTTGAAGCGGAGCGATCGTGTCCTGGTTTTCCGGAGCACCAAAGTTTGCGATGCCGGTGATGACTATGCTCGGACCGGTGCCCGAATTTGCATTCGCAATGTTGCGGGAATCACGTTTCGCATACTGATAGCGGAACTCATTCAGGAAGCTATCCGAAAGGATAGAAGCAAGTTGAAGACCCAATGAGTACGATTTATCGTCGAAATCGATGCTTCGTTCAAGCGTCGTCAGGCCGCCCGCGATGTTGTCCGGCGAAAGATTCTTAAAATAATTGAAGCGGCCAGTGAGTCGATTCGCATCATTAAGCTGGGCATCCGTTCGCACGATAAAGAAATTTACCTTCTGTGCCGCCGGTATAGCGGTCGGGAAAGCGTCAGGAGAAACGCCGGCGGCGATCAGGGCCTGTTTGTTCGCGTCGCTGATCGTTATGACGCGCTGCGGCTCACCACCGAGATCGCGCTTGACCCATTCGTAACCGGTATAGAAATGCCATTTGTCCTTGATGATCGGCCCGCCGATAGCGCCGGTAACATTATCGACCTTTGTTTCAGGCTTCTGCGACGTAGGCGACGTATTGAACGGCCTCGACGACATCGGCGTACGGCGGAAGCGATAACTTGCCGAACCGTGAAAACCGTTTGTCCCGGTCGGCGTGACGGCGTTCATGATCAGGCCGGGCGTGTTACCGAACTCGGCCGCGAAGCCGTTGGTCACTAGCTGAACTTCACTCACGAACGTGTCCGAGATCGGCATCAACCGGATACCGCCGCGGTCGGCCTGAGTGTTGTTGTTGCCGTCGAGTTGATAGTTCGTGCGGCGCGTGTAGCCATTCGCATTGATACGCGGCACACCGAATTCGATATTCGGCCGGCCCGTCACATTCGACTGTAGCAGCGCGAAGTTGTATGGGTTTCGGGAAACATTCGGGAGGTTCTGCACCTCACGCGTGTTCATAACACGTCCAAGATCGATCTTGCCCGGGTCGGCGATCGGTGCGTCCGATGTGATCGTGACCGTCTCGCTGACGGCACCTGCCTCGAGCGTGGAGTTCACCGTGGCGATCTGCCCCGTGGTCAGCGTTATGCCCTCGCGAACGAGGCGTTTGAAATTCGCCGCCTCGATCGTCACGCGGTATGTGCCGAGCGGTAGAAGCGGAACGCGGAAGACCCCGCTGCTGTCGGTCATAACAGTTCGCTCGGCCCCGGTCTCGATGTTCGCGATCTTCACCGTTGCCGACGGTATCGCGGCGCCGTTCGAATCCGAGACTACGCCCTCGATCTGGCCGTTGATCGCCTGTGATTGAGCCTTGCTGTCGAGCGACGCGAGCGAGATAAGCGCCGCCGCAAAAATTATCAGGGAGACGATCCTTCCAAGCGTGTTCTTCGTTTTCATGTGCCAGTTCTCCATCTTTCGAAATATCGGAATGAGTGCCGGACCTTCCCGTAGCTTGTTCAAAAAAGATCCTGGGTAGTGGTAAAAAAGTTTGTCGGTAGCAACAACAAAGATTTATCGTAACCTGTTGTTAAAGTCAAGTACAAAGCCAAATTCGCAATTCGTCCCGTCCAGAGTTTAGTTTTTCACTCGATCAAATAACTTTCGCGGTATTCCCAAAGTTATGCCGGAGCGCCGAACTTTTTTGCGAGCACCAACCCGATCGCACCGATCAGCGTGGGTGCATCACCGAGGGAGGACGGCATCACAATGGTCTGCGGCAAGCCTGCAAGAACGCTTCTTTCCGTCACGCGGTTCAATTGGTCCTCGAACAGGTCCCAAGCTTTTGTTATCTTTCCGCTGACCACCACGACCTGCGGGCTGAGGCCCACGATCAGGTTCGAAATGCCGTTGCCGAGGTAATGTACGGTCGATCTGAGCGCTTGCAGGGCGTGCTTTTCACCATTCATCGCGAGTTCGACAAGGTCTGCCACATCGACGCTTCCCTGCTTCATCGAATCTCCCTCGAGCAGGCTGCGATAACGCGAAAGCAGAGCCTTCTCCGATGCGTATGCCTCCCAGCATTCGCGGCTTCCGCAGGAGCAATCGACAGGTGCATGATCGCCTGCGATCATATGGCCAAACTCGCCGCCCGCTCCCATCTCCCCGCGGTACACCTGACCGTCGAAGATCAGGCCCGTCCCGATGCCTTCGCCTACCAGCACCATCAAAAAAGTATCCGTCTTGCGGACCTTTTCGTGACCGAACCAGAGTTCGGCCAAGGCGGTCGCGTTCGCATCGTTCTCGACGGTCACTTTCGACCCCGTTTCCTGCTCGATCCGGCTGCAGATGTCCCAGTTCCGCCAGTCGAAATAGGGAACGTGAAAGATCTTGCCGGTGGCCTGATCGACCAGGCCCGGAACGCTGAATCCGATGTCGAGCCCGCCGTTGCCGCTGCACCTGGTCAGCCGGCCTACGCGCTCGATGATCTGCGTCGTCATGAACTCTACGTCCGGAGAGGTGGAAAATGTTTCCTTTTCGAGCAGATTTCCTGCAAGGTCGGCGAGCGCGATGGTCGTGATCCGCGGCGTCAGATCGATCGCGATCGCGACCGGTTCGCCCGTCTTTAGGCGATACAAGGTGGGTTTTCTACCGCCGGTCGAAACCCCCGAGCCGATCTCTACGATGGTTCCGTCCTCAAGAAGCTCGTCGATGATCACGGAGACCGTCGATCTATGCAAGTCGGTCTGTCGGGCGATCTCGGCACGCGAGATCGGCGAGCGGTCACGGACGTAGTTCAACACGATCAGACGATTGATATCTCTGATGGTATTCAACCGGGCGATCTGATTTTTCGCCTTGTGGAGATTAATCCGTTTCATCAAAAAGGACGTCCGGGAACCGCTATTTATTGACAATACGCAACTTAGCGAATTCAAGACTTTGTTGCGTCTGCCGACAAACAATTTTATATCGCTAAAATATAAATAAATCAAGCGGTTCTGTCGAATTTCGCTTGTCGCCTACGGCCCAAAGGCCCGGCAGAACGGGAATTGCGGAGATCCAGCTAAAACTTTGTCAGGAACGGTGAAAGCCGCGCTCAATGTCCCTCATCGTAAGTCGGAGGATCACCGGGCGGCCGTGCGGACATGTCGTTGGCGAAGAG
Organism: Pyrinomonadaceae bacterium; assembly: GCA_050246275.1. Lineage (GTDB taxonomy): Bacteria > Acidobacteriota > Blastocatellia > Pyrinomonadales > Pyrinomonadaceae > OLB17. The sequence continues at coordinate 1,497,516 of JBFWWI010000001.1, forward strand.
GTGAGGAGAAGGCGGTCTATGAGCCAGTTCATCTTTTCGGGGGTGAGCTTCATATTGATCTTGATCGCAGCCTTGCACGCGAGTGACGCGGCAATATCGTCGCGCATAGTAGATTTACCGCTGCCCTTTTTCTCAAGCTCCACGGTATCGAGTATCTCGGCGAACAGGTTTCTCGCGTCGGCCGCGGGCAGGTCCGTCGGTATCGACCTGATCGCAACGGTTCTGCCTGAGAGCCGCATAAGGCCAAATCCGAGCGCTGCAAGTTCATTCTCGACGATCTCGAACGCATGGCTTTGGGCCGGCGTCAGATCGATGGTCTCGGGAATTAGCAGATTCTGCGATTCCACCGTCCGGTCCGTTTCCTTTCGCCTGAACTTGTCGAACAAGATCCTTTCATGGGCGACGTGTTGATCGATCAGCAAAAGGCCTTCGTCATCGGCGGCAATGATAAAGCTCTCGTGGAGCTGTCCCATCGGCCTTATCTTGCGGCCAGCGATTTGCTCTATTTCAGCCGCCCTCACGAGATGTGCGGCGGAATTGACCGGCGGCAGTTGCGCCGCCTCGACCGGCGACCCAATGACTTCTGGCGACATCGGTCCGAGACGCTCGTCGGCCGTCGACTCAAACTCACCCGGGACAAGATCGATACCTGCATCGTCCTGTGAGATCTCGGGGATCGTGCCCCGCGGCACGGCCTCCCGGGATCTGGAAGCAACCTCCGCTTCGGGATCCGTCCGGGAATGAGAAGCGGGAGCAGTATCGACGGTTCCTCGCCCGTCATCCGCCTCTACAAGGTGGAAGTCGATCGAATGCTGGTCAGCCGGTTCGTTCGCGGGTTCGCCCGGGGATGAGGCAAACGATCCGGTATCAGGCGCATCCGCCTCGGCCGCACGCACCGGCCCAACCCCGGCACGCGATAGGGCCTCGCGGATCGCCTCTGCGATCACGTCCTTGACCGCTTCATTTCGGCGAAAGCGGATCTCGGTCTTGGCCGGGTGGACGTTGACGTCGATCTCTTCGGGCGGTACATGCAGAAAGAGGAACGCCACCGGATATACTCCGTGCGGCAGGACGGAGCGGTAGCCTTCGAGAAGCCCGCCCGCGATCGTCTTGTCCCGCACGAAACGGTCGTTCACGAAAAAGTACTGGGAATCTCTATTCGTACGCCGTTCGCGCGGAGCCGAGACGTAACCGCTCACACGCGCCACATATTCGCGTCCGCCCGATACGGGTAAGAGGCTCTCCAGCATTCCCGCACCGAAGATCTGAAAAGCCCGTTCGCGAAGGTCGCGTGCCGGCGAAGCCCGAAGGGTCTCGCGGCCGTTGCTTGTCAATGTGAACGCGATCTCCGGGTGGGCAAGGGCATAATGGGTGACAATGCTGGCGATGTGATAGTTCTCGGTCGCCTCGGACCGCATGAACTTCCGGCGGGCCGGTGTATTGAAAAAGAGATCGCGGACGGCGATGGTGGTGCCCGTGTCGCGGGCGGCGTCCTTTACATCTATCAGCCGCCCGCCTTCGATCACGACACGCGTGGCGGCAAGGTCCTCGTCGAGCTTTGTGATCAGTTCGACCTTTGCCACCGAGGCGATCGAAGCAAGCGCCTCGCCGCGAAATCCGAGCGTCCCGATGGCCGAAAGATCCTCGAGCGTACGGATCTTCGAGGTCGCGTGGCGTTCAAAGGCTAGGATCGCATCGTCGCGATACATCCCATGGCCGTCGTCGGCGACGCGCATCAGACGCCGGCCGCCCAGTTCGACATCCACCGTGATGCGGCTCGCCCCGGCATCGATCGCATTCTCGACGATCTCCTTGATCACCGACGCAGGGCGTTCGACGACCTCACCCGCGGCGATCTGGTTTGCCAGATTGTCGGGCAAAATGCGTATCTTGTTCATCTAAAGATAGAGAAGCCGGTGGCCCTTGTCGTCCAGATCGGTCGAACGGTAGATCCAATCGATGAAATTTTTACCGTAACGATTTATGAAATAACCCGCATTCAACGATCTTTCCTGGAGCGCACCGTGGGGCATAAGTGCCGCGAACATCGATTCGATCCGGCTATTTATCGTTTCGTCCTTACGGAGCTGGACGTGATGAAATCTGTTCCTCATCGCGGCGATGTGGTAAATGATCTTGCGCCGCCGCTTCGAGAGACTGTCGGACAGCGTGGGGTCGACCGTTGACAGGGCTTCGTCAAGGCGATGCAGCTGCTCATTGATCGTCTCTTCGACCTCATCAAAGAGCTTTGCCGTATCCGTGTTGAGATGCTCTTCGACGATGCCCGGCAGGAGATCTTCCATCCCGCGAAAAAGGTCGCTGAATTCCAGGTCGTATCTCGCGAGGGTCTTGGCGTGCTTTGTCTCGATCACGGAGAAGCTTTGCCGGTGAAGGATGGGCGTGACCGGGCGGCCGAGTATCCTGTAAACTTCGCCGCTCTGTGCAAAGTATGCGATCTCGGCGGCCCCGCCAAAATAGCATACGGTCGGAAGAATATGATCCTGGACAACGGAGCGAAGCACAACGCTCGGCGAAAAACGGTACGGCTCGCTTGCCGCGATCTCGGCAAGTTCGTGCAGCGAGAATTCGCGCGTGCCGTCCTTCGTCTTGAATGTGCCTTCATCGCTCTTTTTCAATGCATTGCGTGTATCATCGCGTGCCTGCCAAAAAAGGGGAAAGTAATCGTCGTTGATCAGGACCTGGGCCGCATATCCTTCGTCCTCCAGCTGACGGCTTCGCTGCTGAAGGGCGGCGACGATCTCGGCCGACTTCTGTATCGCCTCGACATAGATCGGCGCGGCAAGCTGTTTCAAGGAGTTATTCAATGGGCACAGCACGATCAGGCCATACTTGCCGAGCAGCCTCGTCAGAAGCACGCCAAACGAATCGCCGAAATATTCTCCCGGTGTCCAGCTTGCGAGAACGAGCGACTTGAGGTCCGCGGTAAATTCGGTCGGCGTGATCTCGCGAAAAAGCTCCTCGATCGTCTCGTCGATCGAATCGTCGAGTTTGATGTAACCGACCGGGAGATCTTCGTAACAGCGTTTGGGCTCGTTCTTCACGTCGACGACGTTTCCTTTCTTCCCGATGAAGGTCGTCTTCGATACCTCTTCGAAATCGTGATCCTCGGTCGCGACCCAGAAAACGGGAACCGCCTTTACACCGCGGCCGCGCAGGCAATCGACCATTCGGATCGCGGAGAGTGCCTTGTAGATCGTGTAAAGCGGCCCGGAAAAGAGGCCCGCCTGCTGGCCGGTCACGACGGCTACCGTTTCGGCGTCACGGAGCAATTCGATGTTGTCGAGCGTCTCCTGCGTCGCGCCGAATTTCTTGTTGGTCTCGGTAAGCGCATCGCATAAAACCTTTCTGTCGGCCCTGTAATTTGCGAGCACCTCCGGGATGCGCTCGGTGATCTGAACATGCGACGCGACAGCGTTCGGGTAATAACGCTTCAAGCTCTCAGGATCTTTCTGGTACTCGAGGAATAGCTTTGACTGGCCGGGTATCTCGGAAAATGGCAGGCTTTCGGCGCGAATGGTAACGCTTCCATTCGACCCCGTACACTCGATCTCTTTGGCCGCAGTTTGGTGACTCATGAGACTTCAGATTATAGAATGTGCCCGCCGAACTGCAAGCCTAAACGAGTACGACAGGCACGAAGCCTGTCGCATCTCTCGCTAAGGATGTACTTTACGGGGTCAGTTCCCTTCTTTCGCCGGGGCGTCATTTGCAGCCGTTTCGACCGGGCGGTCGATCCGATAGACGCCGGATGAGTGGGTACCCGCGTACATACGTTTCGGGTCCTGCGGATCGAAAACAAGCGACCAAATGCGGCGGCTCGGAAGCTTGAGCTCCTTTGAATCGAAACGCTTCCACTTCATTCCCGCATCTTCCGAAATATAGATGCCTCCTTCATTCTCGAGCGCGCTTGAAAGGATTATTGTGTCGGTATTGTTCGGATCGATAAGGATCGAGGTGAAGTTGCCGAGCGGCAGATTGCCTCCGCGTCGATTCCAGGTCCGGCCGCCGTCACGGCTCAAATAGAAGGCCTGGATCGTGCCGACATAAAGGTAATTCGGCCGCTTCGGATCGGAAGCGATGGAGCTTACAGGTATGCCGTCAGGGGAGGAATTGGTCTTGGACCACGTCTTCCCGTCATCGGTCGAAACTACGACGCCCGAACGCGACGTGCCGGCCCAAATGGTTCCGGGCACATTCGGCGTAGTGTGGATCGCAAAGATGTTCTCATCGAGGCCCTCCCCAAATGAAAGTTTCTCCCAGCCTTTCGCAATATCATAACTGCGATAGAGGCCCTTATCGGTGCCGGCGAGTATCGCGTTCTTATCATCACCGGCGAAGGCAAGCACCTTGACCGTTTCGGTCAGCGCGGGGACGAGCGTCGGCCCGGCCTCAGCCGGAACCTTGACGGCGGGCTTTGCTTTGGCTCCGCGACGGGCCCGGCGGACGGGAGCCTTGCGGACCGGTTTCGGAGCAGTGACCAGCGACCACGTTTCACCGCGATCTACCGACTTGAAAACGCCGCGGCTGGCCCCGAGGTACATCAGTGTCGGGTTCAGTTTATCCTGAAGCACGACGAAAGGCGTGTCCTTCTCGATATCGAGCCCTTTGGCCTGCAGCCAGTTAGAACCGCCGTCTTCGCTGTAAAAGAAGAAACCGCCGCTCGACGAAGTGTTCTTGGTCGTCGCGTAGAGCCGGTCGGGCAATTCGACATCGGGCGTCACCGAATATGTGAACCGGCTCGTAAAACTATCATTAGTCGGAGCGAAATTTCGCCCTCCGTCGGTCGAGACCAGAACGCCAAAATTGTTGGTCGCTATATAGACGCGATCCGGCGCGTCCGGATGGACGGCGATCTTATTTACCTCGATATTTCGCGAAGTGGTGAGCGACCACGACTTGCCTCCGTTCACGCTCATCCAGAACCCTTCGGTCGTACCGGCATAAAGCGTCCCGGGCCGCGACGGATGCTGTACGATATCGCGCGTGCGCCGCGATTGAGACGGTATGCCCTGAATCTTTCGCCAGTTCTCGCCGCCGTTCGTCGATTCGTAAATGCCGCTGCACGCCGAGGCGATCAGATGATCGTTGTTCTCCTTATCGATCGTTATCGCAAAAATGTCCGAGTCGTCGATCATGCCGGTCTTGATGAGCCGCCAGTTCTTTCCACTATCGGTAGATTTGTACGGCCGCCAGGTGGTTCCGGCATAGAGCGTCGAGAGGTTTTTCGGATCGACCGCAAATGAGTTTATATCGAGCGGCATCGTCCCGGACTCTATTCTCTTCCAGTCATCGCCCGAATCCTTCGACATCCATATGCCGTCCTTTGTACCGACATAAAGCACGTCCGGGTCTGCCTTTGCCTGGGTCATCGCGTGAATGGCTTGTTCGCGAAGGTCTTTCGACTCCTTCCAGGTAACGCCGCCATCGGTCGATTTGAAGAATCCGCCCGGCAGTTTGCCGCGGTGGCCCGATGCATAGAGGACCTTGGAATCGCGGCTGTCGACCAACAGCTGATCGAGTGTAAGCAGCGACTTTCCAAAGCTTGCGAGCAGGCGCCAGGTGCGGCCGCCATCGGTCGAGGTATGGATCTGCCCGTCCATCGTGCTGATGTAAAGCCTGTCTTTGTCGCGCGGGTCGACCACGATCGAGCGGACATCGCCGCCGTTCGGGCCGAGTACGGACCATACCCCCTTTGTCACTTCATCTTCAAAAACGTTCCCGCCGTCGTCGGCCGCGAGAATGGGTCCGGCAACGAGCGAGATCAAAAGGAAGGCGGAAAGGATCAAACTTCGATCTGTGCGGTAAATCTTCATCATTTTGTTCTCTGGCTATGGGGCTTTTTTGAAGCGTGCTCTCAAACCGTCGGGCCGCAACGCCACCTCATTTGATGACGAAACGATAACGGGTGTTTGCATTCAATCGAAACGAGGGACGAGGAGAATTAAAAACCGACGGTCTCTGATACCATTCTACAAAATTTCGAAGTTAATGCAATACATTAAGTCAGGGAACCGCCACCTGTTCTTATCCAAAGAAAAAAGGCCCGCACAGGGCAGGCCTTTTCTCGATGTTCACGCCTTGTGGCGTAAAGCGATTACGGAGCGGGATTTTCAGCACCAGGCGGTATGCGATACAGCTTGGTCTGAGCCTCACCCGTGCTCGAAGCACCACCATTGACGAGCGTGATACGGCTGCGGTCGAATCCACGGAAGTTGATGTGGTTCGTTACCAGACGTTCACGTGCCGCGATCTCTCTCGGCGTGCCGTAGTTGATGATGTAGCCCTGGTTATTCGGGTTGTTCGACAGTTCAGCAAAGAACAGGTCGAGACGTCCGCGAATGTCGTCGTTCGGCATCTTACCGAATTCGTCGACAAGGACCGGCTCCGGATTAGGTGCAACACCTGCGGTCTCGGATGCCGTCGTCGGGCATGAGCATGACGGATCAAGTCCGCCGATCTCAACCGTAGCGGTCACCGAAGAACCGGCAAGCGAGTTATCCGTGCGAACCACGATGCTCGGGGTTCCCTGTCCGGATTCGATGTTGCCAGCCGAAACCGACCAGTTGTAGGTCAGGCTCGCCTGTGTACCGCCGACCGCCGAAGCAGTGAACGTCATCGTTTCGCCAGGTGCCGTGATACCGGCAGGTCCGCTGACCGAAAGCGACGGGCATTCGCATACGCGTACGCAATCGCATTCGGCTACGACGACCGTCTGGGTCTGCGTTTTACCGCAGAGTCCGCAGCCGTCGTCAACGCCTGCTGTGATGGTATAGGTTCCCGGAGCGACGCCGCTCAGATCCCATGTCACGCTCGAACCGGTCCCGACGATGCGTCCGCCCGAAACCGTGTAGTTGTATGTGAGAACGTCGTTCTCAGGATCCACAGCGGTCGTCGTGACCGTAACTGACGTGCTCTCGCTGCAAACCTCGCCTTCCTTCGGACGGAAGCCGGGCTGGCAGCCGCCCTTGATCTCACTGTCGCTGACAGAAAGGGCGGTCACATCCGCAAACTTGTTCTCGACCTCAGCCTGACGCGGATTGCGGCGGCCGATAAATGCCTGGAACAAGAAGCCGTGCGGGTCGCTCGAGGTTCGGAAACCGGGAGGTACGCCTCGGTATGAAACGCTGTTCGCGAAGAACTCGTCGCATATCGGGCCGCCCTCGCCACCCGGAGCCGTCTGGAAATTTACGCAGGGAACGAAAGCCGTCTGTGCGATCGAATTTTCGTCATCAAAGCTGTCGCGGTCCTGCTGATTGAAGTGATAGCGGTATGCCGCACTGAACCCGAACCAACGGGCCGGGAAAACACGGAAACCGATGAGGCCTTCATAGGGATCGTTCTCGAATGCGTTCGGCGTGCGGCCGCCCACGTATCGCAGGTGACGGAATTCGCCGATCGGCTGGAAGTAGCGGTTGACCGGAAAATCGACCCCGAACGAAAGAAGTAACTCATCCGGACGGTCGAGGATCGTCACATCACTGCCAAAAAGATCGCTCTTTACACTGCTGTTCCAGTGGTAGCCGACGTTGGCGGCGATGTTCATCCAGGGCTTAACGCGGCCGTCAAATACACCGGTGACCAGAATGTCGCCGCGTGACCATTTGCCGCCTGGGCTTGCTCCACGCTGGAGCTGGTTAAAGCCGCTGAAATCGTCCGCCGAATCGCCGTAGAAGCGGTAAGCTCCGACCAACGCGACGCCCCACCAGTCATTTACGTCATTGAAGCGGATCTTCGCACCGGCAGTAAATGTGCTGAATGCAGATTCGCCGTATGTACGGTTTAGGAAAGGAGCATCAGGCAAATAGCTGGGACGTGCGTCCCACACGGACGGGGCAATGATCCCGCCCGCACAGCCTGCCGACGCGCTCTGCGTGCAGACCGTCTGGAAGACTATGCCGGGAAGTATGCTGCCGTAGATCGAGCCGAGGCCCGGGAAGGCATCAGCACCGTCCCCGCCGGAGACAACACCGCCGATCGTCGGAAATGTTCCCACCGGGAATCCAAAAAGCGGTCCCGAAAAAGTGCCTGCCGGATTACCAAAATTACCCGCGCTTCCGCCAACGTACGGATATTGTACGAACGGCTGGCTTCCCGCCGGGCGAAACACTGCCTGCCCTTCGAAGGGGCCGGCTCCTGGGCCGCTGGGAGCAAGAATTATCGCTCCGGGGCTAATGCCGCCAATGCTCGAGTTCGGCAGATAAAAGCCCGAAAGATTACCGGGTGAATTCACTTTCACAGCTCGGTAGGCATCGGTGTTAAAGAACAATTCCACATTGTTCGTCAACGCTACCTGGAAGCTGATCGGCACTTCGGTAAAATCGGCATCGCCGGGATCGCGGTCAAAATTGCTGTAGGCCGCGCTAAAAGTGTACTCACCCTTTCTCAGGGTTTGTCCATCATAAACAGTGAAGAGACCGGTGGGACCTCCCATCGCTCCTCCTGTTCCAACTGTAGGTGCCGTGTTTCTGTCGTCCTTGGCTGATCGCTTGCTTTTGTCAACACTTACAGCCGTTTGTGAGAACGAAACGACCGCAAGCGACAAGCAGAACAGCGAAACAACAAACACTCTGTAAGCGAGTTTCATCATATTCCTCCGCCGAAAATCAAAAGATTGAGTCCAGTTAGAAGCTTTAAAAGCTTTAGTTAAAATCAATTACGAACTACTCTATCTGTACGAGTATCCCATAATGCCTAAAAGTTGCCAAACCTTACAGGCTAAATTATTTAGGCGAAATCCCGAATTGTTGTTAATGTCTGCAAAATTTCAAGGACATACGGTCATTTTGACCGAAAAAAGTCACACAGCAAACCGCACATCCTTGCATTGAACTTAACGCAAACTTTCCCAAAAGGCAAGCATTTTTAATGAATTACGCATTTTTCTTTATGCGTAAATGCCCCTCATTCGGGTGTCATACGCGACCCGGTCGATGGCTAGCATGTAGGCAGCCGTCCGGGTATCGACCTCGTGCTTCTCCGCAAAGTGGGCAAGCTCGTTAAAGCTGGCGATCATCTTTTCGGCAAGTCGCTCGTTCACCTGGGCCTCGGTCCAGAAATAACCCATCCTATCCTGCACCCACTCAAAGTACGAGACCGTGACCCCGCCGGCATTGCAAAGGATGTCCGGGATCACAAAAATGCCCTTCTCGTGGAGGATCTTGTCCGCCTTGGGCGTGGTCGGCCCATTTGCCCCTTCAGCCAGGATCTTGCACCGGATGCGGTCGGCGTTCTCCGAGGTGATCTGATTCTCGGTCGCACATGGCGCGAGAACGTCACATTCGATCTCGAGCAGTTCTTTGTTACCCACCTGTTCCGCTTCGGGATAGCGTTCGAACGAGCGGTTTTGCTTCCAGTAATCGAGGACGTGCGGGATATTCAGCCCCTTGGCGTTGTAAATGCCGCCGCCGACGTCGGAGATCCCGACCACCTTGTAACCGGTCTCGTACATCAACTGGGCGCCGATGCCGCCGACGTTTCCCGAACCCTGCACGACGACGGACGTCCGCTCGGGCGTCAGCCCAAATCTCTTGATCGCCTCGTTCACGGTTATCAGGACGCCCCGCCCGGTCGCCTCGCGCCGGCCGAGCGAACCGCCGAGCGCGACCGGTTTACCGGTGACCACCGCCGTCACCGTGTGGCGGGCGTGCATTGAGAACGTGTCCATTATCCATGCCATCGTCTGCTCGTTCGTATTCATATCGGGTGCCGGCACATCCTTGTCAGGCCCGATAAAATCGATAAGCTCCGCGGTATATCTTCGCGTCAGGCGCTCAAGTTCGCCCTCTGACATCTGTGTCGGGTTGCAAATGATGCCGCCCTTGCCTCCGCCAAATGGCACGTTGACGACAGCGCATTTCCAGGTCATCCACGCCGAGAGGGCCTTAACCTCATCGAGCGAGACGTCCGGGGCATAGCGGATGCCGCCCTTTGCCGGACCGCGGGCAAAGTTGTGCTGAACCCGAAACCCCTCAAAAACCTGTATATGCCCGGTGTCCATCTTTACGGGGATGTAGACCTTGATCTCGCGGCTAGGAACACGAAGTACCGCATAAAGGTCAGGGTCAAGGCCCAGGATCTGGGCGGCGCGGTCAAACCGCTCGCTCATTGCTTCAAAGGGATTCTTTTCGTCGCTCCCCTTAAAGCGCCGCATTTCATCAGCCATTGGATTAGCCATTTCTATAAATTCTCCAAATTACGACTTTTCTTTATTGACGATCGATCCATCGGAGTTCAACGAGCCCGACCGAAACCCCTGCAGGTCAAGTGTTACGAACTTGAAGCCGATCTTTCTAAACTCTTTTTCGACGCTGTCGATCAATTGCCGGTCAAAAAACCGGTCCATCTCGTCACGCGCGACCTCGATCCGGGCAAGGTCCTTATGAAGTCTGACCCGAAACTCGCGAAACCCGAGTCCGCGAAGGAATGCCTCCGCGCGTTCGATACGGCCAAGACGCTCGATCGTGACCGGCACGCCGACGGCGATCCGCGACGAAAGGCATGGGCTGGACGGCATTTCCCAGGTCGGCAAACCCATCGCACGGCTCAATTGTCTGATCTCGGCCTTGGTGAAACCGAGGTCCGCAAGCGGACTCCTCACGCCATGCCTCTCGGCCGCCGCGCGGCCCGGGCGGTGATCGCTAAGGTCGTCTGCGTTCGTGCCGTCAACAATATTCGACGTACCGAAACTCTCGGCTTCCGCCCTTAGAAGCGAATAAAGCTCGTCCTTGCAATAGAAACACCGGTCACCGCGGTTCGCGGCGTAATCCGCATTCGCGGTCTCATGCGTATCGATCGTTCGCACCCTCAGCCCAAGGCGGGCGGCCGTACCGGTCGAGATCTCGCGTTGATGGGACGAAACGCTGGGCGAGATGCCTGTGACGCATAGCGAAAGGTCGCCGAGTTCTTCCGCCGCGACCGCGGCGAGAAGCGTGCTGTCAACTCCGCCCGAATACGCGACCAACACGCGGCCCAAACCGCGCATCATACTCCGAAGTTCCTGCTCTTTTTCGGACAAGGTGAGCACACGCCCGGAAGGAATTGAATTTTTTAGCGTTTCGATCATTTGCCGGAAAAAGCGAAGATTCCGTAAATGCAACAAAATCGTGATTCTATCTGACGGAATCGGGTAAGGCAACCACAACGATTTGAAAGATCCTTAGGCCGTGGATCATCAACTGGGCATGAGTCGTAATATACTCCTAAGACAACAGAAAATGACCTTGACCTGGGCAACACCGACAAAGACCTCCGGCCGGATATTATTGGCCTTCTTCTTATCGACGGCCGCGCTCCTCTCTTCCGCTGCGGCACAATCCGGCGATTCTGCGCAGCAGGCTATCGAGTTCTTCAATAAGGGACAGGATGCCCACGAGAAAGGCGAACTGATCGCCGCGGTCGGCCTCTACAGAAAGGCGATCGAGATCATCGACGAGTTTCCCGAGGCGGAGCTTCAGCTTGGCAATGCCCTCGTCGCCCTTAAGCGATTGGACGAAGCGGAGGCCGCCTACCGAAGTGCTCTGAGACATCGCGAAGATTGGACTCTTGCAATGGCAAGCCTCGGCTCGCTGCTCGTCGACCGCGGAAAGTTTGAAGAGGCCGAAAAGCTGCTTGATTCGGCTCTGGCGGCCGACGATGGCAACTCGATCGCACTCTCTGCTTTGGCAGACCTTAGGCTTCGCACGAACGCCGGCGACTCGGCCTTGCGCGACGTACTAGCCAGGCTGAACGTCCTTGCGGGAAAAGCAAGGCCGACCGCGCAGATCCTGTCCGCCAAGGCTGCGGTCGAATATAAGCTCAAGCTTTTCGGAGAATCGCGGGCGAGCGCCGCTCGCGCGCTCGAGGCTGATCCGGGCCTCGTGTCCGCAAAGATCGTCTCAGCCGAGGTCGCGATCGCCGAGAACGACGTCGAATTGGCCGAAAAGTATGTCGGCCAGCTAGAGGCACAGGGCGCTCCGCCGGGCCAAACAAAGATCCTGAAGGCTCGTACGCTTCTGCTCCGGGGAAAGAACCAGGACGCCCTCTCGCTGCTCGAATCCATCGCGTCGCCCGATCAGGCGGCAAAAGATCTGATCTCGAACATCAAGGCCAACGACGTCTCCGATCCGGCAATCCTGCTGGATAGGCTCAAGCGTGATCCGAACGATGTGATCGCCCTCTCGAGGCTTTGCCAGGGCTACCGTGTTTCCGACCCGGCCAAAGCGCTCGAATTTTGTCAGCGGGCATCCGCGGTCGAGCCAAATGAGCTAAGCCATGCGGTCGGCGTCGGAGCCGCCCTCGTTCAGGCGAAAAGATATGAGGAAGCCGTCGTCCTCTTTCGAAAACTGTTGACCATTGCCCCCGAACATGCGACGATACGGGCAAACCTCGCAACTGCTCTTTTTCAGTTAAAGCGCTATCCTGAAGCGAAGCTCGAATTTCGCTGGCTCACCGAGAAGCGGCCCGATTCGGCGGCGGCGTTCTACTTTCTCGGCATCTCACATGATCAGCTGAGCGAGTTCATGGACGCATTGGCGAATTACCAGCAGTTTTTGAGGCTCGCCGATCCGGAGGCCGACAAGCTTGAGATCGAAAAAGTGAATCTTCGGCTGCCGGCCGTTCAGAAACTGATCAAAAGCGGAAAAGGCAAAAAGAGGGAATAAAATTACGCGGACGTTTGATCTATGATCGTGTTCCGGAGAAATCACGAGGCCGGTATTTTCCATTTGGAGATATTGCTCCGGCCTGTGTCCGCTCTTATCCTGGCTTTTCTCGTCGCAAGCATTTCATTCGCTCAGCCGCCCGAAGACGACGACACCTTTGATCCTAACGCCGCGCCCCCGCCGATAAAGCTGATGTCCGGCAGCGAGCGCGAACAGCTCGAGACCAAGCACGACCTGAAGGAACGCACGAAACTCGCCCTGGCACTGATGAGCACGCGGTTAAGCAAGGCCGAGGAGTTCAACGCCAAAAGCCAGTTCGTCGAGATGTTCAACGAGCTTGGCGGCTTTCACGCGCTGATGGACGATACCCTCGAATTCCTCGAAAGCGCCCCTCGCCGCGACAAGACGCTCGACACCCTGAAGCGGTTTGAGATGACCCTCCGCACCTTTGCTCCGCGGATCGCCCTCATTCGCCGCGAACTTCCATCCGAATACGACCATTACGTGAGGAGCCTTTTGCGATATCTCCGTGACGCACGGTCTCGAGCCATCGAACCGCTTTTTGGCGACACGGTCGTTCCAAACAGACGAAATACCTAAAATGAAGCACTTCCCCCGGCTCCTGTTCTTCGCTGCCATTATCCTCCTGCTGCTTTCCATCGCTTCCTTTGCGCAGCGACGCGATTTTGTTTCCGAAGAAGAAGGGGAGCTGATCCGTGAGCATCAGGAGATCGATATGCGGATCGATGTGCTTACAAAGTTCATCGACCGCCGCCTCGCCGCCGCCGGGATCGCTGGCAGCACCTGGACACCGCCGAAAAGGAATGTCGAGGTCTGGGGGCCTGAGCCGAAAGGCACGCGGCTCGAACTGCTGTCAGACATTCGCCGCCTGCTCCAGAAATCGATCGACGATATCGACGATATCGCTTCCCGAACTTCTACCGCGACAGAAGGAAATGAGGTCACCGGAAAGCTTTTCCCGAAAGCGGTTCGCAGCCTTTCTGCGGCTGCTGCCAGGTACAGGCCGATATTTCAGGTCGAGTTGGCAAAATCGCCGCCCGAGGCCGAGCGCGGACTCCTGATGCAGTCCATAGAGTTTTGCGATCAGATCATCGAGGCCGCCGCCAACCTTCCCGCCGAAACGCCGAAAGATCAGGGCAAGAAGAAAAAGGACGGGAATTGACATTATAAGCCGCGCTTTTTTGCGGCTTTAGCCACCCTTCCGAACACTTCTTTGACACGCCTTTATCAGCGTGATAGCTTCGACAGTTTACCGAACTATGTCGACGGAAAACCTTAAGAAGACTCCGCTGAATGAGGTGCATCGAGCACTCGGCGGCAAGATGGTCGATTTTGGCGGTTGGGATATGCCGGTTCAATATCCTGCAGGCGTCATCGAAGAACATATGGCCACGCGCACGCGTGCCGGGTTGTTCGACGTTTCGCATATGGGCGAGATCTGGGTCGAAGGCCCCGATGCCATCCCATTCGTCAACAGCATCACAACCAACGACGTCACAAAGCTCGTCGACGGCCAGGCTCATTATTCAGCGTTCCCGAACGAGGAAGGCGGCGTGGTGGACGATCTGCTTGTCTATCGCTTCAATGAACAAAAACTCCTGCTCGTGGTGAACGCCGGCACGACTGAGAAGGATTGGGATTGGGTCACGAAGAATGCGGAACGCGGAATGCGGAATGCGGGAACTGAGGAGCTTCGAAAACCCGATATAGAACTGAGGAACGCGAGCCCGGAGTATTGCCAGATCGCGATCCAGGGCCCGAAGGCCCTCGGAATCCTGCAGAAGCTGACCGACACAGAACTTGAACCGATCAAGTACTACCATTTCACCGAAGGCAGGGTTGACGGCGTCGAGGCGATCATTTCGCGGACAGGCTACACGGGCGAGGACGGCTTCGAGGTCTACGCCCCGGCGGACAAAGCCGTTCAGCTTTGGAACAAAATGCTCGAAACCGGAAAGGACGAAGGCATCCTGCCCTGCGGCCTTGCGGCCAGAAACACACTGCGGCTCGAGTCGGCGATGTCGCTCTACGGCCATGAACTCGGCGACGATATCTCCACCCTTGAAGCCAATCTCGGCTGGATAACGAAATTGCAGAAAGGTGAATTTGTCGGCCGCGATAAGATCGCATCATTAAAAGAGAGCGGACTCAAGCGCAAGCTGGCCGGCTTTGAAATGAAAGAGCCCGGCATCGCCCGCGACGGTTTCGACGTGTATGTCGGGGACGAAAAAGTTGGCGTGGTGACGTCAGGTTCACCCGCTCCGTACTTGAAGAAAAACATCGGCCTCGCATTCCTGCCGCCCGAATTTGCAAATGTGGGGCAAGAAATTAGAATTGACGTAAGAGGAAAACGTCTGGCCGCAGAGGTGGTACCGACGCCGTTCTATAAACGGCAGAAATAGGGCTGGCCGCAGTTGGGTCGTTGCGTAAGGCAAACCGGCACCGTGTTTTTCGCGATAGGGTTTTATCGAGCTTTTCAAATTTTAGAAACGGGATCTAACACACAATTTCTATGTCAAATATTCCTGAGAATCTACGCTACAGCAAGGACCATGAATGGGTCTCGGTCGAGGGCGATTCCGCATCCATCGGCATCACTGATTATGCCCAGAGCTCGCTCGGCGATGTCGTTTATATCGATATGCCCCGCGTCGGCGACAAGTTTGCCGCTCACGAGGCTTTCGGCTCGGTCGAATCCGTCAAGGCCGTCTCTGAGGTATTCACGCCCATCGGCGGCGAGGTGACCGAGGTCAACGATGGCCTGAACGACACCCCCGAAAAGGTCAATTCCGACCCATATGGCGATGCCTGGTTCATCAAGATCAAAATGGACAACCCGCTCGAGGCGGACGGCCTGTTGTCCAGTGCGGAGTACGAAGAGTATCTAGAAGCGACCGCCTAGACCCGTGGATGATGGACAACGGAAAACGGACGATGCCGACGCAGGAGAAATTTTCCACTATCCATTTTCAATTTCGATCAGATAAATGAGATATATACCGAATTCGCCCGAAGAACGCGATGAAATGCTCTCCGCTCTCGGGCTTTCAAATGCCGAAGAGCTTTTCCGCTCGATCCCGGCAGACGTCCAGCTTGGCCGCCCGCTCAATATCACAGACCCGCTTTCCGAGCCTGAGGTCATCGCCGCGATGGAAGAGATGGCCGCTCGAAATACCGGAGCGACCAAGCCTTCCTTCCTCGGCGCGGGTGTCTATTCGCACTATTCGCCGACGATCGTCGACCACCTTATTCAACGCTCCGAGTTTTTCACCTCTTACACGCCATATCAGCCCGAGATATCGCAGGGCACGCTGCAGTACATCTTTGAATTTCAAACTCTGGTTTGCCAGCTTACCGGAATGGAAGTAGCGAACGCCTCGATGTATGACGGCTCGACGGCGATGGCCGAAGCATATCTGATGGCTCAGCGGGTGACGCGACGTGACAAGATCGTCGTCGCAAGCAGCGTGCATCCCGAATATCGCGCAGTTGCCGCGACCTATGCTCAGCACGGTGATACCGAGATCGTCGAGATCGGTTTCGATGAAAAGACCGGCCGCGTATCGGGGCTTGAGGCCCTGGACGATAAAACCGCCGCCCTCGTCGTCCAGTCGCCGAATTTCTTCGGCTGCCTCGAAGATCTCAGTGCGCTTGCCGACGCGGCGCACGCTGTCGGGGCATTGCTTGTCGTAACGGTGACCGAAGCGATCTCGTTCGGCCTGCTCAAGACGCCGGGTTCGTGCGGTGCCGATATCGTTGTTGGCGAGGGCCAATCGTGGGGAATTCCGATGAGCTTCGGCGGCCCGCACGTCGGGCTTTTTGCGACGCAGGACAAGTTCGTCCGTCAGATGCCCGGACGCCTCTGCGGCATCGCATACGACAAGAACGGCAACCGCGGATTTACGCTGACGCTTTCGACCCGCGAACAGCACATCCGACGCGAGAAGGCCACGTCGAATATCTGCACCAATCAGGGCCTCATCGCCCTCGCCGCGACCATCTATATGGAAGCGATGGGCAAGCAGGGCCTGCAGGAGGTCGCGATGCAGAACGCTCAAAAGGCCGCTTATGCGAAGCAGCAGATCGCTGCCCTGAATGGCTATTCGATACCGTTCGCGGCTCCTACATTCAACGAGTTCGTTGTTCGCGGACCGAAGGCTGCGAGCGAGATACTCGAAACCGTTCGCGATAGAGGCATCATCGGCGGCCTTGCGTTGTCAAAGTATTACGAGGGACGCGACACCGAGTTCTTGGTTTGTGTGACGGAAACGAGTTCGAAGGCGAACATTGATAAGTTGGTCGCAGCTCTTTGATCTTTGATGAGAAAGCTACTGCCATTTGTGATGCTGCTCGCAACCTTATCGGCGTTTGGCCAGAAGAAAACGCTTCTCGCGATCTTTCCTCATTCTGATGATGAGTCGACGGTTGCCGAGGTGCTGATAAAGTACTCCGAACTTGGTTACAAGGTCCAGATTATTACGGCGACAGATGGCAGATACGGTACTAGAGTTACGAACGTTCCGGCGGGCGATGAGCTTGCACGGCTGAGGAAGGAGGAGAGTCTCTGCGCTGCAAAGAAGCTCGGCATCGAGGAGCCGATCTTTTTGGGGATCGAGCGATTGGATACGCTGATCGGCGTTGGGAAATATTTCGCTGAGCATAAACGGCTCATAGAAATGCTGAAGGAGAATATCTCTCGGATCGACCCCAAGTTCATTATCACCTTCGGTCCCGATGGCGACACTTCGCATTCCGAACACATCGTAACTGGATCGGCGGTAACTGAGCTCCTGATCCGTGAGGGATGGGTTGAGAAATACCCGTTGTACTACGTCGCATGGCCTAAAAACATAGCCGATCTTGGCTATGTTCACGAGAAGTACATGAACGTTAAGATCGAGTACTCACAGGCGATCGAGGACAAAGCTCTCGAGATAATGCCTTGCTACGTGACGCAATTTAAGCCCGAAGAGATCAAGGAAGATCGGGAAAGAAAACTCGCTGACAGATCGAACGCGGCATACTTTCGACAACTTGCGGTGAAGAAGGGAATGAGGAATCGGTTTTGAAGAATATGGACATCGACCGACGAAAATTTATCTCTTCCGCCGGCAAAGGGCTTGGCCTGATGGCGTTGTCCTCGACGACCGTTGCGTCGCTGCTAAAGAATGTGCAGGCGGCGGGGAGGGCGGTCGATCATCTTTCGCCGCTTGAGGTCGCTGCGGACGAGGATTTCTGGGCGGTGATCCAGCAATCGTTCTCAGTCACGCGCGGGATCATCAATCTCAACAATGGCGGCGTTAGCCCCAGCCCGCGCATCGTGACCGAGGCCTTCGTACGCTACACATGGCAGCAGGAAGATGCGACCGCCTATACGATGTGGCAGATTCTCGAACCGCAATCGGAGACTATCCGAACTGGCCTCGCCGAGATATTCGGGTGCGACGCCGAGGAGATCGCGATCACGCGTAACGCGTCGGAATCGCTCGAGATCCTTTTGATGGGGATCGACTTCAAACCGGGCGACGAGATCCTGACGACAACCCAGGATTACCCCCGAATGTTGACCACGCTTCGGCAGCGTGAACTTCGCGAGGGCCTAAAGCTCAACCTGATAAAGATCCCGATAGCCCCAAATAACGTGGACGACATCGCCGCCGCATTCGAACGGGCGGTCACGCCGAGAACGAAACTTATACTCATCTCGCATCAGATAAATCTGACCGGACAGATCAATCCCGTGAAAAAGGTCTGCCGGATGGCGCGTTCGAAAGGCATCGAGACCATCGTTGACGGAGCCCATTCGTTCGCACAGTTCGATTTCAAACGCGATGACCTCGACTGTGACTACTTCGGAACTTCCCTCCACAAATGGCTGTACGCCCCGAAAGGAACGGGGATGCTCTACGTCAGAAAAGAGAAGATCCCAAAGGTTTGGGCCTTGATGGCAAGCGAGGACAAGAACAAGTCCGACATCCGCAAATACGAGGAGATCGGAACGCACTCGGCGGCGATGCGGCTCGCGATCGGCGAGGCCGTCCTGTTTCATAACGCCATCGGCGGAAAACGCAAAGAGGAAAGGCTCAGATACCTTTCGCGGTACTGGATGAACAACCTCAAGTCGATACCAAAGGTCGGTTTTAACACATCGTTCGATCCGGCCCAGTCCTGCGCGATCGCGAATTTCAAGATCGACGGTGTCGACCCCGTGAAGCTCGGCGGATATCTGATGTCCAAGCACAAGATATTCACGACGCCGATAGTGCACGACGAATTTACGGGCATCCGCATCACGCCGAATGTCTATACGACGCTTTGGGAGCTTGACCGGTTTGCAAGCGTGGTAGCGGACGTCGCGAGAAAGGGATTGCCGGCAGCGTAATGAGTGTGGTTTTTGAAAGGTCGTTCACCGTTGGCTGGCGCGACGTCGATCCAAACGGACACGTTGCGAATATGGTCTATCTGGAATACGCCGTCGATACGCGGATCGCGTTCTTCGAGTCGTGCGGATTTCCGCCGGCCAACTTCGTAGAGCATGGATTCGGCCCGGTGATCAAAAGTGACCTGACCGAATATTTCCGCGAGGCCGTGATGCTCGACGCTCTTCGGGTCACGATGGAAAACGGCGGATTCAGTGAGGACGGTTCGCGATTTCGCGTCATCAACAGCATTCATAAGGCGGATGGCGAACTCGCCGCCCGCGTCACGAGCATCGGCGGCTGGCTGAACTTAAATGAGAGAAAGCTGATGGAGCCGCCGGAAGTTATCAAACGTGCCTGGTTGACGCTCAGCCGCACCGAAGATTTTGAAGAGTTGCGGTCTAGTATCAAGAAATAGAGAGTTTATGTCGATAAAGAAAGTCACACAACATCCAACACAGAACGAAGGGTTGATCTTTGAGCGGTCACAGACGGGCCGCATCGGATACCGGCTGCCAAAGCTCGATGTGCCCGAAACTGCCGACGTGATCCCGGCCGAACTTCGCCGAGACGACGGTCTCGAAGGCGTTCCGGAGGTTTCGGAAGTAGATGTTGTGCGCCACTTTACGCGGATCTCGACATGGAACTATTCGATCGACCTTGGAATGTACCCGCTCGGCTCGTGCACGATGAAGTACAATTCGCGGCTCAATGAAAAGACCGCACGGATCGCCGGTTTTGCAGGTCTCCATCCGCTCGCGCCCGAGGAAGAATCGCAGGGTGCCCTCGAGCTGATCTACAAGCTTCAGGAAGACCTGGCCGAGATCACCGGACTGCCCGGCGTGTCGCTCCAACCCGCGGCCGGGGCGCAGGGCGAGATGACCGGCGTGATGCTCATCAGGGCCATGCTCGATAAGCGCGAGGGCGAGGCCTCGAAAGAGCGTCGAGTAATGCTGATACCCGATTCTGCACACGGTACCAATCCCGCATCCGCCGCGCTTGCCGGATTCACGGTCAAAACGATCCGTTCGACCGCCGAAGGACTGACCGATATGGAGCACCTGCACGAACTCTGCGACCAGGGCGGGGTGGCCGGGCTGATGCTCACCAATCCGAATACGGTCGGCATCTTTGAGAAGAACATCAAGGAGATCTGCGAGGTAATTCACGCGGCCGGCGGTCTCGTCTACATGGACGGAGCAAATATGAACGCCCTTGTCGGTGTCGCCCGCCCCGGCGATATGGGCGTCGACGTGATCCATTTGAATCTTCACAAAACGTTCTCGACGCCGCACGGCGGTGGCGGCCCTGGCTGCGGGCCCTGCTGCTGCACGGCCGAGCTCGCCGAGTTTTTACCGGTTCCGCGGGTGGAAAAGACCGGCGATCGTTATCACCTCAATTACGACCTTCCCTATTCCATCGGCCGGGTCAAGGCCTTCTTTGGAAATTTTGGGATGATGGTGCGTGCGCTGAGCTATATCTACACGCACGGGGCCGAGGGGCTCCGCGAAGCCACGGAGACGGCGGTCTTGAATGCGCGTTATGTCGCCGCCAATCTTAAGGACACTTTCCATGCCCCGTATGGATCGGACTGTATGCACGAAGCGGTCTTTTCGCACAAGAATCAGGCGAGGACCGGCGTCCACACGCTCGATATTGCCAAACGCCTTATCGACTATGGCTTCCACCCGATGACCATCTACTTCCCGCTCGTGGTCGATGGCGCGATGCTCATCGAACCGACCGAATCTGTAGGCCGCGCCGATCTCGATGCCTTTGTCGAAGCTATGAAGGACATCGACCGCGAGGCCCGGGAAGATCCGCAGCTCGTTATTGACGCGCCGCATTCGACTCGCATCGGCCGCCTCGACGAAGCCTCGGCGGCCCGCAAGCCCGTGCTTCGCTGGCGGCCCGATATGGAGACGTTGACCAAGTCCGCCGCCTGACGCGGGCGCGAAGTTGGCCTGAACCCGTGATCCGCCGAACAGCAATAGCGATCTGGGCAGTTCTGATAACGGCAAGTATCTTGAGTTATCTGATCTGGCCTCATCACTTCTCGCCCGATAATATCGCCTCCACCCTTCGGACGTTCGAGAACGAGGCATTGCTCGTCTATTTGGTCATCTCCACGTTCCGCGGCTTCACGCTTCTCCCAAGCACGCCCTTGATCCTCGCCGGATCGATCTTATTTCCGCACAGGCCCTTTCTAGTACTTGCTGTCTCGATCTTCGGGATCCTCGCCTCGTCTTCGATGATCTACTGGTTTTCGGAATTTCTCGGGCTGAGCGGTCATTTTGAGGCTCGAAAGGGCGAGGCGGTAAAAAGGATCCGCACCCGGCTCGAACGCCCGGGCGGGATCATTTTCGTGGCCGTATGGGCATTCTTCCCGCTCGTGCCGACCGACGCGGTCTGCTACGTTGCCGGCTCGATCCGTATGAATTTTCCAAAGTTCATCGGTGCCATCTTCATCGGCGAACTCCTCCTGTGTGTTTTATACGTTTTCGCCGGCAACTACTTTCTCACCTGAGACCCTTAATTCTTCAGTTCGAATTGGCTTTGCACAGAGACCGAAAAGGTCTATATTGTGTGGCATTCGCTCGAGGAGATACTGAAATGATAAAAAAACTGCTAATAGCAATTGGCGTCGTCGTCGTCCTGCTTATCGCCGCCGTCGCCGCGGCCGTGTTCATGACCCCGACCGATTTTGCGGTCGAGCGCGAGATCGTGATCAACAAGCCCCGCGAAGAGGTCTTCAACTATGTCAAGAATGTGAGATCGCAAAGCGAATGGGGGCCTTGGTTCAAAAGAGAACCTACGATGAAACAGGAGTTTCGCGGCACGGATGGCGAGGTCGGCTTCGTTGCCTATTGGAAGGGTGAAACCGACGACACCGGCGAGGGAGAACAGGAGATCAAACGCATCGTTCCGAATGAACGTCTCGAAACGGAACTGCGTTTTATGAAGCCTTTCGAATCCACGGCCGACACCTATCTGACCACCGAGGACGCAGGTGATGGAAAGACAAAGGTGAAGTGGGGATTTACGGGAGCAATGCCGCGCCCAATGAATCTGATGCTGCTTGTGGTCGATATGGACAGTGCGATCGGCAAGGACTATCAGGATGGATTGAATTCCCTAAAACAGATAATGGAATCCCGTTGAAGTGTAGATCCAGCCAAACAAACCGTTTGCCCGCTGCCGAATACGGGTCTATAATTGACGTAGGTTCTCTAAAACCAAACAAATGGCGGCACCCAGGGTGCCGGTTAAAGCGATCGTAGAACTTTGCGGCGGCCGCCTTTGAGGAGGAACAGTTATGCGCATGCTCACGATCTTTGCGCTTTTGTTTGCATTCCTGGCTACGGGCGGATCGGCGCAGGCTTCCCGTACAGCCGTCGACTCGCTTATCAAGGATTATCGCGGCATTTTCATCGGCACACAGAAGGACGCGGTGCGCCAGAAGCTCGGCGACCCGAAGAACGAATTTCCGGAAGAAGACGATTTTGAGATCTCGGATAATGAGAGCGTCCGCATCTTTTACTCTCCGGATAAGACGGTCAAGGCGATAGTTGTCACATACTCGGGGAATATCAGCGGGGCTCCTTCCCCTAAGGATGTCGTCGGAGAAGCCATAGAGCCGAGGCCGGACGGCGGTATGTACAAAATGGTACGGGTCGAGGAGAAAGGTTTTTGGGTCTCCTACGTAAAGATCGCAGGTGATACCCCGTCGGTGATCATCACGGTCCAGTCGCTTCCTAAGGCGAGCTGAACATTACACTCGCGGTCAAAACCGAACCGATCCGCTCGCTTCCGTTTACAGTCTAGGTCCGCCTGCCTTATAGTAGTTCCAACTTATGGTCAATATAGGTATCCCCAAAGAGATACATCCGGGGGAAAAGCGCGTTGCGGCCACGCCCCAGACGATCCTCAAACTAAAAAAACTCGGATTCGGTGTGACGGTCGAGAGTTCTGCCGGCGCCGCTATCAATGCGAGCGATGCCGAATATCAGGAGGCCGGAGCGGCGGTCGTCACCGATGCGGCTCATCTCTGGGCGTCTGCCGATATCGTGATGAAGGTGCGCCCGCCCCATGATGGCGAGGTCGAACTGCTTCGCGCTGGCGGATGGCTCGTGGGATTTATCTGGCCGGGACAGAATCGCGACATCGTCGATAAACTCGCAAAGAAGAACGCCACCGTCTTCGCTATGGACAGCGTGCCGCGCATCACCCGGGCGCAAAAAATGGACACGCTATCGGCCATGGCGAACATTGCCGGATATCGGGCGGTCATCGAGGCTGCGAACCATTTCCCGCGATTCTTCACAGGCCAGATCACGGCGGCCGGGAAGATCGACCCCGCAAAGGTACTTGTCATCGGTGCCGGTGTCGCCGGGCTTTCCGCGATCGGAGCGGCCAAAGGGTTGGGTGCGATCGTGCGCGCGTTCGATCCGCGCTCGGCTACTAAAGATCAGGTCGCGTCGATGGGAGCCGAGTTTCTCGAACTCGACATCAAAGAAGAAGGCGAGGGCAAGGGCGGGTACGCCAAGCAGATGTCCGACGACTTTCTCAGGGCAGAGATGGCCCTGTTCGCCGCCCAGGCGATGCAGGTGGACATCATCGTCACGACCGCATTGATCCCGGGCAAACCCGCTCCAAAACTTATCACGCAAGGCATGGTCGAATCGATGAAACCGGGGTCGGTGATCGTCGATCTGGCTTCAGAACAAGGCGGCAATTGCGCACTTACGGAACCGGGTCGCGTCGTTCACCACAAGGGCGTCACGATCATCGGTTACACGGATTTTCCGTCGCGGATGGCGTCGATGTCGTCGCAACTGTACGGAGCCTGCGTCACCGCGTTTTTGGAGGAACTACAGGGGCCCGCGTTGCAGAAGCCCGCGCCTGAGCAAGGGCCTAACTTGCAGAAGCCCGCGCCTGAGCAAGGGCCTAACTTGCAGAAGCCCGCGCGTGAGCAAGGGCCTAACTTGCAGAAGCCCGCGCGTGAGCAAGGGCTTAACTCAAAAGCTGACGATGGTGCATCCGACTCGGATGTTAAGCCCTCCCTGACAGTCGGGCCTCCGCAATTGAACATCGATCTCGAGAACGAGGTCATCCGCGGGGCGATCGTCCTCGATCACGGGAAGATGCTCTGGCCCGCACCGGCAAAAGAGCTTCCGCCTCCGCCCGAACCCGGCGGACACGCGAAAGAACCGGTAGCGATAGCAAAGGCCGCAGCCCACGGAGCGGACGACGGAAGCGGTATAAACCCGTTCGTTCTCGTCGCCGTCGGCGTCGTACTGCTCGGGCTCGCGATCCTCGTTCCCACGACCGAGGCCCAGGCAAAGGGCAGCCTTCTCAGCCATCTGACGGTGTTCATTCTAGCGGTATTCGTCGGCTTTCAGGTCGTGTGGAACGTCAAACCGGCTCTTCACACGCCTCTTATGTCCGTCACCAACGCGATCAGCGGCATCATCCTCGTCGGCGGAATGCTGCAGCTCTCAGGCACGTTCAGCGTCACCACGATCCTCGGAGCCATCGCCGTCCTCATCGCCACGATCAACATCGCCGGCGGATTCCTTGTAACCAACCGAATGTTGGCGATGTTCAGGAAGTAGGTGCGGAATTGTGTTCGAGATATTTGAGCAATATGACATACGAGGTTACTCATTCGAACAGTTTGTCGTTTTCTTGTTTGATCATGAAGTTCCTCCGGAATTCGCATCCAACGGGAAGCGCATGGATCCTTGGTATTACAAGGCGGAAGTTAAATGTATGCCGATCGATGTCATTGCGTTTTATACACAACTTTTCTCGGAACCTAACTTCTTATTGGACAGGTTTTCGAAAGACAAGCTCGAACAAGGGTTTTGGGCGATAATGGGACAATCGCTTGAATGCTCGGTCGGAGAGGTGATTTGGAGTGATGAAGTCGAGTTCGTCGAACGAGCCAACTGCGTACGTTCAATGTTCCATTTATACGAAAGGTTATTTTCTATCGACTCATTAGTGACCTCAAGTAACATGTGGTGGGATTCCTTGGCGTACGATTGGCATTGTGGAAATCGCAATCGGAAGAACGGCGGCGAAGATCTGTTGATGCAGGATGTTATGTTTGAAACCCTTGAGATGATACTCAAACTCCCATCCATCGACTGCCAGTTTGCCGCATTGCACGGACTTGGGCATCTTCATCACCCAAACACGGCCAGTCTAGTTTTGAGCTACCTCAAAAGGAAACCCCATAAAAGTCTCGAGTTGAGGGAGTACGCCAATGCAGCCGCAAGATTCGAGGTTTTGTAAAGTCCCTCCTGTAGAAAGAAACGATGAGTTACCACGATTACATAACGATCGAGCCAAACAAACGCGGTGGAAAGCCATGCATTCGCGGGCTAAGGATCACTGTCTATGAGGTACTTGAATATCTTGCTTCTGAGATGGCAGAGGAAGAGATACTTGCCGACTTCCCGGATCTGACGAAAGATGACCTGAAGGTTGCGATCGCATTTGCCGCTGATCGAGAACGGCGTCTAATGGAGGTTCCGCTGACTGCATGAAAGTCTTTGAATTGCCACTAGCTTTAGCTAGTGGACTGGTGCAATACAAGTTCTGGGCTTCAGCCCAAAAAGGTAAGAATCAAATTCCTTATTGCTTTAGCATAATATGCCCTTCGTAAAAGTCTGGTTACACTTTGAGCAAGGGCATAACTATCAACTCGGTACGGCAGAATGCAGAAGCCCGCGCGTGAGCAAGGGCTTAATTATCAACTTGGGATAGCTGAATGCAGAAGCCCGTGCGCGAGAAAGGGCTTAACTATCAACCTGGGATAGCTGAATGCAGAAGCCCACGCGTGAGCAAGGGCTTAACGCCCACTCAAAGGGTACAGGAAATATGCTAGACGACTACGGATTTGAAATTTACGAAGAGAATGCATTTCCAATAGCCTATTTGCTCACCTTCCGCACTTACGGAACCTGGCTGCACGGGGACGGGAGAACATCGGTCAGGAGAAATGGTAACAACCGCTATGGTGGGCCGAAGGTGACGCCGAGCGTTCCGTTGCTTGAGTTAATGCAAGAGAGTAGAAGCCAGGCCCCGGTCGTGCTAGACTCGCGGCAACGCGTATGCGTCGGGGCCGCCTTTAACGAAGTTTGTGAGTTCAGGAAGTATGAGCTTCGCGCTTTGAACGTGCGAACTAATCATGCTCACGTCGTGGTCTCTGCCGCTGAAAAGCCGGAGAAGATCGTCAACGATCTTAAAGCGTATGCGACGCGTCGGTTGAGGGTGCAACGGCTGTGCGGCTCTGAAGAGAAGGTGTGGTCACGTGGTTCGAGTACGCGCTACCTGTGGAAACCGAGGCACGTTGGCGGCGCGGTGGATTACGTGAAGTATTGCCAGGAGGACATTCCCTTCGAGTTTCGAGATTAACCGAACTTGGATGTTAAGCCCTTGCTAACGCGTGGGCTTCTGCACTGTATGCGACTATGTCAAGTATTGCCAGGAGGACATTCCCTTCGAGTTTCGAGATTAACCGAACTTGGATGTTAAGCTCTTGCTAACGCGCGGGCTTCTGCACTGTATGCGACTATGTCAAATATTGCCAGGAGGACATTCCCTTCGAGTTTCGAGATAAACCGAACTTGGATGTTAAGCCCTTGCTAACGCCCGGGCTTCTGCACTGTATGCGACTATGTCAAATATTGCCAGGAGGACATTCCCTTCGAGTTTCGAGATTAACCGAACTTGGATCTTAAGCCCTTGCTAACGCGCGGGCTTCTGCATTGTATGCAACAGTCTTTGATCACCATCGCTTACATCGCCGCGAGTGCGTTGTTCATCTTGAGCCTCGGCGGGTTGTCGCGGCAGGAGACCGCACGTCGCGGGAATTTGTACGGCATCATCGGAATGCTGATCGCGCTTGTGGCGACGGCGGCGGCGATGGACCCGGGCGGCTGGCCGTTCCTGGGCGGCGTGCTGATCATCGGAGCGTTGATCGGGGCGACGCTCGCCTCGCGGGTACAGATGACCTCGATGCCGGAGCTTGTCGCAATGCTGCACAGCTTCGTCGGGTTGGCGGCGGTACTCGTCGGGTTCGGCACGTACCTCGGCGAATCGTCGATCCCGCAGGCCGAACTCCTCGTCCATCACATCGAGATCTTCATCGGGGTCTGCATCGGTTCGATCACATTTACGGGCTCGGTCATCGCGTTCCTTAAATTGCGAGGCTCGATCGGCGGCAAGCCGTTCATGCTTCCGGGCCGGCATTTCATCAACCTTGCAATGCTGATCGGAACCATTGTACTGGGCGTGCTGTTTGCGATGTCACCCGGCGTTTCTGGCAATTCCTACCTGCTTGCGGCGACGGTCCTGACCGGGGTGCTCGGCATTCACTTCATCATGGCCATCGGCGGAGCGGACATGCCGGTCGTCGTCTCCATGCTCAATAGCTATTCGGGATGGGCCGCTTCCGCGGCGGGCTTTATGCTTTCAAACGATCTGCTCATCATTACCGGAGCATTGGTCGGCTCATCCGGTGCGATCCTCAGCTACATTATGTGCCGGGGCATGAACCGTTCGTTCATAAGCGTAATGCTCGGCGGCTTCGGCACCGAGGGCGGATCCGCCGCGGCCGCAGCCTCGACTCCCGCGGGCGAGGTGCGTTCGGTCGACGCGGTAACGGCCGCCGGCATGCTGCAGCAGTCCAAGAAGGTCATTATCATTCCCGGCTATGGCCTTGCGGTCGCCCAGGCTCAGCATTCCCTGGCCGAGGTCGTCAAGATCCTCAAAGAGAACGGCACCGAGGTCAAATTTGCCATCCATCCCGTCGCCGGACGTCTGCCCGGCCACATGAACGTCCTCCTCGCCGAGGCGAACATTCCTTACGACATCGTTTTCGAGATGGACGAGATCAACGACGAGTTCCGCGGCACCGACGTCTCGTGGGTCATCGGCGCCAACGACATCGTCAACCCGTCAGCGATGGACGACCCGGCGTCGCCGATCGCCGGTATGCCCGTCCTTCACGTCTGGGAGGCACGCGACACGATCGTAATGAAACGCTCTATGGCCAGCGGCTACGCCGGCGTCGACAACCCGCTCTTCTACAAGGAGAACACCCTGATGCTCTTCGGCGACGCCAAAAAGGTGGTAGACGAGATTCTGACCGCGATGAGAGCCTGATAGAAATTTGATCCGCCCTGACGATCCTGTATTTCTGTTCGAAAAAGCATTGACTGAATATTACATCAGTGGAATACTATGCGTTGTGACGTCGAGTATACGGACGAGTTTGAAAATTGGTGGAATACTTTAACGGCCGAGGAACAGGCTGTTGTGGATGCGTACGTGAAAATGCTCGAGGAATTTGGCGTTGGTTTGGGTTTTCCTTACTCATCGGACATTCGCGGATCGAAGTACGCATTGCGGGAACTCCGTCCGCAACATCAGGGGCGGCCATATCGGGTCCTCTACGCATTTGATCCTCGACGTATGGCAATTTTGCTGATCGGGGGCGATAAGACCGGCAACAAACGATGGTATGACGAATTCGTGCCTATAGCTGACAAGATATACAGTCGTCATCTAGAAGACTTGAAAAATGAAGGATTGATCGATGGCTAAATCATTCAAAGACTTGCGGACGAAAATGTCGCCTCAGGCCACGGAGCTTTCGGAAAGGCTCGCCTCGCAGTTGCGGGACGAGATCCGCCTTAGCGAGTTGCGCAATGCGTTGGGCGTTTCCCAGGATGAACTTGCGCAGCTAATGAAGAAGAAGCAAGCGGCCATCTCTCGACTTGAACGCCGCTCTGATATGCACATTTCTACTCTTCGCGAATTTATTTCGGCGTTGGGCGGCCGGTTGCAAGTCATCGCGACCTTCCCTGATGGCTCATTCCACATCAGCCAGTTCGAAGACGAATCTTGATACTTGATGTTTGGAGCTACTTCTTCTTCGGCCGGTCGATACAATTTCTTGCAATAGCGATCACCGCGATCGTTCGGTAGTACCGGTCCTCGATCGACTTGGCGTTCGAAAGGCCAGGCTGAAATCGTTTTTGCTCAGGGTGGTGAACGTCGTTTCGAGATCGTATCCGGGCGTGCCGAAAGACGCGCCGAATCCCATATCCTTAACCTTGATGGTCCGCATTACCCAACTCGCACCAAGAATCGCCCTCCTTGATCTTGTTTATCATTCTCCCGCCGCCTTTGTCCGTTTCGGTGATATATTCTCGTCTTACTAAAGTGGAGGATGTAATTTTATGAGCACTGCACCGTCTCCGGATATGGAGGCCCTGAAGTCGAAACTTAAGACCACGTGGGAAGCGGGAGACTTCGCCGAGATCGCCAAAGGGATCGAGTCGACCGCCGAGGCATTCGTCGAGCGGCTGGATATAAAGCCGGGAATGAAGGTTTTGGATGTTGCCTGCGGGAGCGGCAATATTGCGATCATCGCGGCAAAGAAAGGCGCCGCCGTGACGGGTATCGACATCGCCGACAATCTGATCGAGGCTGCAAATAACCGTGCGGCGGCCGAGGGACTCGAGATAAAATTCGAACAGGGCGACGCCGAGGATATGCCTTATGAGGCCGATTCGTTCGACATCGTGATGACGATGTTCGGAGCCATGTTCGCACCGAGGCCTGAGGTCGTAGCGTCCGAGCTTGTCCGTGTCTGCAAACCCGGCGGGCGGATCGCGATGGCGAACTGGACGCCTACAGGCTTTGCCGGCCAGATGTTCAAACTTGGCGGCAAATACGTCCCGCCGCCGCCGATGCCCGCTCCCGTTTTATGGGGAGTGCCGGAAGAAGTTAAGGCACGTCTCGACGAAAAGGTCTCCGATCTCAAGATCACCCCGCAGATGGCCGATATGGTCTTCGAATTCGGCCCGGAGAAAGTGGTCGAGACGTTCAAGCGATTTTTCGGGCCGACCGTTATGGCTCTCAAGGCAATGGGTGAAGAGAATCACGAGGCGTTCACGAACGATATGATCAGCCTTTGGACCGAAAATAATACCAGGACCGATGGTACTACCCACGCCCTGAGCGAGTATCTCGAGGTCATCGCCACAAAGTAGGCGCCCTAGACGGGCAGTTTCATCAGGGCGAGGCGTTCCACGGTCTCGCCTTTTTCAATGTGTTTTTCGATTATCTCGGGTACGTCCTCCGGCATCACCTGGCCGTATAAAATGCCGTCGGGATAGACCATGACCGCCGTTCCGACAGTGCAAAATCCGATCGAGCCGCACTCGGTCAGCAATATCTCGCCCAACGGGTTGCGGCCTTTCGAGTCTTTGCCCTGACGGATGCCCTTTTCCTGCAGGATCCTCGCAAATTCGGCCATCACCTCCTGGCCGCCGACCTGCGAACACGACTTTCCCGTACAGACAAAGACCTGCCGTTTTATCGGTGCTTTCAACATCGGGGCCAGCTTTTCCAGTTGCTCGCGATCTGTGATGAACTTCTTTTCCGCCATCCTTTAATTTTGCCACGAACCAGTGAGTTATTGCATCGAAGAGAGTCGGGTTATGTTAAAATGGCGGTTTGAGCGCGAGTGGTTTCACGCTTGGTAAATGGCGACAGGCATCATTATTCACATCACGGTCGGCTCCGAAAAGCGGACCGAGTTTTTTTCGGAAGAAAGGATACGAATTGGTTCCGATGAAACGTGTGATCTTCAGATCGAGACGAACGTACCGAACACAGGCGTTGTTTGGCTCGAGTTGGAGAACACCGATGGTGTGTTCCGGGTCATCAATTTCTCGCCGGCCCTCGATTTCCAGATAAACGACAAGCCGATCCGGCGGTTCATCGCCGTCACCGATGGCGACGTCATCCGCTCTGAATCCGCCGATACGACCTTTGCATTCTTCGCTTTTGCGGGCCGGGGTTCTTTGATCAAAACGAACCGCGAACCCCGCCATGTGGCCCAGTTCATCGAAGAGGCAGCACTGGATGCGGCCGGTTCGCCTCAGCGGGACGAAGCCAAGGCCTTCCTCCGCGAATTTGTCCGTGAGCTGTCGCGTGAGATCTCCTGGACATCCAAACTGATCGCGCTCGTCCTGGCCATCGGCTTTATTACCGGAGTTCTCTATCTCGGTTATGCCGCCAACGAAGAGCTTCGAAAGACACGCGAACAGTCGAAGGCTCAGGCCGACGTAATTCAACGTCTGGAAAGCCAGCTCGGACAGACCTCCGACCAGATCGGCTCTCTCGAGCAGACCAACAAGGAATTGATCAAAGCTCAATCGCTCGCCCAGAACGTACGGGTGGATTTCGGAAGCGGGGTTTGCTTGATAGTGGGTGTCTACGAGCTTGTTGACCGCAGCAATGGCCGGCCGCTTCGCTACGGCAATCTGCAGGCACAATCGAATCCGTACGAGCCGCAGCCGTCCGAGGACGGTTCGCAGCCGCCGCCCGCCGGCGTCTCGGTAGGCCTGACGACGGAGGGCACCGGCAGCAAGGTCGAGTACGATTTTATCGGCACCGGGTTTCATGTCGGCGGCGGGTACATCGTCACGAATCGCCACGTCCTACGGCCGTGGACCGAGGACGACCTCGTAAAGAACATGATACGGGACTACAACGGCCGGGCACGCGTCTCACGTCTCGTGATCTATTTTCCCGGCTATCCGCAGCCGTTTCCGCTCAAAGTAAGAGAATTGGGAAGCCGCGAGGACGTAGCCGTCGGCACTATCGACCCTGAAACCGTCCCCGAAGGTTTGCCCTCCCTGCCGCTCGAGACCGATACCCAGGTGGCGACCGTCGGCAAAACCGTCGTCACAATGGGCTACCCGAGCGGCCCCGACCGGCTGCTCGCCATGGTTGATGATGAAGAAGCGAAATCGATAAACGCGCGTTTTGGGAATTCGCGGCAAAACCTGATCAATTTCCTGGCGCAGTCCAAGAAGATAGTGCCGCTCACGACCCAGGGCGCGATCACCGATCTCGACACCCGCAGGATCGTGCATGACGCCAAGACCGCCGAGGGCGGCTCCGGTGCGCCGCTCTTCGGCCAGTCGGGCAAGGTCATCGGTGTGAACTTCGGGGTCTTTACCGAAAATACAGCGGCGAATATGGCAGTTCCCGTGAGCTTTGCCCTCGACCTGCTCAAGAAGGCCGGCTGGAAGTCGCCCGAAGAGATGGAAAAGGAAAAGCAGGAACAGGGCACCACCGCGCAGGCGAATACCAACTCCGCTACCGCCAAACAATGATCAATGGATAATCTCGTTTTCTCTAATATGCTGCACCGTCCGGCGCGTACCCTGGTCAGTGTGCTGGGTATCGCGGTCGGGGTGCTTCTGATCGTTTTTACGGTCGGGCTCTCGAACGGGACGATGCGCGAGCGTGGAAAGCGCGAGGGCAATGTCGGGGCCGAGATAATGTTTCGTGCCTCGGGCGCGATCGGCATGAGCGGCACCGAGAGCCTGAGGGTCCCGGTCGAGCTAAAGGACGAGATCCGAAAGGTCGATGGTGTAAGAACGGTCGTCTCTCTCGGGCAAAATACCGTCGCGGCCGAGGACAATAACACCGGCAACAGGCTCGTCGACGGTATCGATTTTGACGAGTATGCCGGTATCGTCGGTATCGACATCATCGAGGGCCGAAAGCTGGGACCGGTGGGCGACGAAGCGGTCATCGATACCGGCTTTCAACGCCAAAAGAGATACAAGGTCGGACAGACGATCCGGCTTTACGAACGAGATTTTACTATTGTCGGCACCTATGAGCCCGCTGCCGGTGCGCGGGTCAAGATACCGCTCGCGACAATGCAGCAGCAGCTCGGCGGCGACGGAAAAGTGTCGGCATTCCTCGTTAAGATCAACGACGGATTCGATCCGAGATCGGTAGCTGAGCGGCTCAGCCTTCGCTTTCCCGAAAATCAGATGCTCTTGACCAGCGAACTCGAAGAACTTTATATGCAGGGATTCCCCGCGATGAACGTCTTCCTGAACGTTTTCATCGGCGTCGCGGCCGTGATCAGCGCTCTGGTCATTCTGCTCACGATGTACACGACCGTTACCGAACGCACGCGGCAGATCGGCATTATGAAATCGCTCGGGATGAGCAGCGGGCAGATCGCATGGACGATAGCGCAGGAGGCGATCCTGATCAGCTTTTTCGGCATCGTTGCCGGTGTCGTCTTGACCTTCGTCCTGCGGGCCGTATTGACCCAGGTGACAACGCTTGAGGTCGAAATGAGCCCGGTCGTGATATTGCTCACGTTTGCCGTCGGCCTTCTCGGCGGAGCGATAGGATCGCTCTACCCGGCTATGCGCGCGGCTCGTCTCGACGCCGTCGAAGCACTCAGTTACGAATGATCGCTACAACAGAAGCCCGCACGAAGTAAGGGCGTTGTTCTCGGCCGCACAAGAAATGACTTGTTTCGTGAGGACATCCGCACGATCGGGCTTCTTTATTTATGGAAACCAAACTACTTCCGAGCACGCGACTCGCATTTATCGGCAGCGGCGTAATGGCTGAGTCAATGATCGCGGGCCTTTTGCGGCAGGAGATCGTCGAACCTTCACAGATCGTTGCGAGCCATCCGCGGGCCGAACGACGAGAGGAACTATCATCAAAATACGAGATACAGACCTTTGAGAATAACGCCGAGGCAGCGATGTCCCTGCCCAGCGACGGCGTCGTCCTCCTCTGCGTAAAGCCGCAGCGGCTTCATGGTGTCCTGAGCGAACTCCACGGCGTCGTAGGCCCAACGCAGCTTGTGGTCTCGATCATCGCCGGGGCACGGATCGATAAACTGTCGGGCGAGTTGTCTAACGATCTTATCGTCAGGGCAATGCCGAACACGCCGTCGCAGATCGGTAAGGGAATGACGGTCTGGACCTGCTCGGGATCCGTCGGCGACCTCCACCAGCAGATGGTCAGAAAAATGCTCTCTGCTCTCGGTAGCGAACTCTACGTCGAGACCGAGAATATGATCGATATGGCCACCAGCCTGAGCGCTACCGGGCCGACGTATATCTTTATGGTGATGGAGGCGATGACCGACGCGGGCGTCCACCTCGGCTTTTCGCGTGAGATCGCGAAAGAACTTGTCCAGCAGACGATGCTTGGGTCGGTGCTTTTCGCTATGGAATCGCACAAGCACCCGGCCGAGCTTCGCAATATGGTCACGTCGCCCGGCGGAACCTCGGCCGAAGCCATCTATCAGATGGAAAAAGGTTCGCTCCGAACGGTGCTGTCAAAGGCTATCCACGCGGCGTACAAGCGGGCCGTAGATCTTGGCAAAAAATAGCTAGTGTTCGCTCATCCATTTTCTGTCTTGCTCGCCCAGCTCCGCGATCTTCGTCATCAGGTGGTCCGATATCTGCTTATGGGTCCGCACCGAGTCGCGTCTTCCTTGAAATTCGCTGAGATCGACACACCCGCCAAACCATATCCTGACCTTTTCGCCGCCGGTCCAGTTCCCCATTATTTGCTTTGGCAGGTCGTTGCCGAGGCCTGCGATGAAGACCGGTATCACCTGCGGATCGGCGTTCAGGATGACCTTTCCGATGCCCGGCTGTGCGGGGAGAAAGCTGTACGGGTCCTCATTCAGGTTCCGCTTCCCTTCCGGATGAAACCCTATTATGTGGCCATTCCCTTCTGACGATATCCGGATCAGCTCCCGAACAGAGAATTTGTCGAACCGTCGCTTCTCGCCCTCGCCTTCTTCGCGAAAGAACGGCGGATACATCGACCACCATCCCATCACAAGATTCACGAACCAACCGGCCGGATTATCGTAGAAAAACTTTGCCCGCACCGGAAAGTAAAGCGTGATCGGGCGCGTCGTGCGCCTGAACAGAACGCTCGAGACAGTGTACATATCGAAGAACGAACGGTGATTGGCGACGAGGATCAGCGGGCGCTCAGCGTCGGAATTCTCGACATTCTCGATACCGAAAACGTTCATCAAATTGTACGTGGCAATGTAGATCCAGAGCGAACCGATATGCCGCTGGCAGAATGTCCAGAATCTCTTCCAGACGCCGAAATTCATCGCGTGCGCGAGCCTGAAACCCGCTCGCTCGACGGGTTGAAGCACTCCGATCTCTTCCGCTGTCGGCATCAGAAATGCCGCCTGCGATCCGATCAGGCTCTCATTTGTAGACCTTGCTGCCGGTTGCTCGGACATAGGCGAAGCGATATTTTAGCAAACCACATCGATACGGCGATACAGCGCTACGCATTAATAATTAATAATTAGCTAATTGATAATTAAGCTACAGTAGAATTGTTGTGAATCGAATTAGAGGTCTATCACGATCGGAGGCTGGACGGGGTTGTACTGTTCGTCGCAATTCGAAGCATTGACGAACTTCACGCCAAATTCTTCGTGTACGCCGTGACCGCAATGAATATGGCCGAAGACGTGGAGTTTCAGACGTCCCAGCGCCGCGATCTGCTCGACCCGTTTTCGGAGCTCTTCACAACCCGTGTTTTCGTCCCAACCCTTTCTCGGAACGAGGTCGAGAATGCCATGCGGCGGGCCGTGTGTGATAAGTATGTCGATGTCGTCGGGGATCATCGCCCACTTCGCCGCCATCTCCGGTCCGCGGTTCAGGTTGAAGGCCCAATCGAAAAACCGGGGCTGCCACGGCGACCCGTAGATCTTCAGGCCGTCGATCTCGGTGGTCGAGTCTTGAAGATAGGCGATGCTCGGATCGAGCAGCCGTCTCGCCAGCTCGTTGTCCTTCTCGAAAAGCCAGTCGTGATTCCCCGCAACGAAGATCTTGCTTTCGTGCGGCAGGCCCGCAAACCATCGGTTAAAGGCTCGTAACTGCTCAACAGTCCCGACCGTCGTCGCATCACCCGCGTGTATCAATAGATCGCCGTCCGGCACGTCGATCTTTTCGTTGCAGTTATGCGTGTCGGAAATGCAGACGATTCTCATCGTGTTCGGGGAGCTTTAATCGCGGTCGATCTTCCGCTCGATCAGGTTCGTGTCGCGTCGGGTATCGAGAATGGCATGCACCAGTATAACCTCGTCTTCGACGGTGTAGTAGATCGCGTGTGGAAAGTGCCTGGTTATTTTTCGGAAGTATCTACCGAAATGCACTTCATGAACGCCCGCATAGATCACAAGGGAGCGTATGTCGGTGAAAATTGCAGACTCAAAATAGTCGCCCAGGCCGGGCGCCTGGCCTTGGTAAAATAAATATCCCTCGGCAATGTCATCTGCGGCGGATTCGGTGAGAACGATCTTCATTGCCGTCCGGTCTTCTTGCGGATCAACGTTTCGGCTTCATCGAGCCCCACGAGTCTATCGCTGCCGTTTGCCAAATTCTCGGCCCGACGTCTTAAGACATCGCCGTGCCAGTCGATCGCCGGAACTGAGGCGGAGTTACGCGAAAGGTCCTCCATGATTCGTTCGACCACGTCGAGCTTCTCCGCGACCGTCATCGAGTCAAGAGGCAGTACGACTTCTGCATTCATAAATGAATTATAACATCGCTTTCAGTCCATAAGTGGCAAAGCTACTCAATGTTGAAGTACTTCGCCTCCGGATGATGGACGATTGTCGCGGATGTGGATTGCTCGGGCTCGAGCATGAATTCGTCGGTCAATTCGACGCCGATCCGCTCGGGCTGCAGCAGTTCGAAGAGCTTTGTTTGGTCTTCGATATTCGGACACGCCGGATAGCCAAAGCTGTAGCGCGAGCCCTGATAGCCCTGATGGAACAGCTTCGCGAGTTCCGGTGCGTCACCCGCGGCGATCCCGAGTTCTTCGCGGATCCGCTTATGCCACATCTCGGCGAGAGCTTCCGCTGACTCGACCGAAAGGCCGTGAAACAATAGGTAATCCTGATAATTGTCAGCCTTGAAAAGCTCCGCCGAA
Source organism: Pyrinomonadaceae bacterium (assembly GCA_050246275.1). GTDB lineage: Bacteria > Acidobacteriota > Blastocatellia > Pyrinomonadales > Pyrinomonadaceae > OLB17. The sequence continues at coordinate 1,534,453 of JBFWWI010000001.1, forward strand.
TGCTCGCTCGCCCGACGGCCCATGGTTACCAGATCGAACGCAACGACGTCGATCGTGCCCGAGTCGACCGATGCAAAATAATCTGCAAGGCATAGGTTCTTCCCGCCGCGTTGCTCGACCGGCTGACGCGGGAAGGTGAACCGCACCCGCTCGGTCCTTTCATCGTCCTGATAAATGATCAGGTCGTTGCCTTCGGACTGGCAAGGGAAATAGCCGTAGACCAGCTTTGCTTCGAGCAGCTTTTCGCGTATCGCCTGTGCTTTTATCTCGGCGAACTTCGGATAGACGGTCTCGTCGAGTATCTGCTTGTACTCTTCCGCCGATCTCTTGCCCTGCTTGAATTGCCATTGCCCCTTGAAAAGGGCAGTTTCGTTGATGAAGGCAAAGATCTTTGTCAGGTCCTTGATCTCAACCACCTTTGAGCCATAGAACGGCGCCTTTGGCACTTCGTCAAGCACGGACACGTCCGAACGGTTCGTGTGGGCCGTGTCGCCGCTCGCCCGTGACGAAACTCGAGCCGCCTCAACGCCCAACTTCGCATCCTCGCCCACAAGATCCTCATCAGTGAGCTGTGGGCCGTCAGCGGTAAGCGGTTCGTCAGCCGCCGCCGAAGCCTCACTTGATGCCGAAGCGGCGAGCGAAAGTTCCGGACTGCTCACTGCTCCCTGCTCACTGCTCACTTGTGTCAGTTCGTCCATCGCATGCAGGCCATCGAAAGCGTCGCGGGCATAGAATAACTTGCCCTTATAGAGCGGAACGAGATCGTTATCCACGTACCTTCGGTTCAGGGCGGCGCCGCCGAGTATCACCGGCACGTTGATGCCGCGTTCGTTCATTAGCTCGAGGTTGTCACGCATTATGAGCGTCGATTTTACGAGCAGGCCGCTCATGCCGATCGCGTCGCATTTGGTCTCTTCCCACGCACGCAGGATGTCGTCGATGGGCTGTTTGATACCGAGATTCACGACCTTATAGCCGTTGTTCGTCAGGATAATATCGACCAGGTTCTTGCCGATATCGTGCACATCGCCCTTCACGGTCGCAAGCACGAGGACTCCCTTGTTAGAACCCTCGACCCTGTCCATAAAGGGCTCGAGGAACTTCACTGCCGCCTTCATCGACTCCGCTGACTGGAGGACGAAGGGCAACTGCATCTGGCCGCTTCCAAACAGGTCGCCGACCGTCTTCATGCCGTCCAGGAGGATATCGTTGATGATCTCAAGGGGCGGATACTTTTCGAGGGCAAGCTTAAGCGAATCTTCCAGGCCGATGCGCTCGCCGTCGATGATGTGGTGCTTCAGCTTGTCTTCGATCGACAGATTCGAAACGTCCGGCTTTATCGACTGCGCTGACTTGCCCTCGAAAAGCTTCGTAAATTCAGTCAGCGGGTCGTAAGTGCAGATCGGACCGGGGACACTCACGTCCCCATCGCCCGTTCCTCCGGCGACACCATCGCCACCGACCGAAGCTCCCGATTCGCGAGCGCCGTTTTCGCCCTGCGGGCTCATGGGGACAGGAGTGTCCCCGCTCCATTTTCGCCGGTCGTAGATCAGGTCGCGGGCGGTGTCTATCTCGTGCTCGTTGAACCGCATCAGCGGCAGTATCTTCGATGCGTTCACGATCGCCGAGTTCATCCCGGCCTCAACGCAGTCGTGCAGAAATACCGAGTTCAGCACGACTCGCGCCGCAGGCGAGAGTCCGAAAGAGATATTTGAGACCCCGAGTATGATATTGGCCTCGGGCAGCTCTTCCCTGATCTGTTTGATCGCCCGGATCGTCTCGTCCGCATTCTTGCGGTCTTCCTCGATGCCGGTCGAGATCGGGAGCGCGAGCGGGTCAAAGAAAATGTCGTGCCCGGGAATGCCGAATTCTGTTGCCTGCTTGTATGCTCGTCGGGCGATCCTCAATTTATCGACCGCCGTCCGGGCCATACCGGTCTCATCGATCAGGCCGATGACGACCGCCGCACCGTACTCCTTGGCGAGTTCGAGCACTTTCAGAAAACGCGGTTCGCCGTCCTCATAATTGGTCGAATTGAGGATGCACTTGCCGCCCGCGTGCTGGAGGCCTGCTTCCATCTTCTCCCACTCGGTCGAATCGAGCATTATCGGGATCTTTACATTCGTCACCAGCCGCGAGGCGAGTTCGTGCATATCCGCCACGCCGTCGCGGCCGACAAAATCGACGTTGACGTCCAGGATGTGAGCGCCCTCTTTCTCCTGCGATTTGGCGAGGTTGACCAGACCGTCCCAGTCCTCGGCATCGAGCAGATCGCGCATCTTTCTCGAGCCCGAGGCGTTCACACGCTCGCCGACGATCAGAAACGACGCATCCTGTGTGTATGGCTGTTGAAAGTAGATGGATGAGGCCGATGGCGCAAGCCGTGCGTCCCGCCGCTTGGGCGAAAGGCCGCCGACGCGCTCGATCAAGAGCTTGAGATGTTCCGGCGACGTGCCGCAGCATCCGCCGACGATATTGGCCCCGAGGTCGCGGGCAAAGTGCTCCACCTGCGCCGCAAAGCTTTCGGGTGTCTCGTCGTAATGCTGCTTGCCGTCCTTTACCTCCGGCAGCCCCGCGTTCGGCAATACAGAGACCGGCAGCGGCGAATTGTCACAAAGGTATTTGAAACTGTCGGCCATCTGCTTCGGGCCGGTGCCGCAATTCATACCGATCACATCGATCGGGAACGGCTCGAGCGCTGTCAGAGCCGCACCGATCTCAGTTCCGTTGAGCATCGTCCCAAAGGTCTCGATCGTCACCTGTGCGATCACGGGGATCCGCATCCTGTGCTTCTCAAAATGCTCAAAGATGGCGGCGAGCGATGCCTTGGTCTGCAAAAGGTCCTGACAGGTCTCGACGATCAACAGGTCGCTTCCGCCGTCGATGAGTCCGCGGACCTGTTCGCGGTAGGCGTCCTTAAGCTCGTTGTAGGTTATGTGGCCAAGCGTCGGCAGTTTTGTCCCGGGCCCGATCGAACCGGCGACGAACCGCGGCTTGTCGGGCGTCGAATAATCGCCCGCGATGCGTTTGGCCAATTCGGCCGCTTTTCGGTTGACGTCGTAGGTCTTGTCGGCAATACCGAATTCCGTCAAAACGACCTCGCTTCCGCCAAAACTGTTCGTCTCGATCACATCGCAGCCGACATCGAGAAACCCTTTGTGGACCGTCTCGATCGCATCCGGCCGCGTGTACAACAGATTCTCCGAGCAGTTCTCGAACTCAGGCCCGCCCCAATCGTCGATCGTCAGGTTCAGCGCCTGCAGATTGCTGCCCATCGCACCGTCAAATACAACGATTTTTTCTTTTAGTAGATCGATAAACTGCATAAGTCTTGTCCGCCAACGACACGAAAAAGGATAAGCCGAACACTCTCGTCACGCCGCGGGAAATTGATCCGCACATCAAAAAACTCTGCACCGATCGACAGCACAGAGTCTTTTCTAAATATTGCACTCATTGCTGTTTAGCCGCTTATTTTACGTGGCCGCAAGTCGCAATAACTCACCACATCCGTAAATTGAATATTACGCTTTGGCCGACGCACAGTCAACCATTCGGATAGCAGGCAAAAGGACGTGTTCAAGACGATGCCCCGCCTCGCCCGTTTCGGCGAGCGACGACATCCAGGCTACTTTTTCTTGAGCGCCTCCTTGAACTGCTGTTCAAAGAACGCCACGCCGCCGAGAAGATCGGGCTGATCCTTGAACTTCGCCTTCATAAGATCGAATGCCTGTTGCCCGCGCGGGTCTGCGAGCCGAACGATGGCATTGATCCCCAGTATGAGATTGTTGAAATCGTTCTCTTCCAGGGCCTTCTTGAACTGGTCAAATATCAACGGGAAAGCCCTCGGGTCGCCTTTGCCGACCGATCCGACCACCGCGAGTGCGGCGGTCCGCACCTCCAGTGAGCGTGTCTTATCCCGGGCGAGCTTTAGTGCGGGCTCGAGCGCTCTCTTGTCTTCGAGTTCGGCGAGTGCGTTCAGCCCGGCCATTTCCAGGCGTCCGCGCCACGAGCGTCCCGCGGTCAATTTTGAAAGGCTCTCGAATGCTTTCGATGCCCCCATTTCGGCGAGCCCTTCGGATGCCTGATCGACCACATAGTAGCTCCGGTCGTCGAGCGCCTTTATCAGCAGATCCTCGTACTTCTTGTCCTTGGTCGCCGCCACGAGTGAGTATGCATCGCCGCGTACGAGCGAATTCGGATCTGCCGTCAGTTTGAGTGCGGCCTGCAGGATCGGGGCGTCGAGCTTTACCGCCGGCTTGTCTCCGGTCGGCAGCGGATCGCCGGCAAAGATACGGTCTATCGCTGCGATGGACGCCCGCCGAAGCCGCCAAAACTCGTCCTTCTCCATCACGGCCGTCAGTGCGGCTATCGCTTCCTGCTTTTGATCAGGCACTTCGGCACGCAATTCAAGTTGTCCGATCGCCCAGTTTCGACCGAGCACATCCTTGTCGTTCTGGGCCTGGTAAACCAGATCCGCGATCGGCTTTTCGAACGTTATCTGCTTGATGAGCGTACTTTCATAGTCAAAGTTCACGAGCCTTGGCCTGGCCGGGGCATTGAACACGAACACGTTCTCAGCCTGCGGCTTTAGCCATACGCGTTCGACGCGGTCGTCGATCTCGACATCGACATAAGACTGAAAAAATTCTACCTGGGGAAACTCGTCGTTCGGATCGACCTTCTGGGTTTGTTTCACGGTCAGGGTGAGTTCCTTCTTCGCTTCGTCGTAGGCCTGAGAAACTTCAAAGATAGGATGGCCCATGCGATAGAGCCACTGGTCAAAGAACCAGTCCATCGACTGCCCGGTGACCTCTTCGATCGCGATGCGAAACTCCTCGGTCGAAACCGGCTGATTGATATTCGAGACAAGGTAATGATTGAGCGACCTCCAGAAAAGCTCGTCGCCCAGATGCTTTCGCAGCATATGGAGCACGGCCGCTCCACGCGGATAGGCATAGGAATCGAACATCGCATCCTTATTGCCGTAATACTTGGTCACGATCGGCCGCCGATTGCCGCCTTCCCAGGTATCAAAATACTGGTCCTGATTTTCGCGGACGTTCGCATACAGAAATTCCGAATGCCCTTTGCTGTGCTCGGCATAAAGCGCGTCGAGATATGTGGCGAACGATTCGTTGAGCCATATCTGGCCCCAATCCCTGCACGTCACCAGGTCGCCGAACCACTGGTGCGCGAGTTCGTGGGCCTGAAGCGAATCGGAATCCTCGTCGAGCAGTGTCCTTTCGTCGTGGATCATCTCCTGGATCATCGTGGTCGCCGAGATGTTCTCCATACCGCCGCCAAAATCCTCCACCATCGATTGAGAGTATTTCGCGTATGGATATTTCACGCCGATCTTGTCGGAAAAGAACCGCATCATGTCCGGAAGATTCCTGACCGTCGCCGCTACCTCTTTCGATTGGCCGACGTATCCGAAATTTCGCACCGGTATGCCGTCGAAATCCTGCTCGACCACCTCGTACTCGCCGATCACGATGGACGTAAGGTAGTTGGTATATGGCGTGTCCATCTTCCAATAGAAGGTGCGGGTCCCGTCCGCGTTCTCGGTGGTCGATTCGAGCTTGCCGTTCGAGATCACGGTGTACGGCTTTGCGACCGTCGCACGCAGTTCGCTGGTGCGGAAGTCGTTGGGCGTATCGTAGGATGGGAACCAGTAGCGGTTAAACTCCGTCTCCCCTTGCGACCAGATCTGCCGTGGCTTTGATGGCTCATCCTCTGTCGGTCTTATGAATCGGAGGCCGCGGCCAAAACTGCCGATCGCGGTGTCCGTATCCGCCTTGTTCACAAAATTGGTCGCGTAGCTTACCTTTACGGCGATGTCCTCGCCGCGTTTGTAAAAGCGGTCCAGATCAACCTCGAGATTGTCGTTCTCGGCGGTCGCGTTGTAGGTGTATTTGAGTTCGGTGCCGTCTGCCAGGTTGACCGATCTGATGGTCATTCCCGCGGCATCGAGCGAGACGGTGTTCGTCGTCACGAAGGGCGTCAAGGTCACGGTCGTCGAACCGGATGCTGATTCCTTTTCCCAATCGAAATTAAGATCGATCGCAACGTGCTTGATATCGACCTTCCGGCTGCGGATCCAGTTGACCGGCGGCAGCTTGCGCTTTTCCTCGGTCTGCACAAGCGGATTCCGAACCAGCGGCCTTCCCATTGCGGGAAACGCAAAGATGCTGATCAGAAATACGGCAATGAAATATCGGAGTGATGTAAAACGGCTCATATTGAAATCGTCGACCTTGATAATCTCTATCAATCGTTTACTTTATGCCGGTGCGAATTTCAATCCCGCCCGGACGAATTGCATATAAAATGCCGGCAGTCCGAAAACAGCCGGCAAGGTGACTTGTTTCCAAGAATGGTCATTTCTTATTGAAATAGTTCATCGCCATCGATGCAATGTCGTCCAATGAGCTTCCGTCCCGGTCGCTGTCGAGCATGGACGACGCCATGTCCAGCATCGCATTTCCCGATCCCGCCGGAGCTGACGCGGCCTGCGAGCCGCCGAGCAAGCCGCCCAGAAGCCCGCCGAGCCCGTCGGCCCCCACATTCTGTTCGCGTTTCTGCTGACCGAGATATCCCATTACGATCGGCGCCAGCATCATAAGGATCTGCGCCACCTGTCCCATCTGAAGGCCTGATCTCTGGCTCACATCCTGAACAACAGGCCCCTGGCTTCCGCCGAGAATGTGCCCAAGGATCCCGCCCGCATCGGCCTGCCGCGGCGTCGGTGTCCCCTGATCGAAGATGAGGCTCCCGAGGCTGCCGAGGTTGCCCAATATGCTGCCGTCGTGGTCCTTTTCCAGGGCGGTGTCGAGGCTCTGTGCTCCCTGCGGATCAGCGGCATTATTCGCCAACCCGCCCAGTATGGCCGGCAATGCCGCCTGGATCGCCGTATTCACCAATGACGGTTCGGCTCCTACCTGGCTGCTGATCTGCTCGACCGCTTCACTTCCCTGCTGCGGCCCCAATAGGTCCTGTAACGAAAGCATACCGTTTGTCTCCTTGATCCTTAAACTTAGAAAACTGAATTGAGAACTTGTACATCGATGGTATCAGAATTATCCGGCCGCTCCCAACATTTTCCGGGACTTATGGCAAGTTGTCGTGCGAGGTGACTGACATCGGCAATAGCGTGTCGTAAAATGGTATCTTCCATAAGCAGTGCTCTACGACCAATACTTCATTGACGACTTGAAAGACCGTGCCGATCTGGTGCGGATAATCGAGCCGTATGCACCGCTCAAAAAGAAAGGCTCGAACTGGATGGCATGCTGCCCGTTTCACCAGGAAAAGACGCCGTCGTTCTCGGTTAATCCATCGAAAGGGTTTTATAAGTGTTTCGGCTGCGGCAAGGGCGGGAACGCATTCACATTCCTGATGGAGATCGAAGGCCTGAATTTCCCCGAGGCGATCGAGCGTGTCGCCGAAATGACCGGCGTGGCCCTGCCCGAACCGATCGACGATCAGCAATACGCTCAGAACAAGAAGCGTAAACAGGAAAAGAAACAGCTCTCAGAACAGGTCATCGACCTCAACAACACCGCCCTCGAATTCTGGGAAAGCAAACTCAGGTCGAAGGATAAAAAGGCGAAAGCCGCCCGCGAATATCTCGAACAGCGGGGCATCTCAGAAGAGATCCAAAAACAATTTCATTTTGGTTTTTCGCCCGATTCGTGGGATTCGCTGCTCGAACATCTGAGAAAGAAGGGCGCGGACGATAAGCTGATCGAGCAGAGCGGGCTGGTCTCGGTCAACGAAGAGAAGGACCGCGTGTTCGACCGGTTTCGCGGGCGGATAATGTTCCCCGTGCTCGATGTGAACGGCAACCCGGTCGCCTTCGGTGCACGGGCCATGGGCGATGACCAGCCGAAATATCTCAACTCGCCCGAAACCCCTGCGTATGTTAAGGGTCAGCATCTCTACGGCCTCTTTCAGTCGAAAGAAGCCATCAGACAGAAGAAATTCGCGATCCTCGTCGAGGGCTACCTCGACCTTATCGCGCTCTTTCAATTCGGTATTACAAATGTCGCCGCGAGTCTCGGCACTGCATTCACGCCGGATCAGGCAAAATTGCTGAGCCGTTTCACCAAGAAGGTCGTCATCAATTACGACGGCGACTCGGCCGGCATCAACGCCGCCCGCCGCGCGATCGAAGAACTTTTGCCGCATGACCTTGAGATCAAGGTGCTCGTCCTCCCCGACGGACAGGATCCCGACGATTTTATACGTTCGAACGGCGCCGACGCTTACAATGCCGCCCGCGGCCGGGCATTTCCATTTCTCGGCTTCACCTTTGACGCGGCGGTGAACGGGCGTTCGATCGCGAATCCGAAGCACAAGGCCGAGGCTATCGAGGACGTGATGCCCGTGCTCTCCGCGATAAAGAATCCGATCCAGAAACGCGAAAGCTTTGATCAGGCGATGGACTACTTCCGCGTTGACGACACAAGCCTGAAACGCGACCTCTGGCGAGCCGTAAAAAATGGCCAGCAGGCGTCGCCCGATACGATCAAACGCGAGATACGGCGCGTGACGCAGGCCAAGACCACCGTCGCCGAACATCACCTGCTCGAATTGCTCGTTCACGATGCGGAGCTTCGCCGGATGGTCCTCCCGATCCTCGAAGAAAGCGACTACGAACAGCTCGCCACGGCGAACGTCTTTCGCGCAGTATTCGAGATAGATGCCCGCGGCGAAAAGCTCGACCTCGGGGCCCTGCTCGACGCGACCGCCGACGACGAGGTCGCCGCGGATCTCGTCCCGCTTCTGATGATGGGCGAACCGAAACGGGCCGATGGCGAGGTGCTCGATACCGTCTTTCACGACGCCGAAAATTGCATCTTTTCCCTTCGTTCGATGGCCATTCAAAACCGCATACACGAGGTCAGCCAGGAGCTCATGGCGGCCGAGCGCTCCGGCGATCTCGAACGTATGAACCATCTCGTCGCCGAGCAGCTCGACCTCTCCAAAATGAAGCATTCCCTGCTTAGTAAGTTGAAGGAAAGCTGATATACTTTACTATTTCGATATTATGCTCGGTTTTGAAACAAACGGGTGCCGAAAAACGTTAATAAGTATATTAACTGACAACGATTTACAGGGAACACTCATCAATCTTCCCTCCAACTTATGCCTGATTACGACGAAAAAGAAGATCTAATGGATCGCCTGCTTGCCCTCGGCAAGCGAAAGAAGTTTCTAAGCCTCGACGAACTCCACAGGGAGATACCCGAAAACATGATGTCAGCCGATGACCTCGAGGATGTTCTCGAGCGGCTGGAAGGTGCGAATATTTCTGTTGCCGAGACCGACGCTCAACTGCTCGAGCGAGCTCAAAACCTGGCCGTTGACGACGACGAAGAGGACGCGGAGGAAGAGGACGACCTCGACCTCGACCTCTCGGCAGGAACACTCGACAAATCGAACGACCCCGTACGGCTTTATCTCAGAGAAATGGGCATCGTGCCTTTGCTCACCCGCGAGGGCGAGGTCACGATCGCAAAACGGATCGAACGCGGCCAGATCAAGACGCAAAAGGCCATCTCTCGTTCCCCGATAGCCGTCGAACGGCTGATCAAGATCGGCGAGGACCTCGAGCGCGGCAAGGCCAGCATTCGCGAGACCGTGGCGTTTTCGGAACAGGCGGAGATCTCGCTCGAAGAGGACAAGGCGGAAGAGTACCTTCGCTGGACGCTCGAGGGCATCGCAAATATAAAGAATCTCTACGGCCAGGCATTAAAGGCGTTCAAGGCCTTTGAAAAAGAACAGGCCAATATCAAGGGGAAAGCAAAGCCGGGCAAGAAATACCTGAGGCTAAAGCGTGCGGCCGCCCGCGTCCGGCTTGAGATCGCTCAGGAGATAAAGAATCTCAACCTGACCGAACATTCAAAACAGGTCCTGATCGCTTCGATCCGAAAGGTCGTCGAAGAGATCCGCCGTGCCGAATCGACGATCAAGAAGACCAAGGAAAAAGTCGACAAGAAACCGCCGGCTCCCGAGAAACGCGAACTCAACAAGCGTATCGCCGAGGCCAAGGCCGTCCTTGTCGAGATCGAAGAGAAATTTCACCTGACGCCGGTCGAGATCAAGCGTTCATACCAGACCATCAGCGTGGGCGAGTACGAGACTAACCAGGCAAAACGCGAGCTTGTCGAGGCCAACCTTCGCCTCGTCGTCTCGATCGCAAAGAAATACACCAATCGCGGCCTGCAGTTCCTCGATCTGATCCAGGAGGGCAACATAGGCCTGATGAAAGCGGTCGACAAATTCGAATGGCGGCGCGGCTATAAGTTCTCGACCTATGCGACGTGGTGGATCCGCCAGGCGATCACCCGTGCGATCGCCGACCAGGCACGTACTATCCGCATTCCCGTACATATGATCGAAACGATCAACAAGCTGATCCGGACCTCGCGTCTGCTTGTACAGGAACTCGGCCGCGAGCCTTCCAGCGAAGAGATCGCAAAGCGTATGGACATCCCGGTTTCCAAGGTGCGCAAGGTACTAAAGATCGCACAGGAACCCATCTCGCTCGAAACCCCGATCGGTGAAGAGGAAGATTCACACCTCGGCGATTTCATCGAGGACAAGTCGATACTCAACCCGGCCGAATCGGTAACCTTTTCGAACCTGCGTGAGATCACCGACGAAGTGCTCGCTACCCTCACGCCCCGTGAAGAGAAAGTGATCAAGATGCGCTTCGGGCTCGGCAACACGGGCTCCGAGCATACGCTCGAAGAGGTCGGGCAGCACTTCGCGGTCACGCGCGAGCGCATCCGCCAGATCGAGGCAAAGGCCCTCCGAAAGCTGCGCCATCCCTCGCGGTCGCGAAGGCTCAAGGCTTTTCTCGAAGGAAAGCAGTAGCCTGACCGAAAGGCTCTTATCAACGATGGCTCGCCGGTTCGCGTCGGCGGGCCATTTTTATCTGATCGCCTTGAACCGTACGGCATCTGTTGTAAAATGCTCGTGCACAAGGCAGCTTCACCCCGCCGGGCACCTTCTATGGGAACCTCGTTCTTCAGGCCGATCGCGCTCGCCGCTGTGATTGCATTTCTCTCGATCTGCATCTTCGGCAATCGCTTGCCGGTAAAATTGTATAGCTCGGCTGACGGCCTCGGCAGCGGTTTTGTCGATTACATTTATCGCGATTCACGCGGTTTTATGTGGTTTTGTACGCGCGACGGCCTGTCGCGTTTTGACGGGAGCCGCTTCATCACGTTTCGTATCGGCGACGAGAATGCACCGCCGGGCATCGAGAATATCTACGAGACCCGCGAGGGCACCTATTACGTGACCACGACCGGCGGCACGTACAAGTTCGAACCGGACGACCTCACCACGCCGCTCTTCGGCGTTGCTAAATTGAATGCGACGCTCGTATCGGGTTGGCGCGGCGATCTGCTTCAGGACCGTAACGGCGTTTTCTGGATGGGCTCCGGTTCACTCTTTCGCCGCGAGATACGCGACGGCAAAGATGAATGGGTCGCGGTGGACCTCGGCATTCCTCCCGTTCCCGGCACTACGTTCGTGATCTACGATCTTGCCGAGACGCCCGACGGGTCGCTCTGGGTTCACAATACATGGGGCCTGCTCAGGATGCTGCCCGATGGGCGAAAGGTCAATTATCCGCACGGCCGCTATGTCACGGCAGGAGCCACGGCGATGATGGCGGACCGCCCCGGCAGGATCTGGCTCACGCGGGGCGGTGAACTTCTGGCGTTGAAACCCGAGGCGATCGACCAGATACAGGGATCCGGCCCGCTCATCGAGCGAGACCTGTCGCCGACCGAGACCGTGCCCGTCGAGGTCGGACGGCTGCTGAAAATGCCATCGGCCGGCGGCCAGGTGATCAAATACGTCAACCCCGAACTCATCGGGAAGTGGGTCACCAAAAAGCTCTTTCAAAGCTCTGACGGCGACATCTGGATCTCGGCGGAAAATACTCTGCTCCACATCGCCGACGGGGTCGTCGAACTTCTGACGGATGCACAGGGGCTTCCGACCGTGATGGCCCGGATGGCCGAAGACGAGGCCGGAAATCTCTGGATCGGCGGGCACGCCGGGCTTGCGCGGCTCGACCGAAACGGCCTCGTCTCCTATGGAAAAGAAGACGGGCTCACATCATCGCGTTTCTTTTCGGCAAATGAGGGCCCCGATGGCCGAATGTACTTTGCTCAGCTTGGCTTTTACTGGAGTGCTTTTGACGGCGAGAGATTCGAAACCGCCCACCCCGATATTCCCGAGAACTCGAGCTTTCTGTGGACGTCGCGTTTCGGCTACCTGTCGAGTCTCCGCGAGCTTTGGATGCTGACCGCCGAGGGACTATACCGCTTTGCCGATGGCACCGATCTTAAGAGCCTGAACGGCCGCTCCCCGACCGTGAAATATACGACGGCCGACGGGTTGAGGTCGAATTCCTTCTTTCACATCTTCGAGGACACCAACGGCGACATCTGGGTATCGACACGAGGTTCCGGCGGCGAGGGTCACGGGGTCGCCCGGCTCAGGAAAGGAGAGTCGCGGTTCGTCCATTTTACTCAGGCGGAGGGGTTCCCACCGGGCAAGTCCGCGGCTTCCTATGCCCGCGATCCCTATGGAAATATCTGGCTCGGGTTTTACGAGGGCGGAATGGCCCGATTCGATGGCGACCGATTCACTGTTTTTTCGTCCAATGACGGCCTGCCCGCGAACGGGCATATCGCTGACCTGCATGTGGATCGAAAGGGCGTTCTGTGGCTGGCCTCTTCGATCGAAGGCCTCTTGAAAGTGGCCGATCCGGGTGCAGCGACGCCCGTCTTCGAGCGGGTGACCATAGATGCGGGAAATGTAAGCTCCAATATCCGGACGCTCACGGAAGATGGCTTCGGCCGTCTCTATCTCGGCACTGCCCGAGGCGTCGTCCGATATTCTCCCGAAACGGGTTTCGTGAAGCACTTTACCGTTAACGATGGACTCGCGGCCGATTTCGTCGTCGATTCGCATTGCTCCCGCAATGGCGATGTGTGGTTCGTGACCAACGACGGCGTTTCGCGTCTGACCCCGCAGCCCGACGAACGCTCGGCCCCGCCTCGGGTACTCATCGGCGCCGTGCGCATCGGCGATCAGGTCCAGCCGATCTCAAATCTCGGCACCTCGCGGTTTGAGCGGGGAGAACTCGGCTATCGGGAGAATGATCTTCAATTCGACTTCGTCGGGCTTGATTTTCGGGCCGGCGAATCGCTTCGTTTTCAATATCGGCTGATCGGCGCGACCGATCAGTGGAGCCAGCCGTCGGACCTTCCGACCGTCGCGTTTGCCAATCTTCCGCCCGGCTCTTACAACTTTCAGGTCCGTGCGATAAATTCGGAAGGCGTATCGAGCGACGTTCCGGCCGAGGTCACCTTCACGATCGTTCCGCCCGTGTGGGAGCGATGGTGGTTTCTCCTGTTGGTGGCTGTGGCCCTTGGGCTTCTGATCTACTCTTTTTACCGCTATCGTACGGCCAAGCTCCTCGAGATAAATGCAGCCTTAAAGGAGGCACGGCGGGCCGAGGAGCGCCTTCGCCGCTCTCGCGAGGAACGTTTGATGGAGCTGGAGCGTGTTCGCTCCCGCATCGCGACCGACCTGCACGACGACATCGGGGCGAGCCTCACGCAGATCGCGATCTTGTCCGAAGTGGCGCAGACGCGGGCAGGCAACGGCGGCGGGGCGGCGAGCGAACCGCTCGAGAAGATCACCGAGGTGTCGAACGAACTCGTCGGCACAATGAGCGACATCGTCTGGTCGATCAATCCCGGAAAGGATCATCTGAGCGACCTGACCCAGCGTATGCGGCGGTTCGCGTCGGACGTGCTCGCTCCCAGGGGGATCGCCGCGAGGTTCGCCATCCCGGGCGACGGAGACGCGATAATCGTCAGTTCGAACATCCGCCGAGAAGTGTTCCTCGTTTTTAAGGAGGCGATAAACAATGTCGCAAAGCACTCCGGCGCCCGCCTTGTGGAGGTGACGCTTGAGATCAATGCCGCTGAGATATTTCTCGTGATCAGCGACGACGGTGTCGGATCTCACCTGGACCGCCTCGCCGGCGAACCGCTGGAAGTACCGGTGTCGTCGGACGGCTCATCGGGCAACGGAATAGCGAATATGCGAAAGCGGGCGGCCGAAATGGACGGCACGTTCGAGATACTTTCGGAGGTTGGCAAAGGAACGACGATAAAGCTTCGGCTGCCCCGCGAACTCGCGTTTGACGATTCGATCATCCCGAATCGCCCGGTAAATTTGAACTGACCTCCGGCTTGCGGCTACCCGCATGGGTGGCGTTTGCCCACGGTACATCTGCTAACTTAAGATCGAAAACGTACGATGCCTGCCGGTTTGCGTTTCTTTCCGCGGATCGAACGCAGGCCGGCATTTTATTATCTTGTTATGACCGAAGCAGTTGCAGCCGAGACCATCAGGACCGCGATCGTCGAGGATATGAGAGACGTTCGCGAGGGCCTCGCAACGCTCATCAATTTTACCGACGGTTTCTCCCTCACGGGAAGCTACCGCTCGATGGAAGAGGCGATAGCAAAATTGCACGGCAACGTGCCTGACGTATTGCTGAGCGATATCGGCCTGCCCGGCATGACCGGGATCGAAGGCATACGGATCCTGAAGGAAAAGTATCCGGAAATGACCGTGCTCATGATCACGGTCTATGACGATGACGAACGCATCTTTGACGCTCTTTGTGCCGGGGCGAGCGGCTATCTTTTGAAACGAACGCCGCCTGCAAAACTGCTCGAGAATATTCGCGAGGCCGTCTCGGGCGGTGCCCCGATGTCGCCCGAGGTCGCAAGCCGCGTGATCAAACTATTCCGCGAGGTGCGCCCGCCCGAGCGCCTCGACCACGACCTGACCCCGCACGAGACCCGCCTCTTGAAACTGCTTGTCGAAGGCCACAACTACACGACCGCCGCGGTCGAGCTGGGCGTGAGCTACAACACTATCAAGTTCCATATGCGGCATATCTACGAAAAGCTGCAAGTGCATTCCAAGAGCGAAGCGGTGGCAAAAGCCCTTACGAACAGGATCGTCTAGCCCCTCATTCGCCGGTCTTCACCTCGCCAAGTATTCCCCTGGCGGCTTCGATCGCCGACGAAAGATCGGTGACCTTTCCGTCAAGCTGGAGTTCATAGACCGCGCCGATGATCTTGCTAAACCTCGGCGACGGCTCCATTCCCAACTCGATCAGGTGGCGGCCCTTCAGGATGGGTTCCGGAGCTTGCTTCTCGATCTGGAGTGACCGAACGCGTTCGATGAACCACTCCTGAGCGGCCGAGTCGAACCACTTGACCCGCGGGAGCCACTCGGGATTTCGGCCCAGCGAATCAGCTTTTGCCACGCGATACAGCAGGTCGGGCTCGACCTTGCGGGCGAGGCGGCGAAACGCTCCGTCGCCGACCGGATTCTTCTGTTCCGCCTTGTAAAATTCGCCCGGCTTTAGGTGGTACCGCACAAGTTCGATCACCTGCCGCCGGACGTCGAATCCGTGGATCGTGTGTATCCCGAGCGTATCGAGCAGAGTGATGGTCGGCTCCACACCGGCCTCGTCGTGGCCGCGTGACCGTATCCGTCCATCCACGAACTCGGTCGTCGGAGGTTTGCCGAGATCGTGGCACAATGCACCGAGCATCACGGCGACCTGCCGCGGATAGTCGAGTTCGTCGATCAGCTTTCGGGCCTCATCCACGACCATCATCGTATGGATATCCACATCGCCTTCCGGATGCCAATCCGGCTCCTGCGGCACATCGACCAGCGCCGCAAGTTCGGGAAAGATCTGGTCGATCACGTTCAGGTCATAGAGCCATTTGATGCCGATCGAGGGCTGCCGGGCCTGGAGCAAAAGTTTCTCGACCTCGCCCCAGATGCGTTCCTTCGGCAGGTCGGTCACGTCGATCGCCTTGCAGATCGCGACCGTTTCCTCGGCGATGCCAAACTCAAGCCGGGCCGCGAACTGGGCCGCGCGGAGCACGCGAAGCGAATCCTCGGCAAAGGTCTCATCTGAAACGTGCCGGAGCACCTTCTTTTGGATGTCATCCCTTCCGTTGAAAGGATCTACGATCTCTCCCGTCAAAGGATCCTTGAGTATGGCGTTGACCGTAAGATCACGACGCGAACACGCCTCTTCGAACGACATATCGGGATCGCCTTCGACGACGAACGCGCGGTGCCCTCTGCCCGTTTTTCGCTCGCGTCGCGGAATGGAAACATCCAGATCGTCGCCGAGCTTGTAAACTGCGAAGGCTTCCCCGACAATTCTCACGGCTGGACCGCGGACATTCCTGTCCGCTTCGCCGCCAACCGACTCAGCAAATTCGGTCAGCAGCTCTTTCAACCGCTCCGGCTCGACCCGATAGACCTCCAGGTCCCGATCCTTCGGCTCCACGCCCATCAACTCATCGCGCACGCACCCGCCGACGAGCATCGCCCGCCCGCCGATCTTGCGCACGGCGGTAGAAATAGCCAGGACTTTTTCGTTAGTGACGCTCACGGCTTAAATCTGACCTTGTTTATAGAATAACTGACGCATATACTATCAGCCGCCTTAAAAAGGCGTGATATCCATGGCCGAAAGTCCAAAATATCTCGATGAACGCTCGCTACTGCACAGATTGCTCCCACCCGCTGTAGCATTTGCAACGGTCGGTGTAGTTACGCTCGTTGGGGTCATTTTCTGGTTCAAGCCGATCGAGCAATACGATCGCCCGGGTACTTTCGTGCCTTCCGCTCCAGTGAGCCTCGCGATCTACTGCGGTCTGTCAGTGATCCTTTACGATTGGGCAGTCCGCCACATTGATTCTTACTGGACCGCAGCTTTTATCATCGGTGCCGCACAGGTCATCCTCGTTATCGATCTCACACTACGGGGAGACAGGGGACCGGCAACGGCCGCCGCCGGGACGGCTCTGATCTTTGTGACATGGGCGTCGGTCGCCTGTATATACCGGCTGTTTGCCGGCAGGCCAGCTGAGAACTGATACCGTCGATGTTCATCCGACCTTCTGATCGACGATCTTTAGTATCGCCGCTTCGCTTTCGATGGCACGGCGCTCGATCTCGGCACCTTTTATCAGAAGTTCGTCGGCAAAGGCGCGGTCCTTGAGTCCGGCGGCATTGATCTTCACATTCAGAAATGCGCCGATCACGGCTGAACGGGCACAAAGAGCGCCGACACCGGCATCGGTCACTGAGTTCGGATTCCCCTGTTCGGCCATAGCCCGTATCACTTCGAACGAATCGAACGCTCGCTGCATTGTCCGAAGCGGGACCTCCGTGGCATAGCGGGTCGCTTCCTGTATCGCCGCGGAACGTGCGGCTTTCTCTTCCTCGGTTCCCTTTGGCAAACCGAACGCCGCCATCACTCGGTTGAACGATTCCGTGTCTTCGTCCACGAGCCGAAGCAGGTCTTCCTTGATCTCCTGACCTTTCACGGCCCAACCGGAAAACTCTTCCCAACGGTCATCCCAACCGGCCTTATGCGACGAAAGATTTGCGACCATCGCCGCCAGCGACGCCCCTAGCGCGCCGATATAAGCCGAGATCGAGCCGCCGCCCGGTGCCGGCGATTCGGAAGCAGTTTCGTCGGCAAATTCCGTGCATGTCATTTCGACGAGCAACGGCCTTTTCTCGTCAGCGGCCAGCACGTATTCGATGATCTTTTCCTGCGGGTTCCACGGTTTCAGATCGTCCAGCCCCATTGATCTGATCGCGATCTTCACGATCTCAGCCTCCGCGATGCCATGCGATCGCCGCTGTTTCGTCAGGTAATACTTGCCCGCGTCGATGATAGCCTTCTTCGGCACCAACCCTACGATCTCAAGCCCTGTCACGCGGATCCCGCGTGCCGCCGCCTTTTCGCTTACCTCGTCAAATGCCACATGCAGCGGAGTATCGGCGAGACTGGTTATATTCATCGAGACCTGTGCGATGCCGTATTCCTCGATGAACCAGCCGATCGCCTTCGTTCCCTTCAGCGTGCCCGGGATCATCACGGGCACACCCTTGTCGTCCAGTATAGGCTTGCCGGTTATTGGATTCCCCTCGCGTTTCGGCCTTCCCTTCTCTCGAACGTCAAACGCGATGGCGTTGGCCCGACGGGTGGAGGTAGTGTTCAAATTGAAATTCACGGCGATCAGAAAATCCCTCGCGCCAACTGCCGTTGCACCCGAGCGGGCGACGCCTTCCGTAAACTCCGCGGGGCCATAGTCGGGCCGCCATTCCGGCGAGGTGATGCGATCTTTCAGCCCTTCGTATTCGCCCTCGCGGCAGTTCGCAAGATTGCGCCTCACCTCGCTCGCGGCTGCATTCTCGTAAAGATAAACCGGAATGCCAAGCTCTTCGCCGATCCGCCGGCCGAGCTTTCTTGCGTACTCCGCCGTCTCTTCCATCGAAATGCCCGAGACCGGCACAAGCGGGCAAACATCGGTCGCACCGAAACGCGGATGGTCGCCCTTGTGCCCACGCATATCGATCAGTTCCTGCGCCTTCTTCACCGCTTGAAACGCTGCCTCGACAACCTCGTCAGGCGTCCCGACAAACGTTACCACCGTGCGGTTCGTGGTCACACCCGCATCGACATCCAGCAGTTTCACGCCGTCGACCCGCTCGATCTCGTCCGTGATCTGCCTGATAATGCCATGGTCGCGTCCTTCGCTAAAATTCGGCACGCATTCGATCAGCTTCTTCATACGAACTGATTTTACATTAACATGTTAAAATTGCGTGCTGAGGCAATATGAGCCTCCAAGTTACCGGAGTTTGTCATGGAAGCAAGAAACAGATTATTGCCGGATTGGCTAACAAAGATAAGAACCCATCAGATTGCACTACCTAGGTTTCAGCGTTTCCAAGCCTGGTCTCATAATCAAATCACTAGTCTCTTGAACAATGTTCTTCAAGAGCTGCCGGCTGGCGCAGTGCTCGTTCTGGACATCGGTGACAAGGAACCGTTTTCATCACGACCTGTATTTGGAGCTCCTGAAACAGGCGAGCGAATAACCGAACATTTGCTTGACGGACAACAAAGGTTGACTGCGTTGTGGCGAAGTCTTCACGACCACTATCAAGATCGTTCTTATTATGTGGTTCTTAAAGAAGACGAGGATTTGATGGTCCCTTCGTTCATTGAATCCTATGGGCGGTGGGACAAAAACGACCAACGATATCCTCTCTGGCTTAATAACCCTGTTGATTTATGGAATAAAAGGATGATCCCCGTTCCCCTCCTTCGCCCGGATTCTAATGCAGAAGTCGAACTAGAACGATGGGCGGAAATAGCATCTAAGGGCGATCGTGAGACAGAAAAGGAGATTAGTCGCGAAGCGAATCGACTTCGACAGAAATTTGCCACATTTAATATTCCATTCCTTTCTCTGCCGAGCACGACGAAGCAGGAGGTGGCCCTTAGTGTATTTATACAAATGAACACTTCTGCTTCGCCGCTAACTGCATATGACATTGTCGTGGCCCAGGTAGAAGCAGTAGCAGAAAAGTCGTTGCATGAACTGACAGACCGTCTCAGGCAAGAATCTCCAGCTATCGCAGCGTTCATCGAACCTGCCGATTTGATGTTGGCGGTGACGGCATTACTTCAAGATAAGGTGCCAAATAACAGCACTTATCTTTCTAGTGGATTCAGCAACCACTTGGTAGACGTTTGGGACCAAACGGTACAAGGGGTACGTCGTGCTGTCGCGTTTCTCGAGGAGGAGAAGGTTTTTGATGCAAAGCGTTTGCCCTCTGATGTTGTCCTTTATCCCCTTTCAGCGCTTTGGGCTGAAGTCCCCGACGGATTGGATGCAGAAGGTCAAGCCAGACATCTATTAAGAAAGTACGTTTGGCGCTCATTCTTTACCAACCGATATGAGCGAAGCTCAGCAACGCGAGCCCTCATAGATTACCGACAATTGCGAGGTTTGTTGCGAGGAAGTCCGGATCAAGTAGATATTTTCGACGGTCAAAAACATCCACTTCCTACTATAGAGGAGATCAAGCTGGCCGGATGGCCGATACGCAAAGACCGCTTGGCCCGGGCGATTTTGGCAGTTTCGCTTCGGTCTAATGGGCTTGATTTTGCTGATGGAACTCCGGTTTCGCGAGAAAATCTTAAGAAACGCGAATATCATCACCTTTTTCCAAATGCTTGGCTGAGCCGTCATGGCTACGGAGATGAGGAAATCTACCGTTCATTAAACTGTGGTTTGGTAAGCTGGCGGACGAATCGTACCATTTCTGATAAGTCACCGTCCCAGTATCTCGACGAGCGTATGGAAGCCGCGATTCTCGGTGAGGATGAAGTTCGGCATCGTCTTGAATCCCATTTAATTCCATTTAATCCCATCAAGGACGAGTCTTACGAAGAATTTCTTCACCAGCGTGCAGTTCTGATTTGTGATGAGATGACAAAATTGTGTTCCTAACTGTGGTTGCTCCAAGAAATTAATATTGAAAACTGCTTCCCCCGCCCCTGATTTCGCGAATATCGGAAATGATGTCGATATCTTCCGGAAACGTCCCCCTCCACGCGCCATATAGGTCGGCTGGTTTACTCGCCGACGTTTTCGCGTGCCGCAAGCGGTGAGCAAGCCGTTCCATAAGCTGAAGTTGTTCAGCCGGCGATAATTTTTCGGCTAGTTTCGTAACGTGCTCCAATCCATTCATTGCATCCACATACTAGCAAATTCAGGAGCGCCGTAGAACTTATTTCGATGCCGTGGTCCTTACGATCTTGCAATCAGGTAACCTCGCAGGTGATCCAATGAAACACGTTCCTGTTCCCACGTATCGCGGTCGCGGACGGTGACGGCGTTGTCCTCTAGCGATTCGTGATCGACGGTTACACAGAATGGCGTGCCGATCTCGTCCTGACGGGCGTAGAGTTTGCCGATGCCGCCCGTGTCGTCGTAAACCGCTCGCATCGAGGGCTGCAGGTCTTTCTTGATCTTGCGGGCCATCTCCACGATCTCCGGCTTGTTCTTGGCGAGCGGCAGAACGGCGACCTTTATCGGAGCAAGTTCGGGCTTAAGCCGGAGAATTACGCGAACCTCGCCCTTGTCGTTCGTCCGTTCTTCGTATGCGTCCATCATCACGGCCAGCAGCGTGCGATTGACGCCTGTCGAGGGCTCGATGATGTACGGGTAGAATCGCTCATTCGTCTGCGGGTCGAAATATGAAAGGTCCTCGGTCGAATCCGGGTTGATCCGCTTCCCATCGGCGTCTTCGGGTTTTTTCGAATGGACGCGAAGGTCGTAATCGGTCCGGTTCGCGATGCCCATCAGCTCGTCCCATTGCTTTTCCTCGTCCTCGCGTTCCGGGAAGAATCGATAGAGAATGTCCACGGTTCGTTCCGAATAATGGGCGAGTTCCTCTTTCGTCTGTTCGTAGTGCTTCAGATTTGCAGGAGAGATGCCAAGGCCCTCGATCCACTTGTCGAAACCGTCCAGCCATTCCTGATGTACCCGCGGGGCGTCCTCGGGACGGCAGAAATACTCGATCTCCATCTGCTCGAACTCGCGCGTGCGAAAGATGAAATTTCCCGGCGTCACCTCGTTTCGGAAAGCCTTGCCGATCTGCGCGATGCCGAACGGCAGCTTGCGCCGAGATGTATCGAGCACGTTCTTGAAATTGATGAATATGCCCTGGGCCGTCTCAGGGCGCAGGTATGCAAGAGCGGTCGGATCGTCATCGGCCGACGCCGCCCCGACAGTGGTGCGAAACATCAGATTGAAATCCTTCGGGTCGGTCAGGTTCTTCGATCCGCAATTCGAGCAGGTCGCCTTGCCATCGGCCGGGTCGATGTCGAGCTTGTCGAGACGCAGCCGCGCGTTGCAATCGCGGCAATCGACCAGCGGGTCGCTAAACGTATCCTCGTGCCCGGAATATTTCCAGACCAAACGGTTCTGAATGATCGACGAATCGAGCCCTTCGATGTCGTCGCGTTCGTAAACCGCCCATCGCCACCAGCTACTCTTGATGTTGTTCGCCAGCTCGACACCGAGCGGCCCGTAATCCCACGACGAACCGAGCCCGCCGTAAATGTCCGACGCAGGAAAGACAAACCCGCGGCGCTTGGAAAGAGAGACGATGGTTTCGATATTCGGTGCTGACATGAATTTGAAATTTGAATGAATTATCGACAGAGGAGACCCAAATGCTTCTCGAAAGCAATGAAGTCTCGGTCATTGTGCAGCAATTCTAAGCCGTTTATGATACAGGACGTAGCAATTAGCGTATCGATCGTTTTCCGAACCGTATATCCCTTAGCTCGCAAGGTTCTGAAATTCCGTGCAGATTCGATTGCCAATTGATATCCGCCTAGTCGAATGATCTTGACAGTATGGAACAATCCAAGAGCGGTTTGAAAATCTTTCTCGTCGGGAAATCCTTGCAGGACCTCAGTAAGAACAAGATCTCCGACAACGATCGCGTTGGTACCAAACAGGCTATCAAGCAGATCGGTCTGCCTAGTACTGGAACCTCGAAAGTAATCGACCCAGACGCTCGAATCGACAAAGATCATTTATCGAGCCTCATCTCCTCCAGATCGCCCTGCCAGTCTATCTTTCCTCGTAGCTTTCTAAAATCTTTCTGACGCTCCAAGTTTAGAAGGGTTCTCAATGCAAGTTCGACCGCTTCACGTTTCGTCTTCAACCCGGTAACCTTGAGAGTTTCTTTGATCAGTTTATCGTCGATGTCGATGTTGGTACGCATGTGTATAACTCACCCTATTTATACACATCGTACCCAGGGTGTTCACCATTGTCAACAAGGTCCGACAAGGACCGACTCGAAACCTTGAGGGGCGGAAAAAGCTCGCCTATCAACACTTTTGGGCCAGGCTGATCGAATGCGAAAAGGCGGCAAATGCCGCCCTTCCTTGAGACCCGGACCCGATGCGGCGGTCATTCACCGCCGCCCGATGCTTTAGCCTTTTCTTCCATCAAGATGGCTTTGCGTGAAAGCTTTATCTTGTTGCCTTCCTTGCCGATGCATCTTACAAGGATCTGCTGCCCTTCCTTCAGCTCGTCGCGAACATCCTTTACGCGATGTTCGGCGATCTCCGAGATGTGGAGGAGTCCGTCGAGGCCCGGCATGATCTCGACGAAGGCGCCAAAATCGACGATGCGCGAGACCGTGCCGAGATAGGTCTCGCCGATCTCGGCCTCGGCCGTCAGAGCCCTGATGCGGGCGATCGCCGCCTGGGCCGCATCGCCATCGGCGGTCGCGATCAGGATCGTGCCGTCGTCGTCGATATCGATCTTGGCTCCGGTCTCTTCGGTTATCGAGCGGATAACGGAACCGCCCTTGCCTATGACATCGCGGATCTTGTCCGGATGTATCTTTATCGTGATGATGCGCGGTGCGTAGGGCGAGATCTCTTCGCGCGGCGCATCGATCGTCTTCTGCATTATGTCGAGGATGTGCATCCGGCCTTTACGAGCCTGCTCCAGCGCTTCCTGGAGGATCATCGCGTTCACGCCGGATACCTTGATATCCATCTGCAGTGCGGTGATGCCCTCGGATGTGCCGGTGACCTTGAAATCCATGTCGCCGTAATGATCTTCGGCGCCGGCAATGTCCGAAAGAATCGCGTACTGCTTCCCTTCCATTACGAGGCCCATCGCCACGCCCGCGACCGGCCGTTTGATCGGCACACCCGCGTCCATCAGGCTGAGGATGCCGCCGCAGACCGATGCCATCGACGACGATCCGTTAGATTCCGTGATGTCGGAGACGATGCGGAGCGTGTACGGAAAATCGGCCTCATCGGGAAGCACGGCCTCGATCGCCCGCCGGGCCAGATTGCCGTGGCCCGTCTCACGCCGCGATGTACCGCCGAAACGGCCCGCTTCACCGACCGAGTAGGGCGGGAAGTTGTAATGGAGCATAAAGCGGCGTTTCACTTCGCCCTTCTCGATGTCGTCCATATACTGCTCGTCCATCTTTGTACCGAGCGTGGTGGTAACGATCGCCTGCGTCTCGCCGCGCGTGAACAACGCCGAACCGTGTACCCGCGGAAGCCAGTTGACCTCGCACGTGATCGGGCGGATCTCGGAAAACTTGCGGCCATCGGGGCGGCGGCGGTTGCCGAGCATGTCCTCGCGAAAGATCTTTTCTTTCAGTTTGCCAAAGGCCTTGCCCGCGGTCGCACGTGCTCCCGGGTCGTCTTCGGGATAGCTTTCTATCACTTCCTTTTTCAAGGCATCGAGCCCGGCATAGACCTCGATCTTCTCACGGCCGGTCGAATCCAAAGCGGCCCGAAGCTTGTCGGTCCATGTCTTTTCGACGTCGGCAACGATGTGCTTATCGAGATCGGGAACGTTGAATTCACGTTTTGTTATCTCGAGTGCCTTTCCGAGTTCGCGCTGCCACAGGCAGATACGCTTGATCTCTTTATGCGCAAGCATCAGGGCCTCGACCATGATGGTCTCGCCGACTTCCTGGGCCTCGCATTCGACCATACAGATCGCCTCTTCCGTCCCGGCGACCACAAGGTTCAACGCCGATTCGCGACGCTGCTCAAATGTGGGGTTGATGATATATTTGCCGTCGATCAGGCCGATGCGAATTCCCGCGAGCGGATCGTGAAACGGAATATCGGAGAGGTATAGAGCGCACGATGCACCCGTGATCGCGATCACATCCGGGTCGTTCTCCGAATCCGACGAGATAACGGTCCCGACGATCTGCGTTTCGAATCGGTAGCTGTCAGGGAACAGCGGCCGGATCGGCCGGTCGATCAACCTGCACGTCAACACCTCTTTCTCGCTCGGACGCCCCTCGCGCCTAAAGTAGTTTCCGGGAATGCGGCCGGCCGAGTAGCTCGACTCTCGGTATTCCACCGTCAGGGGAAAGAAGTCCAGCCCCTCCTTCGCGGTCCGCATGCTTACTGCGGTGACGAGGAGCATTGTGTCTCCGTAGCGTATAACGACCGAGCCATCGGCCTGTTTAGCGACCTTTCCGGTCTCGACTATCAGATCTCGGCCGCCGACCTTGATCGATTCATTCAAATATTTCTTTCTTGTCATTTTTCTAATTCCTCAAAACAAAAGCGGCCCGTGCCAATCGTGAAGCACTTGCCGCTCTTGGAGAATTGCAATTACGCTGTCGCCCTCTTTTGTACGAACCATTTATCGCTGTCACGTTCAGCCGGCATCATCAAAATCCTTCGAAGGGAACAAATTTACATCGGCCCGAAGTAGGCCCATTTCGTCCGGCCGGGTCACGCGTGGCATTTATTCAGGGCCACGCACGTACCCGCAACCGAACGGTCGAACTATCTTCTCAGTCCTAATTTCTCGATTATCGTGTGATATTCGTTAATGTCGTTTCGCTTCAGGTAATCCAAAAGCTTGCGTCTGCGTGAGACCATCTTGAGCAAACCCCGCCGCGAATGGTTATCTCTCTTGTGCACTTTGAAGTGCTCCGTAAGTTCGTTTATTCGCTGCGTAAGCAACGCGATCTGTACCTGCGACGATCCCGTATCGGAACCGTGAGTCTTATAATCCCCGACTATCTTTTCCTTTAGCTCTTTTGCTGTTGCCATATCTATCTTGCTCTAAAAGGCCTCTCCTAGCTCACAGTAACTCCGCCGGTTTGGGAACCGCGGTAACCGCGAAAAATATGAATAATTGGTAACTCGGAACGAACGAATTATTCTCCTGATATTATCCGTTATCCGAGATCAGTTATCAACTGAATATTCGAACTCTTCCATGAACTTTGTCGAGAAATCTCCCCTTTGAAACTTCTCGTCCGCCATGATCTTTTTATGCAGCGGTATCGTCGTCTTGATGCCCTCGACCACCATCATATCGAGAGCCCGCCGCATACGGGCGATCGCGAGTTCACGCGTACGCGCGTGGACGATCAGCTTGGCGATCATCGAATCGTAGTAAGGCGGCACGGTATAGCCGGGATAAACGGCCGTATCGACGCGAACGCCCGGGCCGCCCGGAATATTGAAAGCCGTGATCTTGCCGGGGCTCGGGGTAAATTTCACGGGGTCTTCGGCATTGATGCGGCACTCTATCGAGTGGCCGACGATCTGAACATCGCTCTGGTCGTACTGCAGATCTTCGCCAGTGGCGATCCTGATCTGGTTTCTGACGATGTCGGCAAGCGTCACCATCTCCGTCACCGGATGCTCGACCTGGATCCGCGTGTTCATCTCCATGAAATAGAAACTGCCGTCCTCGTCGAGCAGAAACTCGAATGTGCCCGCGCTCGAATAACCGATCTCCTTACATGCATTCACCGCGACGGCTCCCATCGCCTCACGCTGCTCGGGCGTGATCACCGGCGACGGCGCTTCCTCGAGCAATTTCTGATGCCGCCGCTGGATGGTGCATTCGCGCTCGCCAAGATGTATGCAGTTCCCGTGCTCGTCGGCCAAAACCTGGATCTCGATGTGCCGCGGCCTTTCGATATATCGTTCGATATAGACCGATCCGTTCTTGAATGCCGCAAGAGCCTCGGCCTGGGCCGTTTCGAGGTTGCCCTTAAGCTCGGACTCTTCGCGGACGATCCGCATTCCCCGTCCGCCGCCGCCGGCCGCGGCCTTGATGATCACCGGAAAGCCGATCTCTCTGGCAAGCGTCATCGCCTCGTCCGTATTTTCGATCGGATCTGGGCTGCCCGGCAGGATCGGAACGCCGGCCGCCTTCATCGTCCGCCTTGCCTCGACCTTGTCTCCCATCATCGCGATCACATCCGCTGTCGGCCCGATGAACTTGATGTTGCAGTCGTCGCAGATCCGTGCGAACGTGGCCGACTCTGCCAGGAATCCGTAACCGGGATGGATCGCGTCGACATTCGTTATCTCGGCGGCGCTGATTATCGCCGGAATATTAAGATAGCTCTGTGCCGAGGGTGCCGCACCGATGCAGACCGCCTCGTCGGCAAACCTGACATGCAGTGCCTCGCGGTCAGCCTCAGAATGTACGGCGACCGTCTGTACGCCCATTTCCTTACACGTCCAGATGATCCGGTTGGCGATCTCGCCCCGGTTCGCTATCAGAATCTTGCGGATTTCCCTAGTTGCCATTTATTTAAACCACGGAGACGCGAAGGCTCTGAGAAAAACAAGATAAAAGGACCGGCAGCTGACTAGCGTGCGATACTTTCAAAATTTCTCGGCGTCTCCGCGTCTCGGCGGTGAGATCACTTTTTAATTCCAAATAGCGGCTGCCCGTATTCGACCGGCTCGCCGTTCTCGACGTAGATCTTAACGATCTCGCCGCTCGTCTCCGCCTGTATCTCGTTCATCAGCTTCATCGCTTCGACGATGCAGACGACCGTCTCCGGCGACACATTCGTCCCCTCGGAAACGTAAGCCGGTTTGTCCGGAGCCGGTGAACGGTAAAATGTGCCCACGATCGGCGACGTGATCTTGAACAGCCCCGCGTCCTCATCGGCGGCCGCGGCGGGAGCTTCTGCCGACGCTGCCGGCTGGCCCGAAACACCCGGAACGGCGATCGGCTGCGGCGGCATTGCGGAGTAAACAGGTGTATTTACCTGCTTGCTAAGCCGCACGCGAATGTTCTCGTTCTCGAATTCGAAATCCGTGAATCCGTGCTCGTTGACCATTGCGGCGAGCTCACGAAGTTCGTCCATATTGAACGAGGGATCTTCGGTCTTCTGTTTCCCGGCTTTCCCCGCCGTTTTGTCTTTCGCCTCAGCCGAAGCGGATATATCACTCATAGTGACGAAGTCCTCCTGTCCGGGCACTAACCTTTCGCCGCGAGTTCGCGCGGGTTATCGACCAGCTCTATGACGGCCATTTCTGCGTTGTCGCCGCTGCGGCGTCCAAGACGGATGACACGCGTATAACCGCCATTGCGATCCTTATAGCGTGCACCGAGTTCGTCGAACAGCCTCTGAACGGCCTTGACCCCGGCGGTGCGCTCGATCGGATCTTTCGCCTCGCCTTTCTTTCCGCGAAATCGGCTCTGAGCGATCTTGAATGTGCTGTTCCCGGCATGGAAGTACCTCGCGGCCTGCCGCCTCAGGTGAACTTCCTGGATCTTTGCGTCGTCGCCCGACAGTGCCTGTGCCTTTCTTGCCAGTGTGATCGCACGCTCGACGAAAGGCCTGAGCTCCTTGGCCTTGGCCACCGTGGTGACGATGTAGTCCTTGTCGGCGTTGATCAGCGACGTAGCCAGGTTCCGGAGCATCGAGATCCGATGCTCGGTCGTCCTGCCCAATTTACGATGTGCCTTTAAATGTCTCATAAAAACAGTGGACAGTGGACAGCGGACAGTGGACAGTGAAACAAACTATTCACTATTCACTATTCGCTATTCACTAGTCTAGGTCTCTTCCCCCCGATCCCGGGATCGGGTTGCCCTGCTCGTCAAAGTCCATTCCGAAATCGAGGCCCATACCGTGGAGCAGGTCCTTGATCTCCGTGAGCGACTTCTTGCCGAAGTTCTTTGTGTGGAGCATATCTTTCTCGCTCCGCTTGATGAGGTCGCGGATCGAACGTATGTCCGCATTCTTCAGGCAATTGTACGAACGCACCGATAGCTCAAGCTCATCGACCGGCTTATCGAGCAGGTCGTTGCGCATAAGCGGCGGACGGGCGATGTCCTCGTATTTATATTCTTCTTCTTCCTCTTCGAAATTGATAAAGATCGACATATGGTCCTTTACCAATTTCGCGGCCAGCCCGATCGAATCTTCGGGCTTGACCGAACCGTCGGTCCACACCTCGATGACCAGCTTGTCGAACTCCGTGTTCGACCCCTGACGGGTCTTGTCGACCGTATAATTGACCTTTTTGATCGGCGTGTGGACCGAATCGACCGGAATGTATCCGACCGAAAGGTCTTCGTCGTTATTGAATTCGGCCGAGACGTATCCGCGTCCGCGCTTGAGGCGCATTTCGACGTTGAATGTACCGGAACCGCTGATGGTCGCGATGTGAATGTTCGGGTCGAGCACCTCTACGTCGCCGTCGGCCTCGATGTCACCGCTTGTGACCTCGCCCTTTCCCTTCTTCGATATCGTCAGCGTTTTTGGCCCCGAGCCGTGCAGGTTGAACGGCACCTGTTTAAGATTGAGGATCACGTCCGTCGCATCCTCGACCACGCCGTTGATCGGCGAAAATTCGTGCTCCACACCGTCGATCTTTACTGCAGTGACGGCCGCCCCCTCGATCGACGACAACAATGCCCGGCGGATCGAGTTTCCGATGGTCGTACCGAAACCGCGTTCGAACGGCTGTGCGTAAAACTTGCCATAGCGGTCGGTAAGCGTTTCTGACTCGACATTAAGCCGGCCCGGCATTTGAAAATTTGTCCAGTTGTTGCTCTGTGTCATATTTGTTCTTTTTTAAAACGGGTCACGGGCTGGCTTTGTCCCCGGATCGAGCAAGCAAGAACGAACTCTCTTGACCCGGATACTTCAGCCAGCCCTCAGTTACTATTTGCTGTAAAGCTCAACGATAAGCTGTTCGTTGATATTGCCGTCAATGTCCTGCCGTGTCGGCATGGCCGAGATGGCGACCGAAAGGTCCTTACCCTCGGGAGCGATCCATGCGGGACGTCCGCGGCCGGCCGCCGTCGACCATGCGCCTTCGACGTGAACGTTCTTTGTGCTCTTGTCTTTGACCGTGATCACGTCACCGACCTTGACCTGAAAGGATGGAATATCCACCTTTCGCCCATTCACTTCGATGTGGCCGTGATTGACGATCTGACGGGCCTGTCGTCGCGACGTCGAAAAACCGGCACGGTAAACGACGTTGTCCAACCGCCTCTCGAGCATGAAAAGCAGATTTTCGCCCGTCACGCCTTTCTGGCGAAGGGCCTTTTCGAAATAATTCCGGAATTGCTTTTCGAGGATAAAGTAAATTCGCTTTACTTTCTGCTTTTCGCGAAGCTGCTGGCCGTAACCGGCAAGCATCTTGCGGCGGGCAGCACCGTGCTGGCCCGGAGGGTTGGTACCGCGTTTTTCGATCGCACAAGAAGGTTTGAAGCAGCGATCGCCCTTGAGGAATAACTTTCCACCTTCGCGGCGGCACAGCCGGCACACCGCATCTCTATATCTAGCCATAGTATTTTCTGCCTCCGCTCAAATTAGCGGAAAAGTTTACAGGTCAGCGACCCTTCGTCCTTTCGATGATAAATAAGATCCAAGTTCCAAATTCCAAATTCCATATTCCAGATCAACGATCACGGATCCGGAATGCGAGATCTGGAATATTTCTCAAACTCGTCGCCGCTTTGGCGGCCTGCAGCCGTTATGCGGGATCGGCGTCGTGTCGCGGATCGAGTTCACGCGGATGCCCGCCTGTGCGATCGCCCTTATGGCCGACTCGCGGCCGCCGCCCGGCCCCTTTACGCGAACATCGACCTCACGCATCCCTGCTTCGGTGGCCTTGCGGGCCGCCTCGCCGGCTGCCTGCTGCGCGGCAAAGGGCGTCCCTTTTCGCGATCCGCGGAAACCGCGGGCACCAGAGGACGACTGGGCCACAAGATTGCCCTGCGTATCGGTGATCGAAATAAGCGTGTTATTGAAAGATGCCGAAATATGCACGATCCCGTACGGAATGTTCTTTCGCTCTTTCTTCTTAAAGGTCTTTTTCTTTGCTGCTGCTTTAGCCATATTCTTAACAGTGGTCAGTGTTCGGTGGTCAGTGGCCGGTGAGTTCGGTGGTCAG
This sequence comes from Pyrinomonadaceae bacterium, assembly GCA_050246275.1. Lineage (GTDB taxonomy): Bacteria > Acidobacteriota > Blastocatellia > Pyrinomonadales > Pyrinomonadaceae > OLB17. The sequence goes on from JBFWWI010000001.1 coordinate 1,565,165, forward strand.
TGGCCGGTGATATTTCTGAACACTGTCCACTGTCCACTGACCACTGTCCACTACTTCTTGCCCGGTGCCTTCTTTTTGGCGACTGCCGCCTTGCGCGGGCCCTTGCGGGTGCGTGCGTTGGTCGAAGTTCGCTGTCCGCGGACGGGCAGGCTGCGGCGATGACGCAGGCCGCGATAGCACCCGATGTCCATCAGACGCTTGATATCCATCTGCACGCGCTTACGCAGGTCGCCCTCGATGTCGCCTTCGGAATCGAGCACGGTGCGGATCTTATTAAGCTCTTCCTCGCTCAGATCGCGGATCTTTGCTCCGCCGTCGACTCCGGCCTTGCCGAGTATCTCGCTGGCGCGCGAACGTCCCACGCCATATATATACGTCAAACCGATCTCTGCCCTTTTATTGGGCGGCAAATCTACACCTGCTACACGAGCCATAATCTTTAATTTGGGATCTTGGATCTCAGATCTTGGATTTCAAATCCGCATTCCGCATTCCGCGATCCGCAATCTCCTTTATCCCTGACGCTGCTTATGCTTCGGATTATCGCAGATAACGCGCACCACACCCTTTCGGTGGATCACCTTGCATTTGTCGCAGATCTTCTTTACTGATGGACGTACTTTCATAACTGTCACCGCCATACCGGCATGCCGCCGGCAAATGTCATAAGCGGATCTACTTGTATCTGTAAGTGATCCGCCCCCGATTCAGGTCGTACGGCGAAAGCTCGACCAGCACCTTATCGCCGGGAAGTATCCGTATGAAATTCTTCCTCATCTTGCCCGAGATGTGAGCCAGGACCTGATGCTGGTTCTCATCTACAGCGACCTTGAACATCGCATTGGGAAGGGTCTCGAGCACGGTGGCCATGACCTCTATCGCTTCTTCTTTAGACATATTTGGACATACGCTCTAAAGTGCAATGTGTGTCCAAGTTGGACAAACTTCTAATGATAGACCAATACTCGCCCTTTTTCAAGTATGCGCAGCAACTTTCGGTGCCGCACTCTGGCCTCTTTCCCGCTTCTGTTCACTGGTAAGCGTAAGTATCTCAGGGCCGTCAAGTGTGACCGCGATCGTATGCTCACAATGGGCCGACGGATTCCCGTCACGGGTGACGACGGTCCATTTGTCGTCCAGCGTTCTGGTTTCCGGCGTTCCGATGTTAAGCATCGGCTCGATCGCGAAGCAATATCCCGCCCTGATCCGCTCTTTCGTTCCGGCTCGCCCGTAATTCGGTATCTGCGGGGCCTCATGCATCGAGCGGCCGATGCCGTGGCCGGTGTAATCCCTCACGATGCCGTAGCCGTGCTTTTCAGCATGCTCCTGGATCGCGGCGCCGATATCCCCGATCCGCTTGTTTGGCCGGCACTGTTCGATACCGAGGGCGAGACACTCCTCGGTCACGCGGATAAGACGTTTCAGTTCGTCGCTGATCTCGCCGACCGGCACCGTTATCGCGGTATCGCCGACAAACCCATTGAGGGTACAGGCCATGTCGAGCGAGATGATATCGCCCTCGACGAGCGGAGTATCGGTGGAGAATCCGTGAACGATCTGGTCGTTCGGCGAGGCGCAGATCGCGAACGGGAACGGCACCATGCCGTGCGGCTTGTACCCGATAAATGTCGGGATCGCTCCGGCATCCCGCATCATTTTCTCGGCAGCCGAATTCAGTTCGAGTGTCGACACTCCCGGTCGCACCATCGCACGAAGGGCCTCTCGCACCTCGGCGATCAACTCGCCGACGGCACGCATTTTTTCGAGTTCTTTCTGCGATTTCGCGATTATCATCCTTTTGCCGAGCAAGAAGCGGGTCGTCGAACTAAATATCCCGCCGATCGTCGCATTTCCAAACACTTTTCTCTCGAAGCTACACCAGTCGGTCTATCTCGCTGTATATCTCCTCGACGCTGCCGGTGCCGTCGATCCTTGTGAGCCGGCCCGAGCGTTTATAATGATCGATCAAAGGACTTGTCAATTCGTCGTAGGTCGCAAGCCGCGTGGCGACACTCTCTTCGTTATCGTCCGCTCGATGCTGCAGCACCGCCTCCGGATGAAGGTCGCAGCGGCCATCGTCTTTCGGCGGTTTGGAATAGACGTTATAGATCTCGCCGCATACCGGGCACGAACGGCGTCCCGTAAGTCGCCGGATCAGCTCCTCGCGCGGAACATCTATCTCTATCGCCTGAATGACCTTCGTCTGCTCGGCCGCGAGCGTCTCAAGTTGTTCGGCCTGGACCGCCGTCCGCGGATATCCGTCGAGGATATAGCCGTTTCGGCAGTCGTCGCGCGATGTCCGGTCCTGCACGATCTTGTATGTAAGGTCGTCCGAGATCAACTTGCCCGAAGCCATTATCGCCTGCACCTCGAGGGCGAGCGGCGAGTCGAGCGTCTTCATCTCGCGGAACATATCTCCGGTCGAGATCTGCGGAATTCCGCGGCGTTCTTGCAAGAGCCTCGCCTGAGTTCCCTTTCCGGCACCCGGTGCCCCGATAAGAACGATGATCTTATTCATTGATCCAAACTCACCGCTGAGACGCTAAGACGCAGAGAAGGCGAAACGAATAGGTCTCCCGATCTCTGCGACTCTGCGTCTCCGCGGTTCAAATATTAGTTCCGGCGGCCGCGAAGTCGCGAGCCCGCACCCAAAAACCCTTCGTAATTCCGCATTACGAGCTGAGCTTCGATCTGAGATACGGTGTCCATCGCGACGCCGACCAGAATGAGAAGCGAGGTGCCGCCAAAGAAGAACTGATAGCCCATGCCGGTCGGTATCCAGCTCAAACCCGGCGTCGCCGTCAGGAACGCATCGAGCCTGTCACCGATGAAGGGCAGGCGAGCGACCTTGAAACCGCTCAGCAGGATCTGTGGCACGAACGCAACGAATGCGAGGTACAACGCACCTACGGTCGTCAGCCTCGTGAGAATAGAGTTCAGATATTCCGCGGTCGGTGCTCCGGGCCGTATGCCCGCCACAAAGCCGCCGTGTTTGCGAAGGTTGTCCGCGACCTCGTCCGTATTGAACACGATCGTGATATAGAAGAATGTAAAGATCACGATCAGCGATATGAACACCAGTTCGTAGTACGGATCGCCGCCCCGGAACTGCTGAAAGAAATTAAAGATCTGGGCCCAGGCCGATGTCGTGTCGCCCTGAGCCGGCGGAAACGCCGCGAACAGCGTCTGCGGCATCGCAAGGACCGACGATGCGAAGATCACGGGAATGACGCCGCCCATATTGATCTTCAGCGGCAGGCTGGTCTCCTGGCCGCGAAACGTCTGTCCGCCTACGCGTCTGCTGGCGTAGGTGATTGCTATCTTTCGCCGCGCCGATTCGACATAGACTACGAGTGCGATCAATCCGATCAAAATGGCCACGAGGAAGATGACCCCGAGCGTCTGCATCGCGTCGCCCGTACCGATCCGTTCGCGAACCTGAAGGACCGCCTGAGGCAGCCCGATAACGATACCTGCAAAGATGAGCAGCGAGATGCCGTTCCCGACGCCCCTTTCGGTGATCTGTTCGCCGAGCCACATTACGAAGACCGTTCCGGTCGTAAGCGTCACGACGATCATTAACGTAGCGGGCCACGTATCCGGGATGATCGCATTTCGGCTCAGCCACGTCGCGACAAAGAACGTCTGTACGGAACACAGGACAACGGTGAGATAGCGGGTCCACTGGTTGAGCTTCTGCCGCCCGACCTCGCCTTCTTCCTGTATCTTTTTGACAGCCGGCGAGAGCACCGGCATGAGCTGCATTATGATCGATGCGGTGATGTACGGCGTGACGCCGAGGGCGAAGACCGAGATGGTCCGAAAGTTTCCGCCCGAAAACAGGTCAAGCACACCGAGCAGCGTACCGGCGACCTCGTTCCATACGCGTTCGAGCTGGGGCTTGTTGATCCCCGGGGCCGCTACGTGCGCGCCGAAGCGATAAATGGCGAGCATGCCCAGCGTGAAAAAGATCCGAGTGCGAAGCTCGGGGATCTTGAACATATTCTGGACGGCGCTAAAGAACTTCTCCATATGATTCCCTGGAACAATTTCTTCGTTTAGAGCGGTCAGTGTACCGCTTTCGAATGGCGGGAAAGCCCGCCCCTAAACGCGAACTAGGCCGCGGCTTCTGCCGCTTTCACGATCTCCGTAGCCGATCCACCCGCTTTCTCTATTTTATCCTTGGCGGTCTTGGTAAAGCGATGAGCCGAGATCTTCAGCGATTTTGAAACATCGCCATTTCCAAGGATCACAAGGTCGTGCTTCGCTTTTTTGATCAGGCCGCGCTCGTGCAGGATCTCGGGCGTTACCTCGTCGCCGGCGTTAAAATTCGCCTCGATCTTTGCAAGGCTGATCTCGATCCACTGTTTCTTGAAGATGTTCGTGAAACCGCGCTTCGGAAGGCGCCGCTGCAGGGGCATCTGCCCGCCCTCGAATCCCGGACGGCTGCTGTAGCCCGAACGCGACTTTTGTCCCTTGTGGCCGCGCCCCGACGTTTTTCCAAGGCCCGAACCCGGACCGCGGCCGACACGCTTTTTCTTGTGGGTCGATCCCGGGGCCGGCTTCAAATTATTGAGTGAAAGTGCCATTTTCGTTCCTCTTGAAACTTTATCAAACCGCCAAGACGCCGAGTCGCCGAGGATCCATTCGTGAAACTCTCCTCGGTCTCCGCGCCTCTGCGGTGCAAAATACCTATTCGACGATACGGAGCAGGTGCGGGACCTTTGCAACAATGCCGCGCATCGCCGGATTGTCCGGCCGGGTCACCTTCTGGTTAAGTTTCGTAATCCCCAGGGCCTTGACGATCTCCTTCTGCTTCTTCGCATAGCCGATCGAGCTGCGATAGTACTGGATCGTGATCGTTCCGCCGTCAGTTTTTTCTTCTTTCTTTGCCATGATCTCTTGTTCAGAGTGCGCGATTTATCGCGTACAAAAGTTTGCCCAGATATCGCGCACTCAAAGCTTAAACCAATTCCTCAACCTGTTTCCCGCGCAGCCGCGCCACTTCGATCGGGTCCTTCATCCGCGTCAATCCGTTGAATGTGGCCCGGACGACGTTATGGTTATTGCTCGAGCCGAGGATCTTCGTCCGGACGTTGTGAACGCCGAGAGCCTGGAGCACAAGTCGAACGGCACCGCCCGCGATCACTCCGGTTCCTTCAGCGGCCGGCTTTAGCAGAACGCGGCCCGCCCCGTACTCGCCGATCATCTCGTGCGGGAGCGTGCCGTCGATGAGCGGTACGCGGATCAAGTTATTCTTGGCGGCCTCGACCGCTTTTTTGATCGCGTTCGGAACTTCCTTTGCCTTGCCGGTACCGAACCCGACGTGGCCAGACTCATCGCCGACCACCACGAGCGCGGCAAACGACATGTTCTTACCACCCTTTACTACCTTGGTCACGCGGTTGATCGAGATCAACTGGTCCTTGAGTATCAATCCGCTCGCAGAAATTCTCTGTTTAGCTTTCATTGCTGTTATCTTCCGTTGATGCTTCGGGCTCGCCGCCGGCGGCCTCGTTCTTGTTCAGTCCGGCCTGTCGCGACGCATCGATCAATGCCTTGACGCGTCCGTGGTACACATAACCGCCGCGATCGAAGACAACGCTTGCGACGCCCGCCGCTATCGCCCGCTCGGCGATCGCTTTTCCGATCCGCTGGGCGGCCTCGACGTTTCCGCCGGTCGAACCCGCAAGCGCCTTTTCGGTCGTCGATGCGGTCGCCAGCGTCTTCCCGTTGTCGTCATCTATCACCTGTGCATAGATGTGATTCAGGCTCCGGTAAACGGCAAGCCTCGGACGATCCGAAGTGCCGCGGACCTTTTTCCTGATGCGGCCGTGCACCGCCCGCCGAATGTTTGCTCTGCTATTCTGTGCCATATTGATTTTGGATTGCGGATTTTGGAGTTCGGATTGAAGATCGCTCCGCACTCAGTACCGCAAATTCAATGGGTGCGATGCGAAACCAAATCAATCCGCATTCCGCGATCCCAATCCGAAATTTCTACTTGCCGGTCTTGCCCGGCTTCAACTTGTAAAACTTGTCCGCGTAGCGCACGCCTTTGCCTTTATATGCGTCGGGCTTTCTCAGCCGGTTCAATTCCGCCGCGACCTGCCCGAGCTTCTGCTTGTCGATGCCCGTGAGCGTCAGCGTCAATTGATACTGGTTGATCGAGGCCTTTGTGTTCACGCGTTCGGCCTTTGCCTCGATGCCGTCGGGCAGCACATATTCGACCGGATGCGAGTAACCGAGCGCGAATACGATCTTTTTGCCCTGAACATCCGCCTTGTATCCGACGCCGACGACGTCAAGTTTCTTTTCAAAACCCTCGGTCACGCCGACCACGGCATTATTTGCAAGGGCACGCGCCAATCCGTGAAACGCGGCCTGGTCGTCGCTTGAACGCTCCGCGACGAGCGTCCCGTCCTCCTGCTTGAAGGTGACTCCTTCCGGAATGGGCGTGCTCAGGGTTCCCTTTGGCCCTTTCACTTCCAGCTTCGAATCTCCGATCGAGACGCTGACGCCTGACGGGATCGTGATCGGTTTCTTTCCTACTCGTGACATATTCTTTTACCAAGTGTTCAGCGGCGAACGCCAAGTGATCTCTCACTCTTCACTCTTCACTGTTCACTATTCACTATTCACTATTCACTGTTCACTGCTCACTGCTCACTGCTCACTGTTCACTGTTCACTATTAATAGACTTCCGCCAGGATCTCGCCGCCGACGTTCTCTTTGCGGGCCTTCTTTCCGCTCATCAGACCCTGCGAGGTCGAGACGATGTTGATCCCGTATCCGCCGAGCACCCTCGGTATCTCGCCCGCACCGACATAGACCCTACGGCCCGGCCGCGATACCCGCGACAGATGCGTGATAGACGAGGTGCCTTTCGCGTCGTAGCGCAAAAAGATGCGGATCATATACTTGATCCCCTCGCCCTTGGTCGTGAAATTATTGATGTAACCCTCTTCCTTCAGGATTCGGGCGACCTCCATCTTTAGCTTCGAACCAGGGATGTCAACACGCGGATGGTTCGCAGCGATGGCGTTGCGAATTCGCGTCAGCATGTCGGCTATTGGATCTGTCATTTCTCTTTTACTCCGTATTGATATTGCGGTGGTTCGGCCAATTCCGCCTTCCGCAGCCTTTCGTTCAAAAACTTACCAGCTCGATTTCATTACGCCCGGGATCTGCCCTTCGAGTGCGAGCTTTCTGAGTGCTACGCGCGAGATGCCGAACTTGCGGACGAATCCGCGCGGGCGTCCCGTCTGCGAACAGCGGTTCCGCACGCGGATCGGGCTCGCATCGCGCGGCATCTTCTGAAGCTGGACCACGGCGGCATCGACCTCTTCCGGGGTCGATCTCGGGTTGTTGATCACCTTCTTTGCCGCCGCACGCCTTTCCGCCCAAAGCGATACCATTCGTTTGCGGTCGTTGTTCTTTACTACTTTACTGATCTTTGCCATAACTTTCTAAAAAGTGGTCCGTGGTCGGTGGTCAGTGGCCTGACATCGGCCCAAAACTGGCCACTGTCCACTGACAACTGGTCACTGTCTAAAGGGCATCCCCAATGCTTTCAAAAGCGAGCGTGCCTGCTCGTCGTTCTGAGCGGTCGTGACGATGGAGATGTTCATTCCCCGCGTCTTATCGACCTTGTTAAAATCGATCTCCGGAAATATAAGCTGCTCGCGGACGCCGAGCGTATAGTTGCCGCGGCCGTCGAACGCCTTGCCGGAGATGCCCCGGAAATCGCGTACACGCGGCAAGGCAACCGAGATCAGACGGTCGAGAAATTCGTACATCCGGTCGCCGCGGAGCGTTACCATCGCGCCGATGTTCATTCCCTGGCGAAGCTTGAAGGCGGCGATCGATTTCTTTGCCTTTGTGATCACGGGCTTCTGTCCGGTGATCGCCCGCAGCTCTTCGGTAGCTGTATCGAGTATCTTGGCGTTCGAGCTTGCCTCGCCGAGCCCCATGTTCACGATCACCTTTGTGACGCGCGGGACCGCCATCGGATTCTTGATGTCGAATTCCTTCGCCAGCGCACCGGCGATCTCTTTCTTATACTTCTCTTTCAATCTAGCCATTGTTTGATGCTTCCTCGTTTGGGTCTCGCCTTAGTAGTTCAGCGTTCCAGCTTCTTCGTTCAACCTTCCGCGTCCCCCGACCTTGAACCTTGAACTCTGAACTTTGAACCTTGAACCTTGAACTTTGAACCTTGAACTTTGAACCTTGAACCATATCAGCGTTTCCAAACTTCAAACCTATTCTTCGGTATTCTCTTCTTTTTCCTTCTTCGGCTCTTTCTTTCCAAAGACGTCCGGGTCGGCGATCACCTTTCCGCTTTTCGCCACACGGACCTTTTTCCCGTCCTTGATCTCATAGCGGATGCGGGTCGGTTTGCCCGTCTCCGGGTCGACGACCGCTACGTTCGAGATGCTCACCCAGCTTTCGCGCTCCATGATGCCGCCTTCGCGGTTTAGCTGCGGTACCGGCTTCTGGTGACGCTTTACGATCGCCGCTCCCTCGACCTTCACCTTCCCGTTACGGGCATCTACCTCGATCACGCGGCCGCGATACGGCTGCCGCTTTCCGGCGCTGTCGTAGCGGTTGTATTCCTTGCCCGCGATGAATACGACCTGATCGCCGCGCTTGATCTTGCTCTTTACTGTTCCTGTCTTAACCGTTTTCATTTCTTTTCCCTGCACAAGCCCGCGCGTCAGCAAGGGCGATACGCTCAACTTTGCCTAGATGACCTCTGGCGCCAACGAAACGATCTTCATGAAATTCTTTTCGCGAAGCTCACGTGCGACCGGCCCGAATACGCGTGTGCCGATCGGCGTACCGTCGTCCTTGATCAGCACGGCCGCATTCTCGTCAAAGCGGATGTACGAACCGTCCTTACGGCGAACCTCTTTCCGCGTACGCACGATCACGGCGTTGTAAACCTTTCCCTTTTTCGCCGTACCGTCCGGAGCGGCCTCTTTCACAGTGACTTTGATCTTGTCGCCGAGGCGTGCGATCTTCGCGGTCGATCCCCCGATGGGCATGATCATCACCACACGCTTGGCCCCTGAATTATCAGCGACCGCCAAAGATGTCTGCATCTGAATCATAACTTTTTCACTCCGTTCGAGTTTCAAGTTCAATGTTCATCGTCCAATGTTTCCACTTTGAACTTTGAACCTTGAACCTTGAACCTTGAACTAAACCGCCGCCTTCTGAATGATCTCGACCACGCGCCAACGTTTTCGTGCCGACAACGGCCGCGTCTCCATGATCCGCACCTTATCGCCGATCTTCGCTCCGATCTCGTCGTGCGCCATGAATTTCTTGCGTTTGCGAACGTACTTTCGATAGATCGGGTGCTTTACCAGACGATCCACGTTGACGACCACCGTCTTGGTCATCTTGTCCGAAGAGACGACGCCGATCCGCTCGGCCCGCTTCCCTTTCTTGACCTTGCCCGGTTCTTCCGAGCCGCCGACCGCATCGGCCACCGCCGCCGCACCCGCGCTCACGGTCTCGACGACCGCTTCGGCTGCGGAGGTCACCGCCTCTACGACCGTGTCGACGACCGACGTTTCCTCAGTATTCTCAGCCTGCGTCTCTACAGCTTCGGTTCCTTCTTCTATGTTCTTAGGCATTTTCTTAAACTGCCGCTATTTCGCGGCCTCTTCCTTTTCACCGAGCACGGTGTAAACCCTCGCCAGCGTCCTCTTTTCCCGGCGAATGTCATTGACGACCTCGCCCACACCGAGCGCCTTTCTGAACTTCAGGCGAAAGAGCGATTCTTTCAGGGCGTCTGCCTGATCGTTCAACTCCTGAACGTTCATTTCACGCAGTTGGTCCAACTGTTCCTTAACTTTCATTTCTAGACAATGCCTCCTTCGAGGTCTGCACGCGACACGAATTTCGTCTTGATCGGAAGCTTCTGAGCCGCAAGGCGGAATGCTTCACGCGCGAGTTCGATATCGACGCCCTGGATCTCATAGAGCACGCGGCCTGGTTTGACGACCGCGACCCAGTGGTCCGGAGCACCCTTACCGGAGCCCATACGCGTTTCAGCCGGCTTCTTAGTGATCGGCTTGTCCGGGAACATCCTGATCCAGATCTTTCCGCCGCGTTTTACGTGACGGGTCATTGCGATACGGGCCGCTTCGATCTGGCGGTCCGTTATCCAGCCCGCTTCCAATGCTTTCAGACCGAAGTCGCCGAAGTCGAGGTTCTCGCCGCGCGTTGCTTTTCCGCGCATGCGTCCCTTCATCACTCGACGGTGCTTCACCTTTTTCGGCATCAACATAACTTCTTCTCCAGTTGTCGGTGGTCAGTGGTCAGTGGCCAAGTGGCCAAGTGGTCAGTGGTCAGCACCAGCAAACCATTCCTTCACTATTCACTATTCACTATCCACTATTCACTATTCACTATTCATTATCGACGGTCGTCGCGACGCGGCCGGCGGTCTCCGCGGCCGGCTCCGCGCTGTACCTTTACTTCGTTCATCGGGTCGGTCGTCGTTCCGCGGGCCATCGATGCTTTCGGATCGAGGATCTCACCGCGGTAGATCCAAACCTTCACGCCGATGATCCCGAATGTCGTGAGTGCTTCGGCAAAACCGTAATCCACATCCGAGCGGAGCGTGTGCAGCGGCAGGCGGCCCTCGAGCGACCACTCGGTCCGCGCGATCTCGGCCCCGTTCAGACGGCCTGAGATCATTACCTTGATACCCTGTGCACCGAAGCGGATGGATTCTTCCATCGTCTTCTTCATCGCACGCCGAAAGGCGATACGCTTTTCAAGCTGCTGGGCGATCTTCTCGGCCTGAAGCTGGGCGTTCAGTTCCGGATGGCGTACTTCCTGGATCGATACCAGCACCTCGCGGCCCGTCTTCCGCGAAAGGTCTTCGCGAAGCTTTTCGATCTCGGCTCCCTTGCGGCCGATGATGATGCCCGGACGCGAGGTGTAGATGATGATCTTCATCCGGGTCGCCGCACGCTCGATATCGATGTGCGAGACTCCGCCGCCGGCAAATTTCTTTTTCAGCTCACGCTTCAGCTCGAGGTCCTCGGCAAGGAACTTTGCATAGTCGGCCTTGGTGTACCAGTGCGAGTGCCAATCTTTGTTGTATCCGACCCTAAAGCCGTATGGATGTACTTTCTGTCCCATATCTTTCGGAACGCGGACATTCCTGTCCGCATTGTTTTACTGCCTTTCCAGATCCTCGTTATTCCTTTCCATCACCGCATCGGCCGGCTTCGTGGCGTTGCTTTCGGCCTCGGCGTGGGTCGAAGCATTCTTCGCATCAGCAACGTTCGCGTCAACTTCCGCAGCCGCCGCCTCTACATTCTCCGCCGCCGGCGTATCCGTAACGACCGTCTCAACGGTCGGCGTTTCGGGAGCATCGGCGGTCAAATTCTCGGCCTCGACAAGCTTCGCCTTCTTCTCGGCCTTTGGAGCCGCGGCCTTCTTTGCCGGAGCCTTTTTCTTCGGCGTCTCAGCGGCCCTTCGAGCCTTGGCCGCCTCGGCCTTAAGTTCCTTTTCGGTCTTCGGCTTCTCTTCGCTCGTCACCTGAATGGTGATGTGGCAATAGTGACGCTGCTCGCGATAGGCACGCCCCTGCGGAGCGGGCCGCATTCGCCGGCGATTCTTCGTCGGGCCCATATCCACGAAGCAGGTCTTTACCCACAGATCGTCGGGATCGACGGCGATATTCTGCTGCTCGGCGAGATAGGTCGCATTCGCGATCGCCGACCTGAGCGTCTTCTCGATCGGATCGGCCGCCCGCTTGTCCGTGAATTTCAGGATCGCAAGAGCTCGCGAGACGTTCTCGCCGCGGATCATATCGATCACGAGCCGCGTCTTTCGCGGGCTTCCCTTCAAATGTCTTGTCTTTGCTATCGCTTCCATATTCTTTATGGTGAGCTGTAAGCGGTGAGCCGTAAGCAGTAAGATCCTAACTGACTGCTGACTGCTGACTGCTGACTGCTGACTGCTTACTTCCTCTTCGCCATCTTCTCCGCTTTCGTTCCCGGATGCCCCTTGAACGTCCGTGTAGGCGAGAATTCACCCAGCTTGTGGCCGACCATATTCTCGGTCACGAAGACCGGAATGTGGCGTTTGCCGTTATGCACGCCGAATGTCAGTCCGACCATATCCGGAGAGATCGTCGAGCGGCGCGACCAGGTCTTTACTGCGGGCGGCTTCTTTCCCGTCTCGGCGATCCTCGCCAAAGCTTTCTGCAGGCTGAGATCAATGAACGGCCCTTTTTTTAATGAACGTGGCATAACAAAATTTCAAATTTCAGATTTCAGATTCCAGATGCTGTATCTGGAATATGGAATTTGGAATTACTTCCTCCTCCGGTCTTTCACGATCATATTGGTCGTGCGCTTATTGCGTCGCGTCTTGTATCCGCGTGTCGGCTGGCCCCAGGGGGTTACCGGATGGCGTCCGCCCGAGGTCTTGCCCTCGCCGCCGCCGTGCGGGTGATCGACCGGGTTCATCGCGACGCCGCGTACCTTCGGGCGTTTTCCCTTCCAGCGGTTGCGGCCTGCCTTGCCGAGCGATTCATTCTCGTGCTCGGTGTTGCCGACCTGGCCGACCGTCGCCATACAGACGACCGGAACCCGCCGGACCTCACCCGATGGCATTCGCAGCTGTGCGTAATCGCCCTCTTTTGCGACGATCTGTGCAAAGCCGCCGGCCGAACGCACCATCTGTCCGCCCTTTCCGGGCCGCAGCTCGATGTTGTGAACTTCCGTACCGAGCGGGATGTTCTTGATCGGCAGGGCGTTTCCCGGCAGGATGTCGGCCTCTTCGCCGCTCAGCACCTGCGTTCCGACCTTCAACCCGACCGGAGCGATGATGTACCGCTTCTCTCCGTCGAGATAGCTTATCAGCGCGATGTGCGATGAGCGGTTCGGGTCGTACTCGATCTGCGCGACGCGTCCGGGAATGCCCGTCTTGTCACGCTTGAAATCGATCACGCGGTAAAAACGCTTGTGGCCTCCGCCGCGCCGCCGGACCGTGATCCGGCCGTCATTGTTGCGGCCCGAAATTCTTTTCTTCGGCTCGAGCAACGATTTCTCGGGTGTTGCTCCCGGCGTCAGATCGTCGCGCGTCAGATATGTCTGATAGCGGCGTGCCGGTGAAGTCGGTTTTAGTCTCTTGATTCCCATATATCAGTTGTCGGTGGCCGGTGGCCGGTGGTCAGCGTGGCCCTCTCTGACCACTGACCACGGACCCCTGACCACTGCTAAATTGCTTCTGCGTAATCGACCATCGGCTCGCCCTTGCGAAGCGTGACGTAGGCCTTCTTCCAATTCGGACGGCGGCCTTCCTGGCGGCCGCGGCGTTTCGTCTTGCCCTCGTACTGGACCGTTCTCACCGACGAGACCTTTACGTTGAATATCTCCTCGACGGCGCCCTTGATCTCGGTCTTTGTCGCCTTGGTATCGACCCGAAAGGTCAGCACCTGGCCTGCCTTGCGGCCCGAATTCTCATCGGTCGAATCCTCTTTCAGGATGACGCTCTTTTCGGTGACGACCGGCGATCTCAAAATATTCCAAACGTCCAACTTACTCATTCTCGGTCACCTCCGCATTCTCTTCGGCGGCCGGCTCGGCCTTGGCTTTCTTCGCCGGTTTGGGCTTCGCCTCGCTATCGGCCGCGGCTTCGGCCTTCGGCTTGGCTGCCCGTTTGGCCTTTGGCTTTTCTTCGGCCGGCTCTTCCGCCTTTTCCGTTCCCGGATCCAGTATCCGGTTCAGCTCCTCGATCGCCGCTTTCGAGATGAAGAGCTTTTCGTGATAGAGCAGGTCGTAGATGTTCAGCCCGTAGCTGTTGGTCACCTTGGTCTTCTTGACGTTCCGCGACGAAAGCACGAGGTTCGCATTGTCGAGCGAATCGACCACGAGGTTCTTCGCGGCCGCCCCAAGCTGAGCAAGTGCGGCAAGGAACTCCTTCGTCTTTGGCGAGCTGATCCCGAACTCATCGATCACGATCAGGTTGCCCTCACGCAGGCGTTCCGAAAGGGCAGAGCGAAGTGCGCCGCGGCGCATCTTCTTGGGCATATCGTACGACCAGTCGCGCGGCTGCGGGCCGTGGACGTTGCCGCCGCCCTTCCACAGCGGCGAGCGAAGCGAGGCGATACGCGCCCGTCCCGTACCTTTCTGTTTCCAGAGCTTTCGGCCCGAACCCGAGACGTTCCCGCGGGTCTTCGTCGCCGACGTGCCGGCCCTCGCATTGGCACGAAAATTCATCAGCGCCGAATGGATCAGCGATTCGTTCAGATCGGCACCGAAAACGGCATCCGACAGCGTTATCTCGCCGACTTCCTTGTTCTTCAAATTGCGAACCTTTACGGTAGGCATAATTCTCTCTCCGTTTGAGTAAGCGGTGAGCAGTTAGCCGTTAGCAGTCCTTCCGACTGCTGACCGCCGACCGCCGACTGCTAGCTCTTCTTTACAATAACCACGCTTCCGTTCGCACCCGGAACTGCACCGCGAACCATCAACAGGTTATTTTCCGCATCGACCTTGGCGACCGTCAGTCCCTTGACCGTCACCCGATCGTCACCCATGTGGCCAGACGAACGCGTTCCTTTTATAACGCGTGACGGATAGGCCGATTGTCCGATCGAACCCGGCCGCCGCACGTTCATCGAACCGTGCGATTCCGGGCCGCGTGCAAAATTGTGACGCTTGACCGTACCGGCAAAACCTTTACCCTTCGAACGCCCGACGACCTCGATCTTGTCCCCGTCCGCAAAGACATCGACCTTGACCTGATCGCCGACCGCTGCGTCCGGTTCCCCGGCGAGGCGGATCTCTTTAAGGACACGCGTCGGCGGCGTGCCGGCACCCGTCTTTTCAAAGTGGCCCTGGAGCGGCTTCGAAACGTTTTTGAGCCTAACCGGTTTCTCTTCGACCAGTCCAAGCTGGACGGCGTTGTATCCGTCCGCACCGTTCGCGCTCTTCGTCTGAACGACGACGCACGGCCCCGCCTTTATGACGGTCACCGGCGTTACGGTTCCGTCCTCAGCAAAGATCTGCGTCATTCCGACCTTTCTACCAATGATTCCACTGATCATATCTTTCGATTTTGGATCTTGGATTTGCGATTTCGGATTGAAGAGCTGGCCGTAAGACCAATCCCAAATCCAAAATCAAAAATCCAAAATCGGTTAGTTCTTGCCAAATGCCTTGATCTCGACATCGACGCCCGCGGGCAGATCCAATCTCATCAACGCATCTACCGTCTCCGCCGTCGGGTCCAGAATGTCCATCAAGCGTTTGTGCGTCCTGATCTCGAACTGCTCACGCGATTTCTTATCGACGTGGGGCGAGCGAAGCACGGTCCACTTATTCTTGACGGTCGGCAGCGGTATCGGCCCGGCGATCCTCGCTCCGGTCCTCTTCGCCGTATCGACGATCTCCTGCGTGGATTGATCCAAAACGCGGTGATCGTAGGCTTTTAGCTTGATGCGGATTTTTTCGTTCAACATAAAAATCAGTGATCAGTGGCCGGTTGTCGGTGGTCGGGTTTGGTCTTGCTGACCACTGACCACTGACCACTGACCACTATTTCCTATTCAATGACCTCGGACACGGTGCCGGCACCGACGGTGCGGCCGCCCTCTCGGATAGCGAAGCGGAG
>JBFWWI010000002.1:0-542895 GCA_050246275.1 Pyrinomonadaceae bacterium
AAGAATTTTTGAAAACGCTTGACGAGGAAAAGGCTTTGCGAGTAGCCTCCCTGGGACTGACTACGACAAAGATACAACAGGAGAAGAAATGAAAATATTAGTAATCGGAGCTGTTATTACAGCAAGTCTGGTTTCGCTCGCGTGTTCCGGCGGCGCGAGCCCCAGTGGTAACACAACTGCGGTAGCGAATAAGGCACCGGCGAACACGTCCGCCGTGAGCAATACGGCTCCCGCGAAGGCCGATGAGATTCCGGCATCTGTCAAGGCTGCACTCCCCGCCGCTTCGACGTTTACCGCTCTCCACAAGGAGCTGACCGATGCTCAAATTGCGTCGATCGAAAAAGACACTGGCGGAAAAGTATCTGAGAAAGATCACCACTCTTTCCCCGGATTCTCGACCGTGAACGGTGCTAGGACGCAGATCGGAGCGGTCACACTTGTAAAGGCGGCGGGCAAGGAAATCGTTGTTGTTTACGAGAATAAGGACGGTTCCCCGTCGATCAAGGAAATCAAGGTTGACGGTCTGCCGGCTGGTTTTCTCAGCCAATTTTCCGGAAAGGGCCATGACGACGATCTCCTTCTAGGAGCTGACATCAAGCCAAACGGTGCAAAGGAAGATGAGGCGAAAGCCATCACGGATGCGATAAGAATCGACGTTTTGTCGATGCAGGCTCTATACGGCAAGGCGCACGCACACTAATGTATTGGTCAACTAAAGAGTTTACGCTCGGATTTCGCACCTTGGCCGTAGTCTCGGCCATGGTTTTGTTCTCGGCGAGTTCAATCACCGGTCAGGTAAACCAGACGGCAGCGGGCCCCGTCTCAACAATTACCGCCGAGCGTAATATACAGAATGACAGCGGTCAGTTGAGCGCGATCATGAAACGGTCGCCGGGAGATCCGCGTGCAGGGGAGACTGTGCACGTGCTCGTCTCTTTGAGCGAAAACGTTCAGGGCGGATTCGGATCGGGACCTCTTCCAATCGAGAAGGCAAGCGTTTTGCTAGGGGTGACACGAGCGGATGGCTCTGCCGTTGCCGAGAATCTCCCAACAAGCGAAGAAGCTGCCGGTGTCTACCGGAGCTCTTACCGCTTCGACGGCACAGGGGATTTCAAAATAGTCTTCTCAATAACTACAGAAGACAAGAGAACATTTTCCGCAGATTTTCCGGTGACAATTTCCCGGGCTCCCGTCCGCACGACGTTTTGGATCGGACTTCTCGTACTGCTTGTCCTTTGCGGAGTTTCGGCAGCCGTTATTTTATACACCCTGAGAAAAAGAAATGCTCACGGTACTTATGGTTTTAGGCGGGCCGCTCCGGTCGTTGGTGTTCTCGTAGCGGTGTTTATTTTAAGCTCGGCTATTCTTGCGTATCTTCTGCCGCCGTCTCAGACCCGTGAAACGTCCGCTATCCCATTTGACGCATTTTCAACGGCCGCCGTCAATGAATTACCAAAAGGAGCGACGATTACCGTCTCGAAGGAGTCACAGCTCTTATTCGGGATAAAGACCCAGGTAGTCGATACGCGACAGATAACGAGTGGTTTGAAAACAACGGGCGTGGTTCGTGCGCGGCCGGACGCGAAGGGAGTTGTCACTGCGCAAGTGCCCGGAAGGATCGTGCTCAATCAGTCAGTATCTTTGGGTTCGGCAGTTGGCCGCGGTGAACAAATCGGTTTTGTTGAACAAGTGCTCGACGTGTCCGGGCAGGCCGGTCTTGAATCACAGAGATTGGAAGTCGAAGCCCAGCAGCGAGAAGTTGAAGCACGCAAACTGGAGCTCCGAAATACTGCGCTCGCCCTTCAGTCGCAGCAGGCTCAAAGTAGATCTGCCGCTGGGCAGGCCAGAACGCGTCTTGCACAGGCTCAGCGGGAGCTTCGAAGATCGCAGAACCTTCTTGAGGTCGGAGCGGTTCCTCGAAAGCGGGTTGAGGAAGCCCAGACGGCCGTTAGGGTTATCGAAGACGAGATTACCTCGGCAGATAAACAGGTCAGCCTGTTGGGCGACCAGATACGTGCGGCACAAGCGGGTCAGAACATTTTTCGCGTCCCAACTGTTCGGGGTCCTTCCCGCAATTTCCCACTGCTAGCACCCGTGACCGGAATTATCGATCAGATTAAGGCGACAAGCGGGCAGCAAGTAGCGAGCGGAGCGGAATTGCTAAACATAGTTAACTTGTCAACGGTTCTGCTCGAAGCACAGGTCTTTGAAAAAGATTTGCCGATAGTTCGCGATTCGACGCGGGCCAGCTTTACATCATCAGCTCTTGCAGGTGAGGTCTATACGATCGGCACCCCTGACGGCGACGGTAGATTGGTTTCTATTGGCCAGACGGTAAACGATCAGACACGGACAGTGCCGGTTATTTACGAAGTCAAAAATCCCTTTAATCGGCTCAGGGACGGGAACTTTATCGAGATCACCATAGATACCAGCGGTAACAGGCAGGTACTGGCAGTCCCGAAGTCGGCAGTCGTTCGCGAACAGGGTGAGGCATTTGTCTTTGTATTTGACGGCGGTGAAACGTTCGAGCGACGACGCATCGCTCTGGGTGCCGAAGGTGCGGATTTTTATGAGATCGTTTCCGGATTAGAAGAAGGAGAGCGGGTCGTGATCGAAGGGATCTATCAATTAAGAACGACACAGCCAGCAGATCAATAAGATGAAAACTAGAAAAGCAATAGTATTTCCGTTAACAGTTATGGGTTTCGCATTCGCGGCGGGTTTATTCGCCGCCTGCAACGTGGAAAATACCTCGAGTAATGCGACGGTTGGCACGAACCAGAATTCGGGGAATGCGCCTGTTGAAACTGCCACCACCCACACGGTCGAGTTTAAGACAGAGCCGGGACAAATAAGATCCAACGAGAGCGCAACTTTGGTTTTTACTGTAAAGGATTCAAAGGGCGTTGTACTTAAGGATCTTCAGATCGTGCATGAAAAGCCAATGCACTTGCTGATCGTCTCTAAGGACCTTGCGGAGTTCTATCATGTGCACCCCGAGCCATCCGAGGATGGCTCTTATCGAGTGCAGCACACGTTTCCGAACGGTGGTGATTACAAACTTTACGCGGACTTCACGCCCGCTAACGCAAAACAGGTCGTAGAACGGATCGATTTGAACGTCTCTGGAGCCGAACGGTCAAAGGTCGCTCTCGTAGCGGATACTAAGTTCGAAAAAACCGTTGATGGCCTCAAGGTGACAATGAAGCCAAGCGAAAAGATAGAAGCCGGAAAGGAATTGATGCTTGATTTCGCCGCCTTCGATGCTGCTAGCGGAAAGCCAGCAACCGATCTGCAGAATTACCTGGGCGAGCTTGCTCATTTTGTGATCATCAGCGAGGACATGGTCGATTTCGTGCATGCCCACCCAATGGCCAAAGGCGAATCGATGGACGGGATGAAGATGGACGGAGATAAGACAAAGGATCATAACGCCGACGGGCACGCTCACGGCAAGGATTCAAAAGATTCCGGCAAACCGAGTGCATCCGAGGTGTCGGCCCATACCACATTTCCGCGAGCAGGACTCTACAAATTGTGGGCACAGTTTCAGCGGGGCGGAAAGGTGATCAGCGTTCCGTTTATCGTAAATGTGCCTGCGGGCATATCAGAACCGATCAAGGCTGCCAACGTCCCGGCCGGAGCTACCCTGATCACGGTGTCCTCGGACGGATACGAACCCTCTTCGGTCTCGGTGAAAAAAGGCGAGCCCGTTAGGCTCGCGTTCTATCGTGCTGACGCCGACAATTGTGGCGGCGAAGTTGCTTTCACCAAACAGAACATCAAGAAAAAACTACCCGTAGGTGAAACGGTTTTGGTTGAGTTTACGCCGACCGAGGCGGGCGAAATAGCATTCGCCTGCGGAATGGATATGCTCCGGGGCAAACTCGTCGTGAGTGAAAAATAGAAGACTGGTAAGACATCCAAATAAGGAACAAATGAGAAAACTAAAAATAATTCTTGCACTAACGGCGGTAGTCATTTTTGCGGGCGGAGCTTTCGTGTTCGTGACGGACGCCGTCGAAGCTCACACCCGTACGGTCAAGATTCGCGTGGACAAGAATGGCTTCTCCCCATCTTCGATCGACGTCGAGCCCGACCACAAGCTGAATTTAGTTTTCAACCGGGCCAATGATGATAACTGCGGAAACGTAGTTGTTTTTCCGAGTCGCAAGATCCGCAAAAACTTGCCCGTTGGCAAAGACGTTATTGTCAGTCTGATCCCATCTGCGTCGGGGCAGATAACATTTTCCTGCGGGATGGGCATGTACAAGGGCAGCATAATCGTAAGCGACTAAATTAGGTCTGCTAAAGGGAGGAGAAAATGAAAACAACAATCTTAACAGGCGTGTTGAGTCTGGCGGCCGTTGCTTTCGCAGCGTGCGGCGGACCGGTGAGTAACAGCGATTCGATGAATCATAACGCGGTGATGAAGAACTCGAACTCGCCCGTGAACATGAACAACATGGATCACAATTCGATGCCGATGAACTCGAACATGTCGATGGATCACTCCCAGATGAAGAGCGATCCGAACGCGGCATCTCAGCCTTACGATCTACAGTTTATCGACACCATGACGGCGCACCACAGAGAAGCGGTCAGCATGGCGAAGCTTGTGGACGGCAGAACGCAAAATGCAGACTTTAAAAAGTTCGCAGCTCAGATCATCGCCGATCAGGAAAAGGAAATTGGTCAGATGAAAAGCTGGCGCGATAACTGGTATGCGGGAAAACCGTCCTCGATGAACATGGAAATGCCGGGTATGGCTGATTCGATGAAAATGGATATGCCTAAACTTACTGGCTTGAAAGACAAGGAGTTTGACCTGGCATTCGTCGACATGATGACTGCCCATCATGCCGGCGCGGTGACTATGGGGAAAGAAGCTCTTACTAAAGCCGAACACCCGGAGGTCAAGACTTTGTCGAATCAGATCATCAAAGCACAGGAAGCTGAGATCAAAATGATGGCGGATTGGAAGTCAAAATGGAGTAAATAAGCGTTAGTGTCCGCCTGATTCAAATGCTTAACGGAGTAATAAAATGGTCGCTGCATAACCGGCTGATCGTGGTAGCGATCGCCGCGCTTTTGCTCGTTTGGGGGAGTTACGTCGCGTTCAATTTGCCAGTCGATGTTTTCCCGGATCTTAACAAACCGACTATAACAATCCTGACCGAGGCCAATGGCCTTGCCCCGGAAGAGGTCGAAACGCAGGTCTCCTACCCCATCGAGACCGTGATGAACGGCGTCCCGGGCGTTTCACGGGTCCGTTCGGTGAGCGGCGTCGGGCTGTCGATCGTTTACGTTGAGTTCGAGTGGGGCACGGACATCTACCGCAACCGGCAGCTTGTTTCCGAAAAGATAATCGAAGCCCGGGAACAATTGCCGCAGGGCGTCTCGCCGTTTCTCGCTCCCATCTCGTCAATAATGGGCGAGATCATGTTGATCGCCGTATCGAGCAAGGATGGAACGACAGACCCATTGGAGCTGAGGACCTTGGCCGATTGGACCATCCGACCTAGGCTATTGACGATCACAGGCGTCTCGCAGGTGATACCCATCGGCGGCGGAGTGAAGCAATATCAGGCACTTGTTTCGCCTGAAAAGCTAAGACAATTTGGCGTTACTATCGAGGAAGTATCAACGGCTCTCGAAAAATCGAACATCAATTCCACCGGCGGTTTCGTGGATGCCCAGTCGCAGGAATATCTGGTGCGAAATCTCGGTCGCTTTTATTCGATCGAAGAATTCAAGGAAACTGTCGTTGCTTATCGAAATAATACTCCGATCCGTCTAGGCGATGTCGCAACGGTCGAGTTCGGGGCGAAGATCAAACGCGGCGAGGCGGGGACCAACGGCAAGCCAGCAGTGATCGTTTCTGTTCAAAAACAGCCCGGAGCAAGCACGCAAGATCTGACCAAACAGGTGGACGAAGCGGTAGCAGAACTCCAACGAACCTTGCCACCGGATATCGAGATCAACCCAAATCTTTTCCGGCAGTCAAACTTCATCGATGCATCGATCGGTAACGTCATTGAAGCATTACGCGATGGCGCGATTTTGGTCGCGATCGTGCTGTTTCTGTTCCTACTAAATTTTAGGACTACGTTCATTACGTTAACGGCCATTCCCCTCTCGTTCATCGTAACTTTTCTGATTCTCTACGCCTTCGGGATCAGCGTGAATACGATGACCCTCGGCGGCCTTGCGGTCGCGATCGGGGAACTCGTTGATGATGCGATCGTTGACATCGAAAACATATTCCGTCGTCTGCGTGAAAATCGTCTTCTGGATAATCCCCGCCCATCCCTCGAGGTTGTCTATCATGCATCGCTCGAGGTCCGCTCATCGATCATCTACGCCACGGTCATTGTTGCACTCGTATTCATTCCGCTGTTTGCACTCTCCGGTGTAGAAGGCCGACTGCTTGCCCCTTTGGGCCTCGCGTACATTACAGCTCTGGTCGCGTCTTTGTTCGTCAGTCTGACCGTCACGCCGGTTCTCGCGTCCTATCTTCTGCCGCAGATGTTCACGCGAAAGGATGAGAAAAAGGCGAAAAAGCGGAGCGAGATCAACGATGAAGAAGATGAAAATCCGTCAATATGGATCAGGATAAGGAATCTCTTTCGAACCTCTGACGGTGAGCACGAAGATAGCTTCGTTGTGCGCCGGTTGAAAGCCTTCGATGGGCGACTGCTGCATTGGACACTGCGGCACCCGTACAAGGTTATCGTCGGCGCTGCTGTAATCTTTGTCGCGACGATGGCAACGCTGCCATTTGTCGGCACCTCATTTCTGCCGGAGTTCAACGAGGGAACGCTGACGATCAATGTTCAGGCCCAGCCAGGGACGTCGCTGGCGGAATCGAGCCGGATTGGGCAGATCTCTGAAAGACTTCTCCTTGAAGTGCCGGAAGTAATTTCTACTGGAAGGCGAACCGGACGAGCTGAGCTCGACGAACACGCGGAGGGAGTTCATTACACAGAGATCGACGTCGATCTGAAAAAGTCCGACAGGACACGCGATGAGATACTCGCTGAGATACGCGAAAAACTGTCAGTTGTACCTGGCGTCACAACTAATGTCGGGCAGCCGATCTCGCATCGTCTCGATCATTTACAGTCTGGTGTTAGAGCTCAGATCGCCATTAAGCTCTTCGGCGACGACCTTACGACACTGCGATCCAAAGCGGAGGAGATTCGCAACACGATCCAAACCGTCGAAGGGGCGACGGATGTTTCCATTGAACGACAGGTCTTGATCCCGCAAGTTCGTTTTAATGTGGACCGAGCAAAAGCCGCACAATACGGGCTGCAACCCGGCGAGGTTACGCAAACACTGGAAACCGCTCTCAACGGGCGAACGGTCTCACAAGCCATAGAGGGAGCGCGGCGGTACGATGTTGTAGTCCGGTTTGATGAAGCGTCGCGTAACAGCCTCGAAGCTCTCAAAAGTGTGACGATCGACGCTCCGAATGGAACACAGATCCCGATCTCTGCGGTCGCCACTATCGAAAATATTCCCGGCCCGAACCAGATTCTCCGTGAAGACACAAAACGCCGTATAGTTATCGGTGCGAACGTAGCCGGGCGCGATCTGGGTTCGGTTGTCGCCGATATACAAGCCCGCGTCGGCTCTCAGGTTAGTCTGCCAGAAGGTTATTTCCTCGAATACGGTGGCCAATTCCAGGCAACACAGGAAGCGACTCGAACGCTCTCGTTGCTGACGATATTCTCCCTCATCGCTATATTTTTTCTGCTAATAAAGGCCCTCGGCGATTGGCGTGTCGCGCTGCAGGTCATGATAAACATCCCTCTCGCGTTGATAGGTGCGGTCTGGGCGTTACATCTTTCGGGAGGAGTATTCTCGATCGCGACGATGGTCGGCTTTATCTCGCTGGTCGGAATCACATCGCGAAACGGGATCATGATGATCTCTCATTATCTTCACTTGATGAAAGAAGAGGGCGAGGGATTCACCGAGAAGATGATCATCCGCGGGAGCCTCGAAAGACTCGTTCCCGTGCTAATGACCGCGCTGACCGCAGGATTGTCGCTTGTTCCGTTTATCTTGGCGGCCGACGCTCCAGGCAAAGAGATACTTCATCCATTAGCGGTCGTGGTGTTAGGCGGTATTTTGACATCTACGCTATTGGATCAAATAGTGACCCCGGCAGTATTTTACAAATTGGGGCGTGCGAGTGCGGAGCGTGTTATAGCCGAACGAGACGCAGGCGGCGGCGAAAATGAATGGGGCGACGTGGAGGGCGAGACGTCAGACGAAGCGGGACCATTTTCGCCCAAACCAGTTTTGAGCGAATAGAATTTTTTTAAGTCAGTTGGAGGACGATTATGACAAAAAGATCTTTTTTCACCGTCGCCTTTTCCGTAGTCGCAATGGTGATCGGCTCCGCACCAACCTTGGCGCAAACAGATGAAGCAAAGGCTGTAACCGACGTTTTGACGCGGGAAGCCAAGGCGATCGAAAATGGCGATCTACCCGCCCTCGACAAAATTTGGGCAAATACCGAGGACGTTACAGTTTTTGAAAGCGGACACGCAAATTACGGCTGGAACGACTATCGCAACACGCATCTTGCTCCTGAGCTAAAGGAATTCAAAAACACGAAATATGGGTTTGCGGATCTTAGAGTCAAAGTTGACGGCAAGACCGCTTGGGCGACTTTCAAATATTCCCTTGCTGCCGACATGGGAACACGCAAAATTGAAAGCGGCGGTCTCGGCACCGCAGTACTGGAAAAACGCGACGGAAAATGGCTCATAGTGCATTGGCATTCGAGCGCGCCGCGCAGGCAGCCGGCACCACAGGCGGCAACAAAGAACTGAGTTATCGAAAATTCGCGAAGCACCTTTTACATGGTGCAAGGTTTCGGCAACAAAGACGTTTTTGCCGGATACTCTGAATGCTTAGGCATGCTGACTAACCATTCAAGGAGGAAAAATGGCTACACAAAAAGATCCGGTTTGCGGAATGCAGATCGATGAATCGGACACTGTCGGACAATCTGACCACAACGGAAAGACCTATTACTTTTGTTCTCAGGGATGTAAAGAAAAGTTCGACGCAGATCCGAAAGCATACACGGAACAGTAAATTCTAGAGCACCGGGGCGGATATTGATCTACCCGGTGCTTTTTCGTTGCTCACCATCAACGAATTCGGCATTGAGGTTCCAAGCGGTATTGGAATGTTCACATCAGGGGGATTATGAAAAAGCATGAAGAAACGAATAACGGCAGCAAGATGAAAATGCAAGAGGGGAAAATGGAGGGCCATTATCTTCGCTTTGGACTGATGATAGTGCTGTCTTTCATCTCAATGTATGTACTCATGTACGCAATGGTCAATGTCTTCGCCAACGTCTATCCCAGCGTCAATCAGTTTTACATGGCGGGATTGATGACCGCGCCGATGATCTTAATCGAAATCATTCTGATGGGAGGGATGTATCCGAAGAAGAAAATCAACTGGGCGATTATCGCATTCGGTGTTGTCGCTCTCGCGGGCTTCTGGTTTATGATTCGGGATCAGACGGCGGTTTCGGATCGGCAGTTTTTGAAATCGATGATCCCCCATCACGCAGGAGCGATCTTGATGTGCGATAACACCAATCTTCGCGAACCGGAAATCACGGAATTGTGCAAATCGATTTCCGCTGACCAGCAAAGGGAGATCGACTGGATGAAGAGGAAACTAGACGAGTTGGAAAATCGGTAGGTGAGGAGTAATTGAATCAAATGATGACTGCAACGGTTTTGGCTAACCAGGCTGACGTATCTCTTTACACCGTGCGCCACTACACTCGCATCGGTTTATTGAAGCCATCGCGCAATCACCAAAACAATTACAAATTGTATCAGCCGTCCGATAAGGTTCGGGTGCGATTTATCCAGGCAGCGAAGCATCTGGGATTCTCATTAGCCGAGGTTGCCGATATTTTGGATGAGGCAAAGCATGGAACTTCGCCGTGTCCAATGGTGCGCGAAATCATAGTCCGCCGGATCGAAGACAATCGCCGCAAGATAAAAGAAATGCAGAAACTTCAACGCAAGATGGAAAACGCTCTAAAAGACTGGGCGAAAATGAAGAATTCAATGCCGACAGGCGACTCGGTTTGTCATTTGATCGAATCAGTAAGCGAGACCGAGAAATAGAGCTTGACCTGACCCCTGCTGACAGGTTGTAGAATAGTTCTTGTCGCTACTGTTGATGACAGGAAGGATAAAAATATGACTGATATACAAACAACTACAACCGAAACATTTATTGACCCGATATGCGGAATGGAAGTTAAACCCACGACCGCGGCCGGCAGCTTATCCCAGGATGGAGAAACCTACTATTTCTGCTCTGCCGGCTGTCTGCAGAAATTTATAGATCCGACTGACAAGAAGCAGTCGAGTTGTTGCAACGGTGGTTAGGCAGATCCGTACGCTTGGGTAAAGGAGAAGGAATATGACAGGGACCGGAAAACAGATCACAGTCAAAGACGAGTTCATCGATCCGATATGCGGGATGACCGTCGATCCCGCGACGGCGGCTGGAAGTTTTAAGCACGAGGGCGAGACTTTCTATTTTTGCTCGAAAGGCTGTTTGCAGAAATTTATCGCTCAGACGCAGGGCGTTCCCGCGAGTGGTTTTGTCGAGATCGGACGAGAACAAAAAGAAACCGTTTCGCATGGAGAGATGAATGCTACACCTGACGGAGAACTGGTTGACCCGGTGTGCGGAATGACGGTCGCTGCAGAAACGTCTGCGGGAAAATATGATTTCGAGGGCGAAACTTATTATTTCTGCTCGACGGGTTGCTTAAACAAGTTCAAACAAAATCCGGCGAGCTTTCTCCAGGAGAAAAAGGAAGAAAAACTTCATGCCGAGAGCAAGGGCGTCGAATACACCTGCCCCATGCATCCGGAAGTTGTACAGATAGGTCCTGGAAGCTGTCCGAAATGTGGAATGGCACTTGAACCGAAGGTGATGACCCTTGATGATGCCCCCGATCCGGAATATATCGATATGAACCGGAGGTTCTGGATTTCCGCCGCATTGACCCTTCCGGTTTTTGCTCTGGCGATGGCGGAAATGCTGCCGAACTTTCACGAGATGATTTCGCCCAACGTTTCTATTTGGATACAGTTCGTCCTTGCGACGCCAGTCGTCCTTTGGGGCGGTTTTCCTTTCTTCCAGCGGGGATGGGCTTCGGTCAAAAATGTTAGCCCGAATATGTTCACGCTGATCGCGATAGGAACCGGAGCGGCCTATATCTTTAGCCTCTTCGCTTTATTCCTGCCGAACTTTTTTCCCGCTTCGATGAGGAATGCACATACCGGATTGATTGCGGCTTATTTCGAAGCTGCTGCGGTAATTACAACCCTTGTTCTTCTCGGGCAGGTTCTCGAACTTCGAGCCAGAAGCCAGACCTCGAGCGCGATCAAGGCCCTTCTCGGACTAGCACCCGAAACTGCAATCGTGGTCTTCGACGACGGCTCCGAAGCCGAAATTGCCCTCAAAGATGTGCAGATGGGAGCGAGTTTGAGGGTTAAGGCAAACGAAAAGATTCCGACCGATGGAGCGATTCTTGAAGGCGATACTTCTGTCGATGAGTCGATGGTGACGGGCGAATCGATCCCGGTCGAAAAGACGGTCGGCGATAAAGTTATCGGTGGAACGATCAATGGCCGACGCGGTTTTGTCATGAAAGCCGAGAAGGTGGGGAGTGACACGCTGCTCGCGCAGATCGTTCGGATGGTTGGTGAAGCCCAACGCTCACGAGCTCCTATCCAACGGCTTGTGGACGTCGTGTCGGCTTATTTTGTGCCGGCGGTGATTGTCGTCGCGATCATCGCCTTTGCAGTCTGGTTGATCTTCGGGAGTTTTGCTTACGCCATGGTAGCGGCCGTTTCGGTTTTGATCATTGCCTGCCCGTGTGCCCTGGGCTTGGCAACTCCGATGTCGATCATGGTCGGGACCGGACATGGTGCTCGTCATGGCGTATTAGTTAAGAAGGCCGAAGCATTGGAGATTCTGGAGAAGGTGAATTCGATTGTCGTTGATAAGACCGGCACTTTGACCGAGGGCAAACCTCGGCTTCAGAAGGTTATCGCGTTGAATGAATCTGGCGAAATCGAGATCTTGCGGTTAGCAGCCAGTCTTGAGAGATCGAGCGAGCATCCGCTTGCGGAAGCGATCATCAAAGGCGCCGAAGAGAAAGCTATCGAACTTGCTAAGGTGGAAGATTTTGAATCCATCACAGGTAAAGGGCTCAAGGGATCGATCGACGGAAAACAGGTGTTACTGGGCAATGCGAAGCTGATGTCGGAAAACAACATTGATTTCCCGTCGGATGGAAAAGCCGATGAGCTTCGAGCCGAAGGGCAAACCGTAATGTTCGTCTCCATTGACGGGAAACCCGCTGGGCTGGTCGGGGTTGCCGACACAATTAAAGAGTCTGCGAAGGGAGCGATCGACGAATTGCATCGACAAAATATCGAAGTCGTTATGATGACGGGCGATAATGCGATCACGGCCGACGCTGTAGCGAAAAGGCTCGGCATCGACAAAGTTTTCGCCGATGTTCTTCCCGAACAAAAAGCTGAGAAGATCAAAGAATTACAGGCACAGGGCAAAGTCGTCGCCATGGCCGGCGACGGCGTGAACGACGCTCCAGCTCTTGCTCAAGCCCAGGTCGGAATCGCTATGGGAACGGGCACCGACGTGGCAATGGAGAGTGCTGATATTACGCTTCTGAAAGGCGACCTGCGCGGAATACTGAGGGCGAAAAAACTCAGCGAAGCGACTATGAAGAACATTCGTCAGAACTTGTTCTTCGCCTTCATTTACAATCTGATCGGCGTACCGATCGCAGCGGGCGTTCTTTATCCAGTTTTTGGTGTGCTTCTCAGCCCAATGATCGCAAGCGCGGCGATGACGTTTAGCTCCGTATCGGTTATCGTCAATGCACTGCGTCTGAGAAATTTGAAACTGTAGGCGGGATGAAAAATGAAGAATACATTTCTGCTCTCAGCTACGACTGGCTTACGCCTTTTTATGATACGGTCGTGCGTTTTACGACGCGGGAAGAAGTTTTTAAGAGGGCTTTAGTAAGGCTGGCTCAAGTCGAGAGAAATCATCGCGTTCTCGATCTCGCGTGCGGAACGGCGACGCTCACGATCCTCTTGAAACAAGATCAGCCGCGTGCCCAAGTAGTCGGCATTGATGGCGATGACAACATTTTGGCGATTGCGAAAACGAAAGCCCGCTCGGCTGGCGTCGAGATCCAGTTTGACGAAGGCATGTCATTTGATCTGCCGTATATGAACGAATCCTTTGACAGGGTAATTTCGAGCTTATTTTTTCACCACCTGTCACGAGAAAATAAAGTTAGGACTTTGGGCGAAGTATCCCGAGTCCTTAAACCGAACGGCGAATTTCACGTTGCCGATTGGGGCTTGCCAGCAAATGCCGTAATGAAGATTTCGTCTCGTCTCATTCAGCTTCTCGATGGTTTTGAAACGACTGCCGATAGCTTTGGCGGGTTGCTGCCGGAGTTGTTAGAAGAGGCAGATTTCGCAGGCGTTGAGGAAACGAACTCGTTCAATACATTGTTCGGTACGATCCGTTTGCACAGTGCACGCAAGACCTAAAAATGGAGCAACCACTAGAAAAACTCTCTACCGCGGTCAGTTTAACTGTGTTGGAGATAGACTTTTTACCGCAAAAGCTTATTCCGGCTTTTCTGTTGGCCAATCTTATGTCTCCGGCCTTGTGGGCATGGCGTGAGGAGAAGAGCTCTTCCCACGATAACGGAATACTTTACAGCCCCAAGAATCGCCTCAACCAGATCCAGCGCTTCTTTCATCATTACACATTCACAAACATTGAAGGTGCGCCGGGCGGCGATCCTTGGGGACTTCTTAATTTTGCAGAAGAAGAAAAGCGTTTCGGAAAGGAGTTTGTCGAAAATACCCGCGAAGAGTATGACGCGACGTTCAAGAAACTTCTCGTCGAAACGCCCGACTCGCAATTCGGACAGATCATCAATCAACCTTATTACCACAAAGGCTTCTTTCCGCGACTCAAAAACGAGACGCTCGAAGTGATGAACGCGTTCAGCTCGATAAACGAAGAAGGTAAAAGTTCAGGCAAATGTATCGGCTTGGGAATGCTGTGGGCCGCGGCCCTCGTGGTTTGGGGAAGATTTTCGCTCGACCGGATTGTGATCACCGGCAATCGGGCGCATATGTTCGTCTATCTCGATGTTGACGACGGTCATCTGCTCAATAATACAAAATGGTTCAGTACGACAAGAATTAACAATCGCTCGGAGCTATCCGAGTTTGCACGCGTTGTTGCTTCAAGCACCGAAACCACATTCTTTTATAATCCGTCAGTCGGAATGTGCCACTGCACTTCGCGCGTGTCGCAAATTCCGCACCACCAGGTTGCAGACATTTACGCCGAAATCAGCAAGTTTGTATCGAATCCCTTAAAACATCCGGATCCCGATCAGATCGAATATATCGAGCCCGCAAATGCGATACCCGATCCGCTCGGCTACGATTCTGCTGAAGATTACCAGACCGCTATCGCCACGCTGGCCAAAGAATATCCGGATTCGATCTACGAATACGCTCTTTATGCGTTCCGGCGGCTCGACGTAAAGCACCCGCAAGCCTACGTCCGCGCCGCGATGCGTGATTACAACGTCAAGCAATTGGCACAGGAAATAGCGGCATTGCCGGACGCCCTTTCAATCGTCGAGGGCATTACCGGACAAGATTCAATTTTTCGAAGCAAGGATAGAATCGCAATGCCCGACGAAACTTTATATTTCGAAACTGGCAGCGATAGAGACAAAGCTTTGTTACTTTACGTCTTACTTCGACACTCCAGGCTTGGCGAGCCGGATAGTGTTATCTGCTTTTCTGAAGATAATAGTTTTGTCTCATATAAAGGAGATTGGGTAAATTTAGGCGACTCTTCTTTGTCGTCTGCCAAACCCACAAATGCAAAGATTTCGTTCAATGATTATGTAGCGGATAAATCGTAAGGGAGAAAACTAGGTGACAAAAAAGATACTAACTGCTGTTTTGTTGAATTTAATGCTTTTCGTGTCGGTGTTTGGGCACGATCTGTTTCTGAAACTCGACAGCTATTTCGTTAGGGTCAACCAGAAGGTGTCGATAAGTGTGTTAAACGGCACGTTTCAGGAAAGCGAAGGAGCGGTGGCATTTGCTCGTTTGACTGACATGAGTGTAGTTTCGCCGTCCGGAACGGTTTCGCACCCGCTTGAAAAGGACCTGACGAAAAACGAAACTACGGCCTTTTTGAACATCACTCCGAAGGAGGCTGGTAATTACATCGCTGGTATATCGACGATGTGGCGCGAAAGCGCTCTCCCGGCAGATGAGTTCAACAAATATTTACCGGCCGAAGGCATTCCCGACATCTTGGAGAACCGTACGCGTGACGGCGAGCTCGACAAAGACGCAAAGTATCGCTATTCGAAATATGTCAAAACGATCTTTCAGGCCGGAAATAAAACAACCGACAGCTACAACACTAGCCTTGGTTATGCCGTCGAGATGGTGCCCCAGCAAAATCCCTACAAATTAAAAAAGGGAGCCTCGCTTGATATTTTATGTCTCAAAGACGGTAAGCCTCTTGCCGGCCAAATTGTTACAACCGGATATGAGGTTGGCGGCAAGATGATGGGCGAAACCAGTGCCCGCACTGACACGGACGGCATGCTCAAAGTTAAACTGATTGGCGCCGGGAAATGGTACGCCAAATTTATCAATATGGTAAAGATCGACGACCCAAAACTGAATTACGAATCGAAATGGGCGACGCTGACTTTTGAAATCAAATAGAAGGAAAAGTAGATGAAAAAACACGTTATCTCTGCAGGCTTATTATCGTTGTCGTTGGTTGCGTCGATCTTCGCGCACGATCTGTTTCTGAAAACTGACAGCTATTTCTTGAAGCCGAATTCGAACTTTACCGTCAAGGTGATGAACGGGACGTTTCTCGAGAGCGAGGGAGCAGTAGCATTCGCCAGGTTAAACGATGTGAGCGTCGTCTCGGGGGGAAATCGCGTGCATCCGAAGGAAACCGATCTTTCCAAAGACGAAACAACCGCCTTTCTCAACCTGACCACCGGACGGGCAGGAACCTATGTCGTCGGGCTTTCAACAAAATCGCGCGAGATCGCACTAAAAGCGGCAGATTTTAACGAGTATCTTCGCGAAGACGGCTTACCTGACACGCTCGAAGAACGCCGCAAGACTGGCGAACTCGAAAAGGACGCAAAAGAGCGTTACGCCAAGCATGTCAAAGCGATTCTGCAGGTCGGCAAAAGTCAGACTGATGATTACAAAACTGTTCTTGGTTATCCCGTCGAACTCGTCCCGCAGCAGAATCCTTACAAACTTAAAAAGGGTGACACGATTGAGATCCTGTGCTTGAAAGACGGGAAACCGCTCGCTGGCCAAGTCGTGCTCGCGGGCCGTGAGGAAGGCGGCAAAATAAAGGCCTCGCCCGAACTCAGAAGCGACGCGAAAGGCATCGTAAAGTTGAAGCTTGATGGCTCAGGCAAGTGGTATGTCAAATTTATCAATATGGCCAAACTAGACGACCCGAACCTGAACTACGAATCAAAATGGACGACACTAACATTCGAGATCAAATGAGCTTAAGGGATTAAGGACGTTTTATGGATCTTCAATTCTTGATAGTAGTCGGACTCATTCTTGGAGCGTTTATTTTCGCGGTGAAAACGATGGTTCAAAAACGCCGTGCTTTTTCACCAAAACCTGGATGCGGCGAGGATTGTGGTTGCCATAAGTAATGCTGTACTGGCGTCGACGAAGGCTTCGGAGCTCAAACGCCGTGCGTTGTTCAAAGGGTGCGGGTTAGAAGTTATAGGGAATGATGACAAAAGCACCTGCCAAGATCTTGCTCGTCGATGATGATGATTCGCTGCGCCGCGTCCTTGAATTCCAGCTTTCGGAGGCCGGCCATTCCGTCATCAGCGAGAGTGATGGCAGGGAGGCCTTAAGGTCGTATTCAGCAGAAGATTTTGACTGCGTGATCACCGATTGGCGAATGCCGAAGATGACGGGGTCGCAGCTTGTTCAGCAGGCAACGGCGATCAACAGTGAAATACCGATCATTGTTATTACTGCTTTTGGAGACGTTGATACAGCTGTCGAAGCGATGCGCGGTGGGGTGTTTGACTTTATTACTAAGCCCTTTAATCGCCAGGAAATTCTGCTGACAGTCGAGAAAGCCCTAAAATACGGCCATGTCTTAGCGGAAAATAGGCGGCTAAGACGGCAGATTCACGAAGGCTTTCGAATCGAGAACGTAATCGGAGCATCTGAAAGGATGCTTCAAGTTTTTGATCTGGTTGAGAGAGTGTCAAAGACGAACGTTACCGTTTTGATCGAAGGGGAGACGGGAACTGGGAAGGAATTGATCGCGAAAGGAATACACTTTTCCGGCCCCCGCAAAAACAGTCCTTTCGTTGCGATAAACTGTGCCGCCATTCCCGAAACACTCATCGAAGCCGAGCTATTTGGATATAGGAAAGGAGCTTTCACTGGTGCGGTCGGAGAATCGAGGGGTAAATTTGAGGAAGCTAACGGCGGCACCTTATTCCTTGATGAGATTAGTGCCATGCCCCTCCAATCTCAAACAAGGCTATTGAGGGTTTTACAAGAGCAGGAGGTGACACGACTGGGCGAGAACAGCCCGCGTAAGGTAGATGCTCGAATAATCGCCGCCAGCAACGAAAACCTGCCTGAACTTATAAGGGAAAACGCCTTCCGCGAAGATCTCTACTACCGACTTGCGGTAGTGCCAATCACGATTCCACCGCTGCGTGAACGCCGTGAGGATCTGCCGGTCCTAACCGAACATTTCGTCATCCGATCGGCTTCTAAACATGGTATGAGACCGCCAAAGATAGCGCGGGACGTGTTCAAGGTATTTTTTGATTACCCGTGGATGGGGAATGTTCGCGAACTGGAGAATCTTGTGGAAAGAATGGTGGTTCTTTCCGACGGCGATACCTTAACTCTCAACGACGTCCCGGAGACCGTGAAAAACCCTTTTTCAACAAAGGGGGAATTGTGGTTTGAGCTGCCCTTCGAGCCGATAAATCTAGAAGCCTTAGAACGGGAAATTATTCGTAGCTCGCTTCTCAGGCATAACGGAAATCAGTCACAAACATCAAAATATTTAGGAATTACTCGAAGCGCTCTTATATATCGAATACAGAAGTACGATTTAGACGAGTCGGGATCGGGCATCTCGGACGACTGATGGATACGCAGACTTTCAATATCATCTCCTCTCGAAACCGCCTGTACGTATGGATCGTCATTGCCGTGGTGATCATCCTCATTACGGTCCTTCACTTTCTCACGCCTACTGATCAGATCGTTTGGCACGAGATATATCAGCGGATCTACTATGTACCGATCATAGCGGCCGCTTTGATTTTTGGTCTCAGAGGCGGGCTCGCGGCATCTCTTTTTACAACCATCATTTACTCCCCGCATATTTATTTACACTGGCAGCATGGGCACTTTGATTATTCTATAAACCAATATGCCGAGATCGTGATCTTCAATCTCGTTGGCGGAATAATGGGAGCGCTGGGCGACCGACTCCGGAAATCCAGGGAACGGGCTGAAAGAAATGCGGAGGAAAAGAGAAAAGCTTACGACGAGCTGCAGACAACGTTTCAACAGTTGCTCCAGGCAGAGAAATTGGCGTCGCTCGGAGAACTTTCAGCCGGCATCGTTCACGAGGTCCGAAACCCGCTGGCGTCGATCAAAGGAGCCATCGAAATACTAGAGGACGAGCTGACGGTTGACAGCCCTCGGCGTGAGTTTGTTGGTCTTGCAAAAGGTGAGATAGATAGATTAGACCGGTTAGTGGGCGAGTTTCTGCGATTTGCACGCCCGACCGAACCGTCAAAGACGCCAACTGATCCTAACGAAATTGTGGACTCAATCACAGGTTTGATCGAGAACCAGGCCGCGTCACAGTCCGTTGCAGTCGTAAGAGATCTCCAAAAGAATCTTCCGCTGGTTCTCGTCGATGCGGAGCAGATAAAACAAGTGGTACTAAATCTAGCGATGAACGCTCTGCAAGCCATGCCCCAGTCAAACGGCGAAGATCAGACCATTACGTTTAAAACTTTTCAGCAAGACAATAATTTTGTTGTCGAGGTCACGGACTCGGGTTCCGGCATTGACCCGACAAATCTCTCAAAGATCTTCGACCCGTTCTACACGACTAAGGACAAAGGGGTGGGACTCGGCCTTTCAATTGCCCATAAAATTGCGACCCAGCACGGCGGGCACTTAACCGCAAATCGTACTACTCATCTGACAACTTTCACGTTGACGATACCTCTTGACCTGCCGGCGACCTTGACGTGAGATCTCGCCCCCACAAACATCTCTACGTTTCAATTGAAAGGTGACTTGTCTTGATTTGCGGTTTGGAAGACGGAAGCCTAAATCTGCTCGATACCCACTACGATCGGAACCGGCAGCATCCGTTTTTTTGCAGTTTGTGACGTCAATCACATTTATCCTGAAAAGTTGGTGTATACTGGGTTCAATGCTCGTTCGGGTCTCAATTCTTTTCGTGCTGTTCGCCCTCGCTGGCGGCGTCGTGTCCGGGACACCCCTGCACTCGCGGAACGACAAGATGATGAGATGCTGCGATAAAGCTCGGAGCAAGGACCGTTCCCCAGCTGCGGAGGCGGCTCGCCTTTGTTGTGCGACAAACTGCACAAACTCAGCACCGATCTCTTTCGGAAACCCGTTTAATTTTACTCCTACAAATGTAACGACCCATAGATCGATCGCCGACCAGATCGCTGCTTTGTTTCCAAATGCCAAGGCCGCGCCGTCTGTGTCGCCTCAGTATCTGCGCAAAACGTTGACGCGCACTTTCCAGCCGAAATACCTCCAACATAATTCCTTCTTGATCTAGTTGCAGTGGAGAAGTGCGCCCTTTTTTGGGTGTTATGCGCCTTTGCGGCTATTTCAATGTGATCCTGCGCACTGTTTTATGGGCGTCGGGACTGCAAAGATGTTTTCAACATAGGAGACTCAAAAATGAGAAAGACAATTTTATTTGTTGGTTCAGTATCGCTTTTTCTTACGATCGCATTTTTCGGAGCCTGCGGCACGGGGACGCAACCGACTGCCGAAAACCCGGTGCAGGGGAAAGTCATCAAAAGCGGGCCGATCAGCAATTTGACGGTTTCGGTGTCAAACGAGACAGGCAAAGTCAAGAACGGCGAGCAGGAACTAATGCTTGCTTTTACGGATGCCTCGGGCAAAGCGGTTGATGTGGGAGCGGCTTCGCTCAATTTTTATATGCCGGCGATGGGTTCGATGGGCGCGATGAATAATGCCGCGGCATTGACCACCACCGGCACGCCGGGCGTTTATCGCGGCAAAGTCAAGATCGAGATGACCGGTGGATGGGAAATGCAAATCACTTATGAGGGTCCAGCGGGAAAAGGAAAAACCTCGATTCCCGTAACGGCACAATAATGGGGCGCCGGGAAATGAATATTTTCTTTGGATCCGGCTCATTTGAAAGTGCAGGGCATTGTTGAAGCGCAAGCAAGACGCCTACCTATTGATTGTTAGATATCGGCGAGAGTATTAAGACAAGGGTGTAGTTGAAATGATTAATTGGCTCATCGACTGGTCGCTCAACAACCGCATCATCGTAATTGCGATTTATATTGCACTCGCGATCGCGGGTTATTACGCGCTTGTAAAGACTCCGATCGATGCCATCCCGGACCTTTCGGATAACCAGGTCATAGTATTTACCGACTGGGCCGGGCGTTCGCCGCGAGAGGTAGAGGACCAGGTTACTTATCCGCTGGTG
Source organism: Pyrinomonadaceae bacterium (assembly GCA_050246275.1). Classification (GTDB taxonomy): domain Bacteria; phylum Acidobacteriota; class Blastocatellia; order Pyrinomonadales; family Pyrinomonadaceae; genus OLB17. The sequence continues at coordinate 20,959 of JBFWWI010000002.1, forward strand.
ACGAGCCTTCAGGGGCTGCCGGGAGTTCGGACGGTCAGGGCTAGTTCCGCTTTCAGCTTCTCCATGGTCAATATTATCTTTGAGGATAATGTCGATCTTTACTGGGCCCGGACACGGGTGCTGGAGCGCCTAAATCTCGTCACGAAACAATTGCCTCAGGGAGTCGTCCCAACGCTCGGCCCGGACGCAACGGGTCTTGGGCAGGTTTACTGGTATACGCTCGAATCGGACGAGATGAGTCTCCGCGATCTGCGCACGCTGCAGGACTGGTTCGTACGTTATCAGCTTAATTCAACGCCGGGGATCGCCGAGGTCGCGACGGTTGGCGGCTTTGTCCAACAGTATCAGGTGGACATAGACCCGAATAAGCTGCGAGCTTACAACCTGCCGTTATCCACGGTTGTCGAGGCGGTTGAAGGGTCGAATAACAATGTCGGCGGAAACGTCGTCGAACAGGGTGGCGAATGGGCCATTGTACGCGGTATCGGGCTCGTCGAATCGGTCGCGGATGTCGAAAATATCGTCGTTGGCTCCCTGAACGGAACTCCGATCTATGTCCGTAATCTCGGCGAGGTCAAACTCGGCAACGCCTTTCGGACAGGCTCGCTCGATAAAAACGGCAAGGAAGCGGTCGGGGGCGTCGTCATCATGCGCTACGGCATCAGCGCTCTCGAGGCAATAGAGAACGTCAAGAAAAAGATCGAGGAGATCAAACCCGGTCTGCCGGAGGGCGTTCGGCTGGTTCCATTTTATGACCGCACGGATCTCATCAACCGCACTGCCGATACGCTCACATGGGCGTTGACCGAGGAGTTCATCCTCGTGACACTTGTGAATCTGCTGTTCCTCGCTCATTTTCGATCGACTCTGATAGTTACGATACCGCTTCTGCTCGCCGCGCTTGCCGCGTTCCTCTTGATGTATATCTTTGGGATCACGTCAAACATCATGTCGCTTGCCGGCATCGCGATCGCGGTTTCAGACCTCGTGGATGCTGGAATTGTCGTGACCGAAAATGCTTATCGAGCGATCGAGAAGGAGGGAGTGAGCTTTTCCGACAGAAAACGTGTTTGGGAGATAGTACTGGAAGCGACGAAGATGGTCGGGCGCCCGATAGTCGCCTCGATAGCGATCATTGTTATCGCCTTTGTCCCGGTCTTCGCATTAACGGGACAAGAAGGAAAGCTTTTTCACCCGCTGGCGTTCACAAAAACCTTCGCGATGATCGGGGCGGCGATAATCGCTATCACGCTCATCCCGGTTCTGTGCGGTTATCTGCTCGGTGGGAAACTTCGCCCCGAAGAGTGGAATCCGATCATGCGCTTCTTGCGCCGAGTGTACAAGCCGCTGCTGCTTGTCGCGCTTCGTAATCGGCTCGCTACGGTCTTGCTCGCGCTGGCATTTTTCTCGGGCGCGATGATTGTCGCGACTCAGATCGGCAGCGAGTTCATGCCTCCCTTGAATGAAGGCGATCTGATGTACATGCCCGTGACCGATCCGGCTATTTCACTGGACGAGGCGACCAGAATTCTGAGTAAACAAGATGAGATTTTGAAAACCATTCCCGAGGTTGAATGGGCCGTCGGGAAAGCCGGACGTGCCGAAACCTCGACCGATCCCTCGCCGATAAACATGAACGAAACCATCGTTCATTTGAAGCCCGAAGATCAGTGGCGTGATGGAATGACGCGGGAGAAACTGATTGCCGAAATGGACGAAGCGACCCGGATGCCGGGCGTAACAAATATCTGGACGCAGCCGATCATCAATCGCATCGAAATGCTTGCCACAGGTATTCGCTCGCAGGTCGGTATCAAGATCTTTGGCAACGACCTCGATACCTTGGAAGAAACTGCCAGGCAAATTGCCACGGTGGTAAAGGATGTGCCCGGCGCGGCGGACGTTTATCCCGAGCGGATCGGCGGAGCTCCTTACATCGATATTGATATCGACCGCACGGCGGCGGCCCGTTATGGCATTGACGTTGCGACGATTCAGGATGTGATCGAAAAAGGAATCGGCGAAACAAATCTGACCGTGACGATCGAAGGACGACGACGGTTTCCCATCCGTGTTCGCTACGCAACCGAGTTTCGCTCATCACCAACCGCGATCGGCCAGATTCCGATAACCTCTCCGGCCGGAGGGTCGATCCCGCTTTCGCAGCTTGCCGATATTCGCAGCCTCGAAGGGCCATCGATGATTCAAAGCGAGAACGGGCTGCTTCGCGGTACGGTTCTGCTCAACATTCGCGGCCGCGATATCGGGAGTTTCGTGGAGGAAGCTAAGGATGCTATTCGCGACAAAGTTGAGATGCCCGCGGGTTACTACATTACATGGAGCGGCCAATACGAAAATCAGGAGCGTGCCCGCCAGCGATTGTTGATCGTGGTCCCGATCGTCCTGCTTATCATCTTTGCCACCCTCTATATTACCTATCACTCTTTCCTCGAAGCGGCCCATATTCTGCTTGCCGTTCCGTTCGCCTTGACCGGCGGCTTCTACCTACTCTGGATGCTGCAGTACAACTTTTCGGTCGCGGTTTGGGTTGGCTTTATTGCCCTTTTTGGGGCGGCTGTGCAGACGACGATTGTGATGGTCGTTTATCTCGAAGAGGCGGTCAAACGTAAAGCGGACGAAGTCGGCCAGCTCGATAGGGAATCTTTGCTCGAAGCAGTCACCGAAGGTGCCCTTCTTCGGCTTCGCCCTAAGGTTATGACCGTAATGACTATTGTTGTCGGGCTCTTGCCGATCATGTGGAGCACCGGCGCCGGTTCGGAAGTGATGAGGCCGCTGGCGACGCCGGTTTTTGGCGGAATGGTTTCGAGCCTCCTGCATGTGCTGATCGTCACTCCGGTCATTTTTTACTGGCTTAGAGAACGCGAGTTGAAACAGAATGAAGATTTGTAGGATTAAAGACAGTCTCTTGACGACCGACCGGACCTCAAGCGTCCCGCTCGGAGTACGGTCTCGAGACGGCAACAAGTTTTACACGCGTCCGCGCTCGCGGCAAACCAGGACGCACGTTCTCCAGTCGGTTGTTAAATTATCCGCGTTCTTGTTTCTTTTGGTGCTGTCGGCGACTGCTCAGACCGTACAGCCGGACAACCCGCTTTCGCTCCTATATTTCGATCCGCAAAACGGAATGACGGCTGACGCGGCCGTCGCCTTAGCGCTCGAAAACAACGGCGAACTGCAAGCTTTCCGCAAGGAGGTCGACGCAGCCAGGGCGTTGGTCAAACAAGCGGGATTACGGGCGAATCCAAAGCTGACCGCAAGCGGGGCCAAGCAGATCAGCGGTGCGGATAACAATCAAATGGCAGACGTGATGTTGCCGCTTGAGCTTGGCGGGCGGCGGGCGGCCCGGATCGCAGTTGCGCAACGCGAGTTGGAGATCCGCGAGTTTGCGCTTGCGAATCAGGAACGATTGCTTGCCGCCGAAGTTCGCGTCAAATTTGGTGAGGCTTTGGCCGCGATCAAGAAGCTTGGTGTTACCGAAAGGACATTGTCCTCGGCAAGGCAAGGTTACGAGCTCGTCAGCGCCAGGGTTGCCGAAGGAAAGATCGCACCACTTGAACAAAGCATTTTTCTGGTCGAGGTTAATCGCTTGCAATCGATCCGTGAAACGTCCGAGGGACAGGTAGAGACGGCAATGTTCGACCTTCGCAATATGATCGGGATGAAACCGGAAGACCCGCTTCGTCTTCGCGGAGATTTCAATAACCTTATCGCAACGCCGCCTTCAGTTTCCGGATCAACCGATTACGGCCTGCGTGAGCGTCCCGATCTGCAAGCCGCAAGAACAGTTGAGCAACTTGCGGTCGCACAAATCGAAAAGGCAAAGTCTGAAGGGCGGATCGATGCAAGCGTCAAGGCGGGGTACCAGCGGATGAACACAGGCTTTATGCTCAGAGGGATCGACGAACAAGGCCTGCTTCGCCAGATACAGGATGTCTTTCACTTTTTCACCTTTGGCGTCGAGTTTGATCTTCCGCTGCTAAACCGGAATCAAGGCGCGGTCGCAGCCGCAAAATTTGAACGAGAAGCTGCACAGCGACGAGTTGAGTTTGGTGAGCTTACAGTTCGACGTGAGGTTGGAGCGGCCCATGCGAGATATAACCGTGCAGCCCGATCGCTCTTCATATTTCAAAACGGTGTTCGCGATCAGGCAGGCTCAAATCTGCAGGTAATTTGGCAGACCTACGAACTCGGTTCGCGAAGCTTGCTTGATTATATTGCCGAACAGCGGCGCTTTCTCGAAGTCGAGAAGGAATTGATCGATGCCGAACTCGAAACATACATTGCGAATATTGAGAGAATGCGGGCGACGAATGCGCCGGAGCTAAAACAGAAATGAGCGAAGAAAATAACGAAGAGATTATTGAAGAGACGGAAAGCGACGAAAATCCGAAGTCAACACTGAATCGAAAGCCGCTCTATATCGCATTATCGGTCATCGGCGTTGTGATAGCGGGAGCATTATTGTTTTGGTTCTTGAGCAGTCGTGAGGGCGGACAAGCAGTGCCTGCTCCACGCACTGTCGCATTCGGCGACGATGGCACCGGACAATCGACAGACACAACGGTCGAACAAACTGTTACCATTCTGCCCGATCAGTTAGAAAAGATCGGCTTGAAGATCGAAACAGTTGGCGAAACGTTATCGAGTGAAGCAATGGAGGTGGCCTCGACTGGAGTTGTTCAGTCCAATGCCTACAAGGAAACGCCAGTGATTTCTCTCCTCGGCGGGGTACTACGCTCCGTAAGAGGCGAGCTAGGCCAGTACGTGGGCAAAGGCGAAACCCTTGCAGTTGTCTTCAGCGATGAACTCGCAGCGTCACAGTCACGCTATCTAGCTTTGCAAACTGAGGCCGGGGCGGCCCGGCAGAACTACGACCGGACGGCAAAACTCGTTAAGATCAGCCCCGTAAGCAATACAGAGGTTGACCAAATGTTGGCGCGTTTAAAGACCGTTCAGGCTGAGTTGGAAGAAAACCGTAAGAGACACGAACGCACCCGCAAGCTCCTTGAAATAGGCGCCGTGAGCCGCGAGGAGTTTGAGCAGGCCACGACCAAATTACGCTCGTCCGAAGCCGACCTTGAAGAAGCGAAAAAGCGATTTGACCGTGCCGTCAAAGTTGCCGAGATCAATCCCGTCAGCCGAAACGAATTCGAGCAGGCTGCCGTCAAACGCCAAACCGCCGAATCCGAACTTGCGACCGCGAAGCAACGGCTTTTGCTGCTAGGATTGTCACCTCAAAAGGTAAACTCGCTCCGCTCCCCGGCCCAAATAACGTCGGAGATCGCATTGCTAGCACCTATTTCGGGCACGATTACAAAGCGAGACGTAAATGCGGGGGAAGTTGTTGAGGCAAACAAGGAATTGATGCGTGTCGCCAACCTCGCAACCGTTTGGGTAATCGCACAGGTCTTTGAAAAAGATCTTCCTTTGGTTCGTGACGGAAGCGGTGCGAGTGTGACCACCGACGCCTACCCTGACAGACTCTTTCGCGGGCACGTAACCTACATTGACCCGAACCTCAATCAAGAAACGCGCACGGCACAAATTCGCGTAGAACTCGACAATCCGGGACTAGTTTTGAAGATAGGAATGTACGTAAACGTCGCCTTCGGCTCAATGGGATCCGCCGAACGCACGATGCCGATGATTCCCTCGTCGGCGGTTCAGAATATGAATGACAAACAAGTTGTTTTCGTCGCAACTGATAAACCAAATGTCTTTAATGTCAAACCTGTGCGTCTCGGCAAAGAAACCAACGGCCGTTTTGTTGTTCTCGAAGGGCTGAATGTGGGCGACCGGATCGTCACGGACGGAAGCTTCCTCCTTCGTGCTGAAATACTAAAAAAGGATCCGACACATCATTAACGATCGGATAGGAGTTGTAAAAGTAGCTCCTGTTTTGCCATACATTTAGGGGGAACATGATGGTCAAGATTTGGTATGTAAAATGGTCATTGACGAAGAAGCCATCAGCTATTCGTCGAATTAAGGCGAGGACTACTTTTTAGTTCGGAAGGGTGTATGGAAGATATCACGCGTCGCCCGCTTGTTTATGCAAAATCCGATGGCTGACCCTTTTCAGGTGAACTAAAGAGTCGAGATCGTTGTACCGAACGAGATGGTCGAACGGGTGGTTTCGAATGATTTGGTCCTGTGCTCATACGGCAAGAAGGGTGACCTTATCGTTTTAGTCGGACTGTTGGAAAGTACGTTCCTTATATAGTTGAGAGGTTTATTTTGAGGATTCTGTCAATGCTCGTGTGGATCTTCCAGGAACATCTGTTACATGTTCTCGGAGGCGTCGCCGTTTTGGGGGGATTGATGTTCGGTATTATCGCGGTCCTCGTTGTTCTCCATAACCGCCAGCCGAAGAAGCCGCGTAACGAGTATCCGGATGCGGCCCGCGGGCGAGGGGGTAGAGCGCAGAAGAAACGCCCGAAAAGGATCCGAGGAATGCGGAAATGACCGCGCGGCGTTAAGCATATCTCCAATCTTCTTTTAGGTCCTGTTGACAATGATAGCGCCCGTCATTAAACTTCTCTTTTGAAATTGAAAATCAGTTTCAATAAGAATGGTTTGAAGTTAAGGACCGCACAGGTATGCATACCGGAAGATTTCGTATTGGCACAATTCTATTGATCGGTTTCTCGCTACTGAGTGGTATTAGCGGCCAGTCGCGATCGGGCTTAAGCGGGCGGATCTCGGATGGTGACGGGGCTGCGGTACCTGGGGCATTGGTTGTTCTAAAGGGCCTGACCCTTCGCTATCAGCAGGATGTACACGCGGGTCCTGATGGGAACTATTCGTTTACGAATGTTTCCGCGGGGGAGTATGAACTATTAATTTCCAGCCGTTCGTTTGCTATTCAGCGGGTGCGTCTAGCTTATCCGGACCGCACTTCCGTGGATATCACCTTGCATCCGCAGCCGCTCGCCGCTGAGGTTTCGGTCGCGGCGAACTCGCTAGCCGGTACGGAAGCAAGCCTGGCCGAGGTGCCCGGATCGATCGCTCGCGTTGATGCACAGACGCTTGAGAACAGCAGGGTGCTCAATCTCTCCGAGGCATTGCGAAGGGTCGCCGGCGTTAACGTCCGAGATGAAGAAGGCTTCGGATTGCGGCCGAACATCGGAATTCGCGGTACGAACCCGACACGCTCGACCAAGGTGCTGCTGCTGGAGGACGGGGTGCCTCTCGCATATGCGCCGTACGGCGATAACGCGTCTTACTACCATCCGCCGATCGAAAGATACGAGTCTATCGAAGTCCTAAAAGGATCCGGGCAGATCGCTTATGGCCCGCAGACAATTGCAGGACTGGTGAATTACCTGACGCCGAATCCGACAAAGAAACCTTCGTTCGGGATCCGTTTGACCGGCGGGAACCGAGCGTTTTTCAATGGCAGCTTCACGGGGAGCGGAACGATCAACAAGACCGGTATTTTTGCCAATTATACGCGGAAACAAGGTGACGGGGCACGGGATAATATCAGTTCGAAGCTGAACGATATTTCGACTAAGGTAGTGCAGACGTTGAACGATCGCAATGCTTTGACGTTAAAGTTCAGCTATTACGGTGAGGACTCTAATGTTACATATTCGGGCCTGACGGCCGCCGAGTACGCTGCTGATCCGCGGTCAAATCCTTTCAAAAACGACTTCTTCTACGGCGACAGATACGGCTTTTCGGCTTCACACGCGGGAGTTATCTCGTCCAAGGCAGTAGTCAATACAAACTTCTATGCGAATAAGTTCACGCGGCACTGGTGGAGACAATCGTCGAATTCGGGACAGCGTCCAAATCGATTGAATGTAGACCCCGACTGCCTGAGTCTGGCCGATCTTAATACTACCTGCGGCAACGAGGGTCGTTTGCGGGAGTATGAGACCTACGGAATTGAACCGCGATTCACGTTGAATTATGACGCGGGAACAAGCTTCCGGGGTGAACTTCAGGCGGGCGTTCGGGCGCATTGGGAAGTGCAGAAACGTAGGCAAGAGAATGGCGATCTTCCGAACAGCCGGTCGGGAGTTGCTGTGGAGATCAACGAACGTCGCAACGACGCATATTCGGGATTCGTACAGAACCGCTTCATCTTTGGTGATCTCGCGATCACGCCCGGCGTGCGCTTCGAACGGATCAAAATCGAGCGAAAGAACCTGCTTGCCTCGCCGGCCGCGTTTGGAAGTACCACCGTCAGCGAGGTGATTCCCGGCATCGGTGTCGCGTATTCCGGTCTTCCGAGAACGACCATATTCGCGGGCGTGCATCGCGGATTCTCGCCGCCCAGAGCTGAAGATATTATTTCGAACTCCGGCGGAGTCGTTGAGCTTGATTCGGAATTGAGTTGGAATTATGAGATCGGCGTTCGGACCAATCCGTTCAAGGGCTTGCGACTTGATGGAGCATTTTTCAGGCTCGACTATGAGAACCAGATCGTTCCGGCGAGCCTTGCGGGTGGTGTAGGGGCAACGCTTACGAACGGAGGCGAGACACTACAGCAAGGTTTGGAATTCTCGGGGCAGTTCGATTCGGGCGTGGTGTTCGAGTCTCCGCACAACATCTACATCCGAACCGCTTACACATGGCTGCCGATCGCAGAGTTTAGCGGAGTGCGGTTCAGTTCCGTAACGCCGTCGATCTCGATCACGGGAAACCGCCTGCCGTACGTTCCCGAAACGACTGTCACGACCAGCCTCGGATATTCGCACACTAACGGTTTCGATGCCTTCATCGAGAACGTTTACGTCGGGCGGCAGTTCGGTGACGATCTGAATACGATCAACCCGATCGCGAACGGACAGCGGGGGGCGATACCTTCGCAGACCTATTGGAACGCTACGGCAAACTATAAAGTCGAAAAGTGGAAAACGACATTTTTCATTACCGCGAAGAATATTTTCGATAGGACGTTCATCGTTGACCGTTCGCGCGGCATACTGCCTTCCCACCCGCGTCTGTTGCAAGGGGGCCTGACGGTGAAGTTTTAGCACGCTTCCTGCAAACGCCGATAGGTGCCGGTTGCAGTTTTGGCGTGCTTGACCTCTAGCCGAGAGGCAGTGGCCTTCCCGGAATTTCGTGGCAGCGGACGGGCAACGAACGAGAATCTGAAAGTGCTGATCGACGAACATTTTGTCGAAGACGGCCGCCGCCGAGCCGCCTTCAAAACTGGGATCCTCACAAAACAAAGGAATTGAGGTGAATGGCATTGACAATATAACTATGCAACCCTTAGCCTCTAGTGTTAGGGAGTAATCCCATTCCTGCGGTCTTTATGCACATCTTTCTTCAATCTCTCCGAAGACGGACGATCAAGAGGCGGTTTGTCGCCTTTTGGATCTGTTTCGTTGCGATTGAGTTAATGTGTCCTGTCCTATGCACTAAACAGGTTTACGCTGCTGAAAACCCTGCGGAGATAATCAGCTACGTCGAAGAAAGATCAGAAACTGTAGATTCAGTCCTTTCCATCGGCGATCTTCGATCATCAGACGACGAAACGGCGGGTTGCAATGACGAATGTCTTTGCCATGCTACTGCTCTTCCGAGCGTAGTGAGTGATGTGAACTGCGACACAAATCGTAAAGACACGCTCTCCGTTAGTTTTGTTAGTCCTATTTGCAGCTCACTTCCGCCGCCCTACTTACCTCCAAAATTTTCCTGATCAGTTCGTCATTTTGAGTCGCATTTCCTTCTCTTCGGGCCGGAACTGTAACTCATCGTATCAGTCCGAACTCTCCCGCTTTTCCCGAGATAGAAACGGGGAAGTTAGTTCGGAGAGTGTTTCTTGATCAGGAAAATTGAAAATGTTATTAAAATTTTGCGTGAGCATGAATTGTGCCGCCCTTTGCCTGCTCGCATTCAGCTCCCCACCATTGAGAGCACAGGATGCAGCATTTTTTGCTAAAAACCAGACTGTTGATCAGCCGGCGAAAGGCGAGGTCGTAAAACCTTTAGTCGAATCCGTTCTGCCGAATTATTACAATCAGGACGACGGAGTCGCCCTCGCGGAAATTGTCCGCCGCGCTTTTGAAAACAACGGTGACATCAAAATCGCTCGTCTCGAAGTTGATCGTGCTAGAGCGCGTTTGACACAGGCGGCTCTGCGCTCGAATCCGACTCTCGAAGTCGAGCAATCGTCGGGTCGACTCGTCGGGTCGTCGGGCGATGGCGAGCTAAGCGCCGGCATTGCTGTCCCTTTCGATGTTTACAATCAAAGGAAACGCCGGATCGATGTTGCTCGTGCGGAGATCACCTTGCGTGAGGCCGAAATAAAAGCCCGCGAGCGAGAGCTGGCAAATCAGATTTTTATAAGCTACGCAGAAGCTCTGGCCAACCTAAGAGAGTTGAGCGTTCTGGAAGAACTGCTCGAACTCGACACCCAGACAACCCGCTTCGTCCAGATTCGCGTGAACGAGGGCGAGAGCCCGCCGCTCGAGCTTAATCTTTTGCAAACGGAAGTCGAGCGGCTTCGGGCCCGCCGGCAGCTCGTCGAAGGCAAGATGCAAAGCGCGATGTCGCGACTGAAATTCTTTGCCGGCATGCCGGTTGAAGAACCGCTAAAACTTCGCGAGGATATCTCGAAGGCAACCTTGCCCCAACTCCCTCCCAGCCTCGAGACGGGAATATCCGTCGCTCTCCGAACCCGCCCGGAAATTCGCGTTGCGGAACTTGAGGAACAAGTAGCATCGGCCGGGTTGCGATTGGTTCGAGCTCAGGCTCGGCCCGACGTCGCCGGCTACACTCGTTACACCCAAGGAAAGCAGGGTTTCGACGACCCACGCGGGGCCTTTTTTCAACGGGACCGTAGTTTAACGTTCGGCGTTGCAATCGGACTACCGATATTTAACAAGAACCAGGGTGCGAAAGCCGAAGCCGAGATCGCTATCAGGCAGGCCCAGGAACGGCGGGCATTTTCAGAAAAAATTATCCGCAGCGAAGTGGCGATCGCATTTCAGCGTATCGCTGCTGCGAACCGCGCCCTATCAATTTTGGAGTCAGCCGTGCTGCCGCGTTCACGACAGAACGTCATTACCATCCGTCAGGTTTACGAGGTGGGCGAACTAAAGATCACGGATTTGATCGCCGAACAGCGAAGATTGCTCGATGCGAACCGTGATTTGACCGAAACACTAACCGAGCGTTATCGCGCCCAGGCCGATTTGTTTATCGCACTCGGGATCACGTTGGAGAACTAATATGTCAGAGAAATTTAATAGTGAAGGCACCAGTCATCATAAACAAGACGAAGCGGAACTCGACCGTCTCGAGGAAATGGGAGATGAAAATGCCCAGGGCGGACCCGCCCACCATGCTCGCGATGAGGCGGAATTGAGCAGGCTCGAAGACACTCTCGACGGCCGCACTCATGTCGCCGCAGTAGATGACGAAGTTGGGATTAAACCAAGAACAAAGTTCGCATGGATCTTGACCGCCGTGATCGTTGGCCTGATAGGGATCATCGCCCTCGCGTGGATCGCGACTAAGGATTCCTCCACGGCAGTAAAGGTGGAAGCGGGAGCGGAGAAGAAGGAAGAGGGGCACGAGGAAGGTGAGGAAGGAAAGGAGGTAAAGCTCGACCCCGAGACTCTCGAATCGGCGGATATCGAGATCGAAGGGGTGACCCAGCGCCCGGCGATCGCGAAACTCTACGTCACTGGTGCCGTAGAACTCAACCCCGAGAGAACGGAAATGGCTACGCCCTTGGTGGGGGGGCGAATCGAAAAAGTTTACGCCGCCGTTGGCGATTACGTCCAGCAGGGGTCTGTGTTAGCAGTTATATCGAGCCCCCAACTTGCACAGCTGCATGGAAAGATGCACGAAGCAAGAACCCAACTGGAGCTTGCGGAGCGCAATATGTCGCGAGTTCAGCGAGCGGAGAACCGCGTCGCTGTGCTGCAGGCGAAGGCTAAGCTCGATGAAGCGGACGCCACATTGAAGAGGACAAAACGCCTCATCGAGCTTGGAGCAGGTGCAGGGAAAGATCTTGTCGCCGCGGAGGCAAATTACAGGACCGCTAAGGCAGACTTTGACTTTCAATCCAACATCTCGCTTAACAAGGAAATTCAAGAGGCCAGGGCCGCCGTAGAAACCTCACGCGTAGATGTTAGGCACATAGAAGATGAAATGAGGTCCTTGGGTGTGCCTGTTGTCAGCGGCGGGCCCGACGATCACTCGGGTAACACGTCATTGGTTTCGGTGCGAGCTCCTCTTTCCGGAGTGATCACCGAACGTAGATTCAACTCTGGTGCGGGAGTCGAGGCGGCCGTCCCGATCTTCGCCATATCGAATCTCTCGACGGTTTACGTTATCGCGAACGTTCCGGAAGCAAACATAAGCAAGCTCGTCGTCGGGGCCGTGGCTGAAATAAGGTCCGAATCGATCGGGAATATTAGCGGGCGAATCAGCTACATCGACCCCCGGCTGGACGAGGCTAGCCGGACGGCGCGGGTTCGCGTTGAAGTTCCAAACACGAACGGAAAACTTCGCGCCGGAATGTTCGCCGAGGTAGGTTTCCATGCGGGAACGAACCTGACTGACGGCGAAGAACTCGCTGTGCCGTCCGCCGCAATCCAGCGCGACGGCGAGCGGTCGATCGTTTTCATACCGAAAGAGGCTGAGGCTGGGGCTTTCGAGGTTAGAGAAGTGGAAATCGGCGCTGAATTTGAGGGATACACAATGATCAAAAGCGGTCTCGAAATAGGCGAAAAGGTGGTGACAAAAGGCAGCTTCATTCTGAAGACGCAAATGCAAAAGGGTGAATTGGGTGATGATGATCATTGATTGTGAGGACCAATGAGCGGCGGGCGCAGAGGCTCTGTGACGCGTAGCTGGAACCACGCTTTTCAAAATTTGTCATTGACATTATTTGGTCTGCCCTTTCGAAAGGAGCAGCGAGTTTTTGAGGTTTTATGATTAACGGACTCATTCGATTCTCGGTCGAAAATAGACTGATCGTCCTCCTAATGGTTGCGATTATGGCGGCCGCGGGCGCTTACAGTCTAATGAACTTACCGATAGACGCCGTGCCCGACGTGACGAACGTTCAGGTTCAGGTGTTAACGGCCGCCCCGTCGCTTGCCCCACTTGAGATCGAACGGCAGATAACCTTTCCCGTGGAAGTGGCAATGTCCGGACTGCCCAATATCGAAGAAATCCGATCTGTTTCAAAGTTCGGGCTTTCGGCGGTGACTGTTGTTTTTGACGAAGGCACCGACACATATTTTGCGAGGCAGCTCGTCCTCGAGCGGCTCGGGCAGGCCCGCGAACAGATCCCAGAAAATATAGGATCCCCTGAAATGGGACCCATATCGACGGGGCTCGGTGAGATCTATCAATATGAACTCAAGTCGACTAGCGGGCAACATGACGCGACGGCCCTCCGGACGATCCAAGACTGGAATGTGCGCCGACAACTGCTCGGGGTGCCGGGGGCGACCGAGATAAACAGCTTCGGTGGGTACGAGAAGCAGTACCAGGTCCACCTGGACCCCAATAAATTGCAATCCTACAACCTGAGTTTGCGTGATGTTTACGAGGCGGTCTCGCGGAACAACGCGAATGTCGGCGGGGCCTACATCGAAAAAGGGGCTGAGCAATACCTTTTGCGCGGGTTAGGCCTGATCGAGACCCCAGAAGACATAGCGAATATCGTCGTCCGAACCGGTAAGGAGGGCGTGCCCATATACGTCCGCGACATCGCGGAGGTTGTCGAGGGCGCAACCGTGCGACAGGGGGCTGTCACTGCGGACGGCGAGGGGGAGATCGTCGCCGGGATCGTGATGATGCTCAAAGGGGAAAATTCCCGAACGGTTGTTGGGGCCGTCAAGGAGCGGGTCGAGCAGGTCAAGAAAACACTGCCTGCGGGAGTCGAGCTGGTGCCCTTTTACGATAGAACGGAGCTGATCGACCGGGCGATAGCCACCGTTCAAACCAACCTTGTCGAGGGGGCGATCCTGGTCATCGTGGTCTTGCTTTTGCTTCTTGGGAACTGGCGCGGGGCGTTACTCGTGGCGACGATAATCCCGCTCTCGATGCTGTTCGCGGCGATCCTGATGCGGATTTTCAACGTTTCCGGGAATTTGATGAGCTTAGGGGCCCTCGATTTCGGCCTGATTGTGGACGGGGCGGTGGTGATGGTCGAGAACGCGGTGCGCCGCAGAGCGGAGGCCCAGCATACAAACTCCCGGGAGCCGCCCGCGCGAACAATCCTCGAATCGTGCTTGGAAGTGGCTCGGCCGGTGGTCTTCGCGGTGGCGATCATCGCCATAGTCTATCTGCCCATCTTGAGCTTGCGCGGGATCGAGGGGAAGATGTTCGTCCCGATGGCGCTGACGGTCGTATTCGCCCTTGTCGGATCCCTACTACTATCCCTCACATATGTTCCCGCGATGCTCACCTTCATCCTGAAAGGAAAGGTGTCCGAAAAGGAAAGCTTCATAATCAGGAAGGCCAAGGAGGTCTATCAACCATCTCTCGCCTTTATGAGCCGGTACCGATCTCAGGCACTCGCGGGCGCGGTAGCCCTGGTGGCGGTGAGCGGCGCGATTTTTCCGTTTCTCGGTTCGGAGTTCATCCCTCGCCTGGATGAAGGTGATCTGGCCGTCCAGATAGGCCGGCTCCCGAGCGTGTCCTTGCTGGAATCAGTTGCCATCGCCACAAAAGCCGAAAAGGTCTTGAAATCGTTCCCCGAGGTCCGCACGGTGATTTCCAAAACCGGACGAGCCGAAGTCGCCACTGACCCGATGGGTGTCGAGATAAGTGACGTGTTCATTTCGCTCAAACCTAGCGGCGAATGGACGAGCGCCAATAGCCGTGAAGAATTGATCGAAAAAATGTCTGAAAGACTCGAGCACGAAGTTCCGGACGGGATATTCAGCTTTTCCCAGCCCATCGAACTGCGTGTTGCCGAGTTGATTTCCGGAGTGCGCTCGGACGTCGCGATCAAATTGTACGGTGACGATCTCGACGTGTTGCGCGAAACCGGTGAAAAAATCGTCCGTTCGGTAAGCGGCGTAAACGGGGCAGAGGATGTGAAGCTGGAAGCCACAAGCGGTCTGCCGCAGCTGCAAATAAGGGCGGACCGAGCCGCGATCGCCCGATACGGCCTGAATGTCGAGGACGTGAACGATATGGTCGAATCCGTGGTCGCGGGAAAGGAGGCAGGGCAAGTGTTCGAAGGCGAGCAGCGTTTCGACTTGGTGATTCGGCTTAACAAAGAATCGGGCCGCGATATCGAAACGATCAAAAGTCTGCTGTTGACCGCGGCCAATGGCTCACGGGTTCCGCTTTCTGAGGTCGCCGATATCAAGCTTGTGGAAGGACCGGCTCAGATCTCCAGGGAGGATACGCGGAGGCGCATCGGCGTAGAACTGAACGTGCGAGGGCGCGACATCGGATCCTTCGTCGAGGAAGCCCAAGGGAAGATCGCACGTGAGGTGCAACTCCCACCCGGATACTATCTAAAATGGGGCGGCACATTCGAGAATCTGCAGCGTGCGTCCGAGCGCCTCCTCATCGTCGTGCCGATCGCTTTATTCTTGATATTTGTTCTTCTTTACACGACATTCAACTCGATCAAACAGGCGTTGCTGATCTACACGGGGATTCCTTTCGCAATTGTTGGAGGCGTGGTCGCACTCGCCGTTCGCGGGATGCCATTTTCCATTTCCGCCGGCGTCGGTTTTATCGCTTTATTCGGGGTCGCCGTTTTGAACGGGGTGGTCATGGTCAGTTTTATAAATCATCTCCGTGAGGAGGGGAGATCAGTCCGAGATGCTGTTCGTGAGGGGGCGATGACCCGTTTACGCCCCGTGCTGATGACTGCCCTGGTGGCAAGTCTCGGGTTCATCCCGATGGCGATCGCAACATCTGCGGGGGCGGAGGTGCAGCGGCCGCTCGCGACCGTTGTGATCGGGGGGCTGATAACGTCGACGCTATTGACCCTGCTGATTCTGCCGACCTTGTACGCTTGGGTGGAACGTGACGTTGAAGGTGAATTCACTGAGGAGAAATAAGAAGTATATGAAACTTATCACGGCGATAGTGCGGCCGGTTGTCCTCGACCGGTTGATTGTGGGACTCGAGGAGATAGAAGATTTTCCGGGACTGACCGTCACGGAGGCCAGTGGGTTCGGACAAAGGATACGCGAGGGAATTCGCGACACGATTGACCCGTTCCGGGCGAACAAGCGAGTCGAGATCGCTGCACCCGACGAAATGGTTGAAAGGGTGGTTTCCGTGATTCGGTCCTGTGCGCATACGGGCAGAAAGGGTGACGGAATAGTTCTAGTCGGGCCGCTGGAAAGTACGGTGCTTATATAGTCGGAGCTGTACTTTGCGCTTTCTGCCGATGCTTATGTGGTTCTTCCAGTGGGAACATCTGCTACATGTTCTTGGAGGGGCCGCCGTATTGGCGGGATTGTTATTCGGTTTTATCGCGGTGCTGGTTTTTCTCCATAACCCGCATGCGAAGACGCCTCGTAATGAGTATCCGAAAGGGCCGAGCGGGCGAGGGGGTAAAGCACTGAGGAGACGCCCGAAAAGAAAGCGAGGAATGCGGAAATGAACCCGCGTCCGGACAATCCGGAGAATATTTTAGCTCTTCCGGTTCGGGACCAGGCGCAAGGATAGAAAAGATGGGAGATTCTCACGGACACGTTCCGACCGCGGCGGGGAAAAATAAGAGGAACCTGGCAATCGTTTTCGGGTTGACCCTGTTTTATCTGATTGTAGAGGTCGTCGGCGGCTTTTGGACGGGCAGCCTCGCCCTGTTGGCCGATGCCGGACATATGCTCACGGACGTGGTCGGAGTCGGTCTGGCATTGCTCGCGATCTGGTTTGCAGAAAAACCGGCGACCCCGGAACGAACATACGGCTATTATCGGTTTGAGATCCTCGCAGCCCTCACCAACGCCGTCGTCCTGATCTTTATTTCTCTCTACATTCTTTACGAAGCTTATCAGCGCTTCAAAAACCCGCCGGAAGTAGAAAGCGCCGGCATGCTCGGCGTAGCGTCCGTGGGACTCGTTGTGAACATTATCGGAATGCTTATACTCCGAGCGGGCTCCACCGAAAGTTTGAACATGAAGGGAGCGTATTTCGAGGTTCTGTCGGATATGCTCACATCGATCGGGGTGATCGTCGCCGGGATCATTATGATGACGACCGGTTGGTATTACGCTGACCCGCTGATTTCCGCAGGAATCGGCTTGTTTATCCTGCCGCGCACTTGGTCGCTGCTCAAAGACGCTGTCGGAGTTTTGATAGAAGGCACCCCGACCGATGTTGACTTAGCGAACCTGCGCGAAAGTTTAGAGAAAATTGACGGCGTGGCGGGCGTCCATGATCTGCATGTCTGGAGTTTAACATCCGGGGTGAACGCGATGAGCGTCCACACTGTTTTAGTGCACGACGATCAACACGATGCCGTGATGAAGAGCGTTCACGCGCACGTGACGGAAAACTTCAAGATCTCGCACGTCACGGTTCAGACCGAGTGCCAGGGCTACGCGGACCACGAAACGCATTTGTAGTTTGTTGGTGGCGCGGCTTCAAATACGAATCAATATTGCAGTGTCGATGGACACATATATATAAATGAGCGAACGATAAGGGAAAGCGTATGGCTGATTGTTGTGATAAAGATGATGCACTTGCGGGCCTCCGCGTAAGGCAAAGCAGGACGCTTAAGATCGTACTCGCGATCAACACAGTGATGTTTGTAGTCGGGCTTATCGCGGGAATCTACTCCGTGTCATCGGCGGTTCTTTCCGACTCCCTTGATAACTTAGGCGACGCTTTGACATACGGAATAAGTCTTTACGCTGTGTATAAAAGTCCGCGTGCGAAAGCACAAGTAGCGATATTTAAGGGCGGCCTCATCCTGACTGCTGCATTGATAGTTGTCGCCCAGTTGGTCTACAAGCTGATAGTTCCTACACTACCGATATTTGAAATCATGGGTGTAATGAGCCTCGTTTCACTCGTTGCTAACGGTACCTGCCTATTTCTGCTAACGCGGCATAGGGAAGACGATGTAAACATGAGTTCGGTATATGAGTGCTCGCGCAACGACATCGTGTCAAACATCTCGGTTTTTATCGCTGCGGGTGGAGTTTGGTTTTTTCAGTCTGGCTGGCCCGACGTCCTTATCGCACTATGCTTAGTGGTTCTTTTTCTCCGCTCCGCAATTCGAGTGTTCAAGAGTGCGGCGGATGGATTGAGAAGCGTCGCCCAAGGGGAGGTCTGATCAATCGCAATTGGAGAGTGATTCTCGAATGGAGACGAAGATCCGGGAACAAACCAATTCAAATGTAGCCTCGCTAAACGATTGGCTTCCGTATCTAGCGTGGATCATATCCCTACTGGCAATGGCGGGTAGTCTTTTCTTCAGTGAGGTGATGGATCTTCCGCCATGCATTCTTTGCTGGTATCAGCGAATTGGTATGTATCCGCTGGTCATCATCATCGGAGTCGGAATCGTCTTGCGGGACAGGCGAATGAAAAGCTATGCCTTGCCCATTTGTCTAGCAGGGCTCGCAATTTCGATTCACCATAATTTGCTTTATTACGGGCTGATTCCCGAAAGCATAACGCCATGCGCCGAAGGAATTTCCTGCACATCGCGCCAAGTCGAATGGTTCGGGTTTATTACAATTCCTTTGATGGCGCTTAGTGCTTTCGTTATCGTGACATCGTGCTTGTTGCTTCATCGACCAAAGGACAAATAGGCTTATGCGAAAAGAAATCATTATTTTAGTTGCGATCATAGTTGTTGTGATCGTAGGCATGGTCGTCGGTTCGAACTATTATCGGCGATCACTTCAAACCGGAACAACGTCTAACAATAGTTCATTTAAATCAGCTAACAGTCAGGAACAACTCGTGCGCCCGGACAGTCCGACGCTTGGCCCCACGAACGCTCCAGTTACGATCGTCGAATTCTACGACCCTGAGTGTGAGGCTTGTGCCGCTTTCGCCCCGATCGTTAAAAAGATCTACAACGAGTACGGCGGAAAAGTCCGGCTCGTAATGCGGTACATGCCGCTTCATCCAAACTCTGTTACGGCCGCGACTTTTACCGAGGCAGCGGGTGAACAGGGAAAATACTGGCAAGCTCAGGAACTGCTATTTCAGAAACAATCCGAATGGGGCCAGAAACACGGTGCCGCCGCGTCAACAGCCCCTCCGAATATCAACGCTCTGTTTGAAGGGTATGCCAGGGAACTGGGGTTGGATCGGGCCAAGGCGGCCGGGGCTGTCGCGGAGAATCGTTACGGGGGGAAAATAGAACGCGACAAGAAGGACGGCCAAGATCTTGGCGTCCGACAAACACCCACGTTTTTTGTGAATGGCCGAAAACTGATCCAGTTGAGTGAGGGGTCTTTAAGGGAGTTGGTGGCCGCTGAATTGGGTAAATAATCCCTTTGCCGGCAGTCGATGGTCCGCGCGGTCGGTAATGCTGACCGGACGAATTGTTGAATTAGAGATCGGCTCAAAGTTGAATATCGAAATATGATGCAAGATGGGGATCCGCACCACGGTCACACGGATCCAAACAATCTTTACTACTTTCTAATACTTGCGCCGATAGCGGTATTTGCTCTTATCTATTTCGGTTCAAAGTTGATGACCTATCTCGAACATCGTCGCAATCGGACAGGTGCTTTTCGGGAGGATACCTCTAACGAAGACCGAGATCCCTAAGGCGCCAAGGCTGTCGAAAAAACTCTGGGTCGTTGATTTGTGCCGAAAGACAATTCGCCCGACTCGACGAGCAGGAGTGATGACTTAACGATGGATTGAGAATGCGCTGACCGTTAATAAGCGAGCCGCAAAGCTCCCGTAGATAGAGGAAACAAGTTCGAATGGAAACAACTACGAAAGTTTCACTTTGGCAAGACACGAAATTCCGCTGGATGATTTTCAGCGTGACTATTGTCGCTGTATTTGAGTTTCTTTCGCTTGCGGACATTGACGTATTCAGGTACATCGTCCCCGAAAGATATTCTCGCTGGCTTGCCGCCGGTTTTTTTGCTGCGATCATCATTGCCATAGGTTGGCGCACTCTTTTTAGAGGATTACAAGCTCTTGCCAAGATCAATTTCAAAAGCATAAATCTGCTGATGACGATTGCCATCATCGGCGCGTTTTATCTTGGAGAATACGAAGAGGCGGCGGTCGTCGTAGTACTTTTCACGCTAGGCGAAACGCTGGAAAAATTTGGTATCGCTTCGAGCAAATCGGCGCTCCAGGCCCTGGTTGACCGCACGCCCAAAATGGCGGCGATCAAAAATGCCGCCGGTCAAATTACGGAAATTGCCGTGGAGGAAATCAACGTCGGTGATATTTTGGTTCTCAAACCATCGGATATGATCTCGCTGGACGCGGAAGTCGTCAGCGGTTCGTCTTCGGTGGACGAGTCAACGATAACCGGCGAGCCGCTGCCAAAAGACAAGCATGAAGGCGACTTCGTTTTTGCCGGTACCCTCAACATGCAGGGCTATCTCGAAGCACGTGTGACAAAACTCGCGGCAGATTCAACGCTTTCGAAAATTATTGACATCACTTTTGCCGCGACGAAAACTAAAGCTGAAACGCAGAAGTTCATTGAGACTTTTGCGAGTTATTACACTCCCGCCATCATCGTTATAGCTGCACTTCTAGTCATCATTCCGACTCTCCTTTTCTCCCAACCGTTCAACCAGTGGCTTGAGCAGGCAATTACGATCCTGGTTATCGCGTGCCCGTGCGCTCTGGTTATCAGCACGCCGATTTCTATATACGGGGCGATCGGGAACGTTTCCGCCAAAGGGGCCTTGGTGAAAGGCGGCAAATACATCGAGGCTATCGGACAAATCAAAGCCGTGGCGATGGACAAGACCCGAACTTTGACTTACGGAAAACCAAAGGTAACCGATGTGATCCCGTTCGGGGAAACGACCCGCGAACATTTGCTGGCGTGCGCCGCGGGAATCGAAGCTTACTCTGAACACCCGCTCGCTCAGGCCGTCGTAGATGCGGCGAATGAGGAGAAGATTGAAATTCACGGTGTCGAAAACTTTCAGGCAGTGATGGGCAAGGGAGCGAAGGCCGATTGCGTCGTCTGCTATGACAAACATCACTGTATTGGGAAACTACCGTTCATTACGGAAGAGCACAAAGTCCAGGAGGAAGTCGTCAAGCAAGTTGAAGCATTGCAGCTGCAGGGCAAGACCTCGATCGTCGTCAGCAGCCATGACGGCGTCGAAGGGGTAATCGCTTTAACCGACGAAATCAAAACCGAAAGCAAATCGACCATCGCTGAACTGCGAGAATTGGGTGTGGAAATAGTAATGATGACGGGCGACAATCACGCGCCGGCGATGCTGGTGGCCAAGGAAGTCGGTATTACCGAAGTCAAGGCTGAAATGCTGCCCGAAGACAAAGCAGATGCCGTCCGCGAACTTCTGGCGAAGTATGGGGCGACCGCGATGGTGGGCGACGGAGTAAATGATGCCCCGGCATTGGCTTTGTCATCGGTCGGCATAGCGATGGGCGCTGCTGGCTCGGATGCGGCGATCGAGGCGGCTTCAATTGCGATATTAAATGACCGCTTGGAACTAATTCCGTATCTGATCCGCCTGGGCAGAAGAACAATCTCGACGATAAAGATCAACACGGCGCTCGCCATCGCCACGAAACTCGTTTTCGTCGTTCTAGCAATTCTGGGAATCAGCAGCTTGGCGTTGGCGATTTTCGCCGATGTCGGGGTGACGGTTCTGGTGATTTTGAACAGTCTGCGATTGTTGAGCTTTAAGTAACTGGTTTCGACTTGCACCCGCGAGGTAACCGAGTGCCGGTTTTGTTTCCAAATAGAATGAACAGAAAGAAAGTCAAACGGAAGACAGGTGAATCAAAACGCGAGGGAAAGCCTGCGTCGTTTTCATCTGAGGAAAAAGAGAAGGGCAGCAGTGGTAAACCGGAACTTTCGGGGATCCACATTATCAGTGATCAAGACATCGAAGGCCATTTTGGCAAATCTGACGTCGAAGAGCTTGCTAGGGCTAAATCTAAAACCATTCAGGCTGCCGAGCGAAAAACATCATCTATAAGAACGGACGCTTCTACGGCGATCAGACGCCCGAAAGCCGCTGTTAATCTTCAACTCGAAAAACAGGTATGGGGCCAGGCCACAGAGGACGCCAAGCGGCTCGGACTTGAAATATCGCGCTATGTAGAACTGGCTCTCGAGCGATACAGGAATGACGGCGGGAAAGCTGCCCAAGTGGAATGATCTTGCCAATTGTAACAGTGTTCATCGGCGTGATTTCACTCTCGACACAGTTTTGGATCGGGCTTATTGTCGCGATCGGATTGGCTGCAATTTTATTTCTAACAGCTAAATTCCGACTGCGCAGATTCAAGTTTTCTGATGACGACATGAAGGCGGCCGGACTTAATCATCGCCAACGCCGACAACTTAAGGCGAGACTCAAAAGGAAACGTCGTCAAAAAAAGATCCGTTTCTGAAATCTAAACTAAATTATCCGGAAACAAATTTGAACTGAAATTTGACCGCCAGAATCATTTGGACTATATTATTTTAATATATGAACATCTGTTCATATATTCACCTATAAATATAATGTCGAAACAAGTATCAGAGATGGCGACCATTACCAAAGCGCACCCATTACAATCCAATCGCCAACTGACGATCGCGCTTGCCGGAAACCCGAACGCAGGAAAAACGACGCTTTTTAACGCACTCACCGGAATGCGGCAGAGGGTCGCCAATTTCGCCGGTGTGACGGTCGAGCGCAAGGAAGGTGTTTGGGCCACAAAAGCAGGGGAAAGGGCGCGACTGATCGATTTGCCGGGGCTGTACAGCCTTGATGCGGCTTCAATTGACGAGCAGATCGCTCGTGACGTTTTGACCGGAAAGGTTGCGGGACTACAGAAGCCCGACGTCATTATCGCCGTCGTTGACGCGACAAATTTGTATAGAAATCTCTACCTCGTCACGCAGCTTCTCGAATACAAAGTTCCGATGGTCGTTGCCCTGACGATGATCGACGAATCGGAACGGGCCGCAATAGAAATCGACGCCGGGAATCTCTCCCAGTATTTACGGGTCCCTGTGGTATCGGTAGGAGCCAAAACTCGACGTGGTATCGAAGAGCTGACTAAAACGGTTTTTAATGTGGCGACTGAGAATAGTGCTGAGCATTTTGATTTCCCATTTTTCAAAGTAAATCTCGAAGGTGCATGGAGCGAGGACAACCGCGTTCATAATCAAATTCTCGCGCGTTATGCATGGATCAACGGGGTGGTCAACGAATCGGTAAAAGAAAAAGCTGAAGAAAAGACCGGCGGCCCCAAGCGTTCGGAGAGCTTGGACGGAGTTCTTACGCATAAAATATGGGGACTGCCTATTTTACTTTTAATCTTACTGTTTGTTTTTCAAAGCATTTTTTCCTGGGCGCAACTGCCGATGGATTTGCTGGACAGTGGCTTTGGCGCTCTGGGCGACATGGTGAGAAGCAACATGCCTGCTGGATTGCTGACGGATCTGCTCGTTGAAGGTGTGATCGCCGGAGTCGGCGGAGTGCTCATCTTCTTACCCCAAATCGCCCTTCTGTTCCTTTTCATCTCGATTTTGGAGGACACGGGGTATATGGCGCGTGCAGCGTTTTTGCTGGACCGCCTGATGCGCGGAGTCGGGCTCCACGGCAAAGCCTTTGTGCCGCTTTTATCGAGTTTCGCCTGTGCCATTCCGGGCATTATGGCGACCAGAACCATCGAAAATCCGAAAGACCGACTAGCGACTATCATGATCGCGCCCTTTATGAGTTGTTCCGCTCGGCTTCCGGTTTATACCTTGATGATCGGGGCCTTTTTTTCTGGGCAATACATTTTCGGATTTTTATCACTGGGCGCGGTTCTCATTCTCTCAATGTATGTTTTGGGTGTCGTCGTCGCCATTATCATCGCTTTCATTTTGAAGAAGACGATTCTGAAAGCCCCCACGCCGCCGCTCGTGATGGAGCTTCCACCTTACCGGATGCCGAATTTCAAAGTCGTCTTTCTAAACGTCTTTCAGCGAGCCGGGATGTTCTTGAAACGGGCCGGAACGGTTATCTTGGCGATATCAATCATTTTGTGGGCACTGGCGAACTTCCCGCGTCCTGCACAAGTCGATACTGGTCAATCATCCGAAGAGTCGCAAACCCGAATTGATCCCGTCGAGCCCCTGACCGAAGAACAGCAGAAAGCCTTCGAGACCGATGCGAAAGCCCAAATTCTGCGGAACAGCTTTGCCGGCCGCTTGGGAAGAGCGGTGGAGCCACTGATTGCTCCGCTCGGTTACGACTGGAAAATCGGTATCGGCTTGTTTTCTTCGTTTGCCGCGCGTGAGACTTTTGTTTCAACGATGAGCATTTTGTATAACGTCGGCAAAGACGAAGAAGCAACGAGCGCGTCTCTTCTTCAAGCGATGCGCGATGCTAAACGCGACGACGGCTCTGTAGTTTGGAGTCCGTTGCTGGCGGTTACGACGATGATTTTCTATTTGCTGGCGTTTCAATGTATGTCTACGTTCGCTACCGTCCGGCGCGAGACTAACACGTGGGGCTGGGCTTTGTTTATGGTCGGCTATATGACCGGACTGGCATACGTTGTGACGTTCCTGGTTTATCAGGGCGGTAAGCTTTTAGGATTCTAATAATCAATTGAACGAGAAAAAAGTATGAGCGGAAAAGCAACACAGACTGTAGGAGACTCGTGCGAAATCCAGTTCGTTGACGAACAAAAAGTAGAGAACGCGCGAAAAGCTATGAAGTCGGCGGAGATCATCTCCTTACTTGCGGAAACATTCAAAGTCCTCGGCGATCCGACGCGAATCAGAGTCGCATTTGCACTGTCGAAAGAAGAGCTCTGTGTCTGCGACATTGCTAATCTTTTGGGCGTTTCTCAATCAGCCATCTCACATAGCTTGCGGACACTTCGGCAGATGAAACTCGTCAAATTTCGCAAGGAAGGGAAGATCGCGTTTTACACACTTGACGACGATCACATCGCCAACTTACTCGAAGAAGGCTTCAGGCATGTCGAGGAATTGATTTGAAACGCTCCGTCAGAGCAAGTGCAAGACATGGAGAAACGCAATGAGCGAAACAAAAAAGGACTACATCCCTGCTCTCAGCTACGACTTTCTAACGCCGTTTTACGACCCTCTGATAAAACTTGGATTGCGCGAAACGGCGTTCAAAACCGCGATGCTGAATCAGGCGGATATTCTGCCAGGTCAGCGCGTGCTTGATTTGGCGTGCGGCACGGGAACGCTAACGGTAATGGCAAAAAAAGCCAACCCGCGAGCCGAAATAATCGGTCTTGACGGCGACCGGAGGATTCTCGGAATCGCCCACTCGAAAGCCGGGCGCGAGAACGTCGCCGTACGCTTCGACGAGGGATTTTCGACTGAACTGCCATACGGGGACGGTCTCTTCGATCGCGTGCTTTCAAGCCTGTTTTTTCACCACCTCAAACGTGAGGACAAACGCCGAACGCTTCGTGAAGTGCGTCGCGTGCTGGCTCCAGACGGCGAACTGTACGTCGCCGATTGGGGCAAACCGGACGGATTGCTGATGAAAGCCGCTTCGCTACCGGTGCAATGGCTCGACGGCCCGACGACACGTGACAATTTTCAAGGAATGTTACCGGAGTTCATCGCAGAAGCCGGGTTTGCGGAGGTCACAGAAATGTCAAAATTCAACACTGTCGGCGGCACGATCAGGCTGTATAAGGCTGCGAATAAATAGAACCTGAGGTGTTCGCGCAAACGCCTAAAAGTTGTTCGGCACAAGGAAAATGGGCGCGAGCGATTATCGAGTACGCGGCCATCATGCCGCCGTTTACGCGGTCGGGATTCGTCCAGCCTTTGCCGCTTCAATTGGATAGCTGGCTGGTCGCATTTAGTTTCGATCAACCTACTTTATTTTTTGAAGGTGGGGAGCGAGGAGCGGATGTTGCTCAAATGTTTCGGAGAAGAATATGGGGATATATGATCCGGACGGGCGGACTGTTTCCACGCCTTATCCTGGTAATCGATTACGCGCCTTTGTTGCGAAAAAGAAACATGCAGAAAACAATATTTGAAATACAGCAAATGGATTGCCCTTCGGAAGAAAACCTCGTCAGGATAAAACTAGACGGAATTGCGGCAATAAAAAATCTTGATTTCGACATTCCCGGTCGGCAACTTAACATTTTTCACGAGGGCGAACTGGAGAAGATCGAAAGCTCGATCGCCGATTTGAATCTGGGCGGCAAGCGCGTAAGCACCGAACAAGCCGACGAAACCGAATTTGAAGCACCGACCAAACAGCGCAAATTGCTTTGGACGGTTCTCGGCATTAATTTTGGTTTCTTCGCTCTCGAAATGACGACCGGACTCATCTCCGGCTCAATGGGACTGGTCGCCGACAGCCTCGATATGCTCGCAGACTCAATGGTTTACGGAATCAGCCTTTTCGCCGTCGGCGCGGCGGCTACGAGAAAAAAGAATGTTGCTATGATCGCGGGGTATCTTCAGATCACGCTCGCTGTTCTTGGATTCGTCGAAGTGGTAAGAAGATTTATCGGGATCGAAGTGATGCCGGACTTTTGGACGATGATTGTTGTTTCGGTCATGGCTCTAATCGCCAACGGGATCTGCCTCTATCTTCTTCAAAAATCGAAAAGCAGGGAAGCACACATGGAGGCTAGCACGATCTTTACCTCGAACGATGTTGTGATCAATCTAGGGGTGATTACCGCTGGAGTACTGGTATATTTGCTGAACTCTAATAGACCGGATTTGGTGATCGGCATAATCGTCTTTGTCGTAGTGGTCCGGGGAGCCGTAAAAATCTTAAGACTTGGAAAATGACCGAAAAACAAAATCAGTATTTGAGCGGGGGGAAGGTCAAAGTGGATGCCGTTCGCATCGCAACGGCGAACAATCCGGAAGATCCGGGCGGTGTTGGTATCTTTACCTTTCGGGCTGAAAAAATCCCGTTGTGCCATTATTTTTTTACACTGATCAAGTATGGAGAACCTTAGCGATTACATTAACTCTGAAATAAGTTTTGCCGAGAAATCACTTGAGAATGGCGATTCAACGGCCGCCTTCGAACATCTCGAACGCGCGCACGTACTGGGACAGGCCATCACCTATGAACACACCCGTATTCATTGGCGGATGTTGAAAATTGGTTGGAAGAATAAAGATGCGCGTGAGATATTTGGGCAGTTAGTTCGAATTGTCGGCGCTGCCACCAAAACGCCCTTTGGCATTTATCCAACGGGTAACACAGGTGGTTCGAATGTGTGGTTTTTCCGACCGATGCCGATCGCCGAAGACTTGAAACAGATCATCGATAAAGTGAAGAACAGTTAGCCAGCGTTACACAGCGGCGATTCAGGTTGGGTCCGTCTTTCGAGGCGGACCCAGTTTTCATTTCAAACTTGGACAGATTCGGAACACGCCGGCAAGGTTATCGCTCTTTGTCGCTCAGAGCTGAACCCACGTGGAATGATCGACGCACAACCGCGGCACTTGGCTGGCTCGAAAACTAACCGGCAGGTTAGAAAAGAAACCATTCTTGGATAACCAGTACGAGGTTAAACAGTGACCGATCACTCCACGCGCGTCAGCCGCGTCAGCCATTCGAGAGAAGGTAGGTCATGCGGCAACTCCTACGTAAGTGCGCCGCTTTCCGGCGATCCGGTCTTCATATTCCAATATGTCGATGATTCTGTAGCGAATTTGATTGCCAATCCTGATCGCTCTTAAATGGCGAGGGTTCGACTTTGGCAAGGCTCGAAGGCGCTGGAACCTCTTCGCAATAGCATCTACTGATCCCGTGAGGTGCCATCTTTCTGCAAGCTGCTGGTTATCAAGTATTTCATTGTTCATCCGGGTACGTCCTCCAACTTAATAGACCTCCGATGGCAAAAGCTATGCCGAGAAAACTACTGAATAATCCGGAGAGCAAAAGCCGGGTCACCTACGGTCGGAATCGGTCACTTTCAGTCAGATATGGAAGGAGTTCTCGCCGAAAATTCCCCCCCAAATTCCCCCCCGAGGGACATTTTAGACAAAAAAAGGGACCAGCCAATTTTTAGGCAAGTCTCTAAGTTATTATGAACAAATGATTTAGAGTGGTACTGAGGGCGGGAGTCGAACCCGCACGAACCTTAGTTCACAGGATTTTAAGTCCTGGGCGTCTACCAATTCCGCCACCCCAGCACACAGGTAGCAGATTAACATGAACTGTCGGCGCAAATCGAAAGTAAGCCGCTCATTTGGCATACCCAGGCTATGTTATGATGAGCAAAGCCGAAACCGCTAACAGAATATGGAACAATACGTTTGGGTCATGTGGGTCATACTCGGTGTCGCACTTATTGTCGCCGAAACATTTACGTTCGGCTTTGTACTTTTATGGTTCGGCGTCGGGGCGCTTGCCGCAGCAGTTGCAGGTGTATTAGGTATAGGTTTTCTCGGGCAATTTCTCATATTCGCGGCCATATCGATCGCACTGACGGCGGCTTCACGGACTATTTTTTCCAATTTCCTTAGCAAACAGGACGAGAATTCTGTAAAGATCGGGGTCGATTCGCTCCCGGGACAGATCGGGACGGTGACTATAGCAAGCAAGGGTGCGCTCGGTGAGGGTGCAGTAAAGGTTTACGGCTCTACATGGACGGCATTTCCTGTAGATGGGGCAAGCGAATTGAACGAGGGGGAAAAGGTCGAGGTTGTGTCAGTAAAGGGATCGTCGATCTATGTAAGGCCGGTCAACAGAGAACTTCCGGACTGGCGTGGCGACTAAACTATTTCAGCGGTGTCCTGCTCCTGAGTATCTGCTTCGTCCGCGTCCTGGTCTGCGGTATCGTGGATGTTACCCAGATCGATCAGCTCTAATTGAACATCTTCATCTTCAAGTTCAGGCAATGAATCCCCGACCAGCTTCGCAAGGATGACGGTAATATTGTCTTCGCCACCGTTCTCATTCGCTTCCTTGACCAACTCAGCACAGGCAAGTTCCAGCTGATCTATGTGCGTCGAAACATGGTTCTGCATACTTGCTGCGCTCACCTTGTTGGAAAGACCGTCGCTACAAAGCAAGAGCACATCGTTACGTGCGGGAGCTAGGCGGGCCGATACCGGATAGATCTCGTTCTGTGCTCCCAGCGCCTGAAGGATCACATTTTTTAAGGTGTGGGTCTCAGCCTCTTCAGCGGATATCTGCTGGGCGTCTATCAACTGCTGCACCAACGATTGGTCCTTGGTTATCTGATAGATCTTTTCGTTGCGAATAAGATAGGCACGGCTGTCACCGACTTGTATTATGTCGATACCACGGGGCGTCAGTCCAAGGCCGGTGAAGGTTGCGCCCATGCCCTGAAATTGTGCATCCGAGCGGCCCTGTTGATGGACGAGATAGTTGGCATAGACGGTGGCGTTATAGAGTTTGGCGATCAAATTGTAATCCATCGCCTCAGGTGTGAGCGTCTCTTCAATATCTTCATGAAGAAGCTTTTCGCAAACACTTTCCACTGCCATTTTGCTTGCGACCTCACCTGCCAGGGCGCCGCCCATTCCGTCGGAAACCGCGAGTATAATGCCGTTTTCGTCAACCTCAAATTGCTGAGATTCGATCACAAACTCGCCGCTCTCCTGCTTGCTGGTCCAGGCGCGGCTTTTTGTAATGTTCAGAAGCAGGTAATTGTCTTCATTGCCGCGGCGGACGCGGCCAACATGGGAAGTGGCGTGAATCTCAACACTGAACATATTTCTTTCGGCTCCGTTTCGGGCACATACCCTGTGAACTCGAAATACAGAGCCAGACACTATCCTAGTGCCTGATCTAAATCTCCAATTATATCTTCGATATCCTCGATGCCAACAGATATTCGCACGAGACCATCGGTAATGCCTAATCTTTCACGCGTTTCCTGGGGAACAGAAGCATGGGTCATAGTCGCCGGGTGTGAGATCAGCGACTCGACACCGCCCAAACTCTCGCCCAGGATGCAAAGCTTGACGCTATCGAGGACTCTTTTTGCATTCTCGTAAGAGCCAGTCTCAAACGAGACCATTCCGCCGAATCCCGATTGCTGCCGCTTTGCCAATTCATGCTGCGGATGCGAGGCAAGACCCGGGTAATAGACTTTTTGGACTTTCGGATGCTCGGCCAAAAAATTTGCAATGGTTCGGCCATTCTTATCGTGTGCCTCCATTCGTACCGCAAGTGTTTTGGTGCCGCGGAGGACTAGAAACGAATCGAAAGGCGAAAGTATCGCACCTACACTGTTCTGCACGAATTGTATCCACTCGGCATCTTTCTCATCATTTAGTGCCACAAATCCGCCAACGCTGTCCGAGTGACCATTCAGATACTTTGTTGTCGAGTGGACCACAATGTCAACACCGTGTTCGATCGGCCGTTGAAAATACGGCGACATGAAAGTGTTGTCGCACACGACCTTGGCACCGCGTGAATGAGCGAGTTCTGAAACGGCTGCAAGATCCGTAACGGTCATCACCGGATTGGTCGGTGTTTCCACAAAGACCATTTTCGTATGAGGTTTGAATGAAGCTTCGAGCCCGGTCACATCTGACGTGTCCGCGAGGTCGAACTCCACTCCGTAATTACTAAGGATCTTGCTAAACAGACGAAAAGTGCCGCCGTACGTGTTGTCACCGAGTATTACGTGCTCCCCGCCTTTTACGAGCTTAAGTACAGCATCGATAGCGGACATTCCCGATGCAAAGGCGTATCCGAACTTTGCTCCCTCCAATGCGGCGATATTCGCTTCGAGTGCCGAACGCGTCGGATTCTGCGTGCGAGCGTATTCGTAGCCTTTATGCTTGCCAAGCGAGTCCTGTGCGTAAGTCGAGGTTTGATAGATCGGAACACTTACCGCCCCTGTCGCTGTGTCGGGCTCGTTTCCGGCGTGGATAGCAATTGTCGAAAAGCCCATAACAGGAGCAAAAAAGTAGAATCGGGAAAAGCTCTGTTGTCGTAAAATTGGGCGCGAGGGTGATTAAAACCGCCATTTTTACGAGCCTTTATGGTAACTTGCCGATTAAAAAAAAGCAAACAAGTCGAGGCTCGAATTAAGACGGCTTTTCAGCGTGCAATTGAGAGGAATGGAGGCGACTTTAGGCGATCGGCCTCATATTGTGAGATCTCATTCTCAAACTGAAGGGTGAGGGCTATTTCGTCCATCCCATTGAGCAGGCAGTGCTTGTGAAATGGGTCGATCTCGAAACGAGAGGAAAGGCCGGTCGGGGCCGAGACCGACTGTGATTCCAGGTCAACCGTGATACGACGTGCGTCGGGATCTGCTGAGATCAGTTCCGCAACGAAGCTGTGGTCAAGAACGACGGGAAGGAGGCCGTTCTTGACGCTGTTGCTGTAGAAAATTTCGGCGAAACTCGGTGCTATGACAGCTCGAAAACCATGATCGAGCAGGCTCCATGCGGCATGCTCGCGGGAGGATCCGCATCCGAAATTCTCGCCGGCGACAAGTATTGAGGCCCCATCCGACTCCGGGTCATTCAAAACAAAATCTGTCTTTTCTCCGCTCGATGTAAATCGCCAGTCATAGAACAGAAATTGGCCGTACCCGGTGCGCTCGATCCGCTTCAAAAATTGTTTGGGGATGATCTGGTCGGTATCGACGTTTGAGAGTCCGATCGCCACATATTTTCCCGTAACGGTCGTGAATGGTTTCATTTCAAATTACCTGAACGTCCAGTTTCTGACGTCGACAAAATGCCCGGCGATCGCCGCTGCGGCCGCCATGGGCGGACTGACGAGGTGTGTACGGCCTCCCCGTCCCTGTCGTCCTTCGAAATTTCGATTACTCGTCGACGCGCATCGTTCCCCTTCTTTGAGCACATCGTCATTCATTGCAAGACACATGGAGCACCCGGCATCGCGCCATTCAAATCCAGCCTCGAGAAAGATCTGTGCAAGCCCCTCTTCTTCGGCTTGCTTTTTTATCATCATCGAGCCGGGAACGACCATAGCGTTGACGCGCTTGTCCTTTTTGTAGCCGCGGATGACCTTAGCCGCCGCTCTTAGGTCCTCGATCCGCGAATTTGTACAAGACCCGATGAAGACGCGATCTATCTGAATGTCTTCGATCGATCGATGAGGTTCGAGGGCCATATACTCCAGGGCGCGTTCGTACGATCGCCGCTTTGTTCCGTCAGATATCATTCCCGGGTCGGGAACGGCCTGATCCACTGAAACTGACATCTCGGGAGAGGTTCCCCATGTTACGAATGGGGCGAGTTCGCTTGCATTGATCGATATTTTCGCGTCAAAAGACGCCCCATTGTCAGTTACTAAACCCCTCCAAAGCTCCACGGCCCGATCCCAATCCTCGCCCCGCGGCGCA
The DNA here is from genome assembly GCA_050246275.1 of Pyrinomonadaceae bacterium. GTDB lineage: Bacteria > Acidobacteriota > Blastocatellia > Pyrinomonadales > Pyrinomonadaceae > OLB17. Next base: position 53,416 of record JBFWWI010000002.1, read on the forward strand.
TAGGGCCGTCCTTCCAGGTACCTAAATGTCGTATCGTCGGGCGCTATGAGGCCCGCCCGGGCACCGCCCTCGATCGTCATGTTGCAAACGGTCATTCGGCCCTCCATCGAGAGAGAGCGGATCGCCGAACCGACATATTCGATAACGTATCCTGTGCCGCCCGCGGTACCGATCCGGTTGATGATGGCAAGGATCAGATCTTTTGCGGTGACGCTGAATGGAAGCTCGCCCGATACCTCGACCATCATATTCTTTGCCTTTGTCATCTGAAGCGTCTGCGTCGCCAAAACGTGCTCAACTTCGCTTGAGCCTATTCCGAAGGCAAGAGAGCCAAACGCTCCGTGAGTAGAGGTATGAGAATCGCCGCAAACGATGGTCATTCCGGGGCGGGTCAAGCCCTGCTCCGGCCCAAAAACATGGACTATCCCTTGCTCGATCCTTTCAAGGTCGAAGAGCCGAACCCCGAAGTCGCGGCAATTCCTTCGTAGCGTTTCGACCTGTTTTGCGGCGATCGCGTCAGCGAACGGGAGATCACGATTCTTTGTAGGGATCGCATGATCCAACGTGGCAAAGGTTAGGTCCGGCCGCCTCACCGTTCTTCCGGCAAGCCTGAGGCCTTCGAAAGCCTGAGGCGAGGTAACCTCGTGGATAAGGTGGAGGTCAATATAGATCAGAGGCGGCTCAGACGCTGACTCTCGGACCAAATGCCTTTCCCAGATCTTGTCGTAAAGTGTACTCAAATTCTCCCCTCAGACACCCCAAGCGGCTGCCAGGAACTGTTCGTCCTCAACCGCGTATTCAGCTATAAGCATTCCCATCTCGGTCGTGGTCAAGACCTTTGCACCGACCGCCGAAATATCCCGGGTGCGGTATCCCTCATCCAAGACTCGATCGATCGCCCGCTCGATCGCGACCGCCGATCCTTCATGCTTGGCGGTGTGTCGGAGCATTAATGCTGCCGACGCGATCGCGCCGATCGGATTAGCGATATCCTTCCCGGCAATGTCGGGCGCAGAACCATGCACAGGCTCGTAAAGATCGGTACGTCCGCCAATGGTTGCCGATGGCAGCATACCAAGCGACCCTGTGAGAACCGCTGCCGCATCCGACAAAATGTCGCCAAATAAATTCTCTGTAAGAATGACATCGAATCTACGCGGATCGGTCACAAGATGCATTGCGCACGCGTCAACGAATAGGTGGTCGACCTCGACCTTACGGTAGTCGTTCGATATCTCATCTACAACCTTTCGCCACAGTTGGGAGGTCTCAAGGACGTTCGCTTTGTCGACAGAAGTCAATTTGCCTCGACGGCTTTCTGCCGCTTCAAACGCCACGCGGGCGACGCGTTCGATCTCGTCCGCTGCGTAACGCATCGTGTTATACGCCGACCGTCCGCTGTCATGGAAACCTCTAGGCGAGCCAAAATATAGACCGCCGAGTAATTCTCTGACAATAAGCAGATCCGTTCCGTCAAAGATCTCTTTTCTAAGCGGTGATGAGCCGGCCAATGCTGGATATGAGCGTGAAGGGCGAAGATTGGCAAACCCGCCGAGTATCTGACGCATCTGCAAAAGGCCTGCCTCGGGACGCCGTTCAGGTGATTCCCCGTCGAACGACGGGTCGCCTACCGCGCCGAGCAACACGGCATCTGCGCCTTCAAAGGAGGCGATGGTGGCTTCAGGAAGCGGTGAGCCCGCCTCTCGTATCGCAACTCCTCCTATCAAGGCCGCCCGCGTCTTGACCTTGATGTCGAACTTCGCCGAGACAGCGTCGAGCACTCGGATCGCCTCACGACATACTTCGGGACCGACGCCGTCACCATGCAAAACTGTTATTTGGAGCTCCTGCATAAGATCCTAGGCGGCGATCGCAACCGGAGTCCGCCCCGGCAGAAGCGCGATAAGGTCCTGATCGTATATCTTCTTCTTTCGGTCGGCTAGTTCCGAAAATCTGGAATAAACCTCGTTTATCTCCTCAGGATCGAACGAATAGCCTAGGCTCGCGAAACGCGAGACGAGGGCGTGGCGACCCGAGTGCTTGCCGAGGACGATGTCGTTCGAAGGAACGCCGACCGATTCGGGCGTCATGATCTCATAACAAAGCGGGTTACTAAGGACGCCGTGTTGATGTATGCCGGCCTCGTGTGCGAAGGCGTTTCGCCCGACGATAGCCTTATTTGGCTGAACCCCGAAACTTATCACCGAAGAGAGCATCTGACTCGTCTCGTACAGCTTTCTGCTATCAATATTGGTCGATATTCCGATCTTGTCCGCACGGACTGCCGCTGCCATCACCACTTCTTCAAGTGCGGCGTTGCCGGCGCGCTCACCGATTCCGTTGACCGTGCACTCAACCTGCCTCGCCCCGGCTTCGATCGCCGCAAGGCTGTTGGCCACCGCGAGTCCCAGATCGTTGTGACAGTGTACACTTATCGTCAAATCACGCTCTCCGACGACGCGCGACTTTATCGACCGGATAAGATCGCCAAACTCGCTAGGAAGCGCGTAGCCGACGGTGTCCGGCACATTGAGAACCGTCGCGCCCGAATCGACAGCAGTTTGAAAAACCTCGCACAAAAAATCGACGTCGCTTCGCGTCGCATCCTCCGCCGAGAACTCGACCTCGTCCGCGAGGGAACTTGCGATCTTGACGGCCCTTCGGGTCATTTCGATCACGTCCTTTCGTGTCTTCTTAAGTTTGAATTCAAGATGAATGTCGGAGGTGGCCACGAATGTATGGATACGGGACCGGGCCGCGGGCCGTAGCGCTTCGCCCGCCCGGATCACGTCATCCTCGGTCGTTCGGGCGAGCGCTGCTATCCGCGCCGTTTGACACTCGCGGGCAACGGCCCTTACCGAGCGAAAGTCGCCCTCAGAGGCGATCGGAAATCCCGCCTCAATAACATCAACGCCGAGCAGTTCCAGTTGCCGTGCCATCCGGATCTTTTCAGTGAGAAACATTGAGCATCCCGGTGACTGCTCGCCGTCCCGCAGCGTGGTGTCAAAGATCGCGACCTTTTCCGAATCCATATTTTGTCCCCCAAAATCGACGTTCTGTTCTTCTATTGAACGATACTAAAAATGTCAATGTTAAAAGTCAAGCTTATGTAATAAAATTATAGATAAGATACAGTTATGGTGGAATTAGAGATAGCGATCCAATGTCTGGCCCCGGCCGGTGATAATTTTCAGGTTTCCATTTATAATTGTTATATGGATATAAACCAGCTCGAGGTTCTAATTGCTGTAGCCAGGGAGAGAAGTTTCTCCAGAGCGGCAGAGGTTTTAGGAAGAACTCAGCCGGCCGTCAGCCAAGCTATTCGCCGGCTGGAACTCGAGATCGGTGAAAAACTATTCGATCGGTCGTCAAAGGATGGGACATTGACAGCCTCAGGCGAGGTGCTCGTAGATTACGCCCGCCAAATGATCAATTTACGTCACGCCGCAAACACGGCGTTGAGGGAGATGAGGAATCTGCAGGACGGTAAAGTGACCATCAGCGCCAATGAACACACCGTCTTCTTCCTGCTTCCGGTGATCGAGGAATTCCGAAAACAGTACCCATCCATAAAGATCGAGGTGCAGCGCGGGGTCGCGAGCCGGATACCTGATCAGATAACTGCCAGAGAGGTAGAACTAGGCGTGATCTCGTTCAAGCCCAGCGACGCAAGCCTTAGGTCAGTCTCCGTGACCGATGATGAGCTGATGTTGATCGTTGCGCCCTCTCACCGGTTTGCGGGAAGAACTTCTGTCTCGGTAAAGGAACTTGGATCCGAGAGTTTTATCGCTCATAACGCTCCATCACCTTATCGGCAAAAGGTGATCGAGACATTTGCTAAATATGGCACCGAACTTCATATATCGGTCGAATTGCCATCTCTCGAAGCGATCAAGAGATTGGTCGAGACCGGAATTGGTGTGGCTCTCGTGCCCAAGTTGTCGGCAAGAGCCGAGATCTCGACCGGACAGCTTCTCGGCCTCTCGGTGGCGGAGATGAAGCTCGAAAGAAAACTGAACATCGTTTATCGAAAGAATTCTGTGCTTTCTCATGCTTCGCAGAAATTCCTTCAATTGGCAAAGCAGCTAGGTAGTTGAGGCCTGAGGCCGAAAAAGGCTGTTTAGTTTCGGTTCAATGAAGTATCATCCTCTTTAACCTTACAAACCGATCGGATCGCGGGATCTGCTAAAGGCTGGAATCGCAATGTCTATGTTTGATCAATTTACTCTAGGGATCGAGGAAGAATTTCAGATCGTTGACCCCGCTACGCGCGAGCTCAAGTCTCATGTTTCAGAGATCCTCGACGAAGGAAAGCTCTTGCTTGGTGAGAAGATAAAACCCGAGATGATCCAATCCATGATCGAGGTTGGGACCGGTGTATGCTCCAACGTGCAGGAGGCCCGCGAAGATCTCACCAAGTTGCGGTGTATCATTTCCGGCCTTGCAAAGAAAAAGGGGATGGCGATAGTAGCCGCGTCCACCCATCCTTTCTCAAAATGGTCTGAGCAGGAGATCTATGACGGCGATCGGTATAAGCTGCTGGTCGACGAATTGCAAATGGTCGCCCGCAGCCTCCTGATCTTCGGATTGCACGTTCACGTCGGCATTGAAGATCTGGACCGCCGCATTCACGTAATGAACGCCGCGCGTTATTTTCTGCCGCATATACTGGCGATGACCACGAGTTCTCCGTTTTGGCTTGGGTTCAATACCGGTTTGAAATCTTACCGGAGCGAGGTCTTCAAGAAGTTTCCCCGTACGGATATTCCCGATCACTTTGAGTCTTACCAGCAGTATCAAAGCTATGTCGACCTGCTTGTTAAGATGCGTTGCATCGAAGACGGCACAAAAGTATGGTGGGATGTCAGGCCGCATGCTAAATTCCCGACCCTCGAATTCAGGATCTGCGACATACCGACACGGGTTGACGACACGATCGCAGTAACAGCCCTGTTTCAGGCCATCGTAGCCAAGCTTGATCTGCTGATCGGCAAAAACTTAGGATTCCGCCTTTATCACCGCAGATTGATCCAGGAAAATAAGTGGCGTGCAATACGATATGGACTCGACGGTCTCTTACTCGACCTTGGCAAACAGAAAGAAGTTCCCGTGAAAGACCTTATACGCGAACTCCTTGAGTTTGTGGAGGAAGTAGTCGACCCGCTAGGCTCCCGTAAAGAGATCGAACATATTCACACCATCCTTGAACGGGGTACTTCAGCCGACGAGCAGCTTAAGGTTTTTGAGGAATCCGGGGGCGACTTCAACGCAGTCGTGGATATGTTGATGGAGCGAACACTCGAGAACGTTCCCGCCGAGTGTTTCTAGATCATCGGTTCTCATCGCGAACTAGCGAATTTGTGAAATAGGTGGACGATTCCCCGTTTCTTTACCTGGGAGATGCGCAAAACATGTTTGTGAAAAAGAAAAAATAGTTGACCTGCTTTCGCGGATTTGATATAAGTATTTTGTCGTCCGCAGGATCTACATCTAACCTGCCTACCTGATTTTCCGCACTGATTCCTAACAGAGTTTCAGAAGACTCATTGGTCGTTCCCGCTCCGATGCAAAGAATTTATCCTCACAACCTTGAATTTTCGTCTACTTCCAGCTTTGCGGATAGAAGCGCTTCAAACGTGAAGGGATTTTCCCTGATCGAACTCATTGTAGTGGTTGCAGTAATAACTATAATGAGTGCGATCGCTATCCCGTACATTTATAGTTACAAGTCAGTCTACAAATCGGAAGAGCAGGCAAGAAAGATCATGGATCTAATGCGTGAGGCCGGTCAACTTGCGCTCAATCAACGACGAACTTTCAGGCTTGAGGTCGATATTTCCGACAATGCGGTGCACATAATTGACGAAAATGGTGATGCGCAAGATACAGTTCTGAAATCGATTCCAATTGAGCCTACTGGGGTGCTGCGAATGGATGTGACCCCGGGAGGAGTTACAAGGCCGAATCCACCAAACTTCGCCAATGCAAATTTTGCAGTCGATACTACTGGCCATTATGTTGGTTCGAACTTGATAATAGGCCACACCGTCTGGGGCCTTCGATTTCGGAGCGACGGTTCGGTTGTCAACACGGGCAACATACCGGTTAGCTCAACCCTCTTTATTTTCCCTCCAACTTCGGCATCAAGTGATACCGCAACCGACAAACGGCAGATCCGCGCTGTGACATTATACGGCGGCAGTGGAGCAGTTCGATATTGGAAATACAACGGGACCGTGTTCTCGGCGGGCTAAAGATGAGAATAATTTCGAAAACAAACATTAATGGCGAAGGCGGCTTTTCATATGTCGACGTAATGGTTGCCCTAGTTATATTCCTGGTCGGAATTTTAGGTTACCTTTCCGCAATATCGGCCGGAATTCTGCAGTCGCGGGGTCAACAACAACAGCTTGCCGCTCGTCATATTGCGGCGACCGCAATGGAGTCGATCATGGCGGCAAAGGAGACCGACAGTGCCAGATTCGGTTGGAATGCCATTGGGAACGTCGGTTCCAATCTTGACGAAAACGGTGTGCCGCAGGGTGTATTCGAGACCGGATTTCGACAGGTAGTGGCAAATGCCGGTTTAGACGAGGTGGTCGGAACCGCAGATGACAGCGGAGTACCAACGGTGGGTTATACACGACAGATTCAGATCACTGACATATGTGACCCCGACCGACCCTCACCAAATTGTCCCACACCCGGCACGTGGGCAGTGCGGATGCGACGAGTGGACGTGAGAGTTAGGTATTTTGTTGGGTCGGCGGAAAGAGACGAGGTCCTGTCCACCATACTCACCGACTATACGGTGGCGAACTGACGGTAGGGAGTAATCGCAGATGAACGGATTTACTATAACGAAAGGGCGCACAGACGCGGGCTTCACGATATTGGAAATGGTCGTCTCAATGACCCTCTTTCTTTTAGTTACGGGTATGGTGTGGGGCGCCCTGGATATTGCCAGACAGGGACGAACGACGGTCAATCAAGAGATAGAACTCTCAAAAACCCTGAGAGTCGGTATGAACTTGTTGGGGCGCGATACGTACAATGCCGGTTATGGATATCCGCTAAAGAGTGCAGTTGTCCTTCCAGATAATCGAATAACCTCACTCTTGGGCATTCCGAGCGACTTTGACACAACTCGCGATACCGTCCCACCGATTATTGCTGGAAATAATATAACCCTAAATACCATTAATCCAATTCCCGGTACCCGGACTGACCAAGTAACGTTCCTATTCAAAGACTCCTCGTTCAACCAAGTGGGATCATCCGGCGTCACCGTATCTACCCCGCTCAGTATTAATGCAGCAACAACGACAGGCAGCGGCATAGATGAGATAGTTCCCCTCGCTGGTAGCAATTCCGCCTGTAGGGTAAACGATATTTATCTCATCTCGGGCAATACCGGATCGACGCTCGGCCTGGCTACGGCGCTAAGCGGCACTAACAAGGTGCAGTTTGCAAATGGTGATGTCCTAGGACTCAATCAGACGGGTACAAGCGGTCCACTTCGTGGTATTACCGTACCGGCCAGTCTTCACCGCGTCTTCATGGTCACCTACTTTGTAACGACTGACGGAGTATTGACCCGGCGGAAGTATGCCAACGCCCCTGTGGCCACACCTGCGGTGGCCTTTGTGGATGAGCCACTTGTCTATGGCGTCGAAGACTTCCAGATCAAATACGTTATGGACAACGGCACTATATCTGACAATCCGGGTGCGGGCCCTGATGGCGTAGCCGGAAATGCAGATGACGAGACATCGCTGCTGCAAGCGGTTCGACAGATCAGGTTCACAATGTATGCGCGGAGCCTCGAGCTGGATGCGTCTGGCGTACCGTTCAGAACCTCGATGATCTCAACCTTCAGTACCCGGAATCTTGGATACGACGCAAACTGAGGTTCTTCATAAGGCAAATATATGAGCACTAATTATCGATTCAAATTGAGCGCCGTTAAAGGCAAATGTCTTCGTAATGAAAATGGCTCTGCGGTCGTACTTGCGTTATTTGTATTGGCATTGGTTGGGGCCTTTGTCGCGCTTGCTTTAACTAGAACTTCAACTGAAGCGGCCGCTGTCGGGAACGAAGCAGCGGAAGGCCGGACATTTTACGCAGCGCAGGGAAGCCTTGAGATGATGACGCGCAACTTCAACAAGATATTTGAGACAAAGTTGAATCCAACGGTTAGCGATTTGACCGCAGTCCGAGATGGCAGTCGGGTTCCAGGACTCTCGACTACGACAGGCGGCGCGTTTGTTTTTACCCAGGAATTAGATCAGACGTCCGCCAGCCGCTCCGAAACTTTGTCAGGCGGGCCATATTCAGGACTCTATGCGCTTCGTGACAATTGGCGACTGCGAACAACCGCAACAGATACAAACACGCGGACTCAGGTACAGCTTACGCGGAATGTTTTGAACAACCGCATTCCGATTTTCCAGTTCGGCGTTTTTTACGAAGACGACCTCGAACTCTTTCGTCCTCCGCTATTTAGTTTCGGCGGACGAGTGCACTCGAACAGGCATTTCTTCATTTCCCCGGGTTCAGAAGGGGTTTATTTCGACTCACGTGTCACCGCACACGGTCAGATCATTACACAGTCCTGGCGGAACGGTTACACAGGCGACAGTGGCAACAACCAGACCTTTATAAAGAATGCTTCAGGGGTAAATAAACAACTTCTACCTACCGAAGGAAGCGTATTGAATGGGACGCCGAATATATTCGCTTCCGAACCGGATCTACCTTCCAGCCGACGCAACACAAACTGGACGACACAGAGTTCCAAGTTTGACGGGAATCTGATCGCTGAAGTTCCGGAACTAAAACTCCCGTTGAAAGTTGCTGGAAGCCCCGATCTCTCAGAGATGATCCGAAGGGGAAAGAAAGTGCCCGATTCGAATGGGGGCGATCTAACAAATAACAATGGCATCGTTGAAGCAGTTTCCATGGCAACAGTAGACGGAGACATAATGAAGTCCGAGCGGTTTGCAAATAAGACCGGCGTCAGAGTAAGTCTCGCCGACAGTAAAGCCAAATTGCCGGGATGTGCCTCGGGCTCAGGGCTAACGCCAATTTCCGGTCCGTGCGGCGTCCGCCTTGACGGGAATATTAGTGGTGATGGAAGTAACCCCATCTCAGTCCCGTTTCCGCTTCCGGGTACGATCGATCCTTTGGTCGCAGCGACTTGGTCGAGAGGTTACCAGCCCAAAGCAATGAAACTCTCACCGACCGACACGACCTTTGGGTATAAGGCGACACGAGTGAATGGTGAAAGGCTCTATACCGGTCGCGAGGTCTGGATAAAGATCGAGACTGTAGCGATCAATGACACAACCGGCGACATTATTACTAAGGACATCACGCAAGATATTCTTGCTCTGGGGCTAACTCACGAGGCTCCCTCGGCGATGAATATTCCGGGATATACCGGCACGGGGTGCAGTTCAGCCAACAATGGAACCCCTTCGAGCCCAAGCGCAAATTTAACCAGCATTGCCCTGCAGACCGCTACAACCTGCACGGACAGTCGCGCTGTGATCCGACTCCAGAGATTTGCAATGCCCGGTTTAGATATTCCCGACAATGTCAACACGATGTCGTATGCCAGCTCGCTCAACTACATCCGCAGATTTACTTCGGCCTCCGCCAGTAAGATAAATTCGGGGTGTCCGACGTCGGGCACAGCAGGTACAACTTGTACGGCCGACGATATTGCCGAGGGTTGGACTTCGGAGAACGCTCAGAATGAGCGGTGGGGTCATCTGAAACTCGCCTTCTCCAACCAGGCGGTTGTACCCTTTCCGGTCAAGATCTTTGATACACGGGAGGGGCTTTACTACGACGAGAAAGGCACGACTTATTACTCGAATGCCAACTTTGACAGTTTCCGGAAAGTATCGTGGAATGGCGTCATGAGCATGGTGGACATCGATGTCGCTAACCTTCGCCGCTTTCTCCGAGGCGACTTTGATGGACTTTTTCCGACAGATACACCATTCGCTAACGCGGCGGGCCGCGGTCTGACTCATTCGGATATTCCTGATGTGAATGGCTGGGTATTCTATTTTTCCGATCGTCGTGGTGATGTCGACTTCGACGGAAAATACGATATGGAAGATATCTATGGGAGTGCACCCGGGAATGACGGGATTCTCCAAACTGGTGAAGATCTGGATCCGGCTGGTACTTACGGAGCAGGTACGCTGAATACAGATTACTTCAACGATGAGGCACCGATGTATCGTGAAGCAGACTATGTCGACAGAGCTGCTGTAATGGACCATCCGTTCTACCGTCGCGGAATTAGGTTGATAAATGGGACAACGCTTCCGGGGATATATGATTCAGCGACCGCTGCAAATACAAAGGGCTTTACGGTTTCCAGCGAAAACGGGATATATGTGCAAGGAAACTACAATTCCATTGGGGTGACCAGTGTGCCTTCTACAGGAAATACCCCTTTTAACAATTATCTTCCGTTCAATACTCAAACTCACATCCCGGCGTCTGTAGTCGCAGATGGTGTTACGATTCTTTCAAATTCTTGGGATGATGCGGAAAGTTTCGGGTCACCGTGGGATAAGACGACCTATCGCCAAGCATCTGATACCACAATGCGATTCGCGATGATTGCGGGCGACACAATTCCGAGTAAGCAAGCTACGCCGAACCAAGGAGGCATCTCGCCGCGATTGAACGGTGGAGTCCATAATTTCAAGCGGTTTCTTGAGAGATGGTTAGGCGATGATCTGAATTATGCGGGATCGCTTATTAACCTGTTCAATTCACACAACAATAACGGCTCTTTCAAGTGTTGCAATACGGTTTACGATCCGCCCCGGCGTAATTGGGTTTTCGACAGTACTTTTCTCGATCCTACACGGCTTCCACCGGGAGCACCGTTCTTCCAATATGTGCAAACTACCGGATTTGAAAGAACCAACAACTGATCTAGCGCGCTGGAATTCTTGCCAAAACGCCTGGAACTCGCCGGGCGTTTCCTTTGGTGACGGATCGACGGTGGTGTTGCCTATCTTCTGTACTCTAACGCAAGAAAAAGAAAGTTCTCGAATAGTATCCTGCCGTCGCGGGATTCATTGGGGTGTTCCCATCGGGTCGGATTCTTTGACCAGTCTTCGAACGATTTTTCCAAGTGAAACTGCACGCTGTAAATTAACTGCCCGTCAGACCGCTTTACCATCATTTGATTCCGGCAAAGATATGAGGATGCGAGCAGCTTGAAACCCTCCGGCACTCCGTCAACCTGGACGCCGTGATTCTGCCACACGCGAAGGATATCGTCCTCCTTCGTGTAATCCTGCCATATACCAGAGGTCTCGTCCTGTATCCCCGCAAAAATTGGATCTTCGGGACCCACGATCTTTACCAGCTTATACTGGTATTCGACGACGCGATCTGTCCGTTTCTCCGACAATTCCAGTTCATCGAGAGTCATCAAACGAGAGCCGAAAGAATGGGCGACCAACTGATGGGAACCGCAAATGGCGAGGACCGGAATGTCCGTCTGTTTTATGAATTCTCTGAATTTGGCCAGCTGGTCCTGATTGTAATAATCAAAATCGCTGTACGTGCCGCTCATAACGATCGCGTCGGGACGAAACCGGTTTGCAGCTGTTTCGAGCTCTGAAAGGTGTACGGTGAGCGTTTTAGGCTGATTTACGAGTCGAATGACGTTTTGTGCAATGTTATTGCATGCCATGCCCGAGACTTTTCTTTCGAATCTGAGCCTGGATTCGATGTTTCCGGCCCATTCCGCACGTGCAAGCGGGGAAAGGTCACCCTCGTACCGAAGCAGAGCATTTACAATTAGAATACGTGCATACCCGATGCGCTTTTCGATCGGTTCGTATCGGCAGAACGTCCGATTATTGTACGGGAACGGAAGCTCTTCCTGTGTCTCTGGTTTTATTCCTGCGTCGAGCATCATCACCAAGGGCGTACCACGACGCCGCGTATCGATTCAGTATATCATTTCGCTCTGGAGCTATTGAACCCGCGGATCGACATCAGGACTTTTCACGCCTCGTTGGAGTATTGAACGAAGGCATGCTGTCACCTGCTCCGATCGACGCGATCTCTTCCCTCACACTTCTGATCACCGAATTTCGACTTCTCGTCGAAGAGCCTTGAAGCGTCAGGTCCATTCGGTGCCAGCCGGTCTCGAGCAGATCTGCAATAGTAGAGATCTTTGTGATGTCATAAGGTATGGCCACCTCGCGGCACCCGAGGCGTGAGAATACCCATAGGTATCGAGCGGTGGAGAGGCCGGGCGTTGCGATCCGAATGCGGCCAACCTTCAGCTCGACCCCGAGCAAGGTATGCATGATCTCCGGCTGATTCTCTCGCACGGGAATATCCATAGCGAAGGCTCGGGTCCGTTTTACGCGTACCTTATCGCGGTAAATAGCGGGGATCCACAGTTCGCCCAAATTTGCCCGAAGGCCGTCGATATTGATCATTTATCAGATCTCAAGTGATGCCGAATCCAGTTTCTGCTGGAAGAGTTGGAAGTACATCCCGACGTGAAAACCGTCCATCATCGCATGGTGAGCCTCGACAGAAAAAGGGATCATCCTGGCTCCGTTCTGGTCAAACATCTTTCCAAAGACCATCCGCGGGACCGTCTGGCGGTTATCTCCGGAATTGGCGTGTTTGAAGCTTGTGAAAGAAACCCACGGGATCACGGAATAGTACACTAGGTCGAGCCGTCCGGCCTCTACATCGAACGACTTCAGCTCGCGGTACTTCTGACGGGATTCGATCCCGGCGGTAAGGAATTCCCGCAATGTCGGCTGCATCGGAAAATAGGCGAACGAGAAGGTGTTGTCGTCGTTGAGGATCGTCTGGGTCGCCTCGACCGTTTCAAACTCCACAACCTTCTCATCGATCATTCTCAGCCGAAACTCGCGTATCTCGTTTGCGGTCTGTATGGAATAGAAAAGTATCGCTATCGAGAATGGGGCACCGGCGCTCTTACAAAGCGAGTAAAGCCGCGACACGTCCAGGTTCGCGGCCATATTAAAGAAAGGGTCCCCGTATTCTCTGAAAAATTCGAACGTGGCCCTGCGTTCCCACGCCTCGATATCTATCTCGCGATACATTCGACTGCTTATTTGAACATAGCCCCGTATGAAGGCCTTGACTGGGTGAACTTCTCTATTACGCCGTTGCTGAATATCCCAAGATAGAGAACACCGAACACCGCGATCAGGAGAGCGGCCGCAAGCCCCAATGGCAGCCGCGGCTCGACCCACTCAGTTATACGTTCCTTAAAGAACATCACAACGATCATCCGAAGATAATAATAGGCCGATATCGCTGTATTCACGACCGCGACGATCACCAGAACCACGAGCAAAGGCGAACCCGCCTCGAGCGCTGGGCGAAAAACGAGCACTTTCCCCATAAAACCGGCAGTAAGAGGCATACCGAGCAGCGAGAGCATAAAGAGCGACAACGAAAATGCGAGTACCGGAGACTTGAAGCCTATTCCGTTGAAGTCCTCAAACTCGCCGCGGCGGTCGTTCTTTTGCACCAGCAGGGAAACGATCGCAAATGCGCCGAGATTAGTGATGGCATAGGTCAGCATATAGAATGCGACCGACGCGATCGCCGCGTCCTGGGCCTGGCCCGGCCGAGCCGCACCCGCCCCGATAAACCCGACGAAAGCGTAGCCCGCGTGAGCGATCGATGAATAGGCGAGCATGCGTTTCACGTTGTTCTGCATTATCGCTGCCACATTCCCGATGGTCATCGAGAGCATCGCCATTATCGCAAGGGCTGTCATCCACGATTCGTGCAGGTAGCTTGACGCGGCCACGCCCGAAAAAAACGGAAAACCGAGAACGAACACACGAATGAACGATGCAAACGCGGCCGCCTTTGGCCCGGCAGCCATAAATCCCGTGACCGGGGCGGGAGCACCTTCATAGACGTCTGGCGTCCATACGTGAAACGGTACGGTGGCCACCTTGAACCCGAACCCGACGACCATCATTGCACCGCCTATCAGGAGCAGAGCGGGGAAATTCGGGTTGACGACCTTGTCGGCGATCTCGGTCAAATTGGTTGTACCCGTCGCACCGTAAATAAGGGCCATTCCGTAGAGCAGGAATGCGGATGCGAATGAGCCGAGAATGAAATACTTCATTGCCGATTCATTTGATTTGAGATCTCCCCGACGAAGGCCGGCCATTACATACGTCGCGATCGAAAGGGTCTCAAGGCCAAGAAAGAGCACCACCAGATCGTTGCCGGACGCCATCAGCAGCATTCCGAAGGTAGCGAACATCAGGAGTGCGTTGTATTCCCCGACAGGTATGTCTTCGCGTTCGATCCAAACCGTAGAGATCAGAATGGTCATAGCGGTCACGAGCAGGAATACGACCGAGAAGCCAAGTCTCAAGCTGTCATGGGCGATCATCCCGTTCCAAGAGGTATTGCCGGGGCCCGCCGTTGACCACATCTGGATCAAGAAGAATGCCGAGACCGCTAGTCCGGCAAGGGAAATGATGCCTGAGGTCACCCGGTCCCGCGGAAAAAAGCTGTCATATATCATTACGACAACCCCGGCGAGGGCCACGATGAGTTCGGGCAAGATGGCTCGAATGTTCGGGTCAGGAACAGTTAATTCTGCAAGGAAAAACGTATTCATTATCAATGCGATCCGTCCGGCTGTTCTTTCTTTTCGACCGCAGCGGCACTTAAGACCTCACCTCCGGCCTGATGCATCACGCGCCTCTGTATCGCGTTCACGCTATTCTTGGCCGAGTCTAGAAAGGGACGCGGGTAGACGCCCATTAAGACCATCAGGAATAGAAGCGGAGTGATCAGGCCGATCTCCCGCCAACTCAGATCTGTCAGTTTCCTGTTCTTTTCATTGGTCACCTTTCCGAAGAAAACCCGCTGAATCATCCACAAAAGATAGACCGCGGCGAATATCACACCTGTTCCGGCGAACATGGTCGCGATGTAATTCCAGTTCGCCGACGCCGTGACCTGAAGGATCGTCGATTTCCACATTCCAAGCATTATCAGGAACTCGCCGACGAATCCATTCATGAAGGGCAGGCCGACCGACGACATCGCCGTGATCACGAAAATGGTCGCGTATATCGGCATTACGTTGGCGAGGCCGCCGAATTCTGAAATGGCCCGCGTATGCCGGCGTTCATAGATGAAACCGACGAGAAGAAATAGTGCACCCGTCGATACACCGTGATTCAGCATTTGATATAGGGCGCCCTGCATTCCCCACTCTGTGAACGAGAACATTCCCAGGACGACGAACCCCATATGGGCGACCGACGAGTATGCAACCAGGCGCTTCACATCTGGCTGCACCATCGCGACCAGGGCCCCATAAATGATGCCGATAATAGCCAGAATGATGAACAACGGAGCGAATTCACGGCTTGCCTCGGGGAAGAGCGTAAAGTTGAACCGCATCAAGCCGTACGTTCCCATCTTTAGGAGGATCGCGGCCAGAATGACGGATCCCGACGTCGGGGCTTCGGTATGAGCATCCGGCAGCCACGTGTGGAACGGGAAGAGCGGGACCTTGATAGAAAAAGCCAGAGCAAACGCGAGAAACAAAAGCGTTCCGGTCGTAGCCAGGCCGCCGGTGAAGCTCAGTTGCCCAAGCTCCATCGTTCTCATCAATGTGGTCAGGTCGAAGGTTCCAACCCCCGTCGCCTCGGCATGAACATAATATAGGCCAATAATGGCAGCGAGCATCAGCAAACTGCCGAGTGCCGTAAAGATAAAGAACTTGACCGCCGCGTAGATACGGTTCGCGCCGCCCCATATGCCGATCAAAAAGAACATCGGGACGAGGGACGCTTCGAAAAAGAGATAAAAGACCAGAAGGTCGAGCGAAACGAATACGCCGATCATTGCCGATTCGAGCAGCAGCAGGAATGCGTAGAACGCCGTCGGCCGTTTCTCTACGGCATGCCAGGTCGAGATCACGGCGATCGGCATGATGAACGTCGTCAATATGACCAGCCAGAGGCTCAAGCCATCGATGCCGACGTGGTAATTCGTGTTGATCGCTTCGATCCAGGGGATATTCTTCTCAAAGGAAAAGCCCGACCCCGAGGCGCTCGTGCCGCCGATCAACAGAAGCGAAATAACGAAATTAACGAGCGTTATGCCAAACGTGAGCCATTTGAGATGTTCTTCCCGATCCCAGAACATTTGGTGCAGGATGATACCCACTGTACCGAAGAGCGGTAGGAGAATAAGGATCGACAAAAGATTTTCGTTAATGAAATCCATTACTTGAACGTCTAATCAATCAGCTTTATGCCGTAATAAATAAAATAGCCCATGACCGCCAGGGCCCCGAGCAAGATAACCGCCGCATAACTGCGAACAAATCCGACCTGTATGCGGCGGGCGGCGTTGCCGAACTCAGCGACCGCGCTTCCGATGCCATTTACGATGCCGTCGATAAAGCCGAGATCAAAGCCTTTCCAGAGCACGACGGTCGATAGTTTTGTGATCGGATCTACGATATATCCATTGTAAAACTCGTCCAGCCGCCATTTTTCCTCGAGTATTCTCGGCATCTTTCGAAGCGGGGTCTTTAGGAACAGCCAGAAACCGATACCAATGCCGAACGCCGCAAACAGCACCGACAGGCCGGCGAGCAAGCGTTCTTTCGCGATCACTTCAGGCGAATGTGATTCCGACGCTGCAGCATTATTTTCCGAAGCTAAAAAATGTTTGATCTCCTTCTTCTCGACCTCCGATGACGGCACAACACCCTTGTGTTCGTTTTTCTCGGCTATTACGGGTTCAAGCGTATGCTCGAAGACGTTGATGTCACCGGCACCAAAGAGCGAACTCATTGCGTAAGGCACACCGACCAGACCGCCAAATGTTGATAAGATCGCGAGTACGATCAGCGGCACCGTCATAGACCACGGCGACTCGTGCGGCTTGAAGTCGTGCGGAAGCGGATGGTGGTGGCCCTCATCGTCATCATCCGGGCCGTGAGCATCCGCGTGCTCGTCCCCGTCAGTCATTTCGTGATGCACTTCACCGGGCAAAACGTCGTGATAACGTTCTTCGCCCCAGAATGTCATGATCATCATTCGCGTCATATAGACGGCGGTCAGGATCGCCGTAAAGGTCGCGACTGCCCACAATACATAGTTTCCGGGAAAGGGGCCGCCGGGAAAATAATTATCTGCCGCGAATGTCTTGTACAGTATCTCGTCCTTCGAAAAGAAACCTGCAAATATCGGTATTCCGCAGATGGCAAGCCATCCGGTTGCCATTGTGATGAAGGTGACCGGCATGTACTTGCGCAGATTTCCCATCTTGCGCATGTCCTGCTCGTGATGCATTCCGTGAATTACGGAACCTGAGCCAAGAAACAAGAGAGCCTTGAAAAAGGCGTGCGTCATCACGTGAAAGATCGCGACGACAAAGGCTCCGACACCGGCCGCTAGGAACATGAATCCAAGCTGCGAGACGGTCGAATAAGCCAGAACTTTCTTGATGTCGTTCTGTGCTATCGCGATCGTTGCGGCAAATAGAGCGGTCGCGGCACCGATCACGGCGATGATCCACATTGCGGTCGGGGCGAACTGATAGATCGCGTTCGAGCGTACCACGAGGTAGACCCCGGCGGTGACCATCGTTGCAGCGTGGATAAGAGCAGAAACCGGAGTCGGGCCGGCCATTGCATCCGGCAGCCATGTAAGCAGCGGTATCTGCGCCGATTTTCCGGTAGCACCGATAAAAAATAGCACTCCAACAGATGTCAGACCGCCGGCGACGATCGCACCCCACGTGAACGGCTCGGCCGCCATGAATGCGACCACGTAGCTGAAAACGCTCTGAACCTCGACGCCATCGACCGTTTTATCGAAGAACGATATCGAACCGGTGAGCGTAAAGATCAGGAACATGCCCATCAGTACGCCCCAGTCTCCGATGCGGTTCATAACGAACGCTTTTTTTGCGGCCTCGCGGGCTTCGTCACGCTTGATGTAATAGCCGATCAGCAGGTACGAACACAGGCCGACGCCTTCCCAACCGACGAACATCAACAGGTAATTGTCCGCGAGTACGAGCGTCAGCATCGCGAACATGAAGAGGTTCAGATAAGCGAAAAAGCGGTAAAAGCCTTTGTCGCCGTGCATGTACCCGGTCGCGAAGATGTGAATGAGAAGCCCGACAAATGTCACGAAACAGGCGTAGACGCCGGAGAGTCGATCCATCCCGAGGCCGAAATCGGCCCGGAAACCGCCGACGTTCACCCACGTCCAGATCTGATCGAGGACGGGTTTATCTGCGAAAAGGGCCCCAGTGTGCTGCGTACCTATACCGAAAGCGATCACGAAGGCCACGATCGTCGAAACTGCGATCGCTCCACACGCGACCACACCGCTGAAGATCTCACTATACGGCCTGTCCTTCAAATACCCGCCTATGAGCCAATTGATAACGGCACCAGCAAGCGGGGCGAAGATTATTAGACTTAGCAGGTTGTTTTCCATCATTAACTAAATCTCTTTAGTACGCAACAAACTTACCACCCCGATAGGTATCAGGCCCTCCGACGTCGGATTCGCAACGAAAATCAGCCGGGGTATCGAACTTAAATTTAGGCGTTCCCACCATTTCCCAAGAATCGCCGGGGCCGAACATCATCAAATCGGAATATTTGGCCTGGTCAGTATCATCCCAAATATGCAAATAGAACGGCTTCCAGCGATTGCCTCGAGACAGAAATGCCATGAAAAATCCTCTGTCACCGCGAATGAATTTCACTGCATAATCGAGTCGGCCGTTTCCATCAAAATCGCCAGCGAGTACACGCTTGTTATCCGATTCCTTTTCATCACACTCGCCCGCCAAGTTCCAGCCACGATAGTTTCGATCAAGATACGATTTCAGTGATTTCGGCAGCTGCCGAGGCAAAACAACCGAAAATGAAAGGCTCAAAACAATTGCCAATAGAAGTCCGAACCTGCTCATGAATTCCGCGCAGCATCTAATTCTTCAAAATACTCGCGTCGTCGACATCGACCGAGCGGCTATTCCGGAAAAACGCGATTATGATGCCCAGGCCTACGGCAGCCTCGCACGCGGCGACAGCCATTACCATGAAAACAAAAAGCTGGCCCGTGACGTCGGCGTAGTAACGCGAGAATGCGACGAACGTGAGGTTCACGGAATTTAGCATCAGTTCGATGCACATGAACATCCCGATCGCGTTGCGTTTGTAGATAACGCCTACCGCGCCGATGGTGAACAAGATCCCTGATAACGCCAAATAGCTGGCCAAGCTCGGTTCCATAACTAGAATGCGACCCTGAAATCGTCCTTTTCTTCTTCTTGGTGGCGACGGTCAAGCTCCTCGTCGACCACGTTCTCGAGGGTCGGCTGGCTCAATCGCCGCGACATCACTACTCCGCCGATGATCGCCATCAAGAGCATCACGCCCACGATCTCCACCGGCAGTAGATACTCTGTGTACATCGCCTGCCCGATGCTGAGCGTTTTTCCGGCCGTTTCGGCTTCGTTCACCGACTGTTGCGGGGCTCTCATGACCGCGTAAAAAACAAAAAATGTTTGCGCTAGCAGGATCAGCCCCAATCCGCCGCCTACGGCATACAGGTAATTCAACCTGCTCTCTCGCCTATCCTCATCGAGGTTGAGCAGCATGATCACGAACACGACAAGGACCATTATGGCGCCGGCGTAGATCAGTACCTGAACGATCGCGATGAATGGGGCCGCCAGGGTGACATACATACAGGAGAGGGCGATGAACACCCCGACGAGGGAAATGGCGCTATAGAGCGGATTCCTGTGATACACCATCGAGATCGCACAGGCGATCGCGAAACCGGCGAATACATAAAAGAGAATGGTTGGTGCCATAGATCAATTTGTCCTCATCTGCGGCCTGCGGCGGCAAAGAGGGCCTAAGCACTAGCTGTTCAAAAAATACACTATCAATACCGTGGCGATGATGTTTGCGATCCCGAGCGGCAGCAGAAACTTCCAGCCGAAGTTCATCAATTGGTCAAAGCGAAATCTCGGCAAAGTCCCGCGAACCCAAATATAAAGGAACAGGAAAGCACAGATCTTTCCGATGAAAGCAAGATGGCTGATTATCGCATACGGTATCGATCCGGGCTCGACTAGCCGGCCAAGGCCCGGCACGTACCACCCGCCAAGAAACAGCGTTACACACATTACCGAAACGGTGAACATGTTAACGTACTCCGCCATGAAGAAAAGAGCGAACTTCAATGCCGAATACTCGGTATGAAATCCCGCGACGAGCTCGGTCTCGGCCTCAGGCAGGTCGAACGGGACCCGGTTGGTTTCGGCAAAAGCCGATATAAGAAAAACTATGAACGCGACGAATTGCGGGATGATGAACCACTTAAAGGGCGAATTTATCTGCGCAACAATGATCCCGTTAAGGTCCAGCGTGCCGGCAAGCATAACGACGCCGATCACCGAAGCTCCCATCGCCAATTCATATGAGATCATCTGGGCCGAGGAACGAAGCCCGCCCATCAGCGAATACTTGCTGTTCGACGACCAGCCCGCAAGCGCGATACCGTAAACACCGACCGATGTTATAGCCAGCACGAACAGCACGCCGACGTCTATGCGGGCGATCGTCATCGGCATATTTACGGCCTGTTCCGCCACCCAGGCAACGGCCGGCCCCAGAGTCGGCCAATCAGCTACATAAGGCACCAGCCATCCCAATGGGTCGTTGATCCGAGGTCCGAACGGGTAAACCACCATCGGAAGCAATGCACACGTTAACGCGACCAAAGGAGCCAAAAAGTAAACGAACTTTGTCGACTTATCGGGGACAAGGTCTTCCTTCAGAATGAACTTTAGAAGGTCGGCAAAAGGCTGGAGCACGCCCCACGGGCCGACACGGTTGGGCCCGACACGGCCCTGCATCCAACCGAGCACCTTACGCTCCGCGAGGACCGTATAGGCCACGATCATCAGGACACCCTGAAATGCGGTCAGAACGGCGGCCGTAAAAACTATGAATGGAAATGCAGTCTTGAGAGCAGCTTCCATAGAAACCAATCGTCCTCGGCATTAAGCGAGGCAATCAATGAATTCGTCCTTTGTTCCTTGAGATCCAGTCAATTCTATTCACGGTCTCCCACGCCTACGGCGGCAGCGGTCTCCTTTCGGGAGCCGTCCAGTTCGATCTGCACCAAAGGAGACACGAGCAAATTCTCCGGCTTCGGATTGCCGTTTGCCAAAAGGTGAAACTGTGGCGTCTTGCTCGTCATGGTCGTCAAACGATGGAGCTTATGGCCGATCCGCGGTATATCGAAATTCTTTTCCGAAGCTTCCAACCTCTCGACGCGGGCCTTTAATGCATCCGCCGCGGGGCCGAGATCCGGTGTACGGATGTCATATGACGCCTGTACGGGGTTCGATTCGTCCTTCAGGTCGGGATAACGAAGTCCGCTATATGCGGGAACAGCTTCCACAACGGCCTTGAACGCCGAGGTAGCCGATGCATCGAAACCAAGGTCGGCGCCCATCGCCGCTGCGATCGCACGCGTGATCATCCAATCTGGGCGGGCCTGATAAATAGGTTCGATAGCTTTCCTGACGCGCTGCACATTTCCCGCGTTATTGGTAAACGTTCCGTCGACCTCCGCGAATGAGGCGGCGGGAAACACGACATCGGCAAAAGCGGTTGTCTCGGTCTCAAACAATTCCTGTACAGCGACAAACTCCTTCCCGGCCAAAGCGTCTGGGTGCTGCAGGCTGCCGGCGATGTATGCCGCCTTTGCCGACCCAATGACCTCTGTTTCGTGTCCCAAACGGCCCAGTATATCGATAGCGCCGACGGAATTATTATATAAAGGCAGCGGATGGAGCAGTATTCTTCTGCCTTCGCCTGAAAGCCGGGATGCCGCCCCTGCGATCAAGGCCTGTGCCTCCGGCGACAGGTCTGAGCCGCACATGATCACAACGTCGCCTTCGCTCGCGGCTATTCCAGCCAGTACGTCACTGACCGCGCCGGGATCGACTCCCATCTTTTCGGCCGCAAGCATAATCAGGTCGGCATCGGCCAAGGCGAGTGCAAATGCGTCAGTCGAGCCCGGATTGGTATGAAGGAATATGGACGCTCTTAAGGTTAGTCGGATCGGCGCCTCATTGACGACAAAAAACTTTGCCCCACCATTTCGAACGGCCTGGCGGATCTGCTTTGCAGTATAGGTTTGTTCTTCGTCAGGATCGCCGCCGATGAGGACGATCGTGCTTGCGTATCGAATGTCCTTGTGCGTAGCGAGCGGGGCACTCAGGTTCTCAAAGAACGAGGCCATGCTCTGGCGGTCTGAAACAGCGACGAGTTCCGTCTTTACCGCATCCCGGGCAAAAAGGCCGAGAGATCCGATAGCTTCATTTGTCAGCCGCGGGCTAACGATGACAGCGGTCTGCGATGCGTAAGCCGCAAATTTGTCAGCCGCGAACTTGATCGCCGCGTCCCATGTTGCGGGAATCAGCCGTCCGCCCTTTGAATACCGGATCAGCGGCGTCCGAATCCTATCCTCGTGGTTGATGAACTCATGCGCGAATCGCGCCTTTACATCCAGAAACTCGCCGTTCAGCCCGTTCACATAGCGATCGCGTGCGACGATACGGTGAACCTCGCCCGCACGGGAGCCGATCGACAGCTGCATACCGTCCGATGAATAGACGTCGGTGGTTATGGTCTGATCGAGTTCCCATGGCCTTGTCTCGTGTCTGTAGACGCCGTCGAGGAGTGTCCCGGTCGGGCATACCTCGATGCAGTTGCCGCACTGTGAGCAGTTCAGCCATCCGCCGTACGTGCCGATGACGGTATTGGCTCCGCGGTTGCCGGCCTCGATCGCGTCCTCGCCCATCCACTCGTCACAGACCCTCGTACATCGTTTGCAAAGGATGCAGCGCTGCGGGTCGTTCGCTACGATCGGAGAGAGGTACTTTTCAGGGGCCTTGTTTTTCGGCTCGTGAAACCGTTCCTCGACATCGCCCCAATCGAATATGACCTCCTGCAGTTCGCATTCGCCGCCGCGGTCGCAAACCGGGCAATCCAGCGGATGGTTGGTCAAAAGGAACTCGCCCATGGAGCGCTGTGCCTTTTCGATCTCCGGGCTGCGGGTCGTCACGACCATGCCGTCAGTGACCTTGATCGTACAGGACGTCTGCAGCTTTGGCATCTTATCGATGCGAACGAGACACATACGGCACGAGGCCTGAGGCGCGAGGTCCTTGTAATAGCAAAACGACGGAATGCTCTCTGCATTGTCGCGGCACACGTCGATCAGTACGGCGCCCTTTTCCGCTTCGACCTCCTGCCCGTTGATCGTTACTTTTACGGTTTCCTGTGACATTTAAGACGGGTTACTGATCTTTCTTATCCGTTTTGGCCGGTGTGTTCTTCTTGACGCTTTTCGGCCTGGTTTTGCCGTACGAACCCGCAAAGATCTTGCCGCGGCGTGTGCGTTTGTCGCCTTTTCCCATAGTATTTACCTCTCGAAATTAAACTCTAGATACTACCTAATTCTTCTCAACATCGCGAACGTGAGGAGCCTCACCGCCGATGTGGATCATAAATTGGATTCGACCACGTTGCCATTGCTGCCGGCACCGTTCGTTATCCA
Source organism: Pyrinomonadaceae bacterium (assembly GCA_050246275.1). Classification (GTDB taxonomy): domain Bacteria; phylum Acidobacteriota; class Blastocatellia; order Pyrinomonadales; family Pyrinomonadaceae; genus OLB17. Next base: position 77,121 of record JBFWWI010000002.1, read on the forward strand.
CTTCTTGAAATCATCCGGAAAATTCTTGATCGCGCTCTGTATCGGCCATGCCGCTGCGTCACCAAGCGGACAAAACGACTTGCCCTCGATGTTGTCGCAGATGTCGAGCATCAACTGAACGTCTTCCGAGCGTCCACCGCCCGATGTGATTCGATCGAAGATCTTGACGAGCCAATCCGTACCTTCGCGGCAAGGTGTACACCATCCGCAGGACTCATGCTTGTAGAACTCGCTCAAATTCTTGGTAGATTCGACGACGTCAACCGATTCGTCCATCACGATGAATCCACCTGACCCTACCGAGGACCCGCCAGCGACGAGGCCTTCGTAATCCATCAGCACGTTCTTACCGACGATCTGCTCGGCGTTCATAATGTAAACGCTCGAACCGCCGGGAATGCAGGCCTTTAAGCCGTACTCCGGGCGCAGCATACCGCCGCAATCTTCCATAATGAACTTTTCAAGGTCGTCGTAGCCCATCGGAAGCTCATATACGCCCGGTTTCTTGACGTGCCCGCTGACAGACCAGAGCTTCGTCCCGCCTGATTTCTCAGTTCCGAGATCGCGCCACGGAATGCCGCCCATCTCGATGATCTGCGGTACAGCGGTCAGCGTCTCAACATTGTTAACGACCGTAGGGCACGCATATACGCCCTCGACAGCCGGAAAAGGCGGCTTCATTCGCGGGTGCCCTCTGAATCCTTCTAGTGAACTTAGTAAAGCCGTCTCCTCACCGCAGATGTACGCACCGGCTCCGGTATGGGTGTAGATCTCCATATCAAAACCAGACCCGAGGATATTCTTGCCAAGCAGTCCTGCGTCGCGAGCCTCGGCCAGAGCGACATCCATAATGTCGATCAGATACTTATATTCGCCGCGCGTGTAGATATATCCGGTGTTTGCCCCGAGTGCCCAACCGGCGATGACCATTCCTTCGATCAACGCATGCGGATCGCGCTCCATCAGGTAGCGGTCCTTGAATGTGCCGGGCTCGGACTCGTCAGCGTTGCACACGACGTATTTCGGTTTCGGCGAATCTTTCGGAACGAAAGACCACTTCATTCCGGTCGGGAAGCCGGCACCGCCGCGCCCGCGAAGTGCCGACGCCTTGACCTCGGCGATAACCTCGCCCGGAGCCATCCCGAGAGCCTTCTTCAAACTCGCGTAACCGCCGTGGTCGCGATACACCTTCAGCGTATGTCCGTCCGCGACGTGCATCATCTTCAACTGAAGCGGTTCACAACCTATCGCCTTGATTTCCATTGATTACTTGCCCGGCCTTACCGGTTCTTCCCACTCACGCGTTTTAGCATATTCCTGCCCGTTGAACGTAAACGAACGATTGAAACAGATACTTGCAGTACAACGACCCGTCCAAAGGTCAAAATAGTTCTTGGATCTGATATTTGTAACTTCAAACGATAACGTATATGCGTAAAAGACTTGATTAAATTTCCCGCCCCTATTTGCAAAGACCCAAAAAGAAATCGCATTGCCGTTAAAGCAGTGATTCGGATCTTTCGCCTTGATCAGCAGATCAGGAAATTTGTCATCGTTCAAGTTGATCCTTGTTGCCTCGAACCAACTAGTCGAAAACTGTTCGTTAGAATCCGAGCAACCTCTACCTTGCCAATCTCTCTTCAGCTTTTCTGATACTTCAACCGGAATCTGGATCGGGTTCCGGAAACTCTCCTCGCCATAGAAAGACCTCTGATATTTCTGGGCGTAGAGAATGCCTGAAAAACCGGCAAATGCTAACAAGATTGTCGACAACTTTTTCTGGACGCTATTCATTCAGTACGTCAGTATTTCTTGTTATGGTGGCTAAACGAGTTTTCTAAACTCTTCCGCTGTCAAGCCGGCATCTTTCGCAATTCCACCCATTGTCAGCGAATTTATCGGATTGTGCCTTGGTATCGTGACGATCCGAGTTCCGTTCGTCATCACTATATGTTTCCCTTGTCGAGCAATTTGAAAACCTGCCTTTTCTAATGCTTTAACTGCGATCAAGTGGTTAATACCGGGAATTTTCGGCATCAAGCAGCAACCTCGACCTCGCGGACATCGGCACCTTCTAATTGTTCGTCGAGGACTTCGAGGTATTCTTCGATAGCCGATTTAATATTTCCGAGTGCCTCTAACTCCGAATCGCCCTGTGACCAACACCCAGGCAATACGGGACATGAAACGCTGTAACCTTCGTCGGTGCGTTCAAGTACAACCTTATAAAGCATATCTACTTACACTCCGCCAGGATCTTGTCGACCGATTCTTTCGTCAGATTCTCGTAGTAATCAAACCCGATCTGCATCATCGGAGCCGTTCCGCAGCTTCCGAGGCATTCGACCATCGTAACGGTGAACTTGCCGTCTTCGGTCGTCTCGCCCGGATGAATGCCGAGTTTCGAGCAGATATGCTCGGTGATCTCTGGCTCACCCATGATCTTGCACGAAAGCGTTTTGCAGATCTGGATGTGATGCCGCCCAATGGGCCGCATGTTGAGCATTGTGTAGAACGTCGCCGTTTCCCACACGTCTGTCACTTCGAGGTTCAAAAACTTCGCAAGAAAGTTCACGCCAGGATTATCGATCCATCCGCGTTCACGCTGAATGACGAACAGCAGCGGGATCAACGCCGAACGCGTCCGGTCCGCCGGATACTTCGTCAAATGTAGTCGCATTTCCTCGACCACCTCGGGCGAAAACTCCGCCACCTCGTCCGAGACGACCACTTGATCTGTGAAACTTGTAGGTGTTGCAGTTGCCATCCTATGTTAATGGGGAACGGTGAGTGGTGAATGATGAATCAGAACCAATATCAACCATCCTTCCGCTCAATTTCCGGCTGCTCCTTTCAGATTCCTTTTTGCGGTTTTGATCGAGGCAGCGAGCAGCCGCTGGATCTCCTCGCAGTCAGAGAGAAACGATTCCGCAAGTTTCTCCTCTATATACCCAGCATCTTTCAACAGCCTTAGCCAATAGTTTGTCTCGTTCGCTTCCTTCTGTCCGATCGAAAGCTTGTGGACAAAATCGACCTTCGACTGCGCGTGCACAGACTCTTCGATATTTGCGCCGATCGAAGTTCCAGATCGAAGAACCTGTTTGGAAAGAACATATTCTCTCCGCTCATCGGCCATGAACTGATACAGCCTGATGATCCGCAGAGCAAACGCGTATGATTTCGTGCTCAGAACACTCTCGCTCATTCACCATTCACCACTCACAATTCACCATTGGCTACCTATCAATTTCTCCGAGCACAATATCCAAACTCCCAATGATCGCCACGACATCCGCGATCATTTCGCCTTCCGCCATCACAGGAAGTGCAGAAAGGTTCACGAACGAAGGCCCGCGGAAGTGGACGCGTTCCGGCTTCGGTCCGCCATTCGACTTCATATAGACGCCGAGTTCGCCCTTCGACGCTTCGATCGGCAGATAGACCTCGCCCGGAGGTACATTAAACCCTTCGGCGACGATAAGGAAATGGTGAATGAGCGAATCCATATGCTTGCGCATATCGTCTCGGTCGGGAAGCACCACCTTAGGCGCATCGGCCTTGATCGGGCCGGGTTTCAGACGCTCCAGGGCTTGCCGGACGATCTTATGCGATTCCCGAAGTTCCCGCATCCGCACAAGAAAGCGCGACCAGACGTCGCCGTCGTTCTCGACCGGCACTTCGAAATCGTACGTCTCGTAACCCGTATAAGGATTCGCCCGACGGATGTCGAGCCCGACGCCGCTGCCGCGAAGAGAAGGCCCGGTAAGGCCCCAATCGATCGCGTCCTCCTTTGAGATAATGCCGATACCCTGCGTTCGGCTGTGCCAGATGGTGTTGCCGGTAATTAGTGTATCAAAAGTGTTTAGAGCGTCGGGAAACCCATCCAGAAACTGTTTGACGCGGTTCTCAAAACCCGCCGGCAGGTCCATCATCAGCCCGCCAATACGGAAATAGCTCGGCGTCATTCGCCCGCCCGATGCTGCCTCGATCAAATTCAGGATCTTTTCGCGTTCCTTGAATGTGAACCAGAACGGAGTCATCGCACCCATATCGAGACACGAGGTCCCGAACCAGACCATGTGCGATGCGATCCGCTGCAGTTCGCACATCAGCACGCGAATGACCTGCGCCCTTTCGGGTATCTCGATGCCGAGCAGTTTCTCGGCCGCCATTACATAGGCGAGATTGTTTCCGAGGGGATTCAGATAATCCATCCGGTCCGTAATAACGATGCCCTGCTGGTATTTCTTGTATTCGAAGAGCTTCTCCATTCCCGTATGGAGATAGCCGATGTCCGGGATCGCCTTGATCACCATCTCACCGTCAAGACGCAGGTCGAGTCGGAGTACACCATGCGTGGACGGATGCTGCGGGCCCATCGACAAGGTCATCTGCGACTCGAGCGCAGTGTCCATTACATCTAGCTGACCAGGGAAGTTCTCGACTGCTGTTGACATGCTAATTCATGCTGTACGGCTCGTAGCCGCGCAGCGGATAGTCCTTTCTCAATGCGTGCCCGTCAAAATCGCTCGGCAGCAGGATCCGGCGCAGATCGGGATGGCCTTCGAAAGTGATCCCGACCAAGTCAAAGGTCTCGCGCTCGTGCCAATCCGCCGTCCGCCAAACGTCGGTCACCGAATCGACCTTTGCATCGTCCTCAGAAAGCAGGACCTTTAGCCGCAGCCGTTGATAATGGACGGTCGAGAACAGGTGATAGTTGACCTCGAACCGCGGATCTTCCTCCGGCCCGCGGTCACAGCCGCAGAGATCCGCGAGCAGGTCGAACTCATGCTCGTCACGCAAAAAATAACACGCTTCGAGAATGCCTTCGCGCGGGACATAAACGGTGACCTCGCCGAGCGCATCGACGACATTTTCGACCCACGAAGCGTCCCGTTCCTTCAGTTTTTCGACAAAGCCGTGAAGCTTTTCAGTCATATTTTCTTATGCACAAGTACCGCGAATCAGCAAGGGCGAAACACTCACGTTAGGACGAGCGCCTTCTCTCGTGCCGCGATGGGACCGTGTACGGCCGCGAGGTCTGATTCTGCGCGACCTCGATCTCGGTCTCGCGCTCGAGCGCCGTGCCTTCCGTGATTGGAAGCGTGCCCGGGACTGAGGACGCCCGTGATTCCGGCTCGAACGAATCCGGGCGGTCTTTCACCGATTCGTTCATTATCTTTTCCTGCAGCATCGTGATCGCGTGGACCAGCATTTCCGGACGCGGAGGGCAGCCCGGAACGTAAACATCAACCGGCACGATCTTGTCGACGCCCTGCACGATCGCATAATTGTCAAAAACACCGCCCGACGTAGCGCACGCACCCATCGAGATGACCCATTTCGGCTCGGGCATCTGGTCGTATATTCGCCTTAGCACGGGTGCCATCTTTCGCGAGACTCGGCCCGACACGATCATCACATCGGCCTGCCGCGGCGAAGCCCGAAACGTCTCCGCACCAAAACGCGAAAGATCGTTGCGTGCCGAAACCGTGTTCATCATCTCGATCGCACAACATGCAAGGCCGAAAGTGGCCGGCCAAAGGCTGCTCTTTCGTGCCCAATTGACTACAGCATCGAGCTTTACGGTAACTACGTCCGGCAGCGATTCAAATACCTGATTTTCTATACCCATAATGTCCTTAAGCTGCGGCCTTCACAGGCAGCGGGCGCTTCCGCTCGCGGCGCAGGCCTACGGCCCGGGCTTTCGACTCGGCACGCGCTTCGGCGCGGGCCTGGAGACCCCAATCGAACGTTCCTTTCTTCCATACGTATACGTATCCGATCACAAGCGTCGCGAGAAAAACGAGTATCTCGACGAGGGCGATCGTCCCATATGCTACGCCGCTCAGCTGTTCGATCCCGAGCAGGCTCTTAAAGGCAACCGCAAAGGGGACAATGAACAGAACTTCTATGTCGAAGAGCAGAAATATCACGGCGACCGTATAAAACTTGATCGAGAACCGATCACGTGCCCCGCCGATCGGGTCCTTGCCGCATTCATACGGCATCAGCTTGGTCGCGGTCCGCTTTCGTGGCCCGATAAGCTGCGTGACCAGTAGTTGGCTTAAAGCGAATCCTATCGCGACGAGGAACATTATCGCGATCGGCGCATAATCCATTAGGCTGAAGGAAGACATCTTGGTTCGGGCTCCGTAGGTTCGAAGGGCTCAAACGCCCATTTGCCGGCGATCATCACATATAACGAACTTATTGCTGGAGCAATGTTTATCGTAAGTTAACCACTATTTAGTGTCAAGGCAGTTCAAAGTTTCGGTTCCCCGACCGAACCGATGCGAATATTTCCCCGAAATCCCGAAAAATCAAGGTTTTATGAGACAAAATCGTTGACCGGCCCGATTCGGCTATGGTACTTTTCCAATAGCGTTAAGGGCGCCCTTAAGGCCCAAAATTCTCACCATCCCAAGAACGCAAATTCACAGTGATCACCGGATTTAACACCGACATCGAGTTCGAAGGAAAGACCTATCATGTGCAGACCGAAGACAAAGGGATCGCACGGCCGGTAATCCTTTCGCTTATCTACGACCGCGGCACCATCCTGGCCAGCAAACGATCCCCATATGACGACCTCATCGTCGACGAGGGTGTCGATGAGAATGTTTTGTCCGAAAGACTCAACAGGCAGCACAGGGTGATATGCGCGGCGGTGCGGACCGGGCGCATCGATGATCTTATCCGGATGACGCGGGATGCGGGAGCCGCCCGTCGGGAAAAGGCTGCCGAGGAAAAGATCGCGGCTGAGCTGGCCGTCGCACCTGTTCAAGCTGACGACGAAGGGGATCTTATCGCGATACCACGGCCCGGAGCCGAGGGTGAGCCCGCGGCTGTCACAAAGCCTGTCGATCTTGACCTGGGCGCATATGCGATTCTCGAGGAAGAGGTTCTCATCCCCGATGAAGCCGTCGAGATCGTGAGCGAGATGGTCGGAAAGGACCGGCCCAAGAGCAATCGCCTCACCGTCGAACTTATTGGAGATTCGAAATTCCGCGGCGGCGAACACAAGTCGGTAAGCTTTATGGTGTGTCGGGGAAGCGAGCGAAAGGTGATCTCGGACGCCCAGGTAATGGTCAAGATACTCGGCTCCACTTTTCGCCCGATGATCTTTCACGCTCGAACCGACAAGAACGGCATAGCAAAAGTAAATCTTCAGTTTCCGACGTTTTCCGAAGGACGAGCGGCACTTCTGGCACGTGCCATTGCCGGCGGCGAAGAGGTTGAGTTGCGGCGGGTCGTGGCACACGGCTAAAACCGCACAAGCCCTTAGGCAAGTACGGTACGCTCACTTTTAACGGTTCGCCCTTGCTGAGGCGCAGGCTTGCGCATGGGTTCTTCGTTGAGAGAAAATGGTCGTATGACGATCTTTATCAACGGCGAGGCCCGCGAACTCGAGGGCGTTGCCACGCTCGTCGGCCTGCTCGACTCCCTCCAACTTCCCCGGCAACGCGTCGCCATCGAACTGAATGATCGGGTCATCCGTAAACAAGAGTGGGAGACGACCGCGTTAGCTGAAAACGACAAGGTCGAGGTCGTCCATTTCGTCGGCGGCGGCTAGGCAGACATCGGCCACAGGGTACACAGAGATCACTGAGTCTAATGGATCAAAACCCTCCGTGTACACTGTGCTCTCTGTGGCTAATTGTTTTATGAAGCCGTTTGCGTGAAAATCTCCAATAGATGTCAGACAATTTTGTACTCGCAGGTAAAGAATTCTCATCCCGCTTGATCATCGGCACCGGCAAATATCGCTCGCACGATGAGATGAAGGCGGCGCACGCGGCGTCCGGGGCTGAGATGGTGACTGTCGCGGTGAACCGCGTCCCGCTTGACCGCAAGACCGAATCGTTCCTCGACCACCTCGACCCAAAAATGCAGATCCTCCCGAATACGGCCGGCTGCTACGACGCCGACCACGCGATCCGCACGGCACGGCTCGCACGCGAAGCGCTCGAAACCGAATGGATCAAGCTCGAGGTCATCGGCGACCCGATCACGCTGCTGCCCGACAACGAACAAACTCTCGAAGCCGCGAAAGTTCTCGTCGCCGAAGGTTTCATCGTGCTGCCCTATTTCACCGACGATCTGATAATGGCGAAAAAGCTGCTCGACGCGGGCTGCGCAGCCGTAATGCCGCTCGCCGCTCCGATCGGTTCCGGAATGGGCGTACAGAACCCCTCGAACCTGCGAATAATGCGCGAGCAACTCCCCGACGCGACGATCATCGTCGATGCCGGTGTCGGCGTCCCATCCGACGCAGCGATCGCAATGGAACTCGGTGCCGATGCGATCCTGATGAACACCGCCATCGCCGAAGCCGGTGATGCGGCCCAGATGGCGACGGCGATGAACCTAGCCGTACAAGCCGGCCGTCTGGGATTTTTAGCCGGCCGAATGCCGAAACGCCTGTATGCCTCGGCTTCGAGTCCGATCACGGGAGCGATAAAGTAGTGTCAGTAGCAGGCACCGCGTCAGTAGCCCGCACGTAAGTAAGGGCTCATCGTTGAATGGGGATTACCGTATTTTTTTTCGGAGCCACCGCCGATGCCGTCGGCTCGCGAGAGCTTGAGTTAAGCATCGAAGACACCGCCACGGCACAGTCGATCGTCGACCAACTCTCACAACAGCATCCGACACTCGCAAAACACAAACTCCTCATCGCCGTCAACGAAGAGTACGCCGACGCGGACGCCATCCTCAACGACGGCGACGAACTCGCCCTCTTCACCGCCGTATCAGGCGGCTAGATCATGGGTTATACTCGTGCTGAGATGACGGAGAAGCAATTCTACGATTGGCAGACTGAAGGCGGCACTGACGATGTGATGCGTTTTGTTGACGCGCTCGAAAGGGCAGACGTATTGTGGTGCGCGATCGACGGGATCGCGGTGAATCACTGGGCTGCGGATCAGATGGTTACGCTCGACGTGGACTTTGTCGTGGCGGCCGATTCGATCGAGATAGCCAAGAACGCGTTGCACGACGCGGGATTCACTTCAGAACAGTTCGAATGGTCGATCAATTTCAAGGGCTCCTCAAAAGTCAGCGTTCAACTTACCACCGAGGATTCGTATAGAGGTTTTGCTGAACGTGGCGTGGCCGCTGACGTCCACGGCATCTTGATGCGCGTCGCCTCGGTTGAGGACACTTTGACGGGAAAATTACGGGCCGATCCAAAGCGCCGCCAAAGCAAACGTTTGAAAGACCTCGCCGACATCGCAAGGCTCGTCGAATCTCACCCGGATCTGTGGGCCGATCTACCCGCAGACTTACAATCAGAAATTGACCGGCCCAAGTTCTAGGAAGTGGACTTCACCGAACTCACAACCGAACCCATCGACATCACGTCCGTCGCTAGACGCGTGGTGCCGCCGGAGTGCGGGGCGACTGTGACGTTGGATGGATACGCGAGGCGATTTACGAAGGACAAGAAAACCGGTGAAACGAGGGAAACGGAATATCTCGTTTACGAAGCCTACGAACCCATGGCTCTGAAGGAGATGCAAAAGCTGATCGAACAGGTGAAAGCGGAGTTCGAGGTATCAAACGTCGGCATCGTCCATCGCCTCGGCAAGCTCGAGATCGGCGAGACGAGCGTCGTTATCTCCGTGGCCGCACCTCACCGGCGGGCCGCATTCGCCGCCTGCGAATGGCTCATCAAGGAACTAAAACGCACCGTCCCGATCTGGAAAAAAGAGGTCTATGCAGACGGCGAAGTTTGGATCGAGGGTGACCGGTAAATAAAATGATATTCCCAGGCCACTTTTTTCGCGTTCTTTCTCGGAGGTCCAAGATAGCCCAATGCTCCGCTCCATACTTTCGACCGCGACCGCATTGCTTCTAACCACTGCGGGGGTTGCTCAAACCCCGGCTTCATTACCCAAGGCGAATGACCTAGCTCCGATAGAGCAGGTCCTGATCCACCCCCTGTTTGCGGCAGACTTTGGCTGCTCGGAGCATTGGGAGGGCCAACTCCCATATCCTGGTGACGCCCTCGGTAAGGATTGTTTTGTTTATGGCGGTAAGATCGATGGTGACGACGGGTTCTTAAGGACCTTCAAGACAGACGGATCGACAAACGAAGACTGGTACGGCTGGGGAGAGAAAGTACTCGCCCCGTTCGATTCGATGGTCGCAAAGATCAATGTTAATCCCGTAGTGAATAAGCCGGGTAAGATGGGCAGGGGACCGGCAACGTTCGTCATCTTCAAACATACAGACGGAACCATGGTAATGGTCGGTCATCTCACCGACATTACGGTGAAAGAGGGCGACAAGGTCATCGCTGGCCAGCCATTTGCAAAGGTAGGGAACAATGGCTTTAGCCGTGCCCCGCATATCCATGTCGGAGCCTGGCGTGATAAAACGCCGCTTCAGATCCGTTTCGACCTTCGCGCGATGGGCAAGCTCCGAATCAGCAACCCGTGAGTCTCAAGTCAGTCTTCCGGAAGCAGCGAAAGGGCCCGGGCAACAAGCGAATCGAAGTGAGCCTCAAGGTGCTCGTTCACGCCGCGAAGTCCCGCGACAACCGCAACTCCCCATTCAACGTACTCACGCCGTCGCTTGATCGGCCAATCCGCCGGAGGGCTGCTGGTCACTTCGCCGATGTTGCTGATCTTGTCCGCGAGTTTTATCACCTTGGCCCCGGGTGAAAGGTGCGGTGCGTGTTCTATTTGCATGCGCTTTTGTTCGGGCTTTGGAAGAGACTTGTCGTCCGTAAGTTCGACCACATAGGCCGCGACGGTATCGCCAAAAAGCAATGAGATCTCATCGCGCGTCACCCCGCAATCCTCGATAGTATCGTGAAGCACGGCGGCCATCAGGACCTCGATATCGTGGACACCGCCGATGTTGGCGACCAGGCTTGCGACTTCCAGTGGATGATTGATGTAGGGATCGCCGCGCTCGCCTTTGCGTTTTTGCCCGGCGTGCTTCTGGGCGGCAAAACTTGCGGCATGCAATAGGTTGTTTAGACTATTCACATTTCAGTCTGCGAAAAAATGAAAAGAAATGGCGACGCGACTGATCTTATCTCACTATTTCAATTGTGAGCGATTGCTGTCCTGTGATGATGAAATCCGAGGGCGGTAGAGCCTTTTCCATGATCACCGTCTGGACCGTCGGCTTCACACCGCCGGCCACCCGGTCGTTATTGAGGGTCGCCAACATCGACGGCGGGAGATTGGGCAACTCGCTGGCCCCGATCACGGCGCCCGTACTCGACCGGGTCGCGACGACATAGAGGCGATCACCAGACTTCATGCGATTTATAGTCGACACAAGTTCGTCCAGATCTTTCGGGACAAAATGCTGAGCCGCCGATTCCTTCTGCACCTGGCTGCCGTCGCCAACCATTATCTTAAAAGTGCCGACGGGCGTTTCCTTGGGAATGGTGACCGGGATCTTTTGGATATAGACCTTGCCGGAATTGGTACGTGCAAATGCTTGAAGTTCGATCGTTTCGCCCGCTTTTGCTTCGGAACGATCGACAGAAAGACGATCGAGCGTGGCGGCCTGTGTGCCATCGGTCGAGGCGATACTTACTTCGATCGACGAGATCTCAAGGTTCTCAAAACTGCTCCTCAGCAACACACTTACGGGTGCGACGACCGAACCGGCAGCCATCTGCTGGGCTTGCGCACCGGCAAATTTCCTCTCTATGGTCACTGGCTCCTGGCCCTTGATCTGCACCACCCCGCGAATATCGACCGTGGTATCACCCAGACCGCGCTCCTGCGCTGTGACGGCGTTATAGATCGCAATATTTAGAAGCAGCGGAGTAAGAAACTCGTCTCGGGCGACCTCGAAGTTGACGGTTTCGGTGCCGCCGCGGCTGGTCTCGATGTTCAGCTTTACAGGGATCATCTCCGGAGCCCGGCCGAGATTCCCGAAAACACCTGTCGCACGGTCCTGCGTCATCGATCCGACCATTGCGTCGGGTACGGCAAGCTTGAACGAATTATTGATGTTCGGGATCACCGTGACGACATGGGACTCTGACATCGGCAGGTCGGAGGAGCCAAGATTGAGGAACGGATGGCCGAAAGCATAGATCTTGTCGCCGTCGCGAAGTGTGACAGTCCCGGCCGCTGCTAAACTATAATCGCCTCGGGTCAACTGCATCGAGACCGAGTCGCCGCCAACGAGAGTACTCGCATCGGCCTTTTTCAAAGGCGTGATCGCGGCCGAGCCGCCTGCGGCGGAAACGGGCAAGAGTCCTGCTTGCAACAGTCTCGGAGCAAAGAAATCAAGCGTCGCCTGACTGAATCCCGTAAATGTCAATGGCGTCGCGATCGGGCGAAATGATTGGCCAGCGACTGCCATCATACCCGAATTGCCCGACATTCCTGAGAGTACGCCGCTCTCGGATCGGACGCTTGGAAACTCGGGCATCCAATTTGTTGATGCAAGTTCGGCAAAGGAGACGACCCGCGGCTCGCGGGCGACCGTTCGCCCCGGCCGCTTTTCTTCGAAGATCCCGATCATCTGCTCGATCGGCGTGATCCCGCAGATCGCTTCCTTGGAGAATGGAAAGCTGTAGGATATCGCCCCGACCAGTTTGCCGTCGATGTAGACCGGCGAGCCGGACATACCGGCAAATACGGCCGTTCGATCGGCGCTTCCGCCGCTGATCTTGCCGACGATCATGTCCTGCTTTGGCCCAATGCCGCCCGGAACGATCCCAAGAATCTCGACGCTGAATTCCTCCGGCTCGGTCCCGCGAAATACCGTTCGGGCGGTGCCCCGCATCCCTTCTCGAATTTCGTTGAGCCTGAGAAAGCGCGAACTGGCTGGAGCATCGGCCGATGCCGAAGCCGAGGCTGCAGCACTTTGACCGCTTGCTCCGACCGCAAAGGCGAGAAGTAGGCCTATAGAGCCGAGATATTGCAATTTGAACGATTTCACAAATTTCTTCCTCAAAACAGGCGTTTATGGTAGCATTTTAAGTGGCTTATCAGAAGCCTTTTCTTTCCTGCACTTACCATTAAGAATCTCGCACACGATTCTCCGTTGTCCTTACATTTTGAAGCGGTTCCACCATGGCAAAAGTTAAGCGTCTAAGCAAGAGTTTCTTTCGATTGCTGCTCCCTGTTGTTGTACTACTAATAGTCGCGACAGCGACCGCATCTGTCTGGCTTGTCCACGAGACGGCCCATCCGGTCAACACCGGCTATCTCGTCACGCCCGAGAAATACGGGATGCTGAGTTCGCGCGGCGCACAGGTCACGGAAGAAAGCTGGGAAGGTTCCGACGGCAAACTGCAGAAAGGCTGGCTTCTCCGCGGGGCGCCCAACCAACCGGCGGTCATCCTGCTGCACAAATACGGTGCTAATCGCTCCTACGTCCTGAATTTAGGCGTAAAGCTCAACGAGGCTACGAACTTCACCGTTTTGATGCCGGACCTTCGCGGCCACGGCAGTGATCCGGGTGACCCTCGATGCACATTCGGCGGATGCGAGTCCGACGATATGTCCGCGACCGTGAAATACGTAAAGAATTTGAAGACGCCGGAACAGTTTCAACTCATCGGCAACGGGATCGGGATATACGGCCTTGAGATGGGGGCACTTTCTGCATTGTCCACCGCGGCGGCGAACCCCGATGTGAAGGCAATAGCACTTGATTCGATACCGACCGACTCTGATGCGGTACTCGCCTCTGCTATCGAAAAGCGATTTCCCTTCGCGAGCAGTGTGACCGAACGCCTCGGGCAGATGGGGACGTATGCCTATTTCTATGACGGTTGCTACAGGAGAGGTTCGGCGTGCGAGACGGCAAAACAGCTGAACGACCGCAGTGTGCTGCTCCTCGCCGGTGCCGACGCGCGAAAGTATCAAGAATCGACGTCAAAGCTCAGTAAATGCTTTCCGGCTTCTGTAAAGATGGATTCCAAGACTGATCTCAGCCCTTCGGGTATGAACATCCTCAATGCTTCGCTCGAAACCTCAGAGGCGTACGATCAGCGGATCATCGACTTCTTCATAAGCTCGCTTTCCAGGCCGGTCCAGTGATCAATCGCCCAGATCGAGGGGCTTGTCGGAGTGGCCGTTCTTCTGTGCGACAACATGCAGGTCCGCGTTGCTCTCCATTTGGTTCACGGCTTGATCCAGGATCGCCTTTAACCGGCGGAGACGCTCAGATGTACTCGTCAATTCGACGAATTCCGACTTTATATCATTGTCGAGATTGAACGCTGCGGCCACCAGGAACGAAAGCTGTTCAGGTTCGGCCCTCGGCACCTCCGGAAAACGTCCGCGATTGCCGCTGAGTTTGAACGCTGCCTTCGCCATGCGTTCGAATAGACTGAAAACCTCATCGGCTATCGGTTCAAGCTCTTCTTTCGGTTCCGCCTCATCCTCAAAAAAGTGCACCTCCGCGGAATGGTAGGGCGTTCCGATATCTACGTAATCGAGCAGTCGATATCGTATCAGGCCGAACGTCAAAATGTTCGACCGCTCGTCGGGAAGCGCCTGGGCCTGCCGCACCTCAGCCACGCAGCCGATCGATCCCAGGGCCGGCCGATCCTCAAGCGACGCCTCAGATTCAAAGTAATTGACACCGAAGAGATTTCGGCGAAGTTCGATGTCCTTCAACATCTGTCGATAGCGGGGTTCAAAGATGTGAAGGGGCAGAAGTTCGAACGGCATCAGCACAAGCGGCAATGGGAATATCGGCAGATACTCGATACCGGCAACTCTTTCTGATGCTTCGGACATAAATTACAGGAGCCCTCCCGACTAGTTCGGCGCGAGGGACTTTTGTGCAATGAAATCTGCGATCTTTTCAGGCTCTTCATCGGTAAGGGCAAGACGCTTTGCACCGATCACGGCCTCGGATATGTTTCCGACCTTGGCCTTGTAGCGATTGTCGCGGATGATCAGGTCTTCGACAACACGACGTTCCAGCTTCTCGCGGCTTGCATCCTCGTCGGCCTCGACAGCGACGGCATAGTCTATCGGGACGGAGTTGTTCTTTATCCTGATGTGCAAGGCTCCGGTGATCTCTTGCGCACGCTCGCGGATAGTTTTCAGCTCGAGGACCGAGTTCGGAAATCCGAGTTGCCCTTTGAGAATGATCTCTATGATCGGTTCCGGCCGGCCCGCTTCGGCCCGCTTAGCTTCATTTGCCACCTTTGCAAGGACCGAATCCGTCAGCTCGCGGGTATCCGCAAAGCCATCCACGTCAAAGGGTATTCGCTGAAAAGGACGGTAATGGTAATCCTCAATATGATCGGCGTTGACGCTATTGTCCTCTCCGACCTCAACCAAAAAGACACCGCGTTTTTCCCTGAACTCCGAGATATTCGTAACTTCGATCGAGCCGGGATTGAATGCCCAATTGTCGATCTCGTAATGCATGTGAGTATGTCCGAGGGCGACGTAATCGGTCACCGATCTCAGTTCCTTAAGGGCCGAGAGCGAAAGTGCAGGTATCGGGTGCGTCTGGTGCCCTTCGACATCGGTGTGCAGCATCAGCAGATGGAACGCCCCTTCCCGCCGGTGTCGCTTTATCGCCTCTGTAAGCATCGGGATCGCCCAATTGGCCGAGGCTCCATACCAATGCGATCCGAATATCCGGGCGCGTCCAATATCGATGTAACCGCCCTTGCCAAGCTCCGGGTCCCAAGGCAGGTAACCGATCGTTCCGCTCTCATTCGACGGTTCAAGAAGGTAGAGAAGGTTCCAGTTTGCCAGGCTCCGAAGCCAGCTATAATCGCTGTCGGCGTGCTTCTGATCGTGGTTTCCCTCGATCGCAACTACCGGTATCCCTGCATCCTTCATAAGCTGGAGACCGGCGACCGCATAATTCATCGTCTCCGGCGGCACATTTCGCTTATGAAAAAAGTCACCACATATGATCACGAAATCGACCCTTCTATCGATCCCGTAGCGCCGCATCACATCGATCCAGGCATCAAAGAAGTCCCGCGGACTCTCCTGCAACTGGTATCTCGTGCAGCCAAGGTGTACATCGGAAATGTGAAGGAATTTCACGAGTGGATTTTACCACATAGTGGGACATCCATTTGATCTCACGGTGCCCTAAGTGCGGCCCGTGTGGTAAATTCCCATCATGGAAAGAGTCATTCTGATCACAGGGGCGTCATCCGGCATCGGCAAAGAGACCGCTAAGCTCTTTCAGGCGAAGAACTGGAAGGTCGCTGCGACCATGAGGTCGCCGGAAAACTCTGAGGACCTTTGTAAGATCGCCGATGTCGAGTGTTTTCGCCTCGACGTTACCGATCCAGGGACGATCAAGACGGCGATCGCCGATGTGCTGGAAAAGTTCGGAGCGATCGACGCGGTGGTTAATAACGCCGGATACGGGCTTCTCGGCCCATTTGAGCCGGCCACGCAAGAACAGACCGAACGTCAGTTTCAGACGAACGTTCTCGGCCTGTTCAATGTTTGCCGCGAGATAATTCCGTATTTTCGCGATCAAAAAGGCGGGACCATCGTGAATATCTCCTCGTTAGGCGGGCGCGTCGCATTTCCATTTTCGAGCCTATACAACTCTACGAAATTCGCGGTCGAGGGCTTTAGCGAGTCTCTACAATACGAGCTCGAACCATTCAACATCAGGGTCAAGCTGATCGAACCCGGACCGATCAAGACGGATTTCTACGGCCGCTCGCAGGAAGTGGCCCGAAAAGAAGGACTAGCGGTTTACGATCATCGGCTCGAGCCATTTCTGGAATTCATGGAAAAAGGGGGCAACGATGCGCCGGACGGGTCAGTGGTCGCGGCGGCCATCTATGAAGCGGTCACCGACAGCACCAGGAAGCTGCGCTATCCCGTAAACACAAAGGGATTGTTGGGGTTGCGGGGCCTCTTGCCCGATAGTTTGTTCTTCCCGTTGGTAAAAAGAATATTTCTGAAATAGGAATTATCCTGCGAAAATGCGATGATAATGGAGTTAGGTGATCATTACCGGGAGCGATGAGAGGTTGCTCTTCGGTACCTGTAGCGTAGGGCCAACGGCCGAACGCATATCTGGAATCAATTCTTTCCTTGTTTAATTTTGATTCGAGTGTTTGCTACCGCACATAGCGTTAGAGCGAAGTGTGATATTCTCCAAGCGACGAGATCGCGGCACTCTCTTGGAGCATCAATTCTTCTTTGATATTTTTTGGGCTTTGAAAGTGCCTTTCGCGATCCCCAAAGCGAATCTCCGTACGCCTGGGACGGCACTTGTCGTCCGCCAGTTTTTTGAACCGCGATCGAGTCAGTAAACATGAAGATCTTACTTTATAACCCGGATAACGGCGTGACGCGCAATTTCATGCCGCACCTTTGGATGTTCCTTCTGCAGTCCCTTACTCCGGCTGAGCACGAAGTTGTTCTGATCGACGGCAATGCAAAAGCGATGACCCGACCAGAGCTGGTGCAGTTCTGCCGGGATGAGAATATTGAGCTTGTCGGAATAGGGGCGATGACGAGAATGGTAGCCCGGGCGTACCTGGTTGCCGACTCCTTACGGGAGGCAGGTTTCAAGGTCGTGATGGGCGGTCCGCACGTGACGGAATGCCCTGACGAAGCTCTCGGACGCGATGGCGGCCCGCGGCATGCCGATGCCGTGGCGCTCGGCGAAGCAGACGCAACCTGGCCGCTGATCATCGCCGACGCCGCACGCGGCGAACTGAAAGAGATCTACCAGCCGGAATTGGATGCCAAGGGTAACGACATCAAACCGAGCCTTCAGCCTTATCCACACATTCCATGGGAAACGCTCGACCTCGAACAATTCTCCCTGGTGCCGAGATTCCTGCAGCCGATCATGTCCAAAATGGGCGAGGGCTGGGGCAAGTTTTTTGTCGTCCCGATCGAGACTGGACGCGGCTGCCCCTATGGCTGTGAGTTCTGCACGGTCACGGGATTTTTCGGGGATTCTATCCGCTTTCGCACGAACGAAAGCGTTATCGAAGAGCTATTACGTCTAAAGGCCCGTGCAAAGAAGGAAAAGGGCCAGATCGCCGTATTCTTCATTGACGACAATCTAGCGATCAACAAGAAACGCCTGAAGGGCCTTTTGCGTGAGATGATCGCCGCGGGGGCGACACTTCCGTGGGTCGCTCAGATATCGGCAAATCTTCTGGCTGACGAAGAACTCGTCGATCTGATCGCCGACGCCGGCGGAAAATGGGTCTTTATCGGCATGGAGTCCATCGACCCGGCGAACATGGCCGATGTGAACAAACAGTTCTCAAAACCTGCAGATTACAAAGCAGTTCTGGACGGCCTCGCACGGCGAAATATCTACGCGATCACGTCATTTATTTTTGGGATGGACAACGATACGGTCGGCGTTTCCGACCGGACCGTGGACGAGATCGAGACCTGGTCGCCGGGGCTGCCCGTTTTCGGCCAGTTGACTCCTTTCCCGGCAACGCCGCTTTACGATCGCCTTCAAAAGGCCGGGCGTCTTCATCGGCCCAAACACTGGCTCGAATTCGCCCCATTCGTAATGGCACACAATCCGTTGAAAATGACCATCGAAGAGGCCAAGGATGAGACATTTAACGCCTGGTCGCGAAGCTACGGCCCGGAGCGGAACTGGGAGGCGATACAGGCGATTCGGTCGGCTCCGATCCAGACGCGAATCGGCCACCTCGTCGCCCGACTGTTCTTCCGCGGCATTTATTTTCCCCAGTTGAGCAAGCGTGCGTGGCTAAAATTGCTCTTCGATAACCGCAAACCGATCATCAGCCTCACCCGCGAAGGTATCGGCACGTGGCGCCGGGCCCGCAAACGTCAGCGGGTAGAGTCAAAGTTGATGGCCCGCCAAAATCTTGAGCCGCCCACGGAGATCCGCGCTAGGAAATGACTTCAGTTGTGTACCGAAATTTTGAATGCCTCCGGTTTCGATCGGAGGCATTTTGCATAGGTGAATAAGACTTGGGGGGGTCAGGTCGATCTTGATCTGACCTTAGATCGGCCAAATTCGGTCAGCAGCGGCCGCAATCGTTCGATCGTCTGTTCGTGTACAGCCCCATTTGTGGCCACGATACCGCCGTAGTTCTGAACGTCGGCAATGTCGTAGCGAAATTCTTCCCCGAACAGGTCGGTAAGCCTGCCTCCGGCTTCTTCCAGTATCACCTGCGGGGCGCACGTGTCCCATAGCTTGGTTCGCGGCGAAAGGTGGATATACAGGTCACAGGCCTGCTCGGCTATCAAGCCGATCTTCAAGCCGACGGAGCCGCGCCGCGTCTCGCCCTTTACGCCAAGATCGGCCCTGATAGCGTCCATTTTTGGACTCCGGTGGTTTCGTGAGACCGCCATCAGCATCTGTCCGTAATCGGTTACGCCCGAGGTTTGTAAACGTTCAACGCCATTGACCGTCTCCCGAAATGAGCCTCCGCCCTTCGATGCGTAATAGAGCACGTCGTGAAAGGGAAGCAGCACAACTCCGGCAATTGCACGACCGTTTTCTGCCAACCCGATCTGAACGGCAAAGTCACCATCCTTTTTGACAAAACCCGCCGTTCCGTCGATCGGATCGATTATCCAGACGCGCCGGCGTGAGAGCCTGTGATCGGCTGCGTCGATCTCTTCTTCGGAAAGTATCGCGTCTCCCGGAAAGGCCTCTTCGATCCCTTCGACGATCAGCCGGCTTGCGGCCTTATCGGCTTCGGTCACCGGTTCGTAATAGTTATCCACCCCGAGCTTTTCCTCGGCGATGATCTCGCGGGCATAGTGTTCCAATATCTCCTCGCCCGCTTTTCGCGCAAGTGTCTTTGCAGTCTCGATCTCGGCAGAATGGTTCATTCGTCTCAAGACTAGCACACCTCAGATCGTGACCGTGCCACCGAGGAAAAACGAAAAAGGGGCCGCTCGGGCCCCGGATCAGATCTATCGCGGCCGTTGTCTTAAGTTCTCGCCGGCTTTAGCTCAACGGTGCGTCTGGCCATTTCGCTTCGGGCCATCTTGCGCGTCTTTACTACTTCCTGGCCCACATCTCGACCATCAATACGAACCTGATATAGATAATACCGATCTCCGGATCGGATGAAGGTGATCCCGTTGGGGGTATCTCCCTTCCCGGACTGGATCCAGTTGGTAAGGACTCGTGCGAAACCGCGTCCATCGTCTTCGCGGACCGCGATCGTTGGGGCCGAGCCCGTTTCCGGTAATGTGATCGTGTACTCCCCGGCGGGGAGAGTTGTTTTCCCGATCGAGAATTCAAAGGGTATACTCGCCTTGAGGACGGTCGTGCCCTGGGCCGAAGCGGCATTGACGCCGAAAATAAAGGTAACCGCTGCAAACGTTAGGAAAAGGAATGATCGCTTTTGCATATGAAATTTCTCCCGAATATGTAAGTTGGGCGGCTTTCCCGCCCGGAGTCAGAGAATACTCGCCTCGGGCCTCCGAAGTCCTTTCAAATCCCGAATTCCTATCGGAATAGTTCTTACAAAGCCTTACATCAAACTTTTGGGCCCCATTTTTCGCGTTAGAAACTAAACGGAGAGAGAATTCGTTCGTAACCGGTAGCTCCACGTTTAACCAACGTCGGGTAAAATGTGAGAATCAAAACTCTCTAGTTCTTATGTTTGAAGTGGCCAACGGACAGATCGTGGAATTTGGCGAGTTTAGGCTCGACAATGTTCGGCGCCTTTTGATCAAGAACGGCGAAGCGGTCCCGCTTACGCATAAGGCATTTGAAACGCTTGCCCTGCTTGTTGCCGCCAACGGACGGATCGTGGGAAAAGAGGAACTTCTCCGTGAGATCTGGCCGGACACCTTTGTCGAAGAGGGAAGCTTGGCCCGGAATATTTCGGTCGTTAGGAAGGCACTCGGCGAGGGGCCATCGGATCACCAGTATATACAGACGATACCCAAACAAGGTTACCGATTTGTCGCTCCCGTCCGGGAAGTGTTCGAGCCATTCGAAGAGGATAGCCCAAAGGTGGAAGCACCAGTTCAGGGCGACCACGATGCGCCAATAGGTGATAAGCCTGAAATGCCGGGACGTAAAAGTCCAATGATCTACGCGGTAGGTGCGGGGTTCATTTTGGCGGTGAGTGTCATCGTCTGGGCACTGTATTTCGCCCTCGCACAAGCCGATAGTAAGAAGACCGGCCCGCGGACATTTACAGTTACACGTTTCACTTCGACCGGAAAAGCTATCGACGCAGCAATATCTCCCGATGGCAAGTACGTCGTGTATGCGATCAGCGACCTGGGGAAACAGTCTTTGTGGGTGAAACAGGTCGCATCCGGCAGCGAGGTTCAAATAGTCGCGCCGGCCGAGGTGAATTTTCAGGGTTTGTCCTTTTCGTCGGATGGGAACTTCGTCTTTTTCAACGTGTGGGACAAGGTCCACGTTGGCGAGATCTTCAAGATCCCGGTACTCGGTGGGAGTCCGGTCAAGATCGTCAACGATGTGATGCCTATGCTCTCCGTTTCCCCTGATAGTTCGGAGATCCTGTTTGTGCGAAGTCTCGCGGCTTCGAGTGAGTCGATGCTAATGGCCGGAAAGACGGACGGCACGGGCGAACGCGTCATTTCGAGGATCGGTGGTTCCAGGCACGGTTGGTTTGGCGGCCCTGTCTGGTCGCCGGATGGGTCGCGGATAGCATTTGCGCTCGGCAGCGTCGGCGAACAAGGCCAGAGTTATGTCCGGCTTGCTGACGTCCCGTCCGAAGGGGGCGAACCGCGGCTCTTGTCCGATAAACGGTTCGTCAATATCGGGGCTTTGGCGTGGCATGCAAACGGACACGACCTGGTCGTGACGGCCTCTGAGCAGTTTCAGACGCCAAACCAGTTGTGGCGCGTGGATACCAGATCGGGCCAGGCAGAAAGACTTACGAACGATCTTAGCGGGTATTACGGGTTAAGCATCACGGCAGACGGCAAGAGTCTTGTCACAACTCAGGGCGACTTTCAGAGCAACATTTATTTGGGCGGCGATGGGGCTGCATCAGAATGGAAAAAGCTGACGTCCGGCCGATATGAAGGCCTTGGCCTGGCCTGGACGCCCGATGACAGGTTGCTCTTCGTCTCACAGGAGAGTGGAAATGACGATATCTGGATAATGAATGCGGATGGCACCGGCCGAAAGCAGCTAACCGTCGACCCATCGGTCGATGCGTCGCCGAGCGTCTCGTTCGACGGGAAGTATGTTTTTTTCGCTTCGCTCAGGACCGGTGTGCCCCACATATTTCGGATGGGAATTGACGGCAGCGATCTGGTCCAGTTGACCCGCGGTCAGGGCGAGTGGTCGCCAATAGCATCGCCGACCGAACCCACCCTGATTTACCAATCGACGGATGGGCGGGGTATTTGGAAAATGAACGTTGATGGCGGCGAATCCGTGAGGCTCAACGAGGAATATTCTTATTCGCCGGCCTTTTCTCATGACGGGACTCAGATCATTTTCAGTTATTGGGACGAGAAGGGACGGCCGGAGCAACTTCGCCAAGCACGCTTGAATTTGCTCAATGGTGAGCGTACCAACGTCCCTTCAGTTCCAAAGACAGCTATACGAAGCGACAGCAACGTCGTTTTGAAGTGGTCCCCCGGCGACAATTCGTTCGCCTATATTGACGACAACGGCGGCATTTCCGATATTTGGCGACAGCCGCTTGAGGGAGGCCGTCCTGTCCGCGTGACCGGCTTTAACGACGGCTACATTTATTCATTCGATTGGTCAAAAGATGGCCGCATTGCCGCGGCCCGGGGCAGCTTTGCGTTTGATGTCGTCCTGATCTCAGGGCTCGATCTGTAATAGGGCTCCTGAGGCAACCGTTCAAGCCTAACGAAAATTACTGCTCCGCCTGAAACTACACGAGCATCCCGCACGTAATACCACGATCCCGATCCGTCGGATTAACAACAAGTTAGACAGGAGATCCCCTATGTTTGTGAGTGGACTTTTTAGGAAGTTCGTGTGTGCGTTGCTGGCCGTGGCGTTTCTGTTGCCCGCGCTTTCATTTGCACAAGATCAGCCAAAACCCCAGCCCGAGAAAAAGGACGAAAAGGACGATAAGAAGGACGATAAGAAACCTGATCTGCCGCTGACCGCTGCAGAGACGATAAAATTCTCGACCAACGAGGGAACGTGGATGTCTCTCGACGTCTCGCCCGACGGCAAGAGCATCATCTTCGACCTGCTTGGCGATATTTATACGCTGCCGATCGAAGGCGGCGAGGCTAAAAAGATAATCGGGGGAATGTCGTTCGAAAGCCAGCCAAAATTCTCTCCCGACGGCAAGACCTTTGTTTTCTTGAGCGATAGGAGCGGCGCCGAGAATGTGTGGATCGCCAATGCGGACGGCACCGAGCCAAAGGCGATCACCAAAGATCGCAAGACGATGTATGTTTCGCCCAGTTGGACACCGGACGGTAATTATATAATCGTCTCAAAAAGCGACCAGTCGATCGGGACCTTCCATCCTTTCATGTACCACAAGGACGGCGGTTCCGGCGTAAGCATCGGGCCTGCTCCGCCGCCGCTTCCGGCTCCCGGGCAGCAGGGCCCGCCCCAGCCGCCCAGAATGAACGTGATGGGCCTCGCCGCTTCGCCGGACGGCAAGTACATCTATTTCGCCCAACGCCAGGGGGCTTTCAATTACAACGTTCAGTTTCCCGTGTGGCAGGTCTTTCGGTTTGACCGTAATACGAGCGAAGTCTCACGCCTGACCAATGCGCAGGGCAGCGCCATGCGTCCGCTTCTCTCGCCCGACGGCAAGCTGCTCGTTTACGCCACCCGGTTCGAGACATCAACTGCGCTGCGTGTTCGCGATCTCGGTTCGAATACCGAAAGATGGCTGATAAACAACGTGACCCGCGACGACCAGGAATCGCGTGCGACGCGCGACACCTTTCCGGGATACGACTTCATGCCTGACGGCAAGTCGCTGATCGTGCCGCTCAATGGCAAGATAGCCAGGGTGGACCTCGCCACGGGACAGGCGGTGAACATCCCTTTTAACGTCAGTGTCGAGGCCGAGGTGGCGGCGCGTTCCCACTTTGAATACAAGGTAGATGATTCGCCAACGGTTACGGCCCGATTGATCCGATATCCCACGATCTCGCCGGACGGCAAGCGGGTCGCATTCACGGCATTTAATCGCATCTATACAAAAGAGCTTCCTGACGGCAGGCCGAGTCGCCTGACCGGCAGCGATGACGGCGAATTCATGCCCGCCTGGTCGCCGGACGGCAACTCGATCGCCTATGTCACCTGGTCGCGAGCCGGAGGCCACATATACAGCATTCCGGCGTCGGGAGGCAATGCCCGCCGTCTGACCTCGGCTTCGGCGTTCTATTCATATCCGACGTACTCACCGGACGGGACCAAGATCGCGTTCGTTACCGGCTCCATTGAGGACCAGCTTTTCGCCGACATTCGCGAGGACCACCAATTCTCGTCTCCCGAAGAAGAAATCCTTCACGGAAGGCATTCCAATGACGGTGAAGTGACCGGAAGCCGCGGCGGCGGCCCGCTTGAACTGCGTTACATCCCGGCCAACGGCGGTATCTCGACGTTTATCGCACCAACTCAAGGCGGCCGCTTCCCGCACTTTACCGCGGATAACGAAAGGATCTATCTCACGAGCGGTGCCGGGATCAGCTCGATCCGGCTCGACGGCTATGACCGACGTGTTCATGCTCGTATCACTGGAAAAGGTACGCCGCCGCAGCAGCCGACGGCGAGCACGGTGATGCTCTCTCCGGATGGCGAGAAAGCCTTCATCGAACTTCAGGGAAAACATTATCTCGTCACACTTCCAAAAGCGGGCCGCGAAACAGTAAATGTGAATCTTGGCGGACCGTCCGCGAACGTTCCTTTCAAGAAGATGTCCGCATATGGCGGCGATTACCTTGCATGGACTCGGGACGGAACGAGCGTAACGTGGTCGTGGGGAACCAAGTTCTACCGTCAGGACATCAAAGAAGACAAGCCTCAGGAATTTGACATCCTCGTGGAACAGCCGCGAAAACAGACCGTCGGCACCGTCGTGCTCTCCGGCGCCAAGATCGTCACTATGAAGGGTGACGAGATCATTCCACGCGGCGACATTGTCGTCACCAATAACCGGATCACCGCTATCGGTCCGAAAGGAAAGGTAGCGATCCCGACCGGTTCGCGCACGATCGATGTGACAGGCAAGACGATCATGCCGGGTATGGTCGATGTCCACGCGCATATGTGGCCGCCGCGTGACCTGCACCAGAACCAGGTTTGGCAGTATCTGGCCAATCTTGCTTACGGCGTGACGACGACGCGCGACCCGCAGAGCGCGACGACCGATGTCTACGCCTATGCCGATCTGGTCGAGACCGGAGAGATAATCGGGCCGCGAGTTTATACTACGGGGCCGGGCGTTTTCTCTGGACTCAGCCTCGACGATCAGGAATCGACCAACAACTTCATCAAGCGCTACAGCGATGCTTACAAGACCAACACGCTCAAGCAGTATGTCGTGGGTGATCGGCAGGTCCGCCAGATGGTTGCAATTGCCACGCGCGAGAACAAGATCACGCCGACAACGGAAGGTGCGCTCGACATGAAGCTAAATCTGTCACAGATGATCGATGGCTATTCCGGCCATGAGCACTCGCTTCCGCTTCAGCCTATTTACAATGACGTGGCGCAATTCGTGGCGAGGACGCATACGTTCTACACGCCTACGATCCTTGTCGCTTACGGCGGCCCTTGGGCTGAGAATTACTATTTCCAGACGACCAATGTCCTTAAGAATGCCAAGGTCCAGCGATTCATCCCGCGCGAACTTATGAACGGTATGATGCGACGCCGGCCGCAATGGTTCTCGCCCGAGGAATACAGCTTTAAGCAGATCGCAAAGGGCGCGGCCGACGTGGTAAAGGCCGGCGGACGCGTGGGACTGGGAGGACACGGGCAAATGCAGGGGATCGGGGCCCACTGGGAACTTTGGTCGATCCAGTCAGGTGGGATGTCGACCCACGATGCTCTCAAGGTCGCGACCATTTTTGGGGCCGAGGCGATAGGATTGAATAAAGACCTTGGATCGCTCGAGCCCGGCAAACTCGCGGACCTCATCATCCTCGATCGCGACCCGCTCGCCGATATCCGGAACACCGATTCGATCCGTATGGTGATGAAGAACGGAGAACTGTTCGAGGGCGACACCCTCGATCAGATCTGGCCGGTTCAGAAGCGGCTCGATCAACAATACTGGTGGGGCATCGAACCGAAGTAGGCAGATCAATTGCTCAAGCCCGCGCGTCTGCAAGGGCGATACACCCGATTTGGCAGTATCGCCCTTGCCGACGCGCGGGCCTGCGCACTTTGTGCGATAATCCCAATCATGAACGGACGACCGCCGGAGATACCGCCGCACAAGCTGATCAGCGCTCTTCGCGGCTATAACCTTCTTCCCGCGATCGTGTTCCTCCCCACAAGGCGAAAGTGCGATGAGGCTGCGACCGAAGTCGCGGGCGACAGGTCACAGCAGACGGATGGTGAGAAATTTGAACGGCGGCAAGAGATCTTCAACGAATACCTCACGGCGAATCCCGAAGTAAGAACACACAAACACGCCAAGATACTGGTGAACGCGGGTGTCGCTTCGCATCATGCCGGGCATATCCCGGCGTGGAAGCTGCTCGTCGAAAAGATGATGTCGTCCGGACTTCTGAACGCGATCTTCGCTACCTCGACGGTCGCGGCGGGTGTCGATTTTCCGGCCCGGACTGTGGTCATAACAAATGCGGATACTCGCGGGAATGATGGTTGGCGATCGTTGACCGCCAATGAGCTTCAGCAGATGACCGGCAGAGCGGGCCGCCGCGGAAAGGACAATGTGGGTTTTGCCGTTCTCGTGCCCGGGCAGTTTCAAGATCCCAAAAAGATCGCCGAGCTTTTCAAGACCCAGCCCGATCCGCTCGAAAGCCGGTTTAGAGCTACCTATACGACGCTCCTCAACCTGCTCGATGCATTCAAGAATTTTGAACAGCTCCGTGAGATAACCGAACGGAGTTTCGCCTTTCGCGGTACGGGCAGACAGATAGACCAGCTCCGGAAGAACGTCGCATCCCTGGTCGGCAAGATCAACGAAAAGATCACCGAGGCCGGCCTGGATCTTTCTGTAAATGACGTGATCGGATTTGAGCGTTTGACCGAGGCACGCAGGCGCATCCACGAAAGAGCGCCTGATTCCCGAGCCGAATTTAGAAATGCCTGGCTGGAGGAAGTCGTCACGGCCGGAATGATCGTAACCCAGGGACGGAGCGGCAAGCGCCTCTTTTTCATATTGCAGATAAATGGCGACTCGATCTCGGCGATCAGAGACGACGGGCAGGGCTCTAAATTTCGAATGTCGCGGATCAACCGGGTCTATTCCAACCTCTATCCGGTCCGCGAACGCGAGATCGAACGAGCTTTCTTCGATGTGTATGAGAATAAGAATCCCGTTCTCGCTGAGCCGAAGCCGTCCGGACAAGATCGAAGTTCAGAAAGCGCCGTCGAACTCATTGACGGCCTGATCGAAAGTTTTGTCGCCGAACCCGAACGCCGCGATATCTATCTTCAGGTCCTATGGGAGAACGCAAAGGATGCTCATAAGCTCGAGACCATGCGCCGGGATATCGAGTATCTCCGTTCGACCATTTGGTCCCCATTCGAACGGCGGGCCAAGGTCCTCGATCATTTCGGTTACCTGAATTTTGCCGATGAAGGAGTTACCGATCAGGGAAAGTGGCTGGCCGACCTGCGAGTCGACCGGCCGCTTCTTATAGGCGAGGCGATGAGCCGCGGGATCTTTGCGGGTCTTGACCCGAGCGTTATGGCTGGCCTGATGGCCGCCCTTGCGGCTGACTCTGATCGAAATTACGGCGAGCTTTACCTTTCGGACGCCCTGCTCGACACTGTTACCGCAATAGAGGACGTCATATACGATGTCTCAAAGGCCGAATGGCGCTTTGGAATTGAACCTGTTGAGGAGATAAATCTTTCTGCGGCCGCCGCGGCGGAGCGATGGACAGGCGGAATGGAGTGGGGCGAATTGGTCAAAAGAACCGGTGCGGAAGAGGGCGATCTTTTTCGCTTGATCTCGCGTACAGGTGAGGCTCTTATGCAGATGGCCCAGCTGCGTGGGGCCAATTCGGAAGTCGCCCGTGCCGCCGGAGAGACGGCCGATCGAATGCTGCGAGACCCGATACGATAATGCCCAAAGACCTGATAAGAGAAACGGTGCCGGCGAGCGCAAATGCCGTATTCGCTATCATCCACGATTATGGAAGGCGTTTAGAATGGGACACGCTTTTAAGTGCCGCATGGATCGACGGCGGTGCGGAGCGTGCGGGTTTGGGGGTGGTCACCACATGTCAGGCAGTGAAAATTCTCGGGTCTATCAAGATGCGAACCAAGTATATTTCGTTTCAACCCGGAAAGGTCGCAGCTGTAAAACTCGTCAACCGGCCGCTATTTTTCGAACGTTTTGCGGCGAGCATCAGGCATATCGAGGCGGGCGAAAACCGTTCCCACGTCCTGTACGAATACAATTTCAAGGCGAGACCTAGGTTCTTACAGCCTCTTTTGCATCCAATAATGAAGCGGATGCTGAAATGGGAGACCAGGAAAAGGCTGAGTTCGCTGAGAACTTATATCGAGAAAGGGCGTGGGGTTTGATAGACTAATATAGCCTATGCGAGTTTTATTGGCTGATGAATACGGTTTTTGCTTCGGCGTGGAGCGTGCGGTCGATATGGTCGAGGAAGCCGTCGGCGAAGGCGATGTCGTGCGGACACTCGGGCCCCTCATCCACAATGAACAAGAGATGGAGCGGCTTGGCCATCACGGCGTGACGACCATCTCCGAGCCCATACAGATCCAGCGGGGCGAAACCGCTGTCATTCGCGCTCACGGCGTTACGCCGCAGGTGCAGCAGGAACTCGAACAACGCGCGTCGAAGGTGGTCGATGCGACCTGTCCTTTTGTGACTCGAGTACAGAAACTTGCGGCAAGAGCGGCCGAAGCCGATCGTCACGTGATCGTTGTCGGCAGCCCGGATCACCCGGAGATGATCGGAGTTCGCGGCTACGCACCGGACCACGCCTTTATAATCAAGGACGAGACCGAGGTCGCCGGTCTTCCGCGGCTGAGAAATCCGCTGGTCGTATCTCAGACGACGATCAAAGCTAAGACATTCTTTGACACTGCCGAGGCGATCAAGTCCAAGACCGACGACGAAGTTCAGATAGTAAATACGATCTGCTCGGCGACACGCGACCGTCAGGAATCGGCCCGGGCACTTTCCAATATGGTCGATGCGTTTTACGTGATCGGCGGCCGGCATTCGTCAAACAGCATCAAACTCGTCGGTGTCTGCAAAGAAAATTGTGAAAAGAGCTTTTTGATCGAGACAGAAGACGAGATAAACCCTGACGATCTCCTTGGTGTCGAGACGGTCGGTGTAACCGCCGGTGCATCAACCCCCGAATGGCTGATCAAGAAGGTGGTTGCGAGACTCGAAGAGATCGGCATCAAAGGTACGGAGAAAGAGCTGGCACTGACGTAATTCGGGAGCCATATGAACAAAAAGCCGGACGCTTCAGCGTGTCCGGCTTTTCGTATATGAGGCCACCAAGCGATCACGGATTCACTTCTGCGAATTTCGGAAGTGAAACTGCCCGGTTCAGATAAACGCTGAACTCGGTTCCAGACTCGACCTTGGCTTCTTCGCCCTTGGTATATCGCTCGCCCAGGAAGCCGCCGCCGGCTCCGAGCAGGCCGCCGATCAGGGCGCCTTTACCGCCTCCGATAGCCGCACCCAGGATCGCTCCGCCCGCGGCACCGCCGCCGTACCAGATCACCTTCCGATGCTTCATCTTGTCGCCGCGAGCGGTGCCTTCGCTGTCGCTCTTCGCATCATCGGCATTTAACTCGGTCAGCGAGCCGCTGATGACACGCTTGGTGCCATTCGGCAAAACGACCTGCACAAAACTCACATCCAGAGAGCCTGGCTTGCCCTTGTTCTGAGCCTTAGCTACGGCATCGACCTTACCTACAAGCTCGCTTCCCTCCGGGATCACCACAGCGCCGGTCGTCGAATAGACCGGTTCCCGAACGGTAACGGTGAACCGGTCGCCAACCTTTGCGGTCTTGGAACTCAGTTCCTCGTTCATACGTACGCGGATCCTTTTGCCCGCGGCAACAGTGTAAAGTCGCGGGGCAGGTGCCCGTTTGACAGGGGCCTTTTTCCGGATCACGGGCTTTCGCTTGGTCTGAGCCGATGTGTCGGTCACGAGACCGGCAGAAAACACCATTACCAACAATGGCAGGATGGCATAACTAATAAGTCTTTTCATTTTCGATTTTCCCCCAATTCCGGCCCATTCAAAGGGCACGGGAAACAACATCCGCTTCGACGCTATAATGTCGCGCACAGTTGTAAAAATAATCGATCCAGGCACGATCTCATTATATCGTACAATCTATTGGACTAGAAAGATTTTCTGAAATCGGCTCGATTTTCGTTGTATAGTGAGAGAGACAACGACAATCTGATAACTTTCGTCCTAAAGGCCTCGGAGTTCATCCGCGAGGCTCAGCATTAGATCGGGGGACGCTTTGTAAGAATGCACCTTTTTCGCGAAGTATTTCTCCTATTCTCGCTCAATCTACTCGACGCGATCTTGACCATTATTTGGGTTCGAAATGGGGTAGCTCATGAGGGCAACCAGCTCATGGCCCGTTTGATGGATATGAGCGACTTCACTTTCCTCGGAGTGAAGATCGCGATGGGTACGCTTGCAGCCGTTGTTCTCCTGCGTTGGGGGAATCGCCGCTTGGCAAAATACGGCGTTGCGGTGGCCCTCGCGGTCTATATAAGCGTTATGGGTATCCATTTGCTGACTCTCATGTCGGCTATCCAGCAGGCCGCGATCTTTGTGACGTCGATCGGTGTTTCGGCGGTTGCGGATCACGCTTCAGCCGCTTTCTAAACTTAAACTCCGACTACGTAATGCGAACCCCGGTCCCCGATACAAGGAAACCGGGGTTTTTCATATGTCGTATAATATGAAAGCACAACGTTTTGTGATCCACTGGGCATCAAATCTCTCTGTGGAATTAATTTCGATTTATACAGGATGTGAGAAATATGGCTAGCAAACCGGTATATCAATTGTCGGCCAAGCAGCTTCTGCTTTTGGCCTTTTCGACGGGAATGGTCGCGGTTATAGCGACGGCCCTTCTCTACACGGTTCGCGATCATTGGGGGACGTCAGACCCATCGAACGTTACTTTTGCTGAAACGAGTGCCTCACCGTCGGGCATCTCTGACCCTTCAACGGTCAGCGATGAACAGAATAGTATCGAGGTCTATAAGAATGTTTCGCCGGGTGTGGCTTTTATCAATACCACGTCTTATCGGGAAAACGTCTGGGGTGATGTTCAGGAAGGCCGCGGGAATGGCTCCGGGTCGGTCATCGATACTAACGGACACATACTGACGAATTATCACGTCGTTGAGGGAGCTCAGCGGCTTACGGTCAGTTTCGGCGGCGACAAGGTCTATCCGGCAACTTACGTTGGCGGCGATCCGGATACGGATCTGGCTGTGATCAAGATCGAACCGCCGGCGGCCGGCTTGACCGTCGTACCTTTCGGAGATTCGGATAAGTTGGTCGTGGGGCAAAAGGTCCTGGCCATCGGGAACCCGTTCGGCCTCGACCGCACCCTTACAACAGGCGTGATCTCCGGGCTGCAGCGTCCGATACGTGCCCGAAATAACAGGCCCATCGATGCCGCCATTCAAACAGACGCCTCGATCAACCCCGGAAACTCCGGCGGCCCGCTGCTCGATAAATTCGGCCGCATGATCGGCATCAATTCTCAGATACTCTCGCCCGCCGGCGGATCGGTCGGCGTCGGATTCGCGATCCCGGCCAACACCGCTCGCAGGGTAGTGCCCCAGCTTATCCAGTTCGGCGAGGTCCGGCGGCCAAAGCTTGGGGCTACGCTTCCGAGCGTTTCCGATCTTCGCGAACAAGGTTACCGAATGCCGGTAGAGAGCGGATTGCTCGTTCTACAGGTAATGCCGAATTCTCCCGCCTCAGTGGCGGGCCTGCGCGGCATCGGCAGCGATGGTACCATCAATGACATTATCGTATCCGCCGACGGACAGCCGATGAAAAACCTCGACGATCTTTATAGGCTGCTCGACAAGAAACAGTTCAACCAGACGGTCGAACTTGAGGTTTTCCGCAATGGGCAAACCGTTAAGGTGCCGGTAAAACTCACGCCGATCGCGTCCACAGGTACAAGGGGACGAAGGGCGACCGACGAATAGTCGTTTCCGGGATCTGCAGTGGCCAGGCCGGGACATTCAAGCCCGGCCTTTTCGCGCTATCGATCTTAAGAAGAAAATGCCAAAGAACTTTTACAACGAGGGTTTCGGCTGGATGTGCATCGCGTGCGAATCTGAGCTCGAACGCGAGGCGCGCCGTCATCCGGGGCCTGCTCCTCGATCCTTCGCCGAAGGAGAGGCCGAATCCCGATCGCCTCAGCTTTTCAATTCCGCCCTGGCCAAATGGGCTGATGTTGCACAATCGACCCTGATCTGCCCACGGTGCGGAATGACTGAGCTGATCGAAGTCGCGTGAACACGCTAAGCGGCCCTTTGCATTCTCGCACTTAGTCCAGCAAAATACGTTTCGTAGCCCAAATACTCTAAACCCGAGGACATCCAGAATGAAACGTCGTGATTTTCTAGGTAGGGCGGCGATCGCGACCGCCGGTATCGCGTTGGCTCCGAACGCATTTGCTCAGAGGGCAGCCACGAACCTGGAGGAGATGACGGTCGCGGGCCTGACGCAGATGATGGAACGCGGGCAGATCACGAGCGAGGCGATCACCAATTGGTATCTCGCACGCATCCGCGCGATCGACCCAAAGATCAACTCCATGATCGAGATCAACCCGGACGCGATCGCCATTGCACGCGAGAAGGACCGCGAACGCCGCACAAGTAAATTCCTAAAAGGGTCGCTCCACGGCATCCCCGTCGTCATCAAAGACAACATAGATACCGCCGACAAGATGAAGACCACCGCCGGCAGCCTTGCGTTGATGGACGCTCCGGTGCCGAAGCAGGACGCGTTTATCGTGACGAAGCTGCGTGAGGCCGGTGCCGTCATCCTCGGCAAGACAAACCTCAGCGAGTGGGCTAACTTCCGCGATAACGATTCGATCAGCGGCTGGTCAGGACGCGGCGGCCAAACCCGCAACCCCTACATCCTCGACCGCAACCCGTGCGGATCTTCGTCCGGCTCCGGTGCAGCCGTCGCCGCCAATCTCGCCGCAGTCGCGATCGGCACCGAAACCGACGGCTCGATCCTCTGTCCTGCATCGATCAATGGGATCGTGGGATTGAAGCCGACCGTCGGACTCGTGTCGAGAAGCGGGATCATTCCGATCTCGGCTACTCAGGATACCGCGGGGCCGATGTGCAGATCAGTTGCCGATGCGGCCACAATGATGAACGCGATCGTTGCTCCGGACGCTAATGATTCGGGAATGAGGCCGGGTAAATGGGAGCGCTTGGATTACACTTCGTACCTGAAAGCAGACGGCCTTCGCGGAGCACGCATCGGGGTCGCACGCGATTATTGGGGACGCAACGCGACGGTGGATAAAGTGACAAACGCCGCGCTTGAAGCGATGAAGCGTGCCGGAGCGGAATTGATAGATGTGAAGTTCCCGAATCTGAGAAAGTTCGGCGATGCGGAGTTCCTGGTGCTGAAATACGAGTTCAAGGACGGGCTTGAGAAGTATCTGCGGCAACGCGGTTCGCGGCACAAGACGCTCGAAGACCTGATCAAGTTCAACAACGACAACGCCGCTCGCGAACTGAAGTACTTCGGCCAGTCGATAATGGTCGATTCGGCAAAGCTCGGCGATCTGAATACGAAAGAATACAAAGACGCGATCGAAACGTGCCGTAAGTACGCACGCGAAGAGGGAATCGACGAGGCGGTCGATAAGAACAAGCTCGACGCGATAGTCGGCCCGTCAAACGCTCCGACGTGGATGATAGATACCGTCAGCGGAGATTGCGGCAGCGGCTACGTCGGAAGTTCGTCGATGCCGGCAGTCGCCGGGTATCCGAACATCACCGTGCCCGCAGGCTTCGCCAAAGAACTCCCCATCGGCATCTCGTTCTTCGGCAAAGCATTCACAGAGGCGACCCTGATCAAACTAGCGTACTCGTTCGAACAGGCAACAAAAGCCAGGCGCAAGCCGAAGTTTCTTCGGACCTACGCATAGGACCTTTCTGCCAACATTCGCAGGCCGTCGAGGCTGAGGTTTTCGTCGACAATATCGATCAAGTCAACCTCAGATGAGATCATCTGCGCGAATCCGCCGGTGGCAACGACCTTTTCGTCTCCCTTCAGTTGCGAAAGCAGGCCGCCAACCATGGCAAAGTGGCCGAGTACGATCCCGGAGAGCATTGACTCGGCCGTCGTGTTGCCGATCAGGTTGTCCGGCCTTGCGATCGGTACGACCGGGAGTTTTGCGGTCAGCAGATTCAGTGCCCTGGCGCTTACAAGCATTCCCGGTGCTATGATCCCGCCGAGATAATCGCCGTCCTCATTTACGACATCGATCGTCGTTGCCGTCCCAAAACTGCAGACGATGCACGGCTTCCCGTATTTGGCCACGGCAGCAAATGAATTAATAAGGCGATCGATCCCGGCTGACGATGGCGGGTCGTATTTGATCTGGAGTCCGAGGTCCCATGTCTCATCGACAAATTGAGGCGAGACCTTGAATAGCTCGCGGCATACCTCGGCAATTACACTGTCGAGTTCCGGTACGACCGAGGCTACGACACACATCGAGATGTCGATCTGAATGAACTGCTTTTCGTGAAGCTTGAGCCGGTCGAACATCAGTTCGTCCGCCGTATAATCTCGGTTGGTCTGTATGGCGAACTTCTGAAATAAGACAGGCCCGTCAAAGATCCCGAATTTGATCGATGAGTTGCCGATGTCGATGGCCAGGAGCATTTAGATCAGCGATCACCAAAAAGAGAAGAAGGGAGGTTTTCGGCTGCAGAAGGAGGGGGCAGCGAGAATATTCCTAACCCTGCAAGGGCAGGCCGTCATAGACTATATTCCAGCCGTTGCTCTTGCTCGACCGCAGTGAGCGTGAGAACCAGAGCATGGCAGCATCGCGATCGTCGTAGATCTGCACCGCAGGAAACGCCTCTCGCGGGTCGACACGGCATATCGCCGCCCCTGCCGGTGCGCTCTTTATGCACAGAAGGGCGGTCATATTGTTCTTTTGAAGGATCGCGGTGCGAAGCATGAGATCTTCAGCTTCCTCAATGGATCCTTCAAGTTCGGCGAACTCGCCATCGAACTCTCCGGCTAGCTCGTCGTCAAAATCAAAGTCCGATCCGAATTCAAAATCGTCGTTCATATTACCAATTCCAAATTACATCGTCCGGCGATAAAGTTCAATCGGGCCTCAACCGGAAACCTATCGATCCCCGATCTCGCAGGAGGATATCTCGTATTTGATCTCGGAAAAGTTCTTTACCAGTAGCTCTTCCCGCACGAGGTTGCCGCTTCTTCGGTCTATCACCTCTCGCCAGATCTCATTCTCGCGATAGGTTTTGCCGCCATCGCGTAGAAATCGGTGATTCCGCTCAAAAACGTGATAGGTGAACTCGGTCTCGGCGTCCGAAAGGATCGATCCCTTTAAATGCTTGTCGGTCAGCCACAATTTCAGCTGAAAGGTGATATCGGTCGGGTTGAAAAAACGAAGATCGATGTAATTATAAAAGACGCCGGCGCCTGAACCGAACGGGAGCACGCGGTTCTCGTCCGGAAACGGATCGAAACTGTGATGATGGCGCTCCGCGATCTCAAGGGGTGAGTGCAGGGCCATCCAATAAAGCAAGTTCGCAAGTTGGCAAAGCCCGCCGCCGACACCGCGGACGACCTCACCTCTCGAAAGCTGCATTCCCTCGCAATATCCTTTCTCGGCGGTCGCTTCGCCGACCTGACGCCAGAACGAAAATGTCTCGCCCGGTCTGATGAGCAGACCGTCGATCGTCGGGCAGGCGATCTTCAAATTCGCTACCTTGTTCTCTTGCAGTTGCGGGTCGGAGTTGCCGAGTTTTCTTCTCAACAGCGACTGATGCTTCTTGCAGGTGAACTTCAGATCGTCTTGTTCGACTTCGTTTGCGAACCGGACACGCTTAGATACATCGCCGAGCCTACGGAAGACGCGCTTCTGTTTGATGCGGGTCTTGTAAATGACCGGATGTATCTCTGAAAGCCGCATATTCAGATGGCCTTAATGGCCGAGTTGGGCGTTAAGCCCTTGCTCACGCGCGGGCTCCTGCATCTTTGACTGCCCGCAGTTGCTCTACGTCTCCTGCCTGTACGATGGTTAAGCTGCCGTCGTTCCGTTTAACCCGCAGTGCGCCGTTTGGTTCGAGGCCGTCGGTCACACCTTCGAGCGATTCATTTTCTAACACAACGCGGACCGGTTTGCCAGAGAAGTAGGATGAGCGTTTGCGCCATTCGTCGATGATGGTTGCGGGACCGTCTTCGGATTGGAGGATGGTGTAGAAATAGGTGATGTATTTGGTTAGCGATTCAGCCAATGCAGAGGCCCGCGCGTGAGCAAGGGCGTAACCTCCAACTTGAGCGTTAAGCCCTTGCTGACGCGCAGGCTTCTGCAATTCTTCGATCGAGGTAGCTGTTTCCGCGATCTCGGGTGGGAAGTTGGACGATTTTAGGTTGATGCCGATGCCAACGATTGCCGCGAGGCCGTTGGGCGTGTCGGTCGTTTCGGCGAGAATGCCGCCGATCTTTTTGTCATTAACGAGCAGGTCGTTGACCCATTTTAGATCAGAATCAATGCCAAACTCCTCGAGAGTGTCGTGGACCGCGACGCCGGTCATCAGCGTGATCAGCGGCAGGTTTTGAGTCTCGATCTTCGGGCGCAGCACGATGCTGAAATAGAGCCCCGCGTCAGGCTTGCTCACCCACGTCCGCCCATGCCGCCCGCGTCCCGCGGTCTGCTGCCGCGCGACTATGCACACGCCTTCGTCCGCACCGAGCCGAGCCTGTTTGAGGGCCTCGGTGTTGGTCGAGTCAATGGTGTCGAAGGTGAGAAGGTTGATGTTCAAAGTTTGGAGTTCCAGCTTTAGCTGGCCCTTGCTATATTGTTTAGACCCTTCTCCACAACGGAAGCCACCTAAAGGCGGAACTCCGAACTGCGAGATCAAACGGGCCTCCAAAGCGAATCGATGTAGAAATCCTCGGCGTTGTAGAATTCCTGGTCGATCTCGAAGCCGCCGTCGCCCGCAAGTTCGTCGATCATCGCGTGGGTGTATTTCTGCGAGATCTCCATAAAGATCGCTTCCCATTGTTCGAAATCGAACGAGCGGTTCAGCGCCTTGATGGTAACGGTTTGTTTCTCGCGGCTGATGAGGAATGAGCGGGCGGCGCATTCCATCGGCCTGTACTGGGCATAATGCGAGAACTTGTCGAGGTCGAAGTTACCGCCGAGTTCGCGATTGATGCGTGCGAGCAGGTTCAGGTTGAAGGCCGATGTGATCCCTTGTTTGTCGTCGTAAGCGGCAACGATGGTTCGCGGGTCTTTCTGCATATCGAATCCGATGAACAGACGATCATTCATGTTCATCACACCTCGCAGCGAACGGAAGAACGCGACGGCCTTATCGCGTAAGAAATTGCCGATGTTCGAGCCGAGAAACATTATGACCTTGCGTCTATCGTCCCCGTTATTTAGCGAATCGAGAACTTTGAAATAATCGCCGGTGTGTGGATCGATGCGGAGGTCGGGGAATTTCTCCTTGAACTTTGATTCGAGTGCGTCGTTGGCCTCTTTCGAGATGTCGATCGGCTCGTATCGAAAATCGACGCCGGTCGCGAGCAGGTGCTCGATCAGCACGGCAGTCTTCGTCCCGTCGCCCGCGCCGAGTTCGATCAGGTCGATCGGAACGCGAGGATTCTTGTCCGCCTCGTCACCGGGTTCCGGACTGGAATGTCCTCGTTCCGTTCGTTCCGTGAAGGCGTCGCAGATAGCGGCCTTTTGTTCGGTGAAGATCCTCATCTCCGCCCGCGTCGGGTAATACTCGGGAAGTTCCATTATCTTCATGAACAGCCTCGAGCCTTCGTCGTCATAAAAATATCGGGACGAGAGCTGCTTTGGGCTCGACGAGAGGCCCTTGAGGACGTCCTCGGCGAATTGAGTGAGCTCCGGTGAAGTTGTTGATCCCATAGACTTTGAAAAACCCGCCGAGACACGAAGATATTTATCGCCTTCTTCGGCGTTTTTGAGTCTCCGCGGTAAAAACTATCTTGCCAAACGAATACCCGTGAACTGCCAACGCAGATGAGGGTGAAAAAAGTTGCGGTAAGTTGGGCGGCTGTGGCCATCCGGCGTTGCGACCGATGCACCGCGAAGAACCATCTGGTTCATCATGAACTTCCCGTTGTATTCGCCGACAGCCCCCAATGGCTTTCTGAATCCCGGATAGGGAAGATATGCAGAATTCGTCCACTCCCAGCGGAGTCCCCAATCGAATTTTGTATTTACAGCCTCCCATTCGAACTCGGTCGGAAGCCGCATCCCTTTCCATTCTGCGAATGCCGAGGCCTCGTAAAGCGAGACGTGGCAGACGGGCGAGTTCAACGGAAGGCGTCGCAGGCCGCCAAGAGTGAAGTGATGCCATTCGCCATCGCGGTTGTGCCAGTAAAGCGGGGAAGTGATGCCCTCCCGGCTCACCCAATCCCAACCTTCGGAGTGCCACAGGCGATGGTCTTTGTACCCGCCGTCGTTTATGAAATCGATAAAGTCCTCGTTCAGTACGAGTCGGTTCGAGATGGAAAAATCGTCGAGATAGACCTTGTGAACAGCGAGTTCATTATCGAAACAGAATCCGCTGCCATCGTATCCGATCTGGCGTATCCCGCCTTCGGCATCGATGAACTTCTCTTCGCCCGTATCGAGCGTTTCTTCGGGGGCCCAGTCCGTGCGATAGGCCGGGAAAAGCGGATTTATGCCAAAAGTGAACTTGAGGTCGGTGAGGAACAGCTCCTGGTGCTGCTGTTCGTGATTCAGGCCAAGTCCCACCAATTCGCGGAGTTCGTCCGAACCGGTTTGGGCATCCTGACCGGACAAAAGATCTCCTAAATGCTTGTCCACGTATTTCCGATATTCAAACACCCGTTTGACCGTGGGCCTGCTAAGATCGCCTCTATGATCGCGGGCGGTGCGTTCGCCGATGGAGTTGTAATAGCTATTGAACAGGTAGCCGAAACTCGGATCGAACTCCTCATAGCCCCGCGAGAACTTCTTCAGGATCATCTCCTCGAAGAACCACGTCGTATGGGCAATATTCCACTTTGCCGGCGAGACGTCGACGATCGGCTGCGGTATGTAGTCCTCGGTTTCGAGCGGCTCACAGAGTGCCTCGGTGTGTCGCCGGACACGTAAGTAATATTCGAGCAGGGTCTCAGTCCCTGATCGTGAAGTTAATGCTGCCTGCATTACACCATTTAACCAAAAAGTCAGGTTTCCTCAAAAAATTCTTTCTACGGACGGCTCACGCTGACTCACCCGAACGGGCTCAACGGAAACAGATCACAAAAGTGATCCGATGGTCAACGGCCCTGGTAGGTCCGGATCGCAAGCAGCGCCTCCTTGGCGATCGTTGCCATATACGGGTCCGGGCTGGCCGACAGCGACTCGAGCGTGTCGATGGCTGAAACGTCGCCGATCGCTCCTAGCGAATAGGCTGCCTCGCGGCGTGTGTCGGCCGCCTCATTCTTATTTTTGGCCACCGCGGTCAGCACACTGACAGCGGCTCTGAACTCCGGCGATGCGGCCGACAGGGCATCCCCTTTGACAGATTTATATTTGTCCGGAAGGAAATTTTGCGGGGTGACGCTGTAGGTGCCGCCGGAGTTGACCAACTGTGCGATCTGACCGATCGATCGGGCAGCCGACCGTCTTAGGAATTCATTGGATTCGGCCGGTCGTTCCTTGAGAACGGCGACCAAAGGTCCAATAGCGCCCCGATCACCGGAATAGCCGAGAGCAACTGCCGCAGCGGCCCTGACCTCTAAATCCTCGTCTCCACGAAGAACTCGTTCGAGCGGCGGCCCGGCCTTCGGGCTCCTAACTGACCCCAGCGCATAGGCCGATTCCTTTCGCACAAATGGCTCACGATCGCTGAGCAGGGGAACAAGTACGGCCACCGCCTCCTGCTCGGGAAGAAATCTGACGCTGGCCGCCGCCTCGGCGCGAACTATCAGAGACGGGTCACCCAGCGCCGGGACAGCTAAACGCGAAGCCTCGGCCGAGCGCCGGTTGCGGATCTCGAATAATGCCGATCGCTTTTGTTCAATATCGCCGTTCCGCACGTCATCCGAAAGCTGTTCAAGACTCTGGGCAGAAGCGGCCTGAACACAAACGAGCAGAGACACGGCAACGACAAACAGGCGGCGGACCAACCGTCCTCTGCTGCCATCCGCCCGATGATCTCGGTGCAATTCTGCGAGCGATATCATGCCGCCCGCTGCCAACGGTTCGCTTGAACGCGTTCCCATTCAGTTACCTGGCGGGCACGTTTGTTCTCGTATGCGTTTGCCAGCGACAGGATGATCTCGTCGGCTGGATGTCGCGAGGTTTGCTTGGCTTGTAGTACGGAGGCTCGTTCCGACATGGGAACTAAGGGCTTATCAATATTGCGGGCGATAGTTGTAGATGTTTGCTTGACCATCTGAGTGCCTCCTTCGCTTTTGGGGCAGACGGTCAAGCGGACTCGTTTAGGTCAAGTCGGCACCGTCTGCAATAAAGTTTTTATACTCATCAAAGCTTTCGTGTTGGTAAAACTCCTACCTTAACGGTCCCTATAGAATAGCACAAAACCGCCGCCGCATTCGAGAAAAATAGACATTCGCCGCCAACTTTTATAGACTATGGGTATGTTAAAGGTCCATCAGATCCTCGCCCTTATGTAGCCACTCGCGGCGCTTGGCCGTGCAGTGGCGTTCCCCGTCATCAATTGATCAACCCAATTACTAATTGCATTGGATAGCTAAACAGCTATTCGATACAATTGGCGTTTTTACGAGTGTTTCAAATGGACGAAAAGTATTTTGCAAAGAAAGTTGAGGCGAAGTGGCAAAAGAAATGGGACGAGGCCCGGGCATTCGAGGTGGCCGTCGAGCCGGAAATGCCTAAGTATTACCAGCTGGAGATGCTGCCGTATCCATCCGGCAACCTCCATATGGGCCACGTTCGAAATTATTCGGTCGGTGATGCTGTCGCCTGGTTCAAGCGGCTTCAGGGATTCAACGTCCTGCACCCGATCGGATGGGATTCGTTCGGCCAGCCCGCGGAGGACGCGGCTGTAAAACGCGGCGTAAATCCGCGTGAGTGGACCGAAGAGAATATCGGCGTGATGCAGGGCCAGCTAAAGCGTCTGGGCCTGGGCTATGACTGGTCGCGTCAGATCGCCGCCCATCGGCCTGAATATTACAAATTCGATCAGTGGTTCTTTCTCAAAATGTTCGAAAAGGGCCTCGCGTATAAGCGGATGACGCAGGTCAACTGGTGCGAGCACGACCAGGCTACGCTTTCAAATGAGCAGGCAAGCGGCGGTATTTGCTGGCGTTGCGGCAACCCGGTGACGAAGAAGGACCTCGAACAATGGTTCCTGAAAACAACGGCTTACACCGATCAATTGCTCGATGATATCGTCGAGATCGAGTCGGGCTGGCCCCAGAATGTGATCAAAAGGCAGCGCGACTGGATCGGCCGGAGCGATGGTGCTTTTGTCGATTTCAAGATACAGGCAAATACGGGGCAGCTGAGTCAGGCATCGGCCGGCGCACCGCGGTCGATAAAAGTTTTCACGACGCGGATCGATACGATCTATGGCGCCAACGCGATCGTGGTCGCACCTGCTCATCCCGTGATCGCGGCATTCAGGGCGACCTTGCCTCTGCCCGTGAAAGCGAAGATCGACGAAATGATGGCCGAGATACTGAAGCCTCGCGATCGCGACGAGGAGATAGAAAAGGACGGAGTGGATACGGGCATCAAGGCGCTGAACCCGTTCAGCAGCGAGCCGTTGCCGGTATGGGTAGGCAACTACGTGATGATGGAGTATGGGACGGGAGCGGTAATGAGCGTTCCCGCTCACGATGAACGAGACTTCGAGTTTGCCAAAAAATTCGGCCTGCCGATCCGCCAGGTCATTTCGGAACCGCATCTCGTACACGAACACCATACGATGCAGGCGCTCGCGTTAGAGGTTCCTTTTGTCGACACGGGCGTCCTCGTCCATTCCGATTTTTGGAATGGCAGGCCGAGCGAGGAAGCAAAGAAAGAGATGGCCCTCTATGCTGAAAAGCACGGGTTTGGCGAGCGCGCAACGACCTATCGGCTGCGTGACTGGGGGATATCGCGCCAACGTTTTTGGGGGTCACCGATACCGATCGTCTATTGCGAAGCATGCGGCGTCGTGCCTGAGCGGTACGAAAACCTGCCCGTTCGCCTGCCGGAGAGTGCCCCGATCACCGGTACGGGCGAGTCTCCGTTGGCAAAAGTTCCCGAGTTTTATCAGGCTAAGTGTCCCAAGTGCAATGGGCCCGCTCACCGCGAGACGGATACCATGGACACTTTCGTCGATTCGTCGTGGTACTTCTTCCGATATCTCGACCCCGATAACCCGGAACGGCCGTTTGATCCTGAAATGGCCGCTTACTGGACGCCCGTCGATCAGTACATCGGCGGCGATGACCATGCCGTGATGCATCTTATCTACGCGAGGTTTTGGACCAAGGTGATGCGCGACCTTGGAATGGTCGCGTTCGGGGAACCATTCAAACGTCTCCTGACACAGGGTATGGTCGTCGGCGAGACATTCTTTGACGATTCGACGGGTAAACGAAAATACGTTCCGCCGGATCAGGTCACTGTGGAACGGGATGCGAAGGGGAAGGTCGTATCCGCGCGGGCCGGCGACGGGGCCGCGTTGAGACACGCTATCGAACGGATGTCCAAGTCGAAAGGCAACGGTGTAGATCCGGACGAGATGGTCGAGATCTACGGAGCGGATGCGACCAGGCTTTTCGTGCTTTTCGCCGCCCCGGTCGAAAATGAATTGGTTTGGCATGAGTCCGGTATCGAGGGCGCTGTCAGATTCCTGCAGCGGGTGTGGCGATTCGTCCATAAGTGGGAAGCATCGTTCGCCGGGCAGCGAGGCACTACTGATGTTCCTGCCTCCGTCTCCGATCGGGCCAAAACGCTGCGGCGAAAGACCCATCAGACCATCAAGCGGGTTTCGGAGAGTCTTGAAACATTGCAGTTCAACACGCCCGTAGCGGCGCTGATGGAACTCATCAACGCCCTCTACGATTCCAGGATCGAACCCGATGCCGCATCCCCGGAGGAAGCGTATGCTGTTTTCGAGGCGGTCAGGGCCCTCGTGACGATGCTGGCACCTTTTTCTCCCCATATTGCTGAGGAGCTTTGTGCGGTCGTGACCGGCAATGAGGACGGTATGATCGCCTCGGCCGCGAGGTTTCCTGAATATCGCCCTGACCTTGTGGCTTCGGATGAGGTCGAGATCGCGGTCCAGGTGAACGGAAAGTTGCGCTCTCGCGTTTTTGCGGCACCCGATGCGTCGAACAAATACATCGAAGATCTGGCCCTTGCCGATGCGAAAGTGATCGAGTTCACTGAGGGAAAGGAGGTCGCAAAGATCATTGTCGTCCCGGGCCGACTAATAAATGTCGTTGTGCGTTGACCGCGCTTTGGGCGATGCCGGGACATTTCGGGCATTATTTTTCGGAATAAGCGGTATATCACTTCTTTCCTTGCTTGAAATCCGTAAAAAAACTAGAATTTATGCGTGCTCGCGCGGCAAAAGTTCTCCTTCAAATGAGTCTAATTTTTAGTCGAAACCTCTCCCGGTTTAAGATAGCGGTGTAGCGGCGCGCAATGAAAGAATGCCAACTATGTAAGACCTGCTATGCCGATTCGGTTGCAACCTGCCCGAATGACGGCATGCCGACGATGCACACGATCGCCGGCGAACCGGTACTCGAAGGCAAGTATCATCTTGAATCGCGCCTCGGACAGGGAGGCATGGGCGTCGTTTACAAGGCCCGCCATGCATACTTGAAAACACAGCTCGCGATCAAGATCATTCTGCCCGACCTGGTCGGCAACGACCCACAGCTCATCACCCGATTTCGGCAGGAGGCTCTAGCGGCCGCCGCGATCCGGCACCAGAACGTCGTGGCCGTGACCGATTACGGAGTGATCAGCGGCCAGATCCCGTTCCTTGTGATGGAATATGTCGAGGGAGAGTCGCTTCACGACCTCCTGGCTCGGGAGAAAAAGCTCGACCCTGAAAAGGCCCTCGACGTAATTTCCGCTATATGTGCGGGCGTCGGCGCTGCCCATCATCAGGGTATCGTCCACCGCGATCTAAAGCCGCTGAACATAATGATCTGCAGCGACAAGCCTAATCTCTCTCAGGCTGTCAAGATACTCGATTTCGGCCTCGCAAAGATCAAGTCCGGAGAACTTCTCGGTTCGTTCATCCAGGCCCAAACGACCGGCCTTATGGGTTCGCCG
The DNA here is from genome assembly GCA_050246275.1 of Pyrinomonadaceae bacterium. GTDB lineage: Bacteria > Acidobacteriota > Blastocatellia > Pyrinomonadales > Pyrinomonadaceae > OLB17. The sequence goes on from JBFWWI010000002.1 coordinate 121,770, forward strand.
TTCTACATGGCGCCCGAGCAGTGGGCCGATGATGAGCCGGATGCTCGGTCGGACATCTATAGCCTTGGCGTGATGCTTTTTCAGATGCTCACGGGTGATGTGCCCTTCAAAGGGTCTTCGATCCCAGCGATCATGAAAAAGCACATCAGCGATCCGGCCCCGACATTTGCCGAGGTCGGGACGAATCTTGCTCCCGCGATCGAGCAAGCCGTCCTGCACACTCTAGCCAAGGAGAAGGAAAAACGCACCCCCTCGGTCGAAGCGATGATCGCCGAGCTCAAAGAAGCGGTCTATCCGACCGCGATCGGCATCCATACCACCTCTGGCGGTGCTTTGCCTGTCTCGTCCCTTAATATTCGAACCAACCCGCCGAAGGCAAAGATCTTTGTCGATAATATTCCGGTGGGTGAGAGCCGCGTCGACGGATGGATAACCTTGAACGGTATCCAGAGCGGCAACCATCACCTGCGGGTCAGCGCCAGCGGGTTTCCGGATTGGACCAGTGATGTGGTCTGCGACGGGCGTCCGCAGCAGGTCGTGGCCGACCTGGTGTCCGAAGCTCAGAGGATACCCATGCCCGCCGCGACCGTGGCATACAATGCCGGCCTGAATCCTGACACTCCATCGAGAATGTCCACCACTCAGGACACTTCGTCCGATGGGCAGAAGACCGCATTCCAAAAATGGGATACGGGACGCGATATCGGCGTCCAGAGCCGGCCGCCAAAACGAGGCTTTTTGTCGCCGCTCGTTCTGGCCGGTGCCGGGCTGTTCGGACTATTTGTTATCGGGGCCCTCGGCCTCGGCGGTGCTTACATGGCGGGCCTGATCGGGGGCGGCAAGCCGGCTGTGAACGCAACGAACAAGCCCACGCCCGTTCCGACTCAGCAAGTTCAGGTAACGCCGGTAAAGACCGATATGGTGCAGATACCGGGCGGTACGTTCAAAATGGGGCGAAATAACGGCACCGACCTGGAAAAGCCGGAACATGACGAAACGGTCGCTACCTTTTTTATGGATAGGACCGAGGTCACGAATGCCGCTTTTTACGAATTTCTCGTCTCATCAGGATATAAACCCGACTCCGACGAGAAATTCCTTGCACACTGGGAGAACATGAAGCCTGTCTCCGGCGACGAGAATCTTCCGGTCCGGTACGTCAACGTTGACGATGTCAAGGCGTTTGCCGAGTGGCGCGGAAAGCGCGACAGCGCTTCCTACAGGCTGCCGACTGAGCAGGAATGGGAGTACGCAGCAAGAAACGGGGCGAAGAACAACCTCTATCCATGGGGCGATAAGTTCGATGCGAAGTGCGCTCACATAAACGAGACCAGCAATATACCGGTCGAGGTCGGCAGCAAGAGCTGCGCCAATGATTGGGGGGTGCAGGATCTGATCGGAAACGTCTTCGAATGGACGAGTTCCGAGCCGTGGTCGTATCCCGGTGCTCCGGTCGAACCCGCAAACCTCACCGAGCCGCACCTGATGATCCGCGGCGGCGGGGCCTTTGAGAAAACGACCGGCCCAAATGCCATCACCTCGACATTTCGATTCTACGCACCGTCAAGTCGTCGAAGCCCCGGGCTCGGATTCAGATTGGTGCGTACTAACTGACACGGTTTGATCGACAGGATCAAGAGCGTAGGGCGGAGTTCTTACGCTTTTTGTTTTTAAGCACTCAGCAGCCTCTATATAGTTTGTAATTTCAGCAGATGAACATCGTTCTCGTAGAAGAGCGCGCGGGCGGCGGAAAGGAATATACCTTTAACAAGGACGTGGTCACATTCGGCCGCGACGCCTATGAATGTGATATCGCGTTCGAAAGCGCTCAATTTCCGATGGTCTCCCGCAAACACGGTGAGATCCGATTTGTTAACGGTCGCTGGACCGTCGCCGACCTCGGCTCCAGCTACGGGACTTTCCTTAACGGGCAGCGGATATCTCAGCCGATGCCGATATCGGCAGGCAATGGGATACAGTTCGGAGTTGACGGCCCTCTTTTCAGGATCATCTGGCTTGAAGAAACGGCCCAGGCCGCACCTTCGATCCCGAGCCCGGCACGTACCCCAGCTCCCGTTCCCCAGAACGCTTTCGCCACGCCCGCGGCACCGCCGAAAGCCGCTCCGTTTCACACAGGAAAGCTCGAATTCATTAAGGGTTTCGTGCGTCCTCCCTTCGAACTGGGGAAGCCCAGCATCTGGCTCGGGCGGGACCCGTCGTGTGACGTCGTTTTCGATGCAAATTCGATAACGGTCTCCCGCCGGCATGCGGAGATCAGGGTTGAGAACGGAAACTATCTTATCGTCGACAATAAAAGCTTTAACGGAACGCTCGTAAACGACCAGCGGATCACGTCCCCGATCCCGCTCTATCACAATGACGAGATCCAGCTTGGTATCGGCGGGCCGGTCGTTCGGTTCGATTCGCCGCTTCGCGTTGCTCCCGCGGGCGCGGACCTGACGGGCCAGCGGTCGGTCGGTTCGTTGGCAGTGCCGGCAGCGGCTGAGGCCGGCGGGCCAAAGACGATGGTCATTAGCAAAGGGGCATCTTCGCCCAGGCTGGACGCCGCCGACTCGTCGCAGCCGCAGCTCCTGATGTCCGTCGCGTTCGGACCGAAGAACGAACTCTCGATCGGCCGGGATGACTCCAATGACATCTCGCTTGATGGGCTTCAGATCTCGAAACGCCATGCACGTCTCATCCGGTCGGGCGGCGATATCGTGATCGACGACCTCGGGTCGACTAACGGCGTTTACATCAACGGCAACCGCATCTCGAGGCAGGCGGTTCGTCTCGAAGATTCCATCCAGATCGGCACATTCGTGCTTCGGGTCGATGCCGCTGGAAATGTCGGCGTTTATGATTCGCGGGCGAAGACGCGCATCGATGTCGTCGATGTTGTCCGGCGTGTGAAGAACCGCTCCGGCGGCGGAAAGATCACGCTTCTTGATGGCGTTTCACTGTCGATCCAGCCGAATGAATTTATTGGTTTCCTGGGCCCGTCCGGGGCCGGCAAGTCCACATTGATGGAGGCAATGAACGGGAACCGCCCGGCTACGAGCGGCAACGTCCTGGTCAACAACCTCGATCTGTACCGCCATCTCGATTCCATAAAGCAGTCCATCGGATACGTTCCGCAGGACGACATCATCCACAAAGAGCTTTCCGTTTACCGAACGCTTTATTACGTCGCCAAGCTGCGGCTCTCCAGCGACGTATCATCCGCCGAGATCGACCAGATAGTGAACGAAGTGATGGATGTGACCGGCCTGACGGAGCGTAGGGACGTGCCGGTCCACCAGCTCTCTGGCGGGCAGCGGAAACGTGTTTCGATGGCGGTCGAACTTGTTACGAAGCCGTCGATCATCTTTCTCGACGAGCCGACATCGGGTCTCGATCCGGCGACCGAGGAAAAGATAATGAAGCTTTTCCGTCAGATCGCCGAGTCCGGCCGGACCGTTATTCTCACGACCCATGCGATGGAGAATGTCCGCCTTTTTGACAAGATCGTCGTCCTGATGCGCGGAAAGCTGGTCTTCTACGGCAAGCCCGCCGAAGCATTGGAATACCTCGGTGCATCGAGCTTTAAGGACCTTTACGAAAAGCTCGAAGCCCCCATCGAGGAGGCGGTAAAGACACAAGGCGATTCGGTTCGAAGCGGCGTAACTGAGCAGGCCGCCGAAAAGTGGAAACAAAAGTTCCTCACAACGCCGCAATATCAGAAAAACGTTCAAAAACCGCTTTCGGAGCTTGGCAGCCTGCCGCAGACCGGTGTGCGAAAAAAGCGTCGCCTGGGTATATTCGGCGCGATCAGCCAGTGGTTCACACTCTCGCGGCGGTATCTCGAGGTCCTGCTGAAAGATAAGCTCAATCTGTTCATTCTTTTCGCACAGGCGCCGGCCATCGCGGTTCTCACCTTCTTTGTAATGGGGTCCACCCGCCCGCGCGATTTCGTCTATTTTGTGATCGCCCTCGTCGCGTTTTGGTTCGGCACGTCCGTTTCGGCCAGGGAGATCATTCGCGAGCGGCCGATATACCGCCGTGAGCGGATGGTCAATCTCGGCATTCTTCCGTATCTTGGATCGAAGCTTTTCGTGCTTGGAATAATCGTCGGGCTTCAATGCATACTTCTATTTGTTCCGTTGAAGTTGTTTGACCTCGTTGGGCTAATGTCGATGCCCGGTGATTTTGGCGGTATTCCGCAGTTTTGGACGATGCTCATAACCGCGGCTGTCGGCATCGCTCTTGGCCTGCTCATCTCGGCCCTGGTACGAACCTCAGAAATGGCCACGAGCCTGGTGCCGCTGATCCTCATCCCGCAGATCCTGTTCTCAGGCCTCGTCGGGGTGCCGAGCGGTGTCAATAAAGTTGTCGGAATGCTGATGCCGGCGGCCTACTCGTTCGATACGATGAAACGATTCTCGGGCCTCGACACGCTTGAGCCCGAAGGTGCAAACCCCAGGGGCAAGACCAAGGGACTCGGGCTTTACGAATCTCTCGATGCCGAGAATGAAAAGATGATCGAAGATTTCCGGGTCGCGATCGAGGAATACAAGAAGGCGGCGAAGGCGTTTCAGAACGATCCGCTCAACAACCCGACGCCGCAGGAACCTGAACTCGGGAGCGTGAAAAAGATCCCCGAAGACCTGAGCGGATACGTCAGCTTCCTTCATCCCTGGATGAACGAAGTTGTTAACCAGATCGTGCTGATGCTAATGTTTGGATTGCTGGTAATTACGACTCTTGTCGTGCTGCGCCTGCAAGACCTGATTTAAATAAGGGAAGTTTAGATGAAGAAACTCGCGTTATTTTTTGTCTTTGTATTGTTGATCTCGATGCTCTCCGCCTGTTCGGGGCCCGCGGGGGCGGATATAGCGAAAGCGCCCGAGAATTCTAAATCGTCCGGCGAGACTACGGGCGGTGAGGCCAATAAGAAGAAGTCGGAGTTTCCGCCGATCTCGGAAAAGGTCGCACAGGCCGATATGAAGCACCTCGACGGGTCCACTTCAAAGGTCGCTGACATGAAAGGAAAGGTCGTCCTCCTGAATATGTGGGCGACGTGGTGCGGCCCCTGCCGATCTGAGATGCCGGCACTCGTGAAGATGCAGGATGAGCACCGTGATAAAGGCCTTGAGATCATCGGCCTCAATACGGATGACGGTGACACAAAGGAAAAGATCGACGAATTCGCCGCCGAAATGAAGCTTAACTACACCCTTGTATGGGCAAGCACCGATATGCAGAACGCGCTCTTGAAGATCAGCAATTTCGGCGGCATACCGCAGAGTTTTCTCGTCGACCGCGACGGCAACCTTCGTGGTGTGTTTCGTGGAGCAAATCCGGCTGATATAAAGAAAATGGAAGAGCTGGTGGCTAAGGTTGTGGCCGAGTAACAGTTTCCGGGACCGTCGGTTCGACGAGCAGTGTTTTAAAGCTCGAAAGGCTGACCAGGCCCGGCGCCGAGCCTCTAGGCTTGTTAACAAATTTCTTCTGCGTATAGTGCACAGCCGCCTTTGGCTGTGCTTTTCCTTGGCTGTAGAAGGCTGCAAGCCGGGCCGCTTCGACGAGAGTCGTGTGCGGTATCTCGACCCTGTTCGGATTTCTGATCACCACGTGCGACCCCGGATAGTCGGCCGCATGCATCCACGTATCAAGGGAACGGGCGATGCGAAATGTAAGCTGGTCGTTGTCGGCCGATCTCTTCCCGACGAGTATCTCAAATCCATCCGATGAGTAAAATATACGGGCAAACGATGCCGCCCTTGAAGCTTTCGACCTTTTTGCTTCGTTCCTTGTTTTTTGCGGAGCGCCTCCGAGTTCGCGAAGCCTTTCGACATCTTGCTCGGCCACCGCTCGCTCTATGACCGATAGCTTGTCTGCCAGGCGAGCCAGATCCGCCTCGACGCTTGCCATTCTTTTCGCGATCTCCGCCCCGGCATTGCGCGATTTTGTGTATCGCCTGAAATATCGTTCTGCGGCCTCCGTGATCGATTCATTTTCTTTGACCGCGACTTCGACGGTCGCAAGATCCTGATCGAAATAGTCTGTGACCTCAACCCCGTCCGGCGTGCGCCTGGCCGTGGCTATGTTCGCAAGGAGCAGATCCCCAAAGCGTTTCCATTTCTCGGCGTCACCGTGCGCCGTCAGGTCAGATCGCAGCGCTGCTTTCAGTCTTTCGAGTTTTGAGATCTCCGTCTTGATCTTATTGCGCGCCGCGGCCGCCGCGGACCGGAGTTCGTTCTGCGACCTTCGCTCCAGATCGGCCGCATCGAGAGCATCGGATAAGAGGTCGAGATCGCCCTTTTGAAACTCTATCTGGCGCGGCGCGGGAAGTTCTCCGTCAGGCCTTTGTGGCGGAGCATAGATCTCGGTGACCGCTTGCCCGGGGCCTTTTGGCTCCCGCATAGAATCGATGATCCGGCGGGAATCGTCGAGCAGGAAAATATTGGCTGACTTTCCGGTCAGTTGGATGACGAGGCTGCGGAAGAGTTTCTCTCCCATCTCATCACGTCCGCTAAAATTTAGTGTGATCGCGCGTTCGTTCGGGATTTGTTCGACCGACGTCACTTCTGTACCGGAGAGTTGCTTTTTTAACTGAAGCAGGAAAGCGGTCGGTGCCGTCGATCGCTTCTCGATATCGCGGAGCCGGCGCCGGATGAGGTAGGTACGCGGATCTGCGGGCTCGATGCTGACGAAGAGAAATCTTGAATCCGGAATTCGGAGATCAAAAGCAAGGTCGAACCGGGACAGCAGAAAAACTTTGCCGAACCGGCGGCCCGGAAGAGCCGTCTGGTACTCCGCCGTAATGGCTGTGATCGTCGAAAGATCCATCTAGTCGAAGTCTAGTCGCCGAAATGAAAAAGTCCAGAAGCCATTCGGGTGGCTTCCGGACGAGATGGCAAAAGGCGCTTATTTAAGCTAATAGGTTCACATCTCGCGAACGAGAAGTGTTCCCGAGATCAGATCGTGTGCGGCGCGTCTTTCCTCATTAAAGAAAGCCGGCACGAACCCGATACCGAAAAGCGGCAGTGAAAGTAAATAGACGGCCGAGCTTACCGCGGCCTGATGGTAAGTGGGATACTCGTTCTCCTCGATATCGATGACCTCAAGCGAGAAGAGTTTCATTCCGATCGTGCGTCCCCGAAGGCCGATCGCGACCGTTAGGTAGAGAAACATCACGATCCCGAAGGCAGCGAATATCGTCAGTAGTCCGGCGACAGAAAGCCACTCTCCGCCCATCATCATTAACGGCGAGAGAAGGATTCCGGTCGCGAAACCTGCAATTATCGCGTCGAAGAGGCCGGCGGTGAACCGTGCAGAAAGCGGGGCCAGATCGTCGATCTCTTCAAGGTATTCCTCGGTCACCGTCTCGAGCCGCAAATCATCCGATCTCGTATCGGCTGCTTCCTCATTGACGATAACGTCCTCGACGACCTCAGTGGCCGGTATCTCGATCATTGTCGAGATCACCTCTGCGGCTGTAACGCCGACGTCGGAGATCGGCGGCAGCTTATTCGTATCAAATCCAGTTTTTTCCAAAGTCGAGCTTGCTGTGGAAACCAGCCGCGGCTTTGGAAGGGAGTTGACGGTCGCCGGTCTCACCGCGGAATTTGGTATCGCCGGAACCTCCGAACGAGTGACGACGTCGAAAGGATAGCTTTTTGCCGCGGCCGGTGCCGCTGTCTCATTTTCAGCCGTGGCCCCGCTCGAAAAGCGCCTGCGAGAGTCTTCGATCCTTTTTAGCGCATTAGCAACCCGGGGATTCGTATGGGACGTCGGTTCCGGTTCGGGCGCCGGCTGCGGCTTCAGAGCATTTGCACTGTTGGTAACCAAATGAGTGTGCAGCCCCGGTATCAACACAGGAGCAGGCTCGGGTTCAGACTTGCGTTGACGGACCGCATTCTGCAGCTGCAGGCGCCAATCCGGTATCTGCGAATTCTTATTCTGAAATTCAACAAGGGTCTGGCTGGTGTGGCGATTGATCCTCTCCGTGGGGTCCGCTTTGGGCTGCCGCTTCGGTATTCCCGCAGAGGGGTTTGGCACTGCATGGACGAGTTCCGGCTCTCTGGCCGGCTCCTTTGCCGGCGGCCTAAGTAATGGCTCAGATGCCTTTGCAAATCCGATCTCCAGCGGTTTAGAACCCCGTCCGATCTTTGTGGAAAGCTCTTCACGCACGCTGTCATGAACCATCGTGCCGCACGCGTAGCAAATGGAAATGGTGGGTGCAAGTTCGCGTTTACAAACGGGGCACGTCATATGACAGTTACTGATTTTCGATGAAATGGGCTAGGCGCGGTGGCTAACTTGTACGAGAGAATATCAGAATCTACTTTAACTAGTCAACATTAAAGCGCACAAAATAGATGCGCTTACGGTTGTATCGCCCGAAAGCGAATCCAAACATTCTGAAAACAAAGAAGTTATGAAATTGTTAAATAATTCAAATCCGCTGGCGTCCCCCAAAACCGGCCTCAATATCGTGCCACCACTCGACTCGGTCGCCATCATCCAATTGCCAGCAGAGGAGAACGACCCTATCGCCACGCAACGCGGGAAAGTCGATCAACCCGCGTTCGTGATCTTTAAGTTGGACACCTTTCTCGTGTATCCGGGTCGTCAGTTTTCCGATCTCATAAAGCGCCCTTACATACTTTGAACCGCCGGGCATGCCGCCGCCGTATTCCGATGCTGCAGCCGCAGCTTTCGCTTCCTCCCGCATGCCGCTCACTCCCGAATAGAGCTTTCTGATCCGTATCAGCAAGCTCTTCATCTCGGGCAAAAGTTCGTTTGCTTCATCGAGAGTAAATAGCCTCATTGATCGTCTCTGACCCGGACAAGATCTGACTCCTCGCGCTGTTGACGCAGGATATCGGGTTCCGGTGCATCGCCCGGCGGTTCGAACGAAGGGACCTCGAATTCGCTTATCTGCGATATGTCCTTTCTGATAAGGTCTGCGATATCACCGAGGTCGATGAAGAAATCGGCGACATCGATCAGACGCGGAGCCGTATTCGACCTGAATCCCGCAACTTCGACGCGACAGCCCTTATACGCCACAGCGTTGATGGCATAAACGAAATCCTCATCACCGGAGACCAACACCGCTGTATCATAGCGGCCGGCGAGTGAGAGCATATCGACGGCGATCTCCACGTCCAGATTTGCCTTACGTGTGCCGTCATAAAAGGTCTTAAGCTCTTTCTGAACGACGCGAAACCCATTCCTTCTCATCCAGAGCAGGAATCCTTGCTGGCGTTCCGCCCCGGCATCGACACCTGTGTAGAAAAATGCGCGCAAAAGGCGTCCATCGCCGAGCAATATCCGGAGAAGCTTGTTGTAATCGATGTCTATGTTATGAAAGCGAGCGGCGTGAAAAAGGTTGTTCCCGTCTATGAAAACGGCGACGCGGCCCCGATGGCCGAATTTCCACGACGAATTAGCGGTCGTCTCGAACTGCATTTCTTTGACCCCCTAAAATTACCTGGGCCTTCGGCAAGGTGCAGCTACATGCTGGTGGATCGGAATGTTACCTGTTCGGGTTTCTTTAAGGGTTTCGCTGTTTCTAAACGGTTTCCAAAAAAATTGTCAATTAGTCGTAACAGATCAAAAGAATATGTAACTTTCCGAATATTATATGTAACCGAAACTCATTGAAGACTTTTAACAAGTTTGCATTTGTGCGCCGCTGTGGTCAAGCAATTCCACGATGTAAATGATAAAATTCGATGTATTGTCCGCTTCGAATGCCATGAACGACAACCCAATTGATGATATAAGCGAGGTTGACGGAATACCGCTGATGACCGAGCAGATCGCCTTCAATTCCGGCGAACTGGTCGATTGTCCAAAATGCGGAAAGCGAAACCCGCCGAACCGTCCGAAATGCCTCTACTGTGGGGCCGTACTCGAACTCCCGGATGAGATCGCCGCCGGTCTGCCTCTCCAGATCGAGCCGGCCGAGACCTGGGAGCCCGGCGTGGACATCGTAGTGGTTGCGTTCGGGCCGGACGTTTCCTCTGATGGATCATCTTCCGTGATCGCGGGCGACCGCGAACTTATTTCTGCCGCTTTGGCCTGTGAACCGCCATTTCCATTGGCCAGGGTCCGGGAAGCTGATTCTGACCTTCTTGCCCGGCGGCTTACGCTCAGCGGAATCGAGGTACGATCGCTCACGTCCCCGCCGGCGGGCGGCGTCCCGGCCCCGAAACGCCTACGCTCGATCGAACTTTCAGATGGAGCGGCCGTACTCAGATCCTTTAATAATTCCGGCGAGGCTTTTTCGTTCGCCTGGCCGGAGATCAGGCTTGCGGTGTTGGGGACGATAACCGAGACTTCGTCGGAAGCCCGCATAAAGCGAACTCGCAAGGAGACGAAGCACGTCGACGAACGCGTCACCGGTAATGATTACGAGGTCCTGGATATTTACGCCGGCAACGCTCTTGCGGGATTCAGGATAATGCCTCACGGTTTTGATTTTTCCGCACTCGGTGACCGGAAATCGCTGCTCGCTGCCGAGAATATGCGCACGCTTCTTTCCACTCTGATGGAACGTTCGCCCAACTTGTTGGCCGACCGATCGTTCGGCCGAAAGTTTCAGATCATCGAAAAGGCATGGCCGAGCATAGCCCAAAATACTTCCAAAGGCATTTATCGGTCGGGCCTGAGAGTCGAACGCGGGGTTGGCGAGCTCATTTCGAATGCCGACCAATTTAACAGGTATTCCCGGATGATGCGTGATCTGATATGAGCAAAGGCCAACGTCCGGCGGATCGTTCCGGAAATAGAGTTCGCGAACCGCGTGACGGCCGGAAACGGCCCGATGCGGCCCCGACGGGCACGGCCAACTGTGTTTACGGCGTTGTTCCCGTGCTCGAAGCGCTTCGGTCAAACAATCGCCGGATAGAGAAGGTCCTGGTCGCCGAAGGCGTAAAGCCTCACAGGCTTTCCGACCTCTTCGACCTCGCACGCCGGTCCAACGTTCTCATCGAGACGGTGACCCGCGACCGTATCGAACGCCTCACGGGCGGCGACGTCAATCATCAGGGCGTGATCGCGATGACATCGGCAGCCGAATATGTGGATGCCGACCTGATCCTGGAACGATGCGCCGACCCGGCGCTCTTTGTGCTCCTTGACGGCGTCGAAGATCCGCGTAATCTGGGCGCGATCCTGCGGACGGCCGAATGTGCGGGCGTCGACGGCGTATTTATCCCCGAGCGCCGGGCAGTCGGCCTGACGGGATCAGCGGCTAGATCGTCGGCCGGTGCGGTCGAGTACATCAAGGTGGCAAAGATCACAAACCTCAACCGGTTCATCGAAGAACTCAAATCCCGCAATGTCTGGGTGGTCGGCGCCAGCGGAAATGCAGCAATGAGTTACACCGATTGGGACTGGACCGCCCCAACCGCTCTGGTCCTCGGCGCCGAGGGCAGCGGTCTTCATCGCCTGGTAGCCGAGAATTGCGATGCGTTGGTGAAAATACCGATGTATGGAAGAATAGATTCGCTGAACGTTTCTGTGGCCGCAGGCGTATTGTTGTTCGAAGCGCAGCGTCAGCGTGAACAGAAAAAATAAAGGAAGATATGTTTTGTCCAAAATGTGGAACGGAAAACCCGGACACGGGAAAGTTTTGCCGATCGTGCGGAACTGATCTCGGCAATGTTTCGGCCGCCTTGAGCGGCGAACTCACCGCGGCCTTTCCGGATGCCGGAGTAGCTCATCTGCATCACGAGGCACGGCGAAGAAACGATCCGAACGAGGTCTATGCCGACGCTGTAAAGAGCATCATCAGCGGCATCGGCTTTATGATCGTTTCGATCGTGCTGTTCACCACGGGCGTTGCCGGCGGGCATGCGTGGTGGTGGGCTATGCTCTTTCCCGCCTTCACGTTTCTCGCAAAGGGCATCTCCGATCTGCTCAAATCGAAACGAATGGAGAGCTCACGCCCGCAAATGGCACAAATGCAGGGTAATGAGCTTCGGAACTCGGGCTCGGCCAATGCCCTTCCGCCGATTCAGACCCAATTCGTCGCGCCCGACTCGCGATACAAGACCGGAGATCTTGCCCCGCCGAGCGTTATTGACGACACTACGCGCCACCTTGAAATGAACAGCGAAGGGGAAACGATGGCCCTCCCTAAAAAGTGATCACCGTTTTCGCAAGCTCATTTTGTGCCCCGCAAGGCGCTCGATGACGCGAAGGTAGTTCTTTGGAAATAACCTTGCGAATAGGCTGATCGACGCCGCGTCCCGGCCGACCAAAATACGCGGGTCTTTCTTCTTTATTCCATTGATAATGACCTTGGCCGCATCATCCGGTGCGGTCCTCGCGACCTTGTCAAAAAATTTCGAACCCTGCTCTTTCCATGTTTCTGGCGTCTTTTCACCAAGCCGTGAATTGCGTGCGATCTCGGTCAGTACGCCGCCGGGATGTACGCAGGAGATATACAGGTTGGTGCCCTCGTACTCATGCCTGAGGCTTTCCGTGAATCCGCGGACGGCAAATTTCGAAGCGCAGTAGGCCGTTTGCTCTTCAGGAGCGATAAGACCGAATACACTTGAGATGTTTATGATGTGCGCTCGCTCTTGCTCGAGCAGCGTGGGCAGGAATACCTTGCAGCCGTAAACCACACCCCAAAAATTGATACGCATCAGCCACTCGATATCCTCGATCGAGACGTATTCAAAGGTACCGAAAAGTCCGACCCCGGCATTGTTGATAAGGTGCGTCACACGCCCGTGTCTGGCAACCGCCTCGTCGGCAAATCTCTTAACGTGCGCCAGATCTCCGACGTCGATCACATGTGCCGAGACGGGGACGCCATGTTCTTCGACAAGGGAAAGGGTCTCATTCAATCCTGCCTCACTGATATCCGAGATCGCGATACCCGATATCCCTTCTGCTGCAAGACGGACCGCGAGGGCCCGCCCGATACCGGACGCGGCTCCCGTCACGACCGCAACACTCTTAGCATCCAGCGTCATTTCTTTACGGCGGCCTTTGCATTGCCAATGTTCCCGCTTAGGTCGAACACCTTTAGCGTCAAGGAGATCTCGCCCGGTCCGGATAGTGGGACCTCGATCGTATATCTCTCTTCGGGGCCGTCAGAGATGCCGTCGTCCGCGTTCACAGAACGCCACTCTCCGCCATTGATGCTGTACTCGGCCCGTGTTATGAAGCTTGCTCTGTCACTTGCGGCAAAAACGACCTTCGCCCGATCACCGGTTATCTGCGGCGGCCCCGATACAGAAACGGTCGGCTGCGAGTTGTCGATCACAAAAGATTCACTGATCCTTTCGCCGATCAGGAATTTCCCCTCCGGATTCGATAGCGAGTCTTTTACGACCACCTTCACGACGTAATTGCCATCTGCGAGCGAGAGCCCGTCAAGCGTGACGAAATTCTCTGTAAGGTTTTCCTTGACAAGTTTGAAGGCCGCCTCCGAACTCTCTTTGTAATAAACATCAACGAGCAATTTGTCGCCGTTACGATCCTCTGCCGTCCATTGAAAGGCCCGGGCCCCGCGTTGGTAGGCTCGCCGCGGCTGCTGCGGGGCGATGACTATGCCGAACGTCTGAGGGTCCTGTCCCGAAAGGTCGATATTGGGATCTATCACTATCGGCGGGTTCGCCAGGAGCCCGACATTGGCCGGCAGTGGCAGGAGCGACGTTATCTCGGGCCGGATATTCTGCGGTAGATATGCGAGGCTGACCTCGCGAAGCGAGGCGTCAGATCCGCGGAGCTTTGCACGCCACTGAATGTAGCGGGCCGCCGGGCTGAGGACCCTTCCTCTCTTAGATTCTGTGCTGACTGGCTGCCAGTTGCCCCACGTTTCATTTGGCGTGTCCGAGTTTCCGCTGCGTGTCTCTATTTGCACCGGCCCGCTCGAAGCCCACCAGATATTTCCCCAGGCGGCGTGGCCTTTCGCATCCAGCACCGGCGATTCATAGGTCGGGTCTGGTTCGCGTTCGGCACCGAAACGGAAAAGTCTCCCCTGATTGCTCGATGTCGCATAGAGGTGCTGGCCGAAGGTGAAGATCGTGGAGATCTGGCTCGCATCCGACTGCAGAACGAGTTGTTCGCTCGCGTCGTTGTCGATACTGTAAATGCGGCCGCGGTCTGACGTTCCGAGCAGAACGCCGTTGCCCGTTCGGTGCGCGTACAGCGCAAAACCTGTCACCGTCGTCGAAGACCAAAGGATGTCGTTTCCGCCGTCGGACAAGATCCGGTAAACGGCGCTCTTCGCCCCGGTCAGATCGTAGCGGCTCTTTTGGGCCGGGGCCGGCTGTGCGGGGTTGGCGGGGGCGACGGTAACCGTGCGGCTGTCTGGCGAAGACGCAGCCGACGGTTCCAAGCTCTTTGCGGCGGACGCGGATTCGCTAATAGCGAGCACGTAGACCGACCCATCGGGCCCGGCCACAAGTTCGTGGATCTCACGCAGCGGCGAGTCGAGCAACCCGAAAGGCCGTCCATCCGTCCCGAATTTCAATACAAGGCCGTTCTGATCGGTGCCGGCGTATAGGTTCCCGGCCTTGTCCGCAGCGAGCGAGATGATATGGGTCTCGCTCGTATCGAACATCAATGAGGCCGCGGCCTCGGCGTTCGCTCCACGCACGCGAAAGATCTTTCCACCCTCGCCGGTTCCTACGGCGAGCGAGCCGTCGCTCATTACCGCCAGCGCCCAAATATACTTCTCTTTCGGATCGAAATAGACCGCCGCCTTGCCGGCCGAGTCGATCTGATAGACCTTTCCGTCCGGAGAGGTCGCGGCAAAGAGCTGTCCTCCGGGTCCGATGGCGAGCGCCGATACGTTCAGCTCGGCGAGGTCCGCAAAAAGCGAACCGCTCCCGTTCGATCCAACTTTATAGATCCGGCCGTCCGCCCCTGTACCAAGAAAGACATTCCCGGAGCCATCGACGGCGGACGACCATATGTATGGCTGCTCGGTCTTATAGAGCTCGACAAGCCTTGGCGCGGGCGTGATCGTGCCGTTCCCGTCGACCGAGACGCTTCGGGCCTCGCCACGCATTACATCGGCCCTGGAGTTAATGGTCCAGATCTCGGGCTGGGCGGCATTTGATGTGGAAACGAAAAATAGTCCGGCAAATACGAAAAAGAGGGTGTGCTTCATGTGCGATCAAGGCGAAAGTGAACTGCGTTAAATCATAGAATATCCGATAGGAAAAAGACACCCGAACCGAGTGGGCCGGGTGTCCGTTCGAGGCGAATGAGTTGTTCGTCGAGGTCAGCCTGCGGACCTGCCAGCGTTATTCCTTTCCGATCGTTCATCGAGGATCTTCACGGCTGCTTCCCCTCCAGGAATAAAAGCGCGTTTCTGAGTTCGGCTGCATCGCCGGTGATAAGCCGGGCGCTCCGTTCGCGGGTCAGGTATGCCCAGAACCACTCGAAGATCACGGCGAAGCGGTTTCGGAACCCGATGAGGAAAAAGACGTGGAGGAACAGCCAGAACATCCACGCGATAAAACCCGTGAGCTTCATCCCGAAGACATCCGCAATTGCTTTACTCCGTCCGATCGTCGCCATGGAGCCTTTATCGACGTATTTGAATTTCGTTCGCGGCTTGCCCTTTATCTCCGCAAGGATGTTCTTTGCCGTCGCGGTTCCCATCTGCATCGCGGCGGGCGATACGCCGGGGACGGGAGTGCCGTCTTCCTGCTTGATCGATGCCATATCGCCGATGACGAAAATGTTCTTGTGATCTTTCAGGCTGAGGTCCGGTTCGACGAACACGCGACCTGCCTTGTCGGTTTCGGCTACGAGGCGCGTTCCTAACGGCGATGCAGCCACGCCCGTAGCCCAAAGGACGACGTCGCATTCGATCCAATCGTCGCCGACCTTAACCTTGCCGGGAGCGATATCGGTGACGAAGCTGTTCAGCCTGACCTCGACGCCGAGGTCTTCCAGCTGTTTCTTTGCGCTGTCGGTCAGGTCGGGTGTAAAGGTGCCGAGCACGCGGTCGGAGCCTTCGAAGAGAATGACCTTCGTCTTTCGAGTGTCGATCTTCTTGAAATCCTTTGCGAGCGCTTGTCGGGCTATGTCGGCGATCGCTCCGGCGAGTTCCACACCTGTCGGGCCGCCGCCAACGACCACGAAGTTGAGCGGACGATGCTCGCCTTCGAGATATGCTTGGCGCTCGGCCAGTTCAAAGGCGAGAAGAATGCGGCGGCGCATCTCGACCGCGTCCTCGAGGGTCTTTAGGCCAGGAGCGGAAGTCTCCCAATCATTGTGGCCGAAGTAAGAGTGGCGTGCACCTGCAGCGACGATGAGGTAGTCGTACCCTACCGTAGAGCCGTCTTCGAGTTTTACCGCGCTGTTTTCTTTATCGAAATCCGTTACCTCGCCGAGAAGAACATCAACATTCTTTGCGTCGTTAAGGATGCGTCGGAGGGGCTGGGCGATCTCGCCCGGGCTGAGCACGGACGTCGCCACCTGATAAAGAAGCGGCTGGAATACGTGGTGGTTCTTGCGGTCGATAAGCGTGACGCTGACCGGCTTGTTTGCCAACGCCGAGGCGGCCCAAAGCCCGCCGAATCCGCCGCCAACAATTACTATTTTTGGATCGTCCCCCACCATATGCTTCCAGAATAGCTTATCGCATACTTCCTATAACGCGGAAATTCGACCTGAAATATGGAAGACATACCGAAAAACCGTGGTATTATGAAATCTCAGGACTTGAGCCTGAGATTTCATATGAAAAGGTCCACGTTCGAAAACAAGGTTAGAGACGCGTTTTTGGTGACACCCGCGATTGCGATCCTCGGACCGAGACAGTGCGGAAAGACCACTTTGGCAAAGATCTTTAGAGATCAAACTGGGGGCGAAGCACACCGTTTTGACCTTGAAGATCCCATCGATCTCGCTCGCTTGGAAAATCCACTCCTTACGCTCGAGAAACTGAGCGGTCTGATAATTATTGACGAGATACAGCGGATGCCCGATTTCTTCCCGATTCTAAGGGTGTTGATCGATAAGAAATTACAACAGAAATATCTGATCCTGGGAAGTGCGTCCGGAGAACTTGTTCGTCAATCATCGGAATCACTGGCGGGTCGGTTGAGTTACATCGAATTAACGCCGTTCGATCTATCCGAGGTTGGCACCGAGAACGCGGAAAAACACCTGATCCGGGGCGGATTTCCGTTGTCATACTTGGCTGAGAATGACGAACTTAGTTATAAGTGGCGTGAAAGCTATATCCGCACCTTTCTCGAACGAGACATTCCGGCCCTCGGTATCAGAGTGTCCGGCTTGCAATTACGTCGATTCTGGATGATGCTGGCGCATTTTCATGGACAGATCGTCAATTTTTCTGACCTCGGCAGATCGCTCGACATAAACGATACGACCGCCAGACGCTACCTGGACATACTTACGGGTACGTTTATGATCCGCGAACTTTCACCATGGTATGAAAACATCGGAAAACGACAGATCAAACGTCCTAAGATCTATTTTCGCGACAGCGGCATTTTTCATTCACTTCTCGGTATACAAACGATCGAAGAACTTGAGAGTAACCCAAAACTTGGGGCCTCGTGGGAAGGCTACGCGCTCGAGGAGACGATCCGGTCCCTGGACGCTCGTCCCGAAGAGTGCTTCTTCTGGGGCATTCACCAACAGGCGGAACTGGATCTGTTGGTGTTGAAGGACGGGAAGAAAATGGGATTCGAGTTCAAATATAAGGACGCTCCGACACTTTCGCCATCGATGAGGCAAAGCAATGAGATCCTTTCTCTCGACAATTTAACCGTCGTCTATCCAGGCAGAAAGGAATACGAGTTGACGGAGAACATTCGGGTAATGCCGCTGGCCGGTTTGATGAACGGCGAGTAAACGCGATGCGAACCGCGATTGTGCTTGCCCACGCGGCCGACCCCCGCCCAAATCCGCCGCCGACTATCACAACTCTTGGTTTCCTGGCCATCCTTCTTCTCCCGTACGCCGGTCGTCAATTATTAACGCGTCATTTCCCATTGCCGACTCTCATCAATTTAGACGAATCAACACGTGTTGTTGTGACAAGCGGGTCAACTCCCGACGTATTTTGCATAGAGGGCCTTCGCCGCTGAAATATCATCGGTGCCTTTGATTATCGCCCGTCCATCGCGAAATATGGTCATCTCATGTTCCCCGGGCGTGAACCGGACGAGGTATTCGTTGTGCTGGACGGGAGCAATAAAGCAAAGCCGGCTGGCGAGAGCCTCAAGGTCGATCACCGTGGGGCGCGGAGGGGCGATCTGAACGGCATCACGGCCGCAGAGGACGGCTGCGAATTCCTGCGACTCGGCATCGAGGAACTCGAATCGTTTCTGGCCGCACGCGATGCAATCCGGGTTCGGCCCGGCGAGCTTTATCTTTCGCCAATCATTGGTCCAGAGGTCGATCTGCACCAGGGACCGATGAAGCGATGCGGTGTCGCCGACGAGGAGCTTGATCGCCTCGGCTACCTGGATGGCCGAAATGCTGGCGATGATCGGCATTATAACGCCCGCCGTGTCGCAGGTCGGGGAGCTTCCGGCATCGGGCATCTCCTCAAAAACGCATCGCAGGCATGGCGTTTCGCCGGGTATTATCGTCATCGTCGTCCCGTAGCTCGAAACGGCCGCACCGTATATCCATATCCGGTCGTGCTTCACGCATGCATCGTTCAAAAGATAGCGGGCCTGGAAATTGTCTGTGCCGTCGATAACGAGATCGCAGCCCGCGACCAGCGATTCGACGTTCGAATTGTTGACGTCGGCTATGTGCTCCTCGACCGTGACGTCCGAATTGATCTCAGCGATCCGGCGTTTGGCCGCCGCGGCCTTCGGAACGCGATACTCTGCGTCTTCCTCTTTGAAAAGAGTTTGCCGCTGAAGGTTGGTGTACTCGACGAAGTCACGGTCGACTATCCGCAGCGTCCCCACTCCCGCACGCGCGAGCATCTCAGCGTGCGATGCCCCGAGCGCTCCACAGCCGACCAGGAGTACTCGCGAATTAATCAGCCGCTGCTGTCCTTCCTTGCCGATCTCATTGAAGAGGATCTGTCTGCTGTATCGGTCGTTCACGTTGGTAGCACGCTGAGCGGGGCTACGCAATAGAGGCCAGCCCTTTGCGTTTGATCAGTGAAAGAAGCTTCAGCGAGGGCCCGGCGGGCCGCTTTTCGCCACGTTCCCATTGACTGATAGAATCCTTGGTCACCCCGATGTACCGAGCAAAAACGGTTTGACTCACCTCCTCGCGCTCCCTCAATGCCCGGATCTCTTCCGGGCTGAATTCGTGAATGGGCGTAAGACATCCCTCATCAAACTCGCGCATTGTCCGCTTGTCTATCACGCCCGCCTCAAACATTCCGGAAGCAGTTTCGTGTATCGCGGCCATCGCTTCGCTCTTGTGTGTCCTTTTCCTAGCCATCGTTTTCTACCTCCTCATAAGTTCCATTTCGGAGTAGTGTGGATATTTCTTCCTCGCTCAGATTCTTTGTCAGGTTTGCCAATTTCTTGAAGTGTACTTCCTCATCCTTTCTCAAACTGTCCCGGTCGTTCTTGGAAAAGTCGTAAGCAAAGTACGCACTGCTTCCTCTTATGTACAAGATTATCGAGCGATAGCCGCCCGACTTTCCGCCACCGGCCCGAGCGATTCTGTGTTTGATCACGCCGCCGCCGTAATTGGCATCGATCTTCCCAGACTCTACTTCCGCGACGGCATTGATCAGTTGTTGATCGGTGATGCCTTCTTTCCTCGCGAATCTTGCGAACCATTTGTTTTTGAAGATTCTCATTCGCAGAGATTCCGTCTCATTTAGTATAGAACTAAGTACTATAGACATCAAGCCGGATCCGGAGCAGCCTCAAGGGTGATATTGCTAGTCAAAGAATAACTTCAATAGCCCGCTCAGTCCTGTCGCTTTTTCTTCATCAAACCTGACATTCCCGCTGCGGCGGGCCATCATTTCCAACCGCCGCTGTTCATCGCGAAGGCGGGAGCGTTCGTCGGCTATCGAGATCTTCTCTTTCTCGCGGGCTCGGTCGAGGCCGCCTTTGTCGATGAAGTCGATGATCTTCGGCAGTTCGCCCGCGTCGAACCACACGCCGTGCTGTTTGCACATATCGACTATGATGCCCGAGACCCGTGCAAAATTGCTGCGGTTCATTAGCTGGCCGCAGTCCGGGCACGGAACGTACGATATTGTCGGCGGATCGGGGTCCTCATGACGATAGCTTCCCGCAAACCCGAGTACCGAGGCCTGTTTCTCGCGGTCGGCGCAGAGATTCTCGAAGGCGTCCGCCGCCGACCAAAATCCGCCGCAGCGTTCGCATTCGCGGATCTGCACGGAATCGATCTTCAGCGACTGCAGCTTCACCTTGCATCTCGGACATTCCCCCGCTTTCGCGTCTTCGAGCAGTACGGCCGCGAACGCGGCAGCGCCGCAATGGCCGCAAAACGTGCTGCCGAGGAACATCATCCCCAAGCACTTCGCACAGCCCACGGTCTTTAGCCGCGAGGTGCAAAAATCGCAGTTCGTGCGGTCGCTCATCACCGCTCCGCCGCAGTTTGGGCAGTTGAGAGCTTCGGGTCGATTCATATGTTCAGCTTCTTTCGCACTGCCGCTTCCATGGCAGTTCGGGGCGCAGGTTGCCCGGTCCAGATCTCAAACTGCTTTGCGCCCTGGGCCACGAGCATTTCCAGGCCACCGATCGCTTTGGCGCCCGCGGCTTTCGCTTCGCGGATCAGCCGCGTTTCCGACGGGTTATAGACGAGGTCGTAAACCAGGCCGATGCCCTCGAGTTCCGCAGCCTCCGCAACAGTATCTTCCTCGGTGCTTCCTCTCGTGCCGAGCGGTGTACAGTTGACCAAAATATCCGTCCCGGTCGGCCATGCATCCGTTCCCAATCGGAAGATCGGAAAGCCGTACGGATCAGCAAGTTCTACGGCCTTCGCAGGTTCGCGGGCAAATATCGAAACGCTTGCGCCTTCCTGAAACAGAGCGTATATACATGCCCGGGCGGCGCCGCCCGCGCCGGCGACCGCCACATTCGACCCGCGGAGGTCGCCGTACATCGCCTTTAACGGTGAGATGAATCCGTGCGCGTCCGTGTTGTAGCCCGTTAGGACATCGCCATCGACACTCACAGTGTTTACCGCCCCGATCGCCGCTGCTGTATCGTCGACCCTATCCAGATATGGAATGATCGCCTGTTTGTGTGGATTTGTGACCGAGAAACCGGCAAAGTTCAATTCGGCTTCGCGTGTCTCACGCCGGACCATCCTGCGGATGAATTCGTCCAGGTCCGCGACCTGCAGTGGAATGAATACACGATCGAGTTTGGCCGCGGCAAAGGCCGCGTTATGCATCCAGGGCGAGATCGAATAGCTCGTATTACCTGCGATGATCCCGTGCACCCGCGTGTCGCCGTCAAGGCTCTTGACGCGAAAGGTCTCGGTCAGATCCTCTGCAGAGATCTGGCCCGGAGCGGTCTCACTGCCCGTTCCGAGAGACGCATAGGTCATGAACGCACCGTGTGCGAGCCCGAGAATGCGTGTCCATTTTCCAGCCTCGCCCATCGCGATCGGGACGATCCTGACGCCGCTTTCCCTGGCTTGCGAGAGCATTTGCCAGACGGGCAACGCGTCGGTGGCCGTATTGGCAGTGACCGCGATCTTTACAATGTCGCGTCCGTTGGAGAGTTGCGAGAATATCGATCCTAGGTCGCCTTCTTCGCCCTTTATGTCGTGAAATGAGCGGACGATGGTACATTCCTCCGACCAGTCCATCTTGCCGCCGAAATCGATCTCGTTGTCAAACCACATATGAGAGAGTTCGAGGTCGGTCTTCGACGGCATCGAGACCCAGAACATCATTCGCACCATCATCTCGTCCGGTGCGTTTCCACCTTGCGATCCCGGCCGGTAGGTCATCAGAAAGGGCCGGTCCGGGACGAGCGTGCCGAGAGCCTCATCGAGCTCCAAAGGGTCGAGGCAATCAAGGCGCAGCTCGACGACATCCGCAAGCGGACCTGCCTCGGCGATGTGCCTCTTCAGTTCATCTGCCGTCCCCGCGCAGAGCGAAACACAGATCTTTCCGTTATTCATTACGGGCATCTGATGAAGATGGGAGGTTGACCACGAAACTGAGCGTCGCTATCAGGCACGCAATGAGGGCAACCGCGCATGCAACGACGATCAGCGTTTGCCCGCTTTGCTTGACGCCGATCGCCGCCACTGCCCAGGCGATCGCGAGCGGATAGAGGTAATTGTTGAGCCTGATGCGGATCAAAATGCCGAGGGCCCCGGCAAAGAGGATCAAGCCGATCCCGACGACGCTCCACGATGTCGGCGTTAGGCTGACATCAAGGGAAACCAAAAGGATCGCAAAGTTTACAAGCGTCGCCGCAGTGACCCATCCAAAATAAATACTGAACGGAGCCTTGACCAACCAGTATTCGCCCGGCCCCTCGGTATGTTTCAAATGGAGGTTGATAAGCAGCAGCGTCGCCCAGAGGAAGATTATGATAACGAGGCAGATCGCGATCTGGTCGTGATGCCACATATAGATCCATCCGCAATTGAGAGCGCAGCTTAGAATGTAAAACGACCGTATGCCGCGGAGGCGTGGCGAAAACCTCGGAAGCATTTGATAGACGCTGAAGGCGATCAAACCCACATAGATCAGGCTCCAGATCGCAAATGCGTAGCCCGCCGGAGTGATCGGCGTCGGATACTTGTCCGATATCACCTCCGGCGTCACCCCGTTGATACGGCCGACCGCCGCCAGCCAGTTAAAGGCAATAACGCCTATGGTCGCCGCGGCGACCAGTATCGATCTCAGGCCATCCACACGCTTCTCGTTTTCGGTCATATTGGGTCAATTCTACCAATTCTCATCCCGAATTCTATTGAGTTATTGACGATTTCGTATGACAATAACCCGAAACGTAAAGTTTTGTAAGCTTCGCGTTCGTCACTCGAAGGATATTGACCAACTATTTGCTGGGCTGATGCGTCTTAATCAGGTCTTTGGCACCTTGATTGCCTTTAAGACGAGCGACGCACTTTCCTTCTTCCCCTTTTGCGTTAGTTTTGGAAGAGGAATAGGAAGCAATGAAGACACTAAAACAGATCTTGTTCACAATTATTGCAGTGGCGGGCCTTTCGCTTGCAGTTTCGGCCCAAAAGGGCGGCGATCAGAAGCCGCCAAAGCCGAAGCCGCCCGTCATCGATCCGAAACCGAAAGAGAAGCCGCCCAAAGGCGAGGATAAACCGAAGAAGCCGGGTATGAGCTATTTCGTCGCCATCGTGAACGAAAACGGATACGCGGACTAGCACAACGAATGTCACACAGGCATTAAAGGCAGCCGATCGAGCTGCCTTTTCTTTTTTCAATCGGTGCCCTTATTTGAACGGACCGACAGATCTGGAGATCTCGTCCCAGTCCCAGTTTGCCTTCCTTTTCCCAAGCAGCACCTCAGGGCAATTGACGATGCCCGCACCCGCGGCGTATATCCCCAGGATCGGCGTTCCCGTCCCTACAGCACAGCGAACTTCCCAGAGGGCGCCGGCGTCGCTCTCAAGGTTTGGAGAGATCAGTGCGATCAGGCCGCTCGAGCCGCGTATTCGATATCGGCACTGCGTCTTCCATTGTTCGTCCCAGGGCTTCTTGACCGTCATTTCCGTAAATTGAATCGGGATACTTCGCTCAAGAGCCTCAGCGACGAAACGTTCGCGGAGGCCGCGATCGGACTTGGCATAGGTCAGGAAAAATTGCTTAATGGTCACCCCGAGCACCTGGACGATCGGACATGCTGGGCATTGCCCATATCTCTTACCCTAGTCTGCGCGCTTTGATGTCCCGTGTAAACTTCGCCCACCTATCGACCGGCGATCCCTCGACGACTAGGCCGCACGACTGGACGCACGCGTCCCCTCGTGCAAACGCCGGCGACAGCAGGCAAGATGGGCAATTCACAGTTGCGAAGGTGTGCTATACTCGCAACGGTGTGCTCTCGGCGGTTCGCACCGTCGGAGAGACACGGTTCTTTGAAAATCAGAACAACGGCAGGGCCGCGATCGGGCTGGAAAACCATGCTCGATCGGGAAAACCCGAGCGTAACGGAAACCGGCATTATTTATTGAATGAAACCGAAGTTTCCACGCCTCCCCGAACGCCATAACCGCAATCACCATAACCACTTGCGGCGGATACCTGATGAGTTTCCAAAGCGGTTTCCAAGCTAGTTTCCAAACTGGTTTCCAACGGGTTTCCAACAGGTTTCCAAATCGGTAAGGCCTGACAGTGATGAGGCTAAACAATCTGCGATAGGTGTTGAATCTGTCCGGCAAGGCAAAACTGCCTAAGACTTGCATTCAACCCGCACAAAAGGGAATCCCGGACAACGCCGAAACTCCCTTATTTACTGGTGCCGTCTACAAGATTTGAACTTGTGACCTATCGCGTGTGAAGCGAGTGCTCTACCACTGAGCTAAGACGGCACTGGACTTAGATCGAGGGATCATCGGCCTTGGCCGGACGATTTTCCATCGTGCTTTTGATGGTGCTTACGTTCGAATCGGTGTAATAGTGGATCGAACCGGTGGCGGAAACCCCGTCAGACACCTGTGGGTCCGCATTTATCGAATAGAACGCAGGCTTTGAGGGCGACGTCTCTTCGACGACCATTGTGAAGACATAGCCGTTCACGACCGGCCGCTCGCCTGCAAACTTTTCGTCCAATCCGACAGCACGGATAAGCTCGTCAAAACTTCCAAATTTACCGCGGTTCTTGGCCGCGTACTGAGCCTGGAATGTGCGAAGTTTGTCGAGCGATTGGGCGGCCGTGGTCTCGTTGCCGGTCCGCATCATCGCCTGCCAGCCATATGCCCCGACCCCGATCAGCAAGCCGATGATCGCGATCACGATCATAAGTTCGATCAGGTTGAATCCGCGCTCGTCGCGAAGACGGTTTCGAAAAATGCTCATATATCTATTGGGCGAACCTCCGAGCCTATACACGGGATTATACACGAGAAGTTTCACAATTTCGATGAAATGCGGAGACGGACGCGGCCGTGCCGAGCCTGATAATGTGATCCGGCCCGCATTTCACTGCAAATTTTGTGGTGTGAACGGCATCAATTATCCTGTAAACTATTGGATTGGAGCATTCATGGACGCTGCTTCGCCCAAACACCTCATGAGAGACTGGATAACCGCAGAGAGCGAAACGGCCGTTCGGCCCGCGACTCCGGAGCTGGACGTTGCCGCCAAGATCGCCGATCTTCAGCGGACCATCGAAGCCGTTATCCGCGGTAAGGCCGAGACCGTCAAATACGCGATCGTCACGCTCTTCGCCAAGGGCCATCTGCTGATCGAGGATGTGCCGGGCATCGGCAAAACGACCCTCGCTAGTGCCCTGGCCCGTGCCCTCGACCTTTCGATCCAGAGGATCCAGTTCACGTCCGACCTCTTGCCGTCGGATGTGATCGGGCTTTCAATATTCAATCAGCAGACCGGCGATTTCGAGTGGAAGCCGGGGCCGATATTCGCGAGCATCGTCGTCGCGGACGAGATCAATCGTGCGACGCCAAAGACGCAATCCGCCCTGCTCGAGGCGATGGCAGAGGAACAGGTAACGGTCGACGGCGTCTCCAGGCCGCTGCCATTGCCGTTCATGGTCGTGGCGACACAGAATCCGTCAGAGCATCATGGCACCTATCCGCTGCCTGAATCCCAGCTCGATCGGTTCATGCTGCGGCTGCAGATGGGATATCCAAGCCTCGAGGACGAACGCCAGATACTTCGCGATCGTGCCGAGGCGAACCCGATCGAGGCGGTCAGGCCGGTCCTGTCGCAGGCGGATGTGTTGGAGTTTCAGGCCCGGGTTACCACAGTGCGAATGGACGACGCCCTTGTGGACTACCTTCTGCAGATAGTAGATGCCACCCGTCGCTCAGAGCTGCTCGAACTCGGCGTGAGCCCTCGCGGAGCGCTCGCACTCTTCCGTTCGGCACAGGCCCTCGCCCTCGTCGAGGGGCGAGACTACTGCATCGCCGACGACATCAAGCGCCTCGTACTTCCGTGCTTTGCACATCGGGTGATCGCAAATTCCCGCTCGGCGAACCTTCGCAACCGCACTCGCGAGGCCGAAAGCGCTCTGCAGGAGATACTGCAGAAGACGGCCGTGCCGCTGTAAATGAAGCTTCGCGAACTCAGTCAGCTATTCAGCGTACGCGACCTCCGAAATGCGGTTTTCGGAACGGTTGTCGTGTTCGGTGGAATGAGTCTGGCCGCCCTGACCTTCATTGCCCACCAAACCGGGAATTCGCGTCTCGCCGGCATCACCGCCGGTGTCTCGATGGTCTTTGTACTGCTGATCCTGATCTTTGTCGTTCCGCCGCTGGCCAGGAACGCGAGCAAAGAGGCATCGCAGCTCAATCTGCCTTTTGAGTTTACGCTGGGCGGTGCGATCGTGCTCGGCCTGATGCTGATCGTGGGCTTTTCGGCCTGGAATACGGGCAATAATCTGCTCTTCCTGGTCCTTTCGTTCCTTGGCGCCGCGGTTATCGTGGGTTTCATAGCCGGCGGCGTCTGCCTCAAGAAGCTGGACGTGAAGATGCGGTTTCCTGAAACGATATTCGCCGGCGAGGAAACGGACATACTCGTAAGTATTCACAACCGCAAGCGATTCTTTTCCAGCTATTCCGTGGTTGCGGAGGTGCGGGGAAAGGAGCGGGACGAATCGATCGCGGCTGATGAACTCCGCCGACTGCTTCCGCGGCCCATCGCAGATCGCCTCGCACGAGCACCGGTCGTGCGCCGCACGCTCGACTATTTCGCCCACCTGCCGCGAAATCGCGTGACCGAGAGCCGAGTGCCCCATATCTTCCCGCATCGGGGGCGGTTTCTGATAAAGGATTTCGAACTTTCGACCCGCTTCCCATTTGCGTTCTTTCGCCACCGGCGGCGGCTCTCGGCCCGCGAGACCGAGCTGATCGTGCTTCCGCAGATCGAGCCGCTCTCGTCGGAGATCGATGACATCCCGCTCGAGGCCGGCCAACTGATCTCGCAAAAACGCGGATCGGGCCAGGATCTGCTGTCGCTTCGCGATTACCTTCCGAATGACGATCTCAGGCGTGTCGATTGGAAGGCCACGGCACGCTCACGCGGATTGATCGTCCGGGAATTCTCGGCCGAAGATGACCGGAAGGTAACGGTAGTGCTGGACCCAAGAGTGACGGACGCGGGTGAAAAGCAGCTCACTCTTCGCGAAAAGATCGAATCTGAACACGAGGGACGCTCGCCGGTCGCATCCGAGCGTTTCGAAACAGCGATAACCCGTGCGGCATCACTTTTGTCGCATTTTGCCGAACAGCAAGCCGAAGTCAGGCTCGTAATTGGGGGCGAAGTCGGGGAATTCGGCATCGGCAACAGGCATCTGATCGAATGCCTCAAACGTCTTGCAACGGCCGAGGCCCGCGTTGAGCCATTGGTGAGCGCTGCGGCGGTTGAAACGTTGATCGCGGAAATGCTCGACTCTGACGAGATCAGCCACTATTTTGTTCTTACAACGCTAAGTGACAGCGACCTGACGCCGTCGGTCGCTCAAAAAGTGATTGTTCTGTCATATTAGGCGGGCTTCATATGACCTGATCTTCACTGGGCCCATATCACGCGTTTCAGGACGAAGGGCCAATTCCGCTTGGGGCGCTATCCATTTTGGTTGTCACAAATAACGGTTTACTGGTGTATTTTAGTTGAAGGCGTTACTTAATGCCGGAGATGAGGGAATCGACGGAAACTTTTGTGGACTCAATGTCCGAACAAGCAGCGGCTGCCGTAGCTAAGGGATCGATCGAGTTTGAAGAGGCATTTTCGCTTCATCATCGTACCGTATTCCGCGCGGCACGTTCCGTCGTGCAAGATCCGGGGCTGGCGGAGGATGTAACGCAGGAAGTCTTCATCAAGCTTTATAAGCATATGGGAACGCTTGATCAGGAGATCCTGAAGCCCTGGCTTATAAGAGTTGCTTTGAACGTCGCCAAGAACACGCTCCGGACAAAGATACGGGCGAACACCAGAGACGATAATTACGTCAAAGAATCAGTGGAAAATGGCGTCGTTTCGGTGGAAGAAGAGTTTGAGGAAAAGGCCGGATTGAACGAAATAAGCCGTGCCCTGAGCAAGGTCAAGGAGCCGCTGAGAAGCTGCCTGATGTTAAAGCAGCAGGGGCTGTCGTACCGGGAGATCGCACAGAGCCTTGACCTCAACGAAACGAGCATCGGGACCTATGTCGCGAGGGCGAGAGCGGAATTCGCTAGATTTTACGGCAAGGTCGGGAGAGACACGCTATGAACGGAAATTGTTTAGACATTGGAACTATACAGGCATTTTTGGACGGTGAGACCCGTCCGGACCAGGCCGTCAGCATCTCCGACCACGTGGCAGGCTGCGATGCGTGTGCCGTGTTGCTCGCTCAGGCCGAGGATGAAAGTTCGATGGTCTTTTCCGTTCTGGACCGTGAATTGAATACCCTCGTTCCGACGCAGCGTCTTTGGAACCGCATAAATGACTCGATAAACGACGAGAAGAGCCGGGCCTCGATCTGGCAGAGGTTGGCGACCTTTGTAACTGTAAGCATAGCGAATCCATCGTTTAGCGTCGCGGCTGGCCTTTTGTTGGTGGTCGGGATAGTGGCCGGGGTATGGACGATGAATCCGTCGACCGAATCGACGAGTGTCGCAGGAACACGGCCTTTGCCGAGATCTGAGACCGCGATACCCGATTCGTCCGAGCCTGGGCCGGTCAATATTGCAGCGGCAGTTACCGATGACAAAACCGCGAGACCGGAAAGCGGGGTGACCCGATCGAACCTCTCCGAACGAGAGCTTAAGCGAATGGTGATCAACGCAAATTATGTTGAACGCGGCCCGAAAAAGGTATATGCGGTCCCGGCGAGTTCGGGTTCTCAGTACCTACCGGGTGAAGAGAGCTACATAAAGACCATCAATGAGCTTCAGCAGGGTGTCACCGTGCAGAATGCGAGCATGAGCGCGTCCAACCAGGTCGCATTTCAGCGTGACCTGGCGGTCGTTGACGATTCGATCGAAAAGATGCGAAAGGTCGTTAAAAAGAATCCACGAAACCAGGCCGCTCGCCAGGTCTTGTATTCTTCGTATCAGGACAAGATAGAACTTCTTAGATCGTCCGCACAGCGGGACGAACTGATGGCTAGTTTGCAGTAGTAGCCAGTGGCGATCCGATCGTATAAAGGTAGAATGTCGAAAGTTCTCGTAAAACTTGGGCTACTAATGTGCCTCGCAGCGGGTGTAGCCGGTGCGCAGACACCGACCGCTCCGACGCCAAAGGCCAGGCCGGTCCCGGCGGACAGATCGCGTCCGCCGACGTTTCCGCCTTCACCCGGACCTGACCGTGGTGGGCGTGACACCATTGAAAAGGCGATGGCAGCCGATCCTAATGTTGCTGTCAAGCTTTGTATTTCCGAAGGCGCCGTAAAGATAAACGGATGGGAACGAAACGAGGTGCGGGTCTTCGTCCGCAATGGCCGAAGTTTCGATTTTCGCTCACTCGAGAAAGATCCTGAGACGGGGAAGCCGAACTGGGTGTGGATCACAGGGGCGAGCCCGGCGGGAGTAAGTGTCGGGCCGTCGAGCCAGTGTCTTGCTGGTGATTCGGTCGAGCTTGATGTTCCCATGCGGGCGAGCATCGGCCTTGAGGCTCGCACGAGCGGTGCCGAGATCGATTCGGTCAGAAAAGTGAATGTAAAGATCGTCGAAGGCAGTATCAGCCTTCGCAACATTCCGGGTGGCGTTTCGGCGGAGGCGTTTCAGGGCGACGTCTCTATCGAGAGTTCCAGCGGCCAGATCTCTCTTCAGTCAACGACCGGCAACATCCTTGCGTTTGACGTAAAGCCGGGCCAGGTCGGGGAACTTCTCAAGGCTCGCACAAATAGCGGTAACATCGCACTTCAAAACGTCTCGCACCGTCAGATCGAGGCTAACTCGATCACGGGTTCGGTCAGCTTCGACGGAAAGTTCCTGGCCGGCGGACTTTATAATTTCAAGACTTCGAACGGGGCTATTCGGCTCCTCCTGCCGGACGATACAGTATGCCGGATCTCCGCCTCGTACGGTTTCGGCACGTTCAATTCGACCTTTCCGCTCGAGTACCTGACGGAGAATCTCTCGTCGGGCGGCAAAAGCTTTACGGCGAGGATAGGGAAAGCCGACACACCAAACGTTACGCTTACCACCAGCAGCGGAAGCATCGGCATTCGCAAGCAAAACTGAACAAGCCCTCAGAATTCGCCCAACTGCCTGCCGGTCCGCTGTTCGAAAAGATCGGTCATCGAAGGCGAGCCCTCATCACGCGTCATACGCTCAAGCCGCCACATCGGGATAAAATAATCACTCATAGGCAGATAGTCCTCGCCGTTCGCGATCGAGGCGACCCAATCGTCGAAGTACCCGAGGTCGATGGCCCGGACAAATATGCCCGAGGGATTTATCTCCTCCAAAATACCGAGCAGCTTTTCTCGCGGGGTGTGCAGGATCAGAATTACGCTTTCGCCGATGGAGATCTTCATAGGTCTTATTCTTGCCAAGGCCCGCACGTCGGGCAAGGGCGAAGCGATCAACTTGGATGCTTACGCGCGGGCTTGTGCATTCTTGACGTGGTTATCTTAACATCGAATCAAGAGAAGAACGGGGAATGCTGATTAAACGGGTCGAGCTTGAGAATATTAAGTCTCATATCTCGTCTACATTTGAATTCGAACGCGGCAGCACGGCGATCACCGGTGAGAACGGCGCCGGAAAGACGACCATTATCGAAGCGATCGCATGGACGCTTTTTGACCTGCTCGCCTATCGAAAGGACGAGTTTGTCACCCGCGGTGCCAAGAAAGGCTCAGCGAGGGTCACGATCGAGAGCAGCCTTGACGAGCGGGAATACGTGATCTATCGCGATACGGGCACCGGGTATTACGTCTACGATCCGGCTCTGAAAATACGCATTGCCGATAAAAAAGACGAGGTCACGCGTTTTCTGTGGCAGCATATCGGCGTCGAGCCCGGCACCGATCTCGAAACCCTTTTCAAGCATGCGATCGGAGTGCCTCAGGGAACCTATACGGCGGTCTTTCTCGCGACCGCGGGGGAGCGTAAGAAAACATTCGACACGCTCCTAAAGGTCGAGGAATACCGCCGCGGCGCCGACGAGCTTCTGAAAACGACTCGATATATCGAAAGCCAGATAAATGCCGTCTCGATCAAGATCGCCCGGGCCGAAGGCGAGGTAAAGGCCATCGACGGCCTCGCGGCCAGCCGAGAGGCAGCGGCTGAACAGGCCGCGGACCTGGGAACACTACTGAGATCGATCGGCAGTGATCTGGAGAAAAAGCGGCTTGCCGTAAAGCATCTCGATGAGGTCGAACAAAAGCTCAACGCGATGGCTGCCGGAGTCGAGAAGTTGCGGGCCGACTCGGCCGGCCGCCGGTCGCTCTTCTCCCAGCTCGAGGCCGAGCTTAACAGGTCAAAGCTGGCTGCCGCGGTCATTGCCGAGACAATCGCCGACGCTTCACGCCATACCGAATCGCTTGCCAGGCTCAAGGAACTCGATCGTGAGCGCGATCTGCGGCAAAAACTGCGCGAAGAGCTTGCCAAGACCGAAGCCGCACTGGCAAATGTGAAGGCGGAACAAAAACACTTGCGGCAAGAGGTCGACAAGATCCAGGCTTCACATTCGCTTGTCGCATCTCTCAGGCCTTTGGCCGCAGAACAGGAACGGCTTGAGGCAGAGGCCGCGCGTCTCCGGGCCGAGGTTGCCAAGGCGAATGCCGCGGCTGCCGAGGCCAAAACCATCGACGCCGCTCTTGATCGCCTTAGGGAAAACTATCGGGCAAATCAGGCTCGTCTGGCCGAGACGCGCGAAAAGAGTGCCGCCGCCCTCGAAGTGGAAAAGTTCCGAGCCCGAGAAAGCGAACTCCTTTCCGAGATTGCCAACCTCAAAGCCTCGCTTGAACGGGATGAGGCATTTCAGCGCGAGATCAAGAACGGCCTCTGCCCGATCCTTTCCGAAAAGTGTCTTAATCTCAAGGAAGGGCAGACCCTTGATGGATTCGTCACGAGCCAGTTCACGCAGTTGCGCTCAAGTATCGCCAAACTTCAGAGCGAACACCGATCGGTGGCCTCTGCGCTTACTGGAGCCCGCGAGGGAGAGAAATATCTCGCCCAGCTGCCGACGCTCGAAGCCCGGGAACGAGAGATCACCGAAGAAGGAAATCGCCTGAAGGCAGATAGACAGGCACTTGAACCTTTGCTTGCCGAGCAGAGACCCGCTGAGGCCGACCTGCTTCGCGCCGAAGCAGAGATCGAGAAACTTGACAATCCAAGGACCCGTATCACGCTGCTCGAAGCCGATGTTCGCCGTGAGGGCGAGATCCGCCAGCAGATCTCAGCGGTCGAGAAAAATATCGAACGCCTGGAAAGCGAACGCCGGATAACGACGGAGCAGCTTGAGGCGTACAAAGACCTTGACACCCATTGGGCCGCCGCGACGAAGCAGCGCGACTCGACGGCCGACGCACACCGGAAATTCGTGGCAAATGAATCGGTGGCAGTTCTTTTGGATGAGCGAACCATACAGTATCAGAACGCCGAGAGGGAACTTCTCGACGCCGCTGAGCGTCTAAAGGCGGCGGAGGCCGATTATGAGAGCGCAGGCAAAGACTACGATCGCGATCAGCATCTATCTGAAAAAGAGGGGTTAGCCGGACTTGAGAAGCGCGAGATCGAGACAAGGACAACTCTCGCGGTCGCGGAAAAACGCGAAGCGGAACTTGCGGCAGAACTCATCCGCCTGGAAGCGGTAAGAGAGTCGATGCAGGACGAGTTTCGCGAAAAGGAGCGGCTTGAGAAGGTGTTGGAAACGACAGACTTTATCCGCACCACGTTGAAAGAAGCCGCACCTCTCGTAGCAAGGAACTATGTCTGGCACGTGTCGACCGAGGCTAATCTGATGTATCGCGAGATAACCGGAAACGCCGAGCGTACGCTAAAATGGGCGGAGGATTATGGGATCGTGCTTGAGGAAGGCGGGTACGACAGGCCGTTCGTGAGCCTGTCGGGCGGCGAGCAGATGGCGGCGGCGCTGTCTGTGCGTCTGGCGTTGTTGACGCAGTTGTCGGACATCCGCATCGCCTTTTTTGACGAGCCGACAACCAACATGGACGCCGAACGCCGCGAAAATCTCGCCCAGCAGATCGGCCAGATCCACCATTTCGATCAACTGTTCGTCATCTCGCACGACGACACGTTCGATTCGTATATGGACCATGAGATGAGGGTGGAGAAGTAGCTCAGACCGCGAAGCCAGAGACTATGAACCGCGAAATCTACAGTGGTGCCTTCTTTAGCGGGCTATTAATAACGCTCTTGTGTTGGGGAGTGTTGAATCTCGTAAGCTATGAGATAGCGTGGCGTCAGGATCAGGTGAATCCCATAAGTTTTTCTGGCGGCGAGCCGATATTCGATTGGGGATTTCCGTTCTATTGGACTAACGCTGGCGGCTTTTTCGCGAATGCCCTGATTGTCGCTGGCTCCAGTATCGTGATCGGTCACCTCGTAAATGTTACAAACACAAAGATTCTTAAGGGCGACCAAGAATGAAACAAGTCACGATAGTTTGCGATGGTTCGAGCCTGGGTAACGGGAAGGGGAATCCGCGTGCGGCCGCGGTGGCGGTGCTTGGGTTTAAGGGCGTTTGGAAGGCGGTGGGGAAGTATCTCGGGGCGGCGACGAATCAGCAGGCGGAGATAGCGGCCGCGACGATCGGGTTGGAGAATCTGAAAGAGCCGTGCAAGGTAAAATTGCTGTCCGATTCGCGGTATGTGGTAGAGACGATGTCGAGCGGTTGGAAGCGGAAGACGAACCACGATTGGTGGGAAAAGCTCGACAGTGCGGCCGCGAGGCACGACATTCACTGGCAATGGATAAAAGGCCACGCTGGCCACGAGGTTCAGGAGATCGCTGACAAGGCGGCGAGGACGATAGCGGCGGCCGGGCATGTCGATCATGAAGTTTTGGATGAGCTGGTGCTCGACCTCGGAGTGCAGGAGATCTAACTGCAGGGTCGCCGAGACTCAGAGAAAATCAGAACAGGATGCACAGGATGAACACGACGAAAGTTTTTAGGGATATCGCCGTCCATCTGTGTTCATCTGTGGCTAATTTTCTTACTCTGCGTCTCTGCGTCTCGGCGGTTCTATTGACTGCGATGGTCTCGGCCCAGCGCATCGGACCGGGTTGGATATGGCAAAATCCGCGGCCGCAGGGCAACAATCTTACCTCGATCAGTTTTGCAAAAGACAAGGTCTCGGGCTTTGCCGTCGGCTTGGACAATTCGATCCTTTATACACAAAACGGCGGCTTTACCTGGCAGCAGCAGGCCGCAATGGAAAGCGTTTCTTATTCCTCGGTGTTCACGATGGACCAGAAGAACGCCGTCATCGTCGGTGCCCGTGGAACGATCCTGATTACGGAGAATGGCGGTGATTTCTGGCGGCCGATATCGGTCGAAACGCGAGACCACCTTGCCGCTGTCACGTTCATTGCCGGGAACAGGGTCGGATGGACGGTGGGCACGTACGGCCGCATCCTGAAAACGGAAGACGGCGGACGAAGCTGGAAAATGCAAACTTCCGGCACGCTCGATCACCTGAGCCGCATTTCTGCATTCGACAGTGAGCACGCGGTCGCGGTCGGCGGGAACGGCACCGTCATCATTACCAAAGACGGCGGCATCTCGTGGGCCTCTGCAACGCCCTGCGGGAACCTGCAGATGAATGGAGCGGCCATGCTCAGTTCGTCTGAGATCGTCGTTGTCGGCAACGGTGGCTGTGCTTCGCGAAGTGAGGATGGCGGCGGGACTTGGAAACGCGTGGATCTCTATAGCCGTTCGGATCTGTTGTCGATCTGTTTTTCCGATCCAAAGAATGGCTCGATAGCCGACGCCGGCGGCAAGGTCTGGCTGACAGGCGACGGCGGATCTACGTGGCTTCCCTTCAATGTTCGAACCAATCCGCGATTGTCGAGCCATTGCTTTGCGGATAAGTTTACCGGCTGGGCAGTCGGCGAGAACGGTTTGATCGTCCGCACCGACGATGGCGGTTACAG
Organism: Pyrinomonadaceae bacterium; assembly: GCA_050246275.1. Classification (GTDB taxonomy): domain Bacteria; phylum Acidobacteriota; class Blastocatellia; order Pyrinomonadales; family Pyrinomonadaceae; genus OLB17. The sequence continues at coordinate 156,960 of JBFWWI010000002.1, forward strand.
CTGGCAGCGGCTTACGGGAGGCGGGCGCGAGGATATAAACGACATCCTATTTCTCGACGACGAGATAGGATACGCGGCGGGTTCCTCCGGCCGGCTCTGGATAACGAACGATTCCGGCAAGGACTGGATACCCGTGTATTCGGGTGTTGACGTCGGCTTGAATTCACTCGCATCGTTCGGCGACGACAAGGTCTGGATAGCCGGCGACCGCGGCACGATCCTGAGGACGAACAACGGTGGGCAAAGCTGGGGCAAGGGCATCACCGGCGTCACGCAGGACCTTAGAGGCCTATTTTTCGTCACGGACCGGGTGGGATTTGCGGTCGGCGCCGGGGGCTTGATCCTGCGTACGACTACTGCCGGAGCCTATTGGGAACGGGTCGAGTCGAGCACCCGGGCATGGCTGGAGGATATTAAGTTCATAACCGAAAAGCACGGCGTCATCGTCGGCGATCGAGGCACGGTCCTCGTAACGCTTGACGGCGGCGAGACGTGGTCCAGGGTCAGGACCGATCTCGATAACAACCTTTATTCGGTGAGTTTTACAGAGGACGGTTTCGGTTATGCGGTCGGTGCCGACGGCCTTATCATGAAGACCTCCGACGGCGGCCTAAGCTGGACGGACGTCGAGTCGCCTATCGGCCTGAACCTCTTTGCGGTCAATGCGATAGGCCCAAATGATGCGGTCTCTGCCGGCGAACAGGGAACCGTGATAGTGACGGCGGACGGCGGAGAGACCTGGTCGCAGGAAAGCAGCGTGACATCGAAACCATTGCAGACGATCGTGTTTCGCGGCGGCGAGAAGGTATGGGTGGGCGGCAAAGGCGGTGCGATCCTAAAACGCATCGTGCCGCTTTCGCCGACGCGAATAACGAGCCCGCGGCTCCCACCGGTCCTAAGAAGCGCGGCACCGAGATTCAAACTCAAACCCCGCACTCCCACGATCACGATCACGGACGAAGGAGATATTCCCGCTGCCCGAAAGCCGGAGCAATGAGCGCATATCTGCTCTTAACTGACATCCAGCGTTACTGAGATCCACTCACCTTTGCTCTCGATCCGCATATCGTTGTAGCCGCGATCGCCGAGCGCCTTTCGGATGTCCGATCCCTGACTGGCAAGGATACCGGAAAGCACAAGCATTCGGCCGGCCTTGTCGATCAGCAGATCGAGTATGGGCAAGATCACGTCCAATGTCAGGTTAGCCAAAACGAAGTCGTGGGCCTCTACGCGCGGATCTATTGTTCCGGCAACAAAACGAATGCGGCCGCCAACACCGTTCAGATCGGCGTTTTCACGAGCGATCGTCACAGAGTCGGTGTCTGTATCAAAGGCCGTGATCTCACCGCCCGACATCATCGCTGAGGCGATCGACAATATCCCGGTGCCGGTGCCGACATCGAGAACGGATTCTCCCAAGCCTAAGTGCCTGTCGATCTCGGCCAGGCAAAGCTGAGTCGTCTCGTGTGTGCCCGTGCCAAAGGCCATGTTCGGCTCAATTCGTATGACGAGCTTGTCTGTGCCCTCTACCTCTGACCACGGCGGCGAAATGACAAAACGCCCCACCTCCGTCGGCTTCCAATGCTTCTTCCATTCGGCCAGCCAATCCGCATTCTCAACCTGCGCCCGATCTATCGAATGTACGGCATCCGCGTCAAAGCAATAGGATCGCAATGCATAGTTCAGCTCGTCCTGCAGCAAGCTCTCCTCAGGAAGCTCGCTGAAGTAGCCGATCACCGTGACCGTTTCGGCTCCGGCCTTGCGAAGCTGATCGATCTGAGTGCCGGCGGATTCAAGGGAATTCAGGGCAAACTCGATCGCCTCGGCCGCGTCGGGCCGCACCGTGAAAGCGATCGAATACCATTGAGCGACATCATCCTTCATTCGTGGATCTCCATTTCGTCGAGTTCGCGCTCCTTGTTTCGCCAATCTTCGACGACCTTTACAAAAAGCTGAAGGTGAACGTGGCGACCCAGAAGCTTTTCGATATCCTCGCGGGCTTCGATGCCGATCTGCTTCAGCTTAGCCCCGCCCTTGCCGATGATGATGCCCTTTTGCGACGGACGCTCGACGTAGATGGCGCAATAGATCCGAAGCTGTTCGGGGTCGCTCTCGTCCCACCGTTCGGGGACGACGGCGGTCACATACGGAAGCTCCTCACCGGTCGAACGCAGGATCTTTTCACGCACCATCTCGGCCACGATCGAGCGCATCGGCTGATCCGTGAGCTCATCCACCGAAAAGATCGGTTCGCCCTCGGGCAGATGCTTTACTATCTGGCCGAGCAGGTCCTCGACGGCATCACCCTTCAATGCGGAGACAGGGATGATCTCGGCGAAATCGTGCTCATTCGCGTAGAACTCGATCAGCGGCAAGAGTTCGGCTTTGTTTTTTACCTTGTCTATCTTGTTCAGAACCAGGATCGAAGTTTTGCCGGACTGCTTTACCAGTTCGAGAACGAACCTGTCGCCATTGCCGGTCGAGACGCTTGCGTCACGCATCAAGACGACGACGTCCACGGACATGATCGCGTCGTGAACGGCGGCCATCATCCGCCGATTCAGCAAGTGTCCGGGCTTGTGAACGCCCGGCGTATCCACAAAAACGACCTGGCCGCTTTCATTTGTGAATATTCCTTTGATCCGGTGGCGTGTCGTTTGCGGTTTGTTCGATACGGCCGCGATCTTTTCGCCGACAATGCGGTTGAGAAGCGTGGATTTTCCGGCGTTCGGCCGGCCGATAAGTGCGGCGTAACCGCTATGGGACCTGGATGTTGTCACATTTCCAAGTTAGGTGCTGCAAATTGAAAAGTAAAAAGCAGAATGCAAAAAAGGCAAAACCCGATCTTACGGCTTTGCCTTCTCTGACTCGATTAGGCTGAGGATCTATTGCTCCTTCAATAACCTTTGTTTCGCGGCTATGGCCTCCTTGAATGCTCCGCCAGCCACATCGTCTAACTTGATCGCGGCGTCGTAGAGGCCCATCGCATAGGCTTTGTTATCGAAAAACTCATAGATCTTTGCGAGGGCAACATACGCAAGGGATCTGAGTGCCGGATCGACCGGTTGCGACTGGGCGACGCGGATCACGTTCTCGTAGGCGACCTTTGCCTCCAGAAGTTTGGCAGCCTGCTGTTCCGGTTCTGCGATGTCAACCGCTGTAAGGCTCGCGACGCGTCCGAGGTTATAATAAACGCGCGGCTCTGACGGATTGTCCTTGAGGAGCTGTTTCAGATCGGCCTCGGCTTTTGAATAATCTTTCGCCTCGACGACCTTCTGAATCTCGAGCAGCTTGTTCGTTACAGGATTTTCCGCCGGTGCCGCCGTCCCCGCTGCGATGTTCTTTCTCCGATCCTCGCGTGCTTCCAGGGCTCGCTTTCGGGCATCTGCATACCGGTCGTAACGGCCCGCTTCCTTTGCCGGATCAAATGAGAGTATCATCTCGCGCATCGCGGCCGCGATGTCCACGCCAGATTCCTCAACTCCCTTCAGTTGTTCCGCAAAATAGAATGCGAGCACGGCCCCTTTTTCGTGATCTTCCGAAAGGCTCAAGTAGGTTTCGTCCGCTGCCTGTTTCTTGAAAAGTTCGAGTTCTGCGGCCACCGCCTTGGTCGGGTCCGAACCGCCCATCTGCGCGATCTTCGCACGAGCCTGATCGGTCGCGATGCGTACCTTTACGCTCTCCAGTTGTTTGGCGTCGATGGCCGCGACAAGCGATCTCGAGATCGTCAGGTAGACGTCCGGTGAGATCGAGGGGTTCGCCGCGCGGCGTTCGTCCAGGATCTTCTTTACGCCGTCACGGATCGTCGCTATGTCCTTGGCGTTCGAGAGGACGATCGGGTCGACGACGAACTGCAGGAACGCCCGGCGCACGTCTGATTGCACAAGGTCGATATCCGGCGAAAGGACCACATAATAATCGTCCTTTACGTTGATGAAATTGATATTGCCAGCCGGCGACAACAGTTCGGGCACGATGTTGAACTTTCGCTCACGCTCACGTAATTCGACGTTCTTGAGAGTCGTTTTCTTGGTTCTCTGCGTTTCGGTAGAAATGCGTTCGATGACGATCAGCTGCGGCCGCGTGTGCAGATAATTCAAGAGTTCGCTCACCATCTCGCGTGCCGAGTTTCGGATCTTCGCGTCCGCTGCCGAATTGTAGGATCTTATGTATTCCGGAAGATTTCCGGCAAAGCTGGACCGGCGGTAAAAGTCGCGAACGAGCGGGGCAAAATCCAGAACATCCAGAAGGCTTCCCGGCAGGTCGTTCGTTACAACCGGATCGGCGAGTTCCGGCGCCGGCGATAGTGCATACGCCATCGAGACAAAGGCAGAGATCAATTCTGCGTCGGTCTTGTCAGGATTTCTGCGTTTATGCCCGATCACGAAACTCGAGATCTTTTGCCTAAGGTCGTCGTTCAGTGCGGCCAGGTCGCTACGGAGCAGTTCCCGAAATTGAGCGCCCTGTTGTGACAGCGGAGTATTGATTACGGGCACGAAATTGCCGGTGGCATCGGTCGTTCGCGCGGCCTCGAGCGTTGCCAGCACCGCCATGACGCGTTTGTCAGGCTCGATGCGTACACCGTGATTCGAGAGGTCGAAACCGGTCGGAACGTTCTGAGCAGGAGCCGCAAACGGCAAAAGCGAAACTAAAAGCAGGAATACGAATGATCTCATTGGACCTCAGCTAACGGGGCAATTGATAATGATGAATTATAGCTCTTTAGGGATGCACCTATCCAAAGCAAAAGGGCAAGAGAAACCTTGTTTCACTCGCCCCTTTGCAAATGCGAACCCACGCAGCCAGCGCCTAGTTATAGCTCGCCAATGCGCTCGCCTCATCATCGTAAACGTCGAAAACGGTCAGAAGCTTTGTGATCGCAAGCAGATCCTGGATCTTTTGCGTCAGATTCAGAAGCTTCAGCGTTCCGCCTTCTTTATTCACGGCCGTAAAACTCGAAACCAGTTCGCCGATGCCGCTCGAATCGATGTAACCGACCTTCCCAAGGTTCAGGAGGATCTTGTTCTTGCCTTCGCCGAGAAGGCGGCGAATAGCGTTTCGGAGAGCTACACTCCCTTCCCCGATCGTGACCTTGCCTTCGAGGTCAAGGATCGTTACATCGCCGGCCTGGCGTTCCGAAATATTGATATCAGACATTGTTCTCTCCTAGTTGTTTATCTTGAATTGATAGCAGATTTTAGACCAGTTAGCTGGCAATTGTCCAAATCGCAAACCTCTTATTACAGCCGTTTGACCATATGAACGGTCGTGCCGCCGCCATTTGTCTCCGCCCAATCGACCTCATCCATGAACGCCCTCATAAAGAGAATGCCGCGGCCGCTCGCCTTTAGCAGGTTGGCCGGATCGGTCGGATCGGGTATGTCGTTGACGTCGAACCCGCTGCCATGGTCGCGCACGGTCATTTCAAAGCCCGCGTCCGTTCGCTCTAGCCGGATCTCTACCGGTTTCGATTCGTCAAACCTGTTCCCATGTTTGACGGCATTTGCGACCGACTCGCGCACGGCAAGGTCGATCGACGAGATGAAGTCGTCGCCCAAACCCGACTTTCTTGCGAAATCGTCCGCTCTCAGCGCCGCCTCATCAACGGATTCGATGCGGCTCGGCAGGTTGAATTCTTCCCTAAATGTCACAATTAATTGTCTGTAAGGTAAAGGTTTGCCAAGCTGCCTGTCAAGACAAACGCGGCCTGTTCGGTCTAAAATGTAACCAATGAAGCTTTCGAAGGCCATGCGTGTGGCGGGAATTGTGGTTCTGCCGGGCGACAAATCCATCTCCCACCGTGCCGCGATGTTGGCAGCAATGGCCGATGGAACGAGCCGGATCGAAAACTTTGCTTCGAGCGAAGATTGCTCCTCCACTCTCAATTGCCTCTCGGCGCTGGGTGTCCGGATCGAAACTTCCGGCGCCGCCGTTACGGTTATTGGAGCGGCAAAAAATGGATGGAGGCCCCCCGAACGCCCGTTGGACTGCGGCAACAGCGGAACGACGATGAGGCTAATGGCGGGCCTGTTGGCCGGGCAGCCGTTTTCTTCCACCCTTGTGGGCGACGCGTCGCTTAGCGGCCGCCCGATGAAGCGGATAATCGGTCCGCTTACCGAAATGGGCGCGTCCGTCGAGTCGGATGATGGCCACGCACCCTTGCGGATCAGCGGACGCAAGCCCCTATTACCCATCGAATTCACGCTCCCGGTAGCCTCAGCCCAACTGAAATCTTCTATCCTCCTGGCCGGCCTTCTCGCCGATGGCGACACTTCAGTGATCGAGCCGATCCCCACGCGCGACCACACCGAGCGAATGTTAAGAGCGTTCGGGGTCGACGTCCGGGTAGATGAGGTCGCCGGCGGTAGGAGGATCACGGTCCCCGGCGGCTCACAACTCGAGGCCTGTGATTTCCGCGTCCCTTCGGATGTTTCGTCTGCCTCGTTCTTTATGGTCGCCGCGGCCTGCCTTGAGGGGTCACGGATCGAAATGCCGGGTGTCGGCCTGAATCCGACACGGACCGGCATCATTGAAGTTCTTCGCCGTTTCGGCGTCGATATGCAGATATCTGATGAGGGCGGATCCGACGGAGAACCCGTCGGCACGCTTACTGTTCGCGGAACGGAAAGGCCCAATGCCGCCGGTCCCCGGATCGACGGAAAGATCGTCGCGAACGTGATCGATGAGATCCCGATACTTGCCGTGCTGGGAACGCAGGCTGTTTCGGGTATCGAGATCAGGGACGCCAAAGAACTGAGGGTAAAGGAATCCGACCGGATCTCGGCTGTCGTCGAGAACCTGAGGCGAATGGGGGCCGATGTAGAGGAGTTTGAGGACGGTCTCCGTGTCGGGCCGTCGGATCTTCGGGGAGCGGTCGTCGATTCGTTCGGTGACCATCGGATCGCAATGGCGTTTTCGGTCGCGGCTCTGTTTGCCGAGGGCGAGACGGAGATCGTGGACGCCGGCTGTGCCGCTGTCTCTTACCCCGCGTTTTATCGGACTCTAGGATCTACAATTATCGCAAGATGATCGACCACGGCTCCAACAACACCGAAAAGCGTGTGGCCCTCACCGGGTTCATGGGCGTCGGCAAGTCCAGTGTCGCGCGCCACCTCGCTTCGATCCTAAAGTGCGAGCGGATCGATCTCGACGCCTTTATCGAGAAGAATACGGGCCGGACCATTGCTGATATCTTCACAAGCGATGGCGAGCCGGCCTACAGGGAGATCGAGACCCAAAACCTTATACGTGTCTTGAATGAGACAAGCGCACGGATCATCTCGCTTGGCGGCGGCACCTGGACCCTCGAACGCAACCGCGGCCTGATAGCGGAAAAGAAGATAATCTCGATCTGGCTGGAGTCCAGCTTTGACCATTGCTGGGCCAATATATCCAAGTCGCGAAAGGAAAGGCCGCTGGCAAAGAATAAGGAAGCGGCAAGGGCACTTTTTGACACGCGTAAGAGCGTTTACTGTCTTGCAGATTGGCACTTTATCGTTAGACGCGGCCTTAATTCCTACGACATCGCTCTCGAAATTGCCGAACAGGTGTTTTCCTGAATTCCGGAAATTAGGGTTGAAAAAACCCGCTGTATGAATCAATATGAAGTCAATCGAAGACCGATCTCAAGCAAAAACTCTTGGCTGCCGATTCCCAGCCCGCGTGTCGATATGCTCGGCCGTCGAGGAATTGTTTCAAATCCTACGAACTACGTTTTTCAGGAGGGAAAATGAAAGTTAAGTTTTTAACTGTTTTAATGTTGGCCGTCGCGATGATGGCCGCAGCATGTGGAAAAAGCGATGCCGACCTCGCAACTGCCGTGAACGACAAGCTCAAGGCTGACGGTGTTACAGGTGTGACAGCCACGGTAAAAGACGGTGTCGCGACGCTTACCGGCGAGGTGGCCGACGTTACCGTGAAGTCAAAAGCAGAGGCCTCTGCAAAGTCGGTCGAGGGCATCAAGTCGGTGACCAATAGCCTGACGACCAAGCCACTGCCGGTCGCGACTCCAGCTGCTGCCGATCCGGCTCTGACCGGTAAGATCACGGAGGACCTCAAGAAAGCGGGGTGCGAAGGAGCTTCGGTCACAGTGGTCGGTGGAAAGGTCACGGTTTCGGGTAATGTTCCCGGAGCCAAGTACGCACAATGTATCCAGGTCATCCAGCAATCGGGGATAACCGGGATCGACAACCAACTTAAGAAAGGCAGCTAAACAAGGAGGAACTACGATGTCAGCACAGGAAAAATATCAATCGCTTCTTGAGCTTGCCAACCAGAACGGAACCACCTACGAACTAACGGAAGGTGATAATGGCACGCTGATCGTGACCGGCACGGCACCAAGTGCCGAAGCCAAACAGCAGCTCTGGGATGAATACGAACGGCTCGATCCGGAATTTCGTACCGGCGACCTTATTTTGAACATTTCCACCGGCGGCGATGCGGCCGGCGGCGGAATGCACACATATACGGTCGAATCGGGTGATAACCTTACAAAGATAGGTAAGAAGTACGGCATTCCCTGGAAGTCGATCTGGGACCACAACCGCGACATCCTGAATGATCCGGACAAGATCTATCCGGGTCAGGAACTCAAGATCCCGATGTAATACCGGATCTATATAACTGGAAAGGGCACGTTGATCAACTTCAGCGTGCCCTTTTTGAGATCTTTAACCGGCCTCGCTCTCCAGATCGCGTTTGAGTTTTGCCAGAATTTCAACGCTCCGGGAGGCATATTTGTTTATCCATCTCTCATAGATCTCGCGGATCGGTACGGAGTTAAGATAATTCCACTTGTAACGGCCATTCTTTTTAGTAAACACAAGCCCCGCATTTTCGAGAACTCGTAGATGTTGCATCACCGTGCACCGGTCGAGAGGCTCGAGCCTTGTGCAGATGTCGCCGGTCGTCATCGGCTCGTCTTTCAAGAGATCGAGGATCTCACGGCGCCGGCTGTCCGCCAATGCCTTGTAAATAAGATCGTCATTTTTTTCTCTTGACATGTTATAAAAATATAACATATACTCAGCGCTCTTGAAAAGTTCAGAGTGCGCGATTCACCGGGCCCTTCTATTTATCGAAGAGGCGTTTCTGGGTGAGGCGGTACGAGCTGAAGCTCGCACTCTGGACAAGGGGAGAAATTATGGAATTAAAGTTCAAAGTGCAGACAAAAATACAAAGGCCTGTCGCAGAGGTTTTCGATGCGGTATACAACCCGTCGAAGCTGAGCGGCTACTTCACCAACGGCGGTGCAAGCGCGCCGTTGGTCGAGGGCACAACTATGGAATGGGCGTTCGCCGATGATCCCGGCGACGAGAAGATCAAGTTTCCCGTTGACGTTAAAAGGGTTATACCGAATCAACTCATTGAACTTGGCTGGGAAGGCGCGAAAGGGCTGCAAACTCATGTCGAAATGCAATTCGAGGCTGATGGTGACGACACGATCGTCCGCATCAGCGAGACCGGTTGGCGCGAGACTCAGGCGGACCTAGACAGCTCTTATCTGAATTGCATGGGATGGTCGCAGATGATTTCGGCTTTGAAGGCTTATGTCGAACACGGGATAGACCTTCGAAAGGGAGCCTATGCCGGTCTCTATAAGGCTTCGGACCATCACGGAACTGCCAGCGCGTGATCGGCATGGGGTGAGCATCAATGGACCTAAAGTTCAAAGTTCAGACCAAGATCCAGCGGCCGATCGCAGAGGTCTTCGACGCGGTATACAATCCGCGACAGCTCGAGAAGTACTTTGCCACAAAGAGCGCAAGCGGCCGGCTCGACTCGGGTACGACGGTCACCTAGGAGTGGGACTACTGGCCCACCGCCTATCAGGTACACGTCAAAGAATTGGTCGAGAATGAGCTGATCGCCTTCGAGTGGCTCGCACACGACGGGAATACGATGACGCGGGTCGAGATCCGGTTTGAAGCAATTGGGACCGACCAAACGATGGTCTCGGTGAGCGAAACAGGCTGGGAGCAGACCGAAATTGGCCTCAAAAATTCCTACGACAACTGTGCCGGATGGATGCAGTTTTGTTGCAGCTTAAAGGCCTACCTTGAGTACGACGTCAACCTGACGAAGGGGGCCTTTTAGATTTCGACAAGAAATTAGCGGCAAGGTCCGTAATTTGTTACATTCTCGTTAATGTCTCTGGTTACCGACTTTATCGTCATAGGGAGCGGGGTCGCCGGACTTCGGGCGTCGATAGCACTCGCGGAAACGGGTGCCGCGGTCACGGTCCTCACAAAGGATAAGGCGAGCGAGTCCAATACCGAATACGCCCAGGGCGGCGTCGCCGTTGTACTCTCGGAGGACGACGATGCAGACCTTCACGAAGGCGACACATTGATTGCCGGCGCAGGGCTGTGCGATATCAAGGCGGTCGAGGTACTGGTAACCGAGGGCACGAAATTCGTCAAGCAGCTTATCGAATGGGGAACTGAGTTTGACCGCGAGGGCGGCAAACTCGTTTTCACGCAAGAGGCGGCACATTCGCGTCGGCGAATTTTGCACGCTCACGGAGACTCTACGGGAGCCGAGTTCGTACGTTCGCTTATCGCGCGTGCCCGCCAAGAGAAGACGATAAACCTGTTGCCGTTCGCACATACCGAGAGCCTGATCGTCGATGACGGCCGCTGTACGGGTGTCCGGTTTCTCGATCCGATCCTTCGCAGCCCGCGTGAGATCAGGGGCAAGGCCGTGATCATGTGCACCGGCGGCGCGGGCCAGCTTTACTTGCATACCACCAATCCGACAGTGGCTACCGGCGATGGGATGGCGATGGCATATTTCGCGGGTGCTGAGATGGCGGACATGGAGTTCATACAGTTTCATCCGACCGCGCTCAGCATCGATGGGGCTCCCCGATTCTTGTTAAGCGAAGCGATGCGGGGCGAAGGCGGGATACTTCGAAACACCCACGGCGAGCGCTTTATGGAGCGGTACGACGAACGCCTGGAACTCGCTCCGCGCGACATCGTCTCCCGCTCGATCGTGGCCGAGATGCGACGCGTCGGTTCGCGAAACGTATTTCTTGATATGACCGCGCTCGACGAAGAATTTCTCAAACATCGCTTTCCAAAGATCTACGAGACCTGTGCGGCATACGGCCTGAATATCTCAAAAGACATGCTTCCGGTTTCCCCCGCATCGCACTATTGCATGGGAGGTATCCGCACGGACCTTCACGGCCGCTCGACCGTGCCAGGGCTGTACGGAGCCGGCGAGGTGACCTGCACGGGTGTTCACGGGGCTAACCGCCTCGCTTCGAACTCGCTGCTCGAGGGGCTCGTTTTCGGGGCCCGTGCGGGAGCGGCGGCAGCAGCCGACTGTTCAGAGTTCAATGTTCAAGGCACAGATCTATCAGTTGGCGAGCCCGGAGACCGGATCTTGGGATCCGGAGCGGTCTCGACCGCGGTCAAGAAACGCGTCAAACGCGTGATGTGGGAACGTGTTGGAATTCTGCGTGATAAGGGATCGTTAAGACGTGCGATCTCCGAATTCGAGCAGATCGAACGCTCGAGCCTGAGCACCTCCTCGCGAAATTTTGTCACTCTCGCCCTGCTCGTAGCTCGGGCTGCTCTCTGGCGCGAAGAGTCTCGGGGCGGTCATTTCCGCAGCGACTTTCCGGAGCAGCGTGAAGAATGGCGGCTTCATTCGATCCAAAAGAAAGGCGAAACGATCTCGTCGGGCGAGCATATCGACCCATCGTCAGTGTCTGAGGCGGTCAGCTGATCCCGCCAAAATCTTCGGCGTCCGGCGGTTTTATGGGTATAATACCGGTACCATTCACGACCGTTCGGCAAACTTAGGAGACAATCTGGCAACGTTATATGAGCAATGTAACCACATTGAATCTTGCATCTATCGTCACGCATCACGCACGGCTTTCGCCGGAACGGGAAGCTATCGTCTGGAATGAGACGCGTTTGAACTACGGTCAGCTTGAGGCTATGTCGAATAAGGTCGCGAATGCCCTCGTTTCCATGGGTATCGGACACAACGACAAGGTTGCGTTGCTTTGCCCAAACCTGCCATATTTCCCGATCGTCTATTACGGGATCATGAAGGCCGGGGCAGTTGTCGTTCCGACGTGCGTCCTCTTTACGGCACGTGAGATCGAGTACCAGCTTCGCGATTCTGACGCTAAAGCCATCTTCGCATTTGAAGGCACGCCGGAATTGCAGATGGGCCAGCACGCCAAGGACGCGTTCGACAGGGTCGATTCGTGTGAGCATCTGGTCGTAATGACAAAAGGCCCCGAGGGACCCGCACCGTTCGAGGGCCACAAGACGCTGGGTGAGCTGATATTCGACGAGTCCGATAAGTTCGAGACCTACCCGACCGCTCCCGACGACACGTGCGCGATCCTGTACACTTCGGGAACGACCGGACAGCCAAAAGGCGCCGAGCTGACCCACTTGAACCTGTGGTCGAACGTCGTTACGACATACAGCATCCATCTGCCCGTTTTGGACAATACGGACGGAGTTCACAAAACAGTTCTGATCACTTTGCCGTTGTTCCACACTACGGGCCAAACCGTGCAGATGAATACGAACATCTATGCCGGCAACCGCGTGGTGCTGCTGCCGAGGTTCGAACCCAAAGCGACGCTTGATGTGATGGTCAAAGAAAAGGTCAATTTTTGGGTCGGCGTCCCGACAATGTACTGGGCGCTTCTGAAGTACGTCAAGGAAGAGGGTTACGATATCGAGCCCATAATGGAAAATATGAAGGTCTGCACCTCGGGCGGAGCACCGATGCCCGTCGAGGTCATGAAGGCCTTTGAGCAGAAGTTCGGCGTTCGCGTGATGGAGGGCTACGGCCTCAGCGAAACGTCGCCCCTTGCAACATTCAATCATTTTCAAAAACCGTCGAAACCCGGAACGGTCGGCCAGGCGATCTTTGGTGTCGAGGTGGCCTGCGCCGATGAGGACGGCAAAGAGGTCCCGCGTGGAGAACGGGGCGAGGTCCTTATCCGCGGTACGAACGTGATGAAGGGCTATTACAAACGTCCGGAGGCGACGGCCGAGGCCTTTAAGGACGGATGGTTTCACACCGGCGACATCGGCATCATGGACGAAGAGGGCTATCTGTCGATCGTCGACCGCAAAAAGGATATGATCCTTCGCGGCGGCTACAACGTCTATCCGCGTGAACTCGAGGAGGTCATCATGACGCACCCGGCAGTCTCGCTCTGTGCCGTGATCGGTGTGCCGGATGACCGCTTGGGTGAAGAAGTAAAAGCGTATCTGGTGCTAAAGGAAGGTGCACAACTCTCCGACGCGGCCTTCATCGATTGGTGCCGCGAGCAGTTCGCCGCAAATAAGTATCCGCGATACGTTGAGTTTCGCGACAGCCTTCCGATCGGGAACACGGGCAAGATCTCAAAATTGGCTTTGCGTCAGGAGGTCGGCATAGGTTGAAGTAGGCTGAATTCTGATCCGGTTTTGAAGCGGATCTGATCTTTCGCACTTTGATTAGGCCGGATGATTGCGTAACACTCCCAATAGATGTTTCGCACAAAGCTGATCGTGATCGCGGTATTTGCAATTGGCTGCCTGTCGGCTTGTTTCGACCCGCAGTCAGGCAGATTTTCCATCGCCTCCAGCAGGGACTACGACGCGTCCTTATTTAGGCAGAACTGCGCCATCTGCCATGGACAGGAGGCCGACGGAAAGACCCTCGACGACGGCACCAAAGTCCCGAGCCTGCGCACAGGAGAATTCAAATTCAGATCCGAGGCCGAGATCTACAAGCAGATATCAGAGGGCGGAAACGGTATGACGCCCTTCCGCACACAACTCTCCGAGCGGGAAATGCGCTTGCTTACTGACCTTGTTCATAACAAACTAAGGAAATGAAGATCCTTATCACTGGAGCCAGCGGCCTGATCGGCAAGGCGTTGCAGAAGTCGTGTGCGGCGAAGGGCTACGAGATGCTGCTCGCATCGCGCCGCGAGCCAAAGGATACATCTCATATTCAATGGGACGCGGATACCGGCTTTCGCGATGCGGATCTCGATCGGCTTGAGGGGTTGGACGCGGTGATCCATCTCGCCGGCGAGAACATAGCCGGATTACGTTGGACCGATGAAAAGAAAAAGGCGATCCGCGACAGCCGTGTTTTCGGCACGCGCTCGATGATCGAGACATTCGACAAATTGAAAGCGAAGCCGAGAGTATTCATTTCAGGTTCTGCGATCGGGTTTTACGGCGACCGCGGCGACGAAGAGATGACGGAATCGAGCCCCGCCGGTAAGACGTTTCTCGCTGAGGTCTGCAAGGAATGGGAGGCCGAGTCTCGACGGGCCGAAGACCTTGGCATCCGCACCGTTTTGCTCCGGACAGGCATCGTTCTTTCGAAAGACGGCGGGGCTCTTGCGACGATGTTGACGCCCTTCAAACTTGGCGTCGGCGGCGTGATCGGTGACGGGAAACAATGGATGAGCTGGATCTCGCTCGATGACGTCGTCGGCATCATCAACTACGTGCTCGAGAATGAGACCGTTCGCGGCGCCGTCAACAACACCGCACCCAACCCGGTAACCAACGAGGAATTCACCAAGACCCTGGGCAGCGTTCTCTACCGCCCGACATTCCTGCCGCTGCCCGAATTCGCCGTACATATGGTCTTTGGCGAAATGGGCGATGCACTGCTGCTCGATTCGACCCGCGTCATCCCGAAGCGAATGAATGACGCTGGCTATGAATTTAAGTACTCCGACCTGAAAACCGCGCTTGAAAACGCCTTGAAGTGATCTCGGAATACCGTTACCGCAGCAAGATAGGCCGGCTCGGCGCGCAGTCGGATTCGAACGGTGCGATCTGCAGATTCAACAGATACTCGCCGTCCTCGACCTCGTTCGGAACATAGATCATTTCGGTAATAGTGCTGTGAATCCTGGTGTCCGCATTCACTTGGCGGCTGCCCGGTTCGACATTCCAAAAGATCCGGTGGTTCGCAAGCTTCCCGTCATCGAACAGCCGGTCGATCGACGGCATGTCAACGAGTAGATGCGTGAATCCGCATTCGACGATGAATAGCATCGCCTCGGCAGTGAAATAAGGCGGGATATTAGCCTCGCCATACTCGGCCGTTAGTTTGAAGTCATCATTCGGCAGCGTCCGGACGATCAAGGCCTTTCCTGACTGGACCGCAAGCGTCCCTGCCTGCAACGCCGCTTGCGGCGCGGTGACGTGGCTGCCGAACGATCTGGCCGAGATCACTGCGTGATCATTGACTCGCTCGGGCTCTACCGTCACCAAAACCGCCGATACGATCACATCCTGCAAACATTCTCGCAACGATATCCGCTCGTCGGTGATATGCCCGACACATTCGGTGTGCGTTCCATTGCAGTGGGGAATGAACGTATATTGCTCAAAATTCACGCTCCCGCCCTGCCTCGTGTCGCCGACAAGCTCCCCGGCCCGAACGGGTTCCGATGATGCATGCGGCACGCCGTACGCATTCGGCTGCGCGCCATTGAATCGCAGAGGTATCGAGATGTCGATGTTTTCAAACGTCTGTAAGTCGAACTTCATAAATGACGAACGCGTCTGTCACGTTTTTCGGACCCGGACGTCTTTTATTTTAGAATCGAATCGATGGAATCAACAATCACCAGGTCAAAACTTGATATCTTCGACGCTCATCGGCGGCGGCTGTTTGGCCTCGCGTACCGAATGTTGGGTACTCGGGACGATGCTGACGACGCATTGCAGGAAGCCTACATTCGATGGCATAACGCGGATACAGGGTCGATCGAGAATCCGGAAGCATGGCTCGTTACGGCCGTTACTCGGCTTTCTATCGATCGGCTGCGAAAGGCCTCGGCAAAGCGCGAGACGTACATCGGCCCCTGGCTTCCCGAACCGCTCGTGGCCGACAATGCAAGTTCTCCTCAAGCAGAACAAGAGTTTGCGTCGAGCCTATCCATGGCGTTCATGGTTATGCTTGAGCGGCTTTCGCCGCAGGAACGGGCAGTCTTGCTGCTTCACGACGTTTTCGACCTCGGGTATTCCGACATTGCGAATGTGATGGAGAAAGAGGTGCCTACCGTCCGCCAGATGCTTCATCGCGCCCGCGAAAGAGTTCGTGCGGACAAGGCTCGTTTCCGCCCTGATCGTGAGGAGCACCGGGCCCTCGTCGAACGATTTTCCGTGGCAGCATATATGGCGGACGAAAAGTCGCTGCTCTCACTCTTCTCCCCCGAGATAGCGGTGACAAGCGACGGCGGCGGAAAGATCACCGCAGCCCGAAAGGTCATCACCGGACTCAGGCGCGTCATCCGCCTGTTCACGATCGCCGTCGGTGGCCAAGCCGAACACATAACCAATGAGATAAGAGAAATAAACGGTGAGCCGGGAATTGTCGAGTATTACGATGGAAAGGCCTTTGCCGTGAATACTTTCGAGACTCATGATGGAAAGATCACCGCTATTTATCGCGTGATGAACCCGGATAAATTAAAAGCCCTCGAAGAAGATACAAGATAGTGTCACGTTCGTTCTCCTTGCCCGTCTTACCCTATGGAGGCCAATAGTGGCCGTCAACTTGAAATAATAGGAGTATTAATATGGAACCACGGATAAATTTGATCGAGAAAGGAAAACAAACACTTGCACCGGTTTTCGGCATCGCCGCATATCTTGCAAGGTCGCCGATCGACAAAAAACTGCTTCACCTGATCGAGTACCGCGTGTCTCAGATCAACGGCTGCGCGTATTGCCTCGATATGCATTCGAAAGACCTCCGTCACGAGGGAGAATCCGAACAGCGCATCTATCTGATATCGGCCTGGCGCGAGACCGATCTTTTCACGGCACGCGAAAAGGCAGCCTTCGCATGGGCTGAAGCAGTGACGACCTTGCCGAACGGGCAGGTGCCCGACGACGTCTTCCAAACGGCGAAAAATGAGTTTAGCGACGAAGAACTCTTGGACCTGACCCTGGCCGTTACCTCGATAAACGTGTGGAACCGATTTAATATCGCTTTCCGTACGCCTGCGGGTTCTTATCAGCCGGGACAGTTTGCGAACGCAACAGCAGTATGAGCATCGGGCTAAACCACACTATCGTCCACTCCAGGGATCAGCGGAGGTCTGCCGTATTTCTTAGCGAGCTACTCGGCCTTGAGCCACCTCGCCGGTACGCGCATTTTGATGTCGTACAGCTCGATAACGGGGTGACACTCGATTTCATGGACTCAGACTCCGAAATCGAAGTTCAGCACTATGCGTTCCTCGTGGATGAGAATGAGTTTGACGCCATCTTTGAGCTGATCCAGGAACGCTCGATCCCATTTTGGGCTGATCCGTTTCATCAATTAGCGAACGAGATCAACAATAACGATGGCGGCCGTGGACTGTATTTCAATGACCCGAGCGGCCATAGTCTCGAGATCATTACCAGGCCGTATGGAAGCGGCGGTTAACGAGACATCCTCGACGAGAGCGGCTGGTCCGGAGATAGCCGTTCTCATTGATCCAGATCTCTGACCTGGCGAATGACCTGATCGAGTTCGATCTCATCCACGCTGGAGGCCTTCGACGATATTTCCATCAGCAGCCGATCCTGCGCGTTCCCCTTTTCTTTTGCCACCGAGTATGGAAGATCCTCTCGAAACGTGACCATTGAGTATTTTGAGAAGTAATCCGGATACGTCTGTTCAAGCCTTGTCTCGAGTTCGCGTTTGCGTTGAAAGATGGGGTCGGCCGTCGCGTCGCGCATCTCGTAGAAGTTCTCTTCCGCCATGTTCTGGATGGCGTCGGCATTGGGTTTCCGAAGGGAGCCGAATCTTTCAAAAACCGCTTTCCAGTTCAACCCTGATCTTTCGGCGGTAGAGATCTCCTCCTCGACCAACCTGTCCAGAACACGCACATCCTCAAAAGCGCAGTTCATTCCTTGTCCATAGAAGGGGACCATCGCGTGTGCCGAATCGCCGAGGAGCAGGGCCTTCCCATCGGCGTTCCACGGCCAGCACCCGATCGTGCCGAGATTGCCGGTCGGGTTGTGAAAAAAATCATTTACGAGAGTCGGCATCAGCGGAACGGCGTCCGGGAATTCTCGGCCGAAGAATTCGATGACGGCGGCTTCGTCGGTCAGCGAATCGAAGCTCGAGGCGGAATCGCGACCCGCAGGGAGTGGTGCGTCGTCAGCGAATTCAGGGGCACCCTCGCTACCGCCTGGGTTTCCGCCTCTGTGTGCAAGAAATAGTGTGCAGGTGAAACTGCCGTCAAAATTCGGCAGTGCGATCATCATGAATTTATGCCGCGGCCAGATGTGGAGGGCGTTCTTTTCGAGCCTGAACTCTCCGTTCGGTCCGGGAGGAATATGCAGTTCCTTGTAGCCTTGTTCGAGCCACGTCTGAGAGAAGTCGAACCGCTCGACACCGCCGTTCATCATCGAATGGCGAACCGCAGATCCGGCTCCGTCTGTGGCGATCACGGTATCAGCCTCGACCGATCGTCCGGAGGAAAACTCCGCGACCGCGTTTACACAGTCGAAGCCGACGCACCGCTCTTCAAAATGAAAGGTTACGCCATCGTGCTTCTCAGCCGCGTTCATCAGGGCGATGTTCAAACCGGACCGCGAGACCGAGTTGATGTACTCGCCTTGCCTCCCGCTGTACGGAAGCAGCTTGGTTTCGCCCGAAACGGGATGGATCATCCGCCCGTACATCGGCACAGCCTCAGCGAGCATATATTCGTCCATCCCGACCTCGCGAAGCGCCGCGATGCCGCGGTCGGACAAAGCAAGATTGATCGACCGCCCCGACGCCGTTGTTTCCATCCGCATATCGCCGCGCGCCTCGAAAACGTCGACCGCAAAGCCGCGGCGGGCAAGGTAAATGGCAAGCAGCGATCCGCTGAGACCCGCTCCGATAATGACGATCTTCTGGTCAGGCATCCTGCGAGATCTTTTGAAGGCGAACGGCCGTGACCTTATATTCCGGAGCAAGTGTGAAGCGATCTCGCGTCGGGCCCGTGGCGTAGTTCAAAAAGATCGCGATATCGTGAAAACTTGCGAAAAGTTCGCCGCGCCGGACCTTGCTTGTGACCTCGATCGGAATTGCAGCTTGGCCGTGCCGGCTCTCGAGGCGGACGGTCTCCCCGTTCGCGAAGCCGAGGGCCTCGCTGTCTTCCGGCGAGATCATCAGCCGATCGGTCGGGCGAAGCTCACGGTTGGGAGTTCGCATGGTCATCGTACCGGCGTTGAAGTGTTCGAGTACCCGGCCGGTCGTTAATAGGAATGGGTATTCGTCGGAGATCCGTTCGGGCGTAGGACGATATTTTATGCGGCGCAGCGCAGCCGTCTTCGAGCCGGAAAACGACTCTTCGTGAAGAACTTCCTGGCCCGGATCGTCCTCATCCATGCAGGGCCACTGCACTCCCTGTTTGTCGAGACGCTCGTAGGTTATGCCGCGGCTGGCCGGCCACACCGCCCTGACCTCGTCCCATATTTCCTCTGCCGATCCGAATCTGAAGTGCTCGCCGAAGTCCATGGCCCGAGCAATGTCACAGACGATCTCCCAATCGGACCGGGCGTTTCCGCGAGGTTCCAGAACTTTTCGCACACGCTGGACGCGGCGTTCTGCGTTCATGAAAGTGCCATCTTTTTCAAATGACGTCGCGGCAGGCAGAAAAACGTCGGCAAAACGCTCGGCGGTCTCGTTCATGAACATGTCCTGAACGATGACGAAGTCGAGTTCTCGCAGGGACCTCTCGGTCTCATGCCCGTTCGCATTCGAGAAAAATACATCGTACCCAATTGCCCAAAGAGCCTTTAGTTCTCCCGTCCCCGCTGAATCGACCATTTGAAGCTGGTTGAGCCCCTTTCTGGAGGGGATGGGCGAACTCCAAACGCCTTCGAACAGACCGCGGCCTTCCTCTATGCCGATCGAGCCGGTGAGAATGCCGGGATCGCATCCCATCTGCGCGGCTCCCTGGACGTTGTTCTGGCCCCGAAGCGGGTTTACGCCCGAGCCCCGCTTTCCGATATTTCCGGTCAGCAGAGCAAGATTCACGATACACATTACCCCTTCGGTCCCTTGGAAATGTTCGGTCATTCCGAGGCCATGCATCGACATCGCCGGTTTTTCAGAAGCATAAATGCGTGCGGCCTGCCGGATCGCCTCGGCCTGCACGCCGCATATCTCAGCGACGGCTTCGGGCGAATAGTCGGCGACGAACGATCGGTATTCGTCATACTCGGTCACGCGGTCGCGTATAAAGTCCAAATCGGCGAGGCCTTCGTCGATGATCGCGTGCGCCAGTGAATTGAAAAGCGGGATATTGGTCCCGGGCCTCAGTTGCAGATGAACATCGGCGTATTTCGTCAGCTCGGTCCTGCGCGGATCTATAATGATCAGCTTTGTGCCATTCCTGATAATGGCCTGTTTGATCCGTGCTCCGGCGATCGGATGATTCTCGGTGGGGTTTGCCCCGCAGAGCATAATTGTGCGGGCGATCTCGATATCGTCGAAAGAATTTGTCGCGGCGCCGGTGCCGATCATCATTTTCATCGCCGCCGCCGTCGGTGTATGGCAAACGCGGGCGCAGCAATCGACGTTGTTCGTTCCTATCACGACCCGTGCAAACTTCTGCGTGACGTAATTCTCCTCATTCGTCGCCCGCGACGAACCAAGCAGCGCGATGCTGTCGGGGCCATGCTGGTTCTTTATTGCTGTAAGCCGTTCGGCGATATGGGCGATCGCCCGATCCCACGAAACGTCATGCCACTCACCGTTTATGCGGATCATTGGCTGGGTTATTCGGTCGCCGGCGTTGTTAAAGTCGAAAGCGTACCGGCCTTTTACACAGAGATGGCCCGCGCTCACCGGAGCGTCATTTACCGGCTTTACCTGAACGATCTTGTCCCCGCGCACACCGACATTCATCTCACATCCGGTTCCGCAATATGGGCAGGTTGTGCGGACCAGATCGGTCGGCGTGCCGTGTTCGATCACGGACTTGTCCTCGAGCGCCCCCGTAGGACACGCGTCGGAACACGCGCCGCATGATACGCACGAACTCGCACCGAACTCGCCGAACGAATCGGGAACGATATGTGAATCTTCTCCCCGCCCGAACACCTTCCAGACGAATTGTCCCTGGACATCGGCACAGATCCGGATACATGCAAAACAATCGATACAACGCGACATATCGACCGCGATGTACGTATGCGAATTGTCTATATGAGCGCCGTTCGGCGGAGCAAAGTCGGCCTGCGTCAGGCCGTATCGGCGAACGATCTTGTGAAAGGGCTTTTCGGGAAATCGGGTGAACGCGTCGGCCGGATACTTTCTGGCAAGCATTCGGAGGTTCCATTTTCTTGCCGCTTCGATCTTGTCCGTATGGGTTTCGATCACCATCCCATCCCGCAGCGGGGAAGTGCAGGAGACCGTTTCATGTGCCGCACCTCGAATATCCACGAGGCACATCCGGCAAGCGCCTATAGGTTCGAGGCGGTCGTCGCTGCACAACGTGGGAATTTCATTTCCCGCCGCCCGCGCCGCCGCAAGGACCGTCACCCCGTCCGGGAACTTCGCATCTATTCCGTTTATGGTCGCGCGGATCATGGTCTTCTAATGATGACCCCTTTTCGATCTCAAGGGAAACCCATCTACACAAAACCTAGGTCAGGCATGCACGAAGGATCTCGGCAAATCGGGACACATCGCTAAGGTCATTGTACAGCGGGACGGGGGCAACGCGTATCACATCCGGTTCGCGCCAGTCGGCGACCACGCCGCGAGCGGTGATGGCGTCAAACAAAGTCCGGTCTGCATCCTTCACGCGGATCGAGAGCTGACAGCCGCGTTGAGCCGGATCGTCAGGCGTTATTATCGAGATGCGGTCGCTGCCCATCTCTTTCAGCAGCTTTTCCAGATGTCCTGTCAGCTCGATGGATGCCGTACGCAGGCTCGCCATACCCACCTCATCGAAGATCTCAAGCGAGGCACGCAGTGCGGCCAGTTGGAATATCGGCGGGTTTGAAAGCTGCCAGCCTTCCGCACCGGGCAGCGGATCGAAATCCGGCCCCATCTGAAACCGGGTCGATTTGTTGTGTCCCCACCAACCCGCGAAACGCGGCAGGCCGAACGAATGGGAATGACGCTCGTGAACGAACGCGCCGGCGATCGCTCCGGGGCCCGCATTAAGATACTTGTACGAGCACCAGACGGCGAGATCGACATCCCAGTCGTGAAGCCGCAGTTCGAGGTTTCCCGCCGCGTGCGCGAGGTCAAATCCCACGACCGCACCGGCCCTGTGACCCGCCTCGGTGATCGCCTTCATATCGAAAGCCTGGCCCGTGTAGTAGTTGACCCCGCCCATCAGCACAAGCGCGATCTGGTCGCCATTTGCTTCGATGGCCTCGATGATATCCTCCGTCCTTAGCGTCGCTTCGCCATCGCGTGGCGTTAGCTCGATCAGGCAGGATCCGGGGTCGAGTCCGTGAAAACCCAACTGCGAAACGACGGCGTACCGGTCGCTCGGAAATGCTCCCTTCTCAATAACGATCTTGCACCGCTTCCCCGCGGGGCGGAAGAACGAGACCATCATCAAATGCAGATTGACGGTGAGCGAATTCATCACGACCGTCTCGATCGGAAGCGCACCCACGACCCTTGCCATAGGTTCGGTCACGAATTCGTGATACGGAAGCCATGGGTGGCGTGCATTCATATGCCCTTCGACGCCGAGCCGGGCCCAATCGTCGATCTCCTGCTCAATGTACGTTCGCGCGGTCTTTGGCTGGAGCCCGAGTGAGTTTCCCGTGAAGTAGATAGCCTCCCGGCCGTCGGGCCCATTCGGGATATGGAATTTCGATTTAAGGTCCTGAACGTAATTTACAGAATTCAGGGACGAACCGTTTTCTTTTTTATCACTGTAATTAGCTGCAATCATTAGAGTTAACTCGAATATCCGGTAACGGCGGAAGAGATCTTGTCAGAATCGGAAAACCTTTTCACTTCCCAAACGTCTGTGCTGGTGAACCGTTCATACATTATTTCGGTTCACCTAGTGTACATCGGAGCGTCGCCGGATCGACGTTTGAAATTCATATGGATCAAGGAGAAATCATGAAAAAGTTCATTCAGATCGTATCATTCTTAGCTCTTGTTTTCGTCATGGCCGGAACGGAGATCAACGCACAGAACGTCACCAAGATCAACGCCGTCATACCCTACGATTTCAGTATCGGGGATGAGAAATTCGAGGCCGGCAGGTATGTGATGCGCGTCAAGCGCATGCAGAGCGGCGTAAACCTGGTAGAGCTTCGCGATAGCAGTCATCGCGTTGTACACGAATCCTTCGCTCTCGACAACGGCGATCCGGGAACGGGCAAGGCCAATCTCGTCTTTGACCGAAGCGGGTCGGTCGCAAAACTCACACACGTTCGTACCGGCGAGCGTGGGTTTACGATCTCGGGCGACACAAAAGGTGACGGTTCGGTGAAGCTTGCTTCCAAGAAAAAGAAAAACGACAGCGAAGCGAAGAACTGAGGCAAGACTTAGCATAAGTAAAGAGGTCGCCTGAAAAGCACCATTTTAGAAGATTAGTAACCACACAAAATGACACGGAAAAGCACAAAATAAATCGAAAGAGTTAAGTTTAGTGCCATTTCGTGTCTTTTTGTGGTTCCAATCCTTCTGATTTCGACTTTTCAGACTTCCTCTTTACTTTTTCAACCCGCAGCACGGTTCAAACACCAAAATGTCCGCGTTCTATATTTAGCCAATTCAGAGCGGCACCATTAAATAGCAGTTCTTTTACGGTGTCGTCGTAGGGCATCGAACCGATCAGCTTTCCGGGCTCGAGTTCGCCGAGCGGAAACGGGTAGTCGGTTCCGAGCATTACCTGGTCGGCACCGACGAGTGTGATCAGGTAATCAAGTTTTGCCGCCTCATGCACAAGTGAATCGAAGTAAATGCGGCTCAGGTATTTTCTGGGGCTGTGCGGATTATCGACGGCGCACAGGTCCGGGCGAACATCGAATCCGTGGTCGATGCGGCCGATGGTTGCGGGAAATGAACCGCCGCCATGCGCGAAACAAATACGAAGGCCGGGACATCTTTCAAGGGTTCCTGAAAAGATCAATGAACATATCGCCCGCGAGACCTCAGCCGGCATCCCGACCAGCCACGGGAGCCAATATTTTTGCATATCGGCCTCGCCCATCATATCCCACGGATGAACAAAGACGGCCATCCCGAGTTCCTCGCAAGCCTTGAAGACATCGAAGAACTGCGGCTCGCTCAGGTTCATCTGGTTTACGTTAGTCCCGATCTGAACCCCGGCGAGGCCGATCTCCTTGCAGCGTTCGAGTTCCTTTACGGCAAGTGTCGTGTCCTGCATCGGGAGAGTGCCGAGGCCGGCGAAGCGAAGCGGAAACTCCGAAACGATCTCGGCGATGTGGTCGTTCAAGAACTTGGCGATCTCAAGCCCGTCATCGGGTTTTGTCCAATAGCTGAACATCACCGGCACGGTCGAGAGGACCTGCACGCCGATGCCGCTCGCATCCATCTCTTTGATCCGCGTTGCCGGATCCCAACAGTTCTTCTCAATATCCCTAAACTGTTTCCCGTCGTCCCGCACCATCCGAGCACAACATGGCTTGAAATGATCGAGAGAAATGAATCCGCCATAGCCGAATCGCTCCTTCCAGCTTGGAATTTCCTTGGGGAGAACATGCGTGTGTACGTCGATCTTGAGCATGTAATGATCTCGTTCGGAGTTCCGCCTTCAGGCGGCATCTTCGTCCTTCAGACGGATGGGTGGATAAATGTCGACAAGGGTGATCGAGCGAGGCCAACTCCTTTACTATCAAACTTTTTCCAAACCGGCTTTGAGCCGGCGGAGGGCTTTCTTATCTTTCAGCAGCTTATCGAGCGGGACGGCGGTTGTCGCCTCATCGATCGAATCGCGAAGTGCTTGATTTATCAAAGTCTGATATCCGGTCCGTGACCGTTCGGCCTCGGATTTGAAATGCTCTATGATGTCCGGGTCGAGCATGATCGTGATGGTGCGTTTGTTCTCTTTCTTTTTTAGCTCGTCTAGAAAGGCCGGTCGCTCGATCCGTCTGAAGCGCTTCTTGAACGCCTTTTCGTCCGTTAGGATAGTTTCGTCAAAGTCGTCGTTCATAGTCTTTCACCATCCACTTTTCTGCCCGTCGGGCCGTGATCAACCGAAGCATTTCGTCGCTGTAAGTGAATACCAGAAACACGAGGCCATATTGAGCTGTGATCCCCGTCACCGTATATCGGGTCTCGCTTTCGGAATGACCATGATCGTCCCGGTAGACCGCATTCGGGTCATCAAAAATGTCGGTTATCAATGCGAGATCGACCCGGTGTTCGTCCAGAACCTTCAGCCGCTTTTTCTCGTCCCAGACGAACATAGAATATATGTAGGATATATTTATGTCAACGAATTTTAGCTAACGACCGGCGGCGGTTCCATCACTGCTCCGCATATCTTGCAGGTCCGAAGATCTTCGGAGCCGTAGAACCTTTTGAAAACACCCTGGAATTGCGTGGTGATGTCTTCGAGTTGAAAGTACTCTTCGTAGAGCTTCGCGTTGCAGTTTTCGCAAAACCAAAGCAGCCCGTCGAGTTCGCCCTCGCGGCGTTTGCGCTCGATGACGAGGCCGACGGTTTTTGCTCCGCGGATCGGATTGTGCGGAATGCGCGGCGGCAAAAGGAACATCTCGCCCTCGCGGATCGGCACTTCGACCGCCTTCCCGTCCTCCTGAACTTGTACCTTGATGTCGCCTTCAAGCTGGTAGAAAAGTTCTTCGCCCTCGTCCCAATGATAGTCTTTGCGGGAGTTCGGGCCGCCGACGACCATCACGATAAAATCATCGTCATCGTAAACACACTGGTTGCCGACGGGCGGTTTCAGCAGGTGCCGGTGCTCGTCTATCCATCGCTTGAAATTCAACGGTCGGCGGATCCCCATATTTTTCGGTCAACTAAGTCGTTTTCGGCGCTATTATAACTGCAATACACCCACTGTTGGTAGCTGGGCCGGCATTGCCTGATCAAGGGCGATGTCCGGTTGTCGCCGTCAAACGCGTCTTTGCCCACACAAGACGACAGATAACAAAGTATTTGGCCGTTCTTTAGTGAGGAGATCATATGAATATCAACGAAGAAAAATTGAACCAGTTACTTGGGAGATTTGTAGGCGATCTCGGTGCGACGATGCATGCCGGGACGATCGTGATCGGCGAAAAGCTCGGGCTGTATAAAGCCATGGCTACGCCGAACGAACGTGTCACGGCCGCGGAACTCGCAAAGAGGACCGACACGAATGAGCGCTATATTCGCGAGTGGCTCAATGCCAACGCTGCGAGCGGCTACGTCCAGTACGACGCAGAAAACGACGCCTATTATATGACGGATGAGCAGTCGTTCGTGATGACCAACGAGGATAATCCGGCGTACCTGCCAGGGGCATTCGTCCTTGCGACCTCAGCTCTCAAGGCCGTGCCGAAGATGGTAGACCGCTTCAAGACCGGCGACGGGCTCGGCTGGCACGAGCACGACCCCGATCTTTTCTGCGGCACCGAGCTTTTCTTCCGCCCCGGCTATATCGCAAATCTGGTCAACAACTGGATACCCGCCCTCGATGGCGTTGAGGAAAAGCTGAAGGCCGGTGCCAGGGTCGCTGACGTTGGCTGCGGGCTCGGTGCTTCGACCATCATCATGGCCCAGGAGTTTCCGAACTCGGAATTTATCGGCTTCGATTATCATGACAAGTCGATCGAGCAGGCGCGCGAAAGAGCAAAAGCGGCAGGTGTCGCCGAACGCGTGAAATTCGAGGTTGCGGCATCAAAGGCGTTTCCCGGCGACGGCTATGACCTTGTTACATTCTTCGACTGCCTGCACGACATGGGCGACCCGGTCGGGGCGGCTCATCACGTCCGGCAAACTCTTAAAGACGATGGTACATGGATGATCGTGGAGCCATTCGCGAATGACGCTGTGCAGGACAATCTCAATCCGGTAGGCCGTGTCTATTATTCGGCATCTACGCTGATCTGTACGCCTGCGTCGCGTTCGCAGGAGGTCGGATTGGGATTGGGAGCCCAGGCGGGCGAAGGGAAATTGCGGGAAGTAGCAACACAGGGTGGATTCTCGAAATTTCGCCGTGCGACGGAAACGCCGTTCAATCTGGTTCTTGAAGCCAGGCCCTGAGCGATATCCTTATGCGGCCGAGCTGCGACCGCGACCATCGCGGCTCACAGTTCGGCCAATTTCTCGACCGTTCGCCAGTTTCTGGCCGTAACATCGACCTTTAGTTTCTTCTCGAACGATCCTCGTCCCATCACGCTGTCGGCAACACCCATCGTGAGGTGGCAATAGATCTCTCTGCCTGCAACAGTGAATCGCTCGGCCTCTGGAGCCATTTCACGAAGCAGAGCCGCCTTTTCCTGAGATAGTTCCTCATTAAGGAACAATATGTGCATTTCCTTGTGGCTTGCGAACTCGCCATCGTATGGATTATTGGCGAGGATCCGGTCGATGTCTTTCTGATCGCGGACCATTATCTTGACCGCTTTCCCAAAGTCGTTTTCAACGGCTTCTTGAAGTCTCTTTATCAGAGACCGCTCGGAGGCCTTTTTAGAATCGAAAGCCAGGTTTCCGCTGTTGATATACGAAACGACACGCTCAAATCCAAGAGCTTCGAAGGTCGTTCGAAGCTCTCCCATATTGATCATCGTATTCCCTCCGACATTAATGCCGCGGAGTAGTGCTATGTATCTAGGCATTCTTCATATCTATCACGAAGCGATACCGTACGTCGGCGCGGACGGTCCGTTCGTACGCGTCGTCGATATACTCGGGCTTGATGAGTTCGATATCGGACGTAATCCCGTGCTCGGCACAAAAATCGAGCATTTCCTGCGTTTCCGGAATGCCGCCGATCAGAGAACCGGCAAGCACTTTGTTGCCGCCGATAAGCGAGAAAGCCGGCAGCGGCGTTGGGCTGGTCGGAACGCCGACGATCACCATGACGCCGTTCAACCCGAGCAGCGAAAGATATGATGTGTAATCGTGCTGTGCCGAGATAGTGTCCAGGATCAGGTCGAACGAGCCGGCGGCTGCCGCGACCGCCTCCGGATCTTTCATATTAAGGAAATTATGGGCGCCGAGCTTTTTTGCGTCATCCTCTTTCGATGGCGAGGTGCTCAGGACCGTAACGTCGGCACCCAGTGCCGCGGCGATCTTCACGCCCATATGCCCGAGGCCTCCGAGCCCGGCGATGGCCACTTTCTTACCCGGGCCTGCACCCCATTTCTTGAGCGGCGAATAGGTCGTAATTCCGGCACAAAGCAGCGGGGCAACACCGGGGAGGTCTGCTTCGTCCGCTGTGACCCGCAGCGCATAATCCGCGTCGACCACATAATGCTTTGAATAGCCGCCATAGGTCGGCGTTTTCCGGTCCATCTCCGTACTGTTATAGGTCTGTGCCGATCCCTTTATACAGTATTGCTCTATGCCGGCGTTGCACGCTCCGCATTCACCGCAGCTGTCCACAAAACAGCCGATCCCGGCAATGTCGCCTTCCTTGAATTTGATGACGTCGGAACCTACCTTTGTGACCCGCCCGACGATCTCGTGGCCGGGCACCATCGGGAAGATGGAGGGAATGGCCGGTTCCCATTCGGCCCGTGCCTGATGAATATCCGAATGGCAAATGCCGCAATAGAGGATGTCGATGAGGACATCGTTCGGGCCGACATCGCGACGCTGGAAATCGAACGGCTCAAACTTAGCGTCGGCCGCTTTTACCGCAAAACCGCGTGTTGCTATTCCTTCTGCTGCTGGTGCTGTCATATATTACTCCTTGATCTTTGATCGATAGTTGCAATTACCTTTAATTCTATGGCGATGGGAGTCGGAAGCGAGCTGATCTCGACCGTTGTCCGGCACGGCCTTTCATCCGCAAAATACTCGGCATAGAGCCTGTTATAGACGTCAAAATCGTCCTTCATATTTGTCAAAAAGACCGTGACGTCGACGATCTTGTCCCAAGAGGAGCCCGCGTCCTCGAGGATGTAGCGGACGTTTTGAAAGACCGACCTGCACTGGGTCTCAATATCATACGAGATGACGTTGCCCGAGGCGTCTAGTTCGACCCCGGGTATCTCCTTTTTCCCCCGTTCACGCGGGCCCACGCCGGAGAGAAATAGCAGATCGCCGACGCGACGGGCGTGCGGGTAAAGCCCGACCGGTTCGGGCGCCCTCTCAGAATTGATGGACTCGCTCATTATATTTGGTCAATTATTCGATTTTAGGCAATTAACGAATAAAATGTAAGCTGCAAGGGTATATTAGTCATATGCGTTTGTTGTATGGGTTGGTCATCGTCACTGCGTTCTTTTCCTCGGCCGCCTTCGGTGCGGAAAAGCGGGCCGTATTTGCAGGCGGATGTTTTTGGGGCGTCGAGGCCGTTTTCGAGCATGTGAACGGTGTGCTCGGAGTGCGTTCGGGCTACTCGGGCGATTCAAAGGCCACGGCGGACTATGAGACGGTAAGCACCGGCCGAACGAAACACGCCGAATCGGTCGAGATCCGATTTGACGATTCAAAGGTCACGTACGAACAGCTTCTCTACGTTTTCTTCGCTGTCGCCCACGACCCCACCGAGGTGGACCGGCAAGGCCCCGATACCGGGCCGCAATACAGATCGGTGATCTTCTATGCCGATGAGAAGCAAAAGGCTTCGGCAAGGGCGTTCATCATGGCGATCGACCTTTCAAAGGCATTTTCCAAGCCCGTGGCAACCCAATTGTCACCTCTCTCGGCCTTCTATCCGGCGGAAGACTGTCATCAGGATTATCTTAAGAATAATCCGACCGATCCCTACATCGTCGCCCACGACCTGCCAAAACTCGCGGCTCTCAAGCAAAAATTTCCGGAACTCTACCGCGAAAAGCCATCATCGTGAGGCCGGAGGCCGGAAAGAAAACGGCCCCATCGTATCGTCCCGCATTGGTTTGATCACAGCCTCGTAAGTGACTTAAGTATCCGTTCGGTATCTGCCAATGGAATGAGTATGACCGACTCATCATCCTCGCCATCGCCATATGTACCAAGATAGTGGATCGCGTTCCTGCCGACGGTGAACCACTCGGTGATGACGTAGTTCTTGATCTTTGCTCCGTCCTCGTCTTTCGGCTCGTACATCAGGTCGATCGGCCCGACCGGCGACCTGACCGTTTTCGTCGCATCATAGGGAAGGCCGCCAAGTCCATCGAAACCTGCCTCGAGTGCAAACCTCTGCCTTTTCCCGTCTTCCAGCTGTCGCGAGTAAATGACGACGAACTCGCGGTCATCCAGCGACACTCTGCGGCCGATTCGCGACTGTATCTTTTCAAGCGCAAAGCCCTTGGGCAGCCAGGTCGGCAATGCGATCCCGACCGCGGCCCTGGCCGTGATCAGAGCCTCCATATCACCGCGAGCGATACCCGGAAACTTTGCCATTGCGGCCGTAACTCTCGCGTTGGTGGACTGAGAGAAGGCTGGCAGCGAAAGCGAGGCAAGACAAACGACCAGCAGGAAAAACTTTTTCATTTATTTATTTTGAACCTTCGGCCCAGATCTGTACCAGGTGAACAAGGGTCTCGGTCGACTTTTCCAACCCCCTTCGCGAATTGAACTCGAGCTTGCCATGAAAATTATGACCGCCCGTGTATAGATTCGGTGTCGGCAATCCGCGGGCGGTGAGCCGCGAACCGTCGGTGCCGCCACGGATCGGGCGAAGTTCGGCCTTCACGCCTGCACGCCGGGCCGCTTCGATCGCGTGATCGGTAAGTTGAGGATGGTCTTTCAGGATCTCTTTCATATTCAGGTAGCCGAGAACGCTTCCGTAATCGACCTTGACGTCGGGGTACTTTGCCTGGACCTCGGCGGCAAGGTTTTTGACAAGCGTCTCCTGTGCCTCGAGACCCTTGATGTCGAAATCCCGTAAAAGGATCTTTATCGTAGATGTCTCGATATCGAGGTTCCCGACATATGGATGAATGAACCCGACGCGGCCTTCCGTGGTTTCCGGCCGGTTGGGCGCCGCGGCAGGGAAACGCGCGAGAAACTCACCCGCGGCATACATCGAGTTGACCAGGATGCCTTTTGCCGTGCCCGGATGCGTCGATTTGCCGCGAAAGGTGACGGTTGCGGTTCGGGCCGACCAGGTCTCGTTCGAGATGTCGCCGAGCTGTTCGCCATCGACGGTATAGGCAAATTTTGCCCCCCAGCCCTGGATGTCGAATTCATCCATCGGTCCCCCGACCTCTTCGTCGGGCGTGAAGGCGATCGCGATGTTGCCGTGCTTGATCTGGGGATTCTGCCTGAGCGTGTCGATCATGGTCATGATCTCCGCGATGCCGGATTTGTCGTCCGAGCCGAGCAGGGTTGTGCCGTCCGCGGTGATGATATCGTCGCCGATCAGATTCTTGAGGTCTGGGTTCTGTGCGACCGTGATCACCTGCGTCTTGTCATTCGGCAGGATGATGTCGCCGCCCTGATAGTTCTTGTGGATGATCGGGTTGACGTTGGCCCCAGACACTGCGGGCGAGGTGTCCATGTGTGCGATAAACCCGATCGTCGGCACTTTTGAATT
This sequence comes from Pyrinomonadaceae bacterium, assembly GCA_050246275.1. Lineage (GTDB taxonomy): Bacteria > Acidobacteriota > Blastocatellia > Pyrinomonadales > Pyrinomonadaceae > OLB17. Next base: position 188,608 of record JBFWWI010000002.1, read on the forward strand.
GTCCGCGAGATTGCCCGGGACCATTCCGTAAACTATGCCCTCTTTGCTGATACGAACGTTCTGAACGCCAAGCGCCTTCAGTTCACTTTCGAGCAGTCGTGCCAACACCAACTGTTTATCCGTGCTAGGAAACTTACCAGCCTCCTCCGCCGACTGCGTGTCTATCTTCACGTACCGCAAAAACCGATCCATCGCGGATTCGGACGGTGGTTTGGCCTGCGCGTTCGCGGCATACAGGGAAATGAGAACCAGGGCTATTGCGTAAATTGTCTTTTTCATGCGTCCTTATTTTTGCTCAAAATCTCGATCTCGAATCGGAAACTTTCTATTCCGGTATTTAGAGAGATGGCTTGCCCGATGAAACGGCCGCCGTTTCGTTCGATGATTTTTGCGGACCCGGTGTTGTCGGAGTCACATGTCACCAGCACTTTTCTTAAACCCCGATCTTTGGCCTTCTCTAGTGTCAATTCGAGGATGAGGGTGCCGTAGCCCTTACGCCTCTCTGCAGGCCGAATGTCGTAACCGATGTGCCCGCCTTCGAGTTCAAGTGCGGTCGTCAGATGATGCCGAAGAGAACTTCTTCCGATCACCCTGTCGTCGTCAATCAACCAGAATTCATTTGCCGGTACGCGTCCGGGTTTTAGGTCGATACCCTTCGCCAAGTCCAACAACTGTTCGTAATAACCGGCAAAATCGGAAAGAGCCGCATTGTAACGTGACTCGCCTGCCGCATAAAATTCCTCAGCCATTGTCAGAAATTCGTCTCTTAAATCCGAACAAGGTTCGGATAATCGAACTTTCGTAGGCGGCTCGGTGTGACGCATATGTTCCCCCGATCGGAAAGCCTGTTGAGACCTACGGCTGCAGTGCAAGATCAATTTCGTCGACAATTCTCAAAAACTCATTCGGATCGACCACCTTCAGTCCTCGAAATCGTTGTCTGAACTGTTTGCTTTCGTTGTCGATGCCGGTCATCAGATTGAGCAGATCGTTGTCTCTACTAACAAGGAAATCGGCCTCGCACCCAACCGCAAGGTCAATTAACATCTCGTCTTTGGGATCACGAGGAAGTGCGAAAACACCGTTCAGTTCGGCGAAGGGATAGGCGGACGACTTTAGCTCCGAAAGAAATCTGTCTTTCTGTACCTCGTAGTTAATGCGAACAACCGAACGGACGGCGGGACGGGCGATCACCTCTTCAATTTCGGCCGCAAGCTTTTTCGAGACGAATAGGAGAATCGTTCGTTCGCGAGCTAACTGAAAGCACCGCCCGGACGGGCCACGAGGATTGAGAAAGGCCTGGATGAAGACATTTGTATCAAATACAACCCGCGGGAGCGAATCAGACATCCTTTAGCCCCCATTTCCGTTCTTCCCGTGCTTTTCATCCCAAAGTGCTTGTCGTTCTCTTTCAATCAGTTGATTCAATTCTTCCTCAGTCATCCCGCTTTCTTCAAAATCCTTCCAGAGCGGCGACATGATCTCTTCGTAGGTGGGACCTAGATCGATATGTTTTTTCAGAACACCGGCCACATATTCATCTAATTTGGATCCTTGGGCATCAGCCTTCTTTTTTAAAGCCTCTTCAACTTCAGGATTCAATTCGACTACCACCGACATAAAACTCACCTCGGACTAATTATAACTCAAACCTTAAAACAAACCGCGTCAAAACCAGCCATTAGATCGAGGAGATCATTGCAATCACTCAACGGTAAACCCTTCGCGTTCGCCTTCTCTGTCAGTGCAGCTTCAACTTCCGGTTCGAGGTCAAGAACGACTGACATGATATTCAACCAAAAATTATTATAACTTAGAATTTCACGCAGACATTCTTCTCTTCGGCGAAGAACCTCAGCGCCTCAAATCCGCCCTCACGGCCCAGTCCGCTGTCTTTGACACCGCCGAACGGCGTCCGCAGATCGCGGAGGAGCCAGCAGTTGATCCACACTATGCCCGACTCAAGCCGTGCTGCCACGCGGTGGGCACGAGAGAGATTTTCGGTCCAGACAGTCGCTGACAATCCATACCGGACGCCGTTCGCATAGCCGAGAACCTCTTCCTCGGTATCGAATGGCATTATCGTCACGACCGGGCCGAAGATCTCTTCCTGATTCGTGCGGCAATCTGGCGCGAGGCCTTCGATGATGGTCGGCTCTATGAACCATCCGTCGGCACAACGGCCGTCCAGCAGGGCCTGCCTCCCGCCGGTCAGGATCTTGCCGCCCTCCTGCCGGGCGAGCACGATGTAGGACATTATCTTCTCGAAGTGCTGTTTCGATGCGATCGCCCCGACCTCCGTACCGGCTTCCAACGGATCGCCGACCTTTAGCGCCGAGACGCGGTCCACGAGATCTTGTCTGAATCTTTCGTACAGCGGCCGTTCGACAAATATCCTTGAGCCGCACAGGCAGATCTCGCCTTGATTCGAGAACGAAGAACGAACGGTCACCGAAAGCATCTCTTCATAATTGCAGTCGGCGAAGATGATGTTCGGGTTCTTCCCGCCGAGTTCGAGCGAAAGTTTCTTGAACATCGGCGCGGCAACGCGAGCGATCTCTTCGCCGGTCTTTGTGCCGCCGGTGAATGAGATGGCCTTCACATCTTTGTGTGCGACGATCGCCGAACCGACCTTCGGCCCGAGGCCGTGGACGATGTTGAGGACGCCGGGCGGCAGACCTGCCTCGATACACAATTTTGACAAAAGATAGGCGGTCATCGGCGTGACCTCGCTCGGCTTTGCGACAACAGTGCATCCGGCCGCGATCGCCGGTGCGATCTTCCATGTGAAGAGATAAAGCGGCAGGTTCCAGGGGCTGATGCAGCCTACGACCCCGATCGGCTGCCGCAGCGTGTAATTTATCGCGTTTTGCCCGACCGTCTCGTGCGATTCATTCGCTGTATGCATAGCGGCCGTAGCGTAAAAGCGAAAATTCGCGATGGCGCGGGGGATATCGACGGCGCGTGCCAGCGACACCGGCTTGCCGTTATCGATCGATTCGGCCAATGCCAGCGGTTCGAGATCTCGTTCGATCAAGCCGACCAGGCGCATCAGGATAGTAAATCTACCGTCCACCGGCGTCATCGACCACGCGGGGAATGCAGCCCCTGCCGCGTCGGCCGCGAGCTGCACATCACGATCGTCAGAATCCGGGATCAGCGAGTAACGCTCGCCTGTCGCCGGGTTCACATTGTCCAGATACTCGCCCGAAGCGGGGCTAACGAGTCCGCCGCCGATGTAGTTTTCGATCTTTAACATGCGAATTGTTGCAAATTTAACACGCGCCTCGGGTGCCGGGTCTTTTCTTATCGAGAGACTTCGGGTATATTCTACGGCGACCCTATAGATTGTCGCATTTCTTCGGAATTTTCCGCACAGCTCTCACTGCGTTATTTCCGGACGCATGCATCGCCGCGGCCGCCCCGTGCCCGGATAAACGACTATGACAAAACCGTGCCCAAAGTGTGCTCAGCTAAACCCGGCCGAGGCCGCATTCTGCCTCAACTGTGCTTCCCCGTTGGCCTCCGGCCATCCAGGCGGGGTTCCGCCGCCTCAGCAGTTTGGATCTTCGGCCCCCGTCACTCCGCAAGCGAGCCAGAAAGGCCTTTATTCACTCATCCTGGCCATCCTTGCCCTGATCTGCTGCGGCCCATTTGCCGGGGTTCCGGCCGCAATTCTCGGCTGGATGGAGCTTGATGCAATAAAGTCGGGACGCAGTCCTGCCGACAACAAATGGATGGCCCAGGTCGGCCTCTGGGGCGGCATCGCGTCGACCGTCCTACATTTGATCGGATATGTACTTTGGGTCTTGATGGGCATGCTTTCGGCCGCATCGGGCCCCTATTATTACTGATGGAACCAAACGGTCAGAATTATCCGGTCTGTCCCAACGGCCATCGGCAGCCGGTCGCCCACACAAAGTTCTGCATTTACTGCGGCGTCGGGATCGTCGGGGCTCAGCCGATCTCCCCATCGCAGCCGATGCCGCCGCACGCCGGCCAGACACCGCCGCATCCGGCCCACCAGGCCCAGGCACAGCAGCCGGTTTACCCGCAGCAAGGCCAGATCCCTCCTGCAGCCGGAGGCCATTATCAACCGCATGGCCAGCAGCAATACCAGGTACCGCCCAGCCCCGGACAGCAAGCGCAGCAATATCAGCCCTACCCGCAGACTCCGCCGCCACGGCCGTGCCGGACCTGCGGCGGGGTCGGCTATGGACTGCCCGAGAGTGTGGTCTTTTGCCGCGAATGTCGTTGGCTTCGTCCGCTGGTTCCCGGCTACGCGGTCGATAATTCCGCGTTCGCATGGGCCGCCGATGCCAAAGCGATGGCGGCGCTGCGAGCGATAAAGCCATTGAATGCCGCCGCCAAGGCAGTTTCTGAGAAGGTCGGGCGACGGTGGATCGAGGTCGCGTTCAATGGCGTGATGCTCAGCGAACGGCAGATGCCGCACATCTTCGGCCAGGCCGTGCGTGCCGCCCGCATACTCGGAATGACCCATATGCCGGACGTTTATCTCTCGGGCGACCGCCCGTGGGACTGTCTCACGTTCGGCAGTGATAACGATTCATTCATCGTCGTCGGGTCGGCGGTTGCCGGAAACTTTCAGGGCATCGATATGCTCTATCTTTTGGCACGCGAGATGGGGCACTGCAAAGCGGGCCACGCGCTTTGGAAGACGGTGATCCGCTTCTTTCTCGGCGAACAGGGACCGGCAAGAGGTGTCATGGCCGGCGGTATTTTCAACGCGATCCTTAGTCCGTCGGCCCTCATCGGCGGTGCGATCGAAATGCCGCTGCTCGCCTGGGCACGACAGGCCGAGATCACCGCAGATCGTGCCGGCCTCTTAGCCGTCGGCAGCGAGGAAGTTGCCCGCAGGGCGCTCCTGTCGTGGTCTTTGAAATCGTCGTTCATCTTCAAGCAGATAAATATCGAGGCGTGGCTGGAACAGCAAAAGGTTGACGATGGTGACATGCTGCGGCTATCCGAGCTCACGACTACGTCGACACCCTACATCGGCCCTCGGCTTAAATTGCTTAGCCAGTTCGCGCAAAGCCCCGATTATCAGCGGTCGCTGCATCACATACGGGAAACTATCGGTCGGGCCGCCCCGCCTAAACCAAAGCCCTCGCAAACCGCCGCGAAAGAACTGAAACTAAAATGCTCGACCTGCGGGGCTCCGATGCGGGTCCCGATGTCCGTTCTGGCGGGCAAACCGAAATTGTCCGTGAAATGCCCGGACGCAAAATGCGGAAGTATTACCGTCATTCGAAAGAACGTTAAACAGCCGGCCCCCAAGGCCCAGCCAACTATAAGACAGGAGAACCAAAACTATGCCGAATGAAGATCCGATCATCATCACCGAAACTGCCCCGGACGGAACCACAGCCGAATTCGAGGTCGTCACCGCACAGGCCGACGAAGACACCGCCCAGGGATCGCTAGCCGAGGAAGTGGTGGACGCACTGTTTGACGATGGAGCGCCTGAGATCAGCGCTGTCTATGCAGATACCGATGGTGACGGGTCGATCGATCTGGCGGCAGCCGATACCGATGCCGACGGGCAGATCGATACAGCCGTCGGAGATACAGATGGTGACGGAAAGGTCGATACCGGCGTTACCGATATGGACGGGGATGGCGAAGTCGATCTGGTAGCGGTCGATACCGACGGCGATGGCCTTCTGGATGTTGCGGCTGCCGACACGGACGGTGACGGGGAATTTGACACCCTGATGGAAGATGCCAACGGAGACGGCGAATTTGAGCTTGCCGAGGCTGTAGAGCCGGAGGGAGAAGACGCGGGCGATTACACTCTCGAGGCAGAAAGCGGCCTGCCGACCGAGGAAGAGATCTCAACGAACTCGGTCGAATTCAATCTCGGTAGCGAGGGATTCTCGGAGACGGTCGTGCCCGAGACCTCATTTGAAACCGACGCCGGCGTTTCTTCGGACGCAGGATCTGCCACCTCTGACGATGCCTATTTGGCGGAGCCTGCTGCTGCCCAGGCCGATGTCGCCGATCCCGCTCTCGCCGAGCAGGCCGCGAGCGCCGAGGCGGCCCGCGAAGCCCAGGAAGCCTCCGATCAATTTGTCGCAGAAGGGGATTATGCCGCGGCTGCGCAAGCCAGAGAAACTGCGGAAGAGGCGGCATGGGCTGCGGGAGATTCGAGCATGCTTGGTGCTTCGGATTCGGCCGATCTTGAGCAGGCGGCTTACCAGCAGGAAACCGCCGCCGAATATCGCGAACAGCAGGCCGAACACATAGCCGCCGGAGACTACGAAGCGGCCAAAGAAGATGCACAGAATGCTGCGTATGCCACGGGCGATGCCGATTACCTAGCGAGTGGTTCCGACCACACCGGCCAATCCGATCAGGATGCGTACAATCTTGGCAATGCCGTCTCCGACGAGAAGAACGCTGAATATTTTGCCGATAACGCCGAGTGGTATGCCGAAGCCGGCAATATGGACGCGGCCGAAAGCAGTGCTGCCCACGCCGGCGAGTATCAGGCCTCGGCCGACAACTACGCCGATCAGGCCGATCCGACGTCGGTAGGCTACGATGTCGACCCTTCCTCGGTGGTCGATGTCGGCGGTTCCTATGATGCCGGAATGGCTGACGCGGGCGGGTATGATATGAGCGCGGTTGACACAGGAATGGATGCCGGCGTCGATATGAGCACACCGAGCTATGACGCACCGGTCGATGACGGAACGGTCTGATCGATGTTCATTGTGTACTGATACAGGGCCTTCGGCATATGCGACGCTTTTGCCGGAGGCTTTCTGTTCGGTGTCTGAGCAGTGCTATTTGACCGTGGTATTGCCGAATTTTTTGAGGATCTCGCGGACCTTTTCGATCGGCAAGGCTTCGACAGTTCGTCCGTTCCCGGTGACCGTCGTGGCTTTGAAAAGGGAATTGATAATGGCCTCTTCGGTCGCTTCGATCACGGCCTGGAACAGAGGCGACATCGCATCGTTTCCCAAGACCTTTACATCTCGAATTTCCCGAGAACTGTTGATGCGGTTTGCGGTGGAAAATGCGATCGCGTAATCGCCGCTGCCGTTCGTCATCGATGAGCCCGTTCGGGCCAGGCCGGACATCGATCTGGCAGCAAGGCGCGAGAGCTGACGATGATCGAGCGGTGCGTCGGTCGCGATCACGATAATGATCGAGCCATCCGCCGAGTCGCCATCTAACGCGGAGGCCCGCGCGTCAGCAAGGGCGATACTTTCAACCTGGCCCTTAAGCCCTTGCTCACGCGCGGGCTTCTGCATTGAGGCCACATTCTTCAAATAATACTGCCCCAACTCCTCGCCGACCGGTACGCCGTCGATCGTCAGCACGCCGCCGAAGTTAGACTGCACCAAGACGCCGAGGGTATATCCGCCCAACGACGCGGGCAGCTTGCGCGACGAAGTGCCGATCCCGCCTTTCCAGCCGAACGCGACCGTGCCGGTTCCGGCTCCGACCGATCCTTCGTCTACCGCACCAGCCCTCGCGTACTTTATTGCGTTAAAAACGTCATCGCGGGTAATGTGCCGGCCGCGTATGTCGTTCAGGCCGCCATCGTTCGTCTCTGCGACCAGGGGATTGATCGACCGAACATCTTCGTTGCCCGGCAACGCTAGCATGTGATCCATCAGAAAGTCCGCGGTCTTTGGAACGGCCAGAGTCGAGGTCAACAATATCGGCGTCTCGATCTCGCCCAGTTCGTTCACCTGCGTCGAGCCCGCCAGTTTGCCGAAGCCATTCCCGACGAAGACCGCACCGGGCACCTTTTCGCGAAACAAATTTCCGGCGTGCGGCACGATCGCCGTCACTCCCGTCCGCACATTCTCCCCGCGAATGATCGTCGTATGGCCGACCGTCACACCTGCGACATCGGTGATCGCATTATTAGCACCCTCCGGCAGCAAGCCGATCTTGATCCCGAGATCCCTCGCCCGCGGCCGAGCCTCCTGTGCAAAGATCGGCAAGACTAAAGAAAGGAGCGAGATAATCGTCAGGATCCGAAGAAGCATAGATCGTATGTAAATCTCTCTTTGCGTTCTCTGCGTCTTTGCGTGAAACTTCTTTCTTTCCACGCAAAGACGCAAGGGACGCAAAGAGTTGGTTAGAAAGAACTAAGGCCGGTTCGCCGGCAGAAACCAATCACCTTCAGCGGGTTTCGGCAGTGGTTTTCGCGGCATCTTCTCATCACGCATGGCTGTCTGATAGGCGATAGCGGCGATGATGACGGCATTTACCTTCATATCTTCCTCGTTTACAGCCTCGAGGACATCCAGATTGGTGTGATGGATTCGCGACTCGTAATCGAGCGGGTCCTGGATGAACTGAAATCCGGGAAGGCCGACCGCGTCAAATGCCATATGATCGGTTCCGCCCGTGTTCAGCGTGGTGATCGTTCTCGCACCGAGATACGCAAATGGCTGGAAAAATTCCTCAAAGATGCGCCGGGCGGCTTCGTTGCCCTGCAAGTATATCCCGCGAATTCGGCCCGAGCCGTTGTCGAGGTTGTAGTAGGCCGAAAGCCTCGCGTGATCCGGCTTTAACTGTATCGAAAATGGGTCGCCGTAGTGTTTCTTGACGTACCCGATCGATCCGTAGTAATCCTGCTCTTCGCCGTCCCAGAGGGCGACCCGTATGGTCCGTTTCGGCCGTACGCCGATCGCCTTCAGGATCCGAAGTGCCTCCACCACCGCGACACAACCGGCGGCATTGTCGGCCGCACCGGTCCCCGAATGCCAGGAGTCGAAATGGCCGCCGAGAAGGACGACCTCGTCTTTTAGTTTAGGGTCGCTGCCGGTGATCTCACCCACAACGTTGGAGCCAGTCGCATCGCCCCCGGTACGCGTCCGAAGTTCGAATTCGAGTTTGACCGGGATCTTTCGGTCAGCCAGACGCACGATCCGGGCGTACTGTTCGCGGGCGAGCACGAAGGTGGGCGGGTTGATCGCGGGATCGGGAAAATACGAACCCTGAACTGCCAGGACCCCGTTCGGCCGACGGCTTGGCTGGATGAGGGCCGCAACGCCTTCGTCCTTAAAGAATTTCGTTATCGCCTTGCCGCGGGCGAGGCTCTCCAGCCAGTCAATCTCCTCATCCTGGTACGAGATCGTTCCGCCGCCATCGGGGTCTTTGGCCGGATCGGTAGCACCCGCCTTCTTTGCAAGCTCATCGTCGGTTAGCCTCTTCATCGGATCGCCTGCACGCGAAGCCGGCGGGTTGAAAGGGAAGCGCCCATTCATCACGATCGCGCCCTTGAGCTTGCCCTTGTACTTTTCAAGATCGGCGGCATTTGAAACCGAAACTATTACCGGTTCGCCGGACACGACACCGCTGGTCGACGGTGTCCAAGCGAGCGGATAGGCGATCAGGCGGTCATAGGTCGGGGCCGTCATCTGAGCGGAGAAGCGCTCGAGGTCCCATTCCTTTCCCCACGATCCCCACGGCTCGATCTGCACGTTATCGAATCCGAATGAGATCATTTTGTCCCGCATCCAGTACTTTGCATTCTTCAGGTTCTGCGAATTGGTCAGGCGCGGTCCGAATACGTCTGTCAGGTACCCGACCGTTTCCATCGCCTTGGAATTCTGAAATCCTTCAGCCTTGATCTGCGCCAAAACCCGATCGTCGATGCGGTCGCGCCCGACAGCAAGGCCTGAAAACGTGACAACGAAAAGAAGGACGAAGCTTATAGATCGTCTATACATAAATTCTCTGTGTGCTCTCTTTTGGCTTGGACTTCCTGGGTCAGACCTTCGCAAATGTGAGACCGGTCTGTCCCTGATACTTTCCGCCGCGATCTTCGTATGACACGGCGCAGTCCTCGTCGGACTCGAAGAACAGGATCTGCCCGATGCCTTCGTTTACGTAAACTCGCAGCGGAAGGTTTGCGAGATTCGCGATCTCGACTACGAGCCGGCCGGTCCAACCCGCTTCAAGCGGGGTCGTATTTACGAGCAGCCCCGCACGCGCATAGGTCGATTTCCCGAGCGCGATGCCCGTCACTTTGCGCGGCATTCGAAAGGTCTCGACCGTTACCCCGAGCCCATAATGATGCCCCGGAAGGATGTAGTATTTCGATCCGTCGTCCGCGGTCTGGATCTCCGGCTCGATCAGCGAATATTGCTCTTCGAATCTTTTCGGGTCGATCTCCTTTCCGTGCACCGAAGAAAATATCCGGAAACCGTCATCCGCGAGCCGCATATCGTAACCGTAGCTCGACGCACCCGCCGAAATGATCCGATTTCCGTTGACCTCGCGGACGAGTTCCGGAAGGAAGGGATCGATCATCTGCAGCTCTTCCGCCATCCGCCGCAGCCATATATCAGATTTGATCGTCATATTAGAATGCCAGCCACCAAAGTTCGGAGTTCCACCTTCAGGTGGCCCGACGTTGCCTGGAGACTTCTCGACCGTAACAACAGCCAGCTAAAGCTGGAACTCCAAACATCAGGTGGCCCGTCGCTACCTGGAAACGTCTCGACCGTAACAATAGCCAGCTAAAGCTGGAACTCCAAACATCAGGTGGCCCGACGTTGCCTGGAGACTTCTCGACCGTACCAATAGCCAGCTAAAGCTGGAACTCCAAGCCGCGAACCTCATCAGCTAATCCTCATCCCAGCCGGACCCGTAATCCAGCACCGGATACTCTTTCCAGATCTGAATCGCCGTTTCGCGTCCGATCGAGGCAAGATACTGAGAAGCGTTTGACCACGGCCAGTCTTCCCAGCGTTGAACATATCCGTGATGTACAGGATTATGCAGGATATAGTTGACTGTCGCAAAATAGTGCCGCTCTGATCGCATCTTTCGCTCGAAACAATTCCGCCAGACTGTACGGCCTCGGGCATTGTCCTCGCCATTCCATCGAAATGCAGTTCTACCGTGTAACAAGCCCAGTTCTTTACGCAGCTCCTTCATTTTTGCGGTTTGAATCAGGCCGTGGTAGTGGTTGGGCAAGAGACACCAGGCCGCGATGTTCTCTGAGAACTTCGCGAACACCGCGAGAAGTTCAGCGGCGAACGTTGCATGCGATCGGGCGACGAACCGACTATATGCTTGTGCTCGTAGCAAGTCCCGGTAATTATGTAGTTGCGGTTTTGGTCCGAGTCGAAATGGGGAAGGGAATGCTTCGGAAGTTTTCCGAGTCGGCGGTACAGGCGAACCACTTCCCGCTGATCTTCTGTAAGAGACCGCCAATAATATTTCATGCATTAACGGAAGGTTCGGAGTTCCACCTTCAGGCGGCCCGACGCGCCAAAGTTCGGAGTTCCACCTTTAGGTGGCCCGACCCTGCCTAGAAATTCTCGATAGTAACAATAGCCAGCTAAAGCTGGAACTCCAAACATCAGCTGGCCCGTCGCTACCTGGAAACGTCTCGACCGTAACAACAGCCAGCTAAAGCTGGAACTCCAAACATCAGTTGGCCCGTCGCTACCTGGAAACGTCTCGACCGTAACAATAGCCAGCTAAAGCTGGAACTCCAAACATCAGCTGGCCCGACGTTGCCACGAGATTGTTCCATCGAACGAATAGCCAGCTAAAGCTGGAACTCCAAGCCGCGGTCCTAGACCGGCCTGCGATCCTGAAATATCTTTAACGAACCGTCACCGACCGAGAACTTGAGCGGGACGCCGCCGGTCCCGGCCTTTGCCGCGATGGATTTGTCCGTAAACTCCTGGCGCCGTATGCGTGGTTTGAACCCCTCGTATCCGTTCTCGATCGAACCGGTGCGAAGTATCGTCGCATCAAAATCGGCGTTGAGGCCCGATGGCAAGTTCAGCGACATCGTTCCGCTGGCAAGCTGAACGTCGGCAAACCGTCCGCGCCAGCTTCGGGTTGGTATCGAGATATCTACATCGCCCTTGCCTATGACGGCGATCACACCCCCGCCGACCAGGTCGAGTTTGGCGGTCGTCTCGAGAAAGTTTATCTTGATCGAGCCTTCGACACCCGAGACCTTCAGGTCTCCCTTCCCGCCGTCGATCTGCAGGTCGCAGTAGCGAGGCACCTTGATAACGTAATCGATCCGATATGCATTTCCCATCAGCGATCTCGGGAATTTCTTATCGACCTTTTTGAGATATTTCTTATCGTGTGTCCCGAGGCTGATGATGCCGACTCGGCCCATCGATTCGTCAAGTTGAAAACCGGTCACCTTCGCCATTCGCTCGAGGTCGGCGTCATTCGCGGCCTCGACGATGATCTCGGCCGTGATCTCGACCTCGTTATTTGACCATCCCTCGATCGTGATCGAGCCTGCGGGCGACCCCTGGATGGCCAGCGTACCTCCCGATCCGAAGTCGAATCTGTCGTTCTTGACGGTCGTTCGCTTCAGCGGTTGTGCTGACTGGGCGTACGACATTGAAAACAGGAAAACGAACGAGAAGGCAAGCGAGATCAGCAAGGTGGTCTTTTTCATATGGTTGGTGTAGCGGGAAAGCGCGGCCAATGGAAGTTTAGTTCCGCGAGGGGAGAGAGGTCAACAGGTTTTATCTCCTGATGAAAGCGATGTTGCCCCGTTGATTCGTCACGCTGAGTGTCGCGGCGCCCTCACCAGCATCACCGGCGGTGCCGGCGACACGCCTCCCATTGCTGACAAACCTCATATTTTCACCGACGAATGTGCCGAGAGAGATGTTTCGGGTCGAGGGGGCGGTCGCGACCAGCTTGAACGACGATCCGGGCGGAATTCGCAGGTTTATATTGCCGTTTATCGAGAAGAAGCGATATCCGCCGCCCGGCTGGATCACGCCGTCGAAGAATATGTCGCCGATGCCGTTCTGGGCCGAGACGGCGGACGCCCCAATGTTCGTCAGCGTGATGTCGCCTTCGGTCGTGATGTGAGCCCGTACGAGGCCGCCACGGACGTTCGAGACGATGAGATTGCCCATCTTGGTCTCAATATCGACCGACGATGTGAATGGGACGCGTATCGTGAAGTTCACGCTTCCGACATCGGCGCGGCCCTGATTGTCCTTTACGAGATTGATATAGATGGTCCCGCTCAGGCTCTGCGGTTCGATGTTCGCCGCCGGCGCTTCGAGATAGGCCGAGATGCTCACTTCGTTACGGTTCCATCCCTCGACAGTGACGGTTCCGGTCCGGTTCAGGAGCTGAAGCCTGACATTCTGCCCGGCAGGATAAACCCTGGAAAAACGCTTCTGTGCAGCGGCTGACAGGGGCAGAAAAGCACAAAATATGCCGGCGAAGAGAACGAACAAGGCGACTCTTCTCCAGCTTTTTGCAAAGCCCGATGATTTGTCCAAAATGCGGATCATTTTTACCAGCAAGGGCGATTATAATTCCGAGAACTCGCGAAGCAGGTTCATTTTTTCGTTCATCACAGAATCGAGCATTTCGCCCGAGAGTTCATCATCCGGGTTCTGCTCGAGCGACTGTGTATATTCGAAAACGGCCTGATCGATGGCCTGAAGGTTCTTATCAAACCCCCGTCGCAGATTATCATCCCACATTGCGCGTCGCGCCTGCACACGCTTGTTCCAATAATCTATTGCGGCCTGTTGTTCGCGTAGCCTCTTCTGCCTTGCTTCTTGCGGAGTGTCGGTAAGCCCCACCTTGCTCAAGATCTTTTCGAATGTCGTCTGTGATTCTTCCGACCGCGATGTAAAATCATCGGCTGCGGGCTGGATGTAACTCCTGATGCCGATCACGGTCAGGATCGAGCTTATGAGCGCGATCGCCAGAACACCCGCTGCGGCCTGTGAGAATGAAAGGTTCCAAACCCGCGAAAAAATGCCTCGCCTCGGCTCTTCTTTTGCAATTTCCGGCAGTGCTTCGGACTCGATGGTATTGCTGATCCGGCACCAGAGAGCGTTGGTATTGAGATGTGCCGGTAATTCCCCCGGATCGTCGAACTTACAGGTGTCCAAAATTGCCGCGAGCTCTTCGCAAAGCTTCGCACACTCGGCACACAGCGTAAGATGCGTGCGGATCTCGGAGGCCTCGGCCTCTCCGGCCTCACCGTCCAAAAACCGGCTCAGATTTTCCTGACAACCTTCGCAGTTCATAAAACCAGGTTTCGCGGCCTGCCTATTGGCCGCTCGGAGCTGCCCCGAAACGACCTTCTGCCACGGAAGCGAGCCAAAGCTGAAACTCCCGAACTTTCAATCACCCTTCCCGTTATCAATCTAAATAGATGATTCAGGGGGCAAAGGGTTGCCCTCGAGCACGGTTTGCTAACTAGTTTCTTCGGTTTGTTTGATCAATAGGCCGCGAAGCTTTAGGCGGGCCTTGTGGAGCTGAGATTTTGAAGTGCCCACAGATATGCCCAGCATACGCGCCACTTCCTCATGTTCGAACCCCTCGACGTCGTGGAGCACGAACACATTCTTATATCCTTTGGGCAATTCCGCGATGGCGTTCTTTAGTGCAATGCGGTCGACCACGGCCATGCGTCTTGGGTTTGCCGAGCCGGTAACTGCCTGCTCCGGCATCTCACCGTCTTCGCTGGTCTTTTCGTTTTTGAATGACCGCTTTCGAAAGTGCATCAACACCTGATTTACGGTAAGCCGGTGGAGCCATGTCGAAAACGCCGAATCGCCGCGAAAACTGCCGATCTTTCTAAAAAGCTGAATGAAAACTTCTTGCGTCAGGTCCTCGGCCTCCGTCTGGCTGCCGGTCATTCGCAGGGTGAGGCTGTAGGTACGCCGGTGATAGCGCTGATAAATGACCTCAAATGCAGCGAGGCTGCCGCCCGCCGCCATTTTGCAGAGTTCTATGTCAGATGCATCAAGGTGGGCACTGCCATCCTCAACGGGCGTACGAACCGCCTTCCGAACCCTCACAAGCGGTTGTTCGGCTGCATCCTCAAAACCAAAAGCGATATCCCTGTCAACGGCCGCTGCGGTCGAGTCCATAGATACTCCTAAAAGGTCTGTCCCGGAATTGATATACCTGTCCGCCGCTATGATGCCGTACCTCCAAAAATTAGTTGCTTCAGGCTCGCCGTACTTTTTGTGCCGGTGATCGGGCGATGTCACGATAATACGAAGATCGGCCCGTTTTCCAGATTCTAGACGCATTTGGCCGAAACGTAAAGGAAATTGTTGCTTTATTTCCGTTACGTCCCGAACCCAACCGAGCCTGGCATTTCGGATTTGGCTGCCGAAGCGCCTTAGGCTACACTGCGTAAGATTTCCTTTTGACCTATGCTTTTTCTGACACAGTCGGCGGCCGTGTACGGCATCGACGCTCTCATTGTGGATATCGAGGTAAATCTGCAGCCCGTGCGCGGCGAGCAGGACCAGGCGAATGTGATCATTGTCGGCCTGCCCGACACGGCCGTTCGCGAATCGCGCGAGCGGATCCGCGCGGCGATTACGAACAGCGGCTATTTCTTCCCGTTTCATAAGGTCACCATCAACCTCGCTCCCGCTGATGTTCGCAAAGAGGGAGCAAGCTTTGACCTGCCGATCGCTCTCGGCATTCTGGGTGCGGCCGGCGACCTCGGCAGCGTCGAGAGCCTGCCAGATCTGATGAGTGTCGGGGAGCTTTCTTTGGACGGCCGGGTTCGGCCGGTTCGCGGGGCACTTTCCATCGCGCTCAGCGCCCGCGAACACGGCATCCGCCGCCTTCTGGTACCGGAAGAGAATGCAAAGGAAGCGGCCGTCGTCCACGGCATCGATGTCTATCCGGTCCGCGATCTGCGCGAGGCATCGCTGCTCGTACAGGACATCGCCGCCGGCACGGCCACGCGTGTACCGCCGATGCGTCTCGATATTTCGGAGCTTCGTGCTTCGCCAAATAGATATCAGCTCGATTTTGCAGAGGTCCGCGGCCAGGCAACCGCAAAACGTGCGCTCGAGGTGGCATCGGCTGGCGGCCACAACATTCTGTTCATCGGCCCGCCCGGGTCGGGAAAGACCATGCTTGCAAAGCGCCTGCCAACCGTTCTGCCGCCGCTCGAGTTCGAAGAGGCCCTCGAGATCACAAAGATCCATTCGGTCGCAGGGCTGACGGGAAAGTCGGGCCTCGTCACCGAGCGGCCGTTCAAGTCGCCGCATCACACCGTTTCACAGGCGGGCCTCATCGGCGGCGGGTCGGTGCCGCGTCCGGGCGAGGTGTCGCTCGCACACCTGGGCGTGCTTTTTCTCGACGAACTCCCCGAGTTCGACCGCAGCGTGCTCGAGGTGCTGCGTCAGCCGATGGAAGATAAACAGGTGACGATCTCACGGGCTGCATCATCGCTCACTTTTCCCGCGAGCTTTACTCTTGTCGCGTCGATGAATCCGTGCCCATGCGGCTATTTTGGCTCCGCCCGCGAATGCAAGTGCTCGCCTCAGATGATCCAGCGTTACGTGGGCAAGATCTCAGGCCCGCTGATGGACCGCATCGACATCCACATCGACGTTCCGGCTGTAAGATTTGACGAGCTTCGCGGCCGCGGCGTCGAGGCCGGAGAACCGAGCGAAGTGATACGCCAGCGTGTCGTACGCGCCAGGGAAGTGCAGCTCGCGCGGCTCAACGGCGACGGCGTTTATTCCAATTCGGCGATGACCCCTGCACAGATCCGAAAGTACTGCTCGCTGGACAGCGAGAGCGAATCCCTGCTCGAAAAGGCAATGCAGCGTCAGGGCCTTTCGGCCCGCGCTCACGACCGCATCCTAAAGGTCTCACGCACGATCGCCGACCTGGATGAAAGCGAGAATATCGGTCCCGCCCACATCAGCGAAGCCATCAACTACCGCTCGCTCGACCGCAACTATTGGGCCTGAGAACCCGGTCGGCGGCGGTTCATTTCCGCCTACCTGCATTACTTTTGTGTTTATCCTCTGCCGCCGATTTGAGTTGTGCGAATATTCGGGTTAAAAACGTAATGAATGTTACGAAAGAGTTTCCTGAGTCTTAACACCAAGCCGTCAAAAGACGCGGTTCCGTTTTCACTGATAGTTTTGTTCGTCTTGATCACTCTCGCGTTACCCCGCGTCGCCGATGGCCAAAATCCCGCTTTGGCGTCGAACGTGCCGGGCAATGCTGATAAACAAAAAAGCTCCGGCGAAAAGATCAAACGCTGGCTGGAATTGGACGGATTGGCCGTTTCTTTCCGTTATCGGCACGTTACTAACAACGTAGATCTGCTTCACTCCGATGTCGGCCAATTCCAGTTTCAGGCGAAGGGCCGCTTCAAGTTCGATGAGAAAGGCAAATATAGCGTTTACGCTGGCGTTTCCACCGGAAATTCGCTTCTCAGCGGGTGGGGAAGTACGGGCTGGGGAACGGGCCGAGCCCAGACGAACGTCTATCTTAAACAGCTCTATTTTAATGCTAGACCAGTGAAGGGCCTCGAGATCCAGGTCGGCGGCATCGCACCGACGAACGGTGAGAATACCGAAGTGACGGGTTACGATAATGACGCTTACATCATGGGCGAGCGGATCGCGGTCCGGAGTCCCAAGGACCTCTATTTCGACGAGATATCGTTCACCAACGCCCATATCGGCGACGTGGCCACGCCCAGTGTTTTTCGCCGGTTCGAGCGGCTCGACGAATCGAACTACCACCAGTTCATGGTCCGCAAGCGCCTGAACAAGAATGTCGCCTTCTCGGCCGATTACACTTTCGAAGCGGGCCGCGATACCTTTCGCCAGGCAGTGAAATTCTCTATTCCGCGGTTTCGCGTGTTTGATACGATGCGGTTCGAGAATTACCAGCAGGTCGATCCAGGAACCAATTACGGATTCGGCATCTCGGGCGATAAAAAAGTCCACAAGCGGCTGACGCTAAATGCCGGTTTTTCCAGGATAGACACTGCAATGTTCAACGGCGATCGATATTTTCGCGGAAATCGGGTTTACGCCGGCTGGAATCTGAAGATGACCCGCGAATTGTCTTTCAACGGCATTTGGATACAGGGCGTCGGCCCGCTGGTCGGGGCCTCTAATCCGCGGACCCGGCTCGACGTCATCCTGACATTCAACATCCTCGAAACTCTCAAACGCTTCAAGCTGCAATAGACGCCGGCGCACCTCTGATCCTCTGCTTTCCCTCCTCTGGTCCGTCTCAGGTGATTGGACTAGGCGTTCGGTCTTTGCGAGAATATTCAGATACTAATAGTTCGATAACTTTACCGAATGGTCGCTGAAAATCTCATCGGTTTCGATAAACTTCCGCAGACGATCCCGCATTTCTGTCTCGAGTCGTTTCGACGCAATAAGAAGAACGACGCCCTGGCATTCAAGATCGGTGACGTCTGGAATTATTTGTCTGGAACGGAAGTGATCGAGAAGATACGGCGGATCGCGGTCGGGCTCTCGCAGATGGGTGTACGGGCAGGCGATCGGATCGCGATAATATCGGAGAACCGCCCCGAATGGTCGCTCACCGACCTGGCTATTTTGAGCCTCCGGGCGGTCAATGTCCCGATCTATACGACCCAGGCGGTCGACCAGATCCGATACATCCTGGAAGACTCGGGTGCGAAGATGCTTTTTGTTTCGGGCAAGAAGCTTTTGAAACATGCCGAGCAGGCCATCCAGAGCGTTGAGCGTATCGAGAAGCTGATCTTTTTTGACGACGATGCCCGGCCCGAACACGACAATCGTGCACATACTCTGACTGAGGTTGAAAAGATGGGCGAGGACTCGGGCGACAGCATCGACTTTGACAAGCTGCTCGCCGAGGTCGCTGCCGACGATCTGGCGACGATCATTTATACGTCGGGTACCACGGGCGAGCCCAAAGGCGTAATGCTCACGCACCAAAATTTTGTCTCGAATATCGTCGCGATCTCAAAGGGGCTTCCCATCAAAAGCAGCGACCGCTCGCTCGCCGTGCTCCCGCTTTCGCATATTTTCGAACGCACGGTCTTTTACGTGCTTTGCTCGAACGGCGTCTCGATACACTACTGCGCCGCCTTCGACCAGCTGGCCTCGCACCTTCAAGAGGTCCGGCCGACAATTATGACGGCGGTCCCGCGCCTGTTCGAGCAGGTCTATCACAAGATCGTCAAGAAGGGTAAAGCCGCGGGCGGATACAGGACAAAACTTTTCGATTGGGCTCTTCAGGTCGGGCAGGATTACTGGACCGCAAAGGATATGCACGAGAGCGTGTCGCCGGTCCTGGCCGCGAAACAGGCTCTTGCGAGCCGTCTGGTCTTTTCAAAATGGCGGGCCGGAGTAGGCGGCAGCCTCAGGTTCTTTGTTTCGGGCGGGGCACCGCTCTCAAAAAAGCTTTCGTACGCCTTCTGGGCCGCCGGCATACCGATCCTTCAGGGCTATGGCATGACCGAGGCGTGCATCGTCTGCGCCAATCGGCCGGATGACAACAAGGTCGGATCGATCGGCACGCCTTTCGAGGGCATCGAGATGAAGATCGCCCCGACAGACGGCGAGATCCTTATTCGCGGAAAGAACGTAATGAACGGGTATTACAACAAGCCCGACGAAACAGCGCTCTCCCTTGATGCCGAAGGGTTCTATCACACCGGTGACGTCGGTTATGTTGATAAAGACGGGCATTTCTATGTGACGGACCGGCTAAAGGACCTCTTCAAGCTGTCGAACGGCAAGTATGTCGCACCGCTTCAGGTCGAGAGTCTTCTTAAACAAAGCCCCCTGGTCTCACAGGCCGTAGTTGTGGGTTCCGGGCGAAAACAGGTCGGGGCCTTGATCGTTCCCGATTGGGACGCACTAAAAGAGGCGATGCAGGCCGAGGGCGTCCCGACCGAGGGCAGCCGCGAGGAGCTTAGCGAGAATCCGCACTTCATCAAGCGACTCCAGCAGGATGCAGTGGCCCTCACCAGGGAACTCTCCGATTTTGAGCGGGTCAAACGCGTCTATCTTTTGCCGAGGGAATTCTCGATCGACAAGGGTGAGATGACGCCGACCCTAAAGATCAAGCGAAGCGTTATTGATGAGAAATACGGAGAGGCGATCGACGATATCTGCGGTTCGTGAATTGTGGCCGCCCCAAAAACAGAAACGCCCCATGGTCTTTCGAACCGGGGCGGAGGCTTATCGGGGCCTTTTAACTTCGAATGGTAATTACCGGCGTCCCCGCGTCGGAGATTCTACATCCTTCATTATCTCGGCGATCGATTGAGATCCTCGTTTTTGGTTAAGCAGGGCTTCGGCCAGCTCATACAGCGATTCCGGCATTTCGGTCTCGGAGGGAGACTCCTCGTTCTCCTTCGATACGGGATAATGCTCGTAAAACGCTACCTCCGAAGTGCAAAATTCGCATACCAAGAGGTGCTTGCCGATAGATCGGCTTTCGGACGATCCCATGTCACCCATCTGGTAACACAGTAATTCTTGGGAAGTCGGACAATCTTCCTGCTTTCGAAAGGTGGTCATCTCAATTTATCGAGTAATAGAAGTATAGCGCTGAAAAGAGTGAAACGCTTTGACAGCATACACGCAACACCCCTTCGGTACTTATTACATTTAAATCTGCAATGCCGAGATTGTTCCAAAATACTTACCGGCATTTGTACCGGCGTCAGCCGATCTCAAATCGTTTTCACGGACATCCGCGCATCCAATTCGCTTTGTTTTCATAGGTTTGTGCGGTCATCCGTTCACAATGACCGGTGGTAAAAAAATGTTGATGAAAATCGGAATTGTTGCTACTATCTCAATGTAGGCAGTGAGAGTTTCCGATCTTGCTGCCGCTCAAACGCGATCTTCGGCCTGCGGGCCTTTAGGTCCTCGGAAACACTCAACACCCTTAAAACAATACAAATTTGATCGGTATTTAGTGCCTACTGGGCCATTGGTCGAACTCGCTCATCAAGTGTCTTCGCCCACCGCGTTAACTATCCTCGATCCGAACCTACAGTTCCCTATATGAATCCACGAAACCAGCAGGAGCGTCCCCCACGATCCGTGCCCCCTCGCTATATCAAAGTCGGCAAATGGAACGAAAGTTTACGTGCGTCCGATGTGAACCAGATCTGGATCGAACTTCATCGGATCGTGTCATCACACCCTTTGGTAAGAGCTTCAAAACGGGCCGGATTCCTGGTCGAAGAGGGAAAATATAACGCCTATACCGACCTCACTCAAGAACTTTTTGTCGCACTTTTAGGAAAAGAAAGATTCCAGCATTACCTCGACACCGGCATGACAGATGCCGAGGTCGAGGCCGAGATCAGCCAGATCGAGCTCACGAATATGCTGACCGCCGAACTCAGGAAACGATATCCTGAGTCATACCGGCTGGCTCGCCGCATCTCGACATTGATCCAGACCAGTGCAAATTTCAAGCGTTTCGATAATATCGGCAATCCCGAAGCACATCGCCGACTCGCCGATCGCCTGTACGGGCTCGCCGATTGGCGCGACACCAAGATGCGTCGCGATGTTGCCGAGATGGACGAACGCGTCAAGTCGGTCTCGTTCCTTCATCGCGATACACGCATGGTCGGCTGCACGGGCGATGCCCAGATCGTCATCAGCAATGTCGAACTTGAAAAACTCATCATTCGCGTGTTCAAGGCGGTAGATTCTCCCGTAGATGTCCGCAGCCTCAGGTCTTTTGTAATGTCGCGTTTGCCGATAATGGATATCCACCTCGTCCCGGTCGGCGGATCGGGCGACAGCGACGATGACGAACGGGTTTCGTTCGAGATCCCCGATCACCGCGAGACGCCGGAAGAAGACTTTTTGCGAAACGAGGCCGAGGGTGTTGCGGCCGGTTCGGTAGACAAGTTCTTGAACAGCCTCAACAAGTCAGTCCGCGGCAAGGCGAAGCAGTTCGATCGAATGGTCAGCGTATTGTGGCATTGTTATCTTGTTTCGGACGGCGGAACGCAGCTCGAGGTGGCGGAACTGCTTGGCGTCTCGGACTCTCTGGTCTCGGACTACCGAAAGCGGATCGAGTCGAACCTGCAGGCACTCTCCTTTGAGGGCGTCGGCGAAGCCAGACAGTTTGAAAAGGCACTTAAGAAACGGGTTCGCGAGATGGTCGCCGATCGTGAAACTGCCATCGCAGTCTAGTATTACTTCACCTTCCGTAAACTTTTATCAATAATTCCTCGAATCGCGGATCATCGCGGCAAGGGTCGAAGCGTGGCTCCATCTGGATGTGGGCCATCCAAAGACTGCGCTGCTCAAAACCCTTTGCGAGCAGTTCGAACGCCTTATCTTTTTCGCCGAGCTGGCAGTAGATAGCTGCAGTCTGGGGCGGCCTTGAATTGGTGGTTGGACCGCGGTCGAGCATGTCCTTCATGATCCCGCGCCATCCCTCAGAGGAGTAGAGGTATTTTAGTCGCCTGACATCGTCCTCGTTGCTGCCCCAAATGTCGAGATAGACCCTGAAGGCGTTCTCGTAGTCTGATTTACTCTCGTATGCCTGAACGAGTCGGTGGACCCCGTGTCGAAATTTCGGGTCAGTCTCCCGGATCTGTTCCAGTTGCTCGATTGCCGCGTCGTATTGGCGCAAGAAAAAGAGGATGATCCCTTTTTGACCCTTGTAATACGAGGTGGGGGATAGAGCGATCGCTTTATCAATTTCCGACACAGCCTCTGCACCTCGTCCAGTAGATACGAGGCCCATGGCGAGTTCGTGGCGGGCATCTGCGCTCGAAGGATCTAGCTCGATCGCTTTGCGACAGTCCTTCTCGGCTGCAGCGAAATCCCAGTCGTAGGTGAATTTCATACGGCAAAGAACGGTATAGGCATATGAGCTGTGCGGATCCAACTCTATCGCCTTTAGAGCCGCAGCCCGCGCTTGAACCACATCGTCGTGGGCTCCAGATGCCCAGAACTTATTGAACCTTACGTCGGCCTTGCCGGCATGGGCAGCACCATATTTCGGGTCAAGTTCGATCGCCTTTTCGAACTCAGCAAGGGCCGCATCGCGATCGTTAGGCAGTTTGCGATCGATCAGAAGCCTGCCCTGCCGGTAATGATTGTATGCCTGTCCGTTCTGACTGTGATCGGAACTCGAAGTGATGGGGCTCAGAGGTGTACTCCAAATATCGAGGTACCACGCACCGGTAAGTGCTGAAAGGGCTATCAAAGAACCAGTTAAATATAGGCGACCTCCAGATCGAAGACGACTCGGCCCCGCAGATTCGCCAATAGCGTCGTCGCTCCCGATTCGATGCCCTTCAGCACTCCGACTCGCCACTGCGGACACATCGGCTACGAACCGATAACCTTTCGTCGGCACTGTCTCGATAAAGCAGTTCCCGTTCTTATCCTGACCCAGGACTTTTCGCAGATGATGGATCGACCTTGGGACGTTAACTTCCTCGACGAACGAATCCGGCCAAACCGCCCTCATCAGATCGTCTTTGTGTACGAGCCGGCCGGCATTCTCGACGAGGTGGACAAGGACGTCAAAGGTCTTCGGTGTGAGGGCCACTTTTTTGACCCCGTCGAACAACTGTCTCTCGCCAACGTCGAGCAGAAAAGACTTGAACCGGTAGGTTCTGTGGTGGCCCATTTCAGCCTCGAAAAGATCCGGAAAGAAAATAGAAACTTTCTCGCAAGACATCTTACGCCTCCAACGGATATTTTTACCCTCTCGGTACAAATATCGCCGATCGCGTGTGATGTCAGATGTGAACGCCTTGAAAACTTTTCACTCGCATTATATAGCGGTCGGCGGCCAATTCAAACGATTTTTTGGAGGAGGTATGAAGATGTACTCAAATCGATCCGTGAGCAGTTTTGTCGCCGCGATCATCGTCGTGTGTTTCTATTTTGCCGGCATCCAAGCCGATGCGAAGAACACCTCTAACATGAACGAGATCCAGGTCTCAAATGTTGAAGAGCTTTACGCCGCCGTCAACGATCCGCAAAATACCGGCGTCCGTATCTTGCTCTTACCGGGTGTATACGCCCTTTCGCCGCTCGACGCTCTCGGTCAGGCAAGGCCCAACGGCGGCCGGCTTGAGTTGCAAGCGGATATGTCGATATCAGGTACTCGGGGACATCGTGAAGCGGTTGTCATCGAGGCGGTCGGACTCCCTGCGGCTTCATTTCAGGGCGGTCCCGTTCCGCTGGCGGCGATAAGGACCGGACGCGGACGAAACGCGATCGAATGGCTGACCGTTCAAAACGCGAGATTCGGCCAGGGTAATATCGTTACCACGCTGGATGACGGCGGTAGCGCACAACTTCGCGTTGCCCACATCGTCTCGACCGGGTCGAACAACAACCTCAGTATCGCGAACTTCGGCCCATCGCGAGCTGGCAAAACCATGGACGTGGACGTTTTCGATTGTGACCTTGTTGATAGTTCGATCGGTTTAAAGCAGGGATTTCGGATCGGCAACTTCAGCGGATCCAATGGAGGCGTTGTAAACGTAAAACTGATCGGCAATCGCATTCGCGGCAATCAGTTCAGCCTGATCATCAATAACGGTACCAGCGGCGCCGCGATCAATGTTTTCTCGCTTGGAAACCGGTACTCAGAGAATGGAGCGGGGCTCCTGGTTGTCGGAGGCCTGAATGGAGCTTCCGGAAGTACGATCACCTACTCAGGGAACGGAGATCATTTCGAAGGTAATGACGCTCCGCCGTTTGCCGATCAAGGAGGACTCTTCTTTGTTGGCGGCGACCGCCTTGCAGGCGGCGCTCTTGGAGCGAGTAACAATACAGTCAACGCCGTACTGGTTGCGAATCGACTCTCAGACAACGCTTACGCTGATCTGGTTGTCTTGGGGGGTCGATCCTTCCAGCCTGAGTTTATCTCGACGGTGACGGCCAACAGCGTCTTTCTCAGGATGATAGGAATGCCGCGTCGGTCGGGTGTGGTTGAGATCATCGGAGACAGCAGTCCTGATGACCCGGCGACAGGTAATTCGGCTAGGGTTTGCAGAGGGATCTTTTGGCCGAGATGCGGCTCTTGAAGAAAATATGTGATCGGAGGCGGATCGTTACGATTCGGCTCCGATCTTGTTGATCAGCTCATCGAATCGCGGGTCGTCCCGGAGCGAGTCAAGGCTCCTGTCCTTCATAAAGTGAGGCTTATTCTCGTTGCCGAGCTTGATCGCGCGGCCGAGCCATTTGAAGGCAAGGTCCGTATCGCCGAGCAGGGCAAATGTCGAGGCCACCCAATAGGCCATGTCGTGGTCGGCCCTCGAAATGCTCAATGCCTCGTCGGATAGCTGCTCGCGTGCCTCTTTCTCACGTCCGGCCCCGGCGAGGTAAACCGCGTAGAGCGGTTTGATGCCGTCCATCGAGGTGTGCTCTTCGAGCACCTTTTGCATCAGCTCGATCGCCATTTCCTTGTCGCCACGGTAGTAATACACCGCTGAGCGAAAGATCTTGAGCATCGGGTGGTTCGGCTCGGCCTTTTCGCCTCGTTCAATATATTCTATTGCTCGGTCGTAGTGCTGCTGATAGATGAACAGGCGGGCACTGTTGTAGGCGGATACGGCACGCGCCGCCGGATCGAGCCTTGAGAGCTTTTCGAAGGCCTTGAGCGATTCATCGTACTTCCCATCCAGCCGGTGCACCACGCCCTTCACAAAATAAAGCGGCGCTTCGTTCGGGAACTGCTTTTGCAGCAGGTCGATCTCCGCGTGTGCCTTTTTCTTCTCGCCCCTGGCAAGGTAGATCATCACCATCAGAACGCGGGCCTCGACGACGTTCGGGTCGTAAAAGAATGCCTTGCTGAATGCGGCCTCGGCCTGTGTATAATCCTCGGCCTCTCCCATTCCCTTGAAGACTCGGTTAGCGTAACAGGCGCCGAGCCCGCTATAGGCGAGGGCAAAATGGTTGTCGAGCTCGATAGCTTTCTTAAAGTTCTGGATCGCGGCATCGCAATCTTCCATCGCCAGCGTGCGAAAGATGAACCTGCCAAAATTATCTCGGCCGCGCAGGTACTCTTCCCAGGCCTCGTGATTCTCGGTCATCCGCCGGCCGAGTTTCTCCGCTTCTTTATCCGACAGCTCGAGTCTTAAGCCTTCCAGGATCCGCTGGGCGATCCCGTCCTGAAGCGAGAGGATATCGCTTCCTTCGGCGTCGATCCGGTCGCTCCAAAGGATGTCGCCGCTCGCGACCTCGATGAGCTGTGCAGTGACCCGGATCTTGTCGCCGCCGCGCAAAAATCCGGCGGCCAATACGGCGTGGACGCGCTGCTCACGTCCAGCTTCTCGCGGGTCGATATCCGTGCCCTGATATTTTGCGATCACAGAGCTCGGCCGTACGACAAGCGAGCGCAGCTGCGCGAGTTCGGTTATCACGGCATCCGCAAGTGCGAATTCGTAAAAATTCGATGCAGGGTCCTGGCCGAGATTCTTGAATGGAAGGATTGCAACGCTCTTTTTCTCTTGCCCTGTGCTGGTGACGCTGAGCTCCGGTACGGCCGAGGGCGGATTCGAGATCGAGGGCCAGCTCTTGGACGAAGTCGCTTCCGGGATCGACTTGCCGGTAAACCAATTGAGTGCGCGTTTGAGTACGCTGCCGTCTGCATGGGCAGGGGCATACGTGTCGGAGGGCATCAGCGGCGCGCCCGAGTATGACGTCAGGACCGAACGCAGATCGTCGCGCATCTGAGAGATCTTTTGGTAGCGCTGTTTCGGCTCTTTCTGCAGGGCCTTGTCCACGATCGCCTGAAGTTCCGGCGGGACCGGATCTTTCCGCATCTCGGATATCGGCTTCGGCGTGCCGTAAAGGACCTGGTGCCGAACGTCCACCACCGTTTTCCCTTGAAATGCCCAGATGCCGGTCAGCATTTCATAGAGCAGCACGCCGGTCGAAAATATATCCGACCGCTCGTCTGCGCGTTCGCCCTTTGCCTGCTCCGGTGCGGCATAGGTAGCCGTGCCGTAGGGAATGCCGAGTTCGGTGATCTCGGACCGGTCAAGGCCTTCGTGCGCCGCGACCTGCTCATCTTCCAGAAGTTTGGCAAGGCCGAAATCTAGGATCTTCACCTGTCCGGCCTCCGTGACCATTATGTTACCGGCCTTGATGTCACGGTGAATGATGTTCTTTGAGTGAGCGTAGGTAAGGGCGTCGGTCACCTGTATGCCGATGGAAAGCGCGCTCCGGATCTCCAGCGGGCGTCCGTTCACCAGCTGTCGCACGTTCTTTCCGTCAACCCACTGCATCGCGATATAAAAGATGCCGTTGGCGTCGTTATAATCGTAGATCGTGCAGATGTTGGGGTGGTCGAGCTGCGAGCAAAGTTGGGCCTCGCGTTCGAATCTCTTGAAATTTGCGTGCTTTGCGGTGAGTTCCGGCGGGAGTACCTTGACGACGGCCGTTCGGTTCAATTTGGTATCCAGAGCCTTATATACCGTGCCTTGCCCGCCTGCCCCGATCTTTTCGAGAATCTTATATTGATTGATCTGCGAACCGATCATGCCGATTTCGGATTTAAGATTGCGGATCGCAGATCCAGGTTGCCGCGATTCGCCGAACAAAGGTGTATTCTATGCCTAAGAATCGGCAATCCCAAATCACAAATCACAAATTAACGTGTGACCGACAACCTGCCGGTCATTCCGGATGGATCGTTCAGCCGCGGGGCGGATCGCCCCACCCCGAACTCTTATAAATGCCGTTCTCAACGATCGCGGGCACGGTAGGGTCGCCGCCGGTAAAAGCGAGCATCTCTCTCTGCCTGGCCTTGTCGTTCTGCGCGTCGAACTCGGTAAACTCGATCCCGTTCTCGTTAAAGTGGTCGCGGGCCTGCTGGCAATATGGGCAGCCGGGTTTCACATACATCACTATCGACATATCGATATGATATCTAAACGTACCAGAGGATAACAAACCCGCCCGCGGGAAGGGACAGCAGCCGTTTGGCATTTCGCGGCGTTTGCGTGAAAATCTTCCGGAGCCTCGTAAACGAATGCCATATCATCCGGAGATCTTTCAACCGTACGAACGCCTCATCGGCATATCGATATGCGGCGAGAGCAAGCTGGTCCCCGAAAAGAACTCGATACTTCGCTGCCTTCAGTTCCTGGATATGGAACGCATCTCGGACGCCGACCTGTGCTGGAACGGCGAGTGCGTCAACTGTCAGGTCTGGATCAAAAACGGCGAAAAAGAGAAGGCGGTGATGGCGTGCCGCACGAACGTGGCCGAAGGAATGGTGATCACCCGCATCTCCGACCCGCTAAAATGAGATCTATCGCTAATGTGTCTGCCCCGACACGCCCTCGATCGACCGTTGGTTCCGGAAATCGTTGAAGTCAGACCAGATCCGGTTCTTGATCGCATGGGTGACCTGCGTGACGATCGGCGTTTCTATGTCCTCTTCCGAAAATACGTGAAGCTCCATCTGCGAACATCTGCCCGGGGCGAACAGGTCGTATCGGTATGTGTAGACGCCCGCATAGGTAAACCGTTTTTTCGTCTTGTAATAATTCTGCAGGTCTCGGGCGATCTCCGTTTTGTTGCGGCGGACGGGTGTCACCTCTTTGCCGTCGCAGAGCAGTTTCATTTGCGCGAAATCGGCCTTGTATTTGTGGTCGAACGGCGTCGAATATCCGATCGTGAGATTTGTCAGTGCGCTCAAGGCGAGCGACTTGCCGGTCACGGTCGTCTCCGGCAAGGCGAGGATGTCCACTACCGGCAGCAGCTCACCCGCGTATTCGCTCCAGACGCGAAGGTCGCGGAACATCTCGCCTGCCTCGAGTTTTCCCTTGTCCTTGTTACGCCTTTCTCTTATCTTGAGCGATTCGATTCGGTCTTTCTCGATCATGTAGAACTTGTACACCGGCGTCATATATCGAACCTGGTAATTCTTTACATCGGATACATATTCGCCGGACGAGAAATTGGCGGATCTGAGCGACGATTTGATCGTCTCGACGGGAAACGAACCGTCCGGCACGGCCGGCATCAGCTCCGCCGACGGTGTGCCTTTCGACGCAGCGATCGCTCGTGCCTTTTCGATCAGGCCGCCGGCAACATCGATGCGGATGATGCCCGCAAGCCCGGAATCCTTTCGTTCTTTGTTGAGCCCGGATGCATCCTTCTCTTCCACACGGAATGTCGTTATGCCGACCACCTCACCGAGCGAATTGAAAAGCGGGCCGCCGGCGCTCCCCGAGCCAAAGCTGATGTCGGAGATGATCGCCCTTTCCTCGATCTTGCTGACAATGCCGGCCGTCAGTATCTTGTCCTGCAGTGCGGGGCTGCCGATGCCGAAAACATATTCGCCCACGACCACCGCCGGGTCCGATGCGCTGACCGCGGCCAGATCGAGCACCTTGCTCTCCGGAAAAGCCGAAAGGTTGATCTGAAGTACGGCAAGGTCGCGTTCGATGTCCTTTGCGATCAGACGGGCCCGGACAGCCGTCCTGCGGTCAAACCTGACGCGGATGTCGTTCGTATCTTCAATAACGTGATGATTCGTCAGGATCAAACCCCGAGCATCGAATATGAATCCGGAACCCGAACTAAGCTCGCCTTCGACGGTGACGACGCCCCGGCTGAGGTCTGCAAAGAGCTCGCCGGCCTCGCTCACCCGCCGGCGCGGCGGCTGGGCCTCGGCCATCTCCCTCGCGGCGTTGTCGTTGCTAAGCTCTACGTTCACGGGCTGACCGCTCGACACAATGAACCGCCGATCCCAGCTATATTTCGAGCCTTCGAAGACGAGCGGCTCGGCCGAGCGGATGACGTATTCCCCGTCGCTCAGGTCGAGGCTGGCCACGCCTTCGAATGATGTCGCGACCGACCGCTCGGAGAATTCAGGGTCTCCCGGTTTTGTCACGAAGAGCTGGTATTTCGGCACGTTCTTCAAGTCCAGCGACTTGCCCACGACCGCGACCCTCACGGTCACTTTCGAAACGGTCTGCGCCCAAAATGTTTGAGGAAGCAAAAGGAAAACGAGGAACAGAACAACAAAACTCGTTCTTTTCATGATCGTGTGCGCGACTCCTGACGGCTGCTGCTTTGGTGGGTTAAATGGTGGAGCCGGTGAAAATTTCACCGAACAGTGCTGTTAATATCTAAACACCGTCGCGGCGATCATTCAATATTTTCGCCTCTTATTCGATCATTCTGAACGATTGGATATCTTGAACGGCAGAAAGTTCCCGAGCGCGTTGTGAACCGAGGAAAGGCGGTATCCGCCTGTTATCTCTTTGCGGGGGCCTGCGACTTTCCTAGTATTTCGGTACTCTCGGGTCGACCTCGTTCGACCATGCGGTTATGCCGCCGCGGAGGTTCTTGAGCGGCCCTTCATATCCGGCGGACCGGAGTGCTTCGATCGCCCGAGAGCTTCGGCCGCCCATTTTACACATCAGCACGGCTTCCTTCTGCGGGTCGAGTTCGCTCATGCGCGCGAGGATGCTCCCGAGCGGGATCAGCTTTGCGCCGTCGATCTTCGCAAATGCGAACTCGTCCGGCTGCCTCACATCTATGAATTGGAAGTCTTCCTTTTCGTCCAGCTTCTTCTTCAGTTCGGTCGCTGTAATTTCTTCTATCATTGCACTCTCCGAGTATTCGAAACCTTATGTCTGCAGCAGACGAATTAATAGCTGTCAGTGACTTTGTCCGGAATACGTAAATAATCCTAAATATCGCTTTTACAAAACTTTACACAATACGGGTTATCGCGCTCAACCCTGTGTTATAGAATCTTTATCTAACGTAAGCTTGTATGCATTCATTTATTTCGCCCGGCCGGAAAGTTGGGGCCAAGGCACTGATCATATTCACCTGCTGCGCATTTGCGTCATCGTGCGGTACGAGCCGCTCGGCAGACGCCCAGCCGCAAAACCAGAACGCGGCACAGAATGCTGACGCCGTTATCAACATAACGACGGGACGCACCGAGGCTCGCGAGATCCCGGCTGTGATACAGACCACCGGTTCGCTGGTCGCGGATGAAATATCGAGGGTCGCGCCAAAGGTCGCCGGAAAGGTCGTGGACGTGGGCGTGAACGTAGGCGATTTCGTTAGTCAGGGATCGGTCATTGCACGCATCGACGACAGCGATGCCCGCCGCCGCCTGATCGCCGCCGAAGCCGAGGTCAAGCGGTCGATAGCCGCGGTGCGCCAGGCCGAAGCCCGACTCGGCCTCGGCCCGAATGGCTCATTCAACGCATCGGCCATCCCTGAGGTCCGTTCGGCCAATGCCGCTTACGAACTGGCAATTGCCGAAGAAAAGCAGGCCGAAGCGAACGAGAAACGATACCGTGACCTTGTGGAATCGGGCGACGCATCGATGATCACCTACGAGCAGTTTCGAACCGTGCGCGACACCGCGCGGTCGAGGACCAAGGTCGCGAAGGAGTTTCTCGAGGCACAGATCAACTCAGCACGGCAGAACAATCAGGCGATCGCCAGCGCACAGGCAGGCGTCGAAGCCGCTCGGACACAGGTGGACATCGCACGTCAGGAGGTCGCTGATACGGTCGTTCGCGCGCCGTTCTCCGGTTTTGTGACGGCCCGCGAGATAGCGGTGGGCGAATTCGTCTCATCGGCCGATGTGATCGCCACCATAATTCGCTCGAATCCGATCAAGATCCAAATGCAGGTGGCCGAGGCGGACGTCCCGACGGTCACGCTCGGCCGCGGCGTTTCGATCCAGGTGGACGCCTACCGCGACCGCCGATTTGCCGGAACGGTGAGCGCCGTCAATCCGTCGGTCGATCAAAATTCGCGCTCGGCGATAGTCGAGGCGCGCATCGAGAATAATGACAATGCGCTCCGAGCGGGTATGTTCGCCACGGCCCGCATCAATAAGGAAGGCGGAAGTACGGGCATCTTTGTCCCGAGATCGGCAGTGTACAACCACGCTCCGACCGGTTCGTACCGCGCATTTGTGATCGTCGATGGCGTGGCAAAGCTTCGCGTCGTTCAATTGGGAGCCGAAGAGGGCGATTCGATCCAGATACTGTCCGGCCTTGAGGCAGGCGAGGTTGTCGCGACGAGCAATCTGGACCAGTTATACGAGGGGGCAAAGGTCGCCGTTTAGACCGGAAGTATATTATGCAGTGGTTAGCCGAGATCTGTGTTCATCGTCCCGTTTTTGCGACCGTGATCGTGCTCTTTCTGACGGTTGTGGGCGGCTTCAGTTTTTTCACGCTTGGCGTTGACCGTTTCCCAAAGATCGACCTGCCCACGATCTCGATTTCCACTTCCAACGAGGGCGCCTCGCCCGAAGAGATCGAGACCGAGATCACCGACGTCATCGAGGGCGCACTGAACACCGTTCCCGGTGTCGAGGAGATGCGCTCTTCATCGTCACGCGGACGCTCAAACGTGACCCTTACCTTCAATCTCGAGAAGGACCCCGATCAGGCATTTCAGGAAGTTCAGCAGAAATTGAACGGCGTCGTGAACCGATTGCCGGAACAGGCAGACCCGCCTACGGCCCGCAAGAGCGATCCCGATTCGCAGCCCATCCTGATGTACACCATCAGCGCACCCCGCGATGTGATGGAGCTCTCGGAAATGGTCGAGAACCTGATCCAGGAGCGCATCGAGTCGGCTGACGGTGTCGGCGAGGTCTTTATGTGGGGCTCGCGTTCGCCGCAGGTCCTGGTCAGCATAAACCCGGACCGCCTCCGCGCATTCAATATCTCGGTCACGGAAGTGACCAACGCCATCCGCTCGCAAAATCAGGAAATGCCGGGCGGAAATCTCATCGAAGGCCAACGGACGCTCGGCCTGCGCACGATGAGCAAACTGACCGACGTCGATCAGTTCAACGAACTTGTGATCACGACGCGCAACGGTTTTCCGATAAAGATCAAGGACGTGGGCCAGGTGAGGAAGCAGGGCGGCGAGCCCTCGACTGCGGCCTCGCTCGATGGCACGCCGTCCGTGTCCGTCGGAATCCGAAAGCAGTCCGGTGCGAACACGATCGCGGTGATCCAGAACGTGAAGGGGCGGATGGCGACGATCATTCCCACGCTGCCGCCCGACTTCAACGTAGCTGTCATCCGCGACCAAAGCGAATTCATCGAGAACAGCCTTCACGCCATCGAGGAGCATCTCGTCCTCGGCGGCCTCTTTGCCGCCATAATCGTCTTCCTTTTTCTTTGGAATTTCAGGTCCACCATCATTGCGGCTCTTGCGATACCCGTCTCGATCATCGCTGCCTTTGCAGCCATTGCCGCTCTCGGCTACTCGCTTAACCAGATGACGATGCTCGCCCTGACGCTGATGGTGGGCATCGTGATCGACGACGCGATCGTCGTGCTCGAGAATATTTACCGCTTTGTCGAAGAGAAGCGAATGGATCCATTCCAGGCGGCTATCGAGGGCACCCGCGAGATCGGTCTGGCCGTGCTTGCGACCACGCTTTCGCTTTTGGCGGTCTTCATCCCGGTCGGTTTCATGACCGGAATAGTGGGCCGCTTTATGTCGAGCTTTGGTTTGACGGCCGCGGCCGCCATCGCCGTGTCGCTGATCGTTTCATTCACGCTCACGCCGATGCTCGCTGCACGTTGGATCAAGCGAAATGATCACGACGATGTCGGCGGGGAGGTCGAACCGGTAGAACATCCCACGGGCGAGATCACGATGGCCGAGGAAGTGGGCACCCCGGCGGGCCACGACAGTAAAGCCGGTTGGGTGTATAGCCGTATCGATGCCGGTTACACTTTCCTTCTCAAGCTCTCGATGCGGTTTCGTTGGGCGGTCGTTCTCATCTGCGTCATTACCGTCGCGTCGATCTATCCGCTCTACAAGTTCGTCGGAATGGCATTCCTGCCGGATGAGGACGAGTCGCTTTTTCAGGTTAATCTTCGCGGGCCTCAGGGCACCTCGCTTTCGGCGACGCAATCTATGCTCGACCGCATCGCCCGCGACATTCGGGCGCAGGTTCCGGGCGTTCAGAATACCCTCGTGCTTGCAGGATTCGGCCGTGGCTCGGGCCCGAACAATGGCTTTATCAATGTCGCCCTCGTGCCCGTTGCCGAACGCGAGAAAGGCCAGGCGGATCTGATAAATCAGGTTCGCGGCATCGTCAAGAAATACTCGTCCAAGGATTATCAGGTCTCGGTCTCGGCCTCATCGTCGATCGCGGGAAGCATCGGCCTCGGGCGCGGCGGTTCCGGCGTCGGATTGTATATCGCCGGGCCCGATATGGAAAAACTCACGGAGTATGCCGAGACCCTGGTCGAGAAGATGAAGGCCGACCCCGTCTACCGCGATCCGGACACCTCGATCGAGGTCGGCTCGCCGGAGATCCGCGTGACGATCGACCGCACGAGAGCTGCCGATCTCGGGGTCAGGGCCGGCGATGTCGCTCAGGCGCTCAACATCCTTTCGGCCGGACAGATCGTCTCGACCTACAGTGAAAATTCGGAGCAGTACGATGTGATCGTGCGTGCCGAAGAGCAGTTTCGCCGTGACCGTAGCTATTTGCCCTGGTTTACCGTTACCTCCAGCAACGGCGGCACCGTCGGCCTCGACCGCGTCGTTAAACTGGAAGAAGGGTTGAGTCCATCCTCGATCAGCCGTCTTAACCGCCTTCGCCAGGTCACTGTTTCTGCCGGGCTTCCGCCGAACGCATCCGAGTCCGACGCCGTCGCAAAGCTGCAGAGGTGGGCCGCCGAACTGCAGATGCCGCCGGAGTACGTGACCGGCGTGACCGGGCAATCGAAGGAATTGCAAAAGGCCTACGAGTCTTTCCTTTACGCGTTCCTGCTGTCGTTCGTCTTTATGTATTTGATCCTCGCGGCCCAGTTCGAATCGTTCATCCACCCGGTGACGATCCTGCTCTCGCTGCCGCTGTCGATACCGTTCGCTTTGTTGTCGACAGCTCTTGCGGGGCAGACGCTGAATATATTCTCGGCCCTCGGGATACTGCTTCTGTTCGGCATCGTCAAGAAAAATGCCATCCTGCAGATCGACCATACCAACACCCTCCGAGCTCGTGGTATGAGCCGGTACGATGCGATCATTCAGGCAAACCGCGACCGTCTGCGGCCGATCCTGATGACCACGCTTGCCCTTGTGGCCGGAATGATCCCGCTCACGCTCGGCACAGGCGCCGGCGCCGCGACGAATCGCTCGATCGGCGTGCTCGTGGTCGGCGGGCAATCGCTCTGCCTGCTGTTGACGCTCCTTGCTGTCCCCGTATTCTATTCGCTATTTGACGATGCGGCCGAATCTACGCTAATGCGCACGCTCTCGGCCCGTGCCGCGTCAATCGTTCGCCCGATCAGGGATGGCATCACCGGGATCTTCCGGTCCAAAGGCCGCGGGTCCGGTAACGTCTAGCGGGAAGGTGTTTGATCCGATGAAGAGAATAGCTGTTCCATTTTTTTGTGCCATCCTCCTGCCGCTGTTCGTGCGCGCCCAGGACGCCGATCCCACGCCGTCGCCGACCCCGGCTATCGTGATCCCGCCGGCCTCCTTGCCGGATGATCCGCCGCCCGTTGCGCCCGATTTTCGCGGGCCCGTCCGTCCGCTTCCTTCGCTTGAGCGGATCGGGGTGAGCAACGCAGATCAGCTTTCGCTCTCGCTCGAAGAGGCTGTCGTGATGGCGCTCCGCAACAATAACGACATCGACGCCTCGCGAAACAACGTGCAGATCGCCGAATTCAATCTTCGCGGCGCTCGCGGCATTTACGATCCGTTGATCGAGGGCCAGAGCTATTACGACAGCACCTCGACGCCCACGGCATCGGTGATCGGCGGTGCGGTGAACGGCTCCGTCACCCAGACGCGCTATTTCGGCTCGACAGGATTGAGCGGATTCTCTCCGTTTCAGGGAGGCAGTTACGCCGCCCGGTTCGACTCGTCGCGGGTCACGACGAGCAACACGAACGCCACATTGAATCCGCAGTTTCCATCGCTTCTGACCTTTACCTACACTCAGCCGCTGCTCAGGGGCAGGCGGTTTGACAATAACCGGCGGCTTATCGAGATCGCTAAAAAGAACCTTAGCCTGAGCGATTCTCAGTTTCGCCAGCGTGCCATCGAAGTGATCGCGGCGGTCGAGCAGGCGTACTGGAATCTCGCCTTCTCGCTTCGAAATCTGCAAGTGCAGATCGACGCCGTGAGGCAGGCGCGGACACAGCTCGAGAGCAATCAGCGGCTCGTGGAAAAAGGCGTGCTTCCGCCCATCGATCTGGTCGCGGCCAACGCCCAGATCACACTCTTCGAGCAGAACGTATTTACCGCTCAGGAAGACGTGACCCGGGCCGAGAATACGTTAAAGACTCTGATGCTTGCCGACCGTACCGCAGGTGAATGGTCACGCCCGATCACACCGGTCTCGCCCGTCGATCTTGACCCGCCCAGGATCGGCCTCGATGTCGCGGTCGCCGAAGCATTGAAGGGAAGGCCGGAGATCGTACAGTTCAACGCGAGCGAGGAGATGAACGCCATCGACGAGCGCTATTACCGCAACCAGACCAAGCCGCAGATCGACCTTTTTGCGAGCTATACGGCTCAGGGCCTGGCGGGAAGCCAGACCCCGGCGGCTATCAATCCGATCACCGGCGAGAGCCGCGTGCCGCCCAACCTGGTCGGCGGATACGGCACGTCGTTGGGCAATCTGATCGCGCGCGATTATCCATCATATCGCGTAGGGGTGACCATCGGTCTGCCGTGGGGAAACACGGTCGCAAAGGCAAACTTGGGCCGAACGCTGGTCGAAAAGAACCGCATCGCAAATCTTCGCGCTCAGGCCGAACAAGTGATCGAGGCCGAGGTGCGCAACGCGCTTCAGGCCCTTCGCTCGGCCGAGGCACGGCTGGCGTCGGCCGTCGCCACGCGAGATTCGGCCGAGCAGGTTTACCAGAGCGAGCAGCGGCAATTTCAGGCCGGTATCACTACCTTTTTCGTAGTCCAGCAGCGCCAGACCGAACTTGTGGTCGCGCGGGGCCGCGAACTTCAGGCCCAGACCGATCTGAACCGTGCTATATCCGAATTTCAACGCGCCATCGGCTCGACGCTTGAGGCAAACAATGTCACGGTCTCAACCGGCGGCGGCCTCACGACGTCGCCGTCTGTAAATGGATCCGCTATGCGTTCGGCCGCGCCCGGGAAGTAGGCCGCCCACCCGGATTATTATCCCTTTTTCCACACGTTTCGAAACAAATTGAAACTTTCGCCTCCCGATTGCGAATAATCTAATTCGAGGTAAAAACCCCATCGCGAGGAGAATATGAAGCAATTGTTTGAAAAGTTCGTTTACCTTTCGGCTGTTGTGGCCATCCTGACGGCCGGAGCCTTTGCACAAGGGAAGGCGGCGACGGGTATCAACGTACCCGTGACATATTACAAACTGCCCAATGGCCTGAAGGTCGTGCTTTCGCCCGAAAAAAGTGCTCCGCTCACCGCCGTGGCCGTCTATTACAATATCGGCTTTCGCATCGAACCTCGCGACCGGACCGGTTTCGCGCATCTCTTTGAGCACCTGATGTTTCAGGGATCCAAGAATCTCGGCAAGCTCGAATACATTAGGCTCGTCGAAACTAACGGCGGTGTGCTGAACGGTTCCACCCGTTTCGATTTCACAAACTATTTCGCCGTTGTCCCGTCGCACAAACTTGAGACGCTGCTCTGGGCAGAGGCCGACCGTATGCGCGGCCTCGACATCACAAAAGAGAATCTGACGAATCAACAGGGCGTCGTCGGGAACGAGGTGAAGGTGAATGTGCTCAATCAGCCCTACGGCACGTTTCCCTGGATCGACCTGCCAATGGCGGCGTTCACTAATTGGTACAACTCACACAATTTTTACGGCGACCTGAAAGATATCGAGGCCGCGACGCTCGAAGATGCAAAGGCGTTCTTCGACAAGTATTACTCGCCCAGGAACGCCGTCATCGTCGTGACCGGCGATTTCGAAGAGGCGCAGGCAAAGGCCTGGGTGCAAAAATACTTTGCCGATATCCCGAGCCAGACGCCCGATGCCATCCCCGATCTTACGGAGCCCCGGCAGACCGCCGAAAAGACCGTGACCCGCACGGACAAGCTTGCAAAGAAGCCCGCGGTCGGGTTCGGATGGCAGATGCCGAAACGCGGCACGCCCGAGTATTTTGCGATGGGCCTGATCGACCAGATCATGCTCCAGGGCGAGGACAGCCTTCTCCATCAGGAGCTTGTAAAGAAACGCGGATATTCGAGCGGCGTGACGGGCGGCATCAACGCCTACCTCGGCAGTATGTTCAACTACAACGGCCCGATGCTATTTTCGGCCGATCTGATCCACGACGAGAAATTCACGCCGAAAGAGATAATGGCATCGGTCGACAGCGTCGTCGAACAGCTTCAGAACAAGCCGGTCGATCAGGCGACCATCGACCGCTCGATCGTAAAGCTCCGCTCAGGCCTGTACGACACGATGACGCAGTTCGGCGGGGTCGGCCGGGCGGATCTTCTCGCCTGTTTTGCCCTTTTTGACGACAAACCGGAGAACATAAACCAGATCGAGGCAAATTTTAGAAAGGTGACGCCGGCTTTGATCCAGGCGACCGCGAAGGAGTATCTCCGCAAGACGAACCGCACCGTCGTCATCATCGAGGTTGAAAAACCCGCCGCCGCCGTAGGAGGTCAGCAGTAGTGAATAACGAACAACGAATAATGAATAGTTTTCTACTCGTGCGTCTTGCCGTCGCTGCGGCTATTCTCTCGATCGCATCTGTTGCCGTTTCCGCTCAAACGCCCAAGGAAACGCCGCCCGCCGGCGGCCAGCCCAAGCCCTTCGTCTTTCCGCAGACCGACGACCTCACGCTTCCAAATGGGATGAAGGTCACGCTCGTACAGTACGGCTCGGTGCCAAAGGTGGCCTTTCAGACCGTGATCTACGCCGGGACAAAGGACGACGCCAAAGGGAAGAAAGCGGTATCCGAAATGACCGGCCTGATGCTCAAAGAGGGAACGAAGACCCGCTCGGCCGAGCAGATCGCGCTCGACGCGGCCCGGATGGGCGGTAGCCTGAATGTGAACGTCGGCACCGACAGCACGAACATCAGCGGCGAAGTTCTGACCGAGTTTGACGTGCAGTTTCTTGAGCTGCTCGCCGATGTCATTCTCAACCCGAATTTTCGACAGGAAGATCTCGACCGCCTGAAGGCAAATAAACTGCGCGAACTCGCGGTCGCCCGTACGCAGGCGGGCAACCAGGCGTGGGAAAAGTTTCGCGAGGTCATCTTTTCCGGCCACCCGTATGAGCAGATAAACCCGCGTGACGAAGAGGTGAGCGGCTACACGCTCGATGACGTTAAGCGGTTTTACGCCGCCAACTACGGCGCCGAAAGGACGCGGCTCTATGTCGTCGGCAAGTTTGACGCCGCGGCGGTAAAGGCCGCCATAACCAAGGCATTTGCCGGCTACGCCAAGGGCAAGCCCGCTACGCGCAACGTGCCGACGATCGCAGGCAAACGGTCACTGACCACGATCAACCGTGCCGATGCACCGCAATCCACGATCTATCTTGGTATGCCCGCACCGGCGCCGACCGACCCCGACTTTGTGAAGTTCGTCGTGATGGATTCGATGCTCGGCGGCTCGTTCGGATCGCGGATCACCTCGAACATCCGCGAGAATAAGGGCTATACATACTCGCCCGGCAGCTTCATCTGGAACCGCTACAAGACCGGTTATTGGGTCGAGGCGGCCGACGTCACGACCGAGCATACCGGAAACTCGATCAAGGAGATCCTCTTTGAGATCGACCGGATGCGGACCGAGCCGATAAGCGACGCTGAACTGCAGGGCATTAAGAACTACATGGCCGGACTCTACGTCCTCCAAAACTCGACGCGTTTCGGCGTCATCGGCCAGCTCGAGAATATGAACTACAACGGGCTGGACAAAAGCTATATCGACAATTACGTCAAGAATATCCTCGCCGTTACCGCCGCTGACGTTCAGGCTATGGCGAAGAAGTACTTGACCGAGGACCGTATGACCATCGTCGTCGTCGGCGACCTCGCCAAGATAAACGACCAGCTAAAACCCTACGAAGTGCAGTAACAGCACCCCGGCGGCCTGCCGCGACGATGTTTTGCGCAGGCCCGCGCGTCAGCAAGGGCGATACATCCGACTCACCGCCCGACATAGCCCATGCTCACGCGCGGGCTCGGGCGCCCCTACCGCGAATGAGTGGAACTGAAATCGGCTGAGTCCCAATATCGCCCTTACTTACGTGCGGGCTTGGGCATTTTTTTGAGTGTGCGGAGCACACGGCGATTACGGTAGCTATACGTGGAGGCTTTGCGGAACGTGTAGACGACAGGCCAAACAGACCCCGAGCGTGTGAAACACGCGGCACAGCATCTCGCGGCAAATAGCCACGCCGTTTACGGAGTAGTTAGGTTTGCGCAGGCCCGCGCGTCAGCAAGGGCGATACATCCAACTCACCTCCCGATATCGCCCTTACTCACGCGGTCTACAGACACATCGGTTTATGGCCACCCACCCGAATCGCCTACCGGAGCCCTTACCTACGTGCGGGCTACTGACACGCAGGCCACTACCCGACCGGACCGCGACTGGACCGCACGCGTCCCCTCGTGCAAACGCCGCCTGCCCGACGGCCCGCAAAACGGGCAATTCACAGTTGCGAGGGTGTGCTATACTCGCAACGGCATGCTCTCGGCGGTTCGCACCATCGGAGAGACACGGTTCTTTGAAAATCATAACAGCGGCAGGGCCGCGATCAGGCAGGAAAACCAGGCTCGATCCGGAAAACCGCGTGCGGTCGGCGAAGGTTGGAATCCGAAATTATTTTTTGAGTAAAACTGAGGTTTCCACGCCTTCCCGATCACGATAACCGCAATTCCCACAATGATGTGCAGCGACAACCTAACTAGTTTCCAAAGCGGTTTCCGGGCTAGTTTCCAAACTGGTTTCCAACGGGTTTCCAAGAGGTTTCCAGAAGGTGCTGGCGGCGTCTGGTTTTGGCATCTGCCGTTCGTGGAAATGGGCGGTACGGATCGGGGCAAAAAAACAGCGGCCTCGGGTGAAGCCGCTATCGTGATTATCCGGCCGAGATCATGCACAATAAGTTGCTGCGATCTCGGGTTTTTTGAAAATGGTCGGGGCGAGAGGATTCGAACCTCCGACCTCACGGTCCCGAACCGTGCGCTCTACCAGGCTGAGCCACGCCCCGACAGGTCAATCAACAAGTCTAGGTTACGCACATATATTAGTCAAACGGGTAATCGAGAAGCTAGCTCAAAGGGTCTGCCTTTGCCTCGATGATCGCCTTTCTTTCCCGCCTCGACCGGATGTACTCAAAGATGATCGGCAGGATGGAGAGAAATACAACGACGATGACCACCTTGTCGATATGGTCTTCGAGCAGAAATCCCTCGACGCCGAAGATGTTTCGGACAAATTGCTCGACCAGGCCGCCGAGAAAGTAGCCCGCAAAGAGCATACTGGTCACCCAAGCGAAACCCCCGACGACGTTATACAGGGCGAACTGCCTGTAAGACATATTGGCCGCACCGGCAACGATCGGCGCAAAGGTCCGAACGATAGGGACAAACCGGGCGATGATGATCGTCTTACCGCCGTGCTTTTCATAGAACTCGTGAGCACGGCGAAGGTGTTTGGGATTGAAAAATCTCGACTTAGGGCGGCTGAAGATCGCGGGCCCGACCTTGCGTCCGGAGTAGTAGCCGACGGCATCGCCCACGACGGCCGCGACGAACAAGAGAACGAGCATCAGCCAAAGATTGAGTTTGCCGGCCGCAGCAAAGAGGCCCGCGACGACAAGCAGCGAATCGCCGGGCAGAAAGAAACCGACGGCGAGCCCGGTCTCGGCAAAGACGATGAAGAATAGTCCGAAATAGACGTAGATGCCCATTTTCAGCAGCATCCAGTCGATCAGGACCTTTGGGTTAAGGACGTTGTCCTTAATAAAGTAAAGAAATTCAATGATGGATTCCATTCAGTTACTTCCAGCCATGCTCGCCGATAAGCGGCACGAAGGCGCACGGCCCGCAGTTCTCGGTCGTGTAGCCGTTTTCCTTTTTTGTGACGCAGACGAGCACCTGCGACCTCTGCTCTTTGCCGATGGGGACAACCATCCGTCCGCCGATGGCAAGTTGGTCGATCAGCGGCTTGGGTATCTCCGGCCCGCCTGCCGCTACCAGAACGGCATCGAACGGAGCGTAAATCTCCCAACCCATCGTGCCGTCAGCTACGCGATACGAAACATTGCTGAAACCGAGGCCGATCAGGCGTTGTTTTGCTTCGGCAGCGATAGATGGAATGCGTTCGACCGCAAACACTTTGCGAGCAAGGATCGCAAGTATCGCGGTTTGATAACCCGAACCGGACCCGACCTCAAGCACACGCTCCTTGCCCTTGAGGCCAAGCAATTCGGTCATTCGGGCGACGATATACGGCTGCGAGATCGTCTGGCCGACCGACAAGGGCAGGGCATTGTCCTTATAGGCCTGCGAAACGAGGGCGCTCGGGACAAAACGATGACGCGGCACAGCGTTCATCGCCGCAAGGACCCGTTCATCCGTGATCTTGTAATGAGTCCTGAGCTGTTCCACCATTCGGGCGCGAGGTATCTCGAAGCCATCCGAGTTCGTTTGTCGTGGAGCTGCACTATTCAAGCTATTCTTCCCAATCTTTCAGGTCCTCTAAGACCGCATAGTTGGTCATATCCGCACGCATCGGGGTCACCGAGACAAAGCCTTCCTCGATCGCTTCGAAATCGGTGCCGCCCGCCGCCCGAAAGCCGTTGCGCACCTCACCTATCCAATAGTAAGGCTTGCCGCGAGGGTCGATCTGCTCGCTTATGACGGGACGAGCGGATTTGATGCCTTGTTTTGTGACCTTGATACCGTTTGGCGTGCCCTTTGGAATATTCACATTGAGCACCGTGAATTCGGGGAGGCCGTCGGCCAGTGCTTTCTGCACGACGCGCTTTGCGACCTCGATCGATTCGACAAAGTCGAGGCTTCGGTTTGCGACCAGGCTGAACGCAATGCCCGGCACACCGAGTATCGTTGCCTCGAGCGCACCGGCGACCGTGCCCGAATAGGATGCGTCGTCGCCGAGGTTGGCACCATGGTTGATGCCGGAAACACATATGTCGGGCCGGATCTCCGCCGGCAGGATCTGATTAAGGGCGAGGGTCACGCAATCGGTTGGCGTGCCGTCGACCGTCCAATGCCGTTCATCGATCTGCCGAATCCTAAGCGGGCGGGAAAGTGTAAGGCTGTGAGAGGCTCCGCTCTGTTCAGAGGCAGGGGCGACCACATATACCTCACCGACGAGACGCATCGCTTGTTCGAGGGCCTCTATGCCCTCGCTGTGATAGCCATCGTCGTTCGTGATAAGTATCCTGGGAAAATCTGGGTTCATCAGCGCAAAATATTAGTATAAACGAGACACGGCAGGGCGTGCATGCGGCCGGAGGGAGGCAAGGTGACCGCAACTCCACAAACAAAAATGCGTGAAGCGACACTTTCGCTCCACGCACTCTCAAAAAAACTCCAGGTCTTAGCCATTCATCGGCCGCTGCGGCGCGTTCATCGGACGCTGCTGCCGAAAACGCCGGCGGTTGCGCTTGCGGGCGTTGGCCGATTTCAACTTTGCCTTCTGGCCCGGCGGGATGAAGTGAGCATGTTTCTTAAGGTCTTTGATGATCTCCTCGGAGATGACCTTTCGCTTGAAACGTCGAAGCGCACTCTCGATCGATTCGTTCGAGTTCACATTGATGTATGCCATGTATTACTCACCTCCTTTTCGGCAAAAGATACGCCCAATAGGGCAAACCATAATTAGAACACCTTGTGGCTCGGAGCGCAAGAGAAGCTCCGCAGTGTGTCGCCCTTTGAGGCTCAATTTCGTAACGTCACGCAGTTGCCGGGGCAGCATCGCCCGAATGTGTTTCGGTCAGGTTTTGAGATTCCTCGAATGTGAAGACCCGCGATTTGGTCACGAACCTCAGCCCGAGCGGGATCTCCAGCGAAAAACTCGCACCGCGGCCTTCGGTGATGTCGATGGTGAGTTCTGTGTGCTGCCAGAACTCGAACTGGTCCTTCGCGATATAGAAATCACAGCCCGCCACCTCGCCGAGCCAAACATCCGACCCGCCGACCATGAACTCACCCTTCGGATAACACATCGGCGAAGACCCGTCACAGCACCCGCCGCTCTGGTGAAACATCAGCTCACCGTTTTTGGCGCGGAGTTGTTCGACGACGGCGGCGGCCTCGGGGGTTATTTTTACTCTTGGTAAACTATTCACTTGGCTTCCAAATATACTTTCCTACCTTGTTAATATAACCAATCTTTTCGCCTACGGTAACTTTTGAGATGCCTTCGTCAAACCGTTCTGCCCAATCAAATTTTGGAGATATCCTCATAACGCCCGTTTTATCTATGAAGCCCCATTTACCATTC
Source organism: Pyrinomonadaceae bacterium (assembly GCA_050246275.1). GTDB lineage: Bacteria > Acidobacteriota > Blastocatellia > Pyrinomonadales > Pyrinomonadaceae > OLB17. The sequence continues at coordinate 232,845 of JBFWWI010000002.1, forward strand.
TTTCTGACGGGAGCGAGGCCTTCCGAAAATGAACTCGCAACGTCGTATTCTACGGGAATGACGATTAGTCCCTGTGTATTGATGTATCCATATTTGCCACCTGACTTTTGGTGACCGTGCCATGTCATCCCGATGTTCACAGACGCAAGACCGTCGCTGAATCCACTTAACCAATCAAACTTTGGTTCAATTACAATTCTTCCGGTTGGATCTATCAGGCCAAATTTTTGTCTGTCCACCGAAAAGGACGCGAAACCTTCATCGAAACTAAACGCAGTTAGAAACTTAAAATCGATCTTTGTATTTCCGTCTCGATCTATAAAGCCGTATTTTCCGTTTATTGAGACCACGGCAAGCCCCTCAGAAAATGGAGCTGCCGAGTCAAAAGTCGGCTCAATTACGAATTTCCCCGACTTATCGATATAACCGTACTTACCGTTTAGTCGCACGATGGCAAGTCCATTTGCAAAACTCGCAAGCGGCGCCCCCATGAAGCTGTCGTAAGTTGGCGGTATGACAAATTCTCCCGTTTTGTTGATGAATCCGATCTTATCGTCCGACCTTTCGCCTTGCACCATTGCCAGTCCTTCAGAAAAGTCGTCTGCAAATCGAAACCTGCTTTGGGAAATTGCTCTTCCATTTCGGTCAATAAAGTAAAAGCAAACGCAATCGTCACGGACGCGAGCCAAACCTTCTGAAAAGTCGACAGCCACTACGAATTTTGGTTTGATGACTATCTGACCTATCCGGTTTATGTAACCCCATTTTCCACCGACTTTAACAGGAAGCAAAGGTTTGGTTTGCAACCTTGACTGTCCATTAAAAGCACAGGCAAAAAGCGCAATCAAACCGATAACCGTAATTGTCTTGAGTCCAAAGGATCTTTGATACATGGAATTTAGACACCGTTTGTCGTAGAAAGTTCCTTCGTGCCAGCATATAGCGAAAAAATCTATGTCATGGGATTCTGCCGCCCCTACGGGGCTTGGATCTCTTTTTGTCGGTAACCCCGGGTTCCGCTTGGCTTCACCCGGGGCTACCAATATACCGCTGCTCCGCAGCTTGGATCCACTAAAAGAACCCCATCGCCTTCTTGTCGTAGGAGATGAGCATGTTCTTCGTTTGGCGGTAGTGGTCGAGCATCATAAGGTGATTCTCGCGGCCGAAGCCCGATTTCTTGTAGCCGCCGAAAGGGGCGTGGGCCGGGTAGTTGTGATAGTTGTTCACCCACACGCGGCCGGCCTGAATGGCGCGGGGAACCTGGTAAAGTTCGTGAGCGTCGCGGGTCCAGACTCCTGCCCCGAGCCCATATAGCGTATCGTTAGCGATCTCGATCGCTTCGTCAACGTCCTTGAAAGTCGTCAGACATGTCACCGGGCCGAAGATCTCTTCCTGAAAGACACGCATCTTATTGTGGCCTTTCATCACGGTCGGCTCGATGTAATAGCCGTCCTCGAGGTCCGCGTTCTTGTAGGCATTTCCGCCGACCAGCACCTCGGCTCCTTCGTCCCTGCCGATCTGCAGATAGTTCAAGATCTTCTCATACTGGTCCTTGCTCGCCTGTGCGCCCATCATCGTCGACGGGTCGAGCGGGTGACCCATCTTGATCTGTTTGGTGCGTTCGATGAACCGCGGGATGAACTTCTCGGCGATCGACTCCTGCACCAGCACTCGCGACGGGCACGTGCAGACCTCCCCCTGATTAAGAGCGAACAGCGTCGCACCTTCCAGACACTTGTCGAAGAACTCGTCGTCCGCGTCCATCACGCTTTCGAAGAAGATGTTCGGTGATTTGCCGCCGAGTTCGAGCGTGACGGGTATCAGATTTTGCGACGCGTACTGCATTATCAAACGGCCGGTTGTTGTTTCGCCTGTAAATGCGACCTTAGCGATGCGCGGATTCGTGGCAAGCGGCTTTCCGGCCTCGACGCCGAAACCGTTTACGATGTTCAGCACGCCCTTCGGGATAAGGTCGCCGACCAATTCCGCCCAAACCAGAATGCTCGCGGGTGTCTGTTCGGCCGGCTTGAGAACGATGCAGTTTCCGGCGGCGAGTGCCGGTGCGAGTTTCCAGGTCGCCATCAGGATCGGGAAGTTCCACGGAATGATCTGACCGACGACGCCTAGAGGTTCCTTTATGATCACCGAGAGAGTGTTTTTATCCAGCTCGCTCGCCGAACCTTCTTCCGCCCGGATAACGCTGGCGAAATATCGAAAATGATCTATCGCGAGCGGAATGTCCGCGGCGGTCGTTTCGCGGATCGGCTTGCCGTTGTCCCATGTTTCAACGCGTGCGAGCAGATCGAGATTTTGTTCCATTCGGTCGGCGATCTTTAGCAGCATGTTGCTACGTTCGGTCGCGGACGTTTTGCCCCATGTTTCGAACGCCGCATGTGCCGCATCGACGGCAGCTTCGATGTCGGCCTCGTTCGAGCGGGCAACCTTTGTAAATGATCTGCCGTCGACCGGCGAGGTAACATCAAAATATTCGCCGCTTTTCGGAGCAGCCCATTCTCCGTTGATGTAGTTTTCGTATTGTTCCTTGAATTTAGGAATGTCATATGACTTTTTTACTGCGTCCATGGTTTGTCTCCTTGTAAAGGTCCGGAACCTGTATGAGCAGGCTCGCCGATGTTAATGACTGGAATAATTCGATTGTAGCACCGGAAGTGCAAAGTGAGGCCAACAAAAATGTAGCGACGAGTATGTTGAGATGTTAGGCAGCGACCCGTTGCGGAATTTCCGTTTCAACGCTTCAGGCATCCTCTTCAATGATCTCAATAATGCCACGGGCGTTCATTCGGACTTAACTTATTCCCATCTTTTGATAAACGGTCCTCAAGGTTTCACCGGCGATAAGGCGCGCCTTTTCGGCACCGGGTTTAAGGATGCCAAGCAGGGTTTCGTCGTCAAATTCGCGAATACGTTCCTGGAATGGGCGGAGAAATTCAACGACGACCTCTGCAAGTTCGGTTTTGAAGTGACCGTAGCCTTTGCCTTCGAAGTGTGCCACACATTCTTCCGGCGTTTTTTCGGTCAGGATCTGGTAGATCGATAGCAGATTACTTATCGCAGGCCGAGATTCGTCAAATTCTAACGTTGTGCCGGAATCAGTAACGGCCCGTTTGATCTTTTTGGTCACCGTATCGGGATCGTCGAGCAAAAAGATCGATCCGTTCGGGTTCTCATCCGATTTGGACATCTTCTTTTCCGGGTCCTGCAGCGATTTAATGCTGGCTCCGGCCTTTGGAATATAAGGCTCCGGGACCTTGAACGTATCTCCGAAATCGCGATTGAATCGCTCCGCAAGATCGCGGCTTAATTCGAGGTGCTGCTTCTGGTCCTGGCCGACCGGGACAAGATCGGTCTGGTAAAGAAGAATATCAGACGCCATCAGGACCGGATAGGTGAACAGGCCGACACCTGCCCGCTCCGCGTTGCCCTTGCCCTTATCCTTAAACTGGGTCATTCGTTCGAGCTCGCCCATGCGGGAAATGCAGGAGAGAACCCAGGTCAATTCAGCGTGCTCTGGAACATTCGATTGAATAAAGATCGTCGATTTTTCAGGATCGACGCCGGCCGCCAGATAGATACGCGCGAGATCAAGCGTCTTTTGCCGCAGCGACTTCGGATCCTGAGGCAGAGTGATCGCATGCAAATTTACGATGCAGTAAAACGCCTCGTACTCGTCCTGCAGGGCGACCCAATTCTTTAACGCGCCGAGGTAGTTTCCGATGTGAAGCTGGCCCGTGGGCTGGGCTCCGCTGAAAATTCGTTTCTTCATTTGTTAAGCCGCCAGGGCGTAAAGGAGGGCGTACAAAAACGGCGTTATGATCAGGCGAAAAACGCCGATGTAGATCAGAAACATCAGGATAAGAAAGCCGAATTGTTCGAGCATGTCGAGTATAGGCCGTGCGCTGTCCGGCAAAAACGTCGAAAGTATCTTGCTGCCGTCCAGCGGTGGGAAAGGCAACAGATTGAATACGAATAAGGACAGATTGAGCAGCATAACGTTGCCGACCAGTATCGCGACGGGATTCGTACTTCCTCCAAAAAAGTCCCTTACCTCGAACCCCTGCGAGAGCATTACCTTAGCCGCGATAAAGCCTATACCCAGTAGTATCAGGTTCGCGAGGACGCCAGCGATAGACACCATCACATTAGCGAGCTTGTAGTTGGTCCAGTTGCGAGGATTAACAGGCGTCGGTTTACCCCATCCGATGAGCGGGATACTACCAAGTGCCCCCCCCATCGTGCCCAGCAAAAATGCGACGATCGGTATTAGGAGCGTCCCGATCGGGTCAGTATGTGCGACCGGGTTCAGCGTGACGCGGCCAAGCATATAGGCGGTATCGTCGCCAAATTTATGCGACATCCAGGCGTGTCCGGCCTCATGGGCGGAGATCGCGAGCAGCAGCACGACCATAAAGATGATCAGGTGACTGACCAGATTCGCAATATCAATCTCTCCCATTAACGCTCCTATATCCTTGATTTTCAGTACGATGGAAAGGACCCCACCGGTTGCAGACATCTGTTGTCTTTAATTAGGAATTGTGCCATTCTTTTACGACAAAATAAACCATTCGAGGGGGAATTGACGCCTTGGTAAATACCATTCTCTTTGGCGGTGAATCTGGGCTATCGTTTGCGGCTAACGCGGGCATGTCTCTGATCAGGATATTCACGGGGATAGCTCTCGCATTTGCTCACGGAATCGGAAAACTGCCGCCGAGTGACGGCCTGATCAATCGCACTGCAGAGATCGGTTTTCCGATGCCTGTCGTATTTGCCTGGGCGGCCGGACTTTCTGAGTTTCTCGGCGGGATCTTTCTTGCCCTTGGGTTTTTGACGCGGATGTCTAGTTTCTTTATAGGGGCAACGATGCTGGTAGCATTGGTTGGCGTACACGGCGCCGATCCATTTAATAAGCAGGAATTGGCATTTATGTATCTATTTGTCGCCGTTGCGTTCCTGTTGAAGGGTTCGGGAGATTGGAGTTTGGATAGTTTCTTGAGGAAGTAGGTACCCGCGATCCTTACGTATGAAAAAGCACATCGTCTGCATCGCGAGTGAGCAGAAAGGGAATGAGTTTCTCGAAGAAGCTCAAAATGCGGGCTGGCACGTCACGCTGGTCACTCGAAAAAAGCTCCTCGACCAACCCTGGCCGTGGACGGCATTGAACGATGTCAAGACCGTCGAAGACAATGCATCGCAGGACGATTATGTTCGAGCTGTCACGAATGTCGCCGGTTCGAGGCCCATCGACCGCGTCGTCGGTTTAGACGAATTCGACGTTACGACCGCAGCCCGGGCACGCGAGCATCTTCAATTGCCCGGGATGACTAGCTCACACGCTCTAAGATTTCGTGACAAACTTTCGATGCGGAATATCGCGTGCGAGGCCGGTATTCCGTGCCCTGAGTTTACAGGCATCTTCAACCCGAGAGAGATCGAGGATTTTCTCGGCAGGGTCGAAATGCCGCTCATTGTGAAACCGAGATTCGAGGTATCGGCCTTTGGGATCAGAAAATGTGAAACGGTGGATCAGGTCTGGGGCGTGCTTAACGACCTCGACGGCCGAAATAACTGGCGCGACCATCCGTCGCGGTTCGTACTCGAGAAATTCATCAGGGGCAGCGTTTATCATGTCGATTCGATCGTCGACGGTGGAAAGGTGCTTACAGCTGGAGTCAGTAAATACGGCACACCGCCTTTCAGCGTCTCACATTATGGCGGCGTATTCACCACGTCGATCGTTTCTTACCGCTCGAAGGAACGGAAAGAGCTGGAAGCGATGAACAAAAAACTGCTTGCCGCCTTCAAATACGAACGCGGCGTTACCCATGCGGAGTTTTTGCATAGCGAAGAGGGCGGAAAATTTTATCTCCTTGAGGTTGCGTGTCGCGTCGGCGGGGCCTACATCGCTAACGTTCTCGAGCACGCCTGTAACTTCAATCTGTGGCGCGAATGGGCGCGGCTCGAGACCGCGACCGAGGAGAATCCATATAAACTCCCAAAACTGCGCAAGGACTTTGCGGGCGTTGCCCTCGCCCTTGCAAATACCGACAACCCTGATACTTCGCACTATGCCGATGAGGAGATCGTATACCGAGTAATGAAACCCAAACATGTTGGTCTGATCTTCTTTACCAAAAAGGAAAAGCGGCTTGAAAAGCTACTGGCAACCTATACCGACCGGATCGCCGCGGATTTTCTTGCCACCGCTCCTGCAAAGGAAAGGTATGATGACTGAGCAGGCTCACTTTTTATTGCGTCCGGCGGTCACGGACCGCCTTTTTGTTTTATGCCCGTTCGCGTATCCTATTCCTTTTCATGAGCCACAAAGTCCGCCAAAATATTGCCTCGCCTGAGGACTTGGATCATAAACTTAACCACTATTTCCCCGCCTTACTCGAGTTTGAATCGAGCGCGGAGCTCACTCGTTCGGCGATCTGGAGCCAGGTTCGCGATGACGCTGAACGAATCCTGAACTCGGTCGTGGTCGAGCAATCTTCGGAGTTACTGCCAAGACCTCCAGAACGAAACAAGGAGGTAGGCGTTATACGGGCCTTAGCCTGGAATATTGAGCGCGGGATGGTTTTCGATGGTATCAGTGAAGCGCTCGATTCTCACGCCGTTTTAAGGGATAGAGACGTACTGCTTCTTACCGAACTTGACCACGGGATGGCAAGGAGCGGCAATCGGTTCGTAGCAAAAGAAATAGCCGAGCGTCTCGGAATGAACTATGCATTTGCTCCCGTATACATCGCACTCCAAAAGGGTAGCGGGGTCGAGGCCGACGCAGATGGAGAGAACACGAATTCGATCCACGGGCTAGCGATGTTCTCGAAATGGCCTTTGCGAAATGTGCACGCTATTCCACTGCCCAATGGAAAGGACAAGATGTGGGGAAAAGAAAAGCGGCTGGGAAGCCTGCGAGCACTATTTGCCGATATCGAGCACCCACTGGGAACATTTCGTGGCGTCACGGTTCACCTCGATGCTCACTGTTCACGCGCTCACCGGCACATGCAGATGCGCCTGATCCTCGATCATTTGGATGAGCTGCCGGAGCTACCCACATTGATCGGAGGAGATTGGAACACGACAACCTTCAATTCACAAAGCTCAACGAGGGCAATATTGGGCTATTGGCGACGTGTTTTCATGGGTCCAAAGAACGTTGCGAAGAATCATTTGCCGCACCCGGAACGATTCTTTGAAAAGCCTTTGTTTGACATGCTCGAAAGCCGCGGATTCAGTTTTCGGGACCTTAACAACATTGGGACCGGTACTCTCCACTACCACGTAGAAAGTATCGAAAAGAATACAAATCTTCGGGACTGGGTTCCGGAATGGTGCTTTCCGTTCATTTTCTGGGCGGCGAATCGGGTTGGGGGAGAGGTTTCGGGCCGGCTGGATTGGTTCGCCGGCAAAGGGATCGAAGCCTCTGGGGACGCGGGGCCGAAAACCGTCGGAGGGCTTAGGGACGAAAGCGGAACACCGCTGTCTGACCACGATGCGATCACTCTGGATTTTGTCCTCAGCCGGAAATAAAATTCGAACTTAAGGTTTGCATGGAGAACGTCATAACAAAGCATCTCAAACGTTTGTTCACGGGTTTGCTCGTATTAATTGCAATTGGCTGCGGGCTCAATTCGGTCACAAAGGCGGAACTTGAAAGAGTAAAATCGGGGGACATCATTACTTATCGACATCATAAAGATGGGAAGAGTTGGTTCTACGCGGACAGAGTCACGAGAGTTGACGGTGAGAAGATATTCTTTAATCCGAGCAAAAGCGAATCGACCGCCGGGAACGACGACCGCCTGAAAGATTTCGACACTTCACGGGAACTTTCGATCACAAAGGCGGAATTGGCAGCCTTCGATACTGAGCAGGGCGAAGAGCGGAAAGTGGTCATTTGGATCAAGTAGCGATATCCTATATTCAATGGAAGTTTCATTTTCACAGACATTGAGTTTTAACGCTGAGACCTTTGAGTTCGAACCGGTTTCAAACGACAACGGTAATGCGACCGTGATCAGATTTTTGGTCGATGATAAAAAGGTCAGTCCCGGCGATACTGTTGTTGTAATCTCCGGCGACGAGATCCACTTTCACGGAATGATCGGAAAGATCGAAGATGGTTTTGCATACGCTTCAGACCCGAAGGGTTCGCTCCTGCCGGCGGGCGTTCAATAGCATTATCACTTGAAGTCTTAGATGCTGATAGCGTAGAATTCCGCAATATTTCGGGGATGTAGCTCAGCTGGGAGAGCGCGGCGTTCGCAATGCCGAGGTCAGGGGTTCGATCCCCCTCATCTCCACCAAGCGTTTGAGGGCCTTCAGAGCTGAGGGCCCTTTTACTAATTCTGGTTGAGATTTGACCGCTGTTAAGGTTAATCTATCGAGAGTTTTATTTTGGCCGAAAGGCGATGACGGTTACTTTCCCCTTATAACCGGCTTTGTGAGGTAAGTCTCCAATGAAATTGATCGGTTATTTCTCTCGATTGATCTACTACTGTCTAATTGCAAGTTTGAAGATCGCATTAGGGGCCGGCCTACTGTTTCTCCCCGTTTTTTCCCAGAGCAATTTTATCAAGCCTGAAGTTTCGAGGATCGGCGCAGTGGAACCGAATGTGAGGCCGGTCGCTGTCCGGTCGGACGATTTGAACTTCGGAAGGACCGCGAACCCTTCACCCGGTACGGTTGCGACAAACCTACCGATCATCCCCGACCAAGAGCTTGAGACGCGTTACCGACCTGTCGCCGAATCTGTTGAGACGCCCGAGCCATTCGATTCTGCAGCAATATTCTCCGACACCTTATCGGTAAACGTCCAAAACTTCGAAACGAATGACCGCAAAGAGGTAATTGGCAGATTCGAGCCCCGCGAAGGCGAAGAGATGAGTGTTCCTTCGTGGGATCCGTTCGCGAATCTTGATCGGAAGAAACATTTTGAAAAGGGAAGCAAGCCAGTAGGCGACGATCCAGAAACCGATTTAACTATGCCTCTCGAGAAATTTCATTGGAGAGACGCGATCTATCAGTCATTAATGATCCAAGGTGTGCAGCACGCTTATGCTCTAACTATTCAAGAAAAGACTCGAAGAGCTATGAAAGGTCCATTCTTTGATGACTATTGGGAGTCGATACGAGGACTTCGAGGCTGGGATGATGGAAATAAGTTCTTTACGAACTACATCGCACACCCGATGCAGGGTGCGATGACCGGATTTATTTTTCTGCAGAACCACGACCGAATGAAAAAGCAGAAATTTGGTGAATCCAGGCAATATTGGCGCGATCGGTTCAAAGCCTTCGTGTGGTCGACAGCCTGGAGTACGAACTGGGAATTAGGCCCGGTCAGCCAATCATCGATAGGAAATGTAGGCCTATACGGACATCAGGGTTATGTCGATCTCGTCATGACGCCGACTGCCGGAACAGGTTGGATGGTGATGGAGGAGGCGCTAGATCGTTATGTCATCCGACACATGGAGAATCGGAATTTCGCTTTAAAGATCTTCCTCCGAACCTTGTTAAATCCGATGCGGTCGGTGGCGAATGCCTTGCGGTTCAAGGAGCCCTGGTACAGAGATCGCGCATTCGGCCACTAACGTTTATAACCTGCCACGTGATCGGGCACGTCGATCCCGTCCTTAAGTTTCGAGTCGGGGACTGGGATGCCGGGCCGGGTTTCCAACGGAAGAACCCCCGCCCAAACGTCCATCGCGTAGTCTTCCTCGTCGTCTTTCGGATCGCCCGTGCGGATCTTAGCCGACGCTTCTTCGATCGGCAGCTTCAGGACCGACGTAGCTTTCAGCTCAAGTTCGCTAGGCCAGCGGATCTCGGGCCAGCGGCCGGGGATGATGTGCTCGGTGAACGCTTCGAGAGCCTTATCCTTTTCCGCCGCATCTTCCACAAGCGTCGCCTTACCAAGCACGACCACAGATCGGTAGTTGATCGAATGATGAAACGCCGACCGCGCCAGCACTAGCCCATCGACCAGCGTCACCGTCACGCAAACGTCCACACCCTGTGCCAGATTCCGCAGCATCCGGCTCGCAGAAGAACCGTGAATGTACAGATCATCCCCGATCCGCGCATACCCGGTCGGGATCACATACGGCTGCCCGTCCATCACGTACCCCACGTGACAAACAAACCCCGCATCCAGGATCGCGTAGATCGTCCCCCGATCATAAGCCCCCCGATTCGGCAGCCGCTTCACCCGTGTTCGTTCGGTTTGAGTTGAAGAATTCATATCAGATCAAGTGGATTAGACTAAACCAATTTTCACGGTTACTAAATGTACAACGTAAAGATACCTTGACAAACCCAAGGTGCCGCCAACAGTATCCCAAAATCAATCTACAAATTCTTCCTTTAGCTCCAACAATATGGTGAGATTTGTTCCCACTCTCTTTCTCCGGACTTGCCGGTCTTGCCGGTTGATGTGTCCGCGCCGAATACTGCATCGCCGCGACATCGGCAGATGATGCAACCGCTCAAAACTGCTCGGGACCGTTTACTGGCGTCGCGATAGTCTAAACCGCACGCCATGGATAAGAAGCGGTTAGGCCCGCCGTGGAATCCGCTTGGAAACCGGGTTGGAAACCAGCTTGGAAACCGGGTTGGAAACCAGCTTGGAAACTCCTCATGTATCCACCGCAAGTCGTTGTACCGATTGTGGTTATGGAGTATGAGAAGGCTCGGAAACTTCAGTTTTACTCAAAAAGCAATTTACGGTTTCCACCCTTAGCTGAACACGCTCGGGTTTCCTGATCGAACCTTGTTTTCCAGCCCGGTCGCGGTCCTGCGGCCGTTCTGATTTTCAAAGAACCGTGTCTCTCCGACTGTGCGAACCGTCGAGAGTATGCCATTGCGAGTATAGCACATCCTTGCAACTGTGAATTGCCCGTTTTGCTGGCCGTCGCCGGCGATTGCACACGGGACGCATGCGCTCCAGTCGAGTAGTGGAGCGGAAAAGTGCACAGGCCCGCGCGTCCCGGGTTCCCCGCGAGGGCATCGCTACGCTCGGTGGATATGCGAGGGCCATATCGGGAGACGAGTTGGATGTATCGCCCTCGCTGACGCGCGGGCTTGTGCAAAAGGTGAGTCGATCTCCGTACCACCTGCTCGTGTGTGGTCGTTGACTCAGGCCTCCCACTCAATACTTGCGATCGTTATCTTAATGATAACGGATACAAAGTTTGGTTCGGCTATTCTTAGCCAATCATCATTGGGAAATTGACTCGGCGTGATGTGCTTGAGGGGCTTGTGTAAAGAGACAGGACAACCCGCTAGTTCTGCTCGTCCAGCGGTATTGAGAAGAAATGACCGTCGAGAACCATTTTCTTTTTTAGGTAGAACTGGTGGGCGCGGAAGCGGGTGACGTGGGAGACGAGGCGGATCTCGGTGCAGGCGCGTTGGCGGCCGTAGTCGAGGAGCCAGTCGAAGAGTTGGCCGCCGTAGCCTTTTGAGCGGTCGGATTCGGTGGCAACCAGGTCTTCGAGGTCCATCGACATCCCGCGTGCCAGCCATTCGGCGATGCGGATGCCGGCGACTGCTTTCACCCCGCCCTCATCTGTCAGGTAGACAAGCTGATAGCCCGACTCTTTGATCTGCCGCTTCACCTGAGCAAGAAACTCTTCACGCGTAAGATGCGGCCGCAGTTCGGACACTACCGCATAGCAGCGGTCGATCTCGCTGTCGGTTTCGGCTATTCGAATTTCTGTCATAATCGTTCACGTGATCGGGTAAACTATGCGCCCGATCGGTTGAGGGAGCCCGTACTGACGTGCGGGCTACTGACAACGCGGCCAGGGGCGGCGGATGCACGCGGGACGCGTGCGGTCCAGTCGTAACTTGTCATTTCGCAGCCATCCAGTTGTCACCGGCGCCGATCTCTGCGATCAGCGGGACATCGAGGGTCGCGGCCGATTCCATCTCACGTTTGATGATCTCTGAGACAGCGGCGACCTCGTCGGCCGGAGCCTCGAATAGCAGTTCGTCGTGAACCTGCATTATCATTCTTGTCTTCAGGCCGGCATCTTTGAGTGCTTTATGAACGCGGATCATCGCGATCTTCACGATGTCCGATGCCGTGCCCTGGATCGGCATGTTGATCGCCTCGCGTTCGGCTCGGGAGCGGACGGTGAAGTTGCGGTCACGAATGCCGGGGAAGTATCGACGCCTTCCGAATAGGGAAGTGACGTAGCCCTTTTCGCGGGCCTCTTCCGGTATCCGGTCCATATAAGCGCGAATGCCTTTGTAGGTAGCGAAGTAATCGTCTATCACTTTGCGTGCCTCTTGTTTGGTGATACCGACCCGCTGCGACAGGCCAAAAGCCTCGACGGCATAAGCGATACCAAAATTGACTATCTTGGCTAACCTGCGTTTTTCTTTCAAGTCTTTCTCGTCAGTAGCTCCGAACACGAGCCTTGCCGTCTGTGCGTGGATGTCTTCGTTATTCTTATACGCCTCGAGCATCACCGGATCTTTTGTGATGTGAGCGAGGATGCGGAGCTCGAGCTGGGAATAGTCGGCCGAGATCAGCTTGTGACCTTTCTCGGGAATGAACGCCGCCCGGATCCGTTGGCCCAGTTCGGTACGGACGGGGATGTTCTGGAGATTGGGTTCGGTCGAACTCAAACGTCCCGTTGCGGCAACTGTCTGATTCAGCACGCCGTGAATACGCCCGTCCGTGTTGATCATCTTCGGCAGCGAATCGGCGTAGGTCGCCTTGAGCTTGTCCATTTCGCGAAAGTCGATGATCAGTTGGGCTATCTCGTAATCGACCGCAAGTTCCGCAAGCACGTCTTTGCTTGTCGATATCTGCCCGGTAGCGGTCTTCTTTCCGGTCGCGATGTTCAGTTCTTCAAAGATCTCGCCGACCTGTTTGGGCGAACCGATATTAAATTCGCGGCCCGCGATCTTGAATATCTTCTCGCTGACGATCGCCAACTCCTTCGCAATGAACCCGGAGAACTCACCAAGCTCTTTGTCATCGACCTTCATCCCGGTGTTCTCGATGTCCGCAAGGATCGGCCCAATAGGGATCTCGATCTCAGAGTAAACTCTTTCAAGACCATCCTTGATGATCTTGTGCGATAGCATCGGCGTAAGCTGGTAGGCCCAATCGGCCCTGACCGCCGCCTTCCAGCTGCTCTCAGAAAATCCTTCTTCCGGATCTGACGGGTAAACATTCAGATTGTGTTGCGCCAGGACCTCTAGCTCGTGATGCGGCCGGCTTGTGTCGAGCAAGTATGAAGCGATCATCAGATCGTTCTTGAGCGAAACGATATTGATTCCGAGCTTCGAGAGCACTGCTAATTTACATTTATAGTCGTGCGTGGACTTACCGATATATGGGTTCTCGAAAAGATCCTTCAGTACACGGATGGCCCAGACTCGCCCATCTGCAAAGTTCTCAAGGTCGATGAACGAGGCCACTCCAGGTGTGTGCGAGATCGCGACCCCGAGTGGGGGCTGTTTGTCGAAGGCGCTGTGCCATTTTCCCTCGTTCGAATCGTCCACTTCAAATGCGAACCATTCACGTTCCCAGACCTTTCGAATCAACTCATCAAGGTCGGCGCGTGTGTTAATGACCGTGTACGCTTGTTCGGTGATCGCCGGCCTTTCGCCATCGCCCTCATCGGGCAGCGAATCGAAAAGCGTCGGTGCCGAATCGGCAAATTCTTTTGTCAATGCCGCGAACTCCAATTCGCGGAAAAGTCCGAATGCTTTGACCCGGTCCGGCTCTTTCGACTTGAGTCGAGCGAGGTCGAGATCGACCGGAACGTCGCAGTGGATGGTCGCCAGTTCGAGCGACTGACGAATTATCGCCTGATTATTCTTTAGGCTTTCGCGGTAAGTCTTGTGCGAGACCTTGTCCGCATTTTCGATCGCTGCCAGCGTCGAGCCAAACTCAAGGACAAGTTTCAAGGCTCCCTTCTCGCCTATGCCCGGTGCGCCCGGAATATTATCTACCGAGTCTCCCATCAAGCCGAGCAGATCGACGATCTTTGTCGGCGGTACTCCGAACTTCTTCTCGACCCACGCCTCATCGCACCATTCGATCGGCGGAACGGGAACTTTCCGCTTCACGTTAGTCGAATTTTGCCGCATCGCGATGATGTGCGGGTCCTTGACCAACTGACAGAGATCTTTATCGTTTGAGACGATGACGGCCTGCAGTCCCTGATCCGCGATCTTCATCGCAAGAGTGCCGATGATGTCGTCCGCCTCATACCTGTCGTAACTGATAATCGGTATATTGAACGCCTCGCAGACCTGAATAATATAAGGTATCTGTGTCGACAACTCGTCGGGCATGGCTTCCCGGTTCGCTTTGTATTCCGTGTATGAATCGTGACGAAATGTCGGCACATCGGTGTCAAAGACCGCGGCGATATAGTCCGGACGCTCGTCCTTCAGCAGCTTTCGCAGCATGTTCGTGAACACAAAAACCGCTTGGGTCACCTGGCCCTTACTGTTCCGCAACGGATCCTGCCGCGCGCCCATCGGGGCAAAATAGGCGCGATAGATGTGCGACATCGAATCGATGAGAAAGACTCGTTTCATTGATTAGGTAAGTTTAGCGGAAAAAGCAGTAGGGCGCATCCGTAACTAATCCAGCAGGTGAGACATCGTTGGGGCTGACGGCTAAATTGAAGTTACTGCTCGAAGCATGGCCTCTTTCGAGTGCCTTGCAAACCGCTTCTGGAGCGAACGAGTCAAAGGATATCCGAGGCGTGCAAGAAAATGGTTGGGCGTTGAGAATGCCAAGAGATCATACGATACCTGACCGGTAATTGGGTCCAGGTCCACTAAGAATCGCTCCTCGCCGGATTCGCCATGATCTTCGAGCGTACCGTAAGCGAATCCGAACCGGCCGGGTTCGTCTATGGTGTAAACGATGCGGGCGGCGTTGAGCGAATAAAACCCGAAATGCAGGATAAGGACCGCAACATTTTCGTCCTTCCGGATCGGGGTCTGAGGCCGGCTGACCTCTACCCACGGCATATCGAACATCTTCCAGCTTTGGATCGCCGTCCTTGCCCTTTCCCAATCTGTTTGGCCGCGGCCGATGACGATGCGATTGTGATCGATGTTGTAGCCGGCAAGTTCCGGATCTGAGAGTTGGGTGTTTTCTGTCACGCCTAAATTTGGGTACGAAAATTCGAGCCGTTCGGCTGCGGCTATGAAGTCATCGATATGAGATAGTGTCGGTTTGGTAAGACTAAACAATATGTTCAGGTCAAGGAGTGTTGAGATCAACCGCAGTATTTCTTCGTGATCTGCCGGAAATGATAACCCATCGCCGCCAGCGTCAGGCCGTGTGCCAAGTCGCCCGAATGATGCCGCAGGAGCTGAAAGAAATAGTTCCAGAACTCACGACGCGAACGATCCCTCACCCCTAGGGTCATTACGATCTTCGAAAAAGCCTTCAGATCTTCAACGATCGACGAAGAACGCGGCTCCACGCGGTCTTTGTGAAATCGCGACAGACAATCCAAGGCCCTTCGGTAATACTCATTAGGGCTATAAATGGACCTCAAGATCTTCTTGTATCCTTCGATCAGGCGGCCAGTATCCATTCGCGGCACAAAGTTAACGGTGCAGTCAGTGTTATTGCCTGTGCTCGTATCAAGCAATCTTCCTTCTTTTTCGAGTCGACGCCAAAGTTGCGTGTCCGGCAAGGCCGTGAGTAGCCCCACCATTGCCAACGGGATGCCGCTTTCACGAATGAAATCCATTTGAAGCTCGAAAATATTATCCGGATCGTTGTCAAACCCGACGATGAATCCAGCCATTACCTCCATGCCGTAGCTCTGGATCTTATGAATGGATTCGAGCAGGTCTCGCCGGGTGTTTTGTGATTTTTGCGCTTCTTTTAAGCTCTCTTCCACCGGGGTTTCGATCCCGAGAAAGACCCTGCGAAAGCCGGCTTCTTCCATTTGCCCCAACAAATGATCGTCTTCAGCAAGGTTAACACTTGCCTCGGTCAGGTATGCAAACGGGTTTCCATTCCCACGCGACCATTCGATCAGATCGGGCATGAATCGGCGAACATTCTTCTTGTTCCCGATAAAATTATCGTCGACAATAAAGAGCATTCCGCGCCAACCCGTTTCCTTGAGAGCATTTAGCTCTGCGATCATCTGGGAGTTGGATTTTGTTCGTGGTACGCGGCCGTAGATCTCGATGATGTCGCAAAACTCGCAATTGAACGGACAGCCGCGCGAATACTGAACGTTCATTGCACTGTACTTACTCATGTCGATGAGCGAGAAATCAGGGACCGGCGTATTTTCCAGCGATGGCCGCTCATCCGCTTTATAGATCTTTCTTGCGATACCAAGTTCGAGGTCGTGTAGGAACTCCGGAAGTGTATTCTCTGCCTCCCCAACGAATATATGGTCCGCGTCGGGTAGGCGTTCTGAACTAGTTGAGACATATGGCCCGCCGACCACGACCGTCTTTCCAAGAGAACGGCAAAGCGAGACCACGGCCTCCAGAGACTTGTTCTGAACGATCATTGCACTTACAAAGACCATGTCCGCCCACTTGATATCGCGAGCCGCGAGAGTCTCCACGTTCATGTCAACAAGCCGACGCTCCCATTCGCGAGGCAGCATTGCCGAAACGGTCATTAGGCCCAGTGGGGGAAAGGCCGCCCGCTTACTTTCAAACTCAAGTGCATGCCTAAAACTCCAATAGGTATCAGGAAATTCCGGATAAACCAGCAACACTTTCATATATAGAACCGAGAATATTCCTTCCGGACACCTTAGACAAGCCTTTTCCACGATCCTTACAAAACAAATACAATGTTTCGCCCATTCCTTGCCGAGTTTGACAAGCTTTTTGACGGTGCGATACTCTAAGCGTTCGCTTGGCGGCTGCCAGCGAGGGCCTTTGCAGGCTGATCCTTTTTGGACTACTGCTAAGTCCGGTTCGTCTAGGGGTTAGGACACCGCCCTTTCACGGCGGCAACACGGGTTCAAATCCCGTACCGGATACCATCTTAAGCCGAGAAATCGGCATCATAGCCTTCGGGGAAGAATTCGCTTGCCGCAAACGAGCGAATTTTTTATTTTGCCGAAAGGGCACCATTAATGATGTTAAAGAAGAGTATTTTCTGCGCGATCGCGATCTTCATTGTGGCCGGGGGGGTATTTGCCCAAGCCAAATTTACCGACAGGGTCATGGTCTTGCCCTTTGAGAACACCTCAAATATGCCGGAATTTAATTGGGTCGGTGAGAGTTTTGCTCTCTCGCTATCGGAACTTCTCAGGGTTCCCGGCCTGAATGTGGTCTCAAATGGCGAAAGAAAGGCGGCCCAGCAAAGACTTCGAATCCCTCTTACAAATCTTCCGAGCCTCGCGACTTCATTAAAGCTTTCCCGTGAAAGCGGTGCGACCCTACTGATAACCGGTTCTTACAATATCGTGCCGGCTCAGGGAGACGTCGCGGCAACCGTAAACGTCACCTCGAAAATAATTCGGGTAAACGAAGGCCGCTTTTTAAGCGAGGAGATAGATGGCCGGTTGATACAACGCGACATCAATCTCAACGACGCTCTTGGGAATCTGCAGACGATGCAGGGGCAGATCGCTTACCAGATACTTTACCAACGCGACAAGGCCCTTCCCTACTCGCAAAATCAGCTTATCGAGTCAGCGACGAAGGTTCCAAGCCGCGCATTTGAGGCATATATTAAGGGACTGTTGACGCAGGCCACCGAACAACGGGAAAACTTCTTTAAGAACGCCATCCGCATCTACAATGAAAGCATACCGGATTCGACATTTGTAGAGGCGGCGCTTGAACTTGGGCATCTCTATCTCGGACAACAGAAGTACAATGATTCGGTCGATTCGTTCGAGCGAGTGATCAACACAAATCGAGCCTGCCGCGAACGAGCGAGATCGGACAATAAGGTAGCCTTCTGCAATGACGAGGCTTACGCCGAGGCATCATTTTATATTGGCCTGATTCATTGGAGGCAAAAGAACTACGAGCAAGCGCTTGCTGTGCTTAGGCCTATAGCTGAGGATCTTCAGCTTACGCGCGTTTACAACACACTCGGCGCGATCGCCGTGGAGGCGTCACGAGCGGAGAAAAAGAATCAGGCCCGTTCTGCCGCCCTTCTGAAAGAAGGAACCGATCTGCTCAAGAAAGCGGCCGATTCGGCCGAAGACGATCTTTCGATCCGTTTCAACTATGCCTTAGCCACATTCCTAAGCGGAAATTCAGCCGAATCGATACCGCTATTTCGCGAAGTGATCGCGGAACGACCCCAGGACGGTGAAGCCTATTACGTGCTTTCAAAGGCCCTGGCGGCTAATAATGACGCCGCCGCCGCCGCTGTCGACAATCAAGCTAGGACCTATCTTGTCGCCGGCAACAAATATGCGAATCTCGAGAAAGAATGGCTTCGAGCGAAGTCTTTAGATGATATCTCATTTCGTGTTGAGCAGCCGCAGCGGCGTGATTTTGTGAGCGTGATGCTCAACAAACGGGACAGCGATGTCACACCGACAGCGGTGAACGAAACTGAGAACTATCTTCGCCAGGCCCGCGATCAGTATAAGAACGGCAAGGACGACGAGGCTATGCTGACCTTGCGACGTGTATTGGCGAGTGAGCCGATGTCGGCCGAGAGTTATCTGATCTTAGGGAAGATCCATCTTCGTCGAGGAGATCGAGATCAGGCGGCGAGTTCATTCAAGACGGCCATATTCTGGGATAACAAACTGACCGACGCCTATATCAGCCTTGGAAAGATCTATCTTGAGCGAGGGGATTGCCAGCAGGTGAAAACCTATGTGGCTCAAGCACTTGAGGTCGATCCAGAAAACCCAGAGGTTGCTGCCCTCCAGCGTCTCTCCGACCGATGTTCCAAATAGTGTAAGTAAAATGGGTTCAGGATCGGAGATTAAAGGTAATAGGACCATCGTCGCCGAAATCTTGCGGATCTCTAAATTGTTAGAACTAAAGGGAAATAGGCGAACTTTGGACTTCAAGCTTTGAACGAGGAACGCCGGCAACGTCTGTGGCACGCAAAGTGCTAATAGGAGAAGTGGCTAGCTTGATGATGTTGATCAAGACCCCGCCGCCAACACTTCTCCGAGCGCGGTTTGCCACTGTGCTTGGTCACCTTCCGAGCGTTCCTTCAGTTGTCCTTCCTTTATGAGCCCGGCCGACAGCAGCCGGGCTCACCTACTTTAAATCAAGCTAAAACAAGGCATTAGGCATAGCAGCGGGTAATATCCCAGCAATCGGTCAGGTTCGTTCAATGTGAGACGACATCTGGCCGTTCTTGTTTTCCGCGATCATTCTGACCGCCCGGGACATTACCAAATCCGGGATTCTGACAAATTTCGTCATTTTCCTCTGACAAATTTTGTGTAGCAAAGTTCCTCGGTCGGTCATTTTGGAATGGGCTCTTTCAAAGTGATGTAAACCCGGCATTTTGTTAAACTTTTGGGTAATGCTACCGCTCCTGCTGACAAAAGGATTGCCGGGATGGAAGAACGCACTGTTGGCGTTGCTCTCGGCAGTTTTGTTGATACTGGCGTTTCCCGATTTTGACTACTGGTTCCTTGCGTGGTTCGCTCTCGCCCCGCTTATGTGGGCGGTCGAACGGGAAAAAGAATCGACGTCGCGGTCCTTCGTCCTCGGCTGGATCTTCGGCACCGCATTCTTCTTCGGCACCTGCTGGTGGCTAACCTACGCCCCCATCACCTACGCCGCCTTCCCGCCGATCCTCGCTTATTTTCTATTGTTTTGCGTTTGTCTTGTAGCAGGCCTGTTCCCCGCGATGTTCGCGGGGATCTTGTCAGTCCTTCTACGGCGATTCGGTTCTCTTTCATTTCTCGCCGCTCCGTTCGTTTGGGTATTCACCGAGTTTCTTCGGTACTGGGTGACGGGTAACAACTGGAATGCGTTGGGGTATTCGCAAGCCTTTGCCCCAGTTCTCCCGCTTACTGCCAGCATTGGCGGCGTTCTGTCGTTGAGTTGTGTATGTGCGACGGTTTCGGCATTTATTTGCGCAGTTAGCATTACTCCTCGCGAAAAAGGGCTCATTTTCCTTCGCAAAAGATGGTTGCCGATGCTTATTGTGGTGATTGGGATTTCAAGCCTGCCGCCGCTCGGCATATATCAGATACTTAGCTCTCGAAAAGGCTCACTTCGTTCCTCCGTCATAACTCGGTTGATCGCTATTCAGCCTAGTGTGCCGATGTCGGGTCTCACCTATCAGAAATGGCAAGATTTGCGAAGGCGGCACGTCCGTTTGGCCGAATCGGCCCTTGCGGATATGCCAGTAATTCCGACTTGGGCTGAACCCTATCCGCAATCCGTTGTCGTCTTCCCCGAATCCCCGATGAACTTCATGTACGAGACCGATCCCGAGACTCGACAATTCATCGACGGATTCGCGCGGAAGAACAACGTCTCGGTGCTGTTCAATTCCGCCGAGCCTGACGAGAAAAACGGGAAGTTTTTCAATTCGGCGGTGATGGTCGGGCCGCAGGGAGGCGAGGTCGCTCAATATGATAAAATCTACCTGCTGCCGTTCGGAGAAGCCGTGCCGTTTCCGCTTGAAGGTATTTTGCCGGGGTTCGTAGGGAATTTTTCCTACGGGCGAGAGTATGATCTGCTGCCGATTGGCGATGCCAAGGCGGGCGTGATGATCTGCTTCGAATCGCACTTCGGCCAGCTTTCGCGGGAATACGTCCGCAACGGTGCTGACGTGATCATTGAAATGACCAACGACGGCTATCTGGGCCCGACCCCGGTGCTGCGACAGCATCTCGCGAACGCCGTTTTCCGAGCGGTCGAGACGAACCGGCCGGTGCTCCGCGTGACGAACGTCGGGATCACGGCCTACATAAACGAACGCGGCGAGGTCCTCGATCCGGCCCAGCCGTACACCGAAGACACACGCGTCTGGAGCGTGGCGAAGTCGGACGGATCGCAAACTTTGTACGTCCGCTACGGCGACTGGTTCGCATGGCTGTGTTCTTTCGTGACTATCGGACTCATGGGATTCGCGATCAGATCTAGGTCGCCAAAGGCGACAAACTTATAAAGCCTAGGGTAAGGCCGGAGGCCGCAACCCTAGGTCGAGATTGAAATTGATCCGCTCCCTGAAGGGGAGCAACGGTTATCGGGGTGTTCGTCCCCTTCAGGGACGGTAACGCTGGGCTCATTACCTAGGGTTACGCTCGAAGACTCGCTTACCCTAGGCTTTAATGTTCGTCGCCGTTGGCGACAAGAAGCAATAATGGAATTAACTGAACTACAAACAAAACACGAAGAGATAAAAGATAAAGTTGCCCAACTTGGGAGGTTTCTTTGACCGGCCGGGGAAGGAAAAGGAGCTTGAAAAATTAGAGGCGCAGGTATCAGAGCCGGATTTCTGGAACGACTCGGAAAAGGCCCAGAAGGTGATGGGGCAGCGGAGCCGATTGGAGAAGGCTCTCGAACAACAGAAGAAATTCGAGACCGGTGTGTCCGATGCCGAGGTGCTCTTTGAATTTGCCGCGGAAGATGCCGATTCGGCAACGGAACTCGAATCGCTGATCGCAAGTCTCGAAAAGGAAGTGACCGAGGCCGAGATCCAATCGCTCCTATCAGGCGAAACGGACGTGAACAACGCGATCTGCTCGCTGCAGGCGGGTGCGGGCGGGACGGACGCGCAAGATTTTACGCAGATGCTGCTGCGGATGTATCTGCGTTGGGCCGAGCGAAAGGGCTTTAAGGTCGAGATACTGGACGAGCAGGCGGGGAGCGAAGCGGGCCTCAAATCCGCGACGTTTCGCGTGGTCGGCGATTATGCTTACGGCCTGCTCGCGACCGAAGCCGGAGTTCACCGTCTCGTCCGCATTTCTCCCTTTGCCTCGGGCGGGAGCCGCGAGACCTCTTTCGCCTCGATGTTCGTAAGCCCGGAGATCGACGAGAATATCGAGGTCGAGATCCTGGACAAGGATCTCCGGGTCGATACATATCGCTCGTCGGGTGCGGGCGGCCAGCATGTGAACGTGACGGACAGTGCGGTGCGGATCACACATATTCCGACGAACACGGTCGTGACCTGTCAGAATCAGCGTTCGCAGCTTCAGAATCGCATCGTTGCGATGAACGTCCTGCGTTCAAAGCTGTACGAGCTGGAGCTTGAGAAGCGGCGGGCCGATGCCGCCGATCACGAAGCTACCAAGCTCGACATCTCGTTCGGCTCTCAGATCAGAAACTACGTGCTTCATCCCTATCGATTGGTAAAGGACACGCGGACAAAATTCGAACAAACCGATGTAGATGCCGTACTTGATGGAGAGATCGACGGGTTTATCAAGGAGTTTTTGTTGTTCAAGAAGGGTGCACAGGGAACAGTGAACAGGGAACAGTGAACAGGGAACAGTGAACAGTGAACAGTGAACAGTGAACAGTGAATAGTGAATAGTGAATAGTGAATAGTGAGCAGTGAACAGTGAATAGTGAACAGTGAATAGTGAATAGTTAATAGTGGATGGTGAATAGTGAAGAATGGAAGGGGCGACTCCTAGAAAAGATTCCGTTTTGCGTAATAAGAGCTATGCGTTTGGTGTACGCATCGTAAGATTGAGCCAATTCCTTGTAACTGAACACAAGGAATTTGTGATTAGCAAGCAGGTATTGCGATCAGGGACCGCAATTGGAGCACTAGCTCGAGAAGCCGAGTACGGGATATCGAGGGCCGATTTTCGAAATAAGATGTCGATCGCTCTGAAAGAAGCAAACGAAACCCAATACTGGCTTTCGATCCTGAAAGATACCGACTATATCAATGAGAATTTGTTCCAGAGTCTCGATCAAGATTGTGTAGAGTTGATCAAGATCCTTATTGCTACGGTCAAGACCTCGCAAAAGGATTAGACACATTTTTCATTGTTCACTATTAGTTATTCACTGTGAAGATTTGTCCGACATGCAAAGAGATCTATAAGGACGATGCGCTGAATTTTTGCCTCGCCGACGGGACGACGCTGCTTGCCAAAAAGAACGGCAAGGGGGCGAGCCATTCCCGCATAAACGAGGTTGTCGCCGTCGGCCTGATCGCGGCCGCTGTGCTGGTCTTTTTGAGTCTGGTGACAAGCAGCCCGCAGGACAGGTCGTTCCTTTCGACGGGGTTTTCGGCCAATGCTCCGACGCGAAACTGGATCGGCGTCGTCGGTTCGAACATCGCGGCCGCACTCTTTGCCGCTATCGGGCAGGCAGCGTACATGCTTCCGGCGGTCATCGCGCTGATCGCCTGGCGGGTCTATCAATCGGCAAATCTCAAACCAAGTATCGCACGAGCGGTCGGGTACCTGCTTTTCATCCTCTCATTGTCGGGCCTCTTGTATATGCTCAACGAGCAATACGGCGGCGTGATCGGCGGAGCGCTACCGTACATTTCGGCCCAAATGATAGGGTGGACCGGCACGGCCATCGTGCTTTTGGCGGCGTTGGTCGCGTCGCTGCTTCTGGTCACGAATTTTTCTCTCAATTGGCTTTTTGGCCATGTCGATGTTGCAAAAGGTAATTTCAAGATCCACGCGGCGGAATGGCTCGAAAAACGACGTCAGGCGAGGGCCGCGGCAGCCGATGATGCGACCGGCCGGACAGAGAAACGAAGACGGGCACGCAATAATGAACTGACCGATCCGCCCACGATCTCTCTTCCCGACACGATCGTCGCGGGCAAGCAGAAAGAGACCGGGGACATCGTGGTCGCGGCGACCACACAGCTCGATGCCGGTCCGGAGACCCAGTTGGAACCGGTGCCGGTTGATGACGGATCGGTGCCGCCGACCATCGCGGTCAAAGAGCGCGCTGCCGAGGCGAAAGCTGCGAGCGGCCAGCTTGGCGACATCCCGATCACTCCGACAAAGCACACCGGTGACCTGGAAGGCGACAGTGCAGATGAACCGGTAGAGGCCGATGAAGACGAGCAGATCATCAACCGCCCGGCGGCGACCTATGAGGGATATCAGCTGCCCAGCCCGCAATTGCTGCATCCGGCGGCACCGCACATCGAGCATAAGGACAAGGAACTGCTGGCGATCGCCGAATCGCTTGCCGAGAAAACGAAAGAGTTCAATGTATCGGGTAAGGTGGTGAACATTTGCCCCGGCCCGGTGGTCACGACATACGAGTTCAAGCCCGATCCGGGCGTTAAATATTCGCGCGTCACCGGCCTTGTGGATGACCTTTGCCTTGCGCTGCGTGCCGAATCGATCCGCATCGACCGAATTCCGGGCAAAGCTTTCGTCGGCATCGAGGTGCCGAACAGCAAACGCGAGACGATCGTGCTGCGCGAGGTGATCGAATCAAAGAAGTTCAGGGATTCGGACGGTTTGCTGACGATCGCGCTCGGCAAGACCATCGACGGGCTGAATTACGTCGCCGACCTCGCCAAGATGCCGCATTTGCTGATCGCCGGTGCGACCGGTGCCGGTAAGTCGGTCGGTGTGAACTCGCTGGTGATGTCAATCCTATTTAAGGCAAGGCCCGATCAGGTCAAATTCATAATGGTCGATCCCAAGCGGCTCGAACTCGGGCTGTA
This sequence comes from Pyrinomonadaceae bacterium, assembly GCA_050246275.1. GTDB lineage: Bacteria > Acidobacteriota > Blastocatellia > Pyrinomonadales > Pyrinomonadaceae > OLB17. The sequence continues at coordinate 257,452 of JBFWWI010000002.1, forward strand.
TGCGGATATTCCGCACCTTGCGACCCCGATCATCACCGACCCGAAACGCGCGGCCATCTCGCTAAAATGGGCTGTGACCGAGATGGAGCGCCGCTATAAGGACCTGGCGGGCTGGGGCGTCAGAAACATCGACGGGTTCAACGCTGAGGTCGAACGAAAGAAAGCCGCAGGAGACGTGGACCCGGACACGGGCGAACCGCATCGGCGGCTTCCGTATATCGTGATCATCATCGACGAACTCGCCGACCTGATGATGGTCTCGGGGAAAGAGGTCGAGGAATCGATAACGAGGCTCGCGCAGATGGCACGCGCCGTCGGCATTCACCTGGTGCTCGCGACCCAGCGGCCGTCCGTGGACGTCATCACCGGATTGATAAAGGCAAATTTCCCGGCACGCATCTCTTATCGTGTTTCTTCAAAGGTAGATTCGCGAACGATCATCGACGCCAACGGCGCGGAAAGCCTGCTCGGCAAGGGCGATATGCTCTTCCTGCCGCCCGCAAGCTCGCAGGTGATCCGCGTGCACGGTGCCTATGTCGATGAAAAAGAGATCGGCCGCGTGGTGGACGAAGTAAAACGCCAGGGGCGGCCAGATTATGACACGACCATCACAAAGAGCGACGAGGAACTCGACGATTCGGGCGATCTGCCCGGCCGCAAGGACCCGCTTTTCCTGGATGCCCTAAGGTGTGTGGTTCAGGCAAAACGCGGCTCGACATCGCTGCTCCAACGCCACCTCCGAATCGGCTACGGCCGAGCGGCCGCCATCCTGGATGCGATGGTCAAGGAAGGCTACATCGGCGACATGGATGGCTCGACCCGCGCCCGCCCGGTACTGCAGAAGGCGTATGAGGACCTTGCCGATGTACAGGAGATGAGTTCCTGAGTTTCGTAGAGTTTGAAGTTTCATCTGCTCGGACAGAGCAAATTCGCAACTTTTAAGATCATCGGCTGAATGGCTCAGAAGCTGCTAATTCTCGTGGTTTGTTTGATCGTCCCGGCCTGCGGCCATCGATCTATGGTCACGACTCAGCCCGAGACCGCCGCCGAGCCCGCCGCCGAATACGCGATCAACATCAACACTGCCTCGCTCGACGAACTCCAACGCATTCCCCACATCGGTGAAAAGCTGGCCGGGAGGATAATCGAATACCGAACGGTCAACGGGCCGTTTCGCCGGGTCGAGCACCTGATGCTGATCGATGGCATTTCCGACAGGCGGTTTCGAAAGATCCGGAGGTTGGTGAGGGTGGAATGAGGGCACCGGCGGCTGAGCCCGACAGTTCGAGGCGAACCTCACGACAGCCATTGCTCTGGCTGGCGGGAGCCTTCGCCTGCGGTATCGCATTTGCCGCGATCGCAGGGTCGAGCTGGTTCGCAGCGTTGGCATTATCGAGCGCGATTGCGGCCGGTGCGATGGCGTTCAGGTCGAGGCCGATCGCCGGTTACATCCTGGCCGCGGCTTTCTTTTTCCTTGGGGTGTTCTGTTTCAGCCTTGAGGTCGCGAATGTCTCGCACGACCGGATCAGGCGTATCTATGACGAAGGACGGATCTCCTCGGGTACTCCGGTCGAGATCGAAGGTCGTCTGGTCGGGCGGCCCGAACCTGCCTTTGAGGGTGTTTTCATTACCATACGGGCGCAGCGGTTGGCACGGGGCGGGAATGCCGATCCGGCTTCGGGAAGCGTCCGGATGTTCGTTCCCGTCGATGGTGCGGATCAGGCTGGTGATCTCGCCGCTCTCGAACTGCGATCCGGCGTTACGATCCGCACCGCATGCGCGTTGATCAGGGAAGATCAATTCCTGAACCCGGGCGTGACACCGCGGCGGCAGCTGCTCGACCAACAGGGCATAGATGCGACGTGTACGGTGAAGAGTCCGCTCCTCTTCGAGGTGATCGAGAGGCCCGGCTGGACCTCGCGGGCCGACATCGTCTATGAACAAAGGAGCTGGCTGATCGGCCAGTTCAGGATGCACTTCTCGCCGCGGACGGCGGGTGTGTTGGTCGCGTCGCTGCTGGGCGACAAGTACTTTCTGGATAGGGGCACGGCGGAGGTCTTTCGCGAAGGCGGGACCTTTCACGTGCTGGTCATTTCCGGCTTGCATATAACCTTCATCGGCGGGCTGGTGTTATGGATCGTGGGGCGATTCATAAGCGATCGAAGGTGGCAGTTCGCTGTCGTCTGCTCTGGGCTTTGGCTCTATACGCTCGCCGTGGGAGCGGAGGTCCCGGTCGTTAGGGCATGCTTGATGTTCACGGTTTTCATGTTCGGCCGGGCACTCTACCGCAGCGGCGGAACGCTGAATTCGCTTGGCCTGTGTTGCCTGCTTTTGCTTTCGTGGCGGCCGGCGGACCTCTTTGATCCATCATTTCAACTCACTGTTGTCAGTGTCGCGGCCATCGTCGGAATGGCTTTTCCCTTGATAGAAAAGCTCAGGTCGATCGGCAGGTGGATGCCGGACAGAGTGACCCCGTTCCCTCCGAACGTGCCGGATCTGCTGCGACGATCCTGCGAGATGCTCTATTGGCCGGAAGGTGCATGGGAGATCGAACTCGGCCGCCAGATATGGAGCGGGCGCATCCACAAATCGCCTTTGAAGCGGCTTTCGGAGATCGTGCGGCGGTCGGCAGCATATCTTTTCGAGGGGGTAATAGTCTCGCTCGTCGTCCAGCTGTGGATGCTGCCTTTGTTGATCTACTACTTTCACAGGGTATCGCCGGTCTCCGTACTGTTGAATCTCTGGGTCGGCGCGGTGATCGCGCTTGAGAGTCTCATAGCGGTATTTGCGGTCGTTTTTGCGCAATTCAGCCAGGCTCTTTCGCTCCCGTTCGCAGCGGCGACCGATATTCTGAACGAGCTTCTCGTCGAGGTTCCGAGACTATTCACTCACATAGATCTTGCGAGCTTTCGTGTCCCCGTATATCCCGGAGCGGGCAAGGCCTATTACATCGCATATTTTCTGGCCGTCCTGCTCGTATCGGCCATGGTTTATCGTTGGCAGCCTTTCGCCCTGCGCAGGCCGGGCAAGGCCAGCCTGATCGTGACGTGCGCGGCTGCATTGCTGATCGCTTCATTCGGGGCGATCGCCGTTCTTCATCTGTGGAGCTCCCCGGCGGCCGATGGGCGGCTGCACGTAGAGTTTCTCGATGTGGGACAGGGCGATTCGGCGTTCATCACATTTCCAAATGGCGAGACCATGCTCGTCGACGGGGGCGGCCGCGTCACATACAAGGATCGCGCGGACGAGGATGCGGAACTCTTTGAGCCCGACGTACCGCGCATCGGCGAACAGGTGGTCTCCGAATTCCTATGGGAAAAGGGATACTCGCAGATCGACCATCTCGTGGCGAGCCACGCCGACGCCGATCACGCGCAGGGGCTGGCCGATGTGGTTAAGAATTTTCAGGTCGGGACGATCTACATCGGCGCCTGGCCCGAGGGAGAGTCTGAACTCGACGAGCTGTTCGCGGCCGCTAAGAATCGTTCCGTGCCGATAAGGCAGATCGGCCGCGGAGACGATCTAAATATCGGCGGTACCGATCTCGAAACACTCTGGCCCATCAAGGGAAGGGAACTGTCCGGTTCCGACAACGATAGTTCGATCGTGTTGCGATTGGTATTCGGGGAACGCTCGTTCCTGTTCACCGGCGATATCGAGCAGAACGCGGAAAACGGGTTGACCACGGGTGCAACCCATTTGAAAGCCGATGTGGTAAAGGTTCCGCATCACGGAAGCCGTACATCTTCGTCCCAGGCCTTTATCGACGGTACGAGAGCGGAATGGGCTGTCGTACCGGTCGGCAGACGATCGCGTTTCGGGCATCCGCACCGGGAGGTGATCGAGAGATGGAAACTCGCAGGCACAACGGTCCTGACGACCGGCGAACGCGGAATGGTCACGGCCGCAACCGACGGCAAAGACCTGAAAATATCTACATTCCAGCCCTGAAAAGACCGGTGTATCGCCGTCGGCGACAGGTCAGGATTTAAGTGTGCGAAGTACACGGCCATTACGGTAGCTATACGTGCAGCCGATAGGCGGAACGTGTAGACCAGGCGACAAATCAACCTCGAGCGTGTGAAACACGCGTCACATTTCCGATGTCGCATTCCCGACTCATTTACCACGTTGTCTTTGCTACCAAAGACCGCTTCCCGCTGATCGCCGAGAGGTGGGAGGGCGAACTCTACGCCTACCTCGCCGGTATCGTAAAGCGAAACAAAGGCCGAGTGATCATCATCAACGGCATGTCCGACCACGTCCATCTGCTGATCATCCTCGAACCGTGCGACCTCCCGGCATTCATGCGGGAGCTGAAAGCATCATCTTCACGATGGGCGAAGCAGCACAACCCCAAGTTCGCATGGCAGCGTCGATATGGAGCCTTCACGGTGAGCGAGTCTGCGATCGAAAAGGCACGGGACTACATCCGCGACCAGAAAAAGCACCACGCCAAGCGGACATTCGAGCAGGAGTACGCCGGCATTTTGCAAAATCACAATATCGAATTCGATGGGCGGTATTTGTGGAATTGATCCTGTGACGCATGTTTCACACGCTCGGGGGTTTACGGGCCGATGCGATCTACATGTTCCGTTTCACTCCACAAGTAGCTATCGAAATCGCCGTGTGCTCCGCACACTCAAAAAAATGCACAGGCCCGCGCGTGAGCATGGGCTATGTCGGGAGGTGAGTTGGATGTATCGCCCTTGCTGACCAACTCAACCCGACAGCTCCGGGAAGACGGCTCGTGGCCGCACGAACACTCTCCCTGGGCGGACAAAGGCAGCAAACGAAACCTCTGGAACGAAAAGAGCATCTGGGAGGCGTGCAACTATGTAAATAACGAGCAAGGCGATAAATTACCTGACTTTGACTGGTGGTAAAAGAACCCAGTCGCTATCGCTCCCGGTTCTGACCCGCTGGTGAGAGGAACCCGGTCGCTATCGCTCCCGGTTCTGACCCCCTCCGCCATGCCCCTCGGATACGCGATACCCCCGAAATTCGCAATACGCTTAGATCAAAGAGCCGGAAGATTTATACCGAACGTCCATTTCCACTTGTCGCCGTCCTTCACATAAATGGAGGTGCCCCAGATAGGCCCGACCGCCTGGCCGAAACAAGTGCCATCGGCACCGCCTTTGAATGTAAGGACGGCGGCGTCCGGCGAGAGCGATATGGCTGCGGCGTCGGTCACGCTGACGCTCTTTACATCACATCCCGGACTCGTCCAGTCCTTCAGCGCTTCGGCCCTGGTCGGGAAATATGTGCCGAAAATATTGATGAATGAAACATCGTCTGTCGTCAGCTCCTCGATCCTTTTTGCGTCATGGTCTTTCCAGGCTTCCCAGAGGGCTTTTTCGGCCGGTAATAACGCAACGGTCAAGGTATCCGTAGCAGCGGGCTTCTGCTCGCCTTTCGGGGAAACGTTTGCGGCAACGGCTTTCGGATCGACGACCGCCGCTTCGGCGTGAAAGGCCGCTTTCCAATTATCGCCGGTTCCGACAAGAATGGTGGCTGCCCGAACCGCGGCGGGCAAGGCTTTTCCTCCGCATTTCGCGTCCTGGTTTGCCTTGTACGTCAAAAGAGCGGCGTCTGCTCCGAGCAGTCTCAATTGTTCGTCCGAAAAAGAAACGTCGCGGACGTCGCAGCTCGGGTCGCTTATCCGCTTGATGTTCGCGGCTTTATCGGAGCGGCCGCCGTTGCCCATTCCAATGGCATTTTCGGCAAGATAACCTTCAAAGAATTTTCCATCTTTCGCTTTCCACGCTTGCCATGCTTTTGTCTCAACGGCCATCAGGGCGTCTTTGGCCGGCGGCGCCGCGGCCGGCTTCGCGGGTGCGTTCGCAGCATTTGCGCTATTCGTAGGTGCGTTCCCGGTGGGAGCTCCGCACGCCGCGAAAACGAGCGCGGCAGCTACGGTCAGAAAGAGACAAGGTGTTTTAGTCATATTCGGTTTTCTCAAGAAAAGAGCCGGAGCGGAGCGCCCCGGCCCTGAACGATCCTTGCGGATACTTCTGCTATTGCTGCGGTATTCCCATACCAAATGCAGGACGCCAAACTTCGCCGTCCTTCATATAAAGGCCGACGTACCAATCCGTCGCGATCGGCTGGCCCTCGCATGTTCCTTCACCGCCGCCCTTGAAGGTCATCATCGAGACGTCCTTGGAAAGCGAGGCCGACCTGGCGTCACCGATCCAATAGCTCTTGACATCGCACTTGTTTTCGGTCGCCCAGCTCTTGATGGTCGCAGCATGGTCCATTCGGCCGGTGCCGGTAACGAAAACGAAGTCCTTTGCGAGAACGTCCTCGAGAGCTTTGGCGTCCTTATTCTTCCATGCTTCCCAGGTCTTTTTCTCAACCGCCAACAGAGCCTCGGTGGCCGCGTCGGGTTTCGCTTCATCGGCTTTCGGCTCTTCTTTCTTTGCGGCTGCCGGCTTCGGCGGAGCCTTTGGATCGACGACAGGCGTCTCGGCATAAAATGCTGCTTTCCACTTATCGCCTTCGCGAACATAGATGCTAGTGGAGTGAACGTCGGCCGGGCCTTTCTTACCGTCACATGTGTAATCCTGAGTCGCCTTAAATGTCAGGACCGCCACGTCAGGGCCGACCATCTGCATCTGGTCGTCGGAAAGCGTGTAGGTTTTGATCTCGCACTTCTGTTCGTAGGACTTTATGGAAGCGGCTTTGTCCATTCGGCCCGAAGAGCCAAATCCGATGTATTTGTCCGATGCGTTCTCTTCGGTCCATTTGGCATCGCGGTTCTTCCACGCCTCCCAGGCGGCCTTCTCCATCGTCATCAGGGTTTCTTTTGAAGGAGCGGGGGCAGCGGCCGTTTTGTTGGCGTTCGAATTCGCGGCATTGCCGCTGTTAGCGGCCGTGCCGGTATTCCCGGCTGGTGCACCGCATGCGACGACAAAGGCCGCAGCGGCCAGGGTCGCGATCATTAGACTTAAGCGTCTCATAGAGTTTCTCTCCTGTTGTTTCTAAGGGATATCATTCAGCCGATAGACATCGGATCAAGTGGGGGAATTACCGAGGATCTCCCAAATTAGTTTATGTAGATCAGGTCAACTATACACCCATTGATGAAAATAGCTCGTTGACCGCAAAAGGGCGCACCCCAGAAACGGTTGAACGCAAATCAAAAGGGGGACCGCGTCAAACGATCCCCTCTTAATTAAAGCTATAGATCGTGGTCACATCGCCGGCGATTCGAACATATACGCAAGTTTCCAAGCATCGCCGTCCTTTACGTAGATCGCAGTTTGGTAAAGCGGGCCATTCTTTTGGCCGTTGCAGGTGCCGTCGGCTGTTCCCTTGAGGGTGAGGATCTCGACCGTAGGCGAGATCGCGGTGGCGAATCCATCAGTAAGGGTCGCCTTGGTCACGCCCTCACATTTCATGGTCTCGGTCCATTGCTTGATAGTCTCCGCCTTAGTGCCGAAATAGGTCCCGATCGGATCGACAAAGGCCATATTCGTGGCGAGATTAGCCTCAAACCATTTAGCATCCTTTGCTTTCCAGGCATCCCATCCGGCCTGATGCATCTTAACAAGAGCATCGGTATTTGCACTCGGCGACGGTTTCGCGGGTGCTGTCGCGGTATTAGCGGATGCGGAGGTGTTCGCACTCGAGGCGGCAGTGTCACCCTTCGAATCATCTTTTTTCGCTTCTTCCTTCTTAGCATCCTTATCATCGGCCGCGGGAGCCGGGGGATTTTTCGGATCGATTATGGGTGTCTCGTTGTGATAGACGCCTTTCCAATTTGCCCCGTCGCGTACCCAAACTGAGGCAGCGCGCGTCGGCGAAGGGATCTTCATTGACTTGCCGTCAAATGTGCAGGTAGCGTCGAAATTGCTCCGATAAGTGACGACGTAGGTGTCATCGTTTATCTTGGTCATATGCGGATCGTCCAATCCCCACGTCTTTGTATCGCACTTGGTGGCACCGATCATCTTCAGTTCATCGGCCTTGCCGCCGCGTTGGCCGTTCATATACGAAACGAACTTGTCTGAAAGCATATCTTCGAAATGTTTCGAGTCGCCTTTCATCCACGCTTCGTTCGCTTTCTTGTCCATTTCGACAAGCTGCTCCATGGTCGGGGCCGCGGCCGTCGTATTCGAACCGGCGTTCGTATTTTGGGCGGTATTCGAAGCAGGCGGCTCACAGGAAACAACAAAAAGTGCGAGCGCCGCAAGAATACCCGATAGCAGATACTTTCTCATCATAAGGTCTCCTAAAAGTGAACTTTGGACTTCCCGATAGTTCGAATATTCGTTGGTCTTAATGGTGTAGAAATATGTCACAGTTCGAGGATTTTCACAATTCTCCCCGACGCGAAAAGATGAAAAACCCGGGGGTCTGGCCCTAGCCAGACCGCTCCGAGCGTTTCTTCAGTTGTCCTGTATGTTGTTATCCTACCCAGGTTGTACCACAATGTCAAGTGTTATTTGATGTATTACCTTAACAAACAGTGTTTAACCATATCGGGTTGATATTAAGCTTTTGTATATCAGTGCTTTAGCGATATCTCAAACGTCCTGTTGTCCATATTTGCGGCATAAACATGGAAGATCAACCGATCTGCGCGGCTCTGGACATGGGGAAAATATATCGTACCGAAGCCAAAAAGCGTGGGGTTCCAGCGGTCCTTTTCAAATCGGACGACCTCGGATACGCCCGCGGCGGGATCGACGTGCCAGACCGCAGCAACGTTTTCCGATTGGCTCGGCGCATCCTCGGCCGTCGTCGCAAAGAACATCTCGCCGTTCACGATCTGCGAATAGAATACTGTTCCGCTCACCTTTCCGACTTCGCTCCGATCTCCCGTTTCGCGGTCGATGCGAAAGATCTTGTTTTCCTGGTGCTCGGCATCGGTACCGTAATAGATCGCATCTTCGGCGAACAGGCAGCTGACAGCCCTCCATGATTCATCGCCGCTGCCCACGATATCCATTGTCTCGAATCCGTCGGTGCTCCGGTAGATCGCACATTCGCCCGGGGCGTCGCCGGTGAGGCAGATAAGGGATGGTTCAAATGGATCGGCGTAGATCCCGTGAATATGCCGAGCACTTCCGGCATCGAATTCGCGGACGAGCTCGACGCGATCGGTCCCGGACCGGTATTTGTACAACGCGATCGGGCCGCGTTCTTTGTTGTCAATGTACTCGCCAAAGAAAAGGTCCCCGGCCGGACTCCGTGCAATGGCCGAGCGAAGAACGCGGCACGGACGGCGCAGACCGCCGAGGGGAAGATATTCATTCTTGCGGACGAGGCCCACCGACCGGTCAAACGAGGCAAATATCTCGCCATCTTCCAATGGGATCAGGTCATTGACAGAAAACCGCAAAAGACGCTGACAAAGGCGGGAACGTGAGGCGAGTGACCGCCACATCGGCGCCGGGATGGCCGCGACAAGGTCGATAGGGTGACCGATACCATTCGATCGGAAGATCCGATCGCGGCGGGAGAACAGATAGTTTCCGGGCTCGGCCCACTCGACCACGAAGCCGCGGAGTTCCGGAATTTCCTCGACCTTCCACATCATTCTGTTCGATCGTCCCGTGATTTGACGCAAAAGAATGATCCGATAACAAGGACGTCCATGCGGGTGCGAAGGTAGCACTCGATCGCTTCGGAAGGGCGGCAGACTATCGGCTCGTTCTCGTTAAAGCTTGTATTGAGGATGACCGGAATGCCGGACAATTTTTCAAATTCGGTAATGAGATCGTAGTAGAGAGGGTTCTCATGACGGGCGACCGTCTGCAAGCGTCCTGTGTTATCCACGTGGTTGACCGCCGACAAGCGCTCGCGCCACTCCGGCTTTATCTTGTAGACATGGAGCATGAACGGTGATGGTTCGTTCTGTTCGAAAAGGTCGCTCTGGCGTTCGGCAAGCACCGAAGGAGCAAAGGGACGATACCATTCGCGGTGCTTTATACGGGCATTGAGAATATCTTTCATATCCGGAAATCCCGGATGAGCAAGGATCGATCGGTTGCCGAGGGCGCGCGGGCCCCATTCCATGCGGCCCTGAAACCAGCCAACGACCTTTCCATTGTTGATCTCTTCAGAAGTTCTTTGCAGCAGCTGGCCGCGATCGAGGCTGGTGAACTCGACCCCGTAGCGTTCAAGTTCGGAGCGAATAAAGGCATCGGAATACTGATCGCCAAGATACGCGTCCGTCATGACGTAATTCCGGGGTTCGCCGAGGATCGAACTGCTGACATACAGCGCCGCGCCTACGGCAAGCCCATCGTCGCCCGCGGCAGGCTGGATGCAGTGCTCTGAGAATGGGGTCTCGAGAAGTGCCTTTCCGTTGGCGACGCTGTTAAGTGCACATCCGCCGGCCATCGAGACCTTGCTGCCGGGGACGAGGTCGTGGAGCGAGGCCAACAGCGAGAGATAATACCGCTCAAAGATCTTTTGGAGCCCGTATGCGACGTCCATATCACGCTTGGTGATCTCGGCGTGAGGTTCGCGCGGCGGCCCAAGTTCGTTCACAAATACGTCCGAATACAAACGGTGAACGACCATTTCTCCATCGTCGGTGATCTCCATGCCCTGATTCGAACCGAACGGAAGAAAGAACTGCGGATTCAACTCAAATCCGTTGGCCGACGGACGCAGCATTCTGGAAAAAAAGTCGGCGTAGGTATCTTCACCGAGAGGAGCAAGGCCCATTACTTTTCCCTCATCGCCGTATTTTGGATAGCCGATGAACTGACAGACCGCCGTGTACATCGTACCGAGCGAATGCGGGACAAAGATACGCTTGAGCGGCTCAATGGTGCTGCCATGGCAACGGCTCAGCATAGAGGAGACGAAATCGCCCGAACCGTCGATAGTGATGCCGGCTGAGGAATCCCACCCCGATGCGAAGAACGCGCTCGCGGTATGGGCCAGGTGGTGCTCGATATTGTACTGCTGAAATTTGAGTTCAGCGGGGTCCGCGTCACAATGGGAAACTATCAGCGCCCGGATATCGTCAAGCACTTTTTTCTTAGAACGCATCTTTGCAAAGTTCAAGAGCTTTGAGGGATGGCGCAGTGCGAATTCGAGTTTCTTGTGCAGGTTGGCCGACGAATCGCGTCCGACGGCCACGGCGTCGATGTCAGAGAAACGGACGCCGGAAAATTCGAGGCATCGCCGAATGGCGAGGGCGGGAAAGCCCGCATAATACTTCTTTCGGTTCAGGCGCTCTTCCGCGATGGCGACGACCGGTTTCCCGTCGATGACGAGTGCCGCGGACGAACCGGCGTGAAACGTATTAAGGCCAAGAATGATGCTCATTTCTAGTGTTTGAAATGACGTACGCCGGTGAAGATCATTACGATGCCATGCTCGTCCGCGGCGGCGATCGATTCTGCATCCTTGACCGAACCACCGGGCTGAATGATGGCTGAGACGCCTATCTTTGCCGCTTCGTCCACGTTGTCACGGAATGGGAAGAAGGCGTCCGAGGCCAATGCTGCACCCATTACAGGCAGCGAGAACCGCTCGGCTCGCATGGCGGCGATCCGCACGGAATCGACGCGGTTCATCTGGCCCGAACCGACGCCGATCGTGCGGTCCCGATCAGCGATGACGATCGCGTTAGACCTCACGCGTTTGCAAACGCGCCAGGCGAGCAGCATTGCCTTGATCTGGTCCTCTGTGGGCTGAGCCTTGCTGACGACCTTAAGCTCCGATCCGCCGACTCGATAAAGGTCCTTTTCCTGCACGAGAAATCCGCCGGAGATCTGTTTATGCTCGAGAGCGGAATGCCCAGGCTCGCGCGTCGGCAAGTGCGATGCATTCGAGTTTGGCGTATCGCTCTCCCTTATGCTCGGGCTCGCGCATTTCAGCACCCTTAGATTCTTCTTTGTCTTGAATATCTCGATCGCGTCCGCATCATAATCAGGTGCTACGATAACCTCTGAAAAGACCTCGATCACGGAGTTCGCGACCCGTGCATCGACCGTGCGGTTGAATGCTACGATGCCGCCGAATGCCGAAACGGGATCGGTCGAGAGTGCCCGTCGATAGGCTTCTTCATTCGTCGCACCGATGCCCACACCGGATGGATTCGTATGCTTGATGATCGCGACGGCGGTTTCGTCAAAGTCGTTGACAAGTTCCCACGCGGCCTCGGCATCGACGTAATTGTTGAAAGACATCTCCTTGCCGTGAAGCTGCTCGGCGTTTGCGATCCCGCCGCTTTCACCGGAGCTGTACAGGGCCGCTGTCTGATGCGGATTCTCGCCGTATCGGAGGTCAGAGATCTTTTCCAGGTGAAGGTCGATATCGTGAGCGAGAGTTTCATCAGCGGCCCCGCTCTCAGCCTCATCGCGATCGGCCTCGATGAACAACAGGCCGCCAAGCGGATTCATCGGTTCGAGGTACGCAAGGTCGTCATCGTCAAGCTGTTTCGCAAGAAATGAAGATATCGCCAGGTCGTAGCTTGCCGTTCGAGTAAATGCGAGGGCGGCAAGCCTCTGACGGGTCTTTAACGTCAGGCTCCCGTCATTCTCATTCAATTCCGCGAGGATCCCTTCGTAAAGGCGGGGATCGGTCACCACCGCGACGCTTCGCCAGTTCTTTGACGCAGAACGGATCATTGCCGGGCCGCCGATGTCGATATTCTCGATCGCCTCTTCTAACGAAACGCCATCTTTTGCGACGGTTTGTTCGAATGGATAAAGATTGACGACGACAAGATCGATCGGCTCGATTCCATGAGCGTCCATCGATGCGACGTGGCCCTCATCGCCGCGCAAAGCAAGCAGCGCTCCGTGTACCTTTGGGTGAAGGGTCTTGACCCGGCCATCCATCATTTCCGGAAAGCCCGTGATATCCGAGACATCTTTAACATCTATTCCCGCTGTCCTGAGGGCCTTTGCCGTACCGCCGGTCGAGATGATCTCGATCCCCATCCCGGCGAGTGCCGCGGCGAACTCGACCGCACCGGCCTTATCCGAGAGGCTGATAAGTGCACGCTTTACTTTTACGAGGTCCATAAAAAGAAAATGGCGGCCAAAAGACCACCATTCTCGATTATCCAATAAACCGGAAATTTTCTAAAGCCGCGAGGTTTCAAAAGAAAAACCGGCCGAGAAACAGAAGGCTAAGGAGGAAAGCCAGTGCGTATATGACAATTTTGATTAGACTCATTTGATTGTCTATCCTTGAGAGAGTCTTGAACCATATACGGCAAACACCGCCGTCCGGTTCCACAATGATCCAATGACGAGAAACAGAATTCTATTTTATCTCAATTTTCTATTTCTTTTCTCGTGTTTACAAAACTTTACAGTAGCGAGGGCTCAAACGCCCGAGATCGAGGTCGAGATGAAGATCGAGGGGCAAACGGCGACGATCTCGGGACATTTCGCCGGCGGTTTCGTGCCCCGGAGCGGCCGAAACATCGCATTCAAGCAAAACGTGGAAGGGGACGCACGCCTCGCCGAGCGGGTCTCAAGGGTCGAGATCTGGAACGACAGCACGCCCGTCGGGGTGAAGCGCCTTATGGCCGGCGAGTATTTGGCGGAGGGCGACTTTACAAGATTTGCTTACCGTACCGACCTGACGCCGCCGCAGAATACAGCGGCGATGGCCCATTCCAGTTGGCTCCTGGCCGATTCCGGCGTGCTGATGCTCGATGACCTGCTGCCTCAATTCGGCAAGCAGACATCAGCGGTCGTTGAGCTCCGTTTACCTGATGGCTGGACGGCGCGATACGAAGGGAAAAGCGGCGACCGGTTCGAGATCGAAGACATAGCAGACGGAGTGATCGCGGCAGGCAGCGGGCTGCGGATGCGGCCGATACTTTCCAAGAAGGCAAAGGCCGACCTCGTAGTGTCGGGAAAGTGGCATTTCACCGATGAAGAGGCGGCGCAGATGGCCGCCGAGATATTCGACGAATACTCGCGCCTTATCGGAGAGCTGCCTGATCGGCGATATACGGTAACGATCGCAAGATCTCCGGCCACGCAGCCGACGGGCACGTGGCAGGCTGAAACGAGAGGCCGAAGCGTGCTGATCGTCTCGTCAGATATGCCGTTCCGGACGCGCTCGCTTCAAAGGCTGCACGAACAGCTAAGGCACGAGATCTTTCACCTTTGGTTACCGAACGGAGCCGGACTGACGGGTGACTATGCGTGGTTCTATGAGGGAGCGGCCCTTTATCTATCGCTCAAATTGGGTGTTCAGCTCAACCAGATAAGATTTGACGACTTTCTCGACACGCTTTCGCGGGCCCACACGATCGATGCGAATTCCACGCCGCGAAAGCCGCTCGTCGGCGACCGAGCGGCCGACCCGACGATCCGTTATGCACGCGGTATGATCGTCGCATTTCTGGCAGACGTAAGGATGCTGCAGGAATCAAAGGGAAAAGCGGATATCAACGCGGCGGTCGGTAAGATGTTCGAGCGATACCGAAAGGGAATGGCGGCAGCCGACGGAACCGAGGCCGCGGTCGATCTGATCGGTCCCGGACCGATCACCGAAAGCTATGTCTTTGGAACCGCTCCCGTCGAATGGTCCGAGCAGATCAGGGCCGCCGGGATCGGATCGCGAACAGAAGGCAGAACGACCGTCCTCTCGGTCGCATCAAAATTGAATGGAAGGCAAAAGGCAATCCTCGATAGCTTAGGCTATAATAATTGGCGGAAAGTCGGTATTAAACAGTGAAATCAGTCAGATCAATCTTAATCGCGTTGGCTCTTTCCGTAGTGGTCTCGCAGTCGGCGTGTACCTGGCTTGACGGGATCCTGAGCACGGCGACGGGGATCGTCGGGCTCTCTGACACCGCGACCGTCATCTCAAAGACTGCGCAGATCCGCACGTCCTATGCGGTCGTCGCTGCCGACTTGCTCGAGGTAAAGCGCGGCGAAAAGCTCGACGTGCTCGATAAGGTCGAATTCGAAAAGGTCCTGTGGTATCGCGTCCGTGCCCGGGATGAGGCCGAAACGGAGGGTTGGATCGAGGCCCAACACGTGATCACCAGCGAAACCTTGGATAAATCGCAAAAACTTGCGGCAGAATTCAAGGATCTGCCGCCGCAGGCTTCGGGCGTGCTGCGGGCCAAATCGAATCTTCGGCTGAGCTCAGAGATCACGGATGAGAATATTCTCTTCAAGCTCGCAAGCGGTTCCAACTTCGAGATCATGGATTGGAAGTTCGTACCTAAGGAGGAGCTTCCGGACGTCGACGACGCGTCGAAAGGCGAGACCGCAAAGAGTGCCCGGACAAAGAACGCGGAGATCGAAGCTGCCAAGGTGCAGGGCGAACCGGAAAAGCTCGACGAAAAGTACGATATCTGGTACCTCGTAAAGCTTGACCCATCGGTATCGCCTGCGCCGGCAGGCTGGCTCTTTGGCCGGCAAGTAGAACTGCAGGTGCCGAGCGAGATCGTATTCTTTCAGCAGAACAATCGTAAATTCGTTACATGGCAGCGGCTTGATGCAGAATCTGCGTCGGTCAGCTCCGGGCGTTCGGCCACGCCGGGCAACTGGGTGATCCTGACTCGATCGAACGTCGTCAAAGCCATCGACGGAGTGGAACCCGATTTCGACGGCATACTGGTCCTGGCATTCGATAAGTACGATCAGGGCTATTACACAGCGTGGCGGACCACCGGTGAGGTTTGGGGCATGCTTCCTTTGAGAGTCGAGGGGCAGGGCGATAACAAGACCTTCACGCTTCAGCTTCGCCACCCGGAAGGCCGAATGGATGAAAAGCGCTTCGTCGTATTTCGCGATAAGATCAGGCTCAAGGTGACCCAGCCGGAGGACATCGCGCAATATCAATCCATGAGAAGCCGGTAAAACATATTTCAATGATCGAGAGCGAAGGACTTGAAGAACCGGTCGAACTGGAGATCACGGATTCGCTCGACCTGCATGCATTTCACCCAAAAGATGTGAACGCCGTGACGCGGGCATATCTGGAAGAGGCAAGGAAAAAGGGCTTTCGTATCGTACGGATCGTGCACGGAAAAGGCGTCGGTGTGCAGAGGGAAGCCGTGAGAAGGATTTTAAGCGAAACGCCTTTCGTCAGGAAATTCAGATCGGGCGACGAGTTTTCCGGCGGTTGGGGAGCAACGATCGCCGAGCTCGACATCGGTTAGCGGTCGTCGATGACATCGGCCCAGGCCTCTTCGTCATCTATACCGGCATAGAGAGCATCGAGCAACTGGTCCTGCTCGCGGATCCGATGTTCGGCGTCGGCAAGCCGGCTTCCCAATTCCTTACATTTTTTCTCTAGGTCGTGAAGGCGTTTCTTGCGTTCTTTATCCAGCTTGTCCAGATAGAACATATACATCATCTGGAGGCCCGCAACCCCGGAAAGCGATAGACAGAGTGTGATGAGAATATAAGTCAGCACGAGTAATACCTAAATTCGTGTGAGAACCTCTTAGGCGGTCAGAGAGAGTGGCGGCCGCCCCTGATCAGCCGAAACAAACTTTCAATTATTCTATGAGTATAACCTTGACCGCCTCCGGCGAAAAGATAAAATCGATCAAAATGAGCCAGGGAAGTTTGGAGGCCCGATGGAAACAGATATCATAGACCATTACTGCCGGATCGATCAGATCGGAAGATCGGCCGGATTCGCACTTTGATCAGGAGTTGAATGAATAACGAGAACCTGAATCTGATCTACACACTGCTTTGCGACGATGTGCGCATCGAGATGGGAAACAAGATCTCATTGATGGGGATCTTTCAGAACATCATGGTCGAAAAGCTCCCCGTGTCGCTGATAAAATTCGCGGTGATAAATCATTGGCGCGGCGAGGGCCGCCACGAGACCGAGGTGCGCATCCTCTCGCCCGACAGATCGAATCTGGTCGTCACCTCGCAGCCGACGCCGATCGAACTGCCGCCGGGCGGATTTACCGACAACGTCAGCTTTTTTATCAACGTCGTTTTCCCGCAGGCAGGAACCTATTGGGTGCAGACGCTCTGTGATACCGAGGTGATGGAGGAATTCCCGCTGATCGTAACGGATCAGGGAAGTGCGGCTGGAATGCAGCCGCCGGACCAGGTTTCGGAAACGATAAATTAACTGTTTTTAGTGATCTGCAGACCTTACTTTTCCGTGCGGGAAATGTCGAGGGTGATGGCGAGGCGGTAGATGGCGGCCGTATCGACCTCAACTTCCTTTACGCCTTCAGCACCTTTGAACATGGCTGTAATACGAAACTTTGCGGAGCCCTGAGGCTGCCGGAATGTGAATTCGCCCCTGATGTTCGTGTAAAGCGTAGTGACCTTTTTCGACGTGCCGTCGGCATTCATCCTCTCGATCTCGATCTTTGCCCCGCCAAGGCTGGTGCCTTCCTTGTAGAAGACGCTGCCGTTTATGATCACCTGATTGCCCTGGTCAGGCATCAGCACAAGCCGGTCGCCGAGGCTGCGTGTGTCTCCGCTCTTGACCTCGACCCCCTGAAGAAGGCCCGACTGGAAACCGTCTGCGTCGAAGACGAGGCTGTAAACTCCGGTCGAAAGTCCGGCGAGAAGAAAATCGCCCTTGGCATTCGAACGAACGGTCTTGATATCCTTGCCGGATTGACGTGCGGTGACGGACGCATTCGCGATGCCGTCGCCCTTGTTTGAGCGCACCTTACCCTTGATAGCGCCGGATTGAGCGAAGGATGAAGGCGGAAGGATAAAGGATGAAGCCGCGGCAAAAACGGCGATCAGGATTATTTTTGAAAGTCTTGACATCGATCTCTTACCGCATTCCGGAACCGACGAGCTTTAAGCACTAAAAACACGAAAAGTCACGAAACTTAGGCGGCTGCGGCCGATTCCTTTTTGAACTCGGCTGCAACATCATTGATGATATCCGATAGCGAACGGGTTGGCTGATAACCGATCAATCGCTTTGCTTTTTCAAGGCCGGGGACGCGCCTCTGCATATCCTCGAACCCGTCTCCGTACGCCTCTTCATAGGGGATATAGCGTACATCGCTCTTGCTTCCGGTGATCTCGATGGCCTTTTCGGCGAGGCCG
This sequence comes from Pyrinomonadaceae bacterium, assembly GCA_050246275.1. GTDB lineage: Bacteria > Acidobacteriota > Blastocatellia > Pyrinomonadales > Pyrinomonadaceae > OLB17. The sequence continues at coordinate 275,457 of JBFWWI010000002.1, forward strand.
AGAATGCTGACCTCCTCGTCGTTTCCGAGATTGATCACCTGGCCGAAACATTCTGGCGTTTCAAGAAGTTTCGAGAGTCCCTCGACCACATCGAGCACGTGGCCGAAGCACCGCTGCTGGGTCCCGTCGCCAAAGACCGTGATCGGTTCGCCCTTGATGGCCGAATGAACAAAACGCGGAACGACCATACCGTATTGCCCGGTCTGGCGCGGGCCGACGGTATTGAAGAGGCGCACTACGACGACCGGCAGCCTCGTTTCCTTCCAATGAGCAAGAGCGAGAAACTCATCCAGCGTCTTGGCGCAGGCATATGCCCATCGGTGTTTGTCGGTCGCACCCGTGAGCAGATCATCTTCCTCGCGAAAGGGAATGGATGCGCCTTTTCCGTAAACCTCTGACGTACTGGGGATCAGAACGCGTTTGCGATATCGCGAACAGAATTTCAGCACGACATCAGTGCCGTGAAAGATCGTCTCGATCGTTTTGACAGGCTGCTCCATGATAAGCCGGACGCCGACGGCGCTCGCCATGTGAAACACCCGGTCCGTTTCGCGGATCAGCTCTTCCATAAGTTGAGAGTTCAACACGGTGTCGATGATGAGCCGGAAGTTCGGGTCTCCCTCAAGATGTTCGACGTTGGAATATCGGCCGGTCGAAAGGTCGTCGATGACAGTGATCTCGTGTCCCTGTCCGATAAGCTTGTCAGCAAGGTGGCTTCCCACAAATCCGGCACCGCCGGTGATCAGGATCTTCATAATTGGTTCAGCGTCTTTTTAAAATATTCGACCGTGCGCGCGAGACCGTCGTCAAGCGGAACGGTCGGTCCCCATCCGAGCAATTGTTTGGCGCGTTCAATGTTCGGCTGCCGCTGCTTCGGGTCGTCCTGCGGCAGCGGTAAGTACTTGATCGATATGTCCTTGCCGGTCGCGCGTCCGACCGCCGCGGCGAGATCGTTCATCGTGAATTCGCCCGGATTGCCGATGTTCACGGGCTGATGGATGTCATTCGCCTCGGCGTTCATCAATCTAATGATACCCTCGACGAGGTCGCTTACATAGCAGAACGACCGCGTCTGCGTCCCGTCACCGTAAACCGTGAGTTCGCTGCCGCGCAGTGCCTGGACCACGAAATTCGATACGACCCGACCGTCATTCTCGAGCATTCGTTCGCCGTATGTGTTGAAGATGCGGACGATGCGAGTGTCCACCCCGTTTTGCCGATGGTAGTCCATCATCAACGTCTCGGCGACGCGCTTGCCCTCGTCATAACAGCTACGCAAGCCGATCGGATTGACGTTGCCGAAGTAATCCTCGGTCTGGGGATGTATGAGCGGGTCGCCATAGACCTCGCTCGTCGATGCCTGCAGTATGCGTGCACGGACGCGCTTGGCCATGCCGAGCATATTGATGGCACCCATCACGCTGGTCTTGACCGTTTTTACAGGGTTGTACTGGTAATGGACCGGCGATGCCGGGCAGGCGAGGTTATAGATCTGATCGACCTCGAGCAATATGGGTTCGGTCACATCGTGACGAACGAGTTCGAAGTTCCGATCCTCGAGCAAATGCGAGATGTTCCGCTTTCGCCCGGTGAAGAAATTATCGAGGCAAATCACCTCATTTCCCTCGGACAACAGTCGTTCGCAAAGGTGCGAACCGATAAACCCGGCACCGCCGGTCACTAAAATACGCATAAAAGCAGGTCAAAACTGAAAAATGATAATTGACAGCGGACAATGAGGCGGTAACTGACAACTGACAACTGACAACTGATAATTGAAAATTGATAATGGACAGTGAAGGATCTCAAGAATTTCTGATCCCGCCAATTGTCCATTGTCCATTGTCAATTATCAATTATCCATTACCTTGTCCATTGACCATTTTCAATTATCCATTACATTGACGATTTTCAATTATCCATTTCATTGCCCATTGTCCATTGTCAATTATCCATTTCATTGTCCATTCTCAATTATCCATTATCCATTATTTAAGGTGCTTCTCGAAGAACGCCAAAATTCGCTCATATTCGTCTGCCCAGCTTTCGGGACGTACAAAGCCATGATTTTCTGACGGGTAAAGCATCGCTTCGAAGTACTGCGTCTTGCCGAGGCGGATCAGTTTCTCGATCATCTGGACGGAGTCCTGCACGTGGACATTGTCATCGACCATGCCGTGCAGGATAAGCAGCGGCCGCTCAAGTTTGTCGGCGTAAGTGATCGGCGAACTACGTTTGTACGCCTCGGGATTCTTGTCCGGGAAGCCGAGCCGCTGAGCCGTATAAACGGGGCTCGCGGCGTAGTAATTCTTCCAGTCCATCACGGGCCGCAGCGCCGCCGCCGCCGCGATCCGCTCCGGGGCACGCGTGGCGAGCATAGCGGCCATAAATCCGCCGTAGCTTCCGCCGTACACACCGATGCGCTTCTGATCGACACCGTAATTGTTGACCATATGGTCGATGCTGTCTATATGATCGTCGAGGTCCTTGCCGCCCAGAAAATCATAGACGTCGGTTCGCCAATCGCGTCCGTAGCCCGCCGAACCCCGATAGTCGATATCAAGCACGACGTATCCTTTTCGCGTCAGCAGATCGTTGAACATGAATTCGCGGTAATAGTTGTTCCAGCCGTTTATCACATTCTGCAGATAGCCGGCACCATGGACGAAGATCACCATCGGGTATCTCTTCTTCGGATCATGTCCGGCCGGAAGATAGATCTTTGCCGGTATCTTTTTGCCGTCGCGGGAAGCGATCTCGATGAATTTGGGCGCGGTCCATTTGATCGAGCGGAATCTGTCCGGGACGGTCGAGGTGAGTCTTACCGGTGCTTGTCCGCTGCCGACCGTCTGGGCGTAAAGCTCGCCGGGGTCGTTCCAGCGGGAGGCTTCATACATCAGCGTCGGTCGAGCGTTCGCCTCATCCATCTGAACGGAGCCCCGCATTCCCTTTTCTTTCGGCGCCAGCGGGGTGTTGTGTGACGCCAGCCTTGTCTCGCTCCCGGTCTCGGGGTCCAGTTCGAAGAGGTCGCGCCCGACATATCCGAGCTCGGTGGACATCAAATAGATCTTCCCAGCGGCCGACCACTTGGCCCACTCGACCTGCCAGTTTCCTTTCGTGAGCTGGGTGATGGTCACTTTTCCAGTTGGCCGCTCCGGGCCTTCGGCGACCCGCTCATTGCCGCTTGTCGGGCTTGCAGCGGCTCGCGTTCCCGCCTGAGTCCATTCGAGCGTCGCGAGGTAAAGATGGTTAAAGCCGTCGCGCTCAGAACCGAAAAAGAGCCGTGCCGGATCTTTCGGGTCCGGATCGAAGATCGCCGACAGAGGTGCCTGCCATTTATCGTCGGTCTCTTCGGTGACGAGAATGATCTGTTCTGATTTGGTGCCCGGGCCCGCGACGAAATAAAGCTGGCGGCGTTTCGTGTCCTTATCGACACGATCGACGATCAGGTTCTGTCCGTCGGCGGTCCAGGCCATTCTACGAAAACTGCTTACGCCCTCCGGCTTCGGCAGTTTGATCTCGAATGGAGCCTCCCGGCTGCCGTCGGCAGGCGTAACGAAAAGCTTTTGTTCCGACCATCCGCGACGCGGGCCGCCGCTGGTCACAAACTCGGGCAAAAAATTGGGTACGATCAACTGCCGCTGTTTCGAACTATCGGAAACGACATAGGCGATCATCGTCCCTGCTTTGTTCGGCGTGATGTTCCCTACGCCGATATTGTTCTGCTGATTTGCCTCCCGAGTCAGTTGGGTCACCGTCGCGTCGGACGTATTCAATACGAAAACGTTTCCGCCCTGCGAATACAGAATTCGCTCATTATCAAGAAAACGTGCCCCGAACTCGGGCGTCTGCGTTCTGGTATATCGCTTCGGCTTCGTCTCTCCCATAGTCAGGATGTAAACATCGCCGCCATAGGTAAAGATCAGTTTCCGCGAGTCGGGCGACCATTCGAAATTCCCGAGCTGATTCTCGCGAGATCTCGCGAACTCGTCGCGGAGCTCGAGGCCGTAATTGAGTTTGTTCTCTTTTTCGGGCGGCCTGCTCGGAGCCGGAAGATCGGCCGGGCTGAGGATCTTGACGGGTGTGCCTCCCGACGTCGGGACAAGATATAGGTCGCGCGGCATTTTTCCCCCGGCATTCCAGAGGAATACCACCTTTGAGCCGTCGGGCGAGAGCTTTTCTCCTTCCGGCCGCATACCGGCGATCGAAGGCTCGGCCATGATCTCGCGTACGGACAGCGATTGCGAATAGACTCCGCACAAAAGGACACAACAGACGAGCAGGATCTGAAACGGGCGATAAGGGCGGTTTTTGATCATGTTTGTTTTTCGGGACGCTTGGATTATAAATGAACAATGCCGCGAGTGCATCCTATCGACAGTACGGAAGAGGAACCGGACAAGGCTGGGGCAGGCGGCCCGCCACGTCCCTCTGATCCGGAGCGCGGCAGCTATTACTACGACGACGCTCACGGATACGAAGACTTCGACCCCGAGAATGAACCCGATGACGATGATGAAGATGTGAACGAGGACATCTAGCCATCTGTAGCTTCGATGTTGACCACGATGCTCCGCCACTTACCCTGATTAAAGCGCAGTACGCTTAACAGACAGCGGGTAAAGTGGCCGGCAAGTATGGCGAGCCAAATGTGCATCGGTTCGAGCCCCCACACTTGCCGAATGACGAAACAGATCGAAAGCGGTACGACGACCTGTGAAATGATCGAAATGTAGAGAGGGCTTTTGGTGTCGCCTCCGCCCTGCAGGCCGCCGGTGTAGGTCAAAGCGACCGTAATGAACAAGCCCGAGAACGCCAGAACGCGAAGAAGCTGGACGCCGATCTCTACCGCGGCGGGATCGGTCACGTTAAAGAACGCGAGCAGCTGTTGCGGGAAAAAGAAATAGAAGAATCCGAGGAACGCGGCTCCCGCAAGGCCGAACCTTGCCGCTACACCAACCGCCTTGTTTGCACGATCATAGTTTCCAGCGCCAATATTTTGGCCGACGACCGCGGCAGAGGCCCCCATCAACCCGACGGAGGTCCACGTGACGAACGAAAATAACTGCGTGTACGAGACCGCGAATACCGCCTGGGCCGCGGCGCTCTGAGCCAGCGAGCCGATGAAATAAAGCATCAGCACTCCGCCCACGTTCATCGCGATGCCCTGGATGCCGGCCGGCAGGCCCAGCTTGAACAATTTTCGGATGACGCTCCAATCCGGGGCGTAACTGCCGCCTTTGGGAAAAGCGACCACCCAACCGCCGTGTGTCAACCTCCAAAGAGCGTAGATCGCGATCACGCCCGAAGCGATGGTCGTGCCCATCGCAGACCCCATCGTACCGAACGAAGGTATCGGGCCGGCACCGCGGATCAGGATGATATTGAGAACGAGATTCAGCACCGTCAAGACGATACCGAGGACCATCGGCGTTCGCGCGTCGCCCGCCGATCGCAGGGCGCCGCCGAGCATAAAAAAGATGAGCATACCGCCGCTGAAGACGTACATTATGCGTAGGAACGGCAGGGCCTCAGCCTTGACCTCCGGTGCGGCGTTCACAAGGTCGAGCAGATACGGAGCGGCAAAATATCCGACCGGGGCGAGAATGCCGAACGACATTATCACCGCCGTAAGAAAAGCCTGATAGACCGTGCGGTTTACTTTCTCTTCGTCACCGGCCCCGGCGAAACGAGCCACCATCACGCTCATCCCGATAAAGATCGAAGAGATGAAGACGATCACTGCGATCCAGAGTTGGATGCTGACGCCGATCGCCGCATTACCGGTGATGCCGACGATATTCCCGACCAATGCGTGATCGACCAGCCCCTGGAGGCCGCCGATCGCGTTGGTCAATACAGTTGGCCATGCGATCTTCCACACAGCACGGCCAAGCGGGCCCTCGATTATCGTGCGGTCATACTTTCGCTTGCCTGCCGGGGGAGTGTCGGCGGCAACGCCATCGGGAATGGGATCTGTATCTTCGATCAATTGGGTTGCGGTTTCCGACATTTTTGATCAGGGCGGCCGAAGTTTCTTACTATACCGTCTCCGGCCCCGAATGTCGCTTGGCAACTCGAAAGGTACCGCCTGGGGAGCATTAGATCGGTGTCGCCCATATGTCCATCAGGCAACCGCAAGCATCGCGAATTTACAGAAAGTGGTCTTCATTTCTACAGGTCGACGAGTATTTTGAATCCCCCGTACACCATCCGACGATAATCGAACGGGACGGGCTTGTCGCCCGGGTCCATCGCCGGATCAGCGAAGACCTTTTTCATCACAGCGTTCCGATGAGCCTCTGACTTGAACTCGACGGCCGCGTAAATGACCGTTTCACCGGGCTTAAGCTTGAGTGCCTTTGGAAACGGAACGGCGCCCATTGCCTCGGGGTCGGACATAACGTATTCGCGATATTTGAGCGCGCCGTGCTTCATGAAAACCTTGCCGGCGGCACTCGCGATCTTCTTGTATTCACGGACCTTGTCTTCCGATATCGGAAGCAGGTAAACGTCAGCGTATCTAGACATATCTATTCATATTTTGGCGTAAGCAGCGGGGCGAATGCCTTTCGATAGTTGTAAGCGAGGAAGATCATCGCCGCGACAAGGAATAGAGCCAACGGAAGTGTAGAGCGATCCAAAAACAAGTGGACCATGAGGATGTTGATCACGATCGGGGCCAGAATGACCAATGCCAGGGGCACGAATCTGCCCGCTAGAAGCAAAATTCCGCAGACCAGCTCCGTCACCTTAAGCAGGGTAAAGAAATAGCCCGATGCGGCAAGCCCTTCGCTAAAGGTCTTTAGCGGGCCGTCGGGCATCGGCGGCGGCGTGATCAGGCCGAACAGAAACGTGACCGCCCCAAAGACAAAGAGGGCTCCGACGAGGGTCCTCACGATGATCATTGCTATCTTCATATCTCAATTAATTTAGTTCGTTCGATCCGATTCAATTGGGAACCGTCACGTAGTCCGCGAGGCGGTCAATGCACTCGCTCCAGCCGCCGCGATGTTCGTCGCGTACCGCCGCTCCTTCGAAATCTCTCTGATAAAGACGAAAGATCGTCCCATCGCCGGACGTCTCGAAAGTGACCGAGACGAGCGTGTCGCACCAGATCGAACCATCGGCGTTCTCACGGCGCCAGGTGAAAACGAGCTTTCGCGGCTCATCTATCTCTTGATACGTGCCGTGGAGCCAATGGTCGTCGCCCTCGGGCGAACGCATACAGAGGCGGTAACTTCCACCGACACGAAAATCCACTTCACACGAGGGCACGGTAAACTCGTTCGGCCCCCACCAGTTGACGATGTGTTTCGGCTGCGACCACACCTCGAAAAGAAGATCGCAGGGAGCCGCGATCTTTCGTTCGAAATGCAGTTCGTATCGCTCTTCACGCTGAGCCGCAGTTTCCATTTCCTAACTCCTGAATGGTATCAAAGCGCGGATTCGCACGTCTCGCAGGTAAAGGCCGAGCCATAGAAGAACGCCAAGGTACACCGGAAATAGCTGGTGTGTGAAGAGCGGGCTGCCGACCCTTACGTGCGTTGCGACCGCTCCGCCAAGATAGCCCGTAAGCAAGACCGCACCGAGCACCGATGTTTTGGGGAAAACATACAGAAGTGTCGAAACGAGCAGTACGATACCCAACGGCAGTATCACGCCCTCAGCGTATCCCAGCTCAAGTGTCCCGCTGACCACCGGTTCGGGTCTTGCGAACTTGCCGATACTGTCCATCAAAAGGAAAAGGGCAGGGATGCCGCTGACAATTATACCTGCCCAAGGGCGCCGCGATCCCGCGTTTTGGCCCATGGTCATTGGACTCCCTCTTTTGTTTCGTGGCTGATCATCCACTGTACGCCGAACCGGTCCGCGAAACAGCCCCAATACGCTCCCCATGGCATATCGGACATCGGCATCTGTACCTTTCCGCCGTCGGAGAGTCCGCTAAAGATCCGGTCGGCATCTTCGCGGCTGTCGGGGACTATGCACGTATACGTATTGTTGCCGACATTAAGTTTCTGGCCAAGCGATTCCAGCGTGTCGCTAGCCATCAGGATCGTGCCGTTGTCGAGCGGAAGCGCGATGTGGGCGATCTTGGTCTTGTCCTCGTCGGACAACGGCATCTCAGTGCAGCCGGGCATATCGGCGAACCGCATCACGGAGCTGAAGTCGCCGCCGAATACGGTCTTGTAAAAATTGAACGCTTCTTCGGCATTGCCGGCGAAGTTTAGGTATGGATGGTATGAAGCCATGATATTTCTCCTATTTGGTCGTTATATGGTCAAACGCTGTCTCTGTGCACAAGCCCGCGCACGTTAGCAAGGGCGATATGCTCAACGTTCGTGTTTTTCGCCCTCACTAACGCAAGGGCTCATGCATAAAGACTGTTACCCGAGCGAAGCGAGGTACTTCTCGAGCTTGTCCAGAGTGGAGCCCCATCCCGCAACGACGCCCATTTCCTCGTGCTTCTGCATGTCCTCGGCAGATGCGTGGTCGATCGAGATCGTCACTTTGGTTCGGGCGCCTAAGTCCTCGAACGTCTCGGTAACGATCATCCCGGACGGCACGTCGGGATTCTCTTCCTTATATCCGTCGCCGAAATCATCTGTCGCGACGATACGGTCTTTCGGCGAGACTTCTTTGAAGACGCTGATGCCCGGGTATTCCTTCCCGTCCGGCCCGATCATCACGTACTTGAAACGGCCGCCGCTCCTAAATTCGTACTCCTCGACCCGTGTCGTAAAGCCTTCGGGGCCAAACCACTGAGCGATATGTTCAGGCTCCGTCCAAGCCATCCATACGAGGTCTCGCGGAAAGTCGAATTCGCGCGTTAAGGTGAGGTTCGTTCCTGATCTTGCTGCTGTAGCCATTAGTATTGCTCCTGTATTTATTAGTGCTGCTGAAGAAACTCCTTGAGCCGTCCCAGGGTTTGTTCAAGTCCCTGGATCGCTCCGTATCGCCGAGCCGTATCGTCGCGGTCTTCGGTCGAGTTGAAGAGCATCCGCATTGAGAGCCTTGTCTTTCCGTCAAGGTCCTCAAATATGACGGTCGTGTAAAATAACGGGCAGCCGCCATGCTCATACTCGATCCGTCTGGGTTTCTCGATCACCTTGTAAGTGATCTCGTTGGGGTAGTCAGTTCCGTCCGGGCCGTGCATCGTGTGAAGCCACTGGCCGCCTTCCCTGAAATCGAATTTTGCGGTCGTCGTGGTAAATCCGATCGGGCCCCACCATTGAGAGATGTGATCCGGGTCGGTCCACGCACGCCAGACGAGCTCTCGCGGTGCGTCGTATATTCTTTCATTGCTGATCTCGCGCTCGGCGGCAGCACTGACTGCGTTCGTCATTCCTTTGTCTTCCTCTTCTTTTTAGTTTTCCCGGTTGAATCCGGATCTTTTGAGTCCTTTATCGTTTCGCTCACATTCTGTGCCTGCAAGACCTTTAAGTAGGCGTCGAGACGATCAAAGCTTGCCTCCCAAAATTTGCGGTACTGCTCGACCCAGTCGCTCGCTTCCTTTAGAGGCTGTGCGACGAGGTAACAGGGACGCCACTGTGCACGCCGCTCCTGACGGATGAGCCCAGCCCTTTGAAGCACCTTTAGGTGCTTGGTGACCGCCGGCATCGTCATTTTCAGAGGCTTTGCCAACTCTGTGACCGAGGCTTCGCCGGACGATAGACGGGCAAGTATGGCCCGTCGGGTCGGGTCGGCCAACGCGGAGAAGGTCTTTGTGAGGCGGTCGTTCGTCATTGTGTTTTACTACTCGGTTAATTAACTAAATGGTAAAGTAGCATGATGTGAAACGGCCTGTCAAGCGTAATCTTCAAAGGCCCGGGCCGCACGAGAAATTACATTGAGGCCGTTACGCCGAGGCCGACGCATTCTTGTCTTCCGTCTTGTGCGCGACCACATACGACCGCAGTTCGGAGACCTTATCTCCCTTGAAGGTATAGACGTCGCAGTAGGAGTATTTACCTTCATTGCCGTCGGCATTCTTCATGGTCATTTCGCCGTGGCAGGCGACGTGGTCGCCGTCGCCAAAGATCGCGTCAACCGAAAACTTCGGCGGTTCGTGGCCTTCCATCTGCTTCATCCACTCCCGGATCGACGATTTGCCCGTGTGTTCGCTGTCCCCGGCCATGTTCCAATACAAGTCTTCCGTGCAGTGCGCGAGAAAGCCGTCTATATCGTTGCGCGTGAACGCGTCGTTGATCTCGTTAACGATCGCAATGTTCCTTTCTGACATTAAATGAGTACCTCCGTTGTGATTTGTGAGACTGACCTTACAATAAACACTTGTAAAACACAAGTGTGATGACTTGCAACGTGCAAGTGTGTTATTGTGTAGGCATGTCAGATCTCTCAAGCAAATACCGCTCCAATTGCCCTGTGAACTTCGGCCTCGAAGCGTTCGGCGACCGCTGGTCGCTACTCATCATCCGCGACATAATTTTCTGGGGCAAGAAGACTTACAGCGACTTCCTCCGCTCCGACGAGCAGATATCGACCAACATTCTGGCTGACAGGTTAACGGCGCTGGAAGAGTCGGGAATCCTGTTCCGGACACCTCATCCGACCGACAAACGTAAGGATGTGTACGGGCTCACTACACGCGGCCTCGACCTCATCCCGCTGCTCGTCGAGATCATCTCCTGGAGCGGCAAACAAGGCGACTGGCGATCCATCGGCGGCCCGGCTACGCCTCAGCAGATCAAGGCTGTATCGCGTTTCGCTACCTCAAAAAACCGAACCCTCATCGCCTCCGAGATCCGCCGCACCGTCGAACGCGGCGGCTACTTCTTCGAGGGTGTTAAACAACTGCTCAACCCGCGAAAACAACCTAGCTCGCGATGATGAAAGCATCTCTAGAAACCTGCGGTTCAAACATCGGCATACGTCATTTTCCGGCCCGAACGCCATTCAGCCCAGTCAGTCTCGGGCCACGCAAGGATCGGAGCAAGGCGTGGGCGAAGAGGGCAGCGCAGCATGCGAAGAGAAGAAACCTGATGCCGGCGGCCGTAGACAACGAAATGCCGATTCCGGTCGCAAACGCGATGTAGGCCATCAGACATAGCGGGCATTTTGGCACGAGAAAAAGCACCGCGGCCGGCAACATCCATCTTGCGGCCGCAGCCAGACGTGGTGCTTTCTTCTTCGTAGTGTTCGCACAGCAGACAGTATTTTCACCTAACGGAGGCATTGAACTCCTCAATTCCACAAGTCTTCTCGAGCCCTCGCCTAGCGATCCCGGAATGCAGCTTCACCGGCGGCCGAGATCTGGACCCATTCCGGGTCCGGGGCGGCGTCGGGAACGTAGCTATCATGCCAGTTCCACCATTTGTACGGCGGAGTTTGCGGGTAGCCCTCGGGTGAATCCTCCCAAGTCTCCTGCCGGCCGAGCGGCGTTGCGTCGAGATAGCTCCAGACAGATCCCATCGCCTCGTCCCCTCGGCTGTTTATGAAGTAGGTACGAAACACATTTTCGCCATCACGGAAAAAGACGTTATGGCCGTGCCACTCGTCGACGCCGAAGTCTGTATCGAAACTGTCGGTGATCGTGTACCAGGGCATCTCCCAACCCATTCTTTCCTTGAGCCGAGCGATGTCAGCCTGCGGCGCACGGGACACGTAAGCGAGCGTTGTATCGCGCGCTTTCAAGTGGGCGAGATTCGAGACCTGATCTGCGCAGAGCGAACAGCCGCGGCATGCGTGGTCGGGCCAGCCGTGGACTCCCGGCTCAAAGAACGCACGATAGACGATCAGTTGACGGCGGCCTTCGAATAGATCCAGCAGCGTCGCCCGGCCGATGGGGCCGTCGAAGGCATAGTCCTTCTCAACGGCCATCCACGGCATACGCCGACGCTTGGCCGCAAGGGCATCGCGCGCACGGGTCAACTCTTTTTCTTTTACCAGCAGTTTCGCGTGAGCCTCGGCCCACTCTTCGGGCGAAACGACGGCGGGAAGTCCAAATTTCGAACTTGTGATCATATTTCCTCTCCGGCTAATGCTCAGCCCATCGCGGGGGTATCGGCTGACGGTCCATAAATTGAAGGCAGCGGGATATCGAGGATCCGCAGATAGGTCGAAAGCTGCCCGCGATGATGGTAGAGGTGATTTAGCATCACCATACGCCAGAAGGCGATCCGGGGCATTGCCAGAACCACTTTCTCACCGTCAACCATCTTCCATTCGGCGAGAGCCCTCTCGTCGCTAGTCGCCGAGAGCATCTTCTGCGCCTGCTTGAGGCCGTTTTCGAAGGTGTCGAGGATCTCGGCTCTTGAAGCTGGTTCGGCGTGGTTGAAATCCGCCACATCGGATGTGTCGTTTAGCGTGGCTTCGGCAACTCCGCCGGTCGTGCCGGCAACATGCAGTGCAAGCTGGCCGAGAGACATGGCTTTCGGATGCGGCCGCCACGTAAGTTTGTCTTCGGGGACTATCTCCAGCAAACGCCGTGTGGCCGGTGCTTCCTGGTCAAGTTCTGAAAGGATAGGTTCGACTATGGATGATAGCTTTGTTTGAGGTTGCATTATTATCTCTCCTTATTTGTTGGTTCAAGGTCTTCTTTGATCCGCAGCAGTGTGCTGGACCAGAGCTCGGCAAAAGGCCCGACGTATCTTTCATAGATCTGACGGATCGGAATTACATTGAGGGAATTGATCCGCCGCCGCCCGTCCTTGCGGGTATTGACGAGATTCGCCTCACGGAGTACGTCGATATGTTTCATCACCGCGTGGCGCGTCATATCCGGAAACGATTCCACGATCTCCGTCGTCGTCTTCGAACCCGGCCGCAGCAGATCCAGGATCTTGCGGCGGGTCGGGTCGGAAAGAGCTTTCCAAACAGGATCGAGTTCGTCGGCCATGATCTATGCGGGCCTGGCGGACTGCTTTGAAAAATCACCCTCGACAAGTTCGAGAAATGCCTTCCAGCCTTCTTTGACGCCCTCGCGATGCTCGGGGGCGAGCATTCCGATCGCGCGATGGCGAAGGGTCACCTTCGTTCCGTTTTTGACCTCTTCGAGCTTCAGTTCTAGGTGGTTCAGTGCCGGGTAAGACATAAACATCGGCCCGCTGAGTTCGACCAGCGTCGGCGGTTTGATCACCTGGACGTGTCCCCATAGATGCTGGATCCCGTCGCCGCGGTCGCGATACCAGCGGCCACCGGCCCATTCCTCAAGCCGCAGCTCCATCGCCACGCCGTCCGGCCTTACATTCCCTTCGCCGAATCGATGCAGCACACTCTTAAATACGTCGTCGATCTTTCCACTGACCTCGACGCTTTGCTCGAGATCCAATGTCATTTCATCTAAATTCATATAACTGCCTCCGTTGTGTGAAACAATAGTAACGTAACTCAAAAGTTACGTCAAGAGGAAATAAAAAAATACGGTCAGCTGATCTGCTGCCCGTATTTCAATCAAGTCGAAGGACCTACTTCTTCGGACGTTCGTTGGCTCTAAGGACGCGTTTGCGGAGGCGGATGGCTTTTGGGGTGACCTCGATGAGTTCGTCGTCGGCGATGAATTCGAGGGCGCGTTCGAGCGACATCTCGCGGACGGGGACGAGGCGCATGGCTTCGTCGGCGGAGGTGGTCCGCATATTGGAGAGCTTTTTTTCCTTGATCGCGTTGACATCGAGATCGACGGCGCGGGCATTCTCGCCGACGATCATTCCTTCATAGACCTTTACCTGCGGTTTGATGAAGAGCGTGCCGCGTTCCTGCAGATTGAAGAGCGAATAGGTCGTCGATTCGCCCATGCGGTCGGCCACGAGCGAACCGGTCGAGCGCGATTTCATCTCGCCCTGCCATTTGTCGAATCGAAGGAATAGCGTGTTTAGCAGGCCGGTGCCTTTCGTCTCGGTCAAAAACTCGCCTCGGAATCCGATCAGGCCGCGCGAGGGAACTTCGAATTCGAGCCGGACGCGCCCCGAGCCGTTATTGACCATCTTCGTCATTTGGCCCTTACGGCGCCCCATCGCCTCGGTCACGACGCCGATAAATTCGTCGGGCACGTCGATCACGACCTGTTCGATCGGCTCGAGCAGGTCGCCGGTCTTTTCGTCTTTGCGGGTGATGACCTCGGGTTTTGAGACCTGGAGCTCATAGCCCTCGCGCCGCATCATCTCGATCAAAATTGCCAGTTGCAGCTCGCCGCGGCCCGACACTTTGAATTGCTCCGCCGCCGCGGTTTGTTCGACCCTGAGCGCGACATTGCCGAGCAGTTCGCGGTCGAGGCGTTCCTTGATCTGGCGTGAGGTGACGAATTTGCCGTCGATGCCGGAGAACGGCGAGGTATTCACACCGAAGATCATCGAAATGGTAGGCTCATCGACGTTGATCACCGGAAGCGGTTTGGGATTGTCGGGGAGCGTGATGGTCTCGCCGATCTCCACATCGTCAAACCCGGCGAGCGCGACGATCTCTCCCGTTCCCGCTTTTTCTACGTTAGTTCGCTCGAGGCCCTCGAATATGAATAACTCTTTGACCCGCGTCTTTACGAGAGAGCCATCTCGTTTGGAAACGGCGACCTCCTGATTCTTTGCAATATCGCCGGAAAATATCCGGCCGATGGCAAGGCGCCCTACGAAGGGGTTGTAGTCGATGTTTGCGACAAGAAGCTGAAGGCTGTCGTCGCGCAGGGCGTGTGGAGCGGGTATCGTCTCGATTATCTGATCGAACAGCGGCTTGAGGTTCTTACCCTCGTCGGCAAGGTCTTTCTTTGCGATGCCGTCGCGCGAGATCGAATAGAGTATCGGAAATTCGATCTGCTGGTCGTTGGCGCCGAGGTCTATGAAAAGGTCATAGATCTCGTTCACGACCTCTTCGGGCCGTGCATCCTGGCGGTCGATCTTGTTGACCAGGGCGATGGCCGGCAACTTCAATTCAAGTGCCTTTCGAAGCACAAAGCGCGTCTGCGGAAGGCAGCCCTCGGCCGCATCGACCAGGAGCACGATGCCGTCGACCATCTTGAGAACCCGTTCGACCTCGCCGCCGAAGTCAGCGTGGCCGGGTGTGTCGAGGATATTTACCTTGTAATCGCCATAACGGACGGACGTGTTCTTCGCCATGATCGTTATGCCGCGCTCGCGCTCCAGGTCCATCGAGTCCATCACGCGGTCAACGACCGCTTCGTTTTCGCGGTGGGTCCCCGATTGTGCAAGCATGGCATCGACCAGCGTGGTCTTTCCATGGTCGACGTGAGCGATGATGGCGATGTTCCTTATTTTATCCGCAGTCAGCATAGTTACGATTCCGTCCCTCAGGGCAAACGAATATAATGCTTTATTGCGGCTTGAAACGCAAAAAACCAGACCTGTTTATTCAGCTAATGAGAATTGTACTTATCGGATCGAGCGGAACTATCGGGAGGCATATTCACGAACGGCTATCGGCAAAGGCCGAGGTATTGAGTGCCGGCCGAAACGGTGCGGATATCCGCGTTGATATCACGGATGAGGATTCGATCGAAGAGATGTATAACGCGGCCGGAAGCATCGATGCGGTCGTTTGTGCTGCCGGGCCGGCGAAATTCGGAGCGTTTTCCGAGCTGACCGAAGAAGACCATTATATCGGCATCCGCGGGAAGTTGATGGGGCAGGTCAATCTCGTTCGGATCGGGCAGCGGTATTTGAACGACGGTGGGTCGTTCACTCTGACCACGGGGATACTGGCGGACGATCCCGTGCCGGGCAGTTCATCGCTGGCACTGGTCAACGGCGGGCTTCATAGTTTTGCGATGGCGGCCGCATTGGAACTGCCGCGGGGATTGCGGATCAATGTGGTCGCGCCGACGGTAGTGTCTGACGCCGCCGAAAAATACTCCGACATTTTTCCGGGGTACACGCCGGTTTCGATGGAACGTGTGGCGGATGGCTACGTCCGCTCGGTTTTCGGCAGGACGACGGGGCGGATCTTACGCATCACGTAAAACGGCCCAACATCGCTGTCGGGCCGTCGCGTCATCATCAATTTTGGATAGGCTTAGCCTACGTTCTTTTCCACGATCAGGTTATTGGTCACGCCGAAAGTGCCGGGAACGCGGTTGGCCAATAGGTACATCAGATTCGACGTGCCTTTGTTAGCCACGTAGCCTTCGAGTGTGATGCGGCCGTTCTCGACGATGATCCGAACCGAGGGGTTAACGCCCGAGATATAGGGATATAAGCCCGATGAACGAACGAATTCGCCTACGACCTGCCGTCTGATCCGGTCATCGTAGGAAGACGGCGGCAGCTCGTCGATATTGTTCACTACCTCGATAACACCCGGGATCCGGCTGACCGCGCGTTCGGCGCTCTTCATTGTTCCCAGCGAACTGGTCTTTCCATAAAGGGTGACCGTGCCGCCGTCAACCTTGAACGAGATGTGGTCGAAAAGGCCGTAATACGGAAGCGTCAGGATCTCTTTCCGGACCTTTTTTTCAAGCGGCGATAAAGACGAAATATTTGTCTGAGCATTCACGGTCACAACCGAAATAAGCGTGACGGCGAATGCCATCATAATAAAATTGCGAATGATCTTCATATTTGTACCTCTCCTTGATCTAGTGCTTTGTCACTTTTGGTGACCGTTCACAGACGTTAATTGGACGCGAAATTTGCCGGAAAGGATGCCATGCAACTGATGTCCTAAATGGCTGAAAGGATACGTTTTAACTACCGCGAGGTTTGTCTGATCGCCTCGTAGAGCACGATGCCGACGGTGGTGGCGAGATTGAGGCTGCGAACGTTGGGATTCAACATTGGCACTGTGAGGCAGTTGTCGGCGTTGGCGTCTAAGAGCGACGTTGGCAATCCACGAGTTTCCGGCCCGAAGACGAGAAAATCTCCCTGGGCAAATTGCTGATCGGTATAAACCTTTCGGGTTTTTGTGGTGAGGTAAAAGAACCGCCCCTCAGGCTCACTAGCGTAGAGGGCTTCGAGATCGACGTGACGGTAAAGGTCGACCTCGTTCCAATAATCGAGGCCCGCTCGCTTCAAAGTACGGTCGTCCATGCGAAAGCCGGTAACGCCGACAATGTGCAACCTTGTTTCCGTTGCAGCGCACAGGCGTGCGATGTTGCCGGTATTCGGCGGTATCTCGGGTTCGATCAGAACGACGTTAAACATAGACCTAAAAAGTTGGAAAAAACCAGATCACACGGGTTTTGTGCATCCTTTGAGAACAAGGGCTCATCAATTCTTTTGTCACGCGCCCGGTAATGCCCATAAACGCAGATTATGTTACAATCCGCCTTTGTTTTGACGAATAAGGTATCCCTCGGGAGTTTTTCAATAGTGTCTCAATTTTTCCGCGCTTTGTTGGCGGTCGGAGCCTTCGCCTCATTTTATGGGTTGATGGCGCAGGACGCCAACCCGACACCCACGCCGTCGCCGACACCGGCGCCGGTCACCGCACGGCCCCAGACCGCAAAGGAGATGTTGGCCAACCCGACCGCGGAAGCCGTGGTCGAGACGGCGTTGTTCGTGTACGGCCCGTCGGGCGGACGCGCCGCTCTGAACCAGATCAGGAAGACCGCCATCGAACGGGGAAAGACCACCGTCCTTAACGGCCAGGGAAAGATGGAGACCGCAAATTATCAAAAATGGATGATACGCGGCGAGTCCATTAGCAAAGAAAAGCTCCGTTTTGACCAGGAATTTCCGACGGTCCGCTTCTCGCTGGTACTGAACGAAGAAAAGACATTTGGCATCTATAACGATACGATGTTCGCGCCGACCGACGAAGCGTCGAAGTTTTTTCACAACCAGATCTATCGCGGCCTTGACGCGTTGCTCAGGTATAAGGAAAACGAATCGACGATCGCCCTGGCGGGAAAGGACAAGGTGCTCGGCGTCGAATATCACCTTGTGGACCTTACGGATAAGGCGGGTAGAAAGACCCGGTATTTTGTGAGTGCAAAGACGTATCGCGTGATGATGCTCGAATATGAGGAAGACGGGAAAAAGTACCGGCGTAAATTCTACGATTATAATTATGCTCAGGGAACGCTCGTTCCGTATCGCACAGTCCTCTATGAGAACGATAAGATCGTGGAAGAAACGAATATCGGGACGGTGACATACGGTCAGCGGGTAGATGAGGCGATGTTCCCGACCGGATCGTAGTTTTGCAACTTTTCAGGGGCTCGCCTGTGGAATGAATCGCACTTCGGATCATTTCATAGGAGATCAGAGAATGAACAAGCCCCATCGAACAATTCTTATTTTTGCCGCGGCGGCCGTCCTACTTTTTGGCGGCCGCGTCTCATTTGCCCAAACGCCGCCGCCGGCCGAACAACGGAGCTACGAGGCCGTTTTGTATGTGATTCTCGGCTCTGACGATGCCACGGCTGGCGGCGAGCTGCCGCCGAAGCTGGGCGCGGTCGGTAAGCAGATACGGGATAACTTTCAATTTTCCAGTTACCGCCTGCTGAATACCTATCTGGGCCGGACGGCCGATAGCGGTTCGCTCGAGTATAAGAGCGTCTCGTCCTTTCAAAATGCCTCGCTCGAGCCTGAATCGCCGAGTTTTCTTGAATGGCAACTTGCAAGGCTTTCGAAGGACCCGAACGGAAAGAACTTCAGCTTCGAACTATTCCGTTTCGGAGCACGGGTGCCGGTGAAGATGAGCAATGACGCCGGAAAGCCCGTCGTGTATGAATCGGTGGGCCTGACGCTGAATCGATTCGGGCTGCTCGAGGGAATGCCAACGCTCATCGGCACGATCTCGCTTCCGAAAACGACCGGAACCCTGTTCCTCGTGATGTCCGTGCGACCTGCGTAACGGCGGCGGCAGAGAATTACGCAACCAAGGCGGCCCGAAAGCGTGCATATATACAGCGGGCCGCATTTTTTGTCCGAACAGAAAGTTTGTTGATAAAGTGTATGTCTGAATGGCCCGGGACAAGCTCAAATCTGGATCGGATCTGATCGACTCGACCGGCGAGACGCCGAAATTGTCCGATCACGAATTGATCGCGAATGCGCGAAACGGCGATGACGACGCCTTTGGTGAGATCGTTTCAAGGTACAAGAACCAGATAACGAACTTTCTTTACAGATTTTTGAATGATTATGACGAGGCGGTGGACCTGGCACAAGAGACCTTTGTCCGCGTTTATTTTGCGCTCGACCGTTACCACACCGAGTACGCATTTTCGACGTACTTGTACCGGATCGCCTCTAATCTCGCGATCAGCGAGATAAGAAAGCGGAAACGGCGGACCATCTTGTCGCTGACCGGGCTTTTTCAAAGCGACGAAGAAAGCTCGATGGAGTTTCAGCCGCCGGACAGCCGCCCGCTGCCTGACCGAGAGGTGGTCGACAACGAACAAAGCCGGGTCATCGCGAACGCGATAGCGGCGCTTCCTCCGAAGTACAGGACGCCGATAATTCTCCGCGATGTTGAGGGGTGCTCGTACGAGGAAGTCGCGGAGATAATGCAGCTCGGGCTCGGAACCACGAAATCGCGAATAAGCCGGGCACGCGGGCTTCTAAGGGAAAGGCTTTTGGGTTACCTCGACCGGGACCAGGATAGAAAGGATGCAGGACGAAAAAGTGAATAGCGACGAAAGAGAAGTTGAAGTTATGCTTGGAGAGTTGCCGAGGGCTGCGGCTCCGTCGAGCTTTGAGTCCGCGGTACGATCGCGGATCAGTATGCACGGCGGCAGCGGATGGTCTTCCTCGCCGGTGCTATTGCTCGGTCTGAAGTTTGCGGCGCCAGTCGTCGTATTAGCCGTGATCGGGACGTTCGTGATACTCAGCGGAACCAGAACTCCCGATACGGCGACCGTTCCACCGCCCGCCGATACAATGGATCCGGCGATACGGGCCGGCAACGATACCGGAGTAACGCCTCAAAGCGAGGAAGCCGTTCAGACCGAGGCCGCATCGGGTGTTGTGAAGCCGGGATCGAAGAAAGGGCTCGATGCCAGACGAGGCGACACCGAGGGGCCGGGCGGCGGCTCTAAAGACCTCGCCCTTAGCCAGGACAGCGCGCGGATCAATCCGCCGGAATTTGACCCGAAGGGCCGAAAGGATGTACAGCCCGTTCCACCAAAGGGCAACGGAATAACGGCGGAGTCCATCTTGACGATGATCGGCATCAAGCCGGAATGCCGCTCCGACGGCTGCCTTGCGTCCGCAGTTTCAAAGCAGAGTATTGCCGAAAGATCGGGGGTGCGGGCGGGTGACCTGATAGAGTCCATCGACGACAAACCGATAAAGACGGGTACCGTATTTGACGGGACAGTGAGCGTCCGGACGCTTGCGTTGCGGCGGGGCGGCAAGCGAATAACGGTCAGTCTGAAATAGCCGCAGCTTAACCTACTGGTCGACGGCCGCTCCGACCTTCGCATCCTTTACTTCGGTCGTGAATTTCCGATAATCGTATGACTCGATCCGCTGATTCACATCTATTCCTTTGAACAGAAGAACGCGGACCGACAGGTTGATATCGGCGACCGAGGGGAGCCAGATCTCATCATTCACGCGCTCCTGTTCAAGCACGAAAGAAGCGCCTTTTCGGAGTTTTGCCAGTACACCGCCGCCGATCTTGAAACTGTCGGCGAGGTAGGCTTCAAGCCGGGCGACCTGCTTGTCCTGCTCGTCGATCCACATCACGCCGGCGGTCTTGCCGAAGAACTTCAATATGCTCTTGGCATTCTTGTAGTCAAATGCCGGGTTTGGCTCAAAATCGAAGACGATCACGTCGCGGCCCCGAAAACGTTCGCGACGCGGATTTATCAGGTTCGAGGCGCGAAGCAGTTCAGCGACCGAGACCCGCGGCCCGTCTTCCCGCGGCGGGCCGTCCTTCATTTCATTCTTCTCTTTTTTGGCGATGATCTTTTCGATCTCTTCGACCCGATCTCCGGCATCCTTATCGGCATCTCGCTGTTCCTTTTCGGTCAACGGCTTTCCGTTCTTTTCGATGAGCCGAGATATCCGATAGCCCTTATAAAAGGAAAGCTGGCGGGTCTCGGACTCGATCTCCCTGAGTGTGCCGCCTTTGTCCAGCTCCCGCTTCGTACTCTTTTGCACAAAGGAATAGGTATCCAGGATATTCTCGACCTTATCTTCATTCTCCTGTAGTTGGGTCAGCAGCGTGCGGATATCGGGCAGAGGCTCTCCCGCAGCTGGCGGAAAATCGAACTCGGAGCGGGCGATCTGAGGGTTGAGTATGATCGAATCCAGCACGATCTCGTAGGTTTCGTCACCGGATGCGACGATCGATCTGTATGGCAATACCAGGCTCCCGGTCCTGCGGTGATCGGTGTAGTCGATCGTTCTGACCGCCTCGCCCGATGGGATCTCTTCACGCGAAAGAAGACCCGTTGCGGCGTCGAAATAGAGCTTCAGGTTCACGCCCTTGTTCGTGCTGTAGATCAGAACGTTTTGCCGCTTGCCGTCGATCGTTGAGAAGCCGCCGCTGACGACCTTTGCCTTCTGCTTCTTATAGTCTAACCACAGCGAATTCCGATACAACGCTTCGGCCTGGAGGGTCAGGCTTGCGTCACCTGTCAGCGTGCTCAAACCATCGCGCGAATTCCGCCGCCATGCGGAGCGTCCGTTGTAACCGGACTCGAACTCGAACCCTCCCAGGTCAAAGGATTCGTTATAAAGGTTAGGCCCGGCCGCCTGCGAGAGATATCGGCCCGTGGCGCCATCATTCAGACGTCTTATTGTCCCGCTGCGCTGCCACGAACCGATGGCCTTCAGCGCTTTGCTGCCGCCCATCGCCTTCTCGGCCTGCTTGAGGATCTTTGCGGGAGGCTGGGCGGCCGCAGAGATCGAGAATAGAAGAATTATCGAAAGTGAAATTAGTTTGCCCATGTTCGTCATATATCGCGTCAGTCATTGATCGTCACGCGTCTTCGGCGGAAAGAGATAAAGGCCCAGAAGGAACAACGCGACGGCGAAAAACTGTATATATCCCGTGGTGCCCGAAAATCTCGGCAGGTCGAGAAGACGCGTGACCGCTTCCTGGCCCGGATTCTCGGTAAGCGCCTCAAACCATGTTCGTCCCGCCGGAGCGGTAAGATTCGCAAGCACGAGATACTTTGCCGCGAAGGCGAGGCCAAATAATCCACCCAGGCTTCTGAAGAGCTTACGCGTATCAAAATCCGCGAAGAGATTGTTCCAGAGGGTCCAAAAAAAACAGAAAGCAACGATCCAAAAGGGAAGTCCACGCTCCGGCAAAAGCGAATTGAATATCTGAGTCGCCGCGGCGAACATCGTGGCGATCACGAGGAAGTTCGCTGCATTCTTTAAGGCTGGAAACGATTCCGAGAGCCAACCGTTCAGCTCGATCACACGGGAACGCGCGAACAGAACGAGTAGAATGGACGCGAAGATCAGACAGGCCAATGCGGGCCGGTGAAAGACGAATGCACCGTCGTCACCAGAGATGCGAAGCCCGCCGAGGAGGGTGACGGTCAAAAAAATGAACGGCAAAAGAAGATACCGCAGATAGAGGGCATTCCGTTCGTGGACCCTTTCGGGAATGGCGGCGATCGCCCCTTCCTTTAGCACATCGATCGATCCCTTGGTCTCAGAACCTTTCATTATTTGATCTTTCATTTACGCTCGCGAAATACTTTCAGCGGATTGAAGTCATCGGCCGTCACGCGGAGACCCTCATCAAGCTCGTTTCTCAATTCGGCCGGAGTGCGAAGCTGAAGGTCCGCATCTTCGCTCCGAAAATCCTTGTCCAAGAAATTCACCCGTTCGAGCGATTCGAGAGCCTGCCTGAACAGTGCATCGTCGTTCGCGACGCGGCCCCAGCCCTGCCGGTAAAAGCTGTAAGAGATATAGAATTGCGTTCGAGCATCGCGTCGCTCGGGATCGGCCTTGGCAAAGGCGTCACGGGCAGCGATGAAATTGTCCTGCCTGAAAGCGTTGAGTCCAGCGGCGAATCTTGCCTGATCGATCTCGTAGGTCCCGGTGATGACCTGCCCTTTGGTTGCGGCGTTCTGAACGGTCTCGACCGCTTTGGCGGAGATCTCTTCAAATGAGCGAGGTTCGGCGGCATAGAGAAATATGACAAAAACGCCGTAAACAAGCGTCAGCGCGATTCCCAGTATCTGGATGTATCTCTCTTTCATTGATATAATTCCCGCGTCTTTAGAATACACTCTTGCATCGTGCGTTTCCTATGAAAAGAGCAGCCGCAGCTTTAGCGTTCGGGTTCGCATTGGCGGCATCTTCGTTTGCGCAAAGCGATTGGGCCGGAACCTACACGTTCGATGAGGATGGCGGAAAGAACGCCGGCGGAACCGGCATCTATATTATCCATGAGCTTGTCGTGTTCGAGACGGACGACGGCCTGAGGGCGACGCTGCAGAGCAACGGCTATCAAACATCGAAAGACCTGAATTGCACGGCGAGGGTCAAGGGCAACAAGCTCGAGATCATTTTTGAGGGCTACGGCGAGAATAATATTTTCGAGCCATATGCACACGGTGATCTGCTGCTGACGCTCGAAAGGCGTAAGGTCAAGCAGAGGTCAGAGCTGCTGACGTGGTGGGGAAAATTCACGCCTATCGTGCCGGAAAAGCCCAAGACTGGAAAAGTGTTTTTTGTTAAGTCCAACAATTTCGAAACAAAATAAGATGAGAGCATATTCGATACTTATCGCGACCGCGTTGGCCGCCGTATTCGCTACAGGCGTGGCCGCCCAGACATTTCAACCCGATCTGGTCGTCATAAATGCAAGTATTCACACGGGCAACAGATCGCAGCCCAAGGCGGGGGCACTTGCCGTCAGCGGAAATAAGATAATCGCGGTTGGTTCGGATGCTCAGATCCGGGCGCTTGTTGGCCCAAAGACGCGAGTCATCGATGCCGGAGGCAAGACGGTCGTGCCGGGATTTAACGACGCGCATGTGCACTTTCTCGAGACCGGACAACAGCTTTCGTCGGTCGATCTGCGTGACGCGAAAACGCCGCAGGAATTCGTCGCGAGGATAAAGGCTTTCGCCGCCCGGCTTCCGAAAGGCCGCTGGATACTTGGCGGGCAATGGGACCACGAGAACTGGACGCCGAACGATCTTCCGACGGCCGCGATGATCGATGCGGCCACGCCGGATAACCCCGTTTTCGTCAACCGCCTCGACGGCCATATGGCGCTCGCGAACAGCCTCGCGATGCGGCTTGCGGGTGTCGATAAAAATGTCGCGGACGTTGCCGGCGGTGAGATCGTCAGGGACGGAAGCGGGAATCCGACGGGTATTTTCAAGGACGCGGCCTCGTCGTACATTGAAAGGGTGATACCCGCGCCCTCGTTCGAAGAGCAGATCGAGGCCGCACAAGCCGCCTCAGACAATGCGGCATCCTTTGGCATTACGAGTGTGCAGGATATGTCCGCCGGGCGAACGGTCGGAGCCTATCAGGAACTGCTCCGGCGAGGCACGCTAAAGACACGCATTTACGGCTGTTCACCGCTGAACGACTACAAGAGATGGCAGGACACGGGCGTAAGGTTCGCCTTCGGCAATGCGATGCTGCGGGTCGGCTGTCTAAAGGGTTATGCGGACGGCAGTCTCGGTTCGACCACGGCTTGGTTCTTTGAACCGTATCTTGACGCGCCCAACACGAGCGGCCTCGCAATGGCCGACGTTACGACGACGATGCGGCAGACGATCGAGGACGCTGACAAGGCAGGGCTGCAGGTGCGGATACACGCCATCGGCGACCGCGCGAACGCGACGATCCTCGACCATTATCTAACGGTAGAAAAGGCAAACGGCTCGCGTGACCGGCGATTTACGATCGAACACGCACAGCATTTACGCGTGGATGACCTGAAACGATTTGCCGGACAAAAGGTGGTGGCGTCGATGCAGCCGTTCCATATAATCGACGACGGACGGTGGGCATGGAAGCGCCTGGACGAGAGACGGCTGAAGGGCACATACGCGTTTCGCACGATACTCGACTCGGGCGGCATACTCGCCTTTGGTTCGGATTCGCCCGTGGCGCCCTGGAATCCGCTCTACGGTATTTATGCCGCCGTCACGCGCCGCACGCTCGACGACAAAAATCCGAACGGATGGATACCGGAACAGAAGATCTCGGTCGAAGAGGCAGTACGGGCATTCACATGGGGCTCGGCCTACGCCGAGTTTCAGGAAAATTGGAAAGGGGCGCTCGAGCCCGGAAAGCTTGCCGATCTCGTGATCCTCTCCGACGATATCTTCACAATCGATCCGGTGAAGATCCGCGATGTGACCGTACTTAAGACAATTGTGGACGGCCGCGTCGTTTTCGAAAGGTAACGGCATTATTCCAAGACGCTTTCTTTGAACGCGGATTTGGCGGATCGGGCGGATGAATTCGGATCGTTCTGAGATCCGTGATATCCGCCCGATCCGCGTTGCGCTTTCGGTGTTTTAGATGGCTTATCGTTGTTTACTCATTCTGTTGATAGCTGCCTCTGTCGAAGCACAGTCGCCGCCAGACCTGATCATCATCAACGCCAATATCCGCACGATGGATAAAGATCGTCCGCAGGCCGAGGCGGCAGCGGTCAAGGATGGCCGGTTCATCGCCGTCGGAAAGACGGCTGACATTCAGTCCCTTGCCCGAAAGCCGACCCGGATCATCGACGCTAAAGGCAGACTGGTCGTTCCCGGTTTCAACGATTCGCATGCCCACTTCATGGCGATCGGCAACCTCTTTTCCTCGATCGACCTGAGTTCGGCAAAGAGCGAGGAAGATGTCATCGCCAAGTTCCGACACTTTGCACGGTTTCTGCCAAAAGGCCGCTGGATACTCGGGGGAAAGCTCGATCCCTCCATTCGGTTGACGGCGGCTGACGTCGATGCCGCCACGCGGGATCATCCGGTATTCGTATATCATTCCGATGCAAAGACGGCATTTGCCAACGCCCTCGCTCTCAGAATGGCGCGGTTGGGAACTGAGGTCCGCGTGCTCGACGCCGGCCTGATAGCTGCGATGCAGCGGGCCATTCCCAGCGGCCATGTGCGCGATTGGCCGGCCATCGCCGAAACAGCTACAAACTACGCGGCAAGTTTCGGGGTCACGAGCATACAAGACACCCATTCCGACGACATGGCGTCGGTCTATCGGGACCTCGACCGCCAGGGCAAGCTCAAGACGCGTATCTACGATTGCGTCTCGCTATCGAACTGGGCAAAGCTCGCCGCGTTCGGCACGCGTGCGGCGGAAGGCACCGCGATGGTGCGGACCGGATGCGTAAAAGGTTTTTTTGACCCGGAAGATGAGATGACGAAGTCGCTCGCAAAGGATATAGCGGCGGCGGACTACGCGGGCCTGCAGGTGCTCGTCCATGCGATCGGCCGCGAGGCGAATGCCGCCGTACTGGCTGCATTCGAAAGCGCAATTGCCGCAAACGGGGACCGCGATCGCCGATTCCGCATCGAGCACGCCGCGGGAATGGCCTCGGCGGACCTGCTTCGGCTTGCACGTTCGAACATCATCCCGTCGATGCAGCCGATCCTGTTCTTCAGCGAAGGCTCAGGTGCCCAGGATGACTATCGCAAATTGATCGACTCCGGTGCACACCTTGCATTCGGAGCCGATGCCCCGATGCGCGGCTTCGATCCGCTCGAGGGCATCTATGCGGCGGTGAACGCCGGCGGCAAGCGCGGCCTGACCGTTGAAGAGGCAGTGTACGCTTACACGATGGGGGCCGCCTACGCCGAGTTTCAAGAAAAAGAAAAGGGAAGCATAAAGGCGGGGAACCTTGCGGACCTTGTGATATTGACGGCAGATATATTTGAGGCAAAGGCCGACATACGTTCCGCAAGTGTCGTCCTCACAGTTGCGGGCGGCCGAATAGTTTACGAGAATACGAATTAACGATCCTCAGAAAGATCTTGTTTTTGGAGTCAATAAATGAAGAAGATATTAGTGATCTCGATGCTGTTTTTGATGTTCTCAGTTTCCGCTGCTGCTCAGGAGATGAACAGCAAGGGCGACCCGGTCGCGACGAACGAGCAGAACAAGCCGGTGGACCTGAAAGCAGGCGAGACCATCACACGGGGCGAAGCCCTTGCAAAGGGCGTAAAGAAGGCAAAGGTCGAAAAGGCCTTCGCAAAGCCGGCAGAATATGCGGACAAGACCGTGGAAGTGAGCGGCGTGATCGTTCGGTCGTGCAAGAAAGAAGGCTGCTGGATGGAAATGGCCGATAAGCAGGGCGGAAAGAGCGTCCGCGTGACATTTGGCGACCACGCCTTTTTTATCCCGCTGAACGCGGCCGGAATGAAGGTCCGTGCCCAGGGCGTCTTTAAGACCAAAACGCTTACAAAAGAGCACGTCGACCATTTGATCAACGACGACGGCGCGAAGTTCGACAATCGCAACGCCGACGGGACGGTGACCGAAGTGTCATTTGATGCGACCGGCGTAGAATTGACCAAGGTCGGCTAGAGTTGCTTGCACGCTCGGGGTCTATTTGGTCTGCTGTCTACACGTTCCGCAAAGCCTCCACATGTAGCTGCCGATAGTGCCGTGTGCTTCGCACACTCAAACCAATGCACAGGCCCGCACGTGAGTAACGGCGATATCGGGAGGTGAGTCGGATGTATCGCCGTCGGCGACAGGTCAGGATTTAAGTGTGCGGAGCACACGGCCATTTCGGTAGCTACAACGTGCAGCCGAGAGGCGGAACGTGTAGACGAAGCGGCAGATCAAACCCGAGCGTGTGAAACACGCGTCACATTTCCGATGTCGCATTCCCGACTCATTTACCACGTCGTTTTCGCAACCAAAGACCGCTTCCCGCTCATCTCCGAGAGGTGGGAAAAGGAACTCTACGCCTACCTCGCCGGTATCGTAAAGCGAAACAAAGGCCGAGTGATCATCATCAACGGCATGTCCGACCACGTTCATCTGCTGATCATCCTCGAACCGTGCGACCTCCCGGCATTCATGCGGGAGCTGAAAGCATCATCTTCACGATGGGCAAAGCAGCACAACCCCAAGTTCGCCTGGCAGCGTCGATATGGAGCCTTCACGGTGAGCGAGTCTGCGGTCGAAAAGGTTCGGGACTACATCCGCGACCAGAAAAGGCACCACGCCAAACGGACATTCGAGCAGGAGTACGCCGGCATTTTGCGAAATCACAATATCGAATTCGATGGGCGATATTTGTGGAATTGATCTTGTGACGCGTGTTTCACACGCTCGGGGGTTTACGGGCCGATGCGATCTACATGTTCCGTTTCACTCCACAAGTAGCTATCGAAATCGCCGTGTGCTCCGCACACTCAAACCAATGCACAGGCCCGCACGTGAGTAAGGGCGATATCGGGAGGTAAGTTGGATGTATCGCCCTTGCTCACGCGCGGGCTTGCGCAAAAAGAAATGGCCCGGCGTGATAGACCGGGCCACTGCTGGATAGAGTTCTAGAGAATGCCTAGAACTTGAACCTTACGCCAAGCTGGGCCTGACGCGGCTCGCCGAAACCGGCCGTGACCGTCCCGTCAAAATTAAACGTCAACGGACGCGGAAGGCTCCGCTGATTGCGATTGTTGAAGAGGTTAAAGGCTTCGAAGATCCCTTCCAGCTCCATCCTCTCGCCGAACTTGAACGCCTTCGACACACGAAAGTCGAACGTGAAGAATTCGTTTTCGAGCCTTTCCGTGTTTCGTTTTACATCCGTTCGACCCGTCTCCGCGATCCCTCTGAGTGAGAAGGGCTGGGCCGAGCGATACTGCACGATCGGCGAAACGTTGATGTCATACGGAAGCAGGAACGTCGCGAAAGCGTTGAAACGATGCCGCTGATCGCGATCCGACCAGTTGTACTCCGGCGAGAAATTGTTCACGTCAGCGTAACGGAAAGTGAATGGATCGCGCTCGTTGTCGTCATCCGACTTGTCCCACGAAAGCAGGTAATTTGCCTGAAACTGGAACCTGTCGGCAAACCGCTTGTTCAGCGTAAAGGTAAGTCCCTGGTATAGCGACCGTGCCGAGCTTTCGGTCGAACGGATCTCTCCGATGCCGGAGCCATCGTCAAAGAAGAACGGCGATGTCCCACCGTAGAGAGCCGCGTTGCCGCGGTTGACGAAGCGGGTCAAACGAGTGGACTTTGCATAGTTGTACGCAAAGAGGAATGAGGTGTTCTTTGCGATCTCACGCTCGATGCTGGCCGAATACTGAACGGTTCGCGGGTTCTTGAAGTTTCGTTCGAATACGGCGATGCCGGGATTGAACGGCGTAAAGCCCGCCGTCGGGACGATGCCGGGATATTCGGGGCATCCGCCCGGGCCGCCGCCAATGCCGAGATCCTTGTCGGTCGGGCAAAGGAAGTTGGCGAAAAAGATATTCCCCGCGATCGAGCCATCCGTGTTCCTCGGGCCGGCCACGACCAGACCCGGAATGCGGGCGTAGTAGATGCCCGCTCCAAGGCGGATAGCGGTCTTGCCGTCGTTGCCGGGAGACCACGAAAGCGCCAGGCGCGGCGACCAGCCGTCAGTGAAATCGGGGATGGTCCCGTCAGAGGGGAATCGCGGGTCGCTAAGGAACTGCCCGTATCTGGTACTGGTCGGGTCGTTGATCGGATCCGGCTGATACTGGCCCTCCCAACGAAGGCCGAAATTGAGAGTCAGGTTGCGGCGTGCCTGCCACGCATCCTGCACGTAGATCCCCGGCTCGATGGTGGTATAGGCCTGTGTACCTGCCTCCTCGACGGTGCGGTTGCCGATCGGGGCAAACTGCAGGTAGAGCTGAAGCGCATCGGCATTCACGCCGTCGATATAGTCGATAAACCCATTGATCGCGTCGTCTATCGTTCCGGCCGCAAAGATATAACGGCCGCGGGCGAATCCGATGAACGTCTGCGAAACGCGCGTCCGGTTTATATCGATCCCGGTCTTTATCGTGTGATTTCCGCGGATGAATGTGACATTGTCGGTGAACTGGAGACGGACATCGTCGGAAGGCACCGGCAGGAAGAAAGGCCGGCCAAAGCGGTAAGAGATCGAGCCGTCAAATGTGCCGATGGTCGTGTCCGGCAGGTCGGGCCCGTCGTAAAAACGCGGACGCTCCTCCTTTGCCCATTGAAAGCGGAACTCGTTGAGCAGATTTGAACTGAAATTGGTAACAAGCTGGCCGATGAACGAATTCGAGCTATCCGTCTCCCGGCCGTTGGCACTCGATCCCCACGTGGGTACGTCAAACGTGCCGTTCACCTGTTCGGCACGGCTGTAGTTGTGACGCAATGTGAGAAGGTTGTCGTTGTTTATGCTGATATCGACCTTTCCGAGGATCACATCGGCGTCGTTGGTACGGTCGATCACGGTCTCTTCGTTTGGCGAATTGAACCGGTTAGCGAATATGGTCACGAGCCGCGGGTCGATAAAGTTCGGCTTGCTGCTCGAGCCGTCATTTCGCTCATATGCGAAAAAGAAGAAGGCCCGATCGCGCTTGATCGGCCCACCGATATTTCCGCCGAATTGGTAATTGGTGAAATCCTCGGTGGGCAGTCCCGCGTCGACCGCGTCGGGATTCTGGCTGGAAAGTCCCTGGTTTCTAAAGAAGAGGAACGCCGCACCGGAGAAGTCATTGGTGCCGGACTTGGTCACCGCATTGATAAAGCCGCCGGATGAGCGGCCGAACTCGGCAGAAGCACCGACGGGAACGACCTGAAACTCTTTGACCGATTCGAGGCTGATGGTGAAGGCCGGGCGTTGCCCGCCGCGCTGCTCGCCGAAGAACGGATTGTTGGCGTCGGCACCGTCGATCGTTACGTTATTTTGAATGCCTTTCTGGCCGTTGATGGTGATCTCGTCCCCGTCCGGCCCCTGGACGATGGACACGCCCGGCGTCAAGAGAGCGAAACGCGAAAAATCGCGGCGATTGATCGGAAGGTTCTCGACCGACCTTTGGTTGATCTGGGTCGAAAGCTCGGTACGGGCGGTGTCCACCGCTTCGGCGTCACTGGTGACGTCGACCGTTTCGGTCGCGCCGCCCACCTTCAGGCCAATGTTCAACGACAGGGTGTTGCCGATCGTCACCTGAACGTTCTCGAGAATAGAATTTGAAAATCCGCTGGCTGAAGTGGAGACCCGGTATGTTCCCAATGGAAGCAATGGGGCCGTAAAAAAACCATCAGAATTACTCGTAACGGTTCGTTCAAATCCGGTGTTTACGTTGCGAACGGTGACAGATGCGCCTGAGACAACTGCACCGTTCTGGTCAGTGACCGTACCCTGGATAAGGCCGGTCGTGGACTGCGACTGGGCGAATATGCCGGTGCCCAAAAGCCCAAGCATCGTGAAAACGCTCACAAACCGCAAAATGGTTCTCATAATTTATTTTCCTCGCGAAGTTATGATCAGGTTGCCCTCGATCGTTTGAAATGCGGAAAAACCAACGATCATTCCGAATAATGACGGGTTTCATAGACGTTAGAAAAATGTTAACGAAACCGAAGCTATCGGATTATACGCCCGATAAATCTCGAAAAACAAACGCTTTGATGTTAAATTTGAACTTGTCTCATTGAGCCGGCCGGGAATGCGTAAAGCCGCAGTTTTTGGCCAACCAATGCCTTGTTCTTACCCGGATCAGAACAAGCACTTTAAGGATCTTTTCCAACCGGGTTGACGACAGGAGAATCTATGCTTTGGAAGATCGTTTTGGTTCTTGGTATTTTGGGTGTCTTGCTCGGGCTTGCGGGTACGGCTATTTTCGGTCGCGCTCCCGATCGCAACGGATGGGCGTGTCAGCTGGGAGGAAGCGGCGATCCCGATCATAGCCGGTGCCGTATTTCTTGTAATATCATTCTTCGTTTTCCTGATCGGTCTGATCTTTGTGATCAAGAACCGTAAGAAGGCTTAGCAGTTTGAAACCATTCAAGATCAGAGACATCGAGATCGACCCGCCGCTCATTCTTTCACCGATGGCCGGCGTGACGGACTATACCTTTCGCCGCCTTATCAAAAGGCGGGGCGGCGTCGGACTCGTCGTGTCCGAGTTCATCTCCGTCGAGGGATTGACGCGGAACAATCCCAAATCGAAGCGGCAGATGCGCTTTGACGAAAGCGAACGGCCCTTTGCCGTGCAGATATTCGGCGGACAGCCCGAACGCATGGCGATGGGGGCCGAAATGGCCGAAGAGGTCGGTGCCGACATTCTCGACGTCAATTGCGGATGTCCGGCACCGAAGGTCGTCAAGAACGGAGGCGGATCGGGCTTGCTGCGCGACCTGCCGCGGCTCGAGTCGATTCTTCGCGAGATCAAACGGTCGATCACGATCCCGCTCACGCTAAAGGTGCGGACGGGTTACTCCGATGCCTCGATAAACGTGGTCGATGTTGCCAAGATGGCGGAGCAATGCGGCGTGGAGCATATTCAGGTACACGGCCGCACGAAAGAACAGGGGTACAAAGGGCTCGCCAACTGGGAGCTGATCCGACAGGTCAAGCAGGCTGTGAGCATTCCCGTATCCGGTAACGGTGACATCACCTCGATCGAATCCGGACTTAAGCGCTGGAGCGAGTCGGGAACGGACGGCATTTTGATCGGCCGCGGTGCGATGCAGAACCCGTGGATATTCCGCCAGTTTCAGGATGTTCTGGAAGGCCGCGAACCATACCAGCCGGATCTCGACGAAAAAAAGGCCGTCCTTCTCGAATTCTTTGAGATGTGCCTTGAGGAGATGCCGGAACTCGTCTCGCTGGGTAAGATGAAACAGCTTGCCGGGCAATTCACCAAAGGACTTGTCGGGGGCGCCCAATTTCGACAGACACTCTACCATTCACATTCTGTCGAGGAGATACTGGATAATATCACCACCTATTTCGACACGCTTAATTCGGGCCGGGTCTTCGGCGACGGGGCGATCGAGGCGGATACAGACGCGGACATCGAGATCGCTTCGTGCGAGATGGAGCCTTCGGGGTCTGGAAACTATACGTCCGCTCGCGCGTGATGAAACTTACAAGGATCCGGGACGCCGTTTAGTCTGAGTCCATCGAGGGTCGTCTTGTGATCGGCCATGAAGTTTTGGTATGGATCAGGAGTTAACTTTAGATGCCTTTACAATCGAAGATGAATTGGTTCGGCGTTCTTTTGGCCGTTCTGCTGGGCATTTCCGCCGCCTCGGGGCAGACGGGTGGGAAAGCCGCGGGCGATCGTCCAGCCAGGGCATATAACCCAAAAGCCACGGCCGCCTACGCGGAAGTCGCATTAAGGAGGGCCGAGATGGAGGCGGAGCTTGAATCGCTGCTGCTGGATTATACCGACGAGTATCCGCGGCTAAAGGAACTAAGATTTTCGGTTGGGCGGATCAAAGCGGAATCGGAGAGATTGACCGCGATACCCCAAGATCAAATGGAGAAGGCGACCGTCGCGCTCGGTAAGCTCGTTGTGCGGAAGATAGAGGCCGAGGTGGAACTTTGGAAATTGCAGCAATCCTATGCAGACGGCCACCCCGAAGTAAAACGGGCGAAGAAACGTGTGGATGTCTTCGAGGCGGCCATCAAAGAGATCTTAGGATAGTCCATCAATTGCCTCGTCCGACACGATCGTATAAAGATCGGCGGCAAATTCCTTTGACAATTGTTTTTTCTCGGGCACCGATCTCACTCTGACGACGGTCTTGCGGTCTCGCCGTTTTATCGTTATCAGGTCTCCCGTATTTATCTCTTTTGCCGACTTTGCGCTGGTTCCATTCACATCTATCCGGCCCGCGTCGCAGAACTCCTGAGCGAGGCTTCGCCGCGGGATCAATCGGCTCAGTTTCAGAAAGACATCCACCCTCATAAAAAATAAAGATGGCCGTAAAGCCATCTTTTAGACTAACCAAGCTCTGACCCGACTACTTTTCGGAGACCGCCTTTTCCTTTCGCTCTTCCGCAAACAGGATCGGTGCGACAAGCGGCCTGAACGTATCGTTGATCTTTATATAAGCTTCCTCGCGAAGGGTCGAGAAGAACTTCTTCTGAGCAGCCGGAAAGTTTTCCTGAAGCATCGCCGAGCGAACGGCGCTTTCGTCGTAAACCGAATCGCTGCTCGCCGCTTCCCGGGCATCGACCCGGAGGATTATCACGCCAAGATCCTTGACCTCGATCGGCTCGGTCACGCCCCCGATCTTTACGTTAGTGAGCGGCAGCTTGATGGTATCGACCAATTCGGGGACCTTTAGCTTTTCGGCCTTTCCGGCACCTTGCGTCACGACACCTGGATCGGAGTTTTCCTTGACGAGCTGATCCCAATTGCCGCCGCCCCGCAATTGCGCGACCAATTGTTTGGCCTTTTCCATCACAGCAGCCTCGTCGCGGCCAGCAAAGCCAAGGAACAGCTCGCTGATAGAGACGGTCTCCGGCTTTGTGAATTTTGCCTTGTGCTGTTCAAAGTACGCTTTGAGTTCGGTCGGGCCGGGCTTCCAGTATTCCTTGGCCTGGACCTCTCGCTGAATGACGCGCTCACGAACGATCTGCTTTCGCCACAACTCGCGGATCTCCTGCGGGTCGACGTTCTGGCCTCGCATCTGCTCATAGAGGGCTTCGAGCGATCTCAGGTTGTTTTCTTTCATTATCTCAAGGAAGCGCTGATTTATCGCGGCATCGATCTCGCTGTCGAGATTTAGCTCCTTAGCACGCTGGACGAGCAATTCTTCGTTGATCATATTGGCGATCAACTCACCCTGCTTCTCATCCACCATCTTTTGGGCTTCTTCGCGTTTCTTGCCCTGCTGGACCTCGAGTTCTACGATCGACTTCATCTCGCGTTTCACCCGCGAGAGTGTGATCACGCCCTCATTTACCTGGGCCACGACCTGGTCGATCACCCGTTCTTCCGATTCCTGTGCGAAAGCTCCGGGAGCCGCAAGTACAAAAACTATGCAAAAAATGGCTAGAAATAAAGTATTCTTCATCAAAATCTCCAAGATCCGGGGCCGATCTGCCCAGCAATTGGTTGGCAACGACAGCTTTGATGCCAAAGTCCGCTCGCGGGTTCGTTCAGTGAACCGCTTCCAAGGCAAAACAAAGGGAAAGTTTAGCAGGTTTGCCCGCGATTTGCTCACGATCGGAGGCATTTTTCGACCTCAAACGCGGATCGACCGCAGGATAGAGATGGCATGCTCGAGCGGACTCTTCCCCTCGGTCTCGACGCGCAAGATGCCGCTTGGCGAAAAGCTTGCCCCCTCGATGTCAGAAACTATCGCCATCAGCTTTTCGGGATCGACCTTGGCATTCTCACTCAGCTTGATCGCGAGCGTCGACCCTGACCGGTCGACGGAAACGATACCGGTTTGCTCGGCCAGTTTGCGCAGACGTCCGTACGAGAACAGGGAGTTCACCGACTCGGGGATCTGGCCGTATCTGTCCTCGATCTCGGCATTTATCTGTGAAAGGGCGGCGTCGGTCTCGGCAGAGGCGATGCGTTTGTAGGTCCGGAGTCTCTGGCTTGCATCGACGATGTAGTCCTTGGGTATCGAGACGTCGATGCCCAGATTTATCGATACGCTCGTTTCGTCAAAGATCTCTTCTCCGCGAAGTTCTGCGATGGTCCGCTCGAGCATCTTGGTGTACAGATCAAATCCGAGGGCATCGAGATGTCCTGACTGCTGGCCGCCGAGAATATTTCCCGCGCCGCGAAGTTCGAGGTCGAGTGCGGCGATGCGAAAACCGGCGCCGAGGTCCGAGAATTCGCGGATCGCCGAGAGCCGCCGCCGTGCGATCGGCGTCAGCTCGATCTCGCTCGGAATAAGTAGATATGCGTAGGCCCGTCGATTCGATCGGCCGACACGGCCGCGAAGCTGGTAAAGCTGCGAGAGCCCATAGTTGTCCGATCGGTTGATGATGATGGTGTTTGCCCGCGGAATATCGATGCCGTTCTCGATGATCGTTGTCGCAACGAGGACGTCATATTTGTAGTCGATGAAATCGAGCATCACCTGCTCCATTTCCTTTTCGTTCATTTTGCCGTGGCCGATCGCGATCCGTGCGTTGGGGACGATCTTTTGCACAAGTGCTGCGATCGCTTCGATGGTTTCGACCCGGTTATGGATAAAGAAGACCTGGCCGTTGCGAGAAAGTTCCAGCTCGATGGCTGACCGGATCACGTTCTCGGAAAACTGAACGACCTGAGTGTTGATCGCAAGCCGGTCACGCGGCGGCGTTTCGATCACGGACATATCCCGCATACCGAGCATAGACATATTCAGCGTACGCGGGATCGGGGTTGCCGAAAGCGTCAGCACATCGACCTTTTTCTTAAGCTGCTTGAGTTTCTCTTTATGGGCGACGCCGAAACGCTGCTCCTCATCGACGACGACGAGGCCGAGCTTTGGAAGCTTGACGTCGTTTGAAAGTACGCGGTGCGTCCCGATCACAACATCCACATCGCCTTTTTCGGCCGCCTCGACCACCGACTTTTGTTCCTTTGTGCTTCGAAACCGAGAGAGAAGATCGATCTTTGCGGGAAAGGCGGCAAACCGCTTGCGGAATGATTCGTAGTGCTGATAGGCAAGGATGGTCGTCGGTGTCAGCACGGCGACCTGCTTGCCATCCATTACGGCCTTAAAAGCGGCGCGCATCGCGACCTCGGTCTTGCCATAGCCCACGTCGCCGATGATCAGCCTATCCATCGGCCGTGCGGTCTCCATATCTTCCTTTACGTCTTCGATCGCCTTTGCCTGATCGACGGTCAATTCGTAGGGAAATGCATCCTCGAACTCGTGCTGCCATGGGGCGTCAGGCGAGAATGAATAGCCCTGTACAAGTTTTCGCTCGGCGTAAAGCTTTAGTAGCTCGTCGGCCATATCGCGCATCGCGCGTTTGGCCTTTGCCTTTGTCTTCTGCCAGCCGAGCCCGCCCAATCGGTCGAGCGAAGGAGACGTGGCCTCGCCCGACGAGTAGCGAGAGACGAGGTCCATACGCTCGACCGGGACAAAGAGCTTGGCGTCGTCGGCATAGACCAGGAGCATGAACTCCCGCTCCGACCCCTGCGACGAGATCGTCTGCAGGCCGTCGAAACGCCCGATACCGTGATCGACATGAACGACGTAATCGCCGGTCTTAAGGTCGCGGAAGTCCGAGATGAAAGCACCGAGGCTCGGTTTGTGTCGAAAGCGCGCCGGCGCTCCGTGCGCGGGCGGAGTACCTGCGGAGCGCTCCGATGAGACGGTCTCGCCGAAGATATCCGTTTCCGTATAGACGGTCAGATCGGCTGACGGCAGCTCGAATCCGCTCGAAAGCGATCCGACAACGATCGATCCGGCCGGTACGCTGGCATTGAAGTCGCGGGTGATCTCCTCAAGCCGTTCGGCTATGCCGAGGGTTTCCATCACCATCAAGGGCCGACGTTCGCTATTCACTTGTTCGGCAAATCTCGAAAAATCTCCGTGAAAATTCCGGGTCGAACGCGAACGTATGTTTATATCCGTTGACCGCTCAGCGGTAGAGAAAAGGAACAGCGGCTCGCGATCCGTGGTTTTTCCGGCAATGAATGCCGGCGAGGTCATGCCTGCCTCGATCCCCTCGAGCGACAATTCCTCGTCGGTGACCGCGGCCGTCTTGCCGAGAGCCCGCATCTCGATGCGTTTTGCCTCTCGAAGTTGATCTTTCAGTTCGGAGGGTTCGAGAAACAAAGCGGCGGGCGGCAGCCCGATCTCACCGGTCTGTGAAAGAGAAGCAAAACGCCGTTTCAAATTGTCATAAAGGCCCGACAGCGTTTGTTCGACCAGCGAAGGTTCATCGATGACGAACAATGCGTCCCCGATGTGGTCGAAAACCGTCGCCTTGAGCGGTTTGACGAGCGGCAAGAGGAACTCCCAACCGGAGAAAGATTCGCCTTCGCCCGCAAAATCCGTACGGTCGCGAAGCGCTCGAGAGAAGATGCCGTCGCTAAAACTCTCGCGGGCAAAGAACGCCCAATCCCGAAAATCCTTTTCGCTTGCAGCGAATTCGCGCATCGGCGCGACCGAGGTTTCCTTTAGCCGTTCGGTCGAAAGCTGCGTTTCGGGGTCAAAGATCCGTATCGAATCGACCGTGTCGCCAAAAAACTCTACCCGCACGGGAGCGTCGGCATCCGGCGACCAAACATCGAGAATACCGCCGCGAACCGAGAATTGCCCGATGTTTGCGATCGGATCCTCGCGAACATAACCCGCGGCAGCAATGCGTTCGACAAGTTCGTCGGGCGAGAGATCCTCGTCGACACGCAGCGTGGCTCCGAGCGAACGCAATTCTTCGGCTGTGACCGTCCGGCTGATAAGCGAACGCGCCGAAACGAGCACATACGTCGGCCTCGCCGCCGACATCTGCCAAAGTGCAAGGGCACGGCGCTCCATAGTCTCGGCGTGCGGCGAACCGCCGGAATAGACGTCGGTCTCAAAAGAGGGAAGTGCGATCACGGCCTCACCGCTGTCTCTCGCCCAAAAGCGAAGGTCGGCCTCCCAATTATCGAGTGTGGCATTCGTGTCGGTGACGATAACGATGGTCCGGCCCTTAGCCGAAAGCCGCGAGAGGACGTATGCCTTCGATGCGGTAGAGGTCAGGCCGTCGAGCGCGATCACCCGTGTGCCGCTATCGACGGCACGCTGCAATTCAACGAGTTCCTTGAACTTTTCCATTCTGTCGCGAGAACGTGCGTATGCCTGCGTGCCGGCAAGCCGGTACATGGACAAACGCAGATATCCGTAGTGAACGAATGATGTGGGGGTATTGCCATCGTTCACCTACGGTTTTATTAATTGTGCCATATAAGATCGAAGTTTGCCGTGTGCACGAGCGGTTTTCTATAATCGAGGATTCTGAAAGCGCAAGGCCATTGCCAGGACGGCCGGGCCGATATGTCGCAGACAGACATTGGCGGCGTTCAACATCGGCATTCGGAAAACTATTTATGACCATTCCCCAATATGAAGACATTGTCGAACCAAACGACCAGACGGAGGCCCGCCGGGAGCATCTTGACGCCTTGCGCGAGCTTGTCGGCAATGTTTATCCGAACAAATTCGCCCGTTCGTCGGTCAGCGGAGCTGAAGATACGATCTCGCGTTTGCTGAGATACGAACCGGTCGTTGCCGCCGCACGCGAGATGGCGGAGATAAAGGCTGCGTTGAGCGAAGGGACGCGGCCGCCGGCCGAGGATAAGGACCGGCTGAACGCAAGGCTCAAGGAGATCGGCAGCGTTCGGATAGCGGGAAGGCTCACGACGCCGCCGCGAGGAAATTTCGTTCACCTGACGGACGGAATGGCGAAGCTCCAGATCTATTGCAAGAAGGGCCAGTTCGCCCTCGTAAAGAATGACGGAAAGGACACGCTTGACGAGGAGAATGCCTGGGCCGCGTGGGGCCTGATCGACCACGGGGATTTCATCGGCGTCGAAGGATACCTATTTATCACGAATACCGGCGAGGTCTCGGTGCACGTCGAAAAGCTTCAGTTCCTTGCAAAAGCGA
Source organism: Pyrinomonadaceae bacterium (assembly GCA_050246275.1). GTDB lineage: Bacteria > Acidobacteriota > Blastocatellia > Pyrinomonadales > Pyrinomonadaceae > OLB17. The sequence goes on from JBFWWI010000002.1 coordinate 314,837, forward strand.
TGATGCCGATGCCGGACAAGATGCACGGCATCGCGGACCCGGAGATCAGACAGCGTCAGAGGTATGCCGACCTGATCGCTTCGAGCCTGCAGGTCGAGCACGAGGGGATGACGACCCGCGAAGTCTTCGAAACACGTGCGAAGGTGATCTCATCGCTCCGGCGTTATCTTGAGGACCATGGCTACATCGAGGTCGAGACGCCGATGCTCACGTCGAAGGCGACCGGTGCGGCCGCGAAACCATTCAAAACACACCACAACGCCCTCGACATCGACCTATATGCCCGCATCGCGCCCGAGCTTTACCTGAAGCGGCTCGTCGTCGGCGGGTTCGAAAAGGTCTACGAACTCAACCGCAACTTTCGCAACGAAGGCATCTCGTACAAGCACAACCCCGAGTTCACAATGCTCGAATTCTACTCCGCCTATATGGACGTCAACGGGATGATGGATTTCTGCGAGCTGATGATGCAGGAAGCGATCAGGAAAGCGACGGGCGGACTAAAGATCACGTATGAGGGGAATGAGATCGATTTCAGCGGTTTCCGGCGCGTGACCATGGCTGATGCAGTAGGCGGAAACCTGAGCGGTAGCGAGGGTGTCTCTTCCGTGGCGGAGGACACACTCCCTACCGGTCGTGGTTCCGTCTTCGCCGATACCGAGCTCGTCGAAAAATTCGAGAACGAGATCGAATCGACATTAATCCAGCCGACCTTCATCATCGACTATCCAAAATCCATCTCTCCGCTTTCAAAGGCGTCGCCGCAGAACCCACAGATCGCGGAGCGGTTCGAGCTTTTCATCAACGGAATGGAGGTCGCGAACGGGTTTAGTGAGCTGAACGATCCAAGGGAACAGTATGAGCGGTTCGTCGACCAGATGGCGCAGCGTGAAGGCGGCGACGAGGAGGCGATGGTGCTCGACGAAGACTATGTCCGGGCGCTCAGTTATGGAATGCCGCCGGCCGCGGGCATTGGCATCGGGATCGACCGCCTCGTGATGCTGCTGACGAACAAGCACTCCATCCGCGACGTCATACTTTTCCCGCATCTCCGCCCTGAGAAAAAACGCTCGGCCGCAGAGGCAGCAGAGGATGAAAATTAGCCGCGAATTACAAAGAACTCACTCAACAGTGTAATTCGCGGCCACAATATCTACTTTGTCGCGACGTAGTAGGTATTCATAAAGTCGTGATCGAGCCTGTGTTTCGAAACGTTCGCAAAGCCCGCTTCGTTGAGCATCTCGACCGCCTTTTCCTCGCCCCACATCGCTCCGAGTCCCTCACCGTCGTAGGCGAGCGAAACCGTCATACAGTGCGTCAGCGAGATGGTGTAGATGAACGGCGAAACCGGATGATCCATGTTCTTTTCCAGGTGAGACGAGCCGGCGATGTCCTGTATCAGGTAAGTGCCGTCGGGCCGCAGGGCCTGAGCTATGCTTGCGAGCATCGCCGCAGGCTTTGCCTGGTCATGAATTGCATCGAATGACGTTATCAGGTCATATTCGGCCGTCTCGCCGATAGCGGCGGCGTCGCGAACCTCAAAGCGTACGTTTGAAAGGCCGAGTGCCTTTGCCTCCGCTCTCGCACGAGCCACGCCCTCTTCCGAAAAATCATAGCCGGCGAATCGGCTATTGGGATATCTCGCCGCGAGTGTGATCATGGCGCGGCCCGATCCGCAGCCCACGTCCAGCACGTCGATCCCGGCCTCGAGCTTTTCACTCAACCCGGGTACGAGCGGGATGATGTGAGCATCGAGAGCCGCGACAGTGGTCTGGTCGCTTTCGGATGCCATCACCTCGTGAAAGCGCGGATATTCGCTGTACGGGACCCCGCCGCCGTTCCTGAAACATTCGACAAGCTTGTCCTCGACCTGGCCCATGATCGGGAGAAATTGCATCGAGGACGCGAGGTTATACTCGCGTCCGTCGGTCAGGAACGCCGCATGTTCATCAGGCAGCTGATAGGTACGCGTTTCGGGATAGTAGTTCACGACGCGCCCGGTCACCATCGTGCCGAGCCACTCGCGCACATAGCGTTCGTTCAGGCCGGCGGCATCCGCTATCTGCTGTGAAGTAGAGGCCGGAAGCTCCGCCATTGCCGCGAAAATACCGCAGCGATGGCCGAGGCTGAGGGCGAGGGCGATAGCACTTTTGTTTAGGATATCGACCAGCCCCTCGGAGAACTGTTCTGCCTTCTGCTGATCATAATTGCTGTCTTTCATCATCTCTCCTTAGTATTACAGCCGCCGTCAACGCGGCGGACCAGTGTTCGTTGTTATGAAATGGGCCGAGCCGATCCCAAGACCTTAGCAAAAGTCCTGACATTTGACTACGGTCTTCGTGAACGCGGCGAATAATGCTAATTTTCTCTGACGATGAGGACTTTCATCCTGACCGCCTTCGCGCTTACCGCCTTTGCTTTCAACTCTATCCTCTGCCGTATGGCACTGGGTCCGGGCGAGATAGACGCCGCAGGTTTTACGGTGATCCGATTGCTGTCCGGAACGGTCACGCTCGCGGCGCTTATTCTCGCTTCTGGTAAGACGCGAAACCCGGCAAAAAGCGGAAGCTGGGGGTCGGGTTTTTTTCTGTTTGCCTATGCGGCGTGTTTTTCATTCGCATATCTCGGTCTGTCGACCGCGACCGGAGCGCTCGTTTTATTCGGCTCCGTGCAATTGACGATGGTCGGCGTTTCGCTCGCAAAAGGCGCCCGGCCGCGGCCGATCGAATGGACAGGTTTGGTGGTGGCGTTGGGCGGGCTGGTGTATCTGGTTCTTCCGGGCCTATCTGCTCCGCCGCTGAAGAATGCTCTGTTGATGGCGGCGGCGGGTATCGCCTGGGGCGTCTATACGCTTCGCGGAAAGGGAAGCGCCGACCCGCTGGCCGAGACGGCGGGCAATTTTGTCCGCTCGGTCCCGATGGCAGCGGTCTTGGGGCTTCTATTCCTTGCAAATTTCCATATTTCGGCCCGCGGTGTACTGTTCGCCGTGCTGTCTGGGGCGGTCGCGTCGGGCGTCGGCTATTCGGTCTGGTACTCGGCCTTGAAGTACCACACGCCGACGCGTGCGGCCGTGCTGCAGCTTTCGGTCCCGGTCATTGCGGCGATCGGCGGGGTCGTATTTCTTTCGGAATCGGCGTCGATGCGTTTGTTCATCGCCGGTGCATTGATCCTGGGCGGTATCGGCCTGACGCTTATGCGTCCCGCTGCAAGAGCCAGCGCGTAAAGCGTGTGAGAGATCGGAATTGGTCGGTGAAGTGAGGTATCGGCCTCCCTTACCGGAAATTGTGCGAGACGACCTCGGTCGAGATGTCATGCACGGGTTTGAAGTAGATCGCTTTCAGCATTCCTCGTTCTTCGAAAATACCGCGGATGATGAGAAAGCTATTTTGCGTGATGACGGAGCGAAAGCGTTCGAAGACGTCGGGCATCACGACGAAGTTCGAATGTCCGGTCTCGTCCTCGAGCGTGATAAAGACGACGTTCTTCGCAGTCATCGGTCGTTGGCGGACGATCACGGCTCCGGCGACCGATACGATATCTCCGGGCGTGAGATCGCGGCATTGAACGGCCGAAAGAATCCCCTTTTTTGCAAGGTCTTCGCGAAGAAAGGACATCGGGTGGCGCCCGATCGAGATGCCGGTCTTGCGCAGGTCTGCATCGACAAGCTGCAGGCCCTCCATACGAGTAAGAAATGATGAATTATGAATAATGAATGATGAATCGCCTGATTCCACATTCTGCATTCCGCATTCCGCATTCTCAAACAGTTCTCCTTTCGGCTGTATCGCCAGTTCCGATCGCCACAATGCCTCCCGGCGGTGGACCGTGTTGTCGAAATTCAGGGCACCGGCGATGCTGAGCGCTCGGATCTCGCGTTTGTTTATCGCGGGAACACGGTCGATCAGGTCGGCAACGCTCGTGTACCAACCGTTCTCCCGCTCCGCGACGATCTGTTCACCGACGTCTTTCCTCAGGCCGCGGACATATTTCAGCCCGAGGCGGACCTGTTTTTCACCATCGATCTCTTCCACCGTGAAGATATATTGCGATCGGTTTATATCGAGCGGCAGAAAATGCAGGCCGTGGCGCTGTGCGTCTTTTACTAGCGTTGCGGCGGAATAGAAACCGAGCGGATAGTTGTTGAACATCGCCGCCATAAAGCACGCTCGGAAATGCACGATGAAATAGGCGGACGCATAGGCGAGCAGCGCAAAGCTGAACGCGTGCGATTCGGGAAAGCCATAGTTCGCGAACGCCTTTACGCATCGCACGATGTTGTCCTGAGTTTCCACGCCGATACCGTTCTTCGTCATGCCGGCACGCAGATTCACCTCGATCCTTTCCATGCGGCGGTCGGGCCGTTTGAAGCCCATCGCGCGGCGAAGTTCTTCTGCCTCAGAGCCGCTGAAATCCGCAATGTCCATCGCGATCTTCAGAAGCTGTTCCTGAAACAGCGGTACGCCGAGCGTGCGCTCGAGAATAGGTTTGAGGCTCTCGTGCGGATAGGTCACGGGCTCCAATCCCTGCCGGCGTTTTATGTACGCGTTGAGCATGTTGCCTACGACCGGGCCGGGGCGAATGATCGCCACCTGTACGACGATGTCGTAAAACGTGCGCGGTCTCGATTTCGGCAAAAACGCGATCTGCGCGCGGCTTTCGACCTGAAACATACCGATCGTGTCGCCTTTTTGAAGCGCGTCGTAAACTTCGGGATCGTCTTTCGGTACCTTGTAAAGGCTGAGGTCCTCGCCGTGATGCTCTTTGATGAGCTGGATCGAATCGCGCAGGACGGCCATCATCCCAAGCCCGAGCAGATCGACCTTTACGATCTTTAACGCCTCGCAATCGTCCTTATCCCATTGGATGATCGTGCGGTTATCCATCGACGCCGGTTCGAGCGGCGTGATCGAATCGAGCCGTCCAAGCGAAATGACCATTCCGCCCGAATGCTGGCCGAGGTGACGCGGGTAATCGAGAATGCGCGTGTACATCTCGGCAAATGCCTGCAGCCTGCGGTCCTCGCTTGGGTCAATGCCGGCTTCCTTGAGACGGCGGTCGAGTTCTTCGCCCTTGAAAGTTTCGTAATGCGAATTGAGCTTCGACAGCCGGTCGAGAACGTCCGTGCCGAAGCCGAATGTCTTTCCAACCTCACGCACGGCGGATTTGCCGCGATAGCAGATGACGTTTGCGGTCATTCCGGCATTGCGGCGGCCGAATTCGCTGTAAACATGCTGGATCACTTTCTCGCGGTCGTCGCCGGAGGGCAGGTCGATGTCGATATCGGGATATCGCTCGTACTTTTCCGAAAGGAAACGTTCGAACAAGAGTTTGTGCTCGATCGGATCGACGGCGGTTATCCCAAGTGCATAACAGACCACGGAATTTGCCGCCGAACCGCGGCCCTGCGAGAGAATTCCTTCGGTTTTGCAGAAATCGGATATGTCGCTCACCAAGAGGAAATAACCGGCCAGCTTTTTCATCTTGATCACCGCGAGTTCTTTATCAAGCCGCGATCGGATATGATGCCGGGTCGATCTGGAGCTCTCCCGGTATCGCTCGATCGCCCGATGCTCGACCTTGGCACGCAGGACCGAATCCATCGTTTCGCCCGGCGGCACGGGGTAATCTGGAAAGGTGTAAGAAAGCTCGTCCATCGAAAAATTTACACGCGATGCGATCTCTTCGGTGATCTCGACAGCTTCGGGAAGGTCGTCGAATAGCCGCAGCATCTGCCGCTCGTTCTTTATGTAACGCTCGCTGTTTTCCGAGAGCAGTCGGCCCGCGTCGTAGATCGTGCAGTGGTTCTTTATGCATGTGAAAACGTCGTAAAGTTTCCGGTCTTCCTCATCGGCGTAATACGCTCCGTTGGCGGCAAAATAGGGAAGCCGCAGTTTGTGGGCATAGCCGAGCAGACGCTGGTTTATGTCTTCCTGATCGCGAAGATGATGCCGCTGGAGTTCGACATAAAGCCGCCGCTCGAAGACGTATTTTAGCCATGCGAGGTCGGTAAGGCCGCGGCCGCTTTTGATGCTGTAGTGCAGAAAACCGTCAGAGCCGCCGGTAAAGCACATCAGGCCTTCGGAATGGTCTTCGATGTCTTTCCGCGTGGCGGCGTGCTCGCCTTTTTTGTCGCGAAGTTTGATCGTGGTGATCATGCGGCTGAGGTTCTGATAACCTCGCAGGTCCATCGCAACGAGCGGCAAAAGGCTGCCGTCGTCCATCGTGATCTCGGCACCGATGATCGGCTTTATGCCTTGCTCTTTCGCTTCGAAATGAAACCGAACCGCGCCGGCCACCGTGTCGCGGTCGATCAACGCCGCTGCCGGAATGCCGATCTCCGCCGAGCGCTCGGCCAGCCTCTGCGGCTGTGAGCCTGAAGAGAGAAAGCTGAACGCCGAGCGTGTGTGAAGTTCGCAAAACATAAATGTATGGAGCTCGGACCCCCCTTGCTCCATGAACGTCGCTTCGACGCGAAAAGGTGCGAGTAATTCGGAGCTTCGATCGGTCAAGACGGTTTCGCCGCAAGCGGCGATGCGGACAAGAGTGTCCGCGCTCCGTCAGTCGTATTCACCTAAGAGAAACCAATCGTTGTTCGCCTTGCACAGCCTGTAAACGCCGTTGTCCTCGACCTCAATGTCCCATTCTTCGGTGCGCCAGCCCTTGTCCCACCATTTCGAATTTGCACGCCACACGCCGCTGTATTCGAGTACGCGGCCGCTGAAAAATTGTGTGCGGACAAAGATCAGACGCTTGTCGCGGACGAGGACTTCTGCCGGAACTCGCGGGCGAAAATAACTGAATGCGATGATCGCGTTGTCGCGTTGTGTTTCCAGCCGTTCGCTGCCCTTTGGCAGAGCTTCGGCATCGAGGGCGAATGCCTCGGCCAGGCGCTGATCGAGTATTATCGGAACGCCGACATTCTCCTCGCCGACCAGCTTTTTAAGTTTGTTCACGGTGAGCAGCAGGTTTTCCGGTTCGGGCCTTGAGACTGCGTAGAGGCCGCGTTGGGACGCACGCGGTTTCGTGAACCAAGCGATCGCCTTTACCGCGACGATGCCCGAACCGGGCGGGTCGAGCGAAACGCGAAGATTTATCAGCTTTAACCAAAACGCTCTCTCCAGCGTCGGGAACGATGCCTTTATCTCGTAAACCCTTTCGTCGTGTTCGCGGAGTTTTAAGATGATGTCGAGCTGCTCGGTGCTGAAACCGTGCTGTGCCGTTTGGGCGAACAGCTTATCGAGGCCGTGGTTGAGCAAAAATATGAGCTGCTCGAAATCTTCGATCGGCGAATCAAGCTCGTAGCTCCAGGCGACCTGATCTTCTTTTACGTTCGGCGTCAGCAGTGAGGCGCCCTTTTGCTCGATGATGTCGATAACACTTTTGAATTCGCTGCCGTAACGGCCGATAAGGTCTTCGTGCGGTATCGCGAGCAGATCATCTACGCTGCGTATGCCGAGATCGCCGAAAACATTGAGTGTGTCCTGTTCGATCGGAAGTTGATGAAGAGGAAGCTGCTGAAACGTCTCGGGCGAACGAACGACCGCAGCCGTATCCTGGCGTGCAAGCAGCATCGCGGCCTCTACGGTTTCCGCGACGGCTACGCTGCCCGAAAGACCCTGCCTTTGCATCTCTTCGAGTATCTTTTTTGCGACGGCCGCCGGCTTTCCGATCAGACGCCCAAGCCCGCTCACGTCAAACAGAATGCCGTCCTCAAGTACCTCGATCGAATAAGAGAATTGCCGCGCGACAAAGATCAGATACTCTTTATCGCGTTTCACATCGGGCGAAATTATGCAGGCATACGATCTAGGCATCGGCGTAAATCGCCTCCAGCTTTGTCTTGAACGGCTGGCCGTAAAACTGTTTCCGCGAATGCATGCTGATGCGAAACTCCCTCAATAATTTGAATCGCCCGCTGCCCGACCAAACGACACGTTCGCGTGAAAAAACGAACGACTGCTGCGACGCGGAGCCCGTCACAGGCTCTTCCGCCGTTACCAGAAGCAGCGTCGGCGTTTCTTTTATCCGCGTGCGGTAACGGTACCAATAGGTTTTCGGCACGAACTTCAGCTTGTGCAGCGGGAGGCCGTTCAGGTTGAGCCATATCGAACCGAAGCCCTTTGCCTGGACGAGATGGTCGGCTGACATAAATGCCTTTTCGAGTTGGCCGCCGCATTTCACCCACAGCAGATTTTCAAGTTCGACGCCTGCCAGAGCGGCCGTCCGCGGATCGAAACAGTCGGCCGAATCAACGACCGCGCATATTTCACCAGCCGCGGTCAGTTTTGAAAGCAGGGAAAGCATAAGGCTTGTCTTTCCGGCGCTTGTGCCGCCGGCGACCTCGGCGATGGTCCCACGAGTGAACGCGAGGCCCGCCGATCCCAGCAAGATCTCATTCGAGTGTTTCTGCTCTTCTTGTACTTGTGAGAGCGGTTTTACTAAACTCAGATGTGCCATCTCGCCAACGCCGGTTCACGTATTAGAAATAAGAGTATATCCTATCAGTGAAACACAGTCAAAACATTTCTCCGCTAAATCAAAGAAAATAAAGGGCTTGCCTAAACCAAATTATTAGATGACAGAACGTAAATCGAAGACGATAAAGGACTAAAGCTAAGGCTGGAAACGTCTAAAGCTTCTTCAATCGGGCAAGGAAAGAATAGCGGCGAAACAAAGGCCGTACTTTTAACGAGGCCGATCCTGAACGTTCAAGCGATTCAAGATAGGGCATAAGATCAGCCCAAAACTGAACATGAAATTTCGAAAGCCACCATTTCAAAAGTCTCTGAAACGGCTTCGGTAGATCGGCCTGATCATAAAAATCGACGATGAAAAGTTCGCCACCGGGCCTCAGATTCGCGAGGGCATTTTCGATCGATCCGCGCCACGGCGGGATCATCGAGATCGAATAGGAGAAGAAAATCTTGTCGAACGGTTCGGAGACGCCAAATGTGTCGCCGTATTTGAAATCGTCGGCTAGAGCGGTCTTCAGTACGATATTCTCGACACCGGCGGCTTCGACTTTTGTTCGGGCAGTTTCGAGCATTGCCGACGAAGCATCGAGCCCGAATAATTTTGCGTCCCGACAACGCTTCGCAAGAATGATCAAGTTTCTCGCCGTGCCGCAGCCCGCTTCGAGAACCTTCTCGCCGGGCTGCACGTTCATCTCCCGAAGCAATTGATCGCGGCCGAGAAGATAGAACTTTCGCGTAGCGTCGTAAAAGTACCGCTGTAGGCGATACATACGGTCCATCGCATCGAAAGCCGAGCTTTGATCTTTGATCTTCGATCTTTGAAAATCGGTCTCGCCGTTATTCATGATGTCATGATGTACAAATGGAACCCGCCGTAGATGGACGCGCGGTCCTGTTTGAAAAGCCTCTCGGACGTTTCTCTTTCATAGTGAAACCGTTTGAGAAGTTCAGGCGGAAGATCTGCTCCAAGCGGAGATGCAGCCCCGGCGGTGCGAAAAATAACCCGCGATCCCGCTTCGCCTTTGTCAGCTATCGCGGACCAAAGTTCGGTCATTTGCTCGGCGTTCATCCAGTCCTGCGCGTCGAGAAATACGAAACGGTTGAAAGTGCCGGCTTCACTGTTTCTTATTTCGTCGGTCGCAGAACCTATCTTTGCAGTCAGTCGATCGACGTTCGACCGAAGCGTTTCGTAATTTTGCGGCTTCAAGTACGCCGGAACCGCGCTCCGATCCTCGGTATCGTACTTTCGAGCAAAAGCCTGCCAAGCGAAGTAGTTCTCATTGATGGGATAATCACAGGCGAGACGTCTCGTACGTTCACGATAAATATCTATCACTGTCTTTCCTGAATCGACGTCTTTCTTCAATTCCTCATATTGCTGCGGCGGAATTCCGAGGCCGAACATTGTAATAGGAAGTTTGCCAAGCGTTTTGATCGCGAACGTATCGAAGAACGGATCGATATATTTATCGTAAAGCCGTCCCTGTTCTTCCAGGGTTTCAGCATTTAAAACTTCTTCAGGCCGGCATCCAAACAAACGCGACAATGCGTGAAAGAACCTGAGGAAGTATCCGTTGCGTGAATGCTCGTACAGGCCGGCGTCCCTGAAAAAGCTGATACGGTCACCGTAGAGCAGACTTCCGCCGAAGGTGTTCGATTCCCAAAAATGCCTCGTGTCTTTATCGAGATGCGGCCTGATGTATCGCAGGTACTGAGAGCCCGTGTTCTCGCCCTTTCCTGCCCCGAAAAACGCGAAGAAGTCCTCGTACGCGGGCAAATATTTGAGTGCCGCGATCTTGAGCCTCAGCAAGTAGATATGATGGCGATTGAGATCGACGGCTGTCACCGCGTAAGGGCCTTCGACAAGGTAATTCAGGGCATTGCATCCGCCCGACGAGATCGTGAGTATCCGCGATCGGCCATCGATCTCGAGGGCTTCGATATCCACGCGCGGATCTTCCCATATCTGGTTATAGACAAAAGCGTCGAACCAAACCGCGAAGAGCTTCTGTAGGAATCCCTGTTTGGACGAGAGTTTTTCGTTCTGAACGGCCGAGTGGAGCGTGCTTTCGGTCATTGATTTGTCGATACGAGATTTTGGTCCTATTCGTTCGCCATTACTTCGACCGGGTCGATCACCGAGGCCCGCCATGCCGGATAGAGCGCTCCGACGAGGCTGCCAAGTAATGCGATCGCAACTGCTGTGAGTACCCAGCCGGAACTGAACTCGAACGAGAGATCGAACGCGCGGCCGATCACTTCCGATGACAAGAAAGCAGCGGCCAATCCCCCGACGACGCCGAGTACGCCGATCATGAACGCCTCACCCTCGATCGCCCGAATAATAAAGGACTTCGGCGCACCAAGTGATTTCAGGATCCCGATCTCTTTTCTACGCTCGGTAATGGTCGTGTACATCGAAAGCAATACGAAGATCGTGCTAACGAAGGCGCCGAGGCCGACGAGCACCTTGAGAAACGTGTTCAGGGCCGGCACGCGGTCTTGAGCGTCGATGATAAGGTCTCTTGTCAGATTGATCTTGTTGCCCGGCAATTCCTGATCGATCCGCGCAGCGACCACGGCAGGATCAAGGCCCTCTTTGATCTTGACGAGAATGTAGGTGCACTTGTCCTTTACCTCAAGGGCATCCTGCATCGCGGCGAGCGACATCTTGACGCGCGAGCCGGAGGGCGGAGAAAAGACGCCGACGATCTTATAATCTCTATCGCCAAAGAGCTGTATCGTGTCACCGACCTTTACTTTGTCCTCGACGAGCCGTCTCTCATCCAGAATGACCTCGTTATTGCCTGTCGGAGCCCGCCCCTCGATAATCGACATCCCGTTCATTGCGGCAAAAGGTTCCCAGTCGACGCCGTCGAGCTGAGAGATGCCCCAGCGGCCGCTGGTATCCGCGGTAATATATCGAATGACCGGTACGGTCGCTTCGACTCCCTCGATCTGCTCCAGGCGTTTGGTGTACGCCGTACTGACCGAGGCGTTGGAACTTGTCAGTTCCATGGCTCCCGGACGTGTAAAGACGATCTCGGCTTTCCAATTCGAAGCACGTTTGGCCATGTCGTTGGTCATACCGCGCGCCAGGCCTGTAAATAGAACGACGAGGATCACACCAAGAGCGACGCCGATCACGCTGATCAGCGTGCGAAAAGGCCGGACCTTCAAATTAGCGAATACAAGTTCTAACATTTCCTGATCTCTATGAAGCGAGGATCTCGTCGCCGGGCGGTGCATTTATCGCCTTCGTCACAAAATCAAATTCCTTCGACATTTCAATATTGGTGAAGAGATCGTTCCTTTCTTGAAAATCTTCCCAAAGCCGGTCATAAGTTGCGAGGAGCCGATCGGTCGAGGCCTCGCGGGTATTTGCTCGGGCGGTAGCGACGGCATTTGCCACCTTTGCGTCTCTTTTGACATGGTCGGCGAGTATATCGCGGATGGCCGCGGCGAATTCCTCGCCGGCGGGCTCGACCAGCCAGGCATTCTCATCTGTTGCGTACGAGAGTATGCCGCCCGCCCGCGGAGCGACAGTTGGTACACCTGAGGCCATCGCCTCCAGGGGAGCTATCCCAAAAGGCTCCTTTGGATTCGGATGTATGAACACATCGGCATTCGCGTAGTATGAGGCGAGAGTTTCCTTGTCGAGATGGCCGAGTTGCACGATCTTGCCGGGAAAGTACTTATCGGTCTGTTCCTTTAGCCAATCCGCTTTCGGCCCGGCACCCGCGATAAGCAAACGGTGATCGCGCCGTTCATCGGTTGAAAGTGACCTCATTATATCTACCAGGAGCCCGATATTCTTCTCCGGCGAGATGCGGCCAGCATAAAGCAGCACGGTGGAATCGAGCGGTATGCCTGCCCGTTCCCGCAAAGCACGCTTGACCTCGTCCGACGCACGTTCGGGAGAGAACTGGACGGAGTCAACGCCCCTCGGGCAAACGAAGATACGCTCGCGTGCGTCAACCCTGGGAGCTGCGAAATAACGCCAGCACCAATTAAGGAATCGATCGCTCCGGCGAGGGTCCTTTGTCGCCGAAAGAGAATCATAAAACTCTTCCGCCGTATATGACGAGTTCGCAATATGGTAATCGAAGCTCGGGAGGATGTAGTTTCCGATCACGCGGCGAGCTATCCATTTGCCGAATCTTCCGCCCACGAGAAACGAGCCGATGTTGTCGTCCATCCGTTCACACGAAAAATGCACGAGCATGGGGCGGCCCAGTTGTTGAAATCCCTTCTTGCGCACCATCGGGCCGAAGATGCTGAGAGTATACTTGTCGGTGATCTCGACAATATCGGGCCGTTCCGCGAGCAGGATCTTTCGAATGATCGAATCGGCGACCATGTATTGCCAGGGCATCATCACACGATACCGCTTGTCAAAAACGGGCGACTGCTTTGCCGGCACGTAATAGATCCTCGCAAACGGATTTACGTCCTCGACCGATTCCGATTCGCCCGGCACGATAAGCCGCACGTAGCGCTCGTGACGTTCCGCGGCGGCCATCAGATTGTTGTACGACGTACTGATGCCGCCAGAACTCTTATGGTAGTAATTGGTAATGTGGACCGATTTGATCGTTGATTGAGACACAGTGGCAGGTCACCGGTGATGTTTGCGTTTGAATACGATGAGGGACACGATGACGGCAAGGATCATCAGGAGCAGCCCATTGAAGCCCCAATACTTGAAGAATGGGATCGACTTTCCGCCGCTGTACGTCCAGAACGGCCGATTGACGATCGCCCAGATCATTATCTGCGCGAACATTCCAAAGCCGATCACGGCGATCCCGGCGGTCAATAGGGCCCCGCGACGTATCAGCGAAGCGATCTCATTCGGTATAAACGCGCAGAACTCGAACACCAGCACCGGCAGCCGCGAGATATCGTGAAATAGTGAGCGGCTGTCCGCTTCACCGACGATCATCACATTTCTCCGCATGGCGAATAGCGTGAACAGGGCCGAGATTATCGAAACCGTTATCGACCGCAGGATCGCTTCATCCGTGTGGTCCTGAGTGGACGTGAAATAAGCGAACATGAACTGAATTGCGAATTCGAACAGGTGGCTGATAAGCGGGAGGATGAGCATGATCGCCAAGAGGGCTTTCCAAGGCGGCTCAACCCGACGAAAACGCTGGATAAGAGTGCCGCCGACGCCGGCGAATGCGAACCGGAACATAAACTGAATGGCGGCCGCCCCGACGGCGAGCCTGATGCTCTCACGCCCCGCCAGATATGTGATCAGGAAGATCGGGGCGCGAAGGACACCGCTAAGTACCGCCCCCTTGTAGTTCCAATTTTTTATGAACTGGCCGGGTTCGTTCCAAACGCTCTGAAGCGCCTCGGTTATGGTATGTGTTTGAGGCACGTCTGGTGCGTCTTCGAATGTGATGTCGTTCATCGGATCCAGTTCAGGCCCGTCCTTATTCAAGCGATCCCCTCGCGTTCTTTCATTAGAGCAAATGACTCTGAGATCGCGACAGCTTCGTGGTAGGCGTCATACACGCTCTCAAAAACAGAGTCCCATGACCGCGACATCGCGCTTGACCTCGAGGCCGCCTTCATCGCCTGTAGAGTTTCGGGCTCGCTCATCAAAAGCCTAGTATAGCGTGAAAAATCGTTCAGGTCTTTTGCGACAAACCCAGTTTCGCCGTGCTTTACAATGAACTTCGGCCCGCCCTGGTCCGTGACGATCGCCGGTACCCCGGAGGCATGTGCCTCCTGGGCCACATTGCCAAAGGCGTCAGTCTCGGACGGAAAGACGAAAACGTCCATGTTCGCGTAGGCTTCCGATAGAGCCTCACCACTCAAGAATCCGGTGAATTCCGCATTCTTAAGATTTTTCTCGAGATGTTCCCGCTCCGACCCCTCGCCTATGATCAGAAACTTAAAATTCGTCTCGCCTTTCTCGATCAGGTCCTTTTCGAGATCGACCAGGAGACGCACATTCTTTTCTGCGCGGAGGCGCCCGACAAAACCAAGCCTAAAGACCCCGTCATCGACGCTACGTTTTTCAGGCGAGAACTTTTCAGTATCGACGCCCCGGGTCATCAACCTCGCAACGCGTCCGGTCCCATTGTGAAGAGCGTCGATCAACTCCTGATTTGGAGCAAGGATCACCTTCGGCATCCGGTAATATTGGATCGAGCCGTACATAATCTTCTGTTGCGCGAAGTCCGCGATCTTCGAAACGGCCGATCGTGGCAAAAACCCCAAGATTGTTTCCAGGCGACTTGCGGCAAATTCGTGGATGTTAGTGTGCCACGAACCAACAAGAGGTAACTGAAGTTTCCACGCGAGATAGGCCCCGACGATGCTTACGTCGTTCAATCCGGTGATGTGAATCACGTCGGGTTGAAATTTCACCAATTCGCGCAGCACGCGGCCGATGTGCCGCTGGAAGAAAGGGTCATATGCCAGGTCTTCGTCGAGCTTGAACGACACGGGCGACCGCTTCAACGAAAGATAGGAGATCGATCCCTCGTTCCATGTCCTTGTCGTCGGTGCGGCGTGTACGCACAGGAACGGATAGGCGTTCTTGGCGGCATAGCCGGTCAACCGCTGGCTCGTCATAGCGGCGCCATTGACCTCGAGATACGAGTCGGGGAAAAATGCTGTCCGAATAGTCGTGTTCACAGATACCAAACCACAAAACAAAAGGCGGCACCGGATCGCCGCCAGAGATCCACAAAAAGATCTTGGTCAAAATTTAACTTACCGGGTCGGACGTCAACTCGCGGACCACTTCGTCATTCTCCGCAAAAATGGGTTGAGAAACTTGAACGAACTTTGGCACTCTGTCCTTTTTCTTTCGAGCGATCCGAAAGAACGGACGGATCACCGGGCTTCCCATTATGCCGAGTGTAATGATCGCAAGCCGCAGCCAGAGCGGGCCTCCGCGTTCCCAACCGTGCGAGGACAGCGATCGCACGCCGTTGCCGTCCCCCGTATCGAAGTAAACACGGTCGAACCACTTTTTCCGTCCAATGCGGAAATGCGGGTAGTGTGACAGGATCTCGGAAAAGGATTCGAGTTGCCGCGAATGGAGCGGCTGTTCATAGGCCGGCATCAGCACGACCTCGCTCCTCTTGTCGGTTCTTACCTCATCTGCAAACTCCTCAAAAGTAGAGGCGTTGGTCACGTTGATCACGGTATTCGGTTTACATCCGTGGCGGTCACCGCCCGTGACCAGCGGAACTCCCAGCTTTTCCGCAAGGTCGATGACGCCTTTATTCTCAGACCAGGAACGAAATCCGTTTATCTCGAAAGCGTGGATCCAATGCAAATGGCGGCCCAGGAAGTCATCAAGCAATGCCTTGTGGCGAGCCTTGCCGACGATCTCTATGTCCCACAGCGGATGATTGAGTACGACCAGAACGCCCGGTATTTCATTGAGCAGAGCGAACATCTCGTTCAATTTCACGTCGTTGTGATTAGCTTCATTGAAAGTGAAATCAAGAAGCGTCTCGGTAAGCTCGGCCGAACGGTCCCTGGGCAGATTGTGAACGCCGACGTGAAAGAAACCGTATTCAAAAGGAACGGTCCATTCCATCGATATCGGGGCACCGCTCGAGCCCTCATTAGCGTTCACCGCCTGGCCTGCCTCTATACTGTCGTGGTCGGTAAGTGAAACGATGGCATTCAGGTTTGCGTCCTCGATCTGCTTCTTCTCGATATCAAACACACCCTGAGGCGAGAGCGGCGGCGACCAATATGCCGTCGAAAAGTCGATAGCTTTGCCCTCCCGCTTGAGATAGTTGTCTCGCTCCCGATGCCAGAAAAACGAAATTATCGGGAGCTTTTCGGCGTAATGCGGGATGAAATCCAGCATTTCCCTCGAATTCTCCGTGTGACAGTGAAGAGATACGCCCGTTTTTCCTTTAGAAGTGAGGTCGCCCTTTTTTCTTAGAATATGCAGCCGTGTCTTATCTGAATTCATTTCGTTTCTCCGGTTAAAGCCTGGATCAAACCCTATAATCTACCAAATAGCCCCAACCTAGTAAATCGGCAAAAGGGAAATTAAATCTGGCGTAACCTTTAACGGATCTTTAATTAACATCGCGGCCGCCGACCGTGCGGCGCATCAAAAGAGAATAAGATGCGGAAATGACACGGATCGACCTAATTAATTTGTCATAAAGGCGTATATCGTGGTGTTTTGATTGCAGATACGGGGACAAACCTCAGATAAATTGGAGACGCATTTATGAGCTGGATATATTCTTTTGTCGTTGCAGGCCTTATTTTTTCAAACAGCAGCGATGCCGTACCCACCGCTGCTCCGCCCGAACATAGCAATACGGAGACCGCAGCGGCAACAAGAGCCGCGGACGAGATCGAAAAATTTGAACAAACTTATCCTCTAACGCCGAACGGCCGCGTCAGCGTCTCGAACGTCAACGGCTCGATCGAGATCGTCGCCTGGGACCGGAGCGAAGTGAAGCTCGAGGCTACAAAGATCGCCGACAGCAAGGAATCATTGGCGGCGGTCGACCTGAAGATCGATGCCCGGGCCGATTCGTTCAGTGTCGAGACCGAGTATGA
The DNA here is from genome assembly GCA_050246275.1 of Pyrinomonadaceae bacterium. Lineage (GTDB taxonomy): Bacteria > Acidobacteriota > Blastocatellia > Pyrinomonadales > Pyrinomonadaceae > OLB17. The sequence continues at coordinate 331,876 of JBFWWI010000002.1, forward strand.
GCGTTGGAATTGGAAGGATAAATCGGATCGCAACAGGTCACGCAGGATCGAGGTCCAGTTCAAGCTTTCCGTCCCGAGGGGTGCGATGCTAAATGAGATCGAGACCGTGAATGGTTCGGTCACTGCCCGTGACTTTGTGAATTACACAAAGATCTCGGCCGTCAACGGCGATGTAAATGCAGCGAACCTGCGGGGTACGGCGAGCCTTTCAACGGTAAACGGGACTGTGGTGGCGGATTTTGACCGCCTCGACCGGGGAAGCAAGATCGATCTGAGCACGGTCAATGGCCGGATCAACCTTTCGATCCCCTCGGATGCGAACGCCACGATCAAGGCCGATTCGTTGAACGGAAGCATCGTCAACGGATTTGGCCTACCGGTGAGGAAGGGTGAATATGTCGGCCGTGACCTCCACGGGCGGCTTGGCAGCGGCGACGTTCAGATCAAACTCAACAGCGTCAATGGGCCGTTGGCGATCAACAAGAAAGACGATGGAAAGCCGCAAAGCCCCGCTACAAATCTTTTGCCCGCAAAGGGCAGCACTGATAACTGGGACGATGGTGACGATAATGTGTCGGTAAACGCGGCGCGGATGAACCGCGACATCGCCCGTGCGGTCCGCGACGCGGAAAAGGTGTCGGTCAATGCCGCGAAGGAAGCCAAAAAGGCCCTGGAGAACATAAAGCTTACGGACCTCGAAAAGCTCAAGATCGACATTGACGGCAGAAAGCTCGAAGAAGAGATCAAGGCGGGTTTGAAAGAACAGTCGATCGCTCTCGACCGTATGCGGGATGCAATGTGGCTTGGCGGGATGGGGCGGGTCGAAAGAAGGTCGAAGTCGCTCGCCGTTACAGAGAAGGCAAAGATCTCGATCGATGCCGGCAGCCTCAACGTGAAGGTTCGCGGCTGGGATAAGTCGGAAGTGAAGTATGTACTTACGGAGTTTCCAGGGCCGCGGATGGGCCAAACGGCGGACGTAAAGGAAGAGCAGAGCGGTTCCAACATCACGTTAAAGATAACGGGCGGACGTGATAGTGATCCGGGCTTGTTTCCGGGTTCGGCTGAATCGCCGCGACTTGAGGTCTACGTCCCGAGAAAGAGCGATCTTAAGATCAATACAAAGGGCGAGATCAGACTCGAGGGCGTGACCGGAGACCTTGAATTGATCGGAGACGAAAACTCGATCGACGTTCGTGGTTCTGACGGCAAGCTCACAGTTTCAAACACTGACGGTGTGGTACGCATAGTCGGCTTTAGCGGGGACCTCGCGGCACGGACGGATGAAGGCGAGGTCTATATGGAAGGCGACTTCCAAAGCATCGATGGGCGGTCCGCAGAAGGAAAATTTGTTCTAACCATTCCCGAAAATATCGATGCCGATATTCAGGCACCGTCAGAGGCCGTGACCATATCGGGACTCTCGTCGGCAAAGAGAGTATCTGACTCTGCTTTGAGGCTTGGAAAAGGCGGGCGAAGCTATAAATTCGTATCGGCCGACGGCCGGCTCGAAATTCGGAATCGAGACCTCGTTACCGCGGAAAGATAACTAAAAGCAAGGTGCGCCAAGCAAGCCAGGGCGCACCTTTTTTTGAAACTTATTGACCAGAGTTGCGTTTCAGTCAATGGTCCACAGATCATTTTCATTCCAGGACCAATTTTAATTAATTTGACGCCCGTGATCTTGAAACGAAGGTGCACTAATGCGATTTACCTTACTACTTGCCGCGATAATTCTTTCTTACATACCGGCGGCCGCTCAACCGGTGAGCACACCAGATCCGAACAATACCGCCAAGGTAAATCGTTCGGAGGGTGGCGATGACGTGCCGGCCAGCAAAAAGTTCAGTCCGATCAAGATCGGGAACGTACCAGTTCCGGCAGAAAAGGCATATCCGATCACGATCCCAAAGATCTCACCTGGGCTGGTGATCGATGGAAAGATCGATGAAGAGATCTGGAAGGATGCAGCCGTCTTTAAGGACTTTGTCCAGACCGGGCCGGGCGACAACGTGGCGCCGTCGAAACCGACCGAGGTCTACATGATGTATGACGAAAGGCATCTTTACATCGCCTTCAAGTGTTGGGACGAAAAGGACAAGATCAGGGCCACGGTAGCCAAGCGTGACAATGTGTTTGGCGAAGATAACGTCCGGGTGTGGCTCGATACATATAACGATCAGCGGCGAGCATACGTTCTGGGATTCAATCCGCTCGGCGTGCAGCAGGACGGGATATTTACCGAGGGCCAGGGAGCCGATTTCTCGGTCGATATCGTGATGGAGTCAAAGGGCGTTGTCGAAGAATGGGGCTGGTCGGTCGAAGTCAAGATCCCGTTCAAATCACTTCGTTACTCAGCAGGCAAGGATAAATTGTGGGGATTCAATGCGGCACGGAACATCGACCGCCTGAACGATGAGTTCGATCAATGGCTGCCTGATGACCGAAACGTATCGGGTTTTCTGATCAAGCACGGCAAGATCACAGGCCTCGACAGCATCAAGTATGAACGCACGCTCGAGATCGCACCGAGCGTGACCGTCTCTCAGACCGGGACGAGAAAACGCACGATACCGATATCGACCGCTGGGTCGCAGGGCTTTGACCCCATCTTTTTTCCGATCGGGCTTCGCGATCCGGGCCGGTGGGTGAACGACCCGGTCAAGCCCGAATTCGGCCTGAACCTGAAATATACGATCAGCCCGAATGTAACGCTTGATGCAGCGATCAATCCCGACTATGCCGAGATCGAGGCCGATGCGCCGGTCGTGACGGCAAACCAGCGGTTCCCGATATTCTTTGAGGAGAAGCGGCCGTTCTTTCTCGAAGGAAAGGAGATCTTCAACACGCCTCTGTCGATCTTTTACTCGCGTACGATAGTGGACCCGGACGTGGCGGTGAAACTTACTGGAAAGACCGGAAGAACTTCGTTCGGCTTTCTTGCCGCCTCAGATAACGCTCCGGGCAACTACTCGCTAGACGAACGCAACGACCCTGTTATAGCTCCGCGGATCCGGGACTTTGTGGACAAGAACGCCATCTTCGCGGTCCTGCGTGTGAAGCGTGATATCGGCAAAGAGAACAACGTAGGGTTTTTTGCAAGCGCGCGGACCTTTCCCAAGAACCGAAATTTTGTCGGGAGCCTCGATGGTGTCTTCAAGTTAAACCCTGCGACGGTAATGAATGTCCAGGTGGTCGGAACACATTCGGTCAAAACCTTTTACGACCCGAACGAGGATCGCAGCCGATATAGAACCGGAAATGGATTTGGTTACTATTGGAGCGTTGACTACACGACCGACCGACACGGTTGGTTTGCCGAAGCGTTGGGCCGCACAAAAGATTTCAGGACGGACGCCGGATTTACGCGGCGGACCGATTCGAACACATTCTTTTTCGCCAACCGTGTCAGCACGAAATCTGATCCGAAGGCGTTTCTTATCCGCGGGAATTTCAATCAGTTCGTCCGTTACGGGATGGATTGGCGAGGCCGCATCCAGCAAGCCCTCGGCGGCGCCAATGCAAACCTGAACCTTCAGGGCAATCTGTTCATCTTTACAGAAGCCGGCCTGATGTTCGAAAAGATCTACGAGGACGAGTTTGGAGCGGCCCGAGACATCGCAAGCGGGCGCCCCGGAGCCTTTGTCGGCGAACCACACCGGTCTGCGAAGCAGCCTTACTTCAGCGTCAATTTCAACAAGACCGTAAATAAAAAGATCAGCCTCTACGGATTTGTCGGGTCGATATTCAACTCGATGGACTACGACTTTGGCGCCGGGGAGCGGTTCCCGCGTGCAAGTACATCGTTCCTCGACTATCTTGCGAGCCCGGAATACCGATTTTATATCCAGCAGCTTTACGCATATCAGGCGGACCCGGAGAATGTGCCGCTTCCCGATCTCCCAAACCCGCCTCAGCAAGACCCGGGACCGGGCTGGCAGTTCGATGCAGAGGTCGGCGGCGAGTACAAACCGGTCGATCCGTTCCGGATATCATTGAACTTTACAAAAAGCCGTCTGAAGCGCAACGACAGCGGCGAATTGGCGTACGATGCGAACATCTTTTCGCTGAGGTCGACGTACCAATTCTCGCGGTTCACCTTCGTCCGTGCCCGGCTTGATTACGATTCGCTTCGACGCGATTACAGCGGGCAACTGCTGCTCGGCTGGAACCCCAATCCCGGTACGGCGTTTTACGTCGGTTATAACGACGCCGGCAACTACAACGGATTTAACCCATACACAAGGCACCAAGAGCCCGGATTCAACAGAAACGGGCGGACGTTCTTTATTCGGGCGTCTTATCTCTTCCGCAAGAGTTTCTAACAGGTTGTTCCTCCTGATAGCGCACTAGCGGCGGAGATCGGAAGCGGTCTTCGCCGCCTTTTTCGGAGGCGGAAGCCGAGCGGGCAGGCCCGTAAAATAATTGATTGCAATAGTTTACAGCCCTGATTCCATTAATAAGGTTGTCAGAACGGTTCTTGATCGGGCCGGCTAGGAAACTGATAGTCGATAAATCTTAAGCAAACTGCATAATAGTTCTTGTAATTTATTAAGCAGTAGGGTATAAGTCTATGTGGACAAACCGTTTCTTGTCGTAATTCCATCAAATCAAAAGGAGGCCAAATGAAGCTAACACGAGGTTTAGTCAGCTTGTCATTGATCTTTACTCTTTCATTCCTTTCCCTTGCGGGACTTCCGTTCGCAACGGTAAACGCACAGGATTCCAAGATCGCTCTTCAGCGGGGCTACCGGACGGGTTATTCCGACGGTTATATGTCGGGCTACCGGGACGCAATTGACGGAAACGGAAAGGACTATGGCCGCCATTCCGAATATTCGACGGCTGACCGGGCATACAACAAGGATTACGGCACGATAGAGGATTATAAGGACGGCTATCGGCAGGGATTCGAGTCGGGATACGATACAGGCTTTGAAAAACGCTCATTTGACGCCGCTATCCCGCCGAATATCACCCGCCGAGGAGCGGCGACGGCATCGGCTCAGAAGCCGGTCGAGACAGCAGTAGCACCGGTCGAGCAGGCAGTGTCAAATACGATCGAAACTGCTGCGGTCCAGACCCCAGCAGCGACGATCGCCGAGACCACACCGCCAACTGCAGAGCTGGTTGAAAATAAGATAGATACTGCGACAGAGAACGCGGCCACGGCAAAGTCCAATATTCAAAAGGTCGCATATGTCTCGTCCGACGACCCGGTCATCATCATCCCGCGCGACACGGAACTGATCCTGGAGCTTGACGAAGCGATGGACACCGAGCGGAACCGCGAAGGCGACAAATTTACGGCAAAAGTGATCTCCCCGGTCGAGATCGCGGGTGCACGCGTCGAAGGCCACGTGGACAAGGTGACAAAGCCCGGGCGGCTAAAACGCCGTTCGGAGCTGCTGCTCTCGTTCGATCGCCTGATCGTATCCGAACGCCGATGGACAAATTTTGACGCTATTCTGACGGAAGTGCTTCCGGTAAGGGGCGATAACGTAAAGACGGTGGATACCGAGGGAACAGCGATCGGTAAAAGCTCGATCAAGAGCGCTTCGATCAAGATCGGAACGGCGACAGGTGTCGGAGCCGGGATCGGACTGATCGGCGGGCCCGTCGGTGCAGCCGTAGGGGCGGGCGTCGGGGCTGCTTTCGGCGTGGGTGCCGTCGTGATCGAAAGGGGCAAACACATCAAGCTAAACCAGGCCCAGCAACTTAGGATAAAGACCTCATACGAAACCCAGATCCGGTAAACTCCGGTTCTGAATTATTGGATCCGCATCAGTGCATCTGTTTCTCCTTTTCGGATGCACTGGTCGCGGATCCTTTTTTTGTGCTCGCTCAGGGCTGATCATCCAGCCGTACATTCGGTCAAAAATGAAGATCAGCTTGTCGGAAGTGATATTCTTGGCTAAAATAATAGGTTAGAGATAAATCGTTAATAATCAAGGATTAGGCAATGAGTACAGGAACAGAATCATCAGCGGCCGCTGCCGGACTCCGAGGGGTCGTAGCGGCTCAAAGTGCTATTGGAGATGTAAACGGTGAAGAAGGCAAACTGATCTACCAGGGATACGATATCCACGATCTGGCTGAACATTCTACCTTTGAAGAGGTCGTTTTCCTCTTATGGAACGGCCGCCTGCCGAGTCAGGCGGAACTGGACGAACACGTCTCGACCCTGAGGTCGAATTACAGCGCACCGCATGAGGTCATCGATCTCATGAAGCAGTATCCGAAAGATTCAGACCCGATGGATATCCTTCGGACGGCGGTTTCGTCGCTCGATCTTTACGACCCGAAAGGGCAGGGAACCGACCGGGAATCTGCTGTCGGAGCCGCCGTGCGGATAACAGCAAGGATCGGAACGATCGCCGCCGCCTGGGAGCGAATCAGGAACGGCAAGGACGTGGTCGCACCGGACGCGAGCCTCTCGATCGCCGAGAATTTCCTCTATATGCTCCGCGGCGAGAGACCTGAAGCCGATGAGGCACGGATGTTCGACATCGCGCTCATTCTCCACGCCGACCACGAACTGAATGCCTCGACCTTTACGACACGCGTGGTTGCCGGAACGCTTGCGGATATGTACGGAGCCGTCACGGCGGGTATCGCAGCCCTCTCGGGCCCGCTGCACGGTGGGGCGAACACAAATGTAATGAAAATGCTGATCGAGATCGGCGACCTCGATAAAGTCGATGCGTGGGTCGAAAAGGCATTGGAAGAGAAACGCAAGATCATGGGCATCGGCCACGCCGTCTATAAGACCGAGGACCCGCGTGCGACGTGGCTTCGCAAGTTCTCAAAGCAGATGGCGGACAAGAAAGGCGAGACGAAGTGGTTCGAAATGTCCCAGCGGATCGAGCAGCTGATGCACGATAAGAAGGGTATGTATCCGAACGTCGATTTTTACTCGGCTTCCACTTATTATCTGATGGGCATTGCCCTCGATATGTACACGCCGATATTTGCCGTAAGCCGGATCTCAGGCTGGACGGGCCACATCCTCGAACAATACGCGAACAATAAGCTGATCCGTCCGCGGGCCGAATATATCGGAGCCCGCGATCTGAAATATGTTCCGATCGTCGATAGGAAATAATTTGGACGGAGTATAGAGTAAAAGGCCCCGGAATTTCCTTGGGCCTTTTTTTGCGCCGGAGATGCATGGTAATTGGAAGCAATGACCAGGCAAATTAGTCGATGAAGATGTGCAAAAGTTCAACAATGGGCCGTCTATCGAGGGTATGAAAAGGTTGGCCATAGGTGCGCTTATATTCGTCTCGGCAGCTGGCTTTTCGCTGGGGCAAAGAGTGGAGCCCTCGAAAATGAAGGTCAGCGGTGTCGGGCTTGATTCGACCTACGCTCAGGTGCTTAAAGCGTTCGGCAAGCCCTTGAAGGATCCAAAGCCGACTCGCGAGGAATGCATCGGCGGCCGCGAGAGGCTGACGGAGTACGCGGGGGCCTCGTTCTACCTGATGGACGGCGACAGCAAAGACGGCAAGACGTTCGAACTCAAAAGCTTTGAAGTGACATCTCCGAAATACACGGTATCTGGACTCCGCGTGGGCGATACTGAGCTGGCGGTTCGGCGACGCCTCGGTACGAAATTCAGCAAACAAGTAAGTGAGGACGGCTCGACCGTTTGGTCATATGAGTTTTCCGGCCCAGATAGTCCCGGTTTTACAAACATTTCTTTCAAAAAAGGCAAGATCGTAGGTATCTCGGTAGCGTACATGGTTTGCTGAAACGGATCGTACATCTAACCGACAGAAGGCGTGCCGAGTGAATTTTCGGCGCGCTTTGTTGTTTTGCCTGCTGTCCGCAACCAATAGCGTGCGGGCCATCCCTTGAGCGACTGACAATCCAGAAACAAAGTCGTAAAATGGTGCGTAGAACCTCAAGTACATCAATCACTAATAACGGGGGCTGACCGAAATGAAACGACTATTATCTGCGGCCGCGTTGGCGTGTATCGCTCTTGCGGGCAATAATCTATTTTCTCAAGACGATATGAAACCACCGATAGCCAAAAAGGTACCGAAGGTGTTGAAGATACACGGGTACGAGATCACGGATAATTACGCGTGGCTGCGTGACAGGAACGAGAAGAAGGATCCGGAGATCATCAAATATCTCGAAGAGGAAAATGCCTACACGGAATCCCACATGGGCAAGTATAAAGGGTTCGTCGATTCGCTCTATAAAGAGATGCTTGGGCGGATCAAGCAGACCGACATTAGCGTGCCCTACCGCCTCGGAGAACACTGGTACTTCAATAAGACCGAAGAAGGTAAGCAGTATCCGGTCTATTTCCGCAGCAAGTCTGCCGATGGCACCAATGCTGAGTTGCTGCTCGATCAGAACGCGATGGCAAAGGACTTCACCTACTTTGCGATCTCGAATTTCGAGCCGAGCGATGACGGAAATATGCTCGCCTATGCGACCGATACGACCGGGTATCGCCAGTACACGCTACAGATCAAAGACCTGAAGACCGGAAAGATGCTGCCTGATAAGATCGAACGCGTAACGACGATCGAATGGTCGCCGGACGGAAGATACATCTTCTACGGCCAGGAAGACCCGGTCTCGAAACGCAACGACAAGATCTATCGCCACAAGGTAGGGACGAACGGCCCCGACGAGCTGATCTTCGATGAAAAGGACGTTTATTTCAACGTCGGGATCGGGCGATCGCGTGACAAGAAGATGTACCTTATCGGGTCGTACGCAAAGACCTCACGTGAATTCTGGTACCTGCCGGCCGATGATCCGACCGGGAAATTCAAGGTGATCAGCCCGCGTCGCGAGGGTCACGAATATTCTGCCGACTACGACAGCGGCGAATTCTACTTTGTGACAAACAAGGATGCCGAGAACTTCAAGGTAATGAAGGCACCGGCAAGCGATCCTTCGGAAAGGAACTGGACCGATTTCATCCCGTACGATCCGGATATCAAGATCGAGGACATCAGTTTTTTCAAGGACTTTGCCATCGTGTCGGAGTTGGAGAACGGCCTTGAATATCTGCGCGTGATGGATCGAAAGACCCGGCGTGCGCCGGCCCGCATCGAAACACCCGAAAGCGTCTATACGATGGGCCTTGGGTTCAACCCGGAATACGATACTGCGTTGGTACGCTACGGCTATTCGTCGATGATAACGCCGCAGTCAACGTACGAATTCGATCTGAAGACCCGCAAAAGCAAACTGCTCAAGCAACAGGAGATCCCAAGCGGATACGACAAGTCGAAGTATGAAACGGCGCGCGTCTGGGCGACGGCCCGCGACGGTGTCAAAGTACCCATCTCGGTGATGTGGAAGAAGGGAACGAAGATGGACGGCAAGGCTCCGATGCTGCTCTACGCATACGGCTCGTACGGTGCCTCGATGACGCCCAATTTTTCGACAGCGAGGCTCTCTCTCGTGGACCGCGGAATGATGTATGCGATCGCGCACATACGCGGCGGCTCCGAACTGGGCGAGAAATGGCGGCAGGAAGGACGCATGTTCAAGAAAATGAACACGTTCAATGACTTTGTCGATTCCGCCAAGTGGCTGATAGAGAATAAGTACACCTCGCCTGACCGGCTCGTTATTCAGGGCGGTTCGGCCGGCGGCTTGTTGATGGGAGCTGTCGTGAATCAGGCTCCGGAGCTGTTCAAAGCTTCGATCGTACAGGTTCCTTTCGTCGATGTAATGAATACCATGATCGACGACACCTTACCGCTCACGACCGAAGAATGGGTGGAATGGGGCAATCCGCGTGACGACAAAAAGGCGTGGGACTATATGTTCACCTACTCGCCCTACGACAACATAAAGCCCAAGGAATATCCGAATATGCTGGTCGAGATATCGCTCAATGACAGCCAGGTGCCGTATTGGGAAGGGGCAAAGTTCGTGGCCAAGCTCCGCGATGTGAAAAAGGACGATAATATAATCCTGCTCAAGACCAATATGGGGGCCGGCCACGGCGGCTCCTCGGGGCGGTACGACCGACTCAAAGAGGTCGCATTCGATTATGCCTATGCCCTCACACAAGCGGGTATAGTCGATTAATTAACTCGACAAGAGGAGATCTAATGAAAAAGCGGGCCTTCTAAGGCTCGCTTTTTCGTGTCAAGTGTGTTTAACAATTGACAAAGAATTTTCTGGTAAAGCGTTGCGATTTAAGGTATTATCTAAAGGTCATTCAGTGACAGCACGGTGCTGTCGTTCAGATTTTACTGCTCGTTTGCTCCCCCACCAACCTAATAAGATCCCATCGGATGAATAACAGGGAAAAGCTCACCGGAATCTATCTATTGTTTCTGCTCCCGCTCGGTGTGGTGGCGGCGATATGTTCATTGCTGCTGTTTCAGTTCGGCGAAACGACGGTTGGAGCTTTGGTGGCTTGTGTGAGTCTCGTCTGCCTCGCCCTGATCGTGATGCGCCACCTCCGATACGTCGGCGAGATCCGGCGAGAGGCGGCCTCGGCCGAGACGGCTGAACGATTCAGGGCGGAACAAGCCGAAACGCACGTCGAGGAACTTCAGCACTACGTCGAGGAACTGGAAAAGAGCGCTAAAGCCCTCAGAACGAGCCGCGAGAGATTTCGGCATGCCGCGTTTCACGATGCCCTCACAGGACTTGCCAACCGCAACCAGTTCCTGGAACTCCTGGGGCCGGCGATCGCTCGTTCACGGGCAAGTTCCGAAGAACAGTTTGCCCTCCTGTTTCTTGACCTGAACCGCTTTAAGACCGTCAATGATAGCCTTGGCCATTCGGTCGGCGACAGGCTGATCCTGGACGTTGCCGGCCGCCTCGCCGAAGTGACGGGCGAAGCGGGCACCGTCGGGCGGTTTAGCGGAGACGAGTTTGCGATACTGCTTCGCGAGATCCCGAGCCAGAAGGATGCCGAGGCTTTTGCCGAACGCGTGGCGGACGAACTTTCGAGGGCGTTCGAACTCGAGGGCCGCCAAATATTCACCAGCGTGAGCATCGGCATCGCAACCAGCGCCGCGAGATACGAGAATGCCGACGAGATACTTCGAGACGCCGATATCGCGATGTACTACGCCAAAGAGACAAACAAGAGCTATGTCGTCTTTGACCAGATAATGCATGCACGGGCAGTGTCGCTGCTCGAGTTGGAAACGGATCTTCGGCTTGCGCTTGAGCGGGACGAATTTGAACTTTTTTACCAGCCGCTGGTAAATCTTGACGATGTCAGCCTGATGGGCTTTGAGGCCCTGGTCCGCTGGAACCACCCGAGCCGCGGCCTTATAACACCGGGGGAATTCATCGAGGTGGCCGAAACCACCGGTCTGATGATCCCGATGACGGTCGGCCTGCTTCGTTCCGCGTGTGAGCAGGCGAGAGCGTGGAAAGAGGAAGGCCTCGCGCCCGAATCTTTGATCGTGAGCGTGAACCTTTCGGCAAGCCATTTGGTTCAGCGTGGGATCGTCGATCAGCTGAGAACCATACTCTTCGAGACCGGCACCGAGCCTGGACACTTGAAGCTCGAGATCACGGAAAGCGCCGTGATGCAAAATGCCGAACACACCATCAACGTCTTGAACAAGATACGCGACCTCGGCATCAGGCTGAGTATCGACGACTTCGGTACCGGATATTCAAGTCTGAGTTACTTGCACCGGTTCCCGATCGACACCCTGAAGATAGACCGTTCCTTCGTTGGGACGATGGAAGACGGATCGGAGAACGGCGAGATAGTACGGACAGTTATCGCCCTTGCAAAAGCACTAAAACTTAGTGTTATTGCTGAAGGGATCGAGAGCATTCATCAATTTCACCAGCTCCGGATCCTCGGATGTGAATACGGGCAAGGTTTTCTTTTCTCACGCCCTCTGCCTGCCTCCGAAGCCGCAAAGCTGCTTGTGGATTCGAGCCGCTGGCAGAATATCCTTCCACCTAACGATTTTGGCGTAATAGCCCGAAACCTCGAATACACGCACCTGCGTCTGTAACAAAACAATGCCTACCACAGAAGTCCCCGATCAGGCCGGAAGCCTCTCCTCGATTCGCCGCCGATACAAACGGACCAGATCGTCACTCAGCAAAAATGAGCGGCTTTTCGCCAAGCGGAAAGTTGTTTTCGTAGACATTTGCCATATTCAGCAAAAGGGCTTCCGACCAGAAGTTTCCAATGAGCTGCGTCCCGATCGGCAGGCCGTTGCCTGAAAGACCGCATGGAATGCTCACGGCCGGGACGCCTGCAAGGTTGGCCGAGACCGTGTAGATGTCGTTCAGGTACATCGCGAGCGGGTCGTCGGACTTTTCACCGATCTTGAAAGCGGTCGATGGCGAAGTGGGCGTCAGGATAGCGTCGCAGCCATTGAAAGCCCTCTCATAATCGGCCTTTACCAGTGCCCGGACCTTTTGGGCCTTTGAATAATAGGCATCATAGTATCCGCTCGACAACACATAGGTGCCAAGCACGATGCGGCGCTTCACCTCCGCTCCAAAGCCTTCTTCGCGTGTCTTCATATACATATCGCGGAGGCCGTGCTGACCTTCGGCCCGGAAGCCATAACGAACCCCGTCGTATCGCGCGAGGTTGGAGGAAGCCTCGGCCGTTGCAATGATGTAGTAAACCGCGATCCCGTACCGGGCATAGGGCAGATCGATATCGACTATCTCGGCGCCGAGTGAGCGGAAATTGTCGATCGACGTCTCGACAGCGTGTCTGACCTCGTCCTCGAGACCCTCGCCGAACAGTTCGCGGGGGATACCGATCCGCTTTCCCTTAATGTCCTCATTTATCGTTTGTTCATAGTCCGGCACGGGCACGTCGGCGGAGGTCGTGTCGAGCGGGTCGCGCCCCGCGATCACCGAAAGGATCGCCGCAGCATCAAGAGATGTAAGGCCGAAGATCCCGATAGCGTCGAGCGAGGATGCGAACGCGACCAGCCCATATCGCGAGATGCGGCCATAGGTCGGCTTCAGACCGAATATTCCGCAGAGCGCCGCGGGCTGGCGGACAGAGCCGCCCGTCTCCGATCCCAGCGCGACGCGCACGACGCCGGATGCAACGGCGACCGCCGAACCGCCTGAACTGCCGCCCGGTACTCGCTCCGGGTCCCATGGATTCTTTGCCGGCCCGAAAGCCGAGCTTTCATTAGATGAACCCATCGCGAACTCATCCATGTTTGTCTTTCCGACCAAAATCGCTCCGGCGTCGTTCAGCCTGGAGACGGCGGTCGCGTCATAGTGCGCCTTATAATTGCCCAGGATCCGGGAGCCGCACGTGGTCTGCATTCCTTTTGTGCAGATATTGTCCTTGACAGCGATCGGCGTGCCGAGCAGCGGCCTTGGCTGGGTCTGACCGCTGACGGCCTCTATGCGCGAGAGGGCATGTTCTCGTTCGATCGAAAGGAAGCTATTAAGCTGAGGATTGAGGCGCTCGGCGCTGTCCAGGACTCGTTCAATGTCTTCGATCATCATTTGTATGAAGAATTACCTCGAAATGTTATTTACCAGCCACGTATCGTTTACGTCTATTGCCTCGACCTTGATCTCTCGCTGTTCGGTCCGCGTGTCGTCCTTCCAAAAGAGAAGCACCGTCGATACGGTTTTCTCAGGCGACACTTCAGCACATTCGCCGACCCGAAATGCCTTTGGCAGGTCGTCGCTGCCGCTCGTAAAGGGATCGGTGCCCGCGGGCGTCGATGCGATCTTTGCACGAAACTCAGGCGACAAGTATTTTTCGCGGAGCTTAAGACTCTCGTCGGAAAACTTCATATCGTTGCCGAAATGAAATGAAAAGAACTCTCTCAGGGCGTTTCGCGATTCGGTACAGGCGGGCGTTTCGAGACTGGGCAGGCTGCACGCGGACAAACCAACGATCAGCAGCAACAGGGTCGCTTTCGATCTAAAGCAGAGAAAGCGTGAACTACTCGGATTTGTATGAACTAGCATTCGCGATCAGCAAGGGCCCGCTTTGTATTACAAAACCTTTGGTACCTGGAAATGGCCGTCCACTGCAGCCGGGGCCCCGGAAAGAGCCTCTTCCTGAGTGAATGAGGCTATTCGCTCGTCGGTGCGGGCCGCTCTCGTACGCTGGCCTTCGGTTGTCAGCCCCCCGAGCATCGGTTGGATATTCTCGGTATCCAGTTCATTCAACTGCTCGACGTACTTTACGATGTCGGCCAATTGAGGGGTGTAAATGGCGACCTCCTCGTCGGTGATCTCCAGATGGGCAAGTTTTGCAACGTTTCTTACATCCATACTTATGAAATTTCCGGCTCACCGGAATTGAGCCACGCGAGATCTGACGGCTGCCGCGACAGGCAGTTTGCCGCCGCTTTCGCCACGGTTCGTCTAAGGGCCTCGTCGGCGATAGTGGACAGAGCGGTCTCGAGGTCGGGCGTAATGGTTTCTTCCGATGGCTTCTCCGTTGACTGCTTTCTAGTAGCGTCTCGGCTCTCCGAGTCTTCCAATCTCTCAGGCGAGATGCGAAACTCTATGCGATCCACCAAAGAGGTTCCGAGAAGCGCGTTGAGCTTAAAGAGCAGCTGCGGAGCGAGCGATTCCAGATTGCGTTGCCATGCCTTATCTGAAACAGCGACCAGAAGCTGCCGGCCATCTAATGCGACGGGCCGGGTCCGGTCGTTCAGTTGGGCTCCCGCAACACGCCTCCAGGCCGCGAATACAAATGCCGTACGGGCTTCAGCAGACGCGTCAATCGCATCCAGGACACCCGGTAACGTTCTGAAAATCGCATTCATTGGTCTTTGATACGCAATCAATTATCATCTTAAACGAGAAGGATGCAAATGATAAATAGAGACGGCAGCGCGGTCGAATTGCCGCCGATAATACTTGCCTCGGGAAGCCCGCGACGGGCTGAGATATTGGAGTCGGTGGGTTGGCAATTTGTAAAGCAGGTGCCCGATGTTGACGAATCCGTACTTTCCGGTGAAGACCCTTCCGACTATGTGCGGCGTCTGGCCGGTGAAAAGGCGTTGGCTATCTGCGACCCCAATTCGAATGATCTCGTGCTGGCTGCGGATACCACGGTCGTAATCGATGGAGAGATCATCGGAAAACCCGTCGATCGTGATGACGCACGTCAAATGATCGAGCGGCTTTCGGGTTCATGGCATGAAGTGCTTACAGGTGTTGCGGTTGCACGAAGCGGGATAACAAAGATCGACCTGCAATCGACCCGCGTAAAATTCGCGCCGATGGACGCAGGGGAGATCGAATTTCTGGTCGAACGAGGCGACCCGCTCGATAAGGCGGGCGGATACGCGGTACAAGCGCAGGCAGCGCTTTTTATCGAGGCGATCGAGGGCGATTATTGGAATGTTGTCGGACTTCCGATCAGCCTTGTTTATCGGCTGGTTTTCGATAAGTGAGACGGTGGGTAAATGCAAAAAGGGACGAGGCCTGTTCCGCCTCGTCCCTTTGAGGAAATTCAAATTCTCTTACAATAGCGGATCTACCCGTTTCGAGATCGGGACCGTTATATCATAGTTCGGATCGATCCCGCCGAACGCATCGCCCGACTGTGAACCATTCTTGTCCAAAACAATGAATGCCGGCAGTTGGTCAACGGCGAATTTTCGCATAACAGCCGCTCCATCGGGATCGCGAAGAACGGTCACCGTAAGCCTTTTTTCAGCGGCCCACTGCCTGATCATTTCATCCGACGCGTAGTTCTTCGACTTCGCATTTACAGAATCGGTCGCGACGAAATAGACCGAGACGTTCTTGCCCGCATACTTCTTGGCCAGGGAGTTCGTGAATTCGGCCTGCTTGCCTGAAAGCGGCAGCCACGTCGCACCAATAGCGACGATCACAACCTTGCCTTTCTGACCCTGTATGTCGACCGTACCGCCGCTGATCGAGGTCAAGGGTGTCTGGGCCATGACCGCGACGGTAGAAACCAATCCAACAATGGCAAATATAAATAAATTTTTGAGCAGTTTTATGTTCATATCATTGGCCTGCGGGTGCCCCAAAAGGCGGCTTATTCAGACCTCTGCCATTATTGGATGCAAAACCGATGCCACCTACTGCTTCTTATTGAGGACGAGATTGTCGATGAGGCGAACCTTTCCAAAAAATACGGCGGCCGAGAGAATGATCTCTCTATCTTCAATCTTTTCAACAGGTTCCAGGGTTTCAGCATCGACAGCTGAAATATAGTCAATGCGGGCAAGAGGTTCGGCCTCGATCAGCTTGCGGGCTATATCGATCAATTCCGACGCATTTCGTGTACCCGCACGAAATGCCAGCTTTGCCTCGCGAAGGCCCTTGAACACTATCGCAGCCTTTTCGCGCTCTTCGGGTGTAAGGGCCTTATTGCGCGACGACATCGCGAGTCCCGATTCCTCGCGGACCGTGGGTACAACGACGATCTCCGTTTCGAAGCCAAGATCGGCGGTCAAGCGTTTAATGACCGCGACCTGTTGGGCGTCTTTTTGTCCGAAAAACGCGAGGTCGGGCCTCACAGTGTTAAATAGGATCGTCACGACCGTAGCGACGCCGCGGAAATGGCCGGGCCGCGATGCGCCCTCAAGGCCCTCCGAGACGCCTTCGACATAGACATAGGTTGCGAAGCCAGATGGATAGATCTCGGGGATCTCAGGTGCAAATATGTAATCTACACCGAACTCCGCGAGCATAGCTGCATCTGAGGTGAGGTCGCGCGGATAACGCTCGAGGTCGCCTTTGTCATTGAACTGCTCAGGGTTGACAAAGATCGACACGACCACAACGTCGCCCGCCTGCCGAGCCTCTTTCACGAGCGCAAGGTGCCCCTCGTGCAAAGCTCCCATCGTAGGAACGAATGCTACCGTCTTGTTGTCCCGCCGGAGCTTGCGCGAGATAGAGAACATTCGCTGGCGGCGATTTATTATCTCCATCGTTTCACTTTGAAGCCGCTTTCTTGGGTTCGCCAAGTTCGACATCGTCGGGCAATCCGTAAGATTCCTTTTCGCTGGGGTAGAATCCGCTCCTGACGTCGTCCATCCAACGCGTGATGGCCTCGGTGATAACCTCGCTGACATTTGCGTACTGGCGAACGAAGCGGGGCTGGCGGCCAAAAGTAAATCCGATGAGGTCATGCAGGACGAGGACCTGGACATCGCACGCACTGCCGGCTCCGATCCCGACCGTGGAGATGGTCAGTTCATTCGTTATGATCTCCGCGACCTCTCTGGGCACAAGCTCGAGAACGATCGCAAATGCACCTGCCTCCTCAAGCATCTTTGCATCTTCAATGAGGATCTTTGCAGATTCGGCCGTCTTACCCTGCACTCGATAACCGCCGAGTTTGTGAACGGATTGGGGCGTGAGGCCGATGTGCGCCATTACGGGGATCTCTTCATCCACCAGCCTGTTAACGAGCCCCACGCGGTTTCGTCCGCCTTCGAGCTTAACGGCCTCGGCGCCGCCGTCCTTCATCAGCTTCAGGGCATTACGGACGGCCTCGTCATCGCCTGTGTGAAAACTCCCATACGGCATGTCTGCGATGATGAGTGCCCGGCTCGCTCCACGCTTGACGGCCTTTGTGGCCGAGCAGATCTCATCGAGGGTTACAGGTATCGTATTTCCATAGCCGTGAATGACGTTGCCCATACTGTCCCCGACGAGGATCATATCCACACCCGCTTCATCGACGATGCGGGCGGTCGGATAGTCATACGCGGTAAGGCAGGCGAGCTTTTCGCCTTTTTCTTTGGCTTCGCGGAGAGCCGGAACAAAAACTTTCTCGGGTTTATCCGGTTTTAGATAGGCCATAAATTGTTAATGAATATAGACCTTTGGCCTTTTCAAGTCTAGCATCCAGAACTTGCACGGGCTGCTCAGGCGCTTTCGCCGACGCCGGCGACCGTTTGCCCGGACGGATTCCACCTGACGACGGAGGATGCGTCGGGGCATTCACGAAGAAGTGTGCGAATGTCCTTGGCCATTATCGGATGTACTAGGAGAGGAGCGATCTCGGCCATCGGAACAAGCACGAAATTACGGAGATGCAGCCGCGGATGCGGTACGGTGAGGAACGGTGTATCGGTCCGCGCTTGTCCGAAGAACAAGAGGTCGAGGTCAATGGTGCGCGGCTTTTTCTGGGATTTGTCCGTTCGCCCAAGGAGATATTCGATGCGAAGCAAGCGTGCCAGCATCTGGGATGGTGTGACCGCCTCGGTCTTAATTTCGGCCACCATATTGAGAAAGGGAATATCCGCTGGCATGCCGACGGGCTCGGTCTCGTACACCGCCGAGAGCTTGGTCACCAGAAAACTTGCCTCGACCAATCCTCGGATCGCATAGATCAAATTGCCCGCCCGATCGCCGAGATTCGAACCCAGACCAATGTATGCTGTAACACGTTCTGATTCCACAGTGAGCGTGAGAAATGCGTACTAAGTAGATAATGCAATGCAATGACGATTGTCAATTCTCGAGAAAGAACGGAGACGGGCGAACGCATTTACATTATCAACGCTTCGTGCTTCAATAAGTTCAGGCTCTTGATGCCCTAAATTCCAGTAATGCTCGCCTGCGCGGGCATTCGGGCGGACCCTCAGGCGTTCCGTCTTGACAGAAATAAACGCCGGAAAGTATGGCCCGACGAAGATTCCGACATAGTCAGCGTTCAGACCTTCAGGCGGATCGTTCCCACGAAGAATATCTACTAACCCAGCCCGCACAATTAACGACAAGGACCGAACTGCTTCGGTTGATACGAGGCGGTGAGGACACATATCTCGAACTTAAGGTCCGGCTTTCGAATTCGGAAAGGATAACCCAGGGCATCGTCGCGCTCGCGAATACGAATGGCGGAACCATTATATTTGGCGTCAACGATCAGCTTCGGATCGAGGGCGTTTCAAATCCCGAATGGGTTCAGGAAGAACTAGGCAGGATATGCAGGGAAGAGATCGTTCCGCCGATCATCCCGTTGATCGATACGGTCGCATTCGACAGCGGTAAGCGTGTCGTCGCCCTCGACGTGCAGCCGAAGCGTAAACCCTATCGTACGCGCGAGGGCAGATTTTATATGCGTTTCGGGGCGGAGAAACGCGAGGTCTCGCGTGAGCAGCTTTCGATGTGGCTGGACGAGATCCGACCGCTCGCGTACGAGAACATTCCGCTGTTCACGGCCGAGGAGAAGGACTTTGACGATAGCCTGCTATGGTCCTTCGCCGCTGCGTTCGAGGATGTGAGCCCGACGATAAACCTTTATCAAACGGCGGACTTCTTGAAGAAGGACCTGATACTTGCGGTTGGCGGGGCGGACGACTTTTTTCCTACCGTCGCGGCTCTCGTCCTATTTGGAAAGGATGAACGCGTGCCGGAGCTTTTTCCGCGTTCGATCGTGACCATCGAGCGGTTCTCCGGTGAGAACGGGAATGCACAGTTGGTCGAAAGGCAGGTGGTGAGCGGGAATCTTCATACGCAGTATGAGACGCTTCTCAAATTCATCCAACGATACTGCGATCTTGCTAAGGACAAGCCCGCGAAGAAGGGCCTGCACCTTGTCGGGGCGCCTGTTGCGGCCCGGTCCAACTATCATTTGTACGCGATCAGAGAAGCGGTCGCGAACGCCCTCATCCATCGGGACTTCGCGCTTCGCGACATCCAGACCCGAATTTCCATTTACGACAACTTCATTGAATTCGTTAATGCACGGCGCACACAAGGCTTCGTGCCGCCTGCGTCACGCGCCATTAGGTATGGGATCACCCAGCGGCTAAATCCGCAGATAGCTTCCATTTTTAGCCGACGCGAATACGGCACATCGGTTCCCCGCGGCGGCCTTCCGATGATTCTAAAACAATCTGAACGCTTTGCCGGGCGGCGGGCCGAGGTCTATACCGCCAAGGACGAATTCAAGCTAAAGATCTACGGTGCCTAGGGCAACGTCGTACAGTTTTCCGGCCCTTGTCGCCGCGTCGGCGGTGATCTACTATTTTTCCAACCCGGATCCCGGCCATTATTACGATTACACATTCCGCGTCGCGAAGAACCTTTTGAACGGCTCGATCGGCTTCGCCCAAAAGCCTCCCGTCTGGCTCAACGAGTTCGTTAGCTTCGACGGGAAATGGTATTCCGTGTTTCCGCTTGGGAGCGTTCTCTCGATGCTGCCTTTCGCTCTACTCGCGAGTGCCGGGATCATTGGTAATATGCCGTCGGCGGCGATCGCGGCAATAGTCGCGGGTATTGCGGTGCATTATCTGCTCAGGACGGCCGCCACCTACGAACTCGGCGAGCGGCGGACGGTGTTGATGTCCCTGGGTATATTGTTCGGCACGTGGGCGTGGGCGAACATCACCATCGGCGGGGCCTGGCAGATCGCACTGGGCTTTGCTCTGGTCGGTCAACTCGGAGCCATCTACTACACCGCGATCGACCGGCGCCCGTTGATCGCAGGAGCATTTTTTGCGCTAGCCTTTGGGAACCGGACCGAGATCCTGCCCACCGCTCCGATCTTTATGTATCTGCTCTATCGGCGGAGATATGTATCGCCCGCCGGTGAGAACAAAGAGCGTGACGCAATGCTGACCGATACGGTTAAGCCGCTCGCACGGTTCTGCAGCATTCCATTTGGGCTTGGAATTGCAACGTTAGGCTACAATTATGTCCGATTCGGATCGATCGCCGATTTTGGGTATGCGCGGATCCCCGGCGTTCTCGACGAGCCCTGGTATTCGAACGGCATCTTTTCGCCGACATACATCCCGCGGCAGGTGTGGGAGATGCTCTTTAAGCCGTGGGAGATCCGCGATGCATTTCCATATCTCGCCCCTGACGCATTCAGTTCGTCCATACTCATCATCAGCCCGTTCTTGCTTTTTGCGCTGCGTTCTGGTGCCCGGGACGCAGTTCTCAAACGGTGCGCCTGGATCGCGATCGCTGTGATCACGCTGGTCCTGTGGTCGCACGGCAACTCCGGCGGCTGGCAGTTCGGGTACCGCTACTTCATCGTATGTCTGCCGTGGTTGTTCTTGATCACGCTGGAAAATTCGCCGCACCGCATTTCGCGGCTCGAGCGGGCAGCTTACGTTTGGGCCTTCCTTGCGAACACGTACGCAACATGGCTATTCAATTGGACCAACTATATGCGTCCGTAACAGACTTCTGCGCCAAACTTTGCGAGAATTAGGCACCTACTGAAATGCTTCTCGATCTGTCACCTCTTAGAGTCTCCAGAGATTATCGATTGCTCTTTTTTGGCCAGTTGATCTCCTTCTTTGGATCGATGATGACGTTCATCGTCGTCCCGTGGCAGATGTATCAACTGACGGGATCATCCGCGATGGTCGGCTACATCTATCTGGCGGAGTTCATACCGATGGTGATCCTTGCCTTTGTCGGTGGAGCGCTCGCGGATTACTTTGACAAACGGCAATTACTGCGGCTTACAGAGTTTGGACAGGGCGCGACCTCCGCGCTATTACTTGCGAATTCGCTCTTGCCTCAACCTCAGGTCTGGCTTCTCTTCCTCTGTGTAGCGATACACGCTGGGCTGGCGGCGATACAGCGGCCCGCCTTCGAATCGTTCATACAGAAAGTGATACCGCCGGAACTTATGTCGGCGGTCATGGCATTGAACTCGATCCGCTGGAGCCTCGGGGCGATAATAAGCCCCGCCCTCGCCGGAGTGATCGCGGTGACGCTGGGGCCATCGGCGGCATATGCGATCGACCTGGTAACGTTCGCCGGAACGATCTACGCGGTTTACGCGATCTCGTCCGTAGCGGCCCCCGACAACGCGGAGCGCCCGAGCTGGGCAGGGATAAAGAGGGCTTGGAGGTACGCCTTTTCCCGACAAGAGCTTGTAGGAACGTATTTTATCGACATCGCGGCGATGTTCTTTGCGATGCCTCAGGCGCTGTACCCGGCACTGGCCGTATATTTCGGTGAAAAATATGTCGGGTTCTTCCCGGCGGCGATCGCGGCCGGCGCGCTTCTGGCGAGTCTTACCTCAGGTTGGACCCGAAAGATCAACCGGCACGGACTAATGGTAATGGGGGCCGCCGTCCTGTGGGGTGTTGCGATCTTCTTGTTCGGGTTGGCGGATAGTATCGTGGTCGCCCTACTGTTCCTGGTAGCGGCCGGTTTCTTCGATATGATATCCGGCATTTTCCGGGGATCGATCTGGAACCAGACCATACCAAATCATTTGCGTGGCCGGCTTGCGAGCATCGAAATGATCAGTTATCTGACGGGCCCGATGCTCGGCAGTGCAAAGATGGGTGTAGTCGCGGAAAAGTTCGGTCTAAGGACGGCGCTTGTTTCGGGCGGCGTACTTTGCGTGGCCTCGGTGCTCGGTGCCGCCTTTTTGCTTCCAAAGTTCTTAACTTATGACGGGCGTGAAGGGATAAAGCGGCGCGAAGCCGAGGAAGCCGCAAGAAACCAACCCGTAACGGAATGAGAATTGGCGTCGATCAAGTTTCTGTTGACAACTTGAGGGCGAGATAGTATATAACTAGATAGTTATCAAACCAATGGGTTATATTAATTCGACATCCAGCAAGCTGGACTTGACCTTCGCCGCTCTCGCGGATCCGACGCGAAGGGCGATATTGGCAAGGCTTGCGACCGGCGAGGCTTCGGTAAACGACCTTGCGAAGCCATTCAAGATGAGCCAGCCGGCGATCTCCAAGCACCTAAAGGTGCTTGAGCGGGCCGGGCTCATTTCAAGGGGACTGGATAAACAGAGACGTCCGAGGCGGTTAGAGCCGAAACCGCTGCAGGAGGCGAACAAGTGGATCGAGCAGTATCGGGAGTTTTGGGAGGCAAGGTACGATAATCTCGATCTGCTGCTTGAGGAAATGAAGTTAGGATCCAAAGTCAGGAGAACCAGGAAAAAGGAGAAGAACAATGAGTAGCGGTAAAGTCACGGTAAGGTCGAGCGGGGAGAGGGAATTAGTGATAAGCAGGGCATTCAACGCCCCCAGGGAACTGGTATTCAAGGCTCACACGGAGTGCGCCTACCTGAAGCGGTGGATGTTCGGCCCGGACGGATGGTCGCTCGCCGTCTGCGAGATCGACCTCAAGGTTGGCGGACGTTACCGTTGGGTTTGGAAAAAGGACGAGATCGAGATGGGTGCCGGAGGAGAGTATCGTGAGGTCTCGCGGCCGGATCGCATCGTTTGCACCGAACAATTCGACGACCCATGGTACCCGGGCGAGGCGATATCGACGGTCACATTCGTCGAGGCAGATGGCATTACCACGCTTACTAATACGATGCGATATGCCTCGGCCGAGGCACGCGATACGGTTTTGCAGTCGCCGATGGAAGAGGGCCTGTCGCTCGGTTATGACCGGCTTGAGGCTTTGCTGACCGACTCGGCCCAGGCCGCCGGATCAGGAGAATGATCGCGATGGACGAACAAGTCAAGGCATACAACATGGCGCTCTCGGATAATGACCGGGAAATTTGCGATAGACTCGCGCTCGAGATAGATCGCGGTCTCCCCAAAGCGGAGAACAAGGTCTGGCACGCGCATCCCGTTTGGTTTTTGGATGGGAACCCGATCGTCGGTTACAGCAAACAAAAGCCCGGTATCAGGCTGATGTTCTGGAGCGGTGCGGATTTTGACGAAGAAGGCCTGAAAGTTCGCGGAGCGAAGTTCAAAGATGCTTCTGTCTTTTATAACGACGTTTCCGAGATCGATACCAAGGCCCTAAGGCGTTGGCTCCGAAAGTCAAAAGAAATTCAGTGGGACTATAAGAATATCGTAAAGCGAAAAGGCGTATTGGAACGACTCTTCTAAAGAGTCGGGGGAGCCTTCGTTCGGTCGATGTTAAGATGAGAGGGTATTTTGAATTCAACTCGACATCATCTTTATGGCGATACTTCGAAAAAGGGAAATAGAGAATCTCGAGCAGCTAAGCGGCGAAGAGCTTGAAAGGTTTCTTGAGTCGCTCCCGGAACGTCAGGAGACGGTCAGCGAACTGCTCGACCATCTCGAAGACGAATTGTACGAGTCGGAATGTAATCACAGCCTGCGACTCTCGATGAAATTCATGATGGACCGCGGACTGAATTTCCCAAAGTTCACAAGCTGGCTTAACAACAACGGCGGGTACTGTGACTGCAAGGTGATGGAGCAGATAGCGCCGATCTGGAGGCGGAAGTTTGGCGATGATTAGGGCCGTTATTTAAGGATGTCCGCAAGAAAAATACCGGTGTGCGAGCCGGTTGTTTTGGCGATCTTCTCGGGTGTACCCGCCGCGACGACGTGCCCGCCGCCCACCCCGCCTTCGGGGCCGAGATCGATGATCCAGTCGGCGGTTTTTACGACGTCGAGGTTGTGCTCAATGACGACAAGGCTTGCGCCGTTATCGATCAGGGCGCGAAAGGCTCCAAGTAGCTTGTTTATATCCTCGAAGTGCAGGCCCGTTGTCGGCTCATCAAAAATGAACAGGCTGTTCGAGTTCGATGTCAGCGCAAGATGGGACGCCAACTTTACGCGCTGAGCCTCGCCTCCGCTAAGAGTGGTTGCCGATTGGCCGAGGCGGAGATATCCCAAGCCGACCGATTCCAGGACCTTTAGCTTGTTCACGATCTTCCTGGCGTCTTTGAAAAACAGGATCGCTTCGCGAACTGTTAGCTCCAGGGCCTCAGCGATATTTTTGCCCTTGTATCTCACGTTCAGGATCTCTTCGCGGAAGCGGGTCCCTCGGCAATCCTCGCAGGTCAGCTCGACGTCGGCGAGGAACTGCATTTCCACGATCACGGTCCCGCTGCCCTGACACGTCTCGCAGCGGCCGCCGGGCACGTTAAATGAAAAGTGTGACGGGCCGTAACCTTTCGTTTTCGCGGCTTGTGTCGATGCATAAACGTCCCGGATAGCATCGTAGGCCTTCATATACGTGACCGGATTGGACCGCGGCGTGCGGCCGATCGGGGACTGATCAACGAGAATGATGTCGTCGATGTGCTCACCGCCGCTCAACTCTTTGAAAAGCCCCACATGGGTGTTCCACTCGCCTCTTTGCTTCTTTAGGCCCGCGTAGAGCACGTCGTGGATCAGCGTCGATTTACCCGAACCGGAAACGCCGGTCACACAGACAAGCGTGCGCAGCGGGATCTCGACCGAAATGTTCTTGAGATTATGTTCGCGTGCCCCGGTGATCTTGATCCATTCGTCGCCGGGCTTCCTTCGTTTCTGCGGGACCTTTATCTCGGCATCGCCGCGAAGGTATTTTGCAGTGAGCGACGTCTTACTTTTCATTAGGGCCTTGAAAGGGCCCTCAAACACGATATTGCCACCGAGCTCGCCGGCAAAAGGGCCGATGTCGATGATATGATCGGCCGCACGCATCGTCTCTTCATCATGCTCGACGACGAGCAACGTGTTCCCTATATCCCGCAGGCTCTGAAGTATCTTTACCAGCCGGGCATTATCGCGCGGGTGAAGGCCGATGCTCGGTTCGTCAAGCACATAAAGCGTTCCGACGAGCAAAGAACCGAGATTTGTAGCGAGCTGGATCCGCTGTGCTTCTCCGCCCGAGAGAGTCGCGGCAAGACGGCTCAGCGACAGATAATCGAGGCCGACCTCGACCAGGAACCGGAGCCGCCGACGGATCTCGAGGAGCAGTTTTTCAGCGATCTTGGCACGCTCATCGCTGAGCTTCAGCGTTTCGAAGAATGCAAATGCATCCGCGATCGAGAGATCCAGGATACCCGGTAGATCACGTCCGCCGACCTTTACGTCGCGGGCCTCTTGCCGGAGCCTCGAGCCGTTACAGTCCGGACATTTTGTGTAGCCGCGGAATTTCGCCAGGAACACCCGTACATGGAGCTTATATTTCTTAGTTTCAAGCCACTGGAAGAATCCCTTTACTCCTCTCCATCCTTCATCGCCATAGATCACGCAATTCTGCTGAAAATCGGGAAGGTCGGCGTAGGGAACTTTTATGTCGATACTTGCGGAGGCGGCATATTTAAGCAGTTCTTTCTGCGCCCATGCATACTGCGGCCGCGTGAATGGTTCGATGGCTCCATCCTTGATCGACTTCAGCGGGTCGGGAACGACGAGGTCATAATCGACACCGATCGTGTTGCCGAATCCCTGACAGGTCGGGCACGCACCGTACGGCGAATTGAAGCTGAAAAGCTCAGGCTCCGGCTCTTCATATGGCGTGCCGTCGTATTTGCACACAAAGCGGTCAGAGAAATTCAACCTGAGTGGATCGTTAGTTTGCCCCTGTGTGCCTGCGACCTCGATCACGGCAGCGTGACCCTCGCGGAAGCAGGTCTCAAGCGAATCGACGAGACGCTGGCGGATGTCCGGGTCGGCCTTTAGCCTGTCGATAAGCACAAATGTGTCTTGAAAATCACTGAACGGATAATCTTCCGGCCGGCCTAGTTCGATCACGCTGCCATCGCGATAGAGCCGGGAAAAGCCCTGCTGAAGCAGCGAGATGAGGTAGGCAGAGACACTTAGATCTGCCGCAGACGCCTTCACCCGGGTGCCCTTTCTCGCCTTTACGACGCGGCTCGGATTATCCTGCAAGATCGGAAAAAGTACGTAGAAACGGACCCCGGGTTCAAGCGTCGCGAGTATCTCATCGGCCGCCGATTCCGGAGAATCCTTCTTTACCTCGCGGCCGCAGACATGGCAGAAGGTCTGGCCGGCGCGTGCGTACAGCAGGCGGAGGTAATCGTAGATCTCCGTCTGCGTCGCTACGGTCGATCTCGGGTTGCGAGTAGAATTCTTTTGGCGGATCGCGATCGCAGGCGCGATACCCGTAATTTCGTCGACGTCCGGCTTGTCCATCCGCTCGAGAAATTGGCGGGCATAGGCCGAAAGGGATTCCACGTACCTGCGTTGCCCCTCGGCGTATATCGTATCGAATGCCAACGAAGATTTGCCCGAGCCGGATACGCCGGTAATAACCGTAAACTTGTTGTGCGGCAGCGAAACGGAGACATTTTTCAGGTTGTGAACGCGGGCTCCGCGGACCTCGATCGCTTGTTCTTTCTTACGGGCAGGCTGCATAGCTCAAAACTCCGGCTAATGGGCAAAACTCGATGTTAACACGTTGCAATGATGAAACAAAAAGGGAATAAAATGGGCACAGGTCCGACATTGTAGGGTAATGAGACTTTCACTTGTGATCGCAGCGCTGACCGTTCTTACAGCGTCGGTTTTCGGGCTCTGGACGTCTTACTCCGGAGCGGTGCAGTGTGAATTGCCGGCCCTCACCGAGTTGGCGCAGCCCCGATCATACGACGGGGAACGGCGTCCCGTACTTGTCGAACTTTTTACTTCCGAGGGATGCTCGAGTTGTCCGCCGGCTGACCGTCAGTTGACCTTTCTTCAGGAGAAGCAGCCGGTTGCCGGGGCCGAGGTCGTCTCGCTGGCATTTCATGTTGATTATTGGGACCGCCTCGGGTGGAAGGACCGGTACTCGTCGCGTTCGTTCAGCGATCGCCAGAATGCCTATACGATCGCCAAGGGCCTTGATTCTAACTACACTCCGCAAATGATCGTCGATGGCGAGACCCAGTTCGTTGGCAGCAATGGGCAAAAGGCCACCGAGGCAGTAATGGCCGCCGCGGGTTCAGCAAAAGGTACGATAAGGCTTAATGCGTCGGACGCGAATATCGAGATCTCGATCGATGAACTGCCTTCGCACGAGGCAGCGACCGTGCTCTTGGCAGTGGCTGAAGACGGGTTGGAAACGGACGTCCTTTCTGGCGAGAACGGCGGACAACGACTACTGCACACCGGCGTGGTGCGGAGTTTAACTACAATAGGGCGGGTTGCGGCCGGTGAGGCTGCGTTCAAAGCATCGATACCTTTTCCCGAGGTCGCTGGCATCAAGGCCGGGAAA
Organism: Pyrinomonadaceae bacterium; assembly: GCA_050246275.1. Classification (GTDB taxonomy): domain Bacteria; phylum Acidobacteriota; class Blastocatellia; order Pyrinomonadales; family Pyrinomonadaceae; genus OLB17. The sequence goes on from JBFWWI010000002.1 coordinate 359,692, forward strand.
ACACGATTTGTCGTCTTTGTTCAGGAAGTTGGTCGGATGAGGGTCCTTGCCGTCGGTACGGCAAAGCCGGCAGCCAACTGATCACCAGCGAAGGTCATAACCAGGAAAATTGTCACGCCAGGGTTCGGATTCTTCGCGAGGCAAAAAGGGAATGATGCCGTCGAGATAGATCGCCTCGTCGGCGCCGCGGCGGATACGGTAGTTGTGTCCGGAGGGCGAGGCGATGGAGATGGAGATGAACTCATCTGTCTTGCGGGCAACGACCGCGACGCGCCAGTCCTTCTTTGACCGCACGAGCAATCTACCGCCGACCGGCATCTCGCCGAGAGTTATTTGTGATCCGGCAAATTCCACGCCTTTTTATATCTTGAATACTCGCCCTCTGGCATCTGCACAAGGTACGGGTTCTTGGTTGGGTCGAGCCATTCAACTATCCTTTCGAGATCATTGCGGGCCATCGCGGTGCATCCGCTCGTCGGCGATCTCGCGTCCTTCCAGATATGGAGAAAAATGCAGGAACCGTTGCCCTTTACGACCGGATAAGAGTTGTATCCGACGAAAACCCCGAGATCGTACTCGGGCGTGATCAACGCCATTTTCTCGGAACTCTTCCAATCGAAGATCCCGACCTGAAGGCGTCCGACAACCTTGTTGTAGTGTGTCGATTCTGGATCGTCCACGCACTCGGTCTGATCCTCGATCTTGCGATACGAGAGCTTTGAGGTTATCGATTCGGCCTTTCCGAAGCCGAACGTCAATGGAAACATCCCCGCGGGTGACTTGCCGTCACCTTCTTTCTTGAAATCCCCGACCGTTTCCGGAGCGGAATCCTGCGCCCAGGCCAGCCCCGTGCGTCCGAGGACGATATCAAATTCTTTCCCAAAAGCCTTCCACTTCGACGTTGGATCCTTTCGCTCATATGCCTGAGCCTCGCCACTCGTCGCGGTCCAGTCATCGGTGGTCACCACGACCGCCTGCAGCGATTCGGCAAAAGGCACTTTCATCGGCGGTGGTTCTGGTCTTTTTATCTGAGCCGAGATCCCGGCTGCGAGCACCAACAGAAGAAGCGTGGCTTTCATAGGAAAAAAGTTGTATCACGAATGGGAGTAAGTGGCAATGGAACGCGGACAGGAATGTCCGTGTTCCGTCAGTCCTCAAAAACCGAATCGCCTGCGGCCGCTTTGTTCTTGTTGACAGCGTAGACGCGGAGTCCGATGGAGATCATCAAGACCGAGACGACCATCCAGACGAGCACCCAAACAAGACCGGGGATGCCTGTGGCGGCGGCCATGTTTGCGGCGTCGGAATGCATCGAGGTCATCGACGAAATGAAGAATACGTTGATGAGGTCGAAAACGGCGTTTAGCAGACACTGTACCGCAAGAAACGCGACGGCGAAGTTTGCCCATTTTGCCGTGGCAAACTTTGCGATGGCCGCGAGTCCGATCGCGAGTACGGAACCCGAGAAGATGGTGAAAAAGAATCCGCCGACGGTCGAGGTCGAAAAGAGGTTGAAAAACGGTGCGAACACCCCAAAAACGATGGTCATCACCGCTACGAAACCGGCAGAGACAAGCAGGGCTATACGAGACGAGCGGCCGAATCGCATCCAGGCCAACAGGCCTGCCCCAAAGGCGGTCGTGCCGAGATAGCCCGCGCTCGAGATCAGAAGTCCCGACAGCAAACCGTTCCCGAGAGAATAGACCTCGCCGCTTCCGTCAGGCGAGACAGTAAGGCTTTGCACAGAATTGCCCGTGACCACCGTTGCAAGGGCGTGACCGCCTTCGTGTATAAAGGTCGCGAATATCCTCAGCGGATAGGTGAGATACGCAAAAAGCGGGATGTACCACGAGATCACCCAGAGCCCGATGCTGACCAGCGTAGCGATGATCAATAGCGTAAATGCCGGTTCGGCTTCACGTGCGACTTTGTATCTCATATCGGCGTAATTCTCCCTCTTAGAAGTAGGTGCAGTTAGTTACGAATAAGTTTACCCGAAAGTTCGGTCTAGGGCTACGAATTTCGAAATACACAAGGCCGCGCGTATGCAAGGGTTATTATCGAGGAGGTATCGCCCTTGCTTACACGCGGGCTTGTGCAACGTAATCGGCTTTCCCGCCGGTTTTGGATTCTAAGCGAATGTCGGTTATCTCGATGTCCTTCTGCACGGCTTTGCACATATCGTAGATGGTCAGGGCAGCGATGGAGACGGCGGTTAGTGCCTCCATTTCGACCCCGGTTTGTGCGGTGGTGACCGCTTCGGCTTCGATCGCGAGGCCGCCCTCGACGAACTCGATCTTCACATCAGCTTTAGAGAGTGCGATCGGATGGCAGAGCGGGATCAATTCCGACGTTCTCTTTGCGGCCATGATCCCCGCGATCCGGGCGATCTCGAGCGGGTTGCCTTTCGGATTCTCGCTCGCGTTCAACTTCGAGATAGTTTCGGTAGAGAGTATGACCTTGCCTGACGCGACCGCTCGCCTTGTGGTTGATTCCTTCGCCGACACATCGACCATGCGGATGCTGCCATTTTCGTCGTAATGAGAAAGCTCTGACATCGTGAAACGAATTTTCCCGCAAAGGGGCAAAGAACGCAAAGTTCAGGGCAGCAGCAGTATGTCAATTGTCTGTCCTGCACCGACGTTAGAGCCTTTCGGGATGACAGCGAGCACGTCGGCATGTGAGAAACCAACGAGATCAGACGATCCGGACCATTGAAGCGGCTCGACGAGCAGCCGCCCGTCGTCGCTTATTTCGAGAGCGGACGGTAGATAGGCATCGCGCTCTTTTGTGGAACGAATAGGCTTTGAGGCAATGGCGGTCGCACCCTCAAGTTCGCTCGAATTTGAACTCTGCATGATCGCAATTGCCTTTCTCACAAACAGATAAAACGTCACGGCGGCCGACACCGGATTGCCCGGCAGCCCGAAAACGACCGTCTTTTTGAGCCTTCCGAATACGGTCGGCTTGCCGGGCTTGAGTGCGATACGCTCAAAAAAGATCTCGGCTCCCAGCTCCTTTAAGGCAAGCTTGGTCAGATCATACTTTCCAACCGATACGCCGCCAGTCGTGATCAGCATATCTGAGTTTACCAAGGCATCCGAGATCTGAAATTTCAAATTTGAAACATCATCGCTCACGTTCGGATAAACCGTTGCGACCGCGCCGGCCTGTTCGCACAACGCCTTCAACATTATCGAATTCGAATTGCGGATCTGGTCGCGGCCGGGCTTTTTCTTGATGTCCACGATCTCGCTGCCGGTCGAGATGATCGCCACTCTCGCCCGTTTTGAGACTTTCACCTTCGCGTATCCAAAAGCTGCCGGAACCGAGATATTCGAAGCGTTGATCCGCACACCGCTTCGTAAGACGGTCGTCCCCTTCTTAACCTCTCTGCCTTTTGGGACGATGTACCGGCCGGTCTCGGTCGGCTCGATAATTGTCACGGTATCACCGTCATCGCGTGCAAGCTCCAGTTTCTGCACCGCATCTGCACCGGCCGGGACCGACGCACCGGTCATGATCCGGACCGCCTGGCCGGACCTCAGCGTTTTACGCCAGCCGCGGCCCGCGGCAGATTCGCCGACGAGGGTGAGCGTGACTGGGGTTTTCGTTGTGTCGGCAGCTTTGACCGCGTATCCGTCCATCTGCGACCGATCGAACGGCGGAAGGTCGGAGTCGGCGATGATGTCTTCGGCGAGGACGCGGCCGATAGACCCTTCGAGCGCGATGCGTTCAACTCCGAGTTTCGGCGTTTCTCGGGTAACGAACTTGAGTGCCTTGGAGACTGTGATCATACAAATGGACGGGCCAATGCGGGTGAGGATGTTCGCGTTCCAGCTATCTGACCAAATAGAATTCCGTCTGCCGAGGGCGAATGAACTCGTAACCTTTATCGGTCATTACCGCGTCGTCCTCGGCCATGATCGTGACCTTCTGGTTCTTCCACTCCGGAACCAGTGTGGAGGTGTTCAGTTCGATCGACATAAATGATCCGGGTATGATCTTGTTCGCACCTCCGCCGATGTTGCCGCGAAAGTCAATCGATGGCCCGAGGCCGTGGCCATGTGCACCGATCGGGTGCGAATAGATCATGGCATCTATACCTTTGAGCTTCATTTCGGCCATCGTTTTCTCATATACCTCGGTGCCCGTCATCCCCGCCCGTGCGATGGCAAACAAGGTGTCTTGCAGCAGGTTAGTATTCCTTAGGGCGGCCTTCAGCCCGGCCGGGGCATCGGTCTCGCCGGGTTTCAGGACATACGCGTGCTTTTGCCAGTCTGTGGATAGCCCCATGTAATCCAAGCCAAAATCGACGTGCACAAGATCGCCGGGCTGGATCACGTCCGCCTCTTTAGCCGTGCTGAGAAACTGCCCGGTGAGACCCGTTGTTTCCTGTTGCCGCTGGATACGAAGGTCGGGCTGGAACCAGACCGTCAGTCCAAGGTCGTTCACCCGTTGAAGCATCCACCACCGAACCTCGCCGACCGTGGTCTTACCGGGCTTGATCACTTCGCTCGAAAGTGCCCGGCGAGTGATGACGTCGGTCGCAAGTACGGCATTCGCGTAATGCTCGCGTTCGCCCGGTACGCGTGTGTCAAAGAACTCGGTCAGAAGGTTCGCCGCCGAGACGAACTTCTTTTCGTTCTCCGCGCCGAGTGAATCCGCCAGAAACTTGTATGCGTCATAGCTCAACCCTGCTTGCTGACCACGGGTCCCGCCGATGTTCAGCGCGATCGTTCTCGGGTTTCGCTCGTCGACGATCTTCCTCAACTCGTCGCCAAACTTGTCGCGTGCTGGCATTACGAAGCGATAATGATCGCGGAGCTGCTCTTCATCGTACCGGACCATCGCTATCCGCTCGATCCGTTCTCCACGGTCGATGAAGATGAATATATCGCGGCGGCCCACTATCGGGATGGGCGGCGTAATATAGGGTGTGACAGGGTCGCTCTTGAACTCTTCGTTGACGACGATCCACATCTCGATCCCGTGCCGTTTCATCATCGGAAGGAGATTTGAGCCAAGGCGCCTCATCAGCCAGCCTTCGCGAACAGTCATCTGGTCGCGAAGCGGCAGCAGCTTTGGCATTTCGGGGATATCACCGGCATCCCGGCTTTGGCCAACGCTCGCCAGGGGAATGCAAAGGAGGATCCCGGCGGTAAATATTAGGCTTCGAATACGCATATATTAGGCTAAAATCAGACGCACTTATCGCGGAAACATAAGCAAAATGTTAGACTTGAGCTAGAAATTACGTTCCAAATATTATCACACAAGCAGAATAGCGAGGATTAAAAAAGCCGTGATCGATCTTGAACTTACCGAAGAACAATTAGCCCTGCAAAAGACCGTCCGCGAGTTTTGTGACGGCGAGATCGCACCCTACATCAAAGAGTGGGATGAAAAGTCTCATTTCGACCGCAGCGTCTTTGACATGATGGCCGATCTGGGACTGCTCGGAGTTTGCATTCCGGAGGAATATGGAGGTGCGGGCTTTGATTACATTTCGCTTGGATTGGTCTGCGAGGAGCTGGAAGCTTGCGACACGTTCCTGCGGGTGGCGATGTCTGTCCACGTCGGGCTCAACTCGCTTAGCGTTTATTCGTGGGGAACCGAAGAGCAGAAACAGAAGTATCTAGTCCCGCAGGCGAAGGGGGAAAAGCTCGCGACTTTCGGGCTGACCGAGCCGAACGCTGGATCCGATGTCGTCGGAATGCGCTCGTATGCCAAGCGCGATGGGGACGACTGGATACTTAATGGCGAAAAGATGTGGATATCGCTCGGCGATGTAGCCGACAACTTCTTGTTCTTCTGCTGGACCGACCTCGAAAAGCAGAAGGCTCGCGACCATCGCGGTATCTCGTGCTTTATAGTCGAGCGCCCGATGGAAGGTTTTACGAGCGGCACGCTGCACGGCAAAATGGGGATCAAGGCTGGCAACACGGGTTACTTCTCGCTGCAGGACGTCCGCGTACCGAAGGAGAATATGCTTGGCCAGGAAGGCGAAGGATTCAAGATCGCGATGTTCTCGCTGGAGAACGGCCGTTATACGGTCGCCTCCGGAGCGACGGGCGTGATCCGCGCTTCGCGTGACGCCTCGGTCGCGTATGCGAATACACGCGAGGTACAGGGCCAGACGATCGCGAATTTTCAGCTCGTGAAACAAAAGATCGCCGAGATGGAGGCCGATTATCAGATGGCCCATTTACTCTGGCTGAAGTGCGGGTGGCTGAAGAATGAAGGCAAGCCGTCTGCCAAGGCTGCGAGCCTGGCGAAGTGGCAGGCGACGACACGTTCGGAAAAAGCGGCCTCGATGGCGATCGAGGTACACGGGGCTAACGGATACACGAACGATTATCCGGTAGAGCGCTACCTCAGAAACTGCAAAGCGGCAGTCATTTATGAGGGAACGCGCGACATCCACACGCTGATGCAGGCGGATTGGGCGCTTGGCCTAAAAAAGGAAAAGCCGGCTCGCGTCGTGCTGCCGGCATACAAAGCTGCAGGAGCTTAAGTTGGAGCGGGTACACTCTTGCCCGATCGGCTGTTCCTCCGCCGAAACTGTTTCGGAGCCGATCAATGACCCCGAATCATAAGCACTCTTTCGCGTCGAAGCGACGCTCATGGGGACAAGAGTGTCCCCGCTCCGACCGCAATTATTTCAAAGCTCCTTCAGGACGGCGATTGGTTAGTTTCCATTCGCCGTTCTCTTTTACGAAAACCACGGTAATGCCGTTCGGGTAGCCTTTCGTCCTAACCTCGGCCGTCGCGACGTCGCCCGATATCTTTTCGTTGCGGGCCTCGCATAGTTCGTTCGAGGCTTGATCGTCGGAGAGGAATTCGACGAGCGTCTTGATCCCGTCTTCCTTCATCGTCTTTTCGAAGTCTGCGATCGTATCCGAAGAGTAGATCTTTCTGAGTGCGGCCTCATCCTTCTTCACCCACGCAGCACAATAAGCCTTGTAAACCGGTGTTAGCGTAGGTGCGTCATTCGTGCTCGCTGCCGGCGTCGGAGTTTGGGCGGCAAGCGGGTCTTTTACGGTTCCCGTGTTCACGGTATTCCCGTTCGTCGAATTGGTCTTATTTGCTGTGTTGGTTTCGGTAGAGCCTCCACAGGCAGCAAAGAAAACCGCGACAGACGTGAAAATGATCAATGTATGAATTCGCATATTGGTCCTCTTGGTCCAGGAAATTAACCTGCCATTCCGTATTACTCGAAACGAAAAGTATAATAAATCCAATGATTCCCGACAAAACCTATCGGACCGAGTTTCATCGTACGTTTCTGATAGACGCGCTGCCCGAACCGCTCACACCGCAAGCAGCGCACCTTCAGATCTTCGACAATTACATCCGCGAAACGCGGCTCCGCCTTCGCTCTATCCGCATACCCGAGACCAAAGAGTGGACACACATCCTTCAGCAGCGCTTCCCCGTCGATCCCGAACACCGCGGCGAATGGAAGTACTCCGACATCTACCTCAACGAAGCCGAATACGAACACTTCAAGCCCTTCGAGGGCAAAGAGATCCGCAAGAATCGCTACTTTCACGAGTTCGACGGCCGGGTATTCGCGTTCGACATCTACCTCGGCCAGCAGCTGTGGGGCCTGAATCGCGCCCGCGTCGAATTCAACTCACGCGAAGAATTGAAAGCCTTCGAGCCGCCCCCATGGGCCGTTATCGAAGTTACGAGCAACCCTTTCTTCGATGATGCGAATATCGTGGAAAAATCGTTTGTTGAGATACAGTCCGAACTGGCCGCGGACGCACAAGCCCGCGCGTGAGCACGGGCCGTACTATCGAATTGGATGTATCGCCCTTGTTCACGCGCGGGCTTTGGCAAGCACGGATCTATTTTGTCCTGGGTGCCATCGGCACGAAACGCTCGATCGAATCGTAGATCTGCAGGTAGATCTTGGTCTCGCGAGGGATCAAATTCGTCCAGTTTTCACCGCCTCGTTTGATGTAGCCCGCGAGGCGTGCGGGGTTGGAGTTGTAGCCCGCTGCCATGAGTTGTTCCTGGGTGGCGATACCGCTGCTGTATGCGTCCATCACCGTTGGGCTTGCCGCCAGATCGTTCCAGGTTCGATTCATATAAAGCAGCATCGCCTGGGCCGCGTTGACGTGATCGCGCATCCCTTCGACAAAATCCGGGATCAAGGGAACATTCGGGTGCCACGAGCGGACCATTCGATACGTTGACGGGATCATCTGTACCATCCCGCCCGCACCGGCCGAGCTTACGGAGTAACGATATGTCTGACCTTCGTTCAAGGCGAACAGCGTGAAAATGTCGTCGTAGATCTTGCTGTGCGGTTCGGTACGGAAACGGAGATGATCGACGTGTTCGACGGCCGCCAGGCGCTCGGCGATATCTGCGATCTTCGGTGACACGGAAATTCCTTTAGCTTTCAACCGCTCGCGTGCAACCTCGATCACATTACGGACATAAAGACGTCCTGCGTTCACGACCTCAGGATTTACCAGCCCGGGATGCGTCGACATGTAATAGGCCGTTTCAATATATTTACCCTCGCGGACTACCGGGTATTGGACCAGAAGCGGCAGATGAGCCTCTCCCTGTTCATCGATCATTATGATCGGCGTATTTACGCCATTTCCCCGGATCGTACGGATCCTGAGCTGTCGGCCGTTCTCCGAAGCCACCAGTTTTTCCTCAGCCCGCGATAGGAAGGCATCCTTGCTGAGGACGACATAGTCGATGTTGTCTGTACGCCAATCGTGAAAAGCGATGCGTACATACTCGCCCGACATCGGCGAGTTTACGTCCGCCGTGGCGATCGGCCTTGTCTGGAGCTGCCGCTTTGCCTCTGCGATCTTTGCCTTTATTTCCCGAAATGAAAGGGTCTTGTGGTTGAGCGATCCTTCCGTGGCCGGGGCCGGCACGGTCGTGACTGCCGGCCTTTCAGCCGTTACCCTCGGACCCTCGGCCGTTTTGGCCGAACTGCCCACAATGATCGGGGTCGGGGTCGGGCTAACCCGCGGCCTTGTGGAGACCGACGCCGGTACATTGTCGGTTACCACCACTTTTACGGGCGTCGGGGTCGGTTCGACAATGCGGATCTGTCCAAACGCCGAAGCCGTGCCGGCAAAAAGGGAAACGATACAGAAAACTACTCTGGTCATAGTTGGCAAAATTGGAGAGCTTTTTGGCCTAAAAGGTTCGAATAAACAGGGTGTGAACGGCCTGCAATTCTTAGATTCGCCTATTCGACAGTGTGTTGTCAAACAAAATCAAAAAAATTATGGAATATACAAGCAAATGTTATGGCAAGCTGAGTTGTTCGGCCCCGAACGCTACTGTATAACTTACATCTTGAGAACTTATGAAGAAGTTGTTTGGAACCGACGGGATCCGAGGGGTCGCAGGCGAATTTCCTTTGGATGAGGGGACGGTCTTTACCATCGGAAGATCATTGGCCAGATTGTCGCAGGAGAGACTGGGGCGAAAGCCTCGTTTTGTTACGGGGCGTGATACGCGCGAATCCGGCGGGTGGATCGAAAGGGCGTTTCACGCCGGGGCGATCGCGGGCGGGGCTGAATGCCTTTCATCCGGTGTGATCACAACCCCGGGTGTTGCATATGTGACCGGATACGGTGACTTTGATGGCGGAATAGTTATAAGCGCCTCGCACAACCCCTATGAAGACAATGGCATAAAGATCTTTAATCCGAGCGGAAAAAAGGCCCGGGAATCTACCGAGGCTGCGATAGAGGCGGACGTCGATGCTACAAATGAACCGGTACATTTGATCGACGACGCTGTTGTGGATGCATCCCGCTCTGCCGAATTCAGGTCCGCATATCTTGGCCATCTTGCCGAGGCATTTGTCGGACTTGACCTTTCACGGTTCTCGATCACGGTCGATTGTGCGAACGGAGCCGCATCGGATCTGGCCCCAGAGCTTTTTAGACGCTTTAGGGCGTCCGTCGATGCTATTCACGACAAACCCGACGGCAAGAACATTAACGAAGACTGTGGCTCATTGCATCTTCAACATCTACAGAAAAGGGTTGTTGAGATGAAAACAGATCTTGGCGTCGCATTCGATGGCGACGCGGATCGGGCTCTCTTTGTGGATGGCTCCGGAGAGATCGCAGACGGCGATGCGGTTCTTTGGATAATGGCCAAGTACCTTTCGGATCATGGACGGCTCCTTAACAAGAAAGTGGTCGCGACCGTGATGAGCAACCTGGGACTCGAGGTCGCACTGAATGCAGAAGGGATCGAAATGGTCAGGACCGATGTCGGCGACAAGTACGTTCTGGCAGAATTGATCTCAGGCGGAGCCGAGATCGGCGGCGAGCAATCGGGTCACATAATCTTTCCCGAGAAGAGCCTAGTCGGCGATGGAATGTTGACCGCGCTATACCTGTTACAGGCGATCAGCGAGACCGGGAGATCGCTTTCAGAGGCGGCGGCTGGATTTGTCAGGTATCCACAGACGCTCGTCAATGTGAAGGTGAAGGAAAAAAGGCCTTTCGACGAGGTCCCAGCGATTCGGGAGGCGGTACTGGCGACTGAACGATCGCTCACCGGAACGGGGAGGCTTTTATTGAGATACTCCGGGACCGAGAATCTCGCCCGCGTGATGATGGAGGGGAAAGATCAGGCGATGATCGACGGGTTAGCTGAGAGCCTCGCCGATATCATTCAACAAGAGCTAGGTTAATTCGGGGACCGCCAGGCCGAATCACGATCTCTGATGTCCAAAACTGTTAAGGTCAAGACCATCCGACAGGCATCTTCGTACGCGATCCACATTGGATCGGGGACGCTATCTGCCATCGCCGATCGGATCACAGCCTCCGACATTCATCCCCGAAGGGTCGCTATAATCTCGAATCCGACCATTTTTGGACTTTACGGGCGCGAGGTCTCGGCAAAGGTCCGTCGCGCCGGTTACAAGAGCTTTAGCCACCTGATAGGTGACGGGGAAAAATATAAGAACCAACGGACACTCGATCAGATCCTGATGTTTCTGGCGAATAACGGTTTTTCTCGAACGGATCTTGTTATTGCCCTCGGAGGCGGCGTGGTTGGCGACGTTGCCGGTTTTGCCGCGTCGGTCTATCTCCGCGGGATCCCGCTCATTCAAATACCCACGACGCTGCTTTCAATGATCGATTCATCGGTCGGGGGCAAGACGGGGATCAACACGGTACACGGCAAGAACCTGGTCGGGACGTTTTATCAACCGTCCGCTGTGGTGATCGACACGAATGTGCTCGCAACCATTCCGGGCCGTGAAATTACCGCAGGTTTTTGCGAAGCCATCAAGCAAGGCGCGATCGGCGGAAAGCGTCTGTTCGGCCTGACTGAAGACGTGATATCCACCGGCTTGCCTCATCCGGATCTCGAAGGGTTTCTTGCTGAACACGTTAAATTCAAGGCATCGATCGTGGCGGGAGACGAACGGGAGACTGTCGGAAATAGTAGCCCGCGGTCGCGTAAGATACTGAATTTTGGGCATACTTTCGCTCATGCGATAGAAAAACTCACGAAATATCGCCGGTTCAAGCACGGAGAGGCCGTCGGCCACGGGATCATTTTTGCGTCAAATCTCTCAAAAAAGCTTGAATTGATCCCTGAGGATGAAGTAAAATTGTTGAACGATGTTGTGCATCGCTCGGGCAGGTTGCCGACGCTGCACGGCCTCGATCCCTCAGAGATTCTTGAGACCTTCAATTTCGACAAAAAAAACATCGGAAGTTCGCTTCAATGGGTCCTGCTCGGTGGGATAGGCAAACCGATGGTCGTCGATGGGACCCAGATACCGAAACCGATCCTTAAAAGAACCATCTCCGAGATCCTGAACGATTGAAATTCTCAAAAAGCATTTATCTTGAGGAGTTCTAAAATGAACACAGCCACCAATACTCGACATTCCGAACGCGGTAGCGCGGCAGTCAAATTCCTGATCATTCTAGTCGGCATCGTACTGCTGGCAAACGCAGGCTACAATTACATCCCGGTAGCATATCAAGGTGCGAGCTTTCGGCAGGAGATGGACACGGCCGTCGTGAAGGGCCTGGCTGCGTCCGGAAGTATGAAGCCTCTTGAGGTCGTCAAGGCTCACGTTTCGAAAGCAGCTGCGGATAATGACGTTCCGAATGATGCTCTCATCGAGATAGTCCCGATGGGGAACCACATTCAGGCGCACGTCACTTATCAAAAGAAAGTGAATATGCTGCCGTTCGGCCTGTACAAATACAACTATGACTTTGACTACGTCGCCGCACCTCAAGGCTATTTGACCAAGGAATGATCAAAGTGCCATTGCCTGGCGTACCTGTGCGGGCTGTATCTGCACAAGTGCGGCAGGTGCGTCGGCCAGCCACGTCGAAGGACACACGCCACACGTAGTGCATTTTTCAACAGCAGGGCACGGGAGGCTCGAACGAGCTTCACGTGCTTTTTCATGTTCGGTCTTCAGGAAGTCGAAAGAAAGGCCCGAATCGATGATCGACCAAGGAAGGAACTCATCGTAGCTGCGGTCTCTCGAGGTATGAAACGACGGATCAATACCCGTTAGCTGAAGAGCCTTGTTAAGGTCCCCTTTCAAACGGGCAGCCGTGTCGATGACCTTAGCCACAGTGCGATCACCCGATGAGAATAGTGCCTGTTCGTGTGCGATGCGGGCCGACATGAACCGAACATCGACATTCGGGATACGGGAAAGGCCTTTGCAGACGTACCTGATCTTCTTTTTCAATTCCCGTTCGTCGCAGATAGCGTCCCACTGAAGTGGCGTATTAGGTTTCGGTACAAATCCGTTGAGCGATGGGATGATCTTTCCGGCACGGCCAAACCGCTTTCCGGCGTCAAGCATTCGGTCCTTTATCCGCTCGACCAATACGAACATCTCGTCCAGGTCTTCCTGGGTCTCCGTGGGCAGTCCAACCATCATATACAACTTGATGGTGAGCATGCCCCGGTCGAATACCGCCCCGCAAATATCCACTATCTCGTCATTGGTCAGATTCTTGTTGATCACTCTTCGGAGCCTATCGGAGCCAGTTTCGGGCGCGACGGCGATCTGCTGGTCGCGCGATTCGACCAGCGCATCGAGAAGTTCATCAGAGATCTGGTCAAGGCGAAGGCTTGAAACCGAGATCCTGTAGTCCATTGCACGCAATTCGCGGAGAATAGTGGAGATCTCGGGATGATCGCACACGGCCGTCGAGACCAATCCGATCTTGTCGGTCTTGCCTCGCCACTCAGCGGCCTTTGCCAGAATGTCCTTTGCCGGTACGACCCGCGGCGGATAATAATTGTAGCCGGCCCAACAGAATCGGCACCCCTGAGAGCATCCCCTCGATATCTCCACCAACAATCGATCGCCCATTTCCGCATTCGGCGACCAAACAGCCGTCGACGGGCAGAACGTGTCCTGGTTTAAGAGGAAATCGGCCAATTCCTTTTCACCTCGTTTCAACGCGCGTCGGAGCGTCCCTTCCTTTGGGTTGACAGCCGCCAATGCCCGTCCGACTCTCCGCGGAACGCCTTCGTGCACCGGCCGATACTCGAAGACCGTGCCATCTTCGTTATAGATCACGTCGTAGAAGGAAGGAACGTAAAAGCCGCGTCCGATCCGTGCAAGTGACAGGAGTATCTCTTCTTTCGAGTCCTGCTCCAGAATGGCATCGATCAACTGATGGGCGAGGATCTCGCCTTCCCCAACGGCGATGACATCCGTAAAATCAGCGATCGGCTCCGGATTGAGGAACGAGGCCGCTCCGCCCATGATCACAAGCGGGTGATGGTGGTTTCTCTCAGACGACCAGACCGGTATGCCCGAAAGCTGAAGCATACGGGCCATATTCAGATAATCGGTTTCGAAAGAGATCGAAAAAGCGACCACATCAAAATCGCGGACGGGCGTCTGCGTTTCGAGCGAAAGCAATTGTGTGCGCGAGCGTTCGTATTCCTTCAATTCTGCAGGATCCGGCAAGAAGACACGTTCGCATGCAACATCGGGAATAGAATTGAACAGCTCATACATCGTATGCAGTCCGAGATTCGCCATGCCAATGGCGTGGGTATTCGGATAGCAAAGAGCTATTCGCAGGGCCGCGCCGCGATCGATGCTCCAACCTTCCTCGGCCGCAAGCTTTGCCCTGTAACTTTCTATGATCTGCTTATTCATCGTAAAGCCAATTGAACAGGATAACAGGCGTGACGCCAGCATACAACAAAAATGCCCCCGCACTCCCAAGTGCAGGGGCATGTCTTGCCGGCCCTGATCCTATTTCTCGCTGGGAGCAAGAATGTATGGACGGTGTTGAACAACGAATGTCTTGTCATCCGTCGTGCCGTCCCCGTCGACGTCAACTTTTACCTCGAGTTTATAACGCTTACCCGGTTCGTGCTTCTTGGCAAGGTCGTAAGCGAGGCTGTACTGGCTGCGGAGCAGGCCGTTGATCGATTCGAGGTATGCCGGGATCTCGCTTTCAAAGGTCATCTCGAAATGCATTCCTCCCGACTCTTTAGCAAAGGTGTTCATCGCGTTCTTTGCCTGGAGAAAGGTCATCCGATCCGGCATTCCCGGCATGACCCGAGAAGGGTCGAGATACTGCTCATACTTCTTATAGAATAGATTGCCGGTGCTGATAATGTAGATCGGAATTCCTGCCTCCTGTATGATCTTGCGGGCTTCGCCGTAGTTGATCTTGCTAAAGGTGTCGATGCCCGAGGCTACAAGGATCACGGCCCGGCGCTTGGATTTCACCGCGACCATTCCCTGATAATCCGATTTCTCTTCCTTTTCGTTGTCGAGGACGACGCTATCGCCCCGTCCGCCTAGCAACGTGAATTTGATCGAATCAAAAAGGTTGTTCTCGCGAAATGCCGGCCGGTTGCGCAAGAGGAGGTTAATGGTCTGGTTGATGCGGGCCGGGTCGTTGGTAAAATCCGTGATCGGGGTCGGCCTGATGTCAAAGGCGATGACCGATGCATAATCGTCGGGCGGCTTGATGAATCGGGTCAGGAACTGTGCGACCGGACGGATCGCTTCGTAAACCCCAGGTTCAAAATAGCCCCCGGCAGCTGAGCCGAAGGTCTCGGTCCACTTGCTGTATTCAAGGAGCAAGGTGACCGTGATCGGAGCGTCAGGAGTCGTAAAGTTGGAAATGTCCTGCTTTACCCCGTTCTCGAAAACCTGAAAGTTCTCTTTTTTTAGCCCGGTAATGATCTGTCCGGTCTTTTTGTTGAAGACGACCGCGTCAAAACTCACGATATCCGTCTCGACCTTGATCGGATCGTCCACATAGACCGAATTCTTTTCTTCCTCGATCCGCTTCTTTTCTTCGGCCTCCTTCTTTAGCTCCTCCTCCGTTCTCGGCGTTGGCCTGCTATTTTTCTTTCCGTCTCCCGCCTTTGGGTTGTCGGGCCGCTGCGGCCGCGATTGGGCAAAGGCGCCGCTAACCGATATCAAAAATGAAAGGAAGATAAGACACGTGACGGTTTTCGACGGAGTTTTCATACAGATATCCTTCGGAGGTCGATTAGGGATTAGATTCAAATTGTCCTCGTTTGGTTGTTATATTGCAAGGAATTTGAAAGGCCAGCCCCGCGGTAACGGGCGATCTGCCCCGTGCCCGCGACGGCGACAAGGGTAAACGGCGAAGGCAATGGTATCTGATCCTCGGGAGAAAGCTATCGGTTATTCACTTTCGGGATCGATCTCGATCTTAACCTCGAAAGCTCCCGTGTTGTCGTTCAGGTTCCCTTCGTTGATGCCCAGGAACAGTGCTCCGTCGCGCTGGGCGACAAATTCGCGGCTCGTACCGATGTAGATAAAGTCGTTATTGTCATCACCGATCACCGCGATAAGAGCGCCTGTCGGCACAGCCTTGAGCAGCTTTGTCGGGTCGTCCACATCGTTCAGGCCGCCCGGAGCGCTTCGCCTGGCGCCGCCGAGACCAACCTCTCCGCTCCCCGATATACGGATCTTCTGGCCCTTGCGTACGACCCATCCAGAGTTGGTCCAACCATTATTCGAATTGTCAGCAAGGACTTTTACGTTTACCTCGATCGGCTTCGAGCCTGAGACCTTGCGGGTCGTCGGCGGCGTAGAGCGTGATGAGGTGTCCACCACAGGCACGGTCGCTGCGGTTTCCCGTTTGTCGTTAACCGGCCGGGGCGGAGTGGATCCGACGGTATCGGAGATCACTACCCGGGGCGGCGGTGTGCTGTTGGAGGTCCGGTTGGGCCTGGCCGCAGTCTGGCCCGACGTGGCGATCCCGTCAAATGCGATGGATTCGACCTCGGAAGCGGCAAATGTTAACTCCCGGCGACGTTCGCCATCGCCAATAACGACGACAAATCGCCCATCCTTGAAGCCGGTGATAGTTCCCTTAATAATGCTTCCGTCCTTTAGACGAATGGTATCCGCAAATATAGAAACCGCCATTAGGGCCGCAACCAGTACGGATCCTAACTTCCTATAGATAGTGATGTGAGCCGACATAGATCCTCCGCGAACGATCGCTTGTCAAAGCAGGTAAACCGCAAAAACAGATGATGAATGGAAGAGTAGCGTTGTAATCAAATCGGATTGCTCCGGCTGGAGGAACATTATAATACGTATTTCGGGATCGGGGTGAGTCAATATTGAGAGGTCAACGATGCAAGACCTGGTCGGCTCGCTCGTTCTAATGTTGACGCGTGACCCGGTTGGCAGTTTCCAGCGTGCGACCGAACAATGGGGAAATATCATGAAGAGAAAGATCTTAACTTTAGTAATTATTGCCGTGGCGGCCGGCCTTATGTCGAGGCAGTCGCTGGCCCAGGCCGGTAACTACGCGACCAAGTGGAAGCTCGTCGAGCTGAACGGGCGGAGCATAAAGAACTCGCCGGCGTTCATCGAGTTCAACGCGGACACAAAGGAGTTGTCGGGCAACGGGACCTGCAACCGATTCTTTGGATCGTTCGAGCTTAGCGGACGCGACTTTCGCACTCTCGGTATCGGCACGACGAAACGAATGTGCCTCGGCCTAAAGATGACCCAGACGGAAGCTGCCTTCCTAAAGGCCTTGGCCGATGCGGACCGGCTGGAGATCAAGAACGATCTTCTTACGTTGTCGCGGGAGGATAAGCCGCTCATGAGATTTAAGAATGCGGGGGCCGGTGACGGCCGAGCAAGTACGACGAGTCTGAACGCACATAAGTGGGTCCTAAAGCGGATCGGTGCCAGAGAGATCGAGCTTGGCCCGGATGTTCCGTTCCTGAACTTCGATGCTGAAAAGGGATCGGCGGGCGGAAACACCGGATGCAACGTGTTCGGCGGAAATTATGCGGCCGATGGGACGTCGATTACGTTCAGTCAGTTGATCTCAACGATGCGGGCATGCGAAGCGGACGAAAGGATGTCGATCGAGCGTGGGTTTTTGGACGGCCTTCAGAACGCCAAGCACTTCGAGATAAAAGGGGATCGGCTGCTGATAAGGGCCGGCAATGAAACGGTTCTCGAATTCGAAGCGATCGCAAAGTGACTTATGGCGGGATCGGTACGCATCAGCCTGCCATTCCTATTGCGATCGCATTGTCGCTGTCGGAAGTACAGGGTGCCGCCGACCCCCCTTGGGCGATCGAAAGCGGCACCGCGATACCCACAACGCCGGCGACGCTAGTTGATGGCCGCCTTTGCCTCTGTCGCTACTTCGCAATATGCCTTTATAACGTCTTTACCATTCGTCAGAACTTCAAAAAGCTGCTCATAGTTTTCGAGTCCCTTGACAGGGTGCGTGAGGAGCTTTGAAAGCCATTCTCCATACTCGAGAACGGCAGCAGCCATATCGTTGGCGCCGGATTCGAAATACTCGCGATTTGCGTTGACCGTGCCGACCATCACCTTATTACCGAGAACGAATTCAAGGTTTATCTTATCGGCCGGGACTTCAACGACCCTGTTTCCGCCGGTTACGCTGGATAGGATCAGAACCCCGTTCTTGGCCACCGCCTGCATAGCTTCGAAGACGATCGGCGAATAGCCTGTCGCTTCGAAAATGATGTCAAACGCGCCGTTTTCAGCTGCGTGATCGAGAAGTGGAGTCTCGACAGTCGAAACATATTCTGCCCCGATCTCCTCGAGGAGGTCAGAATTCAAATACGGCTTCGCCGTCTTTCCAAAGGCAACGACCTCGAGTCCGCGAAGCCTTAGGACCAGTGCGGCCAGCAAGCCGATCGTACCCGCGCCCAGAACTGCAGCCCGTTTCGGCTTCCATACTTTAAGCCGCCGCTGGATCTCGTATGCCTGATGAACACCCTTTTGGACGACCGTCATCGGTTCCAAAAGAACGCCGACATTCTTCAAACCTTTTGGGACCTTTACAATAAAATCGGCATCGTCGACGTAGTACTCCGAGAGGAATCCGTGCCGGAGGTTGATCCCTCTTTCATAATAGATGTCGTCGGTCGTCATATCCGAGGTGCCGATCAGGTCGTAGATACTATTTCCCGGTCGCCGTACCGTTGCGACCACGTAATCACCGGGCTTGAGCTCGTGCACGTTGTCTCCGACCTCTTCGACGACCCCAAATCCTTCGTGGCCTATCACCAGAAAATCGTCTCCCGGCGGCGGGGCTCCGTACTCGGCATTATTTATCTCTTTATCGGTCCCATCGACTCCGACACGAAGCACCTTGACCAGCACCCCGCGGCCATTGTCGATCGTCTGGATCGAGGGCTTTGGGATCTCTACGAGGTGGGCGGAACCCGGCGTTCCGGGTTTAACAGCAATTGCTTTCATATTTAATGTAGTTAGTTTACCGCACAACACGCGCGGTCCTAAGGGTTTGGATCATTTGTCTATGTACCAACGGCGCCGATCCAGTCCGGTTTGATGCCAAGTGAGGAGAGTGTTCCGATCACACGATTAGGTTCTCCCCAATCACACCAACCGACATCTGCAACACGCATTACGATGAGTTTCGAGGCCGCCGGTTCGAGTACGCTCGTCGAAAAATTGGTCTCGTTCAACCATGAGTAAACGGCAGTGATGACCGACGTCTCTGTTCCTTTTCCGATCAAATCCTTTGAGATGTCAAACATTCGGAACATATCGGGCAGATACTGCCGAAACAGGTCTAGAAACGCCCGGGCTTTTCCGACCATGACGAAACTGTTCCAAAGGCAGCCTTCGGACATTAGCTTCTTTGCCCCGGCGAGCGAAGGCTTTTCCCAGAATCGAGCGACGCGGCTAAAGCTCATCTTCATCTCTCCGAAGAGTGATTCCGACGGCTCGATCCAGCCATATGCCGTTTCGGGCTTTTCGGGTTCGATGCCTAACAGGATCACCGACTCGGAGTTCATCTCCGCAGCCGAATATGCGGATCTGAGGTGATCAAGGAATGCCGCATCGTTCGCGAAGTAATGGTCTGAAGGAAAGAATCCGACGATCGCATCGGGATCTTTCCGGACGATGGCGAACAGGCTGAAAAGGATCGCAGGTGCAGTTCCTTTATTGGCAGGTTGGACCACCAACTGTTCGGGCCGCGCATCCCATAGCGGCGCCTGATAGAAGCGCTCGTGTTTCCTGGTCAGGCTGAAGAAGGTATTTTCGCGTGTTATCAGCGCTGCCACCCGTTCACGGGTCCGTTCGAGCAGCGATCTTTCGCCAATGAGTGGGCAGAATTGCTTCGGCCGGTCATCGCCAGAGATCAGACTTGTTAAGGACCTCAGCCTCGAACCATCCCCGCCGGCGAGAATTACCGCGAAATGATCGTCACGGGCGAATGACCCTCGGTGAGATCCGGGTATCTCGGATTGTCTTATATTCTTCATAGCTTCAAAACAAAAAAACAGGTGCGATCTAGCACCTGTTTAATCAGCTTTAGCGAAGCCTTTATTCCACCAACATCAGATCGGATCATTCTCCGCTCTGATGCAGAAGTTTTGCTACCAATCCTGTCCAGCCGGTCTGATGGCTGGCGCCCACGCCGCGTCCGTTGTCCCCGTGAAAATATTCGTAAAACAGAAGGTGGTCGCGGAAGTGCGGATCGTTCTGGAGCTTTTCATTCTCGCCGAAAACCGGCCGCGTTCCATCGCCGTTTCGCAGGAAGATGTGAGAAAGACGGCGTGACAGATCTTGGGACACTTCCCATAGGTTCATCATTACGCCCGAGCCTGTCGGACATTCGACCTTTAGACCATCGCCGTAATAATGGTGGAATCTTTGAAGCGACTCGATGAGCAGATAGTTGACCGGAAACCAGATCGGGCCTCGCCAATTCGAATTTCCGCCAAACAATCCGCTCGTCGATTCCCCCGGCTCATAGTCGACGCGGTGTTCCTCACCTTTTACCTGAAGGATGTAGGGATGATCCTTATGAAACTTTGAAACGGCACGAATACCGTGATCCGATAGGAACTCGCTCTCGTCCAACATTACCTTCAGTACCTTTTCAAGGCGTTCCCGATAGGCGACGGCGAGGAGCCTTCGCTCACCCATTCCCGGCGTTCGCATACAGGAGACGTTGTCGGTCAGGTCAGACCGATTCTCGATGAACCAATAGAGCCGCTGCTTGAAATCAGGCAGTTTATCGAGTATTTCGGGTTCAATTGTCCCGACGGCGAAGAGCGGTATGAGCCCCACCATCGAACGCACCTTCAGCGGCCAGCTGCCCTCTCCGTGCATGTGCAGGACATCGTAGTAGAATCCGTCGGCATCGTCCCAAAGCGAGATGCCGTCGTTCCCGAGCTTGTTCATGGCATCCGATATAAACAGGAAATGTTCCCAGAACTTGCTCGCGACGTCCTCATACGTGTCGTCCTCTGCGGCCAGCTCGAGGGCAATGGCGAGCATATTCAGGCAATACATCGCCATCCAGCTTGTACAGTCAGACTGCGCCAGCTTGCCGCCGGTCGGCAGCGGACGCGAGCGGTCGAACACGCCGATATTATCGAGTCCGAGAAACCCGCCTTCAAATATGTTCATTCCCTCGCTGTCCTTTCGATTGACCCACCAGGTAAAGTTGATCATCAACTTTTGAAAGACTCGGGCCAGGAATTTTCGATCACCGTATCCGCGCCGTTTCTTCTCGATCTGATAGACGCGAAGCGCAGCCCAGGCGTGAACCGGTGGATTTACATCGCTGAACGACCATTCGTAGGCCGGGATCTGGCCATTCGGATGCATGTACCATTCGCGGAGCATAAGGATCAACTGATTCTTTGCGAAATGGGGGTCGATCAGTGCAAGCGGTATGCAGTGGAAAGCTAGATCCCAGGCAGCGTACCAGGGATACTCCCACTTGTCCGGCATCGAGATAACATCGGAATTGAACAGGT
The DNA here is from genome assembly GCA_050246275.1 of Pyrinomonadaceae bacterium. GTDB lineage: Bacteria > Acidobacteriota > Blastocatellia > Pyrinomonadales > Pyrinomonadaceae > OLB17. Next base: position 381,010 of record JBFWWI010000002.1, read on the forward strand.
GCTGCCAATCGTGATTGCGGCCATGTTTTCGCGCTTCCGGCGGTTTGGGCATTGCTGGGTCGCCCTCGAGCCATTCCTTAACGACGTAGTGGTAATACTGTTTCGACCACAGCATACCGGCGAAGGCCTGCCGCTGAACAAGCTTTGCATCGTCGGAAAGGTCTTCGTGGATCAAGCCAGCGTAAAACTCATCAGCCTCGCTTGCCCGCTGTTGAAAGATCGAGTCGAAGTCGGAAAACGGAGATCGCTTCGCTTTTGACTTTTGGGTTGAGGTATCAAGATCGGATAACCGCAATCGAAGGCTGACCTCCGATCTCGCTGGGATCTCAAGTGAAAAATTCGCAGCCGCTTTGGTGCCCCGTTCCTCAGGGTTGACTGCCGACTCGTTTCCATGGATCAGATAGTCATTGAACGCATCCTTTACGAATGGGGACAGGTTTGGTGATCCGAAGAGGCGTGCGTTATTGGTCTCGTTCTCCGTGAAGAGAAGTTCGTGATCTCCTTCGATATACAGGTACCGCTTTCCGTATTCAGGACATTCGATCTCGATCGCACCGTGATCAGTGGCCTTAAGTTCGCAATTCGACTTGTTCCCGTACCAGGACCATCTATTTCGAAACCAAATGGTGGGAAGCACATTGATCGATGCACTTTCGGGGCCGCGGTTGGCGACCGTTATCTTAATAAGGATGTCCTCCGCATCGGCCTTCGCGTACTCGACGAAAACGTCAAAATAGCGGTCGTCGTCAAAGATGCCGGTGTCGATCAACTCAAATTCGCCTTCTGTTTTACTCCTGCCCTTGTTTTCATCGATCAAACGCAGATATGGAAATTCGGCTTGAGGATACTTGTACAGCATCTTCATGTAGGAGTGGGTCGGCGTGGAGTCGAGATAGTAGTAGATCTCTTTTACATCCTCGCCATGGTTTCCTTCGCTGCCCGTCAATCCGAAAAGCCGTTCCTTCAAGATCGGGTCTCTGCGGTTCCAAAGAGCGATCGAAAAGCAGATCCGCTGATGCCGATCACATATCCCGGCAAGGCCATCCTCGTTCCACCGGTAAGCGCGGGACCGGGCGTGGTCGTGCGGGAAGAAATCCCACGCGGAACCATCGGGACTATAGTCTTCACGAACCGTCCCCCAGGCACGTTCGCTCAGATACGGGCCCCATCGTTTCCAGTGTTTGATCCGCTCTTCGGATTCGCGGAGTCTGATGTTTTCTGCATTCATTGTATTAAACAGACTAAACCTATCGGTCCAAAGGTTCTAGAGACAAGCTCAGAACTATCCTTTGTGTTCCGGCTTTTTCGTTTTGAATCCCTGCCAATTTTTGTTGCCCTTCTCTATCCTATCGTTCTGTTCCCGTTCCCACATCTCCTTGACCTTGGGGCTGTAATTCAGATACAGCTTGCCACCCACCACTTTCCAGGCCTCGGGGTCGCCGTTGGCCGTATAGCCCTCTGACACGGCGTAAGAACAGTAACCGCCGAACTGCGGAGCAAATGCTTCCGGATCTGCCTTGAATCTGTTCATATTCTCTTCGCTTGAGAAGAACCACTTGGCGCCATTCCAGACGTATTGGTATTTAGCGTCACCCTTGACGGCACTATTCACCGCAAAATAGGCGACGGCATCATAGCCGCGAAGTGCGCTGCCGTTCGCATCAAGATCGAACCCGATCGTTTCTGCGGTTTTGCTGCAAGCGCCCAGTGCGGCTGCAATGCCGATAGCCAACATGAAGAATAAGATATTACGGTCACAAAATTTCATATCTATCTTTCCACCAACCTTACAGCGTGCCCATCGGGATCGCGGACGAGAGAGGCACGGCGAAAACCGAGTATGGGCTTTTCAAACAATACGGATCCAGTCGAAATGTCTGCCGGTTTGTAGGATCTGAACAACCTGGCGATATCGCCGGCGGTGAAACTCGTCTGCCAGTGCCACAGGTCGTTGCTTTTTGCATCCACCGGGAACGGACGTCCGTTCGACGGGGCAATGTATTCGAGAAATTCAACATTGATGCCTGCATTCTTCGTTTTCAGCCCAGAGATATGAAGCCGGGCACCGAAAACGTTATTTAAGTGCTCCTGCTCCGGGCCATAATTAATGCTCTCGCCGGCGACCGAGAGTCCGAGTGCGTCGCGATAGAACTTGAGACTCGTTTCTGTATCGCCGACCACGATAGCTGTATGGTCGATCCCGAGAAACAGTTTTCCGCTCTTCTCAAGGTCATGCCATTTCTGCGCGCCTTTATCGGCGGGAAACGACAGGATCTCGAGAACGTGGCCGTCAAAGTCCTTGAAATAGAACGCCCTTATCCCCGCGGCGGCGGTTATGTACGAAGGCAGAGTTTGCGGTCCGGTCGAGGCATGACGAACCTTATTTGCCCGCAGATGGGCGTATGCCTTGTCCATATCCGACACGATGATCGCAACGTGTTGGAACCATCGATCGTTGCTCCTGGAGTCGACAGGAACGGGACGACCTTGAGGCGTCAGGTACTCCGTCAGTTCAAGAGTTTCGTCGTCAAGCGTCAGACGGACGACCCGTACCCTTGCGCCGAACACACCCGACAGATGCTCGAATTCGGTTCCCCACGTCTCGACATCGGACACTTTCTCGAACGGAAGGACCCGCGTGTAGAAATCGAGTGCCTTATCCATGTCGGAGACCGTGAACCCGACCGATTCGACGTGCGAAACGGCCTGGCCGTGAGCCGACGTGAGGAGGGCGAATATCGAGATCGCAGCGAAAAGCAGGCACGCGAATTGGATACCATTGCGATCGTCAGCAGGCTTTCTCCACATTAGTTCAACCTCTCTAAAAGATGGCGTCCGACGCGAAGGGCATTTGCCATGATCGTCAATGCCGGGTTAACCGCCGAGCTTGACGGGAAGAAGCTCCCGTCCACGACATACAGATTGTCCAGGTCGTGTGCCTTGCAGTTTCGATCCAGCACCGAAGTATTCGGATCGTCGCCGAAGCGGACCGTTCCGTTCTGGTGGGCGACGCCTGCAAGCGGAATTTGCTCTGCCAGATAGAGATTGCGCGAGAACAAGCCCTGATGACATTCATGACCGTGGACGTCGCACTTTCGCTGATTGTTCATCAGATGTTTTAGCCTTTTCTGCAATTCTTTATGTGCCTCAACGTTATTCGGCGTGTATTCGAGAACGATGTCACCGTTATTATTAAGCCTCACGCGGTTTTCGGGCCGGGGAAGGTCTTCGGTCGTAAGCCAGAAATCAAGCGAGTGTTTCGCCATCTGATCGAGCGCGAAACCCGGAGCGATCGCCGGGGCACCGGCGGAAAGAGTAACGCCGTCAAGCTTACCGACGAATGAAATATGGCCCATCGGATAAGGGAATTCACTGTCGCCGAAATAGAAGTCATTCACTGCCAGCGTCTTTTGAAACACGGTCGGGTTCGGGCATTTCGAAACGGCAAGGAGCACCGAATTGACGTGGCCCATATAATTGCGGCCGACCTGGTCGCTCCTGTTCGCAAGGCCGTTCGGATGCCTCGAATTCGCGGATCGAAGCAGCAACGCGGCGGAGTTGATGGCTCCCGCAGAGACCACGACCATGCTCGCCGAATATTCTTCCGTCTCGCCGTTGCGTTCGACCCTTACCGCGGTGATCGCCTTACCGCTCTCGTCTGTGTCGAGTTTGGTGACGAGGGCATTGGTCAATAGAGTGACGTTCGGGAATTCGGTCGCGTGATCGATGCCGCACACCTGAGCGTCTGATTTAGCATTCATCAGACACGGAAACCCGTCACATGTCGCACAGCGGACGCATATGCTCTTGCGATCGTTTTCCTTGAGTTGTATGCCGAGGGGCACGTGAAAGGGCTTTACGCCCAATGCGGCAAAATCCTCGGCGAGATGCGAGATACGCGGTTCGTGACTCACGGCCGGATGCGGATATTCCGCGCTTGCGTGCGGTTCGGTCGGGTCCTCGCCGCGGGCGCCGTGGACGTGGTACATTGCCTCGGCCTGCGAGTAGAAGGGCTCGAGTTCGTCATAACTGATCGGCCACGCGGGCGAAATGCCGTCATGGTGCCTCAACTCTCCAAAATCCTCTTTTCGCATTCGGAAAAGGGCAGCACCGTAAAATTTAGTATTGCCTCCGACGTTATAGTTCGTATGCGGATGCAGCGGCTTTCCGTCGCGGTCATACCAGGTCTCGTCCGTGTTGTATTTTGCCTCGACATTGACCGCGCGCGAGTTCCAGTTATCGGGCTCGCGTTTTACGTAGTCGCCGCGCTCAAGGATGAGGATCTTCTTGCCAGACGGTGCGAGCTTTCTTGCGAGAGTTCCGCCGCCCGCTCCGGTGCCGATTATAATTACGTCGTAGTGTCCGTTTGTCATAGAATTTCGATCAAAAGATCCCGGATATCGGGAGAAAGAGCTGCGGTTGTTCGGTCACCTCGATCCTACCCTTCCGCGCTTGATCGACGCCGTTCATTTCGGCGAATCGACACTTGAAAATGCATCTCACAGCGCCGCCGTGGTCCAACTTTGCACATAACACATTCTTGATGCCGCGCGTTCTGACATATACTTCGGCGGCCGCCAACATCGCAATCGGAGGTGCCGTGAAGTATATCCACCAAGCGGTCCATGTATTCCCGACTATCGCCGAGCCGAGCGTACGGGCCGGGTTCATGCTCATTCCCGAGATCGGCGATTCGACGGCAATGTAGACGGCCACGAGAAGACCCGCCAGATATGGCGTGGATCGAAACAGACTTCGATGATTGCTGGTAAAAAGCACCATCGACATCATTAGGAAAGCGATCACGAATTCGCCTGCAAAGGCCGCAGTCACGCCGTAAGGCCCGGGAATCGTTGAGACAAAATTCACTTCCTTTACCGCGAGGAGATCGCCCAACAGCACCCATGTGAGCAGAACACCGAGTGTCCCACCGATGAATTGAAATATGGCGTAAAAAAGGGCATCGATACGGGTGATCTTTCCGAGCCGGAGAAATGTGAACGTGACGACCGGGTTGATGTGGGCTCCCGACCGCCGGCCCCAGGGCGACTTGAATATTGCGATGGCTGTCAGGCCCATGGCCATTCCCATCGGAACATTGCGGACCGACGTGCTGTATTCGGCGAAGTATGAATCCGGATGAAAAAGAAGAACGCCGAATACAGACGCCGACACCATAAAGGTGCCAAGTCCCCAGGCTTCAATGGAATATTCGGGCCAGTGATCTCTCACGGCATCGAGCAACGCTTTCACGCTAACTACAATCAGACGGCCGACGACCTTTATTCCAGGAACAGGGTTATACTCTCTGTATCAGGAGGCAGCGATAATGGACTTCTACTTCTTGCTTTTCTCGCTATTCTTTCCGCGGATCACAATGGTGGTCTATTTGATACAGGGGTGGTACCCGGCCAATCTCGTCCCGAACTGGCTCGACGTCGCGCTGGGTATTTTTGCTCCGAGGGTTCTGATCCTGATCTACATTTATCAGAACATGGGTTACGACAACATCTGGTTCGCGGCGCACTTGGTCGTGATGATCCTCACGTACTTTGGCGGCGGAAGGGAAACTGCCCGCCGCCGACGTCGGCGTCGTGACGAATAGGGAACCGGATACCAGTTCAGATCTGGAGGACGGAATGAAAACCGCCGAAACCGTCCTCCTCCTTCATTCCGTGGGTCGGGTCCTCGATCCACCTTTCGTTGTCGATAAGGAATTTGTATCGAAATCTTTGCTGTTCTCGGATGCGTACCGATGTGGTCCAAAGCCCGTTAGCTAGTCTTTTGAATGGAGCGCTGTCCTTTATCCAGTTATTCGGATCTCCGACGAATTGCACACTTTCGGCGTGATCGTCATGAAAGGTGAACTCGACCATTTCGCCTTTTCTCGTAGGAGCTCGGAATCCGATAGCCCCGCCATGCATTTCCGAGGCAGCAAGCTCAACCGCTCGCCTGGCATTCAAAACCCCGTACCCCTGTCTTATAGGACGATCGGACCTGATCCGTTCGGCCGACATTGCGAGAATATTCTTGATCGCCGCTGGTGGTAATGAAGTATTCGCCTCCAGCATTTGCGCCACTACGGACGCGGTGATCGGCGCCGCGAACGAAGTCCCGTCAACGTGTTGATAGTGGGTCGCAACGACTTTGCGTTTCCGAAGCCCATACTCTACCAATTGCCTGGCGTCCTCAGGGGAGAGGTTCAGAATATCCTCATTCAGCCCGGACTCTCGCCAATATTCGGCGAGCAGGGCCGCGAAGCTGAAATCGGGAGCCGAAGACAACATCGAGAGTATCTCTGCCTCTTGGTAATCAGGCGTGTTCGGCAAGATCGGAGCGGCGACATACATGGCGGGGGCGATCAATTCGGGCTTCACGTTTCCGTCGGCCGTCTTGCCGAAACTCGAGTGATAAAGATCGAGTTTGTCCGAGTCGATAACATTGCCGTCGCTGTACCCTCCCACCGTAATTACCGAAGGAGCGCTCGCCGGTGGGATCGTGCAGCGTTCGGATGAATTGCCCGACGCAACCGTGATCACAAGTCCTGACTCGACCAGTTCCTCGCAGAGCTGATTTATCTTACTCTCGCCCGTCGCGGCATCCACATCACCGCCGAGCGATATATTCAGGATCCGTATATCGAACTTCGTTCTATTCTTTTTGATCCATTCGAGGCCGGCTGCGATCGAATCATCACCGATGGCCCCAGACTTTGAAACCTTTACGAGGACAAGTTCCGCCTGGTGAGCAATGCCGCGATAGACACCATTCGAAAGAGAACCGTTACCCGCGCACGAAACTACCGTCTGTGTCCCGTGCCAATGGTACCCGCTTGGCTCGACGACAGAGTAAAGTGAACGATCTTCACCGTGAATATCGTGGAACGAGACTACGCGATCGACGATGTCCGGATGCGGGTAAAAGCCGGAATCGAGAAATGCGATGCGGATCCCCAACCCCGTGAATCTTGGATCGGCATTGAGCTTGTCGGAGGTCGGTATGACCGCGTGGCGGTTCAGTGCGTGAGAATGTAAATGCTCATCTTGGCCGCTGGAAACGATGTCGTGCATATTTGACCTTGGGGCCATCTGGCCCCTAAGCATTTGAATTGCACGATCAATAGCGATTATTCCAACGAACTAGGACGCCGTCCCAGGATAGGATGTGATCGCCTTCTTAAGGCGTTCCTTTGAAGCAGGACTCAGCGAGGCGTTAGTGATCTCTTCCGAGGCGCCCGCGGCGACCTCTAAGGCGATATGAAGGAACTCGATCTGTTCCCGGTACCGCCGGCAGGCCTCACACGTGAAGAGGTGAAGTCGGTTGACGACCCGATCACGGAAGCTGAGCTTCCGATCGATCGATTCACCGAGCTTGGGCGTGATCGTTTTACAATCAGGCAGTCGGCGAGCAAGGAACAAGATCAACTGCCATTTAAGTTTGGCGGTGAGGGTTTGGGACATCATTACTAGAAGACCATTACGACGGATTTGAGCGCATCTTTTATCCTCGCTCGCGATTCATCGCTAAGCGATCCGGAGAGCAAGGAGTCCTTCTCTTTCTCGCTCATCGTCTTTACTGCCTTGCTTAAGAAACTAGACTGGTCAAGATACCTCATGCAGGGCTTGCACGCGAGCAGATGCATTTTCATCAAAAGCCGCTCCCGCATCGTCAACGGCCGGTCGAGCGATGCAGAAATTATATGGACAATTTCCTTGCACGACGGAAAGATCCGCAAGATCGTGCGTCTGATCGGCCTTGTGATTTTTTGAATGATCGTCAACTTGCTTACCTTGCCTTCATAAACCAATTTATTTCGATGCACCTTCTCAGCGCCATCCGGGCACGATGCATAATTACCCAGAAGTTGCTCGTTGACAATTCCAGCAGGGTGCAAATTTCTTCCGTATCGAGATCATTCATTTCCTTAAGGGTAAAAACATGTGCCACGCGCTCGGGCATTTTTCCCATACAATCATTGAGAACGCGAAAGAAATCAGATTGTTGGATCGCCTCTTCAGGCGATCGGTGCCAGATGCGCGGGCTCAGCGTGTCGCTCCAGTGCCCTCTGAATTCATCGTCGCGCTCGAAAAGGGGGTCAAACTCTGAAAGGTCCGTGTCCGACGGTTCAAAAGGTAATTCCTTGCAGGACCTTCTGATCTGATCGACTATCTTGTGTTTGAGTATGCCGGTAAGCCAGGTCCGTTCCGTCGAGCGTCCTGAATACGAGTCGAGATGCTGCAATGCGGCGAGCAGAGTTTCCTGTACGGCGTCCTCTGCACGGGCCTCGTCACGGAGACGTACCAAGGCGAATCTGAAAAGATAATCGCCGTGGTCGTCCACCCATACCGTCGGGTCGATATTCCATTCGACCCTCGGAAGGCCCACTTCGTCATTCATTCGTCCACTTTCCCGCCGGCCGGCCTCGGCCGCTTGCTGCCGTAACATTCTAGCCTTTCCTGATCTCGTTTCGGATCGTGTCGATAAGGTATGACGGCGCGATCGTTTTCGCAACCGTACGGCGCATCGCCTGTTTGAGCCTCTCGTCATCGGCGACCTCGTCGAGGGTGCGGGGGCCGGTTCGAGCGTACGGTTCGACATCGTAAAGCCAACTCCGCTGCGTTTGAAAATGTTTGGCAAAGGTGCCGTTGCCGTTCGAAGATCTGTCCATCTCGTTTACCCCCAAAGCCGTCGCGGCGATGCTCTGCAATACATTAGCTTTATCAGTTGTTCCAAACGGTTTATTCCATTATTTATGCGGGAATTTTTGGCAAAAATTCGGCGATTGTCTTATTCGCGTTGGCGCGAATGGATAAATGTTATGGAACCAATGAGAATTTTGATCCTTGGAGGCGGCTTCGGCGGCCTCTACACTGCCTTACACCTCGAAAAGACACTCGCGAAGGACGGCGATATCGAGGTCCTGCTCGTAAATCGCGAGAACTTCTTCCTTTTTACTCCCATGCTTCACGAGGTTGCTGCGAGCGATCTCGATATCACCCATATCGTGAGTCCGGTCCGCAAATTACTGAAGCGCGTAAAGATATTTCATGGGGATGTCGAAGGGGTAGATCTCGAAAGGCGAGTGGTACACGTATCACACGGCAAGGAGCATCACCATCATCAGCTTCGATACGACCACCTTGTGATCGGTCTAGGCTCGATCACCAATTTCTACGGGAATAAGGGCTTGGAAGAGAACGCCCTGACCATGAAGACGCTCGGCGACGCGATCTTCCTTCGAAATCACATGATCTCGAATCTCGAAGAAGCTGATTTCGAATGCTGCCCAAGCGTGCGTGCACCGCTTGTGAATTTCGTCGTAGCGGGCGGCGGATTTGCCGGGGTCGAGACAATAGCCGGGATCAATGACTTTATTAGGGAAGCGCTCAGATTCTACCCGAATCTTTCCGAGGATATGATCAGGGTGATATTGGTCCATGCCGGTGAAACGCTCCTGCCGGAACTAAGCGAAAAGCTTGGAAAATACGCTGAAGAAAAGCTCCGATCCCGCGGAGTTGAGGTCTTTCTGAACACAAAGGTCGACGAGGTGAACGGTACCGAGGTCATACTGAGCGACGGGGAACGCATTGTCACGAATACAATGATCTGGACCGCCGGGACCGCGCCGAATCCAATGCTCGATTCGCTTCCATGCGAAAAGGATCGTGGGCGTCTTCGCGCTACTGAGTTCATGGAGGTGAAGGGTTTTCCAGGTGTGTGGGCCTTGGGTGACTGCGCCTCGATCGTCGATCCGAAAACGGGAAGGACCTATCCACCGACGGCCCAGCACGCTCTCAGACAGGGTAAGATCCTGGCCCACAACATAAAGGTCTCGATACGCGGCGGCCGTCGAAAGCCCTTTGTTTTTGAAACGATCGGCCAGCTCGCCGCACTTGGACGGCGAACCGGCGTGGCCCAAATATTCGGCTATAACTTCTCGGGCTTCATCGCCTGGTGGTTGTGGCGGACGATCTATCTAATGAAGCTTCCTCGGTTCGAAAAGAAGCTCCGTGTGGCTCTCGATTGGACGCTCGATCTGATCTTTTCAAAAGACCCGGTCCAGTTCCTGACCCTTCGAGCGCCGACAGTTTCCGAGGCCGAATAAAAATTTCGAAAAAATCTGTAAGGTTTCCGCTCCTCCACCGACAAACGGTTGTAGGCAATTATTTCTCGATAATTTGAGGAGCAGTTAACATGACACAGATCACACCGGAAATCTTCGAGGCGGAAACGATGCACCACATCAACGATCTTTATCGGACGGCGGTACGCCTTACGCGCGATGCTACCGAGGCTGACGACCTGGTGCAGGAAACCTATATGCAGGCGTGGAAATCCTTTGACAATTACGAACTCGGGACGAATTGCCGGGCATGGCTTTACAAGATCCTTTTCAATAAGTTCGACCATTATCGCCGCAAGAAATATACGCAGGCAAAATACATCCAGGAAGCCGATGAGATCGTGTTCGCCAACTCCACTTTCACGGCTCCGATCCCGGAAAACCTGACCGATACCGAAGTGATCTCAGCCCTGAACAAGCTGCCCGACCATTATCGCTCAGTCGTCCTTTTGGCCGATGTTCACGAATTTGATTACAAGGAGGTCGCAGCCATCCTCGACATCCCGATCGGCACAGTGATGTCGCGGCTTTCAAGGGCCCGGACGCAACTAAAGAAGTCTCTCGCCCGTGTCGCCGGCGAATACGGTATCAAGAAGGCAATGACCCCGGCCTTCGCATAACAGAATTCGTTCACTCCTCCTGTACTCGAATGAGGTAAGCGTTGAGATCTGAGCAGTCTCAACGCTCTTTTTGTTTAACGGCCATCGTTGTCAAAATTGAGGTCAGCAGCGGACCGAGGGTCATCCTTTGCGAAGTGGATCCGTTGGGCCGGGAAATAGATCGTCTCGTAGGCACGGATCGTTTCTTCAGCGCTTAGTCCCTCTTGTGAGCGGCCGATCGCCCGTTCGAGAGCGGTTTCGAATGAGCACTCGATCCATATCTTCAGATCGAAGTTATCGGCGTACTGCTCCTTGAATAAGAAGATGCCCTCAAGAAGGATGATGTCGATGTCGCTATACCGATACGTGTGCGGGCGAAAGTCGTTTGCCGTCTCTTCTGCGAAGTCCATTAAGATCTCTACACAGCGATCGGACTTGAGCGGCAAAACCAGCCGTCGGAACATCTCATCGAGCCGTATCCCGTTCGCGTAAAAGTTCTCAGCTGCATTTGACGGGTCAAATCTTACATCCGGCAGATCCAGCCAACCATCTACGTTGATCACAGCGATATTTGGCCCGGTGAGCTCGGCGGCGATCTTGGCCGTGATATAACCCTTACCGCTTCCATCAATGCCGGAAATGCCGACGAGCATTGCACGCTCCGTCGGCACTTCGGATCTCTTGCTAAGGATGGCCTCCGCTATGTTCATCATTTCAGGATGGGACGGACTCCGGCGATGTTCAATCGTATCTTGTAGAGTCCGGTGCGGGCGCACAGGTAGAGCGTCTTGCCGTCCTCGTCGCCCCAGGCCATGTTGTGAACGTGCTGCGGTGTCACGATCACGCCGAGGTGTCTGCCTTCCGGGGAGAGAATGTGCAGGCCGCCCGGGGCCGAAACGTAAACATTACCTTCGACATCCACTTTTACGCCGTCGATCGCGTCCTCACCTTTTACAGATGTGAAATCGTAGAACAGCGTGCCGTTCGCGATTGACCCGTCAGCCTGCAGATCGTACCGATAGACCACTTTTCGATCATCGTCCCAGTTGCCGATGTAGAGGTATTTCTCGTCCGGCGATAAGGCGATGCCGTTCGGCCCGGTGAATTCCTTCGTCAGGAGGTTCAGCTTTCCTTTGTAAAGCGAATAAACGCCCGTGTGCGGAAGTTCTTTTCGCGGATCATCGCCAAACTTTGGCAGCCCGAAGTTCGGATCGGTGAAGAACAAAGTGCCGTCGGAGCGATAGACGAGATCGTTCGGCGAATTGAGCCGCTTGCCTTCATACCGGTCGACGACCACGGTCTCGTTTCCGTCCTTTTCGAGTCGGACGATGCGGCGGTTGCCATGCTGATCGATGACGATGCGGCCCTGCGGATCAAGTGTGATGCCGTTCGAGCCGGGTTGGCGATACTCAGCGATGTCGGCGCCGCTGTAGCCACTCGGCGTTTTGAAGACGCTTAGTTTGCCGTCGGTCGAATACTTGTAGATCGTGTTTGCGTTCGGATCGCTGAAGAGGAGCCCATCGCCGATCCACACCGGACCTTCGGTGAACTTAAAACCTTCGGCAAGTTTGAAGACCTTTGGATTCGGGCCCACGATCTTGTTGATCGCAGGGTCGTGGCGGACGACCTCGACGTTAACCTCGCTCGGCGCGATCGCGATCGGGCCATTGGTTTCGCCTTTATAAAATTCAAGCCTGGCTTCGCGGACCCAGATAAAATTCGTTGGCGGGTTCGATATCGGGCCGTTGATGCCAAAGATCGCGAGCTGGATCTTCTGGCCCGGCAATACATCTCGTCCGACGACGAGCCGGTTTGGAGCGTTCCATCCGGCGACGACCGATCCGCCTTTCTGACCTAGATAGCGCGATAACTCTCCGTTGACCCAGATCTCAGCATAGTCGTCGAGCGCGGTTTGAAAGACGACGGTCGAGCCTTTGGTCGAGAAGCCGTTGACCGATTCCGGGATCGTTACATTGATCCGATACCAATTGAACGAGAGTCGTCCGTTCCCGCGGCGTCTCTTGAGATCGGAGGCAGCTATAATTTCCCAGGCCGAATCGTCAAAGTCCGCGACGCCGGCTTTGGGTTCGTAGTCATAGGTCTTCACCGAAGGGCCGCTAGGCTGATCGTCGGCCCCGGCGGCGTTGAAATTCGTTTCTACGATCTTTGTGTCGCTGTATTTCCATTGGCCGCTAACGGCTTTCACGCCCTCGATGGTTGCGAGGTCGATCGCGGCCGCGGGCCTTCCAGATGGAACATCCTGGGCAAGAATAGCTGCAGCTAGAAATAAAATTGCGAATATAGTCTTCATGTTTTACCGTCCAATTTGGCTGCGAAGGCGGAAACCTGAGCGGTAGCGAGGGTGCCCGAGTGCCGAGAAGCCCCTTGTAAATAGTGGCACACTCCCTACCGTTCGTGTTTCCACTTATCTGACTTTTACAACGTAATACAGGAATGCACCGTCAACCTGCCTGAACCAGTGAGGTGTGCCTTTCGGGACGATAACGACATCACCTTTCTTTAGCTGCCGCGTTTCGCCGCCCTCTATCGAGGTTCCTCGATATTCGTTCGCGGCCGTCAATTTCGCATCGACCGCCTTTCCGCCGGTGACGAATGTTGCCGTGCCGTCGAGTACATAAATGATGTCGGTATCCAGCGTATGGATCTCGCTCATCCCTGCCTTTTCGCGCCGGCTGGCGTGGACCATATAGTTCTCGCCGTTCGAACCGTCCGCGAGTACCGCTCCTCTGGCAAATGCGTCAGATACGGTCTTGCTGTCGAAGAACGCGACGGGCAGTGCCTTCTGATCTGTGAGCGCGGCGGCCCCGGCGATCGCGAGTTCTTCGTCCTGTGCTGCGGACATTGCGCCTGAGACACCGACGCCGCCGATGATCTGGCCGTCAACCGTGATCGGGACGCCGCCCTGCAGCGGAGTAAAGTCGGGAAGGGCGACCATCGATGTGCGGCCGTTCTTGATCACGTCTTCGAAGAATTTGGTCGGGCGTTTGAACATTACCGCCGTCTTGGCCTTACCGACCGAAATGTTCGCACCGGCAGTGAATGTGCCGTCGAGGCGTTCGAGGGCGACAAGATTTCCGCCGTCGTCGACCACGGCAATAACGCCGCCGGGAGCATTGTTCGCCTTTGCGTAGGCCTTGGCGCCCTCAATGACAAGCCGTGCGCCGTCGAGAGTAATGGACCTCTTTTCAAATGTTTGGGCATTCGACGACAATGCCGCGAATGCGATGACAAAAATGATCAGTGCTTGTTTCATAAGTAAATATATGTGGGCGGCGGGACTGCTTCGACCTGCCGCCCGGATCATTGCCCTTGAGCCTAACGGCCCGATCGATCGAACTACTTAGCGGTGATCGTCACGCGAAGAACGTCTTTCGTGTTCGGATATGTGAAACCATCTTTGACCAAACGGACTACGCCATTTTCCGCCTTGCCCGTATTTGCCATTTTCTGACGAGGTGCCTGTTCGTCGCCGATCCCGGGAGCCTGATTGACCTCCGTGCCTGCATCCCAGAGAAGAAGTTCTTCTGTAACGTCCCCGTTGAGAGGATTTCCGGCCTTGTCGAAAAGGTCGAGTGCCGTTTTGGGGGCATAGAAGAGGTCATTCGACTGGCCATACATCGCGATCAGGTTCAACTTCATCCCTTCGCTCCCCTCGAACTTGAACTCATACGAGTTTCCCGGAAGGAGCGGGCCCGGCTTATCGGCGCCAGCAGGTGTGTTGAAAATGCCCATGTAGACCGAGCCGACCTTGGTCAGGAGCGACTTCGAAAGGGTCTCAGGGTTTCCGTCCTCAGCCTGGAGTTCCAGACCAGCGTTTGCCTTGGAGCCTTCATTAAAGAACCATTGTTTCTTGTGATTGACGATAAAGAGTCCCGGTGAAAGAGCAAAGGGGTACCTCGAACCGTCGGCTGCGGCAAGGCCATCAGCGCTGCCAATATTTTCGATCTTTACAGTGAACTGGGCGCTTCGCTTCTTGCCTGCGGACACCTGTGGGACCGCGGTCGATCCGGCAAAAAGAATGGCCGCAGCCGTTAGCCCTAGAACAAATCTTCTAAATATCATTCCGTATTTATCTCCGTATTCGTGAAATAGTTCTCACAGTCCTGATCGTGTCAGAATTGCGAACTCAGCCACGTTTATCACCTGTGCGGCCTGGGCTATTCCACGTTGTTCAACCGGCCGGATGTTGGAATACTTCGGCCCGCAATCGGAATTTTCAGAACGGTAAAGGACGATCAGGACCTGAAGGGCATAGGCAGGGAGTTTGGCGTCGCACCGTCGACCCTGGAATATTGGAACGAGGCCGCGGCATAAAGGAGCGATCAGTTAAAAAAGAGGGGATCAAATAAATGAAAGGTATTGAGAACTACATTAGCTGGGCGGCAAGGATCATCGTCGCGATCATATTGGCGCAGACCTTGTTCTTTAAATTTACGGGAGCGGAAGAGTCGCGCTACATCTTTACCACGCTTATGGGGCCGGAATACGAAGCGGTCGGGCGGATCGGTTCGGGAATCGTTGAGCTTGTGGCGGTGGTGCTTTTGCTTATCCCGTCAACGAGCTGGCTCGGAGCTCTTTTGAGCCTGGGGACGATCACCGGGGCCATTTTCAGCCATTTGACGATGCTGGGAATAGTCGTCAAGGATGACGGCGGCCTTCTCTTTGGCCTCGCGGTGGCGGTTTTTGTTCTAAGCCTAATAGTGTTGTTCCTTCACCGGCGGGACATCCCCATCGTTGGGCAATTCGCCTGACAGGCCTCAAACAGGAAAAGAGCCGGCGGTCGAGAGACACGCCGGCTCTTTTCCATGTTGGCAGAATCGAGCTATGCGAAAACCATGTCGAGTTCGGCAGTCGGCTTGTCCGTTGCGTTCTCGACCTCGCAGATCGCTTTAACGACTGCGGGATCGAATTCGCGGCCTGACCGAAAAAGCAGCGAACGAAGGGCATCCTCGGTCGAGAGTGGCTCGTCATTTCCGCGGGGCCTTCGAGCTGTGTCATAAGCGTCCGCAACCGAAACGATACGGGCGATAAGCGGGATCTGATCTTGGGCAAACCCGTGCGGCATTCCACTGCCATCGTAATGCTCGAACAGATAGCGCAGGACGGACGCGACGGCCTCGAGGTCCGGTACGCTTTCGATGATCGCGAGCCCGTTCTCAAAGTGCTTTTCGATCAAAGCCCGTTCTTCGAGAGTGAATGCTCCGTTCTTTCTGACGATGGGCTGAGGCAATCTGAACAAAGGTATTTCGTGGAGATACGCAGCCAGACTCAATACTTCGAAATCTGCGTGTTCCAGTTTCATCTCCTTCGCGACCGAGATCGCATGGTCGCGTGTACGCTCAGCATGGGCTCGGGCTAGTTCGTCCTTTAGATCGAGCATGCCCGAAACGACGTTCACAAATGCATCCTTTGTGGCTTTGAGCTTTCCCTGAAGACGTTCGTTGTGAAGCTGCAGGCTTCGTTGCGCCTTCATAGTCTCATAATGCTGAAGTGAACGCTTTACAGTTGCCAAAAGATCGCTGTTGATCCATGGCTTCGTAATATATTTGTAGACAATGCCCGAATTGACGGCTTCGACCAGCGTCTCCGCATCGGTGTAACCGGTCAGCATCATTCTGACGGTCTGCCGGCGCATCTCCGCGGCACGCTTTAAAAATTCCATGCCGGTCATCGCGGGCATTCGCTGGTCCGTAATGATCACCGCAAAGTCGTGGACCTGCAGCAGTTCGAGGGCTTCTGACCCGCTTGAGGCCGTTATGACCTCGTAGTGTTCCCGAAAGAGACGCTCGAGCAGCCGCAGATTAGCCGTCTCGTCATCGACGCATAGGATCCTATATCGCATAACTTTGTTCGACCTCCTTTGAAGTGGAAGAATGTGTCAGAACCGTTCGATCGGGCGGCCGTTGGCTGCCAGAAACCCTTTGAGGAAGGATCACAGTAAAGGTCGTTCCGCTACCGAGAGTGCTATCGACCTCGATGCGTCCGCCATGCTTTTCAACGATCCCGAAAGAGATCGAAAGGCCGAGGCCGGTGCCTTCGCCGACCGGCTTGGTAGTAAAGAACGGGTCAAAGATGCGGGACAGGTCGGAAGGTTTTATCCCTTTTCCCGAATCAGAGATGGAGACGACGACCCTGTCGGTATCGGCGCGTGTTTCTATTCGGACCTCCCCGGTGACATTTCCGACTGCCTGGGCCGCATTAGCGAGTAAGTTCATCCAGACCTGGTTAAGCTGCGCCGAATAGCACTCGATCGGCGGCAGATCTGCATAGTCCCTTACCAAACGTATGTTTCCGCCGCTGAAATACCGTGAAAGGAGGCGGATCGTGGATTCGATCCCTTCGTGGATATCTGTTGACTTCAATTCCGCCTCGTCCAGGCGGGAAAAGGTCCTGAGATTCTGAACGATGTCGCGGACGCGTTCCGCACCCTCTTTGCAATCAGTGATGATCGACTTAAGATCATTCGATGTCCGTTCGTAGTCGATTTGGCGCTTGATGTCGAGATAACCCCTGCTGACATCGTCCGGCAATTGAACACTGTCAAAATATGTGACGAGCTTTAATAGGTCGTTTACCGACCCGTCGAGAAGGTCTAGATTCCCGTATAGAAATCCAACAGGATTATTCAGCTCATGGGCAATGCCGGCCGCAAGCTGGCCGATCGACGCCATTTTTTGATCCTGTACGATCTGGGCCTGCAGACGCTCGAGCTGCTGTTTGCCACGCATCAGTTCCAGATTTCGTGCTTCGAGGTCAGCCTTGTACTTTTTTGCATTCAGGATAAGGCTTCGCCGTTCGAGAGCCCTCTGAACCGTAAGAAGAAGAACATCGTTATCGCAGGGTTTGATCAAATAATCGAAGGCTCCGAGCCTTACCGCGTCGAGCGCGCGTTGAGGCCGGTCAACGCCCGAAACAACAAGCACGGCCGTCTGCGGATAGGTCTCGATCACCTTTCTAAGCAGCTCAATGCCGGAAAGCCCGGGCATGATGATATCCGTAATTACAAGCTCGAAATTTGAATGTCGCAGCAATTCGAACGCATCTAGAACAGAGTTAGCCTCGACACAATCGTAGGCTGAGGAGAGAAACTTACCGAAACTGCGGCGAACCACGGCGGAATCGTCGACGATCAGTATTCGTTCCCTTGGGGTCTCTGGCTGCATCGGCCCCAGGGTGTCGATCGAACCGGTAGGCACGAAGCCGGAAAGAGTTTGTTGAAGCTGCATAAATGAGATTCTCGAAACCGAGTACATCCGACCGTTCCAGCCAGGGCTCGAAATGGACGGGTCAGCGAACATCGTGCAAGAGTCGTGCCGCAGTGTTGCCCGTTCAAGTATCAAGCGATTTTGACGACAGGAAAGCTCACCCCCTAACCGATGGGGATAATTGCCCACACTGCTCGGGTCATTTCGGGGAATTGTGCCTCAACACGAAGGGAATCAGGTAAAAAAAGAGAGGCCGGCGTAGTGCCGACCCCTCTCTTTGAATGCCATTTTCAATGGGCTAAAAGACAAACCTGAAACCGAATCGCACGCTCCTTGGAGCCTGGAACAATTGGGGCAGGTTATAACGATTATCCGTGTTTCCCGCGGTATTCGCATACTGAAGGAAAGTCGCCGAAGTGATCTGTCCGTTGAAGACCGCACGAGTCAGACACCTGACCGGTGTATCGTTCGGATCCGCGGTCGGACAGCCGATCAATCCCGGAGGAAATTCGCTGCGGGATATCGTCTCCCGTCGAGAAAGCTCCGTTGCCTGATTCAATAGATTCAGGACGTTAACGTAGCCGATCAAGCCGAAACGATTGTCTCGCCCGAAGCTATAGCGGTGGCTTATGCTCGCGTCAGTCTGCGAGAACGTGTCAGTCCGGCCAAGGTCTCCGCGTCCTGACACGATCATTCCAGAGACAACGCCGTAACGTGCCCTTGTGGTGACTGGTGTTCCGCTGCCGATCTGGAAGAAGGCGTTGAAATCGGTCGAGTGCGTCTTATTGCCCCACCAGTCGAACGTGTAATTTCCGGCGAACTTCACGAAGTGGGTTCGGTCCGTCGGCAACAGACCGTCATCCGGTTCTCCGTCGAGCGTGAACCCGATGAACGGTAAGTCGAAGTATCGGCTTACAGCAGGGCTATTGCGTCCGAGCCCGGATCTGCGCTGTGATTCGTCAGAGCTTGCCGAACCGGCATAGTTTCCAAAGAGGCGGCTCCATGTATAACTGCTGTCCATCGAAAACTGGCCGAAGCGTTTTTGAACACGGGCCTCGACAGCATCATATTCACGTTTTGCTTTGACGACGGTCGCGCCCGGAATGTCATAGCGGCCGCATGCGGGTTCCGCGCAGACGCCTTCACCCGGATTCCCGATGAAATACTGCTCGTTGTCGCCTTCATCGAGAAAGCCGATGTCATCGATCGCTCGAATGATGTTCTTGTGGGTGTACCGAGCCTCGAATATGAATCCCTTGCCAAAGTCGTAGGCAGTACCGAAGGTAAGTTCGGCCTGCTGAAACGGCTTAATGTCAGGATCGATACGGTTATCCGATGCGAGGTTGGAGGGTGTTCTCTGATCCTGGAATCTTATGAAATTGCCAAGCACACTGGCTCGGGTATAGGAGAAGATATCCGGATTCACGACAAGAAAGTCGTATACGTCCTGCACTTCGCCTCCAAACGAGCCCCGCGGAAGCTCATATTTGAAGCGGTCAAAGAACCTGCCATAGCTTCCGAAAACTTTCCATTTTCCGTTTCCGAGAATGTCGAAGGCCGCGCCAAGCCTGGGTGCGAGCTTGTCAAGCCAATTGAACTTGATCCCTGGATTCCCTTCACGGAACGAGGGAACGTCCTCGCGTTCTATGCGAATGCCTAAATTAAGGGTCAAACGGTTGGATATTTGCCATGCGTCCTGAGCGAAGAGTGCCTCATTCTTGCTGCTGACCTTTCCACTGCGGCCCACCAATGCAAGCTGGCCGTAACCGATGACCTCGGGCCCGTCGATCGGGCAGCCGGGGATCGCGACCCTGTTTGGACGCGGACATCCATTCTGGTCGAATGTCTGCGCGCTCGGATCAACAAAGAAGTTCAGAGTTCCAAACTCTACGTTGCCCGTCGTTACATCATTGCTCAGGCCGGTATATTGGTAGCCGAATCGAAATCCATGACGGCCGCCAAAGTTGTTCAAATAAACACCCAACGTTGCATCGAACGTGTTTCTGATCGAAATATCCTTTGTCACGAGGCTATTCGACTGGAATAGACGATAGCCCGCACCACCTGCGGAACAGGCAAAGTCGGTACAGGTGTAATTCGTCGATGCCGGAATGCCGTAGCTAAGGATCGCATCGGCGGTGTTCGGATTGTCCTTGTCAAAAAAGCCCTTTTCATTCAGATAACCCCGTCCGTATCGGACATCGACAGTTAAGAATTGGGTCGGTGTCCAGAAGCCAGATACCCCAACAGTCGTGGCGGGCGTCCGGCCTCCGAATTCGCGTTGCGAACTTGGGCTGGGTGCCAAGGTCGATGAGGCCCGGGCACTGTCAAGGGTAGTAAACGCGGGCAGGATACCTCTTGTCCGGGTCGGGTTGTAAAGGTAATTCGCGCTGACCTGCAACTTTTCATTTATCTGACCGTCAAGCCTTAGGAAGGAATAGTCGCGCGTGATGTTCGACGTATATGAATTGGTCACACCGTCGCCGAAGCGGTAGTTTCGCGTCGAGTCGATGAACTGCGGAGAGTGAGTTCCAAAGAAGTATAGATGCTTCTTGATGATCGGACCGCTCAGGGTGGCCGACGGGAAAAAGTTCAGCGCGTCATCCCTTTGCGGGAAGATGTATCGGTTCGCCGCCGTTGGTGCGGTCGCCGTGCTGGTCGAAAGAATACGGCGCGGGCCGGCGCTCAATTCAGAGAGATCGAATCCGGCCTCAAAGGCGCCATGAAACTCATCGGAGCCCCGCTTTGTGACCACGTTGATCACGCCGCCCGTTGCTCCGCCGTACTCCGCCTCAAAACCGTTCGATTTGATCTGGACTTCCTGGATCATCTGGAACGGAATGTTGTTGTTGTCATTCAGAGCGCCGTTGCGAAAGTTGGTGACTTCCTGGCCGTCGATCACAAATGAGTTCTCGGACCCGCTTGCCCCGTCGATCTGAATTCCGCCGGCGGTAGGTTCACCACGGACGGGTGCGGCGGCCTTGAGAGCCGACGTAAAATTTGTGCCCTTTGGAAGTTTTTCAAGGGCCTTTTCGCCAAGGTTCGTTTGGATCTTGCTTGTTGTGGCGTCGATCGTTGCGATGCCTTCCGTCGTGACGTCCACGACCGCTCCGACAGATGCGACCTTCAATTGCGTGCTTGCATTGGCGGCACTGCCCAGCGTGACGAGCACCTCGCTCACCGTCACCTTGTCAAAATTGGTTGCTGTTACTTCTACCGTGTAGAGACCCGGCGGAACTTGTTGGATCCTGTAGTATCCTTCACCGTTCGCGGTCACCGTTCTGTTGAACGCCGACCCGCTAACGACGACCGACGCGTTCGGGACGACGGCGCCGTTAACGTCTGTTATCGTGCCCTCGATCGAGCCGAAACGCTCTTGAGCATTTGCCGAATAGGCGATGCAGAATACAGCCAGAAGCGCCAAGAAAATTGTTCTCAGACTGAACTTCATAAATACCTCGCTGTTTGAAATAGTGAGCCGAAATGGTTCGTTCAACTTTCCGTAAGTATTCAAAATATTGAATTTACGGCGTCGCTAAACTAAGCCGGCTTCACTATTTCAATGCAACGTATATGCCTAGGACTGGGGAGGCGAAAATAAAGGAGTTGGATGCGGCCGACCGTCGAGCGATAGCGAGAGAAGTCGTTAGATATTGCGAATTTCGGATAAAAAGAGGCGGATGATCGATGTGACGCGCGACGACGATCATTCGAAGAATTGAATCCGTTCAATTCTTCGAAGTACCGATGCCGGCGAAAGAACAGGTGAGCTTGGCGTTATTCATCACGCTCTGGCCGCCGCAAGATGCTCTCGGCATGGCGCTTTTCAAGTCTGAGAATGACTTCTCGTAGAGCCGTGTCTTTCGCTGACAATAGGACGAGAAAATGATAGAGCAGATCGGCTGCTTCTTCTTGAAACGCATTCTCGTCAGAATCCTTCGCTTCAATGATGAGTTCAACGGCTTCCTCACCTACCTTTTGAGCAATCATGTTGATACCGCGTCTAAACAGTTCGGATGTGTAGGAGCCGTCGATAGGAGCAGCTTTCCGCTCATTGATCGTCGCCTCAAGTTCGAACAGGAAATCATCGTGCCCGTTCTTCTCACCGAAGCAGGTATCGGATCCTGTATGGCACACGGGCCCGGACGGGGTTGCCTTGATCAAAAGGGTGTCCGAGTCGCAGTCCTTTGAGATCTCGCGCACTGTCAGATGGTTTCCGCTAGTCTCGCCCTTTACCCATAAGCGGTTCCTCGATCTTGAAAAGAATGTCACTAGGCCGCTCGACATCGTTCGCTCAAACGCCTCTTCATTCATAAAGCCGAGCATCAGTACTTTCCGAGTGTTCGAATCCTGGACTATCGCAGGCACAAGGGATCCGGTGTATTTATCGAAGTCTATTTTCATGACCGATCAAAAAGCCTCATGGGAATGTCACGATCGCTGAGCCACCTCTTCAGGCCCGGTATTTCGATCTCTCTGAAATGAAATACGCTGGCGGCGAGAGCTGCGTCCGCGTTGCCCTTCTTGAAGACGTCAAGAAAGTGCTCTCTCGACCCGGCACCGCCTGACGCAATGACCGGTACCGATACGACCTTTTGTACCTCCAGGTAGAGCGGGAGATCGAACCCATCTTTCGTTCCATCTGCATCCATCGACGTGAGCAATATTTCCCCGGCTCCTGCCTGGACCCCAGCCGCGGCCCAATCGATGGCGTCGACACCGGCATTTGTCCGTCCGCCGTTCTCAAAAGCCATCCAGCGGTTACCGATACGTTTCGCGTCAATTGCGAGAACGATGCACTGTGACCCAAAGAGCTTTGCCGCTTCTGCAAGCAAGTTTGGATCCCTGAGCGCGGAGGAATTTATCGACACTTTGTCGGCACCTGCCTCCAATAGCGAGCCGATGTCCGCGGTCGAACTGATGCCGCCGCCGACCGTGAACGGGATATCGATCTCCGCGGCAACCGCAGTGACCAGCCCAGTCAGGGTCT
The DNA here is from genome assembly GCA_050246275.1 of Pyrinomonadaceae bacterium. Lineage (GTDB taxonomy): Bacteria > Acidobacteriota > Blastocatellia > Pyrinomonadales > Pyrinomonadaceae > OLB17. The sequence goes on from JBFWWI010000002.1 coordinate 403,948, forward strand.
TGCGCTTTTCATTTGTGGCGCTTATGTCGAGGAATATCAGCTCGTCGGCACTCTCGTCACAATACACTCGGGCAAGCTCGACTGGGTCACCGGCGTCGCGGAGATCCAAAAAGCGAGTGCCCTTTACGGTGCGTCCGTCCTTTACGTCCAAACATGGAATGATCCTTTTTGCAAGCATATTTAGATCTCGGCGGAGTGTCCCGTGCGGCGGCGCCCCAGGTCTTCCAACGCGATTTTCCCCTCGTAAAGAGCCTTGCCGACGATCACTCCGCTGCAGCCGATTCTCTCTAGCCCGTCTATATCCTCCATTCGAGTCACGCCGCCGCTCGCTATGAGTTCCAGATCGGGAAGTTCGTCCAATATCTGTTTGTACAGATCGATCGAAGGGCCAGAAAGAAGACCGTCCCTGGCTATGTCGGTGACAAAAACCTGAGAGACGCCCTTTGCCGAGTATTCCCGCAGAAACGGAATGATCTTCGTATCCGTCACGGTTTGCCATCCATCGACACAGATGACCCCGTCCCGAACGTCTGCACCAAGGAGGATCTTCTCGCCGCCAAAATGATCGACCCACTCGCGGAATCGGTCAGGTGTTCTGACCGCCATACTGCCGATGCAGGCAATGGCCGCTCCCGCGTCAAAGACCGATCGGAGATCTTCCATCGTTTTTATTCCGCCCCCGAAATCGATGCTTAACTTCGTATTTCGCGAAATGGCCTCAAGCACGCTCAGATTTGTAAGCTTGCTGGATCTCGCTCCATCGAGGTCGACGATATGCAGGCGATGCAGCCCGGCGGCTTCAAATCTTTTAGCTGCCTCGACGGGCTCGTCACTGTATGTCGTACTCTGTGAGAAATCACCCTGGGATAATCGGACGCATTTGCCATCGAGCAGGTCAATAGCCGGTATTATTTCGAACATAGTTTAGCTGCACATCGCCAGGAAATTCTCCAGTATCTTGGCCCCGACCTTCCCGGACCTTTCAGGATGGAACTGAACACCAAAGAAATTATCCTTTCTGACCGCCGAGCTGAATTCCGATCCATAGAATGTTTCGGCGATCGTGTGGCCTCCTTTTTCGAGGAAATAGCTGTGGACAAAGTACATATGAGAATCATTGGGAACGCGGGCAAAAAGCGGTGACTTGAGTTCGCCGATGGTGTTCCACCCGATCTGCGGAACTTTGAGCCCATCCTCGGCAAACCGACGTACCCGATAAGGCAAAATTCCCAGACACTGCGTATCGTTCTCCTCCGAGAATTCAGCCAGGAGCTGCATTCCAAGACATACGGCAAGCACAGGCTGCTCGAGGTTCTTTATAAGAGCGTCGAGGCCTCTCTCTATGAGGTAACCCATGGCCGACGATGCTTCGCCGACGCCGGGGAAGACAACCCTTTCAGCTGATGCTATCGCTTCCGGATCGTCCGTGATCAGAGGTTCGGCTCCGAGCCGGCCGAGAGCGTTTGCGACAGAAACCACGTTGCCAGCGTTGTACTTAACTATCGCTACCTTCATAAGCTCCCCTTGGTGCTCGGCAAGCCGGTGCTCCCGACGTCCTTTCTCACCGCCATCTTCACTGCCTTTGCAAATGCCTTGAAGATCGCTTCGATCTTGTGGTGCTCGTTGATGCCCTCGGCTTTCACATTTAGATTGCATTTAGCATGATCGGTAAACGACTTGAAGAAATGAAAGAACATCTCGGTCGGCATCTCACCGATCTTTTCGCGCTTGAACTCGGCTTCCCACACGATCCAATTCCGCCCTCCAAAATCTATCGCGACCTGGGCCAGACAGTCGTCCATCGGCAAGGCGAAACCATATCGCTCCATCCCGCGTTTATCGGCCAAGGCTGCAGAAAACGCCTCACCGAGAGTTATAGCGACGTCCTCGATGGTGTGATGTTCATCGATGTGAAGATCGCCTGACGCATTCAGAGTTAGGTCAAGTCCGGCATGCTTTGCTAGCTGTTCGAGCATGTGATCAAGGAAAGGCAAGCCGGTCTGTATCTGCGATATTCCGGAACCATCAAGATTCAGATCAACCGAAATGTCGGTCTCCTTTGTAGTGCGTCGAAGGGTTGCAGTTCTCGAAGGTGTCCGAAGGAATTCATATATTTCCATCCATTCTCGTGCGACGCAGGCAATTGTGCTGTCCGGCTGCGGTGTGCCGAAGTTTGGATTCGCAACGAATATAGCCTTTGATCCGAGATTCCGTGCGAGTTCGACATCCGTAGGACGGTCGCCAATGACGAATGAATTCGTCAGATCGAATCCACCATCAATATACTTCGTAAGCATTCCCGTGCCGGGTTTACGAGTGGGCTTGCATTCGCTCTCAAAACTACGATCGATGCAGATCTCGGAAAAGTGGATACCCTCACGCTCGAGTAACTCTATGAGGAAGCTCTGAACGGGCGTGAAATTCTCCTCAGGAAACGATGCAGTTCCGAGGCCGTCTTGATTTGAAACCATTACTAACTCAAAATCGGTTTCGGCCGCGATCCGGCCGAGGTAGGCAATTACTCCGGGAAGCAGCCTCAATTTCGCAAAGCTATCTACCTGAAAATCGGCGGGTTCCTCGATAATGGTTCCGTCACGATCAATGAATAGAACTCTTTTCATACTTCTCAAAAGCACTCAGCAGCGCCTGGTTCTCCTGGATCGAGCCAACGGTTATTCGCAGGCATTGGTCGCACAACACGACGTTGCTGCGGTTTCTTACCACGATCCCTTCCGATATCAAGAACCGGTAGAGGCCGACAGCGTCTGCGACCTTGATCAGTAAAAAATTTGCATCAGAAGGATAAATGGTATGCACGGATGGAAGCCGGCCGAGAGCGCGTTCAAGTTCGGTCCTCTCGATGATGGTTCGCTCGATGGTTTCGGCTAAACTCCGTTTATCTCGAAGAGCGTCTATTACCAGACTCTGAGCAGGCTGGCCGACGTTGTACGGCGGCTTGACCTTATTGAGTAGTCCGATGATCCCTTCGCTCGCAAAGGCGAGGCCGACCCGCAGGGCCGCGAGACCCCAGGCCTTTGAGAAGGTCTGGAGCACAACGAGATTCGGGTAGTCATTCAGATCCTCTACGAATGATGCTTTATTCGAATAATGGATGTACGCTTCGTCGACGACAACTACCCCGTGAAAATCGACCAGCACCTTTCGCATCGCTTCACGCTTCAACGAGTTGCCGGTGGGGTTATTCGGAGAACAAAGAAAGATGAGTTTCGTTTGTGCCCCGATCGCCTCAAAGGTCGCATCGACATCGATATCGAATTCCGGCGTTAAGTTCGCCCGCTTGACCGCCACGTCGTTTATTCCGGCGGCGACCTCATACATGCCATAGGTTGGCGGACAGATGAGAATGTTGTCGAGGCCCGGGCGGCAAAAGATGCGAATGATCAGGTCGATGGCCTCATCACTCCCGTTTGCAATGAATATCTGCGAGGCATCGACACTGCTTTCCTCGGAAAGGCTTCTCCTTAAATCAGTCTGGAGTGGATCCGGATAGCGGTTGTAGAGCATCCCGATCGGCGAGCCGAATGCATTCTCATTCGCATCGAGGTAAATGCCGGCGTTACCAGCATGTTCACTGCGTGCGGAGGAATATGGAGCGAGCGCCTTTATGTTTTCGCGGACCAGATCGTCGAGGTCAAATCCCATTACACGCCTCCAAACGAAGAGAAACCGCCCGCTTGTGCGCATCGAGTCCTTCGGCTTCGGCCATGACCTCGACCGCCGGACCGATGCTTTGGATACCTGTTTCGTCGACCTTTTGAAACGTGATCTTTTTCAAAAAGCTGTCGAGCGAAACCCCCGAGTAGGCCCGGGCAAACCCGGCGGTCGGCAATGTGTGATTTGTGCCGGCCGCGTAATCCCCCAGGCTCTCGCACGAAAAATTTCCGAGGAACACGGAGCCGGCGTTCGTTACTCTTTTCGCAAACCCGTCGGCATCACTAACGGCGAGGATGAGATGTTCCGGGGCGTACTCGTTGAGCAGATCTATTCCAATGTCGAGATCGTTAACAAGTACCGCAAATGAGTTTTGAATGGCAGCCTCAGCCACAGAGCGGCGCGGTAAGGCGGCTATCTGCCTCTCCAGTTCGGCAATTACCTCGTCAACGACCATCGGCGAATTCGTGACAAGTACGACTTGGCTATCGGGGCCGTGTTCGGCCTGCGAGAGCAGATCGGCCGCGACGAACACGGGATTGCACGAACGATCGGCGAGAACCGCCACCTCCGACGGCCCGGCCGGCATATCTATCGCGACATTCATCGATACGACCTGCTTTGCGAATGTGACATATATATTCCCCGGTCCAAAGATCTTATCCACCTTCGGGATAGTCTCAGTGCCGTAAGCCATGGCTGCGATCGCCTGTGCACCGCCAACCTTGTAAACTGCAGAAATTCCGCAGACGTTCGCGGCATAGAGGATCGCGTCAGCAGCCGAACCATCGGGCCGCGGGGGCGTGCAAATGACAATTTCGCGACAGCCGGCGAGAACGGCCGGAACGCCGAGCATTAGTACTGTGGAGAATAATGGTGCGGTCCCGGACGGCACGTACAACCCGACGCGATCGATCGGCACCGACCGCCGCCAGCATGTTACGCCCGGCGCTGTTTCGATCATCTTCACAGGTTCGCGTTGGGACGCGTGAAACTTCTCTATGTTTGCATGCGCCAGCTTGATCGCGTCAGCAAGTTCTCGGGATATCTGCCGCTCAGCGGCAATAAATTCCTCTCTGGTCACAGCTAGGTGGCTCAATTCAACTTGATCGAAGACGCGGGCATAATGCCGAAGCGCGTGATCACCGTCGCGCCGAACCGTGTTGATGATGGTTCTCACAGATCCTTCAACGCGGCTCGAATCAACGCCGGGCCGCTGAAGCACCGTCGGCCAGTCCTCTCTCTCTGGATATCGAATGATATTCATAAATAATGAGCTACCTGATCATCTGATCTATCGAGATCACCAGTATGCCTTCAGCGCCGGCCGACTTCAGCTTTTCAACGACCAGCCAGTGATCTTCGCTCGCGATCACCGAATGGATGGAACTCCAGCCTTTTTCCGCAAGAGGCAGGACCGTCGGACTCTTCATTCCGGGTATCAGCCGTTCTATCTCTTCGAGGCGCTCGTTAGGAGCGTTAAGAAGGATGTATTTATTTCGTCGGGCTTCGTTGACGGCCCTCATGCGAAAACTCAACGATTCGAAGGTTTCCGTTAGATCGGCGGAAAGATCAGGCCTGACGACGAGCACAGCTTCGGAATTCATGATCGTTTCGACCTCTTCCAGTCCGTTGGTGAAAAGGGTGCTGCCGGAGCTTACGAGATCGCATATCGCATCAGAAAGCCCGACTCCCGGTGCTATCTCGACCGATCCCCCGATAGTGTGGATCTCAGCTCTGACTTTCCTCTCATTCAAGAATCTCTCAAGCAAAAGTGGGTAGCTGGTCGCGATGCGTTTGTCGCTCAAGTCACCGATCTCCCTGAAACCGGATCCGCGAGGTACAGCGATCGACAAGCGGCATCTCCCGAATCCGAGCCGTTCGACGATGGTAAGTGTCGAGCCCGCCTCCGCCAGGACGTTCTCTCCGACGATCCCGCAATCAGCAACACCGTCTGCCACGTATTGTGGTATGTCGTCGTCCCGGAGGAATAAGATCTCCAACGGGAAGTTGAATGCGAGCGACTTGAGTTTTCCGTGTCCGTTGTCGAAACCGATGTCACACTTTCTCAGCAAGTGAATAGTGCCTTCGCTCAACCTGCCTGACTTCTGGATCGCGATCTTTAGATTTTGTTTCGACATAAATGAAAAAAGACGGATACGTGAAAACTCGGTTTCAAGTTCGCGCCGATTGGATCAATGGATTTTTTTGATTAAAAAGTCAGATCGATCACGCGCGATGGCTGGTATGCAACGCGTGATGGTGGTGATGAAGGTTGAATACGAACGTGATCATCAGAATCCTTATTTGTTGCACATAACAAGTCCGTTTGCAAGTCCATGATCGGAAAAGGTCGCCGCGTCGTTACCTGAAAAGCATTTCTGGCGGCAGGCGCCTGCGCTGTCATTGAGTGGCGGCGCGGACACTAATTGCAACAAATCTACATACGGACATCACGGTTCCGTTGGGCCTTTAGGGAAATGTCCCGGTCACCGCTTGACAAAGGTCCGCAAAGCGATAAAAATACGAGCGTTCGTTTTTCTTTTTATCTGATCACCGAATATGCCTAAGCTGAGCGAATCCGCGATCGAGAAGCGCAAGGAGAACATAGAAGATGCCGCACGCCGGTTATTCATCAAGCAAGGTTTCCACGCCACCTCGATGCGAGACATCGCGAAGGGGGCACGTGTCTCGCTGGGGAACCTTTACAACTACTACGCGACGAAGGACGCTATCTTCGAATCGATCGTCTCGAAGTACCTCGAATTCATTGACGAGCAGCTACGCGAAATGTTCGGGTCAATCGACGAGCCGCTCGAGCCGGAGAGCCTTCGCCGGCTGGGAGAGATGGCAGGGGAGCTTGTCAAGATGCACTCGGATTTCTGGCTGCTGATGTATATCGACGTGCTCGAATTCCAGAACCGCCACTTCCGCAAGATGTTCGACGGGCTGTCGCAGCGGTTCGAGAAAGTTTTCGGCGAGAAGTTCACTCAAGCGGAGAAGCGCGGCGATCTTCGGACCGGCGTTGAACCCGGATTCGTCTTCACCGCTGCATATATGCAGTTTTTTAACTATTTTCTCGTCGAGAAACTCTTCGGCGGGAATAGACATCTTGGGCTATCTGACGATCAGGCCCTTAATTGCCTGACCAAGATATTCGCTTACGGCACGCTGAGCGAACAAAAGATGGCAAGTTTCAAGAAAAAGGCAAGCCGGTCTTCCGCTGCGCGAAAGATATGAAGGTGAGAATTTATCTCTGCGTCTAGTATCAAAAGCAGTTACGTGTCCGGATAAAAAACGGACGTTCATTTTTATTATTATTGGAGGGTTTTGACTGATGTTCCGACAAATCAAATTTTCTGCCGTACTGGCAACGTTGCTTCTATTTTCCACAGCGGTTTTCGGACAGGGCACGACGGGGAGCATTTCCGGAACGGTCGTGGACCCTAACGGCGCCATCGTTAACGGGGCCACGGTTAAGGTCACCAACACGGCTACTAATAGTTCCCGTGTAGCAACGACGGACGGCGACGGCACATTCGCTTTTCAGACGCTTCAGCCCGGGCGGTACAAGGTTGAGGTCACAGCGGCGAACTTCGCCGCATATTCCGTCGAAGCTGATGTGAACATCACACAGACGACGACCGTCGATGCGAGGCTTACGGTCGGCGGCGTGGGCGGCGACGTGACGGTGGATTATGCGGCTCCGGTCATTCAGCCGGAAACCTCCCAGCAGGGCCGTGTAGTGACGGGCGAAACGCTGCGGCAGCTCCCTCTGCCGACACGCAACTTTCAACAGCTGCTGACGCTTTCGCCTGGAGCGCAGGCCGACGTTTCCAACACGACCGAGCTCGGCCGCGGTGACGCCGTGATCAGCGTTAACGGGCAGCGCCGGACCAGCAACAACGTCCGCATCAACGGTATCGATGCGAACTCGATCGGCACTAATTCGACGCCCAACATCGCGGTTCCCGCACCCGACAGCCTTCAGGAGTTTATAGTGCAGACCTCGCTCTACGACGCCTCGAACGGCCGCAACGCAGGCGGTAATGTCGAGGCGATCACGCGGAGCGGCACGAACCGTTTCCGCGGGAATCTCTATTATTTTCTTCGGGACGACAGCTTCAACGCGAACGATCCGTTCGTGAAAGCCCGGGGTCTCGAGCGCCCGATTCTGGAACGGAACCAGTTCGGCGGGACGATCGGCGGCCCGGTGATCCAAGACCGAGCGTTCTTTTTCGTGTCTTACCAGGGCACACGGGAGACGAACGGTGCGTCGCTTTCGAACAGCCTTACGTTCCCGGTCGTCCCCGCTGGACTTACCGACGCGAACCGCACGGCGGCCGGCCTGGCGGCGGCGTTCGGTGTGCCGCAGGCAGCCATTACGCCATCGGCCCTCGCGCTAGTGAACCAACGCTTGCCAAATGGCGAATTCGTAATTCCGTCTTCCGGTGCCACGGGCCTCTCGGCCACGACTGGGGTTCCTATTGTTCAGTCAGGGGAATCCAGATTTGAAGAGAACCAGTTCAACTTCAACGGTGACTTTAATTTCACACAGAATCATACTCTCGCCGCCAAGTTCTTCCTGGCGGACAACCCCACCACCCAGGCGAACTACAATTTCACCGGAACCGGTAACGGTCGGCAGCAGCTTTTGGGCTTTGGTGCCGATCTCACAATAAAGCAGAAACTTTATTCGATCGCGGACACCTACGTTTTCTCCTCGAACGTTGTCAATCAGGCCCGCGTTGGATACAGCCGCATCCGTGTCACAAGTTTTCCGGATGAGCCATTCACCGCAGCGGAAGTCGGTATTGCCAATCCGCTGGCATCACTTTATCCAGGAGCGCCGACGCTTTCGTTCGCGGGGATCGACTCAGTGTTCTTCGCTGGATCGTCGCCGCTTGCAGACCAGTCTTCCCGGATCAACGCATACACCGCGAACGATACGTTTTCATGGACGGCGGGTGATCACCGGTTGAAATTTGGCGGAGAATATCGCTTTTCTCAAGTCAAGTTTTATTTCAACGCATTCACCCGCGGGCAGATCAACTATACCGACACCTTCACTAATGGTGTCCGCACTGCGTCCGCGTTCCAGAATTTTCTTCTCGGAAACGGCCTTTCGCTACTCGGATCCGGCGTCTTTGACCGATACTACAAGGTTTCGGATCTATCCGGGTTCGTCCAGGACGACTGGAAAGTGAACAGCCGACTCACGCTAAACCTCGGTGTCAGGTATGACCTTTACGGGCTGCCCGCCGAGGATCAGGGCCGCCTTGTGAATTTCATCCCCGGCCAAGTGCGTATTGGCACGCCTGCTGCTCCCGCACCTCCGCCGAACGGCTTCGTACAGGCCGAGGGCGGCCCGTTAGCCGGCGTGCCGACCGTCGAGAAGACCCTCGTGCCGGTGGATAAGAACAACTTCGCGCCACGGGTCGGCTTCGCATTCGACTTATGGTGCGATCAGAAGGTGATCGTGCGGGGCGGGTACGGCTGGTACTATGATCGTATATCGACCCGCTACGCGAATACGCAGCTTTTCAATTATCCCTATTTTGCTTTGGGCGTCGGTGTGGTGGCCAACGCGTTCGGCGGAGCGTTTGGCACCCGAACGGCGGCAAATCCGTTCGTGCCGCTGCCGCTTCCATCCACATTCCCGACCGCCGCGACCGTGCCGTCGCCGCTTTCCGCCGGGATCCCCATTGTCGGGCTTCCTATTTCGGGAGTATGGGTCGATCCTGAATTGCAGACCCCTTATATTCAGCAGTATAACCTAGGCGCGCAGATAGATCTCGGCCGGAACTTCGTGGCGGAGTTCGGCTTCGTCGGCAACAACGGAACACATCTGATGCAGGTGATAACGTTGAACCAGCCGGTTTACAATCAGGCCGGCGTTCCGACCTATCCGCTTGGCGGATCGACGGTCTTTTCGGCAAACAAGAATCTGACCGGCGGCAATCAGCAGGTCCAGACGACAAGCCTCTCGACCTACCGGTCGCTGCAGATGTCGCTCTCCAAGCGGTTCTCTAACGGGCTGCAGTTTTTGGCGGCTTACACAGCCGGCAACTCCACCGACTACTATTCCGGCGGCACGGTGAACGAGCTGGTGAACACCGCGGGCGACCAGTTCGACTGGCGAACGAACCGCGGACCGTCGGAATTCAACCGCAATCATCGCTTGGTCGTTAGCGGTGTTTACGGCATCCCGAGTCTCGTGAGCAACAACAACGCCGCTAAATGGCTCTTGAACGATTGGCAGGTCGCGGGGATCGCGGTGTTCCAGTCGGGCCAGCCGTTCTCGATCGTAGATTCGAACGGTACGTCGATCATCTCGCGAGCGAATTTCAACCCGAACTACACAAGTAGCGATTTTTACACTGCCGGGGGCGATTCGGAGCGGACACTTCAGTATTTCAATACGTCTGCGTTCGTAACTTCTCGACCGTTGACGCCTACGTTCGACCCGAATGCTCCGTTCGGCAACACACCGCGCAACCTACTATACGGTCCGGGACAGAAGAATGTGGACATTTCATTCATCAAGCTTCTACCCTTCTCAGATCGGCTTCGCGGTGAACTGCGGGCGGAGATGTTCAACGTGTTCAATTGGGTGAACTATGCGAACCCGGGCAGCACGATCGGAACGGCGACCTTTGGACGTATCACGTCGGCGTCGTCGGGGCCGCGTGTTGTGCAGTTTGCAGCCAAATTGAATTTTTGACATTAGCCGAGCAACGTCTGATCCATGCGATCCGAGGAACCTGCTTTAGGTTCCCGGATCGCACGGAAGCGACACCTTGCCGAAATGCCTTAGCCGTGGAAGAAACTGATATCTATTATGAAGAACGTGGACGGGGAGAGGCATTGGTGCTTATCCCAGGCTTTGCGTCGGGGATCTGGAGCTGGGAATGGCAAGTTGAGTCGCTAGCGAGAGATTTCCGGGTTATCACGTTCGATCCCCGAGGAATCGCCAAGTCGCCGGTTCAAGCAGGGAGAGAGGTCTCGATCCCCGGGATCGCCGATGATATTGTGGGCGTGCTCGGCCGACTGGACATCGACATTGCCCACGTTCTAGGAATCTCGTTCGGCGGATTCGTCGCACAGGAATTCGCCTTGCGGTACCCTGAGAACCTGCACAAACTTGTACTGGCCTCGACAAGTTTTGGCGGCCCAAACCACATCTCCCCGTCAATGGAAGTGCTCGCATCGTTCGCCGCGACGGATGGGCTGAATTCATCGGAGCGAATAAGGAAATACCTGACAATGGCATTTTCGGCGGATTTCGTTCGAGAACATTGTCACCCTTGAAACCATCTGCAGCAATCAAAATGGTGATACGGTCGTTGAGGGTGAAGCCCTGGTGATGGTACTGCCCTGAGCCAGACGCCTCAAGAACGATGAAAGGATCCGTCGAGAAAACTCCGCTTTATGCATGGTACGCGCTCGCCCTGCTCATGGTCGTGTACATACTCAATTTTCTCGATCGCACCGTCATCTACATTCTCTTCCCTCTCATTAAAAGAGAGATGGACTTCTCCGACACGCAGCTTGCATTGCTGGGCACGACGTCCTTCGTGATCTTTTACACGATCCTTGGCATCCCGTTCGGGCGGATGGCGGACACCGGATCGAGGACCAAGATCATCGCCGCGGGTGTTATCGTCTGGAGTTTGTTCTCCGGGCTCACCGCGTTCGCGAACGATTTCTGGACGCTTTTCTTTTGCCGCGTGATGGTCGGCGTGGGCGAGGCAACGCTCGGGCCCGCCGCTATCTCGTTGCTCTCAGACTATTTCCCTCCGTTCAGGCGTGCGACCGTCACGAGCATTTACTCGATGGGGATCGCGATCGGGGCCGGGCTTGCCGCTCTGCTCGGCGGATCGCTCAGCCAGTTCGGCTGGCGGACCGTCTTTATGATCGTCGGTTTTCCGGGAGTGCTCCTGGGCGTGCTCGTCTTCCTTTTGAAGGAACCAGCCAGAACCGCTTCTCTCGCGTCCGAATCCAATTATTCGAAAACCGATTGGAAACGCTTGTTGACCAACAAGAGGTTTGTCCTGCTTTGTCTCGGCTACGCATTGCTCGGCCTGGCCACCAACAACCTGTCGATCTGGGGCGCGACGTTCTATTCACGCCTGCACAAGTTCGATCTGCCGACGATCGGTTTTTACGGCGGGATACTGACACTTCTCGCGGGCATCCCGGCGACACTCTTCGGAGGGGCGATCGCCGACAAGTTCCGTCGGAAATGGAGCGGCGGACGCCTGATCTATGGATCGCTGCTTTCGCTGGTATCCGTACCGTTCTGGCTTTTGTTGATCTTCACGGACAACGTCGCCTTGATCCTGATCGCTAATTTTGTCCTGCTCGCCGCTGCGCTTGGATGGCTGGGGGCGGCGGCGGCGGATGTGACCGAGATCGCCGGTGTGAACCTTCGGGGCCTCGGGATCGCGGTCTATTTCTTCTCCGTCAACATCGCGGCCTATTTGATAGGCTCGAACCTGATCGGGCTGCTGAACGATCGACTCGGTGCTACGAACGAGCCCTGGAAGATGCGTTACGCACTTCTGGTCTGCCCCATTGCGTGTCTGTTGAGCGCGTTCGCACTTTACAGGGCAAGCAGGATCGATCCCAACAAAATAACCTTAGCCGACCCAACTTTCTGACCGCACCGGCGCGCGATTTGCTGACACCCCCAGATCACGACGGCGACAGCCAAGACAGATGTCGTGTTTCCTGTGACAGTTGGAAACCACTTGGAAACCGCCTGGAAACTGGGTTGGAAACCAGCTTGGAAACCACGTTGGAAACTAGCCGGGTTGCGGCTGCAAATCATTGTATCGATTGCTGTTATGGCATGTGCGAGGGTGTGGAAACCTCGGTTTATCTCCAAGAATAATTTCCGGTTTCCATCCTTGGCTGAACGCGCTCGGATTTTCCTGATAGCACCTGGTTTTCCGGCCCGGTCTTTTCCATGGCTAGTCTCAGCCATGCCGATGCCTCAGTTTTCAAAGAACCGCATCTCCCCGACCGTTCAAACTTCCGAGAACACACCGTTGCGAGTATAGCACACTATCACAACTATGAATTACCCGTTTTGCGAGCCGCCGCAGGCGTTTGCACGCGGGACGCGTGCGATCCAGTCGAGCAGTGGGGCGTCCATTTAGCACCCAAGCGCTGCGAGGGCCGCAGGGTCAAGAAAATCGCGGGCGCGGAAACGACGGTCTTCGTTTACAATGCCAGTGGACAACTTGTGGCGGAGTACTCGACTCAAACGAGCCAGACGCCGCAGGTCAGCTATTTGACAACCGATCATCTCGGAAGCCCAAGGGTCATTACCGATCAACTCGGAGTGGTCAAAGACAGGAAGGACTATTCCGCCTTTGGGGATGAAACAATAACCGCTCAGCGTGTGAGCGGCCTCGGATATGGTTCCGCGGCGGATGAAGTTCGAAAGGGGTATACCGGCTACGAAAAGGATGGCGAGTCAGGACTTGAATTCGCCCAGGCCCGCTACTACAGCACGACGCACGGCAATCAGGTATTGTCGCGTCGAGGGTTTTGCCGTACGATAAAGCTAGTATGTCAGACGTTGTGATCGAGCTACCGGACGCGTTGGCAAAGGAAGCACGGGAAGCGGGCATCCTGCGGTCGGATTATGTCGCGTCCATGTTTCGTCGAGAGATCAAGCGTCGACGCATCAATAGACTTTTCTCGGCGGCTGACCGGCTCGCTGAGTCCGCACCTTCCCTTACCGAAGCTGATATCGCCGAAGAGATCGAGGCCTACCGAAGAGAAGATCGCGATAAATGAGGGTCACGGCAGACACGAACACCGTGATCTCGGGACTTCTTTGGAGAGGGAATCCGCACGATACTCGATGCTGCCCGCGACGGCATTATCGACCTCTTCACGACTCAGGAACTCATTAACGAACTCGAAGGCGTTCTTTCCCGTTCACGATTCTCAAAGCATCTGTCCGCAGCCAAAGTAACGGTGGGGGAACTTGTCGAGGGTTATGCCGCGCTGGCAGAGGTAGTCGAACCCGCATCGATCGACGCGGTTGTTATCCGCGACCCTGACGACGACACCGTGGTAGCGTGTGCTGTCGCGTCTGAGAGTGAAGTAATCGTATCAGGCGACGAGGATCTGCTTTCGCTTCGTACGTATGGGCAGATCAGGATGATCACAGCGGCGGAGTTAGTCTCGGAACTAAATCTTTACTAAAGCGATAGCCTTGGCAGCACTCCGCCCGTTGCGGATCAGCTCGGAGCGGTGAAGGATAGAAAGACTTCGGTGCTTCTGGCGAGGAAACTATATCAGCTCAGCGCGACTTCGGCGGCCTCTGAGACAATTTTTGGCGGCCTGTTGGGATCGTGTGAACGCCGAACGCCGCAGGCGGCGTTTGCACGCGGGACGCGTGCGGTCCAGTCATTGAGCCAGTCGTTGGTCCAGGCTAGTAGTCGTTAGCCGTGGGGGCTAGAGCGAGAAATTGTAGATGATCACGCCCTTGGCTTTGATCGGCTTGCCGTTGAATTCGGCGGGCTTGAATTTCGATCTCAATGCCGCGTCCTCTGCCGATTGCCTGAGCATCGCATGGCCTGAGGTGGCATCGGCCGAGACGACCTCGCCCTGCTCGTTCAGCACGACCTCGACGGTCACCCTGCCGGTTATGCGGGATTGGCGGGCCATCGTCGAATACGTGGGCGTTACCAGACGCTCGGCGTTGGCCGAGCTCAGATTGCCCAGATTGATGAACTCGGGCACGACCTCGGTAGCTTTTTGGGCAGCCAGGCGATCGGCTTCTTCCTTCGCCAACTGATCCTCGATCCGCTTGGCGGCGGCCTTTGCGAGTTCGTTTGCCGGTTCTAGCTCCGCTGCCTTTTTATAATCGGCGAGTGCTTTTTTCGGATCTCCGAGTTTCTCATACGAGGCGCCCCGGTTCAGGAATGCGACCGTGGTTTTAGGGCTGAGCTCGATGGCCTTGTCGTAGTCCTTTACCGACAGATCGTAAGCTTTCTTGCCAAAGTGGGCCTTTGCACGCCCGACATAGATGCCCGGGTCGTCGGCCTTGAGTTCCGCTGCCTTGTCATAATCGGCGAGCGCGGAATCCAGTTCGCCTTTTGCGAGACTTGCCTCGGCGCGGTTCAGATAAAAGGTCGAATCGGGCGGGGTCGGGGTCGGTACAGGGGTCGCGACTGGTTTCGGCGTAGCGGCAGGCTTTACGGGCTGGCTCTTTAGCCGCACGGCAGCGACGAGGTCCGCATTGGCTCCGGTCGCGACAAGCTCCTTTTCTATCTCAGGCGTGAAGACAAAAGTGATCCCGCGTTCCTTTACGGCGGTTGCGAGGATCTGATTTCGTTCCTCGATGGTGGCCTTTTTCGAGCGCAGTCCGATGAGAAGGTCCGCGAGACTCAGCGGCGGATTCTGTGCGACGGCGACGGCGGCGAACGCTGAAAGGAATATGGCCAAAAGGCTGACCGACAGTAGCTTCTTAAATGGTAGGCTTCTCATAGGACTGTTTCTCTTCGTAGCGGGTTTCGGAAAGATCAATTGTCGTTGATCAGGTCGTCGACGGTGACGGTTTTCTTTGGCGCCGGGGTCTTGACCACATCAGGCGTAGGCTTTGCCGCCTTGGGTGTTGCGACGGCCTTTGCGGCAGGCCGGGAACTGCTCGTCTCGACGGCAGCCGGGTTACTCTCGGTTTGTTGAACTGGCTCGTTGTACGCACTTGCCGGATCTGTTTCAGTGGAAGGCTGTTCGGTGACCTGCGGGGTGTCGGGCTGAGGAACTGCAGCGCTCTGCGTTTGGACCGCAGCGGGCGGAGGCGTTTCCGGCGATCCGCCCGAACCAAGCAGCATCCAGCCGCCTACTACGACGACCAGAAGAACCACCGCCGCGGCTCCGGCGGCCATCGCCATCGGGAAGGGCTTTCGCTCGGAACGATATTCGGTATCAAAGGCACTCGAAACGGGCTCCGACGGTTTGGGTGCCGGGGTAACAAGATCATGGGTCTCTCTAACGGGCTCGGACTGCACGAATGTACTTTCGCCCGATACTTCGGCAACGAAGGCCGGCTCGTGTTTTTCTTCTCTTGCGACCTTAGGGGTCACGACCTCACTTTCGGCCGATACATCGGCAACGGCGGCCGGCTCATGCTTTTCTTCTCGTGCGGTCTCCGGCGTTGCCTCGGCGGCCTGTACGACCGGTTCTGCGTCGGCTGCCGGTTTATCCGGTCGGACGACGGGGGCCGGTTTTACCGAGGTATGGATCGCTTCGTCTACTTTGTCCGCCGCCAGATCCCTCGGGGCGGCGACCGGCGCAGTGAATGACGGCGGATTCGAAGTTTCGATCAAACCCAAGAGGTCATCATCGGCCGAAACGGGCTGAAATGAATGTTGTTCGGCGGCGGGTTGAAGATCCGGCAGCGGTTGCTGGGCTTCCTGTTCGCGAAGCAGTCTTTCGGCCTCGGCCGCTCTGCGCTCGGCTTCCAGGCGAAGCTCTTCGGCCTCTCTTAGCTTTTGCGCGAGGATCTCTGTTTCGCTAGGTCGTGGCGTGGGCGAAGCGGTTTCCACCGGAGCCGCATCGAAAGCGGGCGTCGGGTGCGGCAACGTACTCGGCTGTTGCGCATGGCGCAAGACCTCGGCAGCCTCCGCCAGTTCCTGGGCCTCGGCGGCTTCGCGTTCCTTGATCCTCACGGCGGCGGTTCTGAGCACCTGCCGCATGATAACGGCCGAGTCAAAGCGGTTCTCGCGCTTGATCTCCATCGCCCGCATTACGATCTCGGCTATTTCCGGGGCAAGGGTTGAATCGAGCGAATCGGGAGACTTGAGCGGATCGGGATTACCCTCGAGCAGCTCGATCGAACGCTCGAGCGGATCGACCGGAACCGTTCCGGTGATCAGATAATACAAGGTCGCACCGAGTGAATATAGATCACTTCGGGCGTCGGCCGGTTCTTTGAGCGTCCTCTCGGACCTGTCGTCGTAACTGCTGAGGATGACCTTTTGAGAGGCGGCGTCCAGGCTCTCCCAGATCGATTCGAGCGGCGAAAAATTGAGGTTGGTCTGGCTGGCCTCGTGAAGTTGGGTAGAAAGTTCATTGCCCGAACCGTCGTCGAGCGAATATCCCGTAAGTTTGACCTTACCGTTCGCTGAGATCGTGATGTTCTCGGGGCGGATCCTTCCGTGGATGATGGGCGGGTTCTGCTGATGGAGATAAACAATACCCTCGAGCAATTGATCGCCCCAATCGATTATCTGAGCGGCAGTGGCACTCCTATCGTCGTTCGCGATCATTGTCGCCAAATCGACGCCATCGACAGTTTCGAGAACAAGGTACTGGCGTCCGACCTCGGTATAATAATCGAGCACGCTCAAAAGAGAATCGTGCCGAAACTCGGTAAGCCGACGGGCGGCATTCTCAAACGCAAGCCGCATATTCGCCTGCTGTGAGAGGGTCGTGACCTTGTTCAGCCTGAAGACGATCTCTTTGACGAAGACGCTGCAGTCGGACGTTGTGTCGTAGGCCCTGTAAACCTGGTTCGAGCTGCCCGCGACTGAAGGCGAGTCGATGCGATAACGACCTTTCTGCAAAAGTTCGGTGCTAGGGGACATATGGATGTAAGTACGGTGTGCGTGGTGGCGGGCGAAACTACTCCCAAGTGCATTATATACAACATTGTTCAAAAATCAAGAAAATTGTTTAGCACTCGTTCAGTTTTGATCGGACGGGCATCATAAAAGAAGAATATTTTGGCGGCGTTCGGGGATTATACTTGAGTCGGATCGTGACCACAGATGCTTGAATTCGGTCGAAATAGAGTACTAACGGATACGGGACCTATGTCATCCCAGACAATATAGAATCGGAAACGCTGTCGGTGGCGAACATGATACATATGGCGGTTTAGCCGCATATCGCGCGCTATTGCAACAGCTTCAAAAATGAGCAAAGCGAAACTCACAGAAACGGACGTAACACCCGAAAGCGTGTACCTTAACCGTCGGAATTTTATCAGGGCCGGGCTATTGGGAGGCTCTGCGGTCGCAACCGGTGCGGTGTACCGCTTTTTTAATCCTCCACCGGTGGGCGAACCGCAGACAGGCGAGATCGCTGACGTTGTCCGAACGGCGCCTGCACCGACCGGCGAAACACCGAATTCGTTCGAGGACATCACCAACTACAATAATTTTTACGAGTTTTCGACCAGCAAAACCGGCGTTGCCCGAAAGGCGCAGGAGTTTGTGACCCGGCCGTGGACCGTCGAGGTCGGCGGCATGGTGCAGAAGCCCAAGGTGTTCGACATCGACGAACTCCTGAGATTTGATCAGGAGGAGCGTATCTATCGGTTTCGGTGTGTCGAAGCGTGGTCAATGGTCATACCATGGGTCGGCTTTCCGCTAAGGAAGCTTTTGGAGCAGGTCGAACCTCTCGGCTCGGCGCGATACGTCGCATTCGAGACTTATTACGGCGGCCGGCCCGATAACCCATCGGCCAAACTTCCGCCCGGACCGAACGGTATGCAGTCGTCATTTGCGGCGGGCATCGATTTTCCGTATGTCGAGGGCCTTCGCCTCGACGAAGCTCTACATCCGCTGACGATCCTGGCGACGGGACTCTACGGGAAACAGATGCCGAATCAGAACGGCGCACCTATCCGGCTGGTCGTGCCGTGGAAGTACGGGTTCAAAAGCATCAAGTCGATCGTCAAGATAACGCTGACCGACCGCGAACCGCCGACAACATGGAATATTTCGGCCCCGGACGAGTACGGTTTCTATTCGAATGTGAATCCGGAGGTCGATCATCCACGTTGGTCACAAGGGTCCGAGCGTCGGATAGGTGAATTTTCAATGCGCCCCACGCTTATTTTCAACGGCTACGGGGAAGAGGTAGCCGGACTATACGCGGGTATGGACCTGCGGAAATATTTTTAGGCGTGACGGGAGCGGTCTTGTCGCAGCGGGATGAACGATATTCGATTTTACAAGATCCTGGTCGCAGTGAACGCGCTGATACCCCTCGCGCTGCTTGCGGGGGACGCCTGGCGCGGACGACTTGGGGCGAACCCGATCGAGTTCTTCCTGCGGACGACGGGCGTGCTGACGCTTGTTTTTTTGATCGTTACGCTGGCCGTCACACCGCTGCGGAAGGCGTTCGGATGGAATTCGCTGATCAAATTTCGGCGGATGCTCGGCCTTTTCGCCTTTTTTTACGGAACGGTCCACCTGATCACTTACAGCATTTTCGACCGGAGCCTGAGCCTGCCCGGGATCGTGGCCGACGTCATTCAGCGGCCGTTCATCGCGGTCGGTATGGGGGCGCTTCTATTGCTAATTCCTCTTGCGGTCACGTCGACGAATGGATGGATAAAGCGACTGGGCGGCAAACGCTGGGCTAGACTCCATAGACTCACCTATGTTGCGGCGATGCTTGGGATCATCCATTTCTGGATGATCGTCAAATCGGACATCTTTTACCCTGTCTTGTTCGGGGTTTTGCTGGCCTGGCTGCTTGGTTATCGGCTGGTGAAAGGCCGGAGCGGTTCGCCGGCCCGCACGTGAGCAAGGGCTTAAGTCACAAGTTGGAATCTAAGCCATTGCTGACACGCTGGCTTATGCATTACGGACCAGTGAAATTAACGGCGAAGGTCCTTACTCCGACGAAAATCCTGCCCTGACATCTCGACGGTGCGGCACATCTCGTAAAGGCGTGAACGCAGACGGACGCCGATGCGGTCTTCGAGCAGTTCCTCCCGGTCGGTTCTTCGCTGGTCAAGATAGTTGGTAGTAAAGATCGTGAGTTTCTGATCGTTGTAGCGGGTGTTGATGACATGGGCCATCGTATCCCTGACCCAGTCGGTCGGTTTCGACGCGCCGAGTTCGTCGAGGACGAGTATCTCGGCGTTCAGAACGGGAGCGAGCACGCCAAGTTCTGAGGTTTTCGTGTTTGCGTTATACGAATCCTGGATCTCTTTCAGGAGCGAGCCGAATTCGTAGAAGAGGCAGTTGAATCCGCGTTCCGTCAGCCCCTTTAATATAGATACCGCGAGATGGGTCTTGCCGACCCCGACGGTTCCCATCAGAAGCAGGCCCTGGTCGACGGCCGGATATTCCATTGTCAGGCTCGTAGCGAACTTAAATGCCTTTTCCTGGCTGGGATGCTGCGGTTTGTAATTATGAAAATGGCAATCCAGATACCGCCGCGGAAGCTTGGCACGATCCAGATGAGAGGAGTGTGAATCTTTAGTGCGGCACGCACAGACCCGGGCTCCTTTGCCGGCGACGATCTCCATTCCCGTGCCGAAACACTTATCGCATTCCCCGCCGGCCATTTGCTCTTCGGTGGGCACGGATCCGATCGAGGGTACGCGCGGTACTGCTTTTAACTTTGAATTTGAGGTTTTTGACGATGGCATTCGTTTCGGGATTCTGATTATAGCACCCTAGTTCGGCAACTCAAGTTGCATATGGCTGTGCTATATTCCAGAATTATAACGCAGTGATCGTGCATGAGTGTAATTCGTAATTTGTTGATAAGGTTTCGGTTAACCGAGGCAAAAGCCGAGCGGACGCCGATCAGCGTTTTCCTTCTCGACGACGACGAACGCCGTCACCGCTGGTTTGAAAAGCGCTTCGAGGGAGATCGTCTGAGCGTGGCCGAATGTGTCAAAGAGGCAAAAGAGCTGCTTGAATCGAGATCTTTTGATGCGATCTTTCTCGACCACGACCTGCTGCCGCATCACTATGTTTCGAACGACCACGACGATTACGCCAACACCGGATACGCGATCGCCGAATGGCTGAACGAACGCCCCGACCTGCAGCGGGCCGCGACCATCATTGTCCATACCCGCAATGCGGACGCAGCCATCCCGATGGTGAGGAAACTCAGAGAATCGGGGAGGAACGTCGAATACTGCGCCTTTCCGATGCTGGACCTCAAGATCAAGAATTATTGGAAAAGATGATTAGCCGCACCCTTGGTCGAAGAGCCAAGTCTTCCGGAAAGAAGATCGTCACGACAGAGGCCGTTGCGATCGGTCTTTGCCTATTTACTTTTGTCGGCTCGCGATCGATCCCTCCAGGTCCTTCTGAGTTTCATCGATAAGTTGTTTGAGGCCGTTCTTGAAGTTCTCGTCAGTCGCATTCGCTAGCGCCTTTTTTAACGCGGCGAGGTATGCGACTTTCAGTGCCTGTTCTTTCGGGACCTTGATGTCGGGCTCGACGCCGGTGCCCTCCCAGTTCGTCTTTGTGATCGGGTTGATCGCACGGCCGCTCGGGATGAATGCGGAGAAGTTCTCATGCAGACGCTGCACTCCGCCGGGGTGAGCGCCGCCGCCGGTCGTCTCGCCGACGATGGTCGCGCGTTTCAGGTTCTTCAGGTTATAGGTAAATTCTTCGGCCGCCGAGAACGTGCGGTTAGCGGTGAGAATGTAGATGTCCTTATTCGGGAACTTCACTTTCGCAAGTTCGGGCTTGGTCCAAAAGTCGTCGGTGCGGTTGGCCGGGCGAAAGTACAGGCTATTGAGGTGAACCGGCTTGTCGCCGAACAGATAGCTGCTGATGAGCGCGACCATGAACGGATTGCCGCCGCCGTTCTGGCGAAGGTCGAAGATGATCGCTTCAGTGTTCTCGAGGAACTTCATCGCGGCCGCGACAGTATCGGCACCCTTCTCGTGATCGGCAAACACGTCGAATTGGATGTATCCGATGTTTCCGTCGAGCCGCTCGATCCGGTTGAATCCGTAGTTTCCACGCTTCATCATCGCCTGCCGACGTTCGATCTCCTCCTGGGTAGGCTGATCTCGCTCCGCGCGGACAGGGATCGGCTGGGCCGAGAATCGAACCCGCAGGTGTTTGTCCTTGCTGATCGCCTGGAGGTCTTCGGTCAGCTTCCCGGCGAAGGCTTGTGCCGACGTTACAGAGTCGTACTCGTTCGCCGACTGGCGTTTGCGAAGGTCCGCCTCCAACTTCTTTGCGACCTCAGGGAAGACGTATGCGTCGTTCAGCTCCTTGATCAGGTTTTCGATCACCGTGTTTCGAACGGCGTTGTCGATGGACTTATCGGGCTGCTGCTGGCCGACGGCGGGATGCGGAAATGCGATGTATGCCGCGACAGCGAGTACCGCGACCGCGAGGCCTTTCTTTAAGAGCATAAGAATTCGAGTTCCTTTCTATGAAATATCACTATCGTTTCAAGAGCCCGTTGAGTATTAGGTCGGCGACGCTCGCCGCCTTCTTCTCGATCTCTTTTCGGTCGCCGAGCTCGTAAGCGCTCAGGCTATAGGGAAGCAGTGCGTTGGTCGCATCGAGCATCGTGCGGCCTGCCTCGAGAGCATCCTTTGTCTTGAAAATATCAGCCGCTTTTCCCTCGGTGATGACGCGAGCAAAGATAGCGGCCTCTTCCTCAAAATACCGTTTACGGCGTTCGAGAAGCCGTGGGCGCAATTGAGCGAGGAGTTCGTTAAGGCTCTGCGAATAATGCTGAACACTGTCGAACCGAAGCATCACGCGGTCGATCAGCATCTTGCGAAGTCTTTTCTCGGGCGACGATCTGGACCGGGCGGTCGCATCGAGCGAGGCCTTGAGACGCTCGATGATCCGGTCGATATGCGAAAGAGCGATCTCTTCCTTACTTTCGAAGTGAAGGTACACGCTGCCCTTGCCGATGCCGACCTCCTTGGCGAGGTCATCGATCGTCATCTTCTTATATCCATAGCGGGCAAGAAGGCGGTCGGTCGCATCGAGAATGGCGTCGCGGGTGGTTTTTGGCTGTCGGGAATCTCTCATATGAATAATGACCCAAATGCAATTCTAGTCATTATTCACGCGGGAAGCAAGGCGAGCTCCGGCGTTTCTGCCGATGGGGTCAAAGGCCTGCCCGATCCCACTTTTGGATGGTCAGGACGATCAGCCCGGCAACTTTATCGGTGACCTTCTTATAGTAGAGGTCGGCTTTGGCCTGATCGAATCTCGGATAGCCCTGACCCTTTTGATATAGGCCGATAGAGGAAGGGAAGGGCACCGCGGACCATGTTCCCGGGACGGGATAGGGCGTCGCAAGTTCATCGTTGTATCGGTCAGGGTGGACCAGCGTCGGATCGATGGCCTGTATGAATGCCGTTTCATTCCAGCCGGCATGGCCGCCGTCCTCGCCGAAAACCTCTTTCGTCTCGTCGGATGCGAACGACCACCAGTTGATAACAATGGTCCGGACGCGCCGCTCCGTCGCGACCTCGGCTGCTACCGATTGGAGCACGGCCGTCTGGCCGCCGCCGTGTCCATTCAAGATGATGATGTTCCGAAAGCCGTTCTTTGCGAGTCCCTCGAGGATCTGTTTTACGAACGGCCGATATGCCGATTCGGTAATCTGGAACGCTCCTGGATAGGCCTCCATCGAACCGGTGATGCCGTATGAGAGCGTGGGCGCTACCAGTGCGTTGCATCGCCTGGCTATCGTTCTCGCCATCGCGGCCGGGGCGGTGTTGTCGGCTCCGTTGTTCACGACGCCGTGCGGCTCGAGGGTTCCGGTCGGGAGTATTACGGTCCTGATATTGGATGGCACAACCTCTTTGAATTCCATCCAGTTGATACGGTCCATCTCACGAGTGGAGACGATGTCCTTTTCGGTCTGGGCGATCCCGAGAGAAGCGAAGAAGGCAAACGATAGGATTAAGCTGAGTGATCTCTTCATAATGGTTTTTGGACAGCTTCCAGTTTTCAGCTTCGAGCTTTCAGTTTCTACTCGAAATATTTCTTGCCGGCTAGTTTTGAGGGCATTAGGTCGTCGGATTGATCTCCCGTCTTTTTGCCGTAGCCGAGGCCTTTCATCAGTTTGGTCGGAGCGTTTCTGATCTGCATCGGAACCGGTAAGTTGCCATGCGTTTTTGCATCTTCCATCGCCGCACCGATGGCGTCGGTAACCGAGCGGTCCTTCGGCGCGTTGGCGAGATATGCGGCGCCGTGTGCAAGATTCAGAGTGCATTCGGGATAGCCGATCGTCTCGACCGCACGGAAGACGGCATTTGCCACGACGAGCGCTGTCGGCTGGGCAAGGCCGACGTCCTCGGACGCGAAAATGACCATGCGTCGGGCGATGAACTTCGGATCCTCGCCGGCTTCGATCATACGGGCGAGGTAATACAGGGCGGCGTCGGGCTTGCTCGCACGCATCGATTTGATGAACGCGCTGATGACGTTATAGTGTTCCTCGCCCTTTTTATCATACCGGAGGAATTTCGACTGAAGCGTCTCTTTAAGAGTCTCAAGGGTGATCTCGTCATAGAGGTTCGTGGTCGTCTCGATCATCGTCAGTGCCTGACGAGCATCGCCGTTGGCCATCTGGATCAGCCATGCCTTTGCTTCGGTTGTGAGTTCGTGACCGGTGCGGTCGATGATCGCGGACATCTGTTCATCGGCCAGTTCCTCCAGAACGAAGACGCGAAGCCGCGAGAGCAGGGCGGGGATCACCTCGAAACTGGGATTCTCCGTCGTCGCCCCGATCAAAACGAGTTCGCCGCTTTCCACGAACGGGAGCAGGAAATCCTGCTGCGCCTTGTTGAAGCGGTGGATCTCGTCAAGAAAGAGGACCTTTGGCTGATCGAGAATGACGCGTTCTTTCAGTATCCTGCGAATATCTTCCTTACCGGCGGAGACGGCCGAGAGTTCGTAGAACGCGGCGTTGATGGCATTCGCATAGATGCGCGCGAGCGTTGTCTTGCCGGTGCCGGGCGGGCCCCAAAGTACAAAAGAAAAAATATGGCCCTGCTCGATGGCCAGACGAAACGGCTTCTCCGGACCGACGAGGTGTTCTTGCCCGACAAAATCGTCGAGTGTGCGGGGGCGGAGCTTGTTTGCCAAGGGTTCCATATGTCCTTTAATTAGAGGTTAGCACGAAGGTACTTTTACCGTTGGGTTGACGGCGTGGCGATAAGCCGTACATTACAAATGGTAAGACCCTTAGTCGGACATAACAGCGACTGGTAATGCATCTCGGCAACGGCGAGCCATGTGGATCCGAGGCAAAATCGGGCAAAGTAGAGATAAAACGAGCGAATTATGCAGGCGGCGGAACTTTTCGGGCAAAAAAGTCAAAATTAAACTTGCATTGATTGGTAAAACCAATTATCATTCTCCAAGTTTTTAACCCGACCTCTAAGGATTCCAAGTTTGCAGGAGCATGAGATGAAGACGTTAAGAAAGCTGCAGCATCGATCACTCGCTTTGGTGATCGTATTAATGGCCGGCGTGATGACTGCCAACGCGCAAGAATTTCGCGGGAGCATTACCGGCACGGTGACCGATCCGAATGGTGCGGCGGTGGCGGGTGCGACCGTAGTTTTAAAGAACAACGAGACCAACATCACCCAGACCGTTACCGCGAACGACAGTGGTAGCTATACCTTTCCATTGATCCAGCCGGGAACGTACACGGTCTCGGCGACAGGCGGCGGTTTCAAGACGTCCGCAAGGGAGAATCTGCAGGTAAAGGTGGACGACAGGCTGACGATCGACTTTGCCCTCGAGATCGGTACGTCGGCTGAGGTCAATATTGTCGCAGACACCGAACTGCTCGACCGCGGAACGGTGACGATCGGAACATCCATCGGCCAACGGCAGATCGAAGAACTGCCGCTGGCGGAAGGTGCTCCCTACACTCTCGCGACGCAAGCACCGGGCATCGTCTATACCGGCGACCCGAATTTTCAAGGTCCGACCGCTAACGGAAACCTCGCCGGCTTTCGCTCGAACGGCACGATGGGTAACCAGGTGAACGGCTCGGGCGGCAACGTGATAAATCTCGATGGATCGCCGAACCTTGCGTATGACGGCCAGGTAGCATTCACGCCGCCCTCAGCTGCAACGCGCGAGTTCAAAGTTCAGACGAGCACGTTCGATGCTCAGATGGGATTCACGGCCGGTGCTACGGTCAACGTGGCGACCAAGAGCGGGACGAACGACTTTCACGGCGAGGTATACCTCTACGACCGCGACAAGAGCCGAACAGCGAACAATTTCTTCAATAACCGTGCGGGGATAGATCGCCCGGGAAGAAAATACAATCGGTACGGCGGAACGGTCGGCGGCCCGATCATCAAGGATCGCACGTTCTTCCTTTTCTCTTACGAGCGGCAGAAGGACAACGTCGCACAGACGACCACCTATACGGTGCCGACAATGCTGATGCGGCAGGGAAATTTCTCTGAACTACCGTACGCGATTTACGACCCGGCGACCGGCGTTGGACGGAATAGTTCATGTACACCCGGCTCCACGGGTTCGACAGTTTGCAGGACCCCATTCACCGGCAACATCATACCAACGGGAAGGATGTATGCTCCCGCCCTCGCCTTCATGCAGTATTTCCCGGAGCCGAACCTACCGGGCGTCGAAGATAACTTCATCACAGATCAAAACCTGATCCGTCCGTACAGGTCATATCTGGTAAGGATCGATCACAGTATCAATGAAAACAACTCGATCTTCGGAAAGTTCTATCACAGCCGAAATACCGAGGATCGGTATAACCTGACGCTTGAGCCGGACTCTATATTTCGCGGGTTTGAGAATCGGCGTAATCTGGGCGGGAACGTCGGGTGGACCTCGACGCTGTCGTCGAACTTCGTACTCGATGTCCGCGGGAGCTGGGGAATGTTCAAGCTGCGGAGATTCCAGGACGGACAGCCGACGGCGGCGGATCTTGGATTCACGGGTATCCCTTCGGAGCGGCAGGATAACATCTTTCCCCGGTTCGATTTTACGAACTTCCTCACGGTCGGTTCGCAGCGGGCGGATTGGAACGACGGGCGTGAGCGTCCCTTCGATACCTTTACGTTCCAGCCGACGCTGACGCAGATATGGGGAAATCATTCTTTCAAGTACGGGTACGATTTCCGTCGGATGCACGAAAAGTTCGATTATCAAGGATATGCGGCTGGCCGATTCCAGTTTCAGGGAACCTATACGATGGCGGCTTCCAATTCGGGTTCGACCGAACGGGATCGCGTCGGGCGTGACCTGGCCTCGTTCCTTCTGGGCATTCCCGTCGCGAGCGGAAGCAGCATAATTGACAATCCTCAAGTCTATGATGTGACCTCGTCTTACCACGGGTTCTTCGTTCACGACGACTGGCGGATAACGCCGAAACTGACCCTGAACCTGGGCCTTCGATACGATTACGAAACTGGTTACAGAGAATCGGAGGGTCGAACGGTAGTTGATTTCGATAGAACCGCAGCAAGTCCTATCGCAGCTCAAGTACTTGCAAACTACAACGCGAACACGCCGGCGGGTGTTCCGATAACGAGTTTCCAGAATCTTTCGGGCGGATTTCTTTTTGCCAACGACTCATCGCAGGCAAATCAGTCTTCGGACAAGAATAATTGGCAGCCGCGGATCGGCTTTGCATGGGCTCCCGATGGAAAAACAGTCATTAGGGGTGGATTCGGTGTATTTACGTCACCATTCCAGATCGTTACACAGAACGTTATCTTCCAGCCGGGATTCTCGACGCCGACGCTTTTTGTCCCGAGCACGAATAACGGATTGACGTTCATTGCGGACCTTTCAAATCCGTTTCCGGGCGGCATCCTGCCTTCGCCGGGGAGTTCGCAGGGGTTGATGACATTTGTCGGCCGCGATCTTACCGCGGTTGGCAACAATGGACCGACAAGTGTCGTGCTATCAAATGACCGTAAAAATGCGAACTATTCCCGTATAGTTGCGGGAGTTCAACGGGAACTCTGGGGAGGAGTCGCGTTTGAGGCCACGTACCTCTATTCGAAGGGCAGCGACTTGGCTGTCAACCGGGAACTCAACTTTATTCCACGCAGCTGCGTTAGATCGGACAACGGCAATCCGTGTCTGATCGATCTGGCAACTGCGGATGGGGCGACCCTTATCGCGACCGCGACTACCCCTGGTTCGATCCTAAATCAGAACGCATATCTCAACGCGAACGTCGCAAATCCATTCCGCACGCTCGTGCCTGACAGCGCGACATGGAACGCGGCGACGATACAGCGCCGGCGACTGCTCACGCCTTACCCGCAGTTCGGGAATGTATCGGTAACGGAGTACAACGGATCGAGCAATTTTCACTCGGTGCAATTGCAGTTCATCAAACGATTCACAAAAGCCCTCTCGATGAATGGTTCCTACACATGGTCGCGCGAGCATCTGAAGAACCAGTATTTGAATCCTCAGGATACCGAGTTGATGGACTACATTTCCCCATTCGAGCGGCCTCACCGATTCACCTTCTCAGGTATTTACGAACTCCCGCTCGGGAAAGGAAGGACATGGGGCAACGATTGGCATCCGGTCGCGGACGCGATCTTGGGCGGATGGCAGATCCAAGGACTATACGAATGGCAGAGTGGCGAGCCGCTTCTCTTACCGAATGCGTACTATAACGGTGATATCACGCAGCTCAAAAGCTTCTTCGGCAAGAAAACGGAAGACGGGCTTCGATACGGGGTTGACGTTCCGGGATTCGACGTCACCGGTTTTCGGGTGAACGGCGTGGTGCCTGGTGTCGCCAATAACTTCACAAGCGGCAGCGCTGTGACACTCCGGAACATTCCGTTCACGACCGACGGCCTTCGCAATCAGCGTTTCCTGAAGTTCGATGTCGGAATGTCGAAAAATTTCCGGATCCGCGAGGGTATGAAGCTGCAGATAAGGGTTGACGCGATCAATCTTTTAAACAGGCCGTATTTCTCAACGCCGAACGTAACGCCGTCTAGCGGAAGCTTTGGCCGGGTCGTGGCTCCGGTCCGTCAGCCGCCGCGTGATATACAGATCGGTGCACGATTTACTTTCTAGGCGAGGCTGAGCCGAGGACCATTTAAGGATGCGCCGCATAAGCGATCTGTTCGCAGTAACTTTTGCGGCGCATTTTTCATCATAGTCGGGGTGAATCTGAAATACTCACTGTTAAAGGCGGCCGTTCAGTTCCTTATGCTCGCGATACCCGTTTCTGCGGCCGCGAGCAGTTGTGAGATCACGGTTGCGGCGGATGGCTCAGGCGACGCGAGGACCGTGAACGAGGCTCTGGAAAAGATACCCTCGGGTAATAAGAGCCGCTGCACCATCCGTATCCGCCCGGGAGTTTATAACGAACAGATAAGAGTACCCGCGAGCAAACCATATGTTTCGCTTGTAGGGACGGATGCCGCGAAGACGGTGTTGACCTTCAAGATCTCCAATAAGGATGCCGGTTCGACGTCAGCGGCTTACGCGACCTATATCGCAGGGCACGATTTTTACGCAGAGAACATCACGTTCGAGAATTCGTTTGGCAAAGGATCGCAGGCGGTCGCGGTGCTGGTCGAGGCGGACCGCGCGGTTTTCAACAAATGCCGCTTTCTCGGCTGGCAGGATACGCTGTACGCAAAGAACGGGCGGCAGTATTATCGCGATTCGTACATAGAGGGCCACGTCGATTACATCTTCGGCCAGGCCGCGGCTGTATTCGAGAATTGCAGAATTCACAGCAAGGCCGACGGTTATATCGCCGCACCGATGCGGTTTGCGGAGAACGAAAGAAGCGGCTTCGTTTTTCTCAATTCCACGCTAACGAGCGAGAACACTGAGAATGGCGTCTATCTCGGCCGGCCTTGGCGTGACTATGGGCGGGCGGTCTTTATCAACACTAAGATGGATGCTCAGATCCGGCCAGAGGGGTGGCATCATTGGGTCCCGGAGCGAGAGAAGACGGCGTACTTTGCCGAGTACGGTTCGACGGGCAAAGGCGCGAACTCAGAGGCTCGCGTCGGATGGGCAAAGAAGCTGGGCGATGCGGATGTGAAGCAATTCTCGGTGGAGTATTTTCTTGGCGGACGCGACGGCTGGGACCCGCAGAACGCGAGCGACGCATGGCTCGAGAGAACGCCGCCCGATTGGAAGCTGGTGACGTGGGCCGACGTCTTCAAACAGACGCCGGAGTGGTATCAGACGGACGAAGCGGCACGCATCGGCGATCAGGTCCTGCTTTACCAGAGGGCGAACGGCGGCTGGGAAAAGAACGTCGATATGGCGTTGATGCTCACGCAGAGTGAGAGGCGGAAGCTGATCGATACGCGTGCTGATATTTCGGAGACGACGATCGATAATCGCACGACGTATCCGCAGGTGGCGTATCTCGCCAGGCTGATCACGGCGAGCCTGAAGAAAACGTCGCCGCCGAACAACTTTCCAAAGTATAAGGAAGCGTTTTTTGGCGGGCTCGACTATCTGCTTGCGTCGCAGTACGACAACGGAGGTTTCCCGCAATTTTATCCGCTGAAGAAGGGCTACTATTCGCACGTCACGTTCAACGACGATGCGACCATCGGCGTGCTCCGTGTGCTCCGGGATATCGCGACAAAAAAGGGCGAATATCTGTTTGTCGATGAAGTGCGACGCCTCAGGGCCGAGAAAGCGGTGGCGCGGGCGATCCCCATGATCCTGAAAACGCAGGTCGAGGTGAAAGGGAAAAAGACCGTGTGGGCAGCCCAGTATGATGAGATCACATTGAAGCCGGCCGCCGCAAGGAAGTTCGAGCCGGTTTCGCTGACCGCAGGTGAGAGTGTCGGCATCGTGAGGTTCTTGATGCTTGATCCGGCGCCGTCGCGGGAGGTTGTCGAGGCGGTCGATGCGGCGGTGGAATGGTTCGAGGCGAACCAAATAAAGGGGATCCGCTGGGAGCGGAAGAACGGAGAAAGCCGCGTGATCGCGGACAGATCGGCTCCGCCGATCTGGGCCCGCTTTTATCAGATCGAAACGATGAGGCCGATCTTCATCGGACGCGACGCGGTCATCAAGTACGACGTGATGCAGATCGAGGCAGAGCGGCGGAATGGCTATGCTTGGTATGTCGATTCGCCCGCTGATCTTTTGGTGGATCATGCGAAGTGGAAGGCTAAGGTGAGACAGAAATAGGTCGAGGAAGTCTGAAAAGTCGAAATCAGAAGAATTGTAACCGCGAAAAAACACGAAATGGCACTAAATCCACTAGCTGAAGCTAGCGGCAATTTAGTAAAGCTAGTGACAATTAAGTTCAACGAATGAAAAGACGTGATTTTATATTCAACCTGAGTCTTGGAACAGCGGGATTCGCGATCGCTCCGAGGCTTGCTTTTGCGGAGGGAGCGGATGCATGGGCGACGGAGTATCCAAAGATACTTGCGCGCATCAAGCCGCCGATCTTCAGGAAGAAGGACTTCAGCATCCTTAAGTATGGCGCGAAAGCGGGCGGCGAGTTCGATAATCGTGAAGCGATAAATAGGGCGATCGACGCAGCGAGCAAGGCCGGCGGCGGCAGGGTCGTGGTTCCCGCCGGCGTGTTTCTGACGGGAGCGGTCCGGCTCAGGTCGAACGTAAACCTGCACGTCTCGAAAGGAGCGACGCTTAAATTCTCGATGGATCCAAAGGCATACCTCCCGCTTGTTCATACACGCTGGGAGGGAATGGAACTGATGCACCTTTCGCCTCTGATCTATGCCTATGAGGAGACGAATGTGGCTATCTCCGGCGAGGGGACGCTCGACGGGCAAGGGAAGTCCTTCTTTTGGAAATGGCATGGCAATCCGCGGTACGGCGGCGATCCCGACAAGTTAAGCCAGCGGCCCGCCCGAGCACGGCTCTACGAAATGATGGACAGGAACGTGCCGGTGGGAGAGCGGATCTTTGGCGAAGGGCACTATCTGCGGCCGCAATTCATTCAGCCGTACAAATGTAAGAACGTATTGATCGAAGGCGTGAGGATCGTCGATTCGCCGATGTGGGAAGTGCATCCCGTACTTTGCCAGAACGTGACCGTTCGCAATCTGCACATCTCGTCTCACGGGCCGAACAACGACGGATGCGATCCGGAATCCTGCAGGGACGTGCTGATCGACAACTGCTTTTTCGATACCGGTGACGATTGCATCGCCATAAAATCCGGCCGCAACAACGACGGACGCCGCCTCGCGACCCCGACGGAAAACATCATCGTCCGCAATTGCACGATGCGGGACGGCCACGGCGGGATCACGGTCGGCAGCGAGATCTCGGGCGGTGTCAGGAACCTTTTTGCACACGACAACAAGCTCGATAGCCCTGACCTTTGGACCGCGATCCGCGTTAAGAACAACGCCTCACGCGGCGGTGTGCTCGAGAACTTCTATTATCGAAATAATTCGGTCGGCCAGGTTTCGCGTGCGGTCATCGAGATCGATTTCAATTACGAGGAAGGCGCGAAAGGACAATTTACGCCTGTGATGCGCAATCTGCAGGTCGATGGGCTGACGTGCCTTTCGGGAAATCGCGCGTTGGATCTGCAGGGCTTTGAGAACGCGCCGATCTACGACGTATCGCTCAAGAATTGCACTTTTGGCGAGATAAAGAACGCAAGCGTGATCAAGAATGTTCGCGGCCTGAAACTCTCGAACGTGACGATCGGCGGAAAAAAGGTCGAGTCTTTATGAGGTTTCTTGTCGGCCCGATCTTAGGACTCATTGTGTGCGGTGCCGCACTCGGGCAAAGGTCGCCCGTAACTTTATTTCTCGCGGGCGATTCGACGATGGCCGAGAAGCTGCCCGAGAAGCGCCCCGAGACCGGCTGGGGCGAGATGCTGGGTGCACATTTCAAAGACGGCCGGGTAAAGATCGAGAACCGCGCGATGAACGGCCGCAGCACGAAGACATTTATCTCCGAAGGCCGCTGGCAAAAGATAGTCGACGATCTGGTGAAGGGCGACTTTGTGTTCATTCAGTTTGGCCACAATGATTCGTCCAAAGACAAGGGCGAGCGATATACGCCGCCCGACGACTACAGGAAGAACCTGATCCGGTTTGTCGATGAGGTGCGGGCAAAGGGCGGAAATCCAGTATTACTTACGCCGGTCATGCGTCGGCGATTCGATAAGGACGGTGTGTTTTACGATGCGCACGGCGAATATCCGGGAATCGTGCGTTCGGTGGCCGACGCTCATAAGGTTCCCCTTATCGATATGCACAAGCTGAGCGAGGCCTTGATCGTTAGGTACGGCGTCGAGGGATCAAAACAATTGTTCCTGCAACTGCGGCCGGGCGAGAATGCGAACTATCCAAAAGGCATCGACGACAATACGCATTTCTCGCCGCTCGGCGCCGAAGAGATGGCAAAGCTTGCGGTCGAAGGGATAAAGACAAACAAACTAAAGCTCGCGAAATATCTGAAGAAATGAGATCTGTACTGACGTTTTTGTTCATCTTTGCGGCAGCGGCCGCCACGCTCGGACAGGCCGCGCCGGTTTCCGAGCGGCTCGCCGAGACAGCCATGGACCGCATCTGGGTGGACGCTCGCAACGCTCCGGGAATTCCGCCGAAGTGGACCTATGAACAAGGTGTGATCCTCAAAGCCATCGATCAGATGTGGTACGCGACCGGCGATCCGAAGTACTTTCGGCACATCCAGAAAGGAATGGACCACTGGATCAATGAGGACGGCACGCACAAGGACTATCACCTTGAGGAATACAATATCGACCACGTCACGCCGGCGCTCGGGATGATGACGCTCTACCGCGTCACCGGGCAGGAAAAGTACCGAAGGATGGTCGAGCTATTCCGGTCGCAATTGAAGACGCACCCGCGAACGAAAGAAGGCGGTTTTTGGCATAAGAAGATCTACCCGTGGCAGATGTGGCTGGACGGGCTATATATGGGCGAGCCTTTCTACGCGGAATATTCGAAGGTATTCGGGGAAGATAACTGGGACGATATCGCGAATCAGTTCGTGTGGATGGAGAAACACGCCAGAGATCCGAAGACGGGACTGCTCTATCACGGCTGGGACGAATCGAAAGAACAAAAGTGGGCGAACAAGCAGACCGGCCGATCCCCTCACTTCTGGGGCCGCGCGATGGGCTGGTACGCAATGGCATTGGTCGATACGCTCGAACATTTTCCCAAAAGACATCCCAGACGCAGGGAGCTCGTCGATATCCTGAACCGAACGATGGCGGCAGTCGAAGGGGTTCAGGACCCAAAGAGCGGAGTTTGGTGGGACATTCTCGACCTCGGCGGAAAGGAGAAGAACTATCTCGAGTCGTCGGCGTCGGCGATGTTCGTGTATTCGATCGCTCGCGGTGTACGGATGGGCTATCTGCCCGATCGCTATATGAAAGCCGCGGTTCGCGGTTGGGAGGGCATCAAGAAAGAGTTCGTAAAGACGAACGCAAACGGCGAGACCGATTGGGAAGGAACCGTCTCGGTTTCGGGCTTGGGCGGGAATCCATATCGCGATGGTTCATACGACTACTACATGAGCGAGAAACTGCGGACCAATGATGCAAAGGGCCTAGGGCCCGCGATCAAGGCCTCGCTTGAAATGGAAGCATTCGAACGCGGTTGGACCGGACGCGGAAAGACGGTTCTGCTCGACGACTATTTCAATCACGAGGTTAGAAAGAACAAGTATTCCGGGCAAGATGAGGTTTGGCATTACAAATGGGACGAGATGCCGGACGCTGGCTTCTATGCCTGGGGACGCATCTTCAATTCGCTTGGTGCAGCGACCGAGGAGCTTTCGGATGCCCCGACCCCGGAAAACTTAAAGAATGCGGACGTTTACATCATCGTCGATCCCGACACTCCGAAAGAAACCGCCTCGCCTAAATTCGTGGAACCGCAGCACGTCAAGGCTATCGCTGATTGGGTAAAGGGCGGCGGCGTGCTCGTGCTGATGGGAAATGACGGCCAGAATGCGGAGCTGGATAAATTCAACACTCTCGCAAGGGAATTCGGGATCGCGTTCAACAAGGATCGCAAATTCGAGGTGATCAATAACGACTACAGATCTGGCGGGATCGACATCGAGGCCGATAACCGGATATTCAAGACCGCAAAGAAGATCTTTGTAAAGGAAGTTTCGACGCTGACTTTATCCGGAAATGCGAAGGCTGTTGTTTCGGCGAACGGCGACACGATCATGGCGATATCAAAATATGGGAAGGGCACTGTTTTCGTGATAGGCGATCCATGGCTCTATAACGAATACGTTGACGGACGGCGTTTGCCGGCTGAATTCGAAAATTTCAAGGCCGCTCAGGACCTGAGCCGGTGGCTGATCGCAAATACAAGGAAGAAATGAGATCCAGATCGTTACTTTTTGGCTTGATACTGATACTGACGGCTATTGGCGTCTCGGCGCAGAGCGGCCCGATCTCGCCCGCCAGGCCATTTGTCGTAAAGACCAAGAAACAGGTCGCCGACATCACAAAAGAAATAGCCGCGCAGGACGGGAACAAAAATCAGGACATCGTCGGAGCAAGCGGATCGCAGATGCGCGTGGCGATATTTCACGATGATCTGCGGGAGAATGACAATTTCGAAGTTCACGACGGGTCGGATGATATCTATTACGTTCTGGACGGCAAGGCGACGCTGATGCTCGGCGGTTCGCTGATATCGCCCAGCGAGGTCTCGCCGGGCGAATGGCGCAGCAAGGCCGCCGACGGAGGACAAAAGATCGAGATCGGCAAAGGAGACCTGATCGTCGTTCCGCGAGGTACGGTGCACCAGCGAACGGTGACGGGGAAGGGATTTTCGATGATCCTGATCAAGGTTTTTGAGGGCCGCCAGCAATAGGCGGAGTTTTCGACAACCACCGCACGTCTGCGATAAAATCGCGCTTGGTAAAAGGTAACAATGCCCGTTAAAAAATCAGCGGTGTTCAAGAATCTGGATTCGGAGCGAAACGGCACTACGGCCGAAGAGGTTGCTGCTCGGCTTCGCGAAATGATCCATTCGGGCGAGCTCTCGGCTGGCGATAAACTTCCGCCCGAACGGGACCTGGCAAAGATCCTCGGGGTCAGCCGGCCGACGCTAAGAGCCGGGATCCGATCGCTCTCTGCCATCGGCATCCTCCAATCCAAGCAGGGTGCTGGGACCTTTGTCGCGGTCGCCGCTGAGTCGCCGACGCTCGACAGTTCGCCATTGAGGATGCTCTCGGCACTCCACGGATTCACATCGGATGAGATGTTCGAGGCGCGCCTTGCTCTTGAAATGAGCATTGCGGGCCTGGCCGCAAGGCGCGCCACATCCGAACAAATGACCACGCTCGCCGAGGAGATCGCCGGAATGTATGCCTCCCTGAACGAACCCGAACAGTATCTGGTGCACGACATGCGCTTCCACCAGATCGTCGCTGCGGCGTCAGGCAATCGTATCCTGACCTCGCTGATGAATATGGTGGCGACGATACTGTTCGATTCCCGCAGCAAGACCGTAAAGCGGGCCAAAGATCTAAAGGAATCTGCCGAACAGCATCACAATATCTATCGGGCGCTTCGCGACCACGATCCTGAGGCCGCGGAACGCGCGATGCACGACCACCTCATCGAGACGCAGAAAGCACAGCGGCTCGAGGTCGAGGAGAACGGCAAAAATTCTTAGTTCTGCCGCCCGAGCCGGTTCAGATCTGGATATGAGATCAATTGTTCTCGCGATGTTCATCAGCTTCGCCGCGGCCGGAGTTTATTCGCAGAACGAGCCTTCGCGGGCGTGGGTGGCAGACCTGGGGGACGGCACTTACCGCAATCCCATCATCCACGCCGATTATTCCGATCCGGACGTGGTCCGTGTCGGCGACGACTTCTATATGACCGCGTCCAGCTTCAACGCGGTACCCGGCCTTCCGATCCTCCACTCAAAGGACCTCGTCAATTGGCGGATCATCAACCACGTCATTCGGGAACTCGAGCCCCGTGAGGTCTTCTCCAAACCGCAGCACGGCGGCGGAGTGTGGGCACCATCGATCAGATATCACGACGGAGAGTTTTACATCTTCTATGGCGACCCGGACTTTGGCATCTACATGACGAAGTCGAAGGACCCGGCAGGAGAATGGTCAAGGCCTTTGCTCATCAAGGAAGCAAAAGGATGGATCGATCCGTGCCCTTTGTGGGACGATGACGGCAACGCGTATCTGGTTCACGCATTTGCGGGGAGCCGCGCGGGGATAAAGTCGATCCTCGTCGTAAATAGAATGTCGCCAGACGGTACACGGCTGCTGGACGACGGGGTGCTCGTGTTCGACGGGCACGATGCCGACCCGACCGTCGAAGGCCCGAAATTCTACAAGAGGGATGGTCATTACTACATTCTGGCCCCGGCCGGCGGCGTAGCCACGGGCTGGCAGTTGGCTTTGCGGTCAAAAAGCATATACGGGCCCTACGAAAAAAGGGTCGTGCTGGCTCAGGGCAAGAGCGCGGTAAACGGGCCGCATCAAGGTGCGCTCATAGATACGCCAACAGGCGAGTGGTGGTTCGTGCATTTTCAGGATAAGGGAGCATATGGACGGGTCGTTCATCTACAACCTGCGTCATGGAATGGCGGATTCCCGGTGATCGGCAATGACGCGGACGGCGACGGTACCGGTGAGCCGGTGTTGCACTACCGAAAACCTAACGTGGGGCGCTCCTTTCCGATATCGACACCGCAAGACAGCGACGAATTCAATTCGCCGACTCTCGGGCCGCAATGGCAATGGCACGGCAACCCAAAGGCCGAATGGGCGCTGCCTTTCCCGACGCGCGGCGTACTCAGGATGAACTCGGTCGAACTGCCCGGTGAGTATAAAAACCTCTGGGACTTGCCCAACCTATTGCTGCAAAAATTTCCGGCCGAAGAATTTATCGCAACCGCGAAAGTGACGCTCAACAGTCGATTCGACGGCGAGCGTTTTAGCCTGATCGTGATGGGAGCGAATTACTCGCTGATCGGGGTAGAGAGGACCGGCAACAATCTTTCCGTTCGACGTGCGACCGCTATCGATGCCGACAAGGGAATGGTCGGCGACCTGGGCCGAGCAGAGGTGTTGTCGAGGGATCTGACCGCCCCATTCTATCTGCGTGTAACGGTATCAAAAGGAGCGATAAGCACTTTCAGCTATAGCTCTGATGGTAAGGATTTCAGGGAACTAGGCGAAAAATTCACCGCACGCGAAGGCCGCTGGATCGGGGCAAAGATCGGCTTTGTCTTCACGCGGCCCGGAACGTTCAATGATGCCGGGACCGCGGATATCGATTGGATACGGTTCGAGAAACGATAGGCTATTGTTCGTAGCTTATCTTTGCCGGTTCGAGCCGCGGAGCGAGCAGATGTATGACCGCCAACGCCGCCAAATAAGCCGACGCCGCGATGATGAAGATCGGCAGGTAGCTTCCGGTCGTCTGAAGTATGTACCCCACCAAAGGGGCGATCACCATTCCGCCGATAGCACCGAACATACCGCCGATGCCTACGACCGAACCGATGGCCTGCTTTGGGAACATATCCGAACTCAATGTGAATATATTCGCTGACCACCCCTGATGGGCGGCGGCGGCAATGCCGATGAGAATGACCGACAGCCAAAGGTTAGAAGTGACCGAGGCGATGACGATCGGGACGACGGCAAGTGCACAGATCAGCATGGCGGTCTTTCGTGCGCTGTTGATCGACCAGCCCCGTTTGATGAGTTTTGATGAAATGTAGCCGCCGCCGATGCTTCCGACATCGGCAATGATATAGATGACCGCGATCGGCAGGCCAAATGTCTTCAGATCGAGGCCATGCTTTCGCTGGAGAAAATCTGGGATCCAGAACAGGTAGACCCACCAGATCGGATCGGTCAGGAATTTTCCGATCGCGAAGGCCCAGGTTTGCCGGTGGGGAAAAAGCCTCTGCCACGGAATTCGTACGGCCGGCTCGACCGGATCGCTCTGAATATAGGCAAGCTCTTCTTTTGACAGCCTGGGATGATCTTCCGGCCGCCGATAAACAACCAGCCAGAAAACCAGCCAAATGAAACCGATCACGCCGGTGATGATGAACGCCTCATACCATCCCCAGTAAAGTACGACTAGCGGCACAAGCAAAGGGGTCGCTAATGCCCCGACGTTGGTTCCCGAATTAAAGATACCGGTCGCAAGTGCCCTCTCTTTCTTGGGGAACCACTCGGCCACGGTCTTGATGGAGGCAGGGAAGTTGCCCGCCTCGCCCAGGCCAAGAAGGAATCTGACAATAATAAAGCCAACGACGGAGACGAACGCCGTCGATTCGGAAACAACGCCAAAGAAAGCAAGAAGTGCGGCACCGCCGACACCGATCGGAACGGCCCAGGCATGGGCCATTGCGGCCAGGCTCCAAAGCGTTATCGAATATGCAAAACCCTTCTTGGTGCCGAACCGGTCCATCAGGCGGCCGACCACCAAGAGCCCCATCGCATACGCCGTCTGAAATGAAAAGACGATCCAGCCGTAATCCGTCTCCGACCATCCAAACTCGGCTTGAAGAGTCGGTTTCAGGATGCCGAGCACCTGCCGGTCGATGTAGTTGACGGTGGCCGCAAAGAACAACAGAGCGCAGATCATCCAGCGGTACCGGCCGACCCTGACGACCGGATCGCCGATGCCGGCAATTACCGAGCCTGTTGCCGAACCACCCGATTCTTCGACGGCGGGAAGAAATTCTCCGTCATCCTGCTGCGCCTGGCTTTCGGCAATGTCGTCGATCTCCGAATTGTTGCTCATTCGTTAAACGTCTCCTTCTCAGATCTCAAGTATTCCCGGCGAGTCATATTCGGCCCCGTCGATCGTGTGGGTAATGAGCGGAAATCCGGGGGAGGCCGTGATCACTTCACAAGCGCCGCTGCCGGCGATCGCGGTCTCCTCTACTTTCGTTCCGGCGGCCGACGGGTTCCACGCGAAAGCCTGGTCGGGCCGGACGGTTTCCATGCTTTCAGGGTGAGCTACCCATTCGCGCGTTCGGTAGCCGGTGGCGCCGCCCTGGTGATGTTTGTCGATCTCAAGCGGAAAACCGGCGTATGCATATGCCTCGCGCGCTGTCCGATAAAGCTGACTGCCGCTTACGCCTTCGCGTGTGGCATTCAAAAGAGACGCGAAAACATATGCCGCGGCCTCGGTTCGTTCCTTCAGTTCGGGCGGGACAGCCCCGACGTGAACGATCCGCGAAAGGCTTGCGACGAGGCCCGAGCGCTTTGCACAGGTGACGAGCATAAGCTTGGCCGTCCAGCGGGCATTGGTCGGGACCGGATGGCGAAACTTATCGATGCGTGAGTCCCCGGCGACAAGCGTGACGATGGAGTCGATCCCCTTGAGTGCGAGATCCCGCCGGAGGCCGGCGGCGATGCTCACTTCCGTCTCACCCGGCATTGTGCGCGATATACAGTCAGACATAGCCGCTGCTGCGTCCTGGCCAAGATCCCTGTACCGCGACCTTTCTTCGGGCGTAAGCTGATAACGACACCTGGCGATGTTCGATTCCAATGGCCGTGCGGCGGCATGGAGCGGGATGTCGGTCGCGATCTTGCCGCCGGCGATCTGCGAGGCCTTTTCAACGAGAAAAGCCGGCGACGATCGTTCAGCCTGCCAGCTGAACTCGACCGGTTCGAAACCCACATCCGTGACCTGCTCGGCGGTAAGCCGCGGCATCTCGATATTGTTCGATAGCAGAAAACGTCGGCCTTTCCGGGTTATCAGGATCGACGCAACCCCGTTTTCCCGGCTGCGGTCCACGCCATTGTCGGCCCCGGCCGTGATCCACGCGAAATTATGCTGGGAATTCAGCAAGATCCCGTCGAGGTTCTCGGCGGCCATCAATTCCTGCAGGCGTTCAGTTTTTACTTCGATCTCGCGCGTCATTTTTCGCCGCTGCGCTCTCTGCCGGGTTGCTATTGATTTACGCCGCTTGCCAAAAAGCCGCCGTCAACCACCAGGATCTCTCCCGTCACAAAACTCGCCGCCTCGGAGGCCAGAAAGACCGCCGCTCCGGCCAATTCGTCAACATTCCCAAAACGTCCCATCGGTGTTCTTGTCAGGAATTCTTGTCCTCTGGGCGTTTCGTCAAGGAGCTTTTCATTGAGAGCGGTTCGAAATACTCCGGGGGCGATCGCGTTAACGTTCACGCCGCTCTTTGCCCACTCGATCGCGAGCGATCTGGTCAGCGACGCGACGGCCGCTTTGCTCGCGGCATATGCGGCAACCTCATAGAGCGAGACGAATGTGGAAAGCGACGCGATGTTCACGATCCGGCCATATCCGTTACCGATCATGTGGCGCCCAAAGACCTGGCAAGCGCGCAAGGTCCCGTTGAGGTTTGTCTCGAGGATCGCATTCCATTCGTCATCGCTGACGTCCAGCGTCGGCGTGCGTTTTGTTATGCCCGCCGAATTTACGAGTATGTCTACCTTCCCCAGCTTTGACACAGCCTCGGAAAGCAGGTCCTCGAGCGAACCTCGATCGGAGACGTCCGAGGTGGTGCGGAGCGTTTTGCGTCCGATCGCTTCGATCGCTGCCGCGGCATACTCGACCTGTTCCTGCCTTCGCGATGTGCAGACAACATCGGAGCCGGCCTCGGCAAGCCCTTTCGCTATCGAAAGGCCGATGCCGGAGGTGCCCCCGACCACTATCGACGTCTGTCCCGAAAGATCGAGTTTTGAATAGCTCATAATGATTGGTTTGATCTGAAACGTGCAAAAGGTAATACCACTTGTAAGTATCCGAGCTAGTTTGGTGCACACTCGCGGACTTTGTCAAGTCTCATAAATACGCCACTTTTGTCGGGAAGTCTTGTTTAGCCTCAGCTTTTTTCGCTTTACTCTGCAAAATCGGAAGAATTCATTTGCTTTTAATTGGTCTAACCAATTAAAATATGGCACATGGCTGCCAGTAGTTCGTCAAGGTCTAAACTGATCCGTCGCGAAACGGGTGATAATGTGTGGCTCGGATCGGCTACCGTCGTGCGCCCCGAGCTCGGCACCGTGCCCGAGTACGCTTACAGCGTCATGGAAAATGAAGAAGCGGTTGGCAGGGCGATGCTCGGTGAACTGGTGAGATACGCCGGTTCAAAAGAAGGCGACATCAACATCGTGCTGCTCGGCGGCAGAGGCGCTCAGGCGATGTACAAAGAGATCAGATCTCTTGCCGAAGCGGGCGAGATCGACGAACTGCTTGCGCGTCTGAATGTATTCACGCAGGATGCCCTTGCACCGATGCGAATGGACAACGGCTTCAGCTTCGTACGGGATTTTGAGCGGCTCCTGGGCCCTGTGTTCTTTGAGAAGATCAAGAGTTTCACGCCGATGCTCACCGAGACCGAGGATATTGAATCGGCACTTGTCGATCACCTCGAACGTTTGGAAACGCTCGGCGGCATCGATATCTTTTTCCTCGGCCTCGGCCCAGAGGCAAACGCGGCGTCACATCTTTGCTACATAAAGCCGTCTTCCGGTGCGACATATAAAGATGTCGCGGGGATCATCCCCATCTCTGAGAGTATTCGCGAACACCACATCGCCAAATTCAAGGCGGGCGGAAGTGAGATCACCGAGCGCGACGAGAAAGAATGCAGGGCCGCGACGCACATTCTTACGCTCGGCCCGGCCGCGATCCTCTCAGCACGCCTGATCGTGCAGTCGATAGTGGACGCATCGACGGCGCCGGCGAAACGAGAAAGCTTTGAGCGGCTGACGGCAACGGAGTTTTCAAGTGACGAGGCCGTCAGGGACGGTCAATTGGATGAGAATCCCGGGCTGTGGATCAGATTGAATCCGAACGTCGTTTCCTATGTCTTGCCTGATCTTCTGAAACAGAATATATGACCGAAGGGAAACCGCAGATCACCGACTTGAACGAGGTCGCGATAATCGTAAATGCTGCCGACAATGTCGCGGTCGTGAAGAGCGAAACGCGCGACGGAATGGTGCTGAGCCTTTCTGATCGCGAACTCCTTAAACTGCGGCAGGCGGTCCCGCCGGGCCACCGTTTCGCCATATGCGACATCCCGTCCGGCGAATACGTTAGGCAATACGGCCAGCCGATCGGCACATCTCTCGGTATTCAAGAGGGTGACTGGATCACTCATGAGAACATGACCGACGAAGTTCCGGTCGTAAGGGAGCTGACCGAGAACATAGCCACGCCGGCCCCCAATTATTTCCCCAAAACAGAGATCGGTACGTTTGCCGGATTTCGGCGGGCCGATGGCCGCGTCGGGACCCGGAACTACATCCTTATCGTTCCTACGTCGATGTGCGCGAGCCACGAGGCGACACAGATCTCGATGATGTCGGAGTTTCTGCATTACAACCGCGAGAAATTCCCGAATGTGGACGGCGTCGTTGCCATTCCCCATAACAAGGGATGCGGCTGCCAGGACGGCTCGACGATCGAGGTCATGATGCGGACGCTCTCCAACTACGCCGATCATCCCAACGTCGGCGGCGTCGTCCTGATCGACCTTGGCTGTGAAAAGACCAATCTTTCGTTCATGGAGAAATATCTCACGAAGCGGGAAAAGCCGATACAGAAGCCGATTTTCAAGATCGGCATACAGGACGTCGGCGGTACGCAGGCAGCGATAGAGATCGGGTTACGGGAAGTTGAAAAGATGCTTCCGGTGGTGAATGAATGTGTCCGTGAGAGTTTTCCGGTCAGTGAACTTGTGCTCGGCGTGAAGTGCGGAAGCTCGGACGGGTTCTCGGGTATATCCGCCAACCCCGCGCTCGGGTATTGCTCCGACCTGCTTGTGCGAAGCGGCGGGACCGTGCTCTTGACCGAAGTGCCGGAATTCTGCGGTGCGGAGCACATCCTCGCCAATCGGGCAAAAGATACCGAAACGGGCCGCAAGATCTATCAAATGGTCGATTGGTACAAGGAATATGCCTCTAAATTCGGCGCGGTCCTGAATCAGAATCCGAGCACAGGCAATCGCGCGGGCGGACTGCTGAATATAACCATCAAATCGCTTGGTGCGATAGCCAAAGCGGGAACGACGCGGATAGAGGACTGTATCGAATATGCTGAAACGGCGCGAAGCCGGGGGATCAATCTGATGCAAGGGCCGGGGTATGATCAGGAATCGACCCCCGGGCTCGTAGCATCTGGAGCTACGATCGTAGTGTTCACGACGGGAAATGGCACCACTATAGGCAATGCGATCACACCGGTCGTCAAGCTTGCCTCAAACAACCGCGTGTTTGAGCGTATGTCGAACGACCTCGACATTTCAGCCGGAAACATCATTGAGGGTACGGAGACCATTGAGCAGGTGGGCACGCGGCTTTTCGAACACATTCGGCAGGTCGCGAGCGGCGAAGTACAGGCGAAAGCCGAGATACTGAAGCAC
This sequence comes from Pyrinomonadaceae bacterium, assembly GCA_050246275.1. Classification (GTDB taxonomy): domain Bacteria; phylum Acidobacteriota; class Blastocatellia; order Pyrinomonadales; family Pyrinomonadaceae; genus OLB17. The sequence continues at coordinate 447,758 of JBFWWI010000002.1, forward strand.
CGCGAGTTTCAGTTTTGGGCGGAACAAACGGTTTCGTTGTAATATGCAGGTTTTGGATCATCATGAATTCATCGACCGCATTTCAGACAGAACTCGCGGCTCCGGCCGTGAACATCACCAACAAGCGAAGCCTTTTGTTGCGGCTTATTCGGGCCGAGCAGCCTATAACGAGGACCGACATTGCACAGCGCCTTGGTATCGATAAGAGCACGGTTACGGAGAATGTAAAACCGCTGATAGACGCGGGAGTCTTGCGTGAGGACACGCTCGACGCCAAAGGACAAGGACGGAGGCCGAGGGTCATTTCGTTCGCCGACCGGGACGAATTCTTTATTGGTGTGAACTTGGGAGTTCGGCGGTCGCAGGTAGGTATAACAACCCTGAAAGGCGACATCGAGGACGAAGAGGACTTTGAAACGCCGAAAGAATCGTCCATCGCCCTGCGGGTGGCCCGTCGTCATATCGACCAGATCATGAGGCGAAATGCCGGCCGGACCTTGCGATCCATCGGGGTCAGTGTACCCGGCATGACCGACACAGACCGGCGATCTTTGTTATACGCGCCCAATCTGAATTGGCAGTCCATAGATATCGCAAAAGCTCTCGGCCTGGAAGGGATTCGCGTGGTGGTCGAAAATGATTCGACCGCTGCGGCGATGTACGAGGCCCGAATGAAGATACGCGATTCGGATGAGGGCCTGATGAGCAATTTCATTTTGGTCAGATCGGGTACCGGTATCGGGGTCGGGCTGGTGATCGGCAGCGAAGTTTATCGGGGAAGCGGCCTTACGCGCGGGATCGCGGGCGAGTTCGGCCATATGACGATCGTTGCGGGCGGCAAGCAATGTGTCTGCGGCAATCGGGGCTGCTGGGAAAAATACGCGTCGGCGGCCGCAGCGGCGAGTCTGTATGTAGGTGACCGACGCCTGCGCCCTGGCGAGACGATACCGCGATTCGTCGAGATAGTTGCAAAGGCTGAGAACGGTGACAATCGTTCGAGACGAACGCTGGAAATGATCGGCGATTACCTCGGCATCGGGATCGCAAACGTGATCATGGGTATCGGGATACCCCGCGTGATCATCAGCGGACGTCTGGTTTACGGCTGGAAGTTCATTGAAGACCCTCTGCGTGAAGCGATTTCGAGAAGCATCGTCGGAAAGGCCGAGGGATGGTCCGTCGAGGCCGGTTCGCCCGCGGGTGCCGCGATCGGCGGTGCTCTTGAGGTCGCAGTGGAGGATCATCTAGCAATTTTATAGGAGTATTATGCAGGCACAATTAAAGCTAAACGATATATCCAAGGATTCTTGTTACTTGCCCGGAACCGACCGGGAAAAAGGGAGAACGATCCAACTCACGCCGCGGAACTCGGCGTCGCGGAACCTGCATTACGGCAGGATCCGGATAGATGCCGGCGAACCTGCGATCGAATTCTCATGCGCTACGCACGAGACGGGACTCATTTGCCTGAAAGGAGAAGCGACAGTCTCGGTCGGGAACGACGAGTTCACGCTAAGGCAGTATGACGCTCTCTACATACCGCGAGACTCGCACGTCAAGGTATTGACAGAGCGGGGTTGCGATCTCGCGGAGATATCGGCCCCGGTCGAAAAGGCATACCCGCTCCAGTTCGTAGCGTTCGAAGACGTCAGGAAGGATCCCGCACTCCATTTCGTAGCAGGGAAACCGCCAACGGAACGCGACCTCAACATCCTTCTCGGCAAGAACGTCGAAGCTGGAAGGATCATGGCGGGCGTTACGTTCTCATCGGATGGCAACTGGACCTCATTCCCACCTCACGAGCATCAGGATATGCTGGAAGAGGCCTATCTCTATATCGATATGCCCGATCCGCAATGGGGGATACAAATGGTCTATACGGATGCGAAAGACCCTGAATTGATGCAGGTCGTCCGTGAGGGTGATGTGGTCGTGATGCCGAAGGGGTACCATCCGAATGTCGCGGCCCCGGGGAGTTCGATAAATTTCCTTTGGATGATGGCGGCCAATCGCGAGGGCGTAGACCGGCAATTCGGGGTGGTGAATGTCCAACCGGAATATGCAGAAGGCGGATCGGGACTCGAGGCATCGCAAAAATGATCCTTGAACGGTTCTCTTTGGCCGGGAAGGCGGCCCTGGTCACGGGTGCATCTCGCGGGATCGGTAAAACAATTGCCATAGCTCTCGGCGAAGCCGGAGCGGACGTTGCTTGTCATTCGCGCACGGAAGACGGAGCGGCGGAAGCGATCGAGGCGGTGAAAAACCTTGGACGAAAAGCCGTGAGCGTCGTCGGCGATATGGCCGATAAAGATGCTCCGAAGCGAGTCGCCGCGGCCGCTTTAGCTGAACTGGGGAAAATTGATATCCTCATCAACAACGCCGGCATGATCCGCCGCTCGCCGGCGGTCGATCATTCCGAAGAAGATTGGTCCACGGTCATCGAAGTGAACCTGTCGAGTGTGTTTCGCCTCTCGCAAGAGATCGGGCGGCACATGGTCGAACGGGGCTCCGGCAAGATCATAAATATCGCGTCGCTGCTGTCGTTTCAGGGAGGAATTACCGTGCCTGCTTACACGGCGTCTAAGTCCGGCGTCGCGGGGCTTACCAAGGCTCTCGCGAACGAGTGGGCTAAGCATGGAGTGAACGTCAATGCGATCGCTCCCGGTTATATTGAGACCGATAATACGTCGGCTCTCCGTGCGGATGAGACGAGGAATCGCCAGATCTTGGAACGGATTCCCGCCGGACGCTGGGGCGACGCGGACGATCTTTCGGGAGCAGTTGTTTTCTTGTCTTCCTCAGCGAGCGATTACGTGCAGGGTCACGTGATGGTCGTCGACGGGGGGTGGATGGCTCGGTAGATATGATGCACAAGCCCGTTCGTGAGCAAGGGCGGTATCGGGAGGCACTATAAAAAGGAGTGTCAAATGCCCTACTGAGGGTATCGCCGTCCCTCATGGTAGGGCCTGTCTATCTTGGTGATTAATAGTTGAATGCTCAAAATCAAATCAAAAGATGAATGTAGGTGGGACATAGTCTCCCTCGGCGAGGTAATGCTGCGGCTCGATCCGGGCGATAAGCGGATCCATACGACGCGCACATTCGATGTGTGGGAAGGCGGCGGCGAATACAATGTGGCCCGCGGATTGAAGAGGTGCTTCGGCCTCGATGCCGCGGTCGTGACCGCCCTCGCCGATAACCCGATCGGGAAACTCGTCCAGGATCTGATCTATCAAGGCGGTGTGGATCAGTCTCACGTGAAGTGGGTGAAGTACGACGGCGTCGGACGGACCGTGCGCAACGGGATGAACTTTACCGAACGCGGATTCGGCGTTCGAGCCGCCCTGGGTTGTTCGGACCGCGGCCATACAGCGGTATCACAACTCAAGAAAGGCGACATAGATTGGGAGAAGATCTTCGGCGACGAAGGCGCACGCTGGCTGCACACCGGCGGCATCTTTTGTGCGTTGTCAGAATCGACGCCTGAGGTGGCAAGAGAAGCGATGGAGGTCGCGAAAAAGTATGGAACGATCATCTCGTACGACCTCAACTATCGCGATTCGCTTTGGAAGGCCATCGGCGGACAAGAAAAGGCGCAGGAGGTAAATCGTGAACTCGCGCAATATGTCGATGTTATGATCGGCAACGAAGAGGATTTTACTGCGTGTCTCGGCTATGAGGTCGAAGGGCAGGACGAACATCATTCGAAACTCGACATTGCTAATTTTGAGAAGATGATCCGTCGGGCTGTGGCGGACTATCCGAACTTTGCCGTAGCGGCAACGACGCTGCGGAATGCTAAGACCGCGTCGGTCAACGATTGGGGCGCGGTATGCTTCACGGGCGGGCAATTATATCAGGCGACGATGAGGCCCGACCTTGATATCTTCGACCGCGTCGGCGGCGGTGATTCGTTCGCTTCCGGTTTGATCTATGGATTTCTGTCGGGGGAGTCGCCGGAGTGGGCGGTTAACTGCGGCGCTGCCCACGGTGCACTTGCGATGACCACGCCCGGGGACACGACGACCGTCGGCCTGGCCGATGTTCTTCGCGTCATGAAAGGAGGCGGTGCCCGCGTAGCACGGTAATATGAGCAAAGCAGAGATCCTAAAACAGATCGAAGAACTCGGCCTCGTCCCTGTCGTCCGCGCTTCGTCGGCTGACGAAGCTATGCAGGTGATCGAGGCGATCAGGGCGGGCGGCGTAAACGTTCTCGAGATAACAATGACGGTACCGGGTGCCGTTCGTGTCATCGAAAAGGTTGCCGACAAGTATGGAAGCGATGTGCTCGTCGGTGCCGGGACGGTTTTGGATCCGGAGACCGCCCGGGCGTGTCTTTTGGCCGGAGCACAATTCATCGTAAGCCCGGCGCTGAACCTCGATACTATCGCTATGTGCCACAGGTATAGTTCGCCGATCATGCCGGGCGTACTCACACCGACCGAGGTCATTACGGCATGGAGTGCGGGCGCAGACATCGTCAAGGTCTTTCCCTGCGGCTCTGTGGGTGGGGCGAGCTATATAAAGAATCTCAAAGGACCGTTCCCGCAGGTCAAGATGATCCCGACCGGAGGCGTGTCACTGGCGACCGCCGCCGACTTTATCAAAGCCGGTGCAGCCGCACTCGGCGTCGGGACGGACCTGGTAGACGTGAAAGCGATCAGGGAAGGCAAAGCTGGCGTGGTCACCGAACGGGCCAAACAGTTCGTTCAGATCGTGCAGGAAGCCAGACGGTCGTAATTTGGTTCAATTGAAAAAGCCGCCCCGGATGAGCGGCTTTCTTTTCCATTCGCTGATTCGGTAAAACTAATCAAATTTGACCAGACCCGTCTCGACGGCATAGATCATCAAATTCAATCGATCGTCAACACCAAGTTTTCCATAGATGGAGCTGAGGTGATGTCGGACGGTAGCCTGGCTGATCGACAGATGTTCGGCGATCACCTTACTCTTAAATCCCTTTCCGATCATCGCAATGACCTCCATCTCACGAGGAGTAATCGAGTCGTTCGCAGGTCCGATCTTTCCGTTACCCGATTTTGGTGCTCCCTTTTCCAGTAAGTTAGTGAGCAGGTCCTGATTTAGCCAAGTTTCGCCATTGTGCGCCTTCTTTATAGCTTCGATCAGCGAATTGGATCCGTCTTTAGCCTGAATGATCCCGACCGCGCCGAAGTTGAGGGCTTTCATCGAACAATCCACATCCGTACCATCGGTGATCACAATTATCTTGACCTTTGGAAATTTGGCGTGTAGTGCCTCAATGATCTCGACCGGGTCGCCGGGCTCCAGGTATACGACCACGATATCCGCCTCGGGCTTCCTGGAAAATGCCGTAAGACCGGGGTCGATCTGGGACGCTCCAGCAAGTTCGAACTGCTTGTACTTCTTTATAAAGAAGCCGAGGCAATCCAAAACCAGCAATGGGTTTGCAACAACCCAGATCCGGATACGGTCAACCTGGCGTTTAGAGCGGGAGCGACTTATGCGAACTTGTTGTTCCATTATAATGCGACGATCAATCCAGTTCGGTTTTGCAGTGCACGTTAATACTAGGGACGAACTCCAGTTTCCGTTTTTGCTTAAGGGACTATATAGGGACAATGGATAGGTTGTTTCAGAAAATCAGCACAAATGTGTCGGTCCTTGACCGCGAAATGAACGGAATGAATGTAATAGCCTTGGTAGAAAGTGCTATAACCATGGAACTCGGGCCGCATGTTGGCTGAGACCAAAACTATCCGCCTCTTAACCTATTATTTACATAAGTTAGATCATCACAGTTGATTTTATTGAAGTCGTTGACCGGCGAGGGACGGCCCCGCGACTGGGGCTAATCCGACTCGATCGGCCGAGATCGACCTACAGAATAGGGGGCTATTTGGTGCTTGGTTTAGGGCGATCGCGGTATAGAACAAATGTCCAACCCGAAAATGGCCATTTTTCCGATGTGCACTGACCGCAAAGTGCTGTAGTATTACCCCATTCACCCAATTCTGTTTTAGTGATTTGAATTTAATATTCGAGCGCTTGCGCTAATGCGTTTGGCCCGAAACAAAGGCAGCAGGTATCGGAAACGGCCGGGTGCTCGGTACGGGGCACCGGTTACGAGCTGCCGGGGTGAATGAGAGACGGCGGCTGTTAGGGCGCTGGATCGTCGAAGAGCAAGGGATCTTGGGAGCTTTTGTTCACTGATTAAGGGAGAAGTGTCGCATTGGTCATTTTGTATTTCCGTTAAACGACCTTCCGGAACTGGAAATGGACAAGTAACCGGCATTTCAAAACCAAGTTAAAGCATGGCAAAAGATACGATTAACATTTTTCTAATCTGCGACTACTCGATCTTCCGGTCCGCTCTGCGAATGTTGATCGAGGCTGAGGATCGGCTGAATGTGGTGGGCGAGAGCTCGATCGCCAAAATGTCGCCTGATATGATCCGCAAATCGGCGCCCGATCTGATCCTATGCGATCTTTCAACGATCGGCGAGAAGGCGCTATTCCAACTTGCGGTCCCTGAGATCAGCAATATACCGATCCTTGTTTTAACACGCAATAACGAGGTGGAGTTCTACCAAACCTGTCTAAAACTTGGGATCAGAGGCCTGCTTTCGAAACAGAACGGTGTCGATGTTCTGTACAAGGCGATCTACAAAGTTTGCGACGGTGAATTTTGGTTTGACCGTTCGATCATGGGTGAGACGATCCGCCATATGATCAGCGAAAAGCAATCGCGTGACGAAAATCCGGCGGTCCAGAAAGTGAACGGAATGACGGAGCGAGAAAAGCAGGTGATCGAATTGATCTGCAAGGGAATGAAGAACAAGGGGATCGCCGAAAAGCTTTTCATTACCGAAACGACGGTGAGGCACCATCTGACATCGGTGTTTAACAAACTCGAGGTCGGGACACGGCTCGAACTTGTCATCTATGCGTTCAAGAACCAATTGGTCAAATTGCCCGGAAATCATTCAAATCATGATACGAACGGGGCGGAATCCAGGGGTTTTCAGTGTAATGGCGCATAGAAATGGATTTATCCGGGATTCGCACTTTCTTGTGGAGGGTACGGATCAGGAATTAGGACGAGCGGCCATATTGGCCGGCATGAATAAGGTTGCATCGAACACTTTGAATAAAGACTAAGAGCACAGCCCTGGCATTGTGCATACAACCTAAACTGCCTGAGTTTTCAGGTTTCCCTAGCGGGTTTTGTGTTCACTGCGGATCACTTTGAGCATACGTGTTTAAATTTATGGACAAAGAAGCAAAGAAAGAACAGAAGAAACGGGAAAAAGAGAATCGTAAACGGAAAAAGAATGCCCGGATCGTTTGTCAGGATGGCAAGACCTACTGGACGACGCAGGCTCAGTTTTGGCAGTGGGCAAGGGAAGGGGTTGTAGTAAAGATGGGAGACGGCCCGCTTCACGGCAAATTCGTACGGGCGAACGAGGAATATACGGTCGTTTTGAGCAACACGGTGTTGAACCTGCGATGCCCGAATCACCTCCAGGAGGCACTGGCCTCTCGCAGGCGGGCATTACAGTAAGAGATCGTGAACATCCACATCGAGAATTTTCAACAGCCATGAATATCCAACCGCCGCATAAGGCAAAGACAGTGTTCGCATTCCTGATCGTTGGATTACTGGCATGCGCGGTTCTGGGACAAAACACCACTCCCGATGAATCAAGCCCGAGCCGCAGCCAGAATTACCGGATCGGTCCTGGCGATGTGATCGACATAGTCGTAGGTCAGAGCACGACGCTTTCACGGATAGGGGTCCGCGTAAATAACGAGGGACGCATTCAACTGCCGATGATCGAGGATGACGTTCTTGCGGCGTGCAGCACCGAACGTGAACTGTCGGACATGATCAGGGAAAAGTACAAGAAGTTTGTCATAAATCCCGACGTGATCGTTGCGGTCAAAGAGGTCAATTCGAACCCGGTTGCCGTGATCGGAGCGGTTGCCGCGCCGGGCCGATTCCAATTGCAGCGGCCCGTGAAAATTCTAGAACTGTTGACTTTGGTCAACGGTACAAGTGAGAAGGCCGGCGGCAATATCGAGATCATCAGGAACCGCAGCCAACCGTATTGCGATGGTCCTGAGCTGATCGCCGCGAAGGACGTTGGGGACGAACTCATCTCGATAAATCTGGCCGATACGTTGAAAGGCATAGAGGAAGCAAATCCTTACGCCCGGGCCGGTGACATTATAAGGGTCGGCGAAAGCGACCAACCGGCGCGCGCTTACGTAATGGGCAGCGTCAAATCGCCAACGGCCGTCGACCTTTCCGAACCGGTGACGCTGACACAGGCAATCGCCATGTCCGGCGGATTCGCCTCCGGCGCCCAATCGGACAAGATCGTGATCAGGCGCACGATCGAAGGTTCGCTCAATCGAGCCGAGATGATCGTCAATCTCAAGGAAATAAACCAGAGAAAGAGAGACGACATACTGCTGAGGGCAAACGACATAATCGAGGTGGCGGGGCCCGGCAAACTATCAGCTTTCTTCCGGACCTTTATTCCTTCACTTACGCAGATCCCGTTCAGGGTGATCCCTTAGGTCCTTCAGTCTCAGATCCAAAGAAGTCATACAAGCACAGTGAAGAAGAACTCATTAGCAACCACCGATAGAAGCGCAGGGCAGGTGCCCCAATACATTCCGGATCCGGACTCAGGATACGGCTATGAATATTACGGCGCCGGAAACTCGGAGTCCCAAAAGCATCAAATAAGAAAGGTTTTGTCCATTCTGCGGCGTTACTGGCTGTTGATCGTGGGCACAACGGCGGTCGTTACAGCTCTCGTCATATTCTACGAGGCTCAAAAGCCAGACTTCTATGTTGCCAATGCGAAGGTGCAGGTCAATAACGAAACCAACCCCGCGATGGGTGGGGCGGGCGGCGGGTCGATCGTATTGAGCCAGGGGGCCGATCCCGCGTATTTTGCGACCCAGTTAAGGGTCCTGGAAGGTTCAGGACTGCTCCGTCGAGTCGTGAGAGCGGTAGATCTGGAACACAATGATGCTTTTCGCAGGTCTTCCAGCGGCGACCTGAGTGCATGGCAAAAGGTGCTTAGGATGTTCGGGCTTTTCGGCAAACCGCCAAAGGCAAGCGATGAGGTCATCGCCCAGAATCTTACCGTTCTGGAGATCCCACATGAATCAGAGGCTGATCTTGACCGTGATGCCGAAAAGCTGGCGCCGTACGTCGATGCGATACAGAACGGCCTATCGATCTCACCCGTGCGGGATAGCAGGACGGCCACAAAGGAAACGCGGATGATCGATATCGTTTATCGGCACACCGATCCGATCATTGCGACCAAGGTAGCAAACGCGATCGCGGACATCTACGTTCTCCAGAATCTGGAGCAAAAGGTTGCGAGCAATGCGACCGCAAGCGAATTCCTTGAGAAGCGAGTCGCTGAACTCCAGAATCAGATCCGGACCAGCGAGGAACGACTGATGAACTACTCAAGGGAGAATCAGATCATCTCGTTGGACCCCGGCCAGAATACGGTCGTCCAACGCCTTGCGGATCTGAATACAAAACTCGGACTGGCGGAAAGCGAACGAATCTCAGCCGAAGCGGCTTACCTGGCAGCGAAGCAAAACCCGATGTCGGGAGCTGTCGCGGAATCCTCCGACCCGCGAACCGCGGGGCTTGAGACTCAGCTTACATCGCTTCGGCAGCAACTCGCTCAGTTAAAGACGGAGTTCACAGACGAATGGCCGGAAGTTAAGCGGGTAAAGCAACAGATCTCCCAGATCGAGGGTGAACTTCAGACAAATAGAAAGCGGGCAAAAGACACACAGGCGTCTCTGCTTGAACAAAAATATCGGGAGGCTCTCGCGAAAGAACGAGAGCTGCGGGGCAATCTCTCTACGCAGCGGACCGCGGTCCTGGCTCAGAACGAAGCGGCCGTCAATTATCGGATAATTCAGCAGGAGATCGATTCAAACCGAATTCTGTTGGCGAGCCTTCTAGCAAAATCGCGAGAAACGGATGTTGTCCTAAACGGTACTCCCAATAACGTACTGGTGGCTGACCGTGCATTGGTTCCGCAGTCTCCTGCCGGTCCGGAGAGGGCAAAGAACATCTTAGTTGCACTGTTTGCCTCATTGTTTGCCGGTATCGGTTTTGCGGTTGTCGCCAACTGGCTGAACGACAAGATACAGATCTCAGACGATATCGAGGAACAAGTTGGACTTCCTGTATTAGGACGTATACCTGGGATCCATCAACGAACCTTGATGGATCGGCTCCCCTTCACACGACGGTTGGCAAGCAAGTCCGAGGCCCCTGCGAATTTTGAACGTCCCATCGTAGTCGAAGCTTTTAATGAGGTGCGGGCATCGCTCTTGCTTTCGGCGGGAAATGGCTCGCCGCGCACGGTCCTAATTACGTCGGGAGAGGCGAGCGAAGGAAAGACCCTTACTTCATTTAACCTTGCCAAGTGCCTTGCCCAGTTGGGCGGGAGAGTGTTGCTGATCGATGCTGACCTTCGCTGCCCGCAGATGCACCATATTAACGGAACAGGGAACGAATCGGGTCTAAGCAGTTTGTTGACGACCAACGTGATCTCACAAGAGAGTATTGACGTTGCGATAACCGAGAACATCCGCGCGAACCTTGACCTCATGACGGCCGGTCCGGCGGTAGCCGACCCTGCGACGTTGTTGAGCAGGGGTAAATTTAGGGAGCTTCTCGAGAAACTGGAAATTGAATACCAGTACATCGTGATCGATTCGCCCCCAGTACTTTATTTTGCAGACAGCGTGTTGCTCGCCACAGTGGTTGATTCGGTTCTCGTCGTTGGACGAATGAACTTCAGCTCATCCGAAATATTGGGACTCTCCGCCAAAAAGCTTCAAAGCGTGAACGCAAATGTGGTCGGTATCGTGCTGAACGATATTCCGCTAAAGGACCTCGGCTACGGCAGGAACGGTTACTATCTGAACGACGTGGAATACATTGACGCTAACGGAGATGGTTCGAACGGGAAGATGCTGGGCCTCGGTTGATCTTCCACCGTGATCGAATTCTGAAAGTAGGAATCCACCGTTTCAAGCGACCCCAGAATGGAACAAAATTTTCGCGATCATTGCCTGAGCGGCATCCCCGAGCGAACTTCGCCGGGCCGGTGTCTGATCGTCGGCGAGGTTGCCCAGGCTCATGACGGAAGCCTCGGGATGGCGCACGCATTTATTGACGCCATCGCAAGCGCCGGTGCGGACGCCGTAAAGTTTCAGACCCACATTGCCGAAGAAGAAAGCACGCCGAGCGAGCCGTGGCGGGTCAAGTTCAGCAGACAGGACGCTTCGCGATACGACTACTGGAAGCGGATGGAGTTTACCAGGGAGCAGTGGCTGGGCTTGAAGCAGCATGCGGATGACCGGGGAATTCTCTTCATGAGCTCTCCATTTTCCGAAGCTGCCGTCGAACTTCTGTCCGAGATCGACATGGGTGTATGGAAGATCGCATCCGGCGAGATCGGGAACTTGCCGCTATTGCGACGGATCGCTCAAACAGGCGAACCGGTCATCCTCTCATCCGGAATGAGCGATCTGACGGAATTGGACGAGGCGGTCGAAGTTTTTCGGGAGTCGGGAAATCGACTTGCGGTGCTGCAGTGTACGAGTGCCTATCCTTGCCCGCCCGAACTTGTGGGCCTCAATGTTCTGGACACGCTTCGGGAAAGGTATCAAGTTCCGGTCGGACTATCCGATCATTCGGGCGACATCTTTGCCGGGTTGGCAGCGGTCACATTAGGGGCCGAGGTTTTGGAGGTCCACGTGGCATTCAGCCGCGAAATGTTCGGGCCGGATGTTAAAGCGTCCGTAACAACATCGGATCTCGCTCGATTGGTCGAAGGATCACGGCAAATAGAAACGATGGTTGATTCTATTGTTGGGAAGGGGAGTCTATCTTCCGATCTTGTAGAGCTTCGCAAGATATTTGGAAAAAGCGTTGTTGCAAATGAAACGCTGCCGGTCGGTACGATTCTCGAGCCCAGACATTTGGCGCTTAAGAAACCAGGTAACGGAATTGCCCCGCAAGAGATCTCTGAACTGATTGGGCGTTCACTTCGCCGTGAGGTCAAAAAGAACGAGTTGCTCTCCTTTGCAGATTTGAACGCAAACTGAACTATGCAATACGCATCTGCTTCGTCCGCTGACATTGAAGCCCTCGAAGCCCGCCGGCACGCAATAATTTACCGATTGCCGGACAAGCATCCGTTGGCAAGACTTCGGGTCAGATACCTCATCGGACAGTTGGTCAGAAACTTGACCTTGCAAACGGTGTTCAGAGACCTATCAAAAAAGGAGTACGCCAATATAGGTGCTGGCGGAAATATCCTACAGGGATATATTAACGTTGATTACGGATGGGTTGCGGGCCTCGACCTGTGCTGGGATATTACTAAGAAGCTTCCTCTCCCATCAAATTCATTGAAGGGCGTCTTCACCGAGCATACACTTGAACACCTTGTGTGGTCCGATGCTTTGAAAGTAATGCTCCCGGAGACGTTTCGCATCCTCAAACCTGGCGGAACCATTCGAATCAGCGTTCCCGATGCCGAGAAGGCCGTAGATCTGTATAACGAAGCCCGGCGTGATGGTACGACATCGAATCGGTGGCGTGAACCGTACGACGGTGGCGATCGAATCCCAATGACGCCAATGTTAAGTCTTAACAACACGTTTAGGCGCGTCTACGAACCATTGTACATGGGTCACAAATTCGCCTACGACTTTCAGACTTTGGAATACTTTCTCCACCTTACTGGTTTTGTTGAAATCAGGAAGGAAAAGTATATGTGTGGTCGGGATGAGACCCTGCTGGTCGATTATAAAAAACGCGCTTCCGAATCGCTCTATGTGGAGGCTTCTAAGCCAGCCGCATAGTTCATCCGACTCGTCTGATTACCAGAATCGGCGACTTCGCTAACAAATGCCTAGAAAGATCTGCGTAGTTGTAACTGCGCGACCCAGTTATAGCCGAATCAAGACGGCGCTTCGGGCGATTCAGGAACATCCGAACCTTGAATTGCAGCTTGTTGTTGCGGCCTCGGCGCTGCTTGACCGTTACGGTACGGCCGTGAACTACATCGAGAAAGATGGATTTAAGATCGATGCCCGGGTGTATATGGTGCTTGAGGGCGAAAATCCGGCCTCGATGGCGAAAACCACCGGGCTCGGAATGCTCGAGCTCGCAACCGTTTTCGACAATCTTAAGCCCGATGTCGTGGTAACGGTGGCCGACCGATTCGAAACACTTGCAACTGCCGTTGCAGCGTCGTATATGAACATTCCGGTCGCGCATATTCAAGGCGGCGAAGTGACCGGCTCGATCGACGAAAAGGTAAGACATGCGGTCACAAAGCTCGCCGATCTGCACCTGGTCGCGACCGAGGGCGCCTGCGAACGCGTCACGAAAATGGGGGAAGAGGTCCGAAAGATCTTTGTGACGGGTTGCCCCTCGATCGACCTCGCGGCGGAGATCGCTGATGATCCCGCGTTGAATTTTAATCCGTTCGACCGATATGGAGGTGTAGGCGACCTTCACGAGCTAGTCAACGGATACCTCGTCGTGATGCAGCACCCGGTCACCACCGAGCACGAAAAGGCAAGGCAGCACGTCTGGGAAACGCTCGAGGCGATGTACGAAATGAACATGCCGACCCTTTGGTTTTGGCCGAATGTTGATGCCGGTTCCGATGGGACATCGAACGGGATCCGATCTTTTCGCGAACGGTATAAGCCCGAGAACATTCACTTTTTCAAAAATATGGAGCCGACCGATTTTTTACGGCTGCTCTATAGCAGCAAATGTTTGATCGGGAATTCAAGCGTCGGGATACGCGAATGTTCGTATCTTGGCGTCCCGGTCGTAAATATCGGTACGCGTCAGGTCGGCCGCGAGCGCGGTAACAATGTGGTCGACGTCGGCTACACCAGGGACGAGATCCTTGAGGCGACCCGCAAACAAACCGGGAATGGGAGATTCGGCCAAGACAAACTATACGGCGACGGCAAGGCAGGGATCCGTATTTCGCAGGTACTCGCCGAAGCACCACTCGAGATCGAAAAGCGGCTGACGTATTGACCTTTAAGAACTGTGCTCAAGGTTTTAGGAATAATACCCGCCCGGGGCGGTTCAAAAGGTGTTCCCAGGAAGAACATCAGGGATCTTTGCGGCAAGCCGCTATTGGCGTACACCGTTGAGAGCGCGTTGGCGTCGGGCCGGCTGACAAGAACAATACTCAGCACAGAGGATGTGGAGATCGCAGAGATCGGGAAAGCGCTCGGGGTCGATGTTCCGTTCATGCGGCCCGCCGAATTGGCAACCGATGATGCCCCGACCTTTGAAGTGGTTATGCATGCCGTCAACGAGCTCGAAAAGCAGAACGAATATTTTGATGCAGTTTGTTTGCTCCAGCCGACCAATCCGCTCAGGCGGGCTGAGGACATCGACAAGTGCATCGATCTTTTGGAATCGTCCGGGGCCGATTCGGTCATCAGCGTCCTTCGCGTCCCGGACCATTACAACCCGCATTGGGTCTACTGGCAGAGCGAAATCGGCGAAATGGTACTGAGCACCGGCGAGAATTCACCGGTCCCGCGTCGTCAGGATCTTCCGCCGGCGTACCATCGCGACGGATCGATATACGTAACGCGACGAACGGTCCTTGACGAATATGGAAACCTATACGGCGCCAAATTGCGGGGATACGAACTTGAACATCGATCTGGTATCAACATAGACACGCACGAAGATTGGACTCTCGCGGAGCAACTGTTGGCGAAACAATTCGCCGCTTATTAAAACGAGGAGAAAACTCTATGTCCACCCAAGCTGCCCAAATTGCAAAGGCTGATCCTATAGAACAAAAGCTCCCGGAAAGGATCTTCAATCATTCAGCCGGCGAATTTGCCGAGCGATTCAATGTTCTCCCTTTTCCAGTCTCGCACAATCTCGGAAATCACCCGTTGTTCGAACTATCTCGACTCGTAGAATTGGCGAAATCCCTCTGGGCCCTCGGCGGTGCAAAAGTTGTGTTCCAGGATGGCGGTGCATCGTTTGAAAATAGATGGGACGAGATCCAAACCAAGACACTTTCATTCATCAATGGCATTCGCGACATCCAGGAGTCTGGCTCGTGGGTATTGCTCAAGAGCGTTCAGGAGGATCCGGAATATCAGAAGTGTATCGACCTTTGCGTAGCCGAATTATCGGAGCTTACCGGTGTAGACCTGAAGAAGGAGATAACGTGGATCGACGGATACATCTTCATCGCATCTCCCGGCGCGGTGACACCGCACCATATTGACCACGAGAGTAATTTTCTGCTTCAGATACATGGTGAAAAATCCTTCAACGTCTGCGATCCGTGGGATCGTTCGGTTCTGTTCGAAGAGGAGATCGAGAGCTATTACACCGGGGACCTTAGTGCCGCCGGGTTTAAGCCGGTCAGCCAGGAAAAGGCATTCGTGTTTCCGATGACCCCGGGTACAGGCGTGCACATCCCCTCGAAAGGGCCGCATTGGGTTCGAAATAATGACAAATATTCGGTCTCATTCAGCATTAACTTCTGCATGCGCGAGACAGACATTAAAGCAAGGATCTATCAGTGCAACCATTACCTCAGAAAGCTGGACTTCAACCCGACGCCTCCTGGTCGATCGGCTGTAAAGGACCGGCTAAAGATATTGACTTTGGGCCGAATCGGAAGAACAAAGCCGGCGAACAAGAATGAGCTGTTGCGGCAAAACGTAAAACGGCTCGATACCATCTCGAAGGTCCTCGGAAGTTTGCTGAAGAGGCAGACCATTGTCGGCCAAACACCTGTGACCGCAAAGGAACCGCAAAAGCACTGATCTCCATAGATCTTCGATCGGACGCGATGAAGGGCTTGCTAAAGATCGATCCGTTGAGTTCCGGCCATTATAAGCCGAAACAGGCAATAACAATACTCTGAAAGTATTTACTGCAACCAAAACCGAAACCCTTGAAAGGGAACGGAGTCTCGCCGAGCGCAACTCCGTTCACACGATCTTCGAGCAAATCGCGGCCGAATTTCCCGACAAGACGGCGGTAACTTGCAATGGCGTGTATCTCACTTACGCGCAGCTAAACGCTCGGGCCAATATCGCGGCTCAACGGCTTTTTGCCTTGGGTGTCGAACCGGGTGAACTTGTCGCGATCGCCCTCTCCCGATCAGCAGAACAGATTGTTGGCATTCTCGGAATCCTGAAAGCCGGCTGTGCGTATCTGCCGATCGATCCCGAAGTCCCGAGCGAACGCCTGACGATGATGATTGATGATGCGAACGTTTCTGCTCTAGTTACCGATTCATCATCTATCGACAGATTTGCTGCTTATCGTTTGAAAACGGTCACTATGGCCAAAGAAGCGTTGCTAATGGGAACATCGGAGAATCCATGTGTACCCACAGGTCCGGACGATCTGGCCTATGTAATGTTTACGTCGGGGTCGACCGGCAGACCGAAGGGAGTTATGGTCGAACACCGCTCAGTGGTGCGTCTTGTAAAGGACACTGATTACGCGGATTTCGCGCCCGACAATGTTTTTCTTCAATTCGCTCCGATAACGTTCGACGCAACTACGTTCGAAATATGGGGAGCATTGCTCAACGGAGCCACACTCGCGATCATGCCCGAAGGCGTAACGTCACTTGCAGACCTTGGCCTCGCGATACGCGAATACGGCGTTACCACGCTTTGGCTTACCGCGGGATTGTTCCATCTGATGGTGGATGAAAGACTCGACGACCTGAGGCCGCTGCGGCAGCTTCTGGCAGGCGGTGATGTCTTGTCGGTAACGCATGTTAAAAAGGTGCTGGATAACCTGCGATGCGATCTGATAAATGGCTACGGACCGACCGAGAATACGACATTCACTTGCACCTACAAAGTCCCGCGCGATGCGGATCTCGGAAAGTCGATCCCGATCGGAAAGCCGATCTCGAGAACTCAAGTGATCATCCTTGATGATGATCTTAGGCCAGTGGCGGATGGCGATGCCGGCGAACTCTATATAGGCGGCGATGGCCTCGCACGCGGATACTTGAATAGCTATGAGATGACCGCAGAGCGTTTTATCCCGAACCCGTTCGCGACAATGGCGTCTCCGAGGCTTTATCGATCGGGTGACCTCGCCCGTGTTCGCCCGGATGGCAACATCGAATTCCTGGGGCGGGCCGACAAGCAGGTCAAGATCCGCGGCTTCAGGGTCGAACTCGATGAGATCGAACTTGCCCTTACCTCACAGGACAGTGTCCGCGACGCAGCCGTCGTGGCACGAGACGAGTCGGCTACGGAGAAGAGGCTGGTCGCGTTCGTCGTCACCGATCTCGGGTGCGGTGCTGACGTTTCCAGTATGCGGAAACGCCTGTTCCAGACCCTGCCCGAATACATGATCCCGTCTGCGATAATTCCGATAGATGAATTGCCGCTTACGAACAATGGAAAGGTTGACCGGGCCGCCTTGATCGCATTGGCGGGTGAAAGGTCGAACAAAGGTTCTCCGCGTCGGGGCCAGGACAATGGAGACGAAAGGAAGATCGCCCGGATCCTGGAAGACATCCTTGGAAACGGGGTGGTCGGGACAAATGAGAACTTTTTCGATCTTGGCGCAAATTCACTTCAAATTGCCCGATTTCATGATCGCCTGCAAAAGGCCTTCGACCCAAACCTGAAGATCGTCTCATTATTTCAGAATCCTACGGTGAGTTCGCTGGCTCGGTCGATGAACTCTCGCGGAGCTTCCGTGCGAGTGAAAGCGGCATTGCATGACCGCGCATCTCGACAACGCGAGGCCTACGCCCGCCGGAGGCAACTGTCAAATGGAGGAAATTAGAGCCATGAAGGAATACAGCGGCCTTGAGGGTATCGCGATCATCGGGATGGCCGGGCGATTTCCCGGCGCCGGCGATGTCGAGAAATTCTGGAAGAATATTGTGGCCGGCAGGGAATCGATCTCGCGATTCACGGTCGAAGAGCTTGAATGCACGCACGCTCTCTCGACTTCCGTTCACTTAGACCCGAATTACATAAAGGCGCGGCCCATGCTTGATGACGTCGATCTTTTCGCGGCCGAATTTTTTGGGGTCACGCCAAAGGATGCCGAGCTGATGGATCCGCAGCACAGGATCTTTTTGGAATGCGCCTGGAATGCCCTTGAGGATGCGGGATACGACGTGAAAAAGTACCAGGGCACTGTAGGCGTGTACGGCGGGCAAAGTCTAAACACATATCTCCTCGCAAATTTATGCAGCAGCCGTGATTTCGTCGCCGGCCTGGTCGGCCAATACCAAGTCGGTGGCTACAACGTCGTTTTAGGCAACGATAAGGATTATCTCGCTACGCGGGTTTCATACAAGCTCGATCTAAGCGGCCCGAGCATTACGGTTCAGTCGGCATGCTCGACATCGCTGGTAGCCGTCGCACAGGCATGCCAGAGCCTCCTCACGTATCAATGCGACATGGCACTCGCGGGTGGTGTGTCGATAACCTTCCCGCAAAAGCGTGGATATCTGTATCAGGAGGGCGGTATGGTCTCCAGCGACGGCCGCTGCCGTTCGTTCGATGCGAAGGCCGACGGCACGATATTCGGAAGCGGCGCGGGCGTGGTCCTGCTTAAAAGGCTAGAAGAAGCGATAGAGGATGGTGATCACATTTACGCTGTCGTGCGGGGCTCAGCCGTAAACAATGACGGATCTCTCAAAGTCGGTTACACGGCGCCGAGCGTCGACCGGCAAGCCGAAGTGATCATGGCGGCCCAGGCAGTCGCAGGCGTTGACGCGAGTTCGATAAACTATATCGAAACTCACGGCACAGGTACACCTTTGGGCGATCCGATCGAGGTCGCGGCGCTAAAAAAGGCGTTTGGCTCGGAAGTTCCCGAAAACAATTGCGGTATCGGTTCAGTCAAGACAAATATTGGCCATCTTGAAGTTGCGAGCGGTGTGACCGGTCTGATCAAAACGTCACTTGCACTCGAACGGCAGATGATCCCTCCTACGATCCATTTTGAAAGACCCAACCCCGAACTCGGCCTAGAAGGAAGTCCATTTTATGTTGTCGATGAACTGACCGAATGGAAGCGGAGCGATCAACCGCGGCGGGCTGGTGTCAGCTCGTTCGGCGTCGGCGGAACGAACGCTCACGTTGTGCTGGAAGAGGCGCCTGCAGTTGTTTCTTCAGCGTCGCGTCCCGTGCAGTTGATGGTATTGTCCGCAAAGTCCGAAACGGCCCTCGAGGCCGCGACCGCGAATCTAGCCGAATTCATCAAAGACCATCCCGAAACCGATCTGGCCGATATGGCCTTCACTCTTAAGGAAGGCCGCCGCGAATTTGAACACAGGCGGGCATTCACCTGTTCTACGGCCGCGGACGCACTCGAGATCCTTGATTCCCGCGATGCGAAGCGAATGAAAACATCGCGGGCGCGTTACCCTCGGCCCCGACTCCTCTTCGTGTTTCCGGGGCAGGGAACGCAGCAGGTCAATATGGGCCGCGGGCTCTACGAAGGCGAGCCTGTATTCCGAGCCGAGGTCGACCGATGTTCCGAGATCCTCAAACCGCACCTTGGATCCGATCTCCGCGAGGTCCTGTTTCCCAATGACGAGAATATTGAGGATGCGCGTGGCCGCCTCAACCGAACTTCCATCACGCAGCCTGCGATCTTTGTCATCGAATACGCCCTGGCAAAATTGTGGGAGAGTTGGGGGGTAAAGCCCGATGCGATGATCGGTCACAGCGTTGGCGAATATGTTGCAGCGTGCCTTTCGGGCGTGTTGTCGCTCGAAGACAGTCTCGCCGTCCTCGCCGGACGGGGCCGGATGACCGAGGAACTCCCCGGCGGGTCGATGCTTGCCGTCAGACTGTCGGAGGAATCGGCCGGCAAGTACCTCAATGACGACCTATCTCTTGCGTCCGTTAATGCCTCAAATCTTTGCGTGATCTCTGGTCCTAAGGAGAAGATCGCGGAAGTTAAGTCGGCACTCGAGAGAGATGGTGTTCCGGGCCGTCTGCTTCAGACCTCTCACGCGTTTCACTCCTCGATGATAGATCCGATCCTTCCAAAGTTCATCGAACTGATGGAAGGAACAAGGCTCGCCGCTCCTTCGGTGCCATACGTTTCGACACTTACGGGCCACTGGATCGATGAGAGCGAAGCAACGGATCCGCGATACTGGGCCCGACATTTTCGCGAGACGGTCAGGTTTGCAGATGGTGTGAAGGAACTAATGGCCGAGGGTGAGGCGGTCTTTATCGAGGTCGGCGTTGGACAAACCCTTGGGCGGGTTATCCGGTCGATCAGCGACAGGTCGCGGCACACGGTCGTTTCTTCGTTAGGCGACGAGTGCTCTGTCGAATCCGATCAGATCGCAATGCAGACTGCCTTGGGCCAATTGTGGGTCAACGGGGTGGAGATCGATTGGAAAGGCTACTACAAGGATGAGAAACGCCTGAGAGTAAGTCTGCCGACCTATCCGTTTGAGCGAAAACGCTATTGGGTCGAACCAGTCCGAGTTGCCCTGCAGCCGGAACGTTCGAATGGGGCCGTGGAAATACAGAGCCAAATTGTTGAAGTATTGCCCTTGGAGGAAGAAGTGACAACGACCGCAACATCCATTAACCGACCGGACCGGCGACAAGAGGTAGCCGAGTCTCTAAAGATGTTATTCCACGACCTTTCGGGAATCGAAACGGCTGATATCGACGAGTCTTCGACATTTCTCGAATTGGGATTTGATTCGCTGTTCCTTACACAAGCAAGCCAATCGATCCAATCAAAATATGGCGTAAGCGTTGCCTTTCGGCAGATGCTGGATGATCTTTCGACGATCGAGACCCTTTCGGAATACATCGATGAGAAACTGCCTGCAGACCAGTTGCCGGCTGTGGAGCCAGTTCAGTCCTCATCGCCGCCCGTTGCAGTCGCCGTACCGAAGGAGTCGAACAGCTTCGCCGTCGATGCCGCGGCTCCCACGAACGGAAGGCACGCTCTGCCCGATAACACGATAGAGAGAGTCATCCAACAGCAGCTTGATGCGATGTCGCAGCTCGCCGCACAACAGCTCGAGGTTCTTCGAAATGGTGGATCGGGTACTGCGTCAGAGAGAATATCGCCTGTTCCGACCGCGAAACCCGGAGCAGCAGCCGAAAAGCCTTCGAATCGGCCAGTGATTAAGGTGCCCCCGCAGACCGCAGCGGCATCTGAAGATAAAAAGGCGAAACCTTTCTCGCCCTTCAAGCCGGTCGAAAAAGGGCGCGGAGGAACGCTCACACCGCGACAGCAGGTTTCGCTCGATCAACTGATCGAACGCTATACGGCACGGACGGCAAAGTCCAAGGCAATGACGGAAAAATATCGGCCCGTACTTGCCGATCCGAGAGCCGCTTCAGGTTTCCGCTCTCAGTGGAAGGAGTTGATCTATCCGATCATTGTCGAGAAGAGCTCAGGAGCTCACCTGTGGGATATCGACGGGAACAAGTACATCGATATTTTGAATGGCTTCGGCGTCACGCTGTTTGGGCACGCCCCGGAATTTGTAACTAAAGCGGTCGAAGCACAGCTGCGGCGAGGATACGAGATCGGCCCGATGAGCGACCTTGCGGGCGAGGTAGCAACGCTTATCTGCGAACTGACGGGAAACGACCGCGTAACATTTTGCAACACCGGTTCCGAGGCTGTTCAAGGTGCGATCCGACTTGCCCGAACCGTCACGGGACGCAAGCTCGTTGCAACATTCGCCGGCGATTATCACGGCGGTTTTGACGAGGTCTTGTTACGGCCGAACAACGTCGATGGCTTTATCGGGACGGCCCCGGTCGCGCCCGGCATACCGCAGGAAAGTGTCGAGAATATGCTCGTACTGGATTACGGCACGCCGGAGGCATTGCAGATAATTCGTGAACACGCACACGAGCTCGCGGCGATCCTGGTCGAGCCGGTTCAGAGCAGGCATCCGAACCTTCGGCCGGCCGAGTTTCTACGGGAAGTACGCGAGATCACCGAAAAGGCCGGGACCGCACTGATCTTTGATGAGGTCGTGACCGGATTTCGCAGCCATCCCGGAGGCGCGCAGGCGATCTTCGGTATTCGAGCCGATCTTGTTACCTACGGAAAGGTCCTCGGCGGCGGATTGCCGATCGGGATACTCTCCGGCAAATCGAAATTCATGGATGCGCTCGATGGCGGGCGTTGGACCTTTGGCGATAGATCGGTTCCCGAATCGGGCGTGACCTTCTATGCAGGCACATTCTTTCGACATCCGCTCGCGCTCGCAGCCGCCCATGCCTCTTTGACCCATATCAAGGAGCAGGGGCCAAAGCTTCAGGAGCAGCTTGCCGAAAAAGCCGGCCGGCTCGTCGGCAGAATAAACCGATGTTTCGAGCAAAATCACATTCCGGTAACGGTCGAGAACTTCGCATCGATCTTCCACATGCATTTTCCGGTCGAAGAGCGTTTTGCGAGCCTTTTTTATTACATGCTCAGGGAGAAGGGCGTTCACCTGCTGGAGAACTTCCCATGCTTCCTGACAACTGCCCACACAGATGAAGATCTGGACCTTGTCGCTACGGCATTCGAGGAATGCGTGTCGGAAATGCAAAAGTACGGGTTCTTCCCAGAACCGGCAGATCAACCTATCGAGCAGGCCCCGGAAACCGCAGCGGCCGAAACCGGTCTCTTACACATCCCGCTGACGGAGGCTCAGAAAGAGATCTGGCACGCCTCGCAACTCGGTGACGACGCTGCCTTGGCGTATAACGATTCGATCATCGCCAGTATCAGAGGCGATCTTGATGTCGATGCACTCCAGAGATCACTCGATGCCCTGGCTGCCAGGCACGAAGCGCTTCGGGCTACGTTTCACTCGTCGGGTGAATATCAGCAGATCGCTGCGTCAGGGACGATGAGCATGGAGGTGATCGACCTGTCGTCGATGCCCGAAGCCGAAAGAAATGCCGCACTTACTGAACTGCAAAAGGCCGAAGCTCGCGAGAAATTCGACCTCATAAATGGACCTCTGACGAGAGCAAAACTGGTCAGGCTCGACCGTGATCGTCACGTATTGATCTTTGTCGGGCATCACATAGTTTGCGACGGTTGGTCGTTCGCGATCGTGTTGTCTGAACTGTGTGAACTATACTCGGCAGAGGTCAAAGGAACGGCCGTGGATCTGCCCGATGCCGCTCGCTTCAGCGACTTTGTAAAATGGGATGCGGCGACAATGTTCGGCACGGAGGGCAAGGCGGCCGAACAATACTGGATGGAACAGTTCGCGACCGCTCCGGCGACGCTTGATCTTCCCTATGATCGTCCCCGCCCGTCGAACAAGACCTTCAACGCGGCGGTCGAGAGCTTTGTTCTTGATGAAGCGCTCTTCAAAGACCTGAAGCGCCTCGGAGCAAAGAACGGAGCTACGTCGTTCGCAACCCTGCTAGCGGGCTTCAACGTGTTGCTCAGCCGGCTGTCTGGCCAGAGCGACATCGTCGTTGCAGTTCCGGCCGCGGGCCAGTCGGCGATGGGCGAGGACCGCCTCATCGGGCACTGCGCCAACCTTCTTCCGATCCGCAGCGAGGTCAGGTCGAACGAATCCTTTGCAGAGTACCTGAAGCGAACCAAGAAGGCCGTGCTCGATGCCTACGAACATCAAAATTACACGTACGGATTGCTTGTGCAGCGGCTGGGCCTGCCCCGCGACCCGAGCCGTTCGCCGTTGCTTTCCGCAATGTTCAACGTGGACCGATCGGGGTTCAAGGGCCTCGACCTTGGCGGCCTGGAAATAGAGATCACGACAAATCAAAAGGCCTATGCGACCTTCGATATCTATTTCAATATGCTCGAGACCGACCAGGGCGTGGTCATTGACTGCGAGTTCAATACGGACCTTTTCGATCGCTCGACCATTCGCCGGTGGCTCTCGCATTACCGAACCATCCTTGAAGGCGCGATAGCCGATCCTGAAACGCTCGTTACCCGACTTCCCCTTCTAAACCAGGCCGATCAGATGCAGCAGCTAGTTGAGTGGAACAATACGGAACGGGATTATCCGCGGGACCGCACCGTTTGCGAATTATTCGAGGATCAGGTCGGACGAACGCCGGACGCGATCGCAGTGGAGTCCGAAGGCGAAACGCTTACCTACTCCGAACTGAATTTAAGGGCGAACCAACTGGGGAATTATCTTCAGAGTATCGGGGTAGAGAGCGAAAGCCTCGTGGGCATTTGTGTCGATCGCTCTCTCGACATGATGGTAGGCCTTTTAGGCATCATGAGATCGGGCGCGGCATATGTACCGATCGACCCGGCATTTCCGAAAGAACGGGTGAACTCGATCCTAGAAGACTCCGGCGTGCAGACGGTCGTCACTCAGGCCCATCTCGCATTCGACCTCCGAAAGCACATCGACCGAGTGATATGCATTGACCTCGAGTGGGACGAAGTGGCGTCGAAGGGTAATGGAAAACCCGGGTCGGGTCCGACGCCGGAGAGCCTTGCTTACGTCATATATACCTCCGGCTCAACGGGCAAACCAAAGGGAGTCCAGGTGGAGCATCGGTCGCTTGTTAACTTGCTTTGCGCGATGGAGCACGAGCCGGGAATGACCTCGGACGACACTCTTATTGCCGTCACCACACTTTCCTTCGACATTGCGGGACTAGAACTTTTTCTTCCGCTTATCACGGGGGCAAAAGTGGTGATAGCTAGCCGCGAGGTCGCATTCGACGGAAGCGCGTTGATGGATTTGATCGCCATGAGTGGGGCGACAATGATGCAGGCGACGCCGATTACATGGAGGCTCCTGATCGAGGCCGGCTGGAGCGGCTCTGACACATTCAAGATCCTTTGCGGAGGCGAAGCCCTTCCGCGGGAACTGGCAAATGAACTCCTCACCAGATGCGGTTCTTTGTGGAATATGTATGGACCCACCGAAACCACGATCTGGTCGTCGGCGGGTAAGATCACCGCAACGAACGGTCCCGTTTATCTCGGGGAGCCGATAGCTAACACTCAGTTCTATGTTCTCGATACGAATCTCGAGCCGCTTCCGATCGGTGTCGCCGGCCAATTACACATTGGCGGCGATGGCCTCGCTCGCGGCTACTTCAACCAACCGGAACTCACCGCGGAAAAGTTCGTACGTGATCCGTTCTCGTTTTCCGGAGGGGCAAGACTGTATAGGACAGGTGACCTTGTTCGCCGCCGCGAAGACGGAAGCATCGAATTCCTGGGGCGCATCGATCATCAAGTGAAGGTCCGGGGCTACCGAATAGAGTTGGGCGAGATCGAACACGCGTTGATGAAACACCCGGCCGTTGAGAATGCTGTCGTCGTTGCACGCGAGGACGAACCGGGGATGAAACGGCTTGCGGCATACGTCGTTCCTGCAACCGGAGTGAATCTTCAGGCCGGGGAACTGGGCGATTCGAATACCTACTGGGAAAAGCAGTGGGACATGCTCTACAAGACGGCTATCGATGAAGAAAAGGACTGGACGAAGGTCGCCGAAGACCCGACACTCAAAGTGATCCGATGGACCGATAACATCGTCGATGCCGAAGCTGAAATGCGGGAGTGGCTTGACCCCGTTGTCGATCGCCTTACCGAAGTTAAACCCGAAAGCGTCCTTGAGATCGGTTGCGGCACGGGGATGCTCCTCTTCCCGCTTGCAAAGCTCGGAGCCCGCTACGTCGGGACGGACTATTCGGAGATCGTTCTCAATAATTTGCGTCTGCGTATTTCTGGTGCCGATATCGATGCTGCCAAGGTCGAGCTGCTTCACCGTCCGGCAGACAACTTTGATGGATTTGAGAAGTCATCATTTGACCTGGTGATCATCCATTCGGTCGTCCAGTATTTCCCGAATATGGATTACCTTATGCGGGTGATCGAGGGAGCGGTCAAACTCGTGAAGCCGGGCGGACGGATCTTCGTTGGTGACGTGCAAAACTTTGCACTTCTTGACACCTATCACGCGGAGTCGATGGTAACTCAGTCAGACCCATCGTTGTCGATCGAAGAACTGAAACAGAAAGTGGCTAAACGTAAGGAGCTTGAGAGCGAACTGACCGTCGACCCGGACTTTTTCCTCACTTTAGAGGACGAGCTTTCAGAGATCGGATCTGTAGATGTTCAGCTACGACGTGGCCGCATCAACAATGAACCGACCAAATACCATTACGACGTGATGATAGAAATTGGTGATAGGCCGGTTGCCCGGACCAACCATAAGTGGCTCCGGTGGGACGGAGAGGTGAAAAGCCTCGATCGACTTCGTGAGCTTCTGAAAAGCGGGAATGGCGAAGGCCTTTGTGTTTCCGATGTGCCGAACTCTCGTATCCGGTCTCAGGTCGAAGCCCAAAGGCTGATATCTAACGGTGCACCGGTGACGGTCGGGCACCTTAAGGACGCACTGACTTCCGTCGAGCCGGGCATACATCCGGAAGATATTTGGGAGCTTGGGTACGAGCTTGGGTACGCGGTCGAAATTCGAGCAAAGGGAAATGGATCGGACGGTTTCTGTGATGTGGTGTTCCAACACAATGGAGAGGCACGATGCCTTGTGCCATATCGGCATACCCCGGTGCGAAGGCCGCTCTCCGAATACGGCAACAACCCGGCCAATCAGCTTTCGTCTCAGAATCTTGCGGCAGACCTTAGAAAGTTCATTTCCGGTTCTCTCCCTGATTACATGGTGCCGGCGGCGTTCGTTATCATGAATGAACTTCCGCTTACTCCGAACGGCAAGGTCGATCGCAAAGCTCTGCCGGCTCCTGATGCCTCGACATTCTCACAAGATCGTGCTTACGATCCGCCGACCAACGATGAAGAAATGACGATGGCAGAGATCTGGGCGAAGGTGCTCAGGCTCGATAAAGTTGGGATCAATGACGATGTATTCGAGCTCGGTGGCGACTCGCTTCTCATATTCCAGATCGTCACAAGGGCGAACCAGTCGGGTTTGCGGTTAACACCAAAACAAGTGTTCGAGCATCGTACCGTGGCCGGTATAGTTGATGCCCTCTCATCGGGTCCGAGATCTCAAGACACAAGATCTGCTCACTCAATAGGACGGATATCGCGTCAGTTCAATCGGACGAAAAGGTCACAACTTGAAACCCTAAACTAGGTAAGAATGAAGGAAATACAGATTCACATGGTCTCTGCAAATCCTGCAGTTCAATTTGAATTGGTACCGAAGGTTGCAGAACCAGCCTCAGAGGACGTTTTTGTAATGCCGACCTCGGTGGCGCAACAGCGGTTTTGGATTCTCGACCAGCTAGAACCGGGCAATACGTCGCTCAACATGCCGTTGGCGTTACGGTTGGTTGGCCGGCTCGAGGTGGACGTCCTTGAGAGGGCGCTGAACGAAGTGGTCGCACGACACGAAGTCTTGAGGACCACATTTGCAAGAGAAAACGGTAAGCCCGTTCAAATTATTTCGGCGGAACGGAGATTGAGGCTGGAGATGGTCGACATCAGCGGGCAAGCCGATATCGACGCCGAAACAAGGCGATTGATGATTGAGGAAGCACATTTCAGATTCGATCTATCGCGCGGTCCCTTATTCATCCCGAAACTTATCCGAGTCAATGCCGAGGAGCACGTTCTGCTGCTTACTTTGCATCACATTATATGCGACGGCTGGTCGAACGGTGTGCTGGTCCGCGAGATTGGCGAGATCTATGACGCGTTTCGTCAGCAAAGACCATCGCCCTATCCGGAATTGCCGATACAATACGCGGATTTCGCCGCCTGGCAAAGCGATTGGCTCAATGGAGACGGGTTTGAAGAGCAGCTCGCCTACTGGAAGCAGCATCTGGGCTCGGAAATTCCTGCGCTCGAGATACCAACTGACTTTCCTCGAAACAAGAACCGAGCGTCTTTCGGTGCGATAGAGACGGTGCTTTTGCCGCAGGCTCTGACCAGGGCGATCAAGACGCTGAGTCAACGTTCAGAGGTCACGCCGTACATGGTCTATCTGTCGGCGTTGTATATCCTGCTGCACCGGTATACCGGACGCGACGATATCGTCATCGGCTCGCCCACGGCCAATCGTCAGCAAGGCGAGACCGAAGGCCTGATCGGGGCCTTTGCGAATACGCTGCTGCTGCGGACCGATCTTTCGGGTACACCAACATTCAATGAGCTGTTGTTCCGGGTGCGGGACGTTTCGCTGGGAGCATTTGGAAATCAGACCCTGCCGTTCGAAAAACTCATCGAAAAGATCAGGCCGAGTACGAGCGGCCGGAAAGGCGGACAGCTTTTTCAGGTCCTTTTCATTTTTCAAACGGCATTTATGCAGCCGATGGAGCTTAAGGATCTATCGATCACACCTATTCGCTCGGTCAGTCCGGGATCCATTTTCGAACTGTCTCTTGGTGTGGTCGAGCGTCAGGAAGGCACAAGGCTCCAACTCGAGTACAACACGGATCTGTTCACCGCCAAAACGGTCTCGTGCATGCTTGCGGATCTTCGATCGATCCTCCAATCGGCAATGCTTGATCCGGAGGGGAGAATATCAGATCTGCTTTCGTTTACAACACCGCTGCGGTCGGCAAGGGGCGGCGAGACAGCATTTTCGGATGAAAGGTCGGATGTCGCCAAGCCGATCAGAATCACTCCTAAGGCCCACGAGCAGATAGAAGAAAGTCTCACCCAGATCTGGCGCGAAGTTTTGCATGTTGACTCGATCAAGCCAAATGACGACTTTTTCGAACTCGGGGGCCACTCCCTTCTTGCCGCTCAACTTTTTGACGAGATAGGAAAACGGCTGGGGGTAAATCTGCCGCTTTCTACGCTCTTTGGTGCATCCACAATTGATCAGCTTGCTGAGTTGATCCGTAATGAGAAACCAAAAGATGTCTGGACCTCGCTTGTACCAATTAACACCGAAGGCACAAAACCGCCCCTATTCATGATGCACGCAGCCGGCGGGAATGTGCTTTTTTACAAAGAGCTCTCCGAGCGTTTAGGTTCGGACTACCCCTGCTACGGGTTGCAAGCGGTAGGACTCAGCGGCCATCAATCTGCTTACGACAGAATTGAGGATATGGCTGCGCACTACATCGGTGAGATACGCGGGGTGCAACCAAGTGGGCCGTATCATATCGGCGGTTCCTCGATCGGCGGGTTGATCGCCTTTGAAGTTGCCCAACAGTTGAAAACCGCTGGGGAGGAGGTGAAGCTCCTCGTCATGTTTGACACGGCGGCACCCGGCTATCCCATCTACACCCATAGAAGGTCCAAGATGAGTCTCCGATTCTTGCGGTTTAAAGACCGGGTTCATCATCATGCTGAGACTATCGCTCTTTTAGAGCCTAACAGGCGCGGGCATTACATTAGGGCGAAAGCTATTAAAGCGAAGAACCAAGTGAGACGGTCTTATAAGCAAACGATAAAAGCGATCAAACGCGGTGTTCTGAACGGCCTCGGCCGCCCACTTCCTGACTCGCTGGCACAAACCCAAAGTGCCATTAGCACAGCGGTCAAGACCTACGCTGCCTCTCCTTACGAGGGGCCCGTTTTGCTTTTTCGGGCTACAAAACAACATCGCGGAATACAAAGGGATGACACTCTCGGTTGGTCGAAATTTGCTTTTAATCTGGAGATTCATGAGATAAAAGGAGACCACGGGTCGTTAGTGACGGAGCCGCGGGTTCGATTTGCGGCAGCGGTCATGAAGGATCACATAGATTGACAACCCTTTTGGGCTACTTACAGCGGCAATTTATCGAATGAATCTAAGGTGGTGAACGGAATAGGCCAAGACGGGACGCCGTTCCGGCTCGGATACGTGCCGGCACTTGACGGTGTGCGCGGTATCGCGATCCTCGCCGTGATGGCATTCAACGGACAATTTCTCTGGATGCGGGGCGGTTTTCTGGGTGTCGACATTTTTTTTGCGCTCAGCGGCTTTCTGATCACGGCATTGCTTATACAAGGCTACGATCCGACGACGGGAATTGGCCTGAAAAATTTCTACTTCCGCCGGGCGTTGCGGTTACTTCCTGCTCTATTTTTACTAATCCTTTTTTGCATCGTATACGCACTCTTACTTCAGCCAAGCGACAAGGCGGCAAATACGCTGAACGGCGTGCTTTACTCGCTATTCTACGTGGCTAACTGGGCGCAGGCGCCGCCAAACCCTCCGGGGATCGGGCCGTTAAGCCATACCTGGTCCTTGTCGGTTGAGGAACAATTCTATGTTGTCTGGCCTTTGCTGCTCCTGCTTTTGCTAAGACTCAACAGCAGACGCCTCGTAATACTGATCTTGTATGTTTTAGCGGTCATCTCTGTCTTTCTGAATATATGGTTTTGGCAGGCGGGGGTTCCTTATCTCAGGATGTACTTCGGGACGGACACTAAGGCAAATGAGTTGTTGATCGGGTGTATAGCGGCCCTTTTGCTCTCGTGGAAGATCTTGACCCCCGATCCTCGCTTTAAGATGGTGTTCCACTCGTTGGCACTGGTTGGTCTGGGGGGGATATTTGCCGCATTCTTCCTTGCCCGTCATACTGACGCATTTGTATACAACGGCGGTTTTGCATTGATCGCGTTGGGTACGGCGATTTTGGTTTTGGACATATTGCTTTTCCCATCTGCAATCTCACGCTGTTTTGAGTTCCCGCCGCTGGTTTGGATCGGGAAGATATCATACGGGTTATATCTGTGGCATTACCCGGTTTTCGAAGGAATGAAGAGATTATTCGAAGGAAGGTTGGATCCGGTGCTGCTGCAGGTCTCGGGCATCGTTTTAACGCTTCTGATCGCTGCTTCGTCCTATTACTTTCTGGAGCGTTGGTTTCTGAAACTGAAGAGTCGCTATAAATCAGACGTATCGAATGCACCATTATTTGGAGTTTCAACCCGGGCCGCAGAGGGTGTGTGATGCTGAGGATCGGCGAGCAGTGCGGCGACGACCAATTTGCAGACGAGCCAAACCAAGGTTGGCCGCAAGTCTCGAACCTGACCCCATTGGCTGAGGGCGACATAGATATCTGGAGCTTGGATATCGCGAGCGATCCGGCCATTGTCAACGACCTCAGCAGAATTCTCACCGATGACGAAATGGCACGGGCCGGTAAGTTCGTTTTCCCGAAGGACCGGGACCAATTCATCATTTGCCGAGGTGGCTTACGGATCATTTTAGGAGAGTATCTCGGCTGCGCTCCGGAGGCGATACGTTTCACTTATAACCGCTTTGGCAAGCCGTCCCTGGACACCGATGAATCCCGGCTGCGTTTTAACATCTCCCACTCCCGCGGAATTGCGGTCATTGCGGTTTGCTTTGATCGTGAGATCGGTGTCGATATAGAGTTCGTCGATCATGGCTTCGACATTTTTGGTGTAGCCGCCGCGGCATTCTCGGCTACCGATGTTGCTCAAATGAGATCGCTTTCAGGTAATGAGCAATACGATGCATTTTTTGCCGCATGGACACGAAAAGAAGCTCTCTTAAAAGCGATGGGCGATGGGCTTTCGACCGATGTCGAGATACAAAAGACTATGTCCTTTGTTGCAGACGCATCGCATCCGGTTCGTTCAACGGTAAACGGCAAGGACACTAACTGGTACCTGAGGTCGCTCGAACTTCAAAGCGATCTCAAGGCGGCAGTTGCGGTCGAAGGAATTGTTGGGACCATCAGATTTTGGGACTTACCCGGAGGTAACCCAAGAGCGATACACGCAATGGGCGTTCAGACTTATACAGTATGTGCGGAATAGTCGGTATCCTTGGCGACAACTTTAGGGCTGAGGACCTTTCCGCGATGGTTTCGTCGCAGGGACATCGCGGGCCGGATGGCGACGGAATCTACATCGATCCGGAAAAAAGGGCCGGTCTCGGCCACAATCGGCTGAGTATCATCGATCTGTCCGAGGCAGGTCGCCAGCCGATGTTCAGTGCGGATGGACGGTATGTCATTACCTACAACGGCGAGATATACAACTATCTTGAGCTGCGTCGGGAACTCGAAAGTGGTTACAAATTCCGCACGCGAGCGGACACCGAAGTACTGATCGCGGCATATCAGAAATGGGGCGTTGGTTGCCTGGACAGGCTGATCGGGATGTTCGCATTCGTGATCT
The DNA here is from genome assembly GCA_050246275.1 of Pyrinomonadaceae bacterium. Classification (GTDB taxonomy): domain Bacteria; phylum Acidobacteriota; class Blastocatellia; order Pyrinomonadales; family Pyrinomonadaceae; genus OLB17. Next base: position 479,892 of record JBFWWI010000002.1, read on the forward strand.
GGGACGAGACGAAGCGATCGGCGTTTGCCGCCCGAGACCGATTCGGCGTAAAGCCGTTCTACCATCACCAGAAGAATGACGGGACCCTTGTCTTTGCCAGCGAGATCAAGGCGATACACGCCGCCGGTGTGCCGCGAGTCCCGGATGATGCCACATGGGCAACATACCTTTCGAATGGCCTTTACGATCATTCTGAAAGAACATTCTGGAGAGGTATTCAATGTTTGCCCCCGGGTCATTTCCTCGAGTGGAAAGACGGGTCGGCGAGGATAACTTGCTGGTACGACATTGCGGTAAGCTCAGGAAATGAACTAGACCCGAGGCCCGAATCCGTCGTGGCCGAAGAGTATCTCGCCCTGATGCGGGAAAGCGTAAAGCTCCGCTTTCGTTCCGACGTTCCGGTCGGGATCAACCTTAGCGGCGGCCTGGATTCGTCAACGCTGCTCGGATTGGTCCACGACGTCCAAGGAGCCGATTCTGATGTCAAGGCATTTACGTTCACAACCGGGGATGAACGCTACGATGAACTGTCCTGGGTCGAACAGATGCTCGCGATGACAAATCATCAGTTGGTCGATTGCCGTTTGAGTGCCAAAGATGTTCCGCTGCTTGCTGAGAGAGTCCAGTATCATCAGGACGAACCGTTCGGCGGGCTCCCAACGCTCGCGTATTCGAATGTGTTCAAGGCCGCGAGAGAGAACGGTGTAACGGTCTTGCTCGACGGAAACGGGATGGACGAACAATGGGCCGGCTATGATTATTACCAGACGAACATGAACGGCCATGCCCCGAGTCTGATCCAAGGGACGAACGAACGGCCGGTCCGGCCCGATTGCCTGGATCCGGAATTTCGCGGGCTGGCCCAGGAGCTCGACTTTCCGACCGTATATCCGGACAAGCTTCGAAACATTCAGTACCGCGACGCCAGGTTTACCAAGATCCCGCGGGCAATGCGCTTCAACGACCGTATCTCGATGCAGTACTCGACCGAGCTTCGCGAACCGTTTCTGGATCACCGCATGTTCGAACTCGCTCTGCGTCAACCACCTGAGCGAAAGATCCAGAAGGGAATACGGAAAGCGATGCTCCGGCAGATCTCAAAAAAACTGGTGCCAGACGGCGTTTCCGAAGCGCCAAAGCGACCAATGCAAACACCGCAACGTGAATGGCTCCGCGGAGAGCTCAACGAGTGGGCGAATGAAAAGATCGAATCCGCACTTTCCGGCTTTGCCCGGCCCTGGCTCGACGCCGCGTCCGTCAGATCCGCGTGGAAGGATTTCACCGCCGGCAAAGGCGACAACAGCTTTTTTATCTGGCAGTGGATCACACTTTCCCTTGTCGAACAGACACAGGAGATCGCACATGCGGCCGTAGTAACCCGATGCAAGTAATTCAGGAAGATAAGTGGGATCTGATAATTGAGGACAAGACTTCCGTCTTCGATCTGAAGCTGCGCGAAGTTTGGCGATATCGTGACCTCTTGTTGATGTTCGTCAAGCGAGACTTCGTCAGTTTTTACAAGCAGACTATTCTCGGTCCGCTTTGGTTTTTTATACAGCCGCTGTTTACGACCGTCATTTTCACTTTTGTTTTCGGCAACCTCGCCGGATTGAGCACCGATGGACTGCCGCAGCCGCTCTTCTATCTCGCGGGCATCACAGCATGGAATTATTTTTCCGATTGCATAACAAAGACCAGTACGGTATTTAAGGACAATGCAAACATATTTGGCAAAGTATATTTCCCTCGCCTGATCATGCCTCTGAGCATCGTGACCAGCAATTTGACACGGTTTGGAGTTCAAATGCTGCTCTTTTTGGGGATGCTCGTTTATTTTTGGATGGTTGGAGCGAGCGTGCGGATCACTTCGGCTATATTCTTATCGCCTCTTCTGATTGTGCTAATGGCTCTTCTCGGTCTCGGTTTAGGGCTGATCATCACGGCGATGACGACCAAGTATCGTGACCTCAGCTTTCTGGTGGGGTTTGGCGTGCAGCTTTTGATGTATGTGACAACCGTGATCTACCCGCTTAGCTCCGCTCCAGAAAAATATAGATGGCTGATCGAGCTAAACCCTATGACGGGCATCATTGAAGCCTTTCGATACGCATTTCTCGGGAAAGGTGAATTTACGGCGGCGAGCCTAGGTTACAGCACGATGGTCACGCTGGTGATCATGGTCATTGGCGTTGTCATATTCAATAAGACCGAAAAGAATTTTGTAGACACTGTATGAGTATTGCCATCAAGGTAGAAAACCTTTCAAAGGCGTATCAGATCGGGCAGATAGGTACCGGCACCATCAGCCGGGACATTGAACGATGGTTTGTCACAAGGGTGTTGGGCAGGGAAGATCCGTTTCTAAAGCTTGGACAGGTCAACGACCGGACGACCAAGGGTGAAAGTAACGTTGTTTGGAGCCTCAAGGATATCAATCTAGAGATCGAACAAGGTGATGCCGTCGGGATAATCGGGAGAAACGGTGCGGGCAAAAGCACTCTACTCAAGCTGCTATCCCGTGTGACGTCTCCGACAACCGGTTGCATCAAAATAAAAGGTCGTGTCGCGAGCCTGCTCGAGGTCGGCACCGGATTTCACCAGGAGTTGACCGGGCGTGAGAATGTCTACCTAAACGGCTCGATCCTCGGTATGCGGAAAAAAGAGATCGATCGCAAACTCGATGAGATCGTTGATTTTAGTGGAGTTGAGCGATACATCGACACACCAGTTAAGCGCTATTCGTCGGGGATGTCAGTTCGCCTTGCCTTCGCGGTTGCGGCCCACCTGGAAAGTGAGATCCTAATAGTTGACGAGGTTCTGGCCGTCGGTGACGCTGAATTCCAAAAGAAATGCATTGGCAAGATGGGCGAAGTCAGCTCGAACGATGGCCGGACCATCCTATTCGTCAGCCATAACATGGGTGCGGTTCAGGAGCTCTGTCAGAGAGGAATACACATTGATATGGGTGAGGTCGCCCTTAGTGGCGAGGTTTCGGACTGTATTGGGAACTATTATCAGCTCAAAACCTCAGCCCTCGTATCCGATGACAAGTCGCGTATGCCGATCGCGCTCGGCTTCATGGAAGTCAATGGAAGCCGGACACCATCGATCAGCACCGGCGAATCCGTCGTGATATCGCAAGATTTTGTTTCGCATGAAACCGAAGATCCCGTAATGTACGTCATCGTCGAAAATTCCCTTGGACAGTCTATGGTTCACGCGTCTGTCAACAGTAAAAAAATCGGTTTTGACACTCTTGAGGGGAAGTACACTCTGACCGTCGAACTGCCGGCGCTTTGGCTGTCACCTGGGCTCTATTCCGTTTATTCCAAGTTCATTACCCGGATACCAAGACGTCGACTTATATCGGAACGAGTTATGTTGAGAGTAACGGGCGAATATGACAAAACCGGACGGACACTCCTCACACCCAAAGTAAAGTGGTGTCTCGAGGATGCTGGCAGTGACTTGGGTCAGGCTCGGATCCATCAAGAGACGCTAGAGACGATCGTCTAAGTTTTATGCGTTTGCGGGTTGCCATACTGAGAATTCTAGATGGAAGGACCAATGGGTTGGAAAGACCAATGGGTAGCGGAAAGGTGCAGATGTGATAGTCAGAAACAAGGCTCGTACTCTGGTCTCAAGATTTCGAAGAACCGAACTGGGTTGGCGCTATGCATCCAATCTATGGCCTACGATCAATCACCGGATCCGCGGGGAGACGCCTGCTACTCCGATAGAAAGAAGCTTGGTCAACCGGCTAAAGTCGGACGGGATCGCCTTTACGTCGGTTGAGGAACTCTTTGCAGACCAACGTGAGTTTCTGGCGATGGATTCCGCTGTGAACCGGCTGATCGAGTCGAAAAACGAGGAGATCACAGAACTTAGGTCCAAAGCGGATGAGAATGAGGTCGGAAGCAAGACATTCAACCTTGAGATGCTTGGAGGCGAGTTGACTTTCGATCCGAATAGCGTCTTTGCCAGATTTGCGCTGCACCCGACTTTTCTTTGTATAGCTGAAGCCTATTTCGGGATGTTTGCGAAGTTGCGCTACTACAACGTTTGGAAAACGTTCGCTTCGAAAGGAAGCGCGCGAGAGTCGCAGCTTTGGCATTTCGATCGCGAGGATAACTATATCCTCAAAGTGTTTCTTTATCTTGACGACGTTGATGAAGGCGCCGGCCCATTTACATATGCACCCGGAACACATAAGAAAGGCAAGTACCGTTCGATCGATCCGGAGCATTTTCTGGAAGGCGGGGTGCGGCGTACCACCGACGATCAAATGAGAGCAGTTTACCCTGAGGAACGATGGGTACGTGCGGTAGGAAAAAAGGGCACCATTATCTTCGCCGACACGCGTGGCTATCATAAAGGCGGCGAAGCTCGTACGAAGGACCGTTTGATGTTCACGTGCATGTACACGTCACCGGCGTCTGAGTCGAAACGGTTGATCGTCTATCCGGATGATCTTGACCTCACCACGTTTACGCCACAACAGCGTAGGGCCCTGCAATACAAATGAATCTCGAATCAATTGGCCTCCCGTTGGCCCATTGTGAGGCTATGATGCTCGACGGAGCAGTAGGTACACAAGAGTCCGTAACTCGGTCCCAGACCAGCGACGCGGCCGGCGATAGCAAAAGTAAGATACTTCTCCTTTCGACCTCGCTGCTAGTTGATCGCGTATTTCGATATAGCGGGCTTGTTGACCGGTTATTTGATGGCGGAGCAAGTGTCGAAATCTGGAATTCCTCTCATGATGCTGACAAGGGTCTCGGCAGCTCGACGACCGGAGACATTCAAGTGCGTCCATTTCCCGAGGTTCGATCATTCAGAGAGCTGCGACATAATTTTCCGCGGCGATTGAATGAGTTTGTATGGGACTATCGATATCGATTGCCAAGCCGGGAAAGCATGACGAGACATAGGCGAAACAGCCAGAATACACTGGCTGTTCGAGCTTTAAAGCTGCCCGCGAGATTGTTGGCGGCGTTCCGTGCCGAGATTATGTTGGAGGATCTGATCGAAAGATCCCTATTGGCCTACCCGCGCTCCATAGAGGCGTCTAAACGGTTCCACGAGCAAAGACCGGATGTTGTAGTTTCTACCGGCCCATTTCAGTTTGAGCAGCCTGCGGTATTCTCTGCAGCCAAAGCATGCGATATACCCGTGATGGCATATATTCCATCATGGGACAACATATCGACAAAGAACCGGATGGTCTTCAAATACGATGGGTATATAGTTTGGAACGAACAAGCAAAACGTGAACTACACGAATTTTATCCGCATTCAAAGACCACACCGGTCTATGTTGTGGGTGCTCCGCAATTTGATGCCTTAAAACAGGAGCGGTTCTTTCAAACGAGAGAAGAGTTTTGCGTTGACCAAGGTCTTGATCCTGGTTTGCCAATCATCGTTTATGCGATCGGCTCGCCTAACTTCCTGAATGAGAAGCCAGGGGCTGTGTCCCTCGCACGCCGCATTGCCGAGGGGAACATGGGAAACGTGCAAATGCTGGTCCGCCCGCACCCGATCCATGACAACGCGGAAATGAAGGCACTTTTTTCTCGATTTGAACCGTGGGTCAAACTTCAGGTATCCAAGAATGCAGGTAAAGCACTTAATAAGAGATCGCAGGATGAAGGACAGGTAACCGAGTGGATAAATACCTTTCGCCATGCGGATGTCGTGGTGAACCTTTCATCCACCGTTGTGATAGACGCCGCGATCTTTGATACGCCTGTAGTAAATCTCGATTTCGACCCCCAAGCAGGACAGCCCGACCAGCAGCTGATCAAAGAAATAAATCATGAGTGGCCGCACTTCAAGCCTGTTGCTGAATCGGGCGGTGTATATCTTGTTAATGAACTTGAAGAAATGGTTGAGGCGGTCAAGACGTACCTGGCACGTCCGGAACTTCACCGGGAGAAGCGTCGCTGGATCGTCGAATACGTGTGCGGTTTCGCCGACGGTCGATGCGGGGAGAGAATGGCGGAGGCGATCCTTGATTTCGCCGAGATGAAGAGGATGCAACGTTGATATGTGTGGAATAGCCGGAATGTTTCAGCGAAACAGAGGTAACGCTTCGCTTGATACCGTAAAGCGAATCGGACTCGCGATGACGCATCGCGGGCCGGATAACCACGGCGATGCCCGAGACTGGAGTGCCGCCGTTCTTCCCCGATTGTTCGGAATTTAGAATGCCTGGGACTTCAACCACACTCGATAAGGTTTTACCGTCACCTCAACTAAAGGCGGAACGCAGGTCGATTGCCCTTATCTTCCCGCGTGGAGAGGCAATACGCAATTTCGCATATACCGGGACCCTGGATCGCTTGCGCCAGGAATTTAATATCCAGGCTTTATCAGTTGATCCAGGGAAGGGATTTCATGAGTTCTTGATGGATAAATGTAATGGAGTGTACTCGCTTCGTGAGCACCCCGAACGGTGGATAGTACGAATTCAGCGGGAAATACTAGAGACGTCGCACAACCGTTGGTTGGGTTCACGTGCCGCCATAGAAAGGTCCAGACTCCGTGATCTCGAGGCCAGAACGATTCGAGATAAGACATTTCGGAGAGCGAAGAAAGTCATTTCGTTACCATTTTCGAATGTTAATGGTTTGAACCTTTTGTCCCGACTCGAAAGAACAAGCAGCCGTGTGTTTAATTCGAACGACTACTACTTACAATTCTATCGAAAAACGAGCCCGAATTTGGTTTTTAACGCATCGCACGTTCATAGCCGTAACGCCATCCCCGCGGTTCAGGCAGCGCAGTGGCTTGGAATTCCGACGGCTACGTTCATATTCAGTTGGGATAATCTCACATCTCAAGGACGGATAATGCTGCCGTACGACTACTTCTTAGTATGGAACGAGACTCTGAAGCAGCAGCTCCTAGAAATGTATGGGTGGATAAAACCAGAAAATGTTTTCGTGACAGGTACACCGCAATTTGACCTGCATTTTAGGGAAGAAACTTATCTGGACCGAGACGAATATTGCGAGATGATCGGTGCCGATCCGAGTCGGCCTATCGTTCTATATACAACCGGCATGGCCAACCATATGCCGGGAGAGCCGGAAATAGTCGAACAGATCGCCGACATATTATTGGAGCACCCACTTCAAACGCGGCCCCAACTGGTACTGCGTGTTTATGCAAAAGACCTGACCGGGCGATTTAACGAATTGCGTAGCCGACGAAAAGATATTATCTTCTCGGATCCTATATGGGAGCCCGAATGGTTGACCCCTAAACCCGAAGATGCACTGCTCCTCGCAAACGCCCTGCGTCACTGCTCGGTGGGGATAAACGTAGCTTCGACCGTTTCGCTTGAGCTGTGTATGTTCGACAAACCGGTGATCAACGTCGGGTACAACCCGCCCTCGGTTTCAACTGACGAGCTATCCTATGCTCACTATTATGAATTTGATCATTACAAGCCGGTAGTCGAGAGCGGCGCGGTCCGGGTTGCCGAAAACCCTGAGCAGATGGCCAATATTATCAACGAAGCTCTAACTGATCCTGAGCGAGATAAGCATCTTCGAAAGACATTGATAGATCAAATGTTTGGCTCGACGCTCGATGGAAGGTCAAGCACGCGCGTTGCAGAAGCGTTACTGAAGATATCTCAACTAGCAGACTAGGCACCATGACAGACCCGACTATTTCGGTCATTACCCCGACCCTTCTGCGTCCTACGGAGGTAGGCGAACTTTTGGAGAACCTTGCACAGCAGACGGTCCTTCCGACCGAAGTGATCCTGGTCGACGGCGCTGACGAATCAGATAACGCGACTTTCGAAATGGTTGAGGCAAAAAGGGCCGGACTCCCTTTCAAAGTTGTTTATTTGAGGAGGAACGGAGGCACCGCAATACAGCGAAACCATGGAATTGACCTTGCCCGAGGTCGATTTGTGGCGTTTGTCGATGATGACGTTAGACTTGAAACCGACTTCTTAGAAAAGATCAATTCCGCATTTGAGTTTGCTGGAAATGAAGAGGTAGGAGGCATAGTCGGTTACCGGACAAATCAGTATTTCGAAGCAAGCTCCTCGGAGCGATGGCGTTGGTATAAGAGACTCAGACTGCTCTCCGTTTATGAACCCGGCCGATACGATCGGAAATGCGGTTACCCAATTAACAACAATATGCAGGCTCCGTTCTCCGGGACGCGGGAGGTTGATTTTGTCACGACCGCGTGTGCCGTTTGGAGACGCGAGGTGTTTGATTGTGGCTTGCGCTTTGATGAGTTCTTTCGGGACTATGGGGTCTTGGAAGATGCCCATCTGTCTCTGCGGGCCGGCCGCGATTGGCGGCTTCTTCAGTGCGGCGATGCCCGTTGCGAGGAACTTCACTCACCGAACGGTCGAGCCAACAGACGTCGCATTGGTTACAAGAGCGTGGCGAACTACTATTACGTTTTCCGGGACATATCGGGCCCCTTAGAATTTCGTCAAAAGTACTACTTTTGGCGTTTTCAGGCATTTGAGTTGTTCCGTATCGGGATGTCAGCCGTTCGCCGCCGGCGATGGGACGACGTAACGGAACTAAGGGGAAGAGTTAATGCAATTTTCGCTGTACTCTTTGGAAAGGTCGGTATCCGAAACGGACAATGATGAACTGGTTTCATGAACTGGACCATAGCGCTGCCGTGCGGAGTACCGGTTAGGAAGCTCATCTGGTTCGGTCCGCTAACGGTAAAATCGCCATCGGAGGCGCAATCTAATAGTTACCTTGTTGGCGAAATCGAACTGGAAACACCTAATTGGAGCTCTTAGTAAAATGGTAGTTGCGATCCCTTAATGCACTTGGCATTGATCTCACACAAAATAGTTTGGAGGATTGAGAACTCGCAGTCGGGTTATGCAACGGACGGAGGGTTTCCATTTCAGGTCGATGCGATATCAGAGCTCTTTGACAGCACTCGCGTTGTGGTTCCTTGCAGAACACAATCCACTCAAGACGGCCTTTCTCCCCTTTCCGGGAGAAAGCTGAGTGTGGTCCCGTTGTCAGTTCCGACCGGAGAGGGTTTCAAACGCAAACTTGGCTTTTCCGCATGGCTGATAAGGAACAGTGGGGCCATTTGGCGTGAGGTGCGGAAGGCAGATGCTGTACACACGCCGATACCCGGCGATGTCGGGACGATCGGAATGCTCTTCGCTCTTTTGCAGAGGAAGCCGTTATTTGTAAGGCATTGCGGGAATTGGTTTGTCCAGAGGACGCTTGCCGAGCGGTTCTGGAAATGGGCAATGGAGCGGTTTGCGGGTGGAAAAAATGTTATGCTCGCCACGGGCGGCGGAGCGATCCCGCCATCGGAAAAAAACCCAAATATCAAGTGGATATTTTCGACGTCTCTCACCGCGACACAGCTCTCTGAGGGTCGGCCACGGCAATTGTCAAATGACCGTGGACCCCGGCTGATAACCGTCTGTAGACAGGAGGAAGGCAAAGGAACAGATGTCGTTATAGATAGCTTGCCCTTGATCGCCCAAGCATTTCCTGATGTGACGCTTGATGTAGTAGGCGACGGATCGAAACTGGTGGCCCTTAAGCGACGGGCAGAATCATTGGGCGTTTCGGAAAGGGTGATATTTCACGGTAAGGTAGCTCAGTCGAGAGTGCCCGAGCTGCTTAAAAGCGCCGATATCTTTTGTTATCCGACGGCTGCATCTGAGGGTTTCCCAAAAGTCGTGGTTGAGGCGCTTGCCAGCGGCCTGCCCGTGATCACCACAAAGGTCTCGGTGTTGCCCCATCTTATTTCTTCGGGCTGCGGTCTTATTCTGGATTCCACAACACCAGTTGCGCTGGCGGATGCCATAAGAAGGATCGGCTCGGACAGGGAAGTGTACTCGGAAATGTCCACCCGGGCGGTAGAGACAGCGGCTAACTACTCGCTTGAGAACTGGGGACACTTCATTTTTCGTGAGCTTCGCGAGTCGTGGGGAAATATCTCGACCGATCTGAATTGTCCAACGATTGAGCGTATATGAAAGTGGCCTTTCTTGCTGGGACCCTCGGCCGCGGGGGGGCGGAGAAACAATTGACATTTATGCTCCGCGCATTGCTCAGTGAAGGTGTCGACGTTCGCGTCCTCTGCTTAACGCAAGGCGAACCGTACGAAAAGGAGATCAGAGAACTCGGGATCGACGTTGACTGGATAGGGAAGTCGCACCGGAGACATATGCGCTTGTTGGCGATGATCCGGAACCTGAGGTCTCGACCGGCTGATATTCTGCATAGTGCACATTTCTTTACTAACATGTATGTTGCCGCCGCCGGCCGCACATTAGGCATCCCCAACATTGGGGCGATTCGAAGTGATCTGACAAGTGAAGTCGCCGCAAATGGTGTTTTTGGGGAATGGCAGTTAAAGCTGCCAAGGCGGCTGATCGTGAATTCAGAATTGGCCTTGTCGCGAGCTCTTAAACTCGGCCTTTCTAAGGAGAGAATCGATCTGGTACGCAACGTTGTATCGGCGGCCAGTACCAACTTGTCTGAGCCAAGCGCCGTGGCATGTAGAATTTTGTTCAGTGGACGGTTGGTACAGGAGAAACGACCTGAACTCTTCATTGAATTAGCATCCCGACTTCGAGATCGTCTACCCGAGACGCGCTTGAAGTTCATTATCGCGGGTGATGGTCCACTCCGCGGAGGGCTTGAGCACCTGGCCGATAGCAAAGGGTTGGGCCCAACTGATATCACATTTCTTGGCGAGCAAGCTGACATGGGACCCGTTTACCGCGATTCCGATATTCTCGTCCTTACTTCCAGGCATGAAGGCACGCCCAACGTCATACTGGAAGCGATGTCGCATGGAATTCCAGTGATCGCCACAAGAGTAGGGGGTGTACCCGAAGTCGTGGCTGACGGCTGCGGTATTCTCGTCGATCCACATGATGCAGAGGACTTGTTTCGGGCAGCCAGTCGCCTCATCCTTGATCGACAGGTGCGGCAGCGCATGGGACGAGACGCTTATGGATACGTCAAGAAAAACCACTCGATAGGCTATCTACAAAGGAAGTTGATGAGTATTTATTCAGGCCTGGTGAAGGACGAGAGGGCAGGTTGTGAACGCTGAACTTCCCATAAACTTGTCCAAAATGGGACATCAACGACACGCAGTTCTGAATCATGTAACATCGCGTGAATTTCGTATAGCAGCCATAGTTTCGATACTCCATTTGCCGCTGGGGCTCTTGCTCTATAATGCAGGACCATTTGCAATTTTGCACCCCTTGCTGTCCTTTGGGATCGGCTTGTTGTTTGCGATGAAGCGGCAGGTTCCGCTCGTAAACGTCGCTCTCGCCGCGGCTTATATCGTTGGGGCAGAAGTTTTATGGCGCATGGCCGGTATTCCGATCTTTTGGGAGTCGGGCAAGTATATGTCTGCGGTCATCTTGATCGTTGCATTACTCCGTCGTCATAAACTACAGATCCCTGTAATACCCGCATCCTATTTTGTTCTCCTGTTGCCGGGTTGTTTGATCGTCTTGACCGGGTCCAACCTTTCCCGTTTGTCTCAGACGTTGAGTTTCAATTTGTCGGGGCCGATGCTCTTGGCAGTTAGCTGCTGGTTTTTTCACCATGTGAACCTGCGCCCGTTCGAGTTCAAACGGCTGTTGATCGTCTGCATTCTCCCGCTTTTGAGTGTGGCGTTCACGACAATGTTTTACACGGTTTCAACCGAGGAACTTCAATTTACAGGTGAATCCAATGCAGCGACAAGCGGCGGATTTGGGCCGAATCAGGTCTCTTCAATGCTGGGGCTTGGCGTTTTTCTTTCACTGGCGGGCTTCGTTTTGTTCAACAAGCGTTCGCGATTCGGCGTGTTCTTCGCGGTTTCCGCGCTTTTTATGGCCGCGCTTTCGGTTTTGACCTTTTCCCGTGGGGGAATCTACAACGCGGTAGGAGCAGTTTTGATTCTGATCCTATTCCAGGCAAGGGATCTCTCAAAGGGGATCAAGGTAGCAGCGCCCGTTCTGATATTAGGGACAGTTTTCATAATGTTCATTTTTCCGTATTTGAACTCGTTCACTGGCGGAGCGCTGGAGGACAGATTTGAGGATACGGGTACGACCAATCGTTGGGAGATCATCGAGGCCGATGTCAAGGTGTTCTTGGAAAATCCGTTCTTGGGGGCGGGTGTTGGTGAATCAAGAGAGTTTCGAAAACAATTCCTTGAATTCAGTGCTGCTAGCCACACCGAGTTTTCACGTTTACTTTCGGAACATGGGGTCTTCGGTCTTGCCGCCTTGGCATTGATGGCTGTATTGGTTGTCACCAATCTGCGACGCCCAAATTCGAGACCCGGTAAGGCATTTATCGCGGGGGCTGTATCCTGGTCATTCCTTTTCATGATGAACGCGGGGATGCGGCTTGCGGCGCCTTCATTCATGCTGGGGTTGGCATGTGTCACTATCGCAAACCTGCGACCTGGATCGAAAGCACTGACTCCAAAACCGTAATTTGACTCCATCCGTTGCCGATATCGGTTTTTCGTTCATGAACAACACTACCGTTTGCTTCATTGGAAATATGTTAGGTCGCAGGCGGGGATTTGTGACAACGCAAGGCCAAATACTGGCAGACCTTTTTCATGAGGGTGGATATTCCGTGACCAGCGCATCGTCACAAGTTAATCGTTTCCTGCGACTTCTTGACATAGTAACTACGATAGCTCGAAATCGAGATGAGGCGAAGGTATTGATCATCGAGGCATACAGCGGGCCCGCGTTCATTTTGGCTGACGCGGCGACCTTTCTGGCAAAGATCTTCAACATCCCCTCGATACTCGTACTTCATGGCGGAAACCTGCCTGAGTTCACTGAACGATATCCCGGATGGGTGAGGCGCGTTTTGGGCAGGGCAAGGATCTTAGTTGCACCTTCAAATTTTCTTGCGGAAAAATTGTCAGTCTTCGGGATCAGGTCGCGAATAATTCCAAACGTTATCGACCTGAGCAAATACGAATACCGTACCCGAGTAGAGGTCTCGCCGAAGTTGCTTTGGATGCGGGCGTTTCATGAGATCTACAATCCTCGCATGGCGATCGAGGTGTTCGATTCGCTCAGGAAAAAGTATCCCGATGCGAGTTTGGTGATGGCCGGGGTCGATAAGGGGCTCGAGGCGGAGATCAAGAAGATGGCGGCAGATCTGGGGTTGAGCGAGGCAATTCGATTTCCCGGTTTTCTTGACCACCAGGCAAAGATCAGAGAATTTTCGCACGCTGATATTTTTTTGAACACTAATCATATCGACAACATGCCTGTCGCCGTGCTTGAGGCCTGTGCGATGGGCTTGCCCGTAGTTGTGACCTCAGTGGGCGGAATACCATATTTGCTCCAAAACGGGAGAACCGGGTTACTGGTTCCGGATGACGACGTCGAAGCGATGGTCGGAGCAATAGCTTCGCTTCTGGAAAATAGTGACCTCGCCCGGGATCTTTCGGTCAATGGACGCGAATTGGCCGACCGATCGTCGTGGGAGAATGTACGCCCCCAGTGGGAAGAATTGTTCGACGAGATCCAGCTTGAGACGAAGTCGAGATCGCTCGATCTGCCGATACGCGGGGTTACCATCGAATGAGTATCTCATTGAGCTTCTATCATCGAATGCCCACCTCAACCCGCTCGATCGCTGCAAGCCTTCGCGGATATTACCTGCGCTGGTGGCGGTACGACAAGGATACAGAGCGTCTTGTCGAAGAGGCTCTGGAGCGCGACTACTGGAGCCAACAGGAGTGGGAGGAATGGCGGCAAAACAGGCTTTCATTCATCCTGCATCGAGCTGCGACCAAGGTGCCCTATTACCGCGAAATGTGGTCGAGACGTCGACAAAACGGCGATAGAGCGTCTTACGAATATCTTGAGAACTGGCCGATCCTTGAGAAACAAACGCTCCGTGAGGTTGCTCGCGCCTTTGTTGCAGATGACTGCGACCCGAAGAGAATGTTTCTAGAGCACACCAGCGGCACGACCGGGACATCACTCGATCTTTGGTCAAGCCGTGAAACGCTTAAGTATTGGTACGCATTGTCCGAAGCCCGTTGGCGACGCTGGTACGGGGTTTCAAAGGAAGACCGGTGGGCGATCTTGGGGGGCCAGCTCGTAACTCCCGTGAACCAAGAAAGGCCGCCTTTCTGGGTTTGGAACTCCGGACTGAAACAGTTGTATATGTCGAGCTATCATCTTGCGGCGGCCAATCTTCGGTCGTATTTGCAGGCGATGAAGGAAAGGCGTGTGCGATATGTTGTCGGTTATACATCGGCGCTTTATTCGCTTGCGCATTTTGCTTTGAACGAAAAGATAGAAGATATCCGGTTCGAGGTGGTCATTACGAATGCCGAACCTCTGTATGAATATCAACGAGAAGTGATCTCAGAAGCATTTCGTTGCCCCGTAAGAGAAACATACGGCATGGCCGAAATGGCGGCGGCTGCAAGTGAGTGCTCGAGCGGCAGCCTGCACCAATGGCCCGAGGCCGGCCTGATCGAAACTCCCTCGACGGCGATTACTGATGTGAATGGGGTAGGCGATCTTATAAGTACCGGTCTCGTAAATCCTGACATGCTGCTGATCCGATATCGGATCGGGGACAGTGGCAGGCACAGTGGTGAGAGTTGTGAATGTGGGAGGAGTTTGCCATTGATCGCAAAGATCGAGGGCCGAAACGACGATCTTCTTTACACTATCGACGGGCGTCGCATTGGACGACTAGATCCGGTCTTCAAAGGAACATTTGAGATCTCTGAGGCCCAAATAGTCCAGAGGTCGCTGCGCCTCATCCTTGTTCGGTATGTTCCGAACGGTACGGCTAGTAAGGAACTGGAGACGAAGATCGCGGACCGCATTCGCGAGAGGATGGGCGACGTTACTGTCGAGTTTGAACTGGTCAGCGTGATCCCACGCACGGCCCGGGCAAAGTTCCGGGCGGTCATTTGCGAACTCTCGAACGAAGAGAAAGCTGGTCTGGCGGCCAGCCATACGGCATAGCTCCAAAGTTATCCGCAGGTTATCAAGCACGATAAGTGACTGGTCAAGAACTACACAGCAAAACCGAGAGCGAGACTGCTGACCTCATCGCCGCAGATCACTCAGCCGCCGGTCTTCCGTTCGTTTCGGTGCTTATGCCCGTGAGAAATGAAAAGGAGTTTATTGAGCGGAGTCTGGGATCCGTACTTGCCCAGAATTATCCGCACGAATTGTTAGAGATCATAGTTTCGGATGGCGAGTCGACTGACGGAACGCTTGAACGCATAGATGAAATGGCCGCGGGAAGCGATATTCCGGTGAAGGTGGTTCAAAACCCCAAGAAAATTGCTCCATCTGCCCTAAATGTTGCAATCTCCCATGCCGCCGGTGAGATTTTTGTGCGGGTTGACGGCCATTGCGAGATCGACACTGATTACATAGCTAACTGTGTCGAGAATCTGACCGGTGAACGGGCCGATGGTGTCGGCGGTCCCATTGAAACGATCGGAACCGGTCCCCAGGCAAGGGCGATCTCGCTGGCGATGAGCTCGACCTTTGGGGTGGGGGGCTCTGCATTTAGGACCGTCAAGGATCGCGAGACCTATGTGGATACTGTGGCCTTTCCTGGTTACACACGACAAATAGTCGAACGAGCCGGACCCTACAATGAGGAGCTAGTACGTAACCAGGACGACGAATACAACTATCGGATCCGAAAACTTGGCGGCAGGATCCTGCTCTCCCCATCGATCCGATCGAAGTATTACAGCCGGAGCACATTCAGGTCATTGTGGAGGCAATATTTTCAGTACGGGTACTGGAAGGTTCGTGTGCTGCAGATGCACCCGAAGCAAATGAGCATCCGACAGTTCATTCCGTTCTTCTTTGTATTGTCGATCTTCATCCTCGGTATCCTGTCGCTCTTTTTTGTGCCGGGCCGATGGATATTGGGCGTGCTGATCTGTACATATCTGGCCGCAAATCTTGTTGCTTCATTCATTGCTGCTGGCAGGAAAATTGGGCTGATCCCATATATATCGTGGAGCTTTTGCATCTTGCACTTCGCCTACGGGCTAGGCTCGATCGCCGGGCTTGTCGCGTTCCGAGATAGATGGGGCGAGTCGGATGGTGCCTCCTTGTCCGGGTCGCAAACCCCAAACCGTGTTCCTTCAAAGAGTTGACGCTCGCGACTTCGACCGCAGTAGCACAATGGAATAGTGCCGCCTATCTGATAGTGCCATCTGGTTTGGTCGTTCTATTCGATGAGGCGGGATGATCTTTACCGATAAAATGGAAATTAACACGGAATTAAGAAGCATCGGCATTCCGGTTCTTTCGCCACCCACATTGGTTCGGGCTCGATCTCGAGTAAAGGCGTTCGGTCAGAAGCGGGCCTGCCAAATTGTTGTACACCCATAAATGCACGGGACTCTCTCATCTCTTCAAGAAGCTGAAATGCCGGATACCGAAACTGCCCACAATGCAATACGCGTTCGGCGTTATCGGGCCATAGAGGATCATCTGTTTTCCGATCTCGCGGAAGAGGCTGTGATCCTAAGCCTAAGAAACGGCAAGTATTACGGCATCAACCATGTTGGGGCTTCGATATGGTGGGTCATCCAGCAGCCGGCGACCCTTGCGGAAGTCGAATCTCATTTGATGAAGGAATATGACGTAGACGAAGAAACGTGCAGAGCAGAGGTGGCTTTGTTTTTAGAAACAATGATGCGCGAGAAATTGATCGATGTCTTTGACGAGTAACATCAGACGCCTGAAAGACATGAGTGCTCACGAGAGGAAACTGGTTGCCAGGACCGTTTTCTGGCTATGGTTTTTCAGGCTTCGCGACATTACATTGCCCTTTTGGCTGACCAAGAAATGGATCTCCGAGGAGGTCGCCGATGGGCCGGCCGCGCAAGAGTGTGACGAGGCGATCATCAAGGAGGTCACCGGTGCTATCCGCAGGTGTAGACGCTATGTTCCCGGGGCAACTTGTTTGACCAAGGCCCTCGCTACTCGGGCTGTACTTAGGCATTACGGGCAGCGGTCAAGGATCCGGATCGGCGTCGCTCGGTCCGACGTTTCGATCGACGCTCATGCGTGGGTCGAGGTGGGCGGCCGGATCGTTTTTGGCCGTCAGCCGAATGTGTCCCGATACTCGGTCATGCGTCGGCCTTCGATTTCTTGATATGAGTGCTATTGCTGCGATCTTTAGGCTTAACGGTGGGGCGGTCGAGGCGTCCTCAGTTGAGCGAGTACTCGACCGGCTTGAGCATCGAGGGATTGACGATAAGGGTGTGTGGACAGAGGGCCCGATCGGGATCGGCCACCGAATGCGTTGGACGACGCCGGAATCGCATTTTGAAAAGCTGCCTTTCCGCGATCCGAAAATGGGTGTCGTGATCACTTTTGACGGAAGGCTGGACAACAGAAAGGAGCTTTCCGAGGCATTGTCAATTAGTGGCACGCCCGAGTTCCAGGTGACGGACAGCGAATACGTACTGCGTGCCTACCAAAAATGGGGCGATGCCTGTTTGCCGCATCTGCTTGGCGATTTTGTCTTTGCGATATGGAATGAACGAGAACGCACCCTTTTTGCCGCCCGCGATCCGCTTGGCGTCAAGCACGTCTATTACTATTACCAACCCGGTAGGCTTTTTGCTCTAGCAACTGAGATCAAAGCGCTTTTCGCGATCCGCGGCATACCAAAGGTACTTAACGACGAGTGCGTCGGCGATTACCTGGTTGCAAACTCCGAAGACAAAGAGAACACCTTCTATAAGGATATCCGCCGTCTGCCGGCCACGCATGCTCTTTCCGTTAACGACCGCCGCCTCAATATCTGGGAGTATTGGAAACCGGAAGGGAAAGAACTTAGCCTGAAAAGCAACGGCGAGTATCAGGAGATGTTCCGTGAGCTATTTTCGGCAGCGGTCACATCGCGTCTGCGTAGTTCTTATCCGGTCGGCTCAATGCTTTCGGGCGGGTTAGATTCAAGTTCCATCGTGTGTGTCGCGAGCAAATTTCTCAAAGACAAGGCAGAGCCGCCGCTTCACACATTTTCGGCGATCTTTCCTACCATCGCGAAAACGGATCCCCGGATCGACGAGCGGCGATTCATGCGCTCGGTCATCGAGAGCACCGGATGTATCGCTCATATGGTGACCGCCGATGAAGCGAGTCCTTTCTCTGATATCAAAGAGATCCTTTGGCATACAGACCATCCGGTCGGCGCGCCGATGTATATGGACTGGGAGATTTTCAAGTCGGCCAAAGCTGCAGGTGTAAGGACGGTCTTGAGCGGCATCGATGGCGATTCGACCGTTTCCCATGGTTATGAAGATCTCGCAAACTTCGTATTGCGTGGGCAGTACTTCCGCTTGATCCGCGAATCCCTGGCATTAAGAAAGAATATGCCTCGGCCCAGTCACAGTTTGAAGCGGCTCGTTTGGCGTAACGGGATCAAGAGGCGTCTTCCCTCATGGACGTTCGCTGCATGGCGAAAGATCCGCGGCCGAGAATCGAACGCCACGACAAAATCACCGATCGCCTTTCCGCTCCATTTTAACTCCGTTAACCGGGAGTTCCGCGAGGCACACGACCTGGAGGGTCGGATCAGACGACTCCGTGCAGCAAATTTTCCGGATGAGATCTCGCCGATCGAATACCACTGGCGAGCGTTGACCGGCGGCCATTTTGCCGAAGTCCTGGAAAACCTCGAAAAGGCCTCTGCCGCATTCGGGGTGGAAGCCAGATTTCCTTTTTTCGATCGGCGGCTGATCGAGTTTTGTATCTCTCTACCGCCCGGACAGCGAATTTATCGCGGTTGGACACGTTCGATCTTTCGTCACGCAATGGATGGCCTTGTTCCTCCCGATGTGCTGTGGCGTAGCGACAAGTCAAATATCGGTGCCAGTGTAAAAGTGAACATGCTCAAGTTCGGCGCCGACCAGCTCGCACGGTTGGTTGGAACGGATTCGTGGCGGTTAAACAAGTATTCGGATCTGGACGCGCGCCGGTCAGCATTTGACGCATACCGGAAGAATCCATTGGAAAGTGACGACGCGGCTCTGTTTATGCTGACGAACGTCTATCTGTTGAATTGGCTTGAGCAGAGCGGGCTTGATGAAAGTCGTGCCAACCCGGCGCCCATGGCTGAATTGATAGCTGCTTAGGCGCGAGGGTTTTATATGAGTTTTGATCTGCCGTGATCCCCTTAGGAAACTGAGCTTGATGGAAAAACGGAAGATCAGATCCAACTGCATGAACTGCGGTTGAAGAGACTAAAACAGGAGGAGTAGTAGATGCACGAAATCCAACCGTGTGAAAGCCATCACCATGAAAAACGAAAGAAATGGGATCATCCCACTCTCGTTGTTTACGGAGACATGACGGCTTTGACGCAACAGTGTGCACCACCCGCGTGTAAACCAAAAGTTCGCGGGTTGGCAGACGATTTTACTAACAACATCTCAGGATTCGATTAAACTTTCCCACGATGCGAGATCTTGCTAGATCTCGGGTCGGAGGCAAGATCGATGCTTGTTGAGATATGTTGCTAAAATCGAAACGGGCCACCGCTCACTTTCTCTTGCATGTTCATCGGGTTCGGGTTCTTTGGAATCGGGACCGCAGCACGCAGGGAAAATGAGGCGGTGGCCTATATCGTGAAGATGCCGAAGAAGGGGATACAAACCTATCGATATTGGGTATACGGGTTAAGCATCACGTCGGAGATCCGACTTGATGACCTGTTGCCGAATGGTTCACCGTTATCGAAGGATGTCCGGATCTCTTTCGGCAGCCTTTCCGTTTCGGATCTAACAGATCGAACCAAGGCGTTTGAGAGGTTCGAAAGCCCAGGGAAAACGGTCATAGTCTCCGAAAACTCGATGTACATCGAGTGGGAACGGGTGGGCAGATTCCTTATTGGTTTTGGAAACGAGGTCATTGTCGATCCTGAACCGGGCGTGACAGAGAGTGATCTTCAACCATTTATCACCGGGCCGGTCCTTTCGGTCATTCTTCATCAGCGGGGCTTATTTGTCCTTCACTCCAGCGCTGTCAGCATCGGAGGCAAGGCGGTCGTGTTTCTTGGTTCAAAGGGCGATGGTAAGTCAACTCTGGCAGCGCATCTTCAGATGCGTGGGCATCAGCTGATCAGTGACGACCTTGTTCCGGTCAAGTTCGTTCGCGATCGGGCGACCACTTTCTCCGGCTATCATAGGATCAAACTCAACGAAGATTCGATCATCGCCGTAGGGAATCGACCGGACACTTTTCCCTTAGTTCACCGCTTTGTCGAGAAGCGGTCGTTCAGGCCTGAAGGCGGCATCTCCAAGCGTCCCGTCGATCTGCTTGCCGTTTACATACTGACCGAAGACGCCGATATTTCATTGTCAAAATTGAACCCCGCAGCCGCGTTTATCGAGTTAACAAAACATAGTTTTGTGAAGAAGTTTTTGAGCGCGATGAATTCTCGGCAGGAACACTTTCACCAATGTGAAAGATTGGTACGGTCGATCCCGATAATGAGGCTTGGCCGCCCCCATGATTTCGCGGTGATAGACGAGGTCTGCCGTCAGGTAGAGGATCATGCCCGCAGACTCGGTCCGGAAACACGACAAAATGATTCGAAGAGTTCAAATCTTTCTAAGTTGACTTAATGCGTATATCCCTCGTGAAAAGTTTACGCAACTCGGCAGAGTTCTTTAGCTTGTGGCGCCGTGCGTTTCGTATGATCTGGGACGCGGTTCCGCTCCAAACCACTCTGTGGGGCGGCTTGATCCTGGTGCAAGGGATCCTGCCTGGGTTGACCGTATATCTCACGAAATTGACGATCGACAGTTTTATGATCGCAAGCGGCGGAAGCGGTGGACTTGCGAACTTTAGTCAGCCGGTCTTCTATTTCGTTGTCACCGGAGTATGCCTGTTGCTGATCGAGGTCTTTCGGTATTTCGGGGATTGGAACCGAATAGCGTTGGCAGAGTATTTTACTGACTATCTTAAGAACCAGATCCACAGGAAATCAGCAGAAGTCGATCTCGAGTTTTACGAATCACCCGAGTATCACGATCTGATGGAACAGGCGCGGGGCGAGTCTTCGTCAAAGCCCATCGCATTGCTTGAAAGTTTTGGCACGGTTGCGCAGAACTTTATCACGCTCGTCAGCTTTGCCGCACTGCTTCTGGCCTACGGTTGGACGATCCCACTCCTTCTGGTTGTTGGAACGTTGCCCGGACTATTCGTTTCGTTTCGCTTCGACCGGATCTACCACAAATGGTGGAAGCAGACCGCGACCGACCGCCGCTGGCTGGCATATTTCGACGCGATGCTTTCCCACAGCAACGCAGCGGCGGAAATGCGGCTCTTTGGCCTTGGGGACCGATATCAAGAACGCTTTCAAACCCTGCGGCGTAAATTGCGGATCGAGAAATTTTCTCACCTCAAGCGACAGTTCGTCGGTAAGATGCTGGCAAATGTGACTTCGATGGCAGCCGCCACACTCGCCGTGGGCTGGATCGCTCTTGGTGTAATTTATAGAACTGCGACACTCGGCGACCTGGCCGTTTTTATTCAGGTCTTTACCCGGGGACAATCGATACTTAGGGGTCTGCTCGGAGCCGTGGGGCAGACGGTAAACAACACACTTTATCTCGAGAGCTTGTTCGCGTACCTGGATCTGGGAACAAAGCTTGTTTCTCCCGGCTCACCGCGCAAGTTCCCAGAAAAGGTCGCCGATGGTATCCGCTTAAGAGATGTATCGTTCAGGTATCCAGGGGAAAGCCGTAAAGCGATATCTGCGTTCGATCTCTTCATTCCGGCCGGAAAGACTGTGGCGATCGTCGGTGTGAACGGGGCCGGAAAGAGCACGCTCATAAAGCTTCTGTGCCGGTTTTACGATCCGACAAGCGGATCGATCGAGATCGATGGGACCGACATCAGGGAGTTTGACGTTGCAGAACTTCGGCAAAATCTATCCGTTCTGTTTCAGTTCCCGCTTCAGTTCCATGAAACTGCAGCACAGAATATCGAGCTTGGCGATACGGGGAAAGATCCGGATGTCGAACGCCGTCTTGCCGCAGCCGAGAAGGCGGGAATTGCAGACTTTATCGGTGCCCTTCCAGACGGGTACGAGACGCTTCTTGGCAAGTGGTTTGTCGACGGGGTCGAATTATCGGGCGGGGAATGGCAAAAGATCGCGCTAGCACGAGCCTACTTTCGGCGGGCGCCCATCGTCATCCTGGACGAGCCGACAAGCTTTATGGATCCGTGGTCCGAGGTCGATTGGTTTGATCGATTTCGCTCGATGATCTCGGGTCAAACGGGGATCGTAATTACCCATCGATTTACGATCGCGATGCGCGCCGATATTATTCATGTGATAGACGGTGGCGAGATCGTGGAATCGGGCACGCACCAGGAGTTGCTGAAACTCAACGGTCTCTATGCGACTTCCTGGAAGGCCCAGATGCTCTCATCGGATGAACGCGGCCTTGATCTGAATTCGCTGATCGGCAATGGAAGCTCTCATGTGATCGTCCGATCTTAGCTTTTCGTGACTTTCTTAAATGCCTGAGCAGATAGATAGCTTCGAATATCAATCAGAGTCTCGGTTCATTATTCAATGCTCCCAGACGACGGTCGACACCGAGAAGATCCGGTCTGACTTTGCAAACATGTGCCGGCCGTTGAACTGGCCCTACATCATAAAGATAGCGGGCCGTAACGGACTTCTGCCCCTTGTGTGTTCGAATATTCTTCATAAACTGCCGGACCTGGTGGATGAAGAGGTTCGCGAGAGTCTCGCTGACTTTCTTGGCGGTCACATGCGGAACAACCTGCTTCAAACCAGGAAAGTGATCGAGATCTCAGAAACTCTGGAAGCTGAGGGCATCCCGATATTGCCCTTCAAAGGCCCAACGCTTTCGATCCAGGCCTACGGCGATATCTCTCTGCGGCAGTTTGTGGATCTCGATATTCTCGTGCAGCCCCGACACTTCGACAAGGCGATCCAACGGCTGAAAGCCTGCGGTTATATCCCTATCGAAGAACCGACATGGCTAAAGAGAAAAAGTCTATTCTTTACACGTAAGAAGGATATCGGACTCGTCAGCGCCGACCGGCAGGTAAGGATCGAACTGCACTGGAAATTGTCAGGCACCCATTTTGCGATGCCGTTCGAGATCGATCAGCTTTGGAAGCGGCTGGATGCTATCGAACTTGGCGGAGCGAAATTGAGGGCGCTCCCACTTTGTGATCTATTCGTCTATCTGTGCCTTCACGGCTCGAGACACGGGTGGGAAAAGCTAGCCTGGGTTTGCGATATTAACGAGATCGTTCGGGGAGCTGAGAGTTCTGCGAAAATAGACTGGTGCGAGGTTCAGCGGCATGCACGCAAACACGGGTGCGAAAGGGCCGTGGAGTTGGGGCTTTTTTTGGTCCATGATCTCTTTGGCCGGAAAGCACAGCATCCTGAGATCGACGCGATATTGAACAATCCCTCTTTCAAGAGCATTGCTGAGGACCTGAGGAATACTGCCTTCGCTCCCGAATTCCGGTCAACCGAAATGAAAGGTTGGTACCTGTATCATCTGTCGCTAAAAGAGAGGCTTGTCGATCGTTTTCGCATCCGGTTGGTCTATTTGATCTGGTACCTGAAATTGGCGGTCAAGCCTAACGAAATGGACGAGGCCGTACTAAAACTTCCGGCCGTTTTCTCTCTTCTTTACTATGTCGTCCGGCCACTTAGACTCGCCATTACGTTACCCCGCAAAAAAAACAGTCCCGGATTAACCGATCGCCTTTAGAAGGTCACGAGTCTTGTATTCAAACTTAAACGGACACAGCATGATTGGATGTCGACCCTGATCACCGGCGGAGCCGGATACATTGGCAGCGTTACAGTCGAATTAATGCGGAAGCAGGATCGCGACGTGGTAGTGCTTGATAACCTGACAGGCGGACATCAGGGAGCATTGGACGGCGATGTCAAATTCTACGTAGGAGACGTCGGCGATCCTGATCTGGTAAAGCACATCATTGAGGCTAATAAGGTGGATTCGTGCATCCATTTCGCGGCCTATGCGAACGTCAGCGAATCCGTTTCTGAGCCATCAAAGTACTTCGACAATAATACCTTTCAGACAAACATTCTGCTCAAGGCTTTGATTGGAGCAAATGTAAAGCATGTCGTGTTTTCTTCGACATGCTCGACATATGGCGAACCGCAGAAGATCCCCATCGACGAGCGGCATCGGCAGGTTCCCGTCAATCCGTACGGCTGGTCCAAGTTCATGACCGAGCGGATCTTAGAGTCGTTCGATGCGGCCTACGGTTTAAAGTTTGTGGCACTCCGTTATTTCAATGCGGCGGGAGCAACTGCAAAGTGTGGCGAACATCACGATCCCGAGACCCATTTGATCCCGCTCCTATTGAATGTCGCTTACGGTGATCTGCCTCACATATCTGTTTTTGGCAACGATTATCCCACCCCTGACGGCACCTGCATTCGCGATTATGTGCACGTAGCCGACCTCGCGGATGCGCATATCAAGGCATTGGAACATTTGAAAGGAGGCGGTGATTCGACCTACCTTAATCTCGGTACCGGGCGCGGGTATTCCGTTTACGAGGCAGTTGAAACGACTCAATCGGTAACCGGCCGCAAGATTCAGATGAAAATTGAGCCGCGGCGAGATGGAGATCCCGATCAATTGGTCGCGGATGCGTCAAAAGCATGCGAGGTCCTGGGCTGGGAACCGTCGTACAGGAGCCTCGAGAGCATCATCAAAACAGCATGGGCATGGAAGCAGGCCCACCCGCAAGGTTACAAACAAGATTGGCTCTAATCGCGGCCGCGGTTCGGCCGCTCAATCCGTACCTCTTGACCTCCTGCGATTGTAAATTCGCCGCGGTGGTTTGGTCATGCCTTAATTCGGTATCAACACAAGGGAACAGAATTTCGGACATGTGCTTGCGGGCGTCGTCGTCATTCCGATTGGTCTTGCTACCGTCACAGCGGCAGTATTCAAAGGAATCGAAACCGTTGGATTCGACGAGTTATACGTTCCTGTGTATACGTTTGCTCCGTTCCAGTTGAACGCATTCTTGATGGTGTAACTTTGACCGTTAGAGAGTCCGGCGGTCGAAAGATTTACATTTATTGAGGTTGGCGCGGAATAGGCGTAGATGATGATATTAGCGCGTCCTGTCTGGTACGCGTTCGGGCGAACTATCACAGTATCGGGCAAGTTGCCGCTATTGATCGTACTTGAGGCATCAAAGCCTGTTTGGCTCTTCCACATAGCAAATTGCTGATTGGCTCTGTCAGTGCCATTACCGAATTTCTGTGCAGACGTTCCGGTGTTGTAATAGGTGTTGTTGTTCCACGAATAGCCATTTTCTCCGGCTAGAGTATTGATCGCGGCCCCGAATACCTTATTGCCCGATAGAGTCAGGGTGTTGACCGTTCCGACATTGATCGCTGTATCGCCGCCACCGAGATAATTGTTCGTGAATGTGCCGTTCGCGATCCCGGCAGCATACCCGAACATCGCGTGGTAGCCCACACTGCCATTACGATAGAAGTAACACTCATTTACCACTCCGGTCGGGCTTTGTTGTGTGTTCGGTCCAAAGACCATGTTGGGGTTATTCAGACCGAGGGGCGAACCCGCTCCGACAAAAACACTGCCCTGAATATCACCGCCAACATACGGCCCAGTCTGTCCGAAACCCTGCATTCCGAGATTGAAGGCGTTCAAACTTATCGACTCGTACAGGCGAGAATACCCCGCCGCGTTCTCAAGATAGAAGCCATGTCCCTTAGGCGCTCCTCCAGAGTCGATCCCTCCGCCATTGTAAGACAGCACGCCGTAGATCAGCGTATTAGAGCTTGTGCTGGACGTAAAAACCCCCTGCAGCGAATCGTGAACGACCAGGTTTATAAGGTTGTTGCTGTCGCCATAGACGTTTATCCCGTTCCCGCGAGCATTGGTCGATGTCGCCGGTTCGGTCCGAACGGTAAAGGAATGTGTGACCTCAAAATCCCGATAGGTCGTATTAGAGCCGGTAATGGTCAACTGCCCGCCAGACTGCAAGACCGTCGCTCCGTTCGAGTGAGCCGCCGCCCCGCCAATGGTCCCCGAAGCCGCCCTGCTGCACCCGGTGAAGTTATTGCCGGACCTCGAGCAGAACTTGATGACCTCTCCGTCGATAACGAACTCATCGGTGTAGATGAGCTTTGTCCCGTCAGCGACCGTTAAGGACGTTTGCGAACTGTCAATGGCCCCGACCAGCGTAGTGCTCGTATTCCCGTCTATGATCGCCCATTCGCCGGGAGCGCTGCGGACGATCCCGCCGCCATTGAGGGTCGAAATGAACTTACCACGATATGTTCCGCCTTTCAGGCATAGGGTCTTGCCATTACGGACCAGCGCTGTTTTGTTAAGAGCAGTTTGAAGAGTCCAGGGACTAGAGCTTGTCCCGGTGCCCGAAGCCAAGCCTGTCGGCGAGGCATAGTAATCACAGGTAAACGTCGACGAAGGAGGAGGAGTCGGCGTTGGCGTTGGTGTTGGCGTAGGGGTAGGCGTAGGAGTAGGAGTAGGAGTAGGAGTAGGAGTAGGAGTAGGAGTAGGAGTAGGAGTAGGGGTTGGCGTAGGATTTGGTCTCGATCGTCGTGAGCGATTTCCCGCTGGGACTGGAATGTCCGAGCCCAAACCGAATTGTATCGGATCATAGTTCCCGTTGCTGGAACGCAAGCGCTGCCAGCTTCCATCCTCAGGTCGAAATATCGCAATATCCGACTTTCCATCGCCATCGTAATCGGCAGGCACGGGGGTATCGGTCGGCAATCCCCACGCGACACCGTAACTGCCTCCCATGCTTCTCAAGACCCACCATACACCATCGCGATAGATGGCTGCGTCAGCCTTGCCGTCTCCGTCAAAATCGCCCTGGACGGGCATGTCGTTTGACGCGCCCCAGCTGATCGCCCGATAGCTGCCAGTATTAAAGAGTATCCACCATACGCCATCCCGATAAACCGAGATGTCTGCTTTTCCGTCGCCGTCATAGTCGGCCGGCACGGGTATATCCGTAGGCATTCCCCAGGGAGCCGCATAGGACCCGCCGGTGCTCTTCAACACCCACCACACACCGTCACGAATTATTGCAATGTCCGCCTTGCCGTCCCCGTCATAATCGGCTGGTGCCGGCTCGTCGCCTGGTCCACCCCATCCAACGCCGTAAAAGCCACCCGAGCTCCGTAGGATCCACCAGTCCCCACCGCGATAGATGGCGATGTCCGACCGTCCGTCGCCGTCATAATCGGCGGTAACCGGAACATCGCCGTCCACACCCCATGATGCGGTCAGGGAAGATCCGCCGCTATTTGTAAAATGCCAAGTTCCATCTGTCGGGCGAAATACTGAGACGTCCGCGCGGTGGTCGCCATCAAAGTCAAAGTCGTTCACCTGAGCAAACGTGATCACGGTGGCACACAAGATCAAGGCCAGCATTAAGGGAATAATAAAGCATGTTTGCGGTCTTGGGAACGATTCTGTTATCGGCAGATAATCAACAGTATCCAGGTGAGACTTCTTCATATACGTATTCTTGGAAACCTTTCCGTCGAACTACGGTGCGATTGGTTTTTGGTGCTTTTTCTAAATTGAGAGTTACCGACAACCAGGATCAGTGGTGAATTGAAAGCTGGTTATCCATTTATTACACATAAACAATGACCAACGTGTTCCAGAATGTTTAAACCGTGAAAATGTTTAAATACACTCTAATTGGTCAGCTTATGATCGAAAGGTCTAATTTTATATGGGCTAAAGGTCCTAAAGGGGGGTCAAAACAAAGGACCTTCGAACTGTCAATTTGAACGATAGCAGAGAAGATTTTGATATGCAATGCGGGAGGGCGCGACATAGCGCAGAGATCGAAAAAATTATTCAGATCGTGCTTATCGATGCAGAATGTATGGAAAAAGGGAGACGGTTGCGGGATTTTCAGGCTGCGACGGTTTTGGAAAGGGGGGAGCCAAAGCCGCCAACAAGCGGTTCGAATTGGGTATGCTCGGGCTCGTTGATAGTAAGATTGGACTCGGGCAGCCATTGCGAAATGAGTTTCCTGATACACCTTTCGTCGTCGGAGTAGCAAAGTTCGGGGATGGCAGTTAGGATCTCCTGCACCTGCTCGCTCGGGCAAGATGCGATCCTGCCGACAAAGATCTTAGGGTGGGTAGTTTTCAACAATCTCTCAGCGTCGGATTCAAGAACTTCGACCAGCTTTTCGCCCGGGCGTATCCCGACAAACTTGATCTGGATATCCACGTCCGGCCTCAGTCCCGAAAGCCGGATGGTCTCTCGGGCAAGATCCAGTATCTTCACGGGAGTTCCCATATCCAGGATAAGGATCTCGCCTCCGTGTCCGATCGCTCCGGCCTGCAGTACCAACTGAGTCGCCTCCGGTATCGTCATGAAGTACCGGGTCATCTCGGGGTGGGTGACGGTGACGGGCCCGCCACGTTTGATCTGCTCACGAAATGTTTGCAAAACAGAGCCGTTTGAACCGATCACGTTTCCGAATCGAACCGCCAGGAAGCGGGTCGCAAACTTGCGATCCATATCCTGGATGACGAGCTCGGCAAGTCGCTTTGTGGCGCCCATTACCGACGTGGGGAAAACAGCCTTATCCGAGGATATAAGTACAAATGCTTCGGCTTCATAGCGTCCGGCAAGTTCGGCGACCAATTTAGTGCCCAAAACGTTGTTTTTCAGTGCCTCCGACGCATTCTCTTCCATCAAAGGCACATGCTTATGGGCAGCCGCATGGAAAACAACCTCCGGCCGGAACTGCGAGAACAAATTGTCCATCCGGGTCGCATCGCAGATGTCTGCCATCAAAGCTTTTACTTCCGTGCCTGAATCGCCATTAACAATTGCCTGGTCGATCTGAAAGAGTGCCGGTTCGGACCGCTCGACCATGATCAACTTTCGGACACCACGCTTACTGAGCTGACGAACCAATTCCGAGCCGATCGACCCGCCGGCACCGGTGACCATTACCGTCTTGTTCTCGAGAAAATCGCTGATGCGATCTTGGTCGAGTGCCACTGCCTCCCGGCCGAGAAGGTCCTCGACCTCGATGTTTCGAATCCTGCTTACGGTTACATTGCCCTGAAGAAGTTCATACAACCCGGGTATAGTCCGTACCTTTATCGGGATGTCCTGGCAGGTCTTCAGGATCTTTTGGAACTCCGAACGGCTTGCCTGAGCTATCGATATGATCACATGATCCACCTTTAGCTTTTTCACCAGTTCATGAAGATCGGCCGTGCTCCCGGCGACTTTGACGCCATTGATGATCGCTCCGTGTTTGGTTACGTCGTCGTCAACGAAAGCCTTAACGTCGATATCAATGTCGCCCCTGCGTTTTATCTCGGCCAGGGTCATTACGCCGGCTTGGCCGGCACCTACAAGTATTACAGGCTTGCGGTGGGTCAGCTCGTCTTTCCGACGATTGGAGCGCTCATAGAACTCACGACGGGCCATTCGAACGCCAAGTATGCTGAGGAAGGCGATAAATAGATCCAGGATGGCGATCGAGATCGGAACAACGACCACATCAGGGAGAACTGTGTGAATCGAACGCACGGCAAACAGCAGAAAAGATACGCTGGCAAGAGCGGTGGCGATGGTCCTTGCGTCTTGAGTACTCGTGTATCGCCAAATAAACCGATGTGCTCCAAACGCCCGAAGGGAAATGATCTGGAGCGCGACAACGGCCGCAACCTGTACCGTCAATTTGTTGAGTTCGTTTGCGGGTATATTGAAATCAAATCGTAAGAGGTATGCCAGGACAAAAGCTCCCCCGAGCAGTCCAACCTCGATGGCGATCTGCAGCGTCTTTGCGGCAGATCTCAGACGTGCTCCGGGATCGTTTTTCACTCCGGTAAAATTGAACCTTTCTACAAATAACATCACTTTCTTGGTTGGCGCTCGATACAGGCTCGTGGGGTCGAAACTGACGATCCTCACTGCCGTACGGATCGATCTCTCACAAGCTATTGATTCCAGTTTTAGGGTGCTTAATGATTTTAGATCGTGAAGCAGGCATTCCGCATCAGGATTTGCGACAGTTTTTACTGGCCTCTTGAGTGAATGGGGACTTGTGCTTTCAGCTAGTAATGAGTGGAGCTTTGTGCCCCGATATGCTCACTGTTTTGCGTAGGAATACTGTCAAAAGAGGTGCATTTATCGGTCGTTGTTCCTCCACCAGGACCTGTACATTGATGCCACTTAAAACTGTCCATCCGCCCGATTTATTTTCCTTTCCGGTCTGTAACAATTAAGGCTATCTGATCATCTTCAGGACCTCGTTCGTTAGAGGATAGATTTCTCGATCAAGCTTCGCCATTCGGGAGCAGCATTTTATATCGAGGAGTCCCTTGAATGAGTGTCAGCTGGTCGGGATGAAGATCCGCATTGAAGTCGGAGTTGATCGGGTGGATTGATAACTTATGATCGTCGCCGAGTGTAAGAGCACTCCGGCTACGCTAAATGTGCCAAAAATGATTCTTCCCCCAAGGAAATTATGTTAGGAAGCGCAAAACGATCGCCGTTTGCTTTAATTGAGCCCACTACAACGAACGTACCCTTTTTCCGACCCCAACTTTCGGAGTCAGAGATCAACAACGTTGTCGAAACTCTGCGTTCCGGATGGCTGACCACCGGGCCGCAGGTAAAGGAATTTGAGCTGGAGTTTTCCAAAGCCGTTAGGGCGCAATACGCAATTGCGCTGAATTCCTGTACGGCCGCACTTCACTTGGCTGCAGAGGCTATTGGGCTTCGTGAAAACCAGGGAGTGCTTGTTCCGTCGATGACCTTTGCGGCCACCGCCGAGATCGTGCTTTATAAAGGCGCGATCCCGATCCTGGTCGATTGCGATCCTGTCACGGGAAATATTGACCTTCAAGATGCGGAAGATAAGATCCGACGGCTGAGGGATGGCTCGCTCGACCCGCTGGTGCCGCCTGATACCGAGGTGGTAGGCATTATTCCCGTACATGTCGGCGGTTACATGCTCGACATCGGCAAAGTCAAGGAGTTTGCAACACGTCATGGATTGTGGGTCATCGAGGACGCAGCACATGCGTTTCCGGCAGCCTGGAGGCCGGACCCCAAGTCCCAGTTTCAGTATTGCGGTGAAAATACGGCCGACGTTACCTGCTTCTCGTTCTACGCCAATAAGACCATAACTACGGGCGAGGGCGGCATGGCCGTCACCAACGATCTTAAATTAGCCGATCGCATTCGCCTTCTTTCGCTCCACGGATTGTCACACGATGCCTGGGGACGGTACTCCGGGAAGGGGAGTTGGGATTATAAGATCGTTGCTCCAGGGTACAAGTACAACCTAACCGATATCGCGGCTTCTATAGGTCGCGGCCAGCTTTCGCGCGCAGAGGAGATGAGAAGTCGGCGCGAAGCCATCGCCCGATTTTATATCGACTCGCTCGCGGGTGTTCGCGAGTTCGAACTGCCACCTATCTCTGAAGATCGAATTCATTCCTGGCACCTGTTCCCGATCAGGCTACGGCTCCGATCTCTCACCATCGACCGGGATCGGTTTATGGAGGAGCTTAAGGACAACGGTGTTGGATGCTCTGTCCATTGGCGTCCGCTTCATCTCCATCCGCTTTACAGGAGATTCGGCTGGAAGCAGAGCGACCTTCCCGTCGCTTCTTCGATGTGGAAGCAGTTGGTCAGCTTGCCGCTCTATTCCTCAATGACCGCTAAAGAATCATCGCACGTTGTCGAAACGGTCAAGCGGATATGTGCCGAACACACTAAGCGAAAGCTATTTTTGGTTGCGTGATGGTAGGTCGAGATCGAGACATAGGTATCCCACGATCTGCGGATATTTGTTTGGCAGCTGTCGGCCTGGTCTTTTCGGCACCAGTGCTGGCGATATCCGCGATCCTGATAAAGCTCACTTCAAATGGACCGGCATTCTTTCGTCAAGAAAGAGTGGGAAGAAACGGTGCGAGATTTACCCTCTTGAAGCTGCGAACGATGAACTCTGTTTCAGGGTCACTTGTGACGGCTGCCAATGACCGCCGGGTCACACCGGTCGGAAGGCTGCTTCGCCGCTCCAAGATCGACGAGCTGCCCGAATTGTGGAACGTACTCCGAGGCGACATGAGTATTGTGGGGCCGCGTCCTGAGGTTCCGGAGTTTGTAGATCTGAACGATCCGGCTTGGGAAGTGATCCTAAGCTTCCGACCAGGTTTAACGGATCCAGTGACGCTGCGCCTACGAAACGAGGAACAGTTACTTGCAGATCTAAATGCGGACGATTCGTTTTACAAAGATGTTGTCCAGCCATACAAGGTTAGGGGTTATGTCGACTTTGTGAGAAACCGGACGTTGACGACCGACATAGTTATCATCTATCGGACCATTGCGGCGATCATTTTCCCGAAACGTGCAGCCCCCCCTTCGAAAGCCGAAATGCTCTGGTCTTTGGCTGAATGAGTCGGCAGATTGCCGCAAACCGTGCGTTGTTTGACCGCCGGGCTAAGCCGCGGAAGGGGGGGCATTCGACCACCCTTGCCAATTTCCCGCGATTCGATTATTTTTTGAGCAACACACCATAGACTACGAGGCTGTATCATTAATGCAACGTCTTGCATTATATAATACACACTGATATATTTACATAGAATTCTGTTCCCAAAGGAGAAACTGTAAATGAGTATCGACAAAGCAAAGGCGATCGAGTCCGCCCTACTTCAGATCGAAAAGAAATTTGGCAAAGGTTCGATAATGAGATTGGGGGAAAGGCCGCACGAGGAGATCAGTTCGATCTCGACCAATTGCCTGAGCCTCGATGCGGCTATCGGGGTGGGCGGAATGCCGCGGGGCCGGATCATCGAAATATACGGCCCGGAAAGCTCCGGCAAGACAACGTTGGCTTTGCAGGTCGTGGCATCGGCTCAGAAGGCCGGCGGTGTCGCCGCTTATATCGACGCCGAGCACGCGATGGATCCCGATTACGCCCAGAAGCTAGGCGTAAGTATCGAAGACATGCTTATCTCGCAGCCCGATTCCGGCGAACAGGCATTGGAGATCGCCGAGACGCTCGTCCGCTCAAACAGTGTCGACGTGATCGTAATCGATTCGGTAGCGGCGCTGGTCCCGCGGGCTGAACTGGACGGCGAGATGGGAGATTCGCTCCCCGGCCTTCAGGCGAGGCTGATGTCTCAGGCCTTACGAAAGCTTACCGCGATCGTCGCGAATTCCAGAACGACGTTCATTTTTATCAACCAGCTTCGCGAAAAGATCGGCGTATTCTTTGGCTCGCCTGAAACGACGACCGGCGGAAAAGCTTTGAAGTTCTATGCAAGCCTACGTCTCGATATTCGGCGTATCGGTGCGATCAAGGAGGGAGATCGCGTAGTTGGGAACCGCACCCGCGTCAAGGTGGTAAAGAATAAGTGCGCTCCGCCGTTTAGAGAGACGGAGTTTGACATTATGTATGGCGAAGGGATCTCACGGGAGGGCGACCTCATCGATCTCGCGTCAAACAACAATGTGGTCGAAAAGAGTGGTGCGTGGTTTTCCTATAAGGGAGAGAGGCTGGGCCAAGGCCGTGAAAACGTCAAGAATATGCTCAAGGAAAATCACGAACTCAGGGACCGGATCGAGGCCGACGTAAAATCGGCACTTGGTATGACCAAGGCGGATGCAGCACAGGCCTAAACTAAAAGGGAAGCATCAAGCTTCCTCTTTTTTTGGTTCAATTGTTTGCATTTGAGGTTCGGGGTTTTTTGGACCTCATCATCGTTTCGCCGGAGCCGGGCGGTGGAGGCGGAGGGGAACTCAGGTTCGAATTCCGCTGCTCGAGCTGACGCCTCATGGTCGCAGGGTCGGGAATTCCGGGTGTGGGGGTCACTCCCGGCTTCACCATTTTGTTCGCCGCCTTTGGATCGGGAATGCCGGGTGTCGGCGTCACGCCCTTGGGGATGGCGTTCACTACGTTCGAAGGCGGCGGTATCCCCGGCGTTGTGTTAGTGCTCGGTACGATCGGGCTGGCCGAAAGACCAGGAGGCAGGTTGTTCGCATCCAGTTGTCTGAAACCGTTGGTGTTATTCGCCGCGGCGTTCGCGTTCGATGCATTATTCGAATCGGCGGCCGATTCGCATCCAAGAGTGATCAAAGTAAAAGCCAAAAAAAAGAAAATCAAGACAGATCTCATTTGAACTCCAATCATTTAAAATAGCTGTGCCGGTTCGAAGGTTGCGTCTCTGGGGGGCAGCGACGGCGTTCAAACCGGCACGGGCAGGTATCAAACAGTTTTCGGAAGGTGAGCCGGACGCCATAGGCTAACGGCCGGTAAAGACTAATTATAGGCACTCAACAATGTTTGTCAACAAATTATTTCCGGCGAGAATTTACAAGCGATTGAAATAGATTTTGTTCAGCCTCATATTTGACAGGAAGTTCCGGCTTATCTACACTCAAGTTTTGCTCGACTCCAGGCCAGGTAGCTCAGTTGGTAGAGCAGCGGACTGAAAATCCGCGTGTCGGCGGTTCGATCCCGTCCCTGGCCACCACACAAATTTAAGAGTAGATAATGGGTTGGCGTCAAAGGAATTGCTTTGACGCTTTTTTTCTATTCCTCACGAAAGCCGGGTCAGCGGAATATTCGAATCAGGTTTCGCAATCTCCGATGGTCGCTTACACAACAACCGACCATCTAGGATCGCTAAGAATAAATCTCCGACAAGTACGGTCAGGTCAAATCTCGTCGCCGCGACTACGCTTTGTGAACCGCATCGCGGGTGTCACTTTACTCTACCGCGGCAAGTGCTAAGTGCGCCTCAGACGCCGAACTATGCGAAGATACAGGGTCACCAAGGTGACATCGAGCGTTTCCGCGACCGAGTATCAGTCGTTCGACAACCTCGGCCGGATGACGCAGATGGCCCAGATCACGGACGGGCAGACCTACACGTCGAAATAAATCTACAACTTCTCCGGTGCACTGGTCGAGGAAGAATATCCCTCGGGGCGGAAGGTGAAGAACGAGTTCGAATCTGACGGCGATATTTCTCGGATCTACGGGAACGCGACTCCTTCAACGAAGGCTTAGGAATTGAGCTTCAGGCAATATTTCGCCTTGAGGCTCCATTTTCCTTTTTTCTTAAGCTGTTTGCGTGAGGGTACTGCGAAATCAATCATACAAATTTGTTCGGTTTTCCGTATCAACTATAATGTGCGAAGAGCAGTCCTTAAAAGAATTTGGCGATGATAGGTAAGACACTCGACGAGAAATACAGGATCGAGAGCGAACTCGGGCGGGGCGGGATGGGTACGGTCTATCTTGCGACCCACCTCGGGACCGAGCGTCCGGTCGCGATCAAGGTGATCTCGCCGCAGTATATGCAGCGCCCAGAGTTCGTCGAGCGTTTTCGGCGGGAGGCGCGGGCGGCCGGACGGCTGCGGCATCCGAACGTCGTAGATGTGACCGATTTTGGATTTGCCAAGACGGACGGCGGGCAGGTGGCTTACCTCGTAATGGAGTACCTGGACGGCTGTACGCTTGGGGAGATACTAGAAGAGGAACGGAATCTGCCGGTCAGCTGGACACTGGATATTCTGGAGCAGGTTTGTTCTGCGGTCCACGAAGCCCACAGCCAGGGAATAATTCACCGCGACCTGAAGCCCGACAACATATGGCTGGAACCGAATCAGCGCGGCGGATATACCGTTAAGGTGCTCGATTTTGGTATTGCGAAGCTCGAAACCGGGCCCAATACCAACCCAGGTAGTTTTATGGGCACGCCGCTGGTCGGCGGGGCCCAGACAAGTGCCGGCGTCGAAGGCACGATCCACGACAGCATCTCGCCGACACTGGCCGGCGAATCGGGAACTATCGCGGGACTCTCGGAAGCCTGTACGGCCATAATCAAAGTTTGGCCCGAATCCGAGACAAATGGCTCCGAGAATGCGACCGCGATAATGGATACGGTGGTTGCGACCGATCAGGATTCGGCAGGAACGAAACTTCTATCGGAGAAGGGTGACCACCGCAGTGATGGGCGGAGCCTGTCAGATTCGTATGAGTCGATGCCGACAAAGGACCTTACCCGTGTGGGTGCTGTATTGGGAACGCCGTTATATATGTCGCCCGAACAGTGTCGCGGGTTGAGGCTTGACGCCAGGTCAGATATCTACAGCCTCGGCGTGATCGGTTATCAAATGCTCTCGGGCTCGACGCCTTTTAGCGGCGATTTTACGCAGATAATGGAGTCGCACAAGCTGGTCCCGCCGCCTCCATTCAAGGCGAAGAAAGTGCGAAAGAAGCTTCGCCGCGCCATTTTCTCCGCGCTCGAAAAAGAACCGGATAAGCGGCCGCAATCGGCGGAGGCGTTCGCGACCATCCTACGCTCGCGTTCTGAGGGAATATTTGGCCTCCTCCGGCGGGCGGGCATGATCTACACCGAACACATCGGTAAGTTCCTTGCGCTCTCGATCTTCTTTTATATCCCGATGATAGTTCTGACTGTCGGGATAATCGCCATCTCAATACTGAGGGTCACGGACCAGGTATCGGAGCGAACGGCGACCATTTCGTCTGTCGTTTTTGGAACTTCTCTCGGTATCGCAACAGCATTTTGCGCTTATCTGATAATCGGAACTACGACCTGGATCGTTACTCAGTCGCTGGCTGTTCCGCTTCGCCCGATCCGTTTGCGGTCTGCCCTTCGCGAAACGCGTCGGAAATGGAAGAGATTCGCGGGAACGGGCATACTCACGACTGTTCTCCAGATAGGGTTCGGAATCATAACGTGCGGGCTGGGCTTTCTTGCCACCAGCGTTTTATGGACACTGGTCGGGCCGGTAGTAATGATGGAAAACCTCAAAGGCTGGCCTGCCATCAAACGCTCGACCGAGTTGGTTCGACGATCTCTCGTAACCTCGATCGCGGCAGTATTCATTATGTTCATCGTCCCGGCGATAGTGGCCGGGCTGATCTCAGCCGCGGTGAATCTTTCTGTTCTTGCGATCACGAACGAGGCCCAAAAGGCAGAGATCACCAAGAACGGGGATGAAACCTCGATAACAGTGAATACAGGCGAAGGCGAGCGCGAAGTGGGGTTCAGCGTGGGCACGAACCGTGGCGTCAGGATAATGAACATGGATCCTGACACTCAGAAACGGGCCCGAAATGCGATATCGGAATCGCTGCTGCAGATCCTGCTCTTGCCTCTCCAGATAGTCATGACCTCGTTTACAGCGATCATCGTGGCCCTGCTTTACTTGAAAACACGACAAGCCGGCGGAGAATCGCTAAACGAGCTTTTGGCGAACTTTGAAGAATCGGACCAACCGAGAAAAAAATGGCAGGAGCGGGTGAGGCAGCGGCTGATCGAATCCGGCCGAGTTACCAGCAAATCCACCGGATGAAATCACACTGGCGAAATCTGATTTTTTTGATCTTCG
This sequence comes from Pyrinomonadaceae bacterium, assembly GCA_050246275.1. Taxonomy (GTDB): domain Bacteria; phylum Acidobacteriota; class Blastocatellia; order Pyrinomonadales; family Pyrinomonadaceae; genus OLB17. Next base: position 517,395 of record JBFWWI010000002.1, read on the forward strand.
CTGGCTGCTCATTTGTTTCAATCACTGACGGCCAGATACGGCGTGAGCTTCCGCTTGCCAAGCCAGGGATGGTCGAGATCGTCAATCGTTTTGGGCGTGTCGAAGTGGTCGCCGTCCCAGCAGATGATGAAGGGAAGTTCCAAAGTGTCCTGGAATGCGAGGGCAAGACGCGCTTGGCGGAAAGTGAGGTGATCGTTGACATCACGCCTGGATCGATAAGGATCGAGGTCAGGCCGGCCGATCGCTCTAATCGTGTCGATATTTCGGTCAGCGTGCCTGAACGGTCGAGGATAAAGGTCGAAACCGCCGACGGAGAAGTGCGATTCTCGGGGGACATCGAAAGCGCAACTGTAACGACGGAAACTGGCACGATCGCGGCCAATATTCCGGTCGAGAATGTCCGATACGAAATGCTTTGGACGCAATCCCGTCCGAGGTTCCTGAGCGACTTTGACCTGGAGAAGGTGAAAGAACGCTCCGGAGGAAGGTTTTCAATAAAGGGAAGGTTCGAGGGAGAGGCGGCCTCAGCGAAAGCTGGCGCCAGCGAGGGCTCCGATGTTGCGATTCGGACTAGCGGAAAAGCGAAGGACGACAGGTCGAGCGGGATAGAACTTCGGCTAACGACCGAGCGGGGGATCATCCTGATCAACGTCCCTCCAAACGAGGTGATGAACGACCTGCGGGAACGTCCGCTGACCGAGGCGGCCCGGGCCATCATCCGCAGCGGCGATACACTTTTGACCAATGCGATCCGTCGTGCCAGCCCGAAGTATTTTGGGGAGTACGCCCGAACGCTGCCGCCGCTTAAACGCGAACCCGGTATGAAGACCGTCACCGGTGTGGGCACAGTGAAACGAAAGGGCACGATCACCGCCTCCGTGCGTGTCACTGACCTTCAAAACCGAGCGATCGGCGGGTTGGGAAGGGATGATTTTGAGGTTTCGGAGAGCGGAGAACCCCGCGAGATCCTCTCCGTAAGACCTGCGACGGCTCCGGTCAATCTGGTCCTGCTTGTGGATGTGTCGGGCAGCGTCGAGAACTACGTTAATTTCATTCGCAAAGCCGCGCGAGCATTTGTCGAAACAGTCGGTGCGAGAGACCGCGTTTCGATCGTGATATTCAATGAGGACGTAAAGACCCTCGCCGTGTTCTCGTCGGACAAATCTCGGCTGTCCCGCAGTCTCGATACCTTCGATGCTGGCGGCGGCACCGCATATTATGATGCGATCGCTTACACGTTGACCGAAGTTCTGCGGCCCCTTCGCGGTGAACGGACCGCGATCGTCGTGCTTTCGGACGGTGACGACAATCGGTCCTTCTTGCCTTTTGATGCCCTTGCCGGCTCGATCGAAGAAAGCGGTTCGCTGATCTATCCGCTTTACGTCCCTACCAGCCTTATTGCCGCGGCTGCTGGTTCAAGCGACCCGAGTGAGGTCGTCGACCCGCTTCGGTCCAGATATTTAAGTAACGACATCACGTCAAAGGCGGACGCTGAGGGCAGGCGACTCGCAGAGATATCGGGCGGCGTCTATTATCCGATCACTCAGTTGGCACAGATCCAGACAGCCTATGACGACATCGTAGTTCAGCTGCGTACAGCGTATGACATAACGTTCCGCTCCGACCTGGCGTCGGAAGATGGACGCCCTTCGCCGCGACTGAAGATCCGGTCGAACAGGCCGAATACGTTTGTACAGATAAGAAACATCGTGCCAGATCCCGAATGACGCTGGAGATACTCAACGTCGAAAGCAATAGCCTATTAGGCTTAACCGTCCGTGCTACAATCTCAACCGAATGGACCATAGTCTTTTGCAATCCCTTTTTGACGACGTCGAATCTGGCCCGCTAACGGTGAGCGAGCTCAATTCGGATATTCGAGCGACACTGGAGCAGCGGTTTTCGAACGTATGGGTTGAAGGCGAGATCACGAACTTTGTTTCGGCCTCGTCGGGACACTGGTATTTTTCACTTAGCGACGACCGATCGTTGATAAAGGCAGCATGTTTCAGGGGTACGAACTATAGGATCAGATTCAAGCCGTTTGACGGCCTGCAGGTTAGAGTTCGCGGCCAGATAACTACTTACGAGAGGCGCGGTGAGTATCAACTCGCGGTCGAATCGCTTGAGCCTGTCGGTGAAGGCGCGCTTACTGTCGCGTTCGAACAAATAAAATCAAAGCTTGCAAAAGAAGGCCTGTTCGATCAGGCACTCAAGCGGCCGATCCCGAGGTTTCCACGCCGAATCGGTGTTATCACATCGCCTACCGGGGCCGCGGTCCACGACATATTGTCGGTGCTCGACCGACGGGCCCGTTCTGTTCACATAGTTCTCATTCCCACGCTCGTCCAGGGAGAACTCGCCAGCGGACAGATCGCCCGGGCGATCGAAGCTGCGAACGAGTATTGCGACAGCTGCCTCGACGATGAGCAGATCGACGTCCTGATCGTGGGTCGGGGAGGAGGTTCGGCCGAAGATCTCTGGGCATTCAATGAAGAGATCGTTGCCCGAGCCATTCGCGGATCGCGGATCCCGGTGATCTCGGCTGTTGGCCATGAGATCGATCTTACTATCGCGGATATGGCGGCCGACCTGAGGGCTCCGACACCGTCGGCCGCCGCCGAGGTCGTAGCTCAGGCCGAAGAGGATATACTCACTTCGTTGGCGCGTTCGACCGAGCGCCTTGTGAATATCATCGAGTTCCGTCTCCTTTCTGTCCGCTCCCGGCTCGAACGCTCGGCCTTTTCGCCGGCAATTGGCGAGTTTCCCGCGAGGGTGAGTGACCTGCTGAAACGGGTCGAATTGCTCGATTCCGATTTGGGCGATGCTGTCCAGGCAACGGTTCGGTCCGCTTTTGAACGGTTATCCGAACAGTTGGCCCGATTGGCTCCCATCAGGCTTTCGGCAAGGGTGGCACGGAACGCTAATGCATATTCGCTGCTCGACCAGCGGCGTTTGAGGGTTGGGGCAGAATTGACGGGAAATCGATCTCGAAAACTGGAAAATTTGATGGGCCGGTTAGACGCTCTCTCACCTCTTGCGGTTCTTACAAGGGGCTACTCGCTCACGCAAAAGCAACGGGGCCAGATAGTCCGAAATTCGCATCTAACCCAAGTCGGCGAATTATTGAAGATCCGATTCGCTGAGGGTTCGGTCAACGCAGAGGTCAAAGAGGTCCTGGAGGTTTGATTTTTGGAAGGTTTAGGGAATACAGCGTCGGAGAGAGTGCCCAACGAGTTCGCGGTAGACCTCGGGGGCTATGCAGATCCTATAAAGGGGCATGGACGGGCGCATAGAAATCTGCGGATCACAGCGCTCGTGTTCGGAGCGGTCATTTCCGTCGCAGCGGTTGGTATATATTTCTATTGGCAGAGCTTAAAGGATTCTCCGCAATATACACTAGCCCTATTGGTCGATGCAGCGAAAAGGAATGATGAAGAAACGGTCAACAGCCTTGTCGATATAGATGCCGTGGTTGACGATTTTCTTCCTCAGGTTACGACGAAAGCAGTCGAGATCTACGGCCGCGGTCTCTCAGATGACATAGTCGCCCGGGTCGCAAAGCTGGCTCAACCACTGATGCCAGCCGTTAAGGACAGGGCGCGTGCGGAACTCCCCGAGGCAATAAGACAAAAGACCTCGGACCTTCAAGCTATTCCACTCGAACTGATTGTTATCGGCGCAGACAGATATCTCGATATCTCGATCATAGGGAATGAGGCTCGCGTCACTAGCCGGCTCCCTAAACACGAACTTGAAATAAGGATGAGAAAGGACGGCAGCCGCTGGAGAGTGGCCGGCATTCGGGATGAACGACTTGCCTCGGCTATCGCCCAACGTATCGGGCAGGAGATAATTGCAGTCGCTGCCGATGGCGGGCAAACAGACCGAAGCCGTTTGGGAGTGAAGAACATCAACGAGATCCTAAATGAGGCAGGAAAGATCTTTCGATAGGTATGCCAAAAACATTTGAAGCATCATTGAATGAGCTTGAAGAGATCGTAAAGCAACTGGAAGAAGGCGATCTTCCGCTGGAAGACAGTCTCAAGTTGTTTGAATCGGGCGTTAAACTTTCGCGGGAGTGCCGTGAACGTCTGGTGAACGCAGAACGCCGGATCGAAGTTCTGCTAAAGGATACTGACGGAAACCTTAACCTCGAACCAGTTGAATGATCATCTCGACATAAACGCCATGAGGGCGATGGCAACAATTACCGCCCCGACAAGTCCGAAAACCACGATGCCGACAACTATCGAGTAGATAATTATTCCCTTAGTGTTGTCGCGCCCGGTCTTGCCGTTGTAAGTATAGCGGCATTGGGGGCACCTTACGTGGTTGAGTACCTTCGGCCCGATCAGGCCGCCCCACCACGTGAAAGAGAGCCGTTCTGCTCCCATTGCGCCACATTTTGGACATGGAAGATATGACTTCATTTTGATCGAACCGGCAACCCGATCAGGGCTTCTCCGTCGGCTTTTTCTTACTCAGAAGATCGCAGACCTGATACGCACCTGTCGGATCGACCGCAGTGTTTCCCACTTCAACGTGCTGGATCTTGCCGTCCTTGTCGATCACGAACGTACCGCGACGCCCGTAGCCATTGACATCGTTGTACAGTCCATACGCCTTGGTCGTTTCTCTCCTCCAATCGCTCAAGAGCGGGAAGGTGACGCCGATCTTTTCCGCAAACGCCTTGTTTGAAGCAAAACTATCCATTGAAATTCCAAGAACCTGTGTATCGGCAGCATCAAATTTGGCCATATCAGCCTGATAGGCCTGGAGTTCCTTCGTTCAGCCACCGGTGAACGCCAGGACGTAGAAGGCGAGGACGACATTCTTTTTGCCCCTAAAGTCAGAGAGCTTGACCGGTTTTCCCGCAGTATCGGTAAGGGAAAAATCCGGGGCTTCCATTCCCGCTTTAAGATGGGTGTCCGGCGGTTTGGGTGCCGTCTGCGCGATCCCCGCTGCCGTTAAAATGCATACTACAAAAACTAACAAGACGAAACGATTCACAAAAATTTGCCTCCTGAAACGAGTGCTCAGACTTTGAATGGTATAGCACGCCCCGCTCAAAAACTCCAGACGGAATCGAGGACGGATTACTCGCCAAACGGTTCCCGTAAACTAAATAGAGAAAGAGCCGGGCGGCCCGGCTCTTTCAGAACTACTTCATGCCGCTACTAATCGCGTGAGCTGAAAATGCTCAAGATATACCAGAACAGTAAAGCGATGCTGGCAAAAAGTGTCAAAGATGCGGCGACGTGCTGATCGGTGTTGAATCTGTGCAAAACGTTTGATGTCTCGTACAATATCGCGGTTCCGGCAAATGCGACCATTACAAAAGCGAACACGCTTCCGAGCGAGAAACCAAATAGTATGCTTGAGACTATAAACCCAAGTGCGATAAATCCGCCGATCGCCAGGATCGGGCCAAGAAAACTGAAGTCGCTGCGGGTAAGGAAGACCGTCGCCGTGATGCCAAGAAACAGACCTATAGTGACAACGCCCGCCTTTAGCAGCACGGTCGCATCGCCGGCGTAGTAAGTTGAAATAGTTATCAGGGGGACGAAAATGACTGCCTCCGCAATGATAAAAAAACCGAGCCCCAGATATTGCGTCAGCCTGGAGGTTTCAGACGTTGCCCAGCGATTGGCAAGGAAAGAAACACCCATAAAGAGCCCGAGAACAACGAGCCAACCTACACCTCCGGAGCTAAAGATCAAATTAGCGATCAAACCGGCGGCGGGTGTCGCAAAAAAGAACGCTTCCACACAGATGAACGCGAGGATCGCGGCGGCCAAAAGGAGATATGTCCGGCGGATGAATTGGGCCCGTTGGGCGGGAAGTGCCGCAGCCGCCGGACCGCCAAATGATGTTGTGAATTCGTTCATATCTCCCATTAGATTACCCGAAGATCAAATTGTTTGCACACAATAGGCATGGCCATTCGAAATCAGGGTATTACAGATCAGCGGCCATGCCATTAGGGTTCATTTACTTTTTCAGCGGCTACCCAATAGAGCGGAATGAAGAGCTCGAGGCAGGTTCGCCGCCGGTTATTTGCATTGAGGCGATCGTAGGTCGCCACACGTACGGTCAAGGGCCCACGGTCGTCGCCTTTGACATACCCGCCGGGGGTTCAGGTCGCGGTGCTGCCAGGCCTAATTCCGGGGAACGCCAAAGATTAGAAACCAGAAGCTCGCGGATGAACGTCATTTCCTTCGGCAGGCGATCATACAGCGTAAAGAACAGGTCGTCATGCATCGCGATCTCTTTAAGCCAAATATCGCGATCGAGGCTCATCACCTTATCGAACTGCTCTTTTGAGAAATCCAGCCCGCGCCAGTCCATATCTTCATATCGGGGCATCCAGCCGAGCGGCGTCTCGACACCTTTCGATTTGCCTCGAGCACGCTCAACTATCCATTTCAGGATTCGCATATTCTCACCGTAACCCGGCCATGCAAATTTGCCATTCTCGTCCTTTCGAAACCAGTTCACCGAGAAGATCCTCGGCGGTTCCGGGATCTGGCGACCAAAATCCAGCCAGTGGGCAAAATAATCTCCCATGTGATAACCGGCAAATGGCAGCATTGCGAACGGGTCGCGCCGCACCTCGCCGATGTTGCCGAAAGCGGCCGCCGTCATCTCCGAACCCATCGTTGCGGCCATATACACGCCGAATGCCCAATTGAACGACTGCTGGATCAGCGGTACCACGGAATTCCGCCTGCCGCCAAAAATGAAAGCGGAAACGGGAACCCCTTTCGGGTTGTCGAAATCAGGGTCAACCACTGGGCATTGCGTGATCGGCGCCGTAAAACGGGCGTTGGGATGCGCTGCGGGCTTCTCGCTTTCAGGCGTCCAATCGTTACCCTGCCAATCAATCGCGTGTGCAGGCGGTTCGCCATCCATACCTTCCCACCAGACATCGCCATCGTCGGTCAAGGCAACGTTCGTGAATATCGTGTTTTCCCGGATCGACTCCATCGCGTTCGAATTGGTCTTGTAGTTCGTACCCGGGGCAACGCCAAAGAAGCCGGCTTCAGGGTTGATCGCGTGAAGCTTGCCGTGTTCGTCAGGCTTGATCCAGGCGATGTCATCACCAACAGTGGTGACCTCCCATCCTTCCTCCTGAAACGGTTTGGGCGGGATGAGCATAGCGAAATTAGTTTTTCCGCATGCCGATGGGAACGCAGCGCATACGTAATCTTTGTTTCCGTCGGGCGACTTAACTCCCACGATCAGCATATGCTCAGCCAGCCAGCCCTGTTCGCGGCCCAGGGTCGATGCGATCCGAAGCGCAAGGCACTTCTTACCGAGCAGCGCATTCCCGCCATAACCCGAGCCGTAGGAGATGATCGATCTCTCTTCCGGGAAGTGGACAATGTATTTATCTTTTGGATCCGGCGAACAAGGCCACGGCACATCCGCCTGCCCTTCGCTCAACGGCATTCCGACCGAGTGGAGACAATGAACGAACTCCCCGTCACCGAGCGAGTCAAGAGCCTTTTGTCCCATGCGGGTCATGATCTTCATGTTGACGACGACGTAAGGCGAGTCGGTCAACTGGACGCCGAACTGTGAGATCGGAGAACCAAGCGGGCCCATGCAAAAGGGGATGACATACATCGTCCGGCCGTGCATCGAGCCACGAAACTTCGGCGTAAGGATAGCTTTCATTTCTCTTGGAGCCATCCAGTTATTAGTTGGCCCCGCATCGCCCTTCGAAAGCGAGCAGATGTAGGTACGGTCCTCGACGCGTGCAACATCCGACGGATGTGAGCGGGCCAAGTAGCTGTTAGGACGCTTCGCTTCATTGAGTTTGATAAAGGTCCCGGCATCGACCATTTCCCGGCATAGCCGGTCATACTCTTCTTGTGAACCAGCGCAAAGATGGACGGCATCAGGTTCACATAATTCAGCCATGTCGGTGACCCAACGAAGGAGTTCTTCGTTCTCAATTTCGGGGATCGTATATTTTGCCATAATGTTGTTAAGTTGCTTCAAATCTTGAATTTTTAATGTAGATCTATGATCAAACGGCCAATCGTGACTCGATTCAGTATTTCGAAAGATTATCACAAGATAATCGAGATGTTAACGCAATAAGAAGTTCTATTGAGTTGATTGGTAAAACCAATTAATGTGCCGCCTACGTTGTACTGACCAGTCTGATATGAAACCGCTTACTTCGACGCGTTGGCTATCGGGTGGAGTAGATCCTCGTGATGACTCCCGCGAAATCATTCGTCAATAAGGAGCCAACATTATGCCGATAATTGGGCGATCAGGAGGGACTCGGTTTCCGGTTCCGACCGCACCTAACGCAAATAACAGCAAGATCCAAAAAGTACCAACACAAAGTTCGATAATCAGATCAGTCAGATGGGGCCGTGATCAGGCTGGTATCAACGACGATGTTTCGATACACATCTCGCTCAACCGGTCGGCGCTCAAAGCGATTGCCACGGTCGAGATATTCTTTAACGGATCCGGAGGAAAACCACATCCCTTCGATAATCCGATCACGCTTCAGATCGCAGGGATAGAGGCGACCGGTCATTGGCGGACAAAGGCACCAAGAATGAACAACTGGACCGCCGGCTATTTCACATTTCGCGTTTGGGTTGACGGCCAGATGATGATGTCCGGTCCATTGAGACTCACGGACAACCCCGTCGCTCGGGCGGTGCGAAGGATAAATACAGATGGTTTTGACGGTTAAGTCTTAGCGAACATCTGCCTATGCCGGCCCGCTAGCCAGAGGACGCCGGCGGGCATATTGTCTAATGGTATGAAACCCGATCGCCGCAATGATGATGATCCCGCCGAGGATCGCCCATTGTGACGGCCTCTCTCCCACAAATAGAAATACCCATACCGGATTGAGCAGCGGTTCGATGAAGCCGATCAGGCTAGCGTCAAGCGGCCGAGTACCGGCGACCACGCCCTTGATGAAGAGAATGTAGGAGATCCCGATCTGGAAGACGCCAAGAAAGATGACGGCAAACCAATCCAGCGGAGTCATCGCGGGGATCGCGGAGATGCCGGTTGGCGCATTGATCAGGGCCAGCAAGAAATTTCCATAGATAACTGCGATGGCCGGATTAAAGCCTCTTGCGCGAGGATGGCGCAGGAGCATAATGTACAGCCCGAGGAATATACCTGAGAATAAAGCCGCAACATTGCCCTGATAGTCTTCCAGGCGAAGCTGACCGACGAAGAATAGGCTCATTCCAGCGAGTACGATGACCACCGTCACAAGATCGCGTAGGTGAAATTTTTCACCGATCACAAACGGAGCCAGTACGAGGATGTAGATCGGCGCCGTGTACTGCAGAAATATCGCGTTCGCAGCTGTGGTCTTTTTTGTTGCCCAAACAAACAGAAAGAGCAGCAGAGCGTAGATGATCGCGGTGAACATACCGAAAACATCGATCTTAAGTCCTTGCTTTCTGGTTAGAAGTAGAACGGTGAATGCCGCAAAGAGCGATCGGAAAAACGTGACCTGATAAGCATCGAGCGCTGTTAGCTTTATGAACAGGCCGCCCGTGCTCCAAAGGAGGACTGCCACCAATACGAGCAGTACCGGGGGAAAATTTTCATTGTCTCTTTCCAGTTGCACTTGACCCCAATGATAAAATAATGGCAACGAGTAGGAAATCAACGGCTTCCAATTGCAAGTTGATCTTTAACGAGCCGATCAGATCCTCACAAAATCCCAGGCTCGAATTTCGTTTTGTTGACAGTTTAACTGCTCTTTGATCAGAGCTGGACCGCCCGCCGGCGTAAAGTAAAGGAAAAGTAAGATATATGCGCAAATACCTCACACTAATTGTCGCGCTGTTCATATGTGCGACGTACACTTCTGCCCAGACCGAACCCACTTCCCCTGGCAATTTTCCAAACATAGCGATCGAGAATTTTGGCCAGATGGATGCCCGTTATTACCGTGGAGCTCAACCGAAACCCGACGATTACCAGTCGCTCAAAGATCTTGGGATAAACACCATCATAGATCTTCGGAACGATCCAACCGATTACGAAAAGGGAAAGACCGAGTCCCTGGGAATGAGATACTACAACATTCCGATGAGCGGATGGAAAACGGCGGAAGACGAAACGGTTGCGGCGTTCATGAAGATAATCGACGACCCGACAACTGGGATCGTTTTCGTCCACTGCAAGGCCGGCAAGCATAGGACCGGTCTGACGGGTGCTGTGTATCGCCTTGAAAAGTACGGCTGGGACTTTGACACGGCGTACAAGGAAATGAAGAACTACGACTACAGCTCGTGGCCCGTTCACTTCAACATCAAAGGCTACGTGAAGGATTACTACAAACGATTTGGAGCCGAAAAACAGGCGGCCTTTCGAGCAGCTCAGGCTGCGAGCGCGGCGGCAGGCGGTTCCGTCGTTGCTGCTCACGCGAACTAAAGTATTCTGCGTTTCAGGGCAGCCAATGCGGCTGCCTTTCCTATTGGTAAACATCTGTTGCGTTCTTGGTCTTGGTCCACTGAATGCCCTCGATATTCTTGTCAGCGGCCATGATGCGGTCGCTGAGATGGTCTGTGCTCAGATTGAGTCTCAGATTCAAATAGTACTGGATGCTTCCGATCGGATTCTCAAGATCCGGAGGGTCCAATTGTCTGACCTCCGCGTCGAGTTTATGTCGTTTTAACATTTTCCGGATCACATCCTGTGTAATATCGGTGTCCCGCGTTTTAACCTTCAGTTCCATCGAACGGAATGCCTGATCCTGTTCGTTGTATTCAAGCATCCACAGAAGCAAGAGAGAGAAACCGCAAAGCGCAAGACCGAGATCCCATCTTCCGACTCCGGACGCCAGGCCTAATGCAAGACTTATGAGGAGCACGGTTACTTCCTTAGGGTCGCGGATGTTCGTTCTGAACCTGACGATAGAGACGGCGGCAAAGATGGCAAAGGCCCGTGCGGCATTGTCGCCGACGATCATCATCAAAGCGGCGGCTACAGCGGACAGTAGTATCTGAGTTTGTGCAACGTAGAGGTTCCGCTGAAATAGAGGAAAGTTCTTGCGAGGCCGGAATGCAAGAACGGTGGACAGTAGGACTGCCAATAATAGACGCAGTACAATGCCTACAAAAGAGCCCAAATTTGGGCTTGGGGCCGGCGTTCCGGAGTTGGTCACGGCCGCGAGGAACGGATTCTCCTCGGCCGTCGTGGGCCGCGGCGATGGAGAGGTGTTGGCCGAGGCCTCCGCTGAAGCCTTATCGGCCAACCGTGGAGTGCTCGGGCGCGAAAGAAAGAGGCCCAAAGCTCCCGCCCCGGCCAGAGCTAAGATGAGTAGTACAAGAATGTTCGACCGCCGCATCTTTATTTCACCGCCAGATTATCGGTCCCTGCTGCGTCTTGCAGTTCCCTGATCTTTCGTTTGACCGTCTCGGCGTATAGTGACACCTCGGATGGTGAATAGGCCGCGGCACGAAACGCATCCCGGATCTGCCTATCGCTTAGCTGCCCAAGAAGGTTCGCCAGCCAACGAGCGTCTTCGATCGTAAAGCCTTTGAATAAATCTCGATTCTTGCCCTTATAAGAAAGCTCAACTTCACAATCCTCCACTTCGCGAATGAACTTTGTCCTCGCGTAGTGTTTTGGGCTACCGGTCTTTCGACCGAGTCGGTAGATGATCGGGAAATTATTGTTACCGAGTTTCCCAAAGGTCGAACCCAGGTCGCTGACGATATAGTGGTTCTCATTGCCCACACGGAGTATCTTGTTCTGAAGGTCAAGTACATCCCAATTGGTCATAAAGACCATCATCATCTTTAGGCCCTGAAGTTCTTTTGTCCCGACAAAAGGGTTTGATCTCCATTTCCACTCTTCCAGCCTTTCAATGTTGTCCGGCCGGGCCTCGAGCCTTACGTTCTTGAAAGTTCCCCTGCCGGGAATCGTGATCGAAGGGACAAGATAATTGATCTCGGTCTTGTAGCCGATGCCCCAGATCAGCCTCACTGCTGCCGTTTCGGGTTTCGCTTCACGGCCTAGCTTTGCCACCCAAACCCGTCCTGAGGCGTCCTTGATCCGATACTTCTTATTGTGGCCGCCCTTTTCTTCCTCTATGAATTCCACGCGGCTCAGATCCGGCCGCATGCGATCGCCGCCGGGCCCGTCGAACAGATCGCGGCTCGGGATAGATACCTTCTCCCACATCACATTGCGGATCTTGCTGCTCGTCTGCGCGTCTGCCCACGACGCGAGTGATAGCACCAGCAACAGCTTAATAATTAAGAAATTTGATAACTTGCCTCTCATTCTTACAGCCCCCTATTTCTTTCTAATGGCTCGCATCGATCTCACCGGACCAATTAGATCGCCGTATTGGCCGCTTGAAATTCAAGCTGCGAATCAAACTTGTCACCTTCGATCTCCGCGCGCTCATAACAGCCGTCCGGCCGCAAGATCCGAGCTTTCGCGTTGTCCGAGAGGTAGATCCGAAGATAGTCCTCAGCTAGGTATCGAGCGATCCGTCGGTCGCGGATCGGGGCCAGAACCTCAACGCGTCGGTCAAGATTTCGCGGCATCCAGTCGGAACTTCCCATGAATACCTCCGGATCGCCGTCGTTCTCGAAGTAATAGACCCGGCTGTGTTCAAGAAGCCGTCCCACGATACTTCTGACACGAATGTTCTCCGACAAGCCTTCCACACCAGGCCGCAGCGTGCAGATACCTCTTACAATGAGGTCGATGCCCACTCCGGCGCGCGATGCCTCATACAACTTATTGACTATCTCCGGATCGGCAAGACGGTTGAGCTTCGCGATGATGCGCGCCTTCCGGCCCGCGACCGCATTGGCTATCTCACGATCGATAAGCTCGTTCATTCGTTCGCGAAGGTTTATCGGTGCGATCAGCAAACGCCGCACCTTTGCGGGCTCGGTGTATACCGAAAGGTAATTGAATAGATCAGTAACGTCGGCCCCGATCTCCTCGTCAGCGGTCAAAAGGCCGAGATCGGTGTAAACGGTGGACGTGGCCGGATTGTAGTTGCCAGTGGCCAAGTGCACGTACCCTTTCAATTCGCTGCCTTCCTTTCGGACGATCAATGTAGTTTTCGCATGGGTCTTAAGGCCGAGCAGGCCGTACACGACGTGGACGCCGGCCTCCTCTAAACGCTTGCCCCATTCGATGTTATTGGCCTCGTCAAACCGAGCCTTGATCTCGATCATCGCGGTAACCTGCTTTCCGTTCTCGCTTGCCTTTATAAGGAGCGGAGCGATCGGAGAATCTTCGCCGATCCGGTAGAGACACATCTTGATCGCGAGTACATCCGGGTCCTCGGCGGCCTCGGCGATCAGATCCGTGACGGTACTGTACGGGTTGTACGGGTGGTGGAGTAGGATATCGCTACGCTTGATCACGTCAAAGACCGGCTCACCGCCGGACAGAGCTTCGACCTTCCGCGGCTTGATCGGAGCTTCCTTGAGGTCCGGCCGATCAAGATCGACCAGCGACCAGAGATCCGAACCGTTCATTGGCCCGTCCACGACATACACATCGCCTTGATCGATATTTAGAGATGCGCCGAGATGGTCGATCATTCTCTCCGGCATTGACCTTTCAACCTCGAGCCGAATGACATCGCCAAACCGGCGTTCTTTCAAGTTTTCTTCCATCGTTTCGAGAAGGTCCCGGGCCTCAGACTCCCGAAGATCCAGAACTCCGTCGCGGGTGATCCGGAACATATAACAACGACCGGGGTCTGCATCCGGGGCGACCTTTCGGATATTGTTTTTGAGAACATCTTCGATGAGGACAAAGCGGGCCTCTTCACTGTCGTCGAGAGGCACAAATCGTGGCAGGAAGGAGGGAACCTCGATGCGGACGAAGAACTCGTCTCCGATCTTCGCAAACGCCCGCGCAACCCGCTTAGAGAGGGTGGGCTTGATATAAAGTCCCAGATTGAGCGATCCCCCGGATATGTACGGGAAGGGATGGGTAGGATCGACCGCCTGAGGAGTCAAAACCGGCAAGACGTGCTCGTCAAAATATGTCGCCATGCGATCCCTTTCTTCCGCATTGAGTGAGCTATAGGACCGAAGCTCTATGCCCGCTTTTGCGAGCCCCGGAAGAATAGTACTCTTTAACGAATCCGACTGCCGCTGGCTCATCTCGATCACACGGCTTCGGATCTCAGCCAGCAGCTCCGGGCCGGTCAAACCATCAGGCGAGACCATAGATCGCAAACCCAACTTTTCCTTAAGGGTCGATACGCGGATCATAAAGAACTCGTCGATATTTGACGAGAAGATCGCCATGAACTTTAGCCGTTCGAGCAATGGAAGTGTCTCGTCCAAACCTTCCTCAAGCACGCTCCTGAAGAATTCCAGGAGGCTCAGGTCACGATTTAGGAAGTTTGCGAGCGGACGATCTTCTTCGACACGATGCCGGACCGGAGACGCGTTGATGCCTGATAGCTGATGCCTGGGTGTTGCCATATATTTTGTGGGGAGAGCACTTATTTTGTCCTCTGCAACATTAAGCAAGTGATATGCCGTGGTCATAGATCTGCGTTAAAATCCTGAAAGTAAGGGGGTTGCGGTTTCGGGAGTGGTTAAGAGGGTGAGTCGACGCGGTGTACGATGACGATACACTCGAGAGGTTGGCCGTATGCAGGTGCTCCTCATGGCGAGAGTCCCGGTCAACTTTCCGGGCCATCGCTCCTACCTTCGCCCGGCTGACATTCTGCAGGTGTTCCTGTTTTTCTTTTTGATCTAATGGAGCAAAATGGTTCTCTAATTGTAAAAACCGGATGTGGACCCTTTTGACGATGAATATACCAACCGTTATAGCCGCGGGTGCGATACCGCAGTTTCTGACCGAGACCGTGGTACTGATCGTTGCCGGTGCGGTGATCGCGTATATCTGTTTCAGGCTTCGCCTAGTCCCGATCGTGGGGTTTCTCGTCGCCGGCGTTTTGATCGGACCAAATGCTCTCGGGCTCGTGAGGGACCAGGCCCTTGTCGATGCGACCGCGGAGATCGGCGTGATCCTATTGCTTTTCACGATCGGCATTGAGTTCAGCCTTGAAAAGCTTGCACGCATCCGGCGTCTGATCCTCGGCGGTGGAACGATGCAGGTAGGCCTCTCCATCCTTCTGGTCGCGATCGTGCTGATCCCTTTCGGGGTGGATTGGAAGACCGGAGTTTTTACCGGGATGCTCGTCGCACTCAGTTCGACAGCGATCGTCCTGAAGCTTTTAGCGGATAAGGCGGAGACGAACTCCGAACACGGACAGGTCGGCCTCGGGTTGCTGATATTCCAGGACCTGGCGATCGTGGTCATGGTCCTTCTGGTACCCGTCCTGTCGGCCCAGGGCGGCGGCGGTACCGGTGAGATCTTGTTCGCTCTGGTAAAGGCCGCCGCGATCATAGCGATCGTACTCGTCGTGGCAAGGCGGATAATGCCGAAGATTCTAGAGATGGTCGCCAAGACCTGTTCGCCTGAGCTATTCCTCCTTACGGTCATCGCCATCTGTTTCGGCACGGCGTATCTGACCAATCTGGCGGGTGTGAGCCTTTCGCTCGGCGCGTTTCTGGCGGGCCTGATGGTGAGCGAGAGCCGCTTTTCCCAGCACGCGTTGAGCGAGACCCTTCCGCTGCAGATACTGTTCTCGGCGACATTTTTCGTTTCGGTGGGCATGCTGCTTGATGTTGGCTTCCTCGTCCGAAATCTCCCGTTGGTGGTTGTTGCGATCGGCGCCGTACTCATAATAAAGATAGCGACGACATGGTTCTCCGTCCGCGTTCTGGGTTACGCGACGCCGGTCGCGGCGGCCTCCGCGTTAATGCTCGCCCAGATAGGCGAGTTCTCCTTCGTACTCGAACGGGCCGGCCGCGAAGTCGGCCTCTTTCCCGTGGGTGCGAGTACCGGAGGTTCTCAGACGTTCATCGCGGCGACGGTCGTGCTGATGGTCTTGACGCCGTTCCTGATGAACATCGGCAGCGGCCTTTCTGCCAAGATCATCCGCAGACGCGATGTTGCCGGCGCTCCGCCGGATGACGGGGGCGAGTCGCTCGGCGAGGCCCTCGATGTGGAAGACCACGTGATCGTCGCGGGTTACGGCGATGCGGCCCGATGTCTCGTCCGCGTACTTGCCGGTTCGGGCATTCCGTACCTGATCACGACCCTCAGCCCTGCGGGTGCCAACGAAGCCGAAGCCGACGGGCTGCCGGTGGTTCGCGGCGATGCGACCAAGCCATTCCTGCTCCGGCATGTCGGGATAGAGTCGGCGAAGATGATGGTCATCGCCGACGACAATCCGTCGATGGCCCACCGCATCACCTCCGTCGCCCGCCAGTTGAATCCGACGATGAGGATCGTCGTGCGGACGCGATATACCGAGGAGGTCCAGGAGCTTGCCTCGGCCGGTGCCGACACCGTGATCGCGGAGGAGCTGGAATCGATCGTCCAGCTTTTCGGCGAGGTTCTCCGCGATTATCAGATCCCGCCGGAGAAGATCGAGGCCTATGAGGAGATCGCCCGGAGGAACGGTTACGCCGAACTCCTTGCCGATGAGATCGGAATAGACAACTCCCTGTTCAAATGCGAGACCGGAACGGAGTGTTTCGATTCGCGTCTGGTCAAGGTGCGGCCGGGATCCGCCATCGAGGGAGATACGGCCGGAGCCCTTCGGATGCTCAGCGACTTCGGGCTCGAGCTGAGGTCGCTGCACCGCAATGGCACGGAGATAGAACCCGTTCCGCCCGACCTCATTTTTGCCGCGGGCGACGAACTGGAACTCTCCGGCCCGACCGAGGCATTTGTGAGGAACGCCGCCATGTTCCGGCCGCCGAACACCGCTAATCCGGAGCGGCGGGAGACCGCCGGTCCCGAAAGGACACTGGCCGCTTTCGTTGACGAGACCGGCATCGATCTCGAAGCCCGCATCGACTACGTTCCCACGGTGGGTGCGGACGTCTGCTCGCATCTCGACCGCATACGGCCGGTGCTCCCGAGTGCCGCGGGCTGCGAGGAGTGCCTGCGGATCGGTGACGAATGGGTGCACCTTCGGTTATGCCTAACGTGCGGCCATGTCGGCTGCTGCGATACCTCAAAGAACAAACATGCGACCGCTCATTTTCATGAGACCGACCATCCGATAATGCGGTCGATCGAGAAGTTCGACGACTGGGCATGGTGCTTCGTCGACGAGGAATACATCTAAAGTTATAAGCCGCGAATTTGGGTGCGATTCGCGGCTCATTCCTTACTCCCCGGAGACCGCGGTCGCGATCGTCTCGCGGAGCTTTTTGGCAGAGCTTGTCACGGGTTCGAGCTCTACATCCTCGACGTTGCCGCGGACCTTTTTTCCGAAGACGGCGTTCCACGGTGGGATGACGATCGAGACGTTGCCGGTCGCTTTTGCCTGGCAGGCAAGCCGCATGAACGGCTTCGCATCGTCCGTTTGGTTATAGCCGAAGACTCTCATCGCACGGCGTTCGCGCGGGCTCGGCTCTGAGAGCTTTTCCTGCCCGCCGACGACACCGACCCAGCAGGTCCCGCACGAGGCCGACGTACACTCGATCGGCACGGGGCCTTCCCAGCAGCGGGGATCGAGCGACTGCCAATCGCGCGACCGGTCTTTCTGTGAGGCGGATGCGATCTCTTCCTCGTTGATGATCTTCAGATCACCGTCGTAGGCGAAGGCGTTGAATTCGACCGAGAATCGCTTATCTATCGTTTTGAGAAACCCGAACAGGCCCTGCGAATCATCTTTCGCACGCTCGGCCACGATCTGATCGGGCGACTTCGCCATAATTCCCGCCGGCTTTTGGGCGATGCCGGGTGCGGCCTTCAGATCGTCGAAGCCGGCCTGTACCAGCGTCATCAGGCCGACGGCAGAGATGGCGGTCGTGAGCTTTTCGTCGGCCTTTGCCGCCTTTGCGACCTCGGCGGCGACAGCTTTGATCTCGGAAGCGAGGTCCGTAAATTCCGCTTCGCCGGCGGCTCGGGCGATGACCGCCTGTCGGACCTGCGGCCAATATCGATGGCCGAAGAGAAAGCGGTGCGACGTGTCGATCTTATCGAGCAGGCCGAAATCGCCTTCCAGATTGATGCCCTTCATCGCCTGTTCCACGTCCTCGGCCGATTCGAGATAGCGGACGAGGTCGAGCGGGTAAAAGCGGAACCATATCTGGACGGCGTTGCGGTCGACCTCGTGTATGGCGGGCAGCAGCGATTCGACGGCGGCAAGCCATTCCGCCTCGGTATGTCTCTCAAGAGCTTTGATAAATGCGTTGTTCATTGTGCCAATTCCTTCCTCTAAGCAAACGAGTATTTAAGCAAAAAGCGTCCGATTGGGCAAAGATGGGCCGGCCGGCCCTCGGGGCAGGAAGCACGCGCGCGAGGCGGCCCCGGAAACCCTGTGTAAACCGCCCTGGAAACCAGCCTGGAAACCCGTCTGGAAACCGCTTTGGAAACCAGAAAGTTTGTGCCCGTAACATATTGCGAATGTTGAGCATACGAGAAATTCGTCGCGGCGCGTGCGGTTCTCTTCCAAAAAAACGCTTGACGTTCGCCGCTGTAGCGTCTATGATACATTGTTGCATACAACACCCGTCGTGAGTATGCCAACAAACGTCGTATTTGTCAACGAAAAGCGACACGACGCCGAGGCGGATATGAATGAGAGATCGCCGATAAGCGGCACGGGAACGAACCTTAGAAAAGCCAACGACTGTTTCACGAAATGGAAGCGATCCGAACCGCCGAGGCACCTGTTCGACGAATTTTGGCGGGAGGGAGAAGTGGCACTGCTATTTGGCGAACCGGGCACGGGCAAGAGCATCCTCGCGATGCAGATCGCGGATGCGCTCGCCCGCGGGAGGCCGATCGGCGGATTTCGTATGCCGGCCGGGCGGCGAAACGTGCTCTATGTCGATCTCGTCATGGAGGATGCACAATTTCGAGCACGGTACACCTCGGGCGAGGCGGGCCGAGCGGGGAAGCGGCGTTATCGCTTTGCGGAAAGCCTGTATCGAGGGGCGCCGCCCGCTGACGCCGACCTCGTCGCCTGGATACGCGAAGTGGTCTCGGCGAACAACATCCGGATCGTCGTGATCGACGACCTCTCGGCCATAAAGCGCACGCACGACGGCACGCTGGAGACGCTCTGGCTGATGCGCGGGCTGCGCCGGCTGCGGAGCGAGCTGAATATCTCGGTGCTTGTATTGTCGGACGCGGCGGGCCCCGGCCAGCGGCGGTATGTGAGCGAGGCTGACCTCGGCCGCTCACGCATACTCTGTCGGGCGGCGGACAGCGTTTTCTGCCTTGGGCGGCACCGCAAGCGGGAGAGCGGCTCAGAATACTTTCTGATCCAGACGAGTTCGCGTTCGCCGATATTCTGGACCGATGAAACGGCCCCGTACGCGACCATTGTGCGGGGCGATGACGGAATGCTTCGGTTGCATTTCGACGAGCGGTTCGCCGACGGGATGGACCCGGAACGGCGGCGTATGATCTGCCGTGTAAAGCGGATGCGCGACGAAGGCAGAACTTACCGGTGGATCGGCGACGAACTTGGCTTTTCGCACACGTGGGCGCGAAGGCTCGGCAAAAAATGGACGCCCGCACTCGGCGAGCTCGAAGAAGTGGAAAGGGACAAGTTCGAAAACGAGGCTGACGACGGGCCCGAAGAGGACCGCTACGGGTTTTTTGACGATCCGGGCGATCCCGATGGCCGCGGCGTCGATGGCCCTGAACAGCGACCCGTTTACCAACCGCCGCCGCCGATCTACGGCCCGAACCGCGTCGCCATCCGCGATCTCGACCGGGCATGGGACGCTCTCGGCAAAGAGATCTTTATCGAACGTCGCGGCCCGCGCGGGCCATCCGTCTGGTATATGTTCGACCGGTCGGGCAACGCCATGCGAAAACGCCGTACCCTCTTTGGCATCAGGCACGAGAACCTGGGGAGAATGAGGGTCATATGATTACGCCCCGAGGTTTGCATCCGCCACGGGCATTGGTGTTTGGTCGTCAAAGGCGAACCCGTGCGGGACCTTGTGCGGCCACACGCGTCGTGAAACGTCCCGCGAGGGACGGCCGTTAATAGCCCACCCGTTTACGGGTGGGGATGCGTCGAATATGTAAGAAGTCCCGTCAGGGACGGCTGAGTCCGACGATCAATCGAACACGTGGTTCAGTTCGTATTCGAGGCCGTGCGCATCGAGGAACGATACGAATTCCGTCTTGAAATCTTTCTTCTTGTGGTGCCCGGCCTGATCGTTGATGTATCGCACAGTTCTATCGACCTCGCCGATACCGATCGAAAAGGCTCCGTAACCCTCTTGCCATTCGAATAGGCGGTGCTCAGGAAATTCGTCGTGTACCCATTTGGAAGAGCCGCCCTTGATCAGTTGCATCGCCTTTGCGATGTCCATCGTTTTCGCGAGCGATATGAGGAGATGGATGTGATCATCGATCCCGCCGATCGCGATGAGTTTCATCTTGTTCTTTCGAGCGATCCCGCCTATGTAGGCGTAAAGGCGAGATTGAAGTGCCGGCGTGATCATTGGACGACGCTCTTTGGTGCTGAAGACACAGTGGAAGAGAAGGCTAGCGTATGAGTGGGCCATATCTTGTCGGGTTTTTCAGCCGTCCCTGGCGGGACTTCGGGGATTATACACGATTACCCACCCGTGAACGGGTGGGCTATTGTCGTGTCGTCCCTGCGGGACGGAATTGGCGGGATAGATCGCGAGTACTATTATCGTGTCGTCCCTGCGGGACGGAATTGGCGGGATAGGTCGCGAGTGGCCCTGACCCACAGAACTAGCTGCACCTAGGCTTTATAAGTTCTTCGCCGTCGGCGACGCCGAACAGTCAAGCCAGACCTTCGATCGAGACGTTTCTCGCAGAACCTCGAAATGCGATAATTCCAGTTTCCCTTTACAACATAATCAGCCTGCTTGGGCTTGACACGAATTCGGCAAAATCATAATATCTAGAGTTTCGGACTTTGACGGTTCGGGTATTTGTGTGGCCGTGGGAACGGCTAACACGCAGATTTTTGAAAGCTTTAACAGGAATTGTAGCGTAAAGGGCGCCGCACCAACGGCGTTTTGGGATCATGATGGGGACAAGAGTGTCCCCGCTCCGTTGCCACGCTACAGCAAAGTTTCGCTTTCTGAATTCGAGACAATCTATTACAAAGAGCCCTAACTTGCGTGCGGGCTACTGAATTCAACCAGCTAGTGCTGCTTGAGCTAACTGCCGGAAAATTTCCGGAAAGAGTCAGGTGAGACGTTAGTTTTGCCTTTTTGATAATGGAGCCGGGGACACTCTTGTCCCCATGAGTGCGAGGCACGAAAGAGTTTTTACGCCGCAGGCGGCGTTGGGGACATGAGTGTCCCCGCTCCGAAAAGATTATGCCGACTATTAATCAATTGGTTCGCAAGGGCCGCGAGAGAGTCAAATACAAGACGGCCAGCCCGGCGCTGCAGGCGAATCCGCAGAAGCGGGGCGTTTGCACGCGTGTATATACATCGACGCCGAAAAAGCCGAACTCGGCTCTCCGAAAGGTCGCCCGTGTACGCCTGACCAACCAGATCGAGGTCACTACTTATATACCGGGAATCGGCCACAACCTGCAGGAGCACTCGATCGTGCTTATCCGCGGCGGCCGTGTAAAGGACCTTCCGGGTGTGCGCTATCACATCATCCGCGGAACGCTGGATGCCTCGGGCGTCGCGAACCGCAACCAGGCCCGTTCGAAGTACGGTGCGAAGCGTCCAAAGGGAGCTAAATAGTGGACGGTGGGCGGTGGCCAGTGGTCGGAAAGACCGCTGCTGACCACTGACCACTGATGACTGAACACTGATTTATGGCACGAAGAAGAGTAGCAGAGCGTAGAGAAATACTTCCTGATCCGATCTACAACAGCCAGTTGGTGACCAAGTTCATCAACGGAATGATGTGGGAAGGCAAAAAGTCGGTTGCCGAAGCCATCTTTTACGGAGCGATGAACAAGATCGCTGACCGTACGGGCGAAGAACCGCTCAAGGTGTTCAAGAAGGCTGTCGATAACGTGGCCCCGACGCTCGAGGTCAAGTCAAGGCGTATCGGCGGTGCTACATATCAGGTGCCGCTCGAGGTGAGCCGCGACCGGCGCAACGCTCTCGCGATCCGCTGGATCGTGGCGAATGCACGCGGACGCAGCGAAAAGACGATGATCGACAGGCTCGTCGGCGAGCTTTTGGATTCGAATCAGGGCCGCGGCGGTGCGGTCAAGAAGAAGGACGACGTCCACCGCATGGCTGAGGCGAACAAGGCGTTCGCTCACTATCGGTTCTAACAGGTTTTTTAACCGCCGAGACGCCGAGACGCAGAGAGGATTAGAGAGATCGAATCTGCATCGGTTTTGAAAAACTCGGCGACTCCGCGTCTCTGCGGTGGAAATTTGAAGTAATGGCTAATATTAGCTTAGACAAATACAGAAACATCGGGATCATGGCCCACATCGACGCGGGCAAGACCACGACGACCGAGCGCGTGCTGTTCTATACAGGCGTTTCGCACAAGATCGGCGAGGTCCACGAGGGCACCGCGACGATGGACTGGATGGAGCAGGAGCAGGAGCGCGGGATTACTATCACGTCCGCTGCGACGACCTGTTTCTGGAAGCGCAACGGGCAGGACCACCGCATCAATATCATTGACACGCCGGGGCACGTCGATTTTACGATGGAGGTCGAACGTTCGCTTCGCGTGCTCGACGGTGCGGTCGCGGTATTCGACGGCGTCGCGGGCGTTGAGCCGCAGTCCGAGACCGTCTGGCGTCAGGCCGATAAGTACGGCGTCCCGCGTATCTGCTTTATAAACAAGCTCGACCGTGCGGGTGCATCTTTCGAGAGAAGCTTCAATTCGATCCTCGTCCGCCTCGGGGCGAACGCGGTCGCATTGCAGATACCGATCGGCGAGGAAGACCAGCTCAAGGGCGTGATCGACCTTATCTCGATGAAGGGCCTGATCTGGAACGACGAGACGAAAGGCGCCGAGTATGAGACGGCCGAGATCCCCGCCGAGCTCGTCGAATCGGCAAAGGAATGGCGCGAAAAGCTTGTCGAGGCGGTTTCGGCCATCGACGACGATCTGATGGCCAAATACCTCGAGGGCGAGGAGATCTCGGAAGACGAGATCCGCAAGGCACTTCGCCAGGGAACCATCGATCTCAAGATCGTGCCGGTCGTCACCGGCTCTGCATTTAAGAATAAGGGCGTCCAGACATTGCTCGATGCGGTTGTCGATTACCTTCCGAGTCCGCTCGATGTTCCCGCGATCGAGGGGACAAACCCCAAGACCGACGAGGTCGAAACGCGAGATGCGGATGCAAAGGCACCTTTCTCGGGCCTTGTATTTAAGCTGATGGCGGACAAGCACCTCGGACAGCTCGCATTCGTGCGGATCTATTCCGGTACGGTCAACTCCGGTTCGTACGTCTATAACACGATCAAGAACAACAAGGAACGCGTCGGCCGCCTGATGCTCATGCACGCCAACAAGCGCGAAGACCTCGAAACGGCATCGGCCGGCGAGATCGTCGCGATCGGCGGTATGAAGAACGTCACGACCGGCGACACCATCTCGGATGAATCCAAGCAGATCATCCTCGAATCGATGGAGTTCCCGGACCCGGTGGTCCGCGTTGCGGTCGAGCCGAAAACGCGTGCCGACCAGGACAAGATGGGCGTCGCTCTAAACCGCCTCGCTCAGGAAGACCCCTCGTTCCAGGTCTCGACCGACCATGAGACGGGGCAGACGATCATCGCCGGTATGGGCGAACTCCACCTCGAGATCATCGTCGACCGCATGAAGCGGGAATTCGGCGTCGAGGCGAACGTCGGCAAGCCGCAGGTCGCGTATCGCGAGACCATCACGATGGCGGCGCCGGGCAAAGAGATATTCAAGAAGCAGTCGGGCGGCCGCGGCCAGTTCGGCCACGTCGAACTCGAGATCGAACCGGCACCGGGCGAAGGCTTTGTATTCGAAGACAAGATCACGGGCGGCGCCATCCCGAGGCAGTTCATCAAGCCCGTCGGCGAAGGCATTCGCGATGCGATGCGGCGCGGTTTTCTCGCCGGTTACGAGCTTGTGGACATCAAGGCAAGCCTTGTTTTTGGTTCGTATCACGAGGTGGACTCGGACGAGCGTTCGTTCCACATCGCCGGCAGCCTCGCGTTTCAGGACGCGGTCAAAAAGGCAAAGCCGATCCTGCTCGAACCGATAATGAAGGTCGAGGTCGTGACGCCGGAAGAGTATATGGGCGCGGTCAATGGCGACCTTAACCGACGCCGCGGCCAGATCGACAAGATGGAACCACGTCCGGGCAATGTTTCGGTCGTGACCGCATTCGTGCCGCTCTCGGAGATGTTCGGTTATACGACCGACCTTCGGTCTGCGACCCAGGGACGCGCGACCTCCTCGATGCACTTCGAGCGCTACTCGGAAGCACCGAGAAACGTTGCCGAAGAGATCATCGCGAAGGTGAAGGGAGCTAGTAATTAAGGTTTTTGACAATGCCGGTACTTAGCAGATTTCTAGGAATAGTCATCGCAATGTACTGGAACGACCACGCTCCGCCACACTTTCACGCAAAGTATGGGGAATACGAGATAAAGGTCTTCATCATTGACGGCCTGGTCGAGGGGACCTTTCCGAGAAGAGCGTTAAAGCATGTGCTCGAATGGTATGAGCTCCATCGAGACGAGCTTTTGGTTGATTGGGAACTGTGCGAACGGAATGAGAATCCGATTCCGATCGCTCCGTTGGAATAGGTGATGCTGATCAAGCTTGTTGAGGCGAAGTATATTGACGGGTACCGCGTCGAAGTGTCGTTCAGCGATGGTAGAAAGGGTGTAGCAGATCTGATGGAAGCGATCCGCGGCCCGGTTTTTGAAGGTTTGAAAGACGAATCGGAGTTTAAGAGGTTCGTTGTCGACAAGGAACTCGATACGCTCGTTTGGGAAAACGGAGCGGATCTGGCTCCCGAATATATTTACTTCCAGGCTTTTCGTGACGACCGCGAACTGCAGGAAAGGTTTAGAAGTTGGGGTTACCTTAATAACTAGATTCTGAGGGGCAAAGTTTATGAGCAAAGAGAAATTCGACCGTTCGAAGCCGCACGTGAACATAGGGACGATCGGTCACGTGGATCACGGGAAGACGACATTGACGGCGGCGATCACGAAGGTGATGTCGAAGCACAATCCGAAGATGGTGGTGCGGGCGTTTGATTCGATCGACAATGCGCCGGAAGAGAAGGCCCGCGGTATCACGATCGCTACGGCGCACGTGGAGTACGAGACGGCGAACCGTCACTACGCACACGTGGATTGCCCTGGGCACGCGGATTATGTGAAGAACATGATCACGGGAGCGGCGCAGATGGACGGAGCTATTCTTGTGGTGGCGGCGACGGACGGGCCGATGCCGCAGACGCGCGAGCACATCCTGCTTG